>NZ_SHKQ01000001.1:0-2500 GCF_004217235.1 Plantactinospora sp. CNZ321
GTCGATATGGACTCTTGGGGAAGATCAGCCTGTTATCCCCGGGGTACCTTTTATCCGTTGAGCGACACCGCTTCCACACGCAAGTGCCGGATCACTAGTCCCGACTTTCGTCCCTGCTCGACCCGTCAGTCTCACAGTCAAGCTCCCTTATACACTTACACTCAACACCTGATTGCCAACCAGGCTGAGGGAACCTTTGGGCGCCTCCGTTACCATTTTAGGAGGCAACCGCCCCAGTTAAACTACCCACCAGACACTGTCCCTGAACCCGATAAGGCCCGAAGTTAGATACCCGAACCAACCAGAGTGGTATTTCAAGATTGCCTCCACCCATACTGGCGTATAGGCTTCACCGGCTCCCACCTATCCTACACAAGCTAATTCAAGCACCAATGTCAAGCTATAGTAAAGGTCCCGGGGTCTTTCCGTCCTGCCGCGCGTAACGAGCATCTTTACTCGTACTGCAATTTCGCCGGGCCTGTGGTTGAGACAGTGGGGAAGTCGTTACGCCATTCGTGCAGGTCGGAACTTACCCGACAAGGAATTTCGCTACCTTAGGATGGTTATAGTTACCACCGCCGTTTACTGGCGCTTAAGTTCTCAGCTTCGCCCCCCGAAAGGAGCTAACCGGTCCCCTTAACGTTCCAGCACCGGGCAGGCGTCAGTCCATATACATCGAATTACTTCTTCGCATGGACCTGTGTTTTTAGTAAACAGTCGCTTCCCCCTGCTCTCTGCGGCCATACCACGCTCCACAAGCGTGTTGCTTCACGTGTCCGGCCCCCCTTCTCCCTAAGTTACGGGGGCAATTTGCCGAGTTCCTTAACCACAGTTCAACCCGATCGCCTCGGTATTCTCTACCTGACCACCTGTGTCGGTTTAGGGTAACGGGCCGCTCGGAACTCGCCTAGAGGCTTTTCTCGCGCAGCATAGGGATCACTGACTTCACCTGAATCGGCTTCGGCATCACGTGCTCACCCACACGCACCACGGATTTACCTATGGCACGGGCTACACGCTTACCCCGGCACAACCACCGGCCGGGCTCAGCTACCTTCCTGCGTCACCCCATCGCTTGACTACTACCCGCCAGGTTCCCACGCTCCCCCACCTCAACCCGAAGGTCTTGGCAGGTTCGGGTGGTTAGCACAACGAGGTTCATCACGGGCGCTCCTACACGGGTACGGGAATATCAACCCGTTATCCATCGACTACGCCTCTCGGCCTCGCCTTAGGCCCCGACTCACCCAGGGCGGATTAACCTGGCCCTGGAACCCTTGGTCATCCGGCGGAAGGGTTTCTCACCCTTCTTTCGCTACTCATGCCTGCATTCTCACTCGTGCCGCGTCCACAACTCGATCACTCGGCTGCTTCACCCCCGGCACGACGCTCCCCTACCCACCCACACACCTGCACGACAATCCAAAGACCATCGCGAAGTCAATGTGTGAATGCCACAGCTTCGGCGGTGTACTTGAGCCCCGCTACATTGTCGGCGCGGAACCACTTGACCAGTGAAGCTATTACGCACTCTTTAAAGGATGGCTGCTTCTAAGCAACCTCCTGGTTGTCTATGCGACCCCACATCCTTTCCCACTTAGCACACGCTTAGGGGCCTTAGCTGGCGATCTGGGCTGTTTCCCTCTCGACTACGAAGCTTATCCCCCGCAGTCTCACTGCCGCGCTCTCACTTACCGGCATTCGGAGTTTAGCTGATTTCAAGTAACCTTGTAGGGCCCTAGACCATCCAGTGCTCTACCTCCGGCAAGAAACACACGACGCTGCACCCTAACTGCATTTCGGGAGAACCAGCTATCACGGAGTTTGATTGGCCTTTCACCCCTAACCACAGGTCATCCCCCAACTTTTTCAACGTTGTGGGTTCGGCCTCCACGCGGTCTTACCCACGCTTCAGCCTGCCCATGGCTAGATCACCCCGCTTCGGGTCTAGAACACGCGACTACACGCCCTATTTCAGACTCGCTTTCGCTACGGCTACCCCACACAGGTTAACCTCGCCACATGCCACTACTCGCAAGGCTCATTCTTCAAAAGGCACGCCGTCACCCACCAAAAAGAGGCTCCGACGGAATTGTAGGCGAACGGTTTCAGGTACTATTTTCACTCCCCTCCCGGGGTACTTTTCACCATTCCCTCACGGTACTCGTCCGCTATCGGTCACCAGGAAGTATTTAGGCTTACCAGGTGGTCCTGGCAGATTCACGGCAGATTTCAGGAGTCCCGCCGCTACTCGGAACACCCACAAGGAAGACCAGATGCTTTCACCTACCGGACTATCACCGCCTACGGTTTGGCTTTTCCACACCATTCAGCTAACACCTGGCTTTATCACTCCCCACACGAGTGTCAGCTCGTGTCATGAGGTCCCACAACCCCGACCACGCAACCCCTGACAGGGTATCACACGCAACCGGTTAGCCTCAATCCGCTTTCGCTCGCCACTACTCACGGAATCACTATTGTTTTCTCTTCCTACGGG
>NZ_SHKQ01000001.1:4805000-7621090 GCF_004217235.1 Plantactinospora sp. CNZ321
GCGGACGAGTGCGCCCAGATCGCGTACGGACCCTCCGCGCCACCGCCGCCGGACTTGTCCTCACCCGCGTGCACCAACACGAGGTGGTCGACGACCCCGTCCGGCTCGTTGAAGTTGCCGTCGCCGTCGGCGTCCGCGGTGTCCTCGATGTCGTAGTCGGCCCACGGGAAGTCCGGGTTCTGCGCGGCCAGCACGTTGACCGCGTCGATGCCGAGCGCGCTGGGCCCGGCCGGGTTGTCCGGGTGTCCGTTCATGTCCTGGCTGGCCCCGGCCACCCACTCGCCGTCGACCAGCGTGCAGGTGTCGGCGCCGTACCACGCCTCGGAGTGCGGCACGGTCACCCAGGGGGTCGCCTCGCCGTCCACGGTGTACGCGCCCTTGGACATCTCCAGGTACATGTTGCGCATGGTGTAGCCGCGCAGGTCGATGCCGCGCCGACCGTCCGGACCGCGCAGGTCGGTGCGGACCCGCTCGGTGATGCCCTGCCGGCTGTAGAGCATCCGGTTGTAGAACTCGGTGGAGAAGTCCGGCACCCACATCGAGTTGTTGTCCGGGTGCGACGCGTTCGCCGGGTTCGGGATGTTGTTGTGCAACGGTCCGTTCTGGACGCTGCCGGGCACGCAGTCGCGCTCGTTCTCCGGCGTGGTCGCGTCGTCGAAGGTCGCCCGTGGCACCATCACGCCGGTGAAGTCGTCATTGGCCTCGGGGTCGAACTCGACCAGGATGGTCAGCAGCTTCGCGACCTGCGTCTCGTCGGCCCGCTTGTAGCGGATGTGCCGGGGGTTCCTCCCGGTCCGGATCGCCTCGGCCTCGGTCTTGGCCAGCCCTCGGGCCGCCACCGGGTTGCCCTCGGCGAACTTCCGGCCGAACGCGGCCACCGGGTCCGGCTTCGCCTGCTTGATCTTGCGCTTGCCGCCCTGGACCACCACTTCGGGGCCGTCGCTGGGCCGCTCGACCTTCGGGTCGACATAGTTGATGTAGTAGTCCCGCTCGGTCGGCGTGAACCGGGCCGCCCGGTCCGCGGTCGCCGGCCCGGCACCGCTGACCGCCAGCCCGACCGACGCGACCAGCAGCACCGGTACCGACGTCGCGAGCAGGCGCTTTCGCGCGCCGGCCCCTCTCATCCCCCCGCCGACTGTCACTCGTCGCACGTCCCTCCCCTTCCGCGCATGCGTGGAGCGAAGCTGTCACCCGGCGCAGCCGTGCGGACACGCGGGCAACGACAGGGACGCTATGCGACGACACGGTCATGGACAACCACCGTTGCCTTTTCGGCATCACACAACCGTCCAACCAGGCAGTCCGGGCAGGTCGGACCATCGGGCACGTTCCCGGCGGAGGGCGTCCGGCCGGTTCGGCGCGGGGGCGGAAATCGCTCCACGGCTCAATCACCTAGACGAACGTCGATATCTCTACTACAGTGCCGCTCCATCGGCGACAGGAAAGCGCGTTCCTAGGGTCCCTGAACCACCACCCACGCTCCGGAGGTCCTCCGACATGACGCAGCACATGGCGACGACCGGCGTCGTCCGCCCCGTCAGACGCTGGCGGGCGGCAGCCCTCGCCGGCGTGACCACGCTCGCCACGGTGGCGACGATCGGCGTCGTCGACGTCGGCACCGCCTCGGCGGCGACCGTCGACACCAACGCGACCTACGTAGTCATCTCCCGACACAGCGGCAAGGCCCTGGACGTCTTCGAGTGGGCCACCAACGACGGTGCGCCGATCGTCCAGTTCGCCCGCAACGACCTCGCCGTCCAGCAGTGGCGGTTCGTCGACGTCGGCAGCGGCTACTACAAGGTCCGCTCGGTGCACAGCGGCAAGGTGCTGGAACTGCCCAACGCCAACGACGGCACCCGCCTGGTCCAGATGACCGACAACAACAACACCCGACAGCACTTCCGGCTCGCCGACTCCGACGGCGGGCACGTCCGGTTCATCAACCGGCACAGCGGCAAGGCCCTGGACGTCTGGGAGTGGTCGACCGCCGACGGCGCCCCGATCGCCCAGTTCACCGACCTGAACGGCGCCAACCAGCAGTGGCGGCTGGTCACCGTCGGCGGCGGGGGCACGCCCCCGACCACCCCACCGCCGTCGGGAAGCTGGCCCACCCCGACCGGACAGGTCAGCGTCAACGGCACCATCTCGGTCTCCGGCACCCTGGACGGCGGGATGCGCCGGTACTGCTGCATCGGCGACGGCGGTCAGGAAGAGGACCAGGACCCGATGTTCAGGCTCGCCTCCGGCGCCACCCTGCAGAACGTCATCATCGGCGCCCCCGCCGGGGACGGCGTGCACTGCTCCGGGCCGTGCACGCTGCGCAACGTCTGGTGGGAGGACGTCGGCGAGGATGCCGCCACCTTCCGGGGCAGCGGATCGCCGAGCTTCCTGGTCGACGGCGGTGGTGCGCGCAGTGCCAGCGACAAGGTCTTCCAGCACAACGGGCCCGGCACGCTGACCATCCAGAACTTCCAGGCCAGCAACTTCGGCACCTTCTACCGGTCCTGCGGCAACTGCTCGACCCAGCACCGGCGCAACGTCGTCATCCGCAACGTCACGCTGACCCGGCCCGGCAACACCGTCGCCGGAATCAACGTGAACTACGGCGACACCGCCCGGTTCACCGGGATCACCATCGTCAACGACTCCGGCCGGTCCATGGTGATCTGCCGGAAGTACAACGGCAACGACGACGGTGACGAACCCACCCAGGTCGGCACCGGCGCCGACGGCACCAACTGCATCTACTCCTCGTCCGACCTCACCTACCGGTAGCCGGCCCGGCCTACCGGTAACAGCCGGCCCGCACCGGGCGGGTCCGCGCGACACGTGCGCGGGCCCGCCCACCCCGGCGCCTCGGGCACCGTCGGGCGACACCCCGGCAACGGCGTCCCGCCGCCGGTCAGTGCGACTCGCGGGCCACCCGGTCGCCGCTGGCACCTACCAGGAACTCCAGGTCGGCGCCGGTGTCGGCGCCGAGCACGGTGTCGACGTACAGTCGCTCCCAGCCCCGCGCCGGCTGGGCGAAGGCGGTGGTCATCGCCTCGGCCAACGGTCGGGCCGCCAGGTCGCCGGCCGGGATATCCACGTCGAGCCGCCGCGCCTGCACGTCGAGCACGATCGGATCGCCGGTGCGTACCCGGCCGAGCGGCCCACCGGCGGCGGCCTCCGGCGCGACGTGCAGCACCACGGTCCCGTACGCGGTGCCGCTCATCCGGCCGTCGCAGACCCGCACCATGTCGCGGACGCCCCGGCGCAGCAGCTTCTCCGGCAGCGGCAGGTTGGCCACCTCCGGCATCCCCGGGTAGCCCTTCGGTCCGCAGCCGCGCAACACCAGTACCGAGTCGGCGTCGACGTCGAGATCCGGGTCGTCGAGCCGGGCGTGCAGCTCCTCGACCGAGTCGAAGACGACCGCCCGGCCCCGGTGCCGCAGCAGGTGCGGCGAGGCGGCGGCGGGCTTGATGATCGCGCCGGCCGGTGCGAGGCTGCCGCGCAGCACCGCGATCCCCGCCTCCGGCAGCAGCGGCGCGCTGCGGGTCCGGATCACCTCCGGGTCACTGATCTCGTGCCCGGCCAGGTAGTCGCCGATCGGCCGGCCGGTCACCGTCGGCGCCGCCGGATCGAGCAGGTCGGCGACCTGGTTCAGCACGGCCGGCAGGCCACCGGCCCGGTGGAAGTCCTCCATCAGGAAGCGGCCGGCCGGTTGCAGGTCCACCAGCAGCGGTACGCCGCTGCCGAGCCGGTCGACGTCGTCCAGGGTGAGCGGCACACCGACCCGGCCGGCGACGGCCAGCAGGTGCACCACCGCGTTCGTCGAACCGCCCAGCGCGGCCAGCGCCACGATCGCGTTCCGGAAGGACCCCTCGGTCAGCACCTGGCTCGGCCGGCGCTGCTCGGCGACCATCTCCACGATCAGCCTGCCGGTGCCATGGGAGCGGGCCAGCAGCCGGCTGTCGGCGGCGGGCAGACCGGCCGTGCCCGGCAGGGTCATCCCGAGTACCTCGGCGAGCAGCCCCATCGTCGAGGCCGTGCCCATGGTGTTGCAGTGCCCACGGCTGCGGATCATCGACGACTCGGAGGCGAGGAACCCGTCCGGGGAGAGCGTTCCGGCGCGTACCTCCTCGGAGAGTCGCCACACGTCGGTGCCACAGCCGAGCGGCACGCCCCGGAACGTACCGGTCAGCATCGGGCCGCCGGGCACCACCACCGCCGGCAGGTCGACCGAGGCGGCACCCATCAGCAGCGCCGGGATGGTCTTGTCGCAGCCGCCGAGCAGCACCACCCCGTCGACCGGGTTGGCCCGGATCATCTCCTCGATCGCCATCGCGGCCATGTTCCGCCACAGCATCGCCGTCGGCCTGACCTGCGTCTCCCCCAGCGAGACGACCGGCAGGTTCAGCGGCACGCCGCCGGCCTCCCAGATCCCGTTGGCGACGCTCGACGCCACCTCGTCGAGGTGCCGGTTGCAGGGGGTGAGGTCGGAGGCGGTGTTGGCGATCGCGATCTGCGGGCGTCCCTCGAACGCCGAGTCCGGCGCGCCACGCCGCATCCACGCGCGGTGCAGGTAGGCGTTACGGTCCGAACCGGCGTACCACTGATCGCTCCGGAGTACAGGCATACTCTCCATTATCAAGAACAACTTCGGGTACGCCCACGCCGTCCTCCCCGAATCCCGGCCTCGCCACGGCACACCGCCGGGTCCGGGACGGTGAGCTGAGGCGTGCGTGCCTTCGTGGTGACCGGTCCGGGTGCGGCCGAGGTACGTGAGGTCGAGTCGCCGGTCGCCGGGGTGGGCGAGGTCGTCGTCGACGTGCTCCGGGCCGGGGTCTGCGGCACCGACGCCGAGTTCTTCTCCGGGCTGATGGCGTACCTGCACAGCGGCGACGCCCGTTATCCGCTGCGGATCGGCCACGAGTGGTGCGGAGTGGTCTCCTCGGTCGGCCCCGGCGTGCACGACGGCTGGCTGGGGCGGCGGGTCACCGGCGACACCATGCTCGGCTGCGGCCGGTGCGCCCGGTGTCTCGGCGGACGGCAGCACCTCTGCGCGGACCGGCACGAGATCGGCATCCGGGGCGGCTGGCCGGGTGCGCTCGCCGAGCGACTGCCGGTGCCGGTCCGGGCATTACACCGGCTCCCCGACCAGGTCGACGCGACGCTCGGCGCACTGGTCGAGCCGGGCGGCAACGCGCTGCGGGCGGTCGAGGCGGCACAGGTCGGCCCCGACCGGCGGCTGCTGGTGCTCGGGCCGGGCACCATCGGCCTGCTGGTGGCGCAGATCGCGGCGGCCCGGGGTGCCGAGGTGCACCTGCTCGGCCGGGACGAGCCCTCGCTCGACCTCGCCCGCCGGCTCGGCTTCGAGTATGCCTGGACCGCGCGGACGGTGCCGGAGCCGGCGGCACTCGCCTTCGACGCGGTGGTCGACGCCGCCAACGACGAGCGGCTGCCGGCGTACGCGGTGCAGCGGGTGGAGCCGGGTGGGCGGGTCGTCTACATCGGACTAGCAGAACGGCCGAGCCTGCTCGACACCCGTGACCTGGTACTCAAGGACGTGACGGCGGTCGGTGTGCTCAGCGCCTCCGGCGGGCTCGCCGGCACGATCGAGCTGTACGCCTCGGGAGCGGTCGACCCGCGCCCGCTGGTGGCGGCGACGGTCGGGCTGGACGAGGTGGTGGCCGTGCTGCGGGGCGAACGCGACCCCGGATGGGGCGCCGCCCCGAAGATCCACGTCGATCCGCGCCGCTGAGTGTCGCTCGGCCCGGCCACGCGGCCGGATCGCATCCGCGGGATGCTCGTCGCCCTGGCCGAAGACCCGGCGGGCCGGAGCAGGCGTTCGCCGAACACCAGCAGCAGGGCGATCGCGCCGAGCAGGGCGCCGAGCAGGGCCGTGCTGTGCACGCCGTGGGTCGGCAGCGCGAGGCCGCCGACGAAGGCGCCCGCGGTGATGCCAACGTTGACGGCGGCGGAGACCGTGGCGGCGGCAAGGTCGGAGCGCCCGGGTGCCACCTGGAGCACGAGGCCGCCGAGCGTGGCGGTGAACGCGGCGAACGCCAGTCCGGCCAGGGCGATCAGGGCGACGGCCAGGCCGGGCCGGTGGCCGAACGCGTAGAGCCCGAGCAGTGCCGCCGACTGCAGGACGACGGTCGTGACCAGGGTGAGCCAGGGGCTGCGGTCCACCACCGCTCCGACGGCGAGGATGCCGAGCACGCTGACCACGCCCCGGACCAGCAGGACGGCCCCGACCGACGAGCCGGCGAGCCCGCTGACCTCGGTGATGAACAGGGCGAGATAGGTGTAAGCGGCGATGGCACCGGCGGTCGCCAGCACGGCCACCGCCACCAGCAGCCAGAATCGGCGGACGTCGGGCGTCGCGCCCCGGGCCGCATGTCCGTCCCCGGGCCGGGTCGAGGGCAGCAACGCGGACACCACGGCGAGCACGAGCGCGCCGAGCCCGGACACCGCCAGGAAGGACGCCTGCCAGCCGGCCCGCTCACCCAGCCAGGTGCCGGCCGGCACGCCGAGGACCAGCGCGACGGTGCCACCGGCAAAGACCACCGCGACCACCCGCCCGCGCAGTGCCGGCCGGAACAGTTCGGCCGCGGCCGGCACCACCACCGCCCAGAACAGCGCATGGGTCGCCGCGGTCGCCATCCTGGCGGCCAGCAACAGCGCGAACGTGTTCGCCAACACGGTGACCGCGTTGCTGACGACGAAGCCGGCCAGCAGCGTCGAGAGCAGCCGTCGACGCGGAACTCTGCGGACCAGCGCCGTCAACGGGACCGAGGCGACCATCACCACCGCCCCGTACACGGTGACCAGCATGCCCACCCGCGCTGGCGCAACGGCGAGGTCTTCGGCCATCGGGAGCAGCAGCCCGACCGGCAGCGCCTCGGCGGTGGTGTAGAGGAACGTCCCACCGGACATGCCCGCCAGCGCGCCCACTGCCCGCCAGTGCCCCATCCAACCTCCCATGGTTACCCCCTAAACCAGTTATGCCGGAAACCGTAGTGCTGCCGCCGAACCCGGTCAACTGGTAAAGTCGGTTTCGATGGAAACAGGCGAGGACGGGGCGCGGACACGCGACGACCCGACCCGGACAGGCATTGCCGGAACCCGGGCGGGCGCTGACGTGACGCGGATGCGTCTGGTCGGCGGCAACCTCGCCCTGGACTTCGTCAACACCCGCTCCGGTCCACCCACCGGGCCGCCGGACGACGACGTGCTCACCGGCTATCCCGAACTGGTCGCCTGGGCCGGATACGCGGGTGTCCTCACCGACACGGAGGCGGCGGCGCTGCGCCGGCTGTCCCGCGAGGATCCGGACTCCGCCCGGGTCACCTGCACGCGAGCCCTGCACACCCGGGACTATCTCGACGCGCTGTTCCGGGCGCTCGCCGCCGGTCGGAACCCCGGCCCGGACGTGCTGACCAGGCTGCGCGACGACGCGGCGGACGCGCTCGGCCACGCGCGGCTCGACCGGGGAAGCCCGTACGTCTGGAGCTGGCGGGACGACCGCAGTCTCGACCGACCGCTACGGCCGGTGGTGCACGCGGCGGTCCAACTGATCACCACGGGCGGGCTGGACCGGATCAAGGGCTGCGGCGGCTGCCGCTTCGTCTTCCAGGACGAGAGCAAGAACCGCAGCCGCCGTTGGTGCAGCATGGACGACTGCGGGACCGCCGAGAAGATGCGACGCTACGTGGCCGCCCGCCGCGCACGCAGATAGGTCCGCATCGCCGTTTCGCCGAACACCGCTCGACCGTCGACAGCGGCGCAGTCCTCGATCCGCCACAGGTGGTGCGCCCCGACGATCAGGGCGTACCCGCCCGTCGGGTGGGTACCGGCGCGTCCGGGCGGAGCAGTCCCAACCCGACCAGCTCCGACCAGAACTCGTCGGACGGCGGCTCGGCACCGTGCAGTGCGGCGTTCCGGCGTACCTGCTCGGGGTTGTGCGCACCGACCACCACGGAGGCGACCGCCGGATGGGCGGCGGCGAAGGCGAGCGCCGCCGCCGGCAGCGTCGTGCCGTGTTCGGCGCAGAGCGTGGCGATCGTCCGAGCCCGGTCCAGGATCTCGGCCGAGGCGTCGGTGTAGTCGTACGGAAGTCCGGCGTGCGGCCGCTCGACCGCGAGCAGCCCGCTGTTGAAGACGCCCGCATTGAGCGCCGAGACACCGCGCCGCTCGCACTCCGGCAGCAGCGTGTCCAGTGCCGGCTGCTCCAGCAGGGTGTACCGGCCGGCGATCATCACCGCGTCGATGTCGGTCTCGGCGACGAACCGGTGCAGCACCTGCCACTGCTTCGAGCCGATTCCGATGGCGCCGACCACGCCCTGGGCCCGCAGCTCGTGCAGGGCCGGATAGCACTGCTCCAGCGCCGGTGTCTGGTGGTCCTCCGGATCGTGGATCAGCACCAGGTCGATCCGGTCCAGGCCGAGCCGCAGCAGGCTCGCCTCCAGCGACCGCCGGACGCCGTCGGCGCTGAAGTCCCAGCGCCGCCGGTGGTCGGCGGGTACGTCGAAACCCTCGTCGTCGCGCCGCCCCGCCCCGGATCGGTCCGGTACGAGCAGCCGCCCCACCTTGCTGCTCACGGTGTACCCGTCGCGCGGCAGCGTACGCAGCGCGTCGCCGAGCCGCCGCTCGGAGAGCCCGAGCCCGTAGTGCGGGGCGGTGTCGAAATAGCGGATGCCGCATTCCCAGGCCACCCGCACGGTCGCCAGCGCCTCGGCCTCATCGACCGCCCGGTAGAGGTTGCCGATCGGGGCGCAGCCGAGGCCCAGCGGGCTCACGGCCACCGTGGAGCGTCCCACCCTGCTCCCGGTCATTCGCCCGCCCGTCGCGCTCGTCGTCGGTCCGATCCGGTCTGCATGGCCGCTCCTTCCGCGATGCGTGCACCGGTGTGCGTCGTCCCGTCCGCCTGCCTGCCTGCCGATGTGGGATCGTCTCGTCCGTCAGCCTGCCGGCCGATGTGGGATCGTCTCGTCCCTCAGTCTGCCGGCCGGGGCGGGAGCCGCAGCCCGTACATGCCGCCGTCGACCCCGAGCACCGTGCCGGTGATCGCCCCGGACTGCGGGCTGGCGAGGTGGGCGATCGCCGCCGCCACCTCGTCCGCGCCGACCAGCCGGCCGGTGGGCTGGCGGACCCGGAGCGCGGCGAGTTCCGCCGCCGGGTCGTCGGCGGAGTCCAGCAGCCGGCGTACCCAGGGCGTGTCCACGGTGCCGGGGTTGACGCAGTTGACCCGGATCCCCTCCCGGACGTGGTCAGCGGCCATCGCCAGGGTCAGCGCCTGCACCGCCCCCTTGCTCGCGCTGTAGAGGGCCCGGTTGGGTAATCCCGCCCAGGCCGCGATCGAGCAGGTGTTGACGATCGCGGCGTGCGCCGAGCGGCGCAGGTGCGGCAACGCGGCCCGGGTCACCCGGACCATCCCGACCACGTTCACGTCGAGCACCCGGTGCCACTCCTCGTCCGGGTTGCTCTCCACGGTGCCCTGCGCACCGATTCCGGCGTTGTTGACGAGTACGTCGATGCCGCCGAGCGTCTCGACGGCGGTGGCGACCCCGGCGCGTACCGAGGCGTCGTCGGAGATGTCGGTGGCGATGCCGAGCAGGGGTGCGCGGAGACCGTCGGGATTCAGGTCCAGGCAGCCGACCCGGGCGCCCCGGGCGGCCAACAGGGTGGCGGTGGCCAGGCCGATGCCGGAGGCGCCGCCGGTCACCACCGCCGTCAGGCCGGTGAAGTCGCCCCGGTCGGTCGGGAAGCGTACGTCGGCGAGCTCCGGTTCGCCGACGCTCATGCCTGTCCCAGTGTCTGGCGCTGCCGGCCCAGTCCGTCGATCTCCAGTTCGACGACGTCACCCGGGCGCAGATACGGCTTCGGCTCGGGCTGGCCGAGCGCCACCCCGGCGGGAGTGCCGGTGTTGACGATGTCGCCGGGACGCAGCACCAGGAAGTGGCTCAGGTAGTGCACGATCTCCGCCACCGGGAAGACCATGTCGGCGGTGTTGCCGTCCTGCCTGAGCGTGCCGTTGACCCAGAGCCGCAGCCCGAGGTTCTGCGGATCGGGCACCTCGTCGGCGGTGACCAGCCAGGGGCCGAGCGGGTTGAAGGTCTCGCAGTTCTTGCCCTTGTCCCACTGGCCGCCGCGTTCGAGCTGGAACTCCCGCTCGGAGATGTCGTGCGAGACGGCGTAACCGGCGACGCAGCCGAGCGCCTCCTCCGGGCTGGCCAGGTAGCGGGCGGTCCGCCCGATCACCACCGCCAGCTCGACCTCCCAGTCGGTCTTGGTGCTGCCGCGCGGCACCAGCACCTGGTCGTGCGGGCCGACCACGGTGTCCGGGGCCTTCATGAAGATCACCGGTTCGGCGGGGAGCGGGGCGCCGGTCTCCGCGGCGTGGTCCCGGTAGTTCAGGCCGATGCAGATGATTTTTCCCGGGCGCAGCGGTGGCCCGACCCGCAGCCCGTCGGGAAGCACCGGCAGACCTTCGACGTCGAGCCCGGCGAGCCGCTCCATGCCGCCGCCGGCCAGGAACGGGCCGTCCAGGTCGCCGACCACTGCGCCGAGGTCGCGCAACCGTCCGGCCCCGTCCAGCAGCGCCGGAGTTTCCTGCCCAGGCGCGCCCACCCGCAACAACCTCACCCGTCGCCCCCCAGAACTCCGTGCCCGACCCGCCAGGAATACCCCCGATGCCTACCAGGTGGCCTCGGGAGGGCACAAGAGCGGTCGTCCGCCCGGGACGACGGCGAATCGTCGGAATAGCGGTCAGAAACTGACCGCTATGAACCGTAGCGTCACGGTGACCAGTACGGCGAGGCGACTTGAAAAGGGTGATGACCATGTCGACGACGACCTCCGAGAGCACCGTGACCGGTGAGCGGGCCGATCTGCTGGAGTCCCTGGGCGGGGCGCGGCACTTCCTGCGCCTCACCGCGCGAGGGCTCAGCGACGAGCAGGCGGCCACCCGCAGCACGGTCAGCGAGCTCTGCGTGGGCGGGTTGATCAAGCACGTGACGGCGGTGGAACACCAGTGGACCCGGTTCATCGTCGAGGGCACCTCGGCGATGCCCGCCGGTGACGATCCGGCCGGATACGAGGAGCACGCGGCCGGATTCCGGATGGAACCCGGGGAGACCCTGGCCGGGCTGCTGCAGGAGTACGAGGCCGTCGCGCGGCGCACCGACGAGCTGGTACGCACGCTGCCCGACCTCGACGCCGGCCACGAACTGCCGCCCGCGCCGTGGTTCCAGCCCGGTGCCAGGTGGAGCGCGCGGCGGGTACTCCAGCACATCGTCGCCGAGACGGCCCAGCACGCCGGGCACGCCGACATCGTTCGAGAGGCCATCGACGGGGCCAAGTCGATGGGTTAGCCGGGCGTGGTTCACGGCGAGCCCTCGCGCGGGCTCGCCGTGAGCGGTGCCGGGGTCAGGGAGCGAGGTCTCGGGGTACCACCTGCCCCGTCGGGGCGAAGCGACCGGTCAGCCGTTCCTGGCCAGCGGGGGCTCCATCTGGCTGCCACCGTCGTCGACCCGACCGTCGATCAACACCGCGCCGAGGCTGTAGCCGTAGTAGCCGTTGCCGAAGCTGAACACACCGGCGGCCGCGATGTACGGCGTACACCCGGCGGCTTCCGCCTGGGTGCCGTCGACCCGGCGGTCGCGCCTGGGGTCAGCCTTTCACCGCTCCGGTCAGTCCCCCGACGATCCGACGCTGGAAGATGCTGAAGAAGAGCAGCGCCGGGAGCATCGACAGGGAGGTGAAGGCGAGGACCTTGGCCGTGTCGACCGAGTACTGCGACGCGAAGGCCTGCACGCCGAGGGGCAGTGTGAAGGTCTCCTCCCGGTTGAGGATGAAGAGCGGCAGCAGGTAGCTGTTCCAACTGGAGATGAAGGTCAGGATGCCGACGGTGATGACCCCCGGCTTGGAGAGCGGCAGCACCATCCGCCAGAAGAAGCCGAGCCGGCTGCATCCGTCGATCGACGCCGCCTCCTGGATCTCGTCCGGAATCGCCCGGACGAACGGGACCAGGATGATGATCGTCATCGGGATGGCGAACCCGATCTGCGGGAGGATCACCCCGGGCAGCGTGTTCATCAGGCCGAGGGTTCGGACCAGGATGTAGAGCGGGGTGATCGCCACGGTGAGCGGAAACATCAGGCCGGCGGCGAAGAGCGAGTACATGGCGCCCTGGCCCCGGAACCGGTAGCGGGCCAGGATGAAGCTCGTCATCAGGCCGAGGGTGACCACACCGCCGGTGGTGAATCCGGCGACGATCGTGGAGTTGAGCACCTGTTGCCAGAACACCCCGCCGGTCAGCACGTCGAGGTAGTTTCCGGTCTCCCACGGGCTCGGCCATCCCGCCGGGTCGGTGGTGATCTGCGAGTTCGTGCGGAATCCGCCGATGACGATGTAGGCGACCGGGGCCAGCATCGCCCCGACGAGCAGCAGCGCGACGAAGTACACGGCCGGGCTTCCCCAGGCCGCTCTCCGGCTGGCTCGGGTCGGCCTGCCTGCGGCTACGGCAGTCGCGGACATCAGCGCTTCCCTCCGGTGATCGCGCCCTCGGTGTCACGGCGCAGGACGAACCGCTGGTAGACCAGTGCCACGACGAGCGAGACGAAGAACAGGACCACGGCCACGGCGTTGCCGTACCCGTACTGCCCGGCGTTGCGGCCGTTGGCCACCATGTACGTGGCCATCGTCGACGTCCCGGCCGTGGCGGCGACGTACTGGCCCCAGATGATGTAGACCAGGTCGAACAGTTGCAGGGCACCGATCATCGACAGGAAGGCCCAGATCCGGATCGTCGGCCCGAGCAGCGGCAGCGTGACACGGCGCTGGATCTGCCAGTAGGACGCCCCGTCGATCGCCGCCGCCTCGATCAGCTCGTCCGGGATGCCCTGCAACCCGGCGAGGAAGAGGATCACGGCGAACCCGATGTACTTCCAGGTGAGGATGCCCATCAGGGTCCAGATCGCCTTCTCCGGGTCGGAGAGCCACTCGCTGCGCAGCCAACCCAGGCCGAGATCCTGGAGCACGGAGTTGACGGCCCCGTCGCCCTGGAGCATCAGGCTCCAGCCGGTGCCGACCACCACCTCGGAGATCACGTACGGGACGAAGACGAGTACCCGGATGAGCGTCTGTCCCCGCATCTTCCGGTTCAGCAGCAGCGCGAGCAGGACCGCGGCCGGTCCCTGGAGCACCAGCGACAGCACGACGATCGCGGCGTTGTGCTGTAGCGCGTCGATGAAGGTGCCGTCCTTGAAGATGAACAGGTAGTTCTCGAGTCCCACGAACTCGGTGGGCGGGCCGTACCCCTGCCAGCTGAAGAAGCCGTAGTAGGCGGCCATGACGACGGGGAAGATGACGAAGGAGAGGAAGACGAGCAGCGTCGGCCCCGTCATCAGCGCGATCTCCAGCCGGGCGGGCCAGCCGATGCCCTTCCGGGCGCGGCGCCGGGTCGGGGGCGGCACCACCTGGGCGCCACCCCCGACCGGCGTCACGTCCGCCGACCGGCCCTGCGCGAGCGGCACGCTCTCGCGGTCTGTGTCGACCATGTACGGATCTCTAGGCCCGCTTGGCAGCGGTCTTGACCGCGTTCACGATGTCCTCGGGGCTGCCCTTACCGGCCAGCAGGTTCACCACCGCGGTGTTGAGGGCGTTGCCGACGTTCTGCCCGTAGACCGTGTCCAGCCACTGGGAGACGAACGGGGCCTTGTTGTAGGCCTCGAGCACGGACTTCAGGTGCGTCTCGGTCACCACGCCCTGCGCCTCACTGTTCACCGGCGGCGCGTGGAACGCCTTGTAGTGGGCCTCCTGCACGCTCGTCTGCACCATGTAGTTGAGGAAGGCGGTGCACTCCGCCTTGGGAGCCTGCACGGAGCACGAGTAGCCGTCGACGCCGCCGAGGATGGCGCCGGGCTCACCCGCGCCGCCCTCGATGCTGGGGAACGGGAACCAGCCCAGGTCGGGCAGCGGCTTCTCGTCCGGCGTCAACGAGGCGATGACGCCCGGGTTCCAGGCGCCCATGAGTTCCATCGCCGCCTTGTGGTTGGCGAGAAGGCCGGCCGAGCTTCCCGCGCCCTGCTGGGCCGACGTCGTCAGGAAGCCGGAGTTGAACGGCTTGGTCGCGGCGAAGCTCTGGACGTCCTGACCTGCCTTCAGCCAACAGGGGTCGTCGAACTTCATGGTCTTGGCGGTCTCGGTGACCGTACTGGTGCTGCACTCGCGCAGCGCGAAGAAGTAGTAGTAGAAGGCGGCCGGCCAGGCGTCCTTGCCGCCGAGGGCGATCGGCTGGGTGCCGGCGGCCTTCAGCTTCTCGACCGCGGTCTGGAGCTCGGCGAGCGTGGCCGGCGGCTGGGTGATACCGGCCTTGGCGAACAGGTCCTTGCTGTAGAAGAAGCCGCCGGGCAGCACCGCCATCGGCATCGCGTAGACCTTGCCGTCGATCGTCTGCGCCTTGAACGACCCCTCCGAAACCACCTTCTTGGTGGCGTCGGTGATCCCGTCCGTGATGTCCATCAGCTGGCCGGCCTTGACCATCGCGGCCATCTTGCCTCCGCCGCGCTGCATGAACACGTCCGGAGCGTCACCGGAGTTGAGCGCGGTCTGGAGCTTGCCGTCCATGTCCTCGTTCTGGATGGACTGGATCTCGATCTTCACGTTCGGGTTGGCGGCCTCGAAGTCGGCGACGGTCTTGTCCCAGAACGCCTTGCCCGGACCCGTCGTGGCGTTGTGCCAGAAGCGCATGGTGACCTTGCCGCCGCTGCTACCGTCGCCCTCCGAGTCCCCACAGGCGACTGTTCCCAGGACGCCCGTCGCCAGGACTACCGACAGAGTCAGTAGCTTTCCTGCCCTCATCAACCTGTCCTCTCTGCCGAGCGCACCCAGGTGGGATTCCATCTGGGTGAACGGGAACGCCGATCCCGGTGTCCGGCGTGGACGTGCGTTTCCCTGTTGTCGACAGGCGCCGGTCCGACGGGCCGGGCTCGCAGCCGCGTACATCCGTCGCCAGCTCCGTCGGGCGTCACCTCAACTGTCCATCGACGGGCAAAGACTCGCAGACGGCACCGAAAAATACAAGACACGTTTCTGAAACTTCCGGGCCTCGGAGAGCGCCGAGGGTAACGCCCTCGTCGCGGTGCGAGGCGGCCACGCCGGTGCCGTCAGGCGATGACGTGTTAGGCGACGCCTCAGCCGCCCCGCCGACGAGCATCGGGTTGCCAATGGCCCGGCAACCACTCGGGTTGCCGGGATCACCGGCGGGCCCACGCACCCTACTATCGGAGAAGTTCCGGAAGATGTTATTGCTTACCCACGGCTACCATCGCCGCTGTGGCCCTGCCGGCCGCACGCCGGCGTGGCTTACACCCGGTTGGCGTCACGGGCCGCCGGCCAATGGAATCGGCCGCGTCCTGGTCAGCCGGTTCCGGACTGTAGCGCGTCGTCGAGCCACCGCCCGAGACGCGGCGCCGCGGTACCGCTGCCGCGCCAGGCCAGGTGAGCGTCCGGCCGCACCAGCCAGCAGTCCTGCCGCTGGCGCGGATCGTCGGGAACGAGTCTCACGATCGGGTCGCCGAGGCGTTTGCGTGCCTCGGCGAGGTGCTGACCGGCCTCGCCGGCGGGGGCCAGGAGCGCCCAGCGCTTACCGAGTTCGGCGTGCAGGCGGGTGGGTGTGCCGTCGGGGCGGGTACACGCCAGGTCCGGGACGCGGTCGCCGGGCCGTGGCCGGCGACCCAGCCTGGACCCGGCACCTCGGGCCAGCGGGCCGCGCCGGTACGTCACCCACAGTTGGGACGCGAGCTGGCTGGCGCGACGCTGCACCGACGGCATCGCGGCGACCGGGACCAGCACTCGCTGGCGCAGGAACCGCATGAACGGACTGTCACCCACCTGCAGTCGGGTTGCCGTGGTGGTCTGTTTCAATACCTCGGTCGCCAACGGCCGCCGTTCGGCCTCGTAGGTGTCCAGCAACGCGTCCGAAGCCCTGCCGTGCGCGACCAGGGCGATCTTCCAGGCGAGGTTCTCCGCATCGCCCATCCCGGTGACCATGCCCTGGCCACCGAGCGGGCTGTGGATATGGGCCGCGTCTCCGACGAGGAAGATCCGACCCTGGCGATAGGTGTCGGCCAACCGGCGGTGCACCCGGAAGACCGACGTCCAGACCACGTCCTTGATCTGGATGTCGGTGTGTCCGGTGCGCTGCGGCAGCAGTTCGCGAATCCGTTCCAGGATCTCCTGCTCGCCCTGCCTGTCGTCGCCCGCCGGGTCGTAGGCCATCAGCCGCCACAGGTCGTCCGCGCGGCCAACCTCGCGCATCGGCACCGCGAACACCGGGCCGTCCCGGTGTGGCCAGCCGTGCCCCCCGGCCCGGTCGACCGGCCAGTCGGCGTGCACGTCGGCCAGGAGGAAGTGTTCGGTCAGGCGGGCGCCCGGAAAGCCTATTCCGGCCAGTTTGCGCACGGTACTGTGTGCCCCGTCGCAACCGGCGAGCCACCGACACCGCACCGCCGTACCGTTGCCGAGCACGCCGGTGACCGTGTGCTCGTCCTGGTTGACGTCGACCAGCGGGGTGCCCCAGTCAATGTCGACGCCGAGTTCCTTGAGCCGGCGCCGCAGTTCGGCCTCGACATCCGCCTGCGAGACGTACAGCGCGGGGCGGTCCGTTCCCAGGCCGACGTCACCGAACCGGACCGTCACCGCCGGCTGTCCATCGAGGTATTGCGTGATCGTCAGAGCCGTGAGCGAACGCTCCGGCAGGTCACCGAGACCGCCGAGCCGATCAAGCACCTCCACGCCCCGGGCGTGCAGGATGTTCGCCCGTGACGTCGAGGCCGGTCCCGAGGCGGCGTCCACCACCCGAACGGACACCCCGTGCAGGCGCAACGCGCACGCCAGCGCCAGGCCGGACGGCCCAGCACCGACCACCAGTACATCGGTGTCCACGTCCACCACGACCTCCACGACTGTCTCCTACACGCCGGAACGGTTCCGTTCCATTCACAGGCTAGTCAGCGACCGCGATGGAACGCAACTGTTCCGTTCCGTACTACACTCTGCGCGATGACCGAACCAATCCGAACGCGACCCGCGACCGGCGCGGCTGTGCTGCGGGAACGCGTCACCGACGCGATCACCGCGGCGGCTCTGGACGAGCTCGCCGAGTCAGGCTACGCCCGCATGTCCATGGAAGCGGTCGCTCGGCGCGCCCGCGTCGGCAAAGCCGCCATCTACCGACGCTGGCCCTCGAAACAGGTCATGGTCGAACAGATCGTCAGCGACCTCGCCCGCACCGCCGTCCCGATCCCCGACACGGGAAGCCTGCGCGACGACGTCAGCAGCTACGTCGCGCACGCCACCGCACTCAGGGAGGATCTGCGTACCACCCGCGTCATCGCCGACCTGAGCGTCGAAGCGATCCGTAACCCCCAGTTGGCGCAAGCCTTCTCCGCTGCGCTGCGTGAACCCCGCCGTGTCGCCGGAGCAACGATGCTCCACCGGGCCATCGATCGAGGAGAACTCCCGGTGGACCTCGACGCCGACCTCGCGTTGGACTGCCTCATCGGCCTCACGTACGCGCGCCCGCAATCCCTCACCGCCTCCGGCGAACTCGCCGACCCGTACCAGCAACAACGACTTGTCGACGTCATCCTCACCGCACTGGCCGCCTGCCACCGATAGCGGGCTATCAGCCTCAGCCGTGCTCTTCGGAGCCGCGCACCTGGCCGGCTTCCCGTCCGGCCGTCGGCATGGTCATGGCCGGAACCTGGGGGATCTGGTTCGTCGACGGCTCGTTCGGCTGGCTCTCCTGGCAGACGGTGCCACGGTCAGCGCTGGTCCTGCTCGCCCTCGCCGTACCGCCTACCGCTCCACCTCCGGCGAGGACGACGGTGTGGAGGACGGCGCGGCGGAGAGGTCCCGGGACCGCAGCTGCCGGGCGTACTCGGCCAGGGGTTCGAGCCCGACATCGCGGCGACGGGCGTCCACTCCGGCGGGATCCTCGATCGGCCGTGGCTGGAGGTCGCCCTCGCCGTCCGGGCCGTACCAGAACTGGGTGCCGTAGAGCTGCGGCCGCCCCTCGGCCAGCCGGGTGCGGTCGGTCAGGTACGCCAGGTGCGCCGGCTCCGCCTCCCCCGCCCGGACCGCTTCGGCAAGCAGGGACAGACAGCGGCGCTGGAACCCGGGATCGAGGTCCGCGTGCTGCGCGAGCAGCCAGGCGGCGACCGACGCCTCCTCACCCACCTCGCTGCGGCGGGGCCAGCCGTGCCGGTCGAGCAGCGCGGCCAACCACGCCGTGTTGTCGACGTCCACCGCCTCGATCCGGGCCCGGACCTCCGGGTCGACCTCGCGGCCAGTTGCCTCGGCGCGGGCCCGCTGGTCACTGTCCATCCGCGCGACCAACTCGGCCCCGAGCGCAGCGTCCGGCATCTCCCCAGCATCGTCGAACCCAGGGCAAGGTCACCACCGCCGACTCCGCCGTGGAGAAATCCTTCACGTACGGGATCGGGGAAGTTAGAATTTTCTATGCTCCGAGGTCTCGCTCTCGCGGTCGCCGCGCTCGCGGCCAGCCCAGTGCTCGTCACCCCCGGGGTCGCCACCGCCGCGACGACACCGGCCGCGCTCGTCATCGGCAGCGGCTTCCCCGATCCGGACGTGATCAGGCACGGCACCACCTACTACGCGTACTCGACCAACAGCGCCCACGGGAACGTCCCGGTCGCCACGGCCAGTTCCCTGGCCGGACCGTGGACCCGGCGGCCGGACGCGCTGCCGAATCTCGGCGCCTGGGCCAGCGGCGGCCTGACCTGGGCACCGGACGTCTCGGCCCGGGCCGACGGCACGTTCCTGCTCTACTACACCGCCCGGAGCCGGGCCGTCGGGCGGCAGTGCATCGGGGCTGCGGTCGCCACCTCCCCGCTGGGCCCGTTCAGCCCGGTCGGCACCGCACCGCTGGTCTGCAACGGCGGCGAGGGCGGAGACATCGACGCGTCGAGTTTCGTCGACGACACCGGCGTGCGCTACCTGCTCTACAAGGACGACGGCAACGCGATCGGGCAGCCGACCAGCCTCTGGCTGCAACGGGTCGCCGCCGACGGGCTGACCATGCAGGGCTCCCGGGTCGAACTGCTGCGCAACGACCGCCCGGAGGAGGCCGGCGTGATCGAGGCGCCGGTGCTGACCAGGGTCGGCTCCCGCTACGTGCTGTTCTACTCGCTCGGCGGCTACGGCGGCGCCGGATACCAGACCAGCTACGCCACCTCGACCTCGCTGACCGGCCCGTACACCAAGGCGTACCGGTCACTGATCACCACCGCGACCACCGACGGGCACGTCACCGGCCCCGGCGGCGCCGACGTGCTGCGCGAGCCCGGTGGCGACTCCATCGTCTTCCACGGCTGGCTGCCCGGGAACACCGCCCGGGGCATGTACGTGGCGGCGCTCGGCTGGAGCGGCGGATATCCCGTGGTCCGGGGCAGCAGGGTCCGCTACGAAGCCGAGCGCGGCGTACTGCACAACTGTGCCGTACGCAGCACCGCGAGCGCCTCCCAGGGCCAGGTGGTGGCGTACCTCGACCATCCGGACAGCTGGGTCGAGGTGAGCGTCTTCGCCCCACGGGCCGGCGGCTACACCGCGTACCTCAGCTATGCCGCCGGGTACGGCGACGCCCAGCACACGCTGACGGTGAACGGCGGCGCCAGCCAGGTCGTCGACTATCCGAACTCCGGGTGGGAGAACTGGCGGCAGGTGGCGGTCAGCGTCACCCTCGCCGCCGGCCTCAACACCCTGCGGCTGAACCATCGCAGCCGGTGGGCGGAACTCGACCACATCGAGATCGCCTAGGCCGCCTCGAACGCCGCGCCCACCTCGCCGGTACGCATCGCCGGGACGAGCCGGCGCAGCGCGTCGACGGTCATCGGCGTCGGGTTGTTCGCCCGCGGATACTCGGCGGCGCAGCGCCGGGCGATCCGGTCGTCGGCGTCCTCGCCGATGCCCAGCTCCGCGAGCGTCGTCGGCAGTTCCAGCCGGCCCAGCAACGCCCGCACCCCGTTCGCCGCCTCGATCAGGTCACCACTGCGTCCCGAGGTGAGGGCCCGGGCGAGGGTACCGGCGCAGTCCGGCGCCAGCCCGCCGGAGTTGAACGCGATGCAGTACGGCAGCGCCAGCCCCGACGCCACCCCGTGCGGTACGGAGCGCTCGTGCGCCACGCAGTAGGCGAGCGAGTGCCCCAGCAGTACACCGGCGTTGAGCGCCTGGCCCGCGAGGTGCGACGCCCAGAGGCAGGCCGCCCGGGCCTCGGTTTCGCCGTGCCGGGCCGCCTCCAGGTTGCCGACCAGCAGGGCGATCGCCTGCGTGGCGTGGTGCACGGTCATCGGCGAACGGTCGGTCGACATCAGCGACTCGGCCGCGTGGGACAGCGCGTCCATCCCGGTGATCGCGACGATCCGGTCCGGCAGCCCGTCCAGCAGCGCCGGATCGAGCACGACGGCCGTGCCGACGTACCCGGCGGTGGCCGAGATGCGTTTCGCCCCGGCCACCGTCACCATCGCCGCCCGGGTCGCCTCGGAGCCCGTACCGCAGGTGGTGGGGACCATGACGAGTGGGGTGACCCCACCGGGCGGTTCGACCGGGCCGAGCCAGTCGGCGGCACCGCCCGCATTCCCGACCAGCAGCGCGATCAGCTTGGCGGCGTCCAGCACGGACCCGCCACCAACGGCGACGACGACGTCCGCCCGGACCTGCCGGGCCCGCGCCGCCGCCCGGTCGACGCGGACGTCGTCCGGTTCGGCGCCGAAACCGCCGACCACGGTCACCCGGTATGTCGCACCCAGCGCGTCGCGCATCGGTCCGAGCAGTCCGGCGTCCGCGACGGCGTCGTCGACCGCCACGAACACCGAGGCGCCGTCCGGCAGCCGCAGTCGGGACGACAGCACCCGGGCAACCAGCCCGGAGCTGCCCCGGCCGCTGACCACCGTGGCCGGCGAGATGAACTCGGCGGTCGCGCCGCTCGCCGGTAAGAACACCGTCTCCATCAGGTCTCCCTCGTTCACCGGAACCGGCCGGTCCGGGCCGATCCGCATCAGGCCCTGCGCAGTGGTTCCGCGCCGCCGGACTCCGCCGCCCCGGGCCCCGACGGCGTCCCGGGCCCCGACGGCACCCCGGGACCCGGCGGGGTACGGCGGACTCCCGAGTACAGGTCGCCGATGCTGTCCCGGTCGATGCCGGCGGTCGGCCCGTGCCAGACGATCCGCCCGCCGTTGAGCACGTGGATCTCCGAACAGGTGCGTTCAACCACCGAGAAGTTCTGCTCGACCAGCAGCACGGTGATGCCGCGCTCGTTCAGGGTGCGGATCGCCGCCGCCAGTTCGGAGATCAGCTTCGGTGACAGGCCGGCCGTGGGCTCGTCGAGCAGCAGCAGGTCACAGGTGGCCATCAGCCCTCGGGAGACCGCGAGCATCTGACGCTGGCCGCCGGAGAGGTTGCCGGCCGGGTCGCCGAGCCGGCCGGCCAGTACCGGGAAGATCTCCAGCACCGACTGCTGCGCCTGCTCGTACGGAGAGGCCCGCCGGCCGGTGAGCCAGGACAGCCGCAGGTTCTCGGCGACCGACAGTTCCAGTACGGCGGCCCGCTCCTGCGGCACCATCGCCAGGCCGAGCCGGCGCCGCCTGGCCGGGGAGAGCCGGCTGGCGACCTGCCCGCAGATCGACACCTGACCCGTGGTCCGGAGGAAGCCGGCCGCGGCCAGCAACAGGGTGGACTTCCCGGCACCGTTCGGGCCGAGCACACCCACCGCGCTGCCCCGCTCGACCCGCAGCGAGACGTCCGACGCCGCGGCCACGGCACCGTGGTACGCGGAGAAGTTGGTCAACTCCAGCGCCGCCGACAGCGGCCGGCCAGGATCGTTCCTCATCACGTCACCTCACCCAGGTACCGTTCGCGGACCTCGTGCGAGTCCAGGACCGTGGCCGCGTCCCCGCGGGCGAACTCCGCCCCCAGGTCCATCGCCACCACGGTGTCGGCCAGCGACCGGACCAGTTCGAGGTTGTGTTCCACCAGCAGCGCGGCGATCGAGGCCGACCTCAGTTTGTCGATCTCGGCCGCCAGGCGCTGCTGCTCGACCGGGGACAGCCCGGCGAAGGGCTCGTCGAGCAGCAGCACCCGGGCGCCGGTGACCATCGACCGGGCGATCTCGACCAGCCGCTGCTCCCCCAGGCTGAGTTCGCCCGGGCTGTGCTGGGCGAGCCGGTCGAGCCCGAGCGCCGCGAGTGCGGTGACGGCCCGGTCGCGCCGGTCCCGCGCGCCCCGGGCCAGCCCTGGCCCGCCGAGGACCTCGAACCATCGCCGGCGTACGTCGCCGGCGACCGTGCCCATCGCGACGTTCTGCCATACCGTCAGTTCCGGGATCAGCCGCGGTGTCTGGAAGGTACGCACGATGCCGAGCCGGCTGCGCTGCTGTGGCGAGAGCGGTGTGAGGTCGACGACCTCGTCGGCGAAGCGCACGGACATCGCCGCCACCGTGACCGGCACGAACCCGGAGAGCCCGTTGATCGCGGTGCTCTTGCCGGCGCCGTTCGGCCCGATCAGGGCCACGATCTCGCCGCCGCTCACGTCGAGGTCGAGCTGCGCGACCGCGACGACGCCGCCGAACTGCACGGTCATCCCGCGTACGCTGAGGTGAACCGTACTCATCCGCTGCTTCCTCTCAGCGCGTGGATCCGCCCGCCGGCCCAGCTCACGATCTGGTTGAGCCCCCGCGGCATGAACAGCGCCACGAAGGCGAGCGCGACCCCGTAGAACACCAGCCGGTACTCGGCGAGTGGCCGGAGCAGCTCGGGCAGGGTCACCACGACCACCGCGCCGAGTACCGGCGCCCAACGCCAACCCCGGCCCCCGATGATGGCGATGGCGATCAGCCGGATGGAGGTCTCCAGCGACATCTGGTCCGGCCCGATGTAGTGCACGAGTTGGGCCAGGAGTGCTCCCGCGACGGTGACCGGCACCGAGCTGATCATGAAGGCTAGCAGCCGCACCCGGGTCACCGACACACCGAGCGACTGGGACGCGGGGACGTCGAACCGGGTGGCCAGCATCGCGGCACCCAGCGGCGACTCCCGCAGGCTGCTCTGCAGGTAGTACGCCACCGCGAGGACCAGGCCAGCCGTCACCAGCACCTGCCCCGGACCGGCGAATCCGGGTACCGCGATCTGCGGGATCCCGCTGATCCCGGCGTACCCGCCGGTGAGTGGGGTCGCGTTCTGCACCACGACCACCGACAGCAGCCCGATGGCCAGGGTCGTGATGGCGAAGTAGTAGCCGACGACCCGGAGCGTGACCAGTACGATGACCGCCGCCACCAGCAGGGAGACGAGGATCGGCAGCAGTACCGCCAGCACCACCGAACTCGACTCGGCCAGCCTCGCCCAGCCGTACGCGCCGATGGCGAAGAAGGCGACGTGCCCAAGGGAGACCAGTCCGGTGTACCCGACGAGGATGTTCAGCCCGACGCCGGCCAGCGCGAATATCGCGGTCATCGCCGCGATCTGGGCCTCGTGCGGACCCAGTACCGCCGCGAGCGCGACCGCACCGCCGGCGATCGCCGCCGCCTCGACGAGATGCAGGCCCTGCCGGGTCGCCCCGGGAGCACCGCGGGCCGCCGCCATCAGACCACCCTCGCCTTCGCGCCGCGACCGGCCAGGATGCCCTGCGGGAGCACCAGCAGCACGGCCATGATGATGAGTGGCGCGATCGCCTGCCGGGTGGCGGTGTTGAGGTACCCCGCCGCGTAGTTCTCGGCGAGGCCGATGATCACGCCACCGACGACGGCGCCGTACGGGTGCCGCAACCCACCGATCATCGCGGCGGCGAATCCGCTGATGGTCAGCGCCACGCCCATGCTGGCGCTGACCAGCAGCACGGTGCCGAGCAGTGCGCCCGCGAACACCCCGACGATGCCCGCGAACACCCAGCCGACCACCGTCAGCCGGGCGACCTGCACTCCGGAGAGCCGTGCGGCGTCCACGTCGGCCGACATCGCGCGCATCTGCAACCCGATGTCGGTCTTCCGGTAGAAGACGAAGAAGGCGGCCATCAGCAGCCCGGCAGCGAGCAGGATCGCGAAGTAGTCGAACGAGATGCTGAACGACTCCAGCTTGATCGCCTGCGCGGTGACCGGACTCGTCAGCCGGTACGTCTCGGAGCCCAGCACGTTGTTGGCGAGATTCGCCAGTACGATCGAAACGCCGATCGTGCCGACGATGATCAGGTCGATGTCCCGCCGTCGGGCGATCGCCGGCCGGACGAAGAGGAGTCCGAGCAGCACGCTGGCGACCAGGACGACCGCGACCGCCTCCAGGAACCCGCTGAGGTAGCCGCCGCCGGCGGTGGTGCGGACGGCCACGAAGAGCGCCGCGACCATGACGATGTCGCCCTGGGCGAAGTTCAGCACGCCGGTGCCGTTGAACAGCGTCGAGATGCCGAGTGCCACCAGCGCGTAGCCGCAGCCGATGCAGAGCCCGATGATCGTGAAATAAAGTAGCTCAGTCATCTCCGGGTGCGGTCAGAGCGCGACCGTCTCTCCTGCCTTCCAGAGCCGGAAGGCCAGGTCGTCGGCCTTGATCGGAGCGCGCTCGGTCAGGTTCCACGGCGACTTGCCGCAGGCCAGACCCTCGATCGCGGTGGCCTTCGACAGCCACTCCTGCACCGCCGCCCGGCTGGTGCCGCCCTCCTTCAGCGCCCGGATCAGCACGGTCATGGCGTCGTACGCCGTCGCGCCCTCGAAGGTCAGCGGATCCTGCGGGTACTCCTTCGCCCAGGACTCCGCGAGGGCGCGGCTGGCCTGGGACTCGTTGCCCAGCGGGGTCATGAAGTAGAGGCCGTCGGCATCCTTGCCGGCGATCTCGCCGATCGCGATGTCACCGGCGGCCACGTTGCCGACGATCGGCACGTTCCACCCGATCTCCGCCTTGCCCTTGACCACCGCCGCGTACGGGGTGCCGAAGCTGAACATCGCGACGAAGTCCGGATTCTTGCGGCGCAGCGAGACGAGTTGCGGTGTGAGGTTCGAGGCGGTCGGCTCGAACGTCTCGGAGCCGACGATCTCCAGGTCGGAGGCGCCGAGGATGGTGTCGAGCTGTTGCTTGGCTGAGGTGCCGTACGCCCCGGTGTCGGTGAAGAGGCCGACCCGCCGGAAGTTGTTGCGGGCGGCGAAGTTGATCACGTTCTTGATCTGCTCCGAGTCCCGGGCGTTCACCTGGTACTGGAACGGGTTCTTGATCGCGTTGCTGGCGCCGAAGACGAACTCGGGCAGCCCGGCCGCCTGCACGGCGTCCGCCTGGGCGAGTGCGACCGGCGACGAGTGGGCACCGAACATCGCGACCGCCCCGGCCTGGGCGAAGCGGGTCACCAGCGGTACCGCCTCGCTCGGGTTGTTCGCGTCGTCCTGGAAGTCGACCTTGACGGAGATGTCGCCGAGTTCGCCCGACTCCTCGGCCTGCTTCAGGCGCAGTTCGATGCCTTTGCGGTACAGGTTGCCGGTCCGGGACACCGCGCCGGAGAACGGCAGCGCGACGCCGACCAGTACCTCGCCGGAACCTGACTCCTCACCGGTGGCGGTGACGCTGCCGGAGTCGAGGGAGCAGGCCGTCAGCGCGGTGGCGGCGAGCGCGAGGGCCAGGGTGGTACGGGTGGTCGCGGATATCCATCGTCGGGGTCGCCTGCGGTGGGACATCAGGTCTCCTGTTCCGGCCAGCGGTGCTGGCGGGTCTGTACGCCCGGACCGGGCGATTGGTGGAATGTCGGTGTTCCGGGTGGCACCGCTGCGCGGTGCCGACGCTCATCCCCAGGAGCCGGACGCCGTCATCGTTTGATCGCGATGGCCTTCGTCTCGACGTAGTCCTCGATCCCCTCGGTGCCGCCCTCCCGGCCCTGGCCGCTGTTCTTGAAGCCGCCGAAGGGCAGCTCCGGCCGGTTGGGCATGGCGTCGTTGACCCCGATGACGCCGAACTCCAGTCGCTCCATCGCGTCCCAGAGCCGGTTGAAGTCCGCACCGAACACGTAGGCGGCGAGGCCGTACGTGCTGTCGTTCGCCCGGGCGACGACGTCGTCGCCGTCGTCGAACGAATAGACCGGGAGTACCGGCCCGAAGGTCTCCTCGTGGGCGATCTGCATCCCCTCGTGCACCTCCGTCAGCAGGGTCGGCTGGTGGAAGGCCCCCTTGAGCCGGGGGTCGTCCGGAGTCCACCTCCCGCCGCCGACCAGTACGGTCGCGCCCTTCGCCACCGCGTCCCCGACGTGCCGCTCCACCTTGGCCAGGCCGGCGAAGTCGATCAGCGGACCGGTGGTCACCCCGGCGGCCAGCCCGTGACCGAGGCGCAGCGCGGCGATCCGCTCGGCGAGCCGGCCGGTCAGCTCGGCCGCCATGGCCCGGTGCACGAAGAGCCGGTTGATCGAGATGCAGCTCTGGCCCGCGTTGGGGAACTTCCCGAACATGATGTTGTCGACCGTGCTGTCCAGGTCCGCGTCGGGAAAGACGATGGCCGGCGAGTGACCGCCCATCTCCAGCGAGACGCGGCGCAGCACCGCACCCGGCCGGCGGGCCAGGCTCAACCCCACCTCGGTGGAGCCGGTGAAGCTCACCTTGCGGATCCGGGAATCGTCCATCACCGCGTCGACGACCTCGGCGGGGCGTGAGGTGGTGAGCACGTTCAGCACCCCGGGCGGAAGCTGCTCGTTGATCAGCCTGGTCACGGCGACCGCGATCAGCGGGGTCTGTTCCGCCGGCTTGGCGACCACCGGCGAGCCGGCCGAGAGGGACAGCCCGATCTTGCGCATCAGCATGCTCGCCGGGAAGTTCCACGGCGTGATCAGCAGCGCCGGCCCGACCGGAGCGGTGAGCACCACACCCCGGCCGTTGGCCGAGGACGGGGTGATCCGGCCGTACGCCCGGCGGCCCTCCTCGACCCCCCACTCCAGCATGGCGGCGCCCCGGAGGATCTCGCCGTGTGCCTCGGCGTACGGCTTGCCGTTCTCCACCGACAGCAGCCGGGCCAGGCCCTCGGCGTGGTCCCGGATGGCCTGTACGGCGGCCCGGAGCCGGGCCGACCGGGCCTCGGCCGCCTCGCCCCGCCAGGCGTCGTACGCGCCCACCGCCGCGTCGACCGCGGCCCGCGCCTCCGGCTCCCCGGCGTCGGCAGCCCGCCCGACGACCTCCAGGGTCGCCGGGTCGAATACCTCGAAGGTGGTCTCGGCCGTGCGCCACTCCCCGGCGACGAGCAGGGTCCGACCCGGCTCGCCGGGCAGCAGATCGGCGTCGAATTCCGCAGTGCCGGGTTGACCCATGACACTCACTCCTCTACCTGTCTCTGAAATCGGGTCTGCGTACCCGCGCCGCCCGGATCGGCCCGGACGGCGACGGGTGGCGGCGGGGACGACGCCCGGTCCAGCACGGCCGCGCCGACCGTGGAGACCGCGCCGCCCTGGGACTGTCCGTACAGCCGGAGCCTCGTGCCGTCGGCGGCGCCGCCGGCCGGTTCGGGCTCCACCCACACCGTGAAGCTCTCCCTGACCAGGTCCATCCCGCGGTACGACGCCGACAGCTCCCGCAGCACGCTGCCGGTGCCGGCGTACTCGAGCGCGCCGCGGGCGAGCCAGGCCATCTTCAACAGGCCGTGCACGATGGTTCCGGGCAGGCCACTGGCCCGGGCGTAGGGCTCGTCATAGTGCGCCTCGTAGAGGTCCTCGGTGGCAACCGCGTAGCGGACGACGTCCCGGCTGGCGACGGTGGTGGAGAAGACCCGGACCGCGCCCGCGGGCAACTCGCCGCCGCTCGGCCGGGCACCGGTTGCCGGCCGCGACCCGTCCGCCGTCGCGGCCGCCGGTGGACCCTCGGTCGCCGCCGGATACCGCCGGATCGCGGTGTAGCGCAGCGTCGCCACCTCGGCTCCGGAGCCGGCCCGGCGGTACACCGTCTCGATGGTGTACAGCTCCAGCCGGCCGGTCCGGCCGCTCTTGACCTCGGCGTCGACCACCGTGGAGGTGCGTTCGAGCGCGTCGCCGACGCGTACCTCGGCCAGCCAGCGGCAGGCGTTCCCGCCGTTGAGCCGGGCGGGCGCGTCGGGGACGCCGAGGGCGAAGGCGTCGACGTACTGGGCGCTGAGGAAGGACGGTGGCACCAGTTCGGGCCGGTCGCCGGCCGGCAGGTAGGGGTGCTGGGCGAGGCCGGACACCTCGCGGACCCGCTCGGCCCGCCAGCGTTCGCAGGTGAAGGGCGCCCAGCCGGTGCTGTTGCCGACGATCGCCGACGGGTCACGCATCGGGGCCTCCCGCCGGGGCGCGCTCCTCGTCCAGCCAGCTCGCTTCGCGCAGCGCGCTGCGGATCTGCGGGGCGATCGGCTGGTCGAGTTCCTCGTTGATGTGCGCGAGCAGCCCGGCGGTGCGGCTGACGATCGCCAGCCCCCGGTGCAGGTGCCAGGGGATGCCGACGCCGAGCAGGATGGCCGCCGCCGCGCCGGTGGCGTTCACCGCGAGCCGGCGGCCGGCCCGTTCCGCGATCGCGGTGCCGACCGCGGCGAGCCAACCGGTCTCCTCGGTGGCGACCCCCAGCTCCGCCGCGACCTGGAGCAGCCGGATCGCCCGGGGATCACCGCCGCGGTGCAACCCGTGCCCGAAGCCGGGTACCCGCCGGCCGTCGTCGAGGATCCGGCCGACCGCCTCGTCTGCCGCCGTCCGGGGATCGGCGCCGGCGCCCACCCGCGTGCCGATCCCGGCCAGCAGCTTGCCGGCCTGCTCCATCGAGCCGAGCAGTGAGCTGCCCGCGCCCAGCACGCCGGCGGCCAGCGCCCCCTGGAGCGCGTCCGGCGCCGCCGAGTAGGTCAGGCGGGCGGCCAGGGCGCTCGGCTGCATCCCGTGGTCGACCAGGCTGACCAGTACGGCGTCGACCGCGCGGACCTGCGCGGCCGAGGGCCGCCGACCGGTCACGGTGAGCAGCAGTACCTCGGTGTACGAGGTGTGCCCGATCAGCTCGTCGACCAGGTCGTGCCGGCGCAGTTCGATCCGCTCTTCGTTCGCGTGCCCGACGTTGGTGGAGACGCCCAGACCCGGGCGACGGGTCGCCGGCTCGGCTGCTGTCTCGCTCATCGGCCGGTCCCGCCGGTGGTGAAGGCCAGCGCGTCGAGCACCACGGTCCCGCCGTCGACCACCCTGATCGGGTTGCACTCGATCTCGCCGATCCCGGTGGTGCCGTCCCGGACGACGGCGTCGAGCCGGGCCAGCACGGCGGCCAGTTCCTCGGCCAGCCTCGGCAGGTCGACCGACTGCTGTGGCGCGAACTGTGCCGAGAGCTTGAGCCGGCGCAGCTCGTGCGCGACGTACCCCGAATCGTACGGCGGTACCAGGGTCCGTACGTCGTCGATCTCGTTCGCCCAGATCCCGCCGGTACCGAGCACGGCGCGGCTGCCGAACGTCGCGTCGGCGAGTACGCCGACGATCAGCTCCGGTCCGGCCGGCACCTCCTCGACGACCAGCGCCTTCGTCATCCCGAACTGCCTGGTCATCCGCTCGTAGGTCGCCGCGAGCCGGTCCGGGCCGTCGAGCCCGACCTCGACCGCCCCCTGCCGCGCCCGGTGTGCCAGGAAGGGCTCGACGAGCTTGAGCACGCAGGGGTAGCCCAGGTCGCCGGCCGCCGCCAGCGCCTGCGCCGAGGTGGCGACGCCGACCCGGCGCGGTGTGGGTACGCCCAACCGGTCCAGCAGCGTCATGGTCCGCGCCTCGTCGAGACCGCGCCGCTGACCGTCCCCGAGCGGCGGCAGCGCGTCGCGAAGCGTTGCGCCGAGGTCGACCTGTACCGCCGGACCGGACCGGCCCGGCGCCTCCCGCTGGCCGCGCCGGCCGGTTCGGACGAGTCCCATCCCGCGCAGCACCCGGGCCGGGTCCGCGCCGACCACCAGGCCAGCCTCGGCGGCGGCGAGCCGGATCCGGTCGCTCACGCCGAGCCAGGAGAGCACCAGCGGGTGGTGCAGTTCGGCACGGGTCCGGACGAGGATGTCGATCAGCTTCTCGCCGAGGTACTCCATGCTGCCAAGGAAGACCAGCAGGGTGTCCACCGAGGGGTCGCGGTCGAGGATCCGCAGGGTGTTCGCCATAAGGTCGACGTCGTTGATCACCTGGGCGGTGAAGTCGATCGGGTTCGTCAGTCCGGCGAACGCCGGCAGCGCGCTCCGCAGGTCGCGCATGGTCACCTCGGCAAGGTCGGTCAGCGGTACGCCGAACCTGTCGCACGCGTCGGAGAGGTACGCCGCGGCGCCGCCGGAGTTGGTCGCCACCGCCAGCCCCTCGACCGGTGTCTCGACGGTGAGCGCGCGGGCGACGTCCACCGCGTCGTCCATGCTGCGCAGCCGGACCGCGCCGAAGCGGTCGAAGAGGGCGTCGAAGGCGCTGTCCACCCCGGAGAACTGGGCGGTGTGCGAGGCCACCGACCGGCTGCCCCGTTCGGACGCGCCGGACTTCAGCAGGAAGACCGGCTTGCCGACGGACTGCAACTCGCCGAGCGCGACCGCCAGTTCGGCGCCGCTCGCGACGCCCTCGACGTAGCCGAGCACCGCCGAGGTGGCCGGGTCGGTGGCGAGGTACCGGAGGTAGTCGGGGAACGTCACCCCCGCCTCGTTGCCGGTGGCGATGACGTGCGAGAAGCGTCCACCCGCCCAGTACGCCTCGGTGAGCAGGTTGAAGGCGGTGCCGCCGCTCTGCGAGACGAGCGCCACCGTGCCGGCCTGGATCTCCGGCATGGTCTCCAGGGTGGTCGCGAACGTCGCGAACGAACGGTGCGCGAACGACGCAAGCCCGAGGCTGTTCGGCCCGGCGAGCGCGATTCCGGCCGATCCGGCGACCCGGGACAGCCGGTCCTGTAGTGCCCTGCCGTCGGCGCCGGTCTCGGCGAATCCGCCGCCGAACACCACGGCCGCCCGCGCGCCGCGTTCGGCCGCCTGTTCCAGCGCGGCGACCGCCGCCTCCGCCGGAATGCAGATGACGAAGAGTTCGACGTCCGCCGGCAGCGAGGCGATGTCCGGATAGCAGCGGAGCCCCTGCACGGACTCGTACTTCGGGTTGACCGGGTAGATCGTCCCGCGGTAGCCGCGCTCGGCGAGGATCCGCAGGGGGCGGCCCCCGATCCGGTCAGGGCGGTCGGACGCGCCGACGACGGCGATGCTCGACGGCCGCAGCAGGTAGCGGATCGACTCGTACCGCGGGGTCTGCATAGGTTCTCCGTTCCAGGGGCCGACCGCCCGCAGCCAGGACGAACGGGGCCAACGCCGGTGTTGATGATCGCAGAGTATGTGCACCGGGTATTGTGATTGTCAACAGTCATCGGAACGGTCCGTCGTCGGCGGGGACCGCGCTCCGCGACGGCGCCGACCAGGCCCGGATCCCCGGCATCGACGCGGGTAGCTCCGCCGGCACGACGGAGATCGACGGGTACCGCCGGCGGCGCGGCTCGACCGGTACGCCCGGACGGGGCGTCCGCCCCGCCCGGGCGACCCGGGGCGGCCGGGGCCGGGCATGGCAAACTTGCGCGCATGGTGGAGACGACCGCAGGCGGGGAGACACTACCGGCGGATCTGGTGATTACCGATCTGCTCTCGTATCGGCTACACCGGGCGGTCAACGCATTCGAGCGCAGCGCCGCCCTGCTATTCCGTCGGGAATTCGACGTCAGCCTGGGAGAATGGCGCGCGCTGGCACTACTCGGCGGCGGAGTGGCCAGCACCACCAATCGGATAGCCCGACTCGCCGGCATCGATCCCGCACAGATGAGTCGGATCGTCACGAAGCTCGCCGACCGTGGCTTCGTGGTCCGTTCCAGCGGCCCCGGCAACAGTTCGCCAATCTCCCTGACGCCGGCCGGAATGCGCACCTACAAGGGTCTGATCGCCGCGGCGCGGGCCCGGAACACCGCCTTCCTCGCGGCCCTCACCGAGGACGAGATCGTCCATCTCAACAGCGCACTGGAAAAGCTGGCAACCCTTGCGATCGGCATGGAGCGGGCCGGACCGGACCACGACGGCAGAACAGCCGCGACGATCACCGGCTGACGATTTCCGACCCGATACCTGTCGTGCGGGACCTACCTCGGCCCGGTAGAAGTCACCCGCGCTGGCGTGCCTCGGCCCGGTAGAAGACGTACCGGCCGAACCAGGCCCTGCCCCGACCGTTCTCCGCGACGCCGGTCAGGCCGGCGTCGGCCAGCGCGGCCAGTACCCGCTCGGGGAGGCTGCCCATCACCCGGGGATTGCGGTGCAGGCGGCCCGGGCCGTGCCCGGACGGCGTGCCGTCGATGTCGACCACGTGCAGTTCACCACCGGGTCGCAGCACCCGGCCGACCTCACGCAGCGCGGGTATCCGGTCCTCCTCGGCCAGGTGGTGCAGCATGAACGCGGATAGGACCCGGTCGAAGCCGCCGTCGGGCAGCGGCAGTTCGTCGGCGAACGCCCGCTCGTACCGGATCGGCAGCCTGCTCCGGGTCGCCTTGCGACGGGCGCGGCGCAGCGCGGCCGGGTCCGGATCGATGCCCACCGCCTCGACGTCCGGGACGCGGCGCCCGAGCGCCCGCAGGAGATTGCCGGTCCCGCAGCCGATTTCCAGGATCCGCTGGCCGGGCCGCAGATCCGCCCGGTCCAGAAGCTGCCCGTGCACGCGTCCGACGCCCGCCAGCCGGATGAACGGGTCGTAGAGGGGAAGCAGCCAGTCCTTGCCCATGGCGGGCAGGTAGGAACGCTCGTGGTCGGTGTGGGAGTGTCCCATCATGTCACGCTCCGATATCCGATGAAGTTCAGTCGTACTCTCAGCGTCATGAGCCGCGACGCAACGGACAATGGCGAAACTGTGGGCCGGATGCGACAAACTTCGGTTCCACCGTCCCGGACCGTCGGAGTGACCGGCCAGGGGGTGCCGGTCATCGGGTTCGGCCACGTACCCGGAACCGTCCCGGTCGCGGTGGCCCGGGTCCCGCACCGCATGCCGGCCGCCGACCCGGCCACCGACGGCACGCACACCCACGACTTCCTGGTGCTCTTCTACGCGCATCGGGCCGACGGGACGGTGCTGATCGACGGCCGGACCTGGGCGGTGACCGACGGCGACCTGTTCGTCATCGCCCCGGGCCAGGTCATCTCGGTCGGTCACCCGTTCGAGGAGGTCGCCACCGACGGCTGGACCGTGTGGTTCCCGGCCGACGTGGTACGGCCGGGAATGTCCGGGGCCTACTCGTCGTGGCGGACCCACCCGTTGCTCTTCCCGTTCGCCCGGGGCACGGAACGGGCGCAGCGGCTGCGCATCCCGCCGGCCGACCGGGCGGGCTGGGTCGAGCGGTTCGCCGCGCTGGACGCCGAGTTGCGGGCCCGGCGCGACGGTCACCAGGAGGCCGCCCTCGCCCACCTGACCCTGTTGCTCGTGGCCGCGGCCCGGCTCCCGACCGGCGTCGCCGACCAGCTCAGGTCCGCGGACGAGCCGCTGCTCGCGGCCGTCTTCGACGTCATCGAGCAGCGCTACCACGAGACCATCTCGCTCGCCGACGTCGCCGCCGAACTCGCGCTCACCGCCGGGCACCTGACCACCGTGGTACGCCGGAAGACCGGCCGGACCGTCCAGCAGTGGATCGCGCAGCGCCGCATGCGGCAGGCGCGTCTGCTGCTCGGCGAAACCGACCTGACCGTGGCCGCGATCAGCCGTCGGGTCGGCTATCCCGACGTCAGCTACTTCATCAAACGCTTCCGGGCCGAGCACGGGGTGACCCCGGTCCAGTGGCGCGACGCCGCGCCCGTTCCGGGTCAGCGTTCCGGGACGATGCCGGCGTCGTAGGCCCGGACGATGGCGCCGGCCCGGTCCCGGACGCCGAGCTTGAGGAAGATCGCCGAGACGTGCCCCTTCACGGTCCGCTCGCTCAGATGCAGCGAAGCGGCGATCTCGACATTGTTCGCGCCCGACGCCACCAGGCGGAGCACCTCCAGCTCACGGCCGGTCAACGCGGCAACCGAGGAGGCCGGCCGGCCGGCGCGCCGGCCCCGGACCAGCGCCAGTACCCGCGCGGCGACCTGCGGGTCGAACCACGAGCCGCCCCGGGCGGTGACCCGGATCGCGCCGACCAGCTCCGCCGCGGGCGCGTCCTTCAACACGAACCCGGCCGCGCCGGCCTCGACAGCGCCCCAGAGCACCTCGTCGTCCCCGAACGTGGTCAGCGCCAACACCGGCGGCGCGTCCGCCGCGCCGGCCAGTCGCCGGGTCGCCTCGATCCCGTCCAGCACCGGCATCCGGATGTCCATCAGTACCACGTCCGGGACCAGCCGGCCGGCGAGGTCGACCCCGGCCCGGCCGTCGGCCGCCTCGCCCACGATGGCGAGGTCGTCGTGGGCCGACAGGATCAGCCGGAGTCCCGCCCGGACGAGTTCCTGGTCGTCGACGAGCACGAGCCGGATCACCCGGGCACCTCCACGCCGGTACGGCGCATCGGCAGCGACGCCTCGACCAGCCAACCGTCGCCGTCCGGGCCGGCCGACACGGTGCCGCCGAGCGCGTCGACCCGCTGGCGCATGCCGTCCAGCCCGGTACCGCCACTCCGACCGGCCGGACCGGCTGTCCGGGGCGGGCCGGGTGTTCGCGGCGGGGCGGGTGTTCGCGGCGGGGCGGGTGTTCGCGGCGGGGCGCCGTTGCGTACCGACACGGCAAGATGGTCGGGGCGCCGGACGATCCGGACCACCGCCTCGGCCCCGGGGGCGTGGTGCCGCACGTTGCTGACCGCCTCCTGCACGATCCGGAACGCGGCGAGCCCGGTGTAGGTGTCGACGGACCCGAGGTCGCCGACCAGCTCGGTGCGGACCGGCAGGCCGGCCTCGGCCGCATCCCGGACGAGGGCTTCGATGTCCGCCGCACCGGGCGCCGGCGGTTGCGCGCCACCGCTCTCGGCGGGATCGCGCAGCAGGCCGACGATCGCCCTTACGGACCGCAGGCTGTCCCGGCCGACCCGCTCGGCCCGGTCCAGCGCCTCGGCCGCCGCCGCCGGGTCGCGGTCCAGCACCTGCCGGGCACCGACCAGGTTGAGCAGTACGACGGTGAGCCCGTGCCCGATCGCGTCGTGCACGTCGTGCGCGATCCGGCGGCGCTCGGCCGCGGCGGCGGCGACGTCGAGCCGGTCCTGCGCCTCGGTCAGCGCGGCGACGAGCCGCCGTTCCCGCCGGAGGACTCGGCCGATCAACCAGGTGAACAGCGTCCCGGTGCCGAAGAACACGACGGCGGGATAGTCCTCGCGCCACTCGCCGTCGACCGCGACCAGCGCCACCGGGATGGCGGCCGTGCCGACCACTGCCACCGTCTCAGCCGCCCATGACCGGCCCGTCGCCGCCAGCCAGGCCACCGCGAGCATGGCCAGGAAGACGGCGCCGGGGGCGTCGTACCAGAAGGTGACCAGCGCCGGCACGCCGACGCCGAGCGCCGCCACCGGCCACGGCCCGACCCGGACCTGGCCGGCCAGCAGCGCCCAGGGCAGCAGGGCGACGACGAGCGTGCCGACCAGGCCGACGGTGATGCCGGTGGTCAGGAAGACGAGCAGCGCCGCGGCCAGGGCCGCGAGCGGAAACGCCAGCCCGGTGCCGAACGAGTCGCCCCAGGCCCGCAGCCCCGTCTGCTCCACGCCCGCAGACTACCGCCGGGCCGGCCCGGGACACCCCGTCCCGGGGTACGCCCCGACCCCGGACCCCGGTACGGGTCGATCCGGCCGGCGGCCCCGGACCGAAGCGTTCGTCGGTCCGATGTGGCCGGACCGGCCCGGAACCGACGATTGCGACAGCCCTGTCCCACCAACCCCAGGAGATCGCCGTGTTCCGCAGACTCGGTCACTTCGTCGTCCACCGTCGCCGGCTGGTACTGGCACTGACCGTTCTCTTCGTCGTCGCCGCCGGTGCCGCCGGGTCCGGGGTCTTCAGCCGGCTCGGCGGGGGCGGCTTCGCGGACCCGGACGCCGAGTCGACCCGGGCCGAAGCCTTCCTGACCGAGATCGGCGCCCCCCGGCCCGAACTCGTGCTGCTGGTCGAGGCCGCCGACGGGTTGGAGGATCCGGCGGTGGCGGCGGCCGGCGCCGGGCTGACCGGTGAACTCGCCGACGATCCCGGAGTGCTCGGGATCACCTCGTACTGGTCGACGGGCGGGCGGCCGGCGCTGCGCTCGACCGACGGCAACGCGGCGCTCGTCGTGGTCGACCTCGCCGGAGACGAGGAGCAGGTCGAGGCGGCGGCGGCCGGCATCGCGGCGCGGTACGCCGGAGACCGCGGCCCGCTCACCATCCGGGTGGGCGGCGGGTACGCGATCGACCAGGCCATCGGCGAACAACTCGACAGGGACCTGGTTCGGGCCGAGTTGATCGCGGTCCCCGCGACGCTGCTCCTGCTGCTGGTCGTCTTCGGCGGGATCGTGGCGGCGACACTGCCGCTGGCCGTCGCGGTGATCGCGGTGCTCGGCGCGTTCCTCGCACTGTTCGGGATCGCGCAGCTCACCGAGGTCTCGGTCTACTCGATCAACCTGATGACCGGGCTCGGGTTCGGGCTGGCGATCGACTACTCGCTGTTCATCCTGAGCCGGTTCCGGGAGGAGTTGGCCGCCGGCCGGCCGACGTACGAGGCGGTGGTGCGGACGGTCGGGACCGCCGGCCGTACGGTGGCGTTCTCGGCGCTCACCGTGGCCGTCTCGCTCTCGGCGCTGCTGGTCTTCCCGCTGTCCTTCCTGCGCTCGTTCGCCTACTCCGGGGTCGCGGTGGTGGTCTGCGCGGCGGCCGGGGCCCTGCTGACCCTGCCAGCCCTGCTCGCGGTCCTCGGGCCGAGGGTGAACGCGGGGTCGCTGCGGTCACGTCGCCCTGCCCCGGTCCGGCCGGGCCACTCGACCGGGCTCTCGACCAGCCCGGGCTTCTGGTACCGGCTCGCCAACGCGGTGATGCGCCGGCCGGTACCGGTCGCGACCGGAGTGGTGGTCTTCCTGCTGGCGCTCGGCGTCCCCTTCCTCCGGGTCGACCCGGGGCTGCCGTCGCACCAGGCGCTGCCGCCGTCGAGCGAGGCCCGGCAGGTCGTCGAGGCGATCGAGACCGGGTTCGCCGGCAACCGGACCGAGGAGTTCGGGATCGCCCTGCCCGGCGTCGACGCCGACGGCGCGGACGCCGCAGCCGTGACGATCTTCGCCGGCCAGGTCGGCGCGCTCGACGGGGTCGTCGAGGTGACCCCGCACGCCGCGCCGGCCGGCGCCTGGCTGAGCGTGGTGCCCTCCGTCGTGCTGCGCTCCGCCGAGGGCGAGCGGCTCGTCGAGGAGATCCGGGCGCTGGACCCGCCCTTCGACTTCGGCGTCGGCGGCGACGCGGCCGAACTCGTGGACGCCAAGGCCGCGATCGGCGACCGGCTGCCGCTGGCGCTGGCGCTCATCGCGGCGGCCACCGCGATACTGCTCTTCGCCGTCTTCGGCAGCATCCTGGTCCCGGTCAAGGCGATCCTGCTGAACCTGCTGTCGCTGACCGCGACCTTCGGCGCGATGGTGTGGATCTTCCAGGAGGGGAATCTCTCCGGGATCCTCGGCTTCACCGCCACCGGCCAGCTCGACGTGTCGATGCCGATCCTGATGTTCTGCGTCGCGTTCGGGCTGTCGATGGACTACGAGGTCTTCCTGCTCTCCCGGATCAGGGAGGAGTACGACCGCACCGGCGACAACGTCCGGGCGATCGCCACCGGGCTGGCCAGGACCGGCCGACTGATCACGGCCGCGGCCGTACTGCTGGCCGTCTCGTTCGCCGCCTTCGCGGTCAGCGGCATGAGTTTCCTGAAGCTGATGGGCATCGGCCTGACCCTGGCCATCCTGGTGGACGCCACCATCATCCGTGGACTGCTCGTGCCGGCCGTGATGCGGCTCGCCGGCCGGGCCAACTGGTGGGCGCCCGCCCCGCTGCGGCGCCTCCACCAGCGCTGGCACGTCAAGGAGAGCTGACCGGCGCCGACCGGTCGGCGGGCCCCTCCCGGCCGTCGACCGGTTCGGCCCGGCTGCGGACCGGTTCGGCCCAGCTGTCAACCGGTTCGGCCCAGCTGTCAACCGGTTCGGCGCCGGGGTCGGAGAGGCAGCCTCCGTCGTCGTCCTGCTGTTCGGCCCGCGCCTCGGCGGGCGGGCGGGTGGCCGGCGCCAGGAGGAGTGCGGGGAGCAGGAGCAGCGGCACCACCAGCAGGGCCCGGAGGCTGCCGACCCGGTCGCCGAGCAGGCCGACCAGGGGCGGCCCGGCCAGGAAAGCGGTGTAGCCGATCGCCGCCACCACGCTGACCCGGGCGGCGGCCCGGTCCTCCTGGTCGGCCGCCGCGCTCATCCCCGTCGGGAAGCCGAGTGAGGTGCCCAGCCCCCAGAGCAGCACCCCGGCCAGCGCCAGCGGCCACGAACCGGCCAGTACCGCCACGGTGGCGCCGATCGCGGCCAGCATGATGGTGCCGAGCAGCACGGGTACCCGACCCCAGCGGTCCAGCGCGACCGTGCCGACGGTGCGGCCGATCGTCATCGCCGCGACGAAGACCCCGAACGCCAGCGCGCCGACGGCGTCGGTCACCCGGTGTCCGTCCACGAAGGCCAGTGCCAGCCAGTCGTTGGCGGTCCCCTCGGTGAAGGCCATCACCAGGAGTAGCAGGCCGATCAGCAGGGTACGCGGCTCGCGCCAGGCGGCCAGCGCGCCGGCGGCCCGGTTGGGGCCGGTCGCCGGGTCGGGCCGCGGGACGGCGCGGCGCGGCAGGAACGACCGGACCGCGGGCAGCGTACCGGCGAGCATCACGGCGGCGGCCAGCCCCAGGTGCAGCCCGATCGGTACGCCGAAACGGGCGCTGCCGGCCCCGGCGATCGCCCCGGCCACGGTGCCGAGGCTCCAGGCGGCGTGGAACCGGGGCATCACGGTGCGGCCGAGCCGCCGTTCGACCGCCGCCGCCTCGACGTTCATGGCGACGTCGCAGGTGCCGGAGCCGTAGCCGACGGCGAACAGCCCTACCGCGACGGCGGGTACCGCGTGCCAGCTTCCGGCGGCGATCCCGGCCAGCGCCAGTCCGAGCGCTGCCAGCACGGCCGAGGCGCCGACCGTGCGGGCGGTGCCCAGCCGCTGGGTCAGCATCCCGGCGACCGGCAGCGCCAGCAGCGCGCCGGCGGAGAGCGCCAACAGCAGCAGGCCCAACCGTCCCGGGGTGAGCCCGAGTGCGTCCCGGGCCGCCGGCACGCGGGCGAACCAGGAGGCGACGGCCAGCCCGTTGAGTCCGAAGACCACGGCGACGCCGGTCCGGGCGGTAAGGACCTCCCTCGGTACGACCGATGGCCGGACACTGCCGGCGGACGTGTTCACCTGGTGACCTCCGCTTCTCGGCTTCCCGCACGACCCGCACCGTCCCGGGAAGGGTCCACTGATCGCACCCCTGGGACCGCTCTCGACACAAGCCGGAAACGGCGGACATGGCGCCCGTCCCGCCCCGCCGCCCGGAAACAGCGGGGAGGCCGCCTGGAAACAGCGGGGAGGCCGCCTGGAAACAGCGGGCATGCCGGGCGCAAACGGCGGGCCGGCGGGCCGGCTCGGCTCGGCGGCTTGGCCGGGGCGGTCGCGCCGTTGCGGCCACGACCGGTTAGCCGACGCATAGCTCGCGGGTGCATCATTTGCCCATGCGTCAGCCTGGTCGTTACGTCGCCGCCCCACCATGCCCGTGTCCGGTCGCGCCGGGGAGCCGGCGTGCCTAGCCGCCCCCCGCGCCGAGCCACCCTGGAGGACGTGGCCCGGGCCGCCGGAGTCTCCCGGTCCACCGCCTCCCGGGTCATCGCCGGATACGGCGCCGCCTCCGAGACCGCCCGGGACCGGGTCGTCGCGGCCGCCACGCAGCTCGGCTACGCGCCCGACCCGGCGGCCCGAGCCCTGGCCACCGGCGCCGGAGTGCGCCTGGTCGTGGCGGTGGCCGGCGCGGTGCCGACGGTGCTGCACGACCCGTACGTCGACCGGGTGGTGCGGGCCGTCGCCGAGGTCTGCGCGCGCCGGGACGTCGGGGTCGCCCTGGAGTGGCTGCCGCTGCACGCGCCCGCCCGACTGCGGCAGCTGGCCGAGGACCGTGGCGTCCGCGGGGTGCTGATGATCAACACTACCGAACTGATCCTGGAGGCGGTGCCGACCGCGCTGGAGGGTCGCGCGGTGTCGATCGGCATCGGCGCCCGGAACGTACCGTCGTTCGACGTCGACAACGGCGGCGCGGGCCGGACCATCGTCGAGCACCTGCTCGCCTCGGGACGCCGCCGGATCGCGATGATCAGCGGCCCGGAGTGGATGCCCTGCACCCGGCGGCCCGTCACCGCATACCACGAGGTGATGCGCGCGGCGGGGCTGCCGAGCCGGTTGGTGCCGGGCGACTTCACCGCCGGCGGCGGCCAGGCCGCGATGCTGACGATCCTGGATCGCTGGCCGGACACCGACGCGGTCTTCGCCAACAGTGACGCGATGGCGCTCGGGGTGCTGGCGGTGCTGCGGCGGCGCGGGATCGACGTGCCGGGCGACATCGCGGTGGCCGGCTTCGACGACGTGCCGTTCGCCGCGCTGAGCGCGCCGACCCTGACCACCGCGAGCCATCCGGTCGAGGAGATCGCCACGGCGGCCGCGATGGCGGTACTCGACCGGGCCTGGGTTCCGCCGGCCACCGCGTACCCGTCCGAGCTGATCCTCCGGGAGAGCGCCTGACGGGTCCGGTCGCCGGTGAGCGAGGCGGGTGACCAGGGGTTACCCGGCGCTCGTCGGCACCGGCCAGCACCGGCATCGGCATCGGCATCGGCATCGGCATCGGCATCGGCATCCAGTTTCAACTTGCACACATTGCAATGTCCGCATATTTTGTCTCCCGACGACCTCGACGGCGGGAGGCTGGACAGATGGGCGCGGGCCACGACCACGGCGGCCAGGCGATACGGGCCGGCGAGCGCCACCGCCGGCCGCTCTGGGCGGCGGTGGCCGTCCTCGGCAGCGTCCTGCTGCTCGAGGCGGGCGCGGCCTGGTGGACCGGCTCGCTGGCGCTGCTCTCCGACGCCGGGCACATGTTCACCGACGTGCTCGGCATCGGGCTGGCCCTGGCCGCGATCACCGCCGCCACCCGGGCGGCCCGACACGGCCAACGCACCTTCGGGCTCTACCGGCTCGAGGTGCTCGCCGCCCTGGCCAACGCCGTCCTCCTCTCCGGTGTGGCGATCTTCGTGATCGTCGAGGCGTTACGCCGGATCGACGACCCGCCGCAGGTGCTGGCCGGGCCGATGCTGGCGGTCGCCGTCGTGGGCCTGGCCGCCAACATCGTGGCGTTCCTGCTGCTGCGCGCCGGTGCCAGGGAGAGCCTCAACGTCCGGGGCGCCTATCTGGAGGTGCTCGGCGACCTGCTCGGCTCGGTCGGGGTGATCGTCGCCGCCGTCGTCATCGCCACCACCGGCTGGCGCTACGCCGACCCGCTCGTCGCGGTCGCCGTCGGCCTGTTCATCCTCCCCCGGACCTGGCAACTGGCCCGGGTCGCGGTACGGGTACTGGTGCAGGCCGCGCCGCCGCACATCGACGTCGCCGCCGTGGCGACCAGCCTGACCGAGGTACCCGGAGTCGCCGGAGTGCACGACCTGCACGTCTGGACCCTGACCTCCGGGATGGACGTCGCCTCCGCACACCTCGCGCTGGCTCCCGGCGCCGACGTCGCTCCGGTGCTCGCCGCCGCGCGCGCCCGGCTGCACGACGGTTTCGGCATCGACCACTGCACCCTGCAGATCGAGCCGCCCACCACGCACAAGGTGTGTCAGGACGCGGACTGGTGACGGCGGCGGATCGAGCCGGCCGGCAGAGGCGTCGGAGCGGCCGGCACCGAGACGGCCCGCGGGGCGGCCGGCACACAGTGTGGCGAGGCGGCGGGGGCCCGAGACGGCGGGGCGGCCGGTACCGAGACGGCGGGGCCGCCGGTGCTCAGTCCGGCTGTCGGGGTGGCGCGGTGCTCTCCCGGACGACCAGCTCGGTGACGAGGTCGATCCGGGTGGTCGACAGTTCCGCACCCCGGGCCAGATCGAGCAGCATCTGCGTCGCGGTGCCGGCCATGTCGCGCAGCGGCTGGTTGATCGTGGTGAGGGCGGGGCCGATCCAGGAGGCCACCGGCAGGTCGTCGTAGCCGATCACCGAGAGATCCGTCGGCACCTCCAGGCCGAGCTGCCGGGCGGCGCGGAGCACCCCCAGGGCCTGCATGTCGGAGCCGGCGAAGATCGCGGTGGGCCGGTCCGGACGGGTCAGCAGCTCCATCCCGTGCTGGTAGCCGGCGTGCGCGGAGAACATGCCGTACCGGACCAGCGTGGGGTCGACCGGGATGCCGGCGTCGTCGTGCGCGGAGCGGAAGCCTGCGGTCCGGGCCCGGCTGCACAGCACGTCCTCGGGACCGGAGACACAGGCGACCCGGCGGTGGCCCAGCTCCAGCAGGTGCCGGGTGGCGAGCAGCCCACCGTTCCAGTTGTTGGAGCCGACGGTCGGCACCGAGGCCGAGGTCGCGCTGTCCGTGTCGACCACCACCAGCGGGATCGACCGGCGCTGGAGCTGCTGCAGCTGCGGCTCGGTCAGGTGGCAGAGCACCAGCAGCACGCCGAGCGGCCGGCGCAGCAGCACCCCCTCCAGCCACTGCTGCGAGGGCCGGTGCCGGCCGCCCAACTGGGACAGCACCACATCGACCTTGGCGGCTTCGGTGACCGCCTGCACCCCGTGGATGATTTCGGTCGCCCAGCCCGAGGCCAGCTCGTGGAAGACCAGGTCGATCTGCTCCACCTCGGTCGACTGGCGCTTCGCGCGGCGTCGGTACCGATGCCGTTCGAGACTGGCCTCGACCCGGGCCCGGGTCTCGGGCGCCACGTCCGAGCGGCCGTTGAGCACCTTGGAGACGGTCGTCAGGGAGACCCCGACCTCGTCGGCGATGGTCGCGATCGTCGCGGCACCGGTACCGACGATCCGCCGGGATCTCGTCATCGACAGCCTCCGCAACTATCCGAAACTTTCGGTGCGAAACCTTAACACCGGGATGACCGACCGTGGTTCGATCTTGCGGTGGGCTTCGACTGACCCTCCGGGCCACTCCGGGCACGATATGCGATCAGGTCGCCGATCCAGCAGTTCAGAGACCCTTGACACATCTTCGCCGGGACACATAGGTTGCCCCGCACAGGTAACGCAGATATTGCCGAAAGTTTCGAAGATTCGCCGGCCTGACCGCCACACTGCCCCGACCGGACAGTGCCACGGTCTGCCCGAAGGGGTCGCATGAAGAGCCAGTTGCCCGTGGCCGAGGAGGCCACGACGGACATCGCCGCGCCGTGGCGCGATCCGCGACTCTCCGCCGCCGAGCGGGCCGAGGCACTCATCCCCCTCATGACGCTGGACGAGAAGGTCGCCCAACTCGTCGGGGTGTGGGTCGGTGCCGACGCCTCCGGCGAGGGCGTCGCCCCGCACCAGTTCGAGATGATGGACGCCGCACCGGAGTGGGACGACGTGATCCGGCACGGGCTCGGCCAGCTCACCCGCCCGTTCGGCACCGCGCCGGTCGACCCGGTCGCCGGGGCGCGCTCGCTGGCGGCCTCCCAGGCACAGATCGTCGCGTCCAGCCGGTTCGGCATCCCCGCCCAGGTCCACGAGGAGTGCCTCACCGGCTTCGCCGCCTGGCGGGCCACCGTCTACCCCGCGCCGCTGAGCTGGGGGGCCTCCTTCGACCCCGAGCTGGTCGAGGAGGCGGCGGGCCGGATGGCCCGGTCGATGCGCGCCGCCGGGGTGCACCAGGGCCTCGCCCCGGTGCTCGACGTGACCCGCGACTACCGGTGGGGCCGGACCGAGGAGACCATCGGCGAGGACCCGTACCTGGTCGGCACGATCGGCGCGGCGTACGTCCGGGGTCTGGAGGGCGGCGGTGTCGTCGCGACCCTGAAGCACTTCGCCGGCTACTCGGCATCCCGGGGCGGTCGCAACCTCGCCCCGGTGCCGATGGGGCAGCGGGAACTCGCCGACGTCATCCTGCCGCCGTTCGAGATGGCGCTGCGCCTGGGCGGCGCCCGCTCGGTGATGAACTCCTACTCCGAGATCGACGGCGTACCGGTCGCCGCCGACGAGAGCCTGCTGACCGGCCTGCTCCGGGACGAGTGGGGCTTCACCGGCACGGTGGTCGCCGACTACTTCGCGGTCCGTTTCCTGCAGACGCTGCACCGGGTCGCCGCCGACGGCGGTGACGCGGCCCGGCTCGCCCTGCGGGCCGGGATCGACGTCGAGCTGCCCACCGTGGACGCCTTCGGAGCCCCGCTGGTCGAGGCGGTACGCGCGGGCAGGGTCGACGAGGCGCTGATCGACCGGGCCCTGCGTCGGGTGCTCATCCAGAAGGCCGAACTCGGCCTGCTCGACGCGGACTGGCGGCCGGTGCCGGACGACGTCGAGCTGCTGCGCCTGGACGACGAGGTCAGCCAGGACGTCTCGCTGCGGCTGGCCCGGGAGTCCGTCGTGCTGCTGCGCAACAGCGACGGCGTGCTGCCGCTCGCCCCGCGCCAGCGGGTGGCGCTGGTCGGCCCGCTCGCCGACGACCCGATGGGCATGCTCGGCTGCTACACCTTCCCCGCCCACATCGGGGTGCGGTTTCCCGAGCACGGGCTCGGGGTGGAGATCCCCTCGCTGCGCGACGCCCTCGGCCAGCTATACCCCGGGCTGCGGTACGCGCCGGGCTGCGACATCACCGGCGACGACACCTCCGGCTTCGCCGACGCGGTGGCGGCGGCCCGGGAGTCCGACGTCTGCGTCCTCGCCGTCGGTGACCGGGCCGGCCTGTTCGGGCGGGGCACCTCCGGCGAGGGATGTGACGCGGTCGACCTGCGGCTGCCGGGCGTACAGGCCGAGCTGGTGACGGCGGTGCTCGCCACCGGTACCCCGGTGGTGCTGGTGCTGCTGGCCGGCCGGCCGTACGCCCTCGGCGCCGAGTGCGACCCGGCTGCCGCCGTCGTGCAGGCGTTCTTCCCCGGCCAGCGCGGCGGGCAGGCGCTCGCCGAGGTGCTCACCGGCGCGGTGAACCCGTCCGGGCGGCTGCCGGTGAGCGTCCTCCGGGACACCGGCGGAGTGCCCGCCACCTATCTGGCCCCGCCGTTGGGTCACCGTTCGGAGGTCTCCTCGGTCGACCCGACCCCGGCGTTCCCGTTCGGGCACGGGCTGAGCTACACGACCTTCGAGTGGGGTGCCCCGGAGGTCGTCGGGCCTGACGGGCTGCCCGGGGCCGACCCGGACCGGGTGACCGGCTGGCCGGTCGACGGCGAGGTGACGGTGCGGATCCCGGTGCGCAACACGGGCTCCCGGGCCGGCACCGAGGTGGTGCAGCTCTACCTGCACGATCCGGTCGCGCAGACCACCCGGCCGGTGGTCCGGCTGGTCGGCTACACCCGGGTGCCGCTCGCGGCCGGCCAGGCGGCGTACGCGACGTTCGTGGTCCCGGCCGACGTCGCCGCCTTCACCGGGCTGCACGGCCGGCGGATCGTCGAGCCGGGCGACGTGGAGCTGCGGTTCGGCCGCTCCAGCCGGGACCAGGTCGCGGCGATCCGGCTCTGCCTCACCGGCCCCGAACGCGAGGTCGGCCACCTGCGCCGCCTGCTGTCGCCGGCCCGGGTCGAGCCGGCCCCCACGTTCCCGTCCACCGCTGCGGAGGTACGAGGATGAGTGCACCCACGGCCGCGGGCCCACCGCCGGTCACCGTCGAGCCCGACCGGCCGGGCAGTGGGAAGACCGGCCGCCGCTCCCGCAAGCACCGCCGGACGTGGCGGCAGGCGATCCGCCGGGACTGGCAGCTCTACTCGCTTGCCATCCTGCCGTTGCTGTTCTTCCTGATCTTCCGGTACCTGCCGATGCTCGGCAACATCATCGCGTTCCGCCGGTTCCGGCCCGGCGGCAACATCTTCGGCGAGTACTGGGTCGGCCTGCGCTACGTGAAGATGTTCCTCTCCGACCCGACGTTCTGGGAGGTCTTCACCAACACCCTGATCCTGGGCACGCTGACCCTGGTGGTCTGCTTCCCGCTGCCGGTCATCCTGGCGCTGCTGCTCAACGAGGTCCGGACCCGCAAGCTCAAGCGGTTCGTCCAGTCGGTCTCCTACCTGCCGCACTTCCTGTCGATCGTGATCGTGGCCGCGATGGTGATGCAGCTGCTCTCCACCGACGGCACGGTGAACCAGCTCGTGAAGCTCACCGGTGGCGACGCCATCCCGTTCCTGCAACGGCCGGAGTGGTTCCGGACCATCTACGTCACCTCCGAGGTGTGGCAGACGGTCGGCTGGGGCACCATCCTCTACCTCGCCGCCCTGACCACGATCGACGACAACCTCTACGAGGCGGCCCGGATCGACGGCGCCAACCGGTGGTGGCAGACCTGGCACGTCACCCTGCCCGGCATCCGGCCCACGATGGTCACGCTGCTGATCCTCAACATCGGTACGTTCATGGCGGTCGGCTTCGAGAAGATCCTGCTGCTCTACAACCCGTTGACGTACCCGACAGCGGACGTGATCTCCACCTACCTGTTCCGGATGGCGTTCCAGTCAAGCAACTTCAGCTACGCCGCCGCGATCGGACTGTTCGAGGCCGTGATCGGGCTGACCCTGATCCTGTCGGCGAACGCGATCTCCCGTCGCACAGTGGGGACGAGCCTGTGGTGACCGTGGACTCCCAGACCGCCCGGCCCGAGGCCGCCGACCCGGAGCGGGCCGCCGAGCGGCTCGGCCGGCCCCGGCGACGGCGCGGCATCCAGGACACCCGGGGCTACCGAGTGTTCCAAGTGATCAACGCCATCGTGCTGACCGGGGTCGTGGTGGTGACGCTGTACCCCTTCCTCAACATCGTGGCCCGGTCGCTCAGCGACGAGGCGTACATCATCGCCGGTCGGGTGAGCGTGGTGCCGCGTGGGTTCAACACCGACACGTACCAGCTGGTGATGAAGGACTCGCTGTTCTGGACCAACTACCGGAACACCGTGGTCTACACCGTCGTCGCCACCCTCATCGCGATGGTGTTGACCACCTGCTTCGCCTACGTGCTCTCCAAGCACCACCTCAAGGGCCGGACGGCGTTGATCGGCGTGGCGGTCTTCACCATGTTCTTCAACGGCGGCCTGATCCCCAACTACGTCCTGATCAGCAGCCTGGGCATGACGAACACCATCTGGGCGATCGTGCTGCCGAACGCGATCAGCGTGTTCAACCTGCTGGTCATGAAGGCGTTCTTCGAGAGCCTGCCGGTTGATCTGGAGGAGGCCGCCGCGGTCGACGGCCTGAACACGTACGGGATCCTGCTGCGGATCGTGCTGCCGCTGTCGAAGGCGGTGATCGCCACGATGATCCTCTTCTACGCGGTCTCCTTCTGGAACTCGTGGTTCTCCGCCTTCCTCTACATGGATCGGCAGGATCTGCTGCCGGTCACCGTCTATCTACGCAACCTGATCGCCGGGGCCGTCGGCGCGGAGAACGTCGGCGCCATCAACGAGGCGAACGAGGTACAGGCCGAGGCGACGCTCAAGGCCGTGACCATCGTGCTCACCACCCTGCCCATCCTGCTGGTCTACCCCTTCGTGCAGCGGTACTTCGTGTCGGGCGTGATGCTCGGCGCGGTGAAGGGATAGCCCGGCAGGCGGGGGTGAGCCGTCGAACCCACGAACCACCAGCGAAAGGAAGCCTGATGTTCCAACGAGCCCGGCGCCGAGCAGCGGTGGTCGCTGCCGGCGCGCTCACGCTCTCCCTCGTCGCCTGCGGCAGTGGCGACGAATCCACGTCCGAGGACCTCTCGGAGAACCGGGTCGGCGCGATGGCCGAACTCGGCGTCAACCAGCAGTTCAAGGCGACCGAGCCGGTCTCCTTCTCCCTTCTCTACAACAACCACCCGAACTATCCGTTGAAGGAAGACTGGCTCTTCTGGACAGAGCTGACCAAGCGGACCAACGTCACGATCGAGCCGGTCGCGGTACCGCTGAGTGACTACGAGCAGAAGCGCAGCCTGCTGATCGGTGCCGGCGACGCGCCCTTCATCATTCCGAAGACCTACCCGAGCCAGGAGGACACCTTCGTCTCCTCCGGCGCCATCCTGCCGGTCAGCGACTACCTCGACCTGATGCCGAACTTCAAGGACAAGATCGAGAAGTGGAACCTGGCTCCTGAGATCAACCAGCGCCGCCAAGCGGACGGCAAGTTCTACCTGCTGCCCGGGCTACACGAGAAGCCCTGGCACGACTACTCGCTGGCGATCCGGACCGACATCCTGCAGGAACTGAACCTGGAGATCCCGAAGACCTGGGACGAGCTCTACACCGTGCTCAAGGCGATGAAGGCGAAGTACCCCAACACCTTCCCGTTCTCCGACCGGTTCAGCCAGCCCAACCCGGCCGGCAACCTGCTGAACATCCTCGCCGCCTCGTACGGCCTGGAGGGCGCCGGCTGGAACTTCCAGCACGTCAGCTGGGACCCGAACGCCAAGAAGCTCTTCTACACCGCGGCCAGCGACAAGTACCGGGACATGCTGACCTACCTCAACAAGCTGGTGAAGGAGGGGCTGCTCGACCCGGAGAGCTTCACCCAGACCGACGACAACGCCCGGCAGAAGCTCGCCAACGGCAAGTCGTTCGTGATCAGCAGCAACGCACAGACCCTGGTCAACGACTACCGTCCGGACCTGGCGAAGACGCTGCCGAAGGCGACGCTGACCAAGATCCCGCTGCCGATCGGTCCGGCCGGCGAGATCAACCCGGCCAGCCGGCTGGAGAACGGCGTCATGATCTCCAAGAAGGCCCGGGACAGCAAGAACTTCGTCGCGATGATGCAGTTCATCGACTGGCTGTTCTACTCCGACGACGGGCAGACGTTCGCCAAGTGGGGCGTCGAGGGGACCACCTTCGTCAAGGACGCCGCCGGCAAGCCCACCCTGCACCCCGACGTCAACGTCATCGGGCTGCACCCCGACGCGCCCAAGCACCTCCAGAAGGACTTCGGGTTCTACAACGGCGTCTTCGCCTACGGCGGCAAGCCCGAGCTGGTGCAGGGCTTCTTCTCCGCAGAGGAGCAGGAGTTCCAGAAGGTGATGAACGCCCGGACGCCGCGACCGGTGATGCCGCCGTTCCCGTTCACCGACGAGGAGCGCGAGCAGGTGTCGCTCTGGCAGACGCCGCTGAAGGACTTCGTCTACCAGGCGACCCTGCAGTTCATCCTCGGCCAGCGTGACCTCGCCCAGTGGGACGCCTACCTGACCGAGCTCAAGGGCAAGAACATGGACGCCTACATGGAGAAGGTGCAGGAGGCGTACGAGCGGTACCAGAAGGAACACGGCTGACCGACCCGGTCCGGTCGTGACCCCGGTGGGCACGACCGGACCGGGCCTCGGCACAGCGGCCCGCCCCGCCCGACCGGGGCGGGCGGGCCCGCGCAACACGGAACAGAGGACCACATGCACATCCGCGTACCGGAGCAGCCGATCGGGCAGCTGACCGACGCCTGGCGGACCTGCGTCGGCACGGGCCGCTTCGAACTGGCACTGCGCCGCGACTACCAGGACTCCCTCGCGCTGGTCCAGCGGGAGATCGGCTTCCGGCACATCCGCGGGCACGGGCTGCTCAGCGACGGTGTCGGCATCCACCGGCCGTACGAACATCGGGGTCAGCGCCGGATCCACCACAGCTTCAGCTACGTCGACCAGGTCGTCGACGCCTACCTCGACCTCGGTATCCGGCCCTTCGTCGAGCTGGGTTTCATGCCCGCCGCCCTCGCCTCCGGCGACCAGACCGTCTTCTGGTGGCAGGGCAACGTGACCCCGCCCCGCTCCGAGTCGGAGTGGACCGACCTGGTCAAGGCCACGATCGGGCACCTGGTCGACCGGTACGGCCTCGCCGAGGTGCGCCGCTGGCCGATCGAGGTGTGGAACGAACCGAACCTGGAGCAGTTCTGGCAGGGCGCGGACGAGCCCGGCTACCACCGGCTCTACGAGCTGACCGCGCACGCCGTCAAGGAGGTGGACGCGGACCTCCAGGTGGGCGGGCCGGCCATCTCCCCCGGCGCCGACGAGTGGCTGCCGCGCTTCGCCGACTTCGTCGCCGCCCGGGACGTGCCGGTCGACTTCGTCAGCAAGCACGCGTACACCTCCGGGCCGGCCCAGCACGTGCCGTTCGGGGTGCACCAGACGCTGGCTCCGGCGTCCCGGCTGCTGGAGCAGTTCGGCACGCCGAGAAAGCTGCTCCGGGACACCGCGCTGGCCGGGCTGCCGGTGCACATCACCGAGTTCAACTCGTCGTACCGGCCGGACAACCCGGTCCACGACACCGCGTTCCACGCCGCGTACCTGGCACCGGTGCTGGCGGCCGGCGGTGACCTGGTCGACTCCTTCTCGTACTGGACCTTCAGCGACATGTTCGAGGAGGTCGGCATCCCGACCTCGCTCTTCCACGGCGGCTTCGGCCTGCTCACCCACCGCCAGGTCAAGAAGCCCACCTACCACCTGTACGCCTTCCTGGCCCGGCTCGGCGACCAGGTGCTGGCCCGCGGCCCGGACCACCTGGTGACCCGGGACGCCGCCGGCCGGATCGCGGTGCTCGCCTGGGCACCGGTCGACGTCACCGGGGCGGCACCGGTCGACCGGCACGCGGTGGCGCTCTCCGTACCGGTCGGACCGCCCGAGGCGGCCTCGGCCTTCCTGCTCCGCTCGACGGTGAACGAGGAGCTCGGCAACGCCTGGACCGCCTGGTCGGAGATGGGTCGGCCGCGATCGCCGCGCCCCGGTCAGCTCGACGCGCTGCGGGAGGCCGCCGAACCGGCCCGTACCCACCGGAACCTGCCGATCGTGGCCGGCCGGGTCGACCTCGACCTGACCCTGGCCCGGCACGAGGTGACCCTGGTAGAGATCACGGCGGTGGTCGACGAGACCCCGCCGTGGTGGGACGAGGACCGGCTCCTCGGCCTGGCACCGCCGGAGGGTACGCCCGGGAAGGAGCGGGAATGAACGACACGAGGCGGGCCGACGCCCGGTTCGGTACCGGGCCGCTGTCCCGGGCCATGGCCCTGGTCTACACCCTGCTGGTGGTCGAGCTGCTGCTGGTACTGACCACGCTGCCCGGCCTGGTCCCGCTCTTCCTGCTGGAGCGGCACGCCAGCAACCTTCCGCTGGTCGCGCTCTGCGCGCTGCCGCTCGGGCCGGCGCTCTCCGCCGCGCTCTACGCGCTGCGTCACCACCGCCCGGACCTGACCGAGTTGAGGCCGGCGACGCTGTTCTGGCGCGGCTACCGGGCCAACGTCCGGGGCGTACTGGCGATCTGGCTGCCCTGGCTGGTCTGGTTGACCATCGTCGCGCTGAACCTCAGCTACTTCGGCGCCGCCAACGTGCCCGGCTGGTGGCGGGTGCCGCTGCTGCTGGTCGCGCTCGGCGTCACCCTCTGGGGCGTCAACGCCCTGGTGATCACGTCTTTGTTCCACTTCCGGGTCCGGGACGTCGCCCGGCTCGCGATGCACTTCCTCGGCTACACCCCGGGGGTGACCCTCGGCAACGCCTGCCTGCTGGTGGTGGCGGCCGGCGTTGTCTGGGTCTCCTCCGAGGCGGTACTCGGACTGCTCGGCTCGGTGCTGGTGCTGGCCCTGCTCCGCAATTGCCGCCCGCTGGTCAGCAAGGTCGAAAAGGAGTTCACCGGATGAGCCTGCCCCGGATTTCCAAGGTGGCGTTCGGTGGGGACTACAACCCGGAGCAGTGGCCCGAGGACGTCTGGAAGGACGACTACCGGCTCTTCGACGCCGCCCGGATCGACACCGTCACGCTCGGCGTCTTCGACTGGGCGCTGACCCAGCCGGGGCCGGACGTCTACGACTTCACCCTGCTGGACCGGATCGTGCAGCGGGCCACCGAGGAGGGCCGGCAGATCTGCCTGGGCACCGGCACCGGCGCGCACCCCGCCTGGCTGGCCCGGGCGCACCCGGAGGTGACCCGGACGGACTTCGAGGGCCGCAAGCACCGGTACGGGCAGCGGCACAACTCCTGCCCCAGCTCCCCCGTCTTCCGTCGGCTCTCCACCGAACTGGCCCGCCGGGTCGCCCGCCGCTACGCCGGCAACCCTGCGGTCGTCGCCTGGCACGTCGGCAACGAGTACGGCGGCGCCTGCTACTGCGACCTCTGCGCCGCCGGCTTCCGCGGCTGGCTGCGCGACCGGTACGGCAGCCTCGACGCGCTCAACGCCGCCTGGTACACCACCTTCTGGTCGCACACCTTCACGGACTGGGACGAGATCGAGCCGCCGTCGGCGCTGACCGAGCACTGGCGCGGCCCTAACCACACCGCCTTCCAGGGCATCACCCTCGACTACCTGCGGTTCATGTCGGACGCGATGCTGGCCAACTACCGCGACGAGAAGGCGGCGATCCGGGAGTCGGATCCCGACGTGCCGGTGACCACGAACTTCATGGGCATGTACCGGCCGATCGACTACCACCGCTGGGCGGCGCACCTCGACTTCGCCTCCTGGGACAACTACCCGCCGGACGACAACTCCCCGGCCTGGATGGCGCTGACCCACGACCTGATGCGCGGGCTCAAGGGCGGCCAGCCGTTCTGGCTGATGGAGCAGACCCCGAGCTACACCGCGTCCCGGGACGTCAACCCGCTGAAGCGGCCCGGGGTGATGCGGTTGTGGAGCTGGCAGGCGGTGGCGCACGGCGCGGACGCCGTCCTCTTCTTCCAGATGCGCGCCTCGCGGGGCGCCTGCGAGAAGTACCACGGCGCGGTCATCGGGCACGCCGGGCGGCAGGACACCCGGGTCTTCCGCGAGGTCGCCGCGCTCGGTGCCGAACTGGACCGGCTCGGTCCGGCGACACTCGGCGCCCGGACCCCGGCCCGGGTCGCCCTGCTCTTCGACTGGGACAGCTGGTGGGCGCTGGAGATCTCCGACGGCCCGTCCCGGCTGCTGCGCTACCAGCAGATCGTGCACGCGTACTACCGGGCGCTCTGGGAGGCCGGTGCCGACGTCGACGTCGTGCCGGTGACCGCGGACCTCGGCGGCTACCAGGTGGTGGTCGCGCCGGCGCTGCACATGATGAAGGGTGACCTGGCGCGGCGGCTGGCGGCGGTGGCCGAGCGGGGCGGTTCGGTGCTGACCACCTTCCTGTCCGGCCGGGTCGACGAGGACGACAACGCCTTCCTGGCGGACGTGCCCGGTCCGCTCGGGCCGCTGACCGGGATCCGGATCGACGAGTGGGACGCCCGTCCGCCCGAGGTGGTCAACCCGGTACGCCTGCGCGGCGACGACCCCGGCGACGAGGTCGAGGTCGAGTCGCGGCTCATCTTCGAGCTGGTGATTCCGCAGGGCGCCGAGGTGGTCGGCACGTACCAGGCGGACTTCTACGCCGGCACCCCGGCCGTCACCCGGAACAGCTACGGCGCCGGCCACGGCTGGTACGTCGCCGCCGGTCTCGACCAGCCCGGCGTGCACTGGGTGGTCCGCCGGGTACTGGAGCGGCACGACCTCGTCGGGCCGTACGCGGACCTGCCCGACGTGGAGTCGACGGTGCGGGTCGCCCCGGACGGGACGCGGCTGCGGTTCCTGCTCAACCACGGCGCCGAGCCGGTCGAGACGACCGCGCACGCCGCCGGTACCGACCTGCTCGGCGGGGAGCGGATCGCGCCGGGCCAGCCGATCCGGCTCGACCCGACGGGCGTGCTGGTGCTGCGCGAGGAGGCGTTACCGGCCCGACCTGCGACGGGTTCCGACACGGACCGGGAAGGACTGCCTTGACCACCGCCGACCGGACCTCTCCGCACCCGGCGTGGTTGCCGCCGGCGGCGTTCCGGGCGATCGGTTCGCGGCAGACCCTGGTCTGCGGCGACGGCACGCTGGTGGAGACGGTGCGCGACGAGGTCGCTCGGGCCTGTGCCCGGTTCGGCGGCACGGTCCAGCACCTCCCCGGCGGGGCGGCCAACCGTCTTCCCGACGGGGCGGCCGACCACCTCCCCGGCGGGCCCGCGGGGCCCGCGTGGCCCGGAGTCGGCGCCCGGCCGTACGATCTGGTGCTCGCCGTCGGCACTGCCGGGGCGCTGCCGGCCGGCGCGGCACCCCTGGCCGAGGTCGGCCGCGAACCGGGACCGGACCGGGGCGGGCTCGGCCCGGAGGGTTTCGCGCTGGCCCGCCGGGACGGCGTGACGGTGGTGCTGGCCGACGCCCCGGCCGGGCTGCTGTACGGGCTGTTCGAGGTGGTCCGGCTCGGTGCGGCGGCGTTCGACGTCGACCGTCCGGTGCGGGTGCACCGCCCGGCGCTGCGGCTGCGGCTGGTCAGCCACTGGGACAACGTCGACGTGCATCCGGTGATGGGGCAGGTCGAGCGCGGCTACGCGGGCGGGTCGATCTTCTGGCGGGACGGTGCGCCGAGCGGCGACACCGACCGGATCCGCGAGTACGCGCGGCTGCTCGCCGCCTGCGGGATGAACGCGATGACGGTCAACAACGTCAACGTGCACGGCACGGCGAACCGGCTGCTGACCGACCGGCTCGGCGACGTGGCCGCGATCGCGGACCTGGTCCGCCCGTACGGGATCCGGGTGCACCTGTCGGTCAACTTCGCCGCACCGGTCGCCCTGGACGGACTGCCCACCGCCGACCCGCTCGACCGCGACGTGCGAGCCTGGTGGGCCAGGGCCGCCGGGCGGATCTACGGGACGATCCCGGACTTCGGCGGCTTCATGGTGAAGGCGGACTCCGAGGGGCAGCCGGGGCCGTACCGGTACGGGCGTACCCACGCCGACGGCGCGAACATGCTCGCCGACGCCCTGGCGCCGTACGGCGGGGTGGTGCACTGGCGTGCCTTCGTCTACAACCACCGGCAGGACTGGCGGGACCGCTCGACCGACCGGGCCCGGGCAGCGTACGACCACTTCACCCCCTTGGACGGCCGGTTCCGGGACAACGTGATCGTGCAGGTGAAGCACGGGCCGATGGACTTCCAGACCCGCGAGCCGGTCTCCCCGGTGCTCGCGGCCATGCCGGGTACCCGGCTGGCGGTGGAGGTGCAGGCGACCCAGGAGTACACCGGACAGCAGCGGCACGTCTGCTACCTGGGCCCGTGGTGGAGCGAGGTGCTCCGGTTCGCACCCTGGGGCCCGGGCCGACCGACCGTCGCCGCGGTGGTCGGCGGGTCGTCCCGCGACGGCGACCGGACGGCGCCTGCCGGCGACGACGACCGGGGGGTGTCGGCCGGCGGCGGTCTGGTGGTCGTCTCCAACGTCGGTGCCGACCACTACTGGACCGGGCACCCGCTCGCCCAGGCCAACCTCTACGCCGCCGGCCGGCTCGGCTGGACGCCCGACCTCGACCCGCTGGCGGTCCTCGACGAGTGGATCGACCTGACCTTCACGCCGTCGGCGACCGGCGACCCCGACCTGCTGCGCGGGACGCTGCACGCGCTGCTGGACGACTCGTGGCGCACCTACGAGCGGTACACGGCACCGCTCGGGGTCGGCTTCATGGTCGCGCCCGGTCACCATTACGGCCCCGACGTGGACGGCTACGAGTACTCGCGGTGGGGCACCTACCACTTCGCCGACCGCGACGGCGTCGGGGTGGACCGCACCCGGGCCACCGGAACCGGGTTCACCGGCCAGTACCCGCAGCCCTGGGCGGACCGGTACGAGTCTCTCGACACCTGCCCGGACGAGTTGCTGCTCTTCTTCCACCACGTGCCGTACCAGCACGTGCTGCACTCCGGGTCGACGGTGATCCAGCACATCTACGACACCCACTTCGCCGGGGTCGAGCAGGTGGCGGAGATGGTGCGGCGGTGGGAGCGGATCGGCCCGGCCGGTCTGGTGGACCCCGCGTTGCATGCCCGGGTGACCGAGCGGCTGGCCGAGCAGTTGCGCTCCGCCAGGCAGTGGTGCGACACGATCAACACGTACTTCCTCCGCAAGTCCGGAGTGCCGGACGTCCGGGGCCGCCGGATCCACTGAACCACCGGGCACCACCGAGCCACCGGCCACCACGGAGCCGCCGGGCGTGGCTGTGCCACCTGCGGTCCGGGCCCGGCCCTGCCTTGTACGATGTCGTTCCGGAGGAGAGTTGAGGTAGGTGGCCAGCCAGACCGAGCCCGGTGCCGAGCCCCGGATCCCGTTGAGCCGCGAGCGGGTGCTGCGGGCCGCGATCAGCGTCGCCGACTCCGGGGGCATCGAGTCGTTGACGATGCGCCGGCTCGCCGAGCACCTCGGGGCCGAGGCGATGTCGCTCTACTACCACGTGGCCAACAAGGAAGACGTGCTCGACGGCGTCGTGGACGTGATCGCGACCGAGATCAACGAGGTCGTCGACCGGATCGACGTACCGGCCGACGGTGCCGACTGGAAGAAGGCCGTACGCCAGCGGATCCTCTCCGCCCGCGAGGTGCTGCTCCGGCACCGCTGGGCGCCCGGGGTCTTCGAGACGCGCACCAACACCAGCCTCGCGGTGCTGCGCTACTACGACGCCCTGCTCGGCCTGATGCGCGCGGGCGGCTTCTCCTACGACCTGGCGCACCACGCGCTGCACGCGCTGGGCAGTCGGGCGCTGGGGTTCACCCAGGAACTGTTCGACCCGAACGGTGGCGACGGCGCCACCGATCCGGCGGCCGGGCTGGCCGAGATGGCCGGGCAGCTCCCCCACCTGGTCGGCATGCTGAGCGAGATCGTCCACGACGATCCCGATTCGACGCTGGGCTGGTGTGACGACCAGGCCGAGTTCGAGTTCGGACTCGACCTGATCCTGGACGGACTGGACCGGATCCGCGAAGGGGCCTGACGACACCCGCGAAGAGGCCTGACGACATCCGCGAAGGAGCCTGACGACCGGAGCCGCGCGAGCGGCCGCTCCCATCGACGACCCGCCAGCCGCTCGCGCAGGCCGATCGGCCGCCCGTCCCGATCGGACGGTCACCGCCGTCCATCGCGATTCGGCTTGGCGATTTCCCGCGAACCTCTCGACAACCTTACGCCGTACGAGTACCTTACGTTGTAAGACTTACAACGTAAGGGCGGCTGCCGATCTCCATCCGGGGGTTCGCCCGACCCGCATCCCGGAAGAGGGAGACCACGATGAAGGCGGCAGTCCTGCGCGCGTACGGGCCACCGGAGGCCCTGGAGATCACCGACGTCCAACGGCCCGCTCCCGGCGACGACGAGGTGCTGGTCCGGGTCCGGGCCACCTCCGTCAACCCGTACGACTGGCACCACATCCGCGGCGAGCCGCTGGTCGCCCGCCTGATGCCCGACGGCCCCGGACTGCGCACCCCCGCCATCACCGTCCCCGGCTGTGACATGGCCGGCCAGGTGGAGGCGGTCGGCCGGAACGTGACCGGGTTCCGACCCGGCGACGACGTGTACGCCCTGCTCGCCGAGGGCGGCTTCGGCGAGTACGTCTGCGTCCGGGAGGAGCTGCTGGCGCCGAAACCGGCGAACCTGTCGTACGAGCAGGCGGCGGCGGTACCGATGGCCGGCGTCACCGCCCTGGTGGGACTCCGCGACGCGGGCCGGATCCAGCCCGGCCAGCGGGTACTCGTCAACGGCGCGTCCGGCGGGGTGGGCACCTTCGCCGTACAGCTCGCCCGGGCGTTCGGTGCCACCGTCACCGGCGTCTGCAGCACCCGGAACCTGGAACTGGTCGGCTCGCTCGGCGCGGACGAGGTCGTCGACTACGCCACCGAGGATTTCACCCGGCGCGGACGCCGCTACGACCTGCTGCTGGACAACGCCGGCAGCCGCTCCGTGTCGGCGTACCGGCGGGTGCTCACCCGTAACGGGACGCTGGTCGCGGTCGGTGGCCCGGCCGGTCGCTGGCTACAGCCCGCCGGCCGGGTCTTCGCCGCGGTCGCGGTGGCTCCACTGGTCTCACAGCGGATCGCCGTGGCCGACGCGGTCCGCTGCCCGGACAAGAGCAACTGCCTGCGGCTGCTGACCCGCCTCATCGAGGACGGCACGGTCACCCCGGTCGTCGACCGCCGCTACCCGTTCGCCGAGATCCACGCGGCCGTCCGCTACCAGGAGGAGGGGCACTGCCCCGGAAAGGTGGTCGTGACGCTCTGAGGACTCGCCGGCACCGCCGGACATGACTTTCGGCAACAACCCGGACAACGCCGGACACGCCGGCCGGAACGACCCGGAGCGGCTCGTCGGGCGTAGGCTGAGCCACGTGGATCAAGAAGACCGGATCGCCCTCTTCCTCGACTACGAGAACCTCGCGCTCGGCGCACGGGACCATCTCGGCGGCCTGGCCTTCGACTTCCGTCCGATCGCCGACGCGCTGGCCGAACGCGGCCGGGTGGTGGTCCGCCGGGCGTACGCCGACTGGTCGTACTTCGACGAGGATCGCCGGATGCTCACCCGGTCGCACGTGGAGCTGATCGAGATCCCGCAGCGGATGGGTGCGAGTCGCAAGAACGCCGCCGACATCAAGATGGCGGTCGACGCGGTGGAACTCGCCTTCGAACGCGGCTACCTCTCCACCTTCGTGATCTGCACCGGTGACAGCGATTTCACCCCGCTGGTGCACAAACTCCGCGAACTCAACAAGCGGGTGATCGGCGTCGGCGTGGAAAAGTCCACCTCGGCGCTGCTCCCGCCCGCCTGCGACGAGTTCCTCTACTACGACCGCCTTGAGGGCGTGGACATCCCCTCGGCCCGTCCACGGCGGGGACGACCGGGCCGGCCGGCCGGCCCGGAGGCACCACCGGCCGGGCCGGACCAGCAGGCGGAGCCTGGACCCGAGCCCGCGCAGGGGGTAGAGGAGCCGGTACGCGACGTCGACACGCTCGCCGAACTGGTCGCGCAGACCGTGGCGGGGTTGCAGGGCAGCTCCAGCGGGGAGGTGACCGCCTCGACGCTCAAGCGCACGCTGCTGCGCAAGGACCCGACGTTCAGCGAGTCCGACTACGGGTTCCGGGCCTTCGGGGAACTTCTCCGGCACCTCGCCGCGCACAACGTGGTCGAGCTGACCGAGGGCCCCGCCAAGGGCGACCCGGGGGTGTCGTTGCCCGAACACGGCGACCGGGAGGTGGCGTTCGGGCTGCTCCGTACCGTCCTGCTGGATCTGGCCGGCGCGGACGGCTCGGTGGCGCTCTCCGGGCTGAAGAACCAGCTCCGCCGGGCACGGCCCGACTTCAGCGAGAAGAAGCTCGGCTACCGCAGCTTCCTCCAGTTCTGCAAGGCCGCCGCCACAAGCGGCGCGATCGAGCTGCGGTGGAGCCCGGACAACGACGACTATCTGCTCACCGCACGTCCCGGCTGACCTCTTCCGGTCCATCGGTCGACGGCTTCGGCCCCGGTGCCGGGCGCTCCTGAGCCGACGACTCGCGCTCCCGAGCCGGCGACTTGCGCTCCTGTGTGGACCGTCGTCCGCCGGTCGACGGCGGGCTGAGTCCGGCCTCACGGGCGGCGTTGCGCAGGAAGCTGCCCGCCACCCGCAGCGCCTCACCCGCCATCTCGCTGACTCTGCCGGCCGAAACCGGCGCAGCCTGCTGCCGGGTGCCCGGCTCCGCTGCGGGCCGGCCCGTACCGGAGGTGGCCGGCCGGTCCGCCGAGCCGGCGGCCTGCCCGCCGCCCGCCCGGCCGGCCGGCTCGGCCGGGCGCTCGATTCCCGGCCCGACCAGAGGCTCGACCGGACCTTCCACGGGTGGTCGCGGCCGGTCGACGGCGGGGGTCACCGGGCCATGCCGGCCGAGCGCCTGCGCCGCGGTACCGTCCAACTCGCGCACCGCCTGCCGCGTGGTCTGGTTCAACTCGTCGACCAGGCCGCCCACCGCATGGGAGAGGATCTGCGGGTTCCGGTCGATGGTGGTCAACGCCCGTTCCAGGATCCGGGTGAGCTCGTCGAGCCGGACCTTGAGCATCGCCGCCGCCTCGACACCCTCGATGTCGAGATCGACCCGCTCCAGGTGAACCCGAACGCCCGCGTCGACCTGCAACAGGTTCGCCAGCCTGGCCCGCAGCGAGAGATCGGCATCCAGCCCGTGCACGCCGAGCCGGATCCGCTCCACCCTGACCTGCGGTACATCCAGCAGGACGTCGGGCTCGGCCTCGGGCACGCCGCGTCCCCGTCCCCCGCCGCCCGGGCTCCCGTTCCGCCGGGCGTCGCGCTGGTTGCCCGTCGTGTCCTCCGGCGGCTCCGCCGACCGATCGTCCCGCATCGCCCGTCCTTCTCGTTGATCGACCCATTTCGGGCTCGCCGCCGGCGTACCCGGTTTCCGGGCGACCACGCCTCCGGCCCGCGATCAGGAGTCCGGTGCTTTCGCGGACATCGAGTTGCCACTTCGGAGATTCTTGCCAACTAGACATCGGCACGTGACAATAACCTCCGCACGCGTACCGATCTTCGACCCCGCCCCTGCCCGCACGGGAGACGCCATGCGACGATCAGCCCTCGCCGTCCCGTTATCCGCACTGGTCGCCTTCGTCGGCCTCGGCGCGACGCCCACCCCGGCGGTCGCGGTCATCGTCAGCTCCGACGTCGGAACGCTCGCCACCACGTCGCTGGCACCTGGGCTCTCCCTGAGCACCGCTTCGACCACCAGTCCGAACCGGATCAACATCCTCACGGCGAACCTGTCCGAGCCCACCCTGAAGCCGAAGTACCTCAACCCCGGAACCGTCGGGGCCACGGCCTCCCTGTCCAGCCAGGCGAACCGGGTGGGTGCGGTCGCCGCGGTCAACGGTGACTTCTTCGACATCGGTGCCACCGGGGCACCCCGGGGCGTGGGGCTGGACGACGGCGCACTGCTGCACGGCCCCGCCTCCGGCTGGAACAACGTGGCCGCGCTGTACGCCAACGGCACGGGCACCCGGGGCGGGGTGGCCGAGATCTTCCTCGACGCGAAGATCACCCTGCCCGACGACACCCAGCTGACCGCCACCAACCTCAACTCGCCGAACATCGCCGCCAACGGCATCGGCGTGTACAACGCGCTCTGGGGCGACGAGCCACGCAGCCAGGCACTCGACGGTGCCACCCGGAGCCGGGAGGTGGAGATAACCGACGGCCGGGTCAGCCGGGTCAGCAGCACCCCGGGCGGCAAGGTGCCGGTCGGGTCCGTCGTCGTGCTCGGCGTGAACGCCGGCGCCGACGCCCTGGCCGGGATCGCGGTCGGTGACGAGGTCACCGTCAACTACTCGCCACGCAGCGGCGCCGGAGCCCCCCAGGTCGCGATCGGCGGCAATCTCGTACTGCTCAGGGACGGGGTGGCCACCACCGTCTCGCATCCGCGGAATCCGCGTACGGCGGTCGGCTTCTCCGAAGACGGCCTCACCATGTGGTTGGTGGTGGTGGACGGACGGTCCAGCGCCAGCGTCGGCATGACCTATGTGGAGCTCGCCAGGTACATGAAGTCCCTCGGCGCCGACGACGCGATCAACCTCGACGGCGGCGGCTCCAGCACCCTGGTCGCCCGGATGCCGGGAGCAACCTCGGTATCGGTCCGCAACACCCCGTCCGACGGCGCCCAGCGGGCGGTGCCGAACGGGATCGGCTTCGTCTCCACCGCACAGGCGTGGAGCACCACGATCGACAACACCACGGCCGACCGGTTCACCGCGAGCGCGAACTGGGGCGTGTCCAGCTACTCCAGCCAGAGGTTCGGCGCCGACTACCGGTTCGCCGACCCGGTCCTGTCGAGCGACGTCGCCTGGTACCGGGCGAACATCCCGGAGACCGGCAGCTACGCCGTCTCGGTCTGGTATCCGGCCGACCCCGGGTACAACGACTCGACGCCGTTCATCATCGCCACCACCAGCGGAAACCAGACGGTACGGGTGAACCAGCGCGCCAACGGTGGCCGCTGGGTGTCCCTGGGAGTCTTCACGCTGGCGGCGGGGGACGCGAACACGGTGGGAGTGAGCCGGTGGACGTCGGGCACCGGTTACGTCATCGCGGACGCGGTGCGGATCACCCGGGTCTGAGCGCGTCGGAGCCCCGGCCGCCCAGGACCGCGGGAATGCCGCAGGCGCAGGCGATGCACACCCCGATCGCGGTGAGAGGCTGACGACGACGTCCACGTGAAGGCTGCGGGATGTCGCCGTCAGCCACGCCTGACGGCGAATATTCGTTTGTCGGCCGCGGCGACGGCCCCTTACGGTCCAGGCCATGCTCCTTCGGGAAGAACAGGTTCACGACCATGAACCGATTCGCGTCATCCATCGGCGTGCCTTTGGCGCCGGACATGGCGAGACCGTCGCGAAACTGGTAGACGCGCTGCGCCGCGACGATCCCACCGCTGCTTCCTTCGTCTCCGAGGAGACGGATGGGGTGGTGGGGCACATCATGTTCAGTCGGTGCCTGCTCGACGCACCGCGGCGACTTGTAGACGTCGCGTCACTGAGCCCGCTCGCCGTCGCACCGCAGTGGCAGCGCCGTGGCGTCGGTTCCGCGCTCATCCGTCGTGGCCTGCAGGAACTTGACGAACGGGGCGTGCCGCTGGTGTTCCTGGAAGGTGACCCGCGATATTACTCACGCGCTGGTTTCAGCCCGGCCGGAGAATACGGCTTCCGTAAACCGTCGCTGCGTATCCCTGACCAATGTTTCCAGGTGGTCAGGCTGTCGGCATACGAACCCTGGATGACCGGGACGTTCGTCTACTCGAGTACGTTCTGGAAATACGACTGCGTTGGTGGGCGCGACACGGAGGCCTGAGCGCGCGAGCCCCCTCAGCCTCGATCCACCGATGAATGCTGGGTTGGTGGTGCCCCGAAGATAGAAGGTGCCCTCTGAGCTGGAAGGATAGGAGTTGCGAAGCTTCTATCGTCTGGCTCGAAAGGGCACCTCGCAGGTGAGACTACGCCATGACGCGCCGGTGGTGCGCGCGACGTTCGATGATCCGAATCTGGTGTCGTGTGCCGGCCTCGTTCCGGTGATGCGCCTGGCCCAGCAGGCGGGTCTGCACGACGCGGTCACCGACCGGGTCCGGCTGCCGACGGACAAGGGCGCCAATCCTGCGGGGAAGGTCGCCACGATCGTGGCCGGGATGCTCGCGGGCGCGGACAGCATCGACGACCTCGACATCGCCCGACACGGTGGCATGCGGTCGCTGTTCACCAGCGTGTACGCCCCGTCGACACTCGGGTCGTTCCTACGCACCTTCACGCACGGACACGTGCGGCAGCTGCAGGCCGCCGCCCGTGGCACCCTGATCGGCCTGGCCGGGCGGGCGCCGATCCTCGCCGGCGCCGACGTGCTGACCTTTGTGGATATCGACTCGATGCTGCGGCGGGTCTACGGCAAGCAGAAGCAGGGCATCGGGTTCGGCCACGCGAAGATCGGCGGCTACAACGTCTACCTGCGCGGCTACAACCCTCTCGTCGCCACCGTCTCCACACCGCTGTCAGCGCCGGTGATCGCTGCTACCCGGCTGCGTTCGGGCAACGCCGGCTCAGCCCGGGGCGCCGCGAGCATGATCGCCGAAACGATCACCACCGCCCGGGCCTGCGGGGCATCAGGGGAGATCGTCGTGCGAGCGGACTCGGCGTTCTACGCCAAGACCGTGATCGACACATGCCGACGCCGTAACGTCAGGTTCTCGGTCACCACCCGGATCGACGCGAAGATCCGCACCGCGTGCGACAGCATCACCGAAGGGCAGTGGGCCGACATCAAGTACCCGCAGGCCGTCTGGGACGAAAACGCCGGGCGGTGGATCTCCGACGCGCAGATCGCCGAAACCACCTACACCGCCTTCGCGGGCACCCGGCACCAGGTGACCGCCCGGCTGATCGTGCGCCGGATCCGCCGCGACGACCCGGCACAGATCCCCGGCCAGGAAGAACTGGTGCCGACCTACCGGTATCACGCGGTACTCACCGACAGCCCGTTCACCCTGGTCCAAGCCGAGGCCCAACACCGCGGCCACGCCATCATCGAGCAGGTCAACGCCGACCTGATCGCCGGCCCGCTGGCGCACCTCCCGTCGGGTCGGTTCGCCGCCAACGACGCCTGGCTGACCTGCGCCGCGATCGCACACAACCTCACCCGTGCCACCGGACACCTCGCCGGCAGCGCCTGCGCGACCGCCCGGCCCGCCACCATCCGCACCCGAATCATCACCGTCGCCGCCCGGCTCGCCCACCGAGCCCGCCGCGTCCACCTGCACCTCCCCGAACACTGGCCCTGGCAAGCCGGGTTCGACAACCTGTTCACCGCCGTCCACCCAGCACCCAGCTGACCACGCCACATCAACCGAAACCGGCGGCCCGACCACAGGCCACAACCCCTGCCCCACCCCCACAGCCGAGCCCGGAGCAAGCCGAACGCCGTGGTCGGCCGCTTCCACACGGCCGAAAGTCACTCAACACCGAAATGATCAACCAGCGTTCGACGACAACTGCGTCGGTGGATCGAGGCTCAGCCTGTCCGGCCCGGCGCGGCTGTCGGTGCCGCCGCCTAGGGTAGAGGGATGATCGATCGGCGCCAGGTGATGAGATTCCGCGTTCAGGCGCAGCATCTCGACCGGGTCGAGGGCACCCTCGGGGACACCGCCGTGCTCGACATCGGGGTACAGGAGACCGGCCCGGACGGCGGCAGGTGGGCGCTGGCCAACCGCGGGGTCGAGGTGGTGACGTTGTCCGCGGAGGACCTGATCCTGCTGTGGACCGTGCGAGGTGCTCCCCACCTCTATCGCCGGGCTGACGCGGGCAGGGTCGCGGCGGCCGTCGAGCCGTTCTCCGACGCTGACGCGGGCAAGCGCATCTACGACGCCGCCAAGCCCCTGAAGGCGGCCGGCATCGGCATCCTGGCCGCCCTCGACGAGGTAGCCGCGCAGATGCGAGCCGTCGTCACCGGGCCGATGGTCAAGGGAGACGTCTCCGGGCGCCTGGCCGAGGCGATGCCCGAGCCGTACCTGCGGTTCTGCCGACCGTGCGACACCACCCATCTCTACGAGATGCCGTTCCGGTTGGCCGCCGTCCGGGCCGGGCTGGAGCTGCAACTCGACACGTCGCCGCCGGTCCTGCGGCCCAGCGCGGAGTTGGCGAAGGCCGTCGCCCCGGACGAGCGGTTCGACCTCATCCGTGCATACCTTCGTCTGCTCGGCCCGGCCACTCCCAAGCAGGTGGCCGACTATCTCGATGCCCCGGTCAAGGATGTGAAGGCACGCTGGCCCGAAGATGTCGTCGAGGTGATCGTCGACGGCGTGGCACACTCGCTCCTCGCTGCCGACGAATCGGCGCTGAAATCGGCAGACACCAGCACAACCCGCCTGCTCGGCCCGTTCGACCTCTTCCTCCAGGCGAAGGACCGGGCAACCCTGGTGCCGAGCACGGCCCACGCCAGGGAGCTGTGGCCGGTGCTGGGCCGCCCCGGTGCCGTGCTGGTCGACGGTGAACTGGTCGGCACCTGGCGACCCCGCAAGTCCGGCCGGACGTTCAAGGTCGCCGTTCAACCGTGGCAGAAGCTGCCGGCGACCACCCGCAGCACCATCGTCGACCAAGCCGAACGCCTCGCCGCGTACCGCGCCGTTCCCCTCGCCGGCGTCGAATTCGCCGCCTAGCGAACGTCACTGTCCGCACCGGGCCAGCCACCCCGGTCGGCGCGCTCAGCTGACCAGCGGACCACCATCGGCCGTGCGGAGCAGCACGGCTACCTGTCGCTGCCGTCCTGTCCCCTCGTCCTCATCCGACAGCCGGGCCCGGCGCGGGTTGATGAGCTTTGGGCAGCGGTCGATTTCGGGACCGAGCGGGCCGGAAACGGCCAATAGCGGTATTCCGCCACTCCGTCAATTCGCCGATTTTGCCGACGAACGCGCAGGCCAGAGCCGATGAACACGGGCACGGGGTTGCCATGGTCATCAATGGTTGTTATCTTCCACACGGGTCACGGGGGAACGGCGACCTAGCGCAGCGCTGCGGTCTGTCACCGTCCTCGCACAACGTGTCGAGGAGGAGCCTGCATTGGTCGGGCAATGGACGTCAAAAATTGCGCTGCGGCCGCCGCGGTGGAGTATCCGACAGTCACCAGAAATGCATTCCGGATGTGATGCGCCCAGCCGGTTCAGACTCCAATCGGCCGCATTCCGGTGACCGTGCCGATGAATGACAAGCCCGCTCCCGGAGCCCGCCTGGTCTCCGCGCCGACCGGCGCCGAGACGGTGGTCAAGCAGTACGTCGACGACCTGACCCTGGCCCTGGCGCAGCTCGAGACCGGCTCGGTGACCGACCTGCTGGAGACGCTGGTCCTGGCGCTGCACTCGGGCAGCCGGGTCTTCGTGGCCGGCAACGGCGGCAGCAGCACGGCCGCCATCCACATCGCCAGCGACCTGATGGCGGCGGCGGGCAACCTCGGCGCCGCGCCACAGGTCGTGGCGCTGACCGAGAACATCGCCCGGGTCACCGCGATCGCCAACGACCACTCCTACGACGAGATCTTCTCTCGGCAGCTGGTCGGGTGGGGCCGGCCGCACGACGTGCTGCTGCTGCTCAGCGTCAGCGGCGACTCGACCAACCTGGTCCGGGCGGCGAGGGTCGGCCGCCGGCTCGGGATGACCGTGCTGGCGGCGCTCGGCAACCCCGGTGGCCTCGCCCGGCTCGCGGACCGGCTCGTCGTCTTCGGCCAGGCCGACTACGGCCTGACCGAGGATCTGCACGTCGCGCTCGGCCACATGGCGGTACGGGTGCTGCGTGGCGGCGATGCCTGCCGGTACACCGGCGCCACCGGGGACGGCGCGCCGGCCGGTGCCGGAGCGGAACGCGAAGAGGTTGGCGAGCTCGGTGACCCACTACAGTTCTAGGCTCTTCCTCACCATTCGGTACCTCGTCGGCCTTTTCGGGCTGACCCTGACGCGGACCTCGACCGAGCTGACCAGCTATCGGATCCACGCCGGCCACGGGCGGTACGACGACTCCCGCCCGCTCCCCGCCGACCTGGCGACGCTGCTCGACGACCGCAATCCCGACCTCGTGGCGCTGCGGGAGCGCTACCGCCGGCTGGAGTCGCCGTTCCGGCCGGGCCGGTTCTGGCGGCGGAGCCGCCGGCTGCGCGACCTGAACCTGCGGTACTTCCGCGGCGACAACGCCTACGTCTGGCAACTGCGCCAGCTCGGCGACAACGCCCGGCTGAAGTTCTTCCTCTTCGCCCGGTACGTCAGCTCCCTGGACAGCCAGAAGCTGCTCGACCGGACCGGCGAGGACGGCGCCTTCGGCTGCTGGACGTTCGACTTCGACAGCCTGCCGACGTCCAGCCGGGACCTGCTCGACTCGATCAACGAGATCTACTTCCTCGACCGGCACTGGGGTCTGCTCTCCAGGACGGACTTCACCGTCGTGGACATCGGCGCCGGATACGGCCGCCTCGCCCACCGCATGGTGGAGGCGGTCCCCGGACTGACGCGCTACCTCTGTGTCGACGCGATCCCGGAGTCGACCTTCCTCAGCGAGCACTACGTGAGATACCGCAGGGTCGACCATAAGGCGACCGTCCTGCGGCTCGACGAGATGGCCGACGAGGTGGCGGCCCGGCGTCCCGACCTGGCGGTCAACATCCACAGCTTCTCCGAGATGCCGATCTCGGTGATCGAGGCCTGGATCGCGCTGCTGGCCAGGTGCGGCGTACCGACGCTCATGATCGTGCCGAACGAGGGTGACCGGCTGCTGAGCCTGGAGGACGACTACCTCCGCCGCGACTTCGCTCCGGTCCTGGAGCGGCACGGCTACGTCCTCGCCGCCCGCGAGCCCACCATCGCCGATCCGGACGTGCGCGACCTCGTCGGCGCCGGCGACTGGTTCCTGCTCTACCGCCGGCGCGGCACGGACCCGACCCCGGAGGCGCGATGACCGGCGGTGGGGTGCCCGCCCCGGCGCCGCGCGACCGGTTGTCGCTGGAGTTCACCGGGCTGGACGCGGGCAGCGGCGAGCTGACCTGGGGACAGCGGTTCGTCTGGAACATCCTGGAGTCGCTGGCCCCGGCGAACCACTACCTCAACATCCGGTTCCGGGTGCACCTACCGGTCGACGCCACCCGGGAGCGGGTACTGGCCGCCCTGGACACCCTCGTCCGCCGTCACGAGGTGCTCCGGACCCGGTTCACCGTCGGCCCCGACGGCGAGCCCCGGCAGCACCGCGACCCGGCGGGCGAGCTGCCGGTGGAGATCCGCGAGACCGACCCGGGTCGGGTACGCCGGCTCGCCGAACAGGCCGAGGAGCGGCTCTGGCGGGAACCGTTCCGGCACGGGTCCGAGTGGCCGCTGCGGGTCTGCCTCGTCGTCGCCGACGGCCGCCCCCGGCAGGTCGTGTTCGTCTTCTCCCACCTCGCCGTCGACTCCTGGGGATGCTTCGTGCTCCGCCGGGAATTCCTCGAACTGCTCCGGAACCAGCACGCCGCGCCGGCCCTCGCCGGCTGGCAGCCCCTGGCCCGGGCGGCCCACGAGGCATCGGAGCCGGGTCGCCGGGCCAACGACCTCTCCCTGGCCTACTGGCGCCGGGTGCTCGACACCATGCCGCAGACCGCGTTTCCCGTCCCGCCCGGGCCGGCCGAGACCCCGCGCTTCCCGGGCGTCGAACTGCACTCGGTGGCGCTGGCCTCGGCCACCCGGGCGGTCGCGGCACGACACCGGGTCGGCCCGGCCGCCGTCCTGCTCGGCGCGCTCTCGACGATCATCGGCATCCGGACCGGCGCCTCGGCCGTGCCGCTGTTCCTCGCCGGGGGCAACCGGTTCACCCCGCAGGACGCCGCCTCGGTGGGGACCTTCTACCAGGGCGCACCGGCGGTGATCCGGCTGGACGGCGCCTCGCTGGCCGGCACCATCCGCGACGCGCACCGGGTGTCGACGCTGGCGTACCTGCGCGGCCAGAGCGATCCCCGGGACGTCGCGCGGCTGCTGGACACCGTGCGGCACCGGCGTGGGGTCGACATCGACCTGTCCAGCACCGTGAACGTGGTGCCCGAACCCGGTGCCCCGGGGCCGCCGCCGGTGCCGCACGACGTCGCCGACCTGCGCGGGCTGACCGGATCCACCCGGGTGGCGGACCTGGAGGGCCGGGACAGCGAACGACTGACGTTGTACGTGCACGTCAAGGCGCTGCGTTCGCGCGCCGTACTCGAACTCTTCGCCGACAGCCGCTACCTGACCGCCGCCGACGCCCGGAAGCTCCTGACCGGGCTGGAACTCGTGCTGATCGAGATGCTCGACGTCGGGGACCTCGACGCCGGCCGGGTGGCCGACCTGGTCGGGATCGCCCCGCAGGCCAGCGCGGAGAGCTGCCCGGCGGAGCCGGATCCCGCCGTACCCGCACCGCTGGGGGGCTGACGTGCTCTCCGTGATCATGCCGACGTACAACCAGGTCAGCTGCCTGGATCTGACCCTCGGGTCGCTCGCCCGGCAGACCGCCGACCCGGACCGGTTCGAGGTGATCGTGGTCGACGACGCCTCGGTCCAGGACGTCCGTGCGGTGGTCCGCCGCCACGAGACCGAGCTGCAACTGCGGTACGTCCGGCACACCACCAACCGGGGCCGGTCGGCGGCCCGGAACTCCGGGGTCGCCCGGTCCCGGGCCGACCTGCTGCTGCTGATGGACGCGGACTCCTACGCCGCCCCGGATCTCGTGCGACGGCACCTGCGCCGGCACGGCGATCCGGTGGGCGAGGTCGTCTACGGCCGACGGGTCGAGCCGAGCTGGGGAACGTTCGCCCGGCTACGGCAGGCGGTACCCGACGAGGCCGAGCTGCTGCCGATGGAGGGCGACCACCGCGACCTGCCGGGGCGGGCCGACGGCGACTTCGACGTCTACCGGCGTACCGGCTGGATGTTCGGGTTCACCCACAACCTCTCGCTCCCCCGCGAGCTGTACCAGCAGGTCGGAGGCTTCGACGAGGCGTTCGTCCAGTGGGGATACGAGGACACCGACTTCACGTACCGGATATACCGGCACTTCGGCCGGGACAGCGGCCGGTTCCGCTACGACCCGGAGGCCGTCTGCTACCACACACCGCACTTCCGGGACTGGGCGACCGAGTGGGAGAAGACCAAGCCGGTCCTGCCGTACCTGGTCCGGAAATACCGGCACTACGACATCGAGTTCTTCACCCACCCGTCGGACAACCACCGGCGGGTGGCCCGGACCCTGCCGTTCTACGAGGACTGCCGCGAGTTCATCCGCGACCACCCGGACCGGGTCACCGGGGACACCGTGCGCAAGCTCGTCGACGCGCCGGAGACCGAGCGCAGCCTCTGGATCGGATTCGACGTCGAATCGGCGGCGTCGATCGGCCGGGACACGAGCATCGACCACGCCGTCGCGTACGGGCCGGACAATCCACACCTGTTCGGAGTCCGGACGCCGTACCCGGACGGTGCGTTCGACCGGGTGGTCCACCTCGACCTGTGGCGCATGCTCACCCCGATCGACCTCTCCGCACTGATCCTGGACAGCCTCCGGATCGCCGACGCGGCGCTGCTGGTCCAGTCGAAGGGAGTGCGCCGCGACCCCGCCGACGGGATCGGCATGCTCGACGACCTGGACTACCTCCTCGCCATGCTCACCCCGCGCTACCACGCGACGATTTCGTACGCAGACGACGAGCTGGCCGTCGTCACCGTGACCCGACCCCGGTCGCCGGGGGCGGCCCCGCCACCCGGCGCCGGCTCCCCGGGAAGTGGTGGACGGTGGTGACGGGCGGCCCGGTCTCCGCCGTCGCCTTCGACCTCGACGGCACCCTGGTGGACCTCGAACGGTTCCACCACGACGCCCTGCTGCGGGCCGCCCGGGAGGTCGGGGTCGCACTCACCTGGGACGACGCGCTGCACCGGCTCCCGCACTTCATCGGTGGTCCCGACCCACGGGTGGCGGCGGAGGTCGCGGCGCTGTCCGGTGCCGGGGTCGCGCCGGCCGAGGTGCTCGCGGCGAAGCGCCGGTACTTCTCCGCCCTGGTCGGCGCCGCCGACGGGATCGTGCCGCGTGCCGGGGCCGCCGAGCTCCTGGACCGGCTGGCCGGCCGGGGTGTCCCACTGGCCGTGGGTACCGTCACCGAGCGGGAACCCGCGCTCGGCATCCTGCGCCGGGCGGGACTGCTCGGGCACTTCGGCGCGGACCGGGTGGTGGCGGCCCGGGACGTACCGGAGCTGAAGCCGGCGCCGCATGTCTACCGGGAAACCGCGCGCCGGCTCGGCGTGCCGCCGCAGGACCAGTTGGTCTTCGAGGACTCGGTCACCGGCATCACCGCCGCCAGGTCGGCCGGCAGTCCGGTGGTGGCGATGCCCACCGTCTCCGACCCGGGATACCTGGCGTCGATCGGTGCGGCCGGCGCCACGGCGGTCTTCCCGGACTGGCACGACCCGGCACTGCCGCCGCTGCTCGATCGCCTGCTGTCGGCCGGCCTCGATCGCCTGCTGTCGGCCGGCTCCGCCGCCGCGACCACCGCCGCGACCACCGCCGCGACCGCCGCCGGGAGCGACGGACGTCCGGGGTCTCCGGGGCGGCGTCAGCGCACCGATCCGGACCCATCTCCCAGGGAGGCGTGTCGGCCATGACCGAACCCGATCGCGGGCCGCTGACCCCGGCACAGCGGCGCCTCTGGTTTCTCGACCGGCTCGACCCGGGCGACGCCGCCTACACCATCTCCACCACCGTCCTGCTCCGGGGCGACCTCGACGTCGACCGGCTGGTCCGGGCGTTCGACACCGTGATCGCCCGGCACGAGAGCCTGCGTACCCGGTTCGTCGAGTCCGGCGGGGTGCCGGTGCAGGAGGTGCTGCCACCGCGCCCGACGCCGGTGTCCCGGATCGAGGTGTCCGGTGAGGCCGAGGCCCTGGCGGCCGTCGAGGAGCTGATCGCCCGTCCCTTCGACCTCGCCGCGGGACACCTGGTCCGGGTCGGCCTGCTCCGCCTCGACCCGCGCACCCACGTGCTCTGTACCGCCGTGCACCACATCGTCGGCGACGGCTGGTCGATGAACCTGCTCTACCGGCAGGTCGCGGAGGTGTACCGGGGGATCGACCCCGCCTCCCCCGGCCTGCGCTACCTCGACCACGCCCGCGCCCGGGACGCGGTCGACGACGCCGCCGCGCTGGCGTACTGGCGGACGGCGCTGGCCCGGCCACCCGTACTCGAACTGCCGCCGGACCGGCCCCGCCCGGCGGTACGCACCTCGGCCGGCGTCTCGGCGGCCCGCGAGCTCGACGGCGAACTGTGGGTCCGCGTACAGCACGCGGCGCGGCAGCTGCGCTGCACCCCGTTCATGCTGTTGCTGACGGTCTACCAACTGACCCTGGCCCAGGTCAGCGGCGAGCACGACATCTGCGTCGGTACGCCGGTGGCCGGTCGCGACGACGTGGCGGCGGAGTCGGTCTTCGGCTACTTCACCCGGATGCTGGTGCTGCGCGCCGACCTCTCCGGTGACGTCACCGTCCGCGATCTGGTGCTGCGAACCCGGGCGAGCTGCCTCGGCGCCTTCGCCCACCAGGAGATCCCGTTCGAGCAGCTCGTCGCCGACCTCGGCCTGCCGCGCGACCCGAGCCGGAATCCGCTGTTCCAGGCCACCTTCACCCTGCACTCCACGATGGACGTCTCGGCGACCGGCTTCGAGGGCTTCGACGGCGTCACCGTCGAGGCGTTCGGGGAGGGATCGCGGCGCACCATCACCGACGTCGCGATGGACGTCTTCGTCAGCTCGACCGCGATCAACGTCCGCTCCGACGACGTCCGGATGGACATCCTGCTCACCTGTAGCGCCGACCTGTTCGAGCCGGCCACCGCCGCCGGGCTCGCCGACCGGTTCACCGCCGTGCTGCACGCCGTGCTGGCCGACCTGGACGCCCCGGTGCGGGCACTGCCGCTGGTCGACGGGACGGCGCAGGCCGAGTTGCTGCGGATCGGCACCGGGCCGGCGATCGCCGACGGCCCGCCGCCGCTCGCTCGCATCGCGCGGGCGGCCGACGCCGCACCCGGGGCGGTCGCCCTGGTCAGCGGCACCGACCAGGTCAGCTACCGCGAGCTGTGGACGCGCGCCGGTGAGCTGGCCGACGCACTGCGTGCCGCCGGAGTCGTGCCCGGGCAGCTCGTCGGGGTGAGCCTGCCGCGCGGCACCGACCTGGTCGTCGCCCTGCTGGCCGTCTGGCGGGCCGGCGCCGGCTACGTGCCGATCGATCCGGGACTGCCGCACCGGCGTCGCGCCGCGCTGGTCGCGCAGGCCGCGGTCGCCGCCGTGATCACCCTCGACGGCGTGCGGGCCGGCTCGACCACGCCGAACTCCGCGCCCGACCCCGGCTACGTCCTCTTCACCTCCGGATCGACGGGTACCCCGAAACCGGTGCTCGTCGATCGCACCGCCCTCGCGGCACGCGTCGGGTGGATGGTCGAGGCCTACCGGCTGACCGGCACGGACCGGGTCGTGCAGTTCGCCGAACTCAGCTTCGACACCCACGCCGAGGAGATCTGGCCCACCCTGGCGGTCGGCGGCACCCTGGTGCTGCTTCCCGACGGGCCGCAGTCGCTGCCGGAGGTGCTCGCCGCCGACCCGGCGATCACCGTGCTCGACCTGCCGACCGCGTACTGGCAGGAGCTGCTGGACCTTGTGCCGGCCTGGCCGGCCGCGCTGCGGCTGGTGATCCTCGGCGGTGAGCAGGTGGACGCGCCCGCGGTCGCCCGCTGGCGGGACCGGCACGGCGACCGGATCCGGCTGACCAACACGTACGGGCCGACGGAGGCGACGATCATCGCCACGGCGGTCGACCTCGGGGCCGCCGACACCGATCGCCGGCCACCGATCGGGCGGCCGATCGGCGGAGTCCGGGCGTACCTGCTCGACGAGGCTGGCCGGCTGGTGCCGCGCGGGGCGGTCGGTGAACTCTGCCTGGCCGGTGCCGGCCTCGCCGACGGCTATCTCGGCCGGCCGGACCTGACCGCCGAACGGTTCCGCCCCGACCCGTACGGCGGTGGCCGGCTCTACCGCACCGGCGACCGGGCCCGCTGGCGCCGGGACGAGCCGGTACTGGAGTTCCTCGGCCGCCTCGACCGGCAGCTCAAGGTACGCGGCGTGCGGATCGAGCCCGGCGAGGTCGAGGCGGTGCTGACCGGGCATCCCGAGGTGGGTCAGGCCGTGGTCACCGCGCTCGGCGAGACCCTGGTCGCGTACGTGACCGGCGCCGCCGACGTCTCCGAGGTCCGCGCCCACGCCGCCGACCGGCTGCCCGCGCTGCTGGTGCCGAGCGTGGTCGTACCGTTGGCCGCGCTCCCGTTGACCCCGCACGGCAAGGTCGACGTGGCCGCGCTGCCGGTGCCGTCGATCGGCGACGAGGCCCGGGGCGCGTTCGAGGCGCCACGGACCGACGCGGAGGAACTGGTCGCCGCGATCTTCGCCGAGCTGCTTCCGGTCGACCGGGTGGGCGCGACCGACGACTTCTTCGCCCTCGGCGGGCACTCGCTGCTCGCCGTCCGGGCGATCGCCCGGCTGCGCGCGGCGGTCAGCCTGGACCTGCCGGTCCGGCTGCTGTTCCAGCACCCCACCGTCGCCGGCTTCGCCGGCGCGGTCGAGGCGGCGCTGATTGCCGAGATCGACCGGCTCACCGAGGACGAGGCGGCGGCACAACTCGCCGCCGCCGCCGGGACGGGGGGATCATGACCGTCGTTCCCGACCAGCTTTCCGCCACCAAACGGTCGCTGCTCGCCGCCCGGCTCAAACCGGCGGTCGCGCCGGCCGAGGTCGTCCCGGTCCGGCCGGCGGGGGCGCCGGTTCCGCTCTCGCTCGCCCAGGAGCGGCTGTGGTTCATGGAGCAGTACGCGCCGGGCACGACCGCGTACACCGTCCCGGTCGTACTGCGGCTGCGCGGGGCGCTCGTCCCGGCCGCGCTGGCCACCGCCCTGGACACGGTCGCGGCACGCCACGAGAGCCTGCGAACGCGCTTCGAGGCCACCGCCGACGGCCGGCCCGTGCTGCACATCGCCGAGACGGTGTCGATCGGGCTCGTCGTCGCCGAGGCGGCCGGAGCCGACCCGGCGGCCCGGGAGGAGTGGGTGCGGGCGGCGGTCCAGGCCCGGCTCGCCGAACCGTTCGACCTGGCCCGGGGTCCGCTGCTGCGCGCCGCGCTCTACGCCGTCGGTCCCGACGACCACGTGCTGGCGCTCACCGTGCACCACATCGTCTGCGACGGCTGGTCGGCCGAGCTGCTCGTCGGCGAGGTGCTCACCCTGCTCGCCGCCGCCGGGCCGGCCGGTCCGGTCGATCCCCTCCCGCCACTGCGCCGCCAGTACGGCGACTACGCGCTGTGGCAGCGGGAACGGCAGCGGCAGCGGCTCGCCGACGGTACCCGGGACCGCGACGTCGCCTACTGGCGCACCCGGCTGGCCGGGGTACCTCCGCTGGAGCTGCCGACCGACCGGCCGCGACCCGCCGAGCCGACCTTCCGGGGCGCGCCGGTCGGGGTGTGCCTGGACGCTGCCGTGACCGAGGCGCTGCGCCGGCTGGCGCTCGACCACGGCGCCACCCTCTACATGGTGGTGCTCGCCGCCTATGCGGCGGTGCTGGCCCGGTATGCCCGGCAGCACGACTTCGCGGTCGGGTCACCGCAGGCCGGGCGCAGCCACGCCGAGCTGGAGCCGATGATCGGCATGTTCGTCAACATGTTGATCACCCGGGTCGACGTCACCGGCGACCCGACCTTCCCCGAGCTGCTCGCCCGGATCCGGGACACCGTGCTGGACGGGTACGCCCACCAGGAGCTGCCGTTCGAGCAGCTGGTCACCGAGCTGGACGTTCCGCGTGACGTCGGGCGGTCCGCGATCTTCCAGGTGGCGCTGGCGATGCGGACCCCCGGCGGGTCCGGTGGCACACCGAAGCCGGGGCTGGCCGTGGCGCCCTTCGTGGTCGAGGCGGTGGCGGCCCGGTTCGACCTGGAACTCGACCTGGTGGCCGGGGAGACGCTCTCCGGCGCCCTCATCTACAACCGGGACCTGTTCGGCGCCGACACGGTCGAACGGATCGCCGGCACCTTCGTCGAGTTCGTGCACGCGGTCGCCAGCGACCCGGACCGGCCGCTGAGTCACCTGCTCACCCTCGGCGGAGCGGCCCGCGAGCAGGTGCTGATCGGCTGGAACGACACCGCCGCCGACTTCCCGGAGAACGTGACCCTGCACGAGCTGGTGCAGGCCAGCATCGCCGCCACCCCGGACGCGCCGGCGGTCACCTTCGAGGGGTCCACGCTGAGCTACCGGGAGCTGTCCGTCCGGGCGAACCGGGTCGCCCACCGGCTGCGCGAGTACGGGGCCGGGCCGGGAAGACTCGTCGCGGTCTGTGCGCAGCGGAGTCCGGACCTCGTCGTCGCCCTGCTCGGCGTACTTGTCTCGGGTGCGGCGTACGTGCCGCTGGATCCGGACCACCCGGCCGAGAGGCTCGGCTTCATGCTCGCCGACGCCGACCCGGTGGCCGTGCTCACCGCCGGGGCGGCCCGGGCCGAGCTGCCACCGACCGACCGGCCGGTGCTGGCCCTCGACGACCCGGCCACCTGGGCGGGGGCGGCCAGCACTGCCCCGGAGCCGCTGGCCGGTCCCGACGACCCCGCCTACGTGATCTACACCTCCGGCTCGACCGGGCAGCCCAAGGGGGTGCTCAACGGCCACCGCGGCGTCGTCAACCGGCTGCACTGGATGCAGCGCCGCTACGGCCTGACCGCCGCGGAGACCGTGCTGCAGAAGACCCCCGCCGGCTTCGACGTCTCGGTCTGGGAGTTCTTCTGGCCGCTGCTGGTCGGAGCCCGGCTGGTGCTGGCCCGCCCGGACGGGCACCGGGACGCCGACTACCTGCGCGACCTGATCGTGGCCGAGGGTGTCAGCACGGTGCACTTCGTGCCGTCGATGCTGGCGATGTTCCTGGCCGAGGAGGGGACCGCGGCATGCCGCCCACTGCGGCGGATCATCTGCAGCGGCGAGGAACTCCCGGTCGACCTGGCGCTGCGTACCCTCGCCACGCTGCCCGACGCCGAACTGCACAACCTGTACGGGCCGACCGAGGCCGCCATCGACGTGACCGCGTACCACTGCACCGCCGAGAAGCTGGCCGGCGCCGCCCGGGTGCCGATCGGCGCGCCGATCGACAACATCCGGGTGTACGTGCTGGACGAGCGGGGCGAGCCGCTGCCGGTGGGCGTGCCGGGCGAGCTGTACCTGGCCGGGGTGGGGCTGGCGCACGGCTACCTCAACCGTCCGGAGCTGACCGCCGAGAGGTTCGGCACCGGGCCGGACGGGGAGCGCCGCTACCGCACCGGCGACCTGGCCCGCTGGCGGCCGGACGGGACACTCGACTTCCTCGGCCGGATCGACGGGCAGGTGAAGCTGCGCGGCCTGCGGATCGAACCGGGCGAGATCGAGGTGGCGCTGCGCGACCAACCCGGGGTGCGCGACGCCGCCGTCGTCGTCCGCGAGGACAGCCCGGGAGACCGGCGGCTGGCCGCGTACCTGGTCGGCACCGCCCCGGTGGACACCGCCGCGCTCCGGCTCGCCCTCAAGCGGCGGCTGCCCGACTACATGGTGCCGGCGACCTTCGTCGAGCTGCCCGAGCTGCCGTTGAGCCCGAACGGCAAACTGGACCGGCGCCGGCTGCCCGCCCCGCCCCGGGTCCGCGACGTCGGTGCCGCGTACGTGCCGCCGGGCACGACGACCGAGATCCTGCTCGCCGGTGTCTGGGCCGAGGTCCTCGACGTGCCACAGGTCGGCCTCGACGACGACTTCTTCGACCTCGGCGGGCACTCGCTGCTCGCCGTCCAGGTCGTCGCGAGGCTGCGTCGCGCGGCCGGGGCGGGCGTCTCCGTGCTGGACCTGTTCACCCACCGCACCGTCCGCGAGCTGGCCCGGCTCGTCGCGGCGCCGCCGGAGCAGCGCGGCCCCCGGGACCTGGTGCACGAGCTGACCCGGCCGGTGCCGGCGACGGCACCGGGCCGCGGCGCGGCGCCGGACGCGCCGGACCAGGGCCGTCGGGGCCAGCGGGTACGCACCCTGGTCTGCGTGCCCTACGGGGGTGGGAGCGCGGTGGTGTACCAGCCGCTCGCCGACGCGCTGCCGGCCGGGCACCGGCTCTTCTCCGTCGCCATCCCCGGGCACGACGTCGGGCTGGACGAGGCGGCGCTCCCCTTCGACGAGCTCGCCGAGCGCTGCACCGCCGAGATCCTGGCGAAGGTCGACGGGCCGCTGGCGCTCTACGGCCACTGCGGCGTCGGCTCCGCGCTCACCGTCGAGATCGCCCGCCGGCTGGAGCAGCACGGGCGGGAACTCGACGCGGTCTACATCGGAGCGATCTTCCCGTTCGCCCGGCCGCGCAGCCGGGTCTGGACGGCACTGTCCCGGCTGACCCGGATGGAGTCGCTCCGCTCCGACAAGGCGTACGCCAACTGGCTGACCTCGATGGGCGTCGACATGAGCGACATCGAGCCGGAGCAGGCCCGCCAGATCATCCGCAACATGCGCCGGGACTCCGACAGTGCCGAGGCGTACTTCACCCGGCTGATGCACGCCGGCACCGAGCGGCTGCGTGCCCCGGTCATCACCGTCGCCGGCGAGCGGGACCCGGCGACCGAGTTCTACGCCGAGCGGTTCACCGAGTGGCACTTCCTCACCGACCGTACCGCCGTCGTCGTGCTCGACGAGGCCGGACACTTCTTCCTCAGGTGGCGGGCCGACGAGCTGGCCGAGATCGTCACCAGCGTCGACGCCGCGGTGGTGGCGGAGCGAGCGGAGCCGCTGACCCGCGCGGAGCGCGGCGCGCAGGCCACCTGGTGGCTGCACGGCACCTCCCGGTCGGCCAGCCGGGTAGCCACCTCCGGGCCACAGCCGAGCATGGGCCGGTTCCTGGTCATCGCCCTCGCCCAGCTCATCTCGATCCTCGGCTCGACCCTCACCGACGTGGCCCTGCCGCTGTGGGTGCTCAAGGAGACCGGGTCGCTGCTGAACTTCGCGCTGCTCGCCGTCGCCGGGCTGGTGCCCGGTCTGCTGGTGCTGCCGGTGGCCGGCGCGATCGTCGACCGGTACAGCAGACGCGCCGTGATCCTCTGTGGCGACGTCGGGGCGGGCGGCACCCAGCTCCTGCTCGGTCTCCTGCTCTGGACCGGCTCGCTCCAGATCTGGCACATCTACCCGCTGATCGCGCTGCTGTCGGTGTCGCTCACCTTCCAGCGCCTCGCCTACAACTCGGCCATCGCGCAGCTGGTGCCGAAGCAGTACCTCGGGCACGCCAACGGCGTCGTACAGATGGTCACCGGCGTCGCCACCATCATGATGCCGCTACTCTCGGTGGCGCTGCTCGCCGTGATCGACCTCGGCGGCATCCTCGTCATCGACGTGCTCAGCTACACCGCCGCGATCGTCATCGTGCTGCTGGTGCGGTTTCCCCGGACACTGGCCTGGCGCCGCCGGGAGAGCCTGACCGCCGAGATCCGCGAGGGTCTGCGCTTCTCCTGGGGACACCGGGGCTTCCGGTCGCTGCTGCTGTTCTTCATGAGCCTCAACGTCTTCCTGTCGCCGCTGTTCATGATGCTGACCCCGCTGGTACTGGCGTTCGCCGGCATCGACCAGGTCGCCCAGGTCTCGGTCGCGGGTGGCGTCGGGGCGTTCCTCGGCGGCCTGGCGATGAGCGTCTGGGGCGGGCCGCGGCATCGCCGGCTCTTCACCGTGCTCTGCTGCACGCTGGTGCTGGCCGGCTTCTGTCTCGTCATCGGTCTGCGGCCGACGCTGTGGGTGATCGGGATCGGCGCGTTCGGCATCTCGATGTGGCTCGTCCTGCTCAACGGCGTCTACACGACGATCGTGCAGGTCAAGGTCCCGCAGCGGTTCCACGGCCGGGTGTTCGCCATCAACACCGTGATCGCCTGGTCCACCCTGCCCCTCGGCTGGACCCTGGTCGGCCCGGTCGGTTCCCGCCTCCTCGAACCGCTGATGGCCCCGGACGGGCTGCTCGCCGGCACGGTCGGCCGGGTCATCGGGGTCGGGCACGGCCGCGGCATCGGCCTGCTCTACCTGCTCCTCGCGGTCGCCATCGCGGCCGTGGCGCTGGTGGCGATGCGGCTGCCCCGGATCGCCCGCTTCGACGACGAGGTGCCGGACGCCCAGCCGGACGACCAGGTCGGGGTGGAGGCGCTGCGCCGCCGGGCCGCGCCCGCCGAGCCGCAGTCCGGCGCGGAGCGGCCGGCCAGGGATCGGGTGGCGGCCCGGTGAGCGCCCGCACCGCCGGCCGGGTCGCGCTGACCGTGCCGCAACTGCTCGCCGGCCGCGCCGCAGGCGAACCGTCGCACGTCGCCGTCACCCAGGGCACCGCCACCCTCGACCTGGGCGGCTGGCAGGCCCGGACCCGGGCGACCGCCGCCGGGCTGCGGGGGGCGGGCGTACGCCCCGGCGACCGGGTCGGCCTGCTGTACGGCGCCCAGGACTGGATCGGGTACGCCTGCTCCTACACCGGGGTGCTCGCCGCCGGTGCGGTCGCGGTACCGCTCTCCACCCGCAGCGCCCCGGCGGAACTGGCGTACATGCTGCGGCACAGCGGCGCGACGGCACTGCTGCACGGACCGACCGCGACACCGCCGGAGGTGCCGATCCGGCTCCGCTGGGGCCCCGACGACATCGCGGGGCTGCCCGAGGCCGGCCCCACGACCGGGCCGCGCCCCGGTGACCCGGCGCAGATCCTCTACACCTCCGGCACGACCGGTCGGCCCAAGGGGGTCACCGCGACGCACGCCAACCTGACCCACGGCCGCCGGTTGAACCCGCCGCTGCGGGCCCTGGCCCACTCCCGGCAGTTCCTGCACGCCTTCCCGATCGGCACCAACGCCGGGCAGACCATGCTGTTCAACGCGCTCGACGCACACGCCGGGATGCTGGTCACGGCCCGGTTCGGCCCGGAGCACTTCGCCCGGCTGATCGCGCGGCACCGGGTGGGCAGCGTCTTCGTGGTGCCGGCGATGGCGATCGAACTGCTCCGCTCGGGCGCGCTGGGCCGGCACGACCTGACCAGCGTGGTGCTCTTCGGTTCGACCGCCGCCGTCCTGCCGCCCGCCGTGGCGGCCGGGCTGGCCGCCGCGCTGCCGGGCGCCACGATCGTCAACTACTACACCTCGACCGAGGCGGCGCCGACGCAGACCAGCGTGGTGTTCGAGCCGGGTCGCCCGGCCGCGCTCGGCAGGGTCGTCGCCGGTGGCGCGCTGCGGGTCTGCGACGACGCCGGCCGGCCCTGCCCGGCCGGGGTGACCGGCGAGGTGTGGTTGCGCTGCGCGGGTACCGCCCGGTCCTATCACGACGACCCGGCGGCCAGCCGGCAGGTGTTCCGGGACGGCTGGACCCGGATGGGCGACCTGGGATATCTCGACGCCGACGGCTACCTCTACCTGGTCGACCGGGAGAGCGACGTGATCAAGAGCGGCGCGGACAAGGTCTCCACGGTCGCGGTCGAGGCGGCCCTGCACGAGCACCCCGAGATCGTCGAGGCCGCCGTGCTCGGCCTGCCCGATCCGGTACTCGGGACGACGCCCGTCGCCGCGCTGGTGAGCACCCGCCCGCTCCGCCTCGCCGAGGTACGCGGGTTCCTCGCCAGCCGGCTGGCGGGCCATGAGCAGCCGAGCCGGATCGTCCAGGTCGACGCGCTGCCCCGCAACGCCGGGGGCAAGGTGGTCAAACACCGGCTGCGGCCGCTCTTCGACCAGCCCGAGCCACCCGTCGACGCATCCGGGCACCGGCCGGGCGGGGCAGCACGAGAGGAAACGGCGAAACCATGACGCAGGCAGTCCCGATGACCCTTGCCCAGCAGGGCGTCTGGTTCACCGAGCGGGCCGGCGGCGCCTCGACGGCGTACCTGCTGGCGGTGGCGCTGACCGTGCCGGAGCCGGTGGAACCGGCGGCGCTGGACCAGGCGTGGGCCGGGGTCACCGGCCGACACCCGCTGCTCGCCGCGACCGTGCGCGAGGCGGACGGCGTACCGCTGCTGGTTCCGACCGACCCTGCGCCGGTCGAGCACCGCGCGGTCGGCGCGGCGGCGCTCGCCCCCGCCGTCGCCGCCGAACTCGGCGTCGGCTTCGACCTCACCGCCGGCCCGCTCGCCCGCTGCGTGGCGCTGCGGGTCGACGACGGCCGCACGGTGCTGCTGGTCGTCGCCCACCACCTGGTGCTCGACGGGGGCGGCAAGGACGTCCTCACCGCCGACCTGGCCGGGGCGCTCGCCGGCCGGCCACCCGGCGCCGGGTCGGCCGCCCGGCTCGGCGCCGCCGTACGCGCCCAGGCCGACCGGATCGCCGAGGCGCTCCCGGCAGCCCGCGACTTCTGGTCCGCGCGCCCGGCACCGGCCGCCGAGGTGGTCCTGCCCGGACTGACGGGTACGCCGGCCGCCGTCGAGCCCGCCGCGCAACTCGATCTCGACTGGGGCGAGGGCCTGGACGTCGCGCTGACCGCCGGGGCCGCCGCACTCGGGGTGACCCGGTTCGAGGTGCTGCTCGCGGCCGTGCACGCGGTACTCGCGCGCTACGGCAACGGCACCGGCTCGGTCGCGGTCGACCTCTCCACCCGCTCGGCGGAGACCGCCGAGGAACTCGGGATGTGGGTCAACGAACTGCCGGTCACCGTCGGTGTCGACCTGGAGTCCTCCTTCGCCGAGCTGGTACGCGCGGTGCGGGCCGAGGCCCGGGCCGTCTACCGGCACCGCGAGGTACCGCTCGGGCGGGCCCTGCCCGGCCTGCCACCCCGGCCGGCCCTGGCGCCGGTCTCGGTCAGCTACCGGCGGGCGACCGAGGCACTCTCCACCGTGGATCTGCTGCTCACCCCGCCGGCGATACGCAGCGCCCTGCACCTGCATCTGGTCGACACCCCGGCCGGGCTGACCGGGCGGCTGCACGTACCGGCCCGGCTGCCGGTCGCCTACGCCGGGCGGATCGCCGGACACCTGCGTACCCTGCTCGCCGCCGCGCTGGCCGAACCCGGCCGGCCGGTCGGCGACCTGGACCTGCTCGTTCCTGCCGAGCGGGCGCTGCTCGACCGGCTGAACGCCACCGCGCGGCCCCGCCCCGTCGGCACCGTGCTGGACCTGGTCCGGTCGGCCGCCGTGGCCAGCCCGGACGCGGTGGCGGTCCGCGGCGACGACGGCACGCTGACCTACCGGGAACTGGTCGCCGCCGCGCACCGGATCGGCCACCGGCTCCGGCGGCACGGCGTCGCCTCCGGCGACCTGGTCGGACTCTGCGCCCACCGGGGCGTCGAACTCGTCGCCGGGGTGCTCGGCATCCTCGCCGCCGGGGCCGGCTACCTGCCGCTGGATCCGACCCATCCGGCGAGCCGGCTGGAGTTCCTCGCCACCGACGCCGGAGCGAAGCTGGTCCTCGGCCACGTCGAGGCCACCGCCGCCCTGGCCGGGGTACCCGTCGAACTGCTGCCGCTCGACGGCCTGGCCGCCGACGCCGACGAGCCCGAGACGGTGCCCACCGCCACCGACCCGGACGGGCTCGCCTACGTCATCTACACCTCCGGTTCGACGGGACGTCCGAAGGGCGTCGAGATCGACCATCCGGCGTTGCTGAACCTGGTCGCCGCGATGACCGAACTGGTCGGCGCCGACCCCGCCGACCGCTGGCTCCACCAGACCACCATCTCGTTCGACATCAGCGCACTCGAACTCTTCGCACCGCTGTGCACCGGCGGTCGGGTGGTGGTGGCCGCCGACGCGACCGCCCGCGAGGGTACGGCGTTGGGCCGGCTCATCCGGGACGCCGGGATCACCCACGTGCAGGCCACCCCGTCGAGCTGGCAACTGCTGCTCGACTCCGGCTGGAGTGGCGCCCCGATCACCGCCCTCTGCGGCGGGGAGGCGCTCCCGCTCCCGCTGGCCCAGCGGCTGCGTCCACGCGTCGACCGCCTGGTCAACGTCTACGGCCCGACCGAGACCACCATCTGGTCCACCGCCGCCGAGATACCGGCCGATCCGTCCCGGATCACCATCGGCGGTCCGATCGCCAACACCACGCTGCACGTCCTGGATGCCCGGCTCCGTCCGGTGCCGGTCGGCGTACCCGGCGAGCTGTGCATCGGCGGTGTCGGGCTGGCCCGGTCCTACCGGGGACGGCCGGAGCTCACCACCGAGCGGTTCGTGGTCGACGCGACCGGCCAGCGGCGCTACCGCACCGGTGACCGGGTGCGGCTCGGCACGGACGGCGCGGTCGAGTACCTCGGCCGGGCCGACAGCCAGATCAAGCTGCGCGGGTACCGGATCGAACCCGGCGAGATCGAGCACGCGTTGCTCGGCGCGCCCGGGGTCGCCCAGGCCGCGGTGGCGGTCCGGGACGGCGAGCTGGTGGCGTATCTGGTGGGCACGGGCGAGCTGGCGGCAATCCGGGCGCACCTCGCCGGTAACCTGCCCCGGTACATGGTCCCCAGGGACTTCCTCCGGCTGGACCGGCTGCCGCGTACCCCGGCCGGCAAGCTCGACCGGGCCGCCCTGCCGAGCCCGGAGCACGCCGACCTCGCGGCGCCGTCGAACGGTGCCGAGGAGCCGGCCGGGCTGGCGGAGAGTGGGGCGCTGACCCGGACGGTGACCGACATCTGGCGGGAGGTGCTCCGGGTCGACGAGGTCGGCCCGGACGACAGCCTCTTCGATTTGGGGGGCCACTCGCTGACCATCATGCAGATCACCGCCCGGATCCGGCAGGCCCTCGGCGTCGAGGTGCCCTTCGACGTCTTCTTCGACACCCCGACCATCGACGGGGTGGTCAGTTGTGTCGAAGAGTTGCGACAGGAGGAGCGGGAGTTGCGACAGGAGGAGTCCGCGTGAGTGTCCCCGATCTCCGGCGCGACCTCGCCACCCTGGTCGTCGAGGCCAGCGACGGCCAGATCAGCGCGGCGGATGCCCTGACCGAGGCCGAGTCGCTCGGACTGCTCGGCCTCACCTCGATCGGTCACGTGCGGCTGATCCAGGCCGTGGAGCAGCGCTACGGCGTCGTGGTGGAGCCGGACGACGACGTCTCGGCGCTGGACACCGTACCGGCGCTGGCGGACTATCTCCGCGAGCGGGGAATCTGACCGGCCGTCCCGGACCCGATGGGGGGCCAGCGGGGCATGCCTGCGGCTACCTCCCGCCGGTGTCCAGCGCGCGCCGGTCCGCCAGCCGGATGCTACCGGTCCGGGCCTCGCCGAGCGGGACCAGCGCGTCGTCGGCCACCACGGCGCCGAAGTATCCGGCGGCGGGATCGCTCACCACCTGCCGGGGATCCTGCTCCGCGCGCAGCACCGACCGGATCACCTCGTCGAGGCGGGACCGCTCGGGGCCGGTCACCTCGACGATGCCGCCGACCGGTGCACCGAGTGCGACGTCCGCCACCGTGGCCGCCACGTCGTCGGCGGCGATCGGCTGGAAGAGCACCGGTCCCAGGCGTACGGTGTCGCCGTCGGTCCCGGTATCGGCGATGGCGTCGAGGAACTCGAAGAACTGGGTCGCACGCACGATCGAGTGCGGGACCGCGGATGCCGCGACGACCTTCTCCTGCGCCACCTTGGCCCGCATGTACCCGACGTTCGGCATCCGGTCCGCGCCGACGATCGACAGTGCCACGTGGTGGCCCACCCCGGCCGCCGCCTCGGCCGCGAGCAGATTCCGGGCGGTCGTCTCGAAGAACTCCAGCGCGGCGGCCGGCTCGAAGGACGGTGCGTTCGACACGTCGACGACGACCGCGGCTCCGTCGAGCGCCTCGGCCAGTCCTTCGCCGGTGACCGCGTTCACCCCACTCCTCGGCGATGCCGCCACCGCCTGGTGCCCCTGCGCGGCGAGCAGCTCCACGACCTTGCTCCCGATGAGTCCGCTGCCCCCGATAACGACGATCTTCATCTTGATCCTCTGGTTCCGTTCCGTGGCGCCGGATCGCGCCCTGTCATCCAGGACGACCGGGCGGGACGGTGGTTCGTGACGGCGGCCGGACGGCCACTACCGGCTACTGTCTCCCGCCGGGTCCGCGGTCTCCCCTGGCCTGGTGTCTCCCCCCGGCCTTCTGTCTCCCCCGGCCTGGTGTCTCCCCCGGTGAGCGGACCTGACACGTCATCGGTGTCCCCGGGTGACCTGCGCCCACAATGCCGACGGCAGATCGCGTGGAAGGCTCACAGCAGGCCGGCGTTGCCGGCCACGGCGGCCGCCTCCGTCCGGTTCGACACCCGTAGTTTGCGTAGCAACGACGCGGTAAGCCGTTTCACCGTGCGCTCGGAGAAGTTCAGCTCTTCAGCGATTTCGACCGTGCGGCAGCCCTTCGCAATAAGCTGCAGGAGACGGCGTTCCGCGTCGTCCAGCGTGGTCGTCGCCGGCAGTCCGTTGTGCGCCGGGCGGAGCAGGGCGGCGAGCAGGCCTGCGGGGAGCACCGCCCACCCGTCCAGGATCGCCAGCAGCGGCGGCAGGAGTTCCTCCGGCTCGCTGCTCTTCGGCAGGTAACCCTCCGCGCCGGCACGCAGGGCCTGCACCATGAGGTCGAGGTCGTCGAGGCCGGAGATCGCGACGATCCGTACCCGGGGGGTGGTGCGACGGATCGCGGCGATGGCCCGGATCCCACCCGGGGCGGGCATGTGCAGGTCGACCAGGACCAGATCGGGTACGCAGCGACGGACCGTGGCAGCGGCGGCGGAGGCGTCGCCGGTCGATCCGACGAGCCGGGCCCGCCCCTCGGTGCTGGCCGGAAGCAGGAGTTCGAGGCCGCGGACGAAAAGGGGATGGTCATCGACCAGCACGAGCCGGAGGGGCGCGGATTCGGACACGGGGCGGCGTTTCCCGCTCTGCGCCCGATCATGCCCGGCCAGCCGGAGACCGCTCATTCCGCCGGTATCCGTGCTCGACCGGGCGACCAGGCGCTGCTGCTGCGGATGTTCTGTCACGAACTGCGGTCGCCGATCGAGTCGCTGCGCTCACTGACCCGCGCCCTCGCCGAGGATTCAGCGGCGCTGCGCCCGGACGAACGGCGTGCCATGGCCGCGCTCGCCCGGGAACAGGCGACACACCTGGCAGGCCTGTGGCGGCAGGCGGTGGCGACGACACAGAGCCTGGCGGAACCGGTCGACCAGCCGGTCCCACTGCGCCAGGTGCTACCGGTCGCGGTCGCCGCCGGGGCACCGCAGCGGTTGACGGTCCGGCTCACCCGTGGCGCCGGTGGCCGGCTGGTGCACGCCGACCGGGTCCGTCAGATTCTCCGCAACCTGGTGGAGAACGCCCTGCGGCACGGCCCCGCCGAGGGTCGGGTCCGGGTCTGCGCCTCGGTGCGGGCCGGGGCCCTGGTCCTGGTGGTCACCGACGAGGGCCGGTCGTGCGAACCGCTGTTGGCCGCGTTGCGCCGTACCGCGCCGCCGCCGGGAGTTTCCGGGCTGGGCCTGTGGATCGTGCGGCACCTGGTCGCCGCGGAGGGCGGCACGATCACGGCGTATCGCGCGGCGCACGGCGTCGCGGTACGGGTGAGCCTGCCGCCGCGACGCCGCCGCCCCGGTGACGCGGACGCCCTCGCCTGCTGACCCTTTGGTGCCACCGGTTGACCCCACCGGGCCATCGGAACGGGTACCCGGGCACGGTCTGCCGCTTCTACCAGGAGGACACCGTGTTCAGCCACATCAAGGACCTGCAGTTCGAGGCCAAGCCCGATGCGCCCGACGCCGCCTTCGCCCGCCGCCTACAGGAGGTGCTCGGCGGCAAGTGGGGCGAGATGACGGTCGCCAACCAGTACCTCTTCCAGGGCTGGAGTTGCCGCCTGCCCGGCAAGTACAAGGATCTGCTGCTCGACGTCGGCACCGAGGAGATCGGGCACGTCGAGATGATCTGCGTCATGATCGCCCGCCTGCTGGACAGCGCTCCGCTCTCCCTGCAGGAGGCGGCCGCCGAGGACAACCCGATGCTGGCCGCCATCTACTCGGGACAGAATCCGGCGCACTTCATCCATTCCGGCGGCGGTCCGTTGCCGGTGGACAGCAGCGGAGTGCCCTGGAACGGCTCCTTCATCACCGCCAGCGGAAACCTGCTCGCCGACTTCCACCTCAACGTCACCGCGGAGGCCCAGGGCCGGCTCCAGGTCGCCCGGTTGTTCAACATGACCGACGATCCCGGTGTCAAGCAGATGCTGCGGTTCCTGCTCGCCCGCGACACGATGCACCAGAACATGTGGCTGGCCGCGATCGAGCAGCTCAAGGAGGACGGCATCGAGGAGATGCCGGTCCCGGAGGCGTTCCCCGACGCCGAGCAGGAGAACCAGTTCGCCTACCAGTACATCGACTTCTCCGCCGGTGGGGAGGCGGCCGAGGGACGGTGGGCCGCCGGCCCGAGCCCCGACGGCAAGGGGCGCTTCAGCTATCAGGCGACCGCGACCGCGCACGCGGAGGCGCCGCAGCTTCCTCCGGGCGACCCACGCCTGCACTGCACGCCGCCGGCCGGTAGCTGACGGCCGGCGCCCCACCGTCCCATTCCGTCCCGCTGCGCCGGTCCGTCGCCACGACGGCGGACCGGCGCGGCCCAGCTGGAAGACAACGATCATGATCGAGCTATTCGCCCGCCCGTTGGCGGACGCGTTCATGCAGGTCGGGGTCTACGTCGCGGTGATGGTCGCACTCTTCGGCTGGCTACGCTGGCGGTACGGCGACCGGGTCACCGACCATCTGACCCTCCGCCCCCGGCTCGGCCCCCTGGTCGGCGCCGTGCTCGGCGTCAGCCCTGGCTGCGGCGGCGCCATCATCCTGATGCCCCTGTACGCGCGCGGCAAGGTCTCCTTCGGAACGGTCGTCGCCGCCCTCGCGGCCACCATGGGCGACTCGTCCTGGGTGGTCATCGCCGCCGATCCGGTCTTCGCGCTCAGGATCCATGCACTGCTCTTCGCCGTGGGCCTGGTCACCGGCTACACGGTGGACCTGCTCGGGATCGACCCGGCCAACGCCCTCCCGGGCCGGACGCGGCGGTCGAGCCGACGCCGGACCGCCGTGCCGGGGTACGGCGCGAGCGACCCCGTGCCGGCGTACGGCGCGAGCGTGCCGACGGGCGCCGCGTCCGCGTGCCCCGCGGCCCGGGCCGGCACCGACGACCGGGCCGGAACGCCCGTCGCCCGCCCGGCGTCGGCGACCCTGGCCGTTGCCCTGCCGGCCGGCGCCGAGCCCGGGCGTCCCGCCGGGATGTCCCTGGTCTTCTGGGGACTCACCATGCCCGCCTTCCTGGTGTCGGTACCGGTCGTGTTCCATGCCGTCGACCAGCGACGCCTCACCGGCGCGCTCGGCGGCGTCGACCCCTACCTCGCACTCGGCTGCTGCGGGACCCTGGTCGCGCTGCTCATCTTCGCCGCCGGTCGGGGCCGGTTCGCCGACGACACGGTGGCCACCGCCTCTCCGTCGACCCGGCGGGAGGCACTGCGGCACAGCGCTCACGAGGCCTCGTTCATCACCGTCTGGGTGGCGGTGGCCTATCTCGGATGGCAGATCCTAAGCACCACCACCGGATTCGACGGTTCCCAACTGGCGTTCGCCGGAGTCGCCGGTGTGCTCGTCGGAGCGCTGATCGGGCTCATCCCCGGCTGCGCCGTACAGATCGTCTTCACCGGCATCTTCGTCACCGGCGGCCTGCCCGTGACGACGCTGGTGGCGAACGCGATCAGCCAGGACGGGGATGCCCTGATCCCACTGGCGGCGCTGCGCCGCCGCGCTGCCGCGACGGCGACGGTGATAACCACCGTCCCGGCCCTGCTGGTCGGGCTGGGACTCCTGGTACTACTCCGCTGAAGGAGGCAGAGATGCCGAGCCCGACCACCCCGACGGTCGTACCGCCCGATCCCGGCACCGACGGCTGGGCCTGTGACTTCGTCACGCTGCGCCAGGCGCGGAGGAAACTGGGTGTGCTCGCCGCCCTGACCGCTGTCGCGCTCTCCACCGGGGTCTCACCCTGGCTCTCCGCCGGTCTGCTGGCGCTGACCGTGCTGATCCCGGTCGCCCTGGTCGGCCATGGCGGATGGCAGATGTTGCCAGCCCTGGTGGCCGGAGCCCGGGACACATGGAAGCCGCTGTGCCGGGAACAGCAGCGTACCGACGTCGACCGGACCGGAGAGGGTGACGAAACGTGACAGCAGGGGTGAAGCAGGACGTCCTTGATCTGCTGACCGAACAGCACCAGCAGATCAAGGCGCTCTTCGGCCAGCTCGGCCGCGCCGAGGGAAACCAGAAGCGCGAGCTGTTCCAGGATCTGGTTCGGCTACTCGCCGTGCACGAGAGCGCGGAGGAGATCGTGGTGCACCCGGTCGCGCAGCGCAAGATCGACCGAGGTGACACGGTGGCCGGGCGGCTCCGGCACGAGGAGGACGAGGCCAAGCACGAACTCGCCGCCCTCTACGACCTCGGCGTCGACCACCCGGACTTCGACCGCCGGTTGGCGAGATTCGCCGACGCGGTCGTCGCGCACGCGACCCGGGAGGAGACGGAGGAGTTCCCGTCGCTGCGCCGCAGCCTCTCCGCGGCCCAGCTCGGCCGGATGGCGGGCGCACTGCGCGTCGCCGAGTCGATGGCGCCGACCCGCCCGCATCCACATTCCGGCGAGTCCGCCTCGGCGAACCTGATGGCCGGCCCGCCGATGGCGGTCTTCGACCGGATCCGCGACGCCGTACGCGACTGGCGCGAATCCCATCGGGACCAGGACTGACCCTGAACCTGGCCGGGCCGGCCCGGCGGTGCTGAGTCGACAGTCGGCAGTGGCGGACGTACGCACACCCGGGCATCGGGACGGGCGCACACCCGGGCATCGGGGCGGGGCCGGGCTGTGGCAGGGTTCGGGCCATGCCCCAGCTCCTGGTCCTCACCGGCCCGATCGCGGCCGGCAAGAACACCGTCGCGGATCGGCTCACCCGACGGCTGACCGGGGATGGCCGCACCGTCGTGATCGTGGACGTCGACGAGGTCGCGGCGATGGTGGGCCCGCCCGGCGCGGGCAGGGCCGGGTTGTGGTTCGCCGCCCACGAGGCGCACGGTGCCCTCGTCGGGCAGTGGATGCGCTCGGACGTCGAGTACGTCGTGGCGGTAGGACCGTTCCACACCGACGTGGAGCGCGCGGCACTCACCCGTACGCTTCCGGACGACGCGGCCGTGCTGTGGGTCGTCATCGACGCTCCGGTGTCCGTGACGTTCGCCCGCGCACAGGCCGACCCGGGCCGCGTGCTCTCCCGCGAACCCGGGTTCCATCACCGCGCGCACCAACGGTTCCGAGAGCAGTTGCCGACGATCCCGGCCGATCTGACCTTCGACTCGGAGAAGCTGGACGCGGAGCGGATCGCGACCGGGATCGCGGAGAGGCTCGGCCTCGCCGGCACTGCCCTGCCCGACCGACCGGGTCAGGACGGGCAGTCGAAGAGGTAGCTGCCATGCGGTCCGGTCGCGGCGGCGGGTGGGTCGTCAGACCGCGCCGTGACGGGCGGGGGCGGCGAGCTGGCCGTGGAGGTGGACGGCGAGCAGGGTGAGCCAGAGCAGTCCGATGACGACGGTGATCCGCTGGAACAGTCCGGCCAGGCCGACGAGCCCGGCGACCTGAGCGAATCCGGCGCTGGCCAGGATGTCTCCGGCCAGGAAGGCGAGCCCGGTGAGGGCCGAATAGCTCGCCCATCCGTGCCGACGCTCCCCGACGAACCTGCGGGTGAAGACGAAGCAGGCGGCTGCCAGCGCCGGGAAGGCGAACAGGGCGAACCCGTCGTGCAGCGCCCCGGAGGTGGTGTACTCGGCCGGCACTTCCGGAGTGCCGGGTGGGTACCCGCTGATCGGGTCGGTGACGAACACGCCCGCGCCGAGCAGCCCGATCGCCCAGACTCCGATGAGCAACGGTCCCCAGGTCGCCGCCCTGCCCGGCGCGAGTGCCCGCCGCACCCCGACCGCGAACGCCAGGGTGAGCAGACCGCAGAGGAGGAAGTTGACCGTCTGGGTCCAGCCATGGGGGCCAAGGGCGAGCGAACTGACCGGATGCCGCAACGGGTCGTAGTCGTCGCGGGTGGCGCCCTCGATCAGGAATGCCAGGACGAACAGCGGCCCGGCGACGATGCCGCAGCGGAGCAGCGCCCGGGTCCTCCGGCGGGGACGCGGGGCGGGGGGCGTGCTCGCGGGTTGCAGGGTGATGGTGGTCATCGCTGACCCCTTTCGGCCGTGCCGGCGGGTACCCGTCGAGTTTGTCAACTTACGTTGACATCGCCGCGCTGTCAACTGCGGTTGACAGCGGCGGTTCCGGTAGGCCTGCGGCCAGGTGTGGGTTCTCAGCGGAGTTGATCCGTTCTCACTGGACCTGATCCGTACCTGATCCGTTCTCACGGAACGGGACTGTACAAATAACGGCTGATCGACCGATCAAGGGAGAGACGCCAGATGACGACCGAGACCACCGTGGGACAGCCGGCCGCTGGGCCGGTGGGTGCGGTCACGGATGAGCAGTTGATCGCGATGCTGGTCGATCGGGCTCGTGGTGACGGGCTGCGGTTGACCGGCGAGGGTGGGCTGCTGCAGCAGCTGACCAAGCGTGTGCTGGAGTCGGCGTTGGACGGTGAGATCACCGACCACGTCGGCTATGACAAGCACGATCCGGCGGGTCGGGGCAGCGGGAACACTCGTAACGGCAGCCGGGCCAAGACCGTGCTCACCGATGTCGGGCCGGTCGAGGTCCGGGTCCCACGCGATGCCGCCGGGACGTTCGAGCCGCAGATCGTGCGCAAGCGTCAGCGGCGCCTGACCGGCGTCGACGACATGGTGCTGTCGTTGTCGGCCAAGGGTCTGACCCACGGGGAGATCGCCGCGCACCTGGCCGAGGTCTACGGCGCCGAGGTGTCGAAGCAGACCATATCCACCATCACCGACAAGGTCATGGACGGCATGGCCGAGTGGCAGAACCGGCCTCTCGACAGGGTGTATCCGGTTGTGTTTATCGATGCTATCAACGTCAAGATCCGCGATGGTCAGGTTGCGAACCGGCCGATCTACCTGGCCATGGCGGTCACTGTCGACGGGCACCGCGACATCCTGGGGATCTGGGCTGGTGACGGCGGCGAGGGCGCCAAGCACTGGCTGCATGTGCTCACCGAGCTGAAGAACCGCGGCGTTCAGGACGTGTTGATGCTCGTCTGCGACGGGCTCAAGGGCCTGCCGGACGCCGTCGCGACGGTGTGGCCCCGCACGATCGTTCAAACGTGTGTAGTCCACCTGCTGCGCAACTCGTTCCGCTACGCGGCCCGCCAGGACTGGGACAAGATCGCCAAGGCGCTCAAGCCGGTCTACACCGCGGCGACCGAGGATGCCGCGACTGAACGGTTCCTGGAGTTCGCCGAGGCATGGGGCCGCAAGTACCCGGCGATCGTGAAGCTGTGGGAGAACGCCTGGGCCGAGTTCGTGCCCTTCCTCGCCTTCGACGTGGAGATCCGCAAGGTCATCTGCTCCACGGATGAAATCGTCAAGTCTTCGCTCGGGTTTTTGCCGGATTGTGTGGTTGCCAGTGCGCGACGAAGACCTCGTAGGCGCGTTCGGCCTGTTCGACGGCAGCGGTCTCGGCAGCGCGTCGTTGCTTGTCGTTGTAGGCCGCACCCGGGGTTCCGTGGTTGCCACGCCGTGAGGGTGCTCCGGTGGCGAGTTCGAGCTTGCGCCGCTTGTGCGCGACCAGGCCTGGGCGGGCGAAGGCGTAGTCCTGGTCCTTGGTCACCAAGTGCCAGGCCAGGGCGGTCATCTTCCGGGCGGTGGCGACCACAGCGGTCGGGAACCCGCGTCGTGCCTTGACGCGTTGGAAGAACGCGCGCAACGGTCCCGGGGCTCGGCTGGCGGACCAGGCAGCTTCGACCAGGACGCCACGCACGTGCGCCCGTCCGGCCTTGCTGATCCGGCCGTGCACCGGCGCAGAGTTCCCGGACTGACGCACCTTCGGGTTAAGCCCGACATAGGCGACGAGCTTGTCCGCGTCCCTGAACCGGGTGAAGTCACCCACCGCGGCGACGATCGAGATCGCCACGATCGCGTCGACGCCGGGAATGGTCATCAGCCGAGCGACGGCCGGGTCGGCGAACGCCTCGACTGCGAGTTCCTTATCCACGACGGCGAGTTCCTCACCGTGGAAGTCCAACTGCCGCAGCAGCGCCCGCACGCTGGAAGACTCGTCGGCTGGTAGCGGCTGTCGAGACAGCCAGTGCCGTCCGGTCTTGCCGAACAGGTCCGACACCGGCGGCGTCGGGACGAGATTGCGGGCCAGGATCGCGTGGACCTGGTTCTTGATCCTGGTGCGCTGGCGCACCAGGTGAGCGCGGCGGGTCACCTGCCGCCGCAGGCTACGGATCCGCTCGTCGGGCAGCCACACCGGCGGCAGGAAGTCCGCCGCCAGCAACTGCGCCAGAATCCGGGCGTCGACCTTGTCGGTCTTGACCTTCGCCTCCGCGATCGCCCGGGTCTTCGACGGGTTCGACACCACCACCCGGCCGACGACAGGGGTCAACAGGGTCGCGATCGCGTCGCTGTTACCCGTCGCTTCCAACGCGACCTGGTCATCAGCCCGTAGGCCGGCGGCCCACTGCCGCAGCGCTTCCGACGTCACGCCGATGCGGCCCTCGTCACGCACGAGGCCGTCCTCGACGACCGCCAGCTGCGCGAACTCGCGGTGCACGTCCATACCGATATAGCGGACCATCATCTGCTCCCTCCGCTGCTCGATCGGTGGGGAACCGCTGGGACGGAACGACACCTACGGATACGCGCTCGCAGCGCAGCCGGACCAGTCGCAGGGGCGGCCAACTACTAACACGGGCTCGCAGCCCATCGAGCAAGAACGGCCTGCCCATACGTGTTCCCCGAAGGCCCCTGTTCCGGACGGTCACACCGTATGCCCGACCAAGAGTGCCGGACCAGCGGAACACCACGCGGGCCTCCACCTGATTTCATACCGGGTACGAACGCGATCGAGTCGGTCAACGCCCGTATCCGCAAGGCCGTCCGCGCCCGCGGACACTTCCCGAACGAGGCCGCAGCACTCAAGTGCGTCTACATGGCGTTGATGAGCCTCGACCCCACCGGCACCGGACGCCGGCGGTGGACCATGCGCTGGAAGGCACCGTTGAACGCCTTCCAGCTCGCCTTCGATGGCCGGCTCACCCCGGCCAACGACTGACCACCTCAACAACCAAGATCAGCCGTTAACTTGACAGACCCATGTTCATCTTGCTGGCTGACGGCGCCGTCGCGCCCTCCCGCCATGGGTGCGTGATTCCGTCCACCCAGGCGAGTTGGGCAAAATTTGGAAACTCTTCGTATATCCACGGTCGTGGATGCGACTTTTGGGTTCCGTCTACCGGTTCCCCATTGGAAGCATCGGGCCGAACTGATGCCACGGTAAGGAGGCACACAAGTGCAGAGAGTGATCCGACGCGTTGGACACCAGGGAAGCGCGATCTTACTTATCGTCGCCACCCTCCTGGCCGCCGCAGCCTCACCAGCCGCAGCTCGGCCCAGCGAAGTGTCGGCAGCTTCCTCGCTGTCGCCCGATCTCTTCCGGACGGACGAGCGCGGAGCCCTTGCGAGACTCGCCATGGCCAAGGCAAGCCAGCCACAGGCACTCGCCCCCATCGTCTACGCCGACATCGCCTGCCACATCCTTCCGACGAGGTACGTTCAGGACAAGGGGTGGGGCGTGGACGCCCAACCCAACAGGCAGTTGCACATCTACCGCGACCTGTTCATCAACGGCCAGTGGTGGAAGACCACCGAGAACTGGCCCTACGCGTCGTCGAGCGGATCATGGAGCACTCCGACCGGGGACCATGCAAGTCTGCTCAGCGGTACCTTCATGTTGTGGGTGACCGCCTACTACAACTCGGATGATGCCTACATCGGTCGCGCGACCGACACCTGCACCGCCTGACCGCCGGCAGCGGCCACCGCCATGGAGGCATGGTTAGCCCTGGAGTGGTGATGATCGACGAGAACCCCGCCAACGACCCGACCCGTGAGTGGATCACGAACGGGCACGACGTCGCGTTCGACGCTCGCGCCTTGCTCCGCAAGATCGACAGCAACGGCCAGGGCCTCGTGCGCTATCTCGCCGAGCGGGCCGGCAGCCCGGTTGCCACCCAGACGATCGCCACTGATCTAGGCGTCTCGACGCAATCGATCGAGGATTGCGTCGCCTGGATCAACAAGCTCGCCGAAGCCTTGGGCTACGTACCGCTCGTAATCTGGTCGGGTGTCGGGCTACTCATCACCACTGACGCAGCTGTTGTCGCACGTCAGGGGCTAATCGACGCCCAGCGTTGACGGATCCAGGGGCGGTGGGCTCAGTCGAGTCCACCGCCTCCGGTCTGTCGGTTCCGCCTCGCGGTAAGCCTGCGCCGGATCACACCAAACGCCCATAACGCCGCCAGTAGCAGTGCAGCGGGTATCAACAGGCCAAAGGCGGATCTCAGCAGCGTGGGGAAGTCCATCGTCACCCCCGCTCTCGAAGCCCTCGTGGACGCTACGTTTCAGGCTACCCGTCGATGCGGTTATGGCGTCATACCTCGCAGCACTGGCAGGCGTTGCCGACCGCCTGTCCACCCACAGACCAACCGGCGGCCAGCAGAGAGATCAGTTTCGGTGAGAAGAAGACACCGTAGCGCTTCTCACCGAATCTGATCCGCTGCTGGTCAGCGCGCTGGCCCGGATCACCTTCGCCGAGAACCCACACCAGGTCGGCGGTGGCGACCGCCACCCGCACCATCGATGAGCTGCCCGGCTCGTCGGCCGGACCGGGTAGCGGGTCGCCGACCCGGTCGGCCCGGTCACCGTCGCGGCACGCGCGTGGGCCCCTCCGGAAACTCCTCGGTGCCGAGCACCCGCAGCAGGTTCAGCCGCTCACGGCTCTCGGCGTCGACCGGGGTGAAGACCAGCAACTGCTGACGCTGGTCGGGGGTGACCAGGGTCTCGCAGTCCAGCAGCAGCCGGCCCACCCTCGGGTGCAGGATGGTCTTGCGGTCGGTACGCCGGACCGCCACCTCGTGCTCGGCCCAGAGCCGGCGGAAGTCGGCGCTCGCGGTCTGCAGCCGCTCGACGAGTCCGGTGACCACCGGATCGCCGGATCGCCGGCCGGCGGCGGCGCGCAGGTCGGCCACGAGCCGACGGGCCTGGTGCTCGTGTTCCTCCGGCGGGTGGACGGCGCGGGTGGCAGGGTCGGTGAACCAGCGGTACACGACGTAGCGGCGGTCACCGGAGAAGCTGGTGTGGTCGCCGGTCAGCAGCAGGGCCGCCCGGTTCTGGGCGAAGACCTCCCCCAGGTCGGACAGGACCAGCGCCGGCGTGTCGCCGAGCAGGTCGAGCATGCGCAGCAGGCCGGCGCGGGCCAGCCGGGCCACCCCGTCGGCCGGCGGGGGCCGGTGGCCGGCCAGGTGGAAGAGGTGGTCGCGCTCGTCGTCGGAGAGGCGCAACGCCCGGGCCAGCGCGCCGAGCAGTTGGGCCGAGGGCTGACTGCTGCGGCCCTGCTCCAGACGTACGACATAGTCCGTCGACATGCAGGCGAGCATGGCCACCTCCTCCCGACGCAGGCCGGCGGCACGGCGGCGGGGACCCTCGGCAATGCCGACATCGGCCGGGCGGATCGCCTCGCGGCGGCGGCGCAGGAAGTCGGCGAGCTGCTCACGCTGCATCTGCCAATGCTCCCGCGCGGCCGGCGGGCAGGTCCAGGGAGCAGCTCTCCCATGATGAACGCTCCGCTTCCACGCGTCCCGGCACCGGCGCAGGGTGGGTGACGACATCGACGACGGAGGAAAACGCTATGCAGACACGAACCCTGGGCCGCACCGGGCCGACCGTCTCCGCCATCGGCCTGGGCGCGATGGGCATGTCGGGCGGCGCGTACGGTCCGGCCGACCGCGCGGAGAGCATCGCCACGGTGCACGCCGCGCTGGAGGCGGGCGTCACACTGATCGACACCGGCGACTTCTACGCGATGGGCCACAACGAGTTGCTGCTCGCCGAGGCGCTGCGCGGCCGGGATCGGGACAGCTACCTGCTCAGCGTCAAGTTCGGTGCACTGCGCGGGCCGGGTCACGTCTTCGGTGGGCAGGACAACCGGCCCGAGGCGGTGCGGAACTTTCTGGCCTACTCGCTGACCCGGCTCGGCGTCGATTACATCGACGTCTACCGTCCGGCCCGGCTGGACCCGGCGGTGCCGATCGAGGAGACGGTCGGTGCGATCAAGGAGATGATCGACGCCGGGTACGTGCGGCACGTCGGGCTCTCCGAGGTCGACGCCGCGACGATCCGCCGGGCACACGCCGTGCACCCGATCGCCGACCTGCAGATCGAGTACTCGTTGCTGTCCCGCGCGGTGGAGGCGGAGATCCTGCCGACGCTGCGGGAGTTGGGCATCGGCCTGACCGCGTACGGCGTCCTCGGCCGGGGTCTCCTCTCCGGGCACTGGCGCGCCGGCCAGGTCGCCGGCCCCGGCGACCTGCGCGGTTTCAGCCCACGGTTCTCCAGCGGGAACGTGGAGCACAACCTCGCCCTGGTGGCCGCGCTCCGGCGGGTCGCCGAGGCGTCGGGCCACACCGTCGCCCAGCTCGCCATCGCCTGGGTGGCCGCACAGGGTCGGGACATCGTGCCGCTGGTCGGTGCCCGTACCCGCGAGCGGCTGGCCGAGGCGTTGCCCGCGGCGGAACTCCGCCTCGGCGCGGGTGAACTCGCCGGGGCCGAGCGGGCGGTGCCGCCGCGTGCCGCGCGCGGCGACCGGTACCCGCCCGCGTTCATGGAAGCCCTCGGCGTCGGCAACTGAACCGGCGTCGGCAACTGAACCAGGCCCTCCGGCGGGACCCGCTCGGGAGCGGGCCCCACCGGGGGCCTCGACGAACCGCCGCTGGTATTCGGGGGCGTCAGCTGACCAGCTTGCCTGCGGCTCGTAGGTCCCAGAAGTTCGACCGGTACTGGTCGTGGATCGTCGCCGACTGGATCCGCAGCAGAGCCTCGTCGTTCTCCCGCAGGGCGGCGTTGGAGTAGTTGTGGCTGCCGGTCACCACCCACTTGGTGTCCCGCTTCCCGGCGTACGTCCCCTCGATCAGCATGTACTTCGAGTGGACGATGTAGTCCCCGCTGATCCGGTAGAGCCTGATCCGGCTGTGTCCGGAGAGGATGTTCGGCACGTCGACGTCAGCATCGGTGTAGACGACCTCCACCCAGCACTTCTGGTTGGCGAGGTCCCGCAGCTCGTTCGCGATCGAGTTGCGGCTGAAGTGCCACATCCCGACCCGGATGATGGTGCGCCCGGTCTCGGTGCCGACCGACGTGTTGCCCTGGCAGGTGACGTTCTCGTTGAGCATGTTGTAGATCGTGTCGGTGCTGGCGCTCGACCCGGCGCGCGGGAAGAAGTACGACTTGGCGTTCCCGCTGGACGTGGTCCGGTAGTAGTCGTTGTTCTTCACCTTCGCGGCCAGGTCGCTGTGGTAGTTGACGTAGGAGTTGTAGACGGCGGTGTTGCCGACCAGCGTCACCGCGTTGTTCCAGTAGCGCTCGGCGTTGCCGCTGGTCAGGTTGGCCGAACTCTGCACCAGCACGTTCGTCGAGCCGGAGGTGTCGGAGAAGAGGAAGAACTTGTTGTGCATGATGGGCGTGTTGAGGTTGCCGATGCAGGCCCGCCCGGTGGTGCAGACGGTCACCCAGGACGGGTTGGCCCGGCTGGTGCCCAGCGCGCCGATCAGGTTGGTCACCGCGGGGTAGTCGCGGGACTGGCTGTCGACCACGACCCGGACGTTGACCCCGCGGTCGTGCGCCGCGATCAGGTCGTCGGACACCCGGGTCAGCGAAAAGTGGTAGATCGCCACCCGGATCGTGGAACCGACGGCGGCGCCCTGGATCAACCCCTGGAGGTGCTCGACGATGGCGTACTGCTGGCTGGCCACGGTGGGATTGTTGAAGATCGCACCGGAGCTGACGGCCGCGACCGCCGGGGTTGTCGGAGCCAGGAACGCGGCCGCGGCGAGACCACCCGCGACCAGCAGTCCGGCGGTACGACGCAGAAGCATGGGCTGTCCTTCGCCGACGGTTCGGGGTCGGCTGTCCCGGGCACCCGGATACGGGCGTCGGCTCCACAGTGTGCCTGTGCTCCGCCCAGGCTCCGCACAGCCCTCGCACAGGCGATACAGGGCGCCACTAGCACGAAATCGATCACTGGGATCGAGACCCCTGCGGGTAGGCTCCGGGCCCCACATCCGCTGCGCGTCGTGACATCCGGGGGGTTGACGTGGAATTTCGGCTGCTCGGTCCGGTGGAGGTAGTCAGCAACGGCCAGGTGCTCCGGCTCGGCGGTGCGAAGCGCCCTGCCCTGGTGGTGGCTCTGCTCCTGCACGCCAACCGGGCGGTTGCCCTCGGCCAGCTCACCGAGGCGCTCTGGGCGGCACCACCCCGCGCCGCGGAGTCCAACCTGCGTACCTACGTCGTCGGCCTGCGCACCCTCCTCGTCGGTGCCGGTGAGGACGGGTCCCGGGTCTCGACCGACCAGCGGGGGTACCGCCTGGAGGTCCGCCCCGGCGAGCTGGACCTGGACACGTTCGAGGCGCTCGCCGCCGAGGGGGACCAGGCGCTGGCCCGGGCCGACACCCCGACCGCGGTGCGGCGGCTGCGGGCCGCGCTCGACCTGTGGCGCGGGCCCGCGCTCGCGGGGCTGGTCGGCGGACCCTACCTGGGGATGGAGGCTGATCGGCTGGACCAGCGCCGGTTGCAGGTCGTCCGGCGGTGGGCCGACGCCGCCCTGGCCGAGCGCTGTCACGAGCAGGTGGCGACCGAACTCGACCCACTGGTGCGGGCCTATCCGATGTGGGAGGGGCTGTGGGGCCAGCTGATGCTCGCCCTGTACCGGTGCGACCGGCGGGCGGCGGCGCTGGCGGCGTACCGGGAGGCGTACCAGGTCCTCACCCGCGAGTTGGGCGTGCTGCCGGGCCAGGCGTTACAGGAGTTGCACCAGCGGATCCTCGCCGCCGACCCCGACCTCGACCCACCACCGCCGGACACGCCGGTGCGGACCGCCCTGCCGAGGCCACGACAGCCACCGGCGAACCTGGTCGCCCCCGCTGGCCGGGGCGAACAGTTCGGCACGCTCGACTCGTTGCTGGACACCCTCGACTGGGACCGCCCGGCGAAAGTGGTGATCACCGTCCTAACCGGTACGTCGGGAATCGGCCGGACCACCCTGGAGGTGCAGTGGGCGGCGGCTCGGCCGGCCGAGCCGTTCACCGGCGGGCGGTCGCAGCTGAGCCTCCGCGGCTCCGACCTGGGTGGCGCGGCGGCGAGCCCGTACGACGCGGTCCGCGGGCTGCTCGACGCGCTGGGCGTGGCCGCCAGCCAGGTGCCGGTGACCCCCGACACCCGACCCGGGCTCTACCGGGGCGTCCTCGCCGGGCGGCGGATCTCGGTCTTGCTGGACAGCACCCGGGCAGCCGAGCAGATACCGCCCGCGCGGCCCGTGCACCGGACCGGGCGGCGGCGGTGACCAGCCGGGACGAGTTCGCCGGCCTGCTCAGGACCCGGGGTACCCACCCGGCGCTGGTCACACCCGGCCCCGGCGGACGCGCGGGCACGGCTTTCCGCGCGTACACCCGGAGGTGCTCGGCGGCGGCTCAGGCGGCGGGCGGGCTCCCCGCTCGGTCCGCCGTGCGCATGTCGAGGGCGATGTCGGCGATCATGTCCTCCTGGCCGCCGACGAGACGCCGGCGGCCGGCCTCGACGAGGATCTCGCGCACGTCGACGCCGTGCTGCCGGGAAGCCGTCTCGGCGTGCCGCAGGAAACTGGAGTAGACCCCGGCGTACCCGAGCGTCAGCGTCTCCCGGTCGACCCGCACGGGCCGGTCCTGCAACGGCCGGACGAGGTCGTCCGCCGCGTCCATCAGCGCGTAGAGGTCGCAGCCGTGCGTCCAGCCCTGCAACGTCGCCACCGCCACGAACGCCTCGATCGGGCAGTTCCCGGCGCCGGCGCCCTGCCCGGCCAGCGAGGCGTCGACCCGGCGTACCCCCTCCTCGACGGCGACGACGGAGTTGGCCACGCCGAGCGCCAGGTTGTGGTGGGCGTGGATGCCGAGCTCGGTGCCGTCGTCGAGCACGTCCCGGTACGCCCGCACCCGTTCCCGCACACCGTCCATGGTCAGCCGGCCGCCGGAGTCGGTCACGTAGACACAGTGCGCGCCGTACGACTCCATCAGCTTCGCCTGCGCCGCCAGTTCCCGGGCGTCGGACATGTGCGACATCATCAGGAAGCCGGCGACGTCCATGCCGAGTTCGCAGGCCGTGGCGATGTGCTGCGCCGCGATGTCGGCCTCGGTGCAGTGCGTCGCGATCCGCACCGAGGTGACCCCGAGGTCGTGGGCGCGACGCAGGTCCTGCACGGTACCGATGCCGGGCAGCAGCAGCGTGGTGAGGCGGGCGCGCCGTACCGTGTCCCGGGCCGCGGCGATCCACTCCCAGTCGGTGTGGCTGCCCGGGCCGTAGGTGAGACTCCCGCCGCCCAGCCCGTCGCCGTGCGAGACCTCGATCGCGTCCACGCCGGCCTCGTCGAGCGCCGCCGCGATCCGGACGACGTCGTCCAGGGTGTACCGGTGGCGGATGGCGTGCATGCCGTCCCGCAACGTCACGTCCTGCACGTAGACCCCGGTCATCAGGGCACCACCTTCCCGGTCGCGGCCAGGCGTTCCGCGACCCGCAGCGCCGCCGACGTCATGATGTCGAGATTGCCGGCGTACGCGGGCAGGTAGTGGGCGGCCCCCTCCACCTCCAGGAAGACCGAGACCCGCCACAGTGCACGGCTGTCCGGCACGCCCGCCAGGGTGTGCAGGGGCTCGTCCGGCTCGACCCGGCTGAACTGGACCTCCTGTTTGAGCCGGTACCCCGGCACGTACGCCCGCACCGCCTCGACCGCGCCGTGCACGGAGTCGGCGATCGCCTGCCGGTCCGGCTCGTCGACGAGGCAGAGCACGGTGTCCCGCATGATCATGGGCGGCTCGGCCGGGTTGAGCACGATGATCGCCTTGCCCCGGGCGGCGCCGCCGACCTGCTCGATCGCGAGCCTGGTGGTCTCGGTGAACTCGTCGATGTTCGCCCGGGTGCCCGGACCGGCCGAGCGGGACGCGATCGACGCCACGATCTCGCCGTAGTGGACCGGCGTCACCGCGCGGACCGCGGCGACGATCGGGATGGTCGCCTGCCCGCCGCAGGTCACCATGTTGACGTTGGGCGCGTCGAGGTGGGCGTCGAGGTTCACCGACGGCACGACGTACGGACCGAGGGCGGCCGGCGTGAGGTCGACCAGGCGCTTGCCGTACGGCCGCAGCACCGCGTCGTTCGCCTTGTGCGCCGCCGCCGAGGTGGCGTCGAGCACGATCTCGACCTCGTCGAAGCCGGGCATCGCGACGAGGCCGCGCACCCCGTCCGACGTGGTCGGCACGCCGAGCCGGCGGGCCCGGGCGAGGCCGTCCGAGCCGGGATCGATGCCGACCATCGCCGCGACCTCCAGGGTCGGGGAGACCCGCAAAATCTTGATCATGAGGTCGGTGCCGATGTTGCCCGACCCGACGATCGCCACCCTGGTCCTGTCCACCGTCGCCTCCGCCTCAGACATCCAGTACCAGCCGCGGCGTCAGCGCACGGGAGACGCACGGCAGCATGACCTTCCCGGCCGCCCGCTCGTCGTCGGAGAGCAGCGAGTCGCGGTGGTCCGGCACCCCGTCGATCACCCGGGTCTCGCAGGTGCCGCAGATCCCCTCCCGGCAGGCGCTTGGCACCCAGATGTCCACCGTCTCCAGCGCGTCGACGATCGACGTCTCCGGTTCGACCTGCACCGTGACGTCGGAGCGCTGGCAGACCACCTCGAACGGCACGCCCGGACCGAAGTCCTGTGGCTTGGCCGCGAACCGTTCCAGCCGCAGGCAGCCGGGCGGCCAGCCGGCGCAGCGCGCCTCGACCGCCTCGAGCAGCGACTCCGGCCCGCAGCAGTAGACCAGCGTCTCCGGCGACGGCGTGCCGAGGAGGTCGTCGAGGTCGAGCAGCCCACGCTCGTCCTGCGGCACGATCTCCACCCGGTCGCGGTAACCGGCCAACTCGTCCCGGAAGGCCATCGAGCGCACGGCCCGGCCGCCGTACCCGAGCCGCCAGTCGCGCCCCTCGGCGGCGACCTGGTGGATCATCGGCAGGATCGGGGTGATGCCGATCCCGCCCGCGACGAAGACGTACCGGGGCGAGGGTTCCAGGGTGAAGTGGTTGCGCGGCCCCTCGATCCGGACGGTCTGCCCCGGTCGCAGCCGCTCGTGCACGTACGCCGATCCGCCCCGGCTCTGCGCCGCCCGCAGCACCGCGATCCGGTAGCGGCCGCGATCGGCGGGGTCACCGCAGAGCGAGTACTGCCGCACCCGGTCGTCCAGGTAGAGGTCGAGATGGGCCCCCGGGGTCCAGCCGGGCAGTTCGGCCGCGTCCGGATGGACCAGCTCCACGGCCAGGACGCCCTCGGCCTCCCAGGTGGTCCGTTTGACCAGGACGTCCATCGGGTCACCCCCGTCCGGTGAGGAACGCGATGTTCAGCGCGTCGAAGCGCTCCGCGTGCTCGTGCTGGGGCCAGTGCCCGCACTCGGCGAAGATCTCCAGCCGGGAACCGGGGATCGCGGCGTTCATCCGCTTCGCCTCGGGGATCTCGCCGAACGGGTTCTCCGCCCCCCACACGATCAGTGTCGGCGCGGCGATCCGGCCGAGCTGCTCCTCGGTGAGCAGGTCCGGCCGCCGGTTCTCCATCTCCTGCAGGCAGAGCAGGTTGTCCAGGCCGGCCTGGAACTCGGGGCGGTGGTAGATGTCGTGCCGCACCGCGACGAGTTCGTCGCTGACGTCCTTGACCGGGTCGTGCATCAGCAGTTCGAGGCGCTTGCGGGTCAGCCCGACGTCGTCGCTCTGCACCGCCGCGCGGGTGCTGGTCCGGATCCGCTCCATCACGGCCGGGTTGGCCACGGTACCGCCGGGCGCGACCAGCGTCAGCCGGGCCACCCGGTCGGGGTGGTCGGCGGCGAGCCGGCCGGCGACCCAGCCGCCGAGCGACTCGCCGACCAGGTGCGCCCGCTCGATGCCGACGGCGTCCAGGTAGCGCAGCAGATGTTCGACGTAGCGGGGGATCCGGTACGGCGCGTCGATCCCGGCGGTGTAGCCGTGCCCGAGCATGTCGATGGCGTGGCAGTCGAAGTGCCGGGCGTGCGCCGGGATGTTCCGGACGAACGCCTCCAGGTGGCCGCTCGTGCCGTGCAGGAAGACCACCGGCTCGCCCGCGCCGGCCCGGAGGGTACGGGTGGGTATCCCACCGGCGTCCACGTACTCCAGTCGGAACGGGGTCCCGGTCAGGTCGGTCCAGAACGTCATCGGTCGCCTCCTGGGGAGAGCACGGCCACACCCATGCCGGTGAGCCACTGTGGAATGGGCGCGTAGCCGAGGGTGCGCCCCTGCGCCGGGCCGACGGCGGCGGCCATCGCGACCCACGAGCGGATCTCCTGCCCGCCGTTGCCGGCCTCGGCCTCGACCCGGTCGTTGTCGTACCCGACGATCTCGTCGAGCCGGCCGGTGGCGAGCAGGTCGAGGAAGCGGCGGTCGAAGTCGGGGTTGATGTCCGCCTCGGCGGCCCGGATGATCTGGCGCCGCCGCACCTCGTACTCGGTCCACGAGGTACGCCCGTTGAGCCACGCCTCGACCAGGAAGCGGTCGTCGTCGGAGAACGTCTCGAACCACTTCGGCCACGGCAGCCGGTGCGACAGGCCGCCCGAGGCGATCACCACGACCCGCTTGTCCCGACCGTCGGTGGCGATGGCCCGGCCGAGCTGCTCGCCCAGCCGGTGGCAGCGGCGCAGCGTCGGCAGCGGCGGGGCGAACATGTTCAGCACGATCGGCACGATCGGCACGTCCAGCCCGGGCACCAGGTACTGGAGGCTGTGCGTGATGCCGTGGTCCACCTGGAGTCGCAGCGAGAACGCGGCGTCGAACTCGTTGTCCAGCAGCGAGTCGACGAGGTGCCGGGCGAGGCCGGTGTCGACCGGCAACGGGCCGCCGGGGGTACCGGACTCCCCCGCGCCAACGCACTCGGCGACGCCGACCGTCACCGCCGGCATCAGGTCGAGGAAGAAGCCGCGGAAGTGGTTGGAGCCGATCACCACCACGGCGTCCGGCCGGGCGTCGGCGACCAGCGCCGCCGCCTCGGTCAGACCGTCGCGGAACCCGATCGCGTCCGGCTGGTCGGCGACCTCGTCCCAGTGGGTGTTCATCAGCGTGCTGTGCGAGGCACCGACGCCGAGGACGACCTCGCTCACCGGATCCGCCGCTGGTCCCGGACCACCGTGCCGGTGGTGCGCAGGAGCAGCCGGGCCAGGCCGCGACGGACCTGGGGCAGGCTGGCGACGGCCACGACGGCCGCGGTCACGACGACGGGAGTACGCAGCTTCATGATTCGTCCTTCGCACGGAGGGGACGGGTCTGGACGACGGGCTTGGACCGCTCGACCAGGCGACGCCAGGTGGTGATCGAGACGTCCGGGCGGTAGAGCCGTTCCGGTGGCGCGTCGCTGACGTCGACCATCCAGGCGTCCTGGCCGGTGAACTGGCCGTGGAAGAGCCAGCGGATCCCGGCGAGGTACTTGAGCTTGAACGCGGCCGCGGTCAGTCCCCGCTCGAACCGCGCCATGATCTGCACGTACCGGACGTGGTCCTCGTCGACCGGCACGTACCACTCGTAGTGGATGAATTGCGGGTACGCGACCCGCAGCAGGCCGGGCAGCCGGATCGAGACGAAGCCCGGGATGTTGAGCGAGTCGATGACCGGGTTGACCCGGCTGCCCTTGCCCGGGCGGTCGGGCAGCGGCATGCGCTTCCACCACCGCTTGTTGGTCCAGACGCCCAGCCCCGGGTACTCCGCCTCCCAGTGCAGTTCCTCCTGCACCCGGACGAGCCAGGGTCCCTCCTGCTGGATCCGGGTCTTGTTCCAGGCCGGCATCACCTTGAACAGCCGCCACAGGGCGGTGTTGTGCAGATACTTGGCGTGCCCCTCGTCGAAGCCGTTCTCCGCGGCGAAGCGCCAGTTGCCGTTCCGGATGTCGCTGCGCCCGCCCATCACGAAGTCGTGCTCGAGCAGTTCGTCGGGGATGTCCCGCTCGACCGGCGGCACCGGGCCGGCGCCGACGTAGATCCAGACCAGGCCGAGCCGCTGCGCCACCGGGTAGGTACGCACCTTGAGCTTGCCGCAGATCGGCGAGTCCGGCCCGTCGGTCAGGACCGCGCAGAGGTTGCCGGTCTTGAGCTCGAACGTCCAGCCGTGGTACGGGCAGCTCACCGTGTCGGGGAACTGGCGGCGGCCGAGCGAGAGCGGCACGCCCCGGTGCGGGCACCGGTCGTGCAGCGCGTAGATCTCGTCCCCCTCGCGGACCAGCGCGATGTCCTCGCCGAGGAGCCGGACCGTCTGCGGCTTGCGCCCGAACTGCTCCGCCCAGCCGACCGGGTACCAGTAGTCGCGCAGTCCCAGTACCGCGCTGTCGTAGGTCGGCCAGGACGACCAGTCCTGCCCCTCCATCACCGGCGCCTGGCCCTCCGGGGTGTCGTTCTGCCACACCGGTGGCTGTGCCGCTTCGCGTTCGATGGTCATCTGTTCCGAACCTCCGCGTTGGTCGTATCGAGGTGTGCGCTCAACCACCGCGCGGCCGCGTCCACGACCTCGTCGAAGTGGTGGCCGCGATATATGTCGTGGAAGTGGACGGTCCTCATCAGACCCCCGCCAGCCGTTCGAGTACGTCGTCGAGTTGCACGACATCGGCGTACTTCGCGTCCATCTCGTAGAGGCTCACGGCCGCGGAGAGCCGCGAGCGGTCGAACACGGCCTGCTCGACCACGAACGGCCGGAAGCCGTGGGAGAAGCCGTCCACCACCGAGGCGCGTACGCAGCCGGACGTGGTGGTACCGGCGACGATCAGGTCGTCCACGCCCAGCGCGTGCAGATAGGTCGCCACCGGGGTGTCGAAGAAGGCGCTCGCCCGGGGCTTCGCGACGACGAGTTCACCGTCCCGGGGCGTCGACTCGGGCACGAAGTCGACCGCACCGGGGCGGCCGTTGACGAACTCGCCGACCAGCTCGTTCTTGACGGTGGGCCCGAGGAGCAGGGCCGCCGGACCGGACGGGCGCAGGTGCACGATCGGCACCCCGGCGGTGCGGGCGGCGCGCAGCAGCGCGGCGATCGCCGGCAACGCCTCGTGCGCGGCTGGCCCGCAGGCGGTCGGCCACTCCTCGATCGCCCGGGCCAGGTCGAGGCCGGGCGAGCCGACGAAGGACCGGACCACGTCGATGACGATCACCGCCGGGCGCTGTCCGGGCGCCTGACGGTGCGCGAACGAGGCGTACGCGACGCCGGCCTCGCCAGCGAATGGTTCCTGCCACCAGCGGGTCATGCGACTCCTCCCAGTTCCGAACGCTCACGCGTGCAGGCGTCCACCGCCGCCGTCACCAGCAGCCGGGTCAGCCGGAGCATGTTGGTCATCGACACCGAGTTCATCCCCATCGGGAAGTCGACCTCGGATCCGTCGGTGCCGAGCAGTCGGGGCATGCCGATCCGCGCGGTCGGGATGCCCCGGTTGCGCAGGATGTTGCCGTCGGTGGCACCGCTCGTCGTCCGGGCCGCCTCGTCCAGGGTGTGCGGTCGGCCGGTCGCCCGCTCCCAGGCCCGTACGCAGGCGCGGACGATCCAGCTGTCCGGGTCGGTGTGGCTGCCGGGAATGGCGAGCACCATCTCCCAGGAGGCGGAGACGTCGCCGAGCCGGTCCAGTGCGGCCCGGATGCCCTCGCCGAACTGCCGGGCAGCGTCGGCCGGGGTGGTGCGCGGGCTGGTCCGCAGGTCGACGGTGAACTCGCAGACCGCCGGGTTGAACGCGGCGGTACGCTCCCAGCCGCCGCGTACCGACCCGACGTGTCCCTGCGGCGCGACGAGTCCGCCGGTGTTCCGCGCGGTGTACTCCGGGAACCAACGCTCCAGTTCGCCGATCAGCCGGGCCGCGTCCACGATCGCGTTGCGGTACGGCAGGCGCTGCCGGCTGCCCACGTAGTTGAAGGTGCCGTTCACCCGGACGGTGAACCAGCAGAGTCCGACCTCCTCGTGCGCGACCGCCCAGCCGGGCTTGGCGAGGATCGCGTGGTCGGCCCAGACGCCCTGTTCGAGCATGAACGAGCAGCCGTTGCCCTGGCCGGTGTTGGCCCGGGTCGCGCCCGGGCGGCTGTTGGTGGGCATCCCGCCGGCGCCCAGCCCGACCAGCAGCGAGCCGCGCAGGGGCAGGCCGGCGGCCGCGACCGCCGAGGCGGCCTCGACGACGCAGGCGGCGTGCCCCTTCGGGTTGCTGGCGCCGAGCCCGATCACCCGGTCGCCGTCCCGCACGCCCTCCGGGCGCATGTCCGGACGCAGGGCGTCGCCGACCTGCGGCACGTCCTCGTCCGCGGTGCCGACCGACAGGGTGTCGATGGGGGCGTACAGCAGCAGGTCCGCCCCGGTGCCGTCGCCGCGCAGCCGGCCGACCGCGTTGCCCTGCCTCTCGTCGATCTCCTGGTACGCCGCCTCCAGCCCGACCGTTGCCAGATGTCCGGTCAGCAGCCGGGCGAGCGCCGCCTCGTCCCCGGTCGGGCTCGGAGTCGAGACCATCCGCAGCGTCAGGTCGCGTAGCCGGTCCGCGTCTATCGCGGCCCAGGCACGCTCGACAAGATCGGTCGTCATCGGCCCTCCTTCCCGTCCCGTCGGGCCGTTGCGGTCATAGGCTGCGCGACCGACCACCCCGCTGACCAGCGCGGTATTCCGGTCAGTGGATGCAGGCTCGGCTGGCCGCAGCCCGGGCCGAACTAGGCTGGCGGCAGCACCTCAGGGAACACTCCGGCCGACGGGCCGAAGCCAGCAAAGCCTCGAACCAGACAAAAGACGATGACAGGGACCAAAGGCTGATGATCGCCCCGATGTTCTCCCCGCACTACGCCCGCACCCGTAGTGGCCTGATCCACTACGTGGAGATGGGAACGGGCGAACCGCTGGTGCTGCTGCACCAGACGCCCAGTTCGTGGGACGAGTTCCGCGAGCTGATGCCCCTGCTGGCGACGAGACGCCGGGTGATCGCCCCGGACATCATCGGCTTCGGCGCATCCGAGTCGATCACCGACCACTCCATCGAGCGGTACGCCGAGGCGGTGCTCGCGCTCCTGGACGAGTTGGATCTCGACCGCGTCCACCTGCTCGGCCACCAGCTCGGCGGCATCGTGGCGGTGGAGATGTCACACCAGCAGCCGGAGCGACCGGGTGCGCTCATCCTCTCCGGCACCCCCTACGTCGACGAGGTGTTCCGGCGCAACCGGCCGCAGATGCACCCGCTCAGCCTGGTCGAACTCCAGGACGACGGCCGCCACCTCATGGAGCTGTGGGTACGCCGCAGTGGCTTCTACCCACCCGCCCGGCCCGACCTGCTCGACCGGTACGTCCGGGACGTACTGCTCCTGGAGGACCAGGCCGAGGAGGGACACCGGGCGATCAGCGCCTACCGGATGGAGGGGCGCACCGGCTACCGGGGGCAGGTGCTCTGCATCGGCGCCTCCGCCGACCCGATCAGCTTCCACCAGGTGTCGCGGCTGGTCGAGCGCTTCCCCCAGGCCTGCCTGGAGATCATCGAGGGCGGCATGGTCCCGCTGATGGAGCAGTTGCCCGAGGAGGTCGCGGCGCTGGTCACCAAGTTCCTCGACGAGACCCCGCTCTCCCCCGGTCCCGCACCGCGAGGCGGCACCGCCGCACCACGACACGGCACCGCCGCGCCACGACACGGCACCGCCGCACCGCGAGGCGGCACCGCCGCGCCGGCGTCCGGCGGGAGCGCCGACCCGGCCCACCACGACGAGGCGACATGACCGCTCCGAGGGACACCGAGCGGCTCGACCCACGGTCGGTCGCCGGCAAGATCGAAATAATCCTGGATGCGTTCAGCATGGACGACGTCGACCTGTCACTGGCCGAGTTGGTCCGTCGCACCGGCCTGCCCCGCACCACGGTCCACCGGATCTGCCAGGTCGCCACCATGTGGGGGGTGCTGGAGCGGTCCGGCGCCGACTACCGGCTCGGGCTACGCCTGTTCGAGCTGGGCCAGCGGGTGCCACGGCAGCGGATCCTGCGCGACGCGGCCCGGCCGTACATGCAGGAACTGCTCTACCGCACCCGCTCGGTGGTGCACCTCGCCATCGTCGACGGCCTCGACGCGCTGGTCATCGAGCGCCTGTCGCCGTACCGGCAGCCGACCCGGCACACCCAGATCGCCGGCCGGATGCCGATGCACTGCACCGCCGTGGGCAAGGTACTGCTCGCGTACTCGCACCCGAGGCTGCTCACCGAGACGCTCCGGGCCGGCCTCCCCCGTCGTACGCCCCGCACGATCACCTCGGCGCTGCACCTGAGCCAGGCGCTGGAACGGGCCCGGGAGACCGGCACGGCCACCGAGGTGGAGGAGATGCACGTCGGCTACTTCGCGGTCGGGGCACCCGTGCTCAACTCGGAGAAGGGTGCCATCGCCGCGGTCTCGGTCACCTCGGCGATCCACGCCAACAGCGTGGAGCAGCTCGCCGACCTGGTGAAGGAGGCGACCGCCGGCATCACGGCCACCCTCCGCGCCGCCTACGGCTGATCCTGAACCTGATCTTGAAGGAGTCGGGGTCCCCGGACTGTCCGGCCGAGGACCGGCGATCGGCCGGCGATATCGTGGTGCCACGATGGGCGCGGTGCCGGACATGCAAGAGACGTGAGCCCTGAGGACCGGTTTCGGCGCGTCTACGCCGGCAACTTCGAAGCGATTCTCGCGTACGCGTCACGTCGTGTCGGGCAGCCGGACGACGCCGCCGACGTGGTCGCGGAGACCTTCCTGGTGGCGTGGCGGCGCAGCGCCGAACTGCCCGCCGAGGATGAGATCCGGCTGTGGCTGTACGGGGTGGCCCGCCGCGTGCTGGCGAACCACCACCGCAGCGGGATCCGCCGACAGCGGCTGGGTGAGCGGCTCCGGCACTGCCTGACCGCGGTCTCCACGCCCGATCCCGGCAGTGAGGTGCCGCAGCGGCTCGCCGTGCAGGCCGCGCTGCGCCGGCTCAACGACACGGACCGGGAGATCTTGCTACTCACGGTATGGGAGGGCCTGCAGCCCCGGGAGGCGGCGGAGGTGGTCGGAATCAGCCCGACCGCGGCGCGGACCCGCCTGTCGCGGGCGCGGGCCCGGCTGCGCGAACTCGTCGGTGACGACGCCGAGGCACCCGGACATGTACTCGATGTCCTGGCCGCACCCGTCCCGAAGGAGGGCAGATGACCGACGAGCACCTCGACCGCCTGGTTCGAGACGCCGACCCCTATCGACCTGAGATCGTCGCGCGCCTCGGCGGGGCGGATCAGCATCTCCTGGAGGAGATCATGTCCACCCCGAAACTCGACCCGGTACCGGCGAGACCGCCGCGCCGTACCCTCGTCCGTCGACTCGTCGGCGCCACGGCCGCCGCGGCGGCCGTCGCCGGCATCATCGCCACCTCGTCGCTCTGGTCCGCGCAGCCCGACGACGTGTACGGCGGACCGACCGGCCTGCCCGGCGTGGACACGGCCGCGATCAGCGGGTGGGAACTCGACCTGAAGGCTGCGCAGGACCACCCGCGCCTGCTGATCGACGAGCCGGGCTGGAAGGCGATCAGCGTCTACGGGTTCGCCGAGGAGACCGGCAGCATCGAATTCCAGAACGGCGACCGTAGCCTGCAGATGAACTGGTACCCGGACGAGCGGTACCAGGACTACTACGACGACCGGCTACACGTCAGCAAGCCTGAGGCGACCACCGTGGCGAACCGGCCGGCCAGCATCTTCACCTACCGCAGGAACGACATGGCGGCCATGCTCAGGCCGCAGGACGGCACCTTTGTCGAGTTGCGCACCGGGGGCAACTGGACCCGGGCCACCTTCGACGAGATCCTCACCCACGTGATCAAGGTGGATGCCGAGTCGTTCCTCAAGGCGCTGCCGCCGGAGATCGTCACGCCGGGCGACGTCCGCGAGGAAGCCGCCAGGATTCTCGCCGACATGCCGTCCCCGCCGGGCTTCGACGTGTCGGTACTGGACAACGCCGGGGCCAACGACCCGTACCAGTTCGGCGCCGCGGTGGCCGGCAGGGTCACCTGCGACTGGATCGCCGAGTGGATCCGGGCCGACTCCGCCGGCGACGACCACGCGGTCAGGCAGGCCGCGGCCGCGCTGCGCAGCAGCCACCACTGGAAGGTGCTGCACGACATGAACGACGAGGGCGACTACCCCGAGGTCGTCTGGGAGATCGCCGACAAGGTCGCCGACGGCGATGTCCCGAAGTCGTACCAGGACGGCCTGGGCTGCTGACCGGGCCGGTGGTCCGGGAAGGACGACCGGTGCCTTCCGCTCCCGCTCGGCGACACCCGCCTTCGGGTAGCGCCGAGCGGGAGCGGGCCCCCGTTCTCGTGGTCGCCGGACGGCGGTCGCCCTCCGGCCGGGGTCAGCCCCGCCGGTGTCGTGGCAGCAGCAGGCTCACCAGCGCGATGGCCAGGCCGATCCCGGCGGCGATGAGGAACACCAGGTCGTAGCCGGCGGCGAGGGCGGCCGGCGAACCGGCGTCGCGGCCGAACGGTTACGCGAGCAGATCGCCACCCTCACCGCACAGCTCACCGCAGCCGAGACCGAGCTGGCCGAACTCACGATCACCCGCAAGACCCTACTCATCCTGACCGGCCAGACCGATCCGGCGGCACCCGCCGAGGCGACCATCGCCAGCCCCGCCTACCAGCAGATCCTCGCCGTCTTCCACACCGCCACCAGCGGGATGCGCGCCAAGGACATCTGCCACACCCTCGGCACCGGGACCACCGCCAAGGACACCGAAGGCCTACGCGCCAAGCTCAAACGCCTCGTCGCCCGCCAGATCCTGACCGAACCCGAGCCTGGCCTGTTCACCCTCGCCCCACCACCGCCGTCCGCGCAGCCCGCGAGCAGGACCTCTAACCTACGGCCAACCCACGACGGGCATAGACTCCCGGACCACCCTCCGACGCTGTTCGGAACGTGTCAGGTTGGCCTGGTAGCAGCAGCCACCTTCGGCTGCCCTGGCGTAGCAGTCCGTTGGTGTTCTCGTTGGTGCCGCCGTCACCCACCCCGGAGGTCTTCCCATGACACACCCCTCGATCAGAGTGTTGCGACGACCACTGGAATCCGCCCAGTATCGAGCGATCCGCTACAGCCAGCGGCTCGCCGAGACCGGCGCCGTCGCCTCGGTCGGATCCAAGGGCGACTCGTACGACAATGCCATGGCCGAAGCGTTCAACTCCCTGTACAAGGCCGAACTCGTCCGCGACAGGGGGCCCTGGCGCGGGCTCGACGACCTGGAGATGGCAACCGTCGAATACATCGACTGGTACAACAGCCGAAGGCTGCACGGCGAGCTCGGCCACGTCCCACCCGCCGAGCACGAGGCACCACACGCGATGACCCACCCGGTCACCGCGCTCCTGAAAACCAGCTAACCAACTGATCCATCACCGTCCGGGACGACCATGATCGGCGAGACAGAACCTAGCGGGCGGCGAGCTGGCCGATGACCTTGTCGATGTCGCAGTTGGCGCTTCGGTTGAAGGGCAACTTCGTCAGTACGGCGCCCATGGCGCAGGTGTTGGTGAGGGCCGCGACGACCAGGCCGGCGCCGATGGCGGCGGCGAACCATTGCACGCCGGGCAGGACCAGACTGGTGAGGACGCTGAGCAGGACGAGCGTGCCGGCGACCAGCCGGACCTGCCGTTCGATGTCCCAGCGGGCCCGGCCGCGCCTGACCGGTACGCCGGCGGCCTGCCAGGCGAGGATGCCACCGTCGAGGACGTGCACATTCGGCATGCCGACTTCGGCGAGTAGTTGCTCCGCCTGGGCGGCGCGCATACCCGAGCGGCAGACCAGGACGACCTGGTCGAGGTGGGCGTGAAGCTCCCGGCGGTGCTCGCGCATCAGGTGCAGCGGAACGTTGTAGGCGCCGGGGATGTGGACCGCCTCGAACTCGGCGGGGCTGCGTACGTCGAGGACGCGGACGGTGTCGTCGGTGGCGAGCCAGTCGCGCAGGGCAGCCGGGTCGAGTCGGGTCGGGTGTGCGGCGGCGTCGGTCACGGGAAGTTGTGCTCCTTCGGCAAGAGGTGGGATGTGCGGTGGACGGGCTGCGGAGGATCAGGCGCGGCCGTGCAGCATTCCATGCCAGTACAGCGCTGGCAGGCCGTAGCGCTTGAATAGCCACATGTCGTATCGGGGTCGCATGGTGTCGATGAGTGGGAAGCTGGGCCGTGGCGTGAGGTCGTAGTCGAACTCGGCCAGCAGCATCCGGTTGCGGGCGGTGATCAGCGGACAGGAGGTGTAACCGTCGTATCGGGCCGGCGGAGGTTCGCCGCGGCGGGCGGCGAGCAGGTTCGCGGCGACGATCGTCGCCTGCTTTCGGATCGCGGCGCCGGTCTTGGCGGTGGGCAGGTTGGCCACGTCGCCGAGGGCGAAGACGTTGGGCCAGCGCGAGCTTTGCAGGGTGTACTGGTCGACCTGCAGGTAGCCGAACGGGCTGTCCGGGTCGGCCAGGGGTGATGCGGCGACCCAGTCGGGAGCGCTCTGCGGCGGTACGGCGTGCAGCATCGCGTAGCGGATCTCTTCCATGGCGCCGCGCTTGGTGTCGAGCAGCGTCGCCCGGTGCGCGGGGCCGTCGACCTCGACCAGGTGGGTGTTGTGGCGGACCTCGATGCCGTACCCGGCGGCGACGCCCCGCAGCACCTCACCCCACTGCGGCTGGCTGAAGATGGCCGCGGTGGGCAGTACCAGGATCACCCGCATGTCGTGCAGGACGCCCTGACGGCGCCACCAGTCGGTGGCCAGGTAGGCGATCTTCTGCGGGGCGCCGGCACACTTGATCGAGCCTGGCGGCATGGTGAACAGAGCCGTCCCACCCCGGGTCTGCCGGATGTTCTGCCAGGTCCTGGGGGCCAGGTCGAAGTGGTAGATGGTGGAGACCTCGTCGTGGCCAAGCGTCTCGGCCAGTCCCGGGATCGCGTCCGGGTTCAGTTGCAGGCCGGGGGCCATGACCAGGAAGTCGTAGGTGAGGGTCCGGCCGTTGCCGAGGACGACGGTACGGGCGTCCGGGTCGACGGCGGTGACCCGCTCGGCCACCCAGGTGACACCCTTGGGCATGACCCTGGCCTCCGGACGCACCGTCTGTGCGGCCTCGGCGCGGCCACCACCGACGAGTGTCCACAGCGGCTGATAGAAATGCGTCTGCGACGGCTCCACCACCGCCACGTCGGACACGCCCGCGCGGCGCAGGCGCGCGGCGACGCTGATGCCGGCGGTACCACCTCCGACGATGACCACCTCGTGATGCGACCGGAACGGGGCCGGTGTCGGCACGGGTGGAGCAGCGGTCGAGCGGTGCGCGACCTTGTCGCTTGCGATCGACCGGAACCGGAGCACGGCGGTGGCGGCGAGGACCAGCGCCGCGGTGGCGGCCCACAGCAGGGGGCTGTGCCACCATCGGGTGGGCAGTTGCTGAGCGAGGACGAGGACGCCCATGACAACCACAAACCAGCCGAAAGACTTGCGCAGTACATCCTCGCGGATCCGACCGGCGAGCCGGCTGCCGATCAGGCTGCCGGCCACGGCGGCCACGGTGACCGCGATGGCGAGCCCCCAGTGGACGTGCACGGTGGACAGGTAGCCGGCCAGGCCGGCGAAGGACTTCATCGCGATGACGAGCAGCGACGTGCCGACCGCGACCGGCATCGGCAGGCCGCCGAGCAGGGCGAGGGCTGGCACGACGAGAAAGCCGCCGCCGGCGCCGACCAGCCCGGTGGCCAGGCCGACGATCACTCCGTCGGCGATTACACGCGGCACGGGCAGCTCGTGCGGGGCAGGTCGGTCGGCGGAATCCCGCCGGCCCCTGATCATCGCGGCCGCGGTGGCCAGCATCATCAGCCCGAAGCCGGTGAGCAGGACACCGCCGGGGATGAACTCCGCGAACCGGCCACCGGCGTAGGCGCCGGTCATACCGGCCAGCCCGAAGACCAGGCCGGTACGCCAGCGTACCCGGCCGCCCCGGGCGTGCGGCAGAACACCGACCGCGCTGGTGACACCGACAACGAGTAACGACGTCGCGATCGCCTCCTTGGCCGGCAGACCGGCGACATAGACCAGCAGCGGCACGGCCAGAATGGAGCCGCCACCGCCGAGCAGACCGAGGCTGGCGCCGATACCGACCGCGAGGACCATGGTCAGGACCAGAGCGGCGGTCATGAGCCCACCTTCGGGGACCCACCGAAGTACACCGGCAGCCCCGACTCGCGGGCCCTGCTGAACTCGTCGTCGACAGCGACCACACGGCGGCCGGCGGCGGCCAGGATCGAGGCGGCGATCGCGGCACGGTAACCCCCGGCGCAATGCACCCACACCTCGCCGTCGGGCACCTCGTCGACGCGGCGCAGCAACTCGTGCAAGGGAATGTGCACGGCACCCTCGATCCGGGCCGCGGCAGCCTCGAGGTCGCGACGGGTGTCCAGAACGACGACCGCCCGGTGGTGGCGTACCTGGGCGAGGTCGGCGAAGGTGGCCCGGGGGAAAGCTTCCAGGGCGGCGCTGCCGGCCCACTTAGCCGGGTTGCCGGTGGCGTGCGCGGCCGGCCGGTCGATACCGATTCGCACCAGCTCCCGCTGCGCCTCGGCGACCTGCTCGACGGTCTCGCCGAGCAGGGTCAGCGGGGTGCCCGGGGGAATCAGCCAGCCGAGGTAGGTGGCGAAGCCGCCATCCAGGCCGACGTTCAGCGTTCCGGCGACGTGGCCGGCGGCGAACGCTACCCTGTTGCGCAGGTCGACCACCCACTCGCCGTCGGCGAGGCGCTTGCGCAGCTGCTCGGCGTCGGCTCGCTCCGGCACGCTCAGGTCCGGCGCGCCCGGTCCGGCGCTGTTGGCCGGCGCCATGTGCGCGTAGTAGGCCGGCCAGGCGTCAAGGCCGGCCAACAGGTCGTCCACGAAGGTCTGTTCCGTCTTGGTCAGAGCGGGGTTGCTGCGCTTCTCGGCGGCGACGGTGGAGGCGGCGGCCTCGGACTGGGTGGCCGAGCAGAAGCTGCCGAACCCGTGCGTCGGGTAAATTCCGGCGTCGTCCGGCAGTTCGCCGGCCAGGCGGTGGGCTGACTGGTACTGGTGGCGCACCAGGGCGTCGGTGTGTGCCGGGCCGAGCAGATCTGGCCGGCCGACCGAGCCGTACAGCAGGGACCCGCCGGTGAACACGGCGACCTGCCTCCCGCCGACGTCGAGGGCGTAGGCCAGGTGGGTAAAGGTGTGCCCGGGAGTGGCGAGCACCCCTACCCGCATGGTGTCGCCGACGGCGATGACGTCGCCGTCGTGGACCGCCACCCGGTCGAAGGTCACCGGATCGTCGGCGTTGACGTGGTAGGCCGCGCCGGTGGTCTGGGCCAGGGCGTAGCCGCCGGTCACATAGTCGTTGTGGATGTGGGTCTCGAAGACGTGGGTGATGTGCACGCCCTCGGTGGCGGCCAGGTCGAGGACCCGGTCAATGTCGCGCTGTGGGTCCACGACGAGCGCGACGGTGCCGTCGTGAACGAGGTAGCTGCGGTCTCCGAGGGTCGGGGTGTCGATCGGCAGGATACGGAACACGAGAACTCCTTGCGGTTGAGGGGTGGGTTCAGGCGCTGACGTGGCGGCCCCGGACCGTGGGGTGCCCGGCGCGCCACCGGGCGTCGGTGCCGCCGGCCACGGGCCGGGCGTCTACACCCGCCCGGGTGAGGTAGCTGGCGACGGCGACGTTCCGGTTGCCGCTGGCGCAGATCAGGTGCACCGGGACACCGCGCGGCACGCATCACGTGCCTCCTCCCGATCGTATACCCCCGGGGGTATCTGCGATCGACGCTATCTCCATGAGCGGCGAGACTGTCAAGCTCGAATCCGGTGACATGGCCCACGCAAGACCGGATTCGGACCTATACCCCCAGGGGTAACGGAAAGCGCCGCCCGGAGCGGCGTCACCTCGGGCGATGGCCCGCTGCCACAGATACCCGCCGGGGTATGCTGAAATCAGTGCGAAAACAGTGGGAGAGTGAGATGCAGATCGACAGTGACGCGCTCGGTGACGTGATCAAGCGGCTGCGCCGAGCCGAGGGCCAGATCCGCGGGGTGATCGCGATGCTCGAGTCTGGTCGTGACTGCGCCGAGGTCGTCACCCAACTCGCGGCGGTGTCCCGCGCGCTGGACCGCGCCGGATTCAAGATCATCGCCACCGGGCTGCGCCAGTGTGTGACCGCCCAGAACGAGGGCGAGCAGCAGACCGTCGATGTCGCCAAGCTTGAGAAGTTGTTCCTGTCCCTGGCGTGAACCCGCCGGACCGTCCCGAACCGGAAGCCGACCTCCTCCCGGCCCGCGTGGTCGTGACACCGTCGTGGCGCCGGTGTTCAACAGCGTCGACGGGGCATCCGGACCGTTCTCAGGGTGACCAACGGCCCGGTTGGACGCATACCCCCGGGCGTACCTTCGTTGCCGGGTGACCGGACGAGGGGAGGTCGGGACCGATGAAGACCGTTATCGTGGGCGGTGTTGCGGGCGGGATGTCGGCGGCGACCAGGCTGCGGCGACTGGACGCGAACGCTGACATCGTCGTGTTCGAGCGGGGCGAGCACGTGTCCTACGCCAACTGCGGCCTGCCGTACCACCTCGGCGGTGTCATCAGCGACCGGAAGGACCTGCTGCTGCAGACCCCCGAAGGGCTGGGCGGGCGGTTCGGTCTTGACGTGCGGATACGCACCGAGGTGCTGTCGATAGACCGGGAGCGGCGCACTGTGCGGGTGCGAGACCTCGACAGGGCGACCGAGTACGACGAATCCTGGGACGTCCTCGTGCTCAGCCTCGGTGCGGCACCGATCGTTCCGGATCTACCCGGCATCGAAGGGGCCTTGCCGCTGCGCACCGTCACCGACGCCGACCGCGTCGTCACGGCAATGCGCGGACAGCGCCCACGTACCGCAGCGGTGATCGGTGGCGGGTTCATCGGGCTAGAAGTCGCCGAGAACCTGACCCGCCGGGGTCTGGCGGTCAGCGTCGTCGAACTCGACCGGCAGGTTCTCGCCCCGCTCGATCCGGAGATGGCCGCAGGCGTCCACGCACAGCTGCGTGCGCACGGGGTGACCCTGTGCCTGGGGACCGGACCGGCCAAGGTGCTGGCCGACGCCGTCGAACTGACCGACGGGCGGCTGATCGACGCCGAACTGGTCCTGTTGGCCATCGGCGTACGCCCCGAGGTCGGCTTGGCTCGTACCGCCGGACTGGCCGTCGGTTCACGTGGGGGGATCGTGGTGGACGCCTCGATGCGTACCCGCGGCGAACGCAGCGTGCAGTGGCATCAACTGGACAACCCCACACTGCAGCCGCCCTCGTCGGTGACCCTGTCCGGGTAGCCAACCTCGACGGTGGTTACCTCACCTGGCTGGCCGGCTCGGCAAGCCGCACCGGTACACCATCATCGGCAGCGCGGCCAACGAGGTCGAGGCAAGGCAACGCGTCGACCGGATGATCGACCCGAATGGTGCCGGCAGTGCCGGAATGACGGGTCGGACGCCGCTTCCGTTGCTGCGGAGGCGACGAAGCCCCACGGTGGCGAACACCCGGCAGTCAGTTCGTTGGAATCGGGACCAAAGGTAGTGAGGTCCGGGAGAATGGAGCCGTGGCCGGGGAGCAGGACGCACTTCAGCGCTTGCGGAACGCACTCGTGCGGATTCATGAGCGCGTAGCAGTATAGTCCGACGACAGCCTGCACCTAGTACTCCAACGTCACTTGGCTTCGGCCATGGGCGTGGCGTGGGCATGAGGACGGCCACCGCGTTGATCATCGATGGTTTGTGAGGACAACCGAAGATCGTGCGGTGGCCGTGTGCCACAGCGTAGACCTTGATCAGTGGCGGGTCATCCTGGACGAGGCGGTGACGCGTGTCGCTGACCGGTTCGTCCGCGCGGAGCCACGCCGGACCGCCGGGCAGTTCGTGGAAGGGCTGCTGTCGCGCGTGGAACGCAAGACTTGCTGGTCCCTGGCGGAACGGGCAGGTCACGATGATCCGCAGGCGATGCAGCGGCTGCTGCGTACGGCGGTGTGGGACGCCGACGCCGTCCGCGACGACGTGCGGGCCTGGCTGATCGAGCACCTCGGCCACCCTGACGCCGTGCTGGCCACTGACGAGACAGGCTTCCTGAAGAAGGGCATGTGCTCGGTCGGGGTGCAGCGGCAGTACACCGGCACCGCCGGGCGGATCGAGAACAGCCAGGTCGGGGTGTTCCTGGCCTATGTCTCACCTCTGGGGCGGGCGCTGATCGACCGCCGGCTCTATCTACCCGAGACGACCTGGTGCCAGCAGCCCGAGCGTCTCGCCGCCGCCGGCGTTCCGGACGGTGTCGGGTTCGCCACGAAGCCTGCGCTGGCCCGACAGATGATCGCCGCCGCGTTGGACGCCGAAATCCCGTTCGGATGGGTGACCGGCGACGAGGTCTACGGCGCCGACCCCGGCCTGCGCGCTGACCTCGAACACCGCGGGATCGGTTACGTCCTCGCGGTCGGCTGCGACCGACGCGTGGCGGTCAACGACGGCCGCACCCTCATCCGCGTTGACGAACTCGCCGAGCGGATCCCCACCCGCGAGTGGCAGCGGCACAGCTGCGGGCCGGGCGCGAAAGGGCCCCGCGACTATCTATGGGCCTGGATCACCACGGCCGCCCGCCCTGGCGAGTATCGGTGGCTGCTCATCCGCCGCAACCGCACCAGCGGCGAGTTGGCCTTCTACCTGTGCTGGTCACCCCGGCCGGTGCCGCTGCACACCCTCGTGACCGTGGCCGGCTCCCGCTGGAGCATCGAGGAGTTGTTCCAGACCGGCAAAGGCCAGGTCGGCCTCGACCACTACCAGGTCCGCGGCTGGACCGGCTGGCACCGGTTCATCACCCTGGCCATGCTCGCCCTGGCCGTCCTGACCATCCTCGCCGCCCAGCAACCCGATCCCGACTCGGAGATCATCGCGTTGACCGTCGCCGAGATCCGCCGACTCCTCAACGCCTTCGTCCTCGCCACATCGCCACCGCCAGAACACACCCTGCACTGGTCGATCTGGCGACGAACATCCCAAGCCCGAGCCCGACGATCCCACTACCAGCGCAGACAGGCGAAGTGACGTTGGAGTACTAGCCGCCCACGACGTCAGCCAGGCGGTCTGGAACTGGGTGTCAAGCCCCGGGTTTGATGGAGAGTTGGTTAGCTGGTTTCCAGGGGTGCGGTGACCGGCTGGGTCATCGCGTGTAGTGCCTCGTGCTCGGCGGGCGGGACGTGCCCGAGCTCGCCGTGTAGGCGCCGGTTGTTGTACCAGTCGATGTACTCGACGGTGGCCATCTCCAGGTCGTCGAGTCCACGCCACGGGCCTTTGTTGCGGACGAGTTCGGCCTTGTACAGGGAGTTGAACGCCTCGGCCATGGCGTTGTCGTAGGAGTCGCCCTTGGAGCCGACCGAGGCGACGGCGCCGGCCTCGGCCAGCCGCTGGGTGTAGCGGATCGCTCGATACTGGACTCCCCGGTCGGAGTGGTGGACCAGTCCGCCCAGGTCAGCGCCTTGATTCTCGCGGCGCCAGATCGCCATCTTCAACGCGTCGAGGGCCAGACCGGTGTAGAGACTCGTGGACACCTGCCAGCCGACGATCATGCGGGAGTGCACGTCGAGGACGAACGCGGCGTACACCCAGCCCACGCTGGTGCGCACGTAGGTCAGGTCCGCGACCCACAGCTGGTTCGGCCCGGCTGCGGTGAAGTCCCGTCTGACCAGGTCAGCAGGGCGGCTGGTCTCGGCTGCCGGGCGGGTCGTGCGTGGCGACTTGTCGCGCAGCAGCCCACGCAGCCCGGACTCACGCATCAGCCGCTCGACCGTGCACCGGGCCACCCGCACCCCTTGGCGGTGCAGCTCGTGCCAGATCTTGCGGGCGCCGTAGACGCCGTAGTTGGCCGTGTGGACCTGCTCGATCATCGCGGTCAGCTCCTCGTCGCGCCGACAGCGGGCGCTGGCGGGGCGGGTCTTGGCGGCGTAGTAGGTCGACGGTGCGATCTGCGCCGGCGTGTCTTCGAGCGCCCGCAGGACCGGCTGGACACCGTGTTCGGCCTTCTGGGAGTCGACGAAGTCGACCTTCATCGCGACGGACGGTCCAGCTCCGCCGCGAAGAAACTCGCCGCGGACTTCAGGATCTGGTTCGCCCGCCGCAGCTCACGCACTTCCCGTTCCAGGGCGGCGATGCGTTCGGCGTCGCCGCTGGTGGTCCCCGGCCGCTGCCCGGCGTCGGTCTCGGCCTGCTTCACCCACGTGCGCAACGCCTCCGGATGAACCCCGAGCTGACCGGCGATCCGCCGGATCGCCCCGACCGCGGACGCCGGATCCCGGCGGGCCTCGACCGCCAACCGGGTAGCACGCTCACGCAGCTCATCGCTGTACTTCTTCGGTGCCGGCATCGCTAGTGTTCCTCCCAGGTTTCGATGTCTCCATCAAACCCGGTGCGGAACAGGGACATCCGTGCCCCCAAGAGACCGGAGTTCCACGTTGTCCCGTATGCGAGTCCCTGCCAGGCCAGCGCTGTATCAGCGTGCCTGGCCATACCCTGCGGGGCCATTACCACCCGGAGCGGTGTCGGCAAACGTGACCAGGTGTCTCCAATTCTCCTCCGAGGCAACGAACATTCCCGAACTCGGGTGGGGTCACCGGCTACCCGATATCGCTGCGGTGCAGCGTCCTCTACCTCACCGATGAGCGCCGCGACTGGCTGTAGCAGGCAACGGTCCCCGAACCCCGCTCGACGGGGGCAGGACGTTGGTCCCGCCTCCCGAGGCGGGCCGGCCCTGCCGGGTAAGCCCGGCCAGAGAGCAGGTTGGGGGCAGGAGAAATGGAGGCACCGATGAAAGCACTAGTGTATGACGGGCCGGGCCGCAAGTCCTGGGCGGATGTCCGCGACCCCACGATCACGGACCCAAGGGACGCGATCATCGAGGTGGACACCGTGACGATCTGCGGCACGGATCTGCACATCCTGGCCGGCGACGTACCAGAGGTCCAGCCCGGGCGGATCCTCGGGCACGAGGCCGTCGGCACCGTCGTCGAGGTGGGCGCCGGGATCACGGGCCTGAGCCGGGGCGACCGCGTCCTCGCCTCCTGCATCTCGGCGTGCGGCGTGTGCCGCTACTGCCGCTCCGGCCGGTACGGGCAGTGCCTGGGCGGCGGCGGATGGATCCTCGGCCACCACGTCGACGGCGTACAGGCACAGTACGCCCGACTGCCCTTCGCCGACCTGTCCACCTACCGACTACCGGCAGACGTCAACGACGAGGCCGCCGTCATGCTGGCCGACATCCTGCCAACCTCCTACGAGGTGGGTGTGCTCAACGGTCAGGTCCGACCGGGCGACACCGTCGTGGTGGTCGGAGCCGGGCCGATCGGGCTCGCCGCGATCCTGACCGCCCGGCTGTACTCCCCGGCGCACATCGTCGCGGTCGACAAGGCCCAGAGCCGGTTGCAGGCGGCCAAGCAGTTCGGCGCCGACGTCACTGTCGACGCCGGCGAGGATCCCCGGGAGACCGTCCACGCGCTCACCGGCGGGCTCGGCGCGGACGTGGTGATGGAGGCGGTCGGCACGCCGCAGGCGTTCGAAACCTGCACCACGCTGGTCCGCCCTGGCGGCCGGGTGGCGAACATCGGCGTGCACGGCAAGCCGGCCACGCTGCACCTGGAAGAGCTGTGGAGCAGGAACGTCACGATCACGACCGGCCTGGTGGACACCTACTCGACGCCGGACCTGCTCACGATGCTGAGCGCGGGTCAACTCGACGTGGGGCACATGATCACGCACCGGTTCGCGCTCGACGACTTCATCGCGGCGTACGACGCCTTCACCAGACCGGCCGAAACCGGCGCGCTGAAGGTCGTCCTGTCCCACGCCTGATCCGGCGCTAGCCCGTTCACCATCAGCCGGCCGCTGACGGCCGGCTGATGGTGTGTACTCGGACAGGTCCAACGGCCCGCCGGACGGACGTCGTTGGACCTGCCGCGGTAGGCCGGGCGGCTCTGGGGGCGCGATCCGGTATGACGCAGGCTGGTCGGTGAAGGCCGACATCTCCGGAGGCGCAGATGAATGCCCCGCAGACCACCCCGGAACTCCGTCCGATGGCAATCCCTGACCCGGAAACCTCCGCGCTTCACGCGTCTCCGTCGGGAGATCGCGGCCCGTCGCCGGGCGCCCCGACCGCCTCCGTGGCAGGCCTCGCGCCGCCCCGGCCGGTACCTGCCGTCGAGGCGGCCCCGAGCGGGCCGGTACGGAGGGACGCGCCGGTTCGCGCGCTGGTCGCCGTGGCTAGCAGGCACGGCGCCACCGCCGAGGTCGCCGAACGAATCGGAATCGCGATCCGCGCCGCGCTGCCGTCGGCCACCGTGGACGTACGGGCCGCCGGCCAGGTGACGACGGTGGACGGCTACGACGCCGTCGTGCTGGGCAGCGCGGTGTACGCCGGCTGCTGGCTGGGGCCAGCGCGAGACCTCGTCGTCAGGCACGGTGCCGCGCTGGCCGGGGTGCCGGTATGGCTCTTCTCCAGCGGCCCGGTCGGCGACCCGCCCAGGTCGGACGAGGATCCGGCTGAGGCGGCCGAGTTCGTCACCGCGATCGGCGCCCGCGAGCACGTCGTGTTCGCGGGGAAGCTGGACCGACACCGCCTCGGCTTCGCCGAGCGGGCCGTCACAGCCGTGGTGAGGGCTCCACGTGGTGACTTCCGGGACTGGGCGGCGATTGACGCCTGGGCGGGCGGCATCGCCGAAACCTTACGAGGGAAGTGATGACCATGTACTGGTACGACCACGGGACGGGCGGCTGGGGATACGCCGCCATGGTGCTCAACATGCTGCTCTTCTGGGTGGTGCTGGCCGGTGCCGGCGTCCTGCTGTACCGGTGGCTGCACCGCGCCGAGCCGGCGAGTGGGAGCCGGCCGCACCTAGCGACCTTCACGGCCCGGCGGCTGCTTGCCGAGCGCTACGCCCGGGGCGAGATCGACGACGACGAGTACCAGCGGCGGCTCGGGACTCTCGACGGCAACTGACCCTGCCGCAGGCAGTGCCGGCCCTGCCCCGCATCCCGCCGGCTTCCTGGTCAGGCGAGGGTGTACCCGGGATCGAGGATCTCGGACAGCGTGCGGCGGGGGGTCTCGGGAACCGGATCGCCGTATCCGATGCGCAGGATCATCTGGGTGTGCCCGTGACCACCACCGACGAGTGCGCGCAGCTCGGGCACCTCCAGCGCCTGGTTGACCGGGGACGCGGCCAACCGCCGCACGGTCGCGGTCAGCAGTACCCGCTGCAGCGCCTGCCCGGCCCGCAGCCAGTCGTACGGGGCGTCGCCCCGGGTGGTCAGCCGGATGATCGTGGGGCGACGCTCGAACGTGGCGGCCTCCCGGGCCGGGCCGAAACGGCGCAGCGGCAGGCGGCCGGCGGCATCATCCGGCGGATACGCGTACGCCGGGATTCCGTCCTGACGACCGGGACCGCCTTCGGTCCAGGCGGCGAGCTCGGCGAGGTACCCGGCGTTCCGTCGGAGGATCTCGTCAGCGTTCCGGGTCAGCGCGAGGATCGCGTCACGCGGGATGGGTTCGGCGACGGTCAGCCGGGCGCCCTCCGCCGCCGCGGCGCCGGAGAGTGCGTTCAGCACCGGCCACGGGACCGCCTCGGCGCGGTACGGGCGCCGGTTGGTGTGCCGGCGGGCGATCGCCGCCGCCAGCACGGTGGCCACCGGGCCCGGTGCCGTGACGGGGCCGGCCTGGACCACGGCGGCGAGTTCCGGGCGCGTCGCGTCCGGCAGCAGGCGCAGGACCGGCATCCGGCCGTCGACGCACATCGCGATCCTGAGATTGAGGATCGCGGCCCCGACGCTGATGAACATCTGTCGGCCGGACGGGTCCACTGTGCCGAGCTGGCGATCCCGGTCCACCCACACCTCGACCTGCCGTCCCCGGACCCGGAAGAGCCAGGGTTGGGTGTTGTGTACCGACGGTGCGGCGACGGCGGCGCGCAGACAGTTCGCCACGGTGTGCGGCGACAGCCGGGGAATCGGCCGGGCACTGGCGGCCATGATCAGTGATCCAGGCTGACGGGTCGGTGGATGGTCTCCTCCAGGTCACCGGAGGCGGTGACCAGCAGTCGGTGTCCCAGGTCCGACAGCGCGCGAGCCACCGCGATCTCATTCCCGATCTCGGTACGGTGCGGCTCGTCGGGACGCAGCCACGCCTGGCCGGCGCCGACCAGGTCGTCCCGGATCTCGTCGTAGAGCTGCGCCTCCGCGTACGTCCGGTCGTCGACCTCACCGATGAGGATCTCCACATTCCAACGCTTGATGGCCGTCATGTTCGGCTCCTTGACCTACTCGCAGGGTTGTCTGACCGGGATCCGCGCGTCGCGCGTTCGGCGCCGCCGGGCCGGTTGACACGGGTTCCGGCGGCACCACTTCCATGGAGGGGACGGAACGGCAGCGTCGGCACCTGTCGCTCGGACGTCGGCCGCGCTGGGCGTGATCAGTCGGCGGTCGAGGGGAGTTCCCGGACCACGGCGACCGGGCAGTGCGCGTGCGCCGACACGGCGACGGTGGTGGAGCCGACAAGCAGGCCGGTGAATCCGCCGTGCCCACGGCTGCCCAGCACCAGCAGGCGTGCCTCACGCGACCGCTCCCGCAGCAGGACCGCCGCCGGACCGTCCGCGACGGTGCCGGTGACCAGCACCCGCGGATGGGTCTGAAAAGCGTCGGGGATCGCGGCGTCGAGGATCTTCTGCGCGTCCTCCCGCGCGCCCTGATCCGGCCAGCTCGTCGCCGTCGGCGCGACCGTACTGGGCACGGCCGGCCATTCGAACGCGAAGAGCAGTGTGACCTGCGTGCCGGTGCGGGTCGCCTCGTCCAGCGCCCACCGGAAGGCGGCTTTCGCGCCCTCGGATGCGTCGTACCCGACGATTATGGGATGGGCGTACATAACTTCCTCCAACCGGGCTCTCTACCCGCAACGTAACGAGGTACGAGGTATCCGGCGTAGGGCCGATGGTCAGCCCCGTAGGTGACCCTCTACCTATGGCAGGACCGGGCGGAAGCCGACGCAGACCGGCCGGAGCGGTCGGTCCCCGGGGCAGGACCGGCGCCCGCATACCGCGCCGCCGGGAACAAGGGACTTGTCGACATCGCGTGCGCGGCCCCAGCGGTCCGGCCGATTCCGGCGTGGCCGAGGAATTGCAGGGTCGATTGCCGGTATCGGCCGGGTCGTTCGGCCGGTCCGGCTCCGGCCCGAGCGGCGTGCCATGGAGGGGGAAACCGTCGCGGTGGGCGACCCCCGCAGGCTTCCGGCGGGCGTGCTCACGAAGGAGCAGAGCCGTGAGGAGATGGACGGTGCGGGACGTCATGACCATCGACGTCGTGGCGGTGCCGAGGACGCCAGCTACCGCGCCATCGTCGACGTCCTCGTCGAACGTCGGATCAGTGCCGCCGGGCCGCTGTGCCGGGCCGCCGGTGCCGGGTAGCCGTCTACGCGACGGTGGGTGTGGTGGTACGGAGACCACATACCCCCCCGGGTGCCGGCGGTCCCGCGCCACCGTTCAGCGGGCGTCACCCTCAGGCGGCTCCGCGAACGGGGCGCTGCTGGGGCACGGCATCCGGGTGCGCTAGGGCAGGGCCGAGTGCTATGGCTCTGCGGGACCTTCGCCCCTGGGAGGCGCGCGCGGGTCGGGCCAGGCTGGAGGTGCGGAGGTGATCACGATGGCTCGGGCGAAGCGGTGGACTGTCGACATCGTCATCGACGAGCGTGACGACGAGCGGCGCACTCGCGCGGAGGCCCGGCTCCGGATGCCGGACGGCAGCGGGTTGGTCGGCTCTGGCGTGGCGTGGCGGCACCCGGCGGACCCGAGGGTGCCGCAGATCGGCGACGAACTCGCCGTTTCGCGGGCGCTCGACGACCTCGCCCACGTCCTCGTGGAGGCGGCCGGTGACATCGGGCGGATCACGCGGAAGGGCGCGTACCGGCGCCGCGGAGATGCTGGAGGTACGAGATGAACTACCGGATCGCGATCAACGGGTTCGGCCGGATCGGCCGCAACTACCTGCGCGGACTGCTGGACCGGCGGGTTTTCGGCGACGGCTTCGAGGTGGTCGGGATCAACGACCTGTGGGAGCCGGCGGCCCTGGCCCACCTGCTGGCGTACGACTCGACGTTCGGCCCGCTCGACGCCGACGTCACCGTCGACGGTACGGAGATCGTCGTCGACGGCCGGCGGATCGCGACGTTCCAGGAACGGGAGCCGGAGCGGCTGCCCTGGGCCCGGCTCGGGGTCGACCTCGTCGTCGAGGCGACGGGCAGGCTGCGTACCCGGGACGCGGCGGCGAATCATCTCAAGGCCGGCGCGCGGCGGGTGCTGATCTCCGCACCGGGCAAGGGGGTGGACGCGACGATCGTGCTCGGTGTCAACGAGTCGGCCTACCACCCGGCGCAGCAGGTCATCTCCGCCGCGTCCTGCACCACCAACTGCGCGGCGCCGATGGTCAAGGTCCTGCACGACACCTTCGGCCTGTCCCGTGGCTATCTGACGACCGTGCACGCGTACACGAACGACCAGGCGGTGCTGGACACCCCGCACAAGGACCTGCGGCGGGCCCGGTCAGCCGCCGTCAACATCATCCCCACCAGCACCGGGGCCGCGAAGGCGATCGGCCTCGTGCTGCCCAGCGTCGCCGGACGGCTCGACGGCATCGCGCTGCGGGTACCGGTGGAGGACGGTTCGATCTGCGACCTGACCTGCGAACTCGCCACTCCCGCCTCGGTGGCGGAGATCAACGACGCGTTCGCTTCGGCCGCAGACGGTCCGCTGCGCGGGGTGCTGCGCTACGCCGACCGGCCGCTGGTGTCCCGCGACATCGTCGGCGACCCGGCCTCCTGCGTCTTCGACGCCGCGCTCACCCAGGCGGGCGGGACGCTGGTCAAGGTCTTCGGCTGGTACGACAACGAGTGGGGCTACGTCAACCGGCTCATCGACCTGACCGCGCTGATCGCCGGGCGGGACTGATGGCGGCCTGGCCGGGCCGTTGGTCCCTGGTCGGGCGGCCAGGCCGAGGGATGTGATGGAGGAGACGACGACAAGGAGGTCGTGATGTCGACGATCATCAAGACCCGTGGCGGGCTCACCCCGCTGGAGTGGGTCAACAACCTGTCCCTGTTCCCGTTGCTGGCGTCGGCCATCCGGATCGAGGAGTTCCTGGAGGGCGACACGTACACCGTCCGGGCGGAGCTGCCCGGCGCCGACCCGGCCAAGGACGTCACCGTGACGTGCGCGGACGGCGAGCTGCGGCTGCACGTGGTGCGCTCCACCGAACGCAAGGACAAGGCCCGCTCGGAATTCCACTACGGGTCGTTCTACCGGACGGTCCCGCTGCCCGCCGGTGCCCGGGAGGACACCATCACCGCCGAGTACACCAACGGGATCCTGACGATCAAGGTGCTCGTCAGCACGCCCGAGACCGCCGGCAAGACCATCCCGATCACGGTCGGGACGGGCCGCAACGGAACGGACACGAAGTAGAGGCCGGCCGCTCGGGGCGGGCTTGCCAGGAACAGTCGGGCTCGGTCGGCGTACCGGGCCCGACGGCGTCGTACGGCGATGAGGGAGAGTCATGCCAAGCACCCGTGATCTGCTGGTCGGGCAGCCGTTCGTCGACGGTCTGTGCCCGGCCTGGCTCGACCGGCTGACCGCCTACGCGCACCCGGTCTTCCGCAACCGCGGTTACCGGCTGTTCGCGGCCGGGCGGCCGGCGATGCGATTCTGGCTGCTGCGTTCGGGGCGGGTGGCGCTGGACCTGCCGAGGCCGGGCCGGGGCGACGTGGCCATCGAGACCGTGGGCGCTGGTGAGGTGCTGGGCTGGTCCTGGCTGTTCGCGCCACACCGGTGGCAGTTCGGGGCGGTGGCGGTAGGCCGGGCCGCGGGCACCCGATCGCGGGCCGGTTAGCCGGCGGTAGCCTCGATGGTCTGCGTGGCGGGCAGCGGCCCGATAACGATCTCGCGGCCCGCGTACGAGCGCAGGGCGGGTCGCAGCGCGAGCTGGTTGTCGGGTACCGGCCAGCGCTGCTCGCCGAGCACCAGCGCCAGCCCTTCGGCGGTCGCCTCGACCCGGCAGGTAGCCAGGTTCATCGCCGGCGACCCGATGAAGCCGGCCACGAAGACGTTGCGCGGCGCCGCGTACAGCTCGTCCGGTGCGCCCACCTGCTGGAGTCTGCCGCGATCCAACACGGCGATCCGGTTGCCCAGGGTCATCGCCTCGACCTGGTCGTGCGTGACGTAGATCGTGGTGGTGCCGTATCGCTGGTGCAGCCGGTTCAGCTCACCGCGCATCGCGACCCGCAGCTTCGCGTCCAGATTGGACAATGGCTCGTCCATCAGGAACACCTGCGGGCGACGGATGATCGCGCGGCCCATCGCGACCCGCTGCCGCTGGCCGCCGGAGAGCGCGGCGGGCTTGCGGTCCAGCAGGGTGGTGAGCCCGAGCACCCGGGCCGTCTCACCCACCTGCTGTGCGATGTCGGACTTTGTGGACGCCCCGCAGCCGCAGGCTAAAGCCGAGGTTCTGGGCCACGGTCATGTGCGGGTAGAGCGCGTAGTTCTGGAACACCATCGCGATGTCACGGTTCTTCGGCGGCACGTCGTTGACCACCCGGCCGCCGATCTCGATCCTGCCGGAGGTCACGTCTTCCAGCCCGGCGACCATCCGCCCCGGCGACCATCCGCAGCAGTGTGGACTTGCCGCAGCCGGACGGCCCGACCAGGACGATGAACTCGCCGTCGCCGATTGTCATACTCACCTGCTCGACGGCGACGGTGGCGCTGGGAAAGACCTTCGTCACGTCGGTCATGACCACTTCAGCCATCTGTCCTTCCCCTTTCCTCCGGTGGCGGTGAGCCGGATCGCCAGACCCGGCACGGTCGCCGCCACGGCGCAGGCCACCAGGTCGACGGCGGACAGCGCGCCGGTGCCGAGCAGCGTGCGCAGCGGCGGCAGCAGCACCCCGGCGAGCTGCAACAGCGCCGACAGCGCCACCGCCGCGATGAGGGCTCGGTTGCCGGGGCCGCCGGGCCGGCGTGGTGCCCGTACCGCCAGTGCGATCCCGAGTTGGCCCAGGCCCAACACCACGAAGACGATCGACTGCCAGGGCCGGTCCAGCGCGTGCGCGGTCACGCCCGCGCCGAGCACGACGGCGGACAGCAGCGCGCCGGCCACCAACACCCCGCGCAGCAGCCCGGCACCGAGCACCGACTCGTGCGGCGACCGGGGTGGGCGGCGCATGATGCCCGGCTCGGCCGGTTCGGCGCCGAGCGCCACCCCTGGCACGCCGTGGGTGAGCAGGTTGATCCAGAGAATCTGGGCCGGCAGCAGTGGTACGGCGAGCCCCAGGAACGGTCCGGTCAGCATCACGAGGATCTCGGCGACGCCGCCGGCGAGCGCGTAGCGGAGGAAGCGTCGGATGTTGTCGTAGATCCGGCGGCCCTCGGCGACCGCCGCGCCGACCGTGCCGAGGTTGTCGTCGACGAGTACCAGGTCGGCGGCCTGCCGGGCGACCTCGGTGCCGCCGCCCATCGCCACACCGATGTCGGCCCGGCGCAGCGCCGGTGCGTCGTTGACCCCGTCACCGGTCATCGCCACCACGTGCCCGCCGGCCTGCAGGGCCGCGATGATGTCCAGCTTCTGCTCCGGTTGAATCCGGGCGAAGACCCGTTGGCCGTCGACGCCGTGCCGGGTGAGTTCGCCGTCGTCGCCCCGTACGACGTCGTCACCGCCACGCCAGATGCCGAGCTGGCCGCCGATGGCGGCGGCCGTGACCGGGTGGTCGCCGGTGATCAGTACGAGCCGGATGCCCGCCCGGGCGAAGGCGGCGGCGATCTCCGGCGCCGATGCCCGGACCGGGTCGCCGACCGCGACCAGACCGACCGGCCGCAGCCCCGCCACCCGCTCCGGATCCGGTGCCGTGTCGAGGATCGCGGTCGCGACCGCGAGCACGCGCAGCCCGTCGGCCGCGAGCCGGTGCGCGCCGGCCAGCATCTCCGACGTGACGCCGTCGATCAGCGGTGTGGCCAGCACCGACTCCGGCGCCCCCTTGCACACCACCAGGAACCCGCCACCGGGCCTGCGGTGCACGGTGACCATCCGTCGGCTCGCCTGCTCGAACGGCAGCTCCGCGACGCGCGGCCACGCCTCGCGCTCGGCCGACGGCTCCAGGCCGCACCGCTGCGCGAAGGCGACCAGCGCGGCCTCCAGCGGATCCCCGATCGGCGTCCACCGCGGGTGGTCTTCGGTCGGCGCCGCGAGCGCGGCATCGTTGCACAGCAGGACTGCCCGGGCCAGGTCGCGCAGGCCCGCGTCGGGTGTCGACGGTTCGTCCGCGTCGTCGCGCAACTCGCCGCCCGGGTCGTACCCGGTGCCGCGTACCCGGTATCCGGTGCCGTCGGCGGTCAGCGCCCGCTGCACGGTCATCCGTCCCTCGGTGAGGGTTCCGGTCTTGTCCGAGGCGACGACGGTGACCGAGCCGAGTGTCTCCACCGCATGCAGTCGGCGCGGAATCGCCCGGGTGGCGGCCATCCGGCGCGCGCCGAGCGCCAACGCGAGGGTGACCACGGCGGGCAGCGACTCGGGCACCGCGGCGACGACCAGGCTGACCGCAGTGACGGCCATCTCCACGACGGATCGCCCGCCGATCACGCCGACGGCGAAGACGGCGGCCGACAGCGCCACCGCGGCCAGCCCCAGGACACGACCGAGCCGGGCGAGGCGACGTTGCAGCGGAGTGGGTGCGGGCCGGGTCGTCGCGACGAGGGCGGCAATCCGGCCGAGCGCGCTGGCCGGACCGGTACGCACGACCGCGCCGGTGGCGCGCCCGGTGACCACGACGGTGCCGGCGTACGCCTCCGCGTCGGCCTGCCGGGTCACCGGTATGGACTCGCCGGTCAGCGCGGCCTCGTCGAGTTGCAGCCGGTACGCCTCCCGCAGCCGGAGGTCGGCCGGGACGACGTCACCCGGCTCCAGATGCACCAGATCGTCCCTGACCAGCTCGGCGGCGGGGACGATCAGGTGCTGGCCGTCCCGCTCCACCCGTGCGGTCGGCGCGGCCATCCGGTCCAGGGCGGCGATCGCCCGGTCCGCCCTGACCTCCTGGAACACCCCGATCGCGGTGTTGACGACGACGACCAGGGCGATGACGGCGGTGTCCGGATGGTCGCCCAGGGCCGTGGTCACCACGGCGGCCGCGATCAGCAGCGCGACGAGCGGGTCGCCGAGCTGGTGCGCGATCCGGGTCACCAGGTGCCGTCGGGCCGGCGCCGCCACCGTGTTGGGTCCCTCGGCGCGAAGCCGGGCGGCAGCCGCCTGGGCCGTCAGTCCCCGCGCCACCACCGGTGCCGTGCTGGAAGCCATGACTTCAGCGTGCCGGCCGGTCCGCCCACCCGGCAGGGCCGGCCTCCCGGTCGGTCCGGGACCTTGGACCCGTCCCGGTACGGACGAGCACATCCGTCAACGGCCGCCGGGCGGATGCCGCACCGGGCGGCCCGTAGCCGAACCGCAGGACGGCCTGGGCGTGGTATCCGTCGGCGGAATCCTCCAGCAGCACCCGCAGGTCCGGCACCTCCACCGGCTGCGTCATGATCGTCGACGCCAGGCCGCGTACGGTGCTCGTCAGCAGCACCCGCTCCAGCGCCTGTCCGCAGCGCAGCCACTCGTCCGGAGTGTCACTGCGGGTGTAGAGGACGGCGATCGTCGGAACCTGCGCGAACCGGGCGGGGCCACGCCGCCGCGCGGACCGTACGACGCCGAAGTCGCGGATCGGCATCGTTTCCAGCGCGTCGCGCGGCCCGAACGCCTCCGACGGTACGCCGTCACGGTGCCTCGGGCGGAACCCGGTCCACTCGCCCAGTTCCCGTCGGTACGCCAGGTCGTGCCGGCGTCGCTTTTCGGCGATGCGGACCACGTCGAGGACAGCGTCGCGGGCGAGTGCGTCGGTGACGACCACCCGTGCCCCCTCGGCCTCGGCGGCGGCAGACAGGTCGGTGAGCGCCTCAGCGGGGACGGGCAGGTCGCGCATCGGCCGACGGTTGGTGTGCCGGCGGGAGATCGCCTCGGCCAGCATCAGCGCCGTCCCCGGTGGGCGGGTCGACGGGCCGACCGTGACCTGGGCGGCGAGATCCGGTTCGCCGGCGTCCGCCAGTAGGCGTAGCACCGGCACACGACCACGGGCGAGCATCGCCACCCGTAGGTTGAACACCGCAGCACCGAGGCTGATCAGCAGCTCCCGGTTCCGCGGGTCGAGCACCGGCAACCGTCGCCGCCGATCCGCGAGGACATCGACGGTGTTGCCGCGGATCCGGAACCGCCATGGCTGGGTGTTGTGCACCGACGGCGCCGCGACGGCGGCCGTCAGACACGCACGTAGCGATCCGTGCGGCGTGCCCTGCGGATCCGCAGTCCAGTCGTCGGTCGTCGGGCGCCGCCTTTTCCGGCCGACTCCGTGCATGGTGTCCTCCCGTCGCGCTTCGCTCGCAGCGACCTCGGCACCGTCCCGCGGCACAGAGGCTCGGTGCGAGCCCCGTGCCTCCACCGATCCGCCGTGCCGAATGTCCGATCCAGGGCCTGACTGCCATCCGGCCCGGGACCTTCGGACCCGTCTGCCCGCCGGTTGTGCCCTGCCGGTCGCGGGCTCGGAGAGCGTGTGGTCAGAGGGTGGTCAGGCCATGTGCGCGGAACTGGTCGCGTACCCGCTCCAGCAGCTCCGGCGACGGCGGAGAAGTCGCCGCGAGCGGAAACCTCAGCCCCAGGGCGGCGTACTTGGCCGCGCCGAGCCGGTGGAACGGCAGCACCTCGATCCGCTCCACCGTGGAGAGCGCGGCGGCGTGCCGAGCCACCGCGTCGACGTTGGCCGGCGCGTCGGTCAGGCCGGGCACCAGCACGAATCGGATCCACATCCGATTGCCACGGGTGGCGAGCCGGCGGGCGAACCGCAGGGTCGGGTCCAACTCGCCGCCGGTCACCCTGCGGTACGTCTGCGGGTCGCCGGACTTGATGTCGAGGAGGACCAGGCTGGTGGCGTCCAGCAGCACGTCGGTGGCCCGGTCGCCGAGCACGCCGGAGGTGTCCAACGCGGTGTGCAGGCCCGCCTCCCGGGCACGGGTCAACAGCGCCGCGGTGAACGCCGGCTGGAGCAAGGGCTCGCCGCCGCTGACGGTGAGGCCGCCGCCGGCTACCCGGATGAACCGCGCGAACCGCGACACCAGAGTCCAGAGTTCGTCGAGACCGATACGCTGCCCCGGCCGGATCCGCCAGGTGTCCGGATTCTGGCAGTAGAGGCAGCGCAGCGGGCAGCCCGCCAGGAACACCACGAACCTGGTGCCGGGACCGTCGACTCCGGTCGAGACGTCCCAGGAGTGGACGGCCCCGGCTACCCGGCGAACGGCGGTCTTCACAGCGATCCATGGAAGGTGCGGGAGATGACGTCGCGCTGCTGCTCGGGGGTGAGCCGGACGAAGTTGACCGCGTAGCCGGAGACCCGGATGGTCAACTGGGGGTAGCGCTCGGGGTGGGCCATGGCGTCTTCGAGGGTGGCCCGGTCGAGCACGTTGACGTTCATGTGGTAGCCGCCGGCATCGGCGTACCCGTCCAGCACGCCGATCAGGTTGGTGATCTGTTCGGCACGGGTGCGGCCGAGCCCGCCGGGGGTGATGGTGCTGGTCAGCGAGATTCCGTCCCGAGCGCTGGCGTAGGGCAGCTTCGCCACCGACAGCGCGGAGGCGACCAGGCCGTGCCGGTCCCGGCCGTTGCCGGGGTTGGCGCCGGGTGCGAACGGCTCGCCCGCGCGCCGTCCGTCCGGAGTGTTGCCGGTGTGCTTGCCGTAGACGACGTTGGAGGTGATGGTGAGCACCGACAACGTCGGCTCGGCACTGCGGTACGTCGGCTGCCGGCGCAGCCGGTCCATGAACGCCTCGACGAGCCAGACCGCGATGGCGTCGACCCGGTCGTCGTGATTGCCGTAGCACGGGAAGTCCCCGTCGACGGCGTAGTCGACCGCGAGCCCGGTCTCGTCGCGCAGCACCTTAACCCGGGCGTACCTGATGGCGGAGAGGCTGTCGACCGCGACGGACAGCCCGGCGATGCCGGTGGCGAGGAACCGGTGCACCGGATAGTCGTGCAGGGCCATCTGCAGCCGCTCGTAGGCGTACTTGTCGTGCATGTAGTGGATGACGTTGAGCGCGTCGACGTAGGTGGCGACGAGCCAGTCCAGGGTCCGCTCGAACGCCGCCACCACCTCGTCGTAGTCGAGGATCTCCCCGCCGACCGGCGCGGTCGGCGGGGCCACCTGCGCTCCACTGATCTCGTCCCGGCCGCCGTTGATCGCGTACAGCAGCGCCTTGGCCAGGTTGGCGCGGGCGCCGAAGAACTGCATGTCCTTGCCGACCCGCATCCCGGAGACGCAGCAGGCGATCGCGGCGTCGTCGCCGAACCCGGGACGCAGCAGTTCGTCGTTCTCGTACTGCACCGCGCTGGTGTCCAACGACACCTGGGCGCAGAACCGCTTGAACCCGTCAGGCAACGCCGGCGACCAGAGCACCGTGAGGTTGGGCTCCGGTGCCGGACCGAGGTTGTAAAGGGTCTGCAGGAACCGGAACGCCGTCCGGGTCACCAGGGTCCGCCCGTCCCGTCCCATCCCGCCGAGCGCCTCGGTGACCCAGGTCGGGTCGCCGGAGAAGAGCTGGTCGTACTCGGGCGTACGCAGGAAGCGGATCAGCCGCAGCTTGATCACCAGATCGTCGACGAGTTCCTGCGCCTCCTGCTCGGTCAGCCGCCCTTCGGCGATGTCCCGCTGGAGGTAGATGTCGAGGAAAGTGGCGGTGCGGCCGAGCGACATCGCCGCGCCGTTCTGCTCCTTCGTCGCTGCCAGGTAGCCGAAGTACAGCCACTGGATCGCCTCCCGACCGGTGCTGGCCGGACCGGAGATGTCGTAGCCGTAGCCGGCCGCCATCCGTTTGAGATCATCCAGTGCCCGGACCTGTTCCGCCACTTCCTCGCGGTCCCGGATGACCTCGGCCGAGGAGCGGAACGCGTCCAGACGGACCCGGTCGGCGAGCCGACTGGCGATGAGCTGGTCCACGCCGTAGAGCGGAATCCGGCGGTAGTCGCCGATGATCCGACCGCGGCCGTACGAGTCGGGCAGCCCGGTGATGACATGCGAGCGGCGGGCCCTGCGGACAGCGTCCGGGTAGGCGTCGAAGACGCCGTCGTTGTGGGTCTTGCGGTGCCGGGTGAACGTCTCCCAGACCCGCGGATCGAGGGTGTAGCCGTACGCGGCCAGCGCCGTCTGGACCATCCGGATCCCGCCGTTGGGCAGGATCGCCCGGCGCAGTGGTCCGTCGGTCTGCAACCCGACGATCAGCTCCCGCTCCCGGTCGAGATAGCCTGGCCCGTGCGAGGTGATCGTCGACGGGGTGCCGACGTCGACGTCGTACACGCGACGGTGTCGCTCCTCGGCGAGGAGCGGCCCGAGCCCGTCCCACAGCGCGGTGGTCCGTGGCGTGGGGCCGACCAGGAAGGCGCCGTCGCCCTCGTACGGGGTGTAGTTCTGCCGGATGAACGCGGCCACCTCGATCCGGTGCCGCCAGTCATCGCCCACGAATCCGCGCCAGGCGTCGAGCGTGGTCATCACTTCCTCCAAGCGCTTCGGATGCGGCGTCAGACCGCGGACCGGTGCGGGATGGGCGTTGCTCCGCCGTGCCATCGCGGTCCTCCGTCGATCCGGTCACCTCCAGCCTCCGTCCTCGATTCCTGGCCGAGCAGGGCCACAGGTCCCGTCGGGACAGGACCGGTGGCCCGATCGGCCACCCTGGATGCTCGGTCTGCGGTGCCATCTCGGCCGGGTGGTGCCTGGCGGGCGCGCGTCGCCTCCCGGCTCGGTCCGGAATCAACCCCGCCGGTCCGCCCGTTGGAGTTGGGTCTCCAGGCGCCGTTGCGCCAGTGCGACCGCTTCGGTGAAGGTGGCCGCGTCGGCTGCCGCGTGCAGGTCCACGCACGGCAGGCTGGCGTGGATGGCGACGCCGTACGGCCGGTCGACGCCACAGGCGGCGGATCGGTTCAGACTCATCCGGACGAAGAGCACCGGCCGCGGCACGTGCCGCAACGCCGCGGTGACCTTCCGGCGGGCGTACCCGACCTGGCCGGGTCGGATCGCGCCGTGCACGTTGATACCGCCGATCGGACCGCGCCGGCCCGGACGATCGCACGATCGTCCGGGCCGGGCGACACACCCCGCCAAGGTCAGAGAGTCGAGACCGTACCGGGATCGGTCCAGCGACCTCGTCCGGGCCGAACAACCGGAACCGGTCCGGATTCGCCCGGATCACGTCCCGGACCCAGCTGCCGAGCACCCGGGCGGCCTCCGCCGTCGACCCGCCCGGCCGGTCGACGGGTACCGCGTAGTCACGGAAGTCCGGCAGCACCAGGTCACGCAGGAGGACGCCGCCGTTGGCGTGCGGGTTGGCGCTCATCCGCCGCTCGCCGGTCGGCGGCAGGGCGACCAGGTCCGGGACCGGGGCGCCGGTGGCGTCGAAGAGTTCCTCCGGCCGGTACGAACGCAGCCACTCCTCCAGTTGCCGCAGGTGCTCCGGGTTGTCCCGGACCTGCGAGATCGGCACCTGGTGTGCCCGGAAGGTCCCCTCGACCTGCTGCCCGTCGACCGTCGCGGGCCCGGTCAAGCCCTTCGGGGTACGCAGGACGATCATCGGCCAGCGCGGTCGGGTCATCTCGCCGGTGGTGCGGGCGTGCCGCTGGATCGCCGCGATGTCGTCCAGGGCCTGTAGGTGCCCTCCAGCCAGGTGTTCGCCACGATCGCGGGACCGCCGTGTCCCGGGCCGGTGACGTAGATGGCGTTCAGGTCCCGGGCCACGATCACCCGGTTCAGGTGGGCGTAGAGCAGGCTGAGCCCCGGGCTGGTGCCCCAGTGCCCGAGCAGGCGCGGCTTGATGTGCTCGCGCCGCAGGGGTTCACGCAGCAGCGGGTTGTCCAACAGGTAGATCTGGCCGACGGTGAGGTAGTTCGCCGCCCGCCAGTACGCTCCAGTCGCGCCAGCTCCGCCTCGCTCAACGGCGCCGTCGTCGTCTCCAGGGTCGTCTCCATGAGTGCGGCCTCTCGCAGTTAGGGAGGGAACGGCGTATCCCAGCCTGCTCGGGGTCACGGCTGCCGGACAGGGGCATTGGTCCCGTCAGCTCAGGGCCGGGCGAACCCAGGCCCGTGGCGGCGTGTTCGTCCGAGCCGACCATCCGGCGGCCGGTTTCGGTTGGATCCGGCGGTACGCCGGCCGTGCGGCCGCGTCGGCTACCGGCCGGTCGGGTCGGGTGTGATACGGAAGACCGGGAACCGTGCCGCCATTCGCTCGAACTCCGCCAGCGGCGCCTCCCGCTCGACCGAAATGTGCGGGCGGGCGCCGGGGGCCAGGTGGAGGTAGCGGCGCAGGATCGGTGCGCGCTGTGCCACCGGGACGACCTGGAGCCGCACACGTTCACGGCCACGGTGCCGCAGGACCGCCTGGCCGCCGGCCGCGCGGACGTTGCGGACCCAGTTGGCGTTCGGACCGAGCATCGACACCAGGTAGCGCTCGCCGTCGTGGTCGGTGACCACCACGGGAAGCGTCACAGGGCGGCCGCTGCGCCGCCCACGCACCTCCAGGGTCACCCAGTTGCCCGGGGCCAACAGGCCGGTCGAGAACTGGAACGCCGAGATCCGGTTGAGGAACCGGGCCATCCGGTTCGGGCGACCGCTGGCATACATCCACCGCAGGAGGCTGTGCCACTTCGCGGCGGCACGCGATGCTACGCCGCCTTTCTGCTTCGGCATGATCCGTCCTTCCATCCCGCGTGCGGCCGGCCGGCGTCGGGAAACGCCGGCCGGCCGCACGTCCGCCCTGAAATCCGTTCAGGGCTGGAGCACCAACCGCGCCGGCACGCGGCTGGCGAGCACGTCCGCGATCGCCGTGTTGATCTCGTCGAGCTTGCGGACCTCGTAGCTGACCTTCGTCCGGCCGGCGGCGTGCAGCCTGAAGACCTCGGCCAGGTCGTCGCGGGTACCGACTATCGAGCCGTACACGGTGATGCCCTTGAGCACGGTCTCGAAGATCGGCAGCCGCATCGCGTTCTCCTTCGGCAGCGACACCAGCACCAACCGACCGCCACGGCGCAGGCAGGCGTGCGCCTGCTCCAGCACCCGCGAATCGGCGGCGAGCACCACGGCCACGTCGACCCCGCCCAGCGCCTCGATCGCGGCGACCGGATCGGTGCCGGCAGCGTTGACCACGTCATCGGCGCCGAGCGCGGTGGCGAGCTGGAGCTTGTCCTGCGTGACGCCGTGGGCGGCGTGGATGTCGGTGTGGCACAGCCCGCTGGCCTCGATGCGGACCAGGACCTGTCCCGGCCCCGTCGCGGGCACCGGAACATCCCTGATCTCCAACGGTCTGTCGAAACTCGTCACGACGGACGCGCGCATGGCCTTCTCCTTCTCGGTTCGGAGCGTTCGACGACCAGCCGGCGGGCTCGCAGAACACGGGCCCACCACGGTCGACGGGTCGGGGTCAGCGCCGGTGCCGGTACGCCCTTGAGGCTCACCCAGCCACCGGGGCCCATCCGGATGCTGCCGACGCTCGGGCCGGACCGGCGGCTCGCCGCCACCGCCGTGACGGCGGCGGCGAAGACCACGGCGGCGAGGACCTCCCGCACGTCGAACGCGGGCCGATAGCGGGCGGTCCCACCGGCCAGCACGTACGCGCCGATGGGTCGCGTGCCGCCACGGACCACCGGCACCAGCGTGACCGGCTCGGGGCCGATCAGCCCGACCGGCGGTCCGACAGTGTCCGGTCGGGTGCCCTGGCCCGGGCGGGGAATCGTGTGGAGCATCGCGGGCCTCGCTAACGGCTGTCGGAGCTGGCGGTCACCGGAGCGGCGACCACGGCGCGGCCGGCCTCCAGGCGGGCGATCGGCACCCGGTACGGCGAGCAGGAGACGTAGTCCAGGCCGACCGTGTGGAAGAAGTGGATCGAGTCCGGGTCGCCGCCGTGCTCGCCGCAGACCCCGATCTTCAGATCCGGCCGGGCCGCGCGGCCCTCGTCGGTGGCGATCCGCACCAGCCGCCCCACGCCCGAGGCGTCGATCGACTCGAACGGGGATACGCCGAAGATGCCCATTGCGAGGTAGTGGGGGAAGAACGAACCCTCCACATCGTCCCGCGAGAACCCCCAGCCGAGCTGGGTCAGGTCGTTGGTGCCGAACGAGAAGAACTCGGCCGCGCCGGCGATCTCACCGGCGGTCAGCGCCGCCCGGGGCACCTCGATCATCGTGCCGATCGGGACCCGGCGCAGCCCGTCGGTCTCGGCGAGTATCCGCTCCGCCTCGGCGCGTACCGCCGCCAGCTCCGGAACGGCCGCGACCAACGGCACCATGATCTCCGGCCGTGGCGACAGCCCACGGGCGGCGCAGTCGGCCGCGGCCTGCGCGACCGCCCGGACCTGCATGGCGAACAGCCCGGGAACAACCAGCCCGAGCCGCACCCCACGCAGCCCCAGCATCGGGTTCTGCTCGTGCATCCGCCGCACCGCGGCCAGCAGTGCACCGTCGCGTCCCGGGTCCTGGCCGAGCGCCTCGGCCCGGGCCACCCGGGCGGTCAGCTCCGCCAGCGGCGGCAGGAACTCGTGCAGCGGCGGGTCCAGCAGGCGTACCGTGACCGGCAGTCCGTCCATCGCTTCGAAGAGTTTCACGAAGTCCGCGCGCTGCAACGGCAACAGCGCCGCCAGGGCCGCCGCCCGTTCCTCGTCGCCGTCGGCGAGGATGAGCCGCTCGACCAGGGCCCGGCGCTCACCGAGAAACATGTGCTCGGTACGGCACAGCCCGACTCCTTCGGCACCCAACCGCCGCGCCCGGGCCGCGTCCGCACCGGTATCGGCGTTCGCGTACACCCACAGCCGCCGCACCCGGTCGGCGTGCGTCATCAACCGGTGTACGGAGTCGAGCAGCAGGTCCGTCCCGGCCGCCGGCGCCTCACCGCCGAAGTACCGCGCGACTGGGGAGGCATGTACCGGCACCTCGCCGAGGAACACCTCACCGGTCGCACCGTCGATCGACACGACGTCACCTTCGGAGACCACCGTCCCGGCCACCGTGAAGCGGCCGGCGTCGGTGTCGACGTCCAGCGTCTCGGCGCCGCACACGCAGGTCCGGCCCATCCCCCGCGCCACCACAGCGGCGTGTGACGTCTTGCCGCCGCGCGAGGTGAGGATGCCCTGCGCGGCGATCATGCCGGGCAGGTCGTCCGGGTTCGTCTCGCGCCGCGCCAGGATGACCCGCTCACCGGCCGCCGCCCGGGACGCGGCCCGGGACGCGTCGAAGACCACCCGTCCACTGGCCGCGCCGGGGGAGGCCGGTACGCCGACCGCCAGCGGTTCGGGCGCGGCCGTCCGGTCGAAGCGGGGGAACATGAGCTGGGCGAGCTGCGCACCGGTGACCCGCCGCAGCGCCTCGTCCAGGTCGATGACGCCCTCGTCGACCAGCTGAGCCGCGATGGTGAACGCCGCCGCCGGCGTGCGCTTGCCGACCCGGGTCTGCAACATCCACAGCTTGCCGCGCTCAATCGTGAACTCGATGTCACACAGGTCGCGGTAGTGGTGCTCCAGCCGCTCCATGATCGACACCAGCTCGTGGAAACTGCGCGGGTCGATCCGGGCCAGGTCCTCCAGCGGCACCGGGGTGCGGATGCCGGCGACCACGTCCTCGCCCTGCGCGTTGGCCAGGTAGTCGCCGTACACGCCCCGTGCCCCAGTGGCCGGGTCGCGGGTGAAGGCCACCCCGGTGCCGGAGTCTGGGCCGAGGTTGCCGAAGACCATCGCCATCACGTTCACCGCGGTGCCCAGATCCTGCGGAATCCGCTCCTGCCGCCGGTACAGCACCGCCCGCTCGGTGTTCCACGACGCGAACACCGCCTCGACCGCCTGGTAGAGCTGCTCGTGCGGCGCCTGCGGGAACTCTCGGCCGGTCTGCTCGTGGAAAACCTTCTTGTACGCCTGCACCAGGTGCCGCAGGTCAGCCTCGCTCAACTCCGCGTCGGTCGCGACTCCAGCGTGCGACCGGTGCGCCGCCAACTCCCGCTCGAACGCCTCGGCCGGTACCCCGCACACCGTCCTACCGAACATCCCGATCAACCGCCGGTACGAGTCCCACGCCATCCGCGGATCACCGCACCGCGCGGCCAGGCCCGGCACGCTCGCATCGGTCAGGCCGATGTCCAGGATCGTATCCATCATTCCGGGCATGGAAAACCTCCCGCCCGAACGCACCGACAGCAGCAGCGGATCCGGCGGATCGCCGAACACCTTGCCGAACCGATCCTCCACCAGCCGAAGGTGGACGTTGACCTGGTCAAACAACCCCGCCGGCACGGCGCCCGTCGACAGGTAGGCGCGGCACGCCTCGGTACTGATCGTGAACCCCGGCGGAACCGGCAAACCCAACCGGGTCATCTCGGCCAGGTTCGCGCCCTTGCCGCCCAACAGGTCCGTCAGATCAGCGCCGCCCTCGATGAAGTCGAACACGTACTTGCGCATCACCGGCCGCCTCTCCCGATCCGTCGATACAGGTGGTCACCTCGGTGGTACCAAGGCAGCGACCCTGCCCCGTAGGGCCAGAAGGGGCCGCTGCGACGGGACCTTCGCCCTAACGGGCCGGTGGGAAATCGGAGGCACATCCGGTCGTCGGTGCCCGGATCAAACAGCGCGTCCTCGACGGCGTCCGGCTCGTCATCATCGACCCGCGCCGGATCGACCTGGTCGGCTTCGCCGACGTCCACGTGCAGGCCCGGCCGGATCCAACGTGGCCGTCTTCAACGGCATCGCCCGCGCCCTGCTCGACAACGACCACGTCGACCAGACCTTCATCCGTCACCGGGCCAGCGGATTCGACGAGCTCACCGAACTGCTACGCGACTACCCCCTCGCCCGCGCCGCCCAGCTGGCCGGAGTCGACCCCGCGACCCTAGACGAGGCCGCCCGCCTCTACGGCAACGCGCGGCTGCCGGCGATCGTCTACGGCCTCGGGATCACCGAACACGCCCACGGCACCGACGGCGTCCGTACCCTGGCCAACCTGGCCATCCTCAAAGGCGCGGTCGGCACCCCCGACGGCTGCGGGATCCTCACGCTGCGCGGGCAGAACAACGTCCAAGGCGCCTCCGACACCCGACGCGTCCAGGCCGCGCTGGCCGCCTGCGACCTCGTCGTCTGCCACGACCTGTTCCTGTCCCGCACCGCCGAACACGCCGACGTAGTCCTCCCCGCCGTCTCCTCCCTGGAGAAGGACGGCACCTTCGTCAACTTCGAACGCCGCGTCCAACGGGCCCACCCAGCACTGCCACCACCCGGGCAGGCGAAGCCCGACTTCGAGATCCTCCACCTACTGGCCGCCGCGATGGGCGCCAACCTCGGCTGCCCAGCCCCGGCCGACGCGATGGCCGAATGCGCCAGCCTGACAGACGTTCGCCGGGATCACCCACGCCCGGCTCGACCGGAACGGGCCGCTGCACTGGCCCTGCCGGGCACCCGACCAGCCCGGGGAGGCGAGGCTCTACCTCGACCGGTTCGCCACCCCTGACGGCCGGGCCGCCCTGGCTGCGCGGCACTACCTGCCGCCCGGAGAACAACCCGATCAGAGGTTCCCGTTCGTACTCATCACCGGCCGCCGCCTGCCGCACTACAACAGCGGATCGATGAGCCGCCGCACCCCCAACCTCGACCTGTTCCCCCGCGAGGTGCTCGACCTGCACCCAGACGATGCGGCCCGGCTCGGGCTCGCCGACGGCGACCTCGTCGAGGTGACCAGTCGGCGCACCAGCGTGACCTTCCCGGTCAACGTCACCGACACCGTCGAACGAGGTCAGGTCTTCACCACCTTCGCCTTCCCGGACCGGCCCACCAACGCCCTCACCTCGGACTGCGCCGACACCACCACAGGATGCCCCGAGTACAAGGTCACCGCCGTCGCGCTACGTCCCGGCTAGCCAGCGCCCCGACACGGGTGCCGCCACCGAGGGCGCGTAGCGCGTTGAGGATCACGGCCACGTCGATGCCCTCCTGTAGGAACGCGCCGGCCACCGGGGGAAGCAACCCGAACGCGGCGGCGACCATCGCCACCACCGCCATCCCCATGCCCGCGCCAGCGCTCTGCACCGCGATCCTCCTGGACCGGCGCGCGATCTCCACCGCGTCGGCCAACCGGTCCAGCCGGTCCACCGACAGCACCGCATCCGCCACGTCCGCCGAGGCGGTCGCCCCCGTCGCCCCCAGCGCCACGCCCACTCCGGCGATTGCCAGCGCTGGCGCGTCGTTGATCCCGTCGCCGACCATCACCGTCACCGCCTGGTCGGACTCGGTCCGCACCCGGGCCACCTTCTCCTGCGGGGAGCAGCGGGCGACCACGTCGTCCACGCCCACCGCGCGGGCCACCCGCTCGGCGACCTCCGGCCGGTCCCCGGTCACCATGACCAACCGGTGGAAGCCGGCCTGCCGCAGCCGCCGTACGGTGTCACCCGCGTCGGGCCGTACCGGGTCGCGGAGGAGCACCACCCCGGCCAGCACACCGTCCAGGCTCACCCACACCGTCGACAAGCCGTCCGCCTCCGCCTGCCGCCGTGCGCGTACGGCCCAGTCCGGCACGTCGCCGCTGTGCTGGCCGACCCGTACCAGCCGTCCGTCGACCCGGCCGCACACCCCCTGTCCGGGCTCCTCTGTCACGTCGGCGGGCACCACCAGCCTCATCTCCCGATCCTTCGCCTCCCGCACGACCGCTGCGGCCAGCACGTGGGAGGACAGTTGTTCGACCGAGGCGGCCAACCGCAGCAGCTCATCGCCGTCACCGCCGGGCGCGGTCACCACCCCGGCCATCTCCGGACGTCCGGCCGTCAGTGTCCCGGTCTTGTCCACCAGCAGGGTCCGCGCCCGGCCCAGCAACTCCAGCGAGCCGCCGTTGCGGACCAGCACGCCGCGCCGTGCCGCCCGGGACAACCCGGCCACGATCGCGATTGGGGTGGCCAGCAGCAACGGGCACGGAGTCGCCACCACCAGCACCGCCACCGCCCGCACGAACTGCCCAGACACCGCCCACGCGATACCGGCCAGGGCCAGGGTGAACGGCACGAACGCCGCCGAGTACCGGTCAGCCAGCCGCACCATCGGCGCCTTTTCCGCGTTCGCCTCCTCCGCGAGCCGGACAATTCCCGCGTAAGTGCTCTCGGCTGCCACGGCGGCGGCCCGCAATCCGAACGCCGCGCCCGCGTTGACCACTCCGCTGGCCAACCGGTCCCCGACCCGGCGCTCGACCGCCTGGGACTCGCCGGTCACCGCCGACTCATCCAGCGTCGCCGCGTCCTCGGCGAAGCCGTCCACCGGCACGACATCACCCGGACCGACCAGCAGCCGGTCGCCTTCACGGATGTCGTTCACGTCGACGTCCTGGATCCCGCCGTCCGGACGGCGGCGCCGTGCCCGGCGGGGTGCTCGCGCCAGCAGTTCGTGCAGGTCCCGCGTTGCCCGCCCCTGGGCGTAGCTTTCCAGCGTGTGTCCGCTGGCCAGCATCAACGCCACCACCGCCCCGGCCAGGTACTCACCCACCAGCAGAGAGGTGACCAGAGCCAGCGTCGCGATCACATCCACGCCGATCCGACGCCGCCGCAACGACTGGACCAACCAGCGCAGCGTGACCAGCAGCGTAACCGAGGCCGTCGCCGCCCAGCACACGTTGGCGGCCCCGCGCCGGTCGGCGAACCACAACCCCGCACCGACCAGCACCGGCACCGCCAACGCGGCCAGCGGCGCGAACTCACGCCACCTGCGCCAACGACCCGCCGTAAACCCGCCGCCCACGTTCCCACCCCCGGATCGAGGCGCAACCCCTCACCCTGACCACCCACATGATGGCGACCGGCCGGGCCCGGTCCCAGACCGAGACAGAGAGTTCGCCCGCCACCGGACGGCGATGGCGACGTAACCAGGCTCTCAACCACGCGAGGCCGATGTGGTCGAAACATCACAATTACCAGTCATAAAACACCCAGACGGGAGATGGTTTCACGTCAGTTCGGCATCTCCGGCACCCGCTATCGGTACCGGACAATCTCGGGGCGGCGTTGGCATCGGCGTAGCGGTCCAGTAGCTCGCGGACGGCCGGCTGGGCGAGATGGGCGAGAAGGCGCCGGCCGCGTTGTGTCGGGGCCATCGGTGTGTACCGGTGCGGTGAGCGTTCGAGTAGTTGGGCGCCGATGTCGGCTTCGAAACCCGTGCCCTATACGGCTCGTCAGTCAAGGTACTCTTCGGACTCATTGGTGATCACTCACCCTTTCCATCCGTTGAAAGGTCAACGCTTGACCGTGCTGTTTTCGCAGCACAAGCGCACCGGGCCGTACTTCGTGTGTGAGGTTGAGGGGAGGCGACGAGTCACCGTGGCTCAGGAATGGACCGACCGCGGCGTGCCCGCGTCGGCCGACCGGCTCGCGGTGGACGGCCTGACGGCCGCACGGGCGCTCGTCGATGCGATCGACCCGCATGCAGCACGGCCGTCGAGTGCGGTCGGCGCCGGAGATGAGACGGGTGACCGTCAGGGAACGGGAGCAGATGTTGGGTTGGGACCGTCAACAGGCGGTGATGGCGGTGGCGAACATGGTCGAGTCGTTGCTACGCGGCAGCGGGCAGGCCGGCGGTGAACCCGACGGCGAAGATCAGCGGCTCGGCATCTGTCGAGGTTGGCGATCGTGTATGTGCGGCAGTCGACGGTGGCGCAGGTGCGGTTCAACACCGAGTCGACCCAGCGGCAGTACGGCCTGGTTGGTACCGCCGCCGAGTTCGGTTGGCTGGCCGAGCAGATCGTCGTGGTCGACGCCGACCTGGGCGTGTCGGGCCGGTTCGGCGCCGAACGCGACGGCTACCGGCAGATCGTGGCCCGCATGTGTATGGGCGAGGTCGGCGCGGTGTTCGGCCTGGAGGTCTCCCGCTTCGGCCGCTCGGCATTATTTTCTGCGGCGTGTGCGGCGGACGGGTCGGCACCCGCTATGACCGGCGTGACCGCAAGGTCACCTACAGCTGCCAGGTCAAGGACTCCGCCCGCACGCCGCAATGTCGCAACTTCTCCGCCTCGGCGGTTGATGATGCGGTCGCGGCGTTGTTCCCGGACACGATCACACCGCAGCAGATCGGCGTAGCCGTCGCCGCTGCCGAGGAGGTCGCCGAGCGGCACACCCGCGGTCACCGCGCCGCGGAGCTGGCGGTGCAGCAGGCCCGCTACGAGGCCGACCGCGCGACGTCACCCTGCGGCGACCGCGCCGTACCGCTTGGTCAGGTGCGAGACCTCGATCCTCTGGCGGTCGCCGCTCATGCGCGGGCCGCCATCGCGCCTGTCACCGCGTCCGCGATACGGGGTGCGTCCGGGTCGGAGAGCACAATCTCGTCGAACTCCCCGCCGACGGCCGACCGGTCCAGGACGAGGTGCAGTCCTGGCTCACCCCGGCGCGCCGCCACAAGCTGACGGGGACCGCCGAACAACCCCCAGACACCGATCTTGAGAAAGCCGGACACCACGATCCCGCGCCGGGCGCCATGCGCCAGACGCAGTGGTTCGGCCACAACAGACGCGTGCCGCACCCCGGCGACCGGGATCGCCAGCCGCTCCCGCCCGATCCAGAGCCGCTCCCATCCGATGAACCGGACGTCGACGAAGTCGTCGGTAACCGCGACCGATGCCATCAGTCACTCCCTTCCCTCGTGCCGGAACCGTCTTCCCGCTCCGGCGTCTGTGGTGTGGCCTCGGTGGCTGTCGGCTGGTCGGCTGGCAGCAGGATGGTCGCCAGCAGGCGAGGAATCCGGCCCCTGCCGGGCTCGTTGCCGAGCAGCGGCCCGATGATCTGGGTGAGGTCGGCGGCGAACGTCGCCAGCTCCGCGTCGGTCAGGTGGAGCACCAGCTGTTGGTACCCCACCCCGTCCACGGCGAAGTCGATCCGCTCGCGGGCGAGGTAGCGGGAGAACTCAGACAGCAGGCTCGACACGAACGCGGTGAAGTACCGGGCGTGATCCTCGGGCGTCGCCGTGGCCAGGGCCGCCGCGTCCAACGTCGCGCCGTGTGCGGGCAGCGCGTAGACCCGCTCGACAGCGCCACGAATCTTGCGTCGGTCCACCACCTCGACCAGGCCAGCCTTGACCAGCGTGGCCAGGTGCCGATACAGCGTCGCGTGCGGGATGTCCGGCAGCAGCGCCACGAGGTCGTGCGTAGTCAGCCGGGCACCGGCGACGGCCCGCAGGATCCGGATGCGCACCGGATGCAGAGCCAGCCCAGCCCAACGTTCCCTCGACATCTCCACCCGGCAACGATATCACTATCGATAGTGATAACAAACAACGAGGTTGATGGCAGCTATCGACGTGGATGTGCGCGACTACCTGGTGGCCGGACGCCCTACACCTGGCGGCGGACGACCAGCTCGATAGGAGTCACCGAGATCGGCCGGCCCTTCAAGTAGGGAGACAGCCCAAGCGGCATCGACGTGGGCATCCACGGCGGGAGGCCGGAGTCAGGCGACCCCAAGCCCCGCCAACCCGGCCAGAGCCGGGACGCATAGCTCCGGGGCACAGGAGCGGCCAGCACCGCCATCCCGGGCCTGTCGAACCTGATCGCCCAGGGGCGTTGCCGAGGGGTTTTCGGGGGGCAGTTCGAAACTACATAGGTAACCATCAAGGCCATGACCGGTTCGCTGCTGGTCAGGGCCTTATTGTTGTGCGCCGCCAGGGACTCGAACCCCGAACCCGCGGATCAAGAGCCTGCGGGCGACGTCCCGCGACGCAGGGTTCGCGCTATGGGATGAGGTTGGCCAGCGCCGTTCCGGCGGCACGGCGCACCAGGACCGACACCAGGTGCCGGGCATAGTCCTCGTCGATCCCGGCGGCCACCGTCACCTGCGCGGCGGCGGCCGCCCCGGCCGGGCCGACCGCCTCCGGGCCGCCGTCCACCGGCAGTCCCAGCAGCGCATCGGCCGCTCCGGGCAGCTCCGTCGGGATCGGCGTCGCCGCGCCGGCCACCACCCGCGCCCCGGTAACGACGCCTTCGGCGGTTTCCAGCCGAACGGTGACCGTGACGGCCGGCCGCTCGACCAGGATGAACCGCTCGTGCGCCAGTGTGGTCCCCGGGGGCGGCACCGGCACCTGAACCGCGACCACGAGTTCGTCAGGGGCGAGGACGGTCTCGAACGGCGCGACCATCAGCTCCGCCGCGTCGATCGTCCGGGGCGGGTCGGTGGCGGAGACCGTCGAGACGGTCGCCTCGGCGGCGATGAGGAAGGTGGCCAGATCCGAGTGCGGCCGCCCGGAGGCCAGATTGCCGCCAACCGTGCCCGAGCTGCGGATCCGCGGGTTGGCGAGCTGCCGCTCCAGTTCGACGAGCGCGGGTAGCACCGCGCCGACCTCGGCCGACAGTTCGAGCTGCCGGTGCGTGACCAGCGCGCCGATCCGCAGTGCGTCGCCGCGTACCCCGAGGGTGTCCAGTCCCGGCACATCCTTGAGGTCGACGAGGTACCGGGGAGCCGCCTGACCCAGCTTCATCGCGAGCAGCAGCTCGGTGCCGCCGGCGTACGCCGCCGCGTCCGTGCCGTGCTCCGCCAGCAGCGCGCAGGCGTCGGTGAGCGCGCGGGGTCGCAGGATCGTGAAGTCAGGAAGCATGGATCCACCGCCACACCCGGTCCGCCGACATGGGCAGTTCGGGGACGCGTACCCCGGCGTCGGTCACGGCGGTGACCAGCGCGGCGGTCAGCCCGCCGAAGACTCCCTCGCCGCAGCCCTTGGCGCCGAACGGGCCCGGGCCGTCGCCGTTCTCCACGATCACGCAGGTCATGCCGCCCGGCACGTCGGTGAGCGTGGGTATCCGGTAGTCCAGCAGGCTGTCGTTGCGCAGCACCCCGTCCGGGCCGAAGCACATCTCCTCGAAGAGGGCGTTCCCGAGCGCCTGGAGCGTGCATCCCTCGTCCTGCCGCTCGACCAGGCTGGGGTTGATCGCCCGGCCAACGTCGGCCACGGTGACCACCTCGCGCACCTCGATCCGCCCGGTCTCCGGGTCGACCGCCACCTCGGCGCCGGCCACGCAGACCTCCCAGAACAGCGCCGGCCCGGATCCACCGCCCAGTTCCTCGGCCGACCCCTCCCCGGCGAGGCCGCCGGGACCGTCCGGCGCCAGCTCCGCCAACTCCGCCAGGTCCCAGGACCGGTCACCGCAGACCACCGCGCCGTCCCGGAGGAGCAGCTCGGACGCCGGTACCCCCCAGCGCGCGGCGACGGCCGCCACGATCGCGTCCCGCAGCCGCTCGGCGGCCCGGGCGACGGCGAGCCCGGCGACCGTGGTGGAGCGGCTGGCCCCGGTCGACCGGTCGTACGGGGTCGTCTCGGTGTCCGTGGCCGGCACCTCCACCCGGTCCACCGGCAGACCGAGCACCTCGGCGGCGATCTGCGCGTGCACGGTACGGGCGCCCTGGCCGATCTCCTGCGAGCCGACCAGCACCGCCACCCGGCCGCCGGGCCGCAGCTCCACCCGGGCGTGCGACCGCGCCGAGACCCCGGCCGGCGAGACGCCGACCGAGACGCCACGGCCCCGCCAGGCAGGCAGTTCGGCGCCCCAGCCGAGCCGGCTCACCACCGCGTCGAGGTCGCCGGCCAGGTCGGCGTCGAGCGGGCGGCAGCCCGGGATCACCGTCTCCCCCCGGCGCAGCAGGTTCCGCCGGCGCAGCTCCAGGCGGTCCAGGCCGAGCACTGCCGCGGCCTCGTCGACCTGGGACTCACCCACCCACTGCAGGTGCGCTGCACCGAACCCACGGTAGGAGCCGGCGGGCGGCAGGTGGGTGTAGACGCAGGCGGCGTCGACGTGCACCCGCTCCCACCGGTACGGCCCGGTGGCCGCCATCCCGGCGACCATGGTGACCGTGGGGCCGTTGTCGGCGTACGCGCCGGTGTCCATCCAGATCTCGGCGTGCCGGGACCGGAACCGCCCGTCCCGGCCGACCACCGTACGCATCCGGCAGCGCATGCCGTGCCGGCGGGTGGTGACCATCGCGTCCTCGACCCGGCTGACCAGCCGTACCGGCCGGCCGACGACCCGGGCCACGGCGACCGCGACCGGTTCCAGCTTCGCGTAGGACTTGCTGCCGAACCCGCCGCCCACGAAGGGCACCCGGATCCGCACCCGCTCCTCCGGCAGCCCGAAGACCTCGGCGAGTTCCTCGCGTACCAGGAACGGATGCTGGCAGGAGGACCACACGTCGATGCCGTCGGCGTCGGCGGAGGCGACGACCGCGTGCGGCTCCATCGCGTACTGGTAGACGGCCGGGAAGGCGTACTCCCGCTCGATCACCACCGCGTCCGGCGGGTCGGCTCCGGGCACCCGCTCCAGGTCGACCCGGTAGTGGTAGAAGTCGTTGCCGTCGACGAACGTGGTGCCGGGCGGGCAGCCGAAGCCGGGCCGGGCGGCGGTGTCGTGCACCCGCGCCGCACCGGCCGTCACCGCGTCCCGCACGTCGAGCACGGCCGGCAGCGGGTCGTACGCCACCCGGATCGCCTGGACGCCGGCGGCGGCCGCGGCCTCGCTCTCGGCGGCGACGGCCGCGACGATCTCACCGGCGAACCGCACCACGTCCCGGGCGAGGATCGGCCGGTCCCGCACGTAGTGGCCCCAGGTCGCGTCGAAGTCGACCAGGTCCGCCGCGGTCACCACGGCGACCACCCCGGGGACCGCCCGCGCCGCGGTGGTGTCCAGCGTGGCGATCCGGGCGTGCGCGACCGGGCTGCGCAGCAGCCTGACCTGGAGCGCACCCGGTGCGTCGAGGTCGGCAGCGTACTCGGCCGCACCGGTCAGCTTGGCGGCGAGGTCGGCCCGGACGGGCGACCGACCGACCACGCCCAGCTCCCGCTCGGGCCCCGGCTGCCGATCCGACGCACTGTCCGGCCGCTGATCCTGCCGGGGGTCCGGCTCCGGCCGAGGGTCCGGCTGGGCCGCCGTCGCGGGCCCGGGCCCGGTCACGGCTCGACTCCGGCCGCTTCGCAGATGGCGTCCACGATCGCCCGGTAGCCGGTGCAGCGACAGAGGTTCCCGGCGAACTCCCGCTCCACGTCCGCCCGGCTGCGCAGGGCGCCCCGGGCCAGCAGCGGCTTGAGCGTCATCAGGAAGCCGGGCGCGCAGTACCCGCACTGGAACGCGTTGTGCCGGGCGAACGCCTCGGCCACCGCCGGGAAGCCCGGCTCGGCGGCGAAGCCCTCGATCGTCTGCACCTGCCGGCCCCGCGCGTCCTGGGCGAGGAAGCAGCAGGAGCTGACCGGCTCGCCGCCGACCAGCACCGTGCAGGCACCGCAGACCTGCACGTCGCAGGAGCGCTTGGCGCCGGTCAGCCGCAGCCGGTCGCGCAGCACGTCGAGCAGCAGCGCGTTGTCGTCGACCGGCAGCCGGTGTTCGACGCCGTTGACGTCGAGCCGGACCTCCCCGGGTGTCGGTGCCTCCACCCGGTCAAGTGAACGGGGCGGAGGCTGCGGCTGCCCACCGCGGCCGTCCGGCCAGTGGAACGCGCCGCTGCCCTGGTCCGACCCGGTTCCGCCAGGCTTGGCCGGTGGGTTCACCGGGGCGTACCGCAGATCTCGATGGCCGTGCGCAGGTAGACCCGGGCGCAGGCAGCAAGATCGTCCGCCGCGATCGAGACGTTTCCACCCCCGGTGCCCTGGCCCGGACCGTACGTCACAGCCGGCATCCCCAGCTCGTTCCAGACGTTCAGGTCGCGCCACATGCTCGACGGCGGATGCCCCGGGTCGGTACGCCGCTCCGGGGCGACATCCGCCTCGGTGGCGGCACGCAGCGCGGCCACCAGCGGCTCGGCACCGCTCGCCTCGTACCCACGCCGGAACAGATAGCACTCGACGTCCGCGTCCGGCGTCACCCGGCGTACCAGGTCACGCAGCTCCTCCTGGACGCCGAGCGGGTTGTCACCGGGCGGGATCCGGACGTCCAGGTACAGCAGGCAGGAGGCCGGCGAAAGGATCGGCTGGCTGGGGTGGCCGGCCCGGACCGCCCCGATGTTGACCTTGGGCACGACCTCGCCGGCCTCCCGGCGCGAGCGGTTCCGCTCCTGGTAGCCGTACGCCCACTCGTCGATCGCGGTGATCAGCGGCGCGGCCCGGACGATCGCGTTCGGCTGGTCGCCGTGGGAGTACGGGCGGCTCAGGTAGGGCGTGTAGACGCCCCGGTCACGGCCGCGCACCTCGATCCGGAAGAACGCCTTGCCGGGCTCGACCCAGATCGGTGTGAACGAGGTGGTCTCGGCGACCACCACGTAGTCGGCGAGCCCGCCGTGCGTGGCCACGTACCGGCTGCCGTGGTCCTTGCCCTGGTAGCGGGGGCCGTCGAACTCGTCGACCGGCTCATGGCCGATCTCCCCGGTGACCATCGTCAGGACCAGGTCGCCGGGGAGACGCACGCCGGAGCGGCGCAGTGTCGCGGCCGCCACCAGCCAGCACGCCATCGGCCCCTTGTCGTTGACCACGCCGACCCCGACGATCTCGTCGCCGTCCCGCCAGGCGGTGTGGAACTCGGGCCGGTCGGGCTCGGCGAAGTAGGTGCGGTCGCCGGGCGCCACCGCCGTGTCCATGTGGCTGTTGAAGAGCAGCGAACGCCCGCCACCGGTGCCCGGGATCCGGGCGACGATGTTGGCCGCGCGGTCCGGGTGGGACCGGACCCGCCGGAGCGCCAGGCCGGCGTCGGCGCACCAGTCGTACAGGAAGTCGCTGACCGCGTGCTCGTCCCCGCTCGGGCTGTCGATCCGGCCCAGGGTGAGAGCCAGCTCGACGACCTCCGCCGGGTCCACCTCATCCCATAGATTTCGCATGTCCCTTACAACCCTTTCTGGAGTGCTTCGTGTCGACCATCGCCACCGCCTTCGCCACCTGGGCCGGCAACCTGCGCCCGGCGGACGTACCCGCCGAGGTCCGCGACCGGGTCGCGCTGCGGCTCGCCGACGCGGTGGGGCTGGTGGTGGCCGCCTGGTCCACACCGCCCGGAGTCGCCGTCCGTGAACTGGCGGCCGAGCTGGGCGGGACCGGTGACGCCCGCCTGCTGCTCGACCCGGCCCCGCTGCACCCGGCCGCCGCCGCGCTCGCCCACGGGACGCTGGTACACGCGCTGGACTTCGACGACACGTTCCCGACCTCGGTGATCCACCCGATGGGCGTACTGCTGCCGGCGGCGCTGGCGGTCGCGGACGAGTCCCGACCCGGGGCCGACCTGATCACCGCGGTCGCCGCCGGTGACGAGTTGCTGGCCAGGCTCGGTGCGGCGGCCGGCCGGGGACTGCATGCCCGCGGTTTCCAGGCGACCGGCGTACTCGGTCCGCTCGCCGCCGCGCTCGTGGCCGGCGTGCTGCGCGGCCGGGAACCCTCGGTGATCGCCAGTGCGATGGGACTCGCCGGCAGCATGTCCGGCGGGCTGCTGGAGTTCCTCAGCGACGGCACCTGGTCGAAGCGGCTGCACCCGGGCTGGGCGGCGCACGGCGGCCTCGTGGCCGACGGTCTGGCCGGCCGTGGTTTTCCCGGACCGGCCTCGGTGGTGGAGGGCCGGCACGGCGTCTTCGCGTCGTTCCTCGGCGCCGTCCCCGAGGTGGTACGGCCGGGGCCCGCCGCCGCGCCGACCGACGACAGCCGGGCCGGGACCGTCGACAATCTCGCCGGGGCCACCGACGGTCTCGCCGGAGCCACCGACGGTCTCGCCGGGATCACCGATGCGCTGGGCGAACGGTGGCTCTCGATGGAGGCCAAGATGAAGCTCTACCCCTGCGCGCACGTGCTGCACCCGTTCATCGAGATGGCGCTGGCGCTGCGGGAGAAGGTCGACGCCGCCCGGGTGGACCGGATCGTCTGCGAGGTCGCCCCCTGGTACGTGCCGATCGTCTGCGAACCCGTCGCCGAGAAAATGGCACCGGCCAGCGAGTACCAGGCCCGGGCGAGCCTGCCGATGGCGGTCGCGCTCGCCCTGGTCGACGGGCGGGTCGGGGTCGCGTCGTTCGAGCCGGAGAGCACCGCCCGAGATGCGGTACACACCCTCGCCAGCCGGGTGGAGTACGTCGCCGATCCCGCCCTCGCGCAGGGGTTCGGCGCCCGGATGCACGTACTCGCCGGTGCCGAGCGGTTCGACGGCGACCCGACCCGGCCGGTCGACGAGGCGGCCGGGGTGCGCCGGAAGTTCGCCGAGAACACCGGTGGCGCCGACGCGCTCTGGGCGGCGGCCCGCGACCTCGACCGGCGACGCGTCGGCGACCTCTGGGCGGCAGCCCCGGCGCCACGCTGAGCACCGGACGGGGCGCGTCGGCACCACGAGACCGCGCTACCTGTCGAAGAGCCGCTGGATCGCGGCCGCGTCGCGGGTACGGGTCAATGCCAGCGCGAGCAGCAGCCGGGCCTTCCACGGGTTGAGGTTCCCGGCCGTCACCATCCCGTCGGCGAGCGCGGCCGGGCGCGGCGTCACCCGGCCGGACCCCACCCGGGTCGCCTGGCACACCAGCACTCCCCCGGCCACCGCCCGGTCCAGCGCCGCCGACTCGGCCGGGGTCGGATAGCCGGCACCGGTGCCGGCGCTCACGATCCCCGCCGCGCCCGCCGCGACGGCAGCGTCGACGAGCGCGCCGTCGGCACCGAGGTAGGACAGCACGATGTCCACCCTCGGCGGCGTGCCGACGGCGCCCGGGTCGAACGCCCCCCGGGCCGCCCACGGCTCGGTGCCGTGGTGGAAGACGACCGCGCCATCCCCCTCGACGAACCCGAGCGGCCCGAGTTCCCCGCCCCGGAAGGCCGACAGCCGGTTGGCCGACGCCTTGCTGACGTCCCGGGCGGCGTGCACCGTATCGTCGAGCAGCACGAGCACCCCCCGGCCGCGCGAGGCCGGGTCGGTTGCCAACCGGACCGCGTTGACCAGGTTCAGCGGCCCGTCCGCGCTGAGGCTGGTGGCCGGACGCATCGCGCCGGTGACCACGACCGGGGTGCCCGGCGGGCAGGCCAGATCGAGCAGGAACGCCGTCTCCTCCAGCGTGTTCGTGCCGTGGGTGAGCACGACGCCGGTGATCGCCGGGTCGGCCGCGAGGTCCCGCGCGGTGCGTACGACCCGCAGCGCGTCGGCCAGGCCGAGCGCGTGGCTCGGCACGTTCGGCAGTTCGACCGTCACGATCTCCGCGACCGTGGCCAGCTCCGGCAGCTCGGCCAGGAGCGCGCCGACGGCCCGCATTTCGGCCCGCTCGGCGTACCCGGTGAGGTCCAGCCGGTCGCGCCCGACCGAGGCGATCGTGCCACCGGTCGAGACCAGTGCCACCCTCGGCAGGGCCGGTTGGCGCCCCCTGCCCGGCCCACCGGCCGCCGACGGCGTCACCAACACGACTCCAGCAGTTCCTCGATCTCCTCGACCGATACCTCCCGGGGCGCGTACGTCATCATCGGCTCGACCGAGGTCGCCTTGGCGATCGCCGGTAGGTCGGCCCGGTCGACGTGCACGTCACGCAGCCGGGTCGGGATCGGCAACGGGGCGAGCATGGTGCGCAACGCCGCGGTGACCGCATCGGCGTCCCGGCCTTCCGCGCCGAGCGCCTCCGCGACGCGCGCCACCCGGGAGCCCTCGGCCGGCAGCAGCCGTCCGGCGACCGGAGGCAGGAAGATCCGGTGCGCGACGCCGTGCTGGAGCGCGTACCGGCCGCCGACCGCGTGCCCGATCGCGTGGGTGAGCGACACCATCGCGTTGTCGGCCGCGATGCCGGAGAGCAGGGCACCGACCTGGGCGTCGAGCCGGGCATCGAGGTCGTCCGGTGTCTCGATCGAGCGGGGCAGACCGGTGCGGAGCAGGTGCAGCGCCTGCAGGGCGTACCCGTCGGCGATCGGCTGCCGGTCCCGGGAGTAGGTGGCCTCCACCGCCCGTGCCACCGCGGTGACCCCGCTGGACGCGGTGAGTGCGGCGCCGGTCGGCACCACGAGGAGCGGGTCGAGCACCGCCGCGTCGGGTACCAGCAGCGGGTCGCGGAAGAGCACCTTCTCGCCGCGCCGCTCGTCGCGCACCCCGGCCCAGGGCATCACCTCGCTGGACGAACCGGTGGTCGTCGGCACCGCGACGTGCGGGTACGCGGTCCCTTGCAGCGCCCGGGCCGGCCGGCCCTGCCGGCCACGACCCTTCGGCACCTGGAAGTCGTCGAGCGGCCCGTCCACGGTGAGCAGCAGGATCAGGTACTTCGCGGTGTCGATCGCCGCGCCACCGCCGAGGCTCAGCACCGCCTCCGCACCGGAGGCGCGGATCGCGGCGGCCGCCGTGCCCAGGTGGTTGAGGCCGGCCTGCGGACGGATCCCGTCGAACACGCCGACGATCGCGTCGCCCAGCACCTCGCGCAGCGCCGCGAGCTGCGGTCCGGCCGCGACCGTGCGGCCACAGACCACGAAGACCGGACCCGCGTGCAGCTCCGACAGCAGCTCCGGCAGGCGCCGATGGGCACCGGCCCCGGCGATCACCCGGGTACGGGGGTGGATCTGCTCGAACATCTCTCCTCCTCATCCAGCCGGCGACGCCTCATCCAGCCGGCCACGGCTCTTCCAGCCAGCCACGGCTCATCCAGCCGGCGCCCGCTCATCCGTCCGGGCGACCGTCGGCCCGGCCGACCGGTGGTCGCCCGCCGGGCGGCGGTGGTCGACGCAGCGCCGGCACCGCCGCGACCGCCCCGACCAGCGCCATCGCCGGGCCGGGCGGGAAGACGGGCAGCAGAGCCGCGATGCCCAGTGGCGACACCAGCAGCGCGACCGCCCGATACGTACCGACGTCAGCCACCACCCGCCCCCGTTCGGCGGGCTCGACCGCCTGCGCCGCCAGCGAGGTGCAGAGCGTCTGCAGCATGCCGGCGCCCACCCCGCTGGCGAGCAGTAGCACGACCGTGACCGGGAGCTGTCCGGGCCAGAGCCCGATCCCGGCCAGCCCGGCGCCGGCCGCCACCGCGCCGGAGACGTAGAGCGGACCCAGCCGGCGGGGCGGCGCGATCCCGGCGAGCATCGAACCGGCGATGCTCGTCGCCGAGCCGAGCCCGACGAGCAGGCCCACCGCCGAGGCGGAGTAGCCGGCCGCGGCGAGCACCACCGGGACGTACGAGCCGAGCAGGCCGCGCCAGGTGCCGGTCGAGATGGCCGCCAGCACCGGCGGACGCAGGACCGGGTGCCGCCACACCGCCCACACCTGGCCGGCCGCCTTCTCCGGCGGTGGCAGCGGCAGCCGGGTCAGGCGCAGCGCGGGCAGCGCCGCGACCGCGCTGGTGCCGATTCCCAGCACGAGCGCGGCGTGGAGCGAGCCACCCACCAGGCTGATCGTGGCCGGGCCGGTCACCAGGCCGATGCCGCCGACGAAGTCGACCATGGCCAGGGCACGGCGCGGCTCGGGGACGCTGCGTACGACATGGGCCTGCACACCGACCCAGAAGATGCCGCGCGCGACGCCCTGGACGAGGCTCGCCAGCACGAACACCCAGAGCGCCGGCAGTGGGAGCACCAGCGCACTCGACAGGCACAGCAGCGCCGCCGCGGCCAGGATCAGGCCCCGCTCGGTCAACCGGTGGGCCCAGCGCGCGACGAGTAGCCGGATGCCGATCTGACCACACCCGGAGATCGCCACCAGTACGCCGACCGCGGCCGCACCGTGCCCGTGGTGCAGCGCCAGCAGCGGCAACGCCACCGTGTTGACGCCGAGCCCGTGGCAGAACAGCAGTGTGCTCAGGGCGGTCGGGCGCCCGCCCGGACCGGGAGTCATCGGTACCGGCGATCCCCGCACCGATGCCGGCACCGAGCTGGCTGATCTGCGCGACGTGCTCGCTCATGCCTGGGCATTGCGGTCGTCCGCCCGGGTGATGGCGAGATTGAAGATCGCGACCAGCACCAGCGCGACGGTGATGTACGCATACAGCTCCGGGGTACGGAACGAGCCCGAGCTGGACGCGATCCGGTAACCGAGGCCGTCGGTCGAGCCGAGCAGCTCGCCCGCGAGCACGCCGATCAGGCAGAGCGCCGCGCCCAGCCGGACTCCGGAGAGGATGAGGGGCCGGGCGGCCGGGATGAGCACCCGGGTCACGGTCTGCCGCCGGCTAGCTCCCAGCGCGGCGGCGGCGCTGAGGTAGCGCGCCGGCACCGTGGAGAGCGCGAGCACCGTGTTCGCCGCGATCGGGAAGAAGCCGTAGAAGCCGCCGAACGCGACCTTCGACATCGGACCGATCCCGAAGAGCAGGATGCAGATCGGGTAGAAGAGGATGATCGGTACGGTCTGTGCCCAGGCGAGCAGCGGCGTGGCGACCCGTGCGGCCGGTGCCCACCGCCCCACCACTACGCCGACCAGCAGCCCGGAGATCGCGGCGAGGGCGAACGCGCCGACCAGTTCCAGCGCCGTGACCCGCAGGCTGTTCCAGAACACGGGGTCCCGCAGCAGCTCCGGAAACTCCTGCAGCACCCGCTCCGGGCGGGGCAGCAGGATCGGCGACACCCGCCCGACGCGCGTCTGGTAGACCCAGATCGCCACGACCACCGCGGCCAGGCCGAGCTGGATGGCGACGACGGTCAGCCGCTCCCGCCTAGCCACGCCGGCCGTCCCCACCGGCGCCGCTCATCTCGGCGAGCGTTGCCGCCCGTACCTCCTCGTGCAGCAGCTCGAAGAGGCCGTTGCGCAGGTCGGTGAAGCTGCGCGAGGTGGAGAAGTCGGGCTGGCGCGGCCGCGGTTCGTCCACGGTGAGGATCTCCTTGATCCGGCCGGGCCGGGCCGACATCACCACCACCCGGTCGGAGAGGAACACCGCCTCGCTCAGGCTGTGCGTGACGAACACGATGGTCTTGCCGGTCTTCTCCAGGATGCGTGCCAGTTCCTCGCCGAGCACCGTCCGGGTCTGCTCGTCGAGCGCGCCGAACGGCTCGTCCATCAGCAGGATCTCCGGGTCCATCGAGAGCGCGCGGGCGATCGCCACCCGCTGCTGCATGCCGCCGGAGAGCTCGCTCGGGTAGGCGTTCGCGAACGCCCCGAGCCCCACCAGATCGAGGTTGTGCTCGGCCCGTTCCCGCCGCTCCCGCTTGCCGATGCCGCGGAACTCCAGCCCGACCTCGACGTTGGAGATGATCGTGCGCCAGGGGAAGAGCGTGTAGTCCTGGAAGACGAAGCCCACCTTCCGCGGCGTCGGGCCGGTCACCCGCTGACCGTCGAGTACGATCTCGCCGGAGCTCTGTCGGCGCAGTCCGCCGAGGATGTAGAGCAGGGTGGACTTGCCGCAGCCGCTCGGACCGATCAGGCTGACGAACTCGCCCCGGCGTACGTCCAGGCTCACCCGGTCGAGCGCGAGGACGGTGTGCCCGCGCTGGGTCTGGTAGGCCATCGTCACGTCGGTCGCGGTCAGTGTCGCCGCGCTGGTCGTTTCAGCCATGGCTTCCTCTCCATCGGCTCAGCCGCTTCTCCTGCCAACGCCACAGCGAACCCAGCAGGATGGCGAAGATCGCCAGGCCGAGGACGAGGGCGAAGACCCGGTCGGTGCGGAAGGTGGAGGTGTAGAGGCCGATGTAGTGGCCGATACCCTCCTGTGACGCGAACAGTTCCATGATCAGGACGCCGAGCAGGGCGTGCTTCATGCCGTACCAGAGCGCCGCCATGACCGCCGGCAGCGAGCCCGGCACCACGACGCCGCGCAGCGCCTGGAGCCGCGAGGCCCCCATCGACCGTGCGGCGAGCAGCAGCCGGCGGTCGACCATCCGTACCCCGGCGGTGACCGTCACCGCGACCGGAAAGAACCCGGAGACGGCGCCGTAGGAGATCTTCGAGACCACGCCGAAGCCGGCCACCAGGATGAAGATCGGAATGAAGATCATCTTTGGGGTGGAGAAGAGCCCGAGGACGACCGGATGGAAGACCCGATAGACGATCTTGGAGAGCCCCATCGCCACCCCGGCGAGCACGCCGGTCACCGCAGCGATCGCGAACGACACGAGGAACATGCCGATCGCACCGACGAACGCCGCCCGCACTCCGGCGTTCCCCGCGAGGTCGACCATCGCGACCGCGATCTCGCTCGGCGCCGCGGCGAAGGTCGAGCTGATCAGCCCCAGGCGTACGGTCAGCTCCCAGGCGCCCAACCAGACCACCAGCACCGCGATGACGCCCAGCCTGGTTCCGGAGAGTGGCCGCCGCCGGGGCGCGGAGCCGGCACCGCGGTCGTGGACCGCGATGCCGGTTACCGGAGGCGCCGTTTGGTCGGTGCTCATCCCGCCGCCGCGACCGGGACGAACCGGTCGTCCCAGAACGTCTCGACGGCGGGTTTCTTGTCGGTGATCCCCTGTTCCACCACCGAGGTGGCCAGCCCGTTGAGGTTGAGCTCGGGAATCGTCCCGTCGAGCGAGAGGTTCGCCATGTCGTGGTCGTAGGTCTTGCTCGCCACTCCCTCGGTGACCTCGAACGTCTTGACCATGAACGCGATCGTCTCGTCGCGGTTGGCCTTCATGTGGTTGACCGTCTCGTACCAGCCTTCGAGGTACGCCCGCATCGCGTCCTCACGGTCCGAGATCGCGCTGTCGCCGGCCACGATGATTTCGAAGACGTTGTCCTTGACCACCTCGCCGAAGTCGAACAGCACCCGGCCCTTGCCCTGCTCCTCGAGCGCGAAGCCGGCCTCGGCAGACCAGACGAACGCGTCGGTGGCCCCGGACTCCAGAGCCGCGAGTTGCTCGTTCAGGCCGCCGATGTTGGCCCGCTTGATGTCGCTCTCCGGCCAGCCCTGGTGCAGCGCGATGTTCTTGGCCAGGTAGTCGGTCAGCGAACCCGCGGCGGAGACCCCGATCGTCTTGCCCCGGAGCCCGTTGATGTCGGTGATCGGCGAGTCCTTCGGCACGACGACCAGCATCATCTTGAAGTCCTTGCCGATCAGCCCAACGATCTTGGACGGCACTCCGCTGAGGATGGCGTCCACCCCGGAGGCGCCCGCCGTCAGGCCCAGCTCCGCCTGCCCCGAGGCCATCGCCTGGGAGACCTGCCCGCTGCCCTGCACGTAGACGTTCTCCACCTCGAGGCCGCGCTTGCGCCACACGCCGAGCTCCTTGCCGTACTCGGCGGGAAGGAACTCGAACGTCTGCCGGATGCCCACGGCCACCTTGACGGTGCCAAGACCGTCGCCCGAGTCCGCGTCGTCGCCACCCCCACAGGCTGACGCGCCCAGCATGAGGGAAGCCGCCACGGCGGCCATAAAAATTTTGCGTCTGGTCTTCACTGCCGGCCCTCTTTCACCGCTCAACAACACGTCTGAATTCACCACAGAAGATGTCGGCAACGCGACCAACGACATCGTTCTCAGGCCCCGTTGCCTTTGGCCGTGCGATAGGTGAGGAAGCCAACACGGTAACACCGATCACAGGCAAGAGCGCCATACCACTGAGCGGAACAGACCCGGTGGGCAGGAGCGGCGGCCCGCCGGGACCCGAGGACCCGGCGGTAGCCGTCAGGCCGCATCCGCCGCTGGTCAGCCCGGCCATGACCTCCCCGGACGACCGGGACGGGGCCACGATACGTGAGTTACCGTGCGTAATGTGCAATTGACGTTACGTACGTATCGCCATGTTCGACAGACGCCACGGATCGACTATCGGAACGGCTCGGAACGAATGCGTCAACCGGGGCGATCAGCCCCGGACGCCGGTGAGGAAATGAATCGACACAACCTGTCGATTCAGCGTCGGACAAACTCCGCACGGACGCTTCCGAGGCCCGGAAAATCTGCCACCACGATGTTGCCGGAATCGATGGGAATCGCTCTGGTGAGCGAGCCGGAGAGAACCACCTGGCCCGCCTCAAGTCGCTGGCCGAGCTCACCCAGCCGGTTCGCCAGCCAGAGCAGGGCGCCGAGCGGGGCGTCCCGGACGTCCGCGCCCACGCCGGTCGCCACGACCTCCCCGTCGACCAGGAACGCACACGGCGCGGTGGCGAGATCGGCCGCGGCCACCGGCAGGGGGTCCGGCCCCAGCACGACCCCGCCGGACGAGGCGTTGTCGGCGATGGTGTCCACCAGGCCGATCCGCCAGTCCACGATCCGAGAGTCGATGATCTCCAGCGCCGGGTGGACCGAGCCGACCGCGGCGAGAACGTCCCGGCGGGTCAGCCCCGGACCGGCAAGGTCGTCGGCCAGCACGAACGCGAACTCCGGCTCGGCGCGGGGCTGGAGAAACCGGTTCAGCGGGATCGGCTCGTCCGGCGGGAAGAACATGTCCGCGAAGAGGTGGCCGTAGTCGGGCTGGTCGATGCCGAGCTGCTCCTGCATCGCCATCGAGGTCAGCCCGATCTTGTGCCCCCGCAGCGCCCGGCCGTCCCGCCGCCACCGCCGCACCTGGGCCAGCTGGATCGCGTACGCGTCGTCGACGGTCAACGCGACCGGACCGGCCGAGATCGGCTCGATCGCCCGCCGGGTCGCGTACGCGTGCAGCAGCCGCCGCGCGGCCTCATCGATCGTCATCGTCGCAGTGCACCAACCCGCCGTCCCGGCCCGCAAGCCGAACCGCCCACTCACCGGACACGGGGTCGACCCACGCCGCCTTTCCGGAGCACATCTGGCACGGTCGTTGCACGGGACGCGGCGAAGGGCTATGTTATCGATCACATAGACTGCCAGCTATACCTGTCCGGCGCCGGCGGCGACCAGGAGCGCGCCCTGCCCCTCGATCCCTCACAGGGCCGTGGTCCCACGAGCTGATGGAGTGGACCGTGAAGAAGTCGCAGATCCTGTTGGTGGCCGCGTCGACCGCGGTGGTCACCGTGGCGGGAGTCCTGACCGCCCCACCCCTGCTGGCCGCGACGCCTGACATCACCGTCAACACCGCCTCGTCGTACCAGACGATCGACGGGTTCGGGGCGGCGACCCCGATCTTCAGTAGTGGCGGCGACCAGTGGACGACCAGCGAGACCCAGACGCTCGTCGGGATGGGCAGGGGGCAGCTCGGCCTGTCGATCGTACGGACCGTGGTGTCGCCGACGTCGAGCGAGTGGAGCTGGCCGGTGAGCAGCCTCAGGACGGCGCAGTCCTACGGCTCCGACGTCAAGATCCTCGCTTCGCCCTGGACCGCCCCCGCCCACTTCAAGACGAACAACAGCAGGGTCGGCGGCGGCAAACTCAAGGCCGACTACTACGACGACTACGCCGAGCACCTGAACAGCTTCGTGCAGTACATGAAGGGTCAGGGCGTCACGATCGACGTGACCTCCGTCCAGAACGAGCCGGACTGGCACCCCGACTACGATTCGATGGACTGGACCGGCACCGAGTTGCGGAACTTCGTCCGCGACCAGGGCGACAGGATCAGGGACACGGAGCTCCTGGTTGCCGAATCCCTGAGATTCAACCGCCAGTACACCGACCCCACGCTGCAGGACGCCGCCGCACGGGACAACATCGGCTACGTCGGCGGGCACCTGTACGACACCGAGAACAGCGGAAACCTCTCCGCCTACCCGCTCGCGAACCAGTACGGCAAGAACCAGTGGATGACCGAGTGGAACCTGCACGCCGCCGACGGCGCCGGTTCGAACATCTGGGGAAACCCCAGCAACGCGGCTGTCTGGAACGAGACCCTCGACGACATCATGCGGACCGTGCACCGGTCGATGGAGTCCGGCTGGAGCGCGTACATCTGGTGGTACGGCCGCCGCTTCTACTCGTTCATCGGTGACGGCGAGTCGCAGTACGGGACCACGAGGGGCGCGGTCCTCAAGCGCGGCCACGCATTCTCGCAGTACTCGAAGTACGTCCGGCCCGGCGACCGGCGGGTCGCCCTCTCGAAGGGTTCCCGTTCCTCCTCGCTGGAGGTCACGGCCTACCAGGGCCAGGGCAAGGTCAAGCTGGTGATCCTCAACCGCTCGAACAGCGCGGTGGACGACGCCGTCGTCCAGGTCCCGCAGAACATCTCGGCGGCCGAATACTCCGTCACCTCACAAACCCTGAGCGCGGAGTCACGACCGGCGAACGTGAGTGGCGGACAGGTGACCGTCGACATCCCCGCCCGGAGCATCTCGACGATCACCGTCAGCGAGGGGCCCACCGCCACCACCCCGCCGACCACGCCGACCACCGGCTCGCCCACCACGCCGCCCACCACTCCCCCGACGGCCCCGCCCACCACCCCGCCCACCGACTCCGGTAGCTGCCGGGTGACCAGTTCGGTCAACGCATGGAACACCGGCCTGACCGCCAACATCACCATCACCAACACCGGCACGGGCGCCATCAACGGGTGGTCGCTGAGCTTCGCCCTCGGCTCCGGGCAGACCATCACCTCCGGCTGGAACGCCACGTACTCACCAACCGGTGGCCAGGTCACCGCGACGAACGTCAGCTACAACGCCTCCATCCCACCGGGCGGCTCGACCAGCATCGGCTTCCAGGCCAGCCACAGCGGCAACAGCGCCGCTCCGAGCGGCTTCGCCCTCAACGGCACCGCCTGTAGCTGACGCCCGTCGGTGCCACGGCGCCGGCCCGTACCCGCTCGCCCCCACCGACTGTGATCGCTTGACGACACCCGTCGGGCGGTACGGCTCTGGGTACGCGTTTCGGGCCGGGAACCGGCCGGATCCGGCCACCGCCGGGACGAGGACCCGACCACGGCCGGGACAATGACCTGGTGACGGCCGTGACGATCGCCGCAGCCGAACCGCTTTGCGATGGGCGCACCATCAGGGAAGATCGAGCGACGGGCAGCCGGAGCAGGTCGGCTGAGTACCGGTGACGGAACCCTGGTCCACAACGGCGTGGGCGGATCCGGCGGTGATGGGCGAATTTCGACCCCTTTCGGGTCCTGGTCGAACCCACGCGAGAGGACCGCATTGAGCGCGCACGACAAGATCAACCTCATCTTCGACACCGTGGTGCACCGCAACCCGGGCGAGCGGGAGTTCCACCAGGCGGTACGCGAGGTTCTGGAGAGCGTTGTCCCGGTGCTGCACCGGCACCCGGAGTACACCCATGCGAAGATCATCGAGCGGATCTGTGAGCCGGAGCGACAGATCATCTTCCGGGTGCCGTGGGAGGACGACCACGGCAACGTGCACATCAACCGGGGCTTCCGGGTGGAGTTCAACAGCGCGCTGGGGCCGTACAAGGGTGGGCTGCGCTTCCATCCCTCGGTGTACCTGGGCATCGTCAAGTTCCTGGGCTTCGAGCAGGTGTTCAAGAACGCGCTGACCGGCATGCCGATCGGCGGCGGTAAGGGCGGCTCGGACTTCGACCCGAAGGGCCGGTCGGACCGGGAGGTGATGCGGTTCTGTCAGTCCTTCATCACCGAGCTGTACCGGCACATCGGCGAGTACACCGACGTGCCGGCGGGGGACATCGGGGTGGGCGGCCGGGAGATCGGCTACATGTTCGGGCAGTACAAACGAATCACGAACCGGTACGAGTCGGGTGTGCTGACCGGTAAGGCGCTGAGTTACGGCGGCGCCCAGGTGCGGCGTGAGGCAACGGGATACGGGGCGGGATTCTTCGCCGAGGAGATGCTGCGCGCCGCCGGTGACGGCCTCGACGGCAAGCGGGTGGTGGTGTCCGGCTCGGGCAACGTCGCGATCTATGCCATCGAGAAGGTCCACCAGCTTGGCGGCATCGTCGTAGCCTGCTCGGACTCCTCCGGCTACATCCGCGACGACAAGGGCATCGACGTCGACCTGCTCAAGGACCTCAAAGAGGTCCGCCGGTCCCGGATCGACGCCTACGTCGACGAGCGGCCGAACGCGCACTTCGCCACCGATCGCTCGGTCTGGGAGGTGCCGTGCCAGGTCGCGTTGCCGTGTGCGACGCAGAACGAGATCGGCGCCGCGGAGGCCGCAGCGCTGATCAAGGGGGGATGCATCGTCGTGGTGGAGGGCGCCAACATGCCCGCCAGGCCGGAGGCGATCCGCGCCTTCGCCGAGGCGGGTGTGAGGTTCGCGCCGGGCAAGGCGGCCAACGCCGGCGGTGTGGCCGCCAGCGCGCTGGAGATGCAGCAGAACGCCAGCCGGGACTCCTGGACCTTCGAGCACTCCGAGCAGCGGCTGCGCGACATCATGCGCGACATCCACCACCGTTGCTACACGACGGCCGACGAGTACGGCATGCCGGGAAACTACGTCGTCGGCGCCAACATCGACGGCTTCCGCAGCGTCGCGGAGGCGATGCTGGCACACGGGCTCATCTGACAACACGCCCCGGCTTCCGCGCCGCTGCGGCACGACCGGGCGACGGGTCTGCGGCAGTGCCCGGTTCACCCTGCCGGCGGGAGGCGTCGGGGACGACCGGCGGACGGCGACACCGCCCCGCCGGCCACCTCCGGGGCGGGTGGTTGCCGGTCGTCGGCAATCTGCCGGGCCTGTTTCCGCCGTGTCGCGCCCTGCCCGCGATCACGCCGGCTCGGGCATCGTTGAAGGGTTCTTGACGAAAGGAGGGCGGCATGCCGTCCACGCCTCACCAGCACGGCTCCGCGCTCCTGCGCCGCCCGCCCGAGGACGTCGCCGTCATCGGCGGCGGGATGGTGGGCCTGTGCACGGCGTGGTTCCTGCAGGACGCCGGGGTGCGGGTCACCGTGTACGAGCGGGACCACGTCGGAGCGGGCGCCTCGTGGGGCAACGCTGGATGGCTGACTCCGGGGCTGACCGCACCGCTGCCCGAGCCCGCGGTCCTGCGGTACGGCCTGCGCGCGGTCCTGAGCCCGCGTTCGCCGGTTTACCTGCCGTTGCGCGCCGACTGGCAGTTGCTGCGGTTCCTCACCTCCTTCGTGACGCACAGCACCACCCGGCGGTGGCGGCGCGGCATGGCCGGGTACGTGCCCCTCAACGATCGTGCGTTGGAGGCATTCGACGTACTCGCCGCCGGCGGCGTGACCGCACCGGTCCGGGCGGCCGAGCCCTTCCTCGCCTGTTTCCCGCGCGAACGCGACGCCCGGGCACTGCTGACCGAGCTGTCCGAGATTCGCGGCATGGGCCAGGACGTGAGCTTCCAACCGGTGGCCGGACCGGCGGTGCGGACGCTGGAGCCGGTCCTGACCGAGCGGGTCCACGGCGCGGTCAGGATCGACGGGCAGCGCTTCCTGAACCCGCCACAGTTCGTCGCCGCGCTGGCCGCGGCGGTGCAGGAGCGCGGTGGCGAGATCGCCGAGGGCGTCGAGGTGGCCGGCGTGCATCCGACGGCGGGCCGCGTCTCCCTGGTCGTTCGCGGCGGTGCGCAGCGACGGCACGACGCCGTGGTGGTGGCCACCGGCGCCAGGCTGGGCGAGCTGGCGAAACCTCTGGGGGTACGCCAGCCGGTCCAGGCCGGCCGCGGTTACAGCTTCAGCGTGCCGGTCGAGCGCATGCCCGCCGGTCCGCTGTACTTCCCGCAGCAGCGGGTGGCGTTGACACCGCTGGGCGACCGGCTGCGGGTGGCCGGGATGATGGAGTTCCGCCGGCCCGGTGACCCACTCGACCCCAGGCGGATCACCGCGATCGTGGAGGCCGTACGCCCCTTCCTGGCCGGTGTGGACCTCGACGACCGTCGGGAGGAGTGGGTGGGCTCCCGACCGTGCACGCCCGACGGCCTGCCCCTGATCGGCGCCACCGCCTCCCCGCAGGTGTTCATGGCTGGCGGGCATGGCATGTGGGGCATAGCGCTCGGCCCGATCACCGGCCAGTTGCTCGCACAGACGGTGGTGAAGGGCGAGACACCGGCGGAACTCGCGCCCTTCGACCCGCGACGATAGACACCGTCCGTCCGTGCTCAATCGCTGGCGACTCGCGGGCGATCTCCCCGGCCGGGTCCGCCCGCGGAAGACCGTCCGCTGGATGTAGGAGGACGTCGTACGACCAGCCGCGGTTGCGGGACGCCTCGCGGCCGCCCGCGCTAACCCGGTCCGAGGTCCGGAGTACGGCGCAGTCGCGGCAGGCCGTCCCCTCAACACGGCATCCGGTTCGGCGACCGCCAACCATCGACGCAGGCACCCGAACCATGTCCGGTATGGACAGTGGTCCGGGGTGGCCTCGGCACCGCACCCCGGGGTGACCCACCCCGCGCCCGCATTCCGGGTACGGTATCTCTCCTCCGGGATGTGCACCGGCTACGCGACGATGTGGTTGCAGGGGGTTGGGTGTCGAACGGAGACATGATCGGGCTCGACAAGGGCTGGTCGTGGTGACGAGGTGCCGCGCCCTGGACGACGTGGCGAGCGTGGGATCGGTCGCGGGCGCTGCGGCCGGACACGGTGGACCCAGACGCCGGATACCTCGGTGAGCGGCCGCCGCGATCTTCGGTTGTTCGGTGCCCTGGTGGCCGGCTACACGGTGTCGACGGCCGGGACGTTCCTGAACCTCGTGGCGATCAACCTGTACGTGTTCCAGCTGACCGCCAGCGCGCTGCAGACCGGACTCCTGATGGCTGCCCGCATCACCGCCGGCTTCCTCGCCGGTCCGGTGGCCGGATGGGTCGTCGTCCGCTTCGAGCGCCGGTTTGTCATGATCGCGAGCGACGTCACGCAGGCACTCGCGATGGTCACGCTGCTGGTGACCCCGGCGTCGCGACACCCGGATCTGCTCTGGGTGGTGGCGGTGGCGCTCGGTGCGGGAAACACCTTCTTCACGGTTGCCCTGCGGACCAGCGTGCCGAATCTCGTCGGCTCAGCCGATCGGTTGCGCGGAAACGGCTACCTGGTGACGGGGAAGTCCTTCGCCATGGTGCTCGGCTTCGCGTCGGCCGGCCCGTTGATCGGCGGGTTCGGCTTCATGCCCGCGTTCGGGATCAACGCCGGCAGTTTCCTCGTCTCGGCGCTCGTGCTGGTGTGGCTGCCGCTGTCGTTCCGCGGCACCGACGGCGGCGCTGACGGCGGCGTCGTGTCGTCGGACGAGCCGGTAGGGTTGTCGATGTTGCACCGGCTGCGGTTGCTGCGGATGGCCTCGCCGGTGCTTGTCGGCCTGCTGGGGCTACGGGGGATGGAGGCGTTGGGCGGAGCATCCCACAACGTTGCCCTGCCGGCGTTCGCCCAGACCGCCAGCCCGGAGAATCCCGCGGCGCTGCTGAGTGGATTCTGGGCCGCCTGGGCGATGGGCAGCATGGCCGCCTACCAGGCCGTCGCCCGGTGGCTCAAACGCGGCGGTCGCCACCTGGACGAGCGTGCTTTCGCCGGCGCGGTCTGCCTGGCCTCGCTGGCGTTCGTGGCGGTCTTCGCCGGCCTGCCACTGCCCGCACTGGTGATGGTGGCGCTGGTCGCCGGGCTCGCGGACGGTCTCGCCGAGCTGGCGTACGTCACCCGGTTACAGGTCGGTTCCGACGACACCCGGGGCCTGCTCTTCGGGATGTCCGCAACGGCGGAGACGCTGGGAATGGCCGTCGGCATGCTCTCCAGCGCGCTCCTGCTGGAGCAGATGGCCGCGCTGCCGGTGGTCGGCCTCTTCCACGGCGTGCTCATCGCCGTGATGGTGGCGTTCCTGACACTGCGCCCGGCTCGTCGACGTCTGCCGACCGCCGCAGAGACCTGACCGCAGACAGTGCCGAAGAAGAAGGGGGACAGGTGGATCGACTGGCGTCTTATACGGGTACGCCGTTGGAGTTCGTGGCGGATCATCCACGCAATCTGACCGAGGCGCTGCTACACGCGGCCGACCGCCACCCCGGGGCCGGACTGGTCACCACCACCGAGATGGGCGTCGACACCGTCGTGTCCTATCCCGAGTTGCTCGACCAGTCCCGACGGCTGCTGACCGGGCTGCGGCGCGAGGGGCTACACGCCGGTGAGCACGTCGTGCTCTACGGTCCGGAACGGGCGGCGGACTTCTTCCGCGCGTTCTGGGCCTGCGTGCTGGGCGGCATCCGTCCGCTGCTGATGGTCCCGCCGCACCAAGGAGCGGCGGACGCCGCGACCCGGGACCGGCTGCGGCAGGCGGTTCGGCAGCTCGAAGGGGCCATGGTGCTCTGCGGCGGGGCCGACCCGGCGGCGCTCGTCGACGAGTTCCGAACCGCCGACGTCACCGGGTACGCCACCGAGCCGCCCGCCACCGACCTGCACCGCCCGGAGCCGGACGACGTCGCGATGCTCATGGCGTCCTCGGGCAGTACCGGCAGGCCGAAGCTCATCCAACTGACCCAGCGCGGGATGCTGGAGTTCGCCGCCGGAACACCGACGATGATGCCGATCAGGCCCGGCGACACCATGTTGAACTGGATGCCGGTCGACCACAGCGGGGCGTTCCTCCTCTATCACGTGCTCGGAGTCTTCGTCGGCTGTACCAACGTGCACGCCCGGACCGACCTGGTCCTGGCGGACCCGACCCGCTGGTTGGATCTGATCGCTCGCTACCGCGCCAACCACACCTGGGCGCCGAACTTCGGCTACCAGTTGGTCAACCAGGCGTTGGCGCAGGCCGACGGCCGGAGCTGGGACCTCTCCTGCGTACGCACCCTGGTCAGCGGTGGCGAACAGATCACCGTGCCGGTCATGGCCGAGTTCCTGAGCGCCACCTCGGCGTTCGGGATCCGCCCCGAGGCGTTCGTGCCGGTCTGGGGCATGACGGAGACCGTTACCGCGATCACCTTCGCCCGCCCCGGGCTGGCGCCCAACGTGTACCGGGCACGCGCGTCGAGCCTCGACGGCGACCTCCAGTGGGTGGACGAGGCCGGCGACCCGGCCGACACGGCGAGCTTCGTGGCGGTCGGCCGGCCCGCACCGGGCGCCGCGCTGCGGGTCGTCGACGCCGACGACAAGGTACTGCCGGAGGGCCGGATCGGCCGGTTGCAGATCCGGTCCGCCCGGGTGACAGCGGGGTACTTCGCGAATCCGGAGGCCGACGCGGCCGCCTTCACCAGGTGTGACGACGCCACCCCGACCGCCTGGTTCAACACCCGCGACCTGGCGTTCGGCCGGGATGGCCAGATCGCCATCGTCGGGCGGGAAAGCGACCGGATCGTCCTGAACGGACAGAACCACTACGCTCACGAGATCGAAGGCGTGGTCGAGACGGTGGCCGGCGTGCTGCCGGGTCCGGTGGTGGCCTGCGGCGTACCGGATGACGCCACCGGCTCGGAGGCGCTGACGGTGCTCTTCGGCACCGAGCCGGGCGTCGACGCCGCCGGCCTCGGCCGCGCCATCCAGGAGGCGCTGTTCAGCCGGCTGCGGCTGATCGCCAGGGTGGTCGCGCTGCCCCGGGCCGAGTTCCCGAGGACCGCGAGTGGCAAGATCCAGCGTGCCGCCCTGCGCCAGCGGCTGCTCCGCGGTGAGCTGCCCGCCACCTTGCCGTCCGCCGGGCCCGACCCGGGCCGGTCGGCGGCGCGGGTCGGCCGGCCCCCGCGACCCGAGGCGGTGCGGTCGGTGTTCCGGGCGGTACTCGGCGCCGACGTCGACGAACAGGCCCGCTTCTACGAGTTGGGCATCGATTCGGTGACCATCGTCCGGCTGCACGCGGAGCTCCGCCGCGAGCTGGGCGTACGCTTCGACCGCTCGGCAATGTTCGAGTACCCCTCGGTGGCCGCGCTCACCGAGCACCTCTGTGCCCTGCCGGAGACGCCGGCCCGGCGTACCCCACCGACCGCCGACCCGGCGACCGGAAACCGGATCGCCATCATCGGCATGGCGGCCCGTTTCCCCGGCGCCGACACCCTGGCCGACTTCTGGGCCAACCTTGTCGAGGGAGTGGGCAGTGTCCGCCGATTCGGCCCCGACGAACTCGCGGCGGCCGGCGTTCCCACAGCCGAGCACACCCGCCCGGACTTCATCCCGGTCAACGGCGCGCTCAGCGAGATCGACGGCTTCGACGCGGAGTTCTTCGGGATCAGCCCCCGTGAGGCGGCGCTGACCGATCCGGGGCACCGGCTCTTCCTGGAGTGTTGCCACCACGCGCTGGAGCACGGCGGGTACGCCGGCGCGGCCGGCCCGGACCGGATCGGGGTGTTCGCGGGTGCCGGGATGAACCTGTACGCCCATCAGAACCACCTCCTCGCCGCTCCGGCCACTTCGGACGGTCGGCTGCCGGCCGACCCGGTGACGGCGATGCAGGCGGCGATCGGCACCCAGCCGGACTTCCTGGCCACCCGGGTCGCCTACCGGCTCGGGCTGACCGGGCCCGCGATCGGCGTGCAGACCGCCTGTTCGACCTCGCTGGTCGCGGTGCACCTCGCCGTCCAGGCCCTGTTGGCCGGTGACGCGGATCTGGCCCTGGCCGGGGCCGCCGCCGTCCACGTCCCGCAGACCACGGGCTACCGGCGGTACCCCGGCTCGATCCTCTCCCCCACCGGCCGCTGCCGGGCGTTCGACGCCGACGCCGACGGCACCGTGGGCGGGAACGGGGTCGCCGCCGTACTGCTCAAGCGGCTCGACCGGGCGTTGGCGGACGGTGACACCGTGCACGCGGTGATCCTGGGCTCGGCGGTGAACAACGACGGCGCGAGCAAGGCCGGGTTCGCCGCGCCAAGCGTCTCCGGCCAGGTGGAGGTGATCGAACGGGCTCTCGACCGGGCCGGCGTGCCGGCGGAGACCATCTCGTACCTCGAAGCCCACGGCACCGGTACGCCACTCGGCGACCCGGTGGAGCTGCGCGCGGCGGCCCGCGCGTTGCGCAACCGCACCGACCGGGTCGGCTTCTGCACCGTCGGCTCCGTCAAGCCGAACATCGGGCACCTGGACACCTGCGCGGGGATGGCGGGGCTGCTCAAGACCGTACTCATGCTCAAGCACCGCACGCTCGTGCCACTGGCCAACTTCCACCGCCCCAACCCGGATCTGGAGCTCGACGGCAGCCCGTTGCTGCTCGGTACCACGACCGGGGACTGGAAGACCGACGGCGTCCCACGGCGTGCGGGCGTGACCGCCCTCGGCGTGGGTGGCACCAACGCGCACGTCATCCTCGAGGAGGCCCCATCCGCCCCGCCGCGTGCCGGGTCGGAGCCCGGGATCGGGGTACTGCCGCTCTCGGCGGCGCACCCGGCCGCCCTGGCCGAACTGACCGGTCGGGTACGCGACCACCTGCGGGCAGACCCGGAGCTGCCGGTCCCGGACGTCGTCGCAACCCTGGCGCTCGGCCGGCAGCACCGCCGGCACCGGGTCGCGGTGGTCGGGGACAGCGCGACCGCCTTGGCCGACGCGCTGGAGGAGGCCGTCGCCGCCAGCATCCCCGACGGCGGGGCCGGACCGCTGGCCTTCATTTTCACCGGACAGGGCACGGCCAGCCCGGGCATGGCCGCCGAACTCTACGACGCGTTTCCCCGATTCCGGGACGTGCTCGACGAGTGCGACCGGGCCTACCGGCAGGAGGGCGCCGGGAGCCTGCTGGCATCGCTGCGCGGGCAGCGCCCGGAGCCGGAGGTCTGGACCACGGAGATCGCCCAGCCGGCGCTATTCGCCTTCCAGGTGGCCCTGGCGGAGCTGTGGCGGTCCTTCGGGGTACGACCTGACTTCGTACTCGGGCACAGCGTCGGTGAGTACGCCGCGCTCTGCGTTGCCGGCGCGATGACGGTCGCGGACGGGATACGGCTGCTGTCGTCGCGCGGCCGGCTGATGCAACGGCGGACGCCACCCGGCGCCATGATCGGACTGTTCGCCGACGCGGGGACCGTCCGGGAGGTCCTCGCCCAGCTGCCGGTCGAACTGGCCGCCAGCAACGGTCCCGAGGAGTACGTCGTCACCGGGACGGCCGCCGCCGTGCGGCAGGCGACCGACTGGCTCGACGGGCGTGGCATCGGCTGGCAGCGGCTGTCGGTCGACCGCGCATTCCACAGCGGACTCCTCGAACCGATCCTGGACGATTTCGCGGAGCGGGTCGCGGCGGTGCCGCTGGCCCCGATAGTGACGCCGGTGGCGAGCACCCTCACCGGCGCCCTGCTCGACCCGGGCACCGTGGTGGACGTCGACTACCTGCGCCGGCAGATGCGCGAGCCGGTCAGGTTCGTCGACGCGGTGACCGCGCTCTGCGCCGCCGGCTGCCAGCGGTTCCTGGAACTGGGTCCGGACGCCGTGCTCAGCGCGATCGGTCGGCGGGTCCGGCCGGCGGCGACCTGGACGGCAACCCAACGCCGTGGCGTGCCTCCCCGACGTGCCCTCCGGCTGGCGGTCGCCGAGCTCTACCGGCACGGTGGCACACTCGACTGGTCGAGCCTGGCGGGCGACGGGCGGCGCATCCCGTTGCCTGGCTACCCCTTCCAGCACGAGCCGCACCAGGCAGCGTCCCGCGTCGCACCGTCCGGTCCGGCCGGCTGGACCGACGCCGTGCAGGTCGACACCGTGCAGGTCGACGCCGTGGTCGACACCGTGCAGGTTCACGACGCCGGGCGGACGGCGATCGTGCACCCGGTCGACGACGGACAGGACGGCGTCGGAGGCGCGGGCGAAGTCCCCGCCACGGACCGGCTCCGGGCGGTTCTGGCGGCGGTGCGCGAGCTGACCGCCCAACAACTCGGTACGTCGATGGTCGACGTCCGGCCGGACGCGACCTTCCTCGAACTCGGCGCCGACTCGCTCAGCCTGCTGCGGCTGACGCAGGAGCTGCGACGATCCTTCGGCGTACCGGTGCCGATCCGGCGGCTGTTCGCGGAGGCCGACACACCTCACCTCCTGGCCGCGTTGGTCGCGGCGGAGACGGCAACCGACCCGGGCGGCCCTCCCGACGCTCCCCTGCCTGCTCCGGCGGAGCCAGCCCCGACCGAAGAGGCTGCGCCGCCGGTCGAGGCCCCCGTCCCAGCGGGATCCGCGGCGGCCGACGCGGCGGCGCCCAGGACCGGATCGCCGCCGCTCGATCGGGTCGTCGCCGAGCAGCTCCGAGTCGTCGACCAGCTCGTCGAGCGGGTCACCGCGGTGCTACAGGACCAGTTGGCGACGCTGCGGTCCGGAGCCGGAGCCGGAGCCGGGAACGGAGCCGGGAACGGAGCCGGGGCAGCGGCGGCAGAGACGGAGACGGAAGCACCGGCGGAGAGGAAAGCGCCGACGGAGACGGAAGCACCGGCGGCTGTCGTCCGTCCGGCGCCGTCGGCGCCGCTGCCGGTAGCACCGACCGCAGCGGACTCCGCGCGCCCGGGACACGCCGACTTCAGCCTGTACTTCTTCGGCGACTACCCGGACCAGGACCAGGACGACAAGTACGGCGCCATCCTGGCGGCCGCCCGCTTCGCCGACCAGAACGGCTTCCACGGCATCTGGCTGCCGGAGCGGCACTTCCACTCGTTCGGCGGACTGTTTCCGAACCCGGTCGTACTGGCCGCCGCCCTGGCCCGGGAGACCACCCGGGTACGGCTCAACGCGGGCTCGGTCGTGCTGCCGCTGCACCATCCCGTCCGGGTCGCCGAGGAATGGTCGGTGGTCGACAACCTCTCCGGCGGCCGGGTCGGACTCTGCGTGGCGAGCGGTTGGCACGCCAACGATTTCGCCCTCAACCCGGAGGCGTTCGGCACACACCGGGAGCTGATGTACGAGCATCTGCGGACGGTTCGGACGCTGTGGTCCGGCGGTGCGGTCTCCGCGCACTCCGGCAGCGGCGAGCGGATCGACCTACGGATCTTCCCGCGCCCGCTTCAGGAGATGCCGCCGTTCTTCGTCGCCGTGGTGTCGAATCCGGACAGCTACCGCGCCGCCGCTGCCGCCGACCTCGGCGTGGTCACCAACCTGATGGTGCAGTCGATCGAGCAGCTGGCCGACAACATCGCGCTCTACCGGCGGACCAGAGCCGAGCACGGCCTCCCGCCCGAGGGCGGGCGGGTGGTGGTGCTGCTCCACACGTACCTCGGCACCGACCTCGTGCGGGTCCGGGCCGAGGCGTACGGGCCGTTCTGCGCCTACCTCCGCTCCTCGTTGTCGCTGTTCGGGCAGGTCACCAACAGCCTCGGTCTGCGCATCGACCAGGACACCCCGGCCGAGGACGTCGAGTTCCTGCTTGAGCAGGCCTACCAGCGGTACTGCGAGGGCCGTGCGCTGATCGGGACCCCGGACAGCGTCGCACCGATCGTCGACCGGCTCTCGGCGTTGGGAGTCGACGAGATCGCCTGCTTCGTCGACTTCGGGATGCCCGCCGAGCAGATGCTGAGCTCGCTCCCGATCGTCGACGCCGCCCGCCGCCGGCACCTCACGGCCGGCGTGGGTGGAGGTCGCGAGCAGCGGGAGCGGGCATCCCGGCACCCGGTTGCCCCGCCCGAGCCGGCGCGGCCGGCCGGAGAGCGGACCGGCGAGCCGCACCCCCCGTCACCGGCGCAGCGTGGGATGTGGTTTCTGGAGCAGTTGCACTCCGGCAGCACGAACTACCACGAGCCGAAGGCGGTACGGCTGGACGGCCCGCTCGACGTCGCGGCACTCCGACGAGGGCTGGCCAGGGTGGTTCGGCGGCACGCGCCACTGCGTACGGTCTTCCGCGCTGTCGACGGCGAACTCCAGCAGGTCGTACTGCCATCGGTGGAGCTGCCCTGCCCGCTGGTCGACCGCTCCGGCGTGCCGGACGGCGAAGCGATCCGGGCCGCTCTCGAAGACCTTCGCGCCGAGGGCTTCGACCTGGCCACCGGTCCGCTGCTCCGCGCCAGGCTGGTGCGTACCGCCGAAGATCGGCATCTGTTGGTGCTGTACGTGCACCACATCGTCTTCGACTCGTTCTCCACCGCCGTGTTCATCCGCGACCTCGCCGCCTACTACCGGAGCGATCCGACCGGGCCCGATCCGCTGCCGGCGCTGCCGACGAGCTACCCGGACCACGTCCGAACCCGACTTCTCGACGCAGGGTCGAAGGCGCGGGCGGTCGACTACTGGCGACGGGTCCTCGCCGACGCGCCGCCGCTGCGACTGCTCACGGGTTGGTCCTGCGCTCCGGCGGAGTCGATGCGCGGCGCCACGCTTTCGCACGAGTTGGGCGCCGACCTTGCCGAGGACGTCCGCCGGTTCAGCCGGCAGCACCGGGTGACCCCGTTCATGACCCTGCTCAGCGCGATCGCCGGTGTGCTGGGGCGGTTCGGCGGTCAGGACGACCTGGTCGTCGGTACCGCGCTCACCAACCGTCCGCCGGGCACGGAGGAACTGGTCGGCCTCTTCATCGACTCGGTCCCGCTGCGGATCGACCTCGCCGACGATCCCGACCTCGGAACGCTGGCGCAGCGGGTGCGGGATGCCAGCACGGATGCCTTCGAGCAGTCCGGTCTCGGCTTCGACGAGCTGGTCGGCGCGGTGAACCCGGAGCGGGTCCCGGGCCGCAACCCGCTGTTCCAGGTCATGGTCGAGTACGAGAACGCATCCGACGTCGACTTCGACCCGCCTCGGGTACGTGCCACCCTCATCGACGTACCGAGTGAGCGTGCCCCGCTCGACCTCACCCTCTACCTGACACACCATCCGAACGGCGTCCGCTGCTTCGTGGAGTACAACCGGGACGTTCTGGATGAGGCGACCGTGCGCCGGTTGCTCGAGTACACGACGGCCGTGCTGCGGCGGGCGGCCACGACCCCGCCGGCACCGCTGTCCGAGCTGACCGCGCCGTTGGAGGCGGACCGCGCGGCGCTCCTGCGGTGGTCCGGCGGACTGCGCGGTGCGCCGCCGAGCTGCCTGCACCAGCTCGTCGAGCAGCAGGTCGCCCGCGCGCCGGACGATGTCGCGTTGATCGCCGGCGGGGTGCGGCTGACCTATCGTGAGCTGGATCGGCGAGCGAACGCGCTGGCCTGGAGACTGCACGACCGGGGGGTACGGGCGGATCAACTGGTCGCGGTCTGCCTGGCCCGGGGCGTCGACCTCATCGTGGCCCTGCTCGGGGTGCACAAGGCGGGCGGGGCCTACCTGCCGCTCGATCCGGCCCTGCCGGAGTCCCGGCTGACCTTCATGGTGAGCGACAGCGGCGCACGGCTGCTCGTCACCGACGACGAGCGGGTGGCGAGCCTGCTGGGCCTGCCGATCGTGGCGGTCGACGGCGACGATCCACGCGCGGACCGGGCGCCCGCGACCTCGGTCGACCCGGCGAGCCTGGCGTACTGCATCTACACCTCCGGCTCGACCGGGCGGCCGAAGGGGGTGGCCGTGCCGCACCGCGGGCCGGCCAACCTGGTCGCCCACTACCTGCGGCACCGGCCGGCGTTGCGGACCCTGCAGTGGGTGTCGGTCAGTTTCGACGTCAGCGTGCAGGAGATCTTCACCGCCCTCGCCTCCGGAGCCGCACTGGTGCTCATCACGGACGAGATCCGCTACGACCCGGCCGCCGTCGTCCAGACGGTGCGTCAGCAGGGGGTGCAGCGGCTGTTCATGACCTACACGGCGTTGAAGTATCTGATGGAGACGGATCCCCGCATGCCGTCGCTGCGCGAGATCGTCGCCGCCGGTGAGGAGTTGAGGCTCACGCCGGCCCTGCGCCGTTTCCTCGCCGCCCACCCGGAGTGCGCGCTCTACAACGAGTACGGGCCGACGGAGGCATCCATCATCGCCACCATCCAACGTGTCGATCCCACGGCCGGGGACTACCCGCCGATCGGCCGCCCGGTCGACGGCGTGCTGGTCCGACTGCTCGACGAGCGGCGGCTGCCGGTACCAGCCGGCGCAATCGGCGAGATCTTTCTGGGTGGCGCCGGCCTGGCTCGGGAGTACCTGTCCCGGCCGGACGAGACCCTGGCGGCGTTCGTGCCGGACCCGGTTGCGCCGGGCACCCGGCTCTACCGCAGCCGCGACCTGGGCCGCTGGCTACCCGACGGCACGCTGCGATATCTGGGGCGGGCGGACGACCAGGTCAAGATCCGTGGTTACCGGGTGGAGCCGGGTGAGGCCCTGCGCGCGTTGACCAGCCTCCCCGAGGTACGCGACGCCGCGGTCGTGCCGACCACCGATCCACGGGGCGAGACCTGTCTGGTCGGGTACGTCGTGCCCGCCACCGAGGGGGCCAGGCTGTCCGGCACCGAGGGGACCAGGCTGTCCGGCACCGACCTGGCCCGGCAGCTCGCCGGCATCCTGCCCGGGTACCTGATTCCGGCGGCGTGGGTTCCGCTGGCCGAGCTTCCGGTCAACACCAGCGGCAAGCTCGACCGGAGCCGCCTGCCCGAACCGAGCTGGAACGACGGTCCGAGCGACGAACCCGCGACCGAGCTGGAGCAGACCTTGCACGACCTGTGGTGCGCCCAGCTGGGCGTGTCGCAGGTGCCGGTCGACACGTCGTTCTTCGCGCTCGGCGGGCACTCGCTCACCGCGGTCGGTCTGGTCGATCGGGTCCGGGAGGCACTCGGGGTCCAGCTGGGAGTCGCCGACCTGTTCCAGGCGCCGACGGTCCGGGCCATGGCGCACCGGCTCGACCGAGAGACCGTGCCGGACACCGGCCCGGCGTCGGGCGCCCAGCGCCGCGCGTGGCGCTGCCACCACAGCAATCCCCGGCCGCAGGTGTACAACGTGGCGCACCGGATCCGGTTCGAGGGGGACCTGGAGGTGCAGGCACTGGAGCGGGCCCTGAACGATCTCGTGAGTCGGCACGCCGCGCTGCGTACCCGCTTCGTCGTCCTCGACGGAGAGGTACACCAGCAGGTTCTCGCCGAGATGGCGGTGCGGCTGCTGCCCGTCACCGACCTGACCGACGATCCGGATCGGCTGGACGAATGGTGCCAGCAGGAGGTGGACGCCGTCATCCCTCCGGATCGGGCGCCGCTCTGGCGGGCCCGGCTGGCCCGACTCGACGAGCGGAGCTGGGTACTGGTGCTCGTCCTGCATCACCTGATCTGCGACGGGTGGTCGATGGGCGTTATCTGGGACGAGCTGTCGAGGTGCTACACCGCGCGGCGCACCGGACGCGTGGACTCAACGGCCGCCCCGGTCTCCTATCCCGACTACGTCCGGTGGCGCGGCGCCCAACTCGACGCGGACCGCGAACGCCTCCTGGCGTACTGGCGCACCCGACTGGCGGGCGTGTCCCTGCGGGTCGCCCTCCCCTACGACCGTCCCCGGCCCACACGGCTGTCTGGCCAGGGTGCGTTGCATCGTTTCGGGGTGCCGAGGCAGGTCGCCCAACGGGTACGGCACATGGCGCTGGAGACCGGCGGCACTCCGGCTGCCGTCCTGACCGCCGCCTTCGCGCTCTGGCTGGGACGGATGTGCCGGGAGCGGGATCTGGTGGTGGCGCTGTCGAGCGCGAGCCGGACCCGACCGGAGCACGCGCGCGTGGTGGGCCCGGTCGGCGAGGCCCTGCTCGTACGCCTCACCATGGACAGCGGCATGTCCTTCCAGGAACTGGTCAGCCAGGTTGGCGAGCGCACCTTCGACGCGGTGGACCACCATCTGCTTCCGTTGCACGACGTCGCCGAGGCCCTCGGCGTCGACCTGGTCACGCCGCAGATCCTGTTCACCGTCGTCACCAATCCACCTGCGCGGCTGAACCTGGCCGGTGTCACGGCACAGGTCGAGCCCCTGGCGGTGACCGACGTCGCCCGAACGGAGCTGTACGTCGTACTGCTACCCGGCGAAGACGGAATCGAGGCGGCCTTCGAGTACTCGACGGACCTGTTCGACGCCGAGACGGTCAAGGGCTGGGAGGCGGACTTCGTCGCCGTACTCGCCGAGGTGAGCCCCGGGCACCCCGTCAACGTGCACGTCGGGTACTCGTCGTCACCGTGATCCGGCGCCGACGACCGGCACCCGAGGTCCTGGTCCCGCGAACGGATCCGGCCGAGGTTGTCCCGTCTTCCCGGGGCGTGAGACGGAACCCCGCGATCCATACGCTGGCATGGTGCACGCGACGCCGCCCTCCGTAGCGGCTCTGGGTCGCCGACGCCACCCGCATCCCGTGCGGTGAGGGCGTGTTCTGGCTCGCCTCGTTCCGCGACGCGTTCTCCCGCCGGATCGTAAGGTGGAAGACCTCCGACCGCTGCGACACCGACCTGATCCTCGCCGCCCTCGGATACGGCATCTGGTCCCGCGATGTCCGCGACGGCCAGTTGATCCATCACAGCGACAAAGGATCGAACTATACGTCCTTCCGCTTCGCGGAACGCTTACAGGACAACGGGATCCTGCCCTCGATGGGCTCCGTCGGCGACTCGTACGTAGTCGAGGGTGAGCACCAGCTCGGGCCACCGCGCTTCGCCTGGATCGGCTCGGGCGAGGCGGAAGGCAGCTACGACCATGCCGCCACGGTACGGCGAGACCCGCGTCCAGGCCCCGTCCCAGAAATTACCTTTCATTCCGGAGCGCCTCGACGTACCGGCGAACGCTTGACCCGTGGTGTCGGTCTGGACCGCGGCGGCGTCAAACGCCGCCGTGCGCCCATGTCCTGCCACGCCGCCCAAGCCACCGACGCACGCTGACCGCCGCTCACCCTGATCGAGGCCGTGACCAGGAGTAACCCGACCGCCAGAGGCCCTGCTTCGGGACGTCCAACGGACCGAAAGACGGCTGACGGACTCTATTGACATACAGTCCGACTGTCATACGATGTGCCGAAGCGTGAGCTCAGAGCACGTCAAACGCCGTCAGCACTCGTTCCCGGGCCGTGACTGGCTTCGACGCTGAAGGGACCGCCGCAATGCCGACGAGGGTGGGCGAGAACCAGCCGTACGACATCGATCGCAAGGCCCGGACCGCAGGGCGGTGCAGCCGATGACCGGCAAGCGACGCCGCGACCAGGTTCGCATCGCAATCGTCGGCGGAGGCTTCGGCGGTATCGGATCGGCGGTGAAGCTAAAGACCGCTGGTTTCACCAACATCCGGATCTACGAGAAGGAAGCCGGCGCTGGCGGCACGTGGCGGGTCAACACCTACCCTGGTTGCGAGGTCGACATCCCGTCGCACAGCTACTCCTTCTCGTTCATGGGTTGGGACTGGACCCGTACCCATGCCCGACAGCCCGAGCTCATGGCCTACACGGAGGCGATCCTGGATCGCTTCGACCTGCGCCCTCACTTCACCTTCGGCACCGCGGTCGACCTCGTCGAATGGCAGGAGGGCACCAGCACCTACCTGGTGCACACCAGCGACGGGGCGAGCGCCGAGTACGACGTCGTGGTCACCGCCGTCGGCTTCCTGAGCGTCCCGAAATTTCCCGAATGGCCCGGGCTGGACTCGTTCGAAGGCCCCATGTTCCATACGGCACGCTGGGACCACTCGGTGGATCTCCGGGGCAAGCGGGTCGCGGTGGTCGGCACGGGGTCGACCGCCGCGCAGGTGGTCCCCGAAGTCGCCAAAATCGCCGAACACGTCCACGTCTTCCAACGTGAGCCCGGCTGGATCAACGCCAAAAACGACCGGGACTTCTCGCCGCTCGAGCGCAGGCTCTACCACGTACCCGGAGCGGCCAAGCTGCACCGGCTGAAAATTTTCTACGACTACTACAAACGCTTTGGAAGCTTCGACGTCGAGTCCCGTGCGCAGGCGAAGACCCGGGCCAAGTCGGTGGACTTCATCCGCGGCACCATTTCGGACGAGCAGCTCGCCGCGAAGGTCACCCCGAACTACCCGTGGGGATGCAAACGGCCGGTCCTCAGCGACAGCTTCTACCCGGCGCTGATGCGGGACAACGTCACGCTCGTCGCCGCTCCCGTGGTCAGGGCGACGAGTAACGGGGTTGTCGATGCGGCCGGTGCGGAGCACGAGGTCGATGTCCTGGTGATGAGCACCGGCTTTCGCACCACCGATTATCTGCACACCGTCGAGGTGGTAGGTCGGGGCGGCGTGAGGCTACACGACTATTGGGAAGACCGTCCACGTGCCTACCTGGGCGTGACGGTGCCGAACTTTCCGAACCTGTTTCTGATCTACGGCCCCAACACGAACGGCGGTGGATCAATCATCGCGCAGGAGGAGCGACAGGCGGAGGTCATGGTCTGGGCCCTGAAGAAGCTCGTGCAGCGAGGCGCCGCGACCGTCGACACAGCCCCCGAAGCGCTGGACCGGTGGATCCGGTGGGTCGACCGGAAGCTCGCGACCGATGCCAGCGCCATGGAGGCCGGCTGCACGAACTACTACCACTCGGAGTCGGGCGCGAACGCCACCCAGTGGCCCGGCACCCATCTGCGGTACTTCGTCATGACGAGACTGTGGCGCGGACGAGGAATCGCCTTCTCGCCACGGGCCGCCGACAGTCGCCGTTGAGCAGGCATCTCGGATCGGATCTCGAACCGTCGGTGACGGGTGGCATCACCAGGGCAACGGGGCAGCGGCCTACGAGCCGCACAAGCGGAACGACACCAATCACATCGATCAATGCCCTCGACGGAGGCGTCGAGTCGAATCAGGAGTAGCAATGAACTCTCAAATACAGTATCCGAAGCTCTCGCGTCGGCAGATGATCAAGGGATCCGCTGGCGTCCTCGGGATGATGGCTCTGCCAAGCGTGTTGGCCGGGTGCGGAGGCGACGACGGCGGGTCGGGCTCCGACGGAGACCCGATCAGGATCGCGGTCACCTCGGCGACCTCCGGCGCGCTGGCGATCTACGGTCGCGCGGTCCTGGATATGGCACCCTTCGCCGCGAAGTACCTGAACGATGCCGGCGGCGCCAACGGGCGCAAGATCGAGCTCAAGATCTATCCGAACAACGGGGAGACGGCTGACGCCATCCGTGCGGTCGAGAGCGCGGTGCGCCAGGACGGGTTCGATATCCTGACTGGCTACTTCTCGTCGGCCCAGTCCGCGGCAATCCAGGAGTCGCTCGACCGCCTAGGGCTGCTGTTCATCGATCCGGACGCCCAGGCCGACGGGCTCACCGGCGCTACCTGCAATCCGCTCTACTTCCGCACAGTGCCCAGCGTGAGCATGAACCTGAACACCCTCGCCGATGGCGTGCGGGGCCTGGGCATCAAGAGCTGGAGTGCGTTGTGCTCGGACTACGCGTTCGGTCACGACGCGTACGACGCGTTCAAGCGCCTCGTCGAGAGCCAACCCGGCACCACGGTCGCGCCCGGGCACTTTCCGCCGCTCACCCATGCCGACTACGGGTCCTACATTTCTCAGCTGCTCAACGAGGGGACCACCGGCCTCTTCACCGGGGTCGCCGGCGCCGACGCCATCACCTTCTTCAAGCAGGCGAGCCAGTACGGCGTGCTCGACCACTTCGACGCCATTGTGGGGGTCAACAGTTTCGACGTACTGGTCTTCGACGCCATCGGCGACGCCGGCCTCGGCCTCTATGGTGTGCCGGGCTACGATCCCACACTCGACAACGAGCGCAACAAGAAGTTCGTCGAGGCGTTCAAGAAGGAGTTCGGGCGCGAGCCGTTCTACATCGAGGCGAACACTTTCGTCGCACTGGAACTGCTGCTGGCCGCTGTTGCCGAGGCTGACTCAACCGAAGCGACGACCCTGGCCAAGCAGCTGACCGGATTCAGCGGCGACACGATCATGGGCAATGTCGAGCTGCGCGCGGAGGACCACCAGATCCAGCGGGAGAACTGGTTCGGTCAGATCGTCCGCGACGATGCCACCGGCGGAATCAAGTGGAACATCACGGCAGCCGTCGACCGGGACAAGGTCTCCATGCCCGTGTCTCCCGAGTGCAAGATGTAGCGGCTTCTACCAAGCGAGGTCACTCATGGCAATTCAGCTCCTGAACGCGCTCGCCTATGGCTCGCTGCTGCTCATCCTCGCACTCGGCCTCGCGATGATCTTCGGGCTCGGCGGCGTCTTCAACTTTGGTCACGGCGCGCTGTACATGTTCAGCGCCTACACCGCCTATTCCCTCAGCTCGGCGGTCTCGTTCTGGCTCGCGTTGGTGACGGTCCCAATCGTCCTGGCACTGGTCGGCTACCTGGTAGACAGGGGCGCATTCAGGTTCCTGCGGAGCCGAGATCCCATCGAGTTGGCCATCATCACCTACGGCGGCGCGCTGGTCATCGAGAACATCGTCGTCATCGTCTGGGGGACCCAGCCCAAGGCGCTTGATCCGCCGGCACCCTTCGACAGGTCCGTCAGCGTGCTGGGTGACGCCTACCCGTCGTACCGGCTGTTCATCATCATCTTCAGCCTTGCCGTGGCGATCGGCATCGCCTCCTGGCTGCGCTATTCGAAGATGGGCCTGCACGTCCGGGCCGCAAGCCGCGACCTGGAGATGACCGGCGTCGCCGGAGTCAACACCGACAGGCTCAACGCCGTCGTCGCCGCCGTGAGCTTCGGCCTGGCGGGCGTGGCCGGGGTCCTGGTCGCTCCCTACGCCACGGTGAGCATCGACATGGGCGCGCGGATCCTCGTCATCGCGCTGATCGTCACGACCGTCGGTGGCCTGGGAAGCATCGGCGGAGCGGCGATCGCGGCCATCGCGCTCGGCCTCATTCAGGTGGCCGGCGACGTGAACCTCCCCGGCTGGTCCGCGCTAACGCCGTACGTGGTGATGATCGTCGTTCTGATCGTCCATCCGCGCGGCATCGCAGGAAGGATTGAGACATGACCTTGACGTCGGAGGACTCGATGGGGCCACGTACCAGGGCGGAAGAGGTCTCTGGGGGTGCCGATTCCCGACCGGGCAGGCCGCGCCTTCGGGCGAAGTGGGTGGTGAACGTCGCTCTGGTGGCGATCGGCTTTCTCGTTCCACTGGTCGTGACCGGCCCGTACCAGCGCCATCTGCTCGTCAACGCTGCGATCCTGGGCGTCTTCGGTTTGGGCGTGGCGTTCCTGATCCGGCGTCTGGGCATGGTCAGCCTGGGGCACGCGCTCTATTTCGGTGGCGCGGCGTACGCCTTCGGGGCGCTCAGCACGCACGGGGGCCTCGAGATCGTCCCGGCGCTGATGCTGGCGCTCGGTGTGGTGGTGGCGGTAGCGCTGGCGGTGGGCAGTCTCCTCGTAAGGTCCCGCGGCATTGCGTTCACCATGCTCACCCTGGCGTTTGGACAGTTCGTCTTCACGCTCGCAGGGCTCACCCAGACCCGCTCGGTAACCGGTGGCGACGACGGGTTGCCGGTGCGCATGAACGGCACGCTGCTCGGCCTCACCGCCCGAGACTTCTCCGACCCGGTCACCATGTGGATCATCTGCTGGGCGGTGGTGGCGCTGGCCCTCATCGCCCTGGGTCTCATCGGACGCTCCCGCTTCGGGAAGCTCCTCGAGGCGATCCGCGAGAACGAGGAGCGGGTCAGGTTCAACGGCTCCAATACCTACCTTCCGGTCCTGGCCGCCTACCTCGTTTCGGCGTTGGTTGCCGGCATCGCGGGTCTGCTTTTCGCCCTCTACAACTCCTTCCTGTCCCTCGACGTCCTCGCCTGGACCACCTCGGGCAATGCGCTGATCGTGTCCTTCATCGGTGGCTGCTGGGTTGCGTCCGGTCCGCTGTGGGGCGCGCTCATCTACACCCTCGGCAACGCGATGCTCGTTTCGGGTGGTCGAAACGAATGGCAGCTGTACGTCGGTATCGCGGTCATCCTCGTCATGGTATTCGGCAAGGCAGGAGTGGTCGGATCGTTGCAGGAGCAGTGGACCCGACACCGAGAACGCCGCCTACCACCGGTGGACCTAGCCAGGACGAACTGAGGCGGTGAGAAACAGTTGGTGCTTACGGTTCGCGACGTCACCGTCCGGTTCAAGGGTGTGACGGCGCTCGAAGACGTAGGGCTGGACCTCCAGCGCGGCCGCGTCCACGGAGTGATCGGGCCGAACGGCGCCGGCAAGTCGACGTTCGTCGACGTGGTTTCCGGGCGTCGACGCGGCGGCAAGGCGTCGATCATGTACAACGGGGAGAACGTGGCCGGCCGATCGATCACCTGGCGGCGTCGCCACGGCATCGCGCGATCGTTCCAGCGAACCAGTGTCTTTCCCGACCTCACCGTCCGGGCTCACTTCGAGCTGGTCGGCCACACGCTGCGGGACGAGAGCGTCGACGAGCTCGTCGTCGCCCTGGGGCTGGAGCCACTGCTGGACCGCAGGTGCGGACAGATCTCGTACGGCGACCAACGACGGGTCGACATCGGGATGGCGCTGGTGGGCCGGCCGGCGGTGCTCCTGGCGGACGAGCCAGGGGCGGGGCTGTCGCGCTCGCAGAGCCTGGAGCTGGCGCGCTTCATCCGACATCTGGCCCAGGAGCGCGACATGGCGGTGCTCTACATCGAGCACGACGTGGATGCGGTGTTCGAGATCTGCGATGACATCACGGTTCTCAACCTGGGCCGCGTCCTGATGTCCGGGTCCCCCGCAGAGGTGCGGCAGGACCACGGTGTGCGAGACGCCTACCTGGGGAGGGAAGAATGAGCGCGGTCCTGGCCCTTGACACGGTATCGGCGTTCTACGGGCCGGCGCAGGTCCTCCGGGACGTCTCCCTGTCGATCGAGAGCGGTGAAGCGGTTGCCCTCGTCGGACGGAACGGAGCCGGCAAGTCCACCCTCGCGATGGCGTTGTACGGGATCCCTCGCGTCGAAGGCTCGATCTTCGTCGACGGTGAGCCGCTGAGGCCCACCCGCGCATACCACGCGTCTCGGGCAGGCATCGCGCTCTGTCCGCAGGGCCGGCGCATCCTCTCCAACCTGACGGTCGAGGAGAACCTCCTCCTCGGCGCCGCACATGCCCGGAAGGGGCCGTGGAACCTCCAGTCCGTCTACGAGCTCTTCCCCATCCTCGCCGAGCGGGCGCGCTACAACGGTCATGCGCTCAGCGGTGGACAGCAGCAGATGCTCGCCATCGGCCGGGCACTGATGTCCAACCCCCGGGTGCTCGTGCTGGACGAGCCGACGGAGGGTCTGTCCCCGGTTGCGATCGACGAAGTCATCGCCGCGTTGGCCTCCATCGGCGAAACAGGGACGGCGCTCTTCCTGATCGAGCAGAACCTGAGGCTTGTCTCGCGCCTGGCACGCCGCTACGTGGCCCTGGTCAAGGGTGAGGTCGTGGGGACCGGAGAGGTGACGGGTGAGTCGATGGAGGAACTTAGGAGCACCGTCGGGGTCTGACCACGGTGGCCGAGACACGTACACGCAATCGTCAACATCGTCTACCAGGAAGGACAACAGAGGTGACGCAGGAAGCGGCAGTTGATCTCACCGCCGACACGCTGGCATTGTTGCGAATCGAAGGCTCTTACGCGCCCACCTACGACGGACGGCACGGGGAGGAGTGGGCCAACCTCTTCACCGAGGAAGGCATCTACCAAGCGCGAGTGATGGACGGCCAGGCGGGCAACTTCATTGCGGGTCGTGAGAACCTCGCGAAGTTCTGCAACGAGCAGCCGTGGCACGGAATCCACTACATGATGACGCCCAGGTTCGACATCGACGGGGACACGGCCTCGTGTCGGGTCCACTTCCAGTACCGGGCCATCGGGATCGTGGACGGGCGCGTCTCGATTCGCAACAGTTCGGGCGCCTACGACGTGGCGTATGTCAGGAGCACCGCCGGGTGGCTCATCGAGCGCCGAATCACCTCCTTCTTCGCCGAATCCAAGGAGGTCTTCTACGGCTGGTACCCCACCGCCGCCGACATGTCCGAGCCCTGGCCCTACCAGGGTGAGCGCTATGCCGACCGTCGTGTCTAGGAAAACCGGATGACTTCAGACAGATACCAGGTACTCGTCGTCAAGTTCGGCACCCGGTCCGCGCGAAAGAGCGAGGTCTACCTCAACTACCCGATCTACGGGCATCCGGACGAAGACCTGGACATGGACTACTTCTTTTGGATCGTCCGAAACGAACACCGCACCTTTGTGATCGACACCGGCTTCTCCCGGGACGGCGGCGAGAAACGGGGCAGGACATTCCTCGTCGATCCTTGGCGAGCCTTCGAGGCGCTCGGCGTACGCGGCGAGTCGCGGCCAACCGTCGTGGTCACCCATGCTCACTACGACCACATCGGCAACCTGAACCTCTTTCCAGAATCCGACATCGTCCTGACCGAGGCGGAGCTGCAGTTCTGGACCAGCGAGATGCGTTTCCGCAAGCAGTTCGCACATTCGGTGGAGTTCAGGGAGATCGACGACCTGGTGAAGGCACGCGACGAGGGGCGGACACGCACCTTCAACGGTCGACTGGAACTCGCCCCGGGCATCGAACTGCTGGAGGTCGGTGGACACACCCCGGGCCAGTGCATCGTACGGGTGAGCACGGCCGACGGCATCGTCCTCCTCGCCTCCGACGCGATTCACTACTTCGAAGAAATCGAGCGCGATATCCCCTTCGCCTTCGTCAGTGACCTGCCGGCGATGTACGCCGGGTTCGACCGGATCAAACAAATGGTCGCGGATGAGGACGCCATCCTCGTACCCGGCCACGACCCGGGCACGCTGGATCGTCTGACGGTAACCAGCGAGGGCGAGTTGTCAGGTTTGGTGGGAACGATCGGATGAGGTGGATCTGTGTCCCCTGACGGGCCGTTCAAGGCTTCAGATGGCGTGCAAGGGAACGGAGCAGCAGGGAAGTCCTCCCGGCTTGCCGGGAAGGTGGCGTTGGTGACCGGCGCCGCTGGGGGCCTCGGTCGGGCTTCTGCGGAGCGTCTGGCCGCCGAGGGTGCGAGGATCGTCGTCGTCGACATCGACGGAGACTCGGCCCGGCACGTGGCGGAATCGCTTCCGACCGAAGCGATCGCGGTCACCGCCGACGTCTCGAGCGAGAGTGACGTCGAGCGGTACATGGCCGAGGCGGTGGCGGCGTTCGGTCGGGTGGACCTCTTCCACCTCAACGCCGGCATCTTCGGCAGTTTCGCCGCCCTGCCGGACGTGACCGTCGAAGACTTCGACCGCGTTTGCGCGGTGAACGTACGCGGGCAGTTCCTTGGCGTCCGGGCCGCCTTCCGCCAGTTCCGGCGGCGACGCTCGGTCGGGCACATAGTGGTCACCGCGTCAATCGCGAGTCTGGGCGGGAGCGCCGACCTGCTGGCGTACCAGACCTCCAAGCACGGCGTGGTCGGCTTGGTGCGTGGCGCGGCGGTCTACGGTGGCCCGCTGGGCATCCGGGTCAACGCGGTGGCGCCGGGCATCGTCCCGACCGAACTCTTCGGGGCGGCTGGATCGATGGTCGGTGGCAAGAGCGACATGGTGCGCCGGGCGTCGACCACCCCGCTGCGGCGTGCCGGCCGGCCGGAGGAGATCGCGGCGGTGGTGGCTTTCCTGCTCAGCGACGACGCGTCGTACCTGACCGGTCAGGTCGTGTCGGCCGACGGTGGAGCGTCCTGGCTGAACACGCTCCGACCGTCCAGCGGCGCGGGTGCCTGGGACACGGCCACACTGGACCGCGCGTTGTACGGCGGCGACTTCACGCAAGGGGTGCAACAGTGACCGGACAGCGCGTGGGCTTCATCGGCCTAGGCAACATGGGCGGACGGATGACCCGCTGCCTGGTTCAGGGCGGCGTGGAGGTGCTCGGGTTCGACACCCAGGCGGTGCGGATAGCGGCGGCCGGGGCGGACACTGCGGCATCCGCCGTTGACGTCGTCCGCAACACCGAAGTCGTTCTGCTGTCGCTGCCCAGCAGCCGGGTGGTGGAGGCGGTCATGTTGGGCCCTGATGGGGCGGTTCACGCGGCCCGCGAAGGCCAGATCATCGTCGACCTCAGCACCTCCGATCCCGCCTCCACCCGCCACATTCACGGCCTCCTCGCAGCGCGGGGGGTGGCCTACGTGGATGCCGGCGTTTCCGGCGGTGCAGCCGCCGCGGAAAAGGGCGAGCTCACCCTCATGGTCGGCGGTGAGGAGCAGCCGCTCGACCAGGTACGGCCCGTGCTCGAGCACCTCGCGGCGAAGATCTTCCATCTCGGGAGTACCGGCGCCGGGCACGCGGCGAAGTTGCTGAACAACTTCCTGAACGCGATCGCGCTGTCGGCGACCGCCGAAGTCATGGTCGCGGGCAAGAAGGCGGGCCTGGACCTGCAGGTCCTGCTCGACGTCCTCAACTCCAGCTCCGGCGTCAACTTCGCCACCCTGAACCGCTTTCCGAAGATAATCCATGGTGACTATCTCAAGGGCGGCCTGACGAACACCTTGATGCTCAAGGACGTCATGGCCTACACCGACCTCGTCGCGGGACTGGGCGTGGCGAGCCTGCACTCCTCCGGTCCCCTTGCGGCGTTCGGCCTCGCCAAGGCCCTGGGGTACGCGGAGCAGATCAGCAACACGGTGGTGGACGCCATCGGCGACGTCTCCGGCGGCATCCGCCTGCACGATCAGAAGGAGGCAGCATGAAGATCACCAGGGCCGCCGAGCAGGCCGGCACCGCCGGCAAGCCCGGCTCGAGGTTCACCGGCAGCGTGTGGAACTACCTGACCATGCCGGCGACGGATGGCGTGACGATCAATACGGTCACGTTCTCGCCCTGCGCCCGGACGTATTGGCACACGCACGAACACGGGCAGATTCTCCAGGTTGTCGCCGGCCGCGGCCTGATCTGCACCGCCGGTGGGCAACCCGAGGTGCTCCGGGCGGGAGACACCGTCTGGGTTCCTGCCGGGGAGCGCCACTGGCACGGTGGCGCCCCGGATTCCTTCCTCACCCACACCGCGATCTCGCTCGGCAGGACCGAGTGGGCCGAGCCTGTGGCCGACGGTGATTACCCCACCACCGCAACCTCCTCGGCCTGAACTGAAGGGAGCACGACAAGATGACGGCGAACGGCACCCACCAGGAGTCGTACGAGCAAGGGCTCAAGGTGCGACGGGAGGTGCTCGGGGCGGATCACGTCGACCGGTCCCTGGGCAACGTCACCGAGTTTTCGCGGCCCATCCAGGAATTCGTCACCGAGTACTGCTGGGGCGGGGTGTGGTCCAGCGACGGTCTGGAGCGTAAGACCCGGAGCCTGCTGAACCTGGCGATGCTGACCGCCCTCAATCGCTCTCACGAACTCGGCGTCCATGTGCGGGGTGCGGTCAACAACGGGATCACCGAGAAGGAGATTCAGGAGACCCTCATGCAGGCCGCCATCTACGTCGGGGTGCCGGCTGCGCTGGAGTCGTTCCGCGTGGCGGAGCGGGTCCTGAAGGAGCTACGCGGCGATGAGTGACAGGTCGGTGGTCTTCATCGGGCTCGGGGCCATGGGCCTGCCGATGGCATCTCGACTGCTGGCGGCCGGGGTGGCGGTCCGGGGCTTCGACCTCTCTGGGACGGCACGCGCGAGGTTCACCACCGCAGGCGGGCAGACGTTTCCCGCTGCCGCCGAGGCGGCTGCCGGCAGCGACGTCGTCATCCTCATGCTTCCTGACTCCAAAGCGGTCGATGCCGTGATATCGCAGATCCGGGGCGTACTCGAACAGGGTGCCCTCGTGATCGACATGAGTTCCTCCGAACCCCAACGGACCCGGGAACTGGCCAGCGACCTCAGCAAGGATGACGAAGTCCATCTCGTCGACGCCCCGGTCTCCGGCGGGGTCGAGGGAGCCCGGGCGGGCACGCTCACCATCATGGTCGGGGGCGAACCCACCCAGGTGGAACGGGCCCGGGGCCTTCTGGAGCACATGGGCACCGTCAAGCATGCCGGCCCGGTGGGCGCTGGCCACGCCGTGAAGGCTTTGAACAACCTGCTCTCGGCGACTCACCTGTGGGTGACGAGCGAGGCTATCCTCGCCGGCGAGAGGTTCGGGCTCGACCCGAGGGTCATGCTTGAGATCATTAACGGTTCCAGCGGACGCAGTGGGTCGACGGAGAACAAGTGGCCCAACTTCATCCTGCCCGGAACGTACGACTCCGGCTTCACCCTGCGCCTGATGCTCAAGGACATGCGAATCGCCGCCGACCTCGCCCGCCAGGTCGGTCTGGCGAGCACCCTGGGAGAGGCGGCGATCGAGCATTGGGCTCGCGCTGACCGGCAACTGGGTCCAGCCGCCGATCACACCGAGGTGGCTCGGTGTGTCGCCGGCACCGACCACTCAAATCTGCCTGGCTAGAATACTGTCAGACAAAACGTCGAGCAATTGAAGAGGAACTCATGAGCCTGGCCCAGTCTTGGACGTCGGCGTCCGTGCAACGCACCGCCGCCCCATTGCGGGTACAGGTGACAGACGCCGTGCGGCAAGCCATCCTCGAAGCCAGGCTGAAGCCGGGCCAGCGCCTGGTGGAGCGGGAGCTCGTGGAGGGTCTGGGTGTTTCCCGGACCACCGTCCGCGAGGCGTTGCGAGAACTCGAGGCTGAGGGATTGATCATCACCATTCCCCAGAAGGGGGCAGTGGTCAGGACCCTGTCGAGATCCGAGGCCGAGGACCTGTACGACGTCCGAGCAGGGCTCGAGTCACTGATCGTGAAGCGGTTCGTCCACCGTGCCTCCCCCAGGATGTCCAGCGGTTGCGCGAGGCGTTCGACCACTTCGCCGAGGTGTCTGCGAGCCAGGCAGAGGTCGTGGAGGTCCTGATCGCCAAGGACAAGTTCTATTACAGCCTCATCGCCGGCGCTCGCAGCGACGTGCTGAAGCAGTTGCTGGAAGGCATCCAGAGCCAGGTGCAGGTCCTGCGGGCGCAGTCGCTGTCCCAGTCCGGACGCCGGGCAGGGGCCGTCGCCGAGCTGCGGGCAGTCGTCGAATCAATTGAGGCAAATGATGCGGAACGAGCCTCCGCGCTGTGCGCCGACCACGTCCGTTCCGCAGCACAGACCATATTCGCGTCGTTTGAGTAATCTGCGCCGTCCCGCCCGTTGAACGGACGGCCTATTCGCTCGCGCACAGCACGGGCAAAGGGATTGGTAATATATGTCGCTCACCGCTGAACAGAAAAAGCTCAAAAACAGGTTCATCGAAGTGCGTGGCACCTGGGGGCCGGTATGGGAGACCCTTCTCAACCTTGACTCCGATTTCCTCGCCGCCTATCTGAACTTCTCCGCCGTACCCTGGCGGAAGAACCATCTCGACGCCAAGACCAAGGAACTCATCTACATCGCCGTCGATGCGGCGGCCACCCACCTGTACGAACCCGGCATCCGCGAGCACATCCGAGCCGCACTTTCCCACGGTGCGACAGCCCAAGAGATTATGGAGGTTATCGAGCTGACGAGCACGCTTGGGATCCATAGCATGAACATCGGCGTGCCGCTGCTGGTCGAGGTGCTCGAGGAGGCCGGGCTGCGTGCCGGACCCGCGATGCTCACCGAGCACCAGAAGCAACTCAAGGCCGAGTTCACGGCCAATCGCGGGTACTGGCACGAGTTTTGGGACGAGATGCTCGAACTCGACCCGGAACTGTTCGAGGCGTACACCGAGTTCTCCTCCGTCCCGTGGAAGAACGGCACGCTGGAGCCGAAGGTCAAGGAGTTCGTCTACATCGCCTTCGACACCGCCGCCACGCACCTGTACGTGCCCGGCCTGAAGCTGCACATGAAGAACGCAATCGGGTACGGAGCCACGGCCGGCGAGATCCTCGAGGTCATGGAGATAGCCAGCGTGATCGGCTTCCACGCCGCGACAACGGCCGTGCCGATCCTTGCCGAGGAACTGGCCGCCAAGGAGGAGGAATGACTGAGCCGGGTGCCGGGCCGCTGGCCCCGGCCGAGCAGTCCGTGGTGGACACGATCCACAAGGGTCTTTTCCTGGCCGGCGCCTGGGTGGAGGCGTCGGGCGGGGCGACTCTGTCCGTGGAGGACCCAGCTACCGGGCTCGTCATTGCCGAAGTCGCCGACGCGACGCCGACCGACGGGGCCCGGGCCCTCGACGCCGCGGTGGCCACTCAGGCCGACTGGGCAGTGACCCCTCCACGGAGCCGCGGAGAGATTCTGCGCGCGGCGTACGAGGCGATGGTCGGCAAGGCCGACGAGCTCGCCCTGCTGATGACGCTGGAGATGGGCAAACCGCTGAGCGAGTCCCGGTCCGAGGTGCTCTACGCGGCCGAGTTCTTCCGCTGGTTCTCGGAGGAGGCCGTCCGCATCGCGGGCAGTTGGGCCATCGCACCGGACGGCCAGACCCGCCTGTGGACGATGAAGCAGCCGGTGGGCCCGTGTCTGTTCATCACCCCGTGGAACTTCCCGCTCGCGATGGGCACCCGGAAGATTGGCCCAGCGGTGGCCGCAGGTTGCACCATGATCGTGAAGCCCGCCAGCCAGACACCGCTGAGCATGCTCGCCCTCGCCCAGATCCTGGCGGACGCGGGACTGCCCGACGGCGTGCTCTCGGTGCTACCCACCTCCTCTCCACAGCAGCTCACGACCCCGCTCATCGCCGATCCGCGACTGCGCAAGCTTTCCTTCACCGGTTCCACAGCCGTCGGGAAGAAGCTCGTCGAGCAGGCGGCACACCAGCTTCTGCGAGTGTCGGTGGAGCTTGGCGGCAACGCGCCGTTCATTGTCTTCGACGACGCGGACCTCGACCACGCCCTGGACGAGGCGATGAAGGCCAAGCTCCGCAACAACGGTGAGGCGTGCACCGCAGCAAATCGTTTCTACGTGCAGCAATCCGTGGCACGACCCTTCGCCGACCGACTCGCCGAACGCTTCGCCGCCCTCGTCGTCGGTCGCGGCGCGGACGAGTCCGTGCACCTGGGTCCGCTGATCGACCGGAACGCTGTGGCGAAGGTTGCCAACCTGGTCGACACGGCCATCCGGGACGGTGCCCGCCTCCTGCACGGTGGCGCCAGCCCCAGCCAGCCTGGGTACTTCTATCAGCCGACCGTGCTCGCTGACGTTCCGCCGGACAGCACGCTTCTGCGGGAGGAGATTTTCGGGCCGGTCGCGCCGATCAGCACCTTCGACACTGACGAGGAGGTCACCGCTACGGTCAACTCCTCGGAGTACGGGCTCGCCGCGTACCTCTTCACCCGTAGCCTCGATCGGGCGGTGCGGATCAGCGAACGCCTGGAGGTCGGCATGATTGGCCTCAACCGTGGGGTGCTGTCGAACGCCGCCGCGCCCTTCGGGGGTGTGAAGGCCAGCGGCTACGGTCGCGAGGGCGGACGGGTCGGCATCGAGGAGTACCTCGAGACGAAGTACGTCGCAGTGCACATCAGCTGACACCACGCGGTCTCTCCGCCAAGGTGACCGGGGTGAACGGCCTTCGTGGTGTACGCCCTGCATGCTGCCATCCCGCGTCTCGCGGATGCGGTGCGATGGCCCCCGGGGTTCAGCGGTTCGTCGCCCCGCCGCCGGAGGCTGGTTGGACCCGCTCGAACCGCACCCGGTTCAGCCATCCCGGGAGGTCGCTGAGGACGTACAGCTCGCCGTGCACGTCGGTGCCGATCGCCGTGGGTTGGGTGGGGAAGTTGCCGATCGTGGCGGACTCGTAGCTGCCGTCGGACTTGGGTCGCAGGGCGAACACCCGGGTCGAGCAGTAGTCGCTCGCGACGTAGGTACCCCACGCCTCGGGGGTCTTGAACCCCCGGTACACCACGCCGCCGATCACCGAGCAGTTGTCGTTGTAGTGGTCGTACTCGAAGACCGGGTCGGTGTACCGCACACCCGGCCGGCATTGCTGCTGGTCGAAGACCGGGGTGCCCTCCCGGCAGGACCAGCCGAGGTTCGCCCCACCCTGCCACGGGCGGATGTGGTTGATCTCCTCGACCAGGCCCTGGCCGACGTCACCGATCCAGAGCGAGCCGTCGACCGGGTCAAAGGAGAACCGCCACGGGTTGCGCAGCCCGTAGAGCCAGATCTCCGGCCGGGCGCCCGGAGCGCGGACGAACGGGTTGTCGAAGGGCACGCAGTAGGGCTTCGCCCCGCAGGTGCGGTTGACGTCGATCCGCACGATCTTGCCGAGTAGGGTGCCAAGGTTCTGACCGGACTTGAACGGGTCGTTCGCGTGGCCGCCGTCGCCGAGAGACCAGTAGAGGTAGCCGTCGCGGCCGAACGCCACCTGTCCGCCGTTGTGGTTGCCGTACTCGGCGTGCTCCTGGGTGAGCAGCACCTGCAAGCGTTCAGGAGCGGTGATGGGCACTCGCGCCAGGGTCAGCGTGCCGGCCGGCAGGCTCGTGTAGGCCACGTAGAGGATCCCGGTCCGGGCGAAGTTCGGCGCCGGCGTGATGCCGAGGAGGCCGCGCTCGTTGTCCGACGTGTCGATCCGGGCGGTCAGGTCGAGTACCGGTTCGGCCGCCAAGCCGGTGTCGGGGTGGTAGGCGCGGACGGTGCCGTCCTTCTCCGCGATCAGCATCCGGCCGTCCGGCAGCCCGGTGATCGCGATCGGACGCCGCAGCCCGAAGGCCACCTGCTCCGACACCACGGTCAGCTCGGTGAGCGGCACCGCGCGCGGGTGGAAGGTGCCGGTCGCGACCGTGCCGGCCACCGAGGTCGGTGGCAACAGGAGCGCAGACAGCGCCAGAACGAGCAGGCCGGCCAGCATGGTGGCCGGGCGACAACGCCGCCGCGACATGTTTCAACTCCTCGGGCAGAGTGGAGGTTGCAGGCTGGGAACGTTCGCAGCCTATATTGATTTCCAGCAATATCCAACCCGGTCGGGAAGGCCTCCCTGGCCCAGCACCGACCGCCCCACGGCACGATTAGCGACTAGCAATGCTAGACATCCTGTCAGAAGCAACCTATTGTCGCTACGGAATCTAGTGTCGCTAGGAGTTCGCGGGTCTCACCAAGAGGGCGTGACCACGGGTCACCCGCTCCGGCCGAGGATCGCCTCCACCGAAGGGAACAGCCTCTCTCCATGCCCAGCTTCGAAATCACCCCGATCGGTACGGTCCGAAACGACAGGACGGAGGTCCAGCACACCGACCACTGGGGCGCCGTCCGCAGCACGATCATCATCGACGAGCGCTTCGGCGACGCGTGCCTGCAGGGGCTGGAGGGCTTCTCCCACGTCGATGTGCTCTTCATCTTCGACCGGTTTCCGGAGCACGACGACTTCCGCGAGCCGCGCCCGAGTCGCGGCCGCACCGACCTACCGCCCGTTGGCATCTTCGCCGGCCGCGCTCCCCGTCGACCGAACCGCATCGGGGTGACGTGCTGCGCGATCGAATCCGTGCGCGGCCGCGAACTGACGGTGGTCGGCCTCGACGCGGTCTCGGGCACCCCCGTCATCGACCTGAAGCCGACGATGATCGAGTTCCTGCCGGAGAACGTCCGGCAGCCGGCCTGGGTCAGCCACCTGATGTCGGAGTACTTCCAGCAGTGAGCGAGGCTCGACGGTGCAGCCGATTCCGTGCGCGTAGACCTGCCTGTCGGACGGCGTGCAGGGGTGGGGATCTCGGCTCAGTGTCGGTGTTTCGGCAGGACCAGCAGCGTGATGGAGTTCGCCGGGTACGTTGCGGTGACGCTGCCGCCCCTCACCCGGAGATCCTCCGCACGCGCGATCGAGGTGAGATCGGCGGGACTGTAGGTGAAACGCCGCACCTTGCCCTTGCCGTTGAATCCGGCGACCGACAACCGTGAGGTCAGATCGTCGCCCGTCTTGTTGATCACCATGACGGTCAGTGCCTTGTCGGACGAGCGTTGCGCACCATAGACCGCCAGTTGTCCCTGGTCGCTGCTGACCGCCGATACGCTCACGTCGCCGAACCGACTTCCGGCTCCGTCGTAGTTGCGGTACATCCGGAACGCGTACGCGCCGGGATCCGTCGGTTTGGGCTCGCCCCAGATGGTGGCCAGGTCGAGGCCCTCGCGGCCGAAGATTCCAAGTACGTCGGCCTGTGCCAGCGCACCGTTGATGTCGTCCAGCGCGCCCCAGTTGTACTCGGTGATCGCGACCTTCGTGCCGGGGTAGTACTGCGCGACCCACGCCTTCATCGTGCGGATGAACTGTAGCGGCGGCGCGTTGACACCGCCGGGGCCGATCCACGATTCCTCGACGTACGTCGGGTCCCACAGCGACCGGGTGGACCGCAACCGCAGCGCGTTGGCCTCCGGGTCCTTGCCGCCGCTGATCTGCGGGTAGTAATGCTGGTCGAAGTAGTCGAGGAAGCGCTTGCCGCCGTGCGCGTCGCTGAAGTCCTTCATGTTCTTCAGGTACCACTGGGACAGGTTGAGCCCGCCGTGCGCGGCCGCGTCCGCACCCGGGGCGCACCCGTCCAGCCCGGACGCCACCCACTCGCAGTAACCCCAGCCCGACGGGCCGAGCACCGCCGCGCTCGGATCAGCGGCCTTGACCGCCGCAGCGGTCGCCGTGCCCTTGCTGCCCAGTTCGTCGTAGGTCACGAGCTCGGGGTGCACGTCACGGTGCGTCGAGCTCCACAGCACCGGCTCGTTGTCGAGTTGGTAGATCGACACACCGCCCCGCGCTGCCCGGCCGAACTGGTCCACCAGATGCGACACCATCTCACCCGCGAACGACGCGTCCGCCGGGATCGAGGTGTCCGTGGGTACCGCACCGGTGAGGTTCGCGTCGTCGAGCCGGCCGTTGCCGCAGTTGGGGTCCCACGGGTCGAACGCGTCCTGGGTCGGGAAGCGGGTCGCCGGGAACCCGCAGGCGAACGGGTGTGACTGGGGCGAGTCCTTCGCCACCCACCCGATCAACGGCACGGTGACCACCTGCTTGATCCCGCGGTCCCGGTTGCGCTGGACGAACGCCTCGACCGTGTTGTCCGGCCCGGCCACGATGTTCTCGAAGTACCAGTCACTGCCGGTGTTGTAGGTGTGGTTCCTGAAGTTGTAGCGGCTGCTCGCGTTGCCGCCCCAGCGCGCCACCGGCATGCCGAGCTCGGCGACGAGCGCGGGATCACCGCCGTTCATGCCGTAGACATCCGGACTGATCGCATGCCGGGCGGTGGAGACATCCACGGACAGGGTGAGCCCGACGGCGACCGCCGGGCCGGCGACGGCCGGTGCGGGCAGAAGCCCCGCCACCAGGAGAGATCCGACCGCACCGATGGCCGTGGCCGACGCGAGCCCGCGCCGTCGTTGAACACCCACCAGAGACTCCCGCCACTCGCCAACCCAGAGCACGCCGAACCGGCTCCAGCATATTAGCGTCCATCTATCTACTGTCAATCGGTGCGACAGCGCAGCCACCGGGGCCCGGGCGAGACAGCCGCTCTCCCCCGGACCCGTCCGTGGCGTCGCGGGGTCAGACCGCGGCGATGGTCCATTGGAGGTTGGTGCTGGAATCCGGCGCCCACAGCTTCACCCTCGAACCGACCGTGGCGTCGCCACCACTGTCGAGTGCGGTGCCGGTGCCGCGGTTGATGATCTGGAAACGGCCGCTGCCGACGCTGTTCAGCCGCCACTGCTGGTTGTTGCCGCCGTTCCACGGCGCCTGCCTCGCGGTCGCGCCGTTGCTGCTGTCGCCCCAACTGTCCGCGACCATGCCATTGGTGCGGTTGACCAGCCGGTAATAGCCGCCGCCCAGGTCGACCAACTGCCACTGGAGGTTGGCGCTGCCGTCGTAGTTCCACTGTTTGAGCATCGAACCGGAGGCGACACTGCCGCCACTGTCGAGCACCAGGCCGGTGGTGACGTTGGTGATCCTCACCCAGCCGGTGGGGGTGCTGCCCCCGCCGAGTGCGGGGATCTGGCCGGAGAAGGTCAGCTTCACCACGTACGCCGGGGCGCTGAACGGAGCACTCCCGGGCATCGTGATGCGCAGGCCGGAGCCATCCTGGGTGGGGCTGGGCAGGTTGAGGTACGAGCCGGCGGAGGAACCCAGCAACTGCACCGTGGAGAGGGTACCGAGGTTGATCCGGTTCGAGCTCAAGGTCGTGACGTTCAGGGTGCCGCCCGGCCAGCCCAGCACGGTGACGTACAGGACGCGGTTGTCCTTGCTGCGGGTGAACCGGATGTCCCGGTTGGTCCCCGCCCGCGGCGTGACGAAGGAGCCCCCACCCATCTGTGTCGGGCCCTCCCCGTAGGCGGTCCAGGCCCGGGTGGCGTAGATCGACTCACCGAACCGGCGCAGGTAGTCACCGATGCCGAGCAGGATCGTGCGCTGCCCGGCCGGGATGGTGCCGTCCGCCATCGGTGCGATGTTGAGCAGCATGTTGCCGTTCTTGCTGACCCGGTCGATCAACGAGTGCAGCATGGCGTTGAGCGAGTAGTAGCCGATGCCCTGGGTGTAGCACCAACTGGAGCTGGAGATGCTGTCGTCGGTCAGCCAGTAGGGATGCTGGATGTCCGCCGGACCGCCGCGCTCGAAGTCGTACACCGATCCACGGTTGTTGAGACCGTCCTTGTAGGTGGTGACCACGTCCCTGTTCCACGCCACGGCCTGGTTGAAGTAGTAGGAGAGGAAGTCCAGCCGCCGCGACTCGTCGATCCGGGGCAGGTTGAAGTCCTGCCAGATGATGTCGGGCTGGTAGCCGTCGATGACCTCCTTGAGCTTGTCGTACCAGAGCTGCTGCTCCTCGGCGGCGCTGAGCTGCCCGTACAGCTTCCGGAGGCTGGCCGTCGACTGCGTCGGCACCCGCTCGTAGAAGCCGGTGAAGTTGTACGCGTGGTGCAGGGACACCAGCAACCTGAGGCCCTTGGAACGGATGGCGTCGGCATGCAGGCGCAGCAGGTCGAGCCTGGGTCCGGTGGCGACGGAGTTCCACTCGTTCACCCTGCTGTTCCACATCGAGTAGCCGTCGTGGTGTTCGGCCACCGGCCCGGCGAACCTGGCGCCGGCATCGGCGAAGAGCTGCGCCCACTCGTCCGGGTCGAAGTTGCCGCCGGCGGACCTCAGCCGCGGCGCGAACTGCACCCAGTTTCCGGCCCGGTCCCTACCGCCGTTGATGAAGTTGTGATACGGCCAGGTCGACGGGTCGCCGTACACGCTCCGGTGGTGGTTGTTCTCGTTCGATCCGCTGAAGTACATGTTCCGCGGGTACCACTCATTGGCGAACGCGGGAACGCTGAAGGCGCCCCAGTGGTAGTAGATGCCGAACTTGGCGTCCTGGAACCACTCCGGCGCCGGTGGATGCTGGTCGACCGACGACCAGGTCGGCGTGTAGCTGCTCGGACCTTCGGTGGCGTGGGCCTCGCCGACCCTCCACGGACCGGTGGCCGCGGCGGCTCCGGTCATCCCGGCGGTAACGAGAAGGCTACGGCGCGTGAACCGAAACGTTGACGAGGACATCGTGGCGGATCCTCCCGGAGGTTTCGCGGTGGGCAGCCGCATCAGTCATCACACGTTAAGTTACATACTTGCAACAGTCAATGTGTCCAAGCGAAGAACGCTGAGGGCCGTCGACTGCCACCATCCGCCCGTGAGCTGTAGATATGTAGACAGCCCGCGATCCCTCATCGTCAGCGGCACCAGCGGAGGTTGGGGCGATCTTGGCTCCCGGTGAGAAGAGATCAGATGTATCCGTCGTTTCGCTTCGCACTGCTGCGGGTACCGCCGCGCGCAGGCGCGCCCGCCCGTCGGTGCCCGGTCGGTTAGAATCCGCCACCTGGTCGCATCAACACCCACTCGGCGGGCCGTCCACCCGCCCGCCACCGTCCCGCCTGCCGCATCGGTTCCTATGACGGCCCGCGTCCGCCGTGCCGCGCCGCCCTCGCCGCGGCGACCGCCGGGAGTGGCCCGGTGGCGGCACGTGGAGCCGACCGTAAGACCCGCGTACGCGGGCAGGTGGCTGTGAAGCGTGAACCCGGCACGACGCCAGTCGATCAGACCGGGACCGTCCCCCCGCAAGGCGGGACTATCGATCGTGTGCTCACCAAAGCACACCGAAAGGTGACGGTGGCATGTCTCGCACTGACGAAGTGATCAACAGCATCAAGCGGATGATCCTGGAGGGGGTGCTCAAACCCGGGGATCGGCTGCCGGTCGAGAAGGAGCTCGCCGAGTCGTTGGGGGTCTCGCGCAGTTCGCTGCGCGAGGGGATCTCGGCGTTGTCGCTGCTCGGCGTGGTCAACACCCGCCAGGGAGACGGGACGTACATCACGAAGCTCGACGTCACCCAGTTGCTGGCTCCACTGGGCTTCGTGGTCGACCTCGAAGGCCGGGCCAACGCACGGCACGTGCATACGATTCGTCGGGTGCTGGAGTGCGAGGCCGCCCGGTTGGCCGCGACCCGGATCCCCGACGAGGCACTCCTCCAGGCCCGCGAGCTGCTGGACGAGGCGACCCGAATCGCGGGTGAGGCGCCGCGGTACCACGAACGGATCATCGAGATCGACATCCACTTCCACCGGATCATCGCGGTGCACAGCGGTAACCCGGTCCTGGTGGGGCTCATCGACGCGTTCGCCGGGCGCACGGTCCGCGGCCGGTTGTGGCGCAGCCTGCACGAGGAGGGCGCCGACCGCCGTACCCATGAGGAGCACCTGGCGATCTGGCGAGCGCTCGCGGCGCGTGATCCGGAACGGGCCCGGATCCGGATGGCGAACCATCTGGCCGGGGTCGAGGAATCTCTCTACGCGCTGGCGGACGATGAGCCGTTGCCCGGGCCAGGGCCAGGGCCACACTGACCGACGAGTCCCCGGACCGCCAGGCGGCTTCGGCACGCCCGCCCGCACGTGGCTCAGCGCTCCTCCGGCAGGCGGGTACGTAACCAGTTCTCGGTCGTGGTGATGTGCATCAGGGCGGCCGCCTGGGCCTGGATAGCGTCCCCGGCGGCCAATGCCAGGTAGATCGCCTCGTGCTCGCGCAACGTGCGCCCGGCGGCGTCGGCGTCGACCAGGCCGCGCCACACCCGGGCACGCAGGGTCCGGCTGGAGATGCCGTCAAGTACGGTCGACAGCGTCTCGTTGCCGGTTGCGGCTACCACCGCGCGGTGGAAGGCGAGGTCGTGCTGGTTGAGCAGCTCCACATCGTCAGCCGCGGCGCGCATGGCTTCCAGGTGGTCCTTGACCTCGGCGAGCTGCCGCGGCGAGATGCGGGTGGCGGCGAGGCCGGTCGCCGCGGCCTCGAACAGCCGCCGCACCTCGGTGAGCTCCAGCATGGTGTCGCCCTGGAGCAGCTCGACCGCGCCGCCGATGCCTTCCAGCAGCACCCGCGGTTGCAGGCTGGTGACGAAGGTGCCGTTACCCCGTCGCACCTCCAGCACCCGGGCCGCCACCAGTGCGCGTACCGCCTCGCGCATGATGTTGCGTCCCACCCCCAGCTCGGTGGCGAGCTGCTGCTCCGGCGGGAGCCTGGAGCCGGGCGGGAGCTCCCCCGACTGGATCAGCTCGCGGAGGCGTGTCATCGCCCTGTCGGTCAGCGACATGTCTCGACCCCTTGGTGGTCTCCCGCAGTGGTCAGCGGGTTGTGGATGGCCCGTGCAGGCAACCCTAGCAAGGTGATCCCATGTCTGGACACGAGGACTTCCGTCGATCCAGCGCACGCTCCCGCGCGACACGCTGAAGTTGCTGCCGGAGCCCCTGTTTCCGATCTGTGTCTAGACGTGAACCACGAGGACGGCTATAAAGACATCCCATGTCAGACGGTTCACTGGGCGACGTGAGATCGCGGACGGCAGCACCCCGGCCGGCAGGGCCAGCGAGTGGGCGGGGCGGACGGCCATGACCGAGGTGATCAGCGCGGTCGACGCGGTCGACGTCCGGTTTCCCACCTCTTCCGGCCTCGACGGCTCGGACGCGATGAACCCGGAACCGGACTACTCGGCGGCCTACGTGACCGTGCGCACCAGTACCGGCCAGCAAGGGTTCGGCCTGGCCTTCACCGTGGGACGCGGCAACGACGTCCAGGTGGCCGCGATCCAGGCGTTGGCCCCCCTGGTCATCGGGCTGCCGGTCGGGGACGTCCTCGCCGACCTGCGGGGCTTCTCGGAGATACTGACCGGCGACAGCCAGCTGCGCTGGCTCGGCCCGAACAAGGGCGCCATCCACATGGCCGCCGGCGCGATCGTCAACGCGATCTGGGACCTGTACGCGCGCCGGGAACGCAAACCGCTGTGGCGCCTGCTGGCCGAGATGCCGCCAGCGCAACTCGTCAGCCTGATCGACTTCCGGTATCTGCGGGACGTCCTCACTCCCGAGGAGGCACTGGAGATCCTCCAGCGCGCGCAGCCGGGACGGGCGCAGCGCCAGCGGCAGTTGCTCGACAACGGATACCCGGCGTACACCACCACACCGGGCTGGCTCGGCTACACCGACGACAAGCTTGTCCGGCTGTCCCGAGAGGCCGTACGTGACGGCTTCGGCCTGATCAAGCTGAAGGTCGGCGCGGACAATGACGCCGACGTACGGCGGCTGGCCCTGGCCCGGGAGGCGGTCGGCTCGAACATCCTGATCGCCATCGACGCGAACCAGGCGTGGGGAGTCGACCAGGCGGTCGCCTGGCTGAAGTCCCTCGCGCCGTACGACCCGTACTGGATCGAGGAACCCACCTCGCCGGACGACATACTCGGGCACGCCGCGATCCGCAGGGCGGTCGCGCCGATCAAGGTCGCCACCGGCGAGCACTGCCACAACCAGGTCATGTTCAAACAACTGCTGCAGGCCGAGGCCATCGACATCCTGCAGCTCGACGCCACCCGCGTCGCCGGGGTGAACGAAAACGTCGCGATCCTGCTGCTCGCCGCCAAGTTCGGGGTGCCGGTCTGCCCGCACGCCGGCGGCGTCGGCCTGTGCGAGATGGTGCAGCACCTGGCGATGTTCGACTACGTCGCCGTCAGCGGCAGCACCGACGGTCGCGTGATCGAGTACGTCGACCATCTCCACTCGCACTTCGTCGATCCCGTTGTCGTCCGCAACGGCCACTACGCGGCACCACTGAACCCGGGCATCGGCGCGCGGATGCATCCCGGGTCGATCGCGGAGTACCGCTTTCCGAACGGTCCGCAGTCGGCAACCACACCCTGGTCGGTCGGCCGGTGAGCCGGAGGATCGGCGCGACCGGCAGCCGTGTCCCGGGCTGGCCCCTCGGCCAGCCCACCGGCAAGCACCCTCGAAACCTCACGTCCGGGCATCTCTCACATAGGAGCCGTGATGAACCGTAGACCCATCGCCGTGACCGCGGCCGTCGCCATGTCCGTCGCACTGCTGACCGGATGCGCCGGCAGCGACAACGCCACCGGTGACGGCGGCGCCGCCGCGGTGGTCGGCGTCGACTACCCGCGGTCGGACACCGACTTCTGGAACTCCTACATCAAGTACACCCCGCAGTTCGCCACCGAACTCGGGCTGGACCTGAAGACGACCAACTCCCAGAACGACGTGGCGAAGCTGATCTCCAACGTGCAGTCCTTCATCAGCCAGGGTGTCAAGGGCGTCGCCATGGCGCCGCAGGACACCGCCGCGATCGCACCCGCCCTGCAGACCCTGGCCAGCAAGAAGATCCCGGTCGTGACCATCGACACCCGGCCCGACCAGGGCAAGGTGTTCATGGTCGTCCGCGCCGACAACCGCGCCTACGGCGAAAAGGCGTGCCAGTTCCTGGGTACCAAGCTCAACGGCGCCGGCAAGGTCGTCATGCTCCAGGGCGACCTGGCCTCGGTCAACGGCCGGGACCGCACCGAGGCGTTCAGCGAGTGCATGAAGAAGAACTACCCGGGAATCAGGGTCTTCGGCGAGGCGACGAACTGGGACGGCGCTATCGCCTCGCAGAAGCTGCAGATCCGGCTCACCGAGCACCCGGACATCAAGGGTGTCTACATGCAGTCCAGCTTCGCCCTGGCCGGGACGCTCCAGTTGCTGAAGCAACGCGGTCTGCTCACCGCGCCGACCGACCCGAAGCACGTCTTCGTGGTCTCCAACGACGGCATCCCGAAGGAGCTACAGGAGATCGGCGCGGGCAACATCGACGCCACCGTCTCGCAGCCCGCCGATCTCTACGCCAAGTACGCGCTCTACTACCTCAAGGCGGCCATCGAGGGCAGGACGTTCCAGCCGGGCCCGACCGACCACGACAGCACGATCATCCAGGTACGCGACGGGGTGCTCGAAGACCAGCTCTCCGCACCACTGGTGACCCTCGACGGCGGAACCTACGGCGGCGTACCGAGCCTCAAGCCCGATGACAGCTCCCTCTGGGGCAACAACATCGGCTGACCAGCCGCGGAGGAGAAACCGGAACATGAGCGGCAACGGGAAGGCGTCGACACGCTCGCCATCCGCCCCGGGCGACGACGGGCGGGCCCCAGCGGGCCCGCCCGTGGCCGAGGCGACCGACATCACCAAGCGGTACGGGTCGACGGTGGCGCTCGACCATGCGCGGATCACCGTACGCAGCGGCGAGACACACGCCCTGGTCGGCCGTAACGGGGCCGGCAAGTCCACCCTGGTCTCGATCCTGACCGGTCTGCAGCCCGCCGACTCCGGAGAGATCAGGTTCTTCGGGCAGCCGGCACCCCGGCTGTCCGACCGCGACGGCTGGCGGCAGCGGGTCGCCTGCGTCTACCAGAAGTCGACAATCATCCCCCAGCTGACCGTGGCCGAGAACCTGCTGATCAACCGGTACGACCGGAACCGCAGCGGGCTGATCAGCTGGCGAAGGCTTCGCCACCGGGCGCGGGACCTGCTGGCCGGCTGGTCTGTCGACGTGGACGTCGACGCCCTGGCCAAGGAGCTCAGCGTCGAGCAGCGCCAGTTCGTGGAGATCGCCCGGGCGCTGTCGTTCGGTGCCCGGTTCATCATCCTCGACGAGCCGACCGCACAGCTCGACGCCAGCGCGATCGCCCGGCTCTTCGACCACATCCGCGAGCTGCAGAGCCAGGGCGTCACGTTTCTGTTCATCAGCCACCACCTACAGGAGATCTACGAGATCTGCGACATGGTGACGGTGTTCCGCGACGCCCGGCACATCGTCACCGCTCCGGTCGCCGAGCTTCCGCGCAACGATCTCGTCGCCGCGATGACCGGCGAAGCCACCGCGCTCGATGCCCCGCGCTCCCGGACGGCCCCGGCCGGGCACCCCGAGGTGGTGCTCGACGTGGCCGCCCTCTCCCTCGACGGGGTGTTCGACGACGTGACCTTCCAGGTCCGATCCGGCGAAATCGTCGGCATCGCCGGCTCCGGCGGCAGCGGGCGGACCGAGCTGGCCGAAACGATCGTCGGACTCCGCGCGCCAGACACCGGGACCGTTCTGATCGCCGGCCGGCAGCCCCGAGCGGGTGACGTCCGCGCCGCCCTGGCAAGCGGCGTGGGATTCGTGCCCCAGGACCGCCACCACCAGGGGCTGGTCACCGGAATGTCGATCGCCGACAACGCCACCATGACCATCCCGGAGCGGCTCGGGTCAGCCGGCTTCATCAGCACTCGCCGCCGCGACGCCATCGCCGACACCCTGATCGACGATCTGGCCATCAAGACGCCCGGACCGGACCTGCCCGTCTCCGGACTCTCCGGCGGCAACCAACAGAAGGTCGTCATGGCACGCGCACTCGCGAACGACCCCCGCGTACTCGTCCTCATCACGCCCACGGCGGGCGTGGACGTACGGTCCAAAGAGTTCCTCCTCGACAAGGTCGACGAGGTCGCCAATTCCGGCACCGGCCTCGTCGTCGCCTCCGACGAACTCGACGACCTGCGCATCTGTGATCGCGTCCTGGTGATGTTCCAGGGCCGCATCGTCGCCGACATGCCAAGCGGCTGGCGTGACCACGACATCGTGGCCGCAATGGAGGGACTTACCGCCGATGTCTGAGACCCGGACCGTACCTGACACGGCCGCCGACGGCCCCGCCGTCCCGGCCGGCCTCGCACCTCGCCGGCCCGCCGGCAAGCTGACCGTCGCCCGGCTGCGGGACCTCGCGCTGGTGCCGGCGATCGTGCTCATCGCCATCGTCGGGCAGATCGTCAACCCGGTCTTCCTCCAACCCGACAACCTGATCAACATCGTTCAGACCATGGCGGAGATCGGGCTGCTCGTGCTGGCCCAGACCATCGTCCTGGTCACCGGAAAAATGGACCTGTCGCTGGAATCCACCTTCGGCCTCGCCCCGGGCGTCGCCGCGTGGATGACGGTCGCCGTCGGCGCCGGACACGGCATCGGGCTCGTACCCGGCGCCTGGAGCATCCCGATCACCCTCGCGGTCGGCGCGCTCATCGGCATCGCCAACGCCGCGCTGATCGTCCGGTTCGGCCTGCACGGCTTCATCGTCACCCTGGGGATGCTCATCGTCCTTCGCGGCCTGCTCACCGGCATTTCCGGTGGCCAGACCTTCTTCAACCTCCCCGAGTCGATGATGTACCTCGGCAACGCCATCTGGTTCGGCATTCCCGCGTCGATCTGGCTCTGTGTCGCCCTGTTCGCGGCCGGGATCATCCTGCTCGGCTACACCAACTTCGGACGGTCCCTCTACGCCATCGGCGGCAACGTCGACGCCGCCAAGGCGGCCGGCATCCGCACCGACCGGGTGCTCTGGATCGCCCTCACCGGCGCCAGCGTCCTTGCGGCCCTGGGCGGCCTGATGCTCTCCGGCCGCCTCGCCTCCGTCGCCGCCTCTCAGGGCAACGGTGCCATCTTCACCGTCTTCGCCGCGGCGGTGATCGGGGGCGTCAGCCTCAACGGCGGTAAGGGCACGATGTTCGGTGCGTTCACCGGCATCCTGCTGCTTTTCATGATCCAGAACGTGTTGACCCTCGCCGGCGTACCGGCACAGTGGATCGGCGCGCTCAACGGTGCCATCATCCTCATCGCGCTCGTCGTCTCCCGGATCACCGGTGGCAAGGCGCAGGAGTAGCTGATCGCGAAGCGGCACCGCCGCCATCCCCGCCGTCGTGCGTGGCCGCACCATGGGCGATCCGGCGGCGCTGATGCCTCGCGGCTCAGTGGAAAAACAGGACCAACGGCCCTGTTCGCCGGAGTAATGCGACCCCACGCTGGAGCGGGCCAAGACATCACCGTTGCGTCGATGTATGTGAAACGAGTGCGTGTTCGCTCGACTGGGCGGGTGTCGTGCGGTGCGACGGCCATCGCGTGACCGGTGAAGGGATGTGACCGTGCAGCGCTGGGTCATCGCCCCCTCGGCGGCCGCCATGCCGCTGGCCTGGATCACCGGCGAGACGGAGGGGCGAGGACTTGTCTGAGCAGGTGCAGGTGAGGGGTTCCGGCCGAGCGGGGTTGACCCTTTCCAAGGGATGGGTTCAGGGCGTCGCCCTGGTAATGGTTTTCGGGTTCTTCGTGATGGGCATGCTCGCCCTGCGGACCTACTCCGACTCGATGCCGCTGCCGCAACGGGTGACCGGCCCGGACGGTGCGGTGATCTACACGGCAGCGGACGTGACCGCCGGCCAGCAGACCTTTCTGCGCCGAGGGCTGCAACAGTACGGCTCGGTGATGGGTCACGGCGGCTACCTCGGCCCGGACTACACCGCGGAGTACCTGCGCATCTCGGCCGAGCACATCAAGGCCGATCTCGCCGGCTCCGGAGCGCAGGAGCCCTCCGAGGCCGCCAAGCGGATGCTGCGGGAGAACCGGTACGACGAGGCGAGCGGCGAGCTGGTGTTCACCGCGGAGCAGGTGGCCGCGTTCGAGCACGCCACCCGGTACTACGCCGACTTCTTCGCCACGGACAGCACGAAGTTCGGCCTCATTCCGCAGGTGATCACCGATCCCCGCGAGATCCACGAGTTGACCGCTTTCTTCTCCTGGACGGCGTGGGCGAGCGCGGCGGAGCGGCCGGGCCACACCTACTCCTACACGAACAACTGGCCGCCGGAGCCGCGCGTCGACAACACCCCGACCGCCGACATCGTGGTCTGGTCGGGTCTGTCGCTGACGGCTCTCCTGGTCGGCCTGGGCGCGCTGTTCGCGCTCTACGGGCGGTGGAGCCGCTCGATCGGCTGGCACGCCAGCGAGCAGCCGCCGCTGGCCTTCCGCCAGCCGGGCGAGGTGCAGATCACCAAGGCGCAGAAGGTGACGGCGTGGTTCTTCTTCGTCGTGGCCGCACTCGCGCTGGCGCAAACCCTTCTGGGCGGCGCGATCGAACACTACCGGGCCGACCTGAGTACCTTCTTCGGCATCGACCTGGCACAGGTGCTGCCGTTCAACCTGGCCCGCACCTGGCACGTACAGCTGTCGCTGTTCTGGACCGCGGCGGCGTTCCTCGCCGCCGGCATCTTCCTCACGCCGATCATCTCGGGTCGGGAGCCCCGACGGCAGCACTGGCTGGCCTGGGGCCTGCTCGGTGCGCTGGTGGTCGTGGTCGTCGGCTCGCTGGCTGGCGAGGCGATCAGCATCTTCGGCGTCGACTGGGCGAAGGGCTCGATCCTCTTCGACCAGCAGTGGGAATACCTGGACCTGCCGAGGTTCTGGCAGGCCCTGCTGGTGGTCGGGCTCTTCCTGTGGATCGCGATCGTCTACCGCGGCATCCGGTCGCGGCTGAAGACCGAACACCGGCTCAACATGCCGTGGCTCTTCCTCTACGCCGGCCTGGCGATACCCGCCTTCTACGCGGTCGGCATGCTGGCGTCGACGGGTAGCCATCTGACCGTCGCGGAGTTCTGGCGCTTCTGGGTGGTGCACCTCTGGGTGGAGGACTTCCTGGAGCTCTTCACCACCGTGATGGTGGCCTACATCTTCGTGATGCTGGGTGTCGTTCGCCGTAAGATCGCCATCCAGATCATCTTCCTCGACGTCATCCTCTACTCGGCGGGTGGCGTGATCGGGACGATGCACCACCTGTACTTCTCGGGTACGCCGGTGGAGCACATGGCGCTCGGCGCGTTCTTCTCCGCGCTGGAGGTGATCCCGCTGACGTTCCTGACCGTCGAGGCGTGGACCTTCCTGCAACTGGGCTCCCGGCAGCAGAACCGCACCAGTGCGCCGTTCCCCCACCGCTGGGCGGTGATGTTCCTGGTGGCCGTCGGCTTCTGGAACTTCGTCGGCGCCGGGGTCTTCGGTTTCCTGATCAACCTGCCGATCGTTTCGTACTTCCAGATCGGCACGGCGCTGACCGCCAACCACGCCCACGGCGCCATGATGGGTGTGTACGGCATGCTCGCGGTCGGCCTGGCGCTGTTCGCGCTGCGCTACATCATCCCGGCGGCGAAGTGGCCGGACAGGCTGGCGAAGCTCTCCTTCTGGTCGCTCAACATCGGCCTCGCCTGGATGGTGTTCGTGACCCTGCTTCCGCTGGGCATCCTGCAGCTGTGGCACTCGGTCAACGACGGATACTACGAGGCGCGCACGCTCAACTACATCACCGAACCGGGCAACGCGCTGCTCGAATGGATGCGGATGCCCGGTGACCTCATCCTCATCGTCGGCGGCGTGCTGCCCTTCCTGTGGATCACCTATCTCGGCATCCGCCACGGCATCCGGGCCACGGCGACCGAGCTACCGCCGGAGACGCTGTACGTCGAGGAGACCCCCGAAGCGGCCCAGGACCGCACCGGCCTTCCGATCCTGACCGGCGCCGCGGGAGCCGTGGACCAGGTGCCCCGGTCCCGGAGCCGGTACGCCTCGGACCGGCGCGACGAGGCGGAGCAGCCGTGACCGGGTTCTCGGCCTCGGCCGTGGGGGTGGAAGCCTGGCTGGCGTCCACCTACTGCCTGGCCCTGGTCGGACTGGCGTACGTCATCGACGCGCTGGCGCGCCGCGCCGCGTCGATCTCCGAAGGTGGCATGTCCGGTGGCTTCGTCTACCACGAGGACCACAATGCGTGGCAGTGCCCGCAGGACCAGTGGCTGTGGCCGCAGTCCTTCGACGCGCAGAACCGCGTGATGCGCTACCGAGGCACCCCGTCGGTCTGCAACGCCTGCCCTGTGAAGAGCACGTGCACCACCTCGTCCTCCGGGCGGGAGGTCCAGCGCGCGGTCGACTCCTGGCCGGCCTCCGAAGCGGCTCGCTTCCACCGCGGCATCGCGTGTCTGGTGGTTCTGTTGGGCCTCGTGTGGCCGGTCGGCACCGCGCTCACCGGCCCGGGCCCGGACGCGTTGCTGGTCCTGGCCTCGGCCGTGGTCGTCGCGCTGCTGCTGAGTCTGCCGCTCTGGTCACACCTGCGGCGCAACCCGGTGTTCATCCCCGAGACGGTGGCCGACCAGGCGCTCGATGAGGTGGTCGCCGAGCGGCTGGCAGCTGCGGCCGCCCTACGCCGCAGGCGCTCACGCTACGGGTCCGACCGCCGTGAGCCCGATCCGGAGGCCACACAATGACCATCGCGATCGTCATCATCCTGGTGCTGCTGTTCGTGGCCACCTCCTCGCTACGGGTGCTGAAGGAGTACGAGCGTGGGGTGGCGTTCCGGCTGGGACGGTTGCGCGAGCCGTTGGGCCCGGGGGTCCGGGTGCTGCTTCCAGGCCTGGACAAGCTGGTCCGGGTGGACCTGCGGGTCGTCACGCTGACCATCCCACCGCAAGAGGTGATCACCCGCGACAACGTGCCGGCCCGGGTGAACGCCGTCGTACTCTTCCGGGTGGTCGACCCGGTGAAGTCGGTGATGACGGTGGAGAACCATGCGGTCGCCACGTCCCAGATCGCGCAGACCACCCTGCGTTCGGTCGTCGGCCGCGCGGACCTCGATACGCTGCTTGCTCACCGGGCCGACCTGAACGAGGATCTCGCGAAGTCCATCGCTGCGATGACCGAGCCCTGGGGGGTCAAGGTCGAGGTCGTGGAGATCAAGGACGTCGAGATCCCGGAGGCGATGCAGCGGGCGATGGCCCGCGAGGCCGAGGCCGAGCGCGAGCGGCGGGCAAAGGTGATCAACGCCCGGGGGGAACTCCAGGCATCGGCGGAGCTGCGCGACGCCGCGAAGACGCTCAGCGAGAGCCCGGCAAGCCTCCAACTACGCTACCTGCAGACCCTGCTGGAACTCGGCGCCGACCAAAACTCCACAGTGGTCTTCCCGCTGCCGATCGACATCATCGGTCCCTTCCTCGACGCCATCCGCGGCGCCAGCACCGGACCGACCGACGCCGGCCGCGCCGCACCCGACGCCAACGGCACCTCGCCCGCGACCAGCGCCGTGGAAAGGACACCTGGTGACCGCTGAACTCGACCCAAGCTCCGTCCAGGGCCGCCCGATCGAACTCACCCCGGTCCCCCGAGGTGTCTGGCTGGTCATCCTCGGCGGTGGAGTGACCGCCCTCGCTCCCCTTTTCGGATTCCTCGTCGGAAGCATTCTCGGGACCGAGGACGAGACCCTCGGAATGAGTTCGATCTTCCTGTTTCTCTTCCTCGGGTTTCTCGTCGCCGGCGTCGGCATCGGCATCGCGATCCTCGGCGTACGACGTATCCTCCGCACCCGGAGCCAGCGGGCTCGTGAGGTTCGTGAGGCTGATCGGTGATGCGTGGACGGGACGGCGCCTACAGCTGTGTCCGTGCCTCCTCCACCCGGCGGAGGACACCCTGAGCATCGCGGGGCCGGGCGTCGACCGGGACGCACCGGCGCCGGGGATCACGGCCTCGGCGATCGCGCCCGCCTCCTCGACCAGCGCCAGCGCGTCGTCGCGGTGCCCCTCGCCGGAGGTCAGGTAGGCCAGCGCAAGCAGGCCCGCGGCGACTCCGTACCAGCGGGTTCCCCAAGGCGACGTGGCGCAGCCCGTCTACCTGCAAGCCGAGGTGCAGAACATACAACGCCAACCCGACGACCGCCACGCACGTCATCAACGTCGAGCCGGTGGAGCTTGGCTGCACGATGCAGATAACTCGCCACTACTACCGGCAGGTCATCAACTCCAACGGCTCAGCAGAGCGGGAGCTGGTGCTGACGTTGAAGAACATCGGCTCGGCGCAGTGCTCTGCCCGACCGTTGCTGTCCCGGATCTGAGGTGCCGCGTCCGGCCGGGCTGGTCCCGGCCGGACGCGCCTGAACGGAGCCGGTGAGGCGACGGGCATGGCGAAGGTCCGTTGCCAGGCAAGGGCGTAGAGGTGGTCATTCGGGTACCCTCGGCTAACCGGATGGCGTGTCGACCGTCCCGCCCGAATCGGATGGCACCTGAGGTACGGGGGTGGCGTGGTGGCGGTGCTGCGGATCCGCGGTTTCGCTCTCCCCGAAGGGGAGCCGGTTGATCTCTATGCCGACGGTGACAGATGGACCTCCGATCCAGTCGCCCGTGCTGAGCTGATAGCTGAGGGCTGGCTGCTGCCTGGACTGGTCGACGCGCATACACATCCCGGAGCGGAGGCGCCGGGACAGCCGTTGGATCCTGGCATCCTGCGGGAAGATCTCCGGGCGCACCTGGCGTCCGGAGTCGCGCTCATCCGTGCTCCCGGTCTCGCCGGCGATCCGCCTGACTGGTTCGGTCTCGCAGACGACAGCCCACGAGCCTTCCATGCCGGCCCCTGGATCGCTCAGCACGGACAGTTTTTCGAGGGCTGGGGCCGCCGTCCGGACCCGGCCGATCTGCCCGCCGTCGCGGCCGAGCAGGCGGCTCGTACCGGATGGGCGAAAGTCGTGATCGACTGGCGTCCCGGCGACGATGTCCTGCCGGTGGAGGTACTGCGCGAGGTTGTCACACACGTACACGCGGTGGACGGGCGTGTTGCGGTGCATTCACAGCACCCGGCCGGTGGTGCGGTCGCGGTCGAAGCCGGGGTGGACTCCGTGGAGCACGGTATGGGCCTGGACCCGACGTTGCTGCCGCGGATGGCCGAGCAGGGCATTGCACTGACGCCAACGCTCTCTGTGATCACCGCTTCGCTGAGGCGGGTCTCCACCGAGCCGGACAGTTCCCGCAAGCGTTGGTACGTGTCGGGAGCAAGCGTGCACGGCCAGCTCGCCGCTGCCGCCGTCGAGGCCGGCGTCACCGTGCTGGCCGGTACGGACACCCGGCCGCACGGCGGCATCGTCAACGAAATCCGCGCTCTGGTGCTCGCCGGCGTGTCACCACATGAGGCGATCGCTGCCGCGTCCTGGACGGCCAGGTCCTACCTTGGTCTGCCCGGCTTGGTGGCAGGAGCCCCGGCCGACGCGGTCGTCTTCGACGCCGATCCCCGCAGCGACCTCGACCAACTCGACAGGCCGCGAGCGGTCATCGTCCGCGGCAAGTGCCTCCATCGCCGCTCTGATCCCCGATGACCTCACCCCATCCGCGCTACCGCCTGGCGCAGCCGCCGCAGGTCGCGGCGTCGCCGCTCATAGGTTGCGCCGACAACGATGAGAACGACGCCGCCGATGCCCATCGGCAGCCACCGAGGCAGCATGTCCCAGTACCGCACCACCTCGTAGACAGTGATCACGGCGAGCACACCGGCGCCGCCCACGACGGGGGCCTGGCGGCGGCGCGCCGCCCCGAGAACCAGTACGAGGAAGCCGCCGACGCCGAGCAGCAGTCGCCGCGCCGGGTACTCCGCGCCCGCCAACAGGAGCGCGATGCTCGGCAGGAAGGTAGCGACCAGCGCCGGGCCGTACGCCAACCAGCTGTGCAGGTGCGGGCGGCGGCGAAGCTCGAGCGCGCCGCCCAGCAGTGCCAGCAGCGCCGCCGGAAGGGTGTACGCCTCGACCACGCCGACCCCACCGGCGAACAGCAACAGCCAACAGGCGAGCAGCTCACAGCCAGCGCCGGCCACCGCGAGCCGCCAGCGGCGGGGCCGTAGCGCGGACAGCCCGAGAGCCACGCCGTACCCGACCAGGATCAGCGCGGTGACCCGCAGGTCCGCCGCGCCTGCGGTCAGCGCCGCCAGCCCCGCGATGAGGTAGGACATCATCTCCGTGGTCGCGACCTCGGTCCGCTGGCGGTGCGGCAGCACGGCCGCGGCGAGCAGCAGCAGGACGGCCAGCACGACGAGGCTCGACGAGAACTGCTCGGGGGCCAGATGTGCGCCTGTCGCCACGGCGGCGAGCAGCGACAACGCTGCCACGCCTACGGAGAGCCAGCCGGCGAGGCGGCCGCCGGTGCGCCGCCCGACCACGGCCGCGGCCAGCCCGGCGGCCACCGCAAGGCTCAAGCCGGCGTACGTCGCCGGTTCGGTCGGGAGAGCGCCGGAGATCCCGGTGCCGCCCAGCAGTCCACACAGGACCACCGCGGTGGCCGTCAGGGACCGGCCTCCGGCGGAGTCGGGCCAGCCGCGGCGAGCCGCCCAGACACCGGTCCCGGCGGCGACGAGGAGCGCCGTGCCGGGACCGGCCGGCCATGGGGCGTCCCAGGCGACCGGCATGATCGACACGGCAAGGGCCGCGCAGGACAGGACCGCCGGCCAGGTCCATGGTTGGCGGGGACGGCCGAGTCCGCGAACGCACATGCCGGCGCCGAGCGCGAGCAGCGCCAGCGCCATCGGGTGCCAAGCGGTGCCGGGCCAGCCGTTCGCGCCCGGCGCGAGCCCGTCGATCGAGCCTCGGGGCGCCGGCCCCCACCCCACGCCGAGCCAGGCGTACGGGCGGAACAGCACCGCGGCGACGGCGGGCAGGACGGCGACCGCGGCGATCAGGGCCATCGGACTGGCGGCGGCGACAACGGCGCCGGGCCGCCGACCGGGTGGCGCCAGGAGCCCCGCGCCCACGCCCAGGACGGCGGCGAGCGCGGCGTACCCTCCGGTTGGTTCGGCCGACGTGAGGGTCGCCAACGCGACCACCGTGCCGCCCACCGGGACGGCGACGCTGCCGTACGGCAGGTACGCCGGACACGCGCGCCGCAGCCATACCACCACGCCGAACGCGACAACCGTCGCGGCCAGCGCGCCGCGCAGCAGCGGGCCGGCACCGAGCCCTGCTGCCGCGCCGACGGCCGCCGTCGCTCCGGGCAGCGCGATGAGGGCACCGGCTGCCGCGACGCCGCCGACGAGTCGGTGCGCAGCAGCGTCCGGGTCTTCACCGGCGGGCTCTCGCTCGCCGGCCGGCAGGCTGGCCGCGACGACCGCGCCGCAGAGGACCACGCCGCAGAGTACGGCCGCGGTCAGGGCGGGCCGGGGAAGGGCGGCGGCTGCGGCGTACAGGCCGAGGATCGCGCCCGCCGCGGCGAAGCGTAGGCGGGGTCGCGCAGCCCGGGTCCTCGTCGCGGACAGTCCACACCCGAACGCGACGAGGCCGGCCAGCATGGTCGGCGCCCACCAGGGCATCCGCAGCGAGACCGGCGCATCGACGACGGCCAGGATCAGCGCCGCCGCAGCGGAGTCCCGCGCCACCCGGTAGCCCCATCCGCGCACCACCGGACTGTCGGCCAACGCCAGTGCCGTGGCCGCGATCAGGATCAGCGCCGCCAGCGGCTGCCACCCGACGATATCGCCGGCGACCGGCCCGCCGGCCAGCCAGCCGTCCAGGTCGGCCCGCCAAGCCGGCGTACCGTCGACCAGGACCTGCACCGCCCGCGCAACGGCCAGAGCCGAGGCCACGGCTGCCACCGTCGCGAGCGCAAGGCCGGCTGCGCCGGCCGGGCCACGCCGCCAGGCCAGTGGCAGCAGGCCGACGCCGAACGCCACGAGCAGGACGACGGCCGCGGTGGTCAGCAGCGCGTACCCGGGGAGCAGCACCGCTGCCAGCCGCGACAGCGACACGAGGAGCGCGAGGGTGACCCCGGCTGCTTCCTGGTAAGCCACGCGGACCGCTCTCCCGGCCGGCCGGGAACGAGGAATCAGCCGCAGCGCCGCCGCTAGGAAGAGGAACGCGACGGCGAGGTGGTCCGCCAGGGTGGGGGCCCCGCCGCTCCAGACGATCACCCCGATCAGCACCGCGCCGGCCGCCGCGCCGTGGGCGGGAGCCTCGCCGCCTCGAGCCAGTCGTACCACCGAGCCCACCGTGAGGGCCGCGCTGGCCGTGGCCAGCCCGAGCGCCACCACCGTCGCCGGGGGCAGCCCGACCATGGCCGCCGCGCTCGCCACCGCGCCAGGCAGCGCCGCGAGCCCGCCACCGATCGCTGCATCGGCCACCCACCGCGCCTGGTGGCCGGGCGGGGCGGCATGTCCGATCAGGCCCACTGCGGCGCAGACGACAACGGCCGCGCCCAGCACCAGCGCCGTGCTCCACGACCGGCCGAGCGCGGCACCCGCGGCATGCACCCCGAACAGCGCCGCGACGACGGCCAGTCTCCGTCCCGCGCGCGAATCCTGGACCCGGACCGCAGCGAGAGCGAGGAGCATCCCGCTCGCCCCGCTCACCGCCGACGGCGCCCACCAGGGCAGGCCGAAGGCGACGGGCGCCGCGAGCAGCGACAGGGCGGCGGCGGTGAGTGCCGCCGGGTCGCGGTACCGCTCCGGCAGTGCGAGGGCGCCGGCGACGAGGAGCGCCAGCGCGAAGGGCACCTGCCGGCCGTACGCCGCGACGACGGCGACGAGGTCGGGCCACCGGCCCAGGTCGGCCGCCCACGGGCGGGGGTTCATCGACGCCATCACCGCGGTGGAACCCTCGACGATGGCGATCAGGCCGCAGGTCAGGGCCAGCGCGGCACCGGCGACGAGGGCGCCCGCCGCCGGTCCCCGGCGCCACGGTGAAGCCCGGCGGGCCGCAGCGAGCCCGACGGCGCTGGTGAGTGCGGCCGCCGTGACAAGACGAAGTCCCGGTGCGGCGACCGACACCAGACCCACCGCCGACGCGACTACGGCAAGGGTCGTCACGGCGTGCGCCACCAGCAGGAGCCGATTCCCGGGTGAGTGCGGTTCGGACCGGCGGACGGCGGCGATGAGCAGCGCGGCGGACAGGCCGAGAAGGACGGCGGTTCCGGCATCGGCGAACGTCGGCGGGGATCCGCTGAGAAGGTTGGCGCTGCCGGTGAGCAGCGCCCCGCAGGCCGCGCCGGCGGTGGCCCCCGGCGCTGTCCGGCGTCGGGTCAACGCGACCGCGCCGGCCACGAGCGACAGGGCGGCAACCGCGCTGGTGACCGTCCGTACCGCGGTCGCATCCGCATTCAGGGCGGCAAGCCCGGCGCCCGCGATTCCCGGAAGTATCGCAAGGAAACCACCGAAAGCGGCATCGGCGATGTGTACGGACCGCAGATTTGTCGCCGCTGCCGACGGTCGGCGGCCGAGGCGGGCTATGAGGAAGCATCCGGCGGCCAGCGTCGCCAACACCGCCGCCGTGAGCCAAGCCCGCGGCAGCGCCGTGACGAAGGCGTATCCGCCGAGGGCTAGGCCGGCCCAGACGGGTAGGTATCCCAGCTGGCCCTCGTCGCCGGGGTCCCCGCGGTCGCCAGGACCGGCCTCTTCGGCCCTTCGACCGGGGCTGAGCAGACCCGACAGACCCAGTGCCAGCGCCGCCGCGACCGCGATCCACGGTCGCACCCACCAGGGCAGCCCCGACGAGGCGGGGGCGACGATCGCGAGCAGGGCGAACCCCGCGAGGATCGCCTGGTGGGCCGTTCGGCGTCCGAGCAGCATCGCCACCCCGACGGACACGATCAGCATCGCCGCCGGCAACTGCCATCCGGCCAGCCGGCCGCCGATCGGTTCCACACCGGCCGCCTGCCAGGCAGGGAAGGCGGCGGCCAGGACACGTACGGCGACGACCAGGCTCCACGCCCCGAGGAGGACGCCGAGGAGGATGACCATGCCCGCGCTCGCGGTGATCGGGCCACGTCGCCATGGCGGCGGAAGGGCGCGGGCCACGACCACAGCCACGGTGACGGCGGCGGCCAGGACGACCAACCCGGCGGGGGCCCACATGAGCGCTATCACCCGGTAGACCGCGAACACCGCCGTGACGGTCGCCGCGCCGGCGGCGACGTGCCGCACCGCGGGGTGCCCGACCACGGTCGCCGAGCGGACGGCCAGGGTGGCGGAGAGCAGGAGGACGGTGGCGGAGAACATGCCCGGCAGCGGCGCGGTCGCGGTGGCCAGAGCGGTGGCGGCGAGCGCGCCGGCCCCCGCGAGCGCGAGACCGTGCAATACCCACGCGAGCGCCCTCAGCGGCAGTGGTCCCGACCCGGCCCGGGTGAGCCGCGCCGCCGCCACGAGGTTCTGGACCGCGACCGCGTTGGCCAGCAGGGACGTGAGGGCGAAGCCGACCGTGAGCCGGGAAAGGTCGGACCAGGAGAAGTCGGCCTGCCTGGTCGGTGCAGCGCCGTCGTCGTCGAGCGCGCCCAGCGCGATCATCGGGAGTACGGGCTGCGCCGCGATCAACGCGACGTAGCGCGGTACGGTCAACCGGGTCACCGCCCGATAACCCGCCGCAACCGCGCTGGTCACCAGGAAGGTCAGCCCGGCGTACGCCGAAACGGGCAACACCCGGTCCACCCCGAACAGTCCGAGTGACCAGACGGCGAAGCCGTCCAGTAGGACGAGCAGCAGCGCAACAGCGCTGATCGTCTCGGCCGTGGCCACCAGTCCCCGGCGGGCCAGCAGCACCGGTGTGGTCACCGCGATGACCGTGCCCGCCGCGAGAATCAAGGCCTGGCCGGCCTGGCCGAAAGTCGTCCACGCCACGACACTGAACGTGATGGCGGCCGCGCCCAGCAGCACGCCGCCGAGGGCGAGCAGCACGTTCTGCACCTGCAGCACGGAGGCCTCCGGCCGAACGGCCGGCGACGACGGCGGCGCTGGTGGCGGTGACAGGACCTCCCGCACCGGCTGCGGTGTGACCGGCGGGACCGACGGCTGCCTGACCGGCGGGACCGACGGCTGCGGCGGGGCGAGGCGGGGTGGCACCGCAGCGGGCGCGACGACCGGCGACAGTGGGGCCGGCACCTGCGCCGGCCGCGCGAGCCGGGCGCGCTCGGCGGCGAGCAGTTCGTCGCGCTGTGCCACAGCCTCGCGGCGCTGGCGTTGCACCTGCTCCTGCTGCCCGCGCAGGTACTCCGCCCGCGCGTCACATTGGGCGATCACCCGGTCCAGCCGGGCCAACCTGACGGCGTCATCGCCATGTATGTCGGAAGCACGCACGTACGCCAGCATCGACGCTGCCCCCGTCGCCGTGTGCTCCCGGTGACTCCGTCGCACCCGAACCGAGTCCAAACCGGAACCGTCGGCTTGCCGGATGCCGACCGGGAGCGGATGGTCGAACTGCTACGCAGTCCCGCCCCGCCGCACCTGTTGGCGAACGGCTGGCAAGCGCACTCCCGCCTCCGTGACGGAAACGGCCTGGGCTGTCCTGTCCGCTCATCGACAGGATCGCCGCCCCGGGGTCGACGGTCAGCGCCGCCGCCGGTCGTGCCGCCTGGGACCGCATCCGGAGGTGGCCGGTCGAGGCCCGGCCGCGCGGCCAGGTCGGCCGACGGAACCGCGTCGAGTTCGCGACGCAGCAGGTCCCGGTACGCCTCGCACGCTCGGTAGCCCTCGATCCAGTTGCCCTCGGCCAGATGGGCTTCGATGAGGGCCCGCTGCGCGCCTTCCCGCAGCGGTTCGGCGGCCAACAGCGAATCCTCTTCAACGTGGCCAGTCCTCTTCAACGTGGCCAGGGCGGCGACACCCGACGCCGGCCAACGGCCCGGATGCGCGTCGGTCCGATGCCAGCTGCGCGGCCCGTGTCTGCAGGTAGCGCTGCTCGGGCCGGCTCAGTGTGAGCCGCGCCGCCAGCCGGTAATACTCCTGCGCCCCGGCCCGGTCGCCGGCCAGTTCCAGCAGGTGGGCCCGCACCGCCGCGGTCCGGTGGTGCCGGGCCATCAACGGGTCCTCGGCGATCCGGTGCAGCGCGGCTAGCCCGGCTTCCGGGCCGTCGACCATGGCACGTGCCACGATCCGGTTCAGCGTGACCATCGGGCTCGGGGTGAGTGCGTGCAGCATCCCGTACAGGGCGAGGATCTGCGGCCAGTCGGTGTCCTCGGCGCGCGCCGCTTCGTCGTGCACCGCCGCGATCGCAGCCTGCAGTTGGTACGGGCCGATCGGGGCCCGGGCCAGCGTGTGGGTGATGATCGCGACGCCTTCGGCGATCGCGTCCGCGTCCCAGCGGCGCCGGTCCTGCTCGGCGAGCGGGACCAGGGCGCCGTCCGGCCCGGTACGCGAGGGCCGGCGTGCGTCGGTGAGCAGCATCAACGCGAGGAGCCCGGCGACCTCGCCGTCGTCCGGCAGCCGCCGGTGCAGCTGCCGGGTCAGCCGGATCGCCTCCCGGGTCAGCTCCACCCGGTTCAACGCGTCGCCGGAGCTGGCCGTGTAGCCCTCGTTGAACGTCAGGTAGAGCACGTGGCGGACCGCGGTGAGACGCTCGCCGAGCTCGCCCGGCGCGGGCCTCTCAAACTGGCCGCCGGTGTCGCGGATCCGCTGCTTGGCCCGGCTGATCCGCTGGCTTACGGTGGCCTCCGGCAAGAGCAGCGCCCGGGCGATCTCCGCGGTGGTGAGCCCGCCGACCGCCCGCAGGGTGAGCGTGACCTGCGCCGGCACGCTCAGTGCGGGATGGCAGCAGAGCAGCAGCAAGGCCAGCTCGTCGTCGCCACGGACCTGCGGCACGGGCTCGAGCCGGACCGCTTCCTCGCGGCGCCGGCGGGCCGTCTCGTTGCGTAGCAGTTCCACCCGCCGACGGCTCGCCACGGCGATAAGCCAGTTCCGCGGATGCTCCGGGACGCCGGTCTGCTGCCACTGCCGGAAGGCCGCGATCAGCGCCTCCTGCACCGCGTCCTCGCAGGCCTCGAAGTCGCCGTAGCGGCGTACGACGGCGGCCAGGACCTGGGGCGCGCAATCGCGTAGCAGGTCCGGCAGCCCGGTCACAGCTCCCATGCGCTCATATCGAGGATCGGGCGCACCTCGACCCGGGTGTACGCGGCGTCCGGCGCCTTCGCCGCCCAGGCGACCGCCTCGTCGAGATCCGCGACGTCGATCAGGTAGAAGCCGGCCAGGTGCTCCTTGACCTCGGCGTACGGGCCATCGGAGGTGATCGTCCTACCGTCGCGTACCCGAACCTGGGTGGCCAGGGCTGGGTCGCCCAGCCCTTCGCTGACCACCAGCACGCCGGCCTCGCGCATCTCCTCGGTCAGTCGCAGGTGACCGAGGCCGAAGTCGGTCCGCTGCTGATCGGTCAGAGTCTCCCAGACGGCCAGCGACCGCGGGTTCGACTGAATCAGGAGCAGGTACTTCATGGCTTCTCTCCTTTTCTCTCGTCGGGATGTCGAAACTGACCGGCCCGGCTTCGACATCCCGGGCAAGAGAGAAAGGTAGGACCTGTCATGGACGAGATCCGGGAAGTCATCGAGGGCAAGGCCGCGCTGCTGCAGAAAGGTGACGCCAAGGCCATCCTGTCGTACTACGCGCCCCGCTTCGTCGAGTACAGCCTCGCCCCGCCGCTGCGCCAGCCCGGCGACGGGCGGAACCCGGCCGCGCTGGAGGCCTGGATGGCCACCTTCGAGGCGCCGCCGCGCCGCGAGGTCACTCAGTTGGAGATCACCACGGACGGCGTCGTGGCGTTCGCGACCAGCCTCGACTGTCTGACCGCTGTGCCGTGCGGCTCGACCGAGAGCTTCAGCCTGTGGTTCCGAGTGACGCTGGGACTGCGCCGCATCGACGGGCGCTGGCTGGTGACGCACGAGCACGAGTCGGTGCCGTTCGAGATGGACGGCTCGTTCCGCGCCTCGACCGGGCTGACCCCCGCCACCTGAGGTTCATCAGGGGCGCCGGGCCTGCCGCCGACACCCGTCGGCGGCAGGCCTCGCCGGAGGCTGGCCCCAGGCGGCTTGGGCTTCGCCGCAGCGAGCGCTTCCCGTTATCTTCCTTCGATACCGGCCCGCGAACGTCCAGGGCAGGACTACGGATAGAGGGTCCGGTCCGGGTTCGAATCCCCTTCGACACACACGTCCGACGAGAGACCAGCCGACCTCATCGCCATCGTGATCAGCAGCTGCCCAACCACGCAATGACCCTGAGCACGACCGCAGGCAGGTCAGTAGGCGACCAGTCCGATGCTAGGCATGTCAAACAGCAGGTAGAAGCGGGTTCCGTTGAGGACGTCAGTGGCTGCCTCTCCCCACGTGCCGCCCGGGATCCAACGGTAATCGTTGCAACGCCAACTGCCAGTGGACGATTGGTACAAGCAGGCTTTCACGTATTCGCCTTGGTTAGGCTTGACGTTGATGTCGATACAGTTCGACGTGGTGGTGGCGTAGCCTGTGGCAGGCCATCTGCCGGGACCGCCATTGTAGCTGTCTGCATCGTAGCTGCGCGCAGAGCCATAGCAGGACATTATCGCGAGGTCAGACGGGGTCTCTTGTGACGCGCCCTCGCCGGCCCGTCCATTGTCGTGCTGGGTCGCGGTGATCCGATCTGAGTCGACCCTTGCCTCGGCCATGGCGGGCGCGCTCACTCCGGCAATAGTCAATACCGTCAGTGCGGCTATGAGCGCGCTGCCCCTTTTGAAGTTCATCCCTACTCCTCGGAGGTTGGGTGTCTTGTTGAACCTAATTCCAACATGTATGACCGTCGATGTGATAGTTGTGTCTGAAACCTTACATGCCTGTCGTTTCCCTGATCGTCGATCTTGGCGATACTCGACCTGGACAAGATCGTCATTAGTGAGCCTTTTCCAACCTGATCTCGCAGGTCAGCCGCGGGTCGGCAGGGGGTGCTGATCGATGAGAGCGAACCTCCAGGTAGGACAGCAGATCGACCAAAACCCGATGCCCCGACCGGGAGCCTCGCCATGCTGTCCTACCCCCCGCCACGATCCCGTCGTCCAGCCGGACCCTGAACCACATCGCCGAACGTATCTGCGGCCACGGCCCGCCACCAGCGCAGATCCCGATGGAGTTCGGCCGTCCCGTCCAGTACGCGGAGATGGACGAGCCGATCCTTCGGCGCGGTGTGGTCGGGTCAGAATCTCCGACGGAGAACAGGGTTCGATGGACCCGGATTGGCGGGCGCCAGCCAGACTTCTAACGGCCACTTTCCGTTACGAACATGCTCATCGGTCGCCGTCGCCAACTACCGGATCTGCCGATGACAGTGTGACTGACTCTGCCGGCCCCACGCAGACCCCCAGGGTGCAGTGGGTCAATGGATCCCGAAGCAGAACGGGTGGCCGGCTGGACTGGCATAAACGGCAAACATCTCATCGCCATCGGGATTGTCAGCAGGTCTCCTAGCAGCCTGGAGTTGGCGTCCGCCGAGCTCGACCGCCAGCCGACCGGCCGCCTCCACGTCGTCCACGTGCAGATCGAGGTGCACCTGCTGCTGCTGGGAGCCGGTAGGCCAGTCCGGTGCCACATGGTTTGGGGCACGTTGCACGCCCATGACCCAGTCGCCGTCGACCACGATGCTGTGCCAGTCTGCGTCGCGGTGCACTACGCCGCCCAAAATGCCGGCCCAAAACCTGCTTTCGGCCTCGATATCGCCGGCGTCGAACACAACGACCCGCCTGATGATCTTCACGTCAGCTCCTGCCCTGTGCCGCCAACATCTCGTCCGCGTTCATCGTCAACCAGCAGTCGTCACTTCGCAGCCCCAGCGTCCGGCGTCTGCACTATGGCTCGCGCTTTACTCGATCAAACCAGTGGACATCGTCGTCGCGGGAAGATTCACCCGAACGCGTTAACGCGCCGGGATCACGTTAGGTGCCCCTTATCAGGGTTTAGCCTCCTCCTGGCAGAGGGCCGCGTTCTCGACGAGACGGGAGATCGGTAATGGTCGAAAACAGCGCCACCGGAGGGGTGCGTCAAGACAACGACTCTTTGGTGGCCAGGCTGCTTGAGGCCGGGAGCGAAGATGCCGTCACACTCACGGGTTATGTCGGACCAGGGTCACGTGAGGGGTACGTCCGACTGTTTCCCGGACTCACCGACATGTCGAAGAGTATCGAGATTGCTCAGAGTGACATCGTCGAATCGGTGGAGCTGCCGAAGTCCGGTCTCGGCGCGATAGCGCTGTGGGTGCGGCGCGATGCCGAGCTCCATCATCACGTGGTCGAGAGGGCTGAGTCGTATGCCGCGCGGACCACGGGCCGCGCGCTTGAGCCGGCTCGACGCGGCGAACTTCGGATGATGGTCCGTTCCCACGTCCGAGACGTCTGCACCTGCGAGATCTACTGCGACGGGACGGGGTGTATGCCATGCACGTCCAACTGCCTGGCGCGGGCCCAATGACCACGACGACGGAACCCGTAGCGGCGGAGGTTTGGCGCGATGCTCTCGCCTTCCAGGCTCCCTTCCTCATCGAGAAGCTGACCAGGGACCACGTCGTCGAGAGCGCCGAGGAGGCTGAGGCACTGTTCCGCGAGGTGAAGCGGTACCTGGTGCTCGCAGCCGCCGATCACACGGTCGCCTGGGCGATGTACTCGCTCCGGATCGACCAGGTCTGGCACCAATTCATCCTGTTCACCCGTCAGTACATCGACTACTGTCTGGAGAATTTCGGACGGTACATTCAGCACGCGCCCAGCACTGCCCCTCCGGTCGAGAACCTGGCCCCACCCACGCGGTCCACCTTCGATCAGTTCGCCGACGCGTACGAACGACTCTTCGGCGAGCCGCTTCCCGATCTCTGGTTCGACGAGAGGGGTGTGACGCTGGATCGCCGGCTGGTCAACACCCGTGCCGGCACCTTGAGCCTGCGGGACAGCGATGACGACATGGTCGAGCTGCTCGGCGAAGACGGGCGCCCGCTCTTCGCTGTCGAGCAGGTCGGCCGCAACGCTCTCGATTTCATCTCGCGCACGGGAACCTTCTTCGTCCGTGAGCTACCCGGAGAACTCCTCGACGTACAGAAGATCGCCCTGACCTCCACCCTGGTGGAGCACAAGTTGCTCGACCTCGCATCGTGAGTCACCAGACCGAGGTGAAAAGCGCGGGTGACGGAGAGCTGCTCAAGCAGACGATCCGAAGGTACGACGCGAGCCCTCGGGCGTACGCATGGCGGTTCGCCGTGGCCGACATGAGGATAGAGCAGGATCTCTTCTCGGCCTGCCTGCCCCGCCGGCACCAGCCCGTCCTGGATGCCGGCTGTGGAACGGGGCGCGACCTCGCCCGCTTCCGTCAAAACGGCGTCGCTGCCATCGGTCTCGATCTGTCCCAGGGGTTGCTGGGCGCGGCGAGAAGATGCACCGCCTCGCCGTTGGTACAGGGAGACATGCTCCGAGTGCCGTTTCGGCGGGCGTCGTTCCGCGGCGTATGGTGTTGCGCCTCGCTCCTGCACCTGGCGCCGGAGCAGGCCGCGCTGGCCGTCGGCGAGTTCCGTCGTGTCCTCAGCGACGAGGGACTTCTGTTCATTCTCGTGCGCGCCGGGAGCTCCCATGGGCTGGACAGCGGCGGCCGCTGGTTCCAGCTCTACGAACGAACCGAGCTGGAGGGACTGCTGAAGGCTGCGGGCTTCGCCATTATCAGCCTCACCGTCCGGCCACGACCCGCTCCCGGCCGGTGGCTGGCTGTGCTGGCCGCCGCGCGGACGCACGCACATGCAGAACCGCCGCCAAGGCCCGCCACAGCAATCAGTGAGCCTTTTCCAAGCTGACGTTGCAGCTCGGAGGGGGGTTGGGCCCGGAGATCGATGAGGGCGAGGCTCCAGGTAAGACAGAGGTCGACCAAGATTCCGATGCCCCGACCGGGAGCCTCGCCTGCGCTGTCTTACCCCTCCACGATCCCGCTGTCCAGCCGCACCCTGAACCACCTCGCCGACCGCATCCGAGCGCACCGCAGCCAGCATCGATCCCGGTGGCGACGCCTCGCCCCTGGGCGACAGGCACTGCTCGAGGAGTGCCTGTCGCCGCGTTGGGGCGCGCGCCGCACCCGTGCGTCAGTTGACCTTCATCTCGTCGCGGATCCATGCCTCGATCGAGACCTGCCCGGGAAGCCAGCCGAGTTGCCGGGCACGGGTCGCTCGCACCCGGCTGTTAGAACCGAGAGCGAATCGGGCGAAACCTTCCCCCCAGGCCAGGGCGGCCTGGTCAGGACTCCAGGGTTGAGCCGGGCCCAGCCCGAGCCGGTCGGCGATCGCGGCTCCGATCTCACCGAGCGACGCTTCGCCTCCTTCGACGAAGTAGAAGCCGTGTGCGGCCGGATCGGTGAGTACGCGGGCGTAGAGGGCGGCCACGTCGTCGATGTGCACGTTCGACCAACGGTAAACAAGCAGCCGATGAGAGGGCGCGCTCGCTGTCGTACCGATGGGAGTTCGCCGAGAAGTGGCCTTGGGCGCCGGCCTGGCCGCGCAGGTCTTGCACAGCGACCGTACTTCTCGGCGATGTGCGGGCCTGCTGGCAGACGCTGCTTGTCGGCGGGCTACAGGTTGTTGATTCGGGCCAGCAGCTCTGCCTCGGTCAGGTTCTCCAGGGCCGCGTCCTGCTTGCGGCCCAGGACTGCCAGCAGCTTTTCCTTCTCCAGCTTCTTGGCTGCCGCTGCCTTCGCCGACTGGTCCTCCGCGAGGCGGATGGCGATGACGTGCTTGACGACCTCCAACTTGGTCTCCAAGGTCGCCTTGGCCGGATTGGGCTCGGTGGCCACGAACGACTCGGTGTCGATGGCCTTGAGTTCGGCGTTGACCGCCTTGGCCACGTCATCGAGGCTGAAGCCGGACTTGGCGGTCAGCGGAAGCTCCCACAGCTGTTCCGTGGTCAGCAGTCCCTTGGTCGATGGGTAGCGGAATTTTTCCCGCGTGGCCTTTTCGAAGATGGTCATGATGGCCTCTTTCGGATTTTCTGGGTTGACAATCAGAACTGGATACTGATGAGGTGGCGCCGGCCGTCGGTCATGGTCACCTTGGCGACCACAGAGCTGCGGACCGTGGAGCTGAAGCCGAGGCCGGACAGCTGATCCGGGGACGGCTCGCACTTGGTGCGATCGCCGAGAACCTCGAACACCTTGCGGTGGGGTTGCAGGTCGCTGCGGAGGAACTCGTTGTAGATGCCCCGGGTCGGCTGGTCGTTCACGCACCCTTTCAGGATGAAGAGGTAGTGGCGGTTGCCGACCTCGTTGTCGTCGAAGTAGTTCGGCGAGTACATGATGGTGGACACCGGCACGAACTGTTCGGTGGTGATTCCCCACAGGTCCTTGCCTGCGCTGCCCGGCTGCATGTCCTTACCCGGCCGGAAAGCGGTGATCACCTCGTCGGTGACCGTCATCCGGCCCACCTCGACGGTCTCCTTGTGGCCGACCGCACGCTCGTGGCTGTAATGCTCGATCTTCCCGTTGCTCTCGGTCTCGATCACGAAGCCGACCTCGGTGCTTTCCCGCTTGTTGAACTGGTTCACCTCGATCCGATACTCGCCGTCGGGGACGTTGTCGGTCCAGGTGACGTTCTCCACCGGCTCGCGCGAGAACGTCCCGCCCGCGTTCATGTCGACGTCCAGCTTGTTGCGTTTGTCCTTGTACCAGATGTGGTCGCCGTTGGGTTCGAACACGTGCAGGTCGAGGTCGTCGTGGTTGAACCAGGACAGGCTCACCCGCAGCTTGCCGCTGACGTTGCCGCCGGCCCGCTTGACCTTTTCCTTGATGGAGTCGGTGACGTTGCCGTTGTAGGACCAGCCGAAATCGTTGTCCCAGGTGAACAGCCGCGGGGCGGCCGGGTGCCGGCCGGTGGTGAGACTGACGAAGTGCGGTTCGTGGCTGTTGGCGACCCACAGGTCGATGGTCGCGGCGCCGGGCAGGATGTCTTTCATGAAGGTGACCACGGGAATCTCCTCCGGCTTCGCGTCACGAAGGCGCCCACCTGCCGACCTCATGGTGGCCGCCTGCATGAGCAGCCCTTCGATGCCGTCCTTCATCCGCGACTGCGTGTCGTTGTCGACCCATAGCACGTTGGTGACCGACACGTCGGACAGCCGGGCGAACCGTCGCTGCAACGACTCCTCGATGCCCAACTCGCCGATGGTCTTCATGGCAGCCTTGACCATGGCCGGGGTGATCAACGCCGTGGGGCGCTGGTAATTCTGCGGTGCCACCTTCGTCTCGAACGACCGGACCGCCTGCGCCAGGTCGACGCCCGCGGAGAGATCCCGGACGAGGGTGCCGATCACCGTGTTGCGGAACCGGGCCGCCGGGTTCATGGCGTTGGCGAAGATGAAGGCCTGTCCGTCGGCCGCCTTCGTCCATCGGTTCTGCAGTGACCGGAACTCGGTCACCGCACGACGATGCTCCGTGCCGCGGTAGAGGGCGTTGTCGTCGATGAGGTCGACGACGGTGTCCAGAGCGTGCTGGGTCAGCTCGGCCAGGCCACGCTGGAACACCTGCACCGCGGCGTCGAAGGTGCTCCGTGCCACGCCGACGTCTTTGACGCGATGCCGCCTCTCCACCCGGCCGTGCAGGTGGTGCCACACCTCGACCTGGCCGTCGCGCAGGGTCCGGGTCGTCCTCGTCCCATACTGCGCCTCGGAGGACCGGAAAATGGTGGACAACGGCAGCGTGCCAACGAATTCGTCCATTGCGGCGGCGACGACGGAGAAGACCGGGTCGGATGCAGACACCCCGGACCAGACGGAGCGGACCTGTCCGTTGTGGATCTCGACGACGTTACCGAAGTTCTTGATGAACCCGCGGCAGGTCGAGCAGTCGTACTCGGACCGCTCACGGAACCGAAGATTGGTGCCGGCGGGGAAGGCATCGAGAAAGGTGAGCCAGAGTGAGTCCCGATCGAGACCGTCGCCGACGACGTACAACTCGCCCTTGGACATCGCGGACAGACGTTCAGTCACATCCGTCACGAACTGCTGGAAATCGCCCACCGTGTCATCCTCCTTGATCCCCGAAGATCCTAAGGAGTGCCTGCAATCGGGAAAACGCCCTTCCCGCCGTCCGCACGGTCACGGACGGGCGCCGGTGGCCGGCGGTCATGTAAGGAGCTCCCGTACCTGATCAGTCCGGGGTCCCAGGGTTGCATGAGCATCCCGGTTGGTCTGGTGGGTGGCGACGAGTTGGGGTCTGAGGGAGAGCCGCGTTCGACTGGTTGCCACCGCTGGTCTGGCCCCGGATGCCGGATGCCCCCGATCAGGGGGAAGTTGAGCCACCAGACGTCCGAGCGGTACGGACGGCCACGCCGGCGCATGGCCGTCACCGGCCCGTGGGAGAAGTACCTGGGCTGACGCGCAGGCCTGTCGCTCCTGGCGGCCGGTTCCGCGACGAGCCCCCGTCCGCCCGCGGACGGCTGTGGGAACCGGGCCGCACAGTGAACCTTTTTCAACCTGAACCACGTGGCGCTCACACACCGCGTCCGACCTTGCGCTCCGACGGACCGCAAGGGGAGGTTGAAAAAGGTTCAGTCTGGGGATGAACATGGAGCGTGGCCGTCCGAACCAGGTCGGCATCGACGAAGGTGTGCGCCGGCCACCACACGGTGGTGGCCGGCGCACGAGTCGTTCAGGCGCCGTTGCCGGCGTCAGCGATAACCGGCGCTCACCACGTTGGCCTGTACGGCGTTCTCGGTCGCGTCGGACGGATAGCCGGCGACCATGGCTCCCTCGTAGAAGGTGCCGGCGCTCAGGTTCGCACCGCCGTCGGGCTTGCAGCAGTCACCGCCACTGCCCAGGATGATCGCGCCCTGCTTCTTCATCGGGCTGTATCCCGGCGGAAGCGCGCCGTCCCACAGCGTGTAGAGGCTGCCGGACTGGGCGTTGCTGCCCTTGATGGCGAAGCGCGTCGTGCCGTTGTTCTTGAGGGTCGCGGTGACGAACTTGCTGGTGAAGGAGCGCTGGTTCGGGTTCCACGTCTGGCTGCCGCCGGGGAAGAGGCCCCACTCAAGGTCTGCCTGCACCCAGGGGCCGGTGCCGGAGCAGCCGCCGAACCAGCACTGTGTGCTGAAGTTGATGGCGTCCATCGCCCCGGCGGCGTCGGCCTTCCTGGTCGTCTCGCTGTTGCCGTAGTCGAAGCAGCAGCCGTTGTTGACGTGAGTGCCGCTGGTGACCATGTACATGCCCTCGGGAGCGGCACCGGTCGGTACTCCGGTGAGGTGCCCGTCCCGCCAGTAACTGTTACCAGGATTGATGTAGAGCGAGTACGCTTTCGCGCCTCCCACGGTCAGCGACTCCGACGTCGCGATCGCGGGCCTGCTCTGCGGGGAGCCCGGAACCACGCTCGACCCCTGGTACCAGAGGTCGTTTCCACGCCCGGACTGGTCGAAGACGACGGTGATCACGCAGGTCGTGCCCGCGCAGAAGGAGTCCTGCGTCGCCGCGTTGGCGGTGCCGCCCGCGCTGGAAAGCCCGATGTCGCGGGTCGTGTTGTCCGAGGAGCGCCGGACCTGGTAAAGGTTGCCGGCGTACGCCGCGTAGAGTGCCCGCGTCGTGCTGTGCGCTGCTATGCAGGGAGTGCCGCCGGAGGCGTAGATGTCGCACGGGCGGGTACCGGTCGGCGGCTCGGTGGTCGGCGAGCTCCACTGCTGGTTCGCGCCACCGTGGCACGCCCACAGGTGGATCTTGGTGCCGTTCGCGGTGCCGTAGCCGCTGGCGTCGAGACACAGCCCAGAGTGCATCCCGGTGATGGTGCCGTTCGTGTTGACGTTCCACTGCTGGTTGGTCTGGCCGTTGCAGTTCCAGATGATCACCGGTGTTCCGTTGGCGGTGCCCTGGCCGGAGGCGTCCAGGCACTTGTTGCCGTATACCGTGAGCTGCTTGCTCGAGGTCCAGGTCCAGGTCTGGCCGGCGCTTCCCTGGCAGTCCCACAGTTGTGTCTGGGTGCCGTCGACGGTGCTGGAGTTGGGTACATCGAGACAGCGACCGGACGGGGTGCCGACGATCGGGGCGCTCTGCCCCGGCTCGATGGCAGCCGACGACGACGGTGCGGCGGCGGTGGCCTCGCCGGCGAGAGGCGGGGTACCGGGGGTGGCGCCGACGAGAACGCCAGTCAGGACGCCGGCCAGGAGGGTCAGTCGGACGCGACGGCGTCTCGGAATGAGATCGCGGGCCTTTCCTGGCCCACTTCGGGACGGAGTTCGCACGAGGTAGCTCCTCGGACTCGTGGAAGCGCGGGGCTTGTCGACGCGCCGTGGGCGATGGTGGCGAAGGCGAATCGATTCACGGCGGTCGTGGGATCGCAACTGGTATCAATAGATCGTCGGTGGGAGATCGGCGCTGGCCGTCGGGGCGGACGGGCCGGCGCCTCAACTCTCTCGGGACGCCTACCGCCCCAGGATTCGCCACGTCTGGTTCAACGGGCTGCCCTGGCCGGCCGGGTTGCAGGTCCACTGGTGGATCGGCGCCCGTGCCGCCGTGGAGACCCTGCTGACATCGACGCACTTGCCGCTGTGTCGGGCGACGAGTTGATAGTCGTGCGAGTCGTTGCCCGGGTAGGTCACTCTGCGGAGCGTGAACTGCTGGTTGAGGCCGTTCAGGCAGGTCCACTGGTGCACGGCCGCACCGTCCGCGGTCGACACGCCGCTGACGTCGAGGCACTTGCCGCTCTGCTGGTTGACCACCGTGTAGGTGCCGGTCACGCCGGCGACCGGGCGGAAGTTCCAGAGCTGCTGCGCACCACCGTCGCAGTAGTTCTGCTGTTGGACGTTGCCGTCGGCAGTGCTCAGGCCGGTGTTGTCCAGGCACTGCCGGGAGTGCTGGGCCACCGCCACCGACTGGAAGCCACCGTCCGAGGGTGGCAGCAGGGTGACGGTGTAGGTGTCGGTCTGGTTGGTGTACGGCAGGGTCACGGTGGCGTTGTTGTTGGAGACGCCGACCACGGTGTTCGAGATCGTGATCGGCCCCTGCACCGCGCCGCCGCCGTTGTGTGGGATGCGTTGGGTGAGGACCCGCACCTGGCTGTTCTGCACGATGCCGTTGGTCGTGTCCAGGCGCTGCAGGTTGACGGTCAGGTTCCCGGTGGTACGACCGCCACCGACCAGGACCTTCGCCACGCCGGTCGCCTTTGTGGCGTGCGCGTCGTAGGACGGGCTGGCGGTCACCGCGACGACCTCCCCGGTCTGGGAGGCGTAGTAGTGGTAGGCCCACCACTCGCCCTTGGGCTGGTGCTGGCCGGCCGAGTTGCGGACCAGCAGGTTGCCGAGGTCGTTGTGCAGGTTGCCGCCGCCGGCCCAGTTCGCCCTGAGGCCGTCCGCGCGGGCCCGTTCCAGACGCGCGATGTACCAGGCACCGTCGGCCGGGTTCTGCTCGTCGGGCGCACCGTACTCGTTGATCTGGTACGGGCGCGGGTGGGCTATACCCCGCGGGTCGAGGGTGGCGTTGGCGGCGGCGACGTTGGCGACCGGATCGCCCGGCAGCGAGTGCCAGCTGAAGATGTCCGGCACCGTGTTGGTCGAGCGGACGAAGTCCAGGTACTGGTTCCAGAAGGTGTGCGTGGTCGACGGTACGCAGGCGCAGCTCGGCCCGACGATGAGCTGGTGGGGGAACTCCGCCCTGATGCGCTGGTGGGTGCGGCGCCACAGTTCGAAGTACTGCGAGATCGGACGGTTCCAGAACAGGGTGATGTTGGGCTCGTTCCAGATGTCCCACTGCACGGACAGCCCGGACGCCCGGACGTCGTTGACGAGGCGGGTCAGGAAGTTGTCATAGTCGGTCCAGTCGCCGTTGTCGCCGGGGAAGCGGGAGATCCCCGCGCCGTCCGCACCCCACAGGTCATGCGGCAGGATGATGAACTCTCCGCCGAGGGCGATGGTCCGACGCGCCTGGGCGAGGGTGGAGTTCCAGCGACGGTCGTAGGTTCCGCCGACCCAGCCACTCCCGGGCAGCTGCGCGCCGCCGGCCCGCATGTACTGGAACTTGACGTCTCGGTAGAAGTGGTCGGCCGGACCGCTGGCGTTCTCGGTCATGCCGTAGATCCAGCCGGACGCGCGGTAGGTCGGCGTACCGCTGGTCGTGGAGAAGTTGACACTGATCGACTCGTCGGCCGCCTGGGCCGGAGACGCGGCGACGGTTGGGGCGGCGGCGGCGAGTAGGCCGACCACGACACGGGCGACAGACGCCTGGGCTCGTCCTGACCTGCCGCGAGACGGGGTTTTCACGGGCGGCTCCTTGGTGGGGCGTGGGGGACGCGCTCCGGAGGGCTGCACTTGCGAATCGGTTCGCACGGATCGTAGGACCAGAAACTGAACCGTGTCAATGGAGAGGCGACCGGACGAAGAACTTGGTTGCCAGCAAAATTCTCGTCGCCGGCCGCCCATCTCTTGACCGCTGGGCATGGCCAGACCTATCTTCGGGCGAACCGATTCCTCGAACCGATTCGTCAAGTGGGCGGGCTGTGGTCCGGCCCGCGACGGTCAATCCGCGGATCCCACCTGACGATCGACTTGGAGTGAGGACACAGATGACAGGATTCAGTCGTCGGCGGCGCCTGGCCGCCGTCGCCGTGATAGCGCTCGCCGCAGCGGCAAGCGGCGCCTGCTCGTCCTCCGCCGACGGCCCCACCGACGGTGGCGCCCACCTCGTCTGGGATCCGTATCCGCAGTTCGCCGACGACTCTGAATGGGTCGCGCTGCTCAAGAAGTGCGGCACCTCCGCGGGGGTGACGGTCGAGCGGACCGGCCACGACACCACCGACCTCACCAACAAGGCGCTGCTCGCCGCCCAGCAGGGCAATTCCCCGGACGTGCTGATCGTGGACAACCCGGTCATCTCCACACTGGCCGAGGCCGGCGCGCTCACCACCACCGACGACAACAAGCTGGACGTCTCGGCCATGGAGCCGAACCTGCTCGGCGCCGGCCAGAGCGACGGCAAGACGTACGGCGTGCCGATCGGGGCGAACACCCTCGCCCTCTACTACAACAAGGATCTGCTCACCGCCGCCGGCGTCGATCCGGCCACGGTCAAGGACTGGACGTCACTGACCGAAGCGCTGACCAAGGTCAAGGCCGAGGGGAAAAAGGGCATCACCTTCGCCGCGATCGGCACCGAGGAGGGCAGCTTCCAGTTCCTGCCCTGGTTCTGGGGATCGGGAGCCCAACTGACCAGTTTGGACTCGCCGCAGGCGGTGTCCGCGCTGACGCTCTGGACGGAGTGGCTCAAGCAGGGCCACGCCCCGAACTCCGTCATCAACAACACTCAGACCACGAGCTGGCAGGAATTCGCCACCGGTGACTACGCGTTCGCCGAGAACGGCACCTGGCAGCTGGCTAACGCGGAGAAACTCGACTTCTCGTACGGCATCATCGCGATCCCGGCCAGCGCGGGCGGCCCGGCGCCGGCGCCCACCGGCGGTGAGTTCGTCTCCATCCCGGTACAGAAGAACACCGACCGGTACGAGACCTCGCGGAAACTCGTCGTCTGCCTGACCAGCGCCGACAACCTCCTCACCACCGACACCACGCTCTCCTACGTCGCACCCGTCGCCGCCGTCCAGGAGCGACAGGCGGCTGCGGACCCCAAGCTCAAGGTTTGGGTGGAGGCGGTCCGGGCGGCCAAGGGCCGCACCGGGGACAACCTCGGCACGAAGTACCCCAGGATTTCCGAATCCCTGTGGACCGCGGTGCAGGCGGCCCTCAGCGGCGGGAAGTCGCCGCGCGAGGCGCTGACCGCCGCGCAGGCCGCGGCCACGACCAGGTAAGCGCGCCGAACCGAATGCTCCCCACGACACACAGCTCCACCGCCGCACGAGACCAGGGTGGGGCGGCGACGACCGCCCCACCCGGACCTTCCCGGTCCCGCGTCCGCCGGCCCAACCGAGGGCTGGCGTGGGGCTTCCTGGCACCCGTGGCCGTCTACCTGACGGCGTTCTACGCCTACCCGCTATACCGCAACCTCGAGTTGAGCCTGCGCGAGTACACCGTCCGCTCCTTCGTGCAGGGCGGCGCGCCCTTCGCCGGCCTCGACAACTACCGGACGGTCCTGACCGACCCGGCCTTCGGGCCGACGTTGGCGCACACCCTGGTCTTCACCACCGTGTCGCTCGCCTTCCAGTTCACCGTCGGGATGGCCCTGGCGCTCTTCTTCTACCAGCACTTCCCGCTGTCGCGCACGCTGCGGGCGTTGATGCTCGTTCCGTGGCTGCTGCCACTGATCGTCTCGGCGTCGACCTGGTCGTGGCTGCTCAACAGCGACTCAGGGCTGGTCAACGCGGCGCTCGGCGTCGTCGGCATCGACCCGGTCAACTGGCTCACCTCGCCGGACTGGTCGCTCACCTCGGTGATCATGGCCAACGTCTGGATTGGCATTCCATTCAACCTGGTGGTGCTCTACAGCGGCCTACAGGCGATCCCGGCCGAGATGTACGAGGCGTCCGCACTCGACGGCGCGACGGGATGGCAACGGTTCTGGTCGATCACCTTCCCGTTGCTGCGCCCCGTCTCCGCGATCACGCTGCTGCTGGGGTTGATCTACACGCTGAAGGTCTTCGACATCATCTGGATCATGACCAGGGGTGGCCCGACCGGCTCCTCGGCCACCCTCGCCACCTGGTCGTACCGACTCGGCTTCGGCAATCTGCTGCCCGAGTTCGGACCGGGTGCGGCCGTCGGCAACCTCCTCATCGTGATGGCCCTGATCGCCGGGCTCGGCTACCTCCGGATCGAGCGGCGGCAGCACCTACGATGACCACCTCAACACCTCGGACCTGGTGGAAGACCGGCGTCGGCCTGGTGCTTACCGGGCTGATGCTCTTCCCGGTCTACTGGATGATCAACGTGTCGTTCACCCGGGACCAGGACATGCGGGCCAGCCCTCCACACCTGATCCCGACCAACGGCACGTTGGACGGCTACCGGGCGGTGCTCGATCAACAACTGCCCTATCTCGGCACCAGCCTCCTGGTCGGCCTCGGCACGGTGGCGCTGACCGTGGCGCTGGCCGCCCCCGCCGGATACGCGCTGGCAAAGCTCCGGCCGCCCGGCGGCCCGGCGCTGAGCTTCGTACTGCTGATCGCGCAGATGATCCCGGGAGTCATCATGGCGATGGGCTTCTACGCCATCTATCTCAATCTCGGCGTCCTGAACACGCTGCCCGGCCTGATACTGGCGGATTCGACCCTGGCAGTGCCGTTCGGCGTGTTGATCTTCACGGCCTTCATGTCCGGAATCCCCGACGAGTTGCTCCAGGCCGCCCTGGTCGACGGCGCTGGTCGGCTGCGCACTTTCTGGTCGGTCGTGCTGCCGGTCAGCCGCAACTCGATCATTTCGGTGTCACTCTTCGCGTTCCTGTGGTCCTGGTCGGACTTCATCTTCGCCTCGACCCTCGTCAGCGGTGGCGACCACCAGCCGATAACCCTCGGCATCTACCACTACATCGGCAACAACAACCAGCAGTGGAACGCCATCATGGCCACCGCCGTCGTCGCCTCCATCCCCGCCGCAGTGCTGCTGGTCCTGGCCCAGCGTTACGTCTCGACGGGCGTGACCGCCGGCGCCGTCAAGGACTGACCACCCGCACCACAGAAAGGCACCCGCCACCCATGACCGTCGCCCCGTCCGGTCCCGAGTTCCCCATCCAGGACATCCCCTTCAGCTACCGCGGATCCTGGTTCAACATCTCCCCGGTGGTAGCCGAGAAGACGTACGCCGACGACCTGCACCTGGTCTCCCACCAGACCGGGATGCACCCCGTACTGCGCCTCACACCCGCGGTCGCCGGCACCACGGTCGTCGCCACGCCCGCGCTGCTGACCTGGCGCAACGGAGTAGACCGGATCGAAGCCGTCTACGACGGGACGGACACCCTGCGGATCCGGGGCCGACGGCTCGGCCTGCGGGTAGCCGCGGTCGCGAGCACCCTCACCCCGTTCAGCGGCACCTACCTGTACCTCGACCCGGTCGACGGGTCACACGTGTTCACCTCGTACGAGACCGGTCGCCGCTACCGCATCACGGTGCTCACCGGTCCTCTCCAGCGGACCGACGGCGTGGAGGCCCTGGGCACCGTTGACCGGGCCGTGGAACTCGGCGGCGACCAGCCATGGGAAATCGCGATCGAAGAGTTCACCACCGCGCGCCGCCCGTACGCCGGCTCCGTCACCTTCGACCAGCTGTGCCGCCACCGGAGCGCCGAGTTCACCGCGTTCGTCGACGCGATCGCACCATGGCGCGGCGCGGACACCCCGGCCGCCGAGCTGGCCGCGTACGTACTGTGGTCTGCCACCGTCGCTCCGGCGGGCTTCGTCACCCGCCCGGCCGTGCTGATGTCCAAGCACTGGATGGACAAGGTGTGGAGCTGGGACCACTGCTTCAACGCGATCGCCCTGGCCGCCGGCGAACCGGAGCTGGCCTGGCACCAGTTCCAGCTGCCCTTCGACCACCAGGACGAGGCCGGCGCCCTACCCGACTCGATCACTCACTCCGAGGTCCTACACAACTACGTCAAGCCCCCCATCCACGGCTGGGCCCTACGACACCTGCGCCAACGCCTTCCCCAGACACCAGACCGGGCGGCGCTGGCGCAGACGTACGACCGGCTTGCCCGCTGGACCCGGTTCTGGCTCGACGCGCGCCGAAGCCCCGGCCACAACCTGCCCCACTACCAGCACGGCAACGACAGCGGCTGGGACAACGCGACCACCTTCGACGTCGACCGGGTCCTCCAGACGGCCGACCTCGCCGCGTTCCTGGTCTCGCAGCTTCGCTGCCTCGCGGACCTCGCCACCGAGCTGGGTGAGCCCGCCGACCAGTGGTCTCGGGAGGCCGACCGGATCAATGGCGCCATGCTGCGGGACATGTGGGACGGCGAACGCTTCACCGCCCGCAACCCCCACACCGGGCGGCGGAGGGTCAGCCGCAGCCTGCTCGATCTGATGCCGGTCGCACTCGGGGCCGACCTGCCCGCCCCGGTCGCCGCCGCACTGGCTCGGGGCGTCGAAACCCACCTGACCACGCATGGACTGGCCACCGAGCCGACGGACTCGGCCCACTACGTTGCCGACGGCTACTGGCGTGGTCCGATCTGGGCGCCCTCCACCGTCCTGGTCGAGGACGGCCTGCGGCGGGCCGGCCAGAGCCGGATGGCCGACAACATCAGTCGACGGTTCCTCGCGCTGTGTGAGAAGTCCGGGTTCGCGGAGAACTTCGACGCCGAAACCGGTGCCGGGCTCAGGGATCGCGCGTACACCTGGACCGCCAGCAGCTACCTCATCCTCGCGGCCGCGCAGGAGGAACGGCGAGTCACGGGTGGGTAGCCGGATCGACTCGGCGGACCCGGACCGGACCGGTGCTGGAGCGCAACGAGATGGGCGGGCTGTACAGGCGGTGGCGGGGCACGGCGCCGGGCGCGGCGATGATCCCCAGCAGCAGCGACACCGCCTCGGCACCCATCTCGACCATCGGGACATCCGCGGCGGTCAACGGCGGGCGGAAATCCTCCGCCCAGTGCTGGGCGGCGACCCCGGTGACGGAGAAGTCACCCGGCACGGACAGTCCGGCGCCGGTCAGTGCACGCTGCATCCCGGGCAGCGCGGCCTCGTTGATTGTCGCCACCGCCGTGACGTCCGGATGCATCGCGAGCAACTGTTCCACGCACGCCTCGCCGGAGGCCGTGTCGTCACCGCAGCAGACCTCCACACCGGTCAGCCCTCGCTCCGCCGCAGCCGCCCGGAAACCAGCAAGCGCTCGATGGCTGGGGCCGTAACCCGCGGCCACCAACTCGGCGGAGCGGTTCACGAGTGCCACATGCCGGTGCCCCAAATCGGCCAGGTGGTGCACGCACCGGGCGATCAGCCCAGCGTAGTCGATGTCGATCCAGCTCATGCCGTGCGGCTCGGCGGTCCGCCCGATCGTGACGAACGGCAGACCGGCCCTGGACAACCGAGTCACCCGGTCGTCCTCCAGTCGGATCTCCATCAGGACCACACCGTCCACCCGGCGCCCGGTGACGATCCGCTCGAACGACCGGTCATGGTCGCCACCGGACGGGGACAGCAGCACATCGAGGTCATGCCGAGCAGCCGCCTCGACGACGCTGGCGACGAAGCCCAACTGCATGTCAGTCAACCGTTGGCTCGCCGGAGGAATCACCAACCCGAGGGTGCGGGTACGGCCCTCCTTCAACGCGCGGGCGCTGGCGTTCGGCCGGTAGTCCAGCTCATCGATGACCGCCTGGATCCGCTGCCGGGTCGCCTCCGACACGGCCCGCTTCCCGCTCAGCACGTAGGACACGGTGCTGCGGGACACGCCCGCCCGGCGGGCGATCTCCCCGATGTTCATACACCGCCCTCGAATCGATTCTTTTCCCGGCACGGGGCGGGCGCACCATGCTTCGCTGACGAGCATATCCGTCCTGGATCTGGCCCTCGGACCAGTACTGGCCCTGCCATTGCTTGCTCATGCACAACCGGCCCCTGGCGAGCTTCGAGCCGAAGACGCATGCGCGACAGGTAGCGCGTAAACATAGACGACTGTTAATGTCATAGGTATGACGTATCACCATAGTTGGACCCGCCACCGCCATACCAGACCCCCAACGGACCGGACGGATCCAATGAATGTGAAGAGAAGGCCGAGCCGCCTCATGGCGGCTGCGGGGACCCTGTTGATCCTCGTCGTCGGCGCTGGGGCCTACGTGGTCTCGGACGCGCCGGGGCGCGCCCGCGCCGCCGGCACGGGACCGTGTGACATCTACGCCTCGGGTGGTACACCGTGCGTGGCCGCCCACAGCACCACCCGGGCACTCTACGGCGCGTACAACGGCCCGCTCTACCAGGTCCGACGCTCCTCGGACAACACCACCCGCGACGTCGGCGTGCTGAGCGCCGGGGCCTACGCCGACGCCGCAACCCAGGACTCGTTCTGCGCCAACACCAGCTGCGTCATCACCGTCATCTACGACCAGTCCGGCCGGAACAACCGCCTCACCCAGGCGCCCCCCGGCTACTGGCCCGGTCCCGCCCCCGGCGGATGGGACAACCTCGCCGACGCGAAGGCGGCCCCGATCACGATCGGGGGTCAGAAGGCGTACGGCGTCTACATCGCGCCCGGCACCGGCTACCGCAACAACAACACCAACGGCGTCGCGACCGGCGACCAACCCGAGGGCATCTACGCCGTCGTCGATGGCACCCACCACAACGAGTGGTGCTGTTTCGACTACGGCAACGCGCAGACGGATGGCCAGGCCGACTCCCCCGCCATCATGGAGACCGTCTACTTCGGCGCCAACAAGCAGTGGGGCTACGGGGCCGGCAACGGCCCCTGGATCATGGCCGACCTGGAGTGGGGACTGTTCTCCGGAGTGAACGCGGGATACAACAACCTCCCGCCCGTCAACCACCGTTTCGTTACGGCCATTGTCAAGGGCGAGCCGAACCACTGGGCGATCCGGGGCGGAAATGCACAGTCGGGCGGCCTGACGACCATGTTCGACGGGCCGCGCCCCAACGGCTACCACCCGATGAAGAAGGAAGGGGCCATCCTGCTCGGTATCGGCGGCGACAACAGCGTCTCGGGCCGCGGCACCTTCTTCGAAGGTGTGTTGACCTCCGGTTACCCGTCGGAGGCCACCGAGAACGCCGTACAGGCCAACATCGTCGCCGCCGGATACGCCCCGGCAGCCGGCGGCAACCCGCAACAGAACGTCCAGATCGTCGGCGGTCAGTCCGGCCGCTGCATCGATGTACCGAACGGCAGCACCACCAACGGCACCCAGACGCAGCTGTGGGACTGCACCGGCGGCACGCCCCAGCGCTGGACCTACACCGCCGCCGGGCAACTGCAGGTGTACGGCAACAAATGCCTCGACGCCAGCGGTGCAGGCACCAGCAACGGCACCCAGGCGATCATCTGGGACTGCCACGGCGGCACGAACCAAAGGTGGAACATCAACACCAACGGCACCATCACCAGCGCGGAGTCCGGACTCTGTTTGGACGCCAACGGCGCCTCGGCAGCGAACGGCACCAAGCTCATCCTTTGGGCGTGCAACGGGCAGCAGAACCAGCAGTGGTCGATCCGAAACTGATCAGACGGCACCAGCAGGTTGATAGGAATGGCCGAGCCGCCAGGACCGGACGCCGCAACGGGGACATGCCTTCCTCCGAACCAGCGTCCAGAGGCTCAGGGTATCCACATCCCGGGGGCAGCCCACCCCAGTGAGCGTTTTGGATGTGGGTTACCCGGGCATGTAGTGCGACGAAACCCTGCTGGTCGGCGGGTTTTCGGACGATCTCGACCGTGGTGCTCAGGACGTTCTTGGGCCAGTCGACGAACCGGCCGGCGAAGCCCTGATCGGCGAAGACGTGCCGGATCGGAGTGGCCGGCGCCGCAAGCGTCGGCCGGTACGCCTCGTCAGGAGCCCGTCCCGGCGGACCGTGCGAGGGTGCCGTTGAGGTAGAGCCCTTCCTGGCAGGTCCTCGGCGCGGGAGCGCCGACCGGGGTGCCCGGTCGCCGGCAGACGACGGTGAGGGTCACCCGGGCCCCGGCCGTGACCCTGATCGGGGTGACCGAGTGGTAGTCCTGGTTACGGAAGTTCTCCAGCCCGTAGGTGACCACCCGGACGTCGTCGGCGGTGACGGTCAGGGTCCCGGTGTCTCCCTGCGGGTTGTCGACCAGGAAATCGGTGATCAGGAGCACCCGGCCGCGGGGCACGGTGTAGCTGCGCGACGCCGTACCTCCGCGGTTGGTCCGCAGCACCAGCGAGGTGGCGAACTCTCCGCCCCGGCTGGTGGCGTCGCTACTGCCGGCGGTCGACGGTGGCGGCGTCGGTGCGGCAGGGGCCGCCGCCCGTTCCTGTTCAATCGCGTCCCGCGCCGCCGCACCGGCGGCCTCGCTCGCCGCCTCCTCCGCTTCGGTCGCGACCTGCGCCACGCCCTCGTCGACGGCCTCCCGGGCCGCAGACGTCACCGCCGGACGCAGCAGCCCGAACCAGAGGGCGAGCAGAAGCAGCAGCAACGCCAGCAGCACCGCCAGCATTTTGAGCAGCCAGGCGGAGAGGACAGGCTGCTGCACCAGTGTGCCGTCCAGGGTGACGGCCCGGCCCGACGCATCGCCCAGCACTGCCCGGAACGGCAGATGCCTTGGAGTGCCCCGCCAGAGCAGCCGCCGTGCCCGTACGCCGAGGACGGCCGCGTACCGCTCGCCCGCCGCCAGGGTCGTCGTCCTCGGCCGGGGCGCGAAGCGTAGCTCTTCGGCACCGTCGACCGCGGTGACGGTCAGCGTCTCTTCGACGTTGCCGCCGTTGACTCCGGCGAGATGGTAGCGAGCGCCGAGCCGCGCCCGGCGCACCTGCGGCCGTAGTTCCGCGCTCACCTCGGAGAACGGCGCGATGGTCAGCACGGCTTCCTCGACCGTGGCGGTCTGCGGCGTCTCGGACGGCACCACCCGTACGCCGTACGGCAGCTCCCCCGCACGGACCTCCGAGGACCGGGGCGGCCGAACGGTGAGCGTGACGGTCTCGCTCGCGCCGGGATAGAGGGAGACCCTCGGTGGGTCGAACGTCGCCCAGGTGCTCGGCATGCCGACCACGTCGAGGTCGTACCCCTCGACGACGTCACCCGAGTTCCGGACCATCACCGGGATGTCGACGCTTTCGCCCGGCACGACCACCGTCGGAGTCTCCACCAGGCCCAACGAGATGCTCATGTCCCCGACCGTAGGCGGGACGGGACCGGCCCGGACCGGCCGCCGGGGTACCGGCGCGGGCAGATCCGCTGCCCGTTAGGTCCACGTTAGGTGCCCGCGAAGTCCCGTCCGGCACCCTCAGCCGTATCGCCGTACGCATCGGCGCGGCGGCACCGTCCGGACCGGACGCCCCGGACAGGGCGTCGAGCAGTGCTGGGAGGCTGGAGTGCACCGTGTCACGGTTAGCGTCCACGCGGAGGACCCGATCTCGCGGCTCGGGGTGGAGACTCAGCTCCGTTTCCGGCCGGACCTGTTGGTGGTCGAGCCGGGCCGGGAGACATCCGAGAGCGTCGCGCTGGTGGTCATCGACTCTCTCGACGAGTCGGCCGCCCGGCTGCTACGCCAACTGCACCGGGCCTGCCGGGCCAAACTGGTGCTGGTGCCGGCCAGCATCGACGATGCCGGGTTGTCTCTCGCGGTGGAGCACGGCGTGGTGGGAGTGGTCCGCCGGACCGAGGCAAGCGCGGAACTGCTCAGCCACACCGTCCTGGCCGTCGCCCGCGGCGAGGGCGCGCTCCCCGCCGACCTGCTCGGTCGGCTCATGGCCCAGGTGGGCCGACTCCAGCGGCAGATACTCGAACCGCGCGGCCTCACCCTGCTGGGCTTGAGCACTCGCGAGGTGGACGTGCTGCGGCTGGTCGCGGACGGGTTCGACACCCGGGAAATCGCCAGCAAGCTCTCCTATTCCGAGCGGACCGTGAAGAACGTACTGCACGGCGTCACCAGCCGGCTGCAACTGCGCAACCGGGCGCACGCCGTCGCCTACGCCCTGCGCAACGGGTTGATCTGACAACCGGACAGCCCCGCCCAACTTGATCTGACAACCGAGCGGCGCCGCCGGACGCCGGTTGCCTGAACGGGCCGGCACCGTTGCCCCCGACTCTGCCTTCCGGTCCGCACCGGTCGGCCGGAGACCGTCGGACGATGGTGGTGGCTGGCCCGCTGGTCACCTCCATCCCACCGCACGCCCGATGAGGTCCACTTGCGACGTCCGATCGGATTCCCCGCCGTACTGACCGTGCTGGCCGTGCTGCTCGTCGGCGCGCTGCCGCCCGTCGCCGGCTTCGTCGGCCAGGGCCGGGCCGCGTCCGCGCCGGCTCCGACGGCAGCGCCCGGCCCGGCGCCGAACCCTGCGGTGAGTCAGCGGATCGCGTACGCCGGCACCGGGCACCGCAGCCTCGGAATCGTTCGGGGTACGGGATCAGCGGCGACTGCGGCGCCTCTCTTCGAGTCCGGGCCCGACCATTTCGACGACGAGGTTTCGGCTCGCGGGTCGGCGATGACCTGGGTAAGTCGACGCGACGAACGCACCACCGAGGTGTACCTGCGCCGGGGCACGGCCCCGGTGCTCCGGGTCACCCGGAACTCGACCGACGAGTCCCGGCCGGTGCTCTCCCCGGACGGTGCGCGGATCGCGTACAGCTCGCCGGCCGGCCGGGACGACGGCGGGCACGACATCTACGTGGTCGACATCGACGGCGGCGGCAGCCGACGGGTAACCGACGGGACCGGCGACAACACCTGGCCGACCTGGGCACCGGACGGCAACACGCTGGCCTTCGCCGGTCGGCGCGGCGGCGACGCGCTTCCGCAGATCCACCGGGTGCCCGTCGACGGCGGGCCGATCACCAGGGTCACCGCCGAACCCACCGGGGCCGCCGAACCGGCATGGGACCCGAACCCGACGCACCGACGCATCGCCTTCACCGTCGGTCCGGCCGAGCCACATCCCGAGGTGTGGCTCGCCGCGCCGGACGGCGCCGGCCGGGTCCGGATGCTGCGGCCCGGCTGGCAGGCCCGGGAGCCGGCGTGGACGGCCGACGGGGCGACCGTGGCGTTCGTGAGTCGTACCCTGCCGGACGGCGAAACGGTCGGGAGCGTCGACCGGATCTACTCGGTGCTGGTCCGGGAGGATCCGTGCGCGTGCGTGGTGGTGCCGCGGCTCGCCGAGGACCGCGACGTCAGCCATCCCACCTGGTATGCCGCCCCGGGCGCGGGCACCGAATCGCTGCTGGTCGCCCGGACCAGCGCCCCGGACCGGACCACCGCCACCCTGCAGGACATCCGTCCGGACGGGGTGGATCCCCGCGACCTGCGCGTGCCGGTGCTGCGCGAGGATCCCGGGGCCACCACCGACTCCCGACTACTCTGGGAGCCGGTCGACGGCGATCCGTGGTTCGAGCGGCAGGCGTACTCGCCCGACGGGCAGCGGATCGCGGTCAGCCGGTTCGAGACGGTCGACGGCGTCCGGACCGAACGGATCTGGATCGTGGACGCCGACGGCGGCGGGCCACGGCCGCTGCCGATCGCCGGGCGGGCGCGCGGTGATCGAGAGACGGACCCGGCCTGGTCGCCGGACGGCACCCGGCTCGCGCTGGTCCGCAGCTCGCCCGGTGACGGGCCCGAGGCGCCGCGCACACCTTCCCGGATCGAGGTGGTCGACGTCGACACCGGGCGGCGGCTGCTGGACCTGCCGGTCCCGGACGCCCTGGCCGGACTCGACGACACCCAGCCGGCCTGGTCGCCCGACGGCACCCGGCTGGCCTTCACCCGGGGCACCTACCGGGGCGACGTGTCGACCCACATCTGGACCGCCAACGCCACGGACGGGCTCGACCAGGCGGACCTGACCGCCGCGATCTGCGGCAGCGGCTGCCCGGTCGTCGACGACAGCGCCGCCTTCTCCCCGGACGGCACCCGGCTGGTCTTCAACCGGGAAGCCGACGGACTGGTCCTGGTCGACCTGGACGGCAACCGGTGCCGGCTGGTGCTGCCCGGCGGCGGTTCCTGCGCCGTTGCGGTGCCGGACCGCGAGGACGGTCCGCACCAGCCGCGGGACGTCGCCTGGTCGCCGGACGGCGAGCGGCTCGCCTTCTCGGCGCGGCGGGCCGAGGACAACAACTCGCCCGAGGCGCTGTGGAGCTACGACCTCGGCGACGGCAGCGTCCGGCCGCTGACCGGGCACCTGCCGGGACGGCAGAAGGAACCGAGTTGGCAGCGCCGCTTCGACATCGCCACCGCCGTGTCGGCACCCGCGCCCGGCACCACGGTGGGCGGCCGGACCTCGCTGCGGCTCGCCGTCACCGACCAGGGGCCGACGCCCGCCGACGACGTCCGGGGCAGCCTCGACGTTCCGCCCGGGCTCTCCGTGACCGGCCTCGACACCCCGGTCGGCGAGTGCGTACTCGCCACCCTGAGCTGCGCGCTGGGCCGCCTCGGCGTGGGGCGCACCGTCGAGATCGGGGTCGACCTGGTGGGCACCGCCCCGGGTGACTTCGCACTGAACTGGTCGGTCGAGGCCGACCCGATCGACACGGATCCGTCGGACAACCGCGCGGCGACCACGGTACGGGTCGTTCCCGCGCCGCCGGGCAGCCCGGCCGACCCGGCGTTGACCCTCTCCCTCGACCCGCAGCCGGGGTACGTCGGCGGCACCGTCACCGTCAGGTACACGGTGCGCAACGCGGGCGGGACAACCGCGACCGGTCTGCGGGTCCGGCCCGGACTGCCCGGCGGGGTACCGGTCGGCGGGGCCCTGTCCAGCTGCCCGACCGACGGCTGCCCGGTGCCGGACCTCGCCCCGGGCGCCGCCGCCACCGTCACCGGAACGCTCGCCCCGGGCACGGCGCTGCGCACGACCGTCCAGGGCACCGTCAGCACCACCGGCGGCAACGCCGACCCGGACAACGACACCGCGCGCGGGCCGCTGCGGGTGCTCGCGCCACGGATCGTGGCGGTGCCGCCGATCGGGCCGCCCGGGTTCGTCGCCTCGATCCGGGGCGTGGACTTTCCGCCCGGCCGGCCGCTGCGGCTCTCCTGGGACCTTGGGATCACCGCCGCCGCCCCGCCGGTGCGGCCGGCGGCCGACGGCAGTTTCACGGCCCAGTTGCTGGTGCTGCCGAAGGACCGGCTGGGCGGCCGGCAGGCGGTGGCCACCGGCACCGGATTCCGTCCGGTACGCACACCGTTCCTGGTGGTGTTGCCGGCCCAGCAACCACCCGGACTGCTGCACCGGCGTTGGTGACGAGAAATGGGGGCGGACGCGTGATACACGAAATCGACGAGGGACTGCGCGGTCTGGTCGTGGACGAGATGCTGGCGGACACCGGGGTGGACGTGTCGTTCGACCCGCCCACCCGGCAGTGGGCTGCCCGGCGCAACGCGCCGACGGTGAACCTGTTTCTCTACGACATCCGGGAGGACCGGTCGCGGAACTTCCAGGGTCGGATCGCCGAGCGCGACGCCGCGGACCGGACGGTTGCCTGGCACGAGTCGCCGCACTTCTTCGCGCTGTCCTACCTGGTCACCGTCTGGACCAATCGGCCCACGGACGAGCACCGGCTACTCGCCGCACTGCTGGCCGGGCTGGTCCGGTACGACGAACTGCCGGCCGCACGGCTGACCGGCTCGCTGGCGGCGCTGCGCCTGGCGGTGCCGATGGCGGTCGCCGCGCCACCCGGCGAGGGGCGGGCGCTGGCCGACGTGTGGACCGCGCTCGGTGGAGAACTCAAACCCTCGTTGGACCTGGTGGTCGTCGCACCGGTGTCGACCCGCCGGATCGTGGCCGCGCCGCCGGTGCGGGAACGGATGGTCCTGGTCAGCGACACCGCCGGGCGCCTGGCGAGCCTTCGCAGCCGCACCGCCGCACCGCGCCGCCGGGACGACGACCGGGACGGGGCGGAGCGGGTCGGTGCCGGTCCGGGCGCCGGACAGGACGACCGGCGGTGAGCGACGCGGACGGCATGGCGTACCTGTGGGACCGGCTCGGGCTGGTCGCGGCCCGGGTGGATCGACTGGTCGCCGAACGCCGCCGGGACGATCCCCGGCCGGACGACCCGTTCCGGGGCCTGTACCTCGCGGCGGACGACGTCGACCGTCTGCTGGCCCGGTCGCCCGGACCGGAGCCGGTGGATCCGGCCGAGGCGCGGGCGCGGGCAGCGGCGGAGGAACGGGCGGACCGGGCCACCGAAGCCGGGACCGAGCCGAGGCTGCGGCGGTTGGCAGACGCCTTCGGGCTCACCGGACTGGACGTGGAGGTGCTGCTCGTCGCGATGCTCCCCGACGTCGAACCCCGGTACGAGCGGCTCTACGGCTACCTCAACGACGACGTCAGCCGGCGCCGGGCGACCGTGGGGCTGGTCCTGGAGTTGTGCGGAAGACCGCCGGGCGACGCCGCCGGCCGGTCCCGGTTCACCGGATCCGCGCCGCTGGTCGCCGACGGGCTGCTGCTGGTCGAGCAGCCGGATCAGCCGTACCTGTCCCGTTCACTGCGGGTGCCCGACCGGGTGGCCGCGCACCTGCTCGGCGACGACACCCTGGACGCCCGGCTGGCCGGAGTGTCCTGGCCGGCGGAGGACCACGCCGCCGTGGAACCGCCCGGCGGCGTGCCGGACGGGTCGGAGCGGAGCCGGACCGCCGAGCGGCTCGGCGCCGCGCTGCGCTCCGGGGTGCGCCTGGGCTACCTGCGGGAGCGCCCTGGCGGCGCCGCCGAAGACCTGGCCGTGACGGCGCTGGTCCGGGCCGGCTGGTCGGTGCTCCGGCTCGACCTGGAGGCGCTGGCCGCCGACCCCGCCCCCGCCGAGGCGCTGGCCACGACGGTACGGGAGGCCCGACTGCGTGGTGCCGGCCTGGTCGCCGGCCCGGTGCAGGCGCTCGATCCGGTCGGGCGGCCGGAGCACGCCCGGCTGCTGCGCCGGGTCGCCGACCAGCCGGTGCCGGTGCTGCTCACCGGGTCGGCCGAGTGGGATCCACACTGGACGTGGCGGGCACCGCTGCTGGTCACCGCCCCGCCGCTGGACGAGCGGGGCCGGGCCCGGCTGTGGCGAACGGCCGGTGGGGCACGGGACGCGGACCGCCCCGCCGGTTGGTTCGAGGGCGTGGACCCGGCGCGCGAGTTGGCGCCGTACCTGCTCGGCCCGGACCAGGTGCGGCGGGCCGCGCAGGCCGCCGACCAGCTGGCCCTCTTCGCCGGCGCCGACCGGGTCGACTCCGGCCACCTGCGCGCCGGGGTACGCGGGCAGAACGCCGGCGGCCTGGCCCGGCTGGCCCGGCGGATCGAACCCGGCGTCGGCTGGGCCGACCTGGTGCTCCCCGGTCCGGTCCACGACCAGCTGCGCGAGCTGGCACTCCGGGTGCGGTACCGGGACCGGGTGCTGGGCCACTGGCGGATGCGCCCCGGCGGCGGGCGGGGCCGGGGCGTGCTGGCGCTGTTCGCCGGCGACTCCGGCACCGGCAAGACCATGTCGGCGGAGGTGGTCGCCGCCGACCTCGGTCTGGACCTGTACGTCGTGGACCTCTCCACGGTCGTGGACAAGTACGTCGGCCAGACGGAGAAGAACCTCGAACGGATCTTCACCGAGGCGGCCGGGATCAACGGCCTGCTCCTGTTCGACGAGGCGGACGCGATCTTCGGCAAGCGGTCCGAGGTCAACGACGCGCACGACCGCTATGCCAACCTGGAGAGCGCCTACCTGCTGCAACGGATGGAGTCCTTCGACGGCGTCGCGGTGCTGACCACGAACCTGCGGGCCAACCTGGACGAGGCGTTCACCCGGCGACTCGACCTGATCGTCGACTTCGCGATGCCGGACGCGGCGCAGCGGCGGGCGCTCTGGGACCACTGCCTCGGCACCGAACTGCCCCGCGACGATGACCTGGACCTGGATTTCTGCGCCGGCAACTTCGAGTTGTCCGGTGGCAGCATCCGGGCTTGCGTGGTGACCGCGGCTTACCTGGCGGCGGAGGCGGGTCGACCGGTACGGATGGCGGACCTGGTCGGCGCGGTGCAGCGGGAGTACCGCAAGCTCGGCCGGCTGCTGCTGGAGAGCGAGTTCGGCGGGCACCGACCGCGCGGGGAGCCCCTACACGTCCTCTGAATGAGCAGCTTCCAGCAGCGGCTCCGCTCGAATGTCCTCGTCGGTGCCGACGCCATCCCCGGGCTGGCACAACGCTTCCTCGTCGAGGTCTTGCGAGATCACTTCGTTGCCCGGTTGGCCGGCCTCCGGGCAACAGGCGTTGCCCTTAAGGCTCTTATGGACTGGTCGAATCCGGAGGAAAATCTGATGGGTGCCTGTTCACCGAGCTGGGGAGGGTCCATGCACGCGCACGATCAACCCGGTGCACGGCAGCGCCCGACCCCACCGGGGCGGACTGTGCACCGTGCCGACGTCGATCGACTTTCCCCCGCCCACCCGGCGGATCCGGGTCGGCTGCTGGCGTTGCAGCGGTTGGCCGGTAACTCCGCGGTCGGACGGCTCGTCGCGTCGTGGACGGGCGGCAGCGTGCAGCGGGACCAAAGCCATGATCCGGCCGCCGATGCGACTCGGGCCTCGGTGGATGCCGTCGTGCGCAGTGCGGGTGAGCCGCTGGCGCCGGCCGTGCGGGCCGACATGGAGGCGGTGACCGGCCACGATCAGTCTGCGGTCCGCATCCACCGGGACGCCGCGGCGCACCATGCCGCAAAGTCGTTGGGGGCAAACGCGTTCACCACCGGTACGCACATCGCGTTCCAGCAAGGGCGCTACGATCCCACGTCCGGCGAGGGACGCCGGATGCTGCGGCACGAACTGGAGCACGTCAACCAGCAAAGCCGCGGTTCGGTGGAAGGCACCGACATGGGCAACGGTATATCGGTCAGCCATCCCTCGGACCGCCACGAGCGGGCCGCGGTAAAGGCAGCTGATTCGATGCCCGCTCAACGCGTTGTGGACAGGACTGCGCCGGCTACCGAGCCGGCGGTGCCAGCCCAACGGATCGCCGTCCAGCGCGATGTCGGCTTCGAGTTCGAGGCTGGTGGTAATGAAACGAGCACATCGGTGTACAACACTCCGATCACAACCGCTGATTTAGCAGGAGTGGGGGACATCCCGACATACGATAATCCACCGTCGTCTTCTTCTTCCGATGCCCTGCCTACCGATGCCGAGTTAGGACCACTGGGGGACGTTCCGCCACCGGCCCGACAGGGGCCCCCGCCCCGCGGCCGTACGACCCAGTTCGAGCCGCGTCATCCCCCTGCCGAGCATGACCGGATGCGCGCCCTACGCAAGCACGAGAGAATCCTGACGGGGCAGGGCTTCCACGTCGAGGCCGATGAGTCGTTGGCTGGCTCCGATCTGGAGTTCGTGGTTGGGCACGTGCCCGAAACCGACGCCGGGCGGGAACAGCTGGTGCAAGTCATGAACAACATCCTGGCCATCGCCAATCTCCTGGTTCCCGAGGGCATCCATCGGGCAACCGACGTGGCTGTGGGCGGTACCACGGCCGCATCCTTCACCGGTGGTTACGCGGTGGTGGGCCGCGTCGGGCAGCTAGGGGCGAAGCCACAGGTCACGGCCGGTCTGCGGCTTGACCGGCTGGATGAGCTGATGGGCTACATCGCCAATCCCGTACCGTCCGGGCAACCCGCCCCCACCGTGGCGTCCGCTGCCAACGCGCAGCAGCGCGCTTTCGTCGACCTGAACAGCATGGACGACATTAACCGGATCATGAATAAGACCGTCGCGCACACCGCCGCCGCGATCGCAAGCCTCCGTGCCCGGCCAGACGTTCCGAACGATTTCGGCAGCCCAGAGTTGCGTGGTCTGCTCAATCTGGTGGTGTCCTACCTCATCGAGGCCGGGCGAGGGGTCTCGATGCCGTTCGCGAAGTCGATCGCGCCGATGCTCGCCCGCACCGACCTGGCAGAGATCTTCAAAACCCTGCCGCCGGCCGAGAAGACATTCCTCAGCGCGGAGTACGGCCAGGAATTCGTCGACCTTGTGTTCAGTGGAGGTCGCATCGGCGGGGGTCCCGACGAGCCGGTCATCAAGGGCGGCATCAGCCAGGCCAACCGGCCGGCAAGAGCCTTCGACCACGTCACCAGGGACCTTTGGCTCCGCGAGCTCACGGACTCCACCGACATCCTTTCTCCCCATGGCTACCAGGAAATCTTCCCGGAGCCCGAAGTCGGACAGGCCAGGTACACTGATCTTGAGTCGATGGGGGCATTCGGTGAACGGATGGATCGGGTCGGGCCCTCGGCGGATCTACGTGCCCCGATCCTGGAACTACGCAGAATGCGCGACCTCGCACACGTCGCCGAATGGCCGACGGTGGCGCTGGCTGTCTTTGATTTGGTCAGGGCGCTCAACGCCAACGAGGCGCTGAACTACGACCCGAGCTACGTGGCGCCCCCAGCACCCGCGCCGAGCGCCCCGTCGGGCCCCCCATCAGGCCCCCCGACCGGTGGCCCCGCACCGGGTCATGACAGCGACCCGCCACCCAAGACGGGCAAGCGGCAACGCTTCAAGGAATCGTGGAAGAAGAGATTCGGATAAGCCCGCGTCAGCGGCGCAGCGTGACTGAGGCGGCTCGCTTCGCCTCTCGCCCAAGGGCCGGCGAATGTTCGGGAGCCGAACTGCCGAGGGTGGATGCCGCTTTCGGGTAAGGGAACACCCCGGGCGTTCCGGCCCGGGGTGTTGCCATACTCGCGATCAGCGCGGCGACGTCCCGCAGGAACGCCTGCCCAACGGCCGACTCGAAGGTCAAACCGGACCCGGTTGAAGGGACTGCTGCTCAGCCTCGATCCACCGACGCAGTTGTCGTCGAACGCTGGTTGATCATTTCGGTGTTGAGTGACTTTCGGCCGTGTGGAAGCGGCCGACCACGGCGTTCGGCTTGCTCCGGGCTCGGCTGTGGGGGTGGGGCAGGGGTTGTGGCCTGTGGTCGGGCCGCCGGTTTCGGTTGATGTGGCGTGGTCAGCTGGGTGCTGGGTGGACGGCGGTGAACAGGTTGTCGAACCCGGCTTGCCAGGGCCAGTGTTCGGGGAGGTGCAGGTGGACGCGGCGGGCTCGGTGGGCGAGCCGGGCGGCGACGGTGATGATTCGGGTGCGGATGGTGGCGGGCCGGGCGGTCGCGCAGGCGCTGCCGGCGAGGTGTCCGGTGGCACGGGTGAGGTTGTGTGCGATCGCGGCGCAGGTCAGCCAGGCGTCGTTGGCGGCGAACCGACCCGACGGGAGGTGCGCCAGCGGGCCGGCGATCAGGTCGGCGTTGACCTGCTCGATGATGGCGTGGCCGCGGTGTTGGGCCTCGGCTTGGACCAGGGTGAACGGGCTGTCGGTGAGTACCGCGTGATACCGGTAGGTCGGCACCAGTTCTTCCTGGCCGGGGATCTGTGCCGGGTCGTCGCGGCGGATCCGGCGCACGATCAGCCGGGCGGTCACCTGGTGCCGGGTGCCCGCGAAGGCGGTGTAGGTGGTTTCGGCGATCTGCGCGTCGGAGATCCACCGCCCGGCGTTTTCGTCCCAGACGGCCTGCGGGTACTTGATGTCGGCCCACTGCCCTTCGGTGATGCTGTCGCACGCGGTGCGGATCTTCGCGTCGATCCGGGTGGTGACCGAGAACCTGACGTTACGGCGTCGGCATGTGTCGATCACGGTCTTGGCGTAGAACGCCGAGTCCGCTCGCACGACGATCTCCCCTGATGCCCCGCAGGCCCGGGCGGTGGTGATCGTTTCGGCGATCATGCTCGCGGCGCCCCGGGCTGAGCCGGCGTTGCCCGAACGCAGCCGGGTAGCAGCGATCACCGGCGCTGACAGCGGTGTGGAGACGGTGGCGACGAGAGGGTTGTAGCCGCGCAGGTAGACGTTGTAGCCGCCGATCTTCGCGTGGCCGAACCCGATGCCCTGCTTCTGCTTGCCGTAGACCCGCCGCAGCATCGAGTCGATATCCACAAAGGTCAGCACGTCGGCGCCGGCGAGGATCGGCGCCCGCCCGGCCAGGCCGATCAGGGTGCCACGGGCGGCGGCCTGCAGCTGCCGCACGTGTCCGTGCGTGAAGGTGCGTAGGAACGACCCGAGTGTCGACGGGGCGTACACGCTGGTGAACAGCGACCGCATGCCACCGTGTCGGGCGATGTCGAGGTCGTCGATGCTGTCCGCGCCCGCGAGCATCCCGGCCACGATCGTGGCGACCTTCCCCGCAGGATTGGCGCCCTTGTCCGTCGGCAGCCGGACCCGGTCGGTGACCGCGTCGTGCAGACCCGCCTGCTGGGCCAGGCGCATCACCGGAACGAGGCCGGCACACGACACCAGATTCGGATCATCGAACGTCGCGCGCACCACCGGCGCGTCATGGCGTAGTCTCACCTGCGAGGTGCCCTTTCGAGCCAGACGATAGAAGCTTCGCAACTCCTATCCTTCCAGCTCAGAGGGCACCTTCTATCTTCGGGGCACCACCAACCCAGCATTCATCGGTGGATCGAGGCTCAGGCAATGCCGGCGGCCACGACGCGAATCAGGCTCAGGCCACCCTCAGTGCCCGCTTGAGGAAGATGACCGCCTGGGTGATGGCCGCCTCGGCCGCCTCGGTGCCGCGCAGCCCGTCGAGCATCACGAAGTCGTGGACGATGCCCTGGTACCGGGTCGCCGAGACCGGGACCCCGGCCGCCCGCAGCCGGTGGGCGTACGCCTCGCCCTCGTCGCGGAGCACGTCGGCCTCGGCCGTGATCACGAGTGCCGGCGGCAGCCCGGCGAGCTGCCCGAGATCCGCCCGCAGCGGCGAGGCGGTCACCTCGGCCCGGACCGCCTCGTCCGGCGCGTACTGGTCCCAGTACCAGCGCATCGTGTCGCGGCGCAGATGGAAGCCCTCGGCAAAGGTGCGGTACGACGGGGTCTCGAACCGCGCGTCGGTAACCGGGTAGAAGAGCACCTGCCCGACCGGTCTCGGGCCGGCGTGCCGCTTCGCCAGCAGGGTCACCGCGGCGGCCAGGTTGGCGCCCACCGAGTCGCCGGCCACGACCACCAGTTGGCCGTCGAGGTCCGCCGCCCCGGACCCGGCGAGCCAGCACAGCACCGCGTAGCACTCCTGCACCGCCAGCGGATAACGCGCCTCGGGCGAGAGGCTGTAGTGCGGAAAGACCACCGCCGCGCCGGTGCCGACGGCCAGCTCCCGGATCAGCCGGTCGTGGGTGTGGCAGTCGCCGAAGACCCAACCGGCGCCGTGCAGGTAGAGGATCACCGGCAACCGGCCGATGGCGCCCGCCGGCCGGACGATCCGGATCGGCACCGCACGGGCCGGATCCGCACCTACGGTCCGATCCTCCAGATCCGCGTCGGGCCTGGCGAGGTTTCCGGACTGGAGTTCGGCGAGGAACCGCCGGCCCCGCTCCGGGCCCAACTGGTGCAGGTACGGCGGGCTCGCGGTCGCCTCGACGAACCGCCGGGCGGCGGGCTCCAGCACGATCATCCGAGCACTCCGGGAATCCGGGCCGCGAGCGCGGCGGGAAAGGCCGAGGTGTCCCTCGGGTACGCGGAGTCTTCCGGCACCGGTCCACACAGACATCCGCCATTTGACGGTGCCCGCCCGGAACTGCCCCATCGGGTAGCAACGGCTTCCCCCGTGCCCGCCCGTCGGGTCGTGGTTCCCGGTCCCGCACCGCCACAGACTGTTCCCACGGATCGCTGTCGTGCCCGAGGGAGTCTGTCCATGCCGTCGTACCTGTCACCCGGGGTGTACGTGGAGGAGGTGCCGAGCGGCTCACGCCCGATCGAGGGGGTGGGTACCGCCGTCGCCGCCTTCGTGGGCTTCGCCGCCAGGGGTCCGTTCAACACCGCGACCCTGGTGACCAACTGGAGCCAGTTCGTCCAGACGTTCGGAGAGATGGTCGAAGACGCCTATCTGGCCCACGCGGTGTACGGCTACTTCGCCAACGGTGGCGGCGCCTGCTACGTGGTCCGGGTCGGTGCCCCGGACGCGCCGAACGGCGGGAGCGCGGCGGAGCGGACGCTCACCGGGCCGCCGGTGCCGCTCGGCACCTTCACCGTCCGGGCGCTGCCCGACTCCGGCGACACCGGCGACCTCACCGTGGAGGTGGCCGACATCGAGGGTGACTCCGTGCCGGAGGACCGGTTCAGGCTGGTGGTTCGGCAGGGTCGCACGGAACGGGAGACGTTCGACGTCTCCGCGAAGCGGAACACCAAGGCGTACGTGGTCAACCAGGTACGGGAGCGGTCGCGGCTGATCGCAGTCGAGGAGGCGGCACCGGCGAACGCGCTGGCCCGGCCGGAGAAGCAGTCGGTGGCCGTACCGCCGGCACCGGCCGACGGCACCGGCCTGCCCGCCCGGGTCTCCGCCGACGACTACGTCGGCGACCCGGATGCCCGGACCGGCTTCGGCGGGCTGGAGGTGATCGACGAGATCACCATGGTCGCGGTGCCCGATCTGATGAGCGCGTACCAGCAGGGGCGGATCGGCCTCGACGACGTCAAGGCGGTCCAGTTGGCGGTCGTCTCGCATTGCGAGCAGTTGGGCGACCGGATGGCGATCCTCGATCCGCCGCCGGAGCTGACCGCACGCCAGGTGCTGACCTGGCGGCAGCAGGAGGCGGGATACGACTCGCGGTTCGCCGCCCTCTACTACCCGTGGATCAAGGTGTTCGACCCGACGAGCGGGCAGCACCGGTTCCTCCCGCCGAGCGGACACGTTGCCGGGCTGTGGTCGCGCACTGACGCGGAGCGCGGGGTCCACAAGGCACCCGCGAACGACGTGCTCCGGGGGGTGGTCGAGGTGCAGAACACGGTGACGAAGGGCGAGCAGGACCTGCTCAACCCGGTGGGGGTGAACTGCATCCGCGCCTTCCCGGGCCGGGGAATCCGGGTGTGGGGTGCCCGGACTCTCTCCTCGGACCCCTCCTGGCGCTACATCAACGTCCGCCGGCTGTTCAACTACCTTGAGGAGTCGATCCTGCTCGGTACCCAGTGGGCGGTCTTCGAACCGAACGACGAACGGCTCTGGGGCACGATCCGGCGCAACATCGCCGCGTTTCTCACCGAGGAGTGGCGCGGCGGGGCGCTGTTCGGCGGCACCGCCGCCGAGGCCTTCTACGTCAAGTGCGACCGGGAGACCAACCCGCCGGAGTCCGTCGACCGCGGTCGGGTGGTCTGCGAGGTCGGGGTCTCCCCGGTGAAGCCGGCCGAGTTCGTCGTCTTCCGGCTGTCCCAGTACTCCGACAGCAGCAGCCTCGTCTCGGAATGACCCAAAGGACATTTTCCACGGTGGACAGCAGTGCGGCGACAGGGAGAGGACGGTAGCCAGCGATGGCGGAGACGGGCGACACCTTCGTAACCCACCGGTTCCAGGTGGAGCTGGGCAAGGCCCGCGTCGAGTCGGTGCAGGAGGTCAGCGGCCTCACCGTGGAGCTCGACGCGATCGAGGTCACCCAGGTCACCCCGACCGGGGAGTACATCCTCCGCAAGATACCCGGGGCGCGGAAGGGCGGCGAGGTGACCATCACCCGCGGCCTGGACAAGAGCAGCGCGTTCACCGAGTGGATCAAGGACACCTACGAGAAGGGCGCGATCAACACCGCCCGACAGAACATCAGCGTGATCATCGTGGACGCCGAGAACGCGGAGCAGCGCCGGTGGGACCTGACCAACGCCTGGGTGAGCCGGTGGGAGGGCCCCAGCCTGCGGGCCGGCGACACGTCCCCGGCCACCGAGAAGATCACGATCGTCTTCGAGGGCATCACCAGCTCCTGAGGCGACGGAGGTCCGTGACGTCCCCCGGTGCACCCGCACCGACTATCTGAAGGGAGGCAGCGGCGTTCCTCCCCGGCCCCGGCGGCCGGGTCCGCACGCCGCGAGGTCGATGAGGCGACGTACCGTTTCGCACACCGCCCTGGACGAGCCGCCGGACGGCGCGGACGCCGTCCCGGCGGTCGTCTCCACCGCCCCGTCCGGGCCGCCCAGGCTGCAGACCGAGTTCAACTTCGAGCTTCCCCGGGGGTACGTCGACGAGACGGGCACCGTGCACCGCAACGGCACCATGCGGCTGGCCACCGCCCGCGACGAACTCGCCCCGCTGGTCGACCTGAGAGTCAAGGACAATCCCGCGTACCTGTCGGTCGTGCTGCTCAGCATGGTCATCACCCGGCTGGGCACGGTCACCGAGATACGGGCCGAGCAGGTGGAACGGTTGTTCGCCTCGGACCTGGCCTTCCTGCAGGACTTCTACCGGCGGATCAACGCGGAGGGGCACAGTCGCGCGGCGGTCACCTGCCCGCACTGCGCATCAGGCTTCGAGGTGGACCTCGCCGGTGGTCGCCCGGGGGAATCGTGACGTACGCGACCGACCGGCTCTACGAGGAGGTCGCGTACGTCGCCTACCACTTCCACTGGTCCCGGGACGAGATTCTCGACCTGCGCCACGACGAACGGCGGCGCTACGTCACGGAGATCGCCGCCATCAACACCCGCGTCAACGAAGGCCGGTGATCAGCAATGGGCGTACGCGACCTGCTCCGGCGGTGGCGCGGACCGACCGGGTCCAGGGTGGACCAGACACCGACACCGACACCGGCACCGGCCGCCGGTCCGGGGCGAGGACCCACCGATCCAGGCTGGCGGGGTGTGCCGTCGATGGCCGGTCTGCTCACCGGTGCCGAGATGCCGCTCAGCGACCCGGTCGGGTTCCGGTGCCGGCTGGCCACCTGGCAGAACCCCGCCCTCCGGAGTCCGCTGGCGCACCTGGTCAGCCCCGACGCGCCCGGAGGGCTGGCGTACGACCTGCTCCGTCCGCTGCCACCGGCACCAGCGGCACCGCCACCGGCGGCGCGGGCCCGGCGGGTCCCGCCGGTGCGCCGCCGGCCCGACCCGGGGTCGCCGTCCCCGGCTCCCGGTGAACCGCCCGAGTCCGACGCCGGTCCGACGGCCGAGGTCGGAGGTGCACCCCTGACCGGTGCCGCCACGACGCCGACCGCCGGGGCGACGCCGGTACGCCCCTCTCCGGCTCGTCGGACCGGCACGCCGCTGACGGTCGCCCGGGTCGCCGCTGCGCCTCGGCGACTTCCGGCTGTCTTGCCCGAGGCCACCGGTCGTCCCCTCCGGCCGCCGGCCTCCGCCGCCCGGCCCGGTGCGGACCGCACTGGCTTCCCCGCGAACACCGGCAATTCCGGCAACGCCTCGTCGGCGCCCTCCCGAGCGACGTCCCAGAGCAGCAGGTCGCCCGCCGCCCCGGTCTCCCCCGCGCCGCCTCCGTTTTCTCCCGTCACCCCGCCCTCGCCCGGGCCCGGCACGGCCACCCCGCCCCCGGTCGTCGCCGCTCCGGCCGGGCCGACCGGGCGAGGCGAGGTGCCCGACGCACCGGGTGGCGCGCCCGCGCCGGTCTCACGGCCCCACCGAACCGGCGCCTCGGCGCCCCGGCTCGGTCTCGGCGAACCCATCGTGTTGCCGGCCCCCGACCCGTCCGCTCCGGCCACGGTGCCGACGGTGCTCCGGCCGGCCGCGAGCCGGTCCATGCCCCGGTCGACGCGTCCGGAACCCGGTGCCGAGACGTCCGGCAGCCCCGGGACACCACTACAACGGTCCAGTGTGGAGCGGGGTCGCGGCCCGTCGACCGCCGGCACGTCGGAGGGGAGCGGGACGGCACCGGTTAACCACCCCGGCGCCCCCGCAAACCCGGGTGGTCCCACCGTCCCCGCCCACGGCCCGGTCCCGCTGGTCCGTCCCGGCACACCCGGCCCCGGCGGTACGACGCCGCACCCCGGCCCGACCGCCCCCGGCCCGACCGCCGGAGCGGGATCCGCCGGCCCTGGCGGCGAACCGTCCCCGGGTGTCCCGACGGGCCCGGGCGCTCCGCCCGCTCACCGGCCAGGCCCGCCGTCCGGGCCGCGCGTCGGCCTCGGTGCCCCGCTCGGCCCGGAGGTCCAGCCCCGGCTCGTGATCCGGCCCCGACCGCCGGTCACCCCCGGCCCCGCCCGGATCGACCCGCCCCGGCCGTCCGCCGACCCGCCCAGCCCTCCCGCCACCGCGCCCGAGCCGCCGGATCCGGTTACGCCGCGCCCGCTGCCGGGAAGGCGTCCGACCCCCGGGGACGGCGCGGCCACCGCGGGGTCCAAGGCTCGGGGCCACGCGGCCCGACCGGGCCGAGATCCCGTCGAACCGCAGCCTCGGACACTGGTCGGACGGCCGCACCCCGAGGTGCCCGCCGGGCAACCCCGCAGCCGGGTGCCGGCCCCCCGACCGCAGTCCCCGCCGCCGAACACCGCCACGCCACCGCCGACCGCCAGGCCACCGGGCGGGGCGGCGCTGGCCACGGTCGGGTCGGCCATCCCGGCGGACTGGCGGCGAGGGGCCGGGCCGGCCGCGACGCGGTCGGGCGAAGCGGCTCCGCACCGGCACGCCGCCGGGACCGAACCGGCCGGCGGACGGCCGAACCTGCTGCCGCTGCTCGGTCAACGGCCCGGGCTGCCGATCCTGCAACGGACCGCCGCGACCCCGGCGGCACTCCGCGCGGACTCCCGAACGAGGATGCCCGCCGGCACCCGCGGCCCGACCGGACCGGCGGTGCCGATCCGCTGGACCCCACCCGCCGGCAGCGGGTCGGACCCGTCGGCCAACACCGCCGCGACGACCGGCCGAACTCCGGCGACCAGCGAGGAGGCGCCCACCATGATGGGATCCGAAGCAGTTTCCTCCGATTCCGGAAGCCGGACCGCACCGGCCCCGGACCCTCGCCGGGCGCACGCGCGACCACTCCCCCGGCGGGTCGCCGGCCCGGCGCGGCCGGCGTCCGCCGTCGCCGTGTCGGTCCCCCCGCCGCCCGGCCCGGATCCGGGTGCCAGGGCCCGGGCGCGGCCGGCGCTGGCCGGCGCCGCCGGGTCCAGGGTGGTGACGAGTCCGCGCGGTGCCACTCCGCCCCGAGCGGCCGGAGCCGCGCTGCCGGTGCAGCGGACCTCGCGCGCTGCCACCACCGTCAGTACCGCGACGACGGCGCCGACCCGGTCCGGACCGATCGTCCAGAAGCGATCGGCGGCGGCCAACCCACCGACCGCCAGCCGTACGGGAACCGCCGGGGGCGCCGGTTGGACGGCAGGTTCCGACTCGACGGGTGGTCGCCCGCGCGGCTCCTCGGGCCCGGCACGCGACGAGCGGGACAGCGCCGAACGGTTCCACCATCTCGACCGCCGGGCCCTGGACGAACTCGCACACCGCCTCGTCGAGCCGATCTCCCGGCTGTTGCGGGCCGAACTCCGGCTGGGCCGTGAGCGTAACGGTCGATGGCTGGACGGTGCACGATGACCGGTACCGATCCGGGCACCAGCATCCACTTCCGGCTCCGCATCGACGGGATCGACCTCGGCGACTGGAGCTCGTGCGACGGGCTCGGCTGCGAGGTCGAGGTGGAGCAGCACCAGGAGGGCGGCAACAACGGCTTCGTCTGGCAACTGCCGTCCCGGGTGCGCTACACCAACGTCACCCTCACCCGCCCGCTGATTCCGGACACGGCCAAGGTGGCCCGACTGCTCTCCGCCCTCCCGCAGGGGATCACCCGGGGCACCGCCCAGATCGCGGCGCTGCGGCCCGACCGGGCGCTGCTGGTGCAGTGGGGCTTGGCCGACGTCGTACTCGTCCGCTGGACCGGTCCTTCCTTCGGGCCCAGCCGCTCCGAGGCGGCGACGGAGAGTATCGAACTCGCGTACAACGGTTTCCTGGAGGTGGGCTAGATGCCACGACCACGGTGCCGGACCGGCGGGGCGGTGGCGCCATGACGAGACCGACCGGCAAGGTCTCCGCGTTCCTCCAGCGCTATCAGCCACCACCGGGCGGCGGCAACCGTCCCGGCGGTCCGCTCGGCGGCCCGATCGCCTTCATGTTCAACCCGAACCAGTTGACCCTGACCAAGTCGGCGGCCTGGATTCCGCACGTGGTCCGCGGCGCGGAGCAGGTCGGGATCCCGGAGTTCAGCGGTTCGGAACCGCGCGCCCTCGCCCTGACCGTGTTCCTCGACGTGACCGACACGCACAGCCGCACGGTGCAGCAACGGGTCGAGAGCCTGTTGGCCTGCTGCACGCCGACCACGGCCAGCATCGCGGCCAAGGCACCGTCGCCACCGTGGGTGAAGTTCACCTGGGGCCAGTTCCAGACCGTCTCGTTCTACTCGTACGTCAGCCAGGTCACCGCGACGTACACCCTGTTCAACAGCTCCGGTACCCCGCTGCGGGCGACCTGCGACCTCAACCTGACCGAGATCAGCGGCAGCAAGCCCGGCCAGAACCCCACCTCCGGCAGTCGCTCTGCCCGACGGGTGCACCGGGTGGTGGACGGCGACTCGCTGCCGCTGCTGGCCCATCGGGAGTACGGCGATCCGACGGTGTGGCGGGTGATCGCCGAGGCGAACGATCTCGACGACCCGACCCGGCTGCGCCCCGGCTCCGAACTGCTGCTGCCCGCCGCCGACGAGTTCCCGCCCGTGCCGTCCCGCGACCCCGGCCTGCCGGCCGGAACGGCCGCCTCCGCTGGCGAAGGCAGGTAGATCGCGTGTCCGAGGGAAACCTCACCAATCTGCTCAAGGTCGGCCTGCCGGTGGACGGGCTCCCCGATCCGTGGCCGGACGAGTTGGTGTACGGCTCCGTCGACGACGGAGCAGGCGTGCCGGCGGTGGCGACCCTGCGCTACCGCGACCCCGGCTCACTGCTGCTGCAACAGACCGGGGTCGCGATCGGCCGCAAGCTGACCGTGGCGGTGCGCGCCGGGGACCGGCACGGCGAGACGGCGCTGTTCACCGGGGAGGTGGTCACCGTCGAGACAGAGTTCGACGGCACCGGCACCTACACCACCATCCGAGCCATGGACCTGTCGCACCGGCTCATGCGCGGCCGACGGGTCGCCAGCTACCGCAACCAGAAGGCTTCCGACCTCGCCAGACAACTCGCCCGCTCCGCCGGCCTGCCGATCGGCCGGATAGATCCCACGACCGTCGTCTACGAGGTGGTGTCGCAACCGAACGTCAGCGACTGGGAGTTCCTCACCATGCTGGCGGCCGACAACGGCGCCGAGGTGGCAGTGGTCGACGGCCGGTTCGAGTTCCGTCGACCCGTCCGCGCCGCCTCCGCCCCGGGCCCCCAGACGACCGCCGAGCGCAGCGACTTCGTGGCGGAGGTGGACGGGAACGTGCTCACCATGCGCGCCACCGTCACCTCGGTCGGCCAGTTCACCGACGTGGAGGTGCGGGGCTGGGATCGCCGTACCCGCGAGCCGGTGATCGGGCGCACCCCGGTGCGCGACAGCGACGAGGTCGGCATCCCGGTGACCGCCGGGCAGGTGGCGGCCCCGTTCGGCACCGCCGAGATGCTGGTCGCCGACGTGCCGTACGAAACCCTGGCCGAGGTCGGTACGGTGTCCCGCGCCCTGGCTGCCCAGGTGGCGGCCGGTCTCGCCGAACTCGAGGTAGCCGTCCGCGGCAACCCCCGACTCCGCGCCGGCGTGCCGTTCGCGCTGACCGGGGTGGGTCGGCCGTTCGCCGGCAAGTACACCGTGACCGCCAGCCGGCACGTCTTCGGCCCGGCGCGGTTCTACCAGACCTGGCTGACGGTCAGCGGTGGCCGGGACCGGTCGCTGGCCGGGCTGGCCGCGAACGATCTGGCCCCGGCCCGGTCGGCCCGGATGCCAGGGCTGGCCATCGGCGTGGTCACCGACGTCAACGCCGCGCTGGACCGCAACCACCCGGAACGCCGGGACCGGGGTTGGGTCAAGCTCCGGTTCCCGTGGCTGGACGACAAGTACGAGACCGATTGGGTCCGGACGGTGCAACTGGGCGGGTTCGGCGGCGGCGGGGTCTGCTGCCCCGAGGTCGGCGACGAGGTGCTGGTCGGGTTCGAGCAGGGCATGCTCGACCGGCCGTACGTGGTCGGCGGGTTGTACAACGGCCTCGACCAGCCGTCGCCACACGACGTACCGCTGGTCGACCCGACGAGCGGGACGGTGAACCGGCTCTCGTTCGCCTCCCGGCAGGGCCGGGCAGCCGGCCGCCGAAGCACCGGCAACTGGATGGAGTTGCTCGACGGGCCCACCGCCACCGCCCCGCAGGGAGTGCGGTTACGCACCCGCAGCGGCACCGACAACCTACTGCTGCACCTGGACCGGGCCGGCACCTCGGTGGTGGTCCGCAGCGACGGCAGCGTGGTGATCGAGGCCAAGACCGAGGTCACCGTCGAGGGGAGTCAGGGGGTGCGGGTCGAGTCGGGTGGACCGGTCTCGGTCCAGGGCCGGGGCGTGTCGGTGGACGCCGGCGCCGGCGAGCTGAAGCTCACCGGGGCCAGCGTCTCCGTCTCCGGCCGGGTCGTCCGGATCAACTGAGCACGAGGGCCGCCGGAGGTGACCGGGCGGCACCGCACGCCGGGTGGATGCCGCCGCCCGGCCAGGAGGGAGGAGAGACGCGATGCCACCAGCAGCCCGGATCGGGGACAGGGTGGGCCACGGCGCACCCACCGGTACGGTCGGACCGCCCGGCGCCGGCGCACCGGTGCCGACCGGCGGACCCACGCTCGGCGTCTCCAGCGTGCTGATCGGCGGCATGCCGGCCGCGGTGGTCGGCACGCTCTGCACCTGTCCGGTTCCGCCGCCGCATCTGGCGCTCGGACCGGGCAACGTCGTGCTGCCCGGCCCGCCGTCGATGCGGGGGCAGGTGTTGATCGGCGGCTTTCCCGCCGCCCGGATGGGCGACCGGACCAGCTGCTCGGCGACGATCCTGACCGGGGCCGTCAACGTCATCATCGGGGGCTGAGCGCGGTGGCGGAGCAGTTCATCGGCGCCGGTTGGGCGTTCCCACTGCGGCTGGACGCCGGTGGCGGCATCGCCCTGGTCAACCGGGAACGGGAGATCGTGGAGGCGATCCGGCTGATCCTCGGTACCGCCCCCGGCGAGCGGCCGATGCGTCCCGAGTTCGGCTGCGGGGTGCATGACTACGTCTTCGCACCCGCGGACGAGAACACCGCCGGGCAGATCGCCTTCGAGGTGCGGGCCGCGCTGGACCGCTGGGAGCCGCGGATCGAGGTCACGGACGTGCTGGTGGGCTTCGACGAGGTGCACGTCGGCACCCTTTACATCGACATCCGTTATCTGGTCCGGGGCACCAACGATCCGCGCAACCTGGTCTTCCCGTTCTACGTGATCCCGTCACACGACGGGCCCGAGGCGGAGGCGGCGAACTGATGGCCCTGCCCGCGCCCAACCTCGACGACCGCCGCTTCCAGCACCTCGTCGACGACGCCAAGCGCTTCATCCAGCAACGTTGTCCGGAGTGGACGGACCACAACGTGTCCGACCCGGGAGTCACCCTGATCGAGGCGTTCGCTCAGATGACGGACGAGCTGCTGTACCGGTTGAACCGGGTGCCGGAGAAGAACTACCTCGCCTTCCTCGACCTGATCGGCGTCCGACTCTTCCCGCCGACCGCCGCCCGGGCTGACCTCACGTTCTGGCTCGCCGCCCCGCAGGCCGAGACGGTGCTGCTGCGGGCCGGCACCGAGGCCGGCACGGTCCGTACCGAGACGGAGGAGGCCATCGTCTTCGCCACCGCCTCCGACCTGGCGATCGTGCCGTGCGAGCTGGTCGGACTGCGCGTCCACCCCGCCGACGGGCCGGCGGTGGACCGTACCGACCAGGTGTGGGACGGCCGGGACGTACCCTGTTTCGCCGACCCGCCCGCGGTCGGCGACGCCCTGCTGCTCGGCCTGGACTCGGCGGTCCCGTCCTGCGCGGTGGTGCTGCGCCTGGAGAGCCGGGTCCAGGGCATCGGGGTCGACCCCCGGCAGCCGCCGCTGCGCTGGGAGGCGTGGAACGGCGCCGGCTGGGTGGAGTGCGACGTCGACCGCGACTCCACCGGTGGACTCAACCGGCCCGGCGACGTGGTGCTGCACGTCCCGGCCGGACACACCGCCTCCACCGTCGGCGGCCAGCGCGCCGGCTGGCTGCGGTGCCGGCTGGTGGCCGCCGAGCCCGGACAGCCGTTCTACTCGGCATCGCCGACGATCCGGGCCGCGTCGGCCTTCACCATCGGCGGTACGGTCTCGGCGGTGCACGCCGAGACGGTGGTCGGCGAGCTCCTCGGCGAATCCGCGGGGGTGCCGGGGCAACGATTCCGGGTGCTCCGTCCGCCGGTGATCCCGGACGACGAGCCGTTCGTGGTCGAGGTCTCCGACGGCACCGGCTGGCAGGAGTGGACCGAGGTGGACGCGTTCGGCGGCACGGGTCCGGACGAGCGGTGCGTGACGGTGGACCGGACCGTCGGCGAGGTGGCATTCGGCCCGGCCGTCCGCGAACCCGACGGGACGCTACGCCGGTACGGCGCGGTGCCGCGCACCGGCGCCCGGTTGCGGGTCCGCCGGTACCGCACCGGCGGCGGGCGACGCGGAAACGTGGCCCGGGGCACGATTTCGATGCTGCGCAGCTCGGTACCGTACGTGAGCCGGGTGGAGAACCGGGAGGCCGCCGCCGGCGGGGTGGACGGCGAGTCGGTACAGAGCGCACGCCAGCGGGGTCCGGTGCAGCTACGGGCCCAGGACCGGGCGGTCACCGCGCGCGACTACGAGCTGATCGCCGGAGAGGCGGTGCCGGCCGCGGCCCGGATCCGCTGCCTGCCCGCCGGGGGCGGCGCCGACGCCGGCGGGGTACGTGTCCTCGTCGTGCCCGAGGCGGTCCCGGACCTGGGTGACCGACTGCGCTTCGAGCAGCTGATCCCGCCCGACGACATGCTCGCGGCCGTCGCCGAGCACCTGGACGCGCGCCGGCCCATCGGAGTACGCCTGGCCGTGGAGCCCCCCTTCTACCAGGGCGTCACCGTGGCGGCCCGGCTGACCGCCCGGCCCGGGACGGCCGTCGAGCGGCTCCGGACCGCCGCTGTCGACGCGCTCTACGGTTATCTCAACCCGCTACGCGGCGGCCCGGACGGCTCGGGCTGGCCGTTCGGCCGGCCGGTGCAGTCCGGCGAGATCTTCGGAGTGCTCCAGCAGCTGCCCGGCGTCGCGTTGGTGGAGGAGGTGCTGCTCTTCACCGCCGACCCGGTCTCCGGACGGCGTGGTGCGGCGACGACCCGGATCGCACTCGACCCGCACGCGTTGGTCTTCTCCTACGAGCACCAGGTCCGGGTGGAGGAACGCTGATAGTCCGAGTGGAGGAACGCTGAGACCGGCTCGGCCGGAGAGAGGAGCGTCCCATGCGTGGCGCAGTGCCAGGCCTCGGCACACCACATCCGTTCGGCAGCCGGCTGCCGACGATCTACGGTGCCGACGAGCTGGCCGGACGGCTGCTCGCCGCCTTCGACGAGGTGCTGGCCCCGGTGCACACGACGCTGGACAATTTCGCCGCCTATCTGGACCCCCGGCTGGCCCCGGCCGACTTCGTCGACTGGCTTGCCGGCTGGGTGGCGGCCGAGACGGCGCCTGGGTGGACGCTGCGGCAGCGTCGCGAGGCGGTCGCCGGTGCGGTGGCCCTACACCGGGTACGCGGTACGGCGCGGGGCCTGGCCGAGCAGGTACGGACGGTCTTCGGGGTACTGCCGGAGGTGACCGAGAACGGCGGTACGGTCTGGTCGTCGACGCCGGGCGGGCCGCTTCCGGGCACGGCGGCGCCCGCCCTGACGGTGACGGTGCGGGTGCCCGAACCCGACCTGGTCCCGCTGGCCCGGCTGCGGGCTCTGGTGGAGGCCAACCGACCTGCGCACGTGCCGTGCACGGTCCGGGTGGTCATCGAGAATGACGGGGTGCGCGGAGGCGACGACGATGGAACGTTGTGACCGGTGCGCGCCGGCCGAATCCGGCGGTGCCTTCTGCGCGGTCTGCGGATCCTTCCTGGAGTGGGAACAGGCCGGGGACGCTCTGCCTCCGGGCCGGCCGTCGACGCCGACCTCTGCCGTCCGGCCCTCGGCCACGGCGGTCCCTCCGGCGGACGTGCGGCTGACCGGGGCGACCCGACCGGCACCACCGGCGGCGGACGGAGACGGCGACCGGCCGGACGCCGCGGCCCGCGGCTCGCAGGAGGTGGCAAGCGTCGCCGACCGCGCCACCGACGCGGCGACGGCCCGGCCGCCGGGAACGGGAACCGCGGCGAGGGTCGGGCCTGCGGCGGACCAACCGGCGGGCTCGGCCGTGCAGGCTGTCCAGCCCGCTCGGCCGCAGGTCCGCCGACCCGTGGTACGACAGCGTCCGCCCGAGCCGGACGAGGGTTCCGGCGACGTCGTCTGCCCAGCCTGTGCGACCGGCAACCCACGGGACCGGAGGTTCTGCCGGCGGTGCGGCACGGCCCTCGACGCCGCCCGCCCCGGACCGGCGGTCCCGGTCTCGTGGTGGCGTCGGCTCTGCCGGGCCCTGTTCCGTGCGGCGCGATGGTTGGTCCGGCCCCGCTCGGGCGGATGGGGTCTGGTCCACCGGATCGGCACCCTGCTGCTCGCCGTCGCCCTGCTCGCCGGCCTCGGCTACGGCGTGGTCCGGCTCGGCGCCAGCGCCAGCGACGCCGTACGTGACCGGCTCGCCGATCCGGAGCCGGTGAGTCCGGTGTCGGTGGGCGCGTCGAGCCAGGCGCGGAGCCACTCCGCGGAGTTGGTCGTGGACGGACTCAGCAACAGTTACTGGGCACCGGCGGGGAACGGCCCGGGGCGCGGCGAGTACGTGGAACTGACCTTCGGCACGCCGTTCCGGCTGCTCGACCTGATCGTCCATCCCGGTGTGTCGGCCCAGCGCGACGTGTTCCTGCGGCAGGCCCGACCGGCGCAACTGGAACTGACCGTCTGGACCAGTCAGAACGGGCCGGCGACCAGCATGTTGCGGCTTGCCGACCAGGCTGGTCCGCAGACCTTCCGCCGGGTCTTCCCCGACGTGGTGCGGATCCGGTTGACCGTCCGCCAGAGCTACGGCAGCGCGGCCGACCGCCGCACCGCGATCGCCGAGGTGGAGATCTTCCGCCGTTCCGCCTGACGACGCAGGGCCGCTCTCACGCGGCCCAGGCCGGTCCGGACACCCCGAGTGCCCGCAACACCCGGCCGTACGCGCTGCGGGTCCGCGCGGCCGCCGCCGCATCGCCGGAGCGCTGATGCGCCTCGGCCAGTACCCGCCAGGCGTCGTCACGGAATCCGTCGATCTCCAGTCCGCGCCGTGCCGCCGCGACCGCCGCGGCGAGTCGCCCCGCCTCCAGTTCGAGCGCGGCGAGCGTCGCCGCCGACTCCGCCGCCAACGTGCGGTAGCGGTCCCGTTCGGCTACCACCCACTCGGCCGGCCCATCCTCCGGCAGCAGGTCGCCCGCGTACTGGGCGATGGCCTCCCGCAGGGCAGCCGCCTCGACGCACCGCTGTCCCGTACCGACGGTCCGGCGCCAGGTCGCGACCGCCTCGTCGAACGAACGCACGTCGCAGAGCGTGGCGCGCGGCAGCGCCAGCCGGTAGGACTCGCCGTCACGCCGTACGAACGTCGATTCACCGCGCCGCACGCCGGGTTCGAGGAACGCCCGAAGCGTGGAGACGCCGACGTGCAGATTACGAATGCCGGACCGGACCGGTAGTTCCGGCCAGAGCGCCGCCAGGATGATCTCGCGGTGCACCGGCCGCCCCCCGTGGGCGGCCAGGAAGCGCAGCAGCGTCCGGACCCTCGGCCGTATCGTCGTCCAGTCCAACTGCCGCCCCGGGATCTTCAGCTCGAACCCGCCCAGACAGCGCACCACGAGCGGCGGACCGGCGTACGCCGACGGTGGTCCAACCTCCGGCTCCGGCTGCTCGGTCGCCCGACTCCGGATCGTCTGGTGAGTCGAATGTCCCATCCTCGGAACTCCTCCGTGCTCCGTCGGCCGCCTCGCGTAGTCCAGCCTGGATCAGCGGGCCGCTGCGGACATCGGTTAGTTGACGTGAACCGATCCGGCTCCGGCGGTAGCCGGATCCCCGACTCGACCGCGGCCCGATCACGTCCAGCCGTCACCTCGGGCCAGTCGCAGCCCTGCGTCGGCGACCTGACCGACGGACGTGCCGGGCAGCGTGCCCGAGCCCCACGACACCGGCCGGACCGCCCGTCCGGCGTCATCGACCCCACGTCAGATGACGGATGTTCCCGCCGGAGCCATGCGGCGTCGCCCCGACCGGCCGATCGTGTCCGGGCGTCAGGCTCCACCGTCGGAGGCGGCCTCCCGGCGCAACGCCTCACGGGCGATCTCCACCCGGCTCCGTACGCCAAGCTTGCCCAGGACGTGCGAGATATGGGTCTGTACGGTACGCCGGGAAAGATACAGCTCCCGGGCGATGTCGGGTGTGGACCGTCCTTCGGCGACCAGCACAGCCACCCGGGTCTCGGTCGGGGTGAGCGCCTCCCAGCCGGTCTGGGCACGGGCCGGCCGGGGGCCACGGACACCCCGGCGGACGCCGGCGCGCCGGAGCCGTCCCTCGGCCCGACGGATGTCCCAGAGCGCCCCGAGGGCGTCGTACCGGTCGACCGCCTCGTTCAGCAGCGTCCTCGCCTCGGCCTGCTGCCCGCCTACGGCGAGCACTGTGGCCAGATCCTCCAGTGTCTCGGTCAACTCCACTGGTGAACCGACCGACCGGTAGTACGCGATAGCCTCGTGCAGCGGCGCCGGATCCTCGTCGAGCAGGCCCTGACACCGGCGTGCCGCCGCGGCGGCCCGACCCGGCCGGGACTCCGCCGCAGCCTCCGCCTGGCAGGCCTGCAACGCCGCCCGCGCCGCCGGCCGGTCGTCCACCGCCACCGCGAGTCGCACCAGCTCGGGCATCCACTGGTGGAGCAGGGTCATTTCGCCGGGTGCGCGGTCCAGGAGCGCCGCCAGCAACGACAGCGCCCGTGCCGGCTCCCCCTCCTGCTCGGCCACGAGCGCGTGGGCGGCGAGCAGGAAGTCACGGTTCTCCCGGTCGGCGACGGTCCGGACGGGAAGCGCGAGACCCGCCCGGAGGTGCTCGGCCGCGGTGCCGTTCTTACCCCGGTGTCCGGCGATGAACGAGGCGACACCGTGCCAGAGCAACGCCGGTCCCCGTTCACGGAGCCCGGAGTACGTGATATCGGTGGTGTCGCGGTCGACGGCGTCGAGTTCGGCCAAGGCGTCGTCCCACCGACCGAGCCAGTACAGCAACACGGCCGCGGTGAGCGCCGAGACGCCCGGGCCGGATCCGGCGGCCTGCTGACCCAGGTCGCGGGCCCGGCGTAGGGTCGCCTCCGCATCCGGCCACCGATCGAGATTCTGCAGGCTGAAGATCCGGCCGTCCAAGGCGAAGGTTCGCAGGTCGGTGTGCTCCGGTGCGTCGCCCAGCACCATCAGCGCCCGGTCGACGTAACCGAGAGCGGCGTCGTGGTCGCGCCGGATCGAGTGCGTCAGCCACAGGTCGGTCAACGCGTAGGCGGTGGCGAACGCGTCCCCGGCGTCCTCCCCCACCCGCAGCGCCTCACGCGCGGTGCCGTCGGCGGTGTCAAGATCGCCGGTGCTGGCCCGCTCGAACATCGATAGCGAGGCCAGCAGGCGGGCTCGCCACACCGCCGGTACGTCCGGGCGGCCGAGCGCACCCCGGACGACGGCCACGGCCTCCTCGTTGCGGCCCTGGTGGAACAGTGTGCGGGCCAGTATCGAGGACATCTCGACCCGGTGCTCGGGCCGGGTCGCCACGGCGAGCGCCTGCCGGGCCCGTTCGGCGGCCTCCGGATGGCGCCCGGCGCCGAGCAGTACCCGAGCGAGTTCGACAGTCAGGTCGGCCCGGTCGGTCCGGTCGAGTTGGCTCGCCTCCAGTTCCCGGTGCAGGAGTTCCATCACGATGTCCGGGGCCCGGGCGGCCAGTACCGGTGCCGCCTCGATAACCCAGGTACGTGTCCACTCGTCACCCGGGCGGCCGGCCGCCAGCAGTTGCTGGGCCACCCGCAGCGGTTCGGCACCGGCGGACACCAGTGCCTTCGCCGCCTCGCAGTGCAGCGCCGCCCGCAGCGCGGCCGGCACGCTGTCGTAGAGGGCCTGCCGGATCAACGGGTGCCGGAAGGCGAGCTGATCGCCGACGCCCACGACGATGCCGGCCGCGACCGCGTCCTGCAAGCCCTCTGCCAGGTCAGAGGCCGTGCGACGCAGCAGCGCAGCGAGGTCGGTGACCGCGAACTCGCCGCCGAGCAGTGATGCGGTGCGCAGCATCTGGGCGGTCGCCACCGAGACCGCACTGAGCCGGTCGCTCAGCGCGGCCGTGAAGGAGGCCGGGACCCGCTCGAACGCGTCGTCGGAGAGTTCACCCTCGGCCAGCGCGGGGCCGGCCGTCTGCTCCCGGGTCAGAGCGTCGAGCAGCTCACGCAGGTACAGCGGGTTGCCCATGGCCCGCCCGAGCAGGCGGTTGAGTGCGGGTCCCGGCGGCACCCCGAGCATTCCGGTGACCAGGGTACGGACGTCGTCCGCGTCAAGCGCGGCGAGCGGAAGCAGGGCGCCGCCACGGCGCAGCGTCGCCGCCCGCAGCGTCTGCACGTCCTGACGTGCCGGTACCGGACGGGTAGCGCTGACCAGCAGAAGCGGGAGTTCCTCGGCGGCGAGGGCGAGCCGGTGCCACAACATCAACGACGCTTCGTCGGCCCATTGCAGATCGTCGAGAACCAGCACGGTGGGCGTGTCGGTGGAGAGCTCGTCGACCAGCGACACGAGCATCTCGGTGGCAGCGTAGGCGACGTCGTCCGCGGCGAACAGCCCCGGTCGGCGGTCCTGCAGGAAATCGGCGATCCGCGCCCGGCGGGGATCTGGTGAGCGCGGCCGCACCTGGAGGCAGTCCAGCATCACCCGCAGCGGAAAACGGTAGGACAACTGGTCCGCAGTGCCCCAGAGCAGCTCGCGGGGCCGAAACCCGGCGCTGGTGAGCCCGGCGGCCACCAGGGAGGACTTGCCGATGCCGGCCTCGCCCTCCACCCAGAGCACCGATCCCCGCCCCTGACGGGTGGCCTCGACGGCCGTGTGGAGTGCCGCCAGTTCCTTCTCCCGGCCGACCCAGACGGTCGGCAGCTCAACTGGGAACATGACGACTCAACTGGGAACATGACGACGACGCACGTCCAAAATGGAAATAGGAGCGACAGTCACGAGCACATGTTAGCCGACGACCCCGAACACATCCATCAACAGCTATGGATGTTCCGAGATGTAGTACGCGACTATTCGGAGTCGTTCCGCATCAACCTCGATGATTCGCGGGTAGCGGCGGTGTCCCCGTCCGCGGCCAGGTCGCCGACCAGCGGGTACGTCATTGTGGGGAGATCTCCTTAGTGAGCGTTTCAGATGTGGGTTACTCGGGTGTGTTGAAGGTACGGCGGGGTTGGCGGGTGGCGGGTCCGCCGCGGGTGAGGCGGTTCAGCATGCCGGTGATCGCGGCCCAGCGGATCATGTGTTCAGCGGTGACAGGGTCGGTTTCGTAGTCGCGGACCAGGCGGCGGTGCAGCATCAACCAGCCCAGGGTCCTCTCCACCACCCACCTGCGCGGATGCACGACGAATCCCCGCTGGTCAGCCGGCTTACACACGATCTCAATCGTGGTGTTCAAGACGTTCCTGGCCCAGTCAACGAACCGGCCGGCGAACCCCTGGTCGGCGAAGACAACCGGTCCGCACCACGTACAAGATCGCATCAACGATCGCCCTGCGAGGATGCTTCTCCGGCCTGCCCATCCACTTCTGGCCAGGCAGCATCACCTCCACGATCTCCCACTGGGCATCAGTCAGGTCGGACGGGTACCGCCGCACACGCTCCATACCCGACTACCGAGCCATCCGGCCTCAACGATCGGACCCACTGTGCGACACGCCCGACCAACACACATCTGAAACGCTCACTTAGCGAAGTAGTACGCGCGGCCCGGCGCGGGATCTCGTTCTCCTGCTCCAAGACCTTGTTGCGCCTGCGCAGCTCCCGCAGTTCGGCCGACTCGCTACTGCCGGCACCGCCCGGTCGGACGCCGTCCTCAACGTCGACGAGCTTGAGCCAGCGGCGCAGACACGCCTCGGAGATCCGAAGTCCTTCGCGATCTGCGCGATGGGGACCTCGCCCTTGCGGGGATAAATGGGGGGGTTGTCGGGGGGAGGTTCAGAACTCCATAGACAAAGATTAAAGCCCGACCAGCCGTTTCTGCTGGTCAGGGCTTTGTCCGTCGGGACGGCCGGATTCGAACCGACGACCCCTTGACCCCCAGTAGTCCGGTGGCCCAGCGGCATGCTTACGCACGTTTGTCCAGGTCGCCCAGAGCATAGACCGGCCGAGTAAAGGAGTCATACGCCGACGGCTCCAGGCGGCCCGTCCGGGCTCATGCGGCCGGCCGCGCCAGCGACGCAGCGGCACGTCGGGCAGCGTCCAGATGCCGCACCAACCGCCGAGCTGATCGGGCGCGACGGAACCCCGATGCGCCGCCACCCACTCCTCGATGATCTGCCGCATCAGCGTCGAAGCGCCGATACCCCGAGCCGCCGCGGCTGCCTCGATCTCCGCCTGGATGTCCAGGTCGATGCGCAGCGCGGTCACCATCTTCGCCGGCCGGCGCTCCCGCACCACCTCAGCCTGATCGAACATGGGTCCGAGGTCGTGGTCCATCGCGTACGCGGCGGCCTCCTCCGCGGTCATGCCAGCCAGTCCTTCCCGCGGCTCGTTCATGACGTGTACTTCCTCCACATCGCCCGCTCATGCGGAACACCGCCGCCAGGTCGTCGAGCATGACGATCATCAGTACGGCGAAGAGCGCGCCCGCGACGCTGAACGCGGCACCGGCCGGATTGATCGGGGCGGCATCCCCCGTCGCCGTGCCCGCCGTGCCCACCGCCGTGACGGCGAGAAGCGCGACGTTGCGGACGACATGCCGCCATGACACCGGCTCGGTGCCCGCGCCCAGGCAGCCACACGAGGCAGCTGCCGGCCGCCGCATGGCGCGCACGAGCACAGCGGTGAACGCGAGCAGCAGCGCGGCCGCCGCCGAGAACGTCACCACCGGTCTCACTCCCACCAGCAGCGCGCCGCCGAGGGCCAGCTCCGTCGCCACGACACCGGCCGCGACCGGACCGGCCAGCCGCGCCGGTACGCCGCTGAGGCGCCGCACCGAGACCGTGAACGCCGCGAAGGCGGTCCGGTGCCGCACCTTGCCGGCGGCGGCGTAGAGCAGCACCCCGCCCACCATGATCCGGCAGGCGAGTACCAGATACGGCAACAAAGGTGACCTTCGACGGCAGGTGAACCGGCGACGGCCATTGGGGGGCGGCCGCCGCCGGAGCATGCGATCAGCATCTGCTGACCCAGGTGGTGCAGCCGCAGTACGGGCCACCGCTGTAGTCGCAGCCCTGGCAGCCGGTCCGACAGTTCACCCAGCACTGCGCGCCGACCATGCGGCACCTCTCGGCCGCCCTGGCCTCGGCTCGGGGCAGCATCGCCTGGAGCATCCGGTCGCCGAACGCCCGCAATGATCGAGCCATGCGCAACTCCCTTCCTCGACCGGGACGGGCGTCCCGGCCGTTAACGATCTTTTCTGGGGTGGCAGTTACACCGGCTACACGTCGGCGATACATTTGCTACACGCGTTGGGGCGGGTGATCGCAAGATCCACGAGGGCGGGACCATGCGGTACACGATCCTGGGCACGGTAGAGGTGTCAACGCACGGGCGGCCAGTGGTCATCGCCCGCCCGCAGCGGCGGGCGCTACTCGCCCTGTTGCTGCTCAACGCCAACCGCACGGTGAGCCCCGACGCGGCCGCCGAGGCGCTGTGGGGGCCAGCCGCGCCGAAGACGGCGCGAGCGCAGATCCACTCCGCCGTCTACGCGCTACGCGCGCAGCTGCTCGACGCCGGCTGCGAGGAAACGATCCCCTGGTCCGCCGGCGGCTATACCGTCCGCATCGAACCGGGTCAGCTCGACGCCACCCTCCTCGCCAGCCACCTGGCGCAGGCGAAGGGACACCTGGCGGGGCGGCGATTCGCCGACGCTGCCAGCACCGCACGAGCCGGCCTGCGACTGTGGCGGGGCGAGCCGCTCGGCGACGCCCGGGGCGCCTTCGTCCCGGCCGCCCGCGAACACCTGCACGAGCGCCGCCGAGCCATCCTGGAGACCTTGGCCGAGGCGGAGTTGGCGCTCGGCAACGACATCGAGGTCCTCAGCGAACTCGCACCGCCGATGGACGAGTACCCGCTACACGAGGCGTTCTGCGGCCTGCTCATGCGGGCGCTGCACCGCGCGGGGCGTACCGCCGAGGCGCTGGACCGGTTCCGGCGCCTGCGCGCAGCCCTGGCTGAGCAGCATGGCCTGGATCCTGGGCCGGCGCTGACCGAGCTGGAGGGCGCCATCCTCCGCGGCGAGCTGGCGCAGCCGGCGGCGCGCGCGGCGCCGGCTGCTGCGGCGGCAGCGGAGGTCGAGGTTCCGGCCCAACCGCCACCGATCGAGGTTCCGGCCCAACTACCGCCGGACGTGTACGGGTTCAGCGGTCGCGCCACCGAGATCGCCCGCCTCGACGCGCTCCTGACGGGCGCGACCAGTCACCCCACAGCGGTGATGATCGCCGCCGTCTCGGGCATCGCGGGCATCGGCAAGACCGCCCTCGCCGTGCACTGGGCCCACCGGATGGCCGGTGCCTTCCCGGACGGCCAGCTCTACGTGAACCTGCGCGGTTACGACCCGGGTGGCGCCGCGGTCTCGCCGGAGGACGCCCTGCACGGGTTCCTCGATGCGCTGGGGGTGGCGCCGCGCCGCGTCCCGGCCCGCCTCGATGCCCGTACCGGGTTGTTCCGCAGCCTGCTGGCCGGCCGCCGGATGCTCGTGCTGCTCGACAACGCCCGCGACGCCGAGCAGGTCCGCCCGCTGCTGCCCGGGGCGCCGGGCTGCGTCGTCGTCGTGACCAGTCGCAACCAACTGCCGAGCCTGGTCGCCGCCGAGGGCGCGCACGCGCTGGTCCTGGACGTAATGAGCGACTCGGAGGCCCGCGAGCTGCTCGCCGGGCGCCTCGGCGAGCAACGGATCGCCGACCGCCAGCCACTCGACATGATCATCGCCGGCTGCGCCCACCTGCCGCTGGCGCTCTCGGTCGTGGCGGCACGCGCGGCGACGAGTACCCATCTGTCGCTGGACAGCCTCGCCGCCGACCTGCACACCAGCGACGCCCGCGACCGGCTCGACGCCCTGGCCGGCGACGACCGCGCGGTCGACGCCCGCGAGGTCTTCTCCTGGTCGTACCACCTCCTCGGAGCCGAGGCGGCGCGACTGTTCCGACTGCTGGGCCTGCATCCCGGCCCGCATGTCGGCCCGCAGGCCGCCGCCAGCCTCGCCGGGCTGCCTGCCAACCAGGTCCGGCCGCTGCTGGCCGAGTTGACCACGGCCAACCTCGCCACCGTGCAGAACCACGGGCGGTACACGACACACGACCTACTGCACGTGTATGCCATCGAACTGACACACAAGGAGGACACCGACGACGAACGGCGGGCGGCGCTGCGGCGGCTGCTCGACCACTACCTGCACACGTCGCGTGCCGCCGCGCTGTGCCTGAACCCACCACGCGACCCGATCGCCGTCGGCCCGCCCGCGTCCGGTACGAGCCTCGACGCCCCGGCCGACCACGATGCGGCGCTCGGTTGGCTCACGGCCGAACGACCGGCGCTGCTGGCGATGATCCGATTCGCCGCGCGGGCCGGGTTCGACACCCACGCCTGGCAACTCGCCTGGACCCTCGACGACTTCCTGGACCGCCGGGGCCACTGGGCCGATCAGGCCAGCAGCCAGGAGACGGCCCTCGCCGCCGCGCGGTCGCTCGCCAATCTGCCCGGCCAGGCCCACGCACACACCAGCCTCGGCCGGGTCTACCAGAAGCTCGCCCGTTACGACGACGCCGACGCGCACCTGCGCCGGGCCCTCGACATCTTCGGTGAGCTCGGTGAGGACGCTGGTCGTGCGCGCGTGCACTACAACCGCGCCCAGGTGTCCGAACGCCGCGGCCGATACGAAGAGGCGCTCCGGCATGCGCAGGCGTCACTGGAGCTGTGCCGGGCCAGCGGCCACCGCCTCGGCCAGGCCAACACGCTGGCCACGATCGGCTGGTACCACTCACTGCTGGGCCGGCACGGCGAGGCGGTGACGTACTGCGAACTGGCGCTCGCGCTGCACCAGGAGATCGGCGACCGGCATGGCGAGGCGGCGGGCTGGGACAGCCTCGGCCACGCCCACCAACACCTTGGCCAGTACGACCAGGCGGTCGCGTGCTATCGGCGGGCGCTCGTCCTGTGCCGCGAGCTCGGCGACCGCTACAACGAGGCGGGGGTCCTGACCAAGCTCGGCGACACCCAACACGCCCACGGCGCGGCCCGCGACGCGCGGGACGCCTGGTCCCAGGCGGTGGCGATCCTCGACGAGCTCGACCACCCGGACGCCGAGACACTACGCCCTCGTCTCACCTCCTGACCAGGTGCGGCCCGACACCGCACCTAGTCGGGGCGGTCGGTGCGTGGCTGTGGCTTGGCAGCCCGGCCATAGCTTCCAGCTCGACAACAACGCCAAGGGGTTGACGTGGCGGGGCGGCGTTGCCGGGTGGTTTGGGGCTCAAGGCCGGCGAGGAGCAGCGTCTCGGCGGCGAGTGTCTGCGCGCAGGTGTGGGCGGCGGTCGCGGCCGTCGACGCCGCGCTGGTGCTCGGCTGGGCCGGGCTGCCGGCGCGTGGCTACGTCGTGCCCCCGTTCCCGCCCCGCCCAAGCCCAGTTGAGGTGGTGCAGGGCGCGGGCTTCGATGGCCACGAGCGCGGCCAGGTAAAGGGCGACGCCGCCGTAGAGCAGCGGCAAGGTCAGTCCGCCGGCGTCGGGGTGGGTGAGCAGGTGTTTGAGGCCGAGGCGAAGCCGTTGATCCCGGCTGTGCGAGCACTGAACTTGACTGCACGACACGGCCCGCCGCACCGGAGGCGTGCGGCGGGCCGTGCCTTTTATGGTTGGGTTGAGGTCAGCCGCGAGCCGCCCGGAGCTGTGGCAGCGCGACGATCGCCACACCGCGACTGGTCTGAGCGTCCACATTGGCAATCGCTCGGGTGTACGGGATCGCAGGCTCGGGCCGCCCCGGCAGCCAACCCTTGAGCATAGTGTCGGTGCCGATGACGCCCGGGTAGAGCTGGCAGGTGACGGTGACTTCGTAGATGTGCCGCGGATTGTCGTCGAACATCCAGTCATGCGAGCAACTCGGCACCAGCCGTGCCACGACCGCGTTGTAGCCGCCGATCAGGCTATCGAGCAGTGCGGTGGTGGAGAGGCCATACTTGGCGAAACCCACCATCGCGATGGAGTAGATGACCCCCATCAGCTTGCCGATGTTGTCGGCCGCCGGAAGGCCCTGCACGGCGTTGAAGTAGGACGTAGACAGGTATGCGCAGTCGACCGCCCCGTTGACGAACGGCCCCAGCAGGCTGCCCGGCATGCTGTCGATCTGTGCGATCTTCGTGACGGCGGCCTGGGTGCAGGCTTCCACATCGGCGGCGGCGATGGCGTCGATGTGGTTGAGGATCTCCTGCTTGGAGTTTTCGACCGCGGCGATGATCTCCCGCTTCGCCTGGTCGAGCCCACCACCGCCACCGCCGCCGCCGTAAAGCGCCTGCACCACGTTTACGGCCACCGGCACCCACGCCGGGACAGCCGCCTGGACGGGTCGTGCGGTGCCGCCGACGGTGATGACGATCGCGGCGACTGCCGACACGATGCTTGTGGTTAGTCTGCGTTTCACGGGAGCCGCACCCCTTGACGGATCAGCTCGGCGAGCAGTCGCTCCGCGTTCGGCAGGACGGTGTTGGCCATGAGATAGTCCTGGACCAGGTCCTGGTTGATCTGCCCGGGGATCTCGTCGCCGCCGTCGATGCGGTACGAGTTGCTGCCCGACCAGTACTCCGCCCGTACGGTCCGCCCGTTGAAGGTGCACACGTACGAGACGTAGCCGGCGCTGGGGAGGGTGTTGCGGCCGCATTCGGGCTCCATCTCGCGGATGAGGTGCTCGAGGCCCTGGCGAAGGTAGGGACGCTGGACGGCCGCGGCGTTGGTGCCCTCCTCGGCGTCCACCATGATGTACGCGGCGTTGAGCTCGGCGAAGAGCACGATCATCGCCCGGCCCACGGCGTCCAGTTCAGCGTCTTGGCCGGCGACCGTGGCGATGTGAGCCTTGGCCGAGTACGCCGCGTCGTGCGTGCTGTTGATCGCGGGGCCGGCGAGCCACGGCACCTTCAACAGCTCGACCTTCGTGACGGCGGCTTCGGCCTTGCCACGCAGTTCGCTGGTGAGCTGCCGGTCGAGACGGATGAGCACGTCGCTCTTGGCCCCGTTGACGGCGCTGATCGCCTGCTGGACCAACTCGTTGACCTCGGCCACCGAGTAGTTGCCGTCGCGGCCCTTGTCGTACGCGCTGATGAAGAACTGGACGAACACCTCGTAGTTGGCGTCGGCCAGTGCCGGTGCCGGTCTGACGGCCACGGCTGACCCGGTCAGGGCCAGGCCGACCAGGGCGGCGGTGATACCGCGCCGCAGTGGTCCCGCTTTTCGCATTGTCGTCTCCTCGGATCTCGTGGACTACCGCACCGCGCGGAGCGTCGGGAGGGCGCGGACGGTCGTGGCGTAGCAGGTGTTCCGGCCGGCTTGCAGCCGTACCGCGTCGAAGTCGGCCTCGCTGGGGTCGACGGGGAAGATCGTGTTGTAGACGATGTTGCCGAAGGCGCCGTTGTACGCGTCGCACCAGACGATCCAGTACATGGGATCGCCGGGTCGCGGGCGCACCTCGTCGTCCTGCAGCGCATCCTGCATGCCGCCATGCGTCGGTTTTGTCTTCACGGCGACCGCGTCGTACCCGGTAATGAGGTTGTCGAGCAGTCCTTGGTGGAAAGGCCGTACTTGGCGAAGCCGGTCATCGCGATCGCGTAGATAACTCCCATGAGCTTGCCGATGTTGTCAGCCGCCGGGAGGCCTTGCACGGTGTTGAAGTAGGGGCTGGAGAGGTGTACGCAGTCGACGGCCCGTTGATGAACGGGCCGAGCAGGCTGCCCGGCATGCTGTCGATCTGGGCGAACTTGGTGACCGCCGAATGTGTGCATGCTTCGACATCGGCGGCGGCGACGGCGGCGATGTGGTTGAGGATCTCCTGCTTGGAGTTTTCGCCCGCGTTGATGATCTCCCGCTTGGCGGCTTCGAGCCGCCGGCTTGGCCGGTGCGACGACACCGACCGTCCGGGCCAAGCTCGCCGCCACCGCACACAGCAACTTCCGTCTCATGTGTACCGGACCTCCTTCGACTCCCCAGTCGACGAGTCGGGTCCATTCAAGCGACGGCACACCTCAGGAGCCGGGCCGTGATCTTCCCGTTATCGAACATTGCTCGATTGCGCATCGGCGGATGCGCGCGGTACACGTGGCGGCGGGAAACGCCACTGCTAGGCCCGGCGTAGACCGGGCCCAGCGACATTGTCCAGCACATCCAAGGGATGGGAGTGTCATCCCTGAAGGAGCGGGGCCGTGTCAACCATCGAGGTCTGGCGGTTTGTGACCGGTTGGAGCGGGTTCTCGGCTAGGGGGAGGTTCAAAACTCCATGGACAAAGATTAAAAGCCCTGACCAGCGTTTCTGCTGGTCAGGGCTTTCTGCCTGTCGGGACGGCCGGATTCGAACCGACGACTCCTTGACCCAGCAGACCATCGGCGGGTCCACCCGCGATGCCCGCTACAGGGTGTCGAGGTCGAAGGCCGCGGCCATCGCGTGGAAGCCGGCGTCGTTCGGGTGGATGCCGTCGCCCCCGTTGTACTCCGTACGCATCCGAGCCGGGTCGTCCGGGTCGGCGACCGCCTGGGCGAGATCGACGACCGCGTCGAACTCGCCACTGGACCGCATCCACCGGTTGACCGCTACCCGGGTCTGTTCTCCCTGGTCGCTGTAGTAGCCGCCGCCCTTGAACGGAAGAATGGTCGCTCCGATGATCTTGATATTCCGGGCGTGGGCGGCACGGATCAGGGTCCGGTACCCCTCGATCATCTGGTCGGCGGTGACGACCGGACGGGATCCGAGGCACGGGTCGACCCAGAGCGGGGCACCGATGTCGTTGATGCCGATGAGCACGACGACGGTTCTCGCTCCGGACTGGTCGAGCACATCCCGGTCGAAGCGGGCCGTCAGCCGTTCGCCGTAGCAGACGGCGTCGGTCAGCAGCCGGTTGCCGGACAGGCCCGCGTTGAGCACACCGACCGGCCGGTTGGCGGCGACGAGGCGTTCGGCCAGCTCGTCCGGCCACCGGTTGTCGGTGTCGCGACTCGCACCCACCCCGTCGGTGATCGAGTCACCGGCGATGACGACGGCGTGCTCGGCGTGGCGCTTCCGCCGGGGCACGTCGATGCCGGACAGGTAGTACCAGGACAGGCCCGTCTGGGCGTAGGCGTCGGCGGTCCCGTCGAAGAGGTGGTCACCGGTGGCCCGGTACATCGTCGCCGCGGTGAACTCGTGGAACGTCGCCGGTCCGGTGGGTTCGGCGAAGTACAGGGTCACCGCCAGCCTGTCCAGCGGTGCCACCCGCAGCGGCACCGCGTCGCTGAACCTCTCCCGCCCCACCGGAACGACCGTGGACCACGCGTGGTCGAACCGTACCCGGCGCAGGGTCCCGGGCTGCACGGCCGCGCCCTCGGCGGCCCTGCCGACCGTCGCGCCGGTCAGCCGGAGCGGCACCTGGCCGTACACGTTGGAGATCCTGATCCGCACCGCGGGCCCACCGACGCTGATCCGGACGACCTGGCGCAGCGAGTGGTCGTCGAATCCCTCCTGTGACCAGTTCGGCCCCTGCCAGGTCGGTCCCATCGGCGCCTGTGCGGTGGTCTCCCAGGTACCGACCCAGGACCGCCCGTGGGTCGCGGCGACCGGGGTGGTCGCCCCGGCCGCCGGGGTGGTCGCCCCGGCCGCCGGTGCGTTGACCGGCAGCAGCGACGCCACCACCGCTGCCGCTACCGCGACGGCCACGCGCCGGGCGCCCGGTCTCCGGCCGATCAGCCGCCGCACGACCGGGCCGCGTCCCGTGCGGTCGGGGTGTTCGTCGGCTGGCCAAGGACGGGTGCGATGGCTCATCTCAGACCTCTCCATTCGTCGTGCCCGATACGTTCGCAGGCGTGCCGACCGGTGACGCCGCCACTTGCCCCGCGCCGGGGCGGGCGGGCCGGTCCGTTCCCCGATCGGCCCGGAACCGGCCGGTCCACCGCCGCTGCCACTCCACGTTGCGCCAGCCGGGGTGGTGCGGTGCCGAGTTGGACCCCAGCACGACCCCCCAGAAGCCGTACTCCTGGCAGCGCCGCAGCGCGTGCTCGGCCAGGCCCTGGCCGACCGGCCCGTCCTCGAACTCCGCGAGCAGCGGCGTGTAGCCGACCCATCCCTCGCCGATGACGGCCGGTACCCGGTGCCGGTCGGCCCATCGCGCGATGACCGAGAGTCGGTCGTCGAGCGCCTGCGTCATCGCGACCCGGTGGTCACCGTAGTTCTCGTACAACCAGCGGTCCCACTTCGCGGTGTCGACCCAGTCGTAGCTGTAGAACATGCTCGCCGAGACGCCGGTGGCCGCCAGCCGCCACGACTCGACCTGCGTGGCGTAGTCCTCGAAGGGCGGCGCGTCCTCGCGGAGCAGCGCCCGTAGCCGCGGGCTGGGGAACTCCGGCGGCAGGACCCGGACCCCCGCCCACTTCTCCAGCGCGGCGAGGACCCCGTAGACGTAGACGTGGAAGTGCGCGACCTGCCCGTTGTCGGGCACCGCCGCCATGTCCAGGTATGGCGTGATCCCGTAGCAGGTTGTCGCGAGCACGTCCGGGTGCCGTTCCCGCATGACCGCGACGCCGTCGGCGACGGCCTGTCGCTGCGGCCAGTAGGGATCCGCATCGCCGCCGCCGATCTGGGTCAGCCGGCTCAGGTCGACCTCGTTGTGCAGCTCGGCGTAGGCGATCCGGTCGGCCAGACCGGCGTCCTTGACGAACCCCACGAGGTCGGCCATCGCCCGGGCGATGGTGACGTGCCGCTCCGACGGCGGAATCGAGATGAGCGTGTCGTACCACTCCCGCCCCGTCAGGAAGGCCGGACTCTGCTGGTACTCCCAGGAGGAGAGGATCACGTAGCAGTCGTGCCGCCGGGCGGCCTCGAAGAGGTCGAGCAGGCGTCGCCGCCCGTCCAGCACGGCCCCACCGGCCACGTCGTACCAGCGGGTGCGGCGGCCGACCTCGCCTCCCATGGACGTGAACCGCAGCGCCGAGGTGTCGAGGTCGTGGTCTCCGAAGAGCAGGTACGGCATGGCGCAGATCCGTACCGTGTTGTAGCCGCGCTCGACGGCCTCGGTGAACGCCGCGTCGAGGTGGTGGAACGGTTCCCCGGCGGTGGCCTGGGTGTACCAGCTGAAGTCCCAGAGCGTGATGGTGAGCCGCGGCGGCAGGTGCGCCGGAACTCCGGTGGGATGGACGATCGTCACGGATCAGGAGCCTTTCGAAAACGGGAGTCGGGGGCTCAGCGCGGTGAACGGGGCTCAGCGCGGTGAACGTGCGTCCTTGAACGCGTCGTACACCAGCCGGCGCGTGCGGGAGTCGAAGCCGACCATTCCCATCACGGAGATGCCGTTGTACTCCTGGTTGTAGCCGCACCGTTGCTTGTAGTCCTTGAGCACCCAGTACGTGTACCCGGCGACGTAGTCGGCGCGGGCCGACACCTGTGCCCAGTGCGCGCGGAAGCTGGCCTCCTGCCACTCCTCGGTGCCCTGCTCGTCGACGGGGCCGTGGTGGCCGAGGAACGACCAGGTGCCGTTCTCGGTGATCAGGATCGGCTTGTCCGGGTGCCGGGTGTGCACGTCGTCGATGGCCGGGCCGAGATCGGAGTCCTGGCCGTAGAAGTAGCCGAAGTACTCGTTGAAGCCGATGACGTCCGCGATGTCGAACGCCGGATCGAATGTCGTGCTCGACGCCCAGGTGACCGGACGGTCCTGCAGGTCCACCGCCTTGACGGCGTCCTTCATGTCCTGGAGCCAGGCCCGGTAGACGGCGCCGCCGTCTGCGTCGATCTCCGACTCGTTCTGCAGGCACCAGAGGATCACCGAGGGGCTGTTGTGCTGGTTCCAGGCCATCACCGTCGCGAGCGCCCGGGACAGCCCGTAGCTGGTGGTCTGCACCCGCTCCTGGTCGGTGTTGATCCACATGTTGTCGATGTCGTCCATCACGAAGACGCCGTGCCGGTCGGCCCACCGGTAGACGTACGGGTGCCGGTTGTAGACCGTGTTGCGGAGCATGTTCGCGCCGGCGTCGCGGGCGAGGCCGAGCTCGTGGTCGTACTCCCTGCGGGTCATCGACCGACCACTCGCGGCCGTCTCCTCGTGCCAGTTCATCGCCTTGAGGAACACCGGCGCACCGTTGACCCGCAGCGTCGACCCCGTGGTGTCCACCGAGCGCAGACCGTACTCCGTCCGCAGCTGGTCGAGCCGCCGGCCGTCGCCACCCCGCGGCCCGGTCGCCCGCAGTTGGGCCGTCGCGGTCAACAGGTTCGGATCGGCCGGGCTCCAGGCCGGCGCGTCCGGCACCGCGATCTGGACCCGGGCCACCGCGACGCGGCCGGCGGGGACCGTCACCGGCACCGCTGACTCGCCGGCCCGCAGGCCCCGGCCGGGCGACACGACGACGTGGCCGGTGAACGCTCGACCGCTGCGGTTCTCCACCACGACCCGGGCCTCGAACCGGCCGTCCCGGGCCGACACGAGCACCTTCGGGATGCTCACCTCGGGCACGGCCTCCAGCCACACCGAGCGGGTGATGCCGGCGTACGGCCAGTAGTCGACCGGCTTCCACGGCACCGCGAGCGGGTCGGTGACCGGGCCGGTCCCGGCCCGGTAGTCGGTGTACGAGGCACGGCGGTGCACCCGTACCACGATGACCGCCCGCTGCCCGGGCTTGACCACCTCGCCGACCGGCAGGGCGAACGGTGTGTGGCCGCCCTCGTGCGCGCCGACGAACCTACCGTTCACCCAGACGTCGGCCCGGTAGTTCACCGCCAGGAAGTTGAGCCGCACCCGCTGCCCCCGCCAGCTGCCCGGGATCGTCACCGTGCTGCGGTACCAGGCGTAGCCGTCCTGGAACGCGGTTCCCTCGCCGAAGTGTGTGCCGTCGTAGCCGCCGAAGTCCGGGGTGTCGTGCAGGTCCCACGACGAGGGGACCCCGATCGCGTCCCAACCCGCGGGGTCGACGTCGGGCCGCTCCCAGCCGGCCCGGAGTCCCTCGTCCTCGGGGTCGAACCGGAAGCGCCACCGTCCGTCCAGGACACGGTAGCCCCGGGTCGGCTCGCGCCGGTCCCAGCCGTCGAAGGCCGGAACGACATGGCCGTACTGGAACACCACGCCGGTCCCGTCGATCCGCTCGATCCGGGTGCCGGCGGGTTCCCGGTCACCGTGCGGCGGCAGCGAGGGGGTGGGCGCGGCACTGCTGACGGCGGCGGCAGCGGCGGCGGTGCCGGGCAACCCGGCGGTCACGGCGGTGAGCGAGGCGGCCGTCAACACGGTACGGCGGCTGGCCCGCAACGGTGGGTTCATCAGGTTCTCCAGGTGGTTTCGAACGGTCATGCCTTGACGCTTCCCTCGGTCAGCCCGCCCCGCCAGAACCGCTGGAGCACGACGATGGCGACCATCAGCGGCAGCACCGACAGGAGTGCACCCCCGACGGTCAGTTGGTGCAGGTCGGGCTGCCGTCCGGCGAAGGACTGCCAGGAGGTGAGGCCGAGGGTGATGGGATACAGGCTCGGGTCGGAGAGCATCACCAGCGGTAGGAAGTAGTTGTTCCAGATGCCGACGAACTGGAACAGGAAGACCGTCACCAGCGCCGGGGTCATGAGGCGCAGCGCGAGGGTCGCGAAGATGCGTCGCTCGCTGGCCCCGTCGATGCGCGCCGACTCCAGCAGGGAGTCGGGGACGGCGGTCGCGGCGTAGATCCGGCAGAGGTAGACGCCGAACGGGCTGACCACCGACGGCAGGAGCACGGCCCAGTAGGTGTTCGCGAGACCGACCTTGCTGACCATCAGGTAGAGCGGGAGGGCGAGCGCGGTACCCGGGATCAGCACACCGGCGAGGATGACGTTGAACAGCGCCTCCCGGCCCCGGAAGCGGTACTTCGCCAGTGCGTAGCCCGCCATGGCGGCGATGAGGGTCGCGACCACGCTGCCCACCCCGGCGTAGAGGACGCTGTTGACGACCCAACGCAGGTAGATCCCGTCGTCATAGGTCAGCACGTTGCGGAGGTTGTCGAGCAGCCGCGGCTCGGAGAACCACAGTCCGAAGGAGCCGAAGAGCTGATCCGTGGACTTCGTCGAGGCGACGACGAGCCAGTAGACCGGCAGCAGGAAGTACGTCGCGAAGACCGTGAGCAGGCCGACGACGACGATCCGCCAGCGCAGCGCCGGCCCGCGACGGTGCCGGCGCGCCGCACCGGCCGGGTCCGGCGAGCCGGCGGGTCGCTGCACGTGCGGTTCGACAAGGGTGGTCACCGGTCGTCCCCCTTGCGTCCGACAAGGCGGAGGAAGCCGAACGACAGCACGCACGCGGCCACCGCCAGGATGACCGCCTGCGCCGAGGCGAGGCTGTAGTTGTTGTTGGCGAACGCCTGGGTGTACGCGGCCAGGTTCGGCGTGTAGGACGTGTTGATCGCGGTGGAGACCGGGCGCAGCACCAGCGGCTCGGCGAACAGCTGGAGGGTGCCGATGATGGTGAAGACGGTGGTGAGCACGATCGCCGGCCGGACGAGGGGCAGCTTCACGTAGCGGATCACCTGCCAGGCGTTGGCGCCGTCGATCTGGGCCGCCTCGTACAGCTCGCTGTTGATCGCCTTGAGCTGTGCGACGATGACCAGCATGTTGTAGCCAGCGAACTCCCAGGTCACGATGTTGGCGATGGCCCAGAGCACGCTGCCGGAGTCGAGCAGGTTCACGGTCAGGCCGGCGGAGTCGAGCAGGTCGACGATCGGGCTGACGCCGGGGACGTAGAGAAATCCCCAGAGGATCGAGGCGATGACGCCCGGCACCCCGTACGGCAGGAAGTAGGCCGTGCGGAAGAAGCGCACGCCGCGGGCGGCGGCCGCGTCGAGCAGCAGCGCCAACGCGGTGGCCAGGGCGATCATCACCGGCACCTGTACCGCGGCGAACAGCAGCACCCGGGCGATGCTGTCCAGGAACGTGCTGTCGGTGAGCGCGGCACGGTAGTTCGAGAGGCCGGCGAAGACCGTGTGGGATCCGCCGAGCCCGAGCGGCCCGCTCCGTTCCACCCTCAGCAGGCTCTGGTAGATCGCGTAGCCGATCGGCAGGACGAAGAAGGCGGCGAACAGCAGGACGAAGGGGGCCAGGAACCCGGCCGCGGCGGTCCGGTCTGATCGGCGTGTGCGCATGCGGTTTCCCCCGGGTGGTGATTGGACACGTCGGGTGCGGCCGGTGCCGGCGCCCGCCCGGAGTGGGACGGGCGCCGGCCCTCCGGTCAGCCGGCCTTGACCTTGAGGCCCTTCGCCTTCAGGTCGGCCACGGTCTTGGCCTGCGCCGCCTCGACGGCGTCGACGAAGGTGCCCTGGCCGGCGATCGCCTTCTGGAAGCCGTCGTTGAGGTGCTCGTAGGTCGCCGCGGTGGTGGGGGTCCAGGACCAGTCCTGGTCGATGGCCTTGTCCGCCTCGGCGAAGACGTCGTTGATCTTCTGCCCGCCGAAGAAGTCGTACGGCTTGTCCAGCGCCGAGCCGGACAGCGCGTCCTTCGCCGCCGGCCAGCCGTAGCCGCCCTGGATGAGCAGGTCGATGCTTGCCGGGTCGGTGTTCAACCAGACGGCGAAGTCCTTCGCCTCCTTGGGGTACTTCGCTCCCTTGAGAACCGCGGTCGACGAGCCGCCCCAGTTGGCGGAGGCGAACTCCGCGCCGTCCCACTGCGGCATCGGCGCGACCCGCCACTTCCCGGCGGTCTGCGGCGCGTTGCCGGCGAGGATGGCGTCACCCCACTGGGCACTCACCCAGCCGACGATGGCGCCCTCCTGTAGGTCCTTGTACCAGCCGTTCTGGAAGTCGGGATCGGTCTTGACCAGCTTGTCCCGGACCATGGCGTCCCAGTACTCGGCGACCTTGCGGGTCTCCGGACTGTTGATGTTGACGATCCAGGTGTCGCCCTCGACGCCGAACCACTTGGCGCCGGCCTGCCAGGCCAGCGAGGTGAACCAGGCGGAGTTGCCCGGCGGGAACGTCGAGATGTACGCCTTGGGGTCCTTCGCGCGGATGGTCTGGGCCGCCTGCCGGAACTCGTTCCAGGTCTTCGGCGGCTGGATTCCCCACCGGCTGAACAGGTCCTGCCGGTAGAAGAACCCCATCGGGCCGGAGGCCTGCGGGATGGCGTAGACACCGCCGTTGAAGACGGTCTGCTGCCACTGCCATTCGACGAACTTGCCGGCATCGTCCTTGGCGCCGTACTTCGTCAGGTCAACCAGGCCATCCTCCAGGAGGAAGCCGGGGATCTCCTGGTACTCCACCTGGGCCAGGTCCGGCGCACCGGTGCCGGCCTCCAGCGCGGAGTACATCTTCGCGTAGCCGCCCGAGCTGCCCGCCGGGATCTTCTCCAGCTTGACCTGGACCTCGGGGTTCTTGGAGTTCCACAGGTCGACGGCCTTGTCCACCCCGGGCACCCAGGACCAGAAGGTCATGGTGATCTTCTCGCCCGGCTTGCGGGCTCCCTCACCGGCGGTGTCCGCCGAGTCCGACCCGCAGCCGGCGACGACCATGGCGAGCACCAGCCCGAACAGCAGCGCGATCCGGCCCCGGCAGAGAGCGCGGGTTCGCCTCATCCTGTCTCCTCACTCGCGGTCCACCACCGGTGGCGGTGGACGTTGCGGGCTCGGCACGCCGCTGAGCCGGACGGCTCGGTGCTGCCGGACGCCCTGGACTGCTTGGCACGAGCCTCATGTATCGACATACTCATGTCAAGATCTAGTCATAAAAAATGCTTTCATCTATCGTGGACGCGGCCGGGCCGACTGCCGGGCCGAGGTCGCAGGTCCGGGTAGGAACGGGGCGGGAATGATCGGAAGAAGGACCACCGGCGCGTACCAGGGCCGCGGCCTGCACGGCGAGGTGGTGGAGCGACTCGGCCGGCGCATCCTCACCGGAGATCTGGCCGAAGGCGAGACACTGGACGTGCCGGGCATCGAAGTCGAGCTGGACGTGAGCCGTACGGTGCTGCGCGAGGCGCTCCGCGTGCTCAAGGCCAAGGGGCTCGTCGACGCCCGCCCCAAACGCGGCACGTTCATACAGCCTCGCAGCCAGTGGCGGCTGCTCGACCCGGACGTGGTGCGCTGGCGGTTCGAGGGCCTGCCGGACAGCCAGTTCCTCGACGACCTCGCGGAGGTGCGCGGCATCCTCGAACCGGCCAGTGCCCGGCTGGCCGCGTTGCGCCGTACCGACGCCGACATCGCCGCGATGGAGCGGGCACTGGAGCTGATGGCGGCGGCGGCGCGCGGCGACGGCGACGCGGTCGAGGCCGATCTCGCGTTCCACCGCGCCCTGCTCGCCGCCACCCACAACGAGTTGCTGGTCAGCATGGAGGTGGTGCTGGAGACCGGGCTGGCCGCCCGGGACCGGATGGTGCACGGCGCCGTACAGGACGACGACCCCACCCCCGCCCACGCCGCGGTGCTGGCGGCGATCCGCGCCCGCGACGCCGAGGGTGCGGGCAGCGCCGCCACCGCGCTGCTCGCCAAGAGCCTGCTCGACATCGAGCGGGCCCGGGCCGCCGGCCCCGTTGCACCATCCCGAGAGCCACAGTGAGCCGCCGAACGGAACCGATCCGATAGGGAGACACTGGTGAACCTGATTCGGTCCAGGTCAGGAAACAACGACGGATACCGGCTGCTGGCCGGCGCGCTCTCGCTCACTCTGGGGGTGCTTCCGGCGGTAGCGCCGGCGCCGGCCGAAGCGGCGGCCGACATTGCCACGCACACCATCAGGATCGACGGCGCGGACACCGGCCGGACGTTCGACGGTGTCGGCGGGGTCAGTGCCGGCGGGTCGTCCCGGCTGCTGCTCGACTACCCCGTGCGGGAGCGGGACGAGATCCTCGACTATCTCTTCCGGCCGAACTACGGTGCCGCCCTCGACATCCTCAAGGTCGAAATCGGCGGCGACGTCGACGCCACGGTGGGCGCGGAACCCAGCCACATGCGGACCCCCGACCAGGTCGACTGTGCCCGCGGCTACGAGTGGTGGCTGATGTCCGAGGCGCGCGAACGCAACGCCGACATCAGGTTCTACGGCCTGCCGTGGGGAGCACCGGGCTGGTTCGACGGCGGCTACTGGTCCGGGGACCGGGTGGAGTACCTCGTGACATGGCTCCAGTGCGCCCGGCAGAACGGCTTCCACATCGACTACCTCGGCGCGGCCAACGAGAGCGGCTTCAACCGCGACGTGTACGTCGAGCTCGGAAGGGCACTCGACGCCGCCGGCTTCGGCGACGTACAGATCGTCGCGACGGACAACCACAGCCCGCCCGACTACTGGTTCGCGGCACCGCAGATCGCCGCCGACGCCGAACTCGACGAGGCGATCGACATCCTCGGTGAGCATGACGTGTGCGTGTGGCGGACCCAGCAGCAGAGGTGCTACGCGAGCGAGTCCGCGCTGGCCGCGGGAAAGCCCCTGTGGGACAGCGAGAACAGCACCCAGGACTACGACGTGGGTGCGCAGCCACTGGCCCGGGCCATGAACCGGCACTACATCGACGCGCGGATCACCGGAAACCTCAACTGGGCACTGGTCTCGGCCTGGTACGACAACTTCCCGATCGGCGGTACCGGCCTGATGCTGGCGGAGCGGCCGTGGTCGGGGTCCTACGAGGTCGGGCCGAGCATCTGGGTCGACGCGCACACCGCGCAGTTCACCGAACCGGGCTGGCGGTACCTCGACGACGCCGCCGGCTACAGCGGCGCGGGCGCGAGCCACGTGGCCCTGCGGGCGTCGGGCGGCGACGACTACACCGCGGTGATCGAGACGCTCGACTCCTCCGGCCCGGAGAGGCTGCGGTTCGAGGTGTCGGGCGGGCTGGCCAGCACGGCGGTGTCCGTCTGGGTCACCGACCTGACCACCGCGTCCACCGCCGACGACTTCATCCGGCAGGGCAGCGTCGAACCGGTCGACGGGTCGTACGACCTCGTCGTCGAGCCGGGCCGTCTCTACACGGTCTCGACGACCACCGGTCAGGCCAAGGGGTCGGCCGCGGCGGATGCGGACCCGGGAAGCCAGCTCGCCGTGCCGTACGCCGAAGACTTCGAAGGTGTCCGGCGGGGTGGCGCGGGCGACGCCGACGTGGCGCGGCGCGGGCTCGGCCTCGCGCGGTACTTCGCCGACGTCCACGGCGCCTTCGAAGCCGTTCCGTGTGTCGGTGGCCGGGACGGCACCTGCTACGAACAGCAGGTCACCCACCCACCACTCAGCTGGCACAACACGAACATGCCACCGACGACCATGGTCGGTGACCCACGCTGGTGGGGCGACTACGAGGTCAGCGTCGACGCCCTGCTCGACCAGGCCGGGCACGTCGAGCTGCTCGGCCGGGTCGACAGCCAGCAGCACAATGCCGCCGGCTACCACCTCCGGGTCGCCGACAGCGGCGACTGGTCGCTGTTCACCCAGGACGTGCGGAGCCGGGACCGGACGCTGGCGACCGGTCAGGTACCCGCGCTCGGGACCGGCCGGTGGCACCGGCTCGGCCTGCGGTTCAAGGGCGAGCGTGTCACCGCGCTCCTCGACGGACGCGTCCTGGCCACGGTCCAGGACGCCGACCACACCACCGGACAGGTGGGACTGCGGGTGGGCGGCTGGCAGCGCGCGCAGTTCGACAACCTGCGGGTGGTGCCGACCGGACCACGACCGGCGTTCTACCCGCACTCGGCGATGACCGCGACGGCGACCAGCGAACACACGGCGAACGACTTCGGACACCACTACCCCGCCCGGCACGCGATCGACGACCACCTGTGGTCGACCTGGCGGTCGAGCTTCGCGCCGATCGAGCCGCTGCCGCAGGCGCTCACGCTCGATCTCGGGCGGGTCACCACCGTCGCCGGCCTCGCGTACACCCCGGCGGTCACCGCGACGGCCGGCGGGATCACCCACTACACCGTCTCGACCAGCAAGGACGGGCGGAAGTTCACCGATGCGGTGCACGGGTACTGGGCGGACACCCTGGCCACGAAGACGGCACCGCTGCCGACCCCGGTTCGCGCCAGGTACGTACGACTGGCGGCGGTCGATGTGAACGGCTGCCCGGCGGCGGCGATGGCAGCTGAGGTCAACGTGTCGAGGACGCGGTTGCCGCGGCTGGGCGCGGGAGAGCCGCCGACCGATCCTGGGCCGAGCTTCCCGCACCTCGTACCGCAGTCAGCGATGACCGCGACGGCGACCAGCCAACAACCGGGATACGAGGCGGGGAGGGCGATCGACGGAAACTGCGGGACGATGTGGCACGAGTCGTGGAGCCCCTACACCCCGCCGCCGCAGTCGGTCACGCTCGACCTCGGCGCGGACTACGACACCCTCGCCCTGGTGTACCAGCCGCGGCAGGACGGCAACGCCAACGGCATCGTCACCGAGTACGAGATCGCGCTGAGCACCGACGGCTCCGCCTTCACCACCGTCGCCGAGGGCACCTGGGCGGGTGACGACACCACGAAGGTCGCCGGGTGGGAAGCGACCCGGACGCGGTACGTCAGGTTGACCGCGCAGGCCGGCGTCAGCGGCCACGTGTCGGCCGCAGAGATCAACATCGCGCACACCGGTTGACACCTCCCATCCCGGGCGACCCGGGTCACGGGGGCCGATCAGACATCCGGAGCAGGCTGCCCCGGATATCCCACGGCCGGGCTTCTGTGCCCCAGGCCGTAGTGTTGGTGGGGTGAATGGTGACGTGGTCCCGTCGAGGCGGGAGGTGCGGATATCAGACGCCGAGCGTGAGGCCGTCGTCGCCCGGTTGAGCGCCGCTGTCGCGGAGGGCCGGCTGACCCTGCCCGAGTTCGAGGAGCGCGTCGACGGCGTGCTGCGCGCCCGTACCGACGGCGAGGTGCAGCCCTTCGTCGCCGACCTGCCGGCCGCGGCCCCGGCCGTCGCCCCCGACGAGGTCGTCGAGCTGAGCAGCCACGCCGGGGAGATCAAACGTTCCGGCCGGTGGGCCGTACCCCGCCGGCTGGTGGTGCGCAGCATGGCCGGCACGGTCAAGCTCGACCTGCGGCACGCCGTGATCAGCCACCGGGTGGTCGAGATCAAGCTCGCCACCCAGGCCGGCTCGACGAGCATCGTGCTGCCCCCGGGCGCGACCGCCAACATCGACGGGGTCAACACGAGCGCCGGCACGGCGACGACCAAGGTGCCGTCCACGCCCGAACCCGGTTCGACCGCCCCGCACATCGTCGTCACCGGCAGCACCGCCGCCGGTAGTCTGGTCGTGCGCTACGAGCGCCGCTTCTGGCGCTGGAGCTGGTAGCGCGGCCTACGGCGGCTCTGTGACGCTGCACGGATGCGGGACCGGGAGCGGCGGATCGCCGAGGCGAGACAGAGACGGTTTCCGACTTCGAGGCGTACGTGGCGGTGGCGTGGCCCCGGCTGCTGCGCTCGGCGTGGTTGCTGACGGTGACTGGCACCGCGCCGAGGATCTGCACTGGGCGGCCGCCGGCGTCAACTACGTGTTGACGGTCGTACCGGCGGAGGGTGAGAGCGTGTCGTTGCCGATGTTCCGCGAGGTGCTGGGCCGCATCGGCGTCAGCTGACCGGACCGCCGGGTTCGGAGCCCGTCGTCGCTCAGTACGGCGTGACCCCCGCCGGCAGCGTCGAGTTCTCGGCTGCCGTACCGATGTGTTGCAGGAGGATCCGCCGGAAGGCCCGCGCCGCGTGCGTGGGTTCCGGCTCCCGGCGCCGGGCCAACGCGATCGTCCGGTGCATTCCGGGTGGGGCCAGCGGGGTGACCCACAGCCTCGGCCGGCGGGCGACCACGATGCCCGGGACCAGGGCCACGCCGAGTCCGGCCTCCACGAAGCTGAGCACCGCGTCCATCTCGCCGCCGTCGACCGCGAGTCTCGGCTCGAAACCCGCCTCCCGGCAGGCCCGAAGGGTGGCGTCCCGTAGGTCGTAGCCCTGCCGGAACATCACCAGTGGCTGGTGGCGCAGGTCGGTGAGGTGCATGGTGCCGGCCGAGTCGATCATCGGCAGCGGATTGAGCGAGGCGACCACCAGGTTGTCCCGGAGGATCGGCTCGGCGATCAGCGCCGGGTCGGCACCGGTCGCCGGCAGGATGATCAGCGCCAGGTCCAACTCGCCCCGGAGCAGGTCGCGGACGAGATCCTGCGACCCGCTCTCCTCCACCCGCAGGTCGACGCCGGGATGGGCGTCCCGGAACCGGCGCAGCACCGCCGGGGCGAGCGAGGTGGCCAGGCTGGGGGTGGCGCCGAGGCGTACCCGGCCACGGCGGACCCCGACGAGTTCCTGGACCTCGCGGCGGGCGGTGTCGACGTCGGCCAGGATTCGCTTGGCGAGCGGCAGCAGCACCTCTCCGGCGGCGGTCAGGGCGACGTTGCCGGGTAGCCGTTCGAAGAGGGGTGCGCCGAGATCCGACTCCAGGGCGTGAATCTGCTTACTCAAGGACGGCTGGGTGATACCGACGTTATCGGCGGCATGAGTGAAATGCCGGGTTTCCGCCACCGCCACGAAGTACCTCAACTGGTGGAGCTGCACGCCGATAGCCTACAGCTATCGACACTGCGGCTTTGATGCATTGGACGACTAGTCAGAGGTCTCCTAGCGTTTCTGTGGTGACAGCTGTATCGACCCGTTCGCCGATCCGGTCCAGCATCGGCCTCAAGGCCGTGATGGCGGTGACGGGCATCCTGCTGGTGCTCTTCCTCATCGCGCACATGCTCGGCAACCTCAAGATCTTCGTTGGTGCGGAGTCGTTCGACCACTACGCGCACTGGCTGCGTACCATCGGCGCCCCCGTGCTGCCGGACACCTGGTACCTGTGGATCCAACGCGCCGTGCTCGGCCTCGCCCTGGTCGCGCACATCTGGTCGGCCACCGTGCTGGCCCGGCGGGCCCGGGCGGCCCGACCCGTCCGGTACGCGCACCGCCCCAGGGTGCAGGGCAGCTACGCGGCCCGGACGATGCGCTGGGGCGGAGTGATCATCGCGCTCTTCGTCGTCTACCACCTGCTGGACCTGACCACCGGTGACCTGAACCCGGTCGGCGACCCGCGCCGGCCGTACGCGAACGTGGCCGCCGACTTCGCGCCGGAACGCTGGTACGTCACCCTCCTCTACACCGTCGCGATCGTCACCCTCGGCTTCCACCTGCGGCACGGGATGTTCAGCGCGTTCCGGAGCCTCGGTCAGCAGACCCCCCGGGGCGAGGCCCGGGCCCGGGCGATCTCGCTCGGTTTCGCCGTCGCGCTCTGCGCCGGTTACCTGGTCGTCCCCTTCGCGGTGATCGCGGGATTGGTGCGTTGACGATGGACTCCGCCAAGTTGACTATGGACTCCACCAACGGGCTGGACCTGTTCACCATCGGCGAGCCGATCGCCGACACCAAGGCTCCGGACGGGCCGATCGAGACCCGCTGGCAGCGCCGCCGGTTCGCCGCCAAGCTGGTCAACCCGGCCAACCGGCGCAAGCTCACCGTGATCGTCGTCGGCACCGGGCTGGCCGGCGGCTCGGCCGCCGCGACGCTGGGCGAGCAGGGCTACCAGGTGAGGTCCTACTGTTACCAGGACAGCCCGCGCCGGGCGCACTCGATCGCCGCCCAGGGCGGGATCAACGCCGCCAAGAACTACCGCAACGACGGCGACTCGATCCAGCGGCTCTTCTACGACACCGTCAAGGGCGGCGACTTCCGCTCCCGCGAGTCGAACGTACGCCGGCTCGCCGAGGTCTCGGTGGAGATCATCGACCAGGCGGTGGCCCAGGGCGTACCGTTCGCCCGGGAGTACGGCGGCCTGCTCGACACCCGCTCGTTCGGCGGCGCCCAGGTGCAGCGCACCTTCTATGCCCGGGGCCAGACGGGCCAGCAACTGCTGCTCGGGGCGTACCAGGCGCTGGAGCGGCAGATCGGGCTCGGTCGGGTCGAGATGCACAGCCGGCACGAGATGCTGGAACTGATCGTGGTCGACGGCCGGGCCCGGGGCATCGTGGTTCGAGACCTGGTCACCGGCGAGATCACCTGCGACTTCGCCGACGCCGTGGTACTCGCCTCCGGCGGCTACGGCAACGTCTTCTACCTCTCCACCAACGCCAAGGGCTGCAACGTCACCGCCACCTGGCGGGCGCACCGCAAGGGCGCGCTCTTCGCCAACCCCTGCTACACGCAGATCCACCCCACCTGTATCCCGGTCTCCGGCGACCACCAGTCGAAGCTGACCCTGATGAGCGAGTCGCTGCGCAACGACGGACGGGTCTGGGTGCCGAAGGCGGCCGGCGACGACCGGCCGCCCCGGCAGATCCCGGAGGACGAGCGGGACTACTTCCTGGAGCGGATGTACCCGTCCTTCGGCAACCTCGTCCCCCGGGACATCGCCTCCCGGGCGGCCAAGAACGTCTGCGACTCCGGTCGGGGCGTCGGGCAGACCGGACTCGGCGTCTATCTCGACTTCGCCGACGCGATCGACCGGCTCGGCCGGTCCGCCATCGCCGACCGGTACGGCAACCTCTTCGAGATGTACCAGCGGATCACCGGCGAGGACCCGTACGAGGTGCCGATGCGGATCTATCCGGCCGTGCACTACACGATGGGCGGGCTCTGGGTCGACTACGACCTCCAGTCGACCATTCCGGGCCTCTTCGTGATCGGCGAGGCGAACTTCTCCGACCACGGCGCCAACCGGCTCGGCGCCTCCGCGCTGATGCAGGGCCTGGCCGATGGCTACTTCGTGCTGCCCAGCACCATCGCCGACTACCTCGCGGCCGGGCCGTTCGCGCCGCTGACCGACGACCACCCCGAGGTGGTGGCGGCCCGGGACGACGTCACCGACCGGCTGGGCCGGCTGCTCGCCTGCCGGGGCGACCGGACCGTCGACTCGTTCCACCGGGAGCTGGGCCAGATCATGTGGGACCACTGCGGGATGGAGCGCAGCGACGCCGGGCTGCGCAAGGCGCTCGCCGAGATCCGGAGCCTGCGCGAGCAGTTCTGGCAGCGGGTGCGGGTGCCCGGCGACGGCGAAGGGCTCAACCAGGCGCTGGAGAGGGCCGGCCGGGTCGCCGACTTCTTCGAGCTGGCCGAGCTGATGTGCATCGACGCGCTGCACCGTACCGAGTCGGCGGGCGGGCACTTCCGAGCCGAGAGCCAGACCCCGGAGGGCGAGGCGCAACGCGACGACGACAACTTCGCCTACGTGGCCGCCTGGGAGTTCACCGGTGGCGACCGCCCGCCGGTGCTGCACAGGGAAGACCTGCGTTTCGAGTACGTCCATCCCACCCAACGGAGTTACAAGTGAACCTGACCCTGCGGATCTGGCGGCAGAAGGGACCGGACGACAAGGGTCGGATGGTCAGCTACCAGGTTCCGGACGTCTCCCCCGACATGTCGTTCCTGGAGATGCTTGACGTACTCAACGAGCGGCTGACCCTCGACGGCGAGGACCCGGTCGCCTTCGACCACGACTGCCGGGAGGGCATCTGCGGCGCCTGCGGCATGGTGATCAACGGGGTGGCACACGGACCGGAGCGGGCGACCACCGCCTGCCAGCTCCACATGCGACACTTCTCCGACGGCCAGACCATCGACATCGAGCCATGGCGGGCCAGGGCATTCCCGGTACTCAAGGACCTCATGGTGGACCGGAGCGCGTTCGACCGGATCATCGCGTCCGGCGGATACATCACCGCGCCGACCGGTGCCGCCCCGGAGGCACACGCCCAGCTGGTCCGCAAGTCCGACGCGGACGCCGCCTTCGAGTCGGCCGCCTGCATCGGCTGCGGCGCCTGCGTCGCGGCCTGCCCGAACGGCTCGGCGATGCTCTTCACCGCCGCCAAGGTGAGCCATCTGAGCCTGCTGCCGCAGGGCCAGCCGGAACGCGCCACCCGGGTCGTCGGCATGGTCGACGCACACGACGAGGCCGGCTTCGGCGGCTGCACCAACATCGGGGAGTGCACGGCCGTCTGTCCGAAGGGGATTCCGCTGACCAGCATCGGCCGGCTCAACCGCGACTACCTGAAGGCCACCCGGGAACGGGACGGCGCACCCGGTACCTGACCCGCCGGACGGCACCCTGGCACCCCGGCGCGGACGGCACCCTTCCAGGCCCGGCTGGGCACGGACGGCACCCCCTTCCACGCCCGGCTGCGCACGGACGGCACCCCCTTCCACGCCCGGCTGCGCACGGACGGCACCCCCCTTCCACGCCCGGCTGCGCACGGACGGCACCCCCCTTCCACGCCCGGCTCGACGGGCACCGCGGGCCGGGCCGGATTCGCCTATTGTTACCGGGCGGCAGACCGCAAATCCGGCAACCGCCCTCGCTCGGGCATCTGGCCGGGCGGCCAGCCGGCGACAACAGCAGCCCTCCGATGGGAGACCACGTAGTGAGCAGGGTAAATCGCAGGACCGCACTGGGCATCGGCACCGCCGCCACCGCCGGCGTCGTGCTCGGCACGGCCACTCCGGCTATGGCCGCCCCGAACAGCGGCCGGGGAATCGAAAGCCCCGACCGGGCCCGGGCCGATCAGGTCGCCGCGATCTACCGGCGGGAGAAGACCCGGGCCGGCGGCAACTGGTACGCGTACCTGAGCGTGGCCAGCGGGACCGGCCCGACCCCGCTGCCGGCGGTACGGGAGAACCCGGACACCGTCGTCGAGGCGTACAGCGTCAACAAGATCGCGGTGGCCACGGCGGTGCTGGACAAGGTCGACCGGGGACTACTCACCCTGGACCAGCGGGTCGAGGTCACCTCGGCGATCGTGGTGGCCGGTGGCGACGGCATCTTCAGCCTGGACGGCGCCTACCCCAGCTCGGTCACCCTGGGACACGTCCTCGCCGCACTGCTGACGGTCTCCGACGACACCGCCGTCCGGCTCTGCGGCCTGGTCTGCCCGGCCGCCGAGCTCAACCAGATCCTGGTCGCCAAGGGCTTCCCGAAGACCCAGGTGGAGCCGGTCGCCAACCCGAACCGGTTCTTCCTCGGCACCAGCACCGCCCGGGAGACCCACGACCTGCTCCAGGCGCTGGTCCGGGGCACGCTGCTCTCCGCCACCTCGACCAGCTTCCTGCTCAACCAGCTCCGCGCGCCGATCGCGTTCACCGACGGCATCCGCCGGAACATGTCCTCGGCCGACCGGGCCCGGATCGCCACCAAGGCGGGCTGGTTCGGCAACGCCCGACACGAGGCAGGGCTGATCTTCGACCCGGCCGGCGCGCCGGTGCTGACCTACGTGCTCTTCGCCGACGGGCAGGCCGACCCGGACAACTTCGGCTCGACGCACCCGGCGGTGCAGGCCCGGGCGGCGATGGGCCCGGCCTTCGTCACCGCGGTCGACGGGCTGAACAACCTCTCCGTGCCGGCCCGCCGGCCCAGGACGTACCGACCGACCAACGGCGGCTGACGCCCGCGCGCCCGCCGGGGTCCGGCCCGGCGGGAGAGGGGTAACCGCCGACCGGCGCCGCCGGACTCCGTCCGGAGCAGGTGCCGGCCGGCGTACCCTCGCTCGTGGAGACGAAGGGGCGGCGGCAGATGCGGGGACCGGCAGGACGCAGCGACGTCGCGGACCGCCGTCGCCGGCTCCTCCGGTGGTCGCTCGCGGTGGCCGCGCTCGGCGTGGCCGCCTGGGCGGTCCGCGACGTGCCCGCCGCGCTCGGCCGGGCCCCGTGCGGCGCCCGGGAGGAGCGGGTACGCCGCTCCCCGCACTTCCGGGCCGGCGCGTTCCGCAACCCGGTCAGCACTCGGGTCGCGCTGCCCGGCACCGGAGCCGCGGTCCTGCGGGAACTGCTCCTCGGCAACCAGCCCCGGCGCCCGACCGGCCGGGTACCGGTGCTGGTGCCGGAGACCGTCGAGCCGGACTCGGCCCCGCCGGGCGAACTCAGCGTGCTCTGGTACGGCCACGCCTCGGCGCTGATCGAGATCGAGGGACGGCGGGTGCTGCTCGACCCGGTCTGGAGCGACCGATGTTCGCCGTCGGCCCGGATCGGCCCGCGCCGGCTGCACCCGGTGCCGGTGCCGCTGGACCGGCTTCCCCGGCTGGACGCCGTACTCGTCTCGCACGACCACTACGACCACCTGGACATGCCCACCGTACGCGCCCTGCGGGACGCCCAGTCCGCGCCGTTCCTGGTGCCGCTCGGCGTCGGCGCCCACCTGGAGCGCTGGGGTGTGCCGGAGGAACGGATCGTGGAGCTGGACTGGGGCGAGCGGACCTCGGTCGCCGGGCTGGACGTGATCGCCACCCCGGCCCGGCACTTCTCCGGACGCGGGCTCAGCCGGAACCGTACCCTCTGGGGTTCGTGGGTGGTCGCCGGCCCGCGCCGGCGGGTCTTCTGCTCCGGCGACTCCGGCTATTTCGACGGCTACGCCGAGATCGGCGTCGAACATGGTCCGTTCGACCTCGCCCTCATCCAGATCGGCGCCTATGCCACCGCCTGGCCGAACATCCACATGTTTCCGGAGGAGGCGGTCGCCGCGCACCTGGACCTGCGCGGCGGGCTCTTCGTCCCGCTGCACTGGGGCACCTTCAACCTCGCCCCGCACGCCTGGTCCGAACCGGTCGACCGGCTGTGGCGCGAGGCCGAGGCCCGAGGCGTACGCCTGGCGGTGCCACGCCCCGGTGAGCGGGTGGTGGTGGACCACCCGCCCCCGGTGGACGGCTGGTGGCGGCCGCTCGGCTGACCCGTCCACGGACCTCGGCCGGTCCGTCGACGGCTTCGCGCAGGGGCGCCGGTCAGCGGGTCAGGGTGAGTTCCGGATCCTCGACGGGCGGCGGATCGACCACGCCCCGGCCGACGGCCTCGTACACGGCCGGCCGGTTGCGCCGGAGCAGCAACCCCCAGCCGAGCCCGACCAGCGCGGCGACCAGGGTGACCCCGGGCAGCAGCCAGGCCAGGTAATCCGGGTTGCCCGGCGCGAGCAGCGCGTCGAAGTTCACCAGCAGCACCAGCAGGACGGCGAGGAGCAGCACGGTCGCCGAGGCCGGGGCCACCAGCCGCTGCCAGACGCCCACCTCCGCCTCCGGACGGCGCCGGAAGAAGCCCACCACCGAGGCGGAGGTGAGGGTCATCAGCAGCACCACCCCGACCGCCGAGACACCGCTGAGCCAGGTGAAGAGATCGACCACCGGATCCCGGTCGGCGAGCACGAAGACCAGCACCACGCCGAGGGCGAGCACGGTCTGGGTCAGCGAGCCGGCCACCGGCGCCCCGGTGCGGATCCCGGTCTGGCTGAGGAAGGACGGCAGGACCCGCTCCCGGCCCAGCGCGAAGAGATAGCGGGCGACCCCGTTGTGGAACGAGAGGAGCGCGGCCAGCACCGACGTGATGAAGAGCAGGTTGGCCACGTCCGCCACCGTGCTGCCGGCGTGCTCGGCCAGGGTGCCGAAGACCACCCCCGGGCCGGCTTCGACCGAGGCTGCCTGCGCGTTCTCCGGACCGGTGACCACGGTCAGCGCCCAGGCGGAGAGCGCGTAGAAGGCGCCGGTGAAGGCCACCGCGACGTAGGTGGCCCGGGCCACGGTGCGGCGCGGGTCCCGGACCTCCTCGCTGTAGATCGCCCCGGACTCGAAGCCGGTGAAGCTCGCGATCCCCAACGCGAACACCGCGCCGAGCCCCGCCGCGAAGAGGTTGCCGGGGTCGAGCCCGGCCAGGCTGACGCTGCCGCCGGCCGGGTTGCCGAGCGAGACGGCGTCGAAGATGACAACCGCGAGGCATTCCAGCAGGAGCAGCACCGCCAGCACGGTCGCGTTGAGGTCGACCTGGAGTACCCCGAGCACTCCGACCACGGCCAGCCCGACCAGTGCCCAGACCCACCACTGCTGCTCGATGCCGAACTTGGTCGTCATGAAGTCGTCGAGGATGGCGCCGAAGAGCCCGTACAGTCCGATCTGGATGGCGTTGTAGGAGGCGAGTGCGATGAACGAGCCGGAAACGCCGCCCGCCCGCCCCAGCCCGTTCGCGATGTACGAGTAGAACGCGCCGGCGTTGCTGACGAATCGGCTCATCGCGGCGTATCCGACCGCGAACACGCCCAGGATGGCGGCGAGCAGCAGATAGGACAGCGCGGCGCCGACGTTGCCGCTGACGGCGTACATCGTCGTGATGCCACCGCCGAGCACGGTCAGTGGGGCCGATGCCGCGACGGTGAAGAAGACGAGATGCACGGTGCCCAGGCGTCCCCGGCGCAGGCCGGTCTCCAGGGGAGAACTCGATGACATGTGTCGGTCTCTCTGGTGTGGGGTGGCGAGAAGAGGGGCTCTCGAACGACACCGGAGAGGGTATGGGCGATCACGCCCCGCGACAAGGGATCGAAGGACCACAGTATCCAGACACGCAGGGCCAGGGTGGGTTGAACGGACAGTGCGCATGCCGTACCGTCCAGCATCGACACTGCGCAGTGACCGACCCGGCACGGCAGCCGGCCGGCCGAGGAAGACCGATGACCAATTACCCGGACCCACCCAGCGAGCGGCTGGCCGACGAGTTGTTCCTCATCGCACACGATGACTACAGCGGCAAGCCCCTCGCCGCGGCGGTCCTGGTGGACGCCGCCCTCTCCGGCGCGCTCCTCGCCGAACTGCTCTTCGACGGGCGGATCACCCTGATCCGGTCCGCCGTCTACGTCGCCGACGACCGGGCCTGGCGGGAGCCGGTGACCGATCGGGTGCTGGCCGAGATGGTACGTCGGGGTGACGGCCACCAGGCACGCTCCTGGCTGGAGTTCCTCTCCCCCCGGGTCCGGGACCACGTCGGTGACCGGCTGGTCAGCGCGGGCGCGGTCCGCCGGATCACCGCCCGGGGGTTGAACCTTCGCACGGCGGTCCGGTTTCCCGGGCTGGACCCGAACCGGGTCGCCCGGCCCCGGGTCCGGCTCAACGCCATCCTGGAGCGCTCCGACCAGCCACTGGACGCCCGCACCGCGACGCTGGCCGGACTGGTCCGGGCCGGCGGGCTGCTCCGGGCGCTGATCCCGACCAACCGGTCGGTGCTGGCCGACCGGATCGCCGCCGGCCGACGGCTGCTCCCGGCGGAACTCGGCGACCTGCTCAACGCGGTCGACGCGGCCGTCGCCGCCACCGCGCTCGCCGTGCGCCGCTGACGCCCCGCCGCGTCACCGAGCACCGCGACGCCCGCCGCCTCGCCGAGCACCGCGACGCCGCCGCCGCAGCGTTGACGTCCGCCGCAGTCGCCGAGCACCGCCGACGCCCGCCGCGCAGCGTTGACGTCCGCCGCGCAGCGACGCTCGGCGTGGCGGCGTCGGACCCGCCCGGCGCTCAGCCGTCGTGGCAGGTGGCGGCTGCCCCGTCGCCCGGCGCGGCACAGTGTGCCGCCGTGCTCGCCGGCACGTCGAGGGTGGGGTTGCGGTCGAAGAAGCCGTCCGGCCGCAGCGTGAAGCCGCACCGGTCCACCGGCATCACCGGCCACTCCTCCGGGCGGGGAAAGTGGGTGGTGCCGAAGGTGTGCCACAACACGATGTCCTCGCCGTCGATCGGCCGGTCGGCCGCGACGTACTCCGGCAGCCCGGCCCGACCCGGATGCTGGTTGACCAGATCACCGGCCGGGTAACGCTGCGCCGGGTCGTACCGGGTGATCCAGAGCGAGCGGGTGGCGAAGGTGGCCCGACGGGCCACCGAGGACTCGGGGGCGGCCAACAGCACCGACTGGCCCTCGGGACGGAGCTGGTAGCCGACCGGCCGGCCGAGCCGACCCAGCCGTTCCGGGTTGGAGATCCGCCAGGTCCGGCCGACCGAGGCGTCGGCGTCCCGGACGCCGGCGGACTCCGTCGACAGCCGGGTCGCCACCCGGGTGAAGGCGTTGCCGTACGGGTTCTCCGGGCCGACCGGCAGCGCCCGTACGTCGAGTTCGTCGACTGCGTTGCGGGTCCCGTCGACCGTCACGTCGAGCCGGGCGCTGAACAGGTGCTGGTGGTACGGCGCACCGAGCCCCGGCGCCACCTCGGTCGCGTACCGGCTGCCCTGCCGGTAGGCGGAGGTGAAGAGCACACCGGTCGCCTTCACCTCCAGCCCGATCGTGCCGTCGAGATAGAGGTACCAGTAGAAGCCGTAATCGTAGTTGCCGACGGTGACGAAGGAGGAGATGACCAGGCGGCGCTGCCGGCGCGTCTCGGCGGACTCGGTGAACAGGTCGGAGTGCTTCCACAGCACCCCGTGGTCCTCCTCGTGCAGGCAGATCGCGTTGCGCACCTCGCGCGGCTCGCCGGCCCCGTCGGCGAGTACGGCGTCGAAGTAGTAGATCTCGCCGAGACAGTCGCAGCCCAGCACGAGCGAGTTCACCTGCGTGCCGAGCAGGTACTCCCCGGCGTCGAAGTAGTTCTGCCAGAACCGTACCGGGCCTGGGTCGGCGTACGGGACCACCATCTCGGCGATCGAGGCCCGGTAGAGCACCGGACGCTCCCGGCCACCGTCGGTGAAGCCGAGCTGGTGCAGCACCAGCCCCTCCCGAGGGTCGAAGCCGACCCGGAAACTCCAGTTCTCCCAGCGCACCACGTCACCGTCGACCGAGAAGCTCGGCCCCTCCGGCTGGGTGATCTCGATCGGCTTCAGGCTGGTCCGGGCCGGCCCGACGTACGCCGGGTCGTCGAAGTTGCCCTCCTCGGCCGGTACCGGCAGCAGCTCGTGGTCGATCAGCTCGACCACCCGGCGCTCGATCAGGTCGACGTACGCCACCACCCCGTCGATCGGGTGCGCCCAGCAGTGGTCCTCCGGCCGGTTGGCCAGGAAGGAGAGCACCCGCAGCAGCCGCCGGCCCCGCTCCCCCGGCAGGTCGAAGTCGCCGGCCGAGAGCGGGCAGGGCCGGACCAGGTCCAGCTCGGTGATGCCCCGACGCTCCATCGCCGCCCGCCAGCCGGGGTCGGCCTTGACGATCTCGTCGACCGCGACGAACTCCTCCAACATGATCGGCGGTTGGCCGTCCCGGGCCGCGTCGTGCTCGCGTACCGAGTCGACGACGCCGGTGGTGACCGATGCCAGCACGGTCCGGGCGGCGCCGGTGGCGACGTCGAGCAGTACCGCCCGGACCCGGCGGTCCACCGGGTCGCCCGGCCGGTACGCCAGCACCACGTCCTTGGCCGGCTCCTCCAGGGCCAGCAGGGCGAACCGGGTGGTCGGGCCGAGCAGTCCGGCCCGGTCCAGCAGGGCCCGGGCGGCCCGGATCTCCTCGGCGGTGAGCCGGGCCAGCGGATGCCCGTCGGTGACGCCCATCCCGGAGCCGGCGGACTGGTCGTCGGCGAGAAGAGTCATATCGTCCCTCGTAGATTCGCGAACCGTTCCGAGCCGACCTAACCCGAATCACTCTCAGTTGTCCATAGCCGACGGCGCGTAAAGTTGTGCCGCCCGTACACCGCCGCGGCCCGCGCATCGCCGCCGCCTGCGACGGCGACCGCCGCCGGGTGCGGCACAATGCTTTCCGGCACCCAGAACCCTGCGCCGCTGTCGGTGCCGGGTACGGGCGGAACCGAGTGAGAAGGCGGAACAGGACGTGACAACCTCTGCGCAGCCGCGCTCCGTGCACCAGCGGATCGCCGAGGAACTCGGCGTACACGAGCGGCAGGTACGGGCCGCGGTGGACCTGCTCGACGGCGGGTCGACCGTGCCGTTCATCGCGCGTTACCGCAAGGAGGCCACCGAGTCGCTCGACGACACCCAGCTGCGCACCCTGGAGGAGCGGCTGCGCTACCTGCGGGAGCTGGAGGAGCGCCGGTCGGCGGTGCTGGAGTCGATCCGCGGTCAGGGCAAGCTGGACGAGGCGCTGGAAGCGCAGATCATGGCGGCCGACTCGAAGGCCCGGCTGGAGGACATCTACCTGCCGTACAAGCCGAAGCGGCGGACCAAGGCACAGATTGCCCGGGAGGCCGGGCTGGAGCCGCTGGCCGACACGCTGCTGGCCGATCCGAGCCAGGACCCGCGGACGGTGGCAACCGGTTTCGTCAACCCGGACGCCGGGGTGGCCGACCCGACCGGGGCGCTGGACGGTGCCCGAGCCATCCTGGTGGAGCGGTTCGCCGAGGACGCCGACCTGATCGGCTCGCTGCGGGAGAAGATGTGGTCGCGGGGTCGGCTGGTCTCCCGGGTACGCGACGGCCAGCAGGAGGCCGGTGCCAAGTTCGCCGACTACTTCGACTTCGCCGAGCCGTACACCAGGCTGCCCTCGCACCGGATCCTGGCGATGTTCCGGGGCGAGAAGGAGGGCGTGCTCGACCTGACCATGGACCCGGAGGATGCGCCCGCGCCGGACGACGCCCCGGTCGGGCCGAGCCGCTACGAGCAGGAGATCGCCGCCCGGTTCGGCGTCGTCGACCGGGGGCGGCCGGCGGACCGCTGGCTCGCCGACACGGTGCGCTGGGCGTGGCGTACCCGGATCCTGATCCACCTCGGCGCCGACCTGCGGATGCGGCTCTGGCAGGCGGCCGAGGACGAGGCGGTCCGGGTCTTCGCCACCAACCTGCGCGACCTGCTGCTCGCCGCGCCGGCCGGTACCCGCCCAACGATGGGGCTGGACCCGGGGCTGCGTACCGGGGTGAAGGTGGCGGTGGTCGACGCGACCGGCAAGGTGGTGGCGACCGACACGATCTATCCGCACGAGCCGCGCCGGCAGTGGGACGCCTCGATCGAGACGCTGGCCCGACTGGCCCGGGCGCACCGGGTGGAGCTGGTGGCGATCGGCAACGGCACCGCCTCCCGGGAGACCGACAGGCTGGCCGCCGACCTGATCAAGCGGTACGCCGACCTGAACCTCACCAAGGTCGTGGTCTCCGAGGCCGGCGCCTCGGTCTACTCCGCTTCGGAGTACGCCGCCCAGGAGTTGCCCGGCCTCGACGTCTCGCTGCGCGGCGCGGTCTCGATCGCCCGCCGGCTCCAGGACCCGCTGGCCGAACTGGTCAAGATCGACCCACGGTCGATCGGCGTCGGGCAGTACCAGCACGACCTCTCCGAGGTGAAGCTCTCCCGCTCGCTGGACGCGGTGGTGGAGGACTGTGTGAACGGCGTCGGAGTGGACGTCAACACCGCCTCCGCGCCGCTGTTGACCCGGGTCTCCGGGATCGGCGCCGGGCTGGCCGAGAACATCGTGCTGCACCGCGACGCGAACGGCCCGTTCCGGACCCGGCAGGCGCTCAGGAAGGTGCCCCGGCTCGGCCCGAAGGCGTTCGAGCAGTGCGCCGGCTTCCTGCGCATCCCCGGCGGCGACGACCCGCTGGACGCCTCCAGCGTGCACCCGGAGGCGTACCCGGTGGTCCGGCGGATCCTGGCCAGCACCGGCGGGGACCTCTCCGCGCTGATCGGCAGGACCGCCGTGCTGCGCAAGCTCCGGCCGAACGAGTACGTCGACGACACCTTCGGGCTGCCGACCGTGACCGACATCCTGAAGGAGCTGGAGAAGCCGGGCCGGGACCCACGGCCGGCGTTCCGGACCGCGACCTTTGCCGACGGGGTGGAGAAGATCAGCGACCTGAAGCCCGGCATGCTGCTGGAGGGTGTCGTCACCAACGTCGCCGCGTTCGGCGCGTTCGTGGACGTCGGGGTGCACCAGGACGGGCTGGTGCACGTCTCGGCGATGTCCCGGACCTTCGTCAAGGACCCGCGCGACGTGGTCAAGTCCGGCGACGTGGTCCGGGTGAAGGTGCTGGACGTGGACGTACCCCGAAAGCGGATCTCGCTCACCCTGCGGCTGGAGGACGAGGCGGAGCCCCGCCCGGGCCGGGATCGGGGTGGCGACCGCGCCGGCCAGCAGCGCCAGGGGCCCGGTGGTTCGGGTGGCGGTGGTGGCCGGTCCGGCGGCGGGAACCGGTCCGGCGGCGGGCCGGGCGGCGGGTTCGGCGGTGGTGCGCTGGCCGACGCGCTGCGCCGGGCCGGGCTGGACAAGGGACTCGGTACTCCAGGTCGGTGACCTGCGGCGTCACGCCTCCGCCGCCCCGACCAGACCGGTCCGCAGCCTCGGCCCGACCAGACCGGTCCGCAGCCTCGGCCCGACCAGACCGGTCCGCAGCCTCGGCCCGACCTGATCGGGTCAGCAGCCTCGGCCCGACCTGATCGGGTCAGCAGCCGGGCCGGCCGGCGCCCCACCGGCGTTGACCGGCACCGCCGTGGTGGTGCCGAGGAACTCGTGCCAGGTGACACTGCCGGGGGCGGCGATGCCCTCCCGGCGCAGGACCACCCGTACCGTTTCGGCGAGGATCCGCAGGTCCAGCGCGAGGGAGCGGTGATCGACGTACCAGACGTCGTAGTGGAACTTCTCCTCCCAGCTCAGCAGGTTGCGCCCGCGTACCTGGGCCAGGCCGGTGATCCCGGGGCGCACCTCGTGTCGTCGCGCCTGCTCCGGGGTGTACCGCTCCAGGTACTGCACGAGGTGCGGGCGCGGCCCGACCAGGCTCAGGTCGCCGCGCAGGACGTTCCAGAAGCCCGGAAGCTCGTCCAGGCTGCTGGCCCGCAGCCAGCGGCCGACCCGGGTGAGCCGGTCGGCGTCGCTGATCAGGCCCCGGGCCGGGTCGACATGGTGCATGGTCCGGAACTTGATCAGGTCGAACAGCTCGCCGTCGCGCCCCGGCCGGGTATGCCGGAACAGCACCGGCCGGCCGAGGGTCAGCAGGATGACCAGGGCCACCGCCGCCATGATCGGCAGCGCAAGTATCAACGCCAGGACGGCACCGACCAGGTCGAAGGCCCGCTTGAACCGGTCGTAGCCGGCATGGGCGTCCGCGGACCTGCCGGACGTCGTCGTCGCTCGGGGGATGGCGCGAAAACGTACCACGGGAAAGCTCCACCTCATATCGGGTATTAGGTGATGGAAAAGACGTTATCAGTCAAAGGGGCACCCTCCTCCACGAACAGGAATTGGTCTGCCACTCCGGGCCGCGTCAGTTCCGGATGCCGGCCCAGGCGTGATGGCGCCGGACGGTGGAGAGGATGAAGTCGACAACCCGGCGGGATGTGTCGCGGACCTGGTAGTCGGCCGGGCAGGGGGTACCGGAGGCCGCGACCTGGTCGACCGCGACGGCGACCGCCTCGACGACCCCCGCCGGGTCGAGGCCGGTCATGATGATCCCGCCGGAGTCCAGCGCCTCAGGACGCTCGATGGACTCCCGCAGGGTGACCGCCGGGAAGCCGAGGATCGCCGCCTCCTCGCTGACGGTGCCGCTGTCCGAGAGCGTGCATCGGGCCCGGGTCTGCAACCGCACGTAGTCGAAGAGCCCGAAAGGCTCGTGGAACGCGATCCCGTCCAGCGTGGTGCCGTCCTCCGCCAGTGCCTCGAGCCGCTTACGGGTACGCGGATGGGTGGAGACCAGCACCGGCAGCCGCCAGGCGTCCCGGACCGCACGGAGACAGTCCAGCACCCGCCGGAGCCGGTCCGGATCGTCGACGTTCTCCTCCCGGTGCGCGCTGACCACGAAGTAGTTGCCGGGCTCGAGTTCCAGCTGGTGCAGGATCGTCGAGCGCTCGATATCCGGTCGGTAGTGCTCCAGCACCTCGCCCATCGGTGAACCGGTGTGCAGGATCCGGCGCGGATGCAGCCCTTCGGCGAGCAGGTTGCGCCGGGCGTGCTCGGTGTAGACCAGGTTGAAGTCGGCGACGTGGTCGACCAGCCGGCGGTTCGTCTCCTCCGGCACGTTGAGGTCGAAACACCGGTTGCCGGCCTCCATGTGGTAGACGGGCACCCGCATCCGCCGCGCCATCAGGGCGGCGATGCAACTGTTCGTGTCGCCCAGCACCAGCAGTGCGTCCGGCCGCGACCGCGCGATCGCCGCCTCCACACCGACCAGCACCCCACCGAGGACCCGGCCCAGGGATGACGTTTCCACCCGCAGGAACCGATCCGGCTCACGCAGCCGCAGCTCCCGGAAGAAGACCTCGGAGAGCGCGGGATCCCAGTTCTGTCCGGTGTGCACCAGCACGTGGTCGAGGGTCCGGTCCAACCGGTCGATCACCCGGGACAGCCGGATGATCTCCGGACGCGTGCCGACCACCGTCATCACCCGGGTCATCCACGGCCTCCCGTCGCGGCAGCCTTCAGCAACATGTCCTCGATCTGGTCGACCCCGACCCGCAACGACATCCGCTCCAGGTAGACCTGGCGAGCCCGCCGCCCGATCGCCGCCACCTCGTCGTCTCCGGTGGCGGCCGCCATCGCGAACCGGTCGGCCAGCGCCGCCCAGTCCTCGGCGGGGCAGGCCAGCCCCACCCCGGCGGCGGTGACCAGCCGCGCGGCGTCGCCGTTGGCCGAGACGATCACCGGCACCCCGCAGGCGAGTGCGGCCTGCAACTTCGACGGGACCGTTCCACGCAGCCCCGGCAGGTCCCGCAGGGTGATGAGCTGATAGTCGGCCGCGGCGTACAGCTCGGCCATCCGATCCGGTGGCTGCCGGCCGAGAAAACGCACGTTTCCGGCACCCAGCTCGTCGGCGAGCCGGCGGGCCTGCGGCTCCTCGGTGCCGGAGCCGACGAAGACCAGGTCGACCCGGTCGGCGACGGCCGCGGCGGCCCGGATCGCCGTGCCGACCCGCTGGAACGGGCCCAGGTTGCCGGCGTACATGATCGTGCGCCGCCCGCGGTGCCCGAGCGCCTCCCGGGCGGCGTCCGTCGGCGTCTCCGGCCGGAAGAGCCGCTCGTCGGTCCAGTTGAGAACCACCCGCACCCGGCCCGGGTCGGCGCCCCGCTCCACCACCAGCTCCGCCATGGACGGCGCGATGACGGCGATGCCGGCCGAGGCGCGGTAGATGCGCCGCATCGTCGCCGCGAGGCCACTGTCGATCGCGCGGCCGACCCGGCCACCGGGGGCCAGCGCCGAGGCGGTCACCGACTCCGGCCACATGTCCTGGACATGCAGGACGGTCGGAATCCGCCGGATCCTGCCCAGCAGCGCCGGCCCGGCGAACGTCGTCGGCGGCGGGCTGTAGGCGTAGATCGCGTCGACGTCGGCGAGGTGGCGCAGCGCGGCGATCGAACTCGTCGCCGCGAAGGAGAGCAGGTTCATCGCCCGACGCGCCGCCGAGCTGTCATGGCTCGGATAGATCGGCACCCGGTGCAGGGTCAGCCCTCCGGTCGTGCTCCGGTACCCCCAGCGCTGCCGGAAACCGGGATAGATCCGGCCCTGCGGATAGTTGGGAAAGGCCGTCAGCACCCGTACGGTGTGGCCACGCGCGACCAGTTCCGCGGCGAGGTTGTCGGCGATGAAGATCGGCTCTGGCGAGTACCACTGCGAGACGATCCCGATCCTCATCGACCCACCACCGCCGGTGCGCGCGGCGCCGCCACGGGTTCCGGATAGGTGTCCGGCCGGGACGGGTCGAAGGGTTCGTTGGTCCAGAAGAGCGTCAGCAGCTCGTCGGACCCGGTGTTGACGATGTTGTGCACCCACATCGTCGGCATGTCGACGACGACCGGGGTGTCGCCGCGGACCGGAAAGCGGAGCACCTCGTCGTGGCCCACCCGCCGCAGGTTGATCTCGGCCGTGCCGCGCAGCACCGCGAAGCGCTCCACCTTGGCGAGGTGGAAATGCTCGCCCCGGGTCACCCCCGGCCGGCTCGTCGAGCAGAACGTCTGACCCGCCCCGCCGTACGCCCGGACCACCTCGACCAGCTCACCGCGCGCGTCGGCGTGCCGGGTCAGCGGTATCGGACAGTGCGCCGGGAAGCAGTGTGACCGGTAGGTGTTGAAGAGCCGCACCTCATGACGGTCGCGTAGCGGCGGGATGTCACCGGTCCGGTAACCGGCGGCGTAGCCGGCGAGCAGGTCGGCCAGTTCCCGGACCCCGATCCGCAGCGCCGGCATGGCGGCGTCCCAGGAACCGCCGGGCGGCGCGTCGACCAACCGGGCGGCGGCATCCGTCACATGCACCAGGTCGAGGTCGCGATCCTGGCGGACCTCCGGCGCCCCGCCGTCGGCGAGCAGCCGGCAGAAGGTGGCCAGCACCGAGTTGTAGAACGGGCGACCGTGCTCGCCGTAGAGGTTCGGCAGCCGTACGTCCACCAGGGCGGTGCCCGCCTCGGCCACGCCGGTCAGCGTGGCCGCGGCCGCCGCCTTGGAGTCGCCGTACGGTGTGCCGTTACCGGCCTGCACCGAGTTGGCGAAGACCACCGTCTTCGGCGGCGACGGACAGCGCCGCAGGCCGCGCAGGAGCGCGGCGGCCAACTCCACGTTGCCGGCGGCCACGTCCGCCGGGTCGCCCCGGTTCACCCCGGCCAGGTGCAGTACCCGGTCGACGTCGGCGAGCCGCTCGGCGACCAGCGCGGGGTCGGCCAGATCGGCACGGCTCAGCGTCACCGGGTCCGGCCAGCCCAGGGCTTGGGCCAGCACCCGCACGTGCCAGCCGAGGAAGCCGCCGGCCCCGGTCAGGCCCAGCCTCATGACGCGAGGGCGGGATCGCACGCGGCGAGCTCCGCACGCACCTCCGGCAGGGTGCGCAGCAGCTCCATGATCTGCGGTACGGAAAGCTGCGTCGCGTTGGCGGAGTTGAAGTCGACGCCGCTGGGCGCGGTCGGGTCTCCCTCGGAGACGTAGCGCGCATAGTTGAGGTCACGGTCGTCGACCGGAACCCGGAGAAAGTCCCCGAAGTCCTCGGCACGGCTCAGCTCTTCGCGGCTGGCCAGCGTCTCGTCCAGCTTCTCGCCGTGCCGTACCCCGATCAGGTCGAGCTTGGCCGGGACGTCGAAGAGCTGGCAGAGCGCGATGGCGAGGTCCCCGACGGTGCAGGCGGCGGCCTTGCGGATGAACACGTCGCCCGGCCGGGCATGCAGGAAGGCGTGCTCGACCAGCTCCACCGACTCCGGCAGCGACATCAGGAACCGGGTCATCAGCGGGTTGGTGACCGTGGGCGCCCGGCCGGCCCGGATCTGTTCGATGAAGAGCGGGATGACCGAGCCCCGGGAGAACATCACGTTGCCGTACCGGACGCTGGAGACGGTGGTGCGGCTGCGCGGGCTGCTCCGGGCGTGTGCCTGGGCGACCTTCTCCATCAGGGCCTTGGTCATGCCCATCGCGTTGACCGGGTAGACGGCCTTGTCCGTGCCGAGCATGACGACCGAGCCCACCCCGTTGCGCTCGGCGGCCTCGATCACGTTGGCGCTGCCGAGCACGTTGGTACGGACCGCCTCCAGTGGGAAGAACTCGCAGGACGGGACCTGCTTGAGCGCAGCCGCGTGGAAGACGTGGTCCACGTCCCGGGTGGCCCGGGCCAGGGTGTCCAGGTCGCGCACGTCACCGACGTGGTAACGGACCCGACCGTCGCAGAGGAGCCGCCGCATGGCGTCCTGTTTGGCCTCGTCGCGGCTGAGTACCCGGACCTCGCTCACATCGCCCTCGAGCAACCGGCGGACCATTGCCTGACCGAAGGAGCCGGTGCCGCCGGTGATCAGTATCCGGCGTCCGGACATGGGTGCAGTCACTGGTTCTCCTGTTGCTCGTTACTCGCCCGGACGGCTCGGACGACGGAAGGACATCCCGGTCAACGAGCCGAGCTACGTCGAGTCACGCATAGGCGGTAAATCATGGAAAAATTTTAAACGCCGGACATAACGGGGTCCGATCGGATAGATGTGGGTACGGTATCTCCGCTGTCGACCCCCGCATCCGTTCAGGAGCCGCACATGCTGGCCACCGCCTGCCCGCCCGCCAGGTGCGGCGGCCGCCGTCGCACCGGATGGCGCCGGCGCTGGTGTCCTCGCCAGGACCGGACGACGAGCGCCGCGAGGACCGGACGGTGAGCCGGGTCCTGCTCTTCGGCGCGTCCGGCTTCATCGGCCGGCACGTTGCCGCGCTGCTCGCGGCGGACGCCGAACTGGTCTGCCCGAGTCGAGCCGAGTGCGATCTGGTCGACGTCGACGTCCCGGCGCTGACGGCGGTGCTGCGGAGAACCCGGCCACGCGCGGTGGTCAACTGCGCCGGCCGGGTCTCCGGCGCCGGCCACGAGATGGTCGCCGCGAACGCCGGGGTCACCGGGAAGCTCATCGAGGCGGTCGCCGCCGGTGCCCCGGACGCCCGACTGGTCCGGCTCGGCTCGGCGGCCGAGTACGGCCCGGTCCGGCCCGGAGAAGCCGTCCGGGAAACCGACCCGGCCAACCCGATCAGCGACTACGGCGTGAGCCAGTTCGCCGCGACCCGGCTCGTCGAGATCGCCGCGGCCGCGGGTCGGGTCGACGGGGTGGTGCTGCGGGTGTTCAATCCGGTCGGCCCCGGGCTGCCCGTGACCAACGTGCTCGGCAGGACCGCCCGGCTGCTCCGCGACGCCGTCGACAACGGGCGTGACCACATCGCGCTCGGCCTGCTCGACACGCACCGGGACTTCGTCGACGTGCGCGACGTCGCGCAGGCCGTCGAGGCCGTCCTGCGGGCGGTCGACCCGGCCGAACGGGTCTACAACGTGGCCAGCGGTCTGGCGGTACGGACCCGGGACGCGGTGGAGATGCTCGCCCGGGCCGCCGGGTTCACCGGCGAGTTCCGCTCCGACGAGCTCTCCCCGACCGCCGCCCGCTCCTCGGGAGTGGCCTGGATGTGCGGCGACATCTCCCGGGCCGGAAAGGCGCTCGACTGGGCGCCGCGGCACGGCCTCGCCGACTCGATGACCGCACTCTGGGCCGGATCGGACGAGGCGTTGTGCGCCGGATCGGAGACGGCGGCACTACCGCTACCACGTTCCCGACGGTGACCGGATCGACGGACAGGATGGACCATGCGAGTTGTCGTGACGGACGAGACCCGCTTCCTACGCACGCCGGACGGGGCCGTGTGGACCCAGGGTGGCCTGACGTACCAGCTCTGGACCCGCTACCTGTCGGCGTTCGACAGTCTGCGGATCGTCGCCCGGGCCATGGACGTGGCAACCGCACCCGACGGGGCGGAGCGGGTCGACGGACCGGCCGTCGAACTCTGGCCCGTGCCGTACTACCTCGGTCCACGCCAGTACCTGCGCCGGCTGACCCGGATCCGGCGGGCGGTACGGGCGGCGGCAGCTCCGGCGGACGCGGTACTCCTGCGGGTACCGTCACCCATCGGCTCCCTGCTGGCGGCGGAACGTGACCGGCACGGCCTGCCGTACGCCCTCGAGGTCATCGCCGACCCGTACGACGTGTTCGCCCCCGGGGTGCTGCGTCATCCGCTGCGCCCCCTCTTCCGCCGGAGGTACACCGCGCAGTTGCGCCACCAGTGCGCGGCGGCGATCGGTGCGGCGTACGTGACCGACGCCTACCTGCAGGCGCGGTATCCGACCCGGATGTCCGCGACAGCCGCGTCGATACCGGAGGGACACTTCCCGGCCTCGGCCTACGTCGACCGCCCCCGGACCGTCGAACGGACCCGTGGGGCGGCCACGCTCATCTCGGTCGGCAGTCTCGAGCAGATGTACAAGGGGATCGACACCCTCGTCGAGGCGCTCGCCCGGCTCACCACGACGGATCCTCCGGTGCGGCTGGTACACGTCGGCGACGGCCGGTGCCTCCCCCGTCTCCAGCAGCTCGCCGCCCGGCTCGGCGTGGCGGACCGGGTGGTGTTCACCGGAACGCTCTCGGCCGGCGAGGCGGTACGTGACCAGCTCGACGCCGCGGACCTGTTCGTCCTCCCGTCCCGCACCGAGGGCCTACCCAGAGCACTGATCGAGGCGATGGCGCGCGGACTCCCCGCGATCGGCTCGACCGTTGGCGGAATCCCCGAGCTGCTGCCCGCCGACTACCTCGTGACCCCGGGCGACGTGCCCGGGCTGGCCGCGCTGATCCGACGCCTACTCGCGGATCCCGAGCGGCTGGCGGATGCCTCGGCGCGGAACCTCGCCCGGGCCCGCGACTACTCCGGCGAGGTGACAGGCCGGCGCCGCGCCACCTACTACGCCGAGGTACGGGCCGCGACCGAGCGGGCACATCGGGCTGGCGTTCCCGGCCCGGTCGCCGTCGGCTGAACGACGATCCGCGCGACAACGGCGGCGCCGGGTTGACTCCTCCCCCCGGCGCCACCGGCGCTCCCGGGGCCTCGCCTACCCGCTGGTCTGATGGGTCAGGATGGACCCGCCGTGCGCACCGGTGCGGCCCGGCACGGCGGCACCCTCGGACCCGGCGGACCGCCGACCCCGGATGAACCAGGACGCCGCCCAGAGGACGGAGAACTGGAGAGCGGCGGAGAGCAGCGATCCACGCAGGAGGATGATCAGATAGAACGGCAGAATCCAGTCCATCCCGGACGGCTTTCCGCCGAGCAGGCCGATCTGGACCATGCGGTCGTCGCGGCGGCGTACCCACCAGCCGAAGCCGAACATCCCGACGATCAGTAGCGGCCAGCCACCGTTGATCAGAAACTCCGCGATCAGCGGGGAGGAGATGTTGGTGAAGGGGTATCCCATCTGCTCGGCGATGTAACTGCCGGTGGCCGCCGGCTTCTCCGACCACCTGTCCCGGGGCACCCAGAACAGGGGGACGCCGAGCAACTGCCATCCCCATTCGATCCCGTTCCTGGCGATGATGTCGACCGAATTGCTGATCTGGATGACCGCGTCGAAGTCTCCCGAGGTCAACGCCTGCAACGGGGCGAAGCGAGTCTCCACGCCACCCTGCCGCCGGAACGCGTCGGCGAGCGGAAACAGCAGCGTGAGGCCGGCCAGGAAGGCGGAGGCGGAGGCTCGGACGCGCCACGGCGTGGCGTACGCGCCCAGTGCCGCCGCCATGCTGAGAATCACCGTGCCGCTGTAGTAGCGCGGGCTGCTGATCGGATTGACGGAGAACAGCAGGACGCAGCCGACGACGGCCAATAGTGCGTATCGCGGGGGTTCTCCCCGATCGGTGCGCTGGCGGTTGACTCCGAGCAGTCCGATGAAGACGACGAGCAGCGGCAGGGTGAAGACGGCCACCACGAAAGCGGTCAGCCCGTTACCCGGCCACCTGGCCACCTGGGCGGCCCACAGCTCCTCCCGGGTCAGTAGGACGGTGCCCGGGCCGACCCGGATCAGGTAGTACAGGTTCAGGAGCAGGCCGAGCGCGGCCAGATGGTGGATGCGCCGCTCGTCGACCAGGGGGGTGCGCGCCGGTGCGTCGGCGGTGGGTCCCCTGGCCGCCAACCGAATGCCGAGCATCGCGGCCGACGACCCGATCAGCACCGCCCACATGGCGTCGTCGTTGTAGGCGGTGTCGAACCAGGGGGTGGAGGTGGAGAACGTGGCGGTCTGGAACTGGACGAGGGCCGCGAGCCCGAGGAAGACATAGGTGAACGTCCAGAAGCTGAACTCCATGAGCCGCCGTTCGCCGATCCCGATCAGCCAGCCGAGCCGCGCGCCGACCAGCACGAGGACGCAGACCGCGAGCGCGGCGGGTGTTCCGCCGGCGCCGCTGGCGAGAAGGGCAGGGAACAGGCCACCGAGCAGCAACGCGAGGATCAGCGCACCCGCGAAGGCGCCGGGCGTTCGCGTACCCCGCTCCACCCTGGGCCTCCCACCTCACCGAACTGGTCCCCGAGCACGGGTGGCGAGCCGGACCAGTCCGTTCGCGTTTCCCGGCCGCCACGGTTTTAACGCCGGGAGACGGCACACGTAACGACCTCCGCTCCGGAGGTGCCCGGCCGATCGGCGAACCCGGTTTCGCTCCGGTACCGGCCCGGCGCCGTCCGGACCGCCGGCGGACGTCGACGACGGGCGCGTTGCGCGGCCGCCGCCCCGGCGAACGCGCAGCCGAGAAGGACACCCGGATAGAGCACCCCTTTGACGGCGCCGAGGGTGTCCGACCGGAAGCCGTAGGGCAGGGTGCTGGCAACCACGGCGTACAGCACGTTGATCGACCGACCGCCGAGCGGCGAGAACCTGGCATAGATCCATGCGATCAGTACACCCGCCACGAACGGCACGATGAACGCGCCCACCGTGCCGAAGTTGATGACTCCCTCGGCCGGCAGGCTGAACCCGTAGCCGGTGCTGTCGCTGGTGAGGCCGGAGCGGAGCCGGAACTGGAAGGCACCGGTGTCGACGGGCGGCCCGAAGATCGAGTTGGCCACCGGGCCGGGCAACTGTCGGATCAGGCCAGCGAAGATGGTGGCGCCGTCGAGGTACGGACCACCACTCATCAGGGTCGCGGTGATCCCCGTCGTGAAGGTCACCGAGCCGAGGTCCTGCACGAACGCCGAGGTGACCGGCACCGGGCGAGGGCCCAGGATGACGGTCACCCGGTAGAGCACGACGACGTACGCGAAGATCAGGATCGCGGAGAGTCCAAGGACGGCCCGGATGCTGGCACCCCGCCTCCTGGTCATGAAGACGAGAACTGCTATCAGGATGGCGAGCGCCGAATGTCGCTGGCCGTTCAGCCCGCTCAACGCCACGAGGGCAGCCACCAGGCTGCCCTCGGAGACCGACAGCACGCTCTTGCCCTGCTGGAAGCGGGCCACGAGGATCAGGATCACCGCCGTCAGCCCGAGGATCACGTTCACCACCGAGATGCTGTCCATGAGGGTGACGGTGTCCTGCCCGATGCCGCGGGTGAGCACGGCCTTGTTGAGGTAGTTGTGGGCGGCGAACCCCAACGGCACGAGGATGATGACCATTCCCGCCCGCTCCAGGAGCCGGGGGTCGATCGCGTCGTCGGCGAGCGCGACCCGGCGGGCGAACGGGATCGCGGCGCCGAGCGTGAAGCCGAGCACCGCCAGCGCCATGAGTTGCGGCGATTCCGGGGCGATGAGCGACGACTCGAGGTAGCCGAGGTCGATATCCGAGAGCGAGAGCCACAGCGGTGGGGCCAGGCATGCCACGGCCACATAGATCGAGGGGAAGAGGAGGGGGTGAAACGGGTCCACGTGGCCCGCCAGGCGGGAGCGCCGACAGCCCACGACGGCACCGAGGGCGGCCACCGCCACGGCCGCCGCGAATACCATGATCTGGAATGAGCCCTGCACAACCGCCACAATAAACACAAAATGGACAGCCACCGGCCGCGTCGACAAAGTTGTCCGCCGAGCGGTACCGCGGCCCGGCCCGGAAAAACGTTGAGAAAACTTCGGCAAAAAACGTTTCCCGCACGCAATTCACGGATTCCCGTGACCTTTGGCCTATCCGGAAGTTAACTCCGGTGCCGACGGGACGACACGACACGCTCCTGGCACCGCCGGTCGACGGTCGTGCACAAGCCAGGAAAGGCCAAAGACGAGATGATCATCTATATCCTGGAATGCCCGACGCCGCACCACACCCCGACCCTCAACCGACTGCACCGCACATTGTCCGAGGACGTTCGAGTCTTCTATCTCTTCGGTCCGGACAAGACGCGGGGCTGGGGCGACGTCGCCATCGAACACCAATGCGAGGTCCTCGACAACCCGCGCGCCTGGCTCGCCCTGAGCCGGATGCTGTTGGCGCCCGGGCTGCGGGTGGTGTGCGTGTTCGGCTATCGCGGTACCGCGAGGATCATGGCGATCCTCCTGGCCCGACTCCGCCGACTCCCCCTGGTGCTGCGCGCCGCCGCGAACGTGCATCTCGAACTGCCCCGGTCGCCCGCCCGGCGGCTCGCCAAGCGCTGGTACCTGCGTACGTTGCTCGGGCAGCCGGAGGTGTGGACGATCGGCTCGGCCAACGCCGCCTACTGGAAGTCGTTCGGCCTGCACCGACACCATCTGATCCCGTACTCCCTGCCTCGGCTGCCCGACGGCGCGGCGGACGCACCGGCCCTGCGGGAACGGCTGGGGTTGCAGGGACGGTTCGTCTTCGCCTTCGTCGGGCGACTCGATCCGGTCAAGGGTCTGGACGACCTGTTGACGGCGTACGACACGGTTCGCACCCGGACGCCGACCGGTGCCACCGCCCTGGTGATCACCGGGCAGGGCCCGTTGGAACCGGAGATCCGCCGCTACGCGCAGCGGCACGACGACTGCCACTTCCTCGGATCGATGCCGCAGCACAAGGTCGGTTCGGTGTACGCCGCAGCCGATGTCTTCGTGCTGCCGTCGACCTACGAACAGTGGGGCTGGGTGGTGAACGAGGCGCTCGGCTTCGGCACCAGGATCATCGTCTCCGACGTGGTCGGCGCCGCCGACGATCTGTGCACCGACGCGACGGGCCGACGGTGCCGCCCCGGCGACCCGGCGAGTCTCGCCGAGGCGATGCTGGCAGAGTTCGCGATGGGGCCGCACCGGGCCCCCCGGCTGGCCCCGGTCAACATCGCCGACTCCATGGCGGAGCGACTGCGCGACCTCGCGCCGCTCCGGCAGCCGATGCCGACCCTTGAGAAATCCTGACCAACTCGCCGGGATGCCTCAGACCCCGCAGCCCCCGGTGCCCGCGCACTCCACCCGATCCGAAAGCTCCGCACCCGGCGGCGCCCCGCCGGGGACGGATCGGAGGAAGCCCGCGGGCGTGCGCCGCAACACCATCATCGCCTCGTCCTCCAGCATCATCAACGGAGGGCTGAACGCGGTGATGCTGGCGGTCAGCGCGCGCCAGGGTGAGACCGCGGAGATCGCCGCGTACACCCTGATGACCGCGATCCTCGCCTGGGTCGCGATCGCGACGGCGGGAGGTTCGTCGCTCCTCTACGCCACGGGTGACGAGTCGGAGCGGCAGGCGGTCCGCAGCCAACGTCTGCTCATCGCCGTGCCGAGCCTCATCGCCGCCACCGCGCTGGTCACGATCGCCTACACCGGCCGCGGCTACAGTCCGGTCTCCCTGGCCGCGGCAGGCGTGGCGTTGATCGGCAACAGTCTCTTCGAGCTGCAGTCCGCCGATCTGGTCCGGCAGTTGCGGTTCGTCCTGGGGGCGGTGGCGGTCTGTGGGGGGAAGATCGTCGCGCTCGCGCTCGTCCTCACCGGTACGCCGCTCACGATCGCACTCGCCGTGATGTCGGTCGCGCAGTTCGTCATCGTCGAGACACTGCTGTGTCGGGGCTCCCTCCGGCGACCAGCGATGTGGCACGCGCTCTCCGCCCGGCTGGCCGCACGGGCGTTTCTGATGAACCGGCAACTGTTCGTCGTCGGCATCACGAACGTCTTCACCTGGCGCGGCCCGAGCACCGTGCTGTCGCTGGCGGCCCCGCCACAGGTGGTCGGCGAGTTCGGCGCCATCGTCGGCGGCATCCAGGCGCTCTCCGCGGTGTTCCACGACGGCCTGCGGGTGCCGATGGCGATCCGGACCCGCCGCCGCCACAACCTGGGACCGACCAGCGGGACGAGCCGGGAAGGCGAGGTGATGGTCGTGGCCGCGTCCATCGTCGCCGCCGTCACGGTGATGATCGCGGCCCCGTGGATCACCACGGAAGTACTCGCCCTGCCCAGCCCGGAGGCAGCCACCTGGCTGCGGCTCCTCGCCCTCTCGCTGCCCTTCCTGACGATCGTGTCCGCGATGAACCTCAACCGCATCGGCGACGGCGACTACCGTGCGGCCACCCGGCTGTCCCTACTGCTCGCCGTCCTCACGGCTCTTCTCCTGGCTGGACAGTTTCCGGGCTTCGACGCGCTGTCCGCCGCTCGTACCCACCTGGGAGCTGCGGCGGTGACCCTCGGCATCCTCGCCGGCCTGGCGGCGTACGGGTACGTGCGGCGGGTCAGGTCGGGAGCAACCGGCCGCCTGATCCAGGATCGCCGGCGGCCGGGCGGGTCCGGTTCCCCGACCACCGGCGAGGGTCTCCGGGAGCACCCGGAGGAGGCCAGAAGGTGAATCAGAAATCGTATTCCTAATACCGCCAGAACTGGTGTGAATAGTTTGCTCTCGGAAAAACATGAAACATCGGGTGTTCGGGTCAATCAAGCACTAAATATGTAGGAGCCGCCAGAAGGTGCCGCATCGGCCGGTCGCGTCGGCCCAGACCCGCATGAGGGAGCCAGTACATGTCGCTCACCGCAGAGACTCCGCGCCCCGTTCTCACACCCCCGGTGCGACGGCAGGCATGGCGTCGGACGGTCGCGCTGATCGCCAGTGACACGGCCGCGTGGATCGCCGGATTCACCGTGGCCGCGTGGGCGCGTTACGAACTGGCCCTCACCGCGGGCGCTCTCGTCCGGGTCTGCGCCGTCGGACTGATCGCCGGCATCCTGCATGTCGTGGCGTCATGGCTCTGCCGCCGCTACTGGGGACGGTATCCGCTGGGTAGCCTGCCGGAGGTCCGGGTGCTGGCGTACACCGCCATGGGCACCGCCGCGCTGCTCCTGACCGGCCTGCTGCTCCTGACGGAGCGGCCGATCCCCGCCAGCGTGCCGCCGGTCGGCGGCACCGTGGCCCTGCTCGGCATGTTGTCCCTCCGGATGGCCTACCGCTACCACCGCGACCGGTCGCTGCGCCCCACCATTCCCTCGGCCACCCCGGTCCTGCTGTTCGGGCTCGGTTCGGCCGGTCAGGCGCTGCTACGCGCCATGGTCAGCGACCCGCGCAGCCGGTACCTGCCGGTCGGGCTGCTCGACGACGACCCTGACAAGCAGCACCTGCGCCTGGACGGCGTCCGGGTGCGTGGCGGGCGCCGCGAGATCGCCGTCGCCCTCAGGGAGTCCGGCGCCAGCACCGTCATCTTCTCGGTCGCCAACGCGGACGCCGAGCTGATCCGGGAGGTCCGGGCCGCCACCCTGGCCGCCGGCGCCGCCTTCAAGGTCCTTCCGCCGGTACGTGAGCTGGTCGACCGGCAGATCAGCGTGACCGACGTACGGGACGTGGACATCAACGACCTGCTCGGCCGCAGGCACGTGGTCGCGAACCTACAGAGCGCCGACACCGGTCTCACCGGCCGGCGCATCCTCGTGACCGGCGCCGGCGGCTCTATCGGCTCGGAGCTGTGCCGACAGATCGCCCAGGCCGATCCCGCCGAGCTGATCATGCTCGACCGGGACGAGTCCGCACTGCACAGTCTGCAGATGTCGATCTCCGGCCGCGCCCTGCTGGACAGCTCCGAGTTGATCCTCGCCGACCTGCGCGACGCCGCCCGAATCACCCGCATCATGACCGAGCGCCGCCCGGACATCGTGTTCCACGCGGCCGCGCTGAAGCACCTGCCCCTGCTGCAACAGCACCCCGGAGAGGCCGTCCAGACCAACGTGTGGGGCACGCTCGCAGTCCTGGAGGCGTGTCGGGGAGTGGCCAGGTTCGTCAACATCTCGACCGACAAGGCCGCCAACCCGATAAGCGTTCTCGGTTACTCCAAGCGGATCACCGAACGGCTGACCGCGTACGCCGCGCAGAACTCCGCCGGGACATTCCTCAGCGTCCGCTTCGGCAATGTTCTGGGCAGCCGTGGATCCGTGGTCACCGCGTTCCGGGCGCAGATCGAGGCGGGACTGCCGATCACCGTCACCCATCCGGACGTGACCCGCTATCTCATGACCGTGCAGGAGGCGGTGCACCTGGTGCTCCAGGCCACGGCGATCGGCCGCGACGGTGAGGCCCTCGTACTCGACATGGGCAGGCCGGTCCGCATCGACGACGTCGCCCGGCAGCTCGCCGCCCAGACGCCGAAGCCGCCCCAGATCATCTACACCGGTCTGCGCCCCGGCGAGAAGCTGCACGAGGACCTGTTCGGCTCGGGCGAGGTCGACGTGCGGCCGCTGCACCCGCTGATCTCCCACGTCCCGGTACCGGCGCTGCACCCGGCCGAGGTGACCGCGCTCGACCCGCACGCCGACCCGGACAAGGTGATCGAACACCTCGCCCGGCTCTCCGCCCAGCCGGACCAGGGCACCCGGATCGGCGCGCCGGAGGTGCCGACCACCCCCGGTCAATGGACCTCGACGTTCCCCTCACCGTGAGACGGTCGGGAAACAGACAAATCGCTGGCGAGTCGCAGAGCACCGGACAAAAATTCAGGTGAATTACCGCATATCGGGGTGCTGACACTTCAGGGTCCAGCGCCGACGACGACGCGCACGACAGCCTTGACCCCCGATTCCGGGAGTACCTGATTGTGGCTAAAAGCATTGGATTGGTCGGATTTGGTTACTGGGGCACTAATATCGCCCGCAATCTCGACAAGCTGGCAGGTCCCCGCTGGCGCTATCTCGTCGACCCGGTCCCGGAGCGGCGGCTCGCCGCCGCGGAACTCTATCCGCGGGTCCGGACCACCGACGATCTGGACGAGGCACTGGACGACGACGAGGTGGCCGGCATCCTCATCGCCACCCCGGCACCCAGCCACGCCGCACTGACCCGGCGGGTCCTCGACGCGGGCAAACACGTCTTCGTCGAGAAGCCGCTGGCGATGTCGGTCGCCGACGCGGTCACGCTGGCCGAGACCGCCGACCGGAACGGGCTCGTCCTGATGGTCGGACACACCTTCGAGTACGTCCCGGCGGTGGAGCGGATGCGCGAGTACATCCGGTCCGGCGAGATCGGCGAGCCCCTGCACCTGCACTCGCAGCGGCTCAACCTGGGACGCATCCAGAGCGACCTGCACAGCTTCTGGTCGATCGGCCCGCACGACGTCTCCATCGCCAACTACCTGCTGGGTACCGAACCGCGCTGGGTCGCCGCCCAGGGCGGCCGGTACCTGCACGACGGCGTCGAGGACGTCGTCTTCGTCACCGTCGGCTATCCCGGAGACGTCGTCGCACACATGCATGTGAGCTGGCTGGACCCGGCCAAGACCCGCCGCACGACCGTGGTCGGTACCCGCCGGATGCTGGTCTACGACGACCTGCTGCCCGGGGCCCGGCTCACCGTCTTCGACAAGGGCGCGGAGCCGCTGGAGCCGGACCGGCACGGGGTACGGCGGTACCGGCTCCGTGACGAGGCGACCCACGTGCCGGAGCTCTCCACAACCGAGCCGCTCGCCCGGGAACTCGCCCACTTCCTCGACTGTGTCCGCACCGGCACCCGGCCCCGCACCGACGGCTGGAACGGGGCCCGGGTCGTGGCGGTGCTGGAGGCGGCCGACGCCTCGCTCCGGGCCGGTGGCGCCACCGTCTCCGTGCCGCCGATCGAGGTACCGCCGATCGCCCCGCCCCGGTTTGGGTACCCGCAACCCGACCTGACCCCCGCCATCCCCTGAGCCCGGTCACCGCCGCGCCATCCGCCCCGGCACTCTCGCCGGCCGGCGCGGGTAGCGGCCCGCCATCCGTACCGAACAGGAGCCCGCATGTCTCGAATTCCCCTGGTCGACCTGGCCGCCTCGTACGACCGGCACCGGCACGCGATCGAGCCGGCCGTCCGGACCGTGCTGGCAGAGACCCGGTTCATCCTCGGACGGGAGGTCGGTGAGTTCGAGGCGGCGTTCGCCGAGTTCTGCGGCACCCGGCACGCCGTCGGCCTCTCCTCCGGCACCGCGGCGATCCATCTGAGCCTCGCCGCGCTCGGCGTCGGACCCGGTGACGAGGTGGCGGTGCCGGCGCACACCTTCGTCGCCACGGCGGAGCCGGTGACCTGGCTCGGCGCCCGGCCACGCTTCGTGGACGTCGACCCCGCGACCGGCGGCATGGATCCCGACGGGCTCAAGGCGGTCATCGACCGGGTGCGGGCCGTCGTCCCCGTCCACCTGTACGGGCTCCCCGTCGACCTCGATGCGATCGGTGCGCTCGCCCGGGACGCCGGGGTGCCGTTGATCGAGGACGCCGCCCAGGCTCACGGGGCCGAGTTCGTCCACGACGACGGATCGGTGGTCCGCGCCGGGGCGTACGGCCGGATCGGCTGCTTCTCCTTCTATCCCGGCAAGAACCTGGGGGCGTTCGGCGACGCCGGAGCGGTCACCACCTCGGATCCGACCCTCGCCGACACGATCCGACGCCTCTCCGACCACGGCCGCGTCAGCAAGTACGAGCACCTCACCGTCGGCTACGCGGCACGTCTGGACACGCTCCAGGCAGCCGTACTCGGGGCGAAGCTGCGCACGCTGCGGGAGGACAACCAGCGGCGGCGCGACCTCGCGGCCGGGTACCGGTCCCGGCTGTGCGGGGTGGGTGACCTGGTCCTGCCGGCGGAGCCGGCGAACCGGCGCAGCGTCTACCACCTCTTCGTACTCCGCACCCGGCACCGTGACGGGTTGCTGGCGCACCTTCGGGACGCGGGCATCGGCGCCGGGGTGCACTACCCGATCCCGTTGCACCTGCAGCCCGCGTACGCCTCGCTCGGTCACCGACCCGGCGACCTGCCGGCGACCGAGGCGTGGTCCCGGGAGTGCCTCTCGCTGCCGATCTACCCCGAACTTCCCGACGAGCACCTGGAGACCGTGGCGGCCGAGGTCCGCCGCTACTTCGAGACCGCCGGCTGACCCGGCCGGTGCGGCACACCGCTGCCCGTCGGGCGAGACCAATGCTCCGTTCGCTCGTTGAGCCATACGTTCCGACGTCCGCCGGGGCGTCGGAGAAGTCAGCCAGGACAGCTAGGAGGGGCGGTGCGCACGATCCGGCACTGGACACCGCGCTACGTGGTCGGTCGCGCCCGCAGCGAGTTCTACCGGCGGACCCACCCGGGCATTCCCTGGCTCACGCCCCGGGCCGTCGAGACCCTGGACAGGATGCTCGTCCCGACCGACCATGGCCTGGAGTTCGGCTCAGGTTCGAGTACGGTCTGGTTCGCCCGCCGGGTCAGCCATCTGATCAGCGTGGAACACGACGCGGCGTGGCACGACAAGGTCTCACTCGAACTCAAGAAGCACTCGCTGACCAACGTCGACTACCGGTTCGCCCCGCTCGACGTGCCGCCGGAACTCGGCGATCAGAGCGAGTACGCCCGGGTGCTGCTCGAACTCCCCGACGGCTGTCTCGACTTCGTCCTCGTGGACGGCAGGTACCGGGACCACTGCGCATGGTTCGCGTTGTCGAAGCTCGCCTCGGGCGGACTGCTGATCATCGACAACGTGAATCGGTATCTCCCCTGCGACTCGCACGCGCCCGCCTCCCGCCCGCACGGAGCCGGACCCGACGGGCGGGTCTGGACCACTGTGCACCGGAGCATCCGCGGGTGGCGCACCATCTGGACGACGGACGACGTGGCGGACACCGCCATCTTCGTGAAGCCCTAGCCCTGGTGCGGACGCATCGTCCACTTCGGCATCGTCGCCGGCCGATTTGACAACGTCCTCCCCGTCGCGCCTCGACTACAATGAGCCGCGACCACGTCACCCAGCCATCCACGGGGAGGGGTAACGATGAGCCTGGCTGGTCCGCCGGTCGGCGCGGCGGCCCGCGCGATCGGGGCGGCAGCGGCAGCAATCATCGGCCAGATCAACGTCGAGATCGACGGTCTGGCGAGCGTTGCGGCGACGATACGCGAGGAACTCAAGGAGGGCTACCGCACCCAGGTCCCGCCGGTGCACGACGCCATGCAACAGGGCGCCACCATCGGCGACCGGCTGGAGGGTGACGACTGGCTGCACCTGCAGGACCGCTACGACGAGTGCATCCGCAAGAGCCTGGCGGCACTCGTCAACCTGGACAAGGGGACCCAGGCGATGGCCCGGGCGGCGGAGCAGATCGCCGCCAACTACCGCGGTTCAGACGCGTTCGCCCAGGCAACCGTGAGCGACGTGCACGAGGTCCTGCCGCCGACCGAGCAGACCCGGCCGGGATCCGGCGGGAACCCGACCGGACCCACCCTCGGGACGGGAGGCGACGGCAATGGCTGAGGCGTACATCCCGCACCTGTGGCGGCTGGTCGAGGCGGCGCGGCAGAGGCTCCAGCCGAGCCGGGAGCAGGTGGCGGCCTGGGAGCGGGCGTCCGGCATGCTGAACGGACACGCCGCCAGGTTGCAGAACTGCCGTAACCAGCTCGCCGCGCTGTGGCCGCCGGAGCAGAACGAAGCCTCCGCGGCGTACATGGTCGAACTGGACAGGCTGATCGAGGCGAGCCGGCAGACCTCGACCGCGGCCCAGAACAACGCCACGCACATCGGGCACGTGGCGGACGCCATCGAGCAGGCGCGGACCAAGCTGGAGCCGATCTACCGGGAATACCTGGAGAACCAGCAGAAGCTGGCCGACTACCAGCGGCAGGTGGAGCTGGCCGGCGACATCGGCGGGACGGCGGGCGGAGCCGCCGCTTCGCGCTTCGGGCTGACCGCCCTGGGGCAGAAGGCCGGGGACTTCCTCGGCGAGGGCGCGATGAAGGTGCTCACCGACCCGCCGGTCAGCGACGCCCAGCAGGCGGCGCTGGTCGCCCGGGCCCGCGCGGTGCAGTCGGAGCTGGACGGCGCGGCGCGGGACGGCGGAGGCCGGATCCAACCGCCACCGGAGTACCTCCCCCCGCCCCTGCCGACCGACGACAACGCGCGGGAGTTCGGCGACGACCCGGACGGAACGGTCCGACCACCCGTCGTCCCGCCGCCGCCGCGCCGCAGGGCCGAGGAGGATTCCCGCCCCGGCTTCGTCGAGGGGACTCCACCGCCGACCCTGCACACCGAGCTGACCCCGGAGCCGGTCACCCCGCCCGGCTATCCGGTGGACGACGGCCCGAGCCTGACCGGTGTCGCCCCGCCGGTCACCGTGCCGCCGCCACCCGTGACCCCGGTTCCACCCGGACCACCGGTCGGTACGCCGGCCCCGGTGCCGCCGGTCGTCCCGCCGACCATCGGTGTGCCGCCGGGCCCCGGTGGAAGGCCGAGCCCGGGTCCGGGGCTCGGCGGTGTACCGCGCGGTGGCTCCGGGCCGGTCAGGGTCGGCCCGCTCGGGTCCGGGCCGACCGCCGTACCACCGGGCGGCGTGATCGGTGCCCGGCCCGGCGGTCCCGGGGTGCCACCCGGTGCCGTCGGCGCGGCCCGTTCGGGCGGCGTACCGCGGGGAGTGAACCCGGTCGGCGGCGTCATCGGGTCGCAGGGGGGCCGGTCCGGCGCGGCCGGTGGGACCGGCGCCCGGCCCGGGGCGGCCGGCGGCGCGCGCGGCCGTGGCGACCAGGACGAGCCCGAGCGGCGGCACTGGGATCCCGACAATCCGTGGGAGGTGGAGCAGGGCGTCGCCCCGGAGATCGAGCCAAACCGGGAGGTCAGCCGACACGAGCCCGGTGCCCCGACGCTCGGGAAGGACCGGTGAGCCGAGCCGTCCGGTTCCCCGCACGACTGTCGCGCCTGGGTGCGGCGGCCATCTGCGGTCTGCTCGCGGCACTGGTCGGCGCCCCGCCGGCAGCGGCGGACGCCGCCCGGGACCGGCAGTGGCACCTGCGGGCCCTCGACGTCGCACAGGCGCACCGGATCACCGAGGGTGCCGGGGTGGTGGTGGCGGTGCTCGACACCGGGGTACGGGCGGACCACAGGGACCTGACCGGCAACGTCCTGCCGGGCATCGACGTGACCGGCGGTGACACCGACGGTCGGCAGGACACCGACGGACACGGCACCGCGATGGCGGGACTGATCGCGGGGCACGGACACGGGTCCGGCAATGCCGACGGGGTGCTCGGAATCGCCCCCAAGGCCAAGATCCTGCCGGTCCGCGCCGTGCGAACGAAGTACGGTGCCGGCGCCGACCTGCCCCGGGCGATCCGCGAGGCGGTACGGCTCAAGGCGGGAGTCCTGTCGCTGTCGCTCTCCGGCGGTGCCGGCGAAGATCTGGAGCGGGCGGTCGAGGAGGCGCTCGCCGCCGACGTCGTACTGGTGGCCGCGGCCGGGAACCGCCCGGACGACACCTTCGTCGGCTATCCGGCAGCGTTTCCCGGAGTCCTCGCCGTCGGCGCCACCGGACGGGACGGAAAGCTCGCCCCGGTCAGTGTCACCGGCGACGCCGTCGGGCTGGTCGCCCCGGGGGTGGACATCGCCTCCACCAGTCGGACCGGGGCTTACCGGTCCGCCACCGGGACGAGTGACTCCGCGGCGATCGTGGCCGGGGCCGCCGCACTGGTCCGGGCGAGATATCCGGACCTCTCCGCGGCCGAGGTGGTGCACCGGCTCACCGCGACCGCCACCGATCGGGGCGCTCCCGGACGGGATCCCGAGTACGGCCACGGAGTGCTCGACCTCGTCGACGCGCTGACCGCCGAGGTCGAGCCGGCCGGTGCGCAGCCCAGCCCCGGCACCGGACCGACGGCCACTGCCGACGGGACGTCACCGGCCGTGGCCGTACCCCCGCCGGGCGACGGCCCGACCGGACTCCGGCTCAGCCCCGCCGCGTACGCCATCGGCGGGCTATGCCTGCTGGTGGTCCTGGCCGGTGCCGGCGTACTCGGCTGGTTGCTGGTGCGCGCCCGGCGCCGTCCCCGGACCCACGGCGGGACGCCGGATCCCTATCCGCCGTCGGGTGGATATCCGGGCGGCTATCGCCCGCCTGGGCAGTCGCGCCCACCGGGGATTCCCGGCGGGCCGCCGCACGGCGGATAGCCGGTCGGCAGCGGCGGGGCCACCCTCGGGCGACGGGCTGGCCGGGGCTCGGCCGGCGCCGCCGACCGGGGTGGGCGTACCGTCCTGCAGATGCGACAGGACGGGGCCGGCGACTGGGCGGAGCAGCGACGGCAGGCGATCACCGCCCGGGCACTGGCCGACCGGCGACGTCGGGAGGCGGAGCACGAGGAGGCCCGGCGACTCGTCGCGGCGTTCGTCGCGCAGGCCCGGAAGCGCGGGCTGCGGCAGGCCAGGCTGACCGCGCTCGCCTACAACGGCCGTACCCGATATCGCACCGGCCTCACCGGCTGGTACCTGGACCTGGCCCGGATCCACGCGGTCGACGACGCCGGAAACTACTACCTGCTGATGATGCCGGCCAGCATACGCGCCCGGTTCACCGGTGCGACGCCCCGGCCGCAGCCGCCGAAGCTGATCCTCGGTGAGGGCGGGCCGGACGGGCAGTCGATGCCGCTGGCGGCGCTGTTGCGCAAACGGCTCGACGCCGGTGACGGCTGGCCCGGGACCGGGGCACCGCCGGAGCCGGGCTGACCCCGGCCGACGGAACACCCCTGCCCGGTCCGGCCAGCGCCGAGGCAGACCCGGCAGCAGCCCTCCGGGCGCGACCATCCAGGTCAGCCGGCCTTCAGCACCTCGCTGATCAGCGTCTCCGCCTCCTCCTGGAGCCGGCCGAGGTGCTCCGGCCCCCGGAAGGACTCCGCGTAGATCTTGTAGACGTCCTCCGTACCGGACGGGCGGGCGGCGAACCAGCCGGACTGGGTGACGACCTTCAGCCCGCCGATCGCCGCGCCGTTGCCCGGTGCCTCGGTCAGGGTGGCGGTGATCGGCTCCCCGGCCAGTTCGGTGGCGGTGACCTGGTCCGGGGAGAGTCGCCCGAGCACGGCCTTCTGGTCCCGGTCGGCCGGCGCGTCGATCCGGGCGTAGGCCGGCTCGCCGAACCGGGACACCAGGTCGGCGTAGTGTTCGCTCGGCGTCCGCCCGGTCACCGCGATGATCTCGGCGGCCAGCAGGCAGAGCAGGATGCCGTCCTTGTCGGTGGTCCAGGTCCGGCCGTCGCGGGCCAGGAACGAGGCTCCCGCACTCTCCTCGCCGCCGAACCCGACCGAGCCGTCCAGCAGCCCCGGCACGAACCACTTGAAGCCGACCGGGACCTCCAGCAGTTTCCTGCCCAGGTCGGCGGCGACCCGGTCGATCATGGACGAGGAGACCAGGGTCTTGCCGACCGCGGCGTCGGCGGGCCAGTCGGGCCGGTTGCCGAACAGGTAGGAGATGGCCACCGTCAGGTAGTGGTTCGGGTTCATCAGGCCGCCGTCCGGGGTGACGATGCCGTGCCGGTCGGCGTCGGCGTCGTTACCGGTGGCGACCTGGTAGTCGGCGCGCCGGGCGATCAGCGAGGCCATCGCGTGCGGGGACGAGCAGTCCATTCGGATCTTGCCGTCCCAGTCCAGGGTCATGAACCGCCAGGTCGGGTCCACCAGCGGGTTCACCACGGTCAGGTCCAGGCCGTGCCGGTCGGCGATCTCGCCCCAGTAGGCCACGCTCGCCCCACCGAGTGGGTCCGCGCCGATCCGCACCCCGGCGGCCCGTACCGCCGCGAGGTCGAGCGCCGAGGGCAGGTCGTCGACGTACTCGGCGAGGAAGTCGTACCGCCCGGTGGTGTCGGCGGCCCGCGCCCGGGCGTACGGGATCCGTCTGACCCCGCGCACTCCCTCGGCCAGCAGCGCGTTCGCCCGGTCCTGGATCCACCTGGTCGCGTCGGTGTCGGCCGGGCCGCCGTGCGTCGGGTTGTACTTGAACCCACCGTCCGACGGCGGGTTGTGCGACGGGGTGATCACGATCCCGTCGGCGAGTCCGCTGGAGCGCCCGGTGTTGTGCCGGAGCACGGCGTGCGACAGTGCCGGGGTCGGGGTGTAGCCGTCCCGGCTGTCGACCAGCACCGTCACCTCGTTGGCTGCCAGCACCTCCAGCGCGCTGACCAGGGCCGGCTCGGAGAGCGCGTGCGTGTCGCGGGCCAGGAAGAGCGGCCCGTCGACACCCCGGTCCCGCCGGTATTCACAGGTCGCCTGGGTGATCGCCAGGATGTGCCGCTCGTTGAACGCGGCCCGCAGGCTCGAACCACGGTGCCCCGAGGTGCCGAACGCGACCTGCTGCGCCGGGTCGGCCGGGTCCGGCTGCTCGGCGTAGTACGCGGTGACGAGCCGGGGCACGTCCACCAGGTCCTCGGGCTCGGCAGGCTGGCCGGCGCGGGCGTGGACCGACATGTGACCTCCTTCTGGCACGGGCACGGGCACGGGCACGGGCACGGGCGGGCGGAACCCGTCGGCTCCGCCCGTGCGCTGGCCGACGGGTCAGGGCTCGACGCGTTCTCCCTTGCCGACGACCACGATCCCACGGTCGGAGACCGTGTACCGCTCACGGTCGCGGTCCAGGTCGACGCCGAGTTCCGCGCCCTCCGGCACCACCACGTTCTTGTCGAGGATGGCGTTGCGGACGACGGCGTGCCGGCCGATCTCCACTCCCTCCATCACCACCGAGCCTTCCACGTGGGCCCAGGAGTGCACCCGGACATTCGGCGAGACGACCGAGTTCTCCACCAGCGCGCCGGAGATCACCACGCCCGGGGAGATCATCGAGTCCACCGCCCGACCGACCCGCTCCTCCAGGCCGTGCACGAACTTGGCGGGCGGCCACGGCGGGTGGTCGGTGTAGATCGGCCACTCGTAGTTGTAGAGGTTGAAGACCGGGTGTACGGCGATCAGATCCATGTGCGCCTCGTAGAACGAGTCCAGTGTCCCCACGTCCCGCCAGTACGCCCGGTCCCGGTCGGTGCTGCCCGGCACCTCGTTGTCCCGGAAGTCGTAGACGTTCGCCTCGCCCCGCTCGACCAGCATCGGGATGATGCTGCCGCCCATGTCGTGCTTGCTGGCCCGGTCGGCCGCGTCGGTCTCCACCGCCTCACAGAGGACCCCGGTGGTGAAGACGTAGTTGCCCATCGACGCATAGATCTCGTCGGGGGCGTCCGGCAGGCCCTTCGCGTCGGTCGGCTTCTCGCGGAACGCCTGGATCCGCCGGCCGTCCGCGCCGACCTCGATCACGCCGAACTGGTCGGCGGCGGCGAGCGGCTGGCGGATGCCGGCGACCGTCACCCCGGCACCGGAGGAGATGTGCTGCTCCAGCATCTGCCGGGGGTCCATCCGGTAGATGTGGTCGGCGCCGAACACGATGACGTAGTCCGGCTGCTCGTCGTTGATCAGGTTGAAGCTCTGGTAGATCGCGTCCGCGGAACCGGCGAACCACCACGGTCCACGCCGCTGCTGGGCCGGCACCGGTGTCACGTAGTTGCCGAGCAGGTTCGACATCCGCCAGGTCTTGGTGACGTGCCGGTCCAGCGAGTGCGACTTGTACTGGGTCAGCACGACGATCTTCAGGAACCCGCCATTGGCCAGGTTGGACAGCACAAAATCGATCATGCGGTACATGCCGCCGAACGGGACGGCAGGTTTCGCCCGGTCGGCGGTCAGGGGCATCAGGCGCTTGCCCTCTCCCCCGGCCAGGACGATCGCGAGCACCTTGGCTGACATGTCCCGACCGTAACGGAGCCGGCAGCCCACCGCACGGGGCTCGTCTGCTTCGTTCCGCCAAGATCTTCAACTGCCCGATCCGACCAGCTCCGTGGTTCCGGCCTTCCTGCGGGCCGCTACCGGCCGAGTGCCTCGGCGGCCGCCTCGGCGACCCGGTCGGCCAGTACGCCGAGGAGTCGGGAGTCGAGTCGCCACTGCTGCCAGTAGAGCGGGACCTCGACCACCGCCGCCGGGTCGATCGGCACCAGGCTGCCAGCCGGATAGCGGTCGCTCTGCTGCGGCGGCAGCATCCCCCAGCCGAGCCCGAGCCGGATCGCCTCCGGGAAGTCCCCGGAGGACGGGACGTAGTGGCGGGGCGGGTTCCAGACTCGGCGGGACCGCTGCCTCAGGTAGCGCTCCTGGAGGTCGTCGCGGCGGTCGAAGACCAGCATCGGGGCGCGGGCCAGCGCCTCCGGCGTCGGACCGTCCGGCAGCCAGGTCCGGACGAATTCGGGACTGGCCATCGGGTGGTAGCGCATCCGGCCGAGCGGGCGTACCGCACAGCCCTGCACCGGCCGGGACTGCGAGGTGATCGCCGCCATCGCCGTACCCTGGCGGAGCAGTTCGACGGAGTGGTCCTGGTCCTCGCGGTAGACGTCGACGCAGATCCGCTCGCGGGCGGCCGCCGCCATCGCCGGGAGCACCCAGGTGTTCAGCGAGTCGCCGTTGACCACGATCGGAATCCGGCTGAACTCCGCCAGTTCGGCCGGGTCCTGCCCCAACTCCCGGAGGGTGTCGGTGGCGAGCAGCTCGACCTGGCGGGCCAGCCGGAGCACGACCTGCCCCGAGGGGGTGGGCCGGGCCGGCTTGCCGCGCTCGACCAGCACCCGACCGACGGCGCTCTCCAGCGCCTTCATCCGCTGGCTCACCGCCGAGGGAGTGATGTGCAACCGCCGGGCCGCCGCCTCGAAGGAGCCGTGGTCGACCACTGTGACGAAGGTGCGGAGCTGCTCGAACTGGAGGTCCATGCTAAGCAAGGCTAATGAATCATAAGAAAGATTAGCTGGAGTGGTCCGGCGGACCTGCCTAGGGTCGGTCCGTGATCCTCTCCTCCACCGCCACCCCGACCGGGGTGCTGCCGGTACTCGCCACCGGGTTCGGTGTCGGCCTCTCCCTGATCGTGGCGATCGGCGCCCAGAACGCGTACGTGCTCCGCCAGGGCGTACGCGCCGAGCACGTACTGCCGATCGTGGCGATCTGCGCCGTCTCGGACGCGGTACTCATCCTGGCCGGCATCACCGGGATCGGGGCGGTGGTCGAACGCGCACCGGCAGCACTGACCGTGACCCGCTGGGCCGGTGCCGCCTTCCTGGTCGGCTACGGCCTGCTCGCCGCCCGTCGGGTCTTCCGCACCCAGAGCCTCCAGCCCGGCAACGGTGCCGGCGCCTCGACGCCGCGCACGGCCCTACTCACAATGCTGGCGCTGACCTGGCTCAATCCGCACGTCTACCTGGACACCGTGCTGCTGCTCGGCTCGATCGCCAACACCCACGGTCCGGCCGGCCGGTGGTCGTTCGGCGCCGGAGCCACGCTCGCCAGTACCGCCTGGTTCGCCGCGCTCGGTTACGGCGCCCGACTGCTCGGCCGCGCCCTCGCCCGCCCGGTCGCCTGGCGGATCCTCGACGCGCTGATCGCGGCCACGATGCTCACCATCGGCGTCGCGCTGGTCGTGGCCGGTTGAGCCGGCGCCCGCGCCGGAACCCCCGGCACGGTCAGCGGTCGGGTCGCGCGCTCGGCGGGCCGGAGAGCACGGTCGGGACATACTCGAGCAACTGGAGCCTGCCGTCGAACGTCCGGCTGGCCACCAGGTCGAGGGCGACGTCGGGATAACCGTCGAGAATGCGGTCGCGGCCGGTCTTCCCGGTGATCACCGGGAAGACGACCAACCGGAACCGGTCCACCAGCCCCGCCGTGAGGAGCGACCGGCACAGGCTGATGCTGCCGATGGTGCGCATCGGGCTGGCGCCGTCCCGCTTCATCGCGGCCACCGCCTCGACCGCATCCCCGCTCACCAGCTCGGTGTTCGGCCACGACAGGGGTGCCTGCAAGGTCGACGAGAAGACCACCTTGGGCAGGGCGGCCAGCCCGGTCAGGCTGGCCTCCTCGTCGCTCGGCTGGCCCGGCCGGTCCGCCTCCGCCGCGGCGGCCTCGGCGGACATCCCGGACATCAGCCGGTAGGTGTTCGCTCCCATCAAGACGGTGTACTCGCCTTCGGGCTGCTGGTCGAGCCAGCCGAGATACTCGGGCCCCTCCAGCCCCCACCACCCGGGCCAGCCTTCCGCAGTTCCGTAGCCGTCCAGCGAGACGATGAAGTCCACCAACAGTTCCTGCATCGAGAGTTCCCTCCTTGGGCCGAGGTCGGACCCACCCGGGTCGAGAGGCCCAGCGGGCCGACCAGCTTACTTCACAAACTAAAGCACGCTTGCAAAAGTAAAGTCAACCGGGGTAGCGTTGCGGCATGCGCAGTCGGGAGTACGGCCAGTTCTGCGGTCTGGCACGCGCCGCGGAAGTGCTCGGGCAACGCTGGACGCTTCTGATCCTGCGGGATCTGCTGGTGGGGCCACGTCGCTTCTCCGACCTGGTGACCGGACTACCCGGCATACCGACCAACCTGCTCTCGACCCGGCTGAGAGAACTCGAGGGCGACGGCCTGGTGACCCGAGAGCTGCAGGCCGGGCAGCCTCGTTCGGTCGTTTACCGGGCGACCCCGCGAGCCCGGCAACTGGCCCCCGCCCTCGACGAGCTGGGCCGCTGGGGCGCCGCCACGATGCGCAAGCCGCGTGACGGCGAGGTCGTCACGGACGCCTCCCTGGTGGCCGCACTACGGGCCGCCGCAAACCCCGGCGGGATTCCGTCCACGATCCGGAAGGTCGTCTACGTCGTGCGGTCCGGCACGGCCATTGCACACGTTACCGTGCGCAATGCCTCGATCACGGTCGAGCCGGGTGAATGCCCCGACCCGGATCTGGTCCTCGTCGCCGGCCCGAACTTTCGGGACCTGCTCGCCGGAGAGCTCGAGCCCGACGCAGCGGTGGATGCCGGGGCGGTGGCGCTGCATGGCGACGACAAGCTGCTCGCCGAGTTTGTCGCGGTGTTCCGAGTCCCCTACGCGGATCCCGCCACGAACGGTGACCGCGCCGGCCCGACCACCCCCGGTGATCATCTCGCCGAGGGGTGATAGCCCCGAGTGGGCTGCACTAGGGTGCCGGCTGTGACCGAAACTCTGCCTGGCAACCGGCGGCTCCGGGTGGACCTGCTGACCCGGGAGTATCCCCCGGAGGTGTACGGCGGGGCGGGGGTGCACGTCGAATACCTCGCCCGCGAGCTGAGTTCCCGCGCCGACACCCGGGTGCACTGCTTCGGCGCACCGCGTCAGCCCCCGTACGCCGAGCCTGGTGTCACCGCGTACCCGGAACCCACCGAACTGGCCCACGCGAACGCCGCACTGCGGACCATGGGGGTGGACCTGGCAATGGCGGCCGGTACCGCCGGCGCCGACGTGCTGCACAGCCACACCTGGTACGCCAACCTCGCCGGGCACGTCGCCAAGCTGCTCCACGGGGTGCCGCACGTGGTGACCGTGCACAGTCTGGAGCCGTTGCGACCGTGGAAGGCCGAGCAGCTCGGCGGCGGTTACGCGCTCTCCTCCTGGTGCGAGCGGACCGCGCTGGAGGCCGCCGACGCGGTGATCGCGGTCTCCGCCGGGATGATGCGGGACTTGCTGGCCGCCTATCCGGCCGTCTCTCCTGACCGGGTCCGGGTGGTGCACAACGGTATCGACACCCACCAGTACTCCCCCGACTCCGGCACGGAGGTGCTGGAGCGGCTCGGTGTCGACCCCGAGCGGCCCAGCGTGACCTACGTCGGCCGGATCACCAGGCAGAAGGGGTTGCCGTACCTGCTCCGGGCCGCCCGCCGACTGCCACCGGCCGCCCAGCTCGTGCTGCTGGCCGGTGCCCCGGACACCGCGGAGATCGCCGCCGAGGTGACGGAGCTGGTCGCCGAGCTACGGGCCAGCCGGGAAGGGGTCGTCTGGGTGGCCGAGATGCTGCCCAAGCCCGAGGTGATCCAGATTCTCAGCCACAGCACCGTCTTCGTCTGCCCCTCCGTCTACGAGCCGATGGGCATCGTCAACCTGGAGGCGATGGCCTGCGAGACCGCGGTGGTGGCGACGCGGACCGGCGGCATCCCGGAGGTGGTGGCCGACGGTTCGACCGGCCTGCTGGTGCCGATCGCCCAGGCCTCCGACGGCACCGGTACCCCGCTGGACCCGGAGCGCTTCGTCGCCGACCTGGCCGACGCGATCACCGAACTGCTGGACGATCCGAAACGCGCGGTCGAGCTGGGCCGGGCCGGCCGGCGCCGGGCGGTCGAGCACTTCTCCTGGGACGCCATCGCCGACCGCACCATGGCGGTCTACCGCGAGCTCCTCGCGTGATCCCGAAGAGTCCCGCCGGCCCGGGCCGGCCCGGACGTCACGTTACGCCGCTCATGGCCTCCGCTGCTGGGCAAGGATGGCCGGGGGCGCGGTCGGAACAGCTACGCCGCGCGCCCGTCGATCAGTCACAGTAGGTTGGCAGGGTGAGTGGGCGGATTCCGATCGAGGACGTGACGCCGTCCGTGGCCTGCGGTCGGTACCCGGCCAAGGCGGTGGTGGGCGAGCTGGTGCCGGTGAGCGCCCGGTCGTACCGGGAGGGGCACGCGGCGATGGGCTGCCAGGTCTCCTGGCGGGGTCCGGATGGCGCCGAGCGTCCGGTGGTCCGGATGCGTCCCGGCCCGCACTTCGACGACCGGTGGCACGCCGGCATCCGGCCGGACGCGGTGGGCGACTGGAGCTTCACCGTGCAGGCGTTCGAGGATCCGTACCTGACCTGGCGGGATGCGGTCGTCAAGAAGCTGGACGCCGGGCAGGGGGCGGCCGAACTCGGCAACGATCTGGCCGAGGGCGCCGAGCTGATGGAGCGGGCCGCCGACGGCGTACCCGGGGAGGAGCGAAACCGGGTCCGGGAGGCCGCCGCCGCGCTGCGCGACGAGGACCGGCCACTGCCGGAGCGGGTCTCCCCGGCGCTGGACCTGGCCGACCTGCTCTGGGCGCATCCGGTCCGGACGCTGCTGACCAGCGCGCCGGCCCGGTCGATCTGGGTGGACCGGCCGAGGGCACTCTTCTCCGCCTGGTACGAGTTCTTTCCGCGCTCGGAGGGCGCGGTGCTGGCCGGCGACGGGAAACCGGTCCGCTCCGGCACCTTCCGCAGCGCCGCCGAACGGCTGCCCGGGGTCGCCGCGATGGGCTTCGACGTGCTCTACCTGCCGCCGATCCATCCGATCGGCCGGATCAACCGGAAGGGCCGGAACAACACCCTGATCGCCGAGGCGGACGACGTCGGTTCGCCGTGGGCGATCGGCGCCGCCGAGGGCGGGCACGACGCCATCCACCCCGACCTTGGCACGCTGGACGACTTCCGGGCGTTCGTCGCCGCCGCCGGTCAGGCCGGTCTGGAGGTGGCGATGGACCTGGCGCTGCAGGCCGCGCCGGACCACCCGTGGGTGTCCGATCATCCGGAGTGGTTCACCACCCGGGCGGACGGCTCGATCGCGTACGCGGAGAATCCGCCGAAGAAATACCAGGACATCTATCCGGTCAACTTCGACAACGATCCGGAGGGGATCCGGGCCGAGGTGCTGCGGGTGGTGCTGCACTGGGTGGCGCAGGGCATCCGGATCTTCCGGGTGGACAACCCGCACACCAAGCCGTTCGACTTCTGGCACTGGCTGATCTGGGAGGTCAAACGGCACCACCCGGACGTGCTCTTCCTGGCCGAGGCGTTCACCCGACCGGCGGTGATGCACGGACTCGGCAAGATCGGCTTCACCCAGTCGTACACCTACTTCGCCTGGCGGACCAGCAGCACCGAGCTGCGGGAGTACTGCGCCGAGCTGGTCGCCGCCGCCGACCACATGCGACCGAACTTCTGGCCGAACACCCCGGACATCCTGCCCGAGCACCTCCAGCACGGCGGGCCGCCGATGTTCCGGATCCGCGCGGTGCTGGCCAGCCTGCTCTCCCCCTCCTGGGGGATCTACGCTGGCTACGAACTCTTCGAGCACGTGGCCCGGCCGGGCGCCGAGGAGTACCTGGACAACGAGAAGTTCGAGCTGCGTCCCCGGGACTGGGCGGCGGCCGATGCGCAGGGCCGCTCGCTGGCTCCGTTCCTGGCACAGCTCAACCGGATCCGGCGGGACAACCCCGCCCTGCACTGGCTACGCAACCTGGTCTTCCACGAGATCGACAACCCGACGCTGCTCTGCTGGTCCAAACGGGACGACCGGAGCGGCAACACTGTGCTGGTGGTCTGCGCCGTCGACCCCGGACAGGTGCAGTGGGGCAACACCGTACTGGACATGCCGGCGCTCGGCTTCGACTGGCACGACCGGTTCACCGTGCACGACGAGCTGACCGGTACCCGGTACGACTGGGGACAGCACAACACCGTACGCCTCGACCCGGCCCTCTCCCCCGCGCACGTCTTCACCGTGCACCGGCACGGCGGCCGGCCGGACGACGCGCCCGGGACCGGAGCCGACCTGAGCGGCAGCCCCGGCGGGGCGGAGGGACCGGGATGGACGAGCTGATCGCCGGTGCGGTGCACGACCCGCACGCCCTGCTCGGTGCCCATCCCGACGGTGACCGGACGGTGATCCGTACCCTGCGTCGGGGTGCCGGCAGGGTCGATCTGCTGCTCGGCGGGGAACAGCGGCCGATGCGCCGGGTACACGACGAGGGAATCTTCGAGGTGACGGTCCCCGGCACGGTGCTCGACTACCGGGTGGCGGTGGACGGCGGCGAGCCGCGCGACGACCCGTACCGCTTCCCGCCGAGCGTCGGGGAACTCGACCTGCACCTGATCGCCGAGGGCCGGCACGAACGGCTCTGGACGGCGCTCGGCGCCCGACCGACCGAGGGCGGCGGCCCGGCACCGGCCGGCGGCGACGGGGAACCACCCGCCGACGGCGGCGGGGTGTCGTTCACGGTCTGGGCGCCGAACGCCCAGGGTGTCCGGGTGGTCGGCGACTTCACCGGCTGGGATGCGCACCAGGGATGGCCGATGCGGTCGCTGGGCCGCAGCGGGGTGTGGGAGATCTTCGTCCCGGAGGCGGCGGCCGGGCATCGGTACAAGTACCGGATCCTGTCCCGGGACGGGCAGTGGCGGGACAAGGCGGATCCGCTGGCCCGGCGTACCGAGGTGCCACCGCGCACCGCCTCCGTGGTGGACGGGTCCGGCTACGAGTGGTCCGACGCCGACTGGCTGGCCCGACGGGCCCGACGGCAGCCGCACCAGGAGCCGATCAGCGTCTACGAGGTGCACCTCGGCTCGTGGCGGCCGGGTCTGTCCTATCGGGAACTGGCCGACCAGCTCACCGCGTACGTGCTCGACCTGGGCTTCACGCACGTGGAGTTCCTGCCAGTGATGGAGCACCCGTTCGGCGGATCCTGGGGCTACCAGGTGACCGGCTACTACGCCCCGACCGCGCGCTTCGGCGACCCGGACGACTTCCGCCACCTGGTGGACCGGCTGCACGCCGCCGGCATCGGGGTCCTGCTGGACTGGGTACCGGCGCACTTCCCCCGCGACGACTGGGCGCTGGCCCGGTTCGACGGCACCCCGCTCTACGAGCATCCCGACCCGCGCCGTGGCGAGCATCCGGACTGGGGCACGTACGTCTTCGACTACGGCCGCCCCGAGGTCCGCAACTTTCTGGTGGCCAACGCCCTCTACTGGTTCGAGGAGTTCCATGTGGACGGCCTGCGGGTGGACGCGGTCGCCTCGATGCTCTACCTGGACTACTCCCGCTCCGACGGCGAGTGGCTGCCGAACGAGCACGGCGGCCGGGAGAACCTGGCGGCGATCGCGCTGCTCCAGGAGGTCAACGCGACCGTCTACCGGAAGCATCCGGGGGTGCTGATGGTGGCCGAGGAGTCGACGGCCTGGCCGGGGGTGACCCGGGCGACCGACTCCGGCGGGCTGGGCTTCGGTTTCAAGTGGAACATGGGCTGGATGCACGACACCCTGGGCTACCTCGGCCGGGACCCGATCCACCGCCAGCACCACCACGACGAGCTGACCTTCTCCCTGGTGTACGCCTGGAGCGAGAACTACCTGCTGCCGATCAGCCACGACGAGGTGGTGCACGGCAAGGGGTCGCTGCTCGGCAAGATGCCCGGCGACCAGTGGCGCAGGCTGGCCGGGGTACGCGCGCTGCTGGCGTACATGTGGGCGCACCCGGGCAAGCAACTGCTCTTCATGGGCTGCGAACTCGGCGACGACCGGGAGTGGAGCGAGACCCGCGGGCTGGACTGGCACCTGGTCGACGATGCCGGCCGGGCCGGCGTGCAGCGGCTGCTGCGGGACCTGAACCGCGGCTACCGGGACAATTCCGCGCTCTGGTCCCAGGACACGGTGCCGGCCGGCTTCCGGTGGATCGTCCCGGACGACTCCGCCGGCAACACGCTGGCCTTCACCCGGATCGCCGCCGACGGTTCGTTGCTGGTCTGCGTGGCGAACTTCGCCGCGCTGCCGCACGAGGGTTACCGGATCGGGCTGCCGGTGGCCGGGCGCTGGTCCGAGATCCTGAACACCGACGCGGACTGCTACGGCGGTTCCGGGGTGGGCAACCTCGGCGCGGTCACCGCCGAGGACCAGCCGTGGCACGGGCTGCCCGCCTCGGCGGCGCTGCGGGTGCCGCCGCTCGGCGTGCTCTGGCTCCGCCCGGGCTGAGCGCCGGCCGGCCGGCACGACCGGCCCCGACACGGTGCTGCGGGGTCGCGGCGTGTTCCCGGGTGGTGGTCGTGAACACAGGGTCGGACCTGGAGCTTGGTTGAGGTCAACTCGGAACGGGCGGAGTACGGGCTCCGCGCCGTCCAGCGCCGCCCGATGTCCCGCCGGTGCGTCGGTGCAACCGTCCGGTCGCACCGACGCACCGGGCTCACTCGGGGAGTGCGAACCGGCTCCAGGAGAGACCGTCCTCGGTGATCAGGGCGTGGTCCGGGCCGACCGCCGACATGTCGTCCCGGCCGTAGAGCCACGCGTGACCGGGAGCGACCCCGACCGATCCTTCCTTCCCGCCGGGCCCGTGCTGGTTGGAGAAGTGCCGCCCCCGGTCCCGGCTCACCCACAGGGACGAGGTGAGCACCGATGCCAGGGCGCCGGACTCGGCGACCAGTAGTGAGCCGTCCGAGCCGATGGTGAACAGCCTGTTCGCCGGCGACGCCGGCAGATCAGTTCCGGCGTCCTGCCAGGTCACTCCACCGTCCGTGGTTTGCAGCAGTTGGGACGGGCCGTCGCGCTCCATCGGCTGGGCGCCGGGCGGCGGTGGGGGCTCGATCAGCAGGTACGCCTCCCGCTTGCTGACCCCGGCCACGGCGACCGGCCAGAGATTTCCGCGTCGAGCGGTGGCGGCCGACACCGGGTCCGGCACACCGCCGACCGGCCGCGGCCGGACCGCACCGGGCTCCGGGGACCGAGCCACGCCGCGACCGTGCCGGCGCCGGCCGCGTACCCGCTCGTCCCGGGCTGCCGGATGCGGCAACATCCGGCGCAGCTCCTGGAGATAGCAGATAGACGTGTGACAATGGCTTTCGATGGCTGGCCGGGCTGAGATTTCGTCCCGACCGGCGGCCGGCAGGTCCCGCCCACCCGCGTGCGGGCCTCCAGCCGCCGGGCACCCGCGCCCGCTCCGCCATCGTCGAGACAGGCACCGCCACCCGCACAGTCCGTCCAGTCAGGAGGAATCGCCATGCCGCGACCGATCCGCCGGTCGGCGGTCTTGCTCGCCGCCGCCCTGCTCACCCTCACCACCCTGGCCAGCCCCGCCCGGGCCGGCACCGACGCCGACCTCGCCCCGCAGCCGTTCGCCGCCGACAGCGGCGACAGCTGTCGGTACGGGGTCGCCGAGGGAACCCTCGAATTCCTTCCGATCTCCGCACCTCCCGGGCTCGGCTCGGTGACCGTCACCGGCACCATCGCCGACCGCCCCTACGAGCGCGATCCCGGCCCGGTCTGCCGGGACGACGGGCTGTTCAGCTTCGCCACCTTCTACGCCTACGGCAGCGGCCGCCTCATCACGGAGGCCGCCGCGAGGGTGGAGAACGACATCACGAAGTACAGCTTCCAACTCGGCCCTCGGGAGCCGTCGATCGGTGTGGACACCCTCGTCGTCCAGGTCTGCCGGGCCGCCACGGCGAACGCACCGACCCCGCTGCCGATTCCGGCCGGATACTGCGGGACGCCCCAGATCTATTCGCTGCACTGGAGCTGACCAGCCGGTGACGACCGCCCCGGGGCGCCGTCCGGCTGGTCCGCGACGCCCCCCGGGGTGGCCGTCGGGCACGCGGACCGGCGGGCGGCTCTCGGCGGCTGGCCGTGGACTCTCCGGCACCGCCAGCCGCACTGGACTCCGGCGCCGCCGGCCGCCCTGGGCTCCGGCACCGCCAGCCGCTCTGGACTCCGGCGCCGCCGGCCGCCCGGAAACTACCCGAGCGGCTCCGGCAGTGTGACGGTGCCGTCGAGGTAGCGGCGGTAACCGCCGCGCAGGCGTACCCGGTCGCCGTCGACCACGCAGTGCACCGCCCCGCCCCGGGCGGAGAGCTGCCGGGCGCTCAGCGTCGTCCGGCCGAGCCGCTCCGCCCAGTACGGCGCGATCTGGCTGTGCGCGGAACCGGTCACCGGGTCCTCGAAGGCGCCCGCCTCGGCCCCGAACCACCGGCTGACGAAGTCGACGCCTCCGGCGCCGCTGGTGCCATCGGCGGCTGTCGGGGCGGTGACGATCGCGCCGCGCACCGGTAGCCGGGCCAGCGTGGTGAAGTCCGCCGTGACGGCCCGGACCTCGGCGGCACTGCGGAGCACGTAGACCAGGTCGGTGTCCTGGAAGCAGTGCTCCGGCTCGATGCCGAGTGCGGCCACGGCGGCGGCGCTGACCTCGTCACCGTCCGGTACGGTCCCCAGCCGTCCGGCCGGGAAGTCCAGCTCCAGTTCGCCTTTCCGGCCGGACCGGCTCACCGGCAGCCAGCCACTGCGGGTCCAGAAGAGCAGGCGCGACGCGTCCGGATGCACGTCGTCGAAGAGCTGCCCGGCGGTGGCCAGGGTGGCGTGCCCGCAGAGGTCCACTTCGACCGCCGGAGTGAACCAGCGCAGGTGGTAGGCGGGGTCGGCACCCGGCGGCGGGGTGGCGTCGGTCGGCAGTTCCGCGGTGTAGAAGGCGGTCTCCGAGAGGTTGTTCTCCTCGGCGAGGGCCTGCAGGACGGGGTCCGGCAGCCAGCCGGGCAGGGGCATCACCGCCGCCGGGTTACCGGTGAACACCCGGTCGGCGAAAGCATCGATCTGGATCAAGCGGAGTCGCATCGCCCCTGTCTACCAGCACCGCATCGGGGTCGTCGGGACCGGTGGCCGGCCCGGGGCGGGCTCGGGCCGATAGGGTCGTCCGGACCCTCCCCGGGTTGGGTAGACTCTAGTTATATAAGTGAGCGCTGAAAGGTGGCGGCGTGCACGCGTTCGACGTTCTCGGCGATCCCGTCCGGCGACGGATCCTGGAGTTGCTCGTCGACGGGGAGCGGTCGGCCGGCGAGGTCAGCGCGGTGGTCCAGCGGGAGTTCGGGATCTCCCAGCCGGGCGTATCACAACACCTGCGGGTGCTCCGGGAGAACGGATTCACCACGGTACGCGCCGCCGGCACGCGGCGGCTCTACGCGGTGGACCCCGCCCCACTCCAGGAGATCGACCGGTGGCTGGAGCGCTACCGGGGATTCTGGACCCAACGGCTGGACGCCCTCGGCACGGAGATCACCCGGGGCAGACGCGAACGCCGCCGGGCGGAGGAACCGAGCGGCGAGGACTGAACCGGGGCAGCGGCGCGGCGGTACCGCTGCTCGCGCGGCCCGGCCCGGATCCGGCGCTGCGGCTCAGACGAGGTTCGCGTCCCGGAGCAGCCGCCACAGCCCGGCGCCGTCAGGTGCGCAGAACCAGCGCTCGCCCAGCAGCCCGGCCGCCGGGGTGCTGTCGTCGGTGCTGCCCGTCGGAGCCGGGAAACCGCCGGCCAACACCGCCTGGGTCGGCGACAGCCGGCGGATCAGCACTCCGGCGACGTTGTCCGGGTGCTCGGCGGCGAACTCGGCGTAGATCTCCTGGTCGTGCTGGCCGTCGTCGCCGATCAGCAACCATCGGATCTCGGGGAACTCGCGTACCAGCCGGGCCAGGGCGGCGCGCTTGTGCTCCCGTCCACTGCGGAACCAGCGGTCCGCCGTCGGGCCCCAGTTCGTCAGCAGCAGCGGGCCGGCCGGATAGAGGTGCCTGGACAGGAACCGGGTCAGGGTCGGAGCGACGTTCCAGGCACCGGTGGACAGGTAGAGTACCGGTGCGCCGGGATGCGCGTTGACCAGGCGCTCGTAGAGCACCGCCATCCCGGGTACCGCCATCCGGGCGTGCTCGTCCAGCACGAAGGTGTTCCACGCGGCCAGCAGCGGCCGGGGCAGCGCCGTCACCATCACCGTGTCGTCGATGTCGGAGAGCACGCCGATCCGCAGCGCCGGGTCGACGATCCGGACCGGCGCGTCGACCGGCTCGGCACCGGGACTGGACAGGCGTACGCTCTGCCAGCCGGGTGCCAGGTCGGCCTCGACGACGAGGTCGACGAATCCGCTCCGGTCGGCCAGGGCCTCGTGCCGGCGACCACCCGCCTCGATCACCACCGGAGCGTGCTGCACCGGCAGGGTGGCGAAACTGCGCCAGCCACGCACCTTCTCCGGCCGGCGGCGGGGACGGCGACCCAACCGGGTCAGCAGGACCCGACCCAGCACCCGGGTCCAGCCGGGCGCACCGTAGCCGGCGTACGGGACGACCGTGACATCCCATCCACCCTGCCCCAGGCGGCGTTCGATGAACTGGTGCACCGCGTCCTCGATCCGGGCCGCTCGGTGCAGCCGGGGCGCGGGCGCTGGACCGGCGGGTATCAGCGACACCTTGCCACCCTGCCACAGCACGCCCGGTCCGGCTACGAGACAGATCAACTGACCCTCCGGGGCCCGCCCGCGGCGGGGGCGGAACCGCCCCGACCTGCGCCGATCCGAGCCCGTGACCCGGAAGGCCGTGCGAGACTTCGAGGCGGGACGGCGACGGGGGCACGGGGGTGTCGGTGGCGGTGCCCCGCAGGGGGCGGCGGTTGTGGCGAGCACTCGACCGGCCGGGCGCGGTGGCACTCGGCCTCGGCCTGCTCGCCCTGGGCTACCGGCTGGCGCTGGTCCTGCTGACCGTACCCGGCTCCAACAGCGACGAGGCCACCTTCGGGCTCGCCGCCCTGCACATCGCCGAAGGCCGCGAACTGCCGGTCTTCCTCTACGGCCAGCACTACATGGGCACCGTGCAGAGCTATCTCGCCGCGCCGATCTTCCTGCTCTTCGGCGCCGGCTGGATTCCGCTGCGGATACCCCTGCTGTTCCTGTACGCCGCCTTCCTCTACCTGGCGTACCGACTCACCCGGCGGCTCTACTCCCCCTGGCTGGCCACCTTCACCGTCGGGGTACTCGCGCTCGGCGGCGAACGCGTGATCCGGGACCAGATCACCGCCGTCGGCGGCCGCCCCGAGGTCAAGCCCGCCGTACTGGGCCTGCTGCTGATCGCGCTCGCCCTCGGCCAACGGCGGACCCGGCACCGGCTCTTGGCGTTCGGCCTCTTCGGCCTGGTCACCGGGGTCTGCGTCTGGGACGACTGGCTGGTCCTGCCCTACCTGGTGGTCGCATTCGGTGTCCTGCTGGTCGGCTGCTGGCGGGACCTGCTCGGCCCGGCCGGCGCGGTACTGGTCGCCGGATTCCTGCTCGGGGTCGCGCCGCTGCTCGTGGACAACCTGACCGCACCGGCCGGGCAGGACTCGATCTCGGTACTGCGGCAGGTCAGCGAGGGCGAGGCGGAGACGACCCCGGGTAGCCGGCTGCACGGCGCGCTGCTGGTCGGCATCCCGCTCGCCAGCGGCCTGTGCCGCCCGGAGGGCTGCGACGCCGTCGAGATGTCCTGGGCCGGGCTCTACCTGGCGCTGCTGCTCGCCGCCGGGGCGCTGGCGGTGGTCGGACTGGTCCGGGCCGGTCGAGCGCCTACGGTGCCGGGTGACGGCACCGGACCCGCCGCACCGTCCGGCGACGCCTGGCACCGTGGAACTCCGGGCAGCGCCGGGCGCCGGGAGACGCCGGGCAGCGCCGGGTCCGGCGGCACGCCGGAGGAAGTCCAGGCCGGTGACATGGTCCGGGCCGCCCGGATCAGCCAGGCCGGCCGGCTCGCCCTGGTACTCGGCGCCGCGCTCACCGTGGCGGCGTACGCCCGCAGTTCACTCGCCGGCAGCGCACCGCTGGCCAGCGCCCGGTACCTGTCGATCCTGCAGATCTCGCTGCCCGCCGTACTCTGGCCGCTCTGGCTGGTCGCCCGCTGGTCCGGGCGACTGCGCACCGGTGCGCTGACCCGGCTCGCCGGGGTACTCGGCACCGCCGTACTCGCCCTGCTGCTCGTGCTGCTGCTCGGCACCACCGGGCACCTGATCGGCGAGATCGGCACGATCCGAGCCGAGGAGCGGCAGCAGCGGCAGCTCGCCCGCACCCTGGAACGGACCGGGACCTCCGCCGTGTACGCCGAATACTGGACCTGCAACCGGCTGGTCTTCGTCACCCGGGAACGGGTCGCCTGCGCGGTGCTCGGCGCGGACCTGCGGCCGGGACAGGACCGCTATCCGGCGTACCCGAGGCGGGTCGCCGCCGCCGACCGGCCCGGCTACGTCTTCGAGGCCGGCACGCCCGCGGACACCGCGTTCCGGGCCCACCTACGCCGCTCGGGTGTCCCGGCCCGGGTGACCCGGGTCGGACGGCACACGGTCTACCTGCCGGAGTCGACCCTCCGTCCCCCGGGCTGACCGGCCCGGCACCTCGGCGTATCCTGCCAAGCCGTGACTCAAGCGATGAACGAGCCCCCCGCTCTCCCCGACACGGTCTTCGTGCACCCCTCGGCCGAGGTCGACGAGGGTGCGCGGATCGGCGACGGCACCAAGGTCTGGCACCTCGCCCACGTCCGCTCGACCGCCCGGGTGGGCGCCGACTGTGTGATCGGCCGGAACGTCTACGTGGACGCGAACGTCGTTGTCGGCGACCTGGTGAAGATCCAGAACAACGTCTCCGTCTACCAGGGCGTGACGATCGAGGACGAGGTCTTCGTCGGTCCCTGCGCGGTCTTCACCAACGACCTCCGGCCCCGGGCCCAGAACCCGGAATGGGAGATCACCCCGACGACGGTACGCCGGGGCGCCTCGATCGGCGCCAACGCCACCATCGTCTGCGGGGTCGAGATCGGCTCGTACGCGATGATCGCCGCCGGCTCGGTGGTGACCCGGGACGTCGCGCCGTACCAGTTGGTGGTCGGGAACCCGGCCCGGCCCAAGGGCTGGGTGAACGCCCGGGGCGAGGTCGTCTCGCGCGACCCGGAGCGGCCGCCGGCCCAGGCCGAGGCGGGCCCCCGCTGACCGGTTACGCCGACGCGGCCGCCGCCACCGCCGTAGACGGGGTGTTCCGGGCCTGAGCAACAACTCGTCCGACCCCTCGGCCACGCCGCGCGGTGCCGACGGACGAGCCCTGACCGATCCCTTCCGGTCCGGTCAGGGCTCGACGCGTCTCCCAGGTCCCGAGCGGCCCCACCACCGCACCGGACCCGGGCGGGCCCGGAACCCGTGCGGGCTCAGCCGCAACCCGTGCGGGCTCAGCCGCCGATTCAGCCGCCGATGACGACCCGGCGGACGTTGGACCAGCGCGCCGGGTCGGTCACCCGACGGCCGTCGACCAGCACCTCGACCGCCGGCAGGTCGGCGCTGGAGAGGGTGCGGTACTCGGCGTGGTCCGCCTGGATCACCGCCGCGGTCACCGGCTCACCGGCGTACGCCGGCAGGCCGAGCGCGGTCAGCTCCTCGCCGGTGTACATCGGGTCCGAGACGTACGGCTTCGCGCCCCGGCGGCGCAGCGCCTCGACGGTCGGGAAGACGCCGGAGAAGGCTGTCTCCTTCACCCCGCCGCGATAGGCGGCGCCCAGCACCAGCACCTCGACGCCGGTCAGGTCACCGGCGGCCGCCGCGAGCAGGTCGACGGCGTACTCCGGCATCGCCGCGTTCGCCTCCCGGGCCGAGCGTACGACGGTGGCCGTCGGGTCGTTCCACAGGTACATCCGGGGGTAGATCGGGATGCAGTGCCCGCCGACCGCGATCCCCGGGGAGTGGATGTGGCTGTAGGGCTGGGTGTTGCAGGCCTCGATGACCTTGATCACGTCGACCCCGACCGTGTCGGCGAACCGGGCGAACTGGTTCGCCAGGCCGATGTTGACGTCCCGATAGGTCGTCTCGGCGAGCTTCGCCAGCTCCGACGCCTCGGCCGATCCCAGGTCCCACACCCCGTTGGGCCGGGACAGGTCGGGACGCTCGTCGAAGTCCAGCACCGCCTCGTAGAACTCGACACCGCGCCGGGCCGACGCCCCGTCCACCCCGCCGACCAGCTTCGGGTAACGCCGCAGGTCGGCGAAGACCCGGCCGGTCAGCACCCGCTCGGGGCTGAACACCAGGCTGAAGTCGCGGCCGACCTTGAGCCCGGAGCCCTCCTCCAGCATCGGCGCCCAGCGGTTGCGGGTGGTGCCGACCGGCAGCGTGGTCTCGTAGCTGACCAGGGTGCCGGGCTTGAGCCCGGCGGCGATGGCCCGGGTCGCGTCGTCCATCCAGCCGAAGTCCGGCACGCCCTCGGCGTCCACGAAGAGCGGCACCACCACGACCACGGCCTCGGACTCGGCGACAGCCGCCGCGGTGTCGGTGGTGGCGGAGAAGCGGCCCGCCGCCACCGCCGCCTTGAGCTTGACGTCGAGGTCGGTCTCGCCCGGGAACGGCACGGCGCCGTCGTTGACCAGCTGCACGACCCGCTCGGACACGTCGGCGCCGACCACCGTGTGCCCCTTGTCGGCAAACTGGACGGCGAGCGGCAGGCCGATCTTTCCGAGAGCGACGACGCAGATTTTCATGCCTTCTACTTTCCTCCCTGGGGCAACCTGCGCCGCAGTCGGGCCAGGACCCGACGGGGGGTGACAGGTGCGATGGCGATCACGAGTTGGCCTCGGTGACTCGTTGTCGGGGTGATCACGAAGAACCGCATTCCCCGGCGGTACATCAAGCGTGACACGGTCGGCCGGGCCGGTGCGCGTACCGCCGCGGAGCCGACCTCGCCGAAAGCGGGCAGTTGGCACCGGACGCCGAGCAGCGAACCGCCGGCCCCCGAGCCGGCCAGCAGCAGCCCCACCCGGAACCGGGCCCGGACCGTGCTGCCGGTACCGTCCCGGGTGGTCTCCAGCGTGGTGCCCGTGACATCGCCGGCGGTCAGTCCGATCGGCCCGGAGGCCAGCGACGCGAGGTCCCGGCGGGGGGTACGCGCGGTCACGGTCAGCGCCCGCTCACCGTCGTCGCAGGTCTCCCAGGTGACGGCGACCACCTCCAGCCGGGCGAGCCAGTCGGCGGCGGTGTCCGAGACGTCGAACCAGGCGTCCGGCAGGTCCAGCCGGGGGTCACGGAAGCCGGGGTAGCCGGCGTACCAGCGGTCGCCGTCGATGATCGTCGGCGGTACGCCCTGCTCGGCGTCCTGCCGGATGACCGCGAGCAGGTCGTCGACGGTGCCCCGCTGGGCGGTGCCGATCCGCAGCCGGGGCTCGATCTCCAGGCGGGCCCGGATCCGGTCGGTGAGGTAGCGGTCGGCGAGGCCCCGGACACCCGAGTGCACCCGCTCCTGCACCGCCCGGTCCAGCCCCAGGAAGTCGTCCTCGACCAGCCGGGCGACCTCCCAGGCGAAGTGCCGGACCAGTACCGCGTCCCGGCGCTCGCCCGGCTCGATCAGCCCGGCCACGAACTCCATGATCGACTCGACGCAGCGGAGTCGCTCGACGTGCCGGGACCGGTAGGTGATGTTGTGCGCGTTGAGCCGGCGCACCGCGTGGTAGAAGTCGTAGTCCGCCAGCACCGAGATCCGCTTCGCCCGGAAGCACGCCTCCAGGGTGAACGGCTGGTCGCTGCCGACCGGCATGTCCTCCGGGTAGCGCAGGTGATGGCGCTCGATCAACTCCCGGCGGAACAGCTTGGTGTTCGCCAGCGACCATGGCAGGGCGGAGTCGAAGAGGTCGATCTCCACCTCGTTGCGGGCGAATACCGCCTGGTGGATGTTGCGGCTGTTCACCCCGACCGCCTTGCCGAGCACGACGTCCGAGCCGTACTCGTCGGCCGCCCGTACCAGCCGCTCCAGCGCCTCCGGGCCAAGGTAGTCGTCGGCGCCGATGAAGAAGACGTACCGGCCGGTGGCCTGGTCCAGGGCCCGGTTGCTCGGTGCCGCCGGGCCGCCGGAGTTGGCCTGGTGGATCACCTTGACCGTACCCGGGTAGAGCCGGGCGAAGCGGTCCAACTCCCGGCCGCTGCCGTCGGTCGAGCCGTCGTCGACCGCGACGACCTCGATCCGGTCCCGGCCGATGCTCTGCCGCACCAGCGAGTTCAGGCACTTGGTGAGGTAGGGCATCGTGTTGTAGACCGCCACCACCACGCTGACGTCGGGTTCCGTCATCACGCGGTGACCCCTGCGGCCGGCCGGCTGCCCGGGCTCACGACGGACTCCGGACCGGTCGGCCCCGAGACGGAGCCGACCGGGCCGGCCGGACCGGCGCCGGCACCGGCCGCCGACCGCTCGGCAGTGCCGTCCAGCAGCCGGCGATAGACCCCGGTCAGGACCTCGGCCTGGGCCGCCCAGGTCCAGCCCGCCAGCAGCCCCGGCTGCTGGTATGCGGCCCGGTATCGCTCCCGGTCCGCCAGCACCGCCCGGACCGCCCGGACGTAGTCGGTGACGTCCTCGGCCCGGAACACCTCACCCTGGCCGGTCGACCGGACCGTCTCCGCCATCGTCCGCACGTCGCTGACCACCACCGGCAACCGGGCGTGCGCGTACTCGAAGAACTTCGTGATCAACGCGATCTCGTGGTTCGGCCAGTGCTGGATGGGGATCACCCCGACATCCGCGCCGGACAGGAACGCCACCACCTGCCAGTGCGCGACGTACGGCAGCACGTGCAGCCGGTCGGCCACGCCGAGCGCCCCGGCCCGGGCCAGCAACTCCCGGACGTACGGGCCGTCGGGCTTGTTGACCACCAGCGCGACGTGCACCCCGGGCAACTGCGGCAACGCCTCGATCATCGTGCCGAGGCCCCGCTTGGGGGCGGCCACGCCGCTGTACACCAGCAGCGGCACCTCCGGACCGATCCCGCACCGGTCGCGCAGTTCCGGTGCCGGTCCGGTCTCCCCCGCCGGGTCGCCCGTGACGTCCGGCGCGTTGAGCACCACCGCCGGCAACTCGGCCAGCCCGTGCTCCCGGCGCAGCAGCTCGGCGAGGCTCGCCGAGACGGTGACGGCGGCGTCCGCGAACGGCACGTACTCCCGCTCGTGTGCGCGGTGTGCGGGAAGCCAGCGGGCGTTGTCCTGCCACGGCTGCACCCCGGGCAGGAACTCGTGGGCGTCCCAGACCAGCTTCAGCTCCCGGCCCGCCACGGCGGCCCGGACCTTGGCCCGGGCGCCGACCCCGATCATGCGGAAGTCGTGCGCGTGGATCAGATCAGGTGCCAGCTCGTCGACGACCGGCCCGAAGGCCAGCTCGTAGTCCCACAGCCCCGGCTCCAGCCGGCGCCACGCCCGGCCACCCTGCACGGTGGACCAGAACCAGGTGTAGAGCCGGTCCCACCAGCTGGTCAGCCTGCGGCCCTTCCGGGCCCGGGTCAGCATCCAGTACCGCAACGACACCCACCGGCGGAGCAGATGCGCGGCCTTCCGTTCGAGCCGCAGCCGGCGCCGCCGCCGCTCCAGCCGGCGATCGGTCGTCCCGGCCCGGACGGCCAGGGTCAACTCCGCCTCGCGCTGCCGGATGTCAGCCTGCCAGGCCTTTGCCCACTGGGCCCGGTGCGCGGCGATGCCGTTCGGCGCGTACGCCAGCGGCCAGCGCAACCAGGCCCGCCGGAACTCGTGCCGGCGCCGGGCCAGCGGATCGGGCATGGGCAGCAGCCGGACCTCGGCGGGACCGAGTCGCCAGGTCTGCGCGGCGCCATGCGGTGACCTGCCGAGCAGCGTCACGTCCCAGCCGGCTTCGGCGGCCGAGCGCGCGACCTTCTGCACCCGGGAGTCACCGTTGACGCCGTTGTCCACGAGCATCACGATCCGACCCCGAACACTCCGCGCCTCGACCGCGCCGCCAGAATCCGTTTCGCCCATGCTCCGCCTCTTCCGGTCCCGCCGCGAACGCGGGCGAGTCTACGTCACCGCCGGCGATCTGCCCGGTGCCCGTACCGTCGGGGCAACCAGTGCCGCGAGCGTGCGCGACAGCCTCCGGTCGCCCGTTCCGGACAGCGTGTTCCCACCCCGGGCGGGTCGATCCCCCGCACCCGGTGGGACCGCTGCTACAGCCGGTAGGAGCCCTCGCCGCTGGTGACCCCGCGGGTGTCGAAGAACCGCCGCGCCTGCCGCGCCAACTTCTCCGCGTCGTAGCCGCGGTGGTTCTGCACGAGGATGGCGAGATCCGCCTCGGCGACGGCGGTCTCCGCGTCCTCCACCCGTCGCACGTCGACCCCGGACGCGGTCCAGTTCGTCACGTACGGGTCGTGATAGCTCAGCTTGGCGCCGAGTCCGGCGAGCAGCCGGGCCAGCGGGACGGCCGGCGACTCCCGCTGGTCGGCGATGTCGGGCTTGTACGTCACGCCGAGCAGCACGATGTTGGCGCCGTTGGTGGCCATGCCGGCATCGTTGAGGATGTTCTGGGCCCGCCGCGCCACGTAGCTCGGCATCGTGGCGTTGATCTCCTGGGCCAGCTCCACGAACCGGAACGGGTATCCCAGCCGCATTCTGACGTTGTGGCTGAGGTAGTTCGGATCTATGGGGATGCAGTGACCACCGACCCCGGGACCGGGATAGAAGGGCTGGAAGCCGAACGGCTTGCTGCTCGCGGCCCTGATCACGTCCCACAGGTCGATGTCGAGTTCGTGGCAGAACCGCGCCATCTCGTTGACCAGCGCGATGTTGACATGCCGGTAGGTGTTCTCCAGCAGCTTCGCGGTCTCCGCCTCGCGGGTTCCCCTGGTGCGGACGATCGTCTCGATGAACCGACCGTAGAACTCGGCAGCGCGTTCCGTACAGGCCGGGGTGTGCCCGCCCACGACCTTCGGAGTGTTCCGCGGGCCGAAGTCCCGGTTGCCCGGGTCGATCCGCTCGGGCGAAAAGGCGAGGTGGAAGTCGACCCCGGCCTTGAGCCCGGACTCCTCGAGGATCGGACGGACGATCTCGTCGGTGGTGCCGGGATAGGTGGTCGATTCGAGGATCACCAGCATGCCGGCCCGGAGGTTCCGCGACACGGAACGCGCGGCGGACTCGACCGCCGTCAGATCCGGCCCACCGTCCTCGGCGAGCGGCGTCGGTACGCAGATCAACGCGGTCGACGCCGTCGCGATCTCGGTCTCGTCCGTGGTGGCCCGGAATCCCCCGGCGACCATCTCGGCGATGTCGGCGTCGGAAAGATCGTCGACGTGGGAATTGCCGGCGTTGAGCTCCTCGACCACGCGGGAGCTGACGTCGAACCCGAGAACCGACGCCCCGGAACGCACCGCCTCTCGCGCAAGCGGAAGTCCCACGTAGCCCAGTCCCAGAATTACGACATCTGTCATTGCTCGTCCCTCAAGCCGCGGTGGATCTGTTCGAACTCCGCCTACAACAACCTGCGAATGCTATCCCACGATGCCGCCGCTTCCGGATGGCCGCAATCGCGGTCGGACCGAGACGCACACCACGTCGTTCCGGGCCGATCAGCCTCGGCTGGGCGCCCGGTCCGGGGCCAGCCGACGATAGATGCCGGCCTGTACCTCCGCCTGGACCTCCCAGGTCCAGGCCGCGAGATCCATCGACTTGTACGCCGTGCGGTAGCGCTCGGGATCGGCGAGTACCGCCCTGACCGCCCGCACGTACCCGTCGACGTCGTCCACCCGGAAGACCTCGCCCTGGTCGTTCTCCCGGACCGTCGCCGCCATCGTCTCCACATCGCTGACCAGGATCGGCAGCCGCGCGTGCGAGTACTCGAAGAACTTCGTGATGAGCTGGATCTCGTGGTTGAGCCAGTGGTGGATCGGGATCACGCCCGCATCCGCCGTGGAGAGGAAACCGACCACCTGGGAGTGCGCGACGTAGGGCAGGACGTGCAGCCGGTCCGCCGTACCGAGCTCCCGGGCCCGTGCGATCAGGCTCTTCAGGTACGCGCTCTGCGGGTCGTTCACCACGAATGCCACGTGCGCCTCGGGTAGCTGGGGCATCGCCTCCACCATCACGCCCATCCCGCGGTGGACCGCCGCCGCTCCACTGTAGACGAGCAGCGGCACGTCCGGACCGAGCCCGCACGTGCTGCGGATGTCGGGAGCCGTCGCATCCCACTCGACGTCACCGGCGTTGGGCGTGTTGAGCACGACAGACGGCAGCTCCGGCAACGAGTGATCCCGCTTCAGCAGCTCGGCGAGCTGGGTGGAGACCGTGATGACGGCGTCGGCGTACGGCGCGAACTCGTGCTCGTGCGCCTGGTTGGCCGTCATCCACCGGGCGTTGTCCGCCCTCGGCTTCACCCCGGGCAGGTACTCGTGCACGTCCCAGATGAGTTTGATCGTCCGACCCTTGCTCCGGGCCCGGATCTTCGCGCGGGCGCCGACGCCGAGCATCCGGAAGTCGTTCGCGTAGATGATGTCCGGTTTCAACTGGTCGACGGTCGCACCGTAGGCCAGCTCGTAGTCCCACAGTTGCGGCTCCAGCCTGCGCCACGACCGGTCGCCGAGCAGCCGCCGCCAGAACACCGTGTACGCGCGGTCCCACGGGCTGCGCAACTTGCCGCGGTATCCCTGCGCCCTGGTCAGCTGCCAGTAGCGGAACGACACCCACTTCTTGGCGCCCTTGGCGGCCAGCTCCTGCACCCGCAGCAACCGCCGTCGCACCGCCACCCCGGCGGACCGGTCGGTGGCCAGCAGTGCCCGCTTGACCGCCAGGTCCGCCTGCCACGCCTTGACCGCCTGCGCGCGGTGCGCCGCGATGCCGGTGGGCGGATAGGCCAGCGGCCCGATGATCCAGCGGCGCCGGAACTCGTGCCGCCGCTGCCGGAGCGGGCTTGGCATCCGCACGAGCTGGACCTTGGCATCACCCAGTTGCCAGCTCTGCGGCTGACCGTTCGGGGACCGGCCGATCAGGATGACATCCCACCCCGCCTCGGCGGCCGACCGCGCCGTCTTCTGTACCCGCGAGTCACCGTTGACTCCATTGTCGACGAGCATCACGATGCGTGCGGGCCCCGCCGGCTCGTTCGTCCCCGTCGCGACCATTGGCCCTCTCCTCTTCATGCAGGTCGACCACCGCGCCGATGTGCGGACGGGGCGCGACCTGGTACGCCCACGCTGTGCAAGAGTTGGATGTACCGCGCTATTTCGCGCTGCTGCTCGGGCCTCTGCCCGTCGCCGCGACGGCCATACCGTACACGACCTCATCGAACTGGTGCTTAACGATCTCCCAGTCCCAGGTGGCGATGGCGTGGTCCGCGGCGGCCTCACCGGCCGACCGCCAGGCCTCCTCGGTGGCGGTGACCGAACGGATCCGCTCGGCGGCCTCCTCCGGGGAGTCGACCACCCAGTCCACCGGGAACAGGGTCCGGGCGCTCGCCGGCCGTCCGGCGAAGAACGGCCAGTCCCGGACCACCGGTACGGCCGCGCTGGCCGCACCCTCCACCAGTGCGCAGTGGAAGCTCTCCCGGACCGAGCTGCTGACGATGACGCCGACGTCCCGGAACGCCTCCGGCATGTCCTCGGTCTGCCCCATCCGGACCACCGCGCCCGTCGCCTCGAGATCGGCCATCTCGGCCAGCAACTCGTCCCAGAACCGCCGGGCGTCGGGGCTCGCGTCCGCGTTGAGGTCCTGACCGAACAGTGCCAACCGGTACCGGTCGTCGGACGCGCGCAGGTGCCGGAGCACCCGCACCGCCCAGCCCGGGTCCTTGGCCACCGCCTTGATCCCCACCACGGCCAGGGTGAACCGGGCGTCCGGGTTCTTCGGCCGCCGGTACGCCCGCAGGTCCATCGCGTTGCTGATCACGTGCAGCCGGGTTCCGGCCGTCGTCATCGCCGGCACCGCGGCGACCGCGAGGTCGCGCAGGTGGTCGGAGACGAAGATCAGGTCGTCGACCCGGGAGAAGTCGACCAGGTGCGGCCAGTGCGCGAAGACCTCGAAGCTGTGCAGCCGGACGATGACCCGGGTCGACCCGGGATCCAGCAGCGAGAAGAGCACGGCCATCGCCGCGCACCAGTCGACGAAGACGACGTCGGCCCACTCCAGCTGGGGCCTCAGCCACTCCCTGACCCGGTCGCCGTAGCTGGAGCGCCCGGACAGGACGTGTTCCATCATCGCCCGGCTGTTGTTGAGCAGCGGAACGTGCGTGCCGCCGTCCTCCCCCGGGTCCAGGAACCGCACCTCGACGTCCGGTCGCTCCGTGAAGTGCCGCCGGATGGCGGCGAGGAAACCATGGTTGCCGTAGGTAGCGATCAACAGCCGCAACGGCCGGTCGGTGGGGACCGGCCCCGGGGTCCCGCTCCGGCCGCGCGGTGCCGAGAGCGCCCCGACCGCCGCGCTCGCGTGCCACTGGGCGAGGTAGCCCGCCGGATCGTCGGCGAGCGGCGACGTCATCCGGTCGAACTGGAGGCGGCGATGGAACAACTGTCGGTGAGCGGTCTGCAGCGAGGCGGCCGCCGCCCGGGCGTTCCCCTTCGTCAGCACGCTGTCGGCGATCGCCAGTTCGGCGGCGACGGCGGCGGGCAGGCTCGGCGGAGTGCCGGAGTCGAGCTCGGCGCTCACCTGGCGCATCAGCAGGTCGGCCCGGAGCCGACGGTTCTGGATCCGGCGCAGCGCGACGCCCGAGGTCCGCGCGGCCTGCTCCGGGCGACCGGCCCGCAGCAGGCTCGCCTGGACCTTGCCGGCGAGCCGACCACGGGCCCGCTCGGGCAGGCCCGGCACTGCGAGCACCGCACCCCAGAGTCCGGAACCGAGTCGGAGGCGCACGAACGCCGGCGAGATCGTCCAGCCCAGCCCGGCCGATGCGGAGCGGGCAGCCATCCGCCGGACCCTCCGGGCGGCAGTGCGCCCCAGGGTCATCGCCGGACCTCGGACCGGGTCACCGGTACCCGCGAAGGATCGAGGATCATTGCGGCATGGCCCCCTGATGCTGGCGTTTCGACGGCGATCCCATGGTATTGAGCGCGTCGGAGTCTGCCACAACGAACAAAGCGCCGGCAAACCTCAGCGGGCACGTCAAACCTGCGGTCCGTGACCAGGCACTCACTCAATGGCGGGGGCGGCGCCGGCCGCAACAGGACGGGCGAAACGATATCCCCCATAATCCCCCGGACGCCGATTGCCGTACCCTGCCGCTCACGACAGCCTCGCCCCGCCAGTGGCTACACTCCAACCGCCGGCCGCAGCGGGTCCGGTACGTCGCGCCACCGCCGGTTCGCCGGCGTTCTCCGTCGACAACCTGGAGTATCGCCACGTGAAGGTCGTAAGCATCGTCGGGGCCCGCCCCCAACTGGTGAAGTTGGCGCCGGTGGCCGCCGCGTTCGCGCGAACCGAACACCGGCACGTCATCGTGCACACCGGCCAGCACTACGACGCCGACCTCTCCGACGTGTTCTTTTCCGGACTCGGCATCCCGCAACCGGACGTACACCTCGGAATCGGCTCCGGCACGCACGGGGTACAGACCGGTCGGACCCTCGCGGCGCTGGACCCGGTACTCGCCGCCGAGCGCCCGGACTGGGTCCTGGTCTACGGGGACACCAACTCGACCCTCGCCGGTGCGGTCAGCGCCGTGAAGCAGCACCTGCCGGTGGCGCACCTGGAGGCCGGGCTGCGCTCGTTCAACCGGGCGATGCCGGAGGAGCACAACCGGGTCCTCACCGACCACGCCGCCGACCTGTTGCTGGCCCCGACCGAGGAGGCCATGCGGCATCTCGCCGACGAGGGGTTGGCGGCGCGGGCGCGGATGGTCGGCGACGTGATGGTCGACGTCTGCCTGCGGGTACGCGACTCGGTGCTGGCCGGCGAGCAGCACCCCGGCGAGCTGCCCGAGGGCATCGACGTCCACGCACCGTACCTGCTCGCCACCGTGCACCGGGCCGAGAACACCGACGACGCGGATCGGCTCGCCGCCCTGGTCGACGCGCTCGCCGTGCTGCCGGTGCCGGTGGCGCTGCTCGCCCACCCGAGGCTGCTGGCCCGGGCCGACGAGCACGGCGTGAAGCTGGCTCAGGGTGCGATCCGGGTTGGCCGACCGCTGCCCTACGCCGGCATGGTGGCCGCGGTGCTCGGCTCGGCAGGTGTGATCACCGACTCCGGGGGCCTCCAGAAGGAGGCCTACCTGCTCGGTCGCCCGTGCACCACGTTGCGGACCGAGACCGAGTGGTCGGAGACCCTCGACGGCGGTTGGAACCGGCTCGTCCCGGACCCTCGCGCCATCGTCGCGGACGAGTGGGTCCGCACCGCGACCCGGGACGCGCCGACCACCGCGCGGAGCGAACCTTACGGCGACGGACGGGCGGCGCAGCGGGTGGTGGAGGCACTGGCCAGCACTTCGACCTGAGCGTCCGCCCGGCGAACGACCTCCGACGCGCTCCGCGAACGCTTCCCTGACCAGCCCCGACGCAAGGAAGATCGGCAGCAGCAGGATGCATAACCCTCTCCCGTCCTCGCTCACCAACCTGACCCGCGCGATCCGTCCCCGGCCTCGCCCCGGCGATCGACCGCACGTGATCTACCTTGCGATCGGGTTTCCGCCCGCCGCGAAGAGCTCGGCCTACCGGCTGCGCGAGACCGCCAACCAGTTCTGCGCGATCGGCTGGGACGTCACCGTCATCACCATCTGCCAGGAGGCGTGGGAGCGCGAGTACGGCCTGGACCACAGCCTCTCGGCCGGCGTCGACCCGAGGGTCAAGGTGGTCGAGCTGCCGCTGATGCGCGTCGACCTGGAGACCGACATCCGCAACTTCTCCGAGGCGCGGGCGTTGCGCCCTCGGGAGTGGATCGAGCGGCAGCGCAGGCAGGAACTCAAGATCTTCCCGGAGCCGGTCTTCGGCGGCTGGCGGTACGCCCTGGAGAAGGCGGTATTGCGGGAGCACCGGGCACACGCCGCCGACCTGCTCATGACGACCTGCGCGCCGTACGTCAACCTGGCCGCGACGTGGCGGCTGTGGCAGGAGCACCGGGTGCCGTACGTGGTGGACTTCCGGGACGGCTGGTCGGTCGACGTGATCGGCGGCGGCACGGCGTTCCCGGAGAAGTCCCCCGCCGGGCAGTGGGAGAAGCGGGTCCTCGAGCAGGCCGGGGCGATCTGGTGCGTCAACGAGCCGATCGCACAGTTCTACCGGGACCGGTATCCGGTGGTCGCCGACCGGGTCCGGGTGGTCCGCAACGGCTACGACCCCGACTGCGTACCGGATGCGCCGCACCGGGCGGATCCCGCCGCCGGACTGACGTTCGGCTACCTCGGCTCGATCAACTTCGCGCCGGCCCTGCTCGACTCGGTGCTCACCGCCTGGCGGATGGCTCGCCGGGTGGACCCGGTACTCGCCCGCAGCCGGTTCGAGGTACGCGGACACATCGGTGCCGGTGCGCTGCGCGAGGCCAACGCGCACAGTGAACTGCTGCGCGCGGCCGCCCCCGATGACGTGGAGTTCGGCGGTCCGGTGCCGAAGGCCGAGGTCGCCGCCGTTTTCGGGCGGTGGGACGCGCTGGTACTCATGCTCGTCGGCGGCAAGTACGTGACCTCCGGGAAGGTCTACGAGTACGCCGCCAGCGGGCTGCCGGTGATGTCGGCCCACGAGGTGGACCACGACGCCGCGAACGTGCTCGCCGGACATCCGCTCTGGACCGGAGCTGTCGGCCTGGACGTGGCGGCGCTGGCTGCCGCCTTCCGCGAGGCCGCCCGGTTGGCGGTCGAGGCGACCGACGCCCAGCGGGAGGCCGCCCGGGTCCACGCCGAGCACTTCGCCCGAGGCGCCCAACTCGCCCCCGCCGTCGCCGAGGCCGCCCGGCTGGCCTCGAATCCCGCCACTGGGAAACCGACCCCCGCCTACGCCGACCGAGGCAGGTAAATTCCTTATGATCAACGTACTTCTCGTCGCGGGCACGGTGCCCCGGCAGGAGACGGTGCTGGTTGAGGCCCTGGAGCGGTTCCGGAAGCAGGGCGTCCAGGTTCGCCTGGTCTGCGACTTCGACCTGAGCCGGCTCACCTTCGATCCGGCCCCGGCGCAGGTGCGCGGGCTCCGCGAGACCGAACCGGACGACCGGCTGCGCCGGTCCCTCGGCGGCGAGCCGTCCCGCGCAATCTGGGTCCGTGCCTGGCACGACGAGGTGGTCCGGCGCTGGGTCCGCGAGGCCGACGTGCTGGTGTCGATGGACATGGTCGCCGTCTACGCGGTGTGGGAGATGGCACAGCGGCAGCTCGACGCGGACGCCTGCCACGGCCTCGGTCCGGCTGCCCGGGCGGTCCAGGCCCGCCTCGCCGGGGCGCCCCGGCCAAGGAGAGGGCTACGTGCGGCGGTCGCGACCCGTGCCGGCATCGTCGCCCGGGCAACCCGCCGGGATGCGCAGGGCAAGGTACGCCGGGCCATGCGGATCGGCATGGCCCCGGCCGTGATGCGCAGCGGTGCCGGGGCCTGGTTCTGGCGTACCGCGGTGGCGGTGCCGGCCCTGCCCGACCGGGTACGGACGGGTGTCGCGTACCGGGTGCACCAACGCGCGATCGAAGCGGACCGCCCGCAGCAGGCGGCCGCCGCCTCGGCCGCCGCCTCGGCCCGGCTGGAGGACGTCGCCTCCCGGGCCAACCTGTTGACCAGGGAGGCGACCTGGGAACTGGCCATCGGCCGCGTCCCGGTCGCCCTGCACGCGGCGGTCGCCACCGAACTGGCCGTCGCCGACGGATGGCTCCGCAAGAAGAACACCGCCCGGGCGACCCAGTCGACGCACAGGGCGCTGAAATTGCTGTTCCATCGGGTGGCGCACTTCGAACAGCCCTGCTCCCCACTCGCCGAACGCCCGGCGGAGTTCCTGGCGCCGCTGCGCGACAGCGCCGTCGGTCGCGCTCTCGCCACCCCGCGTGGCCGGGCCACACCGGCCGAGCCACCGCCGACCGACCGGGCGCTGCGGCTGCTGGTCCTCACCGACGGCGAAGCGCGACGCTCCCGGACGATCCGGGGTCGCTACGACGACCGGCCGGACGTCGAGGTCCAGTACGTCGACCTCGGCGACGAGACGGACGCCGGGGCGGTACGCACCGATCCGGCCGCGCAGGTGGGTCACCTGCTCGCCGGGTCGAGCGAGTACGGCAACCGGATGCGCGAGTGGTTGCAGCCCCGGCTGGAGTGGGCCGACGTCCTCCTCGCCGACGGCACCGAGCCCGCCGCAGCGGTGACGCTGTTCGACCCGGGCACCACCCGGATCGTGGTACGCACGCACCCGGCCGACCTGCTGCGTCCATGGGCGCACCTGGTCGACTACTCGCGAGTGGACGAACTGGTCGTCGCCGCGGAGGCCGTGCGGGAGCTGGCCACCGCGGTGCTGCCCCAGCTCGGCACGGAGACGGCACCGACGCTGTCGGTCGTCGGCGACGCGCTCGACCTACGCGCACCCGCTCGTCCCAAGGAGCCGCAGAGTCGCTTCACCCTCGGCCTGCTCGGTGTGAACGCCGTCGACACCCGGTGGGCCGTCGAGGTCCTCCGGCAGCTTCGGGCCGGCGACACCCGGTACCGCCTGGTGCTGATCGGTACCGAACTCACCCCCGAGCCGGGCATGGTGGTCCGGCGTTACCACGAGGAACTCCTCGCCGAGCTGGTCGAGCTGGAACGGTCCGGAGCGGTGGCCCGGGTCGAGCGGGTTCCCGACGAGTTCCCGGAGGCGTTGTCCGGCGTCGGGGTGATCCTGAGCAGCCCGATCCGGGAGACCTTCCGGCACGCACACGTCGAGGGCGCGGCCGGTGGCGCCGTACCGGTGCTGCGCGGATCGTCCCTCGCCGGCTCGGTGCACGGTGTCCGGGCACTCGTGCCGACGGAGTGGGTCGCGGACACGCCGCAGCAGGCGGCGGACCGGATCCGCGAGCTGACCGCCAGCGAGGAGAGCTGGCGGGCCAACGGTGCGGAGGTGGCCGCCTACGCCCGGGCCACCTGGGACTGGCGCAGCGGCGGCCAGCGCCTCGCCGAGGTGCTCCGGATTCCACTGCGCCACCCGGTGCACTGAGCACACAGACCATCTGCCGGGGCCGGGTCGACCGCCCTGCCCCGGCCTGGGCTATCGGCCGCTGGACTTCTGCCGCACGATGCGGTCGAACAGGTTCCGGGTGGCGATCTGGATCTTCTGGTTGCGGAAGCCCCGCCGGTTGAGCGCCAGAGTCCAGTGCAGCGTGCCCGCGTCGAAGACCAGCGCACCGCCCGGCGTCTCGTACAGGTGGGTGTTCTGCTCGTGCACGGTGCCGTTGCGCAACCGGTAGGGCGAGGCGGACAGGATGGTGGAGTTCACCCCGACCGGTGCCGGCATCGCCGGATCGTAGCCGTCGGCCTCACCGCCGACCAACCGCGGCAGCTCCAGGCCGTCGGTCACCCTGCAACGCTCCCAGAACCAGTGGTCGGCATTGCGCACCACGAGCGGACTCGGGGCCGCGACGATGCCGTTGTACTGCACGCCGAGCAGCCGCTGCTCGGCGTGCTCGCCCTGGCCGCCGAGATCTCGCCACCGCATCGTGGCGCCGAGACCGTCGACGCCGGCCGTCGGATCCGGGGCGGTTTTGTAGCAGGTCACGATGCGGTTCTCGCGCCCGTCGGTGGACGGCTCCAGCCGGATTCGCCAGTACACGTTGTTGGCGGCCAGGAACGCCAGGCTCACGCCCCGCTGCACCGCCTGGTCCGCCGCCCGAACCATCTCCGCCGACCAGTACTCGTCGTGACCGCAGAAGATTAGCCCGGCGTAGCGCCCCGGATCGATCCGGCCGGTGTGGATGTCGACCGTGGACGCGTAGGTCACGTCGTAACCGCGTTGTTCGACCCACTGCACGAAGTCGTGGTCCCGGTCGAACTGCTTCGGCCACCCCCGGTCGGAGTACGGACGGTCGAAGGAGACCTGGAAGGCGCGGGCGTCGGGGTCGATCGGGGCGCCCGGCGACGGGAATCCGTAGTAGAGGCTCTTGCCCCGCCGCCCGTCCTTGGGCCACTGGTTGTAGGCCTGGTAGGTCGAGAACGGCAACACGACGCAGAGTTCCGCGGGATTCCGGTCGTCCCGAACCACGAACGGCGTGCAGCCGCGAGTGCCACTCTGGCTGGTGAAGGTCGCGACGTAGAGTCCGGACACCCAGTCGGCGGGCACCCGGAGCCGCAGGATCGGCGGCCAACGGCACTCGATCGTCCCGGTCAGCGGATCGGCCGGCGGCACCGGATGGACCTGACAGGCAAGAGGAGGGTTGGTGTACACGAGCCGGCCACCCTGGCCGTCGTACCAGCCGAGTCGGTAGATCGAGATGGTGACGCTCTGCGGCACGTCCACGGTGACGTGGAAGTCGATGACTTCGCCGGGTGCGACACTGGTCGTGGAGGCGTACCCCTGGACCTGAATCCGCTCGTCGTCGGAGTCGCGCAGGCCTCCACTCCCGGACCGCCAGGCGTCCGTGCCGGCACGCTTGTTCTCGACCCGCACCACGTCGTCCCGGTACGTCAACTTCGCCGCACCCTTCGGTCCTGGTCTCGACCCCTGGCAGGCTGCGAGAGCCAGGGCGGTGACCGGTAGACCGGCCGCCAGGATGCCAAGCGCTGATCGCCGCGAGACATGCGACATCTCTTTCCTCTTTTTCTGCCAGAGTCAGCGCCACCAGCCCAGCGCGACACCGATGGTGCCGGCAGGCGGATGCGTAGAGGACTGCACCCTAAATCACCGTGGCAAGTGGCGCTGCCCCGTCAGCCGAGCACCGCTGGCTCCCGCACCGCCGGCCTCGGCGCGACGTCCGGTCGCAACCGCCGGTACACCCCGTCGAGCACCTCCGCCTGTGCCTCCCAGGTCCATCCCGCGAGCAGGCCCGGCCGGTCGTACGCCGCCCGGTAATGCTCGGGGTCGGCCAGTACCGCCCGGACCGCCCGGACGTAGTCGGCCAGGTCACCGGCCCGGAACACCTCACCCTGCCCGGTCGACCGGGTCGTCTCCGCCATGGTCCGGACGTCGCTGCAGACGATCGGCAGCCGGGCGTGCGAGTACTCGAGGTACTTGGTGATCAGTGCGAGTTCGTGGTTCGGCTTGTGGTGGATCGGCACCACCCCGGCGTTCGCCGTGGCCAGGAACGTGGAGACCTGCCAGTGCGGCACGTACGGCAGCAGGTGCACCCGATCACCAACGCCGATCTCCACCGCCCGGGCCAGCAGCTCCTCCGAGGCGGAGTTGTTGCCGCTCGGATGCAGCGTGACCAGTGCGATGTGGACGTCGGGCAGGTGCGGCAGCGCGTCGACCATCAGGTCGACTCCGCGCGAGGGGTTCACCCCCCCGCAGTAGACCAGTACCGGCGTGTCCGGGCCGATGCCGCACCGCGCCCGCAGATCCGGCGTCGAACCGTCGCCCGGAACGTCCTGCGGCGCACCGTCCGGCGCGTTGAGCACGACCGCCGGTCGTTCGGGCAGCCCGTGCACCTCCTGCAACAGCTCGGCCAGGGTCGAGGAGACGGTGACGACCGCGTCGGCCCGCGGGGCGTACTCCGCGGTGTAGGCGATCTGCGCGGGCAGCCAGCGCGGGTTGTCCGCCCGGCCGGTCACACCGGCGACGTACTCGTGCGCGTCCCAGACGACCTTGACCTCGCGCCCCCGGGCCCGGGCCCGTTCCGCGGCGCGAACGCCGACACCCACCATCCGGAAGTCGTTGGCGTGGATGAGGTCCGGTCGCAACGAGTCGATGACGCGTCCGAAGGCGAGTTCGTAGTCCCACAGACCCGGGTCCAGCCGGCGCCAGCTCCGATGACCCATGAGCTTCTGCCAGAAGCCCATGGACATCCGGGTGATCAGGGTCTCCGGGTTCTGCCGGCCCTGCTGGAGCCGGTGCAGTTCGCCCGCACGGAACCTCACCCACAGCGCGAGGACCTTGGCCGCGACCCGGGGCGGCAGGAGCAGCAATCTGCCGATCGCGTGTCGGACCCGGCTACCACCGGCCCGTCGGTCCGCGTCCAGGGCCGCCCTTCGCTGCTGGATCTCCCAGCGCCAGGCCTTGACGGCGTTGACCCGCTGCGTGGCGTACCGGCCAGGCCGGTAGGCCAGCGGGCGGCGCAGCGAGCGCCGCATCAGCATCGGGTGCTGGCCGAGTGGCCGGGGCACCCGGACGAGCCGGACCGTCGCCTCGCCGATGGTCCACGTCTCCTGCGGCGACGCGTTGCTGAGGATCCCGAGCAGGGTGACGTCCCAGCCGGCCGCCGCGGCGGACCGCGCCTCCTTCTGCACCCGGGAGTCGCCCTGCACGGCGTTGTCGACAAGCATCACCACGCGGCCCCGGCCGGATCGGGGATCCTGGACGCCCTCGTTGTGCATTTGTAAGCCCCCTGAAGAACTGTCGTCAGACGGAGACGGCGCCCGGAGCGCGGTCGATCGCGTCGCTCACCAACGGCGCCACCGACACGGTCGCGCCCGTCGTCGCCGACTCCAGCAGGGCGGCCGCGACCTGCACTGTACGCAGACCCTGCCGCAGTGTCACGATGTCGGTCTCCTTGCCCTCGACGGCATCCCGGAACCGCTCGTGCTCGACCAGCAGCGGCTCCCGCTTCGGGATGGCGTACCGGACCATGTCGCCCTCGGCGACGCCCCGGAACGCCCGCAGCGCCTCCCACTCGGTGTCGATGGCCCCGTTGGCGTAGAAGGTCAGGTCGGCGGTGAGGGTGTCGGCAACGAAGCAGCCCCGGTCGCCGGTGATCACCGTGGACCGCTCCTTGAGCGGGCTGAGCCAGTTCACCAGGTGGTTCACCATGGTGCCGTTGCCGAGCTGCCCCACGGCGGCCACCATGTCCTCGTGCAGCCGACCGCTGCGGGACACCGTACGGGCCGACACCGAGGTGTACTCCTGTCCGGTCACCCAGCTCGTCAGGTCGATGTCGTGGGTGGCCAGGTCCATCACGACGCCCACGTCGGCGATCCGGTGTGGAAACGGTCCCTGCCGGCGGGTGACCACCTGGAAGACCTCGCCCAGCTCCCCCGCCTCCAGCCGGAGCCGCAGGTTCTGCAATGCCGGGTTGTATCGCTCGATGTGTCCGACCCCGGCGACCAGCCCGCGTGACTCGAACGCCTCGACGAGCCGGGTGGCCGCCTCGACCGACTGGGCGAGCGGCTTCTCGATCAGCGCACCGATGCCGCTGGCGGCCAGCTCCATGCCGACCGGCTCGTGCAGTGCGGTGGGGCAGGCCACCACCGCATAGTCGATCTTCATCTCGATCAGCTCGGCGACGGTGGAGACCACCGGTACCGGCAGCGCGCCGGTGGGGTCGCCGGCCGGGTCCACCACACCGACGAACCGCACACCGTCCAGGTTGGACAGGATTCGGGCGTGGTTGCGCCCCATGGCGCCGAGACCGATCAGCCCGGCCCGCAGGGTACGGGAGGCCGCGTTCACCGGGCACCGCCCAGGCTGTTCGCCGCGTCCGCGATCCGCGCCAGGTCGTGCTCGGTCAGCGCCGGGTGGATCGGTAGCGACACCACCTCGCGGGCGGCCCGCTCGGTCTCCGGCAGGTCCCAGGGACCGGGCCTGCCGTTCTCGTCCAGGTAGGGCCGGAGCCGGTGGATCGGGGTCGGGTAGTAGACCGCGTTGCCCACCCCCCGGTCCAGCAGCTGCCGCTGGGCGGCGTCCCGGTCCCCGGTCACCCGCACCGTGTACTGGTGGTAGACGTGCCGCGCCGCGTCGGCGACCGGCGGGGTGACCACTCCGGTGATCCGGGAGTCGAGGAACTTGGCGTTCGACCGGCGCTGCTCGGTCCACTCCGGCAGCTGCCGCAGCTGCACCCGGCCGATCGCCGCCGCCACGTCGGTGAGCCGCATGTTCGCGCCGACGATCTCGTTGGCGTACCGCTGCTCCATGCCCTGGTTGCGCAGCAGCCGCAGGGTACGGGCCAACTCGGGATCCGGGGTCGTGATCATGCCGCCCTCCAGGGCGTGCATGTTCTTCGTCGGGTAGAAGCTGAAGCAGCCCGCGATGCCGAAGGCGCCGACCGGGGTACCGCCGAGCGCCGCACCGTGCGCCTGGGCGGCGTCCTCGACGACCGCCAGGTCGTGCCGCTGCGCGATCGGCATCAGCCGGTCCATCGCGGCGGGGTGGCCGTAGAGGTGCACCGGCATGATCGCCTTGGTGCGCGGGGTGATCGCCGCCTCGACCGCGGCCGGGTCCACGCAGAAGCTGCCCGGCTCGATGTCCACGAAGACCGGCTCGGCGCCGACCAGCCGAACCGCGTTGGCGGTGGCCGCGAAGGAGAACGAGGGGACGATCACCTCGTCACCCCGGCCGAGGCCCAGCGCCAGCAGGGCCAGGTGCAGCGCGGAGGTGCCCGAGTTGACCGCGACGCAGTGCCGGCCGGCCACCAGCTCGGAGAACTCCTCCTCGAAGGCCGCCACCTCCGGGCCCTGCACCACCCGGCCGCTGCGGAGCACCCGGACCGCCGCTTCGATCTCGGCGTCTCCGATGACTGGTTTCGCGGGTGGAATCAGGTCTGCGTTCTGCCCGGCCATGGGCATCCTCCTTCGGTGGGGGATCGCAATCGGCATGCGATGCTAGCTCGTTGCGGGGTAGCGGGAACGAGTGGTGCGGGGTAGGTCACGAGGGGTGTGCGGGGTAGGTCACGAGGGGTGTGCGGACGCGGCGACCGCGTCGCCCGACGGCACCGGCTCGATGGCGCCGAGTCCGGCCGCGACGGCGGCGGCCAATCGTGGTACGTATGCCTCCGGAAGGGGGGTACGGGCGACGGCGAGCCGCCAGTAGAGCGGGCCGACGATCAGGTCCACGGCCTCGTCGGGATCCGCGCCCGCGGGTAGCTCCCCACGGTCGACCGCCCGGCCGAGCAACAGTATGCCGATGTCTCGCTGGTTCGCCCGCAGCGCCTCTTGCAGGGTCAGCGCTATCTGCGGATTGCGGGCCGCCTCGGCCAGCAGATCGGGGATGATCTGCGAGGCCAGTGGGTGTCGCAGGGCCCGGGCCAGGATCCGCAACAGCACCTCGAGGTCGCCGCGCAGGGTGCCGGTGTCCGGCAACGGTAGGCTCTGCCCCGCAACCCGGGACACGATCTCCAGTACCATCTCCAGCTTCGAGGGCCACCGGCGATAGATCGCCGTCTTGCCGACTCCCGCCCGGCGCGCGACTGCCTCGATCGAGAGCCGTCCGTAGCCGACCGCGGCGAGTTCCTTCATCACGGCTCGGCGGATCGCGTCGGTGATCTCCCCTCGGAGCACCGCCGCTCCCGCTGGAGCACGCCGGTTGTCGGTCGCCACGTCGGCCAATATAGCGCGACGACGGTACGGTTGCGTCCCGACGTACGATCGACTACGTTCCACGCAAGCGACGACCACCGTTGCCCCTTACCTCCGGCCACGGTCGCTTTGTCGCACCCATCTTGCAGCCCGAACAGATCGGAGCGCCCAGCTATGGCCCCCACGGCGGTAGCCGATCCCGACTCGGGCCTGACCGGGGCACAACTCGCCGCCCGGTACGGCCTGACCGTCGCCGGCGAGAGACCCACGCTGATCGCCTACACCAAGCAGTTGTGGTCCTACCGCCACTTCATCTCGGCGTACGCGACGGCGAGGCTGGTCGCCACCTTCGCCAACGCCCGCCTGGGCCGGATCTGGCAGGTGCTGACGCCGCTGACCAACGCCGCGATCTACTACCTGATCTTCGGCGTGATCCTCGACACCCAGCGGGGCGTCCCGAACTTCATCGCGTACCTCTGCGTCGGCCTCTTCGTCTTCACCTTCAGCCAGACCGTGGTGACCGGCGGCACCCAGTCGATCATCGGCAACCTCGGACTGATCCGGGCGCTGCACTTCCCCCGGGCCGCCCTGCCGATCGCCGTGACCCTGACCCAGTTCCAGACCCTGATCTCCGCGATGGTGGTGCTGATCGCCATCGTGCTGATCACCGGCGAACCGCTGACCCTGGAATGGCTGATGCTGGTACCGGCGTTGCTGCTCCAGTCGGTGTTCAACGCCGGGCTGGCGCTCGGGATGGCCCGGCTCGGCGCCAAGATCACCGACCTCAAGCAGCTCATGCCGTTTCTCATGCGGACCTGGATGTACGCCTCCGGCGTGCTCTACAGCGTGGAGTTCTTCTCCCAGAACCTGCCGGGTTGGGCCTCGACGATCGTCGAGGCGAACCCGCTGCTCGTCTTCATCGAGCTGGTTCGACACGCCCTGCTGGAGGGCGCGCCGATCACCTCGACGGCACCCCGCCTGTGGCTGCTGGCCGTCGGCTGGACGCTGGTGTCGGTCGTCGCCGGATACGTCTACTTCTGGCGCGGGGAACAGGAGTACGGCCGTGGCTGAACAACACCAGGTCCACCCGGGCATGGCGAGCATCGCCGGCCAGCGCATCCCCACGGTCATCGCCGAGGACGTACACCTGATCTACCGGGTGCACGGGGGCGCCTCCAGCAGCAGCCCGGCCGCGACGCTCAAGCGGATCATCTCCCGGGCCCCGCAGGCCAACGTCCGGGAGGTGCACGCGGTCAAGGGAGTCAGCTTCACCGCGTACCGGGGCGAGGCGATCGGGCTGATCGGGAGCAACGGCTCCGGCAAGTCCACCCTGCTCCGGGCGATCGCCGGGCTGATGCCGACGAGCCGTGGGGCGATCTACACCCAGGGGCAGCCGTCGCTGCTGGGCGTCAACGCCGCCCTGCTCAACGACCTCTCCGGCGAGCGGAACGTGGCGCTGGGCTGCCTCGCCATGGGCATGTCGCCGGAGCAGGTCCGCAAGGTCACGCCGGAGATCGTCGAGTTCTCCGGGATCAACGAGCGGGGTGACTTCGCCTCGCTGCCCATGCGGACGTACTCCTCCGGCATGGCGGCCCGGCTGCGGTTCTCGATCGCGGCGGCGAAGAAGCACGACGTACTGCTGGTCGACGAGGCGCTGGCCACCGGCGACGCCCGCTTCCGGCGCCGCAGCGAGGCCCGGGTGCGCGAACTGCGTGCCGAGGCGGGCACGGTGTTCCTGGTCAGCCACGCGATCGGGACGATCCGCACCACCTGCGAACGCACCATCTGGCTGGAATCCGGGCTGATCCGGGCCGACGGCCCCACCGACGAGGTGGTGCCGGAGTACGAGAAGTTCATGAAGAAGTGATCCGGACGGCTTGCCGGTGTCGATCGGACCACTCGGCCTCGGCACCGGCGAGCCATCGCACCGCGCTAGGGTCCTAGGGGCCACGCGGCCCGGCGCGACCCGATCGCCCGGCAGGCGGCGACGGCGCCCACCGCAACAGCAGCACCTACCGCAACAGCAGCAGTCATCGGCAACGCAGCATCCATCGGAACAGCGGGTAGTCAGTGAGGGATCGGCATGGTGCTTGACCCGGCAACGCGGCCGGCCGGCCAGCCGGACGCCGCCCGGTGGCGGCCCACCCGGACCGTGGCGGTGGTTCTGGCCGGAGGCACCGGGACCCGGGTCGGCCTCGGCATTCCCAAGCAGCTTCTCAAGATCGCCGGAAAGCCGATCCTCGAACACACCATCACGGTCTTCGAGTCCGCACCCGAGATCGACGAGATCATCGTGCTGATGGCGCCCGGCTTCCTGGACGAGGCACGGCAGATCGTGGACAAGGCCGGCTTCCGCAAGGTCAGCCAGGTGATCGAGGGCGGGGACACGCGCAACGCCACCACCCGGCTGGCGCTGGCCGCGATCGGACCGGACGACTGCAACCTGCTCTTCCACGACGCCGTCCGGCCGCTGCTGAGCCCCCGGATCGTCCGGGAGTGCGTCAACGCACTCTGGACGTACTCCGCCGTCGACGTGGCCATCCCGTCGGCCGACACGATCATCCAGGTGGACGACGACGACTGCATCACCGACATCCCGGTCCGTTCCCGGCTGCGCCGGGGGCAGACACCGCAGGCGTTCCGGTCCGGCACCATCCGAGCCGCGTACGCGCTGGCCGCGCAGGATCCGGACTTCAGCGCCACCGACGACTGCGGGGTGGTGCTCCGTTACCTGCCCGAGGTGCCGATCAAGGTCATCGAGGGCTCGGACGAGAACATCAAGGTGACGCACCCGGTCGACGTACACCTTGCCGACAAGCTGTTCCAGCTCGCCGCCGCCCAGGCGCCCCGACTGCGCGACGAGCGGGCGTACGTCGAGGAGCTCAGCGGCCGCACGGTGGTGGTCTTCGGCGGCAGCGAGGGGATCGGCGCGCGGCTGGCCGAGGTCGCCCGGGGCTACGGCGCGAACGTCTTCCCGGTCAGCCGGTCGAGCACCGGCACCCACGTGGAGCGGGGCGAGGACGTCGCCGCCGCACTGCGCGACGCCTTCGAGGCCACCGGCCGGATCGACCACGTGGTGGTGACCGCCGGGGTGCTCCGGATGGGCGCGCTCGCCGAGATGGACGAGGCGACCATCGCGCAGATGCTCCAGGTCAACCTGGTCGCCCCGGTGGACATCGCCCGGCAGGCGCTGCCCTACCTGCGACAGACCCGGGGCCAACTGCTGCTTTACACCTCCAGCTCCTACACCCGGGGCCGGGCCCGGTACGCCCTCTACTCCGCCACCAAGGCGGCCGTGGTCAACCTCACCCAGGCGCTCGCCGACGAGTGGTCCGAGTTCGGCGTACGGGTGAACTGCGTCAACCCGGAGCGGACCGCGACCCCGATGCGGACCCGGGCGTTCGGGGAGGAACCGGAGCACACCCTGCTGGCGGCCGACACGGTGGCACGGGTCTCGCTGGACGTGCTGCTCTCCGGGCTGACCGGCCAGGTGGTCGACGTCCGCCGCTCCCCCGGCGACCCCCCGGCGGAGGCCGCGGGACAGTCTGTCGAGCCGGGCGGCGTCGAGACCGGCCGCCGGTCCGCCGGGCCGGACGGCAGCGACTCCGGCGGCCGGTCCGCCGCACCCGACGGCAGTGACTCCGGCCGCCGGTCGGACGGTTCGGGCCGGGAGCCCGGACCCGACCGGATCGGCCGACAACGCTCCACGGAACTGGTGCCGCCGCCCCGGGTCGGCACCGCCTAGCCGGGTCCGCACCTCCGAGATCACCGTCCGGCGACGATCACCCCTCCGGCGGTCCGTCCCAGGAAGGAAGCGCATGCGTGGCGATCTGGTCAGGAAACTGACCGTCCGGTGTCTGAGCGCCGGCCTGGCCGTGCTGTCCTTCCTGGTCCTCGCCCTCACCTCGGCCGAGCTGCCGGGCCTCGCCCTGGCGGCGGCCGGTGCCGTCGCGGTCTGGCTGGAGCGCCGGGTCAACCCGCGCGCCGACCTGGTCGCCGAGCCGGTCCTGCTGATCGCCGGGATCCTGGTCGGGTACGCCCACCGGGTCCCCGAGGCCGGATGGAACTCCGTGGCGTTGGCGCTCACCGGGGCGGCCCTGCTCGGGCTGACCCTGACCGAGCGGCCGCTGCGGGACGCCGCCGAGCTGGAGGTGCGCTCGGCCAACCTCGGCGTACGGTCGTCGCCGCTGCTCGTCGCCGACCGGCTCGGGCCGGCGGTCCTGGTCCTACTGGTGGTACTCGCCGGAATGGCGGCGCTGACCCTGCCGGTCTGGCCCGCTCTGGTCCTCACCGTGCTGGTCGGCGCGGCCGCCACGGTCGGTGCGGTGGGGCCGATCGCACTGCGCCGGCTGCGTCCCTCCGGCGGGCAGAGCGCGGTCACCCACGCGCTCCGCCGGCACCAGCCGGAGTTCCTGCTCTACTTCTCCGCGCCGCCCGGCTCGGAATACCAGGTCATGATGTGGCTGCCGTACCTGGAGCGGATCGGGCGGCCGTTCATGGTGCTGCTCCGGGAGCCGAACTTCCTGCCGGCGATCTCCGCCGCCACCAGTGCGCCGGTGGTGGTCTGCCCGACACCACGCTCGATCGACGAGGCGATCGTGCCGAGCCTGCGAGTGGCGTTCTATGTCAACCACGGCGCCAAGAACAGCCACTGCATCCGCTTCGCGCATCTCACGCACATCCAGTTGCACCACGGCGACAGCGACAAGGCGCCGAGCGCCAACCCGGTCTCCGCGATCTTCGATCGGATCTTCGTGGCCGGGCAGGCGGCGATCGACCGGTACGCCCGCAACGGCGTGACCATCCCCCGGGAGAAGTTCGCCATCGTCGGCCGGCCGCAGGTGGAGTCGATCGCGGTGCGCCGGGAACCGATCCGGGACCGGGCCGACAAGGTGGTGCTCTACACGCCCACCTGGACCGGTCACAACGCCGACGTCGACCACTGCTCGCTGCCGGTCGGCGAGACCCTGGTTCGCGGGCTGCTGGACCGGGGTGTGACGGTGATCCTGCGGGCCCACCCCTACACCTCGCAGAACCCGGCCTCGGCCCGGCAACTCGCCCGGATCGAGCAACTCCTCGCCGAGCACCGGACCAGCACGGGGCGGCAGCACGTCTTCGGCGCCGACGCGGCGAAGAAGATGACCCTGGTCGACTGCGTCAACGCCTCCGACGCGCTGGTTTCGGACGTCTCCGCGGTGATCTCCGACTACCTCTACTCCGGCAAGCCGTACGCGGTCACGGACCGGGTCGGTGAGGGTGACCGGTTCGTCGAGGGGTTCCCGCTGGCCGGCTCGGGGTACGTGCTGGACTCGCAGATGTCCAACCTGGACGACGTACTGGACCGGCTGCTGGGCAGCGATCCGCTGGCCGAGGTCCGGTGGCAGACCCGTACCCGCTATCTCGGCGACTTCCCCGAGCAGCGCTACGCCGACGGGTTCCTGGAGGAGGCCCGCCGGCAGGTGGCCGGCGCCAGGGCGGCCCGCCCGGTGCCGTCGCCCCGCCCCGCACCGGTCTCCTGAGGTCGATCGACGGCTGTGCCATGATGCGTCGGTGACGACGATCAGGACCAGTCAGGACCGGAACGAACTGGCCGACCTGCTGCGCCGCGATCCCCACCTGCACGCGTACGAACTCGGCGACCTCGACGACTTCTACTGGCCGTACACCACCTGGTACCGGTACGACGACGCGGTGGCGCTGCTCTACCAGGGCGGGCCCACCCCGGTACTGCTGGCGCTGCACCGCTCGCCGGCGGTGCTGACCGAACTGCTCACCGGTCTCCTCCCGCTGCTGCCCCGGCACTTCGAGGCACACCTCTCCCCCGGCGGCGCGGCGGTGCTGTCCCGGAAGTACCCGGTCAGGTCGCGCGGGTTGCACCTGAAGATGGCGCTCACCGACCCGGACCGGCTGGCTCGGATGGCGCCCGGCGGCGAGGTGCTCACCGAGGCCGACCTACCGGAGCTGACCGCGCTCTACCGGGCGGCCTACCCGGGGAACTGGTTCGACCCCCGGATGGTCGAGACCGGGCACTACGTGGGGCTGCGCCGCGACGGCGAACTGATTGCCGTCGCCGGGGTGCACGTCTGGTCGCCCCGTTACCGGGTGGCCGCGCTGGGCAACGTGACGACGGCTCCGGCGTACCGGGGGCAGGGGTTGGCCAGCACGGTGGTGGCGACACTCTGCCGGCGGCTGCTGGAAACCGTCGACACGGTGGCGTTGAACGTCGTCGCGGAGAACACCGCCGCCTACAAGCTGTACGACCGGCTCGGCTTCAGCCCGATCGCCGAGTACGCCGAGTACACCGTCGGCGAGCCGGCACCCACCCCCGAGGCGGATGTCCGTCCGCTGTGAACCGAACCGGCGATGAACCGGACCCCGGCACGTAGCGGTCCGACCCTTGTCAAGGGTCGACACCGCGGGCACCATGTCAACGTTCTCGAAAGCCGCCAGTCCGCCAGACGCCGGGCCGCCAGGCATCCGGGCCGGCTGTCCGCCCCGTCCATACGTCTGCCGTCCATCCCTGTCTTCGCAGCCGATCTGTCGCCGAGGAGCGCCGGTGCTTGAGGAGTTCATGGGCATTCCCGCCCACCCCTTCCTGGTCCATCTCGCGGTGGTGTTCGTGCCACTGCTCGCCCTGACCACGGTCGGGTACGCGTTCGTCCCGTTCGTCCGTCCGCACCTGCGTTGGGTGCTGGGACTGCTCGCCGTCGCCACCCCGCTGGCCGCGCTGATGGCCAAGCTCTCCGGTGACCGGTTCCTCGCCCGGCTGGAGTCCCGCAACCGGGTCAGCCCGGAGTACGTCCCGCGGCTGGCGGAGCACCAGGACCTCGGTACCAACACCCTGTTCGCGACGATCGCGCTCGGGGTGCTGGCCCTGGCGCTGGTCGTCCTCGTCAAGCCCCGCGGCGCCGCCGCGGCGCCGACCGGTGGGGCGGACGGGGACGGCGCAGCCGGCACGACTGCCAAGGGGGCGCCGATGCTGCTGACGCTGGTGCTCGCTGTGCTGTCCCTGGCGGCGGCGGGGATCGCCCTCTACTACGTGTTCCGCACCGGCGACACGGGCGCCCAGGCGGTGTGGGAGGGCCAGTGATCAACCCCTGATCGCGGGCCTGGTCGCGCCCCGAAGAGGACGCCGGCCCGCCCCACATCCCGGTCGGCACGGGTCGTCCGGGTGGGTGGGGCGGGCCGGCGTCTGGGTTGTCGCTACCGGCGGGCGGGGGGTCAGGACGAGTAGCCCCGGGTGGCCACCCAGTTCGCCAGGTCGATGGTGGTCATCCAGTAGTGGCTGTCCGCGCCCGGGATGGCCGGGTCGGCGATCTTCACGGTACGACCGTCGTCGCGGTAGCCGACCACGGTCACGTAGTGCCCGCCGGGGTAGCTGTGCCAGCCGCCCGCGAGGTCGGTGGCCGAGCCGGCGATGTTGACGACCACGGCGTGCCCGCTGGTGACGGCGCGCACCACGTCCGCCTGGAGTTGGTCCATCTGGGCCGGGGTGGCGGCGCCACCGGGGATCGCGGTGGTGCGGTAGACATCGGTCCCAATGATCTTGTTCAGCACCCGGGTGGTGTCATGGGCCGAGTTCGTGCCGCTCATCGTGGTGCCGAGGTCGGCGGCGACCGCGTCCTGGCTCGGCTGCTTGTCCCGGACGGTCAGCGCGATCCGGGTGGCGGCCGGGCCGCAGTACCAGCCGTTGATCTGGGCCTGGAACCGGTAGTCCAGCAGCTTCGACTCGGGTGGCGCCGGTGGCTTGCTCGGGCTGCTGACCGGGGCGGCCCTGGTCGCCTTGCTGGCCGCCGGGGCGGGCTCGGTGGTCGCCGGCTGCGACGGGGTCGCCGGCTTGGTGGTTGCCGGGGCGGTGCTGTCCGGGCTGGTGCCGCCCGGGGCGGCGGTGGCGGCTCCGGCCTGTCCCGCCGCCGGGCTGCCGTGATCGGCGACGGCGACGGTCGAGGTCTGCGGGCTCTCCGTCGAGCCGGTCGAGGTCAGGACGACTCCGGTGGACGCGGCTGCGGCGAGCACCGCGGCCGAGGCGAGCGCGAGCCGGTTGCGCCGGCCCGACATGGCGGTCCTGAACCGTCCGTTAATCGCGTGCTTCAACGTTTCCTCCAGGGGAAATGCGCGTCACCCACACCGGGGGGCAAGGAATGACGTGGCGTTTCTGTCGCTGCCGGAATGTGCCGTGAAATCGCACGGAGTCGCACGGGACGGCCCGCCGAGAAACGTTCGGCGGAACGGACCGATGGTGCGAGCGGACCGGTGGCACGCCGACCGGCGGTAGCGCCGCTTTCGGCGTACCTGTGGAATCAGCGGCACCACGATCCGTCGCCGCCGGCTGACGGCCTCAGCGGGAACTCTCGGCCAGCTGGCCGGCGGCCCCGCGGTGCCCGCGCGTCGACGACTTCGGCGGCACAGACCGCTATCGGGTCAGGTTCGGGTGCCGCCCGGGGACCGAGTGGTCCGGGACGGTCGCGGCGGCCGGGCGCGGGACCGCGACGCAGCGAGGGAACCGGGGGGACGGGCCAGGGCCCGGGTGGTGCGGCACGAACACGTACTCCTTCCGACACCGCCTACCGGGTTAGCTGACGGATTCGGGCGGGAAGGCCGCCCTACCACGGGCCAGCGGCTCGCGGATTCACCCCAGATAACTGTGGGTCCCCGGCTCGTTACCTAACGACTCGGCGGGTCTGCTCCGGTGTCACCAGATGGTGACCAAGGGGCCGGACCAGACGCGCCGAGATTACTGGCCGCCTTCTGCCGTTGCCAACCCTGCTGAACAGCGAAAACAGTGACCCAGAACGCGATTGGGACATCGCGCGGCCGGCCGCCGGGCCCCGAGCGACCAGCCAGATAAACCAGCATGATCATGTACGGGTGCGGTATGACGGAAATGACCGGCTTAGCCCGGTGGTCCGAGGATGGGACGAGGACTCCAGGAGGCTCCTTCCGATGACAACGGTGCACGAAGCGACCTACGACCTGCTCCGTTCCCTCGGCCTGACCACCCTGTTCGGCAACCCGGGCTCCACCGAGGAGCCATTCCTGAAGAACTTTCCGGCCGACTTCGCCTACGTTCTGGCCCTTCAGGAGGCCTCCGCGGTAGCGATGGCGGACGGCTACTCCCAGTCCAGCGGCCGGCCGGTGCACGTCAACCTGCACACCGCGCCCGGCACCGGAAACGGCATGGGGAGCCTGGTCACCGCCTGGCACAACAAGACACCAATGATCGTGACCGCCGGCCAGCAGACCCGGACGATGAACCTGTCCGAGCCGATGCTGACGAATGTGCGTCCGACCCAACTCCCCGAGCCGTACGTCAAATGGAGCCACGAGCCGCTGCGCGCCCAGGACATCCCGGAGGCGTTCATGCGGGCATTCGCCACCGCCGTAGCTCCGCCGGCCGGCCCGGTGTACCTCTCCCTGCCGCTGGACGACTGGGACGAGCCTGCCACCGGCACCGCGCAGGTGCGCCGGGTGAGCACCCGGGTCGCCCCCGACCCAGCGGAGCTGGACCGGTTCGCCGAGATCCTGGCGGCCAGTCGGCACCCCATGCTGGTGATCGGGCCCGCGGTGGACCGGACCGGTGGCTGGGCCGAGGCGATCGCCCTCGCCGAACGGAGCCGAGCACCCGTCTGGCAGCCACCATTCGCGGACCGGGTCGGCTTTCCGCAGGACCACCCTCAGTTTCAGGGGCTGCTGCCGCCGGCCATCGGGCCACTGGCCGAGAAGCTGGTCGGCCACGACACCGTACTGGTGATCGGTGCCCCGGTGTTCCGTTACTACCCATACGTCCCCGGTCGACGGGGTTACCTGCCGGGCGGCACCCGGCTGCTGCACATCACCGACGACCCGGCCGAGGCCGCCCGGGCACCGGTCGGCGACAGCCTGCTCGGGGACGTCGCGCTCGCCTGCGCCGGGCTGGCCGAGCGGCTGCCAGCAAGCGACCGACCGATGCCACCGCCCCGGGCCGCCGCGCCGGACGGAGCTGCCACGGGCCCCCCGCTCGACCCGGCGGCGCTCTTCGGCGCACTCGCCGCCGAGTGGCCGGCAGACGGCATCGTGGTCCCCGAATCCCCCTCCAACCTCAGCGTGCTGCACCGGCAACTGACCATCACCCGGCCGGGTTCGTACTTCAAGATGGCCAGCGGCGGCCTGGGCTTCGCGCTGCCGGCGGCGGTCGGCATCGCGCTCGCCCAGCGGGACATCCGACAGCACCGGCCGGTGGTGGCGGTGATCGGTGACGGCTCGTTCCAGTACTCCCCGCAGGCGCTCTGGACCGCCGCGCAGCATCGGCTGCCGATCGTCTTCGTGGTGCCGGTCAACCACGAGTACGGCGTGCTGAAGGCCTTCGCCGACCTGGAGGACGCACCGGGAGTCCCGGGGCTGGAACTCCCCGGACTGGACATTCCGGGCATCGCCCGCGGCTACGGCTGCACCGCTCACCAGGTGGAGTCGGTGGACGAGTTCCGGACGGCATTCCGGGCCGCCCTCGGCATCGAGAGCCCGACCGTGCTGGCCGTGCCGATCACCCGGGACGTCGCGCCGCTGCTCTGACCGCCGCCAGGTGTCACGGTCCGGTCGGCATATACGGTCAGTGCCTGATTGCCCGGGATCGGCAGGGCCTACCTCGACCCCACCGGGGCCCGGGCGGGAGTAATGATCGACTTCCCGGGCGCGGAATGTTGGCGGCCAGCGGATCGTTACATTACGCGTACGGCTGAGTACCACCCCCCGTGACCTGGACTGGTGGCCGAGCCTTCGGGAATGATCCCGGGCCACCGGTCGTTACATACTGTGTTCGCCCGAGTACCGGCACCCCCTGGAGCCGTGTGTGGGCGTACCCCTCTCTCCTCCAATGACACCCCATCCCCCCGGTGGGGTGTTCATCCCCGATTGGAAGGAAGACCATCATGAACACCACCATGTTCAGCCGATGGCTCCCGGCCATCGAGCAGACCTCCCTGATCCGTAGGACCGCCCTGGGTGTGGCTGGTCTGGCCTTCGTCGGCGGTACCGTCGCCGGCCCGGCCGTCGCCGCGCAGGCCGCCCCCGAGCATGTCGGCACCCCGGTGTCGCAATCGGTCCTGGCCGACAAGGACGACAAGGGTGGCAAGGACATCCTCAAGCACGACAAGCGGGACAAGGACCGCAAGAGTAAGGATCGTAAGCCGTCGCGGGACAAGCTGGTACCGCACGGTGTGCAGGGCAAGCAGTCGAGGATCCCGCTGTCGGGTGAGCAGTCCGACAACGTCAGGGCGATCGTGAAGGCCACCAAGAAGGCCGGCCTGGACGAACGCGCCGCGGTGATCGCGGTCGGTACCAGCCTGCAGGAGTCGAAGCTGGAGAACCTGGGTCACCTCGGTGCCCGTAACGACCACGACTCGCAGGGCCTGTTCCAGCAGCGCCCGTCCTCGGGCTGGGGCTCGGTGGAACAGATCACCGATCCGGAGTACTCCACCACCGCGTTCCTCACCGGACTGAAGCAGGTTGACGGCTGGCAGAACCTGCCACTGACCGTGGCCGCGCAGAAGGTACAGGTCTCCGCGTACCCCGACGCCTACGCACAGTGGGAGGACCAGGCCGCCGACCTCGTCGCCGACGCCTGGACCAACAGCTGACACACCACACCAACACCAACCCGCTGGCCGGGTCCCCACCACCGGGGACCCGGCCAGCGGCGTCTCCGGGTACGGCCTGGCACACTGCCGGGATGACCCAGAATCCTGACTTCGCCGTGAGCCTGCGTGGGTATGACCGGGACGAGGTGAACGAACTGATCCGTCGGGGCAACGACGCGCTTGTGTCGGGCACCCCGGCGGAGCGTGCCGCAGTCGCGGAGCAGCTTCGCCGGCCTGTGCTTACCGTTCGGTTGCGCGGCTACGATCGGATTCAGGTGATGGGTCACCTCGACCAACTGGTGAACCGCCTCACGGCGACGGGTTGAACAGGTATCAGTCGACAGGTTGGCCGTTCCCTCCGGTGCCGCTCGAAGCTGCGCGATTCGTACGTGCGCGATTGTTGCTCGACCTACGTACCCCGGCACCGGGAATCCGGCTCAACTCCTGGGTGATCTCCTGGGTCGGGTATGGCGCTGTCCGCGTCTCGCCGAAGAACTTCCAGTAGAAGCCGTTCATGACCGCCGCGACGGGCGCGTAACGGGTGATCAGCTCCGCCACCGACTCGGGGACGCCGACGGGTCGGGCTCCCGCCGCACAGCGGCGAATGTAGTCGTGGTGTTCGACGGGTCCACCGGTGTCGGGAACGGCTATCCCGACGACATTGGCGACCATCCAGTTGAGCAGGTCCCGCACGAGATAGCCGGCGTCGTGGCTCGTGTGCTGTGCGACGAAGTTCCGCTCGTCCGGCGACAGGTCGAACCGGGACGAGATGGCCAGGCCGAGATCCGCCAGGTAGAGGCGGCGACCGTCAGTAAGGATGTTGCCGAGGTGAGCGTCGAAGTGCAGCAGGCCATTGGCGTTCATGAAGGCGATGTCGGCGCTCAGGCATCGCTGCGCCCTAGCGCAGGCGTCGGCGACGATGTCTGGGCCGGAGGCGAGCTGGTCAGCCAGCCAGGCGTCCAGTTTGCCCGGGATGTATTCAAGGCACAGCACAACGCTCGCCGATGCCTCGGCGAGCGCATGTAGCCGCCGTCGCACCGCCGCCGATCCGTCCCAGTACGCGACGACACGATCGATCTCGGCAAGCTCGTCGGCCAGCGGCACCGCGCCGGGCAGCACACGCCAGTGATACATCAGTGGGAACGCCTCGGTTCGCTTGGCGAGCACCCAGTTCGTCGTCATCGTGTTGGCAGCGACTTCCCGCCAGGCGCCGACGCCGCTACTGCCGTACGCCGCGACTCCGTACTGGTAGAACATGGGCAGCTCGAACAGGTTCGCGGTGGACATGATGTTCCGCGGCTGGCGTTCCAGGTCGGTCAGGGCGATCCGCTTCACGAAGACCGGAACACCCGCGACGTCCAGCAGCGCCCAGGTGCCGCCGATGCCGGACCCGTTTTCCTGTGCCGTGGCGACGAGCTGACCGAGCTGGTGATCGTTGAGTAGGGCCAACGAGGTGGACACGTCGCCGTACCTGAGCACACGGGCCGGGTGTGACATGTCTGTGCTGTCGTCCGGCAGTCCGCTCACCGCTCACCTGTATTCCGACCTGGCAATCCTCCGAGGCTCGCGGAGAGCCTAACGGTGACGCGCCTGGCGGCGGCGGACGACCCTGAGCAGCCACGTACAACCCGCCGCGGGGCGCGCTCTCCGCACACCGGTGTCCGGGGCACCATCACCCCGTTCGGGTCCCGCACGGCGTGGCCGGTGGTGGCCGACGAATGGATCCGGGGGCGCACCATCACGCTCGGCACCGGCGAGCGGGGTACCGCCGTGGCGCTGGACGCCGACGCGGCGGTGGCCGCCCTGGACGGCCGGCTCGCCGACGTCACCGACCCGGAACCGCCGCGCTGACCCGGCGGGGGCGGCCGGGCAGGGCGGTCAGCCGCGTTCGATCAGCCGGCCCACCTTGTCCGGACCGAACATCGCCGCGCCGGAACCGTCCCGGCGCTGGTCCGGCTCGGGCAGCGCCATCGGCTCCCCGCGCTTGCTGATGCCCACCGGTCGCGGCCCGATCCAGGCGACGACCAGCCTGGACTCGCCCTTGAGGAAACGCTGTGCGCGCACCCCGCCGGTGGCCCGGCCCTTCGCCGGATAGAGCGCGAACGGGGTCACCTTCACACCACTGCCGGTGGAGGTGACCACCATCGGCTCGCCCTGCTCCGCCTCGTCGGTGCGGACCGCGCCGAAGAAGACCACCTCGGCGTCGGAGCCGAGGTTGATCCCGGCCATTCCGCCGCCCTTGACGCCCTGCGGCCGGACCAGCATGGCCGGGAAACGCAGCAGCGAGGCGTCCGAGGTGACGAAGGCGAGCGTCTCCGCGCCGTCGGTGAGCCAGGTCGCCCCGACCACCTCGTCGCCGTCGCGCAGCCCGATCACCTCGAACTCGTCGGACCGGACCGGCCAGTCGGGGGCGCAGACCTTGACCACGCCCTGCCGGGTGCCGAGCGCCAGGCCGGGCGAACCGGCACCGCGCTCACCGAGCGGCGCCAGCCCGACGACCGTCTCGCCCGGCTCCAGCGGCACCAGTTCGGCGGTGGACATCCCGCCGGAGAGCGAGACGGTACCGGCCTGCTCGGGCAGCACCGGCAGCGGCAGCACGTCGGTCTTGAACGCCCGCCCCGCGCTGGTGACCAGGAGCACCTGACCCCGCGCGGTGGTGTGCACGACGGCGCGTACCGCGTCGTGCTTGGTCCGGCCGTTGCGCCGCCGCCCCTCGGCGGCCTCCTCCGACTCGGCGGCGGTCCGGGCGACCAACCCGGTGGCGGAGAGGATCACCTGGCACGGGTCGTCGGCAACCTCCAGCGGCCCGGCCGGCGCCGACGCCGCCAGCACCTCCTTGAGGTCACCGTCGATCAGCGTGGTACGCCGTCGCGTGGCGAACTCGTCCACCACCGTGGCCAACTCGTCGGAGACGACCTTCCGGAGCACACGGTCGTCGTCGAGGATCTCGGTCAGCGCGGCGATCTCGTCGCGCAGCCGCTCCCGCTCCACCTCCAGCTCGATCCGGTCGAACTTGGTCAGCCGGCGCAGCGGGGTGTCCAGGATGTAGGTGGCCTGGATCTCGGAGAGCCCGAACTGGCTCATCAGGCCGTCCTTGGCCGCCTGGGCGTTCTCGCTGGCCCGGATCAGCCGGACCACCTCGTCGATGTCGAGCAGCGCCATCAGCAGGCCGTCGACCAGGTGCAGCCGGTCGGCCCGCTTCTGCCGGCGGAACGTCGTACGCCGGGTCACCACCTCGTAGCGGTGGGCCAGGAAGACCTCCAGCAGCCGCTTGAGCCCAAGGGTCTGCGGCTGGCCGTCCACCAGGACGAGGTTGTTGACCCCGAAGGACTGCTCCAGCGGTGTGAGCCGGTAGAGGTCGGCCAGCAGGGCCTGCGGGTTGACCCCGACCTTGCACTCGATCACCAGCCGGGTGCCGTTCTCCCGGTCGGTCAGGTCCTTGACGTCGGCGATGCCCTGGAGCCGGGCCGCCTGTCGCTGTCCCTTGCGCGGACCGGAGGTGATCAGCTTGCCGCGTACCTCGTCGGTGATCGCCTCGATGACCTTCTCGGCACCGACGCCGTAGGGCAGCTCCACCACGGTGATCGCCTGCCGGCCCCGGCTCCCCTCCAGCGGACCGGTCTCGACCCGGGCCCGCATCCGCACCACGCCCCGACCCGTCTCGTAGGCCCTGCGCACCTCGTCCAGCCCGAGCAGCAGGCCGCCGGTGGGTAGGTCCGGGCCGGGGACGAACTCCATCAGCTTGTCCAGGTCGGCGTCCGGGTGGTCGATCAGCCAACGGGCCGCCGCGACCACCTCGCCGAGGTTGTGCGGGATCATGTTGGTGGCCATCCCGACCGCGATCCCGGAGGTGCCGTTGACCAGCAGGTTCGGGAACGCGGCTGGCAGCACCGTCGGCTCGGTCAGCGAACCGTCGTAGTTGGGCTTGAAGTCGACGGTCCCCTCGCCCAGCTCGGCGACGAGCAGCATCGCCTCCCGGGACATTCGCGCTTCGGTGTAACGCGCCGCTGCCGGTCCATCGTCTGGGGATCCAAAGTTTCCGTGTCCGTCGATGAGTGGAGCGTTCAACGAGAAATTCTGGGCCAGGCGAACCATCGCATCGTAAATCGCAGTGTCGCCGTGAGGATGGTACTTACCCATACAGTTATGTACCACGTAACCCTCGGCCACAAAGGCATGCGCAGCGCTGCCGACCTGAATATCGTACGTTGTGTCGGAAGAAACTGGCTCGACCGACTCGACCCTCATGAACGACGAACCAGAGAGGGCATCAAGGCGTTGCGCAAGCGGCGATCCTATACGGTGGAGTCGCCGAACCCAGCCGTCCCGTTCCGCCCGCCAGAGCGGAACGAAACGCTCTTCGAGCGGAACGCCTCGACTATCCCTGCCGTATCGCACCCGGGTGCCACCGCCCGACGACAGAGACGAACGGAACGCGACCCCATTTTCGTCCCGGAACCATCCGCCGCCAAGGTGCGCTGCGGAGAACTCAGCCATGACAGCGCGGAGCGGCAGGCGGTCATTCCCCCGCTTCCCGCCGTATGCGTATGAAACGGCCGTAACGCGCCGCAGTTCTTCCTGCTTGTATCCGATTCGCACCCAGCGCAGCATCGCCGAAGCGAGCACTGCGGCGTCCCGCCCGGAGACGGACAGCCCGAAGAGGTACCTCTGCCGGCCCCGACCGCCCGACGACCAGTGATGCCCATGCAGCCCAAAGTCGGCAAGCATCGAATAGACCTGCCGTATCAGCACCTCACTGGTGCTGACGAGAACGATCTCGCGATGACGCTTACGTACATATCCGTCGCCGTCGAACAGGCCCGCGAGGAACGGTATCCAGGCGAGGCGCCTGTCAAGCACGTCCGCTGGAACCCTCTTCTCGTTACTTAGCGGCATCGCGACGTCCAGCAGCCCCTCGTGCCGACTGAAGGTCAGGATGTGTTGATCGCGGTGGTTGGCTTTTTTTGCCTCGCGCTTACCACGCGAGGCGTTCAGTCCGTTCGCGATTGCCCAACCGTGAGCGGCGTCCAATGGCTCGACGTCACACATGTGCATCCGGACTCTGCCGTCGCCGGGCCGGGACCGGTCGACGGGAAACCCCTCGGCCACGACAAGGCCACGGACATAGTCGTAGAAGTCGCCACCCTCCGCCGCCAGGTGCTCGTGGCGACTCCTGCCGTACGCGACGGTCAGTCGGCCTGTCAGATCCCGGGCATCTGTCCACCTGGCGAACAGGTCATCCTCGTCGACCGTCCGAAATCGCTGCCCCGGCGTAACGAGCATCGAATGACCGTTGGTCCAGGTGACCCGTACCAAACCCGAGCCTGGATTCTCGTAGACCGCCGTCACCGGCACAGGCTGTCCCTGCCCGTCCAGGACATCGTCACCAACATCGATACTTTCGATCGGACGAAGGCCCGTCGGAGTGGATACCAGGGTGCCTCGGACGAAACAATCACCAATGACCCGGGCCGACTTCACGTGTGCCCGGTCGGGCCGGTGCCCCTGCTCGTTCATCGAGTAGAGAATCCGCCGGTGCACCGGCTTGAGCCCGTCCCGGGCGTCGGGCAGCGCACGGGAGTGGATCACCGAGAAGGCGTACTCCAGGTAGGAGTCCTCGACCTCGGTGGCCAGTGGGTTGTCGAGGACCCGGGCCCCCGCCTGGTCGAAGGCGGACAGGTCGACCTTGGGTCCCTTACCCGTACGGCGTGCCATGACGTACCGCGCTCTCTTCCCTCGCCCGGCCGGTGCCCCGGCCGCTGTCGATTCCGCGTGCCTGTCCGCGCCCGGCGGCTCAGGCGTCGATCGCCTCCTGGTCGACCCGGTTCGCCGAGTCGATCAGCCAGTTCTTCCGGGGCTCGACCTTCTCGCCCATCAGCAGTTCGAGAACCTGCTCGGCCGCCTCGGCGTCGTCCATGGTGATCCGCCGGACGATCCGGCTGGCCGGGTTCATCGTGGTGTCCCACAGCTCGTCGGCGTCCATCTCGCCGAGCCCCTTGAACCGGGGAATCGGCGTCACCACCTGCTTCCTCGCCTTCTCCAGCCGGGCCACCGTGGCGACCATCTCGGCCTGGGTGTAGGTGTAGTGGGTCTCCGGGTTCTTGCCCCTGGTGCCGATCTTGTGCAGCGGCGGCACGGCGGCGTAGAGCCGGCCCGCTTCGATCACCGGCCGCATGTACTTGGCGAAGAGCGTGATCAGCAGGGTACGGATGTGCGAACCGTCCACGTCCGCGTCCGCCATGATCAGGACGCGGCCGTACCGCAGCGAGGCCAGGTCGAAGGTACGCCCGGAACCCGCCCCGAGCACCTGGATGATCGCCGAGCACTCGGCGTTGTCCAGCACCTGCTGGAGGCTGGCCTTCTGCACGTTGAGGATCTTGCCCCGGATCGGCAGCAGCGCCTGGTATTCCGAGGAGCGGGCCATCCGGGCGGTGCCGAGCGCACTGTCCCCCTCGACGATGAACAGCTCGCTGCGCTCGACCCCGGTGGAGCGACAGTCGACCAGCTTCGGCGGCATCGCCGCGCCCTCCAGCGCGGTCTTGCGCCGGGCGGCGTCCTTCTGCTGCTTCTGGGTCAGCCGCACCCGGGCCGCGTCGACGATCTTCTGCAGCACCGTACGCGCCTCGGTCCGGGTCCGGCGGTCCTCCAGCCAGGCCCGAATGTGCTGCTCGACGACGGTCTGCACCACCCTGGTCACCGGGGCGGTGGAGAGCTCGTCCTTGGTCTGCGAGGTGAACTGCGGCTCCGGGATCCGGACGTGCACGACGGCGGTGAGGCCCTCGAGGATGTCGTCCAGGACCGGCGCGTCCTCCTTCGCCTTGAGCAGGCCGCGTGCGTTGCGGACCGCGTCGACCAGCGCCCGGGTGGCGCCCCGCTCGAAGCCCCGGCGGTGGGTGCCGCCGTGCACGTTCCGAATGGTGTTGGTGAAGCACTCGACGGTCCGCTCGTAGCCGGTGCCCCAGCGAAACGCCACCTCGACCTCGGCCCGGCGCTCGACGTTGCTGCGCATCACCCCGTTGGCGTCGGCGGCGTTCTCCCGGTAGGTGCCCTCACCGGTGATCAGCAGGGTGCCGGAGACCGGCTTCTCGGCGGCCGGAGCCAGGTAGTCGACCATGTCGGCCAGGCCGTTCGGGAAGTGGAACGTCTCGGCGCTGATCGCCCCGCCGGTGGCGTCCCGCAGCACGTAGGTCACGCCCGGCACCAGGAACGCGGTGTGCCGCAGCTTGGTGCGGACCGCCTCGACGTCGAGGGCGGCACCGCTCTCGAAGTAGCGCCCGTCGTGCCAGTAACGGATCGAGGTGCCGGTCCGCTCGCCCCGCTTCATCTTGCCCAGCAGGCGCAGCCCGGGGTGGGCGGCGAAGGACGCGCCGGCACCGGGACCGTCGAACATTCCCGGCACGCCGTGCTGGAACGACATCTGGTGGATCTTGCCGTCCCGGCGCACCGTCACGTCGAACCGCCGGGAGAGGGCGTTGACCGCCGAGGCGCCCACCCCGTGCAGGCCGCCGGAGGTCTTGTAGCCGGAGTTGCCGAACTTGCCGCCCGCGTGCAGCCGGGTCAGCACCAGCTCGACCCCGGAAAGCCCGGACTTGGCGTGCACGTCTGTCGGGATTCCCCGGCCGTCGTCGTCGACCTGCACCGAGCCGTCGGCGTGCAGGGTGACCTCCACCCGCGTCGCGTGGCCGGCGACGCCCTCGTCGGTGGAGTTGTCCACGATCTCGTTGAACAGGTGACCCACGCCACGGCTGTCGGTCGACCCGATGTACATGCCGGGCCGCTTCCGGACCGCGTCCAGACCCTCGAGGTGGGTCAGGTCGTCGGCCCCGTACAGGATCTCAGGCTGTGCAGTCAACGGGGTGAACTCCCAGAGTTGCCGGTCGTGCGCCGCTGGTCGGCGGGGCTGGGCGCCGGGGCGGGCCCCACGCCGGTAGCGAGCGTACCCACTGGGCCGGTCGGAGGCCGGCAGCGTCCGGCCCTGCCGGGCCGCGTGGCGAGGAACATCACCCGATTGTCGCCGCCGGGTACGACAGTCCGGATCCGGGGCCCACCGCCGCCGGCCCGGCTGGGGCGGTCGGTGCCGGCGTGCACCGCGGTGCGGGTGGAACCTGCGGGCCGCCGGGCCGGGCCACCCTGGCGGTACGGAAGGATGTCCCTCATGTCCAGGCGACCGACGGCCCCCCGGTTACCCGACGGGACCCAGGTGGTGCTGCGGGAGAGCGCCACCGACCTGGCGGGAACCCGGGTGCAGCGCGGCGCCACTGGCCGGGTGCTCGGCTACGACCCGGCCCGCGACGACTACCTGGTCCAGCTCAGCGACGGGCGGCGGCTGCACTGCCCGCGCGGGCGGCTCACGCTGCGCAGGGCGTACCAGCAGAACCTGGCGGTCGAGGCGGGGACGGCGGCCGTCGACGGCCCCGGCCTGGTCGCCCGGCACACCATCTACGCCGCCGTGGTCGGCTCCCGCGCCTTCGGCCTGGCCACCGAGGAGTCCGACACTGACGTCCGGGGCGTCTACGCCGCGCCGTCGGCCGCCTTCTGGTCGCTGACCAAGCCGCCGAGCCACCTGGACGGGCCCGGGCCGGAGCGGTTCTCCTGGGAGGTGGAGCGCTTCTGCGAGCTGGCCCTGAAGGCGAACCCCAACCTGCTGGAGGTGCTGCACTCCCGCACGGTGCTCACCGTCACCCCGGTCGGCGCGGAACTCCTCGAACTGCGCCCGGCGTTCCTGTCCCAGCTCACCTACCAGACCTATTCCGGATATGTGCTCAGCCAGTTCAAGAAGCTGGAGGCGGACCTGCGGCAGCGGGGCGAGCCCCGATGGAAACACGTCATGCACCTGCTCCGGCTGCTGATCGCCGCCGGTGACCTGCTCCGGCACGGCCGGCTGGACCTCGACGTCGGGCCGCACCGCGAACGGCTGCTGGCGGTACGCCGGGGCGAGATCCCGTGGTCCGAGGTGGAGCGCTGGCGGCTGGTCCTGCACGCCGACCTGGACGACGCCCTGACGCACACCCCGCTGCCGGCGATGCCCGACACGGCCCGGGTCGACGCCTGGCTCTACTCGGTACGCGCCCGCAGCGCCCGGGAGGCACTCCGTTGACCCGCTCCGAACCTCTCGGTAACGCCGGCGCAACGCGGAGCGCCCGGGTAGCCGACCTGACCCGGTTGGAGCCGGCCAGCCTGCGCGACGTCGTGGCCGAGCGGCCAAGGCGGCCGCCGAGCACGATCTGCTCACCGGGGTCACCGACGCGCCCGCAGCCGATCGGCTGGACACCGACATCACGGCGCTGCACGCCGCGCTGGACGAGGCGCAGCAGGAGTCCCGGCTGCCCGAGCGGCCGACCGCGGAACCTGCCCTGCACGACCTGCTGGTCCGGATCCGGCTGGCCACCGTGCCCCGCGGCTAGGGCCGGTGGCGGAGTCACCGGCGCGTGACGGCCGGCGGATCGGGGTTGGCGAGGTCGATGCGCCAGTTGTTGCTGTGCATCAGGGAGCCGCTGCCCGGCGGGTACTCGAAGTTGCAGGGGCCGAGGAGAGTGAAGCCAAGGCGGCGGCAGAGTGCGTTGGAGGCCACGTTCTCGATTGAGGGGAAAGCGTGCAGGCTGTGGGGCGCGTCGGACTGACGGGCAGCCTCCCGGACAGTCGTGATCAGGGCCGTGCCGGCCGCGGTGGCGATGCCTCGGCCCTGGTAGGACGGAAGGACGTTCCAGCCGGTCTCGTAGATCTGCTCGCCCTGCCACTCACGCCGGTGGTAGGCGATGCTGCCGACCATCTCGTCGCCGAGCAGTACGGCGAACATGCAGCCGCGGCCGGTTGCCGGCATGGCAAGGTATCGCCGGTGCCGGGCAAGCAGTTGTTCCTCCGGCTCGGGACCGCCGACGTGTCGACGCATCTGGGGTGTGTTGATCCGGCGCAGGAAATCGAGCGCGGCTTCCGACCAAGGCTCAAGACGAACGTCCATGCCGCGCAGCCTGGCAGGCGCCGGGAGCACCGAGCACCTCATTTCCCCGAGCCCCCGGGGCTCCGCGGTTAGTCCTCCGAGCCGGCTGGGACCAGGTCGCGGATCCGGTACCGCGCGACCAGGCGGTCGTACAGCGCGTCGAGGCGGGCGTCGACCCGCTGTCGGGTCGGGTCGGCGTCGTGCCAGTCCACGATTTCCCGGGCGCCCTGTGCGAACGGAACGGTCGCCACGAAGTCCGGCACCAGCCGGCGCAGCTTGCTGTTGTCGAAGACCATCGAGTGCGTCTTGTCGCCGAGCAACGCGGCACCCCACTCCGGATCCGCCGCCGCGATCGCGTCCGACGGCACGTGCACGATCCGGGCCCGTACCCCGGCCGCCGCCGCCAGCGCATCGGCGATCTGGTTCCAGCTGAGTACCTCGTCGGAGGTGATGTGGAAGGCGTCCCCGATCGCGGCGGGATGCCCGAGCAACGGCACGAAGCCCCGGGCGAAATCCGCATGGTGGGTGAGTGTCCACAGTGACGTGCCGTCGCCGTGTACGACGATCTCCCTGCCCCGACGCATCCGGTCGACCACCGTCCAGCCGCCGTCGAACGGCACCAGCGTCCGATCGTAGGTGTGCGACGGGCGCACGATCGTGGCCGGGAACCCATCCTCGCGGTACGCCCGGACGAGCAGGTCCTCGCAGGCGATCTTGTCCCGCGAATACCGCCAGTACGGGTTGCGCAGCGGAGTCGACTCCACGATCGGCAGCCGGGCCGGCGGGGTCTGGTAGGCCGACGCGGAGCTGATGAAGACGTACTGGCCGGTCCGGTCCCGGAACAGCTCCATGCTGGTCCGCACCTGTGCCGCGGTGAAGGCGATCCAGTCGACCACCGCGTCGAACTCCCGGGTGCCCAGCGCGGCCCGGACCGAGTCCGGGTCGCGGATGTCGGCCCGGAGCACGGTGACCCCGGCCGGCAGTGGTCGTCGGGTGGTGGTCCCCCGGTTGAGCACCGTGAGCTCGATCCCTCGCTCGACGGCGAGCCGGGTGGAGGCGGAGCTGATGATCCCGCTGCCGCCGACGAAGAGAACCCTGCGGGCGCTGATGCCGTCACCTCCTGTGCTCGTCGCCGACCTCTCCGGAGCCCCACGTCTTTCCGGGGCCCGGCTTTCCCTGGACCTCGCCGTGCTGGCCGCCTTCGGGAGTCGGCGATCCCCCGACCCCGGAAGGCTGTCAGTATGGCCGCTCGCCGGTGCGGGCCACAACGGCGCGGGGAGTCGCGGCACGGCAAGGCGAGGCGGTCGCTGCGCGCTAACATGTCGCCGATCGGTGCTGTGTCGAGGCTCCGGTCCGCATCCGTTCCGCACCGGTCACCCGTCCGGCCGGTGACCGCATGGGACCGTCCGCCGGAGGTAACTTCCGATGCCCGATGGCACCGACGACGTCAACCCCGACGCTGCCGAGACGCCGGCCGACCTCGTCGGACTGCTCCGACAGCTGCGCGACCGGTCAGGGTTGAGCTTCCGGCGGATCGAGCGGTTGGCCCGGTCCGCCGGTGACAACCTGCCGGCGAGCACCGTCGCCACCATGCTGGGCCGCAACACCCTGCCGCGCGAGGAGTTGGTCCGGGCGTTGACCCGGGCCTGCGGCGAGAGCCCGGAGTCCGTGGACCGGTGGCTGGCGGCACGTCGGCGTCTCGTGGACGCCGCCGCGGCGCCACCGGCGGTCGAGCCGGAGCCGGCCGGGCCGCCCGACCGGCGACCCCGGCTCGGCCCGCTGCTGCTGGCCGCCACGACCGGTGCGGTGGTCGCGATCGTCGCCGTCCTCGCCGGATGGTGGCTGTCCCGAGCGGCCGACCGGGAGGCTACCGCCCGGCCCGATCCGACCGTGACCGAGCGATCCGTTCCGGCCGGCAGTGCCGATCCGGGTACCCAGATGGCCGGCGGGCAGGGCCCGACCCGGATCCGGGTGGCGCAATCCGGGCTCTGCCTCTCGGAACGGGTCGATCGCGACAGCGGACAGATCTTCCAGGCGAGCTGCGCCGAGGCGTTCCCGGCACGGAGCCTGGGTGCCCCGATTGCCGCCACCGACGGCACCCGCTATCTGATCCGGACCAACCACCCGGAGTTCGGGCCCGGTTGCATGGGCATCCGGGAGGGCAGCCGAGAGGTGGGCGCCCGGGTCGAGGACGACTACTGCGGCCAGGACGGGGCCGGGGAGCAGTTCCACCTGGACCCGGTCGAGACGCCCCGGCCGGGTTTCCGGCTCCGGCTGGTACACAGCGGACTCTGCGTCACGGTCGACGACGTGCGGACCGAGTGGGCCGAGCTGCTCCAGTTGCCATGCGATCCGAAGCACGTCGGTCAGGTCTTCCTGGTCGAACCGGCACCGCCGGAGATCCGGCCCGCACCGCTGCGCTGACTCCCTCCTCCGACGTCAAGCCGGTCAGACCGCGGACCGGCGGGCGCGGCGTCCACCGAAGCCCGACCTACCCGTTCAAACCCATTCGGCACTGGTCCGAACAGCTCCGAACGGCGTCAGACCTGGTGCCTCCGGCCGCACCGTCCTTTGCTAGGTGAGGCGGACGGGGCGCGATCGGGGCGACGGCGCCTGGGCGGGCCCTCCGGCCGCACACCGCGGGTCCGCGTCGGCGCCGGTCTGCGCGGTGGCACGCTCCGACGCCCACCCGCGATGTCGCCCACCCCAGGAGGTACCGGATGACGTCGATCCTGCTCACCGGCGCGTCCGGGGTGGTCGGTGCCGCGCTGCCGCACTGGCTCGCCGGGCACCGGGTCGCCGCCTCGACCACGTTCGCGGCCCGACTCGATCTGGCCTCCGTCGGCCACCAGGCGCGGACCGAGTGCCTGATTTCCGCAGCGCAGATCCCGCAGCGAGGGGTCCCGACGATGGGAAGCCGATGGTGTTGACGGCGGGTCCGGCATGACCTCGCGGAACGTGGTGGTGGCTCCACCGAGCGAACGCGACGGTGCCGCCACCCAGGCCCCGATGTCGTACCCGCAGCAGCTGCTGGCCGCGTTCGCCATGCGCGGGGGCGGCAGCGTGTTCGGCCCGAGCTCCGTCAACTGGTGCGCACACCGGCTCACCGGACCGGTCGACGTCGACGTGCTGCGCCAGGCGCTCGACGACGTGGTGCGGCGGCAGGGCGCGCTGCGTACCGTCGTGGTGCGCGAGGAGGGCTTTCCGTTCCAGCGGGTACGCCCGCCCGCTGGCGTACCGCTCACGGTCCTCGACCGGAACGGGATCGACCCGCAGGACCGGAACGCGGAGGTGGCCCGGATCACCGCCAAGGCCCTGGCCGACGGGCAGCCCAGCGACCGGGTGCCGCTGCTCTCGGCGTACCTGGTCCGGTTCGGGTACGACGTCTCGGCGCTGGTGCTGGTGATCCACCGTACCGCGGCCGACGGCTGGACGATGCAGCTCGCCATCCGGGACGTGATGGCCGGGTACGAGCGCCGGCTGCGCGGCGAGCCCCCGGACCGCACACCGCTGCCGCAGTACGTCGAGTGCGCGCTCGCCGACCGCTCCGCCGAGCGGGAGAAGCAGATCCGGGCGGCGCTGCCGTACTGGGAACGGACCCTCGGCGATCTGCCGGTGGTAGGCATCCCGGCGGACCACCCCCGCCCGGTCGACGGCACCGGCGGGGTACGCGCCCTGCACACCTTCGAGCTGCCAGACCGGATGGTGCAGGAGGTACGCCGGGCCGCCCGTACCGCCCGGACCTCCTTCTTCACCCTGCTGCTCACCGCGTACGCGCTCAGCCTCACCGCGCGGACCGGCGGCAGCGAGATCGCCATTCCGGTGCTCGGGGCGGGTCGGGGCCGGCAGCAGTGGGACACCGCCGGGTTCTTCGTCAACGGCCACGTGCTCCGGCTCGGGATGCCGGCCGAGCAGACCCTCGCGACGGTGGTCGCCCGGGTGCACCGGGCGGGAATCGCCGCGCAGACCAACGACGTACCCCTGATCCGGGTGCTGGGGGCGCTGCCGAACATCGCCGCCTCGGCCTTCGACAGCAGCGTCGTGGTACCGACACCGATCCAGCTCTGCCAGCCGATCCCGGAGTTCGCCGACGACCGCGCGACCGTGCGCTACCAGCGGATGGTGCTGCCGCCGGAGGTGGTCGCGGAGCAGCCGGTGATGCCGGTGGACTTCCTCTGGACGATGGAGCCGTACACCTCGTTCGTGGTCCGGGTGATGTACAACCCCCGGATGTTCACGGCGCACGGCGTCGCCCGGCTGGCCGACGACTTCGAGCGGGCTCTCGGGTTGCTGGTCACCACACCGCAGATCAGCGTCCGGGCCGCCCGGGTCGCGATGGAGACGGCACGGTGACCGCGACGTCTCCCGGGACGCGACGGGGACGGCGCCGGAGTACGTGCCGCCACGCACCGACCTGGACCGGCAGCTGATCCAGATCTTGAGCGCCGGGCTGGGCGTCCCGCCGAGCGGGGCACCCTGCTCGTCCCTCCCCTCATCGAGCCGGTGGCGGATCCCGGGTGTATCCCTCGGGTAGGTCCCGGGTGTATCAACTCAGCTGAACGGGTCGATCCAGAAGGTTGCACCCGGGGATCGCGGCTGCCAAGATTTCTTCGTAATTAATGTTTTCATCGGCGGGACGGTGACGGATGGCGAGTCAGCGAACGGGCCGACTGGACGGCAAGGTTGCCCTGGTCACCGGGGCCTACGGCGGCATCGGCGCGGCCACTGCCCGGCGGCTTGCCGACGAGGGCGCGACGATCGGACTGGTCGACGTACGGTCGGCGGACCAGGTCGCCGAGGAGATCGTCGAGGCCGGTGGCCGGGCCCACCCGATCGTCGCCGACGTCTCCGACGAGACCGACTGGGCCGGCGCGGTAACCACACTCCGTGATCGGTACGGCCCGGTGGACATCCTGGTCAGCAACGCCTACTTCAGCGAGGTCGCCCCGGCCCACGAGACCAGCCGACAGTCCTGGGACCGGCAGCTCGCGGTGAGCCTCACCGGGACCTTCCTCGGCCTCAAGGCCTGCCTGGCCGACCTGCGCGCCGGCGGTGGCGCGGCCGTCCTGGTCTCCTCCGTGCACGCGATGGTCGGGCTGCCCGGGCACCCCGCCTACGCCGCCGCCAAGGGCGGTCTGGTCGCGCTCGGCCGCCAGCTCGCCGTCGAGTACGGCCCCGAGGTGCGGGTCAACACCGTCCTGCCCGGCCCGATCCTCACCGCCGCCTGGGACAGGGTGTCCGAGGTGGACCGGCAGCGCAGCGTCGCGGAGACCGTGGCCGGTCGGTTCGGCACCCCGGAGGAGGTGGCGGCGGCCATCGCCTTTCTCGCCTCGCCGGACGCCGGCTATGTCACCGGTACCACCCTGGTGGTGGATGGCGGTTGGAGCGCGGTGAAAGCCTCCGCCTGACCCAGAGCACCGTCGAACCAACGAGGTCGAACCAAAGAGAAGGCACGGGAAGCATTGGCACACTTCGCACGCCGCGGCGTTCACGGTCAGACCGTCGACGTCCTCGCCCGGCGCATCCTCGCCGGGGAGATCCCCGAGGGTGCCACCCTGAACCTGGCCGCGCTGCAGCAGGAGCTCGACGTCAGCCTCACCGCGTTGCGCGAGGCGCTAAAGGTCCTCACCGCAAAGGGCATCGTGGACGCCCGGCAGAAGCGGGGCACGTTCGTGCGCCCCCGGGCGGACTGGCACCTGCTCGACGGTGACATGATCCGCTGGCGGTTCGCCGAGGGCGCCGGCCAGCACCTCCTCGACCAGCTGCACGAGGTCCGTACCATCGTCGAGCCGGCCGCCGCGCGGCTCGCCGCCACCCGCGCCACCGGAGCCGACCTGGCCGCCCTCGACGAGGCGCTGGCCGAGATGTCCGCCGCCACCGACCCGGTCACCGCCGTCCGCGCCGACCTGGCCTTCCACCGTGCACTGCTGGCCGCCACCCACAACGAGCTGCTGCAGCGCATGGAGGTGGTGATGGAGACCGGACTCGCCGAACGGGACCGCCTGGTGCACGGCGGGGCACCCGACGACGATCCCGTACCCAGCCACCGTGCGGTGGTGGAAGCGATCCGGCGAACCGACGCGACCGGCGCCGAGCAGGCCATGCGCGACCTGCTGGAGAAGGCCATCCGGGACGTCCAGAAACTACGCCGGCACCCGGACGAGCGCGGGTGAGCGCCACCGGTTCCGGCGCGCGGGCACCGGCCGGGCCGCTAGCGGGTGGCGTACCGGCCGAGCCATCACAGGGAGGCGTCCAGTGAAGATCGTCCGAATCGAGACCTTCCTTGTCCCGCCCCGGTGGCTCTTCTGCCGGGTGGAGACCGACGAAGGGCTGGTCGGCTGGGGTGAGCCGGTGGTGGAGGGGCGGGCCGAGGTGGTCCGCGCCGCCGTCGAGGTGCTCTCCGAGTATCTGCTCGGCGAGGATCCACTGCGGATCGAACAGCACTGGCAGATCCTCACCAAGGGCGGTTTCTACCGGGGCGGCCCCGTGCTCTCCAGTGCCGTCGCCGGCCTCGACCAGGCACTCTGGGACATCGCCGGCCAGGCGTACGGGGCCCCGGTGCATGCGCTGCTCGGCGGGCCGGTCCGGGAGCGGGTCCGGATCTACTCCTGGATCGGTGGCGACGAGCCAGCCGAACTCGCCGACGCCGCCGCCGCGCAGATCGAGGCCGGCATGACAGCGATCAAGATGAACGCCTCCGGCGTACTCGCCGCCATTCCCAGTGCCGCCGAGGTGGCCGCCATGCTGCGCCGGGTCGCCGCCGCCCGGGAGGTGCTCGGCGACGACCGGGACATCGCGCTGGACCTGCACGGCCGGGCGAGCCCGGCGGCGGCCCGCCGCATCCTGCCGGAACTCGCACCGCTGCGGCCGCTCTTCGTGGAGGAACCGGTGCTGCCCGAGCACCACCACCTGCTCGGCGATCTCGTCGCCGCCTCGCCGGTGCCGATCGCGACCGGCGAGCGACTCTTCGCCCGGCACGAGTTCCTCGGCCCGCTGCGCGCGGGCGTCGCGGTGGTGCAGCCCGACCTCTCACACGCCGGGGGCATCTCCGAGGTACGCCGGATCGCCACAATGGCCGAGACGTACGGCGCGGTGTTGGCCCCGCACTGCCCACTCGGGCCGATCTCGCTCGCCGCCAGCCTCCAGGTCGCCTTCGCGACGCCGAACTTCCTGATCCAGGAGCAGAGCATCGGCATCCACTACCACTCCGGCTCGGAACTGCTCGACTACGTGCTGGACCGGGAGCCGTTCCGGTTCGTCGACGGTCACCTGCGCCGGCCGGAGGCTCCCGGACTCGGCATCACCGTCGACGAGCGGGCCGTGCGCGCCGCCGACCGGCACGGGCACGCCTGGCGCAATCCGATCTGGCGACACGACGACGGCACCTTCGCCGAGTGGTGACCGAAGTGGTGAGCGGGTGAGCGAAGTGGTGAACGGGTGCGCGGAGCGGTGAACGGCTGAGCGGGTGAGCGAGGCGGTGAGTTGGCCGGACGGTCCGGCGCCGGTCACCGTACCGCTGCGGGTCGCCGGCGACCACCGGCACGGCGGCCGGTGGACCAGCCCGGCCCGCGGCGGGCGCGGTGGTGGCCCTACCGGCTGACCGCCGAGCCGGAACACCGGTTCGCTGGGCGGCACACGCCCTGCTCGACCTGTCACCGGCGGTTACCGGCGCCCCGGCTTGGTCTGGAACCAGAGGATCACGACCGCGACGAAGAGGAGCAGAACGAAGAACAAACACGGGCACAGCAGCAACCACACCATTCCTTCCACGGCGCGCACTCTAACGCGATCTTCCCCCACGAGGCGCCGTCATGATGGCATGGAAGATCTTTCATGTGGTACGCCCCGGTGCTGTACGCGCATGGGCGGCAACGCCGGGCGAACACGTCTCCGCCCTCTCCTGAAACGGCACAATGGCGTCGTATTGGCGGTATCCTATGGGTTGTGACCGATATACGAGAGCCCCGCGAGGGTATCGCGGCGGCGCGCGTCCGCTTGGCGAATGTCGATGACGCGGGCGAGATCCTGACACTGCAGCGAGCGGCGTACCTGGCGGAGGCGCAGACCTATCAGGATCCCTTCCTCCCACCGTTGGTCGAGTCGTTGGCCGAGTTGGCTGCTGTGGTCGCCGCCAAGGCAGTGCTCGTGGCAACCCGCATGCAGCGCATCGTCGGGGCGGTGAGACTGACGGTCGAGCGGGAGACCGGACATATCGGTCGCTTGATCGTCGCGCCGGACGTCCAGGGCAGAGGGATCGGCACGATGCTGCTTCGGGCCGCGGAGCAGGCCGCGCCGCCGGGGGTGGCCAGGTTCGAGCTCTTCACCGGCGCCGCGAGCACCCGCAACCTCGCACTGTACGAGCATCTTGGCTACGCCGCGTTTGCCAGGCGCAGGGTCAGCGAGTCGGTTGAGCTGGTCTATCTGGAGAAGGCCCGGTCATAGCAGCGGACGCTGACCGTCGGGCACTCGCACCAGGAGAGTGCTCCGACGTCAGCGGAGAAGCAGCGAGGCCAACCGGCGCGACGCGATCCACAGCCCGGCGGCCGTGAGCGACACCAGCACCGCGGTGTGGCCGGCATCCGCGAGCCGTATCGTGCCGGCCATCGACGACCGCATGAGGGCGACCGCGTGGTAGAGCGGTGAGAGCTGGACCAGGCTGCTCGCGGAGCCGTATGCGGACACCGGGAAGAAGGTGGCAGAGAACAGGAACAGCGTCGTGGTGACGGTCGGCAGCCACTCGAACGCCGAGAAGCTGCGGAGAAAGGTCGTGAAAGCCATGCCCAGAGACGCGAACATCAGCGCCGTCAGCGCCCCGACCGGGATGGCCATGAGACCCCATGCCGAGGGGACCGCGCCGAAAGCGGCCAGTACGACAAGGAAGAGGACGGCATTGAGGGTGCCGCGCAGGGCACCCGCGCTCACCTCGCCGACCACGACGTCGGTCGGGGACATGGGCGCGCTCAGGATGGAATCGTACGTGCGGCTGAAGCGCAGCCGCCACAGGACGTCGATGGTCGTGTCGAAGACCGCGCCACTCATGGCCGTCGCCGCCAGCAGTCCCGGACCGACGAAGTCGATGTAGGGCATCACCTGCCCGTCCACGCTGATGTCGCCGACAAACTGCCCAATCCCGACAGCGGCGGCGGCGAGGTACAACAGCGGCTCGGTGGCGCCGCTGACGACAATCGGCCAGGCGTGACGGACCCACAAGCCCTTGCGCTCTAGCAGGTGCAGAGCTTGGACGCCCATCACGCTTCCAATCGCCGTCTGAACGTTTGCGCGCTGGCGAGGATGCCGGCCCCAACCCACGCCGACAGGTACGCCAGGTGTCCAGCAGTCGCCCAGCCACCCAGCGTGGAGAGCACCGCGCCCCGGCACAGCTCGATACCGTGCCACAGCGGCGTGGCCTGAACCACCGCGGCGACCCAGACGGGAAGATCGTCAACCGGAAACAGCGCGCCGCCGAAGAGCAGCAATGGAGTGACGACGAACCGTTGGATGAGCGGGAAGCTGTCCTGGCCGCGGCGGGTGGCCGCGAATGCGACCATCGGCATGCCGAGCGCCAAGGCGGACGTGGCGGCGAAGACGACCGCGAGTACCAGCCCGGTGGACCGCGTCTCGGCGACGAACAGCAACACCATGGCGACCCCGCAGGCCGCCACTGCCGCCCGCAGCCACACGAAGAGCGCGATCCCGACGACGATGTCGATCGGACGCGTGGGAGTGCTGGCCATCACCTGGAACGACCGGAAGCGGACGAACCCGTAGAGCACTGGCCAGCAGCACTCCATGCTGGTCACCGTCATCGCCGTGGTCGCGAGCAGGCCGGTGCCCACGAAGGCGAGGTAGCTCGCGCCGCCGAACGCCGCCCGGCTCGCGCCGGTGGAGTCGTCGATGATGCTGCCGACGCCGATGCCCATCGCCACCAACAGGAGCAGCGGGTTGAGCACCGCCGTTGGCAGGGTGGCCCGCCACTGCCGCCGGAAACCCATCAGCTTCCATTCGAGGACATGCAGCGCGGCGGTCATTCGACCAGCTTTCGGCCGGTGAGTCGCAGGAACACGTCTTCCAGCGTGCTCCGTCGCACGATCGCGCTGACCGCATCGGGGCGGGTCAGCCTCGCCTTGGCCAGCGCCTCGTCGCCGTCGTCCGCGTACAGGAGCACCCGGTCGGAGATCACCTCGACGCGTTTCGCGATGCCGGCCAGCATCTGCGCCGCGTCCATGGCGACGTTGAAGCCGTACGTGAGCTCGACAACCTCGACGGTGCTGTACGTCGCGATCAGCTCGCGCGGTGAACCGGAAGCGATGATCTTGCCCTGGTCCATCACCACCAGCCGGTCACACAGCTGCTCCGCCTCGTCCATGTAGTGCGTCGTCAGGACGATGGTGACGCCCCGCTCCCGGAGTTGCTTCAGGCGATCCCACACGACGTGCCGGGCCTGGGGATCGAGGCCGGTCGTCGGCTCGTCCAGAAGGACCAGGCGCGGGTCGTTGATGAGCGACCGCGCGATGGTGAGCCGGCGCTTCATGCCTCCGGACAGCGGCTCCACCGTGCTGCCGGCGCGCTCGGCGAGCTGGAAGAACTCGAGCAGCTCGGCGGCGCGCCGGCGGCACTCGGCCCAGGGCAGGGAGAAGTACCGGCCATGTATCCACAGGATCTCCTCGACGGTGAACTCCTCGTCGAGGAGATCCTGTTGCGGCACGACGCCGAGCTTCGCCTTGATCCGCGTACCGTGCGTGGCCGGGTCCATCCCCAGGACCGACAGGCTGCCGGAGGTGCGCGGGGACATGCAACTGACCATCCGCATGGTGGTGGTCTTTCCAGCGCCGTTGGGGCCGAGGAAGCCGAAGGTCTCGCCGGCGGCGACGGTGAGGTCGATGCCGTCGACTGCGGTGAAGTCGCCGTGGCGCTTGACGAGGTCGCGCGCCTCGATGACCGGGTGAGGCGGGGTCTGGGCCATCAGTAGGCGGCGGGCGCGTCGCCCAGGATGTTGATGTGGTACATGTCGCGCTGCGTGCCGGCCGGGTAGTCGTCGGAGGCCACGTGGATGGTGCAGCTGTTGTCCCACACGACCACGTCTCCCGGCCGCCAGCGCCACCGGCAGGCGAAGCGGGGCTGCTCGCAGTACGCGAAGAGCATGTCCAGCACCGCCCGACTCTCCCGCCAGGGAAGGTCGACGATGTGGTCGGTGTAGGTGCGGTTGAGGTACAGGCTGGGCTCGCCGGTCACCGGGTGGCGGCGGACCAGCGGGTGGGTGTTCGACAGGGCCGGAGCGCCGACCCGCCAGCCGTTGTGCACGGCGTCGAGCCCGTGCAGGTAGGTCTTCATGCGATCGGAGAGTCCGGCGTACGCGGCGATCAGGCTCGCCCACAGGGTGTCCCCGCCCACGTCAGGCGTTGTCGCGCACTGCAGAATCGTGTAGCGGTTGGGCTCCATGATGGACTGGTCCGTGTGCCACTCGCTCGCCCGGACATCGACCCAGGCCAGCGCTGGCATGTCGGGCCAGTCCGGCACGTACGTCGTGCCGCCCACGCCCTGGTTTTCCACCCGCAGCGGACCGAGCCGCTCGGCCAGGTCGTAGAGCTTGCGCGGCTCGTTGGGCTGGCCGCGGAAGAAGAGCACCTGGTACCTGGCCATTCCCTCGATCAAGGCGTCCATGACGTCGGATCCGTGCCTGTCGAGGATGGGAAACTCGGAGAAGGCACCCAACGTCCCGGATAGGGGCGAGAGGGCGAGGTCGGTCTTGACGTTGCTCATCGAAAATCACCTCACGTCGGGCTCGGGGCGCCGCTGTGGATAGTCGGCGCGAACTCGATGATGTTGAACAGGACTCCCTGCGGGTCACGGCAGACCAGGACCCAACCGGGCGAGATGCGGTCGCGTGGTGCCTCGACCGTGCCGCCGAGCTCGGTGACCCGCCGTGCGGCGGTGTCACAGTCGTCGACCTGGAAATACACCATCCACTGCTCGGCGAGGTCAGCCGGCCAGGACGGCTGGATCAGCGGCATGATCCCGGCGATGTCGACGCCGTCGAGCGTCAACTCGTAATAGGTGTAGTCGGGTCGGGGCCGAGGATCGACCGTCCATCCGAAGACCGCGCCGTAGAACTTCTCGGCGGCCACGCGGTCCAGGCTGAGCAGCTCGGCGTGGCAGAACATGCCGTTGTCGCCGTCGGCCGACGCCGGCCGACCCTCGGGCAGGCAGACCGTGAACGCCGCACCCCGCCCGTCGACGCACGCCGCCGTGACGACGCGACCATCCTCGGCGGTGGCGGAGCGCTCGACCTTGCCACCTGCACGGGCGACGGCAGCGATCGTGTCCTCGACGGTGCCGGTCGCCATACACACCCGCCACTCGCCGACGTCGGCTGCCGGCTCCGCCCGTACACCCGCGACCGGCCGCGACGCGGCGGTCTGGACGTGCAGGGGACCGTCCACACGATGCTCGGTCGACACACCATCCCAACCGAGCAGATCACGGTAGAACGTGGCACCGGCGGCCGGGTCGGGACTTGACAGCTCGATCCAGTACGGACGTCCAGTCGACGTCACGACATCACATCCTCCCAGCGAACGATGAGGGCTGCTCGGTCAGGCGGGCACCGCGGGCAGCAGGGCGGTCGACCTGCGGGCCTCCTCGTCCGGGAACTCGTGGTCGACGAGCGAGCCCGACAGGTACGCGCCGTAGGCCGCGAGGTCGAGGTGACCATGGCCACACAAGGCGGTGAGGATCACCTTCTTCTCGCCGGTCTCCTTGCAGCGCAGGGCTTCGTCGACGCACGCGGCGAGCGCGTGCGTCGGCTCGGGGGCCGGCACGATGCCTTCCGCGCGGGCGAACATCACGCCCGCGGCGAAGCACTCCCGCTGGGTCTTTGCAACCGCCTCCATCAAGCCGAGGTCGTAGATGTGCGACACCAGCGGCGACATGCCGTGATAGCGCAGGCCACCGGCATGGATCGGGTCCGGCACGAAGCCGTGCCCGAGGGTGTGCATCTTCAACAACGGCGTCGTGCCGGCGTTGTCTCCGAAGTCGTAGGCGTACACGCCTCTGGTGAGGGACGGACACGAGGCCGGCTCGACGGCCCGGATGACCGGCGCCATGCGGCCGGCGAGCTTTTCGCGGAGGAACGGGAACGTCAGGCCGGCGAGGTTGGAGCCTCCGCCAGCGCAGCCCACGATCACATCGGGAGTGACGCCGATCTTCGCGAACTGGCGGAGCGCCTCCTCGCCGATCACCGTCTGGTGCAGCAGCACGTGGTTGAGCACGCTGCCAAGGGCGTACTTGCTGTGCGGATCCTGGGCGGCCACCTCCACCGCCTCGGAGATCGCGATGCCGAGCGAGCCGGGCGACTCCGGATCCCTTTCCAGGACCGCGCGACCCGCCTCGGTCAGTTCGGACGGTGAAGGGTGAATCGTCCCGCCGAGTGTTTCGATCATTATCTTCCGGTACGGCTTCTGGTCGTAGGAGGCCCGGACCTGCCAGATCTCACACGTGAGGCCGAACTGGGCGCAGGCGAAGGCCAGCGCCGTGCCCCACTGTCCGGCGCCGGTCTCCGTGGTGAGCCGCCGGACGCCCGCCCGCGCGTTGTAGTAGGCCTGCGGGACGGCGGTGTTGACCTTGTGCGAGCCGGCGGGGGAAACGCCCTCGTACTTGTAGTAGATCTTGGCAGGGGTGCCGAGCACCCGCTCGAGCCGGCGAGCCCGGTACAGCGGGCTGGGCCGCCACAGTCGGTACACGTCGAGGACCTCGTCGGGGATGTCCACATGCCGCTCGGTCGTCATCTCCTGCTCGATCAGAGCCATCGGAAAGATCGCGGCGAAGTCCTCCGGCGCGGCCGGCCGCATCGTGGCGGGATTCAGCGGCGGCGGCGGTGGCGCCGGAAGGTCGGGCATGATGTTGTACCACTGGCGCGGGATCTCGGACTCGTCCAGCATCACCTTGGTCGGTTCATCCATGGGCCTCTCCTGCCTGGCTCGTGAGCTGTGTGGCCCGGACCTCGCCGACGGGCGCCGTGCCGCCGAAGATCGGGGTGCTGTGGAGGCCGAAGAGCGCGGTCTCGTCGAGACCGACAATCCGCAGGGCCGTCGCCATCAGCGGCCCGAGCGCGCGCTGGCTGCCATCCTCGACCTTCACCGCGACCGCCCGGCCGTCGGGCAGGGCGGCGGCACAGAAGCCTTCCGCGCCGTCCTTCGCGACGAGGCCGGGCGCCCCGCGCATCAGGCGCGCGTCTATCCGGTCGTCACCGGAGGCCCAGGCTCCCTGCGCGCGCATCGCCTCGACGACCCGTCGCTCCGGGCTGCCGGGCGGGGACAGGACCAGGTGGCGGAAGGCCCGCGCGACCCCGGCGAGGCTCACCGCGAACGTCGGTGCACCACAGCCGTCGACACCGGTCGCTCTCGGCTGCTCGCTGGTCAGCCGGATCAGCCGGTCGTGCACCGCGCGCTGGGCCGGATGGTTGCTCTCGCAGTAGCCGGACCGGCTCCAGCCGTTGACAACGCAGGTCGCCAGCGTGCCGGCGTGCTTGCCGGAGCAGCACGTCGCGACGGGGGCCGGCCTGTGCCCGGCGCGGAGGTAATCGGCGGCCTCCTCGGCACCGAGTGGCAACCCGGCCGCGTTTCGCAGAGCGGACTCGTCCAGCCCTGCCCCGGCCAGGATCTCGCGCACGCCATCGACGTGGTGTGGTGCGCCCGCGTGCGAAGCGGCCACGAGCGCCAGCAGCGGATCGGGCAGGTCCAGGCCGGCGCCGACCATCGCGGTGGCCTGCACCGGCTTGAGGACCGACCGGGCGAACCGCGCTGTGGTCACATCGCCGCGGTGCTCGACCAACTGGCCGGTCTGGTCCAGCACGGCGACGTGACCGCGGTGCCTGCTCTCGACGACGCCGCAGCGCACCACCTCGACGACCACCGGCGGGGCGGCGTCCATGACGTTCGTCATCGGAGGCACGCACCGGCGGGGTCGGCCAGGCCGATGAGACGGTGGTAGCCGCCCCGGTGCCAGACGAGCGGATCGCCGCCGTCGCGCGACATGTGGGTGACCTCTCCCACGACGATGACGTGGTCGCCGCCCGGGTAGGTCGCGTGCAGTCGGCAGGTGACCCATGCGAGGGCGTCATCGAGCACCGGGGCGTCGTGCCGGATGTGGTGCGGGACGGCGGCGAACCGGTCATGGTGTGTCCCGATCGCGAACGCCTCGGCGATTTCGCGGTGCCGGTCCCGGAGCACATTGATGGAAAACGCCCCGTGTTGCCGCACATGGCGCAACGTGCGGGACTCCCGGGCGAGGCTGACCAGGACCAACGGCGGCTCCAGGGACAGCGAGGACACCGCGCTCGCGGTGGCGCCGACGGGGCCGGCGGCACTGCGGGTGGCCACGATGGTGACTCCCTTGGGAAGCTCCGCGAGAACGGATCGGAATACGCGCGTGGCATCGTCAGCGTTGGCCCGCGTCGTATTGGGCGAAGGCGTCATCTCACTCCCCCGTGTCAGTTGACGCAATGCCGTATCACAAATTGGGAATCGACAGAACCCGCTGCGAGTCTGCACACGAAGCTAAACGATGTCGGGTTCGGCCCGCAAGCCCCTACCGGCGTCGATGTGACGCGGTGTCGGCACCTCGACATGAATGCCTAGATCGCGTAGGCGTGGCACGACCTCGGTCATCATCGCCGTCATATTCGCCACGACACGGTCGTTGTCGTGATCGAAAAAGTCGAACCAGAGCATGATCCGGTCGTCGGGATGAAACCGGGCCTGGATCTGGGCTGCGACATCCTCAGGGCTGCCGACGAGCGCGTTGTCCGCGGCGTTCGCCACCTTGGCGGGATCGACCGTCCCGTCCATCGCCCGCCAGTACGCGGCGAGCGCGGCACGCGCCCGCGTCTGCGCCTCGGCCCGTTGGTCTTCGGGCGAACGGCCGGGCGAGGCGTCGAGGAAGACGAACGTCGTGCGGGGCATGTACTCTCGGCGCCACGCGCCGCCGGCGGGATGGAACGCTCCACGCATCCGCTCGTGGGTCTGCTCGATGACCGCTGGCCTGGTGATGCTGAGGTTGAAGACTCGCACCGGCGCGAACCTGTTGAGGTGCTCCTGCAGCCGGGGATCATGTGAACCCACGACGAGCGAGAGCAGCTCGCGACGGGGCTGTGTGGGCACGATGCGGGTGAGCTCGAACGGCCAGCGCCGCGGCACCCGTACGCCGTCGTCGACCCGAGCATCACCGGCCAGGGCAACCACCCGCTCCCATTGTCCGGGTTCGGGAACGTCGTCGCGATGGAGCACGAACTCCGGCACGTCCTCGGCGCGCAATTCCTCGCCGTTCACCAGCCGGACGAAGAGCTCGGCCGCCTCCCACATCACCGCCGACCGCACCTGCGACCACGCTAGCTCCTCCCACTGGGCGCGGGGACGGACGCCGGTCATCCGGTTGACGTAGTCGAACCGCCCTGCCCCGAACCCGATGTGGAGGGTGCGGCGCTCGGCCGGGTCCAGCCCGTGCCAGGTCAGCGCCGTCACGACGCGCTCGGCGGCGGCGAGTGGGCCGCCGTTGCAAACGATGTTCATGATGGCCGACCCCACCTCGATCCGTCGCGTCCGGCAGAAGACCTGGTGGGCGAGCTGGCAGATGTCGGAATTCAAACCGACTTCGCCGTCCCAGTGAGTGAGAATGGGGTGGCGATGGCGCTTCTGTGATTCGTTGCTGTAATGGCTTTCGGCGACCCAGACGGCACCGTAGCCGAGCTCGTCGGCGGCAACACATTGCGCGAGAAAATTCTGCAGGATCAACGATTCTGACGGTAGTACACCCCCGACGGGCGTTGGAGCAACGCTACAAAAGACGTCGAGTTGCATGATCGCTCCCCCGATGGTCGTTGGCAGCGAGGCTACCGCTTGTCGTCCCAAGGCTGCGAATGTATGGTTCGGACATCGATCCACGACGTTGCCGGCGTTGATCTATACCTCCTTAAGATCAACCGTTGACGCCATTACGGGGGAATCATGGTGCCGGATGAGCCGGATAGGTCCGCGCGCGCCGCTGTGGCCTTTGTCGAGGCCGAGGGATTCGTGCCCGTGTACGACGCGGTCGACGCGATGAGCAAGACCGCCCGCGTGCGGTTGGGCGGAGTCAGCCGCATCGGCGGTGGTCTGGTCTCGGTCTCCGTCATCGGCGAGCTCGCGCAGGTGATCGAGGCCGTCGAGGTCGGCGAGGAGACGATCCGGGCGCAGCACGGGGTGGTGGTCCGGTCGGCGGTATTCCCCAGTCCCTGCGCGGCCGTCGCCGCCATCGCCCACCGACCAGCCCTGGTCGGCTGAGCCGTCCGATGACGAGGACGGCTGTCGGGATGGTCGAGTGCCGGGGGATGGTGGCCGCGATGGTGGCGCTGGAGGCGATGTGCAAGGCGGCGGACGTGACCTGCACCCTCGTGGAGCGGGTCAGCGGCGGCGTCATCGTGGTCGTGGTCGAGGGTGACCTCGCTTCGGTGCAGCACGGGGTCGACGCCGGTGCGCAGGCGGTCCCCGGCTACGGGGAGCTGCGCAACGCCCGGGTGTATCCCCGCCCTACGGACGAGATGACGGGCCTGTTGGGCGGTTCCGGCGACCTCACCGAGCGCCGATAGGAGTGACCATAGTGGACAGCGCAGAGGCGTGGACCCGGCGGATCGACGGCACGCCGGTGCCGGGGGTCGGTGGCAAAGGCGCCGGGCTCGTCCGGCTCGTGGCCGCGGGGGCGCCGGTGCCATCGGCATTCGTGGTCACGACGGACGCCTTCCGCGCTGCGGTGGGCGAGCGGGCCGGCCGCCTCGACACGGAGCTGGCCGGCGTCCCGGTGACGGCGAACGAGTTCGCCGCACACTGTGCCGCCGCCCGGCAGGAAGTATACGAGGCGACGGAGGGGCACCCGGTGCTCGACGAGGTGGTCGAGGACCATCGGCGCCTGGCCGGAGAGGGCGGCGCCGCGGTGGCGGTCCGCTCCAGTTCGTCGACAGAGGACTCTGCGACGGCCAGCTTCGCCGGAGAGCACGACACCTATCTGTGGGTCGACGGGCCGGATGCGGTGACCGAGGCGGTGCGCCGGTGCTGGGCCAGCCTCTACAACGACCGTGCAGTGGCGTACCGGCGGCAGGTGGGCACGGCCGCGGCGACGATGGCTGTGGTCGTCCAGCAGATGGTGGACGCGGACGCTGCCGGGGTGCTCATGACGCTCAACCCGGCCAACGGCGACCGGTCCTCGATCGTCGTGGAGAGCGTGTGGGGGCTGGGTGAGCCGCTCGTCTCCGGTGAGGTCACCCCCGACCGGTTCGTCCTGGAGAAGGTCACCGGTCAGTGCTGCCGGCGCGACATCGCGGCCAAGCCACGGCGGATGGCCCGCGCCGCGGGTGGAGGGCAGGGCGTCGGATGGCATCCGGTTCCCGAAGCGCAGGCCTCGACCGCCTCCCTCTCCGACGCGCACCTCGCCGAGCTGTGGCGGCTCGGCCGGTTGGTCGAAGGCGCGTTCGGCCGTCCGGTCGACATCGAGTTCGTCGTCGCCGACCGTGTACTGCTGGTGCAGGCGCGGCCCGAGACGACCTGGTCCGGTCGCGCCGCCGTCGCCGCACCAGGGGCGTCCAGTGCCGTCCAACTCGTGCTGGCGACCCTCACCTCGCCCGTGACCCCCGGCGCCGTGGGCCCTCCGACGCACCCTCACGCCTGAAGTGGAGGCCACCGTGCCCGAGTCCGACCGATTCCCCAGTCCGTTCGACGTTCCCGCGCCACCGGGCGCGGATGGTTGGCAGGACCTCTACAACTGGTACCACCTCTTTGGTGACGACCGCCGTGCCCAGGATGAGGAGCGGTTCTGGTTCCAGGACGGGCTGCACCATCCGGCGGTGATGCACCCGTACGACGAGATCCAGTGCGAGTGCTGGTGGCAGGCCCTGGGCGCCTTCAACACCCGCATCTTCGCCATGCCCCCGGCCTTCGGCGTCGACCAGCGGATCCTGAACGGTTACCTGTACGTCACGCCGGTGCCCGCGCCGCCCGAGCAACTCGCGGCGCGCGCCGAACTGTTCGGCCGGCGCGCCGGCTACTACTACGACAACTGGGATGGCATCTACGCGCAGTGGAAGCAGAAGGTTCTCGCCTGCCTCGATCGGATCAAGGCGATCCAGTTCCGGCCGCTGCCGGAGGTCGAGCCGGAGTCCGTGGTGTTCGATCGGGTCGGGCACTCCTCGGGCTACCGGATGCTCCGGGACTTCGACGAGCTCGTCCTGACCATGTACGAGACGTACCAGTACCACTTCGAGCTGCTGAACATCGGCTACGCCGCGTACCTGACGTTCTTCCAGTTCATGCGCGACGCGTTCCCGGACATCACCGACCAGACGATCTCTCGTATGGTCGGCGGGCTCCGCGTCGACCTGTACCGTCCCGACGACGAGCTCAAGCGGCTGGCGAAGGAGGCCCGGCGGCTCGACATCGCCGACCAGATCCTCGCCGCGACCGCCCCTGACGAGCTCTTCGCCCAGCTCGACCGGAGTTACAGCGGCCGGGAGTGGGTTGCGGACTGGCACAAGACGGCGGACCCGTGGTTCGTCATCAACACCGACGCGGGCCATCCCGGCGGGTACCACACCTCGCCGACCTGGAAGGACGAGCCGGCGATCCCGTTGGCGTCGGTGAAGGAGTACCTGCGGCGGCTGGCGGTCGGCGAGTCGATCGACCGGCCGACGGCGGAGGTGCTCGCCGAGCGGGACCGCATCTCGGCGGAGTACCGGGAGCTGTTGCCCGAGGCCAGCCGCCCAGCTTTCGACGAGATCGTCGGGCTGGCCCGGATGGTCTTCGCGTACATCGAGGAGCACGTGCTCTACATCGAGCACTGGATGTGGGCCACCTTCTGGGCCAAGTCGAAGCAGCTGGCCGGGGTGCTCAGCGAGATGGGGGCCTTCGACGAGCCGGAGGACATGTTCTTCCTGCGCCGCACCGAGGTGAGCGAGGCGATCTACGACATCGTGGCCGCCTGGTCGGTGGGGAGCAGTCCGCGCGGGAGCTCGTACTGGCGCCCGATCGTGGCCCGGCGTAAGGCGATCTACGAGGCGCTGAGCGCACAACCCCCCGTGCCGGCGCTCGGCCCGCCACCGAGCGAGATCAACGAGCCGTTCACCGTCATGCTGTGGGGCATCACGACCGGCACTGTGGGCGAGTGGCTGTCCCAGCGGTCCGGTGGTGCCGACGACACGAGCCTGACCCGGCTGCGCGGCGTGGCTGGATCCCCGGGCGTGGCGGAGGGCCCGGCGCGGGTGATACGCCACGTGCGCGAGCTCGAGACCGTCTGCGACGGTGACGTGCTGGTGTGCCCGGCGACCTCCCCGTCCTGGTCGACGGTGTTCGGCCGGGTCGTGGCGACCGTCTCCGACGTGGGCGGGATCATGAGCCACACCGCGATCGTCTGCCGCGAGTACAGGCTGCCGGCGGTCGTCGGCACGGGGAGCGCGGTGGCGACCATCCGGAACGGCCAGCGGATCCGAGTGGATGGCACGAGCGGTGTGGTCACCATCCTCGACTGAGTCGCGTGGTGCCGGCCCGGGCCTGGCCGAGTCTGATCGGACCACCGCCTGCCGTACCACCGCGGCGGAGCCGGTTCTCCTCCCGGACCACCGGTCCTGGGCGGTCCGCCGGCGGCGGGCGATCTGGCGGCCCGGGCTGCTGGCCCGTTGCGGGGTCACCACCGTGCTGCTGGACATCGGGGGCGTGGTCATACCGTCCCTCTTCGAGTCGGTGGCGCTGCCGTCCTTCCCGCGCGGGCCGCTGGTCGACGATCCGGGCTACCGGCCGGTGGTCACCGGCGCCATGGGCGAGCGGGAGTACTGGGCCGGCGTGGCCCGCAACGGCGGCTGGGACATCGGCCAGCTGTGGCGGGCGTGCAGCGCCACCCGCCCGGTGATGGCGTCGGCGGTGGCCGTCATGCTCTCCCGGCTTCCGGTGGCGGTCTTCACCAACGACATGGCGCACTTCTTCGGCGCCGACTGGATCGAGCGGTTCGCCGAGCTCAAGGCGCTCGACGCGGTCATCGAAGCCACCGCGTTGGGAGTCGCCAAGCCCGACCCGGAGGCGTTCCGGCGGGCGGCGGCCGCCGTCGGCGAAACGCCGTCGCGGTGCCTGCTCGTGGACGACCACCAAACCAACCTGGACGGTGCGGCGCGTACCGGGATGGCTACCCATCTGTTCGACATCCGCGATCCGGAAGGGTCGGTGGCGACCCTGCTGCGCCGGTTGGGCCTGCCGGAAAGCGAACCGCAGCGCATTTTCCATGGGGGACAGCGATGATGAAGTCCGAGCCACATTCGATCGAGCTGGACTACCACACGTACCTGCGGCTGCCCGAGGTGCTGGCGGCGCAGTCGCCGCGCAGCGAGCCCGAGCATCCGGATGAGTTGCACTTTATCGTTACGCATCAGGCGATCGAGCTGTGGTTCAAGGTCCTGGTGGTCGATGTCCGGCGGGCCCGCGACCTGATCGACCGTGACGAGCTGATCGAGGCGGTCACGGTCGTCCGGCGTGCGTGCGCGATGGTCGGTGCGACGGTCACCCAGGTCGGCACCCTGGAGTTCCTGCCACCGGAGTCCTTCCACCGGTTCCGGCCCTACCTCGGCACCGCGAGCGGCCTGGAGTCGCTGCAGTTCCGCGAGCTGGAGATCCTTTCCGGGCTGCGCTCGCCGGAGTACCAGTCGCGGCTGCGCTCCGTCTACGGCGGCGTCCTGCCCGAACGCCTCGACCTGGCGCTGGTCGAGCGGAATCTCGCCGAGGCACACCAGGGAGCCGCAGCCCGCCGCGGCGTGGTGGACTGGGCCCAGTTCTACGCCGACCCCGTGCGAGACAAGGAGCTCTACCACCTTACTGCCGCGCTGGTGGACTACGACGACATGTGGCGGCGGTGGCGCAGCGAACACGTCGCACTCGTCCTGCGGATGCTCGGCGGTGCGGCGCTCGGTACGGCGGGCAGTGACTCGTCGTACCTGACCAGGCGCGTCTACAGCCGGTTCTTCCCGTACCTGTGGTCAGCACGCTCGGACTTCACCTTGCGGGCCGGGGGCCAGGTCGCCCCCAGCGGGATGGACGCGACGCAGAGCGGGGACGGGCCGTGCGCATCGGGACAGTGACCGAGTCGGTCGTGGCCGCCACCCGGCACCCGGCGCTGACCGGATCCAAGCTGCTGCATGTGGCGTTCCCGGACGACGCTCCAGTGCTCGCCGTTGACGCGGTGGGCGCGGGCGTCGGCGACAAGGTGATCGTGGCGTTCGGCGACCACCCCGCCGCAGTCGTCCGACCGGACACACCGACCGACGCGGTCATCGTCGGGATCATCGAGCAGAGGAGCTAGCAGACCAGATGGACAACGCATTGGGAACGCTGGAGACAAAGGGACTCACCGCCGCGATCGCGGGCATGGACGCCATGGTCAAGGCCGCGGAGGTCGAGGTGGTGAAGCTGGAACAGATCGGATCGGCGTACATCACGGTGATCCTCCGGGGCGACGTCGCCTCGGTGAAGGCCGCGGTGGACGCGGGCGCGGAGGCCGCTGCGCGGCACGGGGAAGTGATCAGCGTCAACGTGATCGCCAGCCCGCACCGGGCGACCGCGCAGGCCATCGGCTTCACCCGGTCGGGCGAATGACCGGCGCGGTCAGCATCCCGCAGCACTGGTACGACGTCGTCGCGGACCTGCCGGAGCTGGACGAGTCGTACGTCGATTCGGCGAGCGGCCAGCGGGTCGGCACCTCGGCCCTGACCGAGTTGTTCGCGCCGGAGCTGGTGGAGCAGGAGCTGCACCATCCACGCCGGCTGGTGCCGATACCCGAACCGATCCTCGAGATGTACGCGCGCTGGCGGCCCACACCCCTGGTCCGGGCGCGCGGACTGGAGCAGGCGCTGAACACCCGGTGCCGGATCTACTACAAGTACGAGGGCAGCTCGCCGATCGGTAGCCACAAAGCGAACTCCGGCGTCGCCCAGGCGTACTACACCCACCGGGCCGGACGGAAGCGGGTCTTCGCGGAGACCGGCGCCGGCCAGTGGGGCAGTGCGATCAGCATGGGCTCGTCCTTCTTCGGGCTGAACTGCTCGGTGTTCATGGTCGGTGGCAGCTACGACTCGAAGCCCGCCCGCCGGACCCTGATGGAGACGTTCGGCTCGCGGGTGCACCGCAGCCCCTCTCGGCTGACCGAGGTCGGCCGTGCGAACGGCGCCGACGACACGGCGGCGACAGGCAGCCTGGGCCTGGCGATCGGCGAGGCGGTCGAGGCCGCGCGGCAGGACGAGGCGGCCGCGTATGGCATCGGCAGCGCGTTCAACTTCGTCTGCCTGCACCAGACGGTGATTGGGCAGGAGCTGCGCGCCCAGCTCGACGCCGAGGGAATCCAGCCGGACGTGCTCGTGTCTTGTATCGGCGGTGGCAGCAGCTACGCCGGTCTGGTCTTTCCCTTCGTGGACCAGGTGCGGCCCGGTGGGCGCAGCCTGGACCTGGTGGCGGTCGAGTCCAACGCCGTGCCCAAGGTGACCCGCGGTGTGTACGCCTACGACCACGGCGACAGCGCGAAGCTGACTCCCCTGTCCAAGATGTACACGCTTGGTCACGAGTTCGCGGCCCCCGGCATCCACTCCGGCGGCCTGCGATACCACGGGCTGGCACCGCAGGTGAGCAAGCTCATCAACCTGGGGCTGGGGCGCGCTGTCGCCTACCCGCAGCTGGAGGTCTTCCGTTCGGCCGCGCTCTTCGCGCGGGCCGAGGGCCTCGTGCCGGCGCCGGAGGCGGCCCATTCGATCGCGGCGGTGGTCGAGTTGGCCCGCACCCACCGCAGCGAGGAGCGGGTGCTCGTGTTCTGCCTGACCGGGCACGGATTCTTCGACCTGGCGGCCTACGACAAGTTCAACCGGGGCACCATGGAGGATTCCGACTCCCCGGATTCGGCCATCGCCCGGTCGTTGCGAGCCCTGCCGACGACCCCTGACCCGTCGACGTCGCACCCCGGCGGGCCTGCGGGCACGGTGGCCGACCCGTTCGAGGCGTGGCGCCGCTGGCACTTCGCCGCGCGGCAGCCGGCGCCCCTCACCCCGAGCGGACCTGCCGCGTCCGCGGCGCCGGCGACCGACGGCGTGGACCTCTCCCGGCTCCGCGTGGTGACCGCGCCGATCGTCCGCGAGGCCACGCGGTCCGGCCCGGGCGACCTCCTGGTCGGCGAGCACGCGGTCGTGACACCGGCGGCCGAGGCGCAGGCGCGCGAACTGAACCGCCGTTTGGTGCGCTGCCCCGACCGGGCGGGTCAGCCGGGAGCGACTCGATGAACCGTGCGCCGGCCGCCGTGGCCACGTTCGGTCGCCTCGTTGAGCTGGACGCCAAGACGGGGCACGGAATCCTGCGGTTCTGCGACAACATCGTCGCCGTGGTCGACGACCGGTACGCCGGCCGGCGCCTGACGGACCTGCTGCCCTACGCGGGCCGGAACCTGCCCATAGTGCCCACCGTCGCGGAGGCATACCAGATCGGCGCTCGGGAGCTGGTCATCGGTGCGGCACCGCCCGGCGGCGAGGCCACGTCCCACATGGTCTCCGTCATCGCCGACGCCGCGAAGCGTGACATGTGGATCGTCAGTGGCCTGCACACCCGGCTCACCGAGCACCCCGAACTGACCGGGAGCGCCCACCGCATCGTCGAGCTCCGCCACCGGCAGGTGCCGGAGCTGGTCGCCACCGGGGCGGCGGCCAAGCTGGAGACCACGGTCCTGCTCACCGTCGGCTCGGACTGCGCCGCAGGCAAGATGACCACCGCGCTGGAGCTGTGGCGGGGCCTGCGTACGCGCGGGGCGGCGGCCAGCTTCGTCGCCACCGGCCAGACCGCGATGTACATCGCCGGCGACGGGGCGGCGGTCGATGCGGTCAAGTCCGACTTCGCCGCCGGAGTCACCGAGAGCATGGTGCTCGAGGCGGCCCGAGGCGGCGCCCGGTACATCCTGGTGGAGGGACAGGGCTCGATACTGCATCCCGCGTACTCCGGGGTCAGCCTGGCCCTGTTGCACGGCGCCGCACCGAACCTCCTGGTCTTCTGCCACGACCTGGAGCGGAGCCGGATGGCCTACTTCGACCGCCGCATCGCCGATGTCGCCGACGAGATCGACCTGCTGGAACGGCTCTCCAGCCACCAACGCCGCGCCGTCGTGGTCGGCGTGGTCGCGATGGCCGGTGGCATGACGCCGGACCAGGCCGCCCGGAGACGCGCCGACCTCGCCGCCCGCCTCGGCCGCCCAGTGGTCATGCCGACGCCCTCCGGGTACGAGGAACTGGTCGACCTGATCGCCGAGTTCTGAGGCCGAGCGGCTGGCCGCCAGGGAGCCAATTCGCTGAAGTGGACGTGCTCGGGCCACTCGTCGTGATGCCGCTGGGCGAGCCCCGCACGGGGGTAGCAGACGCTTCTGGTGCGGCGGCGACGGCTGTGGTGGCGACGACGCGTGAGCCCTTGTCCGCGTTCGGCCGGGGCGGCAAGCACGCTGAGGTGAGCGGTATCGCGGGGCCAGGCTCGGGGGGACTGCCCCACGGCATTTCCAACTCGTGGAGGTCGCCGACGTGCTCATGTTCGTCTGCGACGGTTTGGCAAGGCGGGCGGCGTACGCGTCCGACCGCAGCACCAGCTACCGCCCTATTACACCTGCTGGAGCCGCGTCCGGTACGGCACCGGTGCCGGCTGCGACATCCACCGGGCCAGCGCCGACGCCCTGCGGCCGATCTTCGAACTCCCTACTACCAGCAACCACAAGGGCTGGCCCTCGACGGACCAGCCCTCTCCGACAGCGAACACGCCGTTCGCGCACTGCCAACTGTGGTGGGCGATACTGGGATCGAACCAGTGACCTCTTCGGTGTGAAGGAACGATCGGAGGCGACTGAGCTGGCCGGTAATGGCATCTGACCTGCCAAAACAGTCCATCAGCGTCCACCGGCGTCCGTCCGCGTGGACCTCCGTCGTCACCCAGTTCGTCACCCGGCAACCGGTCAGCCCTTCACCCTCTACGATTGGCAGTCCGTCTCGGTTGGCTGTCGCCTGGCCTGATCAATACCTGCTTGACGTCGTCTGATGGGTAAGTGGGCTGTACTTCTCTGCTGCACACATGCCCCAGCCGTCACCCGGTATCTGGAATACAGCTATTGCCTGTTCCTCCCCCTCGGCCTGTCGCGTTCCTGATTGACAGTCTCGCCTAGAGGCAAGGAGGGAGTAGTTATTAAGTGTGTCAATGCCATCGTCGCCGCCCAGCGAGAACGGTCGCACCCAACAACCCAAAACAGAGGAAACCGAACATAGCGTCGCATATAAAGCAGGAGTTATTGTCGGCATCACAGCCGCTCTGATTGCTCAATTTTTCGGCGAGCTTCTTGCCGATTTTAGGGCTGCAAATCGCGACTACCAGAAGGAGCGCCGCGAGAAACTTCTCTCCGAATCCGTGGATGAAATTCTTGCGCAGCAGGAGTTTTCTCACTCGGTACGCGTTCATGGCTCGCGAGCGCACGTGATTGAGTATGTTCAAGAGAACGAAAATGAGATCTGTAGCGAGCAATGGGCCGCCTACAACATCGTCATCAAAGAACTTCTAAAGACAGTTGGAATGGCCACGTTATTCCTGGTTTTCATTCTAGTTATGACCGATAGAGCACGATCTGCCTGGACCAAAAAACGCCGAACATCACAAGCGGGACTTTCTCTCTCCTCAGTGGGTTAGCGATGCTCACGAGCTATTAGGGGATTCAGGCTTTTGGGCAGTAGGAATAACCACTGGAATCGTTACCCTTTTTGTGCTTACCGAATTCGTTCTCACCTTCAAATATCGGATGTGGCGCGTCATCGAAGGACGGGCGGCTGTTGCGGAAGCCCTAACCCCTCATGTCCGTGTTGCACTTAATGAATGGTCCGACGAGAAGTCGCCAGGCGAGCTACGTTTTGAAGAAGCACCGGCTCTCAGTTCAAATACAGATGACAGATATCTAATCGAACGAGATGAGGCTAGGCGTATCCAATCTCTTGTTCGAGAACTTGGCGCTTCAGCTGTGGCAGTCAGTGGCCCTCGCGGAGCAGGCAAAAGCACGCTACTGAAGAGTCTTGCACAGCATTACGGCTCACCCCACGACCTGTTCATAACACTGGAAGCTCCTTCTTCTTATCAACCGAAGGAGTTTGTGATAATGCTTTACCGGCGCCTTTGCGAATGCATAATGCGCGAAGCATCATCTCTCACGTACTCTACCACGAGACGACTCCTTAATAAAATAATTAGTCTCATCCGATTTCTAGCTCTGCTAGCCGCCCTTGCTGCATCAGTAAGTCAGTGGACTCCTATTGAGCAGTGGTTGAATAGTACGGTCCCTCCCAGCATGGTACCAGCGAACGGCTGGCAGGCTGCTTCGTACGCAGCTTTCGCGGTAGTTTTCCGAACGTTTTTGGGGTCTATTCGACCACGAAAAGGCCGGGAAGGCGCCACGCAGTTAGTGCGAAGAGCAACGTCGGAATCAAATAGGCTGAGATTCCTACAAAACATTTCTCTTGAAAACAGTGGCACAGTCAAGGCATCCTTCGGCTTCGGCTTGGGAATAAAGCATACTAGACAACTTCTGGAGCAAGCCGCCTCGATGCCGGATCTCGTACATGGCTATCGAACACTGGCGGCAGACGCCATCGCTTGGTGGCGGCAAGGGGCGGGACACGGAGAGGGACACCTGATTGTAGTAATTGATGAGCTAGACAGGGTCACAGACGTGAACGCGGCCGAGCGCTTCATCAATGACGTCAAGGGCATCTTCGGAATTAAACATTGTACTTATCTTGTTACGGTATCCGAAGACGCACTCTCACAATTCGAGCGGCGCATGGTCGGCATCAGGCCAGTCCTTGATAGCACGTTTGATGAGGTTATACGTCTTCCCATCTTGAACTATGCTCAATCTCGAGAGATACTAGCGCGGCGGCTAGTAGGGTTCCCACAGGCGTTCATCGCGTTATGCCATGCCCTGAGCGGAGGAATTCCGCGTGACCTGATTCGAACTGCTCGCGCGCTTATTGATGCTCGACAGATAACCGGGCAAGACAGCTTGGTTCCTCTGGCACAGGAGGTTGTACGCGCCGAAATCGCACGGCTCAAATCCGGGCTTGTCGGCCGAGTTAATACCCGGCCAGCGGAGCCCGACGCGCTAACACTCCTTCGTTTCCTCGCTGACGCCGAGTGGCCCGAACACGACTCGACCGGCCTGCTTCGGGCAGCCGCCGAACTCCTCGCCGCAGAGCAGAAGCCAGAACCGAAGAGCCGAGTGTCTGTACAGTTGGGTGTAGCTCTTTATTACTACGCAACGATCAGCGAAATCTTCGAGGAGTTTGGCTATCGACTTTACGATGAGGCGGGCCACGTCGCCGAAAAGCTCGCACTGGCACGCAGCGTAATGCCCACAAGCGTTGATCTCGCATACGTGCATATCCATCAACTCCGCTCAACAATCGGCTTTCGAGGAATTCCGTATGCTGGCCCCGGAATGGCTCCCGCTCGAGATTGAGTTCATCCCGTCTGCCGTCGGCCCGCCCCCTGGGGAGCGGGCCGCCGCCCGGCCCGCCACGTCAAGCGGACCTTGACGGCTCGTACAGGCGCTGGCGGGTCGGGCGGTGGTCTGCTCGGCTTGGCCCGGGTCGAGGGCAGGCGGGATGGCCTACCGCAACGACCCACGGACCGCAACGCGCCGACGGAGCCCCGGCCATCCTGGAGCCCGAGCGCCCCCGCCGGAGGCGCTCTAACCGTAACCCCGCGACCGCCGCCAGCTCGCCGACGCGGCCGGCGTGCGCTTTCCCATCCCGCGCGGGCTCGTGACCGCACGACCCGGCCGGCTGCCGGCCCACCCCTCACCGGTCAAACCGTCTGTCGTTCTGCGGCGGCCCACCGGGCTTCCCGCTGTCCGCGCCAGCCGCCGGGCGTCAGGCGTGACGGTCGCAGAGCGACAGCGGCAGCGGCCGGCGCGCGCCCAGGCGTCTGGCGCGTGCGGCCCGTTCAGGGCCGCCTTGAAGACGTACAGAAAGTTTGAACGATTTCGCCGGCTGCCGGCCGGCCTCGTGTCGTCGCCTGGCTGACACGGGATGGTGTGGTCTGGCGTCGCTCCGTACGCTGGGCGGCATGGTTGCCCTCGTCGATGCTGCACGGGAAGTAGCGCGCCACCTGCTTGAGACGCCGTTGCCCCGTCGTTGGGGTCACGTCCAGGCGGTCGCTGCCAAGGCGGAACGGATCAGTGCGGCGGTACCGGTCGAGGATCATGACGTGCTGGTGGCGTCGGCGTGGCTGCATGACGTGGGCTACAACCCCGAGCTGGTCGACACTGGATTTCACTCCCTTGATGGTGGCCGCTGGCTGCGGCGTGAGGGACATGACGAGCGGATTGCCGCTCTGGTAGCACATCACTCCTGCGCGTGGCTGGAAGCCGAGGAACGCGGGCTCGGTGAAGTCCTGGCCGCCGAGTTCCCTCGGGAAGAGACGGCAGTGACGGATGCGCTTTGCTTTTCGGACATGACGACCGGGCCGGACGGGCAAAGCTTTGAGGTCTTGGAGCGGCTGGCGGAAATTCGGTCGCGGTACGGGCCGGAGCACCTGGTGACCCGGTTCATCGGTCGGGCAGAGCCGGAGATAGTCGCCGCTGTTCAGCGGACTCAGGGCCGGCTCGCCAGCAGCGGTCAGCGTCAGCCGATATAGGGCTGCGGGCGGTCCTCGTACCCGTTCTTGATGCGAAGGAGGGTCGACGGGTGGATGTCGTACGTGACCAGCTCGTCACGGGTCACCCACTGGACTTCGCTTGACTCGCCGCTCGGGGTCGGGGTGCCGCCGACCGGTGTGGCGCGGAAGCAGAGCGAGAACTGCTGTCGTATCTCGCCGTCAGAGTAGGCGATTACGTGGCCTGGGTCGGAATAGACGCCGACAATGCCGGTCACCTTTACCGTGATGCCGGTCTCCTCGTGGGTCTCTCGGACCGCTGTTTCTGCGACCGACTCCCCAATTTCCTGGCCACCACCGGGAAGGGACCACAGGCCGTTGTCGGTGCGCTGGATGAGCAGCACCCGTCCTTGCTCGTCTTGAACGAAGACGGAGACGGCCACGACGATGCTGTTGGCCTTCGGCGCGTTCGGGTCGTGGTAGTGCTCGATTCTCGCCATGTGCCTAGGGTGCCACTTCCCGAGCCGGCCGCGCCGTCGATGCGCGGAGCACCCTGTCAAAGCTGTCGGAGTAGGTGCGGAACAGGTCTCCGCCGTTGAGCTTGCGCAGGTGCATCACGGGCGCGTGTGGTGCCGGGAACCCGAGTACGTGCATGTTCACGAGCATCTCGTCATCGAAGCGGTAGATCGAGTTGTACAGCGTTGTGTCGTGGTAGAGCACCTTAATCCCGTCTACGCCCTTGATCTGGTTGTAGTACTGCTCAACCTGACGGATCTTTGCGGCCATGACTCCGGGGCCGCCCTCCTCGACGCTTCTCCGCTCAATCGCGGCGCTGGTCGGGTCACCGAGCAAGATGGTCACCTTGACTCCGGCAACAGCCTTTTGACGCAGGGTGTCGGCCAGTCTCGGATCCTGCTCCACAAGGAAGAGTCCGGCGTAGGCGAGTATGTCAATCCGCTTCTCTGCTCGGTCGATCAGTTGATGCCACAGGTCGTACGGCACCGATGAGCGACGGGTGTAAAGCTGAACCATCTCGCTCTGGCCGATCCTCGACGCCTTCTCCGGGGTCACGGCTTTCGGCCACAGGTAAGGCACGTCCATCCTCACCATCGCCGCGATGGCGTGTTGATGGCGAGGGTACGGGGTGCGGTCCTGCGTGATCCACCGCTCCACCGTTTTCGGGTCGACGCCGATGCGCTCGGCTACTGCGACCGGGGTGAGGCCGTTTCGCAGGATGGCATCGCGTAGCCGTTCGTTCGCCATCGAACCCTCCTCAAGGGACGACTAGGGACGCTTGCATGTTAACCAAGACGTCCTTTAGTTGTCCAGCCCATCGGATGGGTTGTCACCGGAAATCGACGAACCTTTTTCCCAGAGGCCACGAGCAAGAGTCCACCGGGGACACGCTCAACGACTGGCCCGAGACACAGGAGGTTCTAGTGAAGTTGTACGTGGACACCACGAGCAAGCAGGTGACGGTGTCGAGGGACCCGGAGCCGAAGAACGACCAGAACGGCAACCAGCGGTCCGAGAAGGGAACGGGCCGGCTCATGTGGTCCACCCAGGTCTTCGTTCTCGACGAGACGGGCGGTGAGGTCATCACCATCACCACGGCGGGTGAGAAGCCGAGCGTGAAGGTGGGAGAGTTCATCGCGGTCGAGCAGTTGGAGGCCATCCCGTGGGCGACCAACGGGCGTAACGGCGTCGCGTTCCGTGCGGTGTCGCTGAAGTCGAAGGCTGGCGCTCCGGCGAAGTAAGTTCCTCGCACATCTTGCTGTATCAGCCACAGGTGTCCGTGGCATCCGTAGCGGCCTGATGGTCCGCTGATCTACCGCATCTGTCCGGGAGCGTTTTTTGCTCCTACGCTCCCGGCCCGGCAACCCATGGTTGCCGTCTCGATTGTGGCGCGGGGTCGGTACTGGCTCCTACACCTGCCGACCCCGTAGCCGTCCAATCCGTCTGTCCCCAGGATGGGAGTACTCAGATGATTGTCAACCTGACCCCGCATCCCATTTCCATCTTCCCGGTCGACACTCCGGACCGGATCGAGTCGGGCAGCGTCGCGCCGTTGTGCGTGATCGAGCCGTCTGCGGATTACCGGCCGGCGAGGCTGGGGCAGACCGTCATCGGTGACGATGACCTGGGTATCGGCGTCCCGGTCGAGCGGGTCGCGTTCGGTGCGGACACCAGTGGTGTCACGGCGCTGCCGGAACCGGTCGACGGCACCTATTTCCTGGTGTCGCTGGTCGTCGGCCTGGCCGCGTCCGATCGGACTGACCTGCTGGTGTCGCATGACACCGTCCGGGACCTCAACGGTTCCATCATCGGGTCGCGCAAGCTCGCCCGTCCGAACCGTTCCTGACCACCTGTGTGGTCGCCCTGTTGATGAGCGTCGGGCCGGTACTGGCTCCTACACCTGCCGGTCCGCGCTTCCAACCTATCCATTCCCCGTCATGTTGGGAGAGGTTGTCATGCTCGAATCCGCCATTGTGTTCGCTGTCGTCGCGGCGGTGCTCTACGCCGGCCACCAGGTGGCCGATCACGTGTTCGGTCAGACCGACAAGCAGGCCGCGCACAAGGCTGCTCCTGGCTGGCATGGCTGGCGTCATCTGCTGGCCCACGTCGCCGCCTATCACGGTGTGCTGGTCGTGATGTTGGCTGTCACGATCGCCGTGCTCGGCCTGCCGGTGACCGTCGCCGGTTTCTGCGCCGGGATGGCGTTCTCCGCCGTCACGCACGCGATCCTGGACCGGCGTTGGCCGGTGCGGTGGATCCTGACCCATACCGGCGGCGCGGACTTCGCTGACCGTCAGACGCCGATCTGCGGCATGTACCTGGCTGATCAATCCCTGCACGCGGGATGCCTGTGGGTATCCGCTCTGCTGGTCGCCGCCCTCTAGGGCTTCGGCAACCCCGTGATACAGGCGCGGGGTCGGTACTGGCTCCTACACCTGCCGACCCCACGCCCTCCAACCCATCCACCCCATCATCTGGGAGGACGTGTCATGTCCAAGCCTACCGCCCGCCTCTTCGGCGGGAAATCGTCCGGAACGGTCACGGTCATCGAGGCCAGGGTCCACCGTTCCTCGGCCCGTAACGCCCGGCTGGCGTTCGTCCTGACCGCCGTCATCGTCGGCCTCCTGGCCGCCGTGGTCACCGCCTCCTACTGGCATCCGATCCTGGCCCTGTTCACCGGCGCGGCTATTGGCGTCGTCTGTGGCGCCCTGGCGTGGGTGCTGGTGCGGGTGTGGCCGGTCATCCGGCTGCTGTGGTGGTGGACCCCCGAAATTGTGCTGTCGGTCCTGGTGCTGACCGGCTGGGTCCAGCTCGCCAACCACACCCCTGCTGTGGTGACCCTGCTTGTGGTTGCCGTCGTCGTCGGCGTACCGGCCGCCATCCCGCCTGTCCGTCGGCAGGTCGTCGCCTGGGCCTGGTGCCTGGTCGTGCGGCATCGGCTGCGGGTGTGCTTCGCACAGTTCATCGTCGCCAACCAGTCCGGCTCCCTGCCGCTGATCCTGTGGGCACGTCCCACCCCGGTGGGTGAACGTGTCTGGGTCTACCTACGGCCCGGCCTGGCCATGGCCGACCTGGAGGGCCGGCTTGACCGCATCGCGGTCACCTGCCACGCCTCCACCGTCCTGATCGAGCGGGCGTCGGAGCGTACCGCCGCCTATCTGCGGTTCGACATCAAGCGCCGGGAGGTGCTGACCGCCACCGTCGGCTCCCCGCTGGTCGACGTCGTCGACCCGAACACCCCGGCCACCGACCGCACGCCGGGACTGGCGCCGACCGCGCTGGACCTACCTGACGTGCCGACCGAACCCATCAATGTCCCGACGGCCAGGCCGGCACCCGCCGCCAACGGCAGCAAGCCCGCGGCCTCCACGTCGCCGAACGGCGCCACCGCCGAGAACGACGTTTCCGACTGGATCTGACCTACCCGATTTCGGGACGCGGGAAGCCCTGCAGGGCTTTCGCCTGTGTGGCTTCTCGCGCCCCACATCCGCCCAAGGAGGCAATCATGACCACCACATCCGCCCCGGCCGGTGTGCCGGTGGGTCCTGGCCTGTCGATGTTCGACCCGATCTTCATTGGTATCGACGAGTTCGGCCAGCCTGTCTACATCACCCTCGCCTACCGCAACCTCCTTGCCGGAGGTGAACCCGGAGGTGGCAAGTCCGGCCTACTCAACACCATCGCCGCGCACGCGGCCCTGTCTGTCGATTCCCGCCTGGTCCTCCTTGACGGCAAGCTCGTCGAACTCGGCCAGTGGGAAGACGTCGCCGACGCGTTCATCGGCCCGGACATCACCGCCGCCCTGGCCGTCCTCCGACGGCTCCAGACCGTAATGAACAACCGCTACGCCTGGCTACGGGCCCACGGCCGGCGGAAGGTCACCCCGGCCGACAGCCTGTCGGTCATCACCGTCCTGGTCGACGAGATCGCCTTCTACTCGGCGACCGTCGGTGCGAAGCAGGAACAAGAGGAGTTCGTCGCGCTGCTGCGTGACCTGGTCGCCCGGGGACGGGCCGCAGGCATCCCGGTCGTCGCCGCCACCCAGCGGCCGTCGTTCGACATCATCCCCACCAGCCTGCGGGACCTGTTCGGCTACCGTGCCGCGTTCCGGTGCACCACCCCGAACAGCTCGAACATCGTACTTGGCCACGGCTGGGCCGAGCAGGGCCACACCGCCACCGACATCCAGCCCACCAACCAGGGCGCCGCCTACCTGATCGCCGAGGGCGGTACGCCCCGCCGGATCAAGGTCGCCTACCTCACCGACGCCCAGATCGCCGGGATCGCCGACTACGCCGCCTGGATCCGCCGCCCGGCCGGCTTACAGACCGACGAACACCAAGCCCACCGCCTGGCGCATGACCTGTTGAGGGCAGCGGCATGACCACCCGGGAACGCGCCCGCGCCAAGGCCAACACCCAACGGATGGCCCAGTTCACCGAACTGTGGATCGTCGGCCACCCCGCCGACGTCGCCGCCCTGGTCAACACCGCCAGCCGTAGCGGCCTGCTCGCCTATGTCTCCCCGCCCGCATCGATGGGTGGTGACGACCCGCGCATCCGCCGCTACCTCCGGCTACGCGTACACCGCAACCGCTAGCACGGCCGACAGGACCGGAACACGCCTGCAAGCAACCCCGGTCCTGCCGACCTTCACCCATCCGAAAGGACGTGGCTGCCATGAAGGCTACCCACAACCCACCCACCCGGCCGGTCGTCGACCTGACACCGGCCGACATCCTCCGCTGCGCCGCCGTCTACCTGAAGACGCGCGGCTGGACCCGGGGCAACTTCTTCAACCCCCTGACCTCTGTGCCGTTCCCGTCGGCCTGCGCCGCTGGCGCCATCTGCGCCGCCACCGTCGGCCGTTCGACCGTGCCCGCCGATTTGTCATCGACCGATCGGTCCGCCGCCTACCAGGCGTTGGCGTTCTTCGCCGACTACCTCAACAACTTTGGCGACCCCAACAACCGACCCGACGCCGTCAACTTCATCGGCGACTGGAACGACGAAACCAGCCGCACCGCCACCGAGGTCATCGACGCCCTCAACGACGCCGCCACCGAATGGGACCAGCAACACCCGGCAGGCGGTGAAACCGCATGAACACCGTCAAGCACCCGTTGACACCAGTTCCCCGGCCCCGGCGCAGGAATGTCGTCGAGAACGACGAGTTCGCCGCCTTCGCCCGGCGCATCATCCGCGCCCACGGCCGCCGCGTCGCCACCGGCGACGTCGAAGCACTCCGCGACCTCGTCGCCCTCTCCGCCGACCTCGACACCGCCATCGGCCAAGCCGTGATCGGCCTGCGTGCCTTCGGCTACTCCTGGGCCGAGATCGGTAACCGTCTCGGCATCTCCCGCCAAGCCGCCCAACAACGCTGGGGCGGTGACACCCAATGACCGACCTCGTACTCAACGGCTACCAACGGTGGCTTGAACTGGCCTGCCGACAGGCGGAACTGATCGGCGCAATCCGCTTCTGGGCCAACGCCCCCGTCAGAACCGACGGCATCACCCTGGCCTCCAGGATTCAAGCGCTGAACGAGATCCGTCAGCTCCTCACCGACTTCGAGGCCGAACAAGCCGCTCAGCAGACGAAGGCCGGTGACCTGCGATGACCTGCATCTTCTGCGCCATCGTGCGTGGGCAGGAACCCGCCACGATCATCCGCCGCTGGTCTGACGCGGTCGCGATCACACCACGCCGTCCCGTCACCCCGGGCCACACCCTCATCATCCCGCTCCGGCACGTCAAGGACGTCACGGAGGACCCGGCGGTATCCGCCGTGACCATGCGGGCTGCCAGCGAACTCGCGGTACCGCCCTGCAACATCATCACCTCAGCCGGTCCGGAAGCCACCCAGACCGTCTACCACCTTCACCTTCACCTCGTACCCCGCACCAGCACCGACCGGCTCTCCTTGCCCTGGAATCCGCGTCAACGCCGGGGTGAACGCCGATGACCGAGCTACGCAGCCCATACCTGGATCAGCTCGGCGACCGGACCGGCATCTACGTCGAGTTCTACGACCCTGCCGGGGACCGGTACGGGTTCCCGACCTTCCCCTACCGGGGAGCACCCGAACACCTCGCCACCGTCCGCCAGCTCCGTGCCGACGGGCTCCGTCCCGGTGGACACGACCCGATCGCTCAAATCCTGTGGCGGCACCGCCGTCAGCGCAGGGTCGCCTACCTCTACGACCGGCGCCTCGCCAAACCGAAACGCACCGCCACCCCCGCACAGCGTGTGGCTATCGCCGCCGCGCTGCTGGCCCGCCGTACCTGCCCGGCCTGCGAGCAGGTCAAGCCCTACTACATCCCCCGCCGCTACGGCGAATGCCTCGACTGCCATCAAGGGAGGCCGTCATGAGTTTCCACCTCGCCGACCCGTGCCTGTGGTGCATCGAAGGCAGCAGCCCCGCCGGCATCCACCACATCCTCGGCCCCGTCTACAAGCCCTGCCCCGCTTGCCTACCCATCTGCACCGAGTGCGACGGCACCGCCGTCTTCCCCGCCGACTTCATCTGCATCGGCTGCTTCCAAGGCCAGATGGCCACCCTCGGCCTCGTCCCGGCGTTCTGCCCCGGCTGCTCCGGCGTCGCCTACCTCATCCTCACCGACACCCTCCCGGAGGTGACCCCCCATGCCGACCACTAACCCATCTCCCCGTGCGGCCGACCGCATGGAAGGCGTGGTCCTGGTCCTCATCCTGTTGACCGTCGGTGGCGCTGCCGGTGCCGCGTCCTTCACCCACGTCCACGACTGGACGATGGACAACAGCCCGACTCACACCCCGGGCTGGTTCGGCTGGGCCAACGCCGTCATCTCCGAACTCGTTCCTATCGCCGCGTTGCTCACCATCCGACGCCGCCGCCGGACGGGTGCCCCGATCGGCTACCCGGTAATCCTGCTCATCGCCGCCGCCAGCCTGTCCCTGGCCGCACAGTTGGCCGTCGCCAAACCCAGCCCGTCCGGCTGGCTCCTGGCCGCCGTCCCTGCCCTGGCCTTCATGGCCCTGGTCAAACTCGTCCTCAACCCCGTCAACAACCAGGCCGGCACCGCCGACACCATGTCGGCTGTCGACCCGATCCGGGTCCAGGTCACCGAACCGGTCACCGTCGATACGGAACCGCCGGCTATCAGCCCGGCACCCGAACCGGTCGACGTCCCCACACACATGATTCCTACCGCCCGGTTCGCCGTCGTCCAGCACGAGCAGACCACCGGACAACCGATCACCGTCGACGAGCTGTCCCACCGACTCGACGTCGACCCGGCCACCGCCCGGAACCTCCTGACCGTCATCCGGGACGGTCGATGACCATCCACGTCGTCGACATCGAGCAGGTCACCCACACCTGCCCGGCACAGCCCGGCCCGCACGTCTACGACACCCGTCGGACACTCGTCCACGTCATCCCCGGCGGCCCCTGCCGTGCACCGGTCACCATCCGCTGCGGCACCACAACCGCCACGATCCCGTGTCACCGGCACGAGCCGCCTGACCGGCAATGCGGCGCCTGCCGCATCATCGTCACCCAACACACCATCACCACCCGACACCTCACCGAGGTAGCCGGCTGATGGCATCGACGCTGGACCTCACACCCCGCGCTACGGCCCGGGGTGTGGGCTCGAACGCCGACACCATCCCACCCTTGTACTCGTACACCGCCGCCGGACAAGCCTTCACCCGCGCACAACAGCCCGGCTACTTCGCCTGGCTTGACCACGTTCGCCCGGCCGCCGGCTGTACCCGCCCCATCCGCCTGGCCGGCAGCATCCGCACCATCGAGGCTGGTACCGGCCGAATCCTCGACGCCCGGCACACCGACACAATGCCCGACGCCGCCATCTACACCGGCTGCGGCAACCGACGCGCCACCGTCTGCCCCTCCTGCGCCCGCACCTACCAACGCGACGCCTACCAGCTCCTGCGCGCCGGCCTCATCGGCGGCAAAGGCGTCCCCGACACCGTCACCCGCCACCCGGCCGTCTTCGCCACCTTCACCGCACCATCCTTCGGCACCGTCCACACCCGCAGAATCGGCCGGCATACTTGCCGCGACCGGAAACGTTGCGACTGCCGCCCCGACCCCTGCCACGCCCGCCGCACCACCGACCCCACCGCGACCGTGTGCGAGCACGGCCGACCCGCCGTGTGCTGGGCACGCCACGACCCCGGCGACATCGTGCTCGGCCGGCCGCTGTGCCTGGACTGCTACGACCACGACCACCAGGTCGTGTGGAACCTCTACGCGGGCGAGTTGTGGCACCGCACCAAGCAAGCCGCGGAACGCCACCTCGCCCAACTCGCCCGCCAGCGAGGCATCCCCCGCGTCGACGTCGTCACCGGCTCCGGGAAGGTCCGCAAAGTCCCGCCCGTGCGGATCTCGCACGGGAAGGCGGCCGAGTTCCAAGCCCGTGCGGCGGTGCACTTCCACGCCCTGCTCCGCCTCGACGGTGTCCACCCCACCAACCCGAGCGCCGTCGTCCCACCACCGGCCGGGTTCACCACCGACGACCTCGACCAAGCCATCCGGCACGCCGTCGCACAGATCGCCTTCACCACCCCGGCCCACCCGGACCGGCCCGTCGGCTGGTCGATCGCCTGGGGCGAACAACTCGACATCCGCCCGATCACCCTGACCGGGCATGGCGACGTCACCGACAGCATGGTCGCCGGATACCTTGCCAAGTACGCCACCAAAAGCACCGAGGTAACCGGGCACCGCTCCGTCAGGCTCGACGCCGACAGCATCGACGACTACGCCGACCCCGACGGCGACCACACCGCCCGCCTCATCGACGCCTGCTGGCGGCTCGGCCGCCCCACCATCACACCCCGGGCCCTGCGCGACCGACCCCGCGATCACCGACCCACACCCGGCCTTGTCGCCCCGTGGACATGTCCCGACTGCGGCACCCACACCCGCTACCCCGCCTGTCCCGGCTGCGTCGCCAACCGTCAAGCCACCGTTGACACCGAATCGACGAACCCGGCGACTGCCAACCCATACGCCCGGCTGCGCCGCTGGGCACACATGCTCGGATTCGGCGGCCACTTCCTCACCAAAGCCCGCCGCTACTCCGTCACCTTCCAACTCCTGCGCGACACCCGTATCGCGTTCCGACGTCACGAGGATCGAGAACCGGCCGGCACAGACTCCGGCACCGTCCGGGCCGTCGACCACCAGGACGAGGAAACCACCCTCATCATCGGCACCCTCACCTTCGCCGGCACCGGCTGGCACACCACCGGCGACGCCCTCCTCGCCAACACCGCCGCCGCCCTCGCCCGCGAACGACAAACCACCGGCCGCGAGGAAATCGCCCACGAACTCGGCACCGTTACCGCCACCCCTGTAGCGGCGTGACCGCTCTCAACCCGCGAAGGAACAGGAGACAACCCCTTGCCGACCGTCCTGACCGCTCCAGAGAGAAAGGCGCTCTACCGCATCCCCGAGGCCATGGCACTGCTCAGCCTGAGCCGCAGCGTCATCTACGAACAGATCCGCTCCGGCCGACTCCGCACCGTCCGGCAGGGACGAACCCGCCTCGTCCCCGCCGCCGCCATAACTGACTACGTGACATTGCTCGAACACGAGACCGAGGAAGGAGGCACCCGATGACCAAACGCCGTGCTCGTGGAGACGGCGGCCTGCACTGGGACGAATCCCGACAGCGCTGGATCGCCACAGTCACCGTCGGCTACACCCCGGCCGGCAAACGCATCGTCCGCAAAGGCAGCGGCAAGACCAAGACCGAGGCCCGCACCAAGCTCCGCGAGAAGATCCGCGACTACGAAGACGGGCTCGCCATCGCCGAGCACCACTACACCGTGACCGAGGCCGTCACCGACTGGCTGACCTACGGGCTCAACGGCCGATCCGACCGCACCAAGACCAAGTGCGAGATCCTGTGCCGTACTCACATTATCCCGGCGTTGGGCGCTCGGAAGCTGCGTGAGCTTCGCGCCCAGGACGTCGACCGGTGGCTTGCCGACAAGGCCACCACCCTAAGCACCCGTACTCTCGGCGACCTCTACGGCTGCCTCAACCGCTCGGTCAACCGAGCCATGGCCCGGGACAAGGTAAAGCGCAACGTCGTCGCGCTATGCACGATCCCGCGCGGGCAGCAGGGCCGGCCTTCCAAATCACTCACGCTTGCCCAGGCACGGGCACTCCTGGCCGCCGCCGAGAGCACACCCCTGTATGCCTACGTGGTGCTGTCACTCCTCACCGGAGCGCGTACCGAGGAGCTACGCGCCCTCACCTGGACCCACGTCGACCTTGACGGCCAGCCCGATCTTGATCCGCCGCTACCACCCTCCGTGCAGGTTTGGCGCTCCGTCCGAGCCGGAGGCGACACCAAGACCAGAAAATCGCGGCGAACGCTCGCGCTTCCTCAGCGATGCGTGACCGCCTTGCGGCTACATCAAGAGCAACAAGGCCGAGACCGGACCAGAGCCGGCAAGGATTGGCAGTCTCTCGGCCTGGTCTTCACGACCACCATCGGCACCGCCCTCGACGCGGCCAACGTCCGCCGGGCATTCCGCCGAGTCGTCGCGCTGGCCGGCTTGGACCCGGCCGTCTGGACGCCGCGCGAACTCCGGCACAGCTTCGTCTCTCTGCTCTCCGACAGCGGCGTCTCGTTGGAGGCCATCGCGGACCTGTGTGGCCACGCCGGCACGACTGTCACCGAGAAGGTCTATCGGCATCAGCTACGTCCGGTGATTCTCGATGGAGCGCAAGCGATGGATGCGATCTTCGGGTCGGTGGACCCGTAGTCACTCAGTTGGTCACCCACCTATGGAGAGAGGCCCGGATCATCGATATGATCTGGGCCTCTACGTGCGTGGGCGATACTGGGATCGAACCAGTGACCTCTTCGGTGTGAACGAAGCGCTCTCCCGCTGAGCTAATCGCCCTCAGCGCGGACGACTGTACCCGATTGGCCGGAGCCTGCGCGACTTCGGGGTCAGTGCGTCGCGATGTAGTGCAGGAACCCGGCGACGAGGTCGATGCCGAGGCTCGCCCTTACCGACAGCCAGACCACCATCGCCACGAACACCAGCCCGACCGACCCGAGGACGATCCGGACCAACAGGGACTGTTCCCGTACCCAACTTGCCCAGCTCTGTACGTGTCGACGGGTGAAGCCGAGTAGCCGTTTGGCCCAGAGGAACTCCACCGCCCAGATACCCAGCCCACCGATCACGATCAGCCAGCCGGGGCCCGGTAGCGGAATCAACACGAGACCGAGTGTGACGACGATCGCACCCGCGACCGCCACGAAAACCTTCAACGCGATCCGGCCGGACGGATTGGCCCGGATGATCTCCAGGGTCCGGCGCACCCGTTGCCACCGGGTCTGCGTCACCAACGGCTCGAGCGGCACCGCCGCGCTGGTGCAGGTAGATGACTCCGTCGCAGGTCCGGGCCGCTCCCCCGGTGAGACGCGCTCGTTCTCCGGCACGTCGTACCTCCGCTCTTCGACCGCCCCCGAAACACCGGAGCGGACTCCGGCGCCGACCCCGTTCATCCCTGACGCGCCGAGCAGAGCCGATTTCTCCATTGAGGATGGATTCGTAGCCATTTCAACCCCCAGTGTCGCCCCGCCCGTCACTCAACAGGACGACTGGACGTTACCGGAGTGAGTCGACGGCTGAACCATCCGGCGTCGGGTGGGATCGAGTACCTGGGCAGAACTGGACATCCTACATAAAGATTCGATTTCGATCGGTGACTAGGAAGCCATCTCCCACTACTGGGTGATATCAGCGTATGGCGGAGCGTAACCATGAGTAGCAGCTGAGGATGGGAAAGGCGGGACACATACGTCCCGCAGCGGTGCCGGGGGGAGAACGTCCATGAGTGTCATCCGACCGACCACGGTCGAGGTCGAGACGTCGTTAAGGCTCGTTGCACCTGACGCCACGGCTCTGCCCGTGCGCGCCAGCCTGCGCTACGACCCAGCCGACCCGTATGCGGTCCATGTCCTGTTCCATGCGGAATCCGCCGGGGGCGAAGCGGTCAGCTGGTCCTTCGCGCGGGAACTGCTCGTCACCGGTCTCGATGAGCCGGCCGGGATCGGCGACGTCCGGGTCTGGCCCTGGGCCACGCCCCGAGGCGACTTCGTCGCGCTCGCGCTCTCATCACCGGACGGTAACGCACTGTTCGAGGTGCCGCGCAGCGTCCTGGTCAGGTTCCTGCGCCGGACGTACGTGGTGGTCCCCCGGGGCAGGGAAGGAGACCACCTCGACGTCGACACGGCGGTCAACCGACTGCTGGCCGGTCGCTGATCGTCCCCGCGACGGCCTCGCGGGCACGTCACGTCGCCGGAACGCCACGCCGCGCGGACCCTGCCGAGGTCCGCGCGGCGTATGCGCGGGTCTGTGCTGATCGACCCCGCAGTGGTCAACCATGCGTGGTGATGCCGCCGTCGACCGGAATGACCGCTCCGGTGAGGTACGCCCCGGCCCGGGACGCCAGATAGATCGCGGCACCTGCCATGTCGTCGGGCCGACCGATCCGGCCGAGCGGCACCTGATGCTCGATCGTCGCCCGGGTCGCCGGGTCGTCCAGCGCGAACGCCATCATCTTGCTCTCGAACGGGCCGGGCGCGATCGCGTTCACCGTGATGTGCTCCGGAGACAGCTGGTGGGCCAGGCTCCGGGTCAGCATGTGCACCGCCGCCTTGGTGGCCGAGTAGGCGTACACCTCCATCCAGGGCACCCGGATGCCGTCGATCGAGCCGATGTTGATCACGCGGGCCGGGTCGTCGGCGCTGGCCGAGGCGCGCAGCGCGGGCAGCAGGGCGGTGGTCAGCTGGAACACCGCCTTGACGTTCACCGCCCAGAGCTTGTCGAAGGCGCTCTCCGGGTACGCCTCCAGCGGTGCCCCCCAGGTCGCACCGGCGTTGTTGACCAGAACGTCCAGCGCGGGCACCCGGGCCAGGACCTGCTCGGCGAGCCGGGCCGCCCCGGCCGCGCTGGAGAGATCCGCCGGGATCGCCACGCAGCGTCCGACCTCGGAGAGCTGCTCGGCGACCTCGGCGCAGACGTCCGCCTTGCGGGACGAGATGATCACCTGAGCGCCGGCCTCGACAAATCCTCGGGCGATCATCAGACCGATCCCCCGGGTACCGCCGGTGACCAGCACCGCCTTGTCCTCGACCGAGAACAGCCCTGGCATGCGCACCTCTGGAGGCCGTGGGTCGGTCGGATGTCGCCCGACCCGGTTGGCGTACTGTCCGGCAACCTAATCCCGATCACCCCGACCGGACAACTCGGCCCGGCAGGGCGCGCTGCGCCCCGGTCCCGGCGAGCCCGACCGACGCCCGCGATCATCCGCTCGGTGTCGGCGAGCCCAACCGGACGCCCGGGGATGACGGCTCGGCGGCACCCGGGATCCGCTGGTCCGCCTTCCGGGCGATCTCCCCGAGATTGCTACCAGCCCGGGAGCACCAGCACCCCGACAGGTCGGTCGGCGGGCGCCCGGCCGCCACGGTCGGGTTCCGGACGCGGGCCCGGCCGAGGGGTGCGTGGCGGGCAGACGGCGGCTAACGTCGCAGGTGATGGTCCGATTCGGTCAGCTTCCCGGTGAACCGGGCGAGGTGCCGGCCCAGCCGGCCTGGGCGGGTATCCGCACTCTCACCCTGCGCGACTATCTGCTCAATCCAGCCCGTCGAGGTCCGCTGCTGGTCGATCGACACCTGCTCATCCTGGTCACCGTCGGACACGGCACGCAGGAGATCGACTTCCGGGCGTACCCGTGCCGGCCGGGGTCGCTGCTCTGGGTACGGCCCGGGCAGGTCGTCCAGCACGGCGGGCAGAGCGGACTCGATGCGGTGATGGTCTGCTGGACCCCGGAGACCATGCGCCACCTCGGTGTCCCGCCGGTCGGCCCGCCGTACGCGGCCGGCTACTGGCAACTCGCCGGTGAGGACGAGGACGCGGTGATCAACGAGGTCAGCCAACTGGTGGTGGACTGCCAGCGGCACGGTGGCGGCGTACTCGCCGCCGACCTGCTGCGGCACCAGCTCGCCGTACTGCTGCTGCGGTTGGCCCTGCTCCCGCGCGAGACCGCCGTTCCCGATCCGGTGGCGCCCGGCGTCGCAGCGCGCAGCCGGAACTCGGCGAACGGCGGCACCCTGGACGGCACGGATCCGACCGGCATGTTCGGGCGGCTGTGGCAGGAGGTCGAGCGCTCGTACGGGCGGACCCGCCGGGTCGAGGACTACGCCGGGCGGCTGGACTGCTCGGTGCGTACCCTGACCCGGGCCTGCCTGGCCGCCACCGGACGCAGCGCCAAGCAGGTGATCGACGAGCGGGTGGCGCTGGAGGCCCGGCGGCTGCTCGCCGCGACCGACCTGCCGGTGGCCGAGGTCGGCCGCCGGCTCGGCTTTCCGGAGCCGACCAACTTCGGGCGGTTCTTCCAGCGCGCGGTCGGGCACAGTCCCGGTGCCTTCCGGGCCGGACTGCCCGGCCGGAACCCCACCGTCCACCGGTGACCGGGCGAAGCACCACCGTCCACCCGTGACCGGGCGAAGCACCACCGTCCACCCGTGACCGGCCGGAACCCCACCGCCCGCCGGTGACCCGCCGGGTGCGTGGCATCGACCATCGGCGGACCGTCCGGTGCGGAACGCGGACCGTCCGGTGCGCAACGTCGTGACCGCCACCGATGCCGGCGCGAGTTTGCCGAACACCCGTATGGGGAACTTCCCGGCCACTCCGAGAGTGTTGTCCCGAAGGGAGCCTGGTCGTGGGTCTGATGTTCCGCAAGCGGAAGAAGTTCGGTCCGTTGATCCTCAACTTCACCGAGAACGGCTTCTCGTCCTGGAGTATCAAGATCGGACGCTGGTCGTGGAACTCCCGGGCCCGCGCGCACCGGGTCGACCTGCCCGGGCCGCTTTCCTGGAAGCAGGACAAGTCGCGGTCGCGATGAGGCGGTGGCGGCCAGCGCCGCCACCGCACCCCGGTTCCACGGCGCGCACGCCTGCGGCTCAGCGCCCGGGACCGGTCCAGCGGCCGATGCTCAGGCCGGCGGCCTGGCGGTGATGGTGACGTCACCGCCGAGCCGACCCGCCTCGGGTTCCCGACTCACCAACCCGGCGGCCAGCAACGCGCCGAGTACCCGGTTGGTGTCCGCCGGACGGTAGACGGTCCGCTCGGCGGTGAACTGGCGCAGTTCGGTGACGGACGCCGGGCCGACGGACGCCAGGCGGGCCAGCAGTTCCCGCCGCAGCGGCCCGGGATGCGGCGTCAGCGAGATGTCGAGCAGATGCCCCTGCGGATCGCCGGGATCCCGGTAGCACACCCCGGCGTACTCGTCCACCGCCCAGAGCGCGTTCTTGAACGCGTCCAGCCGCCTACCGGCGGCGGTAGCGAAGATCAGCACCTCGGCCCGGTCGTCGGCGACCAGCTCGACCTCGGTCACCAACGGCAGTCCGGCCTCGGTCAACCGACTCCGGTGGTCAGCACGGGACCAGGCCGGAGGATCGAGCACCAGCAACAGTTCGGCGGGCCGGCCACCGGCCACCGCGGCGAGGACCTGCGCGGCGGGCTCCGGACCGCCGGCACCGTCCAGGTAGGCGCCGGTAACGTCCAGGTAGGCGAGGATCGGAGCGCCGTTCGCGGCGGCCGCCTTCAGCGCCACCGGCAACCGGTCGACACCGCCCGGCACCAGGTGTGCGGCCAGTCCGCCGGGCAGTTCCGACTGCACCGCCGCGTGCCGTGCGGCGAGGTCCTGATCGTCGGCCCGACCGCACGTCAGTGCCGTCATCCGCCGACCGTGCAGCAGGTCGGCGAACTCACCGAAGACCCGTAGCGCGGCGTCCGCGACGCCGCCGTCCGCTCCGGCGTACGCCTGCGCGAAGGTGGCCCGGCGGGACCGGTGCAGCGCGGCAGGCGCCCAGGAGTCGAGCTGGCGTACCAGCAGTTCCCGTTTGACGACGCCGATCGGGTCACTGGACATGCTGCGGTTCTACTCCGCCCGGCCCGCCCCTGTCATCTCGACGGCCGCCCCGCCGCCCCGAGTCTGCTCGGCGAGCCGTCGACCGTCGGGATATCGGGCACAGGCTCGGCCACGGATTGCCCGACATGACGACGAAACTGCCACCACCTGCCCTCTTGTACTGAACGTCGCCGGGCGAGCACGATGGGGCGTGGCTTCCGGCTTCGGGGAACTCATCCAGCACGCGAACGCGCTCGTGGCAGCCGGTGACCTGGCCGGGGCCCGGAATCTGCTCGGCCCCCCACTGGACGCCGTCGACCCGAGTCCCGGGCACGCCTCCGTCGAGTTGGCCGAGGCAGCCGGCCTCCAGGCCCGGATACTGGTGGCGCTCGGGGACCCGCACGCGGCGCAGGGCTGGGCCATGTTCGCCCACTCCGCGGCAACCCGGCTGTACGGCGCCGCCGACCAGCGGACCGTGGCGACCGCGGCGACCCTCGCCGCCGTACTTCACCGGGTCGGCAGCCACGTCCGGGCCGCCCGACTGTACCGAGACGTGATCATCGAACTCACCGCGACCGACGGTCCGGAGTCGTTGCGGGTACTCGCCGCGCACGCCGACCTGGCCACCGTCGAGTACGCCCAGGGCGAGTGCACGCTGGCCCGGAACAGGCTGGAGGACGCCTGGGAGCTGCACCGGGAGGTCTACGGCGACGGCCATCCGGGCGGGATTCGGATGCTGGCCCGGCTCGGCGCGATGCAACGGGACTGTGGGCTCTTCACCCGGGCGCACGAACACCTGGCCCTGGCCCGCGAACTGTGCCGGGAGCACCTGCCGGCCGACCATCCGCTGGCGACCCAGGTCGCGGCCCTCGCCCGGGCGGCAGCCGATCCCGACCACGTCTGCGCCGACCCGCCGCCGGAGCCCGAGGACGATCCGCACACGCCGACCGGCCGGCCCGGCGGGGGGTACGCCGAGCCGTGGCGCCCCGAACCCCGGCACGCCGAGCCAGCACCGTACGACGAGCAGCCAGCACCGTACGCCGTGCGCCAGGAGCACGCCGGGTCCCCGCAGCACGCGCACCATCCGGAGCAGCCGCACCACCCGCAGCACGCCGCTCCGCGGCAGGGTGGCCCGCAGCATGCGGCGTCGTCGTACCCGACGGCACCTCCCCAGCACGGCGGGGAGCATCCGCCGGACGTCGAGCTGCCGCCGCGTGAGGAGCCGCCACCACTACGCTTCCGGCCCCCTCCGCCGACCCGGCCCGCCGGTGCCGGCACCGACATCCCGCAGGTGCCGCCGCCCCGACTGCCGCCCGCGCCGCTCGTCGAACCACCACCCCGGTGGAGCACCCCGCCGCCGGCCGGGCCACCGGTGCCGCCACCCCGCAGCGCGGCGGACCGGTCCGGGCCGGGCGTCTCCCCCGCTGTGGGGCCGGTCGCCGACGAGGACGATCCGGAGTACGGCTGGTGGCCGCCGGACGTAACCCGCAGTAGCCCCGACGGCGACGACCACCCGGTCGGTCGGCACCCCGAACCTGCCCCCACCGAGCCGTGGCGACCGGAGGGCCCTTCCGGACCCACCCCGCCGGGCGGCGAGCAGACCTACCCGGAACTCCCGGACGGTCACGCCGCCGGCCTCGCCGCCGGGCAGGTACCCGAGATCCGGAACCTGCCGGAGAGACGGTCGCCCCGGTTGCCGGTACGGATCCACCGGCCGCAACCCGCGAGCCGCCGGCTGCCGATGATGGTCGTCGCCGGCCTGGTGGTCCTGGTCCTGCTCGGCACGGCCGCCGTGGTGCTCGGGTTCGGGCCCACCGGGGACGACGAGCCAGCGCCGCCGGCTCCCGGGCCGGCGACCAGCACTCCGGCCGCATCACCGCGCACGCCGCCGCCTGCCTCCCCCGGCACCCCGCCCGGTTCGGTGACCCTGGCCGACAGCCGGAGCAGCGTGACGCTGGGCTGGAGCTACCCGAACGGCGCCGAGGGCCCGGTGGTACTGGCTGGCGGGCGGGCCGGGCAGGAACTCCGGCCGTTCCAGGAACTGCCGGCCGGCTCCACCGGCTACGTGGTCTACGGGCTGGACACCCGGGACAACTACTGCTTCTCGGTCTCGGTCGTCTACTCCGGGAGCGTCATCGGTGCGGCCGATCCGGTCTGCACCGAACGGCCCGGCAGATCACCGTCGACACGCTGAACACCGACCGGCGGCCGTGTCGACATCGGGGCGTCGTGGCCCTCGGACGCCGGACGCTCGGCCGGCAGGCGTACCTCGACCCGCAGTCCCGGTCCGGCGTCGGCGAGGGTCACCGTGCCGCCCTGGCGGCGTACCAGTTCCCGGACGATGGCCAGTCCGAGCCCGGCGCCGCCCGCGTCCCGGGCCCGGGCGTCGTCCAGCCGGGTGAACCGGCCGAAGACCCGGTCCCGGTCCCGGGCGGGGATGCCGGGCCCGTCGTCGGTAACCGTCACCAGGTGGTACGCCGCGGCGGTCCGGTCGCCAGGGCCGGCCTCCAGCACCACCTCGCTGGTGGTGTGCCGTACCGCGTTGTGCAGCAGGTTGCCGAGGATCCGGGTCAGCGCGTCCGGCTCGGCCAGCACCCAGAGCGGCGAGCCCGGTGCCACCACCCGCAGCGGCGGCGCCGGATACCGCTCGGCGACCTCGGTCAGCAACTCCCCCAGCTCGACCGGTTCGGCTGCCCGGGGTGGCCGGGCACCCGCCTCGTCCAAGCGGGCGAGCAGCAGCAGGTCGTCGACGAGCCGGCTGAGCCGCTGGGTGTCGGCGAGCAGGTCGTCGGCGACCGCCGGCCAGTGCGTCGCCGGACCGAGCCGCTGCGCGACCTCGAGCTGGGTCCGCAGGTTGGCCAGCGGGCTGCGTAGCTCGTGCGCGGCGTCGGCGACGAAGGCGCGCTGCCGGGCCCGGGCCGTCTCCAGCCGGCCCAGCATGCCGTTCAGGGTCACCGCCAACCGGCGGATCTCGTCGTGTGAGGCGGGCAGCGGCAACATACCCGGCCGGGTCCCGCCGGTGATCTCCTCGGCGCCGGCCCGCAACGCCTCGACCGGTCGGAGGGTGGCGCCGACCACCCGCCAGGCGACCGCGGCGAGCGCGACCAGAAGAAGCGGAAAGCTGACCAGCAGGATGGTCCGGACCACGGTCACGCTGTGCCGCACGTCCGCGGTGGACTTGGCCACGAGCACGGTGTGCGGATCGGCGGCCGGTCCGGCGGGCACCGCGACGACCCGGATCGGACCGTCCAGGCCGAGCCGTCGGCCGGGCAGGTAGAACCGGTCCCGTTCCCCGGCCTGGAATCGCCGCAGCTCGTCCGGGTAGAGCATCGGGACCAGCCGGTCGGCGTCGATCGAGGCGGCCCGGATTCGGCCCTGCCCGTCGAGCACCTGGACGCGTACCTGACCGCCGGCGACCGGCAGCGGGTCCGGCAGCGCGTTCTGACCGGCGAGCCGGGCCACCGCCTCGGCGGTCTTCAGCGCCTCGGTGTCGACGGTGCGCTGAAGCGCGTAGCCGAGCGCGCCGAGCAGCACCAGCCCGCCGACGGCAAGGCCGGCGGCAAGCCCCGCCGCGCTGATGATGGTGAGTCGGGCGCGCAGGCTCAGTTTCCGCCACGGCCGTCGCCAGCCGCGCCGGCCGCCCCGGAGCCGGATCACCGGAGGGCTCCGGTCCCGACGTCGGCGAGCGCTTCACGCTCCACGCGGAGAAGCGCCCCCGGGTGACCTAGCGCCGAGCGAGTCATGTCACCAGCCGGTAGCCGGCGCCGCGGATCGTCTCCAGCCGGTCCCGGCCGATCTTGCGACGTAGGTAGCCGACGTAGACCTCGACGGCGTTCGGCGCGGTACGCAGGCTCGCGTCCCAGACGTGGTCCAGCAGCTCGGTCTTGGAGACCACCTCACCGGCCCGGCGGAGCAGGTACTCCAGCAGGGCGTACTCCCGAGCGGTGAGATCCACCCCGACCCCGTCCCGGGTGACCCGGCGGCGGGCCGGATCCAGGCTCAGGTCACCGGCGACCAGTATCACCGGGCGGCGCGGCGCGCCCCTGCGGAGCAGGGCTCTCAACCGGGCCAGCAGCACCACGTAGGAGAAGGGTTTGGTCAGGTAGTCGTCCGCACCGCAGTCCAGCCCGTCGGCCTGGTCGTACTCGCCGTCCTTGGCGGAGAGCATCAGCACCGGCAGCCAGTGCTTCTCGGCCCGCAGTTGCCGAACCACCCGGTAACCGGAGAGCCCGGGCAGCATCACGTCCAGGATCATCGCGTCGTACCCGCCGTGCCGGGCCAGGTCCAGCCCGTCCGGCCCGGTACCGGCCACGTCGACGACGAAGCCCTCCGCCGAGAGGCCGCGTTGCAGCGCCGTGGCCAGTCGGGCCTCGTCCTCCACCACCAGCAATCGCACCGGACAAGCGTGCCATCCCGGCCGGGGCAACCACACCCGGCTGAGTGAGCCGACGGCGGTTCTCAGTGGTTTCACAGCGCGGCAGGCGCAGCATGGTGGTCAGGAGGTACGAACATGTCCGTTTTGCAAACCCGGCCCGCGCTGCGGTGGCTGGTCCCGACCGGGGCGGCCCTGGCGATTCTCGGCGGAGGTGCGGCGGTCGGCACGTTCGCCTCGGCCGCCGAGCCGAACCTGCCCGAGCGCAGCGCCGCACAGCTCCTCGTCGACCTGCAGACCGCCCGCCTCGACGGGCTCTCGGGCACGGTCATCAAGCGCGCCGACCTCGGGCTGCCGAGCCTGCCCGGCATCGGCGGACGCGGCAGCGCCGAGCTGACCTCGCTGGTCTCCGGCACGCACACCCTGCGGGTCTGGCACGCCGGTCCGGACCGGACCCGGATCGCGCTGCTCGGCACGCTCGGCGAGACCGACGTCATCCGCAACGGAAAGGACGTATGGGTCTGGGACAGCCAGGCCAACCGGGCCGAGCACAGCACCCTGGACCACAGCGACCTGGACCACGCCGGCCCGACCGCCGGGCCCGGCCACCTGCCGGTAACCCCGCAGGAGGCCGCCGAGCAGGCGCTGGCGGCGGTGGATCCGAGCACCCGGGTCCGGGTCGGACGGTCGGCCTCGATCGCCGGTCGGGACGCGTACGAACTGGTGCTCGAACCCCGGGACGCCACCTCGCTGGTGGACCGGATAACGATCGCGATCGACGCCGTCGAACACGTGCCGCTGCGCTTCCAGGTCGTACCGGAGGGCACCAGCAAGCCCGCCTTCGAGGTGGCGTTCACCCGGATCGACTTCGAGCGACCGGACCCGGCCCAGTTCGCCTTCAACCCCCCGCCCGGAACGGTGGTGACCGAGGCGGCCCGACCGGAGGGTCGGCCGGCGCTGCCGATCGGGGTGGAGCGGCCGACGGTGGTCGGCAGCGGGTGGACGAGCGTACTGGTGGCCAAGGTTCCGCAACTCGCCGGGATCGCGGAGTCGCAGACCGACGACACGGAGACCGACGGCACGGAGGCCGGCCTGCTGCGGGGCCTGCTGGGCGGGCTGCCCGAGGTGACCGGCGAATGGGGCAGTGGTCGGCTGGTCACCGGCAAGCTCTTCACCGCCCTGCTCACCGATGACGGGCGGGTACTCGTCGGTGCGGTGCGGCCGGAACGGCTCTACGAGGTCGCCCAGGACAGGTGAGGAGGTCGCCCTGAACGCCAGGTGAGCGGTTCCCGGCACCGCCGGGCCGGGGGCCTGATCGAGCAATTCGACCGCCAGGTCGCGGTGGACGCCGTCGACCTGGCGGTCTCCCGTGCCCGCCGGGTGCCTGCCACCTCGGTTGAGGCGACGCCGGCACACCCCGCCAGGTGACGGGGCCGCGGGATGGGGCGACCGATGGATGCCGGCGCGGAAACGCGCTATCGTTTCTCAGTTCGGAAACAAAAAAGAACGGCAGAATGCCGTTCCCTGCAAAGGCTAGCAATGGGGAGACGGTTTGTCAAAGCAATCCGGTTTTTCGCCCGACCAGCGTCTCGAAGAGCCGGTCGACGAGCCGATCGGACGCACCGCGCACTCCCGCGCGGACGAGTCGGTGGCGGGCGGGCAGCCCGGGCCCACCGACCGGACCCAGGATGACATCCCCGCCGAACAGCGGTACGTCTCCATGCTCTACGGCCGCCTCGACGAACTGCGTACCCAGGCCAGCCGGCGACTGCGCAACGCACTGCGCAACACCGGCGGTACCCAGCAGGAGCGCTCGCAGCGCGACGGCACGGTACGGATGTACGCCGAGCAGATCGACCGGCTCGGCGCGGTCGAGCAGGGCCTCTGTTTCGGCCGGCTGGACCTCGACGACGGCACCCGCCGCTACATCGGCCGGATCGGCGTCTTCGACGGCGACGGCGAGTACGAGCCGGTGCTGCTGGACTGGCGCGCCCCGGCGGCCCGACCGTTCTATCTCGCCACCGCCGCCGCCCCGGACGGGGTGCGCCGACGCCGGCACATCCGGACCCGGGACCGCGAGGTGGTCGGCCTCGACGACGAGGTGCTGGATCTGGATGCCGCCGGACAGGCCGGTGACCGGGGCGGGTTGACCGGCGAGGCGGCGCTGCTGGCGGCGGTCAACGCCAGCCGTACCGGCCGGATGACCGACATCGTCCGGACCATCCAGGCCGAGCAGGACCGGGTGATCCGGGCCGACCTCGACGGGGTGCTCGTGGTGCAGGGCGGTCCCGGCACCGGGAAAACGGCGGTGGCGCTGCACCGGGCGGCGTACCTGCTCTACACGCACCGCCGGATCCTCTCCACCCGGGGCGTGCTGCTGGTCGGTCCGAACGCGACCTTCCTGCGCTACATCTCGCAGGTGTTGCCGACCCTCGCCGAGACCGGCGTGCTGCTGCGTACCGTCGGCGAGCTCTTCCCCGGGATCACCGCGACCCGGCCCGAACCGGCCGAGGTCGCCGAACTCAAGGGCCGGCTCGACATGGTCGAGGTGCTGGCCGCCGCGATCCGGGACCGGCAGCGGGTGCCGGACGAGCCGATCGAGATCAACATCGAGCGGGACCGGCTGGCGCTCGATCCGGCCACGGTCGCCGCCGCCCGGGACCGGGTCCGCCGCGCGGACCGGCCGCACAACCTGGCCCGGCCACTCTTCGACATCGAGATCATCCACGCCCTCGCCGACCAGCTCGCCGAGCGGATCGGCGCCGACCCGCTGGGCGGGGAGAACCTGCTCGACGAGGCCGACCTCGCCGAGTTCCGGCGCGAGCTGCGGGCCGAGCCGGAGGTGCAGGCGGTGCTGGACTGGCTCTGGCCGGTACTCACCCCGCAACAGGTGGTGGCCGGGCTGTTCGCCTCGGAGCAGCGGCTCGCGGTCGCGGCGGCGAACCTCGACGAGGCACAGCGGGCGGCGCTGCGGCGCGAGCCGTGGGGCGGCTGGAGCCCGGCCGACGTACCGCTGCTGGACGAGGCGGCGGAACTGCTCGGCGAGGACGATCGCGCGGCCCGGACCCGCGCAGCCCGGCAGCGGCAGGCCGAGCTCGAGTACGCCGAGGGCGTGCTGGAGATCGCCGCCGGTTCCAAGTCGATCGACTTCGAGGACGAGCCCGACGCCGAGGACGGGATGCTCGACGTCACCGACCTGCTCGTGGCCGACCGGCTGGCCGAGCGGCAGGCCAACGGGGAGCAGTTGAGCACCGCCGAGCGGGCTGCGGCGGACCGGAACTGGGCCTTCGGGCACGTGATCGTGGACGAGGCGCAGGAACTTTCCCCGATGGCCTGGCGGGTGCTGATGCGCCGCTGCCCGAGCCGCTCGATGACGCTGGTCGGTGACGTGGCCCAGACGGGTGCCCTGGCCGGCACCTCGTCCTGGTGGCCGGTGCTGGAGCCGTACGTCGGTGACCGGTGGCGGCTGGAGGAGCTGACGGTCAGCTACCGGACCCCGTCGGAGATCCTGGCGGTGGCCGCGAAGGTGCTAACGGAGATCGACCCGACGCTGACCCCACCCCGCGCGGTACGCGACACCGGCGAGCAGCCCTGGGACGTCGGGGTCGGTGCCGGTGAGCTGCCCGGACGGCTGGTCGAGGCGGTCCGGGCCGAGGTGGCCGGTGTCGGCTCCGGCCGGGTCGGAGTGATCGTGCCGGCCGGCCGGGTCGACGAGTTGGGCCGGGCGGCCACCGAGGCGGAGCCCGAGGTGGCGCTCGGGGACGATCCGGAGCTGACCAGCCGGGTGGTGCTGTTGACGGTCGCCCAGGCCAAGGGGCTGGAGTTCGACTCGGTCCTGGTGGTCGATCCGGACCGGATCGTCGCCGAGTCCCCGCGCGGGCGCAGCGACCTCTACGTGGCGCTCACCCGGGCTACCCAGCGACTGGGCATCCTCCGGGTCGGCTGAGCCGGAGACGACGGCCGGTCAGGCGAGCCGAACCGCCTTGCGCTCCGTCGTGGCGAACCGTCGCGGCGCGGTTCAGGTCGGACGGGCTGACCTGTCCGTGCGCGGTTCAGGTCAGACGGGCTCACCTGTCCGTGAAGTTGCCGATCTGCGGCGTGGGTCCGGAGGCGTCACTGGTGGAGCCGGCCGCCGGCGGATTGGTTCCGCCGGTGGTCGCGTCCCCGGTGGTGGTGGGTGCCACCTTTCCGCCGGGTCGGCGGGGTTGACGGCGTACGTTCGCCGAGCCGGCCCGCCGGTCGGTACCGGTGGTGGTGCTCACGCCCCGGTTCCGGGTCGGACCGCCGTCGCGCAGTACGTCCGGATCGGCCGCCCGGTCCGTCGAATCCTCGATGTCGCGTTCGTGCGCCTCCCGTACCCCGTCGACCGGCAGGCTGACCTCCTCCACCGCGCCGGGGCGGTACTTGCCGCCCCCGATCCGGTCTTCGCTCCGCCGCGCCGACTCCCGCTGTTCGTCCCCGCCGCGCACGTCCGCCACGGTCCACCACCTCGCCGAGTTGTCGTTGTCCGAGGTGTCCCCGGTGCCCGGGTCGGCAAACGCCACCGGCACAGTCGCCGCCCCGCACCACCGCCCGCGCAGCCAACGGTTAGCCGGTCAGCGGCTGTTTGTGGCCGGACCCGCCGGGTAGCCAACCGGTGCCACCGGCGCGGCAGTGCCGTGACCGGCGGCGGTCGGAAGAGATCTCATCGAATCCGAGGAGGAAAAGATGAGCACGCAGACCCCTTCCAGGCAGCCGATGGGCCAGCAGGTGACGGACATGCAGTCGGCACCGACCCGGGAGATGGGTGCCCAGCACATCTCCAACCAGCAGATACAGCAGACCCTGTCGGAGATGCAGCGCCGGATGGACGAGCCGGCGCGCCGGAACCCGGGTAGCGAGACCAAGCCGGCGTACAAGACGACGGAGTTCTATATCTATCTGGCCGCGGTGGGTGGCGTTCTGCTCGCCTCCGAGTTGGTCGGCCGGAACTCCGTCGGCGTGGACGTGTTCCGCGCGGACAACGCGTGGTTCTTCATCACCCTGCTGACCATCGCCTACCTGGGTAGCCGTGGTCTGGCGAAGCTCGGTAGCGCCTGGCGACGGGCCGACCGGGCGGACCGGGCGAACAGGTAACGACGCTGTGCGTGCCTGATGCGTCGGGCGCGCCGGAACGTCCCGAGCAGTGGCGACTGCCACGGGTCGCGGTCCCCGCCGAAGTGCGGCGGGGACCGCGACCTTTCGCCTGCTGTTTACTCGCCGAAGTCGCCGAAGTCGCCCTCGAAGGCGTCCTCCAGCATCTCGCCGGCGATCATGCCACCGGCCATCCCGAGGGCGGCACCGGCGACGACGCCACCGATGCCGTGACCGCCGTGGTGACCCTGCTTGCCGGGATGCCCGTAGTGCTGCTGCAGCCCGCCGTGCCGGGCGTAGCTCTGCACCGTCTGCGCCAGCCAGCCCTCCACCCGCTGCCGCCAGTCGACCTGGTCGACCCCGGCGTGCTCGGCCGTGTACCGCCCGACGCTGTCGTGCCCGCCGCTGAACATTCCGCCACGCTTGTCGCACTCGATGATGACGTCCACACCCTGCTGGCTGGTGACGAAGGTCAGCTCGACCTCCCGGATCGTGTGCGCGTACTGCGGGGCGGCGAGGAACTCGATCTCCTGGTAGAACGGCAGCGTCTGCTGCACGCCGTAGATGTGCCCGCGCTCCAGGTCAGCGCTCTTGAACTGGAAGCCGAGTTGGGCGAACGCCTCCAGGATCTTCTCCTGCACCGGCAGCGGGTGGACCGCGATGGCGTCCAGGTCACCCTTGTCCACCGCCCGGGCCACCGCGAGTTCGGTGCGCAGCCCCATCGTCATGCCGCGCAGGCGCTGACCGTAAACGTCGGTGATCGGGGTCTCCCAGGGGACCGGGAGCTGGAACGGAATCGCCAGTTCCTGCTTGGCGTCCAGGCGCATCGCGCCGCTCACCGGAAGGCGGTAGAACTCCATGGTGCCGGCGTACTCGCTGTCACCGGCCTCCATCTCGACCCGGGTGACCAGCGCGACGGTGATCTGCTCGATGTCGGCTGCGGACTCCCCGCCGCGCAGGTTGACCTGCCCCTCCAGCATCAGGCCGGGCCGGGTGTTGGGATTCGTCAGCACAGTGTCCACACTGGGACCGCCGACGCCGAGGGCGCTCAACATCTTCTTGAAGACCATAGAGATACTCCTGTTTACGGCGGATGTGTGCCGCGGGTTCGGCAGGCAGATTCCACGATGGATCAACACACCACCTTGGTGACAGTATTCACCGTAGCTGTGAGGTGGCTGTGAGCGTCCGCCGGTCACCGGTTCGGGTGACCCGGCCGGAGCCGCGGCGCGACAGCCGTAGGCTCTGGGATCATGCGCGTAGGCATCGTGATCCTTCCCGACCGACGGTGGTCCGTGGCCGAGCGCCGGTGGCGCCAGGCCGACGAGTGGGGCTTCGACCACGCCTGGACGTACGACCACCTGGGCTGGCGCGACCTGGTCGACGGGCCGTGGTTCGACGCGATGGGCACCCTCACCTCGGCCGCGATGGTGACCTCCCGGATCCGGTTGGGCACCCTGGTCGCCTCGCCCAACTTCCGGCATCCGGTGCACTTCGCCCGACAGATCACCGCGCTGGACGACGTCTCGGACGGGCGGCTGCTGCTGGGGCTCGGCGCCGGCGGGATCGGCTTCGACGCCGCCGTACTCGGCGCCGGGGCACTCTCTGCCCGGCACCGGGTCGACCGGTTCACCGAGTTCACCGATCTGCTCGACCGGCTGCTCCGGAAGGACGGCGTCACCTGGCGGGGCGAGTACTACGCGGCTGTCGACGCGCGGAGCAACCCGGGCTGTGTCCAGACGCCCCGGGTCCCGTTCGTCGTCGCCGCGAACGGGCCACGCTCGCTGCGGCTCGCCGCCCGGCAGGGCCAGGGCTGGGTGACCACCGGCGTACCGGACGGCGACGACCTGGCGGCGTGGTGGCGCTCCGTAGCCGACCTCGCCGGCCGGATGGACGAGATCCTGGCCGCCGCCGGCCGTGATCCCGGCACCCTGGACCGCTATCTCTCCCTCGACTCCGCGCCCGTCTTCTCACTGCGCAGCGTCGGGTACTTCACCGAGGCCGTCGGTCGGGCCGCCGAGCTGGGCTTCACCGACGTCGTCACGCACTGGCCGCGCGAGTCGAGCTGGTACGCCGGAGACGAGGCGATCCTCGCGGAGGTTGCCGCCGAGGTGCTGCCCCGGCTGCCCGGCCGGAGCTGACCGTCCCCGGCCCGGTGGCCGGGCCCGCGGTAAGGACCCGGCCACCGGTTGCCGGCACTGGCCGTCGGGGCCGGCCTGCACCTGGTGGTCAGCTGGCGGCGCAGCTCAGCGTCGGTGCGCTGTTGGTGCCGTTCCAGGTGCCGATGAAGCCGAACGCGGTGCTGGCCCCGGCCCCGAGGCTGCCGTTGTACGAGACGTTCCGGGCGGTCACCGCCGACCCGCTGCTGGTGATCGTCACGTTCCACGACTGGTTGATCCGCTGCCCGTTGGCGAAGGTCCAACTGACGGTCCAGCCGCTGATCGCCGCGCTGCCGGCGGTCACCCGGACGTCGGCCTGGAAGCCGCCCTGCCACTGGCCGGTGATGGCGTAGCTGGCGGTGCAGCCCCGGCTGCCGACCGGAGGCGTGGTCGTCGGCGGAGTCGTCGGCGGGCGGGTGGTGGGCGGAGTCGTCGGCGGGCGGGTGGTCGGCGAGATCGTCGGGGTGCTGCTGTCGTAGACCGTCGCCTGCCGGGCGGTCTGCCGGATCCCGTTAGCCCCGTTGAAGATCCGCTGCCCCCAGGAGGTCAACTGGCTCGGGTTGAAGTTGGTCACCATGTCGAGGTATTCGACGCCGCCCCCGTTGCCGCTCCAGGACCAGCCGATGTAGCCGATCCCGTGCTGTTGGGTGTACGACATGATGGTGTCCTCGTCCGGGTTCCCGTCCGAGTGGTCGTGCCCGAACTCCCCCACCACGATCGGCAGGTCGGCGCTGCGGAACCGGCCGAGGTAGTCGGTGATCTCGGCGGCGGTGTCGAAGACGCCGTACATGTGGATCGAGAAGACGGTGTTCCGGTCCGGGTCCGAGGCGAAGACGCTCTGGGCGTTGTCCCGCATGATGAAGCGCCAGTCCTGGCCCCACATCGGCGCGTCGACCATGATGGTGTGGTCGAAGCCGGCGTCGCGCAGCCGGTTGATCGCGTTGCTGGTGGCGGTCGGCCAGGTCGCGCTGACGCTCTCGTTGTTGCCGAACGGCTCGTTGCCGATGTTGAGGATGACGTAGTTCTCCTGGCCGGTCAGCGCGCTCTGGATGCTGATCCAGTAGTTGACCGCCTGGTCGAGGCTGATCGCCGCGCCCTCCTCGCCGTACCCGGTGGTGTCGTGCACCTCCAGTACGCAGATCAGCCGGTTGGCCTTGCACAGCGAGATGACGTTGGCGACGTCGCTGGCGCTGTTCTGGGTCCACCGGGCACCACTGCTCAGCACCACCCGTACGGTGTTCGCACCCAAGGACTTGATGTTCGCAAATGAACCGGTTTGGCTGGTGTACCAGGTGTGCGCGTGGCTGACGCCGCGCATGATGAACTGGTTGCCGCGCGCGTCGATGAGCCGGCCGCCGCTCACGGTGAAGCCGGCCGCCGCCTGTGCCGGCGGGGCCGCCACGAACAGCGAGACGGTTGCGGCGACAACGAGCGTGAGCAGCGACGATGCGACGGCGTAGATTCGTCTTTTCATGACCTACCTCAGGGAGGACCCCGGGACGGGGACAGGTGTGGGGGAATTGGCAACTGCAGCCCGACAGTCGCCGCCCAACTCCCTGCGCCGGCACGATCAGGGTAGGACGATGAACCGATTAACGCAACCGGTTAAGTAACCGCCGCCCGGGCCGCGCACCTTCTCGGCGAGCCGGGTCAGGTCGGCGGTGGTCGCCAGAAGCTCACCGCCTCCGGCCAGCTCGTGCGCCACCGTGCCCTCGCCGGGTCGTCCGGAGTAGCCGTCGACCCCGGGGAAGCGCCACACGCACGCCGGGCGGCGCCCGGGCGATGCGGTGACCGACCGCCGCGGACGCCGTCATCCCCACCACAAGGATGATGCACCGGCGAGTCTTAACCGGTTCAGGCAACTTACTCCGGTCACCGCCGGACAGTCAAGGACATCGCTGCACGCCGAGCCGGAGGGGCGGGGTTGACCGACGACAGGCGGGGTAACAACCGGAATCGGACGACGGAGGAGGTCGGCATGGTCGGAGTGGGCTACACGTTGATGTGTGAACAGACCGGACCCAAGGAGCTGGTCGACCAGGCGGTCCGGGCGGAACGGGCCGGCTTCGACTACCTGGTCATCTCCGACCACTACTACCCCTGGTTGGCCTCACAGGGCCACTCTCCCTACGCCTGGTCGGTGCTCGGCGCGGTTGCCCACGCCACCTCCCGGGTCAAGCTGATGACCTACGTCACCTGCCCGATCCGGCGGTACCACCCGGCCGTGGTGGCGCAGAAGGCGGCGACGATCGGGGTGATGTCGGACGGCCGGTTCACCCTCTCGCTCGGTGCCGGCGAGAACCTCAACGAGCACGTGGCGGGCGCCTGGCCGTACGTGTACCAACGGCACGAGATGCTGGAGGAGGCGTTGCAGATCATCCGGCCGCTGCTCGACGGGGACAACCTCTCCTACTCCGGCAACCACTTCGAGGTGCCCGAGGCGTACCTCTGGGACCGGCCGGCCGACCCCATTCCGATCGCCCTCGCGGCCTCGGGGCCGCACTCGGTCGAGCTGGCCGTCGAGTACGCCGACGCGCTGGTCTGCGACACCCCGGACGCGGCCGTGGTCCGGATGTACGACGAACGCGGCGGCACCGGCAAGCCCCGGTACGGACAGGCGGCGATCTGCTACGGCCCGGACGCCGACGACTGCCGCAAGACGGTGCACGACCAGTGGCGGTGGGCCGCGCTGAACTGGACCGTCAAGGCCGAGTTGCCCGGGCCGGAGTCCTTCGTCAGCGCCACCGCGGCGATCCGGCCCGAGGACGTCGCAGAGCTCGTACCCTGCGGACCGGACCTGGACTCGCACGTGGAGGCGTTCCGGAAGTACGTCGACGCCGGTTTCACCGATGTGGCGTTCGTACAGGTCGGCGTCGACGGCCAGCCGACGTTCCTGGACTGGGCCGAGCGCGAGCTGCTGCCCCGGCTCCGGGAGATGTGATCCGATGCGATTCGGCCGCGTCGAGGTACGCCCGCTCGGTGGCGGACTGGGCTGCCTGCTGATGATCCTGATCTCGATCATCGGCTCGATCCTGCTGACCGTACTCGTCAATCTGCTCCTCTGATCGGCCGGCCGGCGCTCGACCGACCGGCCGACGTCTCGGGGCGTGCCCGGCGTGTCGGGCATTCCTCCCGGACGGCCGGGTCAGCTGTCCCTGGCTCGGCCCCAGGCGGTGCACCAGGCTCGGCCCCAGGCAGTCGTACGGCTGTCGCGCGGCGACGCGACGGAGACGATCATGCGGTTCAGAATCCTGGGTCCACTGTCGGTCGAGGTTGCCGGTGCTCCACTCCGGATCCGGAGCGCCCGGGTCTCGACCCTGCTCGCGACCCTGCTCCTGGAGGCCAACCGGACGGTGCCGACCGACCGGCTGATCGAGGCGGTGTGGGGCTGGCACGCGCCGCCGACTGCCCGCAGCCAACTGACCATCGTGGTGTCCCAACTGCGCCGGCTGCTCGCCCGGGACGGCGCGCAGCGGCCCGTGGTGCACACCGAGACGGCCGGTTACCGGCTCGCCGTCACGACCGACGAACTCGACGCGCTGCTGTTCGAACGGTACGTCGCCGAGGCGGAGCGGGCCGCCTCGACCGGCCGACCCGACGAGGCCGTCGCTCGGCTGAGGTCCGCACTCGACCTGTGGCGCGGATCCGCGCTGGCCGGAGTGCCCGGGCAACTGGTCGGCACGGCGGCCACCCTGCTCACCGAGCGGCGGGCCGCGATCCGGGCCCGCCGCATCGAACTCGAACTCGCCCTCGGCCGACACGCCGACCTGGTCACCGAACTGGTCGGGGTGGTTGCCGCGGATCCGTTCAACGAACGTTTCCGGGAGAACCTGGTGCTCGCGCTCTACCGCTGTGGCCGGGTCACCGACGCGCTCACGGCCTTGCAGGACTTCCGGCGGCGACTCGCCGACGAGGTCGGCATCGAGCCCGGTCCGCGCCTCACCGAGCTGCAGCACCGGATCCTCAACCGCGATCCCGCGCTCGACCTCCCGACCACCGCACCCGGGCCGCGCCACCGGGTGCCGACGACCGTCCCCGGGAGCGCCGGCCGAGAACCCGCTCCGATGTCGACCGGTACGGCGCCCGGGATGCCCACGGCGGCGGTACCGGCCTCCATCCGGTACCCCGCTCCGGTGTCCGGTCCGGTGTGCGCTTGTGCGGAGACGACGCCCGGAGATGTGGGAGCGGGGTTCGAAGGTGTGTCGGCGGTGCCGGGAGCGTCGTTGGTGACCGCTGTCGACTCCGGCTGCACCAACGCGAACCGGCCGGGACGGCGACCGGGCGGGCCGCCGGCCCGTCGTCGGGTGGCCGGACGACCGGGTCGACGCCGGGGTGGGCTGCCCGGTCGGCGGCCCGGCGGGCAACCGGGCGGCCCGGACCGCCGTCGGCCAAGCGGCCGGGACGGTACGGCCGGACGCACCGGGGACGCCCCGTGGCAACTGCCGCCCGCCGTCGCCGACTTCGTCGGGCGGGAAGCCGAACTGACCCGAATCCGCCGCGCCCTCGACGACGCCACCGAGCGGACCGGACCGGCGGTGGTGGTCGTCTCCGGCCTGCCCGGGGTCGGCAAGACGGCGCTGGCGGTCCGAGCCGGCTGGGACGCCGGCCCCGCGCACCCGGACGGCTGCCTGTACGCCGAACTCGTCGACGGCCAGGGGGTGCCGGTGGACCCGTACCAGGTGCTCGGCGGGTTTCTCCGTGCGCTCGGCGTACCTGGGGAAGCCGTTCCGGACGGCCGTACCGAGCGGCGTGACCTCTACCGGTCGATGGTGGCGCGGCGCCGGATCCTGGTCCTGCTCGACGGCGCCGCCGACGAGGCGCAGGTACGCCCGCTGCTGCCCACCGGGCCGGCCTCGGCGGCGCTGGTGACCGGCCGACGCCCGCTGACCGGCCTGGAGGGCGCCCACCGGGTCACCCTCGACGTGCTGCCGGTCGAGCCGGCGGTCCGGCTGCTCACCGGGATGCTGCCGGAACGGGCGGTCGGCGATCTACCGGCCGTGCACCGGACGGTGCAGCTCTGCGACCGGCTCCCGCTGGCGATCCGGGTCACCGGAAGCCGACTCGCGGTCCGGGCCGACCGGTCGCTGGCCCAGGCCGTCGACCGGCTCGCCGACAGCACCCGGCGGCTCGACCGGCTCGCCGAGGGCGACCGGGACGTGCGGCGCGGGCTGGCCGAGGCGTACCAGCTGCTGGGAACGGAACCTGCGACACTGCTGCGGCGGCTCGGCGCGCTGCCGGTGGCCGAATTCCCCGGCTGGCTCGCTGTCCCGCTGCTGGACACCGACGAGAGTAGTGCCGAGCAGGCGCTCGCCGCCCTGACCGATGCTGGTCTGGTGCGGCCGGTACCGGACCGTCGCACAGGGCTGCCCCGTTACCGGATGCCGGAGCTCGTCCGGCTGTACGCGGCGGAACGGGTCGGCGTCGACGATCCACCGCCGACCCGGGCGACGGCGCACCGCCGGGCGTACTGGTGGCTGCTGGACCTGGCGCTGCGCGCCGATAGGCAGGTACCCGACCAGGTCTTCCCGGCCGGTGCGATCGGCCAGCCGCCCGGATTCGGGCCGGCCGAGGAACTCCTGCGCGCCGTCGACGCCGACCCACTCGGCTGGCTCGGTGCCGAACGGCACCTGCTGGTCGGCGCCGCCGGGCAGGCCGCCGGACTCGGCGACACCGAGTTGGCCTGGCGGCTGGCGGTGGCACCGACGAACTTCCTGCACCAGCGCGGCCTGACCGAGCTGTGGCAGCGCGCGGTCGAGCACGGTCGTGCCGCGCTACGTGACCGGCGAGGTGTCGATCGCGGCCAGGCGCTGCTGTCGCTCGGCAACGCCCTGCTGCTGCTCTCCCGGGCCGAATCCGCCGCTGCCTGGACGGCGGCGCGGGCCGCCCGGCGGCTCTTCGACGAGCTGGACGATCCGGACCGGGCGGCGGCCTGCGCGGCCGTCCAGTGGCTGGCCGGGCAGCATCCTGGCCAGTGGCTGGCCGGGCAGCATCCCGGTCCGGCGGCGAAGCCGGTCGGCGCGAAGCCGGTCGGCGCGAAACCGGTCGGCGCGAAACCGGTCGGTGTGGGGGTGCGGTGCGGCGTCGACGAGCCGGCCTCGCTACGGCGGACGGGAACGCTGCGCGGGGTGATCCGACGGATCGGGATCGCGCCCCGGGCCACCCCGATCCTCTGCTCCGCCGACCAGCCCGAGCCGCCGGCACGCCGGCCGGCCATTGCCGCGCCGGCGCCAGGGTTAGGTCAAGCTCGGCGCCCGCCGGATGTCGTAAGGGCTGATACGACGGGTTGAACGCCGGCCGGGTCGATCTGGCACGGTTACGGACCCGCACCAACCCGGACGCTGAGGCGAGGCCGGCTGCAGATGAGAACGCAGGTCTGGACGTGGCACGCCTCGGGCCGACCGACGACGCCACGGCCGTGACCCCCTCCCAGCTACGCGACGTCATGAACCGACTGATTACGGCCGGGCACTGGCGCGGCGCGACCCACCGATCCTGATCGTCCCCGACACGGCTACGGCTGCACGGCAGGTCGGCACCCGACCGGAGCGGAGATCGGCGGAGCGGCCGGACCGGAGGCCTCGGCGCAGAGCGCGACCACCTCGTCCAGCCCGATCCTTCCGGCCGGCTCCGCCCGGAGCAGACCGATGACGATCCGGCGCAACGGCGCCGGGACCGGTGGCCCGTTGAGCGACGGCTGGAGCAACGTCGCCCCCCACTCCTCCGGCCACCGCACCGGCCGCCCGGCCGATCCGGCCCACGAGCCGGTACCCGCCACGTCGAGGCCGGCCGGCGAGACCCGGCCGGCCAGCCACAGGGCCAGCACGCCGAGGCTGAACAGGTCGGCTGCCGGGTCCGGCGCCGCGCCCCGCCACAGCTCCGGCGCGACGAACCCGACAGCGCCGGAGAGCCGCAGGTCGAAGTAGGACCAGTCGTCCGGCCCGCCGGTACGCAACGCGGCCAGTTCCAGGTCGACCAGCCGGAGTTCCCCGTCCGGCAGCAGCAGCACGTTTTCCGGCGCCAGGTCCCGGAGTACCACGCCGACCGCGTGCACCGCGCCGAGCAGCCGGGCCAGCCGGCCGAGCAGGTGCTGCCAGGCCGGCCGGTGCGGATCGACCGCCGAAAGGTCCGGCACGTCAGCGGAGAGTGCCGACCCCGGGAGCAGTTCCTCGACGAGGAACCGGTGGTCGCCCTGCACGAACTCGCGCAGTGGACGGGGCGTCACGCCGAGCGGGAGCAGGTGCCGCAACACCCGCGCCTCGTGCCCGAGCAGGTCCCGGACGTCCCGGTCGTACGCGTCAACCCCGACATAGGGTCGGGCCTCCTTGATCAGGACCCCGACTCCGGTACGCAGGTCCCGAGCCCGGTAGACGCCACCCTTGTTCGCCTGCCGGATCGCGCCGGTGACCGCATACCTGCCGCCGATCAAAACCTCGGCCGGTCCGGTCGGGTCGACAGGCCCCCACAGCCCTGTCGACCCGACCGCCCCCGTTGCCCCGACCGCCCCCGCCGACCCGGCCGGGCCCCCCGACCCGGCCGGGCCCCCCGCCTCGGTCGAGCCCCCCGACCGAGCAGGTACTGCGGGAAGTGCCTGGCCCGCCGGTCCGTCCCCCACGGACCCGGTCCTCCCCGTCGACCCGGTGACCGGTTCGGCAGTGGAGGTCCCGAGGACCTGCATCGACGCCACCGACCAACTCGGCCCGACCGGGCCGGTCGGGCACGCCGGTCCCCCGGGCACCGCCGGGGCCGGTCGCCCCGGCGCGGCGTCGAACGGCGGCTCGACCCAGGCCGGTGGCCGAAAGAGCGGCTCGCAGTGGTCCTCGACCAGGTTGCCCTCCGGATCGACCAGGCAGCGCCGGTACCGGCCGTCGTCGTCCAGTACGTCGACCCCGCGGAAAGCGCCGTACCGGTAGTGCACCACCCCGCCCCACTGGTACGGCCGGTCGGAGAGGACTGCCGGTCCCACGTAGCCGGCGGTCACCTCGTCGAGACGTCTCGCCAGTTCCCGGAAGAGTTCGTCGGTCGCGGGGTGCACGGTGAGGAACTTTCCGGCCCCGGCCCTCGGTGCCCGCGGAGCGTTGAGCTCGGCCAGTCCCGCCGTGGTGGCGACGAAGCCGAATTCCGTACCCGCCTCGACCAGCACCGGCGCGCACGCCGCGAGCACCAGCGGCGCGTTCGCGGGCGTTGCCGAGACGTGCAGCTTCCAACCCTGCAAGCGGTCGACCGGCGACGCCGGGGTGACCATGGTCCGCCCGGCCCGTTGCCGCACGGTCCAGCCGGCGAGGCTGATCCGGTCGAGCAGCTCGCGGATCAGGTCGGCCGGCTCAGGTTGCCCGGACCGCACCGCAGGGCGGGCGGGAGCCGAGTTTCGCCTGCCCAGCGGCATGGCGAGGCCGGAACTCCGGCTCGCGGTTGCCGACGACTCGGGCGTCATTGGTCTCCCCGGTTGACGATCGGTGAGGTACCGGCCGTGGTGAGTGGCAGCTGGCACCGCCGACGAGAGTGCCGGTACGGCGCATCGAGTGGGCATCGACCCGGCATCGAGTACCTCCGGTCGGGCCCGGACCGGAGGCTCTGGTCGGACAGCCGTCGACCAGGCCCGGGTCGGGTACCGGACCGTACGGAGACAGGCCGGATTTTCCCGAGTGGACTGGGACACCGGTCCCGGGCCAGCGGGACGTCGCAGGGGACATGATGCTCAGCCGACGGACCTTTCCACACCCCGTTGATGAGCGGGCCTAGGCTGCGAAGGAACCGTCGCCCACCAGCGCCGAGGACCGTCGAGACTGGATTACGAGGGGAGCGTCATGACCGCTAAGCCGATCCGCCCGGTTCGCCGTACGGAGATCGAACCGATCGTCATCGCCAGCGACAACAGCTTCGCGCACGCCTACGGCAGCGTCGCGGAAATGCTGAGCGAGAAGGACATCGGCGCCAAGGCCCAGGGGGGCCTGGAGTTCTTCGACAAGGCGGGCCGTCGGCTCGCGCCGGTACTCAGCCACGCCTGGGAGCTGGAGGGGCTGGTACCGACGCTGGAGGATCCCGACCCGGAGCTGATCCAGGGGCGGTTGCAGGCCGTCGTGCAGCACGTCGGCGACTACATCCGCCGGCATCCGGAGATCGTCGCCGACTCCGGCCTGACCGCAGACGAGGCGATCGACGCGCTGCCGCAACTCGGCGCCGGCACGCTCGCCGAGGACGCCGCGCACTTCCCGGGTGGCGACTCGCCCTCCGGTGGTGTCCGGCTGATGGATCGGGGCGGATGGTTCCACAACTCGCTGCACGCCGCCGGCTGGACACACTGAGAACTTGATCGGACAGGGGTAGCAGGGGTGACGTCCACCGAGGACACCAGGCGCTGGCCCACAGGCAGGCTCGTCGCACTGGTCGGAGCAGCCATCGTCGTCGCGCTCGTGGTGGCCGGGCAGTACGTCAGCGCCCGTGATATCTGGATCGAACAGACCGGCGAGACCGCGGTGATCGCGGTCGCGTTCACCGTGATGGGCGTGCTGGTCCTGATCGGGGTACCCGGGCATCCTGTGGGCCGGCTCACGCTCGCCGCCGGGGGGGCGGCGAGCGTGGCCGTACTCGCGGAGAGTTGGAACACCTGGCTGCCGCTGGCCTGGCTGAGCCAGTGGGCGTGGTTCGTCCCGTACGGCCTGATCTTCCTCACTCTGCTGGTCTTCCCGGACGGGCGGCTGCCCTCGCGGCGGTGGCTCCCGGTCGCCGTGGTGATCATCGGCGGTACGGTCCTCGCCGCCCTCGCCTACGCGGTCGCCGCGCTGGACGACCCCTACGGCTTGGTCAGCGACCCGGATCCGGCCCCGACACAGCGGGCCCGGACACTCGTCCTGGTGGCACTCGTCGCCATCGGGGTAACCGTACTCGGGCTGATCGCCGTGCTGGTCTCGCTGGTGCTGCGCTGGCGGCGGGCCGACAGCGAGACCCGTGCACAGTTGGCCTGCCTGCTGGCGTCGGGGATTCTGCTGCTACTCGGGCTGGTGCTCGAGGCCATCAATCTGCCCGGAGCCTGGCTGATCATGGTGGTGGCGCTACCGATCGGGATGGCCGTCGCGGTGCTGCGCTACCGGCTGTACGGGCTGGACCAGGTCATCAACCGGACCATCGTCTGGCTGGTGATGAGCCTGCTGGTGATCGCCGCCTTCGTCGGACTGATCACCCTGCTGCGCGACCTGCTGATGGCGGGCAGCACCTCGAACGCATCGCTGGTGGCGACCGGGCTGATCGCGGTCGCGTTCGAGCCGGCCCGGGGCCGGGTGCAGCGGGGGGTGAACCGGCTGCTCTACGGCGACCGGGACGACCCGTACCAGGTGATGGCGCGGCTCGGCGAGCTGTTGGGCCGTACCGTCGAGCCGGGCGCGGTGCTGCCGCTGCTGACCGACACCATCGCGCGGTCGCTGCGGGTGCCGCACGTCGCGGTGGAGGTCGAGGGGCGGGAGGGGCCGCGCGTCCTCGCCGCGCACGGTACCGCGAACACACCGATCGAGGCGTTCGACATGGTGACCCGGGGGGAACGGGTCGGCCGGCTGCTGGTCGCCAACCGGAGCGCGGCGAGCCGGTTCACCCCGGTCGAACGGCGGTTGCTGGGCGACCTGGCGGTGCACGCGGCGGTGGCGGCCGAGGCCGTCCGGCTCATCCACGACCTCCAGGAGTCCCGGGAACGGCTGATCACCGCCCGCGAGGAGGAGCGCCGTCGACTTCGCCGCGACCTGCACGACGGGCTCGGTCCGACGCTGGCCGGGATGGCCATGCAGGTCCGGGCCGCGCACAAGCTCGTCGCCGGGCAGCCGCGCACCGGTCGGATCCTCGACGCGCTCGCTACGGACCTCCAGACCTGCACCGCCGAGGTACGCCAGCTCGTCGACCAGCTTCGGCCACCGGCGCTGGACCGGGGACTCGCCGCCGCGCTGCGCAACGAGTGTGCCCGGTTCGACAGCCCGAACCTCGCGGTCCGGTTGCAGGTCGACGGAAACCTCCAGGGGTTGCCGGCGGCGATCGAGGTGGCCGCGTACCGGATCGTCGCCGAGGCGCTGAACAACGTGACCCGGCACTCCCAGGCCAGCACCTGCCGGGTGCACGTGCACCGGGACCGGGCGCTGACGGTGGAGGTCGTGGACGACGGGGTGGGACTCGGCCCGCGCCGGCCCGGCGGGGTCGGCCTCGACTCGATGCGGGAACGGGCCACCGAACTCGGCGGTGACTTCGACATCACCCCGACGAGTCCGCACGGTACGTCCATCCGGGTGCGACTACCCTTCCAGCCGACCCTCCCCGACCCGGCGACGGCGGTGCCAGGGCAGGGCGGCCCAGTCACCCTCGACCGAGCGGCCACCGACGCACCGACCGGGGATACCGGTACCGCCGGCCGTACGGGCGGCGCCAGCGGAACCGATCCGGAAGCCGGCAACCCGGACGGCTGCTGGGGGATCGCCCACCGGTCCGTCGACGCCGGCCCGGAATCGCAGTTGCCGCAGCCGCGCAGCGGAGCCGCACAGCCCGCCAGCACCGCCCCGCCCGCCACCGGGAGCCAGAGTCCGGACAGCGACGCGGGCCGGATCGGCTAGCCCGCTACGCTGAACCCGCGATGCGCAGCCGGGCCCCGGCAATGCCCTTCCGGCCGATGGCGGCGCACATGACGTGATGCGCGGGCAGAGGCGGCGACGAGCATGGTGCACGGTGGACGGATCCTCATCGTCGACGACCACCCGGTGGTGCGCCGGGGGCTGCGCACCATGCTCGAGGGCGAGTCGTGGGTGAGCGAGGTGTTCGAGGCGGCTACCACCGCCGAGGCGATCAGCACCGCGGTCGGCGAACGGGTCGAGGTGATCGCGATGGACGTGACGCTGCCGGACGGTGACGGTGTCGACGCCACCGCGCGGATCATCCAGTCCCGCCCGGAGACCAAGGTGCTGATGCTCACCATGGCCAACGACGAGGAGATCGTGGCCCGGGCGCTGCGGGCCGGTGCCCGGGGCTACGTGCTCAAGGACACCGATCCGGACGCCGTCATCGACGCGCTGCGTACGGTCGCCCAGGGCGGGGTCGTGCTGGGGCCGGGGATCGGGACGTCGGTGCTCACCGCGCTCAACCGGGGACCGGCCGAACTGCCCGCCCCGCTCAACCAACTCACCGCCAGGGAGCGGGACATCCTCGGCCGGCTCGCGTTCGGCGACACCAACGCCAAGATCGCCCGACACTTCGGGCTGAGCGAGAAGACCGTCCGCAACCAGCTCTCCGCCATCTTCGCCAAGCTGGGTGTCGCGGACCGGGTTCAGGCGGCCCTGCTCGCCCGCGACGTCGGGCTCGGCACCTGAGCCGTCCCGGTGCTCAGCCCGGGCGTAGGTCGAACTCGACGACCAGCGGATAGTGGTCGGACGCGGACTCCGCCGCCCCACCGGTGACGACCCGGGGCGGGTGGGCCAGCCGGGCGAGCGGCGGCGTGCCGAGCAGGTAGTCGAGTCGCATCGCGGTGAACTCGACCCCACCGCCCGCGCTGGTCGGCACGGTGTGCGGCGGTTCCGCCGACCCGGCCGGACCCGCCGGCCGGAACAGGTCCACGAAGCCGGCCCGGTACAGCGCGGCGACCGCCCGGGTGTCCACGGTCACCCCGTCCGGCATCAGGTGCCGTTTCCGGTACTCCGGCGGCAGCCGGCCGATCCGCTCGTCGTGCCGGCCGCCCGGATCGAGCGTGTTCAGGTCACCGGCCAACAGGACCAGCCGCTCCGGCAGCCGCCTCCGGTCCGCCCCGCCCCGGCTGGCCGCACCGACCAGCCAGCCGGCCTCACGCAGCCGGCGCCACCCGGAGTACGGGTGAAGGTGCGTGCTGAGCACGGTCAGCGGCCCCCGGTCGGTGTCCAGCACGACCCGCTGAGCCCCGTGGTGGAACGGCCGACGGACCGGTGCGACCACAACCGGCGCGACCGGGGGCCGGACCAGGACCGCCACCGGTTGACCGAACCACCCGCCGGCCAGGTACCCGCGCATGCCGAGCCGCCGGGCGAGGGTGTCGAACCGGTCGCGGTCGCGGCGGAGTCCCCGAAGTTCCTGTAGTGCCAGCACGTCCGGGCGCTGCTCGGCGACAACCTGGAGTACCAGGTCCAGCCGGCCCGGGTCTGCGCCGTCCCGCCCGCCGTTCTTGATGTTGTAGGTCATCACCCGCACCCGACACCACCCCGTCCTCCGTCCGGCAGGCCCACCGGTCACCGCCGCAGGTTCCTCCGCCCGGTCCCCGCAGCCCCGACCGCGGCACCCTCGGGTCTCAGTCTGGTCGGGCCGCCCTGGCCAGTTCGTCGTCGAGTTCCGACAGTTGGGCCGACCTGCTCGGCGCGGTCTCCACCGTCCCCGCAGAACCGTTCGGGCGGGCGGAGCCGCTCGGGCGGGTGGAGCCGCTCGGGCGGGTGGAGCCGCTCGGGCGGGTGGAGCCGCTCGGGCGGGTGGAGTCCCACGATTCCGCGTCGGCCCCGCCGCTGTCCTGCCCGCCGCCGGCGGAGAGTTCCTCGTTGGGACGTACCACCAGCCAGAGCAGGCCGATCCAGAGCGCGGTGAGCAGCATGGCCCCGGCGAAGTCGCTCGGGTGGTGCATCCCCCGGTACATCCGGGAGGTGGCCACCAGCAGCGGCATCACGACCGCGGCCAGCACGGCCAGCCAGCGCCACCAGCGGTCGGTGCGCGGCACCACCAGCAGTGCGATCGCCACCCACAGGCACATCGTCGCCGCGATGTGCCCGGACGGGAACGACGCGGTCGGCAGCGGTCCGTCCAGGTGTTCGACCTGCGGGCGGGGCCGGTTCACCGCGTGCGACGAGGCGAGGAAGAGGGTCAGCTCGCCGAACATGGTCAGGGCGAGGAAGAGCACCGGCCGCCAGCGCCGCCAGAAGGCCACCGCCAGCGGGCAGAAGACCAGCGAGACCAGCAGGATGGCGTGGGTGTCGCCGGCCTTGCTCGCCAGGTGGCTGACGTCGTTGAGGGTGTCGGTCCGCTGCGCGGCGAACCATTCCGGCACCTTCCGGTCGAGTGTCGCCACGAAGGTGCCCTCGACGTGGTAGCTGACCAGCATGCCGAAGGCGTACAGCGCGCCGAAGACCAGCACCCAGCCGGTGATGACCTCGGCGACGGCCGCCCGGGGGTGCGGCAACACGCGGTCCTCCGCCGGTGCCGGAGTGATCTCCCGGCCCGCCTCCGGCTCCAGCCCCTCGCCCAGCGGCCGGACCGGGCGTCCCCGCTCGCGGCGCCACAACCGGAAGGCGTACGCGGTGATGCCCAGCCAGGCGAGGCCGAGCAGCCAGCCGGCGAGGACGTCGGAGAGGTAGTGCACGCCGAGCGCGATCCGGGTCACCCCGACCGCCACCACCACCGCGATCACCAACCCGGTCGCCAGCCGGCGCCACCGGGGTCGCATCGCGGGTAGGAAGACCAGCAGCAGCGCGCCGTAGGCGACCATCGATCCGAGGGCGTGGCCACTGGGGAAGCTGTTGCCCGGCGCCGACGCCACCGGGATGTCGACGACCGGGCGGAGCCGGCCCACCAGCTCCTTGAGCGACGGGTCGAGTACCAGCGCGCCGAGACCGGTGACGATCAGGTAGACCGCGAGCCGGCCCTGCCGGCGGATCAGCAGGCCCACCACCGCGATGGTGACCAACCAGATCATGATCGGTCGGCCGCCCAGCGAGGTTACCGCCCGGAGAACGGTGACCAGGCCGTCGTTGGCCGAGACCAGCTCGTTGAACCAGGCCGCCGTCTCGTGGTCGGCCCGGTACAGCGGCCCCCAGTGGACCCGGACCAGCAGCAACAGCACGCCGAAGCCGACGCCGGTGCCGGCGACCAGGGCGAGCCCGGCCAGGCTGCGTTCGGCGAAATGCCCGAGAGGTCGCCGCAACAGGTCGCTGACCATAGCCACGCCAGAGCCCCCTTCTCGTCTCTGGCCTGCCCGGTACCCGCGCTGCGGACGGCGTACACCCGTCAGTCGTCGCGCGGCTCCGCCCCGGGGCCGACGGCGTCGGCGACCCGCTCCGCGCTGCGCCGGGGCCCGGGTACGGCCCGGCCGAGCGTCCCCGCCGGATCGATGTCCAGCATGTCGGCGCGTCCCGGGTCAGCCCGGTCCGGATCCCAGCGGTCCGGCTCGGCCGGCTCGTGCTCGCCGATCCGCAGCGCCTCCAGTTGGGCGGCGAAGGCCAGCCCACCGAAGAGCGCGATCCCGGTGAGGTTGGCCCAGAGCAGCAGCGCCATCATCCCGGTCAGCGCGCCGTAGGTGGCGCCGAACGCGTCGCTGTAGGACACGTAGCCGGCGAGCAGCACGCTGGCCAGCCACCACAGCGCGATACTGAAGCCTGCGCCGAACAGCAGCCAGGACAGCCCCGGTTGCCGGCGGCGCGGCGCGTGCCGGAACAGCACCGCGACGGCGAAGACGGTCAGTCCGAGGCTCAGCGGCCAGCGCAGCACGTCCCAGCCGAGGCCGGCGGCCGGCCCCCACCAGTCGTAGTGCCGCCCCATCGAGCGGCCCAGTTCACCGCCGCCGACCAGGATGAAGAAGCCGGCCAGCGCGGGTGCCCCGGCGGTGAGCGCGAGTACGGCGGCCCGGACGTACTTCCAGAGCGCCGGACGGTCCCGCTCCACCCCGTAGATCCGGTTCGCCCCGCGCTCCACCTGGGCCATCGTGGTGGTCAGCGCGACCAGCCCGGTGATCAGGCCGAGAGCCAGGGCCAGTTCGCCGGCGTCCTCGGTCTGTTCCGAGTCGACAAGCAGCTCCCTGACCACCCCGTCGCTGGCGCCCGGGGTCAGCGCGATCACCGTGTCGGCGACGACCCGGCCGCCCTCGTCCACCCCGAGGTCACTGATCAGGCCGGTCAGCGCGATCAGGAACGGCACCACGGCGAGGCAGAGTTGCAGGGCGAACGCCCGGGAGTGGCTGAACGCGTCGCCGTAGCGGAACCGGATGAAGGCGTCCCGGACCAGGTGCCAGCCGCCGTGCCGGCGCAGGGTGTGCCAGGCGTCGTCGGCGGATAGTTCCTCGTCGGGCATGCACCGGGTCTCGGGGACCAACCGGGTACTGCTCACCGGGCCTCCTCCACCCGGCGCTCCCCCCGTTCGGCGACCGCGTCGGCGTCCACCGCCAGGTCCGGCTCGGTCGCCGGCTTCGGTACGCAGAGCCAGAGCGCCGCGGGGCGTACCGACACCTTCAGGGAGCGGCCGGCGGGGATGACGTCCCCGTCCAGCTCACGGGGCTGGGCCCGGTTGCTGGTGATGATGACCCGCCGGCCGCGCAGCACCTCCATCCGGGGCACCCGGCGACGGCGCCGCAGCACCGCCCAGCCGAGCGAGAGCCAGTGGTTCAGCGTCCGGGGCGTGAGGACCGCGACGTCCAGGTAACCATCGTCCGGCTCGGCGTCGGCGAGCAGTCGTACCCCGCCCTGCAACCGCCCGACGTTGGCCACCAGGACCGTACGGGCCCGGCGCCGAAGGGGCGGCTGGTCGTCGATCCGGATCGACACCCGCATCGGCCGGTCCCGCAGGTGCCGCAGCGCCCCCACCAGGTAGGCGGGCCAGCCAACCCGGGCCTTGGTGGTCTCGGAGGTGGCCTGCAGCATCTGGGCGTCGAAGCCCATTCCGGCCATCACGGTGAAGTACTGGTCACCGCAGCTGCCGACGTCGATGCGCCGCCGGTCCTGTTCGAGCGCCACCTCGAGCCCGGCGGCCAGGTCGTTCGAGAGCCCGAGGTTGGCGGCGAGCAGGTTGCCGGTGCCCGACGGCAGGATGGCCATCGCCGCGTCGGTGCCGACCAGGGCCCCGACGCAGGACATCACGGTGCCGTCGCCGCCGCAGACGAAGACCACCTCGGCGCCGTCCTCGACCGCCCGCCGGGCCTGGCCCCGGCCCGGGTCGTCGACGGTGGTGGTGAACCAGGCGGGTTCCGGCCAGCCGGCGGCGGCCAGTGTCTCGGTGACGGTCCGGCGCAGCCCGTCGAGGTCGGTCTGCTTCACCGGGTTGACCACCACCGCCGACCGGAGACCGCCGGCACCACCTGCCCGGGTACCCGCCGGTACGCCGTCCGTGCTCTGCTCGTGCGCCTTCACGGCCGCCAGTGTGCAGCAGCTTGCCGCCGACAGCGACCCGGGGGCGGTCAGGCTGCGCTGCGGAGGGAGTCGAGAGTACGGCGACGCAGGTCGGCGAGGTCCACCCCGGCCTCGGTCAGCAGCAGCGCCGCCAGCCCCTGCCCCTCGCGGAGCAACCCGAGCAGGATGTGCTCGGCGCCGATCTCCCGGTGCCGGAGCTGGATCGCCTCGCGCAGGGCCAGCTCCAGCACCTTCTTGGCCCGGGCGGAGAACCGGCTGGAGAAGTCCCAGCCGCCGAAGAGGCCACGCCGCGAAGACCGGGACGGCGGCGGCTCCAGAGCACCCGCACCGAACGACTCCTCCAGCTTGGAGCGAACCGCCGCCAGGTCGATGCCGATCGAGCGGAGCGCCTCCGCGTCGCGGTCGCCGAACTCCTCGGTGCCGCGGCCGAGCTTGCGGTCGATCGCCTCGGCCACCCGGGCGGCGTCCACGCCAGCCTGGTCGAGCAGTTCCGCGACGGAGCTCCGCGCCGGGTCGAGCAGGGCGAGCAGGAGGTGTTCGGTGCCGACGTTGCGGTGCCCCAGCCGCTCGCGCGCCGCCACGGCCCCACGGACGACGTCCCGGGCCTGCACCGTGAACCGCTCGAACATCATGCCCCTCCCTGGGTACGCGCCGACGCCCGGCCGGCGTGCTTCTTGTGTACTCCCTGCCTGCTGACCTCTAGCGCGTCGGCGATCTCCTGCCATGACCAGCCCTGGCGCCGGGCGTTGTCGACCTGGACGACCTCCAGGCGTTCCAACAGCCGACGCAGGGCCACCACCGCACGCAGCCCGACCCGTGGATCGGTGCTGCCGGCCGCCGCCGCCAGATCCGTTGCCTGACTCATACTGTCAACTTAGGTTGACGCCGCCCCTTGTGTCAACCTAAGTTGACATGACCCGGCTGAATGCCGTCGTCAGCCGGGCCGATGTTGTGGTAGCAGCAGGCTGACCGCCGCGATAGCCAGGCCGATTCCGGCCGCGATGAGGAAGACCAGGTCGTAGCCGGCAGCGAGGGCGGCCGGAGAGCCGGCGGCGGCGCCTGTTCCGGCCTTGACGCTGGCGGCTGTGGCGAGTACGGCTAGGGCTACCGAGCCGCCTGCCTGGTTGGCGGTGTTGGCCAGGCCGCCGACGATGCCCGCGTCGCGTTCGGGTACGTCGGCGGTGGCCGCGGCCATGAGGGTGGGGAAGGTCAGGCCGATGCCGACGGCGATGAGCAGCGTGGGCCCGAGCACGCCGGTGACGTAGCCGCTGTCGGTTCCGGCCTGGGCGAGCCAGCCGAACCCGGCCAGGAAACAGGCGCTGCCGGCCAGTACCAGTGGGCGTGCACCGGTTCGGGGCAACAGGTTGGCGGCGATCCGCGCGATCACCACGAAGGTCACCGCCGCGGGTGTCTGTCCGAGCCCGGCCTCGAGTGCGCTGTATCCGAGGGCGTTCTGCATGAACAGCGACGTGAAATACCACATCGCGACGGCGATGCCGCCGAAGAGCAGCAGCATGCCGTTGCTGACGGCGACGGTCCGGATTCTGAACAGCCGCAGGGGCATCATCGGCCGGGTGGCGAACCGCGCCTCCACCACGATGAAGATGCTGAGCAGCAGCAGGCCTGCCACGGCTGGCCCGAGGAACCGCGAGGACGTCCAGCCGTGCTCGGCGCTCTGCATGACCCCGTAGATCAGTGCGGCCAGTCCAGCCGTTCCGGTGGCCGCGCCGGTGAGGTCAAGCGATTCCCGCCGGTTGGCTCGGGTGGCGGCCAGCGACATCATGGCCAGTACGATCAACACGGCGCAGATCGGCACGTTGATGAGGAAGACCCACCGCCATGACAGGCCGGTCGTGATGGCGCCGCCGGCGAGCGCGCCGGCCATCCCGCCCACACCGCCCGAGGCGGACCAGGCGCCGAACGCCCGCGCCCGCGGCTGCGGCTCGGTGAAGTAGGTGTTGATCACGGCCAGTGTCGCCGGAGCCAGCATGGCGGCGCCCACGCCCTGCGCGACGCGGGCTCCCACCAGGATCTCCGGCCCGGTTGCCACGCCGCCGACCAGGCTCGATGCGGAGAACAGGAACAGTCCGGCGACCAGCATCCGGCGCGGGCCGAACAGGTCGACGGCGCGGCCACTGAGCAGCATGAAGCCGGCCAGGGTGAGCACGTAGCCATTCACCACCCAGGCCAGGCCGATGGCGGTGAAGCCGAGATCCCGCTGGATCGAGGGCAGCGCGACGTTGACGATGGACACGTCCAGGATCACCATGAACTGGCAGGCACACGCCAGCGCCAGAACCATCCAGGAGGATGTGGCTGGCGGCCTGGCCCGCCGAGTTGTGGTGCTGGTGCTTGTCATGAGGACTCTCCCTGAGCTCAACCCGCCGCCTCCGCGGTCCGAGAGGCCGCCGCGGCCAGGGCCTCGTGGCCGTTTCCGGTGCCCACGGCGACATCGGGGACGACCTGGTCGCCCAGCAGCTGGAGGGTGATCCTGGCCAGCCGGAGTCCTTGGTATCGAGCCGCGTCCAGCGCCGCGGCGCCGGGGCCGTCTCCGTTCGGGCTGGTCACGTGCGACGTGCCGTACGGGTTGCCGCCGGCGGCGTAGACGACCGGATCGGTGAATCCGGGCGGGACGATCAACGACCCCCAGTGGTAGAAGACGTTGCTCAGCGACAGGATCGTGGCCTCGCTGCCGCCGTGCCGGTTGAACGCCGAGGTGAAGGTCGTCACGGGCTTGTTGGCCAGCCTCCCCTCCTGCCACAGACCGCCGGCCTGGTCGATGAACTGCTTGAGCTGCGCGGCCGGCGCACCGAACCGCGTCGGTGTCCCGAACGCGTACGCGTCGGCCCACGCCAGGTCCTCGAGTCCGGCCCGAACGATCGACGCGGTCGCGTCGGCGTGCCGCCGCCACTGCGGGTTCTGGTCGATCGCACTGTCGGGGGCCAGCTCGGCGACCCGTCGCAGCCGTACGGCGGCCCCGGCCGAGGCCGCCCCCTCGGCGACGGCCTGCGCGAGCGCGTGCACAGCGCCGGTCGCGCTGTAGTAGATGACAGCGACCTTCACGGTCATGTCCGGCTCCTCGATGCTGCTAGAATTAGTTATCCGCATAATGTTATGCGCATAACCTTTCTGTCAAGGAGAGCCCGTGGACTTCGAGTACGCCGACGCCCTCAACCAGGCCATCCGGCTGCTGAGCCTGCGCCACCGGGCCAGGGCCGCCGCGTTGCTGGCCCCGCTCGGCCTACACCCCGGCCAGGAGGCACTCCTGCTCGAACTCGACCGGACCGGACCGAGAATCCAGGCCCAGCTCAGCGAGGCCCTCGGCTGCGAGCCGCCCAGCGTCACTCTGATGACCCGCAAGCTCGAGGCCTCCGGCCACATCCGCCGCGAACCCGCCCCCTCCGACAAGCGCGCCAGCATCGTCGAACTCACCGACAGCGGTAGGGCCCTCGCCGATCGGGTCAAGCAGCTGTGGCACGCTCTCGCGGAGGAGACCGTGGCCGGCCTGCCCGCCCAGACCGTGACCGAACTACCCGCCATCCTCAACGCCATGACCGGCAACGTCGACACCAGGCGCCCGGCCAGCCACACAGCCGCCGGTACGGCCTAGTGTTCGATCAGGTTCAGCGGGAGCGTCGAGTCGACGGTGTCGTCATTCCGGCCTCGTCCAGACCGGCGAGCGCCGGGAGAAGTCGACGGTGGCGGCCACGGTGGCGGCACGCTCGGCGCCCATTTCCCGCTCTGTCAGCCACAGCCCCAGATCCAGGCCGGCGCTCAGCGCGCCGGCGGTGATGCGATCGCCGTCGTCGACCACCCGCTCCTCGATGACGTTGACACCGTACGCCCGGAGTTCCTGGTAGGCATTGCGGTTGGTGGTCGCGTTGCGCCCGGTGAGCAGGCCCGCCGCCGCGAGCAGCATGCCGCCGGTGCACACCGACGCTGCCCACCGCGCGGTACCGGCCGCCCTGGCCAGCGCGTCGGGCAGCACACCGCGCCGGGCCTCGGCCCACGAGCCCTGCTCGGCACGGTTCATCCATCCCCCGCCGACCACGATCAACCCGTCCGGGCTGCCCAGCACTCTGGGCACGGCCAGCTGGACGCCTCGCATGCTGCGCACCGAACCCGGCTCGGCGGCGACAACCAGATCGACGTCGAATCCGGCCATGGAGAGGACCTCGAACGGCCCGAAGGCGTCCAACTCGTCGAACCCATCGAAAACTACGATCTCCACTCGCACTCACACAGGTTCGCCTTCTGCGTCCTGGCATACCAGTGACATCCTTGCCGTCATGCGTGAGGGATCGGCCATCCATCGTGTCGCCGTCCTGGCCCTGGACCCGGTGGTGGCGTTCGACGTAGCCATCGCCACGCAGGTCTTCGGCCACGAGCGCCACGGCCGATACGAGGTCACGCTCTGCGCGCTCGATGCGGGGTCGGTCACCACGACCACACCAGGTTTCGGCATCACCGTCGCCGCCGGCCTCGAAGCCGTCACCACCGCGGACACCGTCATCGTGCCGGGCTTCGGACGAGGTCCGGCACCCCAGGCGGCTCTCGACGCCCTCCGTACCGCACATCGGGGCGGGGCCCGGATCGCATCCATCTGCATCGGCGCCTTCGCTCTGGCGCAGGCCGGCCTGCTCGACGGCCGTCGGGCCACCACCCACTGGGCCCATGCCGCCGATCTCGCGCGGGAGCACCCCGCCGTGCGGGTCGATCCGGCGGTCCTCTACGTCGACGAAGGTGATGTGCTGACCAGCGCCGGACTCGCCGCAGGCCTCGATCTGTGCCTCTACATGCTCGGCCTCGATCACGGGCAGTCGGCCGCGATCCACCGCGCCCGACGCATGGTCACGGCGCTGCATCGTGCCGGGGGGCAGGCCCAGTACACGATCGCGGCCAGGACGGAGACGAGTGAACGACTCGGGCCCGTGACCGAGTGGGCGCTGGCCAACCTGCATCGACACATCACCGTGGCGGATCTCGCACGGCAGGCGATGCAGTCCACCCGGACGCTTCGGCGGGCCTTCGTCGCGGAGTTCGGCACCAGTCCGCATGCCTGGTTGACGGCCGCGCGGCTGCGCAAGGCATGCACTCTGCTGGAGACCGGCGAGCTCACCGTCGAACAGATCGCCCGGCACAGCGGCCTGGGCAGCGCCGCAAACCTTCGGCTGCACTTCCGTCGGGCGTACGCCACCACACCGCTGGCCTACCGAAGCACCTTCCGGGGACCTCGTACCTGAGGAATCCGACGGCCGGTACCGAGCCCGCTCAGGAGACGGCTGCGCGGAACGCCGTGGCCCGCAGCCGCAGCGCGGTCAGGTCCCCGCCCTGCGGCGCCGCACCGAGTAGGGACTCGGCGGCACCGACCGCGACGGCACCCGCCGCGAGGTACTCCGGAGCGGATTCGAGGTCCACCCCACCGAAGGGCACGAACGGGACGTCTGGAAAGGGTTCCCGCAGTGTCCGGAGGTAGGCCGGGCCGCCGAGCGACGCGGGAAACAGCTTCACCGCGGCCGCCCCGGCCAGGCTGGCCGCGACCACCTCGGTCGGGGTCAGCGCGCCGACCAGGGCGGGCAGCCCGAGTCGTACCGCCTCGGCAACCGCCGGCACCAGTCCCGGGGTCACCACGAACGACGCCCCAGCCTGCTCCGCCTGCACCACGTCGGCCTCGGTGAGCACCGTACCGGCGCCCAGCGGCGCGTCCGGACCGAGCGCCGCCCGGGCCCGGACCAGCACCCCGGCCTCGTCCCGGGAGGTCAGCGACACCTCGACGAGGGCGACCCCGGCCTCTGCCAATGCCAGTACGCTGGCCAGGGCAGCGTCCGGATCGTCGCCCCGCACGACGGCGAGCAGCCGGTGCCGGCGCAGCACGTCGGGCAGGTTCACCGTCCCATCCTCGCAGCCCGATCCGCCCTCACGCGGCACAACGGGCCCGGGTCAAGCCGACACAGAACCGACAGTGCGGAGATTTGCGGGGATTCGCATATACCGCCCGGGCGGTTCGGCAATCCTGCTAACCTGCCCGCCATGCACCGAAGCCCTGTGACGGGTCCGGACCGGATGCCCGCCGAGGGCGACGTCAGCCGCACCTACCCGCTCGCCGGCCACCGGCTCAGCGTCGCCGGGGGCAGCCGGGTGGGCCAGCGCTACTCGGCGAACTTCGACGTGCTGCACGTCGATCCGGTGCTGCCGTTCCTGGCGGTCGCCGACGGGATGGGCGACGGCCGGGGCAGCACCGTCGCCGGCGGCACCACCATGGAGACCATGGTCGCCGAGGTACGCGCGGCAGGTCCCGACATCGGCCCCGGTCGGCTCCGCGCCGCGATGGCCCGGGCACAGTCCCGGGTCCGGGCTGCCGGCACCGACCTCAACGAGCTGAGCGGCTGCACCTTCACCGGCCTGGTCGTCGTAGCGCCGGAAACCGCACCGGGTGCCGCCGGCCCGGCGCCGACGTCAGCGGGTGCCGAGGCGCAGTTGCCGGCCCGGCCGGATCGCGCCGACGGGGGTGCGGGATCGCGGCGTACCGCGCCGATCGCCCGGCCGGCACCGGGCGGGGCGGCCGCGGGTCCGACCGGCGCGACCGACCTATCCGGCTCGACCGACCTATCCGGCTGGATCGTGCAGATCGGTGACTCCCGCGCCTACCGGCTCCGGGACGGACTGCTCGAACTGCTCACCGTCGACCACACGGCCGCCTGGCTCGGCGCCGTCTACGGCTGGTACCCGGCGGACTCCCCGGCGGCCGCCGCCGCCCGCTACCAGCTGACCCGCTACGTCGGCCACCCGGCGATGCCCGAGCCGGACCTGCTCAACGTCTCGTTGCGCCCCGGCGACGTCTACTGCCTCTGCACCGACGGGGTCGCCGAGCAGCTCGACTACCAGCGGCTGACCCGCCGGCTCGGCGCGGCCGGCAGCCTTGTCGAGGTGGTCCGCGGTGCGCTCGCCGACACGCTGGTCGCGGGCGGTCGGGACAACGCGACCATGGCCGTACTGCGGGTCGAGCACTGAGCGAACCCTCCGATGTGCGGCCGTGCCGGCCGAATACGCCGACGACCGCCACCGCACCGGATACTCTCGGCTGGTGCAGGATATACGCCACGTAATCGGCGGCGGGATGGTGGCAGTGACCGCGGGGCGACCGTGAGCGCTCCACAGGACGCCTTCGTCGTGGTCGGGGTCGACGACTCCCGGCTGAGCATGACGGCGGTCCGACTGGCGGCCCGCGAGGCGGTCCTGCACTCCCGCCCGCTGCGGGTGGTGCATGCGTTCAACTGGGTCGCGGACCCGGCGGAGCCGATGCCGGAGGAGCCCCGCCGCCCCGCCGAGGAACTGCTGTGCCGGGCCACCGCCACCGCCAACCAGGCGCAGCCGACCCTCGACGTCTCCAGTGCGCTCATCGAGGGACCGGTGATCACCACCCTGCTGCGCGAGTCGGGTTCCGCCGCGCTGCTGGTGATCGGCGACGGCGGGCTGTCCGCCGGTACCGACGTGCCGACGGCCTCCGACGCCACCGCCGTACAGCTCGCGGCCCGGGCCGGGTGCAGCGTGCTGGTCGCCCGGGAACAGGTGCCGTTGACCGGGCCGGTGCTGGTCGGGGTGGACGGCTCGGCCAGCTCACTGAGCGCGCTCGAATTCGCCTTCGACACCGCCAGCCGGCACTGCACCGACCTGGTCGTGGTGCAGGTCTGCGACCCGGCGGATGCGGACGGCACCCCGCCGCCCGAGGTCGTCGAGCAACTCGCCGAGGCGGTCGCGCCGTGGCAGCGGAAATTCCCCTCGGTGCAGGTGAACCAGCGGGTCCGGACCGGTGACCCGGAGTCGACGCTGGCCCAGGAGGCGCGCCGGGCCGAACTGGTGGTGGTCAGCGCGCGCGGTGACGAACCCTGGCGCGGCATGCTCGGCTCGGTCAGCCAGGCGATGCTCTACCACTCGATCGCGCCGGTCGTCGTGGTACGCGGCGCGCACGGCGTGTACATCCAGGAGTGAGCGTGCCGAGATCGCCGTTCCGGTCGCGGGTCGGCCCGACTCGGGGCAGGCTCGGGTGATGGAGACCGCGCTCGACCCGCAGCCCCGGCTCTCCGAGGAGGAACTGGGCCGGATCGACGCGTACTGGCGGGCCGCCAACTATCTCAGCACCGGACAGATCTACCTGCTGGCGAACCCACTGCTGCGCGAGCCGCTGCGACCGGAGCACATCAAGCCGCGCCTGCTGGGCCACTGGGGTACGGACCCGGGGCTGAACCTGGTCTACGCACACCTGAACCGGCTGATCGTGCACCGCGACCTGAACGCCATGCTGGTCACCGGCCCGGGGCACGGGGCTCCGGCCATCATCGCGAACACCTGGCTCGAGGGAACCTTCACCGAGCTGTACCCGTCGGTGAGCCGGGACGAGGCCGGGATGGCTCGACTGTTCCGGCAGTTCTCCTTCCCCGGTGGGCTGCCGAGCCACGTCGCGGCGGAGGTCCCGGGGTCGATCCACGAGGGCGGCGAGCTGGGTTACTCGCTCGCGCACGCCTACGGGGCCGCGTTCGACAACCCGGACCTGCTGGTGGCCTGCGTGATCGGGGACGGCGAGGCGGAGACCGGCCCGCTGGCCGGAAGCTGGCTCTCCACCATGTTCATCGATCCGGCCCGGGACGGCGCGGTGCTGCCGATCCTGCACCTCAACGGCTACAAGATTGCCAACCCGACGGTACTGGACCGGATGCCCCAGGACGACCTGGTCGGCATCCTGCGCGGCTACGGCTACCGACCGTACGTGGTGGCCGGGGACGAGCCGGCCCGGGTGCACCGGGAACTGGCGGCCTGCCTGGACCGGGCACTGGACGAGATCACCGAGATCCAGCGGCGGGCCCGGGATGGCGGGCCGGCTGGGCGGCCACGCTGGCCGATGCTGGTGCTGCGGACCCCGAAGGGCTGGACCGGGCCGGGCGAGGTGGACGGCGAGCAGGTCGCCGGGACGTGGCGGGCCCACCAGGTACCGCTGGAGGAGGTACGCGACAATCCCGAGCACCTGGCCCGGCTGGAGCACTGGCTGCGGTCGTACCGGCCGGAGGAGCTCTTCGACGCGACCGGCGCGCCGCTGCCGGCGCTGGCCGAGCTGGCTCCGCGCGGTGACCGCCGGATGAGCGCGAACCCGCGCACCAACGGCGGCGTCGTACTCCGGGACCTGGTCCTGCCCGACTTCCGGGCCCACGCCGTCGCGGTGGACCGGCCCGGCAGCCCGATCACCGGGGCGACCGGGATCCTCGGCGGTTGGCTCCGGGACGTCATCGCGGCCAATCCGGACCGGTTCCGGCTCTTCGGGCCGGACGAGGTGGAGTCGAACGGGCTGGCCGCGGTCTTCGAGGTCACCGACCGGGCCTTCCCTGGCCCGGGTGGGCCGGGCGACGCCCACCTCTCCCCCGGCGGCCGGGTGATGGAGGTGCTCTCCGAGCACCTCTGCCAGGGCTGGCTGGAGGGCTATCTGCTGACCGGCCGGCACGGCGTCTTCACCAGCTACGAGGCGTTCATCCACATCGTCGACTCCATGGTCAACCAGCACGCCAAGTGGCTCAAGACCACCCGGGACATCCCCTGGCGCCGCCCGGTCGCCTCGCTCAACTACCTGCTCTCCAGCCACGTCTGGCGGCAGGACCACAACGGCTTCTCCCACCAGGACCCGGGCTTCATCGACCACGTCACCAACAAGAAGGCCGAGATCGTCCGGGTCTTCCTGCCGCCGGACGGCAACACACTGCTCTGCACGATGGACCACTGCCTGCGCAGCCGACACCGCATCAACGTGGTGATCTCCGGCAAGCAGGCGGCGCCGACCTGGCTGCCGATGGAAGAGGCGGAGCTGCACTGCCGGCGCGGGATCGGGATCTGGGACTGGGCCAGTACCGACGCCGGGACCGAGCCGGACGTGGTGCTCGGGTGCGCCGGCGACGTACCGACGCTGGAGACCCTGGCCGCCGCCGACCTGCTGCGCCGGCACCTGCCGGAGCTGAGGGTCCGGGTGGTGAACGTCGTGGACCTGATGCGCCTGCAACCCGCCGGAAGCCATCCGCACGGGCTGACGGACGCGCAGTTCGACGCCCTCTTCACCCCGGACCGTCCGGTCGTCTTCGCCTACCACGGCTACCCCTGGCTGATCCACCGGCTCAGCTACCGCCGAACGAACCACGCCAACCTGCACGTGCGGGGCTACCGGGAGGAGGGCACCACCACCACGCCGTTCGACATGGTGATGCTGAACGACCTCGACCGGTTCCACCTGGTCATGGATGTGGTCGACCGGGTACCCGGGCTAGCGGTCCGAGCCGCCCACCTGCGCCAGGCGATGGTCGACGCCCGGCAGGAGTGCCGCGACCACACCCGGCGGTACGGCGAGGACCATCCGATGGTCGCCCAGTGGCGGTGGCCGGGCTGAGGACGTGGAACGGCACAGCGCCGAGCTTGTCCGGGTTGGCCAGCAGGAAGATCCGCCGTACCGCGTCGTCGTCCACGTCGAGCACCAGCAGGTGCGGGGTCCGGGAGTACCCGATCAGCATGGCCGGCGCGGCATTGACCTCCAGCGACACGGCCCGCAGCGCTGGCGGCCGTGAGTAGATCGCTGCGAAGAACCGGGCCACCTTCGCCGCCGAGCGGATCGGCCGCAGCGCGGCACGGGCGCGGCCGCCGCCGTCGGACCAGGCAACCACGTCCGCGTGCAGCAGGCCGTGCAGCCGGGTCATGTCACCCTCGCGGGCGGCGGTGACGAAGTCGGCGAGTAGCCGTCGGTGCTCGGCCGGTGTGGGCGCGAACCGGACCCGCCCGTCGCGCAGCGCCCGTTCCGCCCGGTGGTACAGCTGCCGGCAGTCCTCGACGGTCCGCTCGACGATGGCGGCTATCTCGTCGTACGGCAGGTCGAAGGCGCTGCGCAGCACGAAAACGGCGCGCTGCGGCGGAGTCAGCTGCTCCATGAGATGCAGCACGGCGATCGAGAGATCCGAGGTGTCCACCGCGCCGAACGGGGACGGATCGGTGCCGACCGGCTCCGGCAGCCACTCACCGACGTAGCTCTCCCGCCGCGCCCGACGGGCCCGTAGCTGGTCGAGGGCGAGCCGCCCCACCACCCTGGTCAGGTAGCGGCGCGGCTGTGCCACAGCCGCCCGATCGGCGCCGGCCCAGCGCAGGTAGGCCTCCTGCAGGATGTCGTCGGCGTCGTGTGCGCTGCCCAGCAGTCGGTACGCCAGCCCGAACAGCATCGGCCGGTGCCGGACGAACTCGTCCACGTCCGGCGCGGTCACCAGCGGCTCCCGGTCACGCCAAGGGTGGCGGCTGTGTTCGGTTGGTGATGGCGATCCGGTTCCATACGTTGATAGTGCCAATCGCCAGGAGGAGGTTGGCGACCTCCTCCTCCGACCAGTGCTTGACGGCCTCGTCCCACACGTCGTCGGGCACCCCGTGGTCGTCGAGCCGGGTCACCGCATCGGTCAGCGCGAGCGCGGCCCGTTCCCGATCGTCGAAGTACGGCGCCTCCCGCCAGGCCGCCACCGCGAACAGCCGACGCTGGTGTTCGCCGTCGGCGAGGGCCTCCTGGGTGTGCATATCCACACAAAACGTGCATCCGTTGAGCATCGAGGCGCGCACCTTGATCAGGTGCAGCACGGTCGGATCGACCGTCGACCGCGTGTACTTCTCCAGCTGCGACATGGCGGCGTAGCCCGCCGGCACCAGCTCCGGCCAGGACATTCGTTGACTCATACTGCAACGACGGATCCGGCCGGCCCTGACGTGACAACGTCAGCTGTTGTACCCGCCACACGGCGCAGGCGTACGGGGGAGCGGGGTCTCCGGGCTGTCGGCGCCGGCGCCGCTGTTCAGGTTCCGCTACGTGACCCCGACCACACCTGGTGGTCCGCCGTCTAATCCGCGTCGGCCTCCCCGCCCTCGTCATCGAGCCGCCCGCGTTCGTCGTCAGGCAGGTCCTGCCACCACCTCACCTGCTCCGCCGCACGCTTGGCGAACACCTCGCGGTACACGCTGAAGCCGACCGCCTCGTAGAGCGTGATGTTGCCCGCCAGTACGCCCCGGGCCATGTCGCGGGCCAGCGGGTCACCGTCGTCCCTGGCCCGTGCTTCCAGGGCCTCACGCAGCAGCCGCTGCTCGACCGGATCGCGCAGGCGCCCCAGCAGTCGGCTATCCATCGCGCACCCCGCGCCCGTAACCAATCCGGTTGTCGGCGGAACGGCCCGGACACCGTCGAGGGCGTCGCGGGTGATGGGGAGTGGTCACGCCCTCCACGCTGGCAGACCACGCTCGCCGAACCCTGGCGTTCCGCCGACCTCGGCCGGACGCTCGCGGCGCTGGTCAGCGGCGTGTCGGGGCGCCGCCCACGGGCCGACTACGGGTTGGGTACGGGCGGCGGGGGCCGATGTATGGTTGCCCGGGATCGCCGGGAGGCGACGATCACGAGGTGCGGTCGGACGGTGACGGCCAGTGGATAGGGCAGGGCTCTCCAGCATCCCTCGTGAGTCAAGACTCCCCAGCACCCTTCGGGAGTTCCGGGAACGGGCCGGTCTGACCCAACAGGAGCTGGCCGACCGGGCCGGGCTGAGCGTCGGCGGGTTGCGGGATCTGGAGCAGGGGCGCGTCGCCGCGCCCCGGTCCACCACCTTACGCCGACTCGCCGACGCCCTGGGTCTGTCCGCCGGGGAGGCGGCCGGGCTCGTCCGCCTCGGCCGAGCCGCCCAGCCACCAGCGCACGGCCTGCGGTTGCAGGTGTTGGGCCCGCTCGCCGTCGTCGTCGACGGAGCCGGCGTGGATCTCGGGTCGGCCAAGCAGCGCACGCTGCTGGCCCTGCTGGCGCTGCACCCGAACGAGCCGGTCCGGCTGGACACGCTCGTCGAGCTGATCTGGGGAGAGCATCCGCCGGACAGCGCCGCGACCTCGGTGCAGAACCACGTCTCCCGGCTACGCCAGCGGCTGCGGGCGGTGCAACCGGCCCCCCGTGCAGACCGCCTGCTGGTCGCCACCGGGGGCGGCTACCAGCTCACCGTCACCGACGACCAGCTTGACCTGCTCGACTTCCGTCGCCTCGTCGGGCGGGCACGGCATGCCCAGCGGGACCGGGACCTGACATCCGCGTACGAGTGGTACGGGCAGGCGGCCGGTCTGTGGCGCGCGGCGCCGCTGGCCGACCTCGCCGGCCTGCGGATCCTGCCCGAGGTGGCCGCGCTGGACCGGGAACGCCGGACGGTGGTCGTGGAGTACGCACAGGTGGCCGCTGCACTCGGCCAGCACGAGCGGGTGCTGCCGCTGCTGCGGCAGGTCGGCGAGGCCGATCCGCTGGACGAGGCCGCGCACGCGCAGTTGATCCTCGCGCTGGCCGGCAGTGGTCAGCAGGCCGAGGCGTTGCGGGTGTTCGAGGCGCTGCGCCGGCGGCTCGCCGACGAACTGGGCGCGGACCCCGGCCCCGAGCTGGCCGCCGCGCACCGGCGGGTGCTGCGTCAGGAACTGCCGGAGCCGGCGGGGACCGGCATCGCGGAAACCGGCATCGTGGAAACCGGCATCGCGGTGAGCGCGCATCGCCAACTGCCGCCGGACATCGCCGACTTCACGGGCCGGGAGGCCGAGCTGGCCATCCTGTCGTCGGCCCTGCCGTCGGCCGGGGACACCGGCAGCACCGTGGTGATCTCCGCGATCGAGGGGATGGCCGGGGTCGGCAAGACGCGGCTCGCCGTCCACCTCGCCCACCAACTGGTCCGATCTGGACGGTACGCCGACGTCCAGCTCTACGTGGACCTGCACGGCCACGCCGACGAGCCACCCGCCGACCCGGCGACCGTGCTCGCCTCGTTCCTCCACCTGCTGGGTGTGCCCGGTGCCCAGATCCCCGACGGTCTGGATGCCCGGGCGGCGCTGTACCGGGACCGGTTGCACGACCGGCACGCCCTGGTCCTGCTGGACAACGCCGCCGGTGACGACCAGGTGCTGCCGCTGTTGCCGGCCAGTGCGACCAGCCTGGTCCTGGTCACCAGCCGGCGGGTGCTCGCCCTCGACGGCGCCCACACCTTGAACCTGAACGTGTTCACCGCTCGGGACGCCCACGCCCTGCTCGAACGGGTCGCCGGGAAGCACCGGGTCGCCGCCGATCCGGTCGGCGCTCGCCGGGTCGTCGACCTGTGCGGGCGGCTACCGCTCGCGGTCGTACTGGCCGCGCACCGGCTGCGGTCCCGGCCGGCCTGGACCTTCGGCGACCTCGCCGCCCGGCTCGAAGCGGAGGGCGACCGACTCGGCGAGCTGGCGGTCGGGAAAAGGCAGATCCGCGCCGTCTTCGATTTCTCCTTCCGGGCTCTCGATCCGGCCGGGCAGCGGCTGTTCCGGCTGCTCGGGCTCCACCCCGGCGACGACTTCACCGTCGACTCGGCCGCCGCGCTGCTGGGCGTCCCGCCGACGGCGGCCCGGCAGACGCTGGAGCGGCTGAGCGACGAGCACCTCGTCACCCCGATCACCGTCGACCGCTACCGGTTGCACGACCTGCTCCGCGAGTATGCCGCCGCGCGGGCCGCCGTCGAGGACGACGATACGCACGACAGCACCGACACCGCCGTCGACCGGATCCTCACCTGGTACCTGTACGCCGCCGACGCGGCCATCCACCGGCTCTTCCCGTACAACACCGAGGTCGTACTGGACGAGCGGACCCGACCGGCACACCTGCCCTCGTTCGACACGGATGAACGGGCGTTCCGATGGATCACTGCGGAGCAGAGCACCCTGGTCGCGGCCGTGACCACCGCCTTCAACCACGGCCGCTACGACATCGCCTGGCGGCTGCCGGCCGTGCTCCGGCTGCACTTCGACCGTCGCAGCAACTGGCACGACTGGCTCGGTACCAGCCGGATCGCGCTGGAGGCGGCACGTCGGACGGGTAACCGGGAAGCCGAGGCGCTGATCCTCAGCGGACTCGGCCTCGGCCTCGGTCAGCTCGGTCAGATCGAGAAGTCCATCGACCACCTCACCCGATCGCTGGAGATCCGCCGTGCCGTCGGCGACCGGCGCGGCGAGGGCCGGACACTCAACAACCTCGGTACCGCGTACGGCCGGCAGGGCAGGTTCCAGAAGGCCATCGACCACCTGACCGCGGCCCTGGAGGTCCGCCGCGAGGTCAGCTCCCAGTACGACCAGAGCATGACGTTGGGCAACCTCGGGCGGGCATACGCCGGGCTCGGGCAGCACGAGGAAGCGATCCGCTGCCTGTCGCAGGCGCTCGAGGTCCGGCGGCGGCTCGCCGACCCGGTGGGCATCGCCTCGGCGCTCCACAACCTCGGCGAGGCGCTGCTGAGCGCCGGGCAGCACCGGCAGGCCCTGGTACCGCTGCACGAGGCACGCGACCTGTACCACCGGAAGCACTGCCACGGGCTCGAGGCCGAGACCCTGGAGGTGATCGGGGACGTCCTGGTCTGCTCCGGCGAGCCGGCCCAGGCCCGGGAGTACTGGCGACAGGCGCTGGACATCTTCGACACGCTGGACCACCCTCGCGCCGAAGGGCTGCGCGCCCGGCTGGCCGAGCAGCCGGCGCCGCCCGTGATCGGCTCCACGAGACCATAGTCGAGTCAGGGCTCCACAAGACCCTGGTCGCGTCGGGATTAGGCGGGACCCTGGTCGAGCTGGGGCTCGGCGTGCGGCCGACCCTTCAGCTCGTGGAAGCCGGGTACGCCGGCCACCAGCAGCGTCCCGTCCCAGAGCCGTCCGGCCTGCTCACCGGTGGGAATCCGGGAGATGACCGGGCCGAAGAAGGCGACCCGAGCGCCGTCGGTGCCGGTCGTCGCGATGATCGGGGTGCCGACGTGCGGGCCGACCAGGCCGATCGCCTCGGCGTGCGAGGCGCGCACCGCGTCGTCGTACGCGCTCGACGTGCCGGCGTCGACCAGTTCGCGCGGCAGGCCGGCGGTGGCCAGCGCGGCGTGCAGGTCGCCGAGCCAGTCCTCGCCGCTCCGGGCGGTGGTCCACATCGCCGTGTAGAGCCGGGCCATCGCCTCGGGGCCGTACCGCTGGCGCGCCGCCGCGCAGATCCGGACCGGCACCCAGAGATAGCCCTCGGGGTCACCCTCCGGGTCGTCGTCGCGCCCCTCGTTGAGCACCGACAGGCTCATCAGGTGCCACCGCGGCTCGACGGGCCGGACCTTCGCCACCTCCAACAGCCAGCGCGAGGCCGTCCAGGTGTACGGGCACGAGGGGTCGAACCAGAAATCCGCGACGGTCGTCTCCGGCATCCCGTGTCCCTTCGCTGATCAGCCCTGTGGCCGGCCCGGGCCGGAGACCGCGCGGCCGGGGCATACCCGGGTCGTCCGGATCCTAGCCACCGCCACCGCCACCGCCGCAGCCTCCCCCGGACCCGCAGCCGCTCTCCCCACCGCCGCTGCCGCTGTCCCCACCGCCGTAGCTGGCATAGCCGGAACCCGGGTGCGCCGGTCGGTGTCCACCGCCCCGCAAACAAGATTGATCCGGATAAGTCGTCGCATCTTGCTCAGATCGATCCGGGCTGATCCGGTGGGGTGTTGACGCAGCCGTAGCGCGCCTGCAACATTACGACGACACCACGCAAATTTCGGGCTGTCGACTGCTAAATAGCCTTCTTCAGGCCGGAATTTCTAGACAGGCGTCCTCTGTGCTCCTTCCCCGGCTGCCCTCGGGGAGCGGCCCTTCGGCGGGGTCCGCGGCGGCGGCGGACAGGCGGACGGACGGCGCCACCGCCCGCCCTCCGACGGCGGGCGGGCAAGCCGGGCCCGCCGCCGACCAGGCCCGGTCGCTCGCAGCACCCAGGTCGGTTCCGACGAGCGCCAAGGAAGCCTGATGAGACAGCCACCACCACGACCCCGCCTGATCGCGGCGACGCTCACCACCGGCCTACTCGCGGCGGCGGGATCGCTGCTACCCACGCCGGCCGCGGCCCGGCCCGACATCGGGGCGCAGCGGGCCGAGACCGCGGTCGCCGCCAGCCTCAGTGCCAGCAGCTCGCATCCGGAGTACCCGGCCGGCAACGCCGGCGACGGCAACCCGGCGACCTACTGGGAGAGCGCCAACAACGCGTTCCCGCAGTGGATCCAGGCCGACCTCGGCGCCGCCTCCGAGGTGAACCGGCTGGTGCTCAAGCTGCCACCCGGCTGGGGTACCCGGACCCAGACCCTCTCCGTGCAGAACAGCACCAACGGCAGCACGTTCAGCACCCTCGTCGCCGCCACCGGCTACTCCTTCGACCCGGCCAGCGGCAACACCGTCACCGTCGACCTGCCGACCACCAACACCCGCTACCTGCGGCTGCACATCACCGCCAACAACGGCTGGCCGGCGGGCCAGCTCTCGGAACTGGAGGTGCACGGCCCGGCCGGCGGCCCGGACAACCAGGTCCCGACCGCGCCGACCAACCTGGCCTACACCCAGCCGGTCAGCGGGCAGATCCGGCTGACCTGGAACGCCGCCAGCGACAACGTCGGCGTCGTCGGGTACGACGTCTACGCCAACGGCGCGCTGCGGGCCAACGTCGGCAACGTGCTGACGTACACCGACAGCCAGCCGGCCAGCGCGACGGTCTCGTACCAGGTGCGGGCCCGGGACGCCGCCGGGAACGTGTCGCCGAACAGCAACACGGTGACCCGGGTCGGCTCCGGCGATCCGCCGCCCGGGACGAACCTGGCGGTCGGCAGGCCGATCACCGCCTCGTCGACCGTGCACACCTTCGTCGCCGCCAACGCCAACGACGACAACGTGGCGACGTACTGGGAGGGGGCCGGTGGGGCCTACCCGAGCGTGCTCACCGTGCAGCTCGGCGCGAACGCCACGGTCAGCTCGGTGGTGATCCGGCTGAACCCGGACCCGGTGTGGGGCCCGCGCAGCCAGACCATCGCGGTGCTGGGCCGCGAGCAGAGCGCTTCGTCGTTCCGCAGCCTGTCGGCGGCGACGCCGTACAACTTCAACCCGGGCAGCGGCAACAGCGTGACCATCCCGGTCAGTGGCGATGTCGCCGACGTCCGGCTCTCGATCACCTCGAACAGCGGGGCGCCGGCCGGGCAGGTCGCCGAGTTCCAGGTCTTCGGGGTACCGGCGCCGAACCCTGACCTGACCGTCACCGCCGCCACCTGGAGCCCGGCCGCACCGGTCGAGACCACCGCGATCACCGTCTCGGCCACCGTCCGCAACGCCGGCACCGCCGCGTCCGGTGCCACGACTGTCAACTTCTACCTGGGTACGACCCTCGTCGGCACCGCCGCGGTCGGCGGGCTCGCCGCCGGGGCCAGCAGCACCGTCACCGCGAACGCGGGACCGCGCAACGCCGGCAGCTACCGGTTGACCGCCAGGGTCGACGAGTCCAACACGGTCGTCGAGCAGGACGACACGAACAACGGCCTCACCAACCCGTCCCCGCTGACCGTCGCCCCGGTGGCCAGCTCCGACCTGGTGGCGATTCCGACCTGGTCGCCGGGCACCCCGGCGAACGGCCAGCCGGTCACCTTCTCGGTGGCGATCCGCAACCAGGGCACCATCGCCTCGGCCGGCGGCGCGCACGCCATCACGGTGACTCTGTCGAACGCCGGCGGTACGGCAGTACGCACGCTGACCGGCTCGTACACCGGCACCATCGGCGCCGGGGCGAGCACCGGCCCGGTGAACCTCGGCACCTGGACGGCGGTGAACGGCCGGTACACGGTCCGGACCGTGCTGGCGGCGGACGCCAACGAGCTGCCGGTGAAGCAGGGCAACAACACCAGCGAGACTCCGTTCTTCGTCGGGCGGGGCGCCAACCTGCCGTACGAGATGTACGAGGCCGAGGACGGCACGCTCGGCGGCGGCGCGGCGGTCGTCGGGCCGAACCGGACCGTCGGCGACCTCGCCGGTGAGGCCTCCGGCCGTCGCGCGGTGACCCTGAACAACACCGGTGCCTACGTCGAGTGGACCACCAGGGCCCCGACCAACACGCTGGTCACCCGCTTCTCCATCCCGGACTCCTCCGGCGGCGGCGGGATCAACTCGACGCTGAACATCTACGTCAACGGCAGCTTCCACAAAGCCATCGACCTGACCAGCCGGTACGCCTGGCTGTACGGCAACGAGGCGAGCCCCAACAACTCACCCGGCTCGGGCGGGCCCCGGCACATCTACGACGAGGCGAACGTGCTGCTCGACTCGTCGATCCCGGCCGGCAGCCGGATCAGGTTGCAGAAGGACCCGGCCAACAGCACCACGTACGCGATCGACTTCGTCAACACCGAGCAGGTCTCGCCGCGACCGAACCCGGACCCGGCCCGCTACACCACGCCGGCCGGTACCAGCCACTCGGACGTACAGAACGCGTTGGACCGGGTGAGGATGGACACCACCGGCAACCTGATCGGCGTCTACCTGCCCGCCGGCACCTACCACACCTCGAACAAGTTCCAGGTGTACGGCAAGGCGGTCCGGGTGGTCGGCGCCGGCATGTGGTACACCCGGTTCCAGACCCCGCCCGGCCAGGAGAACACGGACGCCGGCTTCCGGGTCGAGGGCACGGCGAACGGCTCGACCTTCGAGCACCTCGCCTTCTTCGGCAACTACACGTCCCGGATCGACGGGCCCGGCAAGGTCTGGGGCGAGTTGCAGAACGTCTCCAACCTGACCTTCGACAACGTCTGGGTCGAGCACACCGTCTGCATGTTCTGGGGCGTGCACGTCAGCAACATCACCATCAGGGACTCGCGGATCCGCAACACCTTCGCCGACGCGGTCAACATGACCAACGGCAGTACGAACAACCTGGTCAGCAACGTCGAGGGGCGCGGCAACGGGGACGACGCGTTCGCGCTCTTCTCCGCCACCGACGCCGGCGGCGGGGCGAACAGCGGCAACGTCTTCGAGAACCTGACGGCGACGTTGACCTGGCGGGCCGCCGGGGTGGCGGTCTACGGCGGCCAGAACAACACCTTCCGCAACATGTACATCGCCGACCAGCTCGTCTACTCCGGGATCACCATCAGCTCGCTCGACTTCGGATATCCGTTCGTCGGGTTCGGGCCCGGGCTCACCCGGGTGGAGAACGCCTCGATAGTCCGATCCGGCGGCCACTTCTGGGGCGCGCAGACGTTCCCCGGAATATGGGTCTTCTCCGCGTCGAAGGAGATGCGCGGAATCCGGGTCAGTGACGTCGACATCGTGGACCCGACCTACCACGGCATCATGTTCCAGACCAAGTACAACGGCAGCACTCCGGAGAACCCGGTGACCGACACCGTCCTCACCAACATCTCCATCAGCGGCGCCCAGCGCAGCGGCGACGCGTACGACGCGAAGTCCGGGTTCGGCATCTGGGCGAACGAGATGCCGGAGGCCGGTCAGGGTCCGGCGGTCGGCTCTGCGGTCTTCAACAACCTGCGGCTGAGCAACAACCACCAGAACATCCGGAACACCACCTCCACCTTCACCATCACCGTCAACCCGTAGTCGGGGACAGCGACCGTAGTCCCGGACAGCGCGGGGTGTCACCGGAAGCCGGAAGCCGGCCGCTTCCGGTGGCACCCCGCGGGCATCTCCACCGTGACCATCGTCGAAGGCGGCTGCCGAGCCGGCCCCGAAAGCGCCGGACGACGCGTTCGCGTTACCGGGACGCACCGTACCGGTCGCGGAGATATCTCACTCGTTCCGCGGGTGTCACGTCTTGCCTACGGAGTCGACCCGCACCTAGCGTGGGACGGCGATCACGTGGACGGGGGACAACCGGTGCGGATCGGGATACGACGACAACGCACGGTAGGACGAGTCGCTGCGGAAACCGCTCCGGTATCCCGTCATCACGTCCGGACGGCACCCCGGTCGGGCGGGGCCGGAGCGGTCCGAAGTGGGGTTGAGCCGTGCCGGCCGAGCTGACCGCCCTGGTCCGCGCGGCGCAGCGGGGAGACGAGTACGCGTTCCGGATGCTCTATCGGGAACTTCAGCCCGGACTGCTGCGGTACCTCACCGTGCTGGTCGGGCCGGACGCCGAGGACGTGGCCTCGGAGACCTGGTTGCAGATCGCCCGCGACCTGGCGACGTTCACCGGTGGGCCGGGCTTCCGGGCCTGGGCCACCCGGGTCGCCCGCAACCGTGCGCTGGACCACCTCCGCCACCAGCGTCGCCGGCCGACCGTGCCGGTACCGGTCGAGACACTCACCGAGCTGCCCGGTGCCGAGGACACCGCCGCGATCGCCGCCGAATGGCTGGGCACCGACAGCGCCGTCGCGCTGATCGCCACGCTGCCCCGTACCGAGGCCGAGGCGGTACTGCTGCGTACCGTGATCGGCTTGGACGCCGAAAGCACCGCGCGGGTGCTCGGCAAGCGGCCGGGAGCCGTCCGCACCGCCGCCCACCGGGGGTTGCGCCGGCTGGCGCGGGTCCTGGCCGAGAGCGGCCCGGATGGTGCGCTGCGGTCGGCCGACGGCGGACCGGCGGCGAAGCAGGTCGCCGACGTACGGTCCGGCGAGGATGTCGAGGCTGGACAGGGATGGCGCTGAGAGAGATGAGATCGGCTTTCCGCCGACGCGGTCGGCCCGACCCGAAGGCGGCAGAGCGCCCGCCCCGCCCGGAGGCGGCAGAGCGGCTGCTCGACGCGGTGGCGGCAGAGCGGCTGCTGGATGCTGTCGCGGCAGGTGTCGTCCCCGAGTCCCGGCCGGCGCCCGGGGACGTCCCGGATCCACTCGCCCGGCTGCTCGCCGTCGCGGCGGCGCCCACCCGACCGGGAGAACTCGGCGGCGAGGACGCCGCGGTGGCGGCATTCCGGGCGGTCCGCGACGCCCAGGCCATGGCCGATCCGACCACGACGTCCCGGACGACCGGTACCCGCGATGTCGTGCCCGGTACGCCCGCCCGACCGCCCGCCCGGCCGCGCCGGCTGACAGCCGGTGCCTTCGGCTGGATCACCGTGGTCGTCGCCACGCTCACCGCGGGCGTGGCGCTGGCGGCGGAGATCCCCGCGCTGCGTCCCGCCGGGCCACCACCCCGGGCGCCGAGTGCCGAGGCCGACCCGACGGTGGTAGGGACGCCCGCGCCGCCCACCAGCACACCGGCGCGGCCGCAGGCCCTGCCCGGCACCGAGCCGCCGCCGACCGAGCCGGGCCGGCCCCGCCGGACTCCCCCGCCGCAGGCGCTCGTGGCGCAGTGTCGCTCCCTGCTGACCACGGGTAACTCTGGTTCCGGCCCGGCCGCCGGCCCTCGGCCGTCGGCCGCCCTGATCCGGGCGGCCGGCGGCCGGGACAAGGTCGTCGACTACTGCCGACGCCTGCTGGCCAACGCCACGGAGCCGGGCAACGACGAGCCGCGCCGGCCGCCGGGCAAGGGCGCCACGCCCGATCCGCCCGGTAGGCCGCCCGGCCGGGAAGCCGCCGGCAATCCTTCCCGTTGATCCTGCCTCGCCCGAGCCATCCCGGGACAGCCCGCGAACCGACGACCGCTGCGGACCAGCAACCCCCACAGGCCAGCAGCCACCGCTGACTGGCCACCGCCGGACCCCGGCTACCGCCGGCCGGCGTCCGGGCCGGCGTCCGGATCGCGCTCGACCCAGTCGGGCAACGCCTCCCGGGCGGCCAACCAGGTCGCCGGCACGCCGACCGCGTCGGGCCGGTCGCCGATCCCGGTGTACGCGGCCAGCACGCCGCCGACGATCGCCCCGGTGGTGTCGACGTCCCCGCCGGCGGCCACACAGGCGGTGATCGCCGCCGGAAAGTCGCCGAGATGGGTCGCGGCGACCCAGAGCGCGAACGGGACGGTGTCCTGGGCGGTCACCCGTGAACCGTTACCCAACTCGTACGCCGCCTCCTCCACGGTCACCGCCGTTCCGCTGAGCAGTCGACGGGCCCGCGCGACGCCCTCGGCGCAACTGCCGTCGATCAGGTACGGCTCCAGCCGGTCGAGGAACTCGGACGCGGACGGGCGTACCCCGGTGAGCCGGGCCTGCCCGGCGTGCGCGGCAGCGACCGCGACCAGTACCGCCCCGGCGATCCCCTCGGGGTGGGCGTGGGTCACCTCGGCGGATCGGATCGCCTGCTCCGCAGCCCGGCGCGGCCGGTCGGCATGGTAGGCACCGACCGGAGCGACCCGCATCGCGGCGCCGTTACCGCAGGAGCCCTCTCCGCCGAACGCGTCACGGGCCGCCGCCCGCCACGGCACCCCGTCCCGGATCCGGTGCAGGATCACCACCGCGCCCGCCCCGTAGCCCCGGTACGGCTCGCAGCGCTCCGCGAACGCGGCGGCGAGCCGGTCCTGCTCGATCTCGCCATGCGCGCGCAGCTCGGCAACCACCGAGCACGCCATCTCGGTGTCGTCGGTCCACTCCCAGGGGCCGGCCGGCGGTCGACCCGCCGCCAGGTCGGCCGGCGACCGGCCAACCATGAAGAACTGCGCGCCGAGCGCGTCACCGACGGACAACCCGTGCAGGCTGTCGTAACAGATGTCGAGCCGGGCCGGCCCGTGCGGAACGAAGGACATCGCCCCGATCATCCCGCAATCCGGTCCGGCCCGCCCACTCTGTCACCCGAAGCCAGGCCGGCAGGCGTCCTCGACGCGCCCGGCAAGGTGTCCGAACGCGTCGGTCACCGGACCGGCAGCCACGGGTGAACCGGACCGGCAGCCACGGACCGACCGGCAGCCACGGGTGAACCGGACCGGCGGCCACGGACCGACCGGCGGCCACGGTCGGGCGCCGTCAGCGTTGACAGGCCCTCAGCGGGGTGCTGGTCCGGGCGGCCCGGGTCGAGCCGTCCCTGAACTTCGCCGTCGCGGTGATCGCGATGGTGCCGCCGGCCGAGTTGCGCGGCTCGGCCCGGAACGGCCCCAGGCTGGCCAGCCAGGTCCCCCGGTCGTTGCCGATCGTCCGGGCGGCTCCGCTGCCGTTGAACGGCACCACCGTGTCGACCCGGTAGCGGAACGACACCGACGAGACGTCCCGGGCCGCACCCACCCGCACCTGCACCAGCCCGAAACTGGGATTGCCGCAGCCCTCCTGGTGCAGACCGGTGACGTTCTGCGACCGGCCGAACCCGCCGGTCACCCTGACGGTCACCGTCGTCTGCTCGCCGATGGTGCGGGCTCGGCGGGGCGGCACCGTGCCGGCCGGCGGCCGGGTGGTGCGAGCCACCGTGGGCCTCGGCGCGGGGGTCGGGGTCGGGCTCGCGCCGGTCGTGGTGGGCGCGGCAGACGGGGACCCGGCGGCCGTCAGGCCCTCCGACCACTGCGGACGCTGAGGCCCTTCGCCCCCGCAGGCCGCCGCGAGAGACAGCACGGACGTGCAGGCCGCGGCGAGCACGAAACCTGCTCGGGTACGCCGAAAGTGCAGGACAGTCACCTTGATCCCGTCGGTCGTGTTGGCCCCATTTCACGGCATCAACCGGCCCTGACCGTAGTCCTATCCGTCGATGTCGCCAAATCCACTCCGGAAAGCGGGACAAGTCAGCACTTCAGCCACCTTGCGTCGGCCGGCCCCGCCGGTGCTAAGGCCGCCACAGCACCAGCTCGGTCTCCCTGACCCGCTCGGAGAAGCGCCCGGCCGGCGACGCCGTACGCAGCAGCCGTCGCAGGTCCCGTTCGAACTCGGGTCGGCGGCCGGCGAAGAGGTGTGGTGCGGCGGAGGAGAGCGAGAAGACCGCCGCCACCACCTCGTCCTCGGTACGTTCCCGCACGGTGCCGCCGCCGACCGCCAACCGGCGCGGGCCCCGGTAGCCGGCGGCGCGCATCACCTCCTCCTCCCCGCCCGCCGTGCCGCCGGGCAGCACGCCCCGACCGGCCCGGCGCACCGGACCGAGGTAGCGGGCGACCAGCGCGTCGATCTCGTCGTGCGGCGGGCGGGGAAACGGGAGCGGGTCGGCGCCGTCCACCCCCCGGTGGGTGGTGGCGGCCACATGCACCCAGACACCGTCGCTGCCGAGCATCGGGCGTACCGCGTGGGCCACCCGGGGGCGGTCGACCCAGTGGAACGACTGCGCGAACGTGACGACCCGGAACGCGCCGAGCCCGGCGGGCAGTTCCTCAGCCCGCAACCGCTGCCAGCGCACGTTGTCGACCCCGGTCTCGCGGGCCGCCCGCTCGGCCCGCCGCACCATGTCCCTGTCCGCGTCGATCCCGACCGCCGTCGAGAAGAGCCGTGCCAGCGGCAGGGTCAGCGAGCCGGGTCCGCAGCCCACGTCGAGCAGCCGGCCGCTGCCGTCGAGCTGAAGTTCGGCGGCCAGGGCGTCGGCGAGCGCCGCCGGGTACGGCATCCGGCCGACCGCGTAGTAGTCCGCGCTTCCGGCGTAGAGCGTCTCGTCCCACTGGAATCCGGGTGGCCCTGCCGACACGGCACCACCCTATGCCCCGGCCGGACCTGCGGGCGTCGAGGACCGAGTCGATCCAGCGGCAGGTCGGACCTGTGGGCGCACAGGCTTCGTGCACGTTCGTGGCGCGGTGGTGCTGCTCAGCCGCCTTCTCCGTCGGCGTCGGCAGCCGGTGCTGCTGGCCGGCGGGCGAACGGCGGTGCGTGCTCGGGGCGTACGCCGATGCCGATCAGGTAGGCCGGGCCGAGGGACACGAACGGGAACCGCCGGAGCAGGGCCAGCACCGGCCAGGGCGGCCCGGCCCGGCGCTCCGACAGGATCGGGGAGACCAGATTCCGGTGCATGAGCTGTTGCAACCGCTGCACCAGGATGGTCGGCAGCAGCCGCCGGGACCGGACGGCTGCCAGGTCGGCCTCGGTCACCGCGCCGCGCTGGAGCGGCTCGGCGAGCAGCGTGGCGGCGGCGACCGCATCCTGCACGGCGAGGTTGATCCCGACCCCGCCGACCGGTGACATCGCGTGCGCCGCGTCACCCAGGCACAGCAGCCCGGGCACGTGCCAGCGGTCGAGCCGGTTCAGCCGTACGTCGAGGTGCTTGACGTCGTCCATCGAGGCGATCGCGTCGACCCGGTCGGCGAAGTTGGGAGCCAGTTCCGCGATGTCGCGGCGGAACTGTTCGACTCCCCTGGCCCGCAGTCGCGCATCGCTGCCCTTGGCCCCGATGTAGGCGATCTGGAGGTAGCCCTCCCGGGGGATGACCACGGCGAACCGGCCCGGAGCGACCCTGGGGGTGAGCCCGGCCGGGTCGTCGTGCGGGTCGCGGGGCAACCGGAACCACCAGGCGTCGATCGGTACCGGAAACTCCCGGACCGGCAGGTCGGCCTGCGCCCGGGCCAGTGACCACCGGCCGTCGCAGGCGACGGTCAGGTCGGCGCGCAGCTCACCGGCCTCGCCCTGCGGCCCCCGGTAGCGCACGCCCCGGACCCGGCCGTCCTCGCGGATCAACTCGGTCACCTCGGTGCGCATCCGGAGCGTGAACGAGGGCTCGGCGGCCCCCGCCTCGGCGAGCAGATTGAGCAGGTCCCACTGCGGCACCATCGCGATGTACCGATACCGGCTCCTCAGCCGACGGAAGTCGGCGATGACGACCTGCTGCCCCGGCGCCACCGGAAAGGCGACCTCGTCCAGCCGGCTCTGCGGCAGGGCGGCGAACCGCTCGCCGAGGCCCAGCTCGTCGAGGAGTTGCAGGGTCGACGGGTGCACGGTGTCGCCCCGGAAGTCGCGCAGGAAGTCACCATGCTTTTCCAGCACGGTGACGTCGACGCCGGCCCGGGCCAGCAGCAGGCCGAGCACCATTCCGGCCGGTCCGCCGCCGACGACGACGCAGGTCGTACCCTTCTCCACCGCGATCACCTTATTCAACAGCTGGTGAATTATTCCGCCACGCTACTCCCGGGGCAGTGAAGATCGCAACTGTCCCGGCGCGAATCCCGGCGCGGCCACGGCGGCGACGGAAAATCTCCGGGCCGCGCCGCCGGCCGTTGACGGGGCGGATACGTCACGCTACGTTCGTTCTAAGAACAGACGTACGCCCAACGAACGAGTGACCGGCCGCCGGGCCGGGCGCCCGGCCCGGCGGCGCGCCCGTCTGCCGCCACCGCTCGGCAGGGCGACGACGCGCGATCAGGAGAATGGAGACGGATGGCCGAGATCGTCTCGTTGGCCGAAGGTGTGGCCGAACTGGTCAACGACGGTGACACGGTGGCGCTGGAGGGATTCACCCATCTGATTCCGTTCGCCGCCGGCCACGAGATCGTCCGGCAGCGGCGGCGCGACCTGGAACTGGTCCGGATGACCCCGGACGTCATCTACGACCAGCTCATCGGGATGGGCTGCGCCCGACGGCTGGTCTTCTCCTGGGGCGGCAACCCGGGCGTCGGCTCGTTGCACCGGTTCCGGGACGCGGTCGAGCACGGCTGGCCCGCCCCGCTGGAAATCGAGGAGCACAGCCACGCCGGGATGGCGAACCGCTACGTGGCCGGAGCGTCCGGGCTGCCGTTCGCGGTGCTGAGCGGCTACACCGGCACCGACCTGGCCCGGCACACCGCCACCATCAAGCCCGTCACCTGCCCGTTCACCGGCGATGTGCTCACCGCCGTGCCGGCGTTGAACCCCGACGTCACGATCGTGCACGCCCAGCGGGCCGACCGGGCCGGCAACGTACAGATGTGGGGCATCACCGGAGTGCAGAAGGAGGCGGTGCTCGCCGCCAGGCGGTCCCTGGTCACCGTCGAGGAGATCGTCGACTCGCTGGCACCGGTGCCCACCCAGGTGGTCCTGCCGACCTGGGCGGTCAACGCGGTCGCGCTCGCGCCCGGTGGCTCGCATCCGTCCTACACCCAGGGTTACTCGGTCCGGGACAACACCTTCTACCAGTCGTGGGACGCGATCAGCCGCGACCGGGACACGTTCACCGGCTGGATGCGGCAGCACGTCCTCGGCGCCCGGAGGGACACGTGAGCAATTGGACCGCCGACGAGATGATGACCATCGCCGCCGCCCGGCAACTGCGGGACGGCACCTCGTGTTTCGTCGGCATCGGCCTGCCGAGTACCGCCGCCAACCTCGCCCGTGCCACCCACGCCCCCGGGCTGGTGCTCATCTACGAGTCCGGATGCCTCGGCGCCAAGCCCGACCGGCTGCCACTGTCGATCGGCGACGGCATCCTCGCCGACACCGCCGACGCGGTGGTCAGCGTCCCGGAGGTCTTCAACTACTGGCTCCAGCCGGGCAGGATCGACATCGGATTCCTCGGCGGCGCCCAGCTCGACCGGTACGGCAACATCAACACCACCGCCATCGGCGGCGACTACCGCGACCCGAAGGTGCGGCTGCCCGGGGCCGGTGGCGCGCCCGAGATCGCCGCCTCCTGCCGCGAGGTCGTCGTCATCATGCGGCAGAGTCGGCGTACGTTCGTCGAGCGGGTCGACTTCGTCACCTCGTTCGGCTACGGCACCGGTGCCGGTGACCGGGAGCGGCTCGGGTTGCGCGGGGCCGGGCCGCAGGTGGTGATCACGGACCTCGGTATCCTCCAGCCCGATCCGTCCACCCGGGAACTGGTGCTGACCCGACTGCATCCGGGCGCCACCGTGGAACAGGCCCGCGCGGCGACCGGATGGCGGTTGCGGGTCGCCGACGACCTGCGTACCACCGAGCAGCCGGGCGACTCTGAACTGTCGGTGCTCCGTGCCCTCAAGGCCGCGAGCGCTGACGACGGCTCCGCATCCACGGCCTGAACCGCTGCGCGGTGCCCGTAACGCGCGCGGCGGTCGGCCGGGAGGCGGACCCCGACCCGTTCCCCGGCCGACCGCGCCCGCGCAGCAGCGGCGGCAGCCTGATAGAAAACTTCGATGAGCCGAAGCATCGCGACCAACACCCGTGTCGACCGCGCCGAACTGCTCGCCTTCCTCCGGCCCCGACACCGCGCCATCCTGATGACGACCCGCCCGGACGGTCGACCCCAGTCCTCGCCGGTGACCTGTGGGGTCGACGCCGAGGGCCGGATCGTGGTCTCGACCTATCCCGAGCGGGCGAAGGCGACCAACGCCCGCCGGGATCCCCGGGTCTCCGCCTGTGTCCTCTCCGACGAGTGGAACGGACCGTGGGTCCAGGTCGACGGCACGGCCGAGGTGCTCGACCTGCCGGAGGCGCTGGAGCCGCTGGTCGAGTACTTCCGGTGCATCTCCGGCGAACACCCGGACTGGGACGAGTACCGCGAGGCCATGCGGCGGCAGGACAAGTCGCTGATCCGGGTCACCATCGACAGTTGGGGCCCGGTCGCCACCGGCGGCTTCCCGGCCCGCCTCGCCGACTGATCCACCGGACCCGGGCCTGTCGGGAGCGTCATCGGCCGCCCACCTCGACGATGGTCCCCGAGCACCGGGGTGCATATCCGGGGCGGCGGGACAGCGGGCCGTCCCGGCAGGGTGGCAATCAGCCCAGGTAGAGGCAGAACGGGTGACCGGCCGGGTCGAGGTGGACGAGGACGTCCTGCTGCGGCTGGAAGTCGGCGCGGGTGGCGCCACACGCCACCGCGTGCGCGGCGGCGCTCGCCAGGTCGTCGACCTGGATCTCCAGGTGCATCATCATCTGCTGGTCGTCGGCGCCCGCCGGCCAGCTTGGCCTGCGGTAGGGCGACTCGGTCTGGAAGGCCAGCCTGACTCCTCCGGCCGGATCGCGCATCAGCACCCAGTCCGGCTCCTCCTCGATGATCTCGAACCCGAGGAGGCGCTGGTAGAAACGGGCGAGAGCCACCGGGTCCGGTGCGCTCAGGTTGACGGTGGTCAGGGTCAGACCGGTGCCGTCGCGCATGATTCGGAACCTCCGAACGCTGGTCAGAGCCTTGGAGTCGGACAGGGTCCGGGCGCCGGCCATCACCACGGCCGGAGTTCGCAGATCCTACCGGCGACCACCGACAACACCGAGACGACCACCGACAACACCGAGACGACCCCCGGCGACACCGAGACGACCCCCGATGACACCGAGGCGGGCCGGGCCGGCGCCTAGGGGCCGAAGGCGGTGAGGAACCGGTCCCGGAAGTCGCTCATCGGCCAGACCGGAGCGTCCGGACCGGGCTTCAGGCCCTCCTGCCAGTTCCAGCCGGAGATCCGGTCCAGCACGGCGGGGTCCTTGGCCACGATGGTGATCGGTACGTCGTGACTGGCGTTCTCCCCGGTCACCATCGGTGCCGGCTGGTGGTCGCCGAGGTAGACGAAGACGATCTCGTCGTCGCCGTACCGCTCCAGATAGGAGACGATGGCGTTCAGCGAGTACTCGACGGCGCGGCCGTACTGCGTCCGCACCTTGCCGGTGTCCCGCCACACGTCCTCCGGCGACTCGCCCGCCTCCGCCATCGGGCCGAAGATCGATCCGTCGCCGAGCTCGTCCCAGCCGATGAGCTCCGGGAGCGGCGCCCAGGGTGCGTGGCTGGACACCAGCGGGATCGTCGCCATCACCGGCGGGTGGTCCGGGTCGGCATGCTCGCGCTGCTCGAAGACCGACAGCGTGTACTGGTCCGGCATCTGCGCCCAGCTGAACTGCGGGCCACGGTAGCCGAGTTCCTTCGAGGCGTGCACCTCGTCGTAGCCGAAGAACTTCCCCTCCGGCCATGCCTGGGTGATGCCCGGCATCACCCCGACCGTCCGCCATTCGGCGCGCTGGAAGGCCCGGTTAAGGGTCATCCGGTCGCTGGCGACGAGGTGGGTGTAGCGCTGCTGGTTGTTGATCCAGAGTCCGGAGAGCAGCGTGCCGTGGGCCAGCCAGCTCCCGCCGCCGTAGGTCGGCGAGGTCAGCCAGCCGCTGCGCGCCGCATAGCCGGCGGCGCGCAGCCGGGCGTAGCCCGTGTCGAGGGTGGCACCGACCCCCGGGGCGAGGGCCGGGTCCTCGATCGCCGACCGGCCGTAGCTCTCGACGAAGGCGAGGACCACGTCCTTGCCCCGCAACGCGGTCAACAGCTGGTCACCGGGAGTGTCGCCGAACGCGTCGACCCGGGCCTCGGCCGCGAACACCTCCTGGTCGCGCAGGGCCGCGCGCACCTGGAGGGCCCGGTCGTAGCTGAGCGTACTGATCGGCACATCCGGGATGATCTGCACGCCGAGTACGGCACCGACGACACAGGTGGCGCCGAGGGCCGACACGATGTGCGTCGCCGCCCTGCGGTTCCGGACCACCAACCGGGTCAGCCGGAGCACCGCCCAGGTCATCAGGACGAGCAGGCCGACCGCGAGCAGTCCGGCGGCGACCACCGCGACGACGGCACCGAACTGGCCGTACGACTCCGCCACGTAGTCCGTTCCGGCCTCGAACGAGATCCAGTCGAAGACCGGGTTGAACGGCCGGGCCAGCACGGCGAAGAAGCCCAGGTCGATGACCTTCACGATGGCCAGCAACCCGAGGGCCACCCCGACGGGTACCGCCACCATCCGGCGTCCCCGGGCCGGCAGGAGCAGCACCAGCGAGACCACCAGCAGGGCTTCCAGCGGCAGCCGCAGGAACGCGGCCGGGGTGAAGAGGGTGAGCTGGTTCGGCGCGAGCATGGCGAAGACGACCAGCAGCAGGGCCAGGCCGCTGGCCAGCCCGGCCGCCACGGTTCGCGCCCGGCCGCCCGGCCGGGCGGGAGCGGCGCTCGCGTCGTCACGGGCGCCCGGCGCGGCGGTACCGTCGCCGGCCACGCCGGTCCCACCGTCATCGGCCCCGGCGACGCCGGACGCCTGATCGGCGCGGACGTCGGCCGGCGCGTCGGACGCGGGTCTGGCCCGGTCGGCCGGTTCGGGCCGCGCAGGGCCGTCGTCCGTGGTCGGGACGCCCGGCGGCTCCGGCACGGCATCGGTCGGGGTTCGACGACGGGGCGTGAAAGCCGACAATCCAAGGGCCCTTTCCCGTGAAGCCTGGTGACGCCCGCTCGCCACTGTGGTGACCGACCCGCACGGTCGCGCGCGGGCGGTCGTCGCCAACCCCGTACGGCCGGCCGGCGAGGGTCGAGGCGGTGACCGGCTCTCCGTGCCCCGTCGCGATCCGGGCGCCACGTTAACATCCCGGACCGGCCTCGGCCGCCGGCCGAGGGGGCGATGAACCCCGATCCGGATCGGCGGCGTCACCCGACGGCGAGTTCCTCGCTGTACGTGGCGATCGGGCTGCCGTCCGCGCGGTATGCGGTCAGCCGGCCGTGCGAGAGGTTGGCCGAACGGAACGAGAAGAGCCACTGCCCCGGATAGACCTTCAGCAGCGGAATCGTCCGGGCGGCGCCCCCGGGCGCGGACTGGTATGCCAGCCGGGCCACGGTGGCGTCGACGACCCCGTTGACGCGTACCTTGGTCTTCTCGGCGGCGACCTCGAAGGTGATCGGCGCGCCCGCGCCGAATGCCGCACACTCGGCCGCGCTGCGGCAGACGAAAAAGTAGCGCGGGTTGTGCACGTCCGACATCGAGTACGCCTTGAACGTCGGGTCCGCCCCCGCCGGCAGCGGCTGTACGGCGAAGAAGGCGACCACGGCCACGGCGGCGGTGCCCACCCGCAACCAGCCCCGGGCGGTGGAGGTACGCCGACCGGCGGCGACCGCCGCGACCGTGGCCCCGCCGAACCCGGCCAGGCACAGCGCGATGGTGGCGAGGGAACGGGAGTTCTCGAAGAGGAACTGGAGTCCCGGGGTCATCGAGACCGAACTGAGCAGCGCGCCCAGCGACAGCACCATCGCGGCCAGCACCGCGACGCCAGCCACCCGGCGCGCCACTCCGTACGCTCCGACCAGGAACATCGCGGCCAGTACCGGCCAGATCTGGTGGTGGGTCCAGGAGACCGGCGAGGCCGCCACGGTGGCGCAGCCGATCAGCACGGCGGCGGGTGCCGGCTGCCCGGAGAGCTGGAGCTGCCGTGCCCGCAACAGCGCCACGCCGCAGACGACCAGCACCAGGCCGGCCCAGAGCAGCGGGAAGGTGTCGCCGTCCGCGCCGACCCGCAGCAGCATGCCGTGCAGCGACTGGTTGCCGAGGGAGGCGAGGTTGCCGACCCGGGAGGTGTCGAGGAAGGTGCCGGTCCAGAAGGCCCAGCTGTCGGCCGGCAGCACGACCGCGCCGACCAGGGCGGCGGCCAGGAAGGCGCCGACCGACCGACCGGCGTCGCGCCAGCGGCGGGAGACGAGGAAGAAGACCACGAACAGCAGCGGGGTCAGCTTGACGGCGGCGGCGATCCCGACCAGGACGCCCCGGTACCGGGCCGGGGTCAGGCCCATCCCGTCGACCAGGGCCAACAGCACGATGAAGATGCTGACCTGGCCGAACCGCAGGTTGCTCTGCGCCGGCGCGGAGAGCATCAGCGCGCAGGCGATGGCGGCGACCACCAGCGGCCGCCGGTGCCGCGCCGGGGTGACGGCGCCGCCCACCGCGACGGCGATGGCGGCGACCGCCGCGCAGGTCAGCGCCAGCCAGCAGAGTTGGAGTACGCCCTCGGGCAGCAGGCCGATCGGCGAGAGGACCAGTGCGGCGAAGGGCGGGTACGTGAACGGTCCGCCGTTCTCGGCGACGAATTCGTAGAGCGGCTGGCCGGCGTGCAGGTGCCGGATGGCGCCGTAGTAGATGTGCAGGTCCGACAGGCGCTCCCAGGGCGGCCGGCGGAGCACGAGCATCGACGAGACCGCGGCGATGGCGGCGAAGACTCCCCAGAGCGCGATCGTCCCCCTGCGACTGCCCATCGGGCGAGTCTAGACAGCCGGGCTCCGGCGGGAGATCGACCGACACCGTACGGAGTCCTTGTCGTGACCGAGGCGATCCCTCGCCACCCGCGTCCGAACTGCGGGTTTTGTCGGTGCCGCTCGGCATACTGGCCGGCGGAGATCAACGGCGTACGTCCGATCGGAGAAGTGATCACTGCGTCCGGGCCGCGGAGGTCTGAGCGGATGGTCACCGTCATCGTGCCCGCCGCGCTGCGCGGCGAGACGGCCGGTGCCAGTCGGCTCGACGTCGCCGCGGCGGGCACCCTCCGAGCCGTCTTCGACGAGGTGGCCGCCGAGTGGCCCCGGTTGATCCGGCGGATTCGGGACGAGCAGGGACAGCTACGCCGATACGTCAACGTGTACGTCGACGGCAAGGACCGCCCGCTCCGGTACCGGCGGCCTCGACACGCCGGTACCGGAGCGGGCGGAAATCCGGGTCATCCCCTCCGTCGCCGGAGGCTGACCAGCCGCCCCGCCGTTCCCGCTCGGTCGACCCGGTTGGCCGGCCGGCCCGGCGTTGTCCGCGACTCGGGGTGCGAAGGGTCGCGCGGACGCCTACCGTGGGGGTTGGTCAACATTTCCGTGCTGTTGGCCAGCGGTCGGTCGTGCTCGGCCGGGGGCGGGCGTGGGATGGGACGACGGCCCGAGGGTCCCGTCGACCGGTTGTGCGATCCACTGTTTCGTGGGGCCCCGCACGTGTCGCTCGACGGTTTCGCTGTGGAGGCTGCCCATGTCCGACTGGCGTTCGCGCGCCCTCCGTCCGGCGAAGCGGGCCCTGCGCCGCTCCCAGGACCGGTACCCGCAGTCGCCGCCGGAGTTGTCGATGGACCCGAGGGCGGCCGAGGAGCCCAGCGTGCCGCCTCCGGCGGAGGAGAGTGTGGTGACCTCCGCGATCTACCGGGACGGTCACCGGGTCGACGGCTCGCCGAACCTCGCCGAGACCTGTCAGCGGCTGCGGGAGCACCCCGGCACGATGGCGTGGATCGGCCTGTACCGGCCGACCGAGGGGCAACTGCTCACCGTCGCCGAGGAGTTCGGGCTGCATGAGCTGGCCGTCGAGGACGCCATCGTCGCGCACCAACGGCCGAAGCTCGAACGGTACGGCGACACGCTCTTCGTGGTGCTCCGGGCCGCCCGTTACCTGGACGATGTCGAGGAGGTCGACTTCGGCGAGGTACACGTCTTCGTCGGGGCCAACTTCGTGCTGACCGTACGGCACGGGCAGGCGCCCGACCTGAATGCCGTACGTCGCCGGATGGAGAACGACCCCGACCTGCTGCGGCGCGGCCCGGAGGCGGTGCTGTACGCGATCCTGGACAGCGTGGTCGACGGGTACGCCCCGGTCGTCGGCGGGCTGCAGAACGACATCGACGAGATCGAGACCGAGGTCTTCCGCGGTGATCCCCGGGTGAGCCGGCGGATCTACGAACTCTCCCGTGAGGTGATCGAGTTCCAGCGGGCCACCCGGCCGCTGCTGGACATCCTCCAGGGGCTCACCGCCGGGTTCGAGAAGTACGGCACCGACGAGGAACTGCGGCGCTATCTCGGCGACGTGGCCGACCACGCCACCACCGCCTCGGAGCGGGTCAACGAGTTCCGGCAGATCCTGGCGGACATCCTCACCCTGAACGCCACCCTGGTGTCACAGGCGCAGAACGAGGAGGTCAAGAACCTGACCGTGGCCAGCTACACGCAGAACGAGGAGATCAAGAAGATCTCCGCCTGGGCGGCGATCCTGTTCGCGCCGACCCTGATCGGCACGGTGTACGGGATGAACTTCGACTACATGCCCGAGCTGCACTGGGTCCTCGGCTATCCCTTCGCGCTCTTCCTGATGCTGGTGGTCTGCACCACCCTCTTCGTGATCTTCAAACGCCGCGACTGGCTGTGATCGCCGGTGATCGGCGCGGCAGTCGCAGGCGCGCCGTGAATCCTGTGCGGTGCATGCCGCCCGCCACATCCGTGAGCTAACCTCTAGGACGATGCCGCGCCGAAGCGGACATCCCGGACGAGGACGTGTCGTACCCGGCCTGCAAAGACGACCGATGTGGAAGGCGGTCGATCGTCGTGGCGTGGTTGGTCCTCATTCTCTCCGGACTCCTGGAGTCGGTCTGGGCGCTCGCGCTGAGCCGCTCCGCGGGCTTCACCCGGGTCGGCCCGTCCGTGGTCTTCACCGTCGCCCTGGTGCTCAGCATGGCGGGCCTCGCCTACGCGCTGCGGAGCATCCCGGTCGGTACCGGCTATGCGGTGTGGGTCGGCATCGGGGTTGCCGGCACCGCGCTGGCCGGCATCCTCCTGTTCGGCGAGTCGGCCAGCGTGCCGCGGATGCTGTCGCTGGTGCTGCTGCTGGCCGGGGTGGTCGGCCTCAAGGTGTTCCACTGAACCTTTTTCAACCTCCCCTTGCGGTCCGACGGACTGCAAGGTCGGACGCGGTGCATGAGCGCCGCGCGGTTCAGGTTGAAAAAGGTTCACTGACCGACCGGCCCCGGCGCGGACCTCGGTGCGCCGGTGGTCAGTCGCCCCAGACCTCCTGCGCGGTCTCCACGATCAGCCGCAGCTTCGCCATCTGCTCCTCCCGGGTCAGCGCGTTGCCCTCCACGGTCGAGGAGAAGCCGCACTGCGGCGAGAGGCAGAGCTGTTCCAACGGTACGTAGCGGGCCGCCTCGTCGATCCGGCGCTTGAGCGTGTCCTTGCTCTCCAGCTCACCCCGCTTGGTGGTGACCAGTCCGAGCACCACCCTCTTGCCCGGCGGGACGAACCGCAGCGGCGCGAAGTCGCCGGAGCGCTCATCGTCGTACTCCAGGAAGAACCCGTCGACGTCGAGCTGGCCGAAGAGCGCCTCGGCGACGAAGTCGTAGCCACCCTCGGCTGCCCAGGAGGACCGGAAGTTGCCCCGGCACATGTGGGTGGTCACCGACAGATCCGCCGGCCGGCCGGCCAGTGCGGCGTTGATCTGCCGGATGTAACGCTCGTGCTGGTGCTCCGGGTCGCCGCCCTGGGCGGCCACCATCTCCCGCTGCCGGGGATCGTTCAGGTACGCCAGGCTGGTGTCGTCGAACTGGAGGTAGCCGCAGCCGAGGTCGGCGAGCCGGCGCACCTGCTCGGCGTAGGCGGCGCTGAGGTCGGTCCAGAACTGGTCCAGCTCGGGGTAGACGGCGGTGTCGATGGCAGCCCGGCCGCCCCGGTAGTGCACCATGCTGGGCGACGGGATGGTCAGCTTCGGCGTGCCCGTCGTGACCTGTTGCTTCAGGAAGGTGAACGCGTCACCGAAGATGGTGTCGGTCAGCTTCACCCGGTCGTGCACCCGCAGCGCCGCCGACTGGAACTCCAGCTTGCCGGAGGCGTTGAAGAACTGCACGGTCAGCTTCTCGTCGGCCGGGTCGATCCCGCCGAGCTGGTAGATGAAGTCCATGTGCCAGGAGGTACGCCGGAACTCGCCGTCGGTGACGGTTCGCAGTCCGATGCTCTCCTGCAGGCGTACCACCTCGCGGATCGCGTCGTCCTCGACGGCGCGCAGCTCCTCGGCGGAGATCCGCCCGGCGGCCCGGTCCGCCCGGGCGGTCAGCAGCCGCGCGGGGCGCAGCAGGCTGCCGACGTGGTCGGCGCGGAACGGCGGACGGGATGGTGTGTCCATGGTGGTCCCCTCTGTTCCTGGTACGGGCGCTCGGTCGGCACGCGCCGCCGTCGGTACCGCCACGGCGCGGTCCCGGCCAACGATAGTCCGCCGGCCCGGCCCGATGATCTAGGAACGACACCGCCGCCCGGGCTGACCGTCCATTGACGGAAATCGGTCTCAGGAGGCCGGATCGGGGCCGGTCTGCGCCCAGATGGCGCTCATCTCCGTCATCGCCTGCTCCATGATCTGCACCATGGCGGTCTTGGCCCGCTCGCCGTCGCGCCGCTGGATCGCCTGGGCGACGTCGGCGTGCAGTTGCAGCGCCTCCTCGTGCGGATAGTGCGGCATCAGGTCGTAGTGGTGCCGGCCGGCCAGCACCTCGGCGACCAACTCGTGCAGCTTGACGAACATCTCGTTGCCGGAGTCGACCAGCACCTGCCGGTGGAACTCGATGTCGAGCCGGAGGAACTCCGGCTCGTCGCCGGCCTTGCCCGCGGCCCACATCTTCGCGGCGAGGCCGACCAGCTCGCTGGCCTCCTGCGGGGTTGCCCGCAGCGCGGCGAGCGAGGCGGCCTGCGGCTCGACGGCGGTACGCAGTTCGGTGATGGAGCGGAGCTGGGCGATCCGGCCGGCCGAGGCGAGTCGCCAGCGGATCACCTGGGGGTCGAAGACGTTCCAGTCGCCCGCTGCCCGGATCAGGGTGCCGACCCGCCGACGGGACTCGACGAGTCCCATCGATGCCAGCACCCGCAGCACCTCGCGGACCACCGACCGGGAGACGGCGTACTGCTCGACAAGATCGTCGATGTAGAGCACGGAGCCGGGCGCGAGCTGGCCGGCGCAGACGGCCGTGCCCAGTTGATCGAGCAGCTGGGCGTGCAGCCCGGACTCGCCGGCGTCGAGCCGGACAGACGTGACCTCGGGTGACGGCATGGCCATAAATAAAGCCTATCAGTGAGTAGCCTGGTATTGCTTAAGTCAGGTTTATCGGCCTAGCATCCGGCATTAGGCGGACGTAGGAGTCCGCGGGCGGCGCCCCAACGGCGGGTCGTCGCGAGGGAAGGGGAGATGGACGTGTTACGTCGCTCAGTGATCGGAACATCTCTGGCCGTGGTGGCTGCCCTCGGCCTGTCCGCCTGCGGAGGCGGCGGCGATGACAGCGGGTCGGACACCCTGCGGGTGACCCTGGTGAACCACGTCTGGACAGACAACATAAAGCAGGTCCTGTCGGAGTTCGAGCAGCAGAGCGGCCTGAAGGTCGAGGTCACCCAGCTCGGCGAGGACCAGCTCTCCGACCAGTACAACGTCAAGCTGAACGCTGGCTCCAGCGACATCGACGTGATGATGTACCGGCCCCTCCAGGAGGGGAAGCTCTTCGCGAAGAACGGCTACCTGACCGATCTCACCGACAAGGCCAAGGAGGACTCGGCGTTCGACATGGCCGACTTCCAGGCGCCGCCGGTGCAGGCCACCACCTACGAGGAGAAGCTGGTCGGCATCCCGATCATCACCGAACAGGAGGTCCTCTACTACCGCAAGGACCTGCTGGAGAAGTCGGGCTTCAGCGCACCGCCGAAGACCCTGGACGAGCTGAAGACGATGGCTGCCAAGCTCGAGGCCGACAACCCGGGCACCGCCGGCTTCGTGGCCCGGACCGGCAAGGCCGCCGCGGTCACCCAGTTCTCCAGCTTCCTGTACAGCTTCGGCGGCGACTTCGTCGACGGCAGCGGCAAGGCCAGCGTCAACACCGAGCAGGCCCGGCAGGCGTACGAGTACTACGGCGGACTGCTGCGCGAGCACGGGCCGGCGAACATCAGCACCGACATGAGCTGGTCCGAGGCGATGGCGATCTTCACCCAGGGCAAGGCGGCCTTCTACACCGAGGCCAACTCGCTCTACAAGAACGCCACCGACCCGGCCAAGTCCAAGGTCTCCGACACCGTCGGGTTCGCGCCGTTCCCGGCCGGCCCGGCCGGCTCCAAGCCGTACAACATCCCGTCCTGGGCGCTCGGCATCAACGAGGGCTCGAAGAACCAGAGCAACGCCTGGAAGTTCATCCAGTGGGCGGCCGGCAAGGACCAGACGCTGGCGCAGCAGAAGGGTGGCGTGCCGGGGGCCCGTACCTCGGTCTGGGCCAACCCGGAGGGTGTCGCGACCTACCCGACGGACCTCGCGGAGGCCATCAAGGTCAGCACCGAGAACGGCGTCGGCCACGACCGGCCGCTGGTCGTGAAGGTCGCCGAGGCCCGGGAGCTCGTCGGTCAGCCGATCGTCGACGCGATCACCGGCAAGGACGTGGCCGGCTCGGCCGCGGCGGCGAACGAGGCGTTCCAGAAGCTCCTCGACGACGAGAAGTAGGCCATCGCGCGGGGTGACGGAGCGATCCGTCACCCCGCGCGGCGGATCCGCCGACCGGAAAGACCACCCCATGGCATCTCTGGCATCCCCCCAGCCGTCCGGCGAACTGACCGGCTGGACCCGCTGGGCGAACAACCACCGCAAGTGGCTCTTCGCCGCACCGGCCATGACGTTCGTCGGTGCGCTGATCATCTTTCCGCTGGCCTGGACGATCTACCTCAGCCTCACCGACGCCGAGGGATCGGTACGGGCCGAGTCCGAGTTCATCGGCTTCGCGAACTACCTCGAGGTGCTCTCCGACACCAGCCGGTTCTGGCCCGCCGTGCTGCGTACGGTCGGCTTCACCGGGGTCGCGCTGCTCTTCGAGGTCGTCCTCGGCATGGCGATCGCGCTGCTGCTGTGGCGGCCGTTCCGCGGGGAACGCTGGGTCCGGGTGGCGATCCTGCTGCCGCTGGTCGCCACCCCGGTCGCCGTCGGCATGATGTGGCGGCTCATCTTCGACCCGAACATCGGGATGGCCAACCAGATCCTCGGCTGGGTCGGGATCGGACCGCAGCCCTGGCTGGCCGGTCAGCACAGCGCGCTGCCGACGACCATCTTCATCGACGTCTGGCAGTGGACCCCGATGGTGACGCTGATCCTGCTGGCCGGGCTCACCTCGCTGTCGAACGAGCCGGACGAGGCGGCCCGGGTCGACGGGGCGAGCGCCTGGCAGCGGTTCCGGCACGTCACCCTGCCGCTGCTGATGCCGACGGTGATCGTGGCGATCCTGTTGCGCGGCATCGACGCCCTGAAGACCTTCGACATCCTGTACGCGACCAAGGGGCGCGGCGGCGGCTCGTTCCACGAGGTCGAGACGCTGAACGTCTACGCGTACGGGCTGAGCTTCGACTACAACGAGTACGGCGTCTCGTCGACCGTGCTCATCATCTTCTTCCTGATCATCATCGGTTCGATGTGGGCGTTGACGTCCCGCCGCAAGAAGGGCGCACAGTGATGGCCCGCCGCAAGCGTCGCACCCCGTACCAGGTCTTCCGGGCGGTGGCCCTGGCCGTGGTGGTGGTCTCGCTGATCGCCCCGCTGCTCTGGATGGTCGCCGCCTCGTTCAAGACCAACGTCGACATCTACGACTCCGGCAGGGCGTTCGTGTTCACGCCGGTGCTGGAGAACTACTCCAAGGTCCTCGACCAGGCGAACTACCTCCAGTTCGTCGGCAACAGCCTCTGGGTGGCGTTCGCGGCCACCGTACTGTCGCTGATCCTGGGCGTGCCGGCCGCGTACTCGATGAGCCGGTTCAACATGCGCAAGTCGGCGCTGGTGGTGCTGATGGCCCGGGTCATCCCCGGCGTCTCGCTGCTGGTGCCCTGGTACTACGTCTTCTCCAACCTGCGGCTGGTCGGCGGTTTCACCGTGCTGATCCTCAGCCACATGTTCGTGTCGCTGCCGCTGGTGGTCTACATCCTGATGGGCTTCTTCGACAGCCTGCCGCTGGAGTTGGAGGAGTCGGCGCAGGTGGACGGGCTCACCCCGATCGGTGCTTTCCGGCGGATCACCCTGCCGCTCTCCGCGCCGGGCATCGCGACCGCCGGCATCCTGTCGTTCATCTTCTCCTGGAACAACTTCATGTTCGCCCTGGTGCTCTCCGGCGCCGACACCAAGACCCTGCCGGTGGCGATCTTCGACTTCGTCGGCTACGCCAGCATCGACTGGGGTGGCCTGATGGCCGCGTCCACCGTGGTCACCCTGCCGATCATGCTGATCGCCCTGTTCGTGCAGAAGTACGTCGTCTCCGGCCTCACCGCCGGCGCGACCAAGGGCTGAGGACGGACGGCGTGCCGGAGATGCCGAGGACGGAGACCGTGACAGAGATGCTGAGGCGGGCGGCGTGACGAAGATCGAGCGGGTGGAGACCTTCCTCGTGCCACCCCGGTGGCTGTTCGTGCGCATCGAGACCGCGGACGGGACCGTCGGCTGGGGCGAGGCGACCTGCGAGGGCCGGTCGGAGACCGTACGCACCGCCGTGCACCAGCTCAGCGAGTTGCTGATCGGCCAGGACGCGCTGCGGATCGAGGACCACTGGCAGGTGATGACCAAGGGGTCGTTCTACCGGGGCGGGCCGATCCTGGCCAGCGCCGTCTCCGGCCTCGACCAGGCGCTCTGGGACATCGCCGGGAGGCACTTCGCCGCTCCGGTGCACCAGTTGCTCGGCGGCCCGGTCCGGGACCGGATCCGGATGTACGGCTGGGTCGGCGGCGACGAGCCGGCCGAGGTCGCCGACCACATTGCCGCGCAGGTGGCGGCGGGGCTGACCGCGGTCAAGATGAACGCCTCCGGCCGGATGAGCCCGGTCGCCTCGGTCGCCGAACTCGACGGGGTGGTCCGCCGGGTCGCCGCCGCCCGAGAGGTGCTCGGCGAGCACCGGGACGTCGCCGTCGACTTCCACGGCCGGTTCACCCTGGCCAACGCCCGCCGGGTCGCCCCGCTGCTGGAGCCGTTCCGGCCGTTCTTCCTGGAGGAGCCGGTCGTACCGGAGAACTCGCACCTGCTCGGCGAGTTCGTCCGGTCGACCAGCACCCCGGTCTCCACCGGAGAGCGGCTCTACAGCCGGCAGGAGTTCCTGCCGGCGCTCCAGGCCGGCATCGCGGTCGCCCAGCCTGACCTGTCGCACGCCGGTGGGATCACCGAGGTCCGTAAGATCGCCGCGTTGGCCGAGGTGTACGACGTACAACTCGCACCGCACTGCCCGCTCGGACCGATCGCGCTGGCCGCCTGCCTCCAGGTCGGTTTCGCGACCCCGAACTACCTGATTCAGGAGCAGAGCATCGGAATCCACTACAACGCCGACGCCGAGGTGCTGGACTACCTGGTCGACCGGACCCCGTTCGGATTCGCCGACGGGTACATTCACCGGCTCACCGGTCCCGGGCTCGGCATCGAGATCGACGAGAATGCCGTACGCCGGGCGGACGAGCGCGGGCACAGCTGGCGCGGACCCGTCTGGCGGCACCCCGACGGCTCCTTCGCGGAGTGGTGAGCCGGCCCCTCGGTCCGCCGCTCCCGTCCACCACCCCAGCGCAGAAAGGCATGTCGTGAAGATCGTCGCGGCAGACGTGATCGTCGCCAGCCCCGACCGCAACTTCGTCACACTGAAGATCACCACTGACGACGGGATCACCGGGCTCGGCGACGGCACCCTGAACGGGCGGGAACTCTCGGTCGCCTCCTACCTGGCCGACCACGTCGTACCGCTGCTGATCGGACGGGACCCGCACCGGATCGAGGACACCTGGCAGTTCCTCTACCGATCGGCGTACTGGCGGCGCGGCCCGGTCACCATGGCCGCGATCGCCGCCGTCGACGTGGCACTCTGGGACATCAAGGCGAAGGCCGCCGGGATGCCGCTCTACCAGCTCCTCGGCGGGGCGTCCCGGACCGGCATCATGGCCTACGGGCACGCGTCCGGCCGGGACGTCCCGGAGCTGTTCGACTCGATCCGCCGCCACCTGGAACTCGGCTTCAGGTCGATCCGGGTGCAGACCTCCGTCCCCGGCATCAACGCGGTCTACGGGGTCGCCACCCAGCCCAGTGTGGACGGGAAGCGTTACGACTACGAGCCGGCGCAGCGCGCACCACTGCCCGCCGAGGAGGACTGGGACACCCGGGCCTACCTGCGGCACCTGCCGGAGGTCTTCGAAGCGGTCCGCAACGAGTTCGGCCCCGAGCTGCCGCTGCTGCACGACGGGCACCACCGGATGACCCCGATCCAGGCCGCCAAGCTCGGCAAGGCGCTGGAGCCGTACGACCTGTTCTGGCTGGAGGACTGCACCCCGGCGGAGAACCAGGAGGCGCTGCGGCTGGTCCGGCAGCACACCACCACCCCGCTGGCGATCGGCGAGGTCTTCAACACGGTCTGGGACTACCAGACGCTGATCCGGGAACAGCTCATCGACTACGTCCGCTCCGCGGTGACACACACCGGCGGGATCACCGCGATGCGCAAGCTGCTCGACTTCGCCGCGCAGTACCAGATCAAGTCCGGGATACACGGGCCGACCGACATCTCCCCGGTCGGGATGGCCGCCGCGCTCCACCTGGACCTGGCGATCCACAACTTCGGCATCCAGGAGTACATGCGACACGGTCCGTTGACCGACGAGGTGTTCCGGCAGTCCTTCACCTTCACCGACGGCTACCTGCACCCTGGAGAGCAGCCCGGCCTGGGGGTGGAACTCGACGAGGAGGCGGCCGCCCGGTTCCCGTACCAGCCGGCGTACCTGCCGTTCAACCGGCTCAAGGACGGCACCGTCCATGACTGGTGAGGGCGGCTCCGGCCCGTCGCGCGGCGCCGGGCCGATTCGGTCCACCCGGCACGTGGTGGTGATGGGAGTCTCCGGATCGGGCAAGACCACCGTGGCGGTGGGGATCAGCGAGCTGACCGGGCTGACCTTCGCCGAGGCGGACGAGTTCCACCCTGAGTCCAACGTGGAGCTGATGCGGGCCGGGGTGCCGCTCGACGACACGCACCGCTGGCCCTGGCTGCGCGAACTCGCCGGCTGGATGGCCGAGCGCGCCGCCGAGGGGGTTTCCACGGTACTGGCCTGCTCGGCGCTGCGGCGCTCCTATCGGGACGTACTCCGGCAGGGGCCGCCGAGCGTCGACTTCGTCTTCCTGGACGGGGCGGCGGAGGTGATCCGGGAACGGCTTTCCCAGCGGGCCGGGCACTACATGCCGGCCAGCCTGCTCGACTCGCAGATCGCCACGCTGGAACGGCCGGCACCGGACGAGCGGGTCCTCACCCTCGACGTCGCGGCGACCCCGGAGGAGCTGGTCGAGGCAGCGGTCGAGGGCCTCGACCTGGACCGGCAGGCGGGTCAGCGTACGTCGTGACCGAGCGGAACGCTCCCGTTCCGTCCCCGCTGGCAGGTGCACCGGGCCGCTAGGCTGACGCAGCAGCCGGATCGATCTGGGGGGACGTGTTGTTCGGGATCGTACGGCCGTGCCGGCACCGGATGTGCGGGAAGCTGCACGCAGCCTGGCTCGGCCACCTCTGCGGGCTCTGTCTGACCCTGCGCGACGAGCACGGACATCGGGCCCGGCTGGCCACCAACTACGACGGCCTGCTGGTCTCCGTACTCCTGGATGCGCAGCGCCCGGCCCCGGCCTCGTACCGCCCGGCGGCGCCGTGCGCACTGCGTGGCTTCCGGCGCGGCTCGGTGCTCTCCTCGGACGATCCCGGCGCCCGGCTGGCGGCCGCGGTCTCGCTGGTCCTCGCCGCCGGCAAGACCCTCGACCACGTCGCCGACCGGGACGGCGCGTTGCGGGTCCCCGCCCTGGCCGGAGTCGCCGGCCGGCTGGCCGACGGTTGGGCCGAGGCCGGCGCCCGGACCGGTGACGGCGTCGGCTTCGACACCGGCGTGCTGTTGGCCGCGGTGGCCCGGCAGTCCGAGCTGGAGTCCAGGATCGTGCCGGGCGTGCCGGTGCTGCTCGCCACCGAGCCGACCGAGACCGCCGTGGCGGCCGCGTTCGCGCACACCGCGACGCTGGCCGGCCGGCCCGGCAACGCCGCCGGGCTGGCCGAGGTCGGCCGGTACTTCGGCCGGATCGCGCACCTGCTCGACGCGGTCGAGGACTACGCCGACGACGTCGCGCGGGAGGCGTTCAACCCGCTGCGGGCCAGCGGCACCGACCTGGCGCAGGCGCGCCGGTTGTGCGAGGACGCGCACCACGGCCTGCGACTGGCCCTGGCCGACCTGGAGTTGCGGGACCGGAGGCTGGTCCGGGCACTGCTCGACCGTGAGGTCTCCGACGCCATCGAGCGGACCTTCGCGCTGGCGGGTGCGCCGATGGACCGTCCGGCCACCGAACACGGGGTGCCGCTCGTCCCGCAGAATCGGGCGGCACAGCCGGTGTGGCATCCGGAGTCGAGGCCGGACGGCTGCGGCGGACGGCTGGTGATCGGCGGTGCCTGCGTCCTCACCACCTGCACCTGCGGGCTGTGGCAGCCGCGCTGGAGCAGGTACCGCCGCAGCAGCCGCGGCGACCGCTGCTGGTGCACCAGGCACTGCGACTGCGACTGCTGCAGTTGCTGCGACTGTTGCGACTGCTGCTGAGCCGGTGCCGACAACCGCGCTGCCCCGGCCGCCGGTGAGACGACGGTCGGGTCCGCACCGGGATCCCGACGCCGGTGCGGACCCGACCTGCCGGATGGGCGGCCCGACTCAGCTGACGGTGATCACACCGGTGCCGGAGCGGACGCACGCCACGGCCCGGTTCGAGGTGGCCGCCGCCCCCGCGAGGCACCGTCCGAGCACCGCGTGCCCGGCCGCGTTCGGGTGCCAGGACTCCTGGCAGGTCTGGAAGTACGTGACGCAGGCGTTGGCGATCCGCTGAATGGCAATCTTGTCGTAGCCGGAGAGGCTGGTCACCGGGACCCCGGTCGGGCCGTCCTGCAGGCGGATCGGGGTGGCGAGCGCGCCGGTCGGGCTGGACCCCGTCTCGCAGAGCCGGGCGCCGTCGAAGGCCCGCTGCACGTTCAGGTAGACCAGGTCGTCTCCGGGGAACTCGGCCCGCATGGTGCCGTGCACCGACCGGACCAGGGTGCCAAGATTGGCGGAGAAGAGATGCCCGGCCGCCAGGCTGGCCCGGTGCACGGGACAACCGGCGGCGTACCGCTCGGCGCCCAGGGCCCGGAACTTGTCCCGGCTGTCGTTGCGGTTGTCCTCCTCGTGGAACCGGGACTCGAAGTCGAACGGCAGCGGGTTGGTGTAGTCCTGGAAGACGATCCGGTGCTGCCCGTCGGCGTCGACCTGGTCCAGGGTGGTCAGCAGTTGCCGCACCGCGCTGGTGGTCTCGGCCGTCGCCGCCGCGAACTCGGCCTGGGTGCCGAGGTCGTCACCGGCACACGGCGACTGCTCGACCGGCCCGCCGAGGTACGCCCAGAACTCCCACCAGCCGGTCCAGGCGTCCGCGATGAACCGGTTGGCACAGTCCGAGGCGACGTCGCCGAACGTGAACGAGCTGTTGTTGGAGCCGAGCCCGAGCAGTACCAGGTCGATGTCGTGGGTCTGCGCCACCGCCCGGAGCTGGTCGAGCTGGGCCGCCACCGTACGCCCCTTGGCCCGGCTGGCGGAGGCGTTGGCGATGTCGTACGGCTGGCCGCCGGAGCAGGCGAGGTTGAACCGGGCCGAGATGCCGGGCAGGTTCGCCTGGTGCAGCGAGGCGTTCGCCGACCGGTGGCAGAAGAAGGCGTTGCTGTTCGGCGCGGACCAGCCGGGGAAGCTCTGCGGGGTACCGTTGACGTCCACCACCGGCTGGTATCCGCCGGCGCCCTCACCGCTGACGAAACTGTCCCCGAGCGCGACCGCGGCCGTCGGCAGCGCGGCGGTAGCCGTACCCGGTGCGGTGGCAATGCCCGACAGCGTGCCGGCGGCGGCGAGGGTGAGCGCCAGCGCCGCGGCGAACGCGGGTCGACGGAATCCGACCATCTCCGACCCCCAAGGTCTGATCGAAATATCGAAGCTTCTTCGCGTTCGGGCATCAGATCACGCACCCGAACCGGGGTCAACGGATGGCACGGATCCCGGCCGGCAACCCACGACCGGAAGTCGTACCTGAGTCCCGCGGCGGGCCGCGTCACCGTACCCGGAGCAGCAGCGGACCTGATAAGCCCGTCCGAGCGACCGGCGTACCGGTCAGCGGTGGCGTTTCGCACCCGCGCGGGCGGGAATGCCGCCCTCGGCAGCGCCGTTACCGCCCGGAGAGCCGGTCGCACGGGTACGACGACCGGCAACCGGTGAAGGAGGACGACATGGCGACCGCCGTGGAATTCGGTCTGGACAGCTTCGGCGACGTGACCGCCGACGCCGAGGGCAACCCGGTGCCGTACGCCCAGGTGATCCGCGACGTGGTCGAGGAGGCCGTCCTCGCCGACCGGCTCGGCATCGACGCTTTCGGGCTCGGCGAGCACCACCGGGACGACTACGCGGTCTCGGCCCCCGAGATCGTACTGGCCGCCATCGCCGCCCGGACCGAGCGGATCCGGCTCGGCACCGCGGTCACGGTGCTCAGCTCCGACGACCCGGTACGCGTCTTCGAGCGCTTCGCCACCCTCGACGCGCTGGCCCGGGGCCGGACGGAGATCACCCTGGGCCGCGGCTCGTTCATCGAGTCCTTCCCGCTCTTCGGGTACGACCTGACCGACTACGACCGGCTCTTCGAGGAGAAGACCGAGCTGATGTCGCACCTGCTCACCGAGGACGCGGTCACCTGGCAGGGCACGGTACGCGCATCGCTGGAGAAGCAGCACGTCTATCCGAAGACGGAATCGGGTCGGATCCGGACCCGGATCGGTGTCGGTGGCAGCCCGGAGTCGGTGGTCCGCGCCGCCCGGTACGGCTTTCCGCTGGTGCTGGCCGTGATCGGCGGCGAGCCGGCCCGGTTCGCCCCGTACGTGCAGCTCTACCACCGCGCGCTCGCCGAATTCGGCCGGCAGCCGCTGCCGGTCGCGGTGCACGCGCCCGGCTTCGTCGGCGAGACCGACCAGGCGGCGGCCGACCTGCTCTGGCCGCACGTCCGGGTCCTGTTCAACCGGATCGGTGCCGAGCGCGGCTGGCCGCCGATGACCCGGAGCCGCTTCGACGCCGACATCGCCAACGGCGCCTGGCATGTCGGCTCCGTCGAGACCGTCGCCCGCAAGGTCGCCCGAACGGTACGGGTGCTCGGGGTGCAGCGCTTCGACCTGAAGTACTCGGCCGGCACGCTGCCGCACGAGCACCTGATGGAGACGATCGAGCGGTACGCCACCCGGGTGGTCCCCCGGGTCCGGGAGCTTCTCGCCGCGGACGGCGATCCGGCATCCTGACCAGGGGCGGCACCGCTGGGCACCACCGCGGGCGAGGCGGGAGCCGGGTGCCAACCGCCGTTCTCCGGGTAATGGGCACCTCTGCTCGACCTTGCTTCGATCAGGCGTGCCCTGGCCGAGGACGAAGCGCTCGGGTACGCGGCCGAGCACGCCGGCATGGACTTCGTGGGACTCGCCCAGGCGTATATCGGCCACCCAACCGTCAACCCGCATCACGGCCTCGGCACCGCCATCGCGCAGCCCTGCCTGGCTCCGCGCTCGTTGCGGGCGGGAGCCGACTCAGTTCAGGCTCCGGCTGGCCGCGATGGCGGCGTACCTGCTCGTGCTCGGTTTCGGGGTACGAGCGAACGTCTTCCTGTCCACCGTGTGTAGCCCGAAGCGGAAGGCATCGTAGCCGGCGGCCCACTCGAAGTTGTCCAGCAGGGTCCAGTGGCAGTAGCCGAGCACCGGTACGCCGTCGTCGATCGCGTCGAGCAGGCCGGCCAGCGACGATTCGATGAAGGCCGCCCGTAGGGCGTCGTCGTCGGTGCCGATGCCGTGCTCGGTCACGAAGACCGGCACACCGCTGATCTCGTGTGCGTACCGCACGGCGCCGCCGAGCGACTCCGCGTCGATCGTCGAGCCCAACTGGTTGAGGGTGGCCCCCTGCGGCGGCGGCAACAGCCCCTCGGCGTCGTAGACCGCGCTCTCGTAGTTCTGGATGCCGATGAAGTCGTCCCCGCGTGCCAGCCGCAGCCAGTGGTCGTACACCTCGGCGCGCTTGCGGTCGCGCAGCGTCGCGTTGCCGCCGGCCACACGGTCGTCCACGATGGCGATGGACAGGCCCACGGGCAGGTCGGGCCGCTCAGCCTTGAGCGCTGCCCGGGCGGCAAGGTGGCCCGCCGTCATGCCATCCCGCATGGCGTCAAACTCTTCCGGCAGCATGATGTTGCTGACGCGGTAGCGGGGCACGCCCGCGGCGGCGCTCGCCGCCTCCAGCATGGTCCGCTCCAACTCCCTGACGGATGCCGGCGTGCCTGCCCAGGACAGTAGCTGCGGCAGGTTCGGTTCGTTGAGCGTGACGACTGCGGTGATCCGGTCACCGAAGTGGTCCATCATCTTGGCGCAGTACCGGGCGAACAGCGCGGGTGCGGCGGCATCGAGCCAGCCACCACGCTTGGCGACCCAATGTGGACAGGTCATGTGGTTGACGGTCACGACCGGAGCCACACCCCGTTGCGAACAGCTGTCGACAACCGCCGCATAGTGATCCAACGCCTCGGTGGAGAAGCTGCCCTCCCGCGGCTCGACCCTGGCCCACTCCACGGAGAACCGGAAGGCGCCAAGTCGCATGGACTCAACCAGATCAAGGTCCTCCCGCCACCGGGTCCAACTGTCGCAGGCACGACCGGAGCGTTCGGCGAAGACCGTCGGCCGGACGTTCTCCAGGAACCAGGTGTCGCTGCTGGTGTTGTCCCCCTCCGTCTGGTGACCGGAGGTGGCGACACCGAACAGGAAGCTGTCAGGGAAGCGCCTCATGCGGTCAATCATCCCTCGACCGCCCAGAATCGAATGTACTGAGTGCGGACCGTTGACCACGGCGGGCGGTACAGCTACCCGAGCAGCCCCAGACCCATCGCGGTGGTCACCGCGGCGGTCCGGTCGGAGACGTCGAGCTTGCTGAAGGTGCGCAGCAGGTGCGTCTTGACCGTCGCCTCGCTGATGTGCAGTGCCCGGCCGATCTCGGCGTTCGTCCGTCCCTCGGCGACCAGGCCGAGCACCTGCACCTCCCGGGCGGAGAGCGCCGGGGTGGCCGGAGCCCGGACCCGCCGGACCAGCCGACCGGCGACCGACGGCGCGAGCGTCGTCTCGCCCCGGGAGGCGGCCCGGATCGCCGCGGCGAGTTCCACCCTGGTGGCGTCCTTCAGCAGGTAGCCGATGGCGCCGGCCTCCACCGCCCGCAGGATGTCGGCGTCGCTCTCGTACGTCGTCAGCACCACCACCCGGCTGGACCGCGACTCGCGCAGAATCTCCCCGGTGGCCTGTACCCCGTCCATGCCGGGCATGCGCAGGTCCATCAGGACCACGTCCGGCCGGTGCACCCGGGCCAGCGCGACGGCCTCCTGGCCCGACCCGGCCTCGCCGACCACCTCCAGGTCGGGCTCGGTGTGCAGCATGCCGCGCAACCCGTCCCGGACCACCGGATGGTCGTCGACCAGCAGCACCCTGATCACCGGTCCACCTCCCGAGCCACCGTCCACCACCCGCACCGGACGCCGGTTCCCGTCGCGCGGGCCCGCCGAGGGTGCCGGCACCCCGCGGGGGTCTCCGGACCGCACGGTCAGCGGCCTTCGCGTCCGCTCCACCGAAACGTGAGCAGGCAGAGCAGCAACCCTCCCACGCACCAGGCACCGAGCACCAGGGCCGTCGTCCCGTGCTCCCACGAACCCGCCGGCTCCCGCGCCATCATGCTGTCCGGCAGGAACACCGACCGGAACCCCTGCCCCATCCACTTCACCGGAAAGAACGATGCCACCGTCACCATCCGGTCCGGCAACGCGTCGTTCAACACGAAGATCCCGGAGACGAACTGGAGCGCGATGGCCGGCAGGTTCAGGACCGCCGGGGCGCTTTTCGCCGAGCGGGCCAGCGAACTGGCCGCGATGCCGAGCAGCGTACAGGCGACGACGGAGAGCACCAGCAACCAGCCGAAGGTGAGCCACCGCCCGGGATCGGTCGGCAGCCGCAGGTCGAACAGGAGTACCCCGACCGCCAGCAGCAGGGCGATCCCGCCGGCGGTGGAGACCGCGACCAGCAAGATCTTGCCGAGGAAGTACCCGACCGAGGTGGCCGGCGTGCCGCGCAGCCGCTTCAGCGTGCCGTCCTCGCGGTCGAGCGCGATCCCCACGCCGACACTGATGAAGGCGGTGGAGACGATCCCGTACGCGATCATCCCGACCACGAAGACCTGGCTGATGACGACCCCCGGTGCGTCGTGCACCGGCTCGTCGAAGATCAGCCCGAGCATCAGCGCGATGAAGGCCGGGAAGGCGAAGGTGAAGACCACGGCGTCGCGTTGCCGGAAGAACTGCTTCAGCTCGACGGCTCCGCGCGCAAGGCCGACCCGGAGGGTGGACGGCAGCCGTACCGCCGAGGTCGGTGCGCCGGTGGTGGCGGTCATCGGTCTTCTCCGATCAGGTCGAGATAGATGTCTTCGAGGCTGGGCCGGTGCACCCGGAGGTCGGTCAGGGTCCCGCCGGCCCGGGCGGTCAGCCGGGCCACCAGGGCGACCGGGTCGGCGGTCTGCTCCCGGTGGTCGCCGTCGGCGTCCCGCCAGCTGACGGTGGCCGCCACACTCGCCCGGCCGCCGATGGTCTCCGGGGTGCCCTCGGCGATGATCCGGCCGGCGGCGAGCACCGCGAGCCGGCCAGCCAGCGCCTCGGCCTCGTCCAGGTAATGGGTGGTGAGCAGGATCGTGCCGCCCTCGTCGGCGAGCCGGCGGATCAGCGTCCAGAACTGCCGGCGCGCCTCGGGGTCGAATCCGGTGGTCGGCTCGTCCAGGAAGAGCAGTTCGGGCCGACCGACGATGCCGAGGGCCACGTCGAGCCGGCGTCGCTGGCCGCCGGAGAGGGTACGGATCCGGGCGCCGGCCTTCCCGGTCAGCCCGCACACCTCGATCACCTCGTCCGGGTCACGGGGATCCGGGTAGTAGCCGGCGAGGTGCCGCACCATCTCCCGCACGGTCAACTCGGCGGCGTCGGTCGCGGTCTGCAACACGATGCCGAGCCGGGCCCGCCACCGCCGGCCGGCCGTACCCGGGTCCTCGCCGAGCACCGAGACCGTGCCGCCGTCGCGGCGCCGGTGCCCCTCCAGGATCTCGATCGTGGACGTCTTGCCCGCGCCGTTCGGTCCCAGCAGCGCGAACACCTCGCCACGGTTGACGGTCAGATCGATACCGTCCACCGCCACCCGGGCGCCGTACGTCTTGCGCAGCCCGTGCGCACTGATGACTGTCATGCCTCGATGCTTCCGCCGGCCGGATCGGCCGGGGACGACCACAGGACGGAATCCGGCTGTCCACCGATCGGTGGACAGCGACGGCGCGATGACGGGCCAGCCGTGGTTGCCCCGACCCGGGCCGCTGCGTCACCGCTCGGGAAGGGGTCGCCGGGGCCCGGGGTCAGGTCCGGCCGGCCACCCCGGTGGCGGCCAGGTAGTCACCGATCGAGGCCGGTGCGACGAGGGCGATCCGGCACCAGTCGACGAGCAGCAGGTCCGCCTCCCGCATCGCCTGCTCCAGCGCGGCCGCCAGCCGCGGCTCCGGCTCGGTGTCCGGTCCCGGCTCACCCTGCACGGCCAGCACGGCCAGTACGGCGAGCGCGTCACCGTCGGCCAGGCCATACAGCAGCACCCGTCCGACCGTCACCGCGAACGAGCTGGGCACGATCCCGCGCTGGCCTCGGAGGCCGATCCCGCCCCGGTTCCGGGCGCCGGGCGGCAGCAGGCCGAGCAACCGGCTCCGGGACACCGGCCCGGACAGCGGTCGGACCGGCTGGCTGCGGACGTGGATGCCCTGGAAGCCGTAGACCCGGCCGTGCTCGTCACGGCGGGCGTGCTGCTCGAAGCTGCGGCGTACCGCCCGGAGTTCGGCCTGGACCTCGTCCGCGAGGTCGGCACTGACCAGCTCCACCTGGCGCCAGTCGTCCTCGTGCAGTTCGACGCGGTCGGCACCGGCCGGTGCCGGGGCGACCGCGGGCAGGGCGGCACAGAGCGTCGGCAACGAGTAGAGGATGCCGCCGGGCGGAACGGACTCGATCCGCCGCAGCGTCAGGGTGAGGGTGCCGGTCGCGCCGAACTGCGCCGCCGTCGGCGGCTCGGCCCGTTCGACCGACCAGGTGGCGCCGGACATTTCCAGCGTTGTCGTCGGCTGGAAGCTGTCCGGAAGTTGCCCGAGCGGCAGTTCGCTCCCGCCGATCCGGGCTCCGGTGTCGGCGTCGAGGAAGGCGACCCGCACCCGTTTCTTCGACATGGCGGGACCCTATCCGTACGCCGACCATGCTCGGCCGGAGCCCCTCGGCAGCCGGCCGGGCGGCGTCGACGGGCCTGCACGCCAGACCCGGCCGCCCGGGACGCGGGCGTACGACCCCGAGCGGTCCTGAATAGCGGACACCATTGCTCACTCGTTGAACAAACGTGCCAGACTCGGTGGCCGCTGCCACCGGCACCCGGCATACGATGGCGGCGGACGAGAACGGCGAAGGAGACCGGCAGATGGTTTCGATCGAGGCGACCGACGCAGTTCCGGACGGGCCGGACGACCGCGTGCATGCCCTGGTCGCCGAGTGCGGCCGGCGAGCGCGGGCCGGATCCACCGGGTTGACCGAGGCACCGGACTCGGTGATCGACGCCGCGCTGACCGCGATGGCCGACCGTCTGGTCGCCGCCGAGAGCGAGATCCTCGCCGCCAACCAGCAGGACGTCGAGGCGGCCAGGGCCGCCGGGATGAGCCCGGCGCTACAGGACCGGCTCCGGCTCGACGCGGCCCGGTTGAAGGGGATGGCCGACCAGCTGCGGCTGCTCGCCGAGGCGCCGTTTCCGGCCCGCGAGACCCCGCTGCGGTCGCTGCCGGGTGGGCTGCGGCTCTCCGAGCGCCGCCGGCCGGTCGGGGTGATCGGGGCGAACTTCGAGGCCCGGCCGAACGTGACCGTCGACGTCGCCTCCCAACTGGTCAAGTCCCGTAACGCCGGCGTGCTGCGAACCGGGTCCGCCGCGCTCACCTCGGCCAACGCCCTCCACCAGCACGTCATCACCGCAGGGCTGCGCGACGTCGGCCTCGATTCGGACGCGATCCAACTGCTGCCGGACGCGAGCCGGGCGAGCGCCGTCGCCCTGGTCCGGCAGACCGACCTGATTCCCCTGGTGATCCTCCGGGGCAGCGGCGACGCCACCCGCTCGCTCGGCGCCGAGGCGGCCCGGCACGGTGTCCGTACGCTGGCACACGCCGACGGCGGCGGAGTGCTCTACGTCGACGCGGCCGCCGACCTGGACCGGGCGACCGAACTGCTGGTCGCCGGGCTGGACCGGCTGGGCGTCTGCAACCGGGTGAACCTGCTGCTGGTGCACCGGGACGTCGCCGGAACGGCGCTCCCCCGCTTCGAGACCGCCCTGACGGAGCGGGGCGTACGCGCCTCGCTGCCGCCGTACGACCATCCGCTCGGTTACGAGTGGGCGCTGGACGGCGGCCGGGAGGCGACGGTGACCATCGCCGAGGTGGCCGACCTGGCCGAGGCGGTGACGATCGCCAACACCGAGACCTCGGGGCTCGCCGCGACGATCGTGACCGAGGACCGTGCCGCCGCCGAGCGGTTCATCGCCACCGCGATCGGCACCGGCGTCTTCTGGAACGCCTCGACCCGGCTGCTCGACGGCTTCAAGCTGCACGGCGTACCGGAGACCGGGATCAACGTGGACCATGTGCCGGGCCCGCGCGGCCCGGTCACCTTCCAGGACCTCTACCTGCGGCAGTACGTCGTCGTGCCGGAGGACGCGCCCGGCGTCCCCGGCTGACCCGGCGCCGCGTCCATCGGTGCCGAAGCCGGCGCCGCGTCGATCCGTGCCGAAGCCGGCGCCGCCGCCGGCCGGCTGGGCGGGTGGACCGCCGGCGGCCGACGGCGGTGCCGGGACGGTACCGCCTAGAAGTCGAACTGGTCGATGTTGGACGCGTCGAAGACGGTCGGCGGACCGAGCACCACCACACCGTCGGCGCCGACGGTGTACTCACCGAGCTTGCCTGCGGTGAAGGTGTCGCCCTCCTTACCGGTGATCATCCCGGAGGCGAGGGCGGCACCGGCGTACGCGGCCAGGTAGCCGAGGTCCGCCGGGTTCCAGAGCGCGAAGCTCTGCACCGTGCCGTTCTTGACGAACTCGCGCATCTGATTCGGGGTGCCCAACCCGGTCAGCGCCACCTTGCCCTTGTACTGGGAGCCGGAGAGGTAGCGGGCGGCCGCCGCGACACCGACGGTGGTGGGCGAGACGATGCCCTTCAGGTCGGGGTGGGCGGAGAGCAGACCCTGGGTCTCCTGGAACGACTTCTCGTCCTTGTCGTCGCCGTAGACCGTGGCCACCAACTGGATCCCGCTGTACTCCGGCTTCTTCAGCTCGGCCTTCATCAGCTCGATCCAGGCGTTCTGGTTGGTCGCGTTGGCGGTCGCCGACAGAATCGCGATCTTGCCCTGCCCGCCGATCGCGTCCGAGATCAGCTTCACCTGGTTCTCCGCGATCCCCTGCCCGGTCACCTGGTTGACGAAGAGGTCCCGGCAGTCGGGGTTGGTGTCGGAGTCGAAGGTGACCACCTTGGCACCGCCCTGCCGGGCCTGGTTGACCGCGCCGCAGATCGCGTTCGGGTCGTTGGCCGACACGACGATCACGTCGCTACCCTGCTGGGTCAGGGTGTTGAGGTAGCTGACCTGTGAGGACGCGCTCGCCTCGGAGGGACCGACCTCCTTGTACTCGCCCTTGAACTCCTGCACCGCCGCCTTGCCACCGTTGTCCGCGACGGTGAAGTACGGGTTGTTCACCTGCTTGGGCAGGAAGGCGACGCTCAGCCCCTCCTTGATCGAGCCGCCGCCACCGGCGGAGGAACCGCCCGACGGGGTGCCGTCGTCGTCGCTCGCGCAACCGGCGCCGAGCAACAACGCGGTGAGCGTCGCGGCGGCGGCAGCCACCCGTACGCCTCTGGATCTCGTGACGGTCATGACCGGTCCTCCTTCGGATAGAACTGCCCATCTCGCGGGCCGGTGGGAATCGGGGTGGTTACAGGGGTGGGAAGTGGTCAGGCGCCATCGGCGCCCGCCACCGGCGGTGCGGCAGGTCGTCGCCGTCGCATCCGCGCCCGGAGCATGCCGGCCGCGTTCGGCCCGACGACGGAGATGATCAGCAGGGTGCCGGTGACCACGGTCAGGGTGTCGGCCGGCACGTCGGCGAGTTGCAGGGCGTTGCGCAGGGTCATCAGCAGCAGTACCCCGGCGAGGACGCCCATCAGGGTGCCCCGGCCGCCGAAGATGGAGACGCCGCCGAGCAACACCGCCGCCACCACCGACAGTTCGAGCCCGGCTCCGTTGTCGGCGCGGGCGCTGGCGTACCGCATGGTCCAGAAGACTCCGGCGAGGGCGGCGACCGCGCCGGTGACGACGAAGAGCCAGAACTTGGTCCGGGCCACCGCGATGCCGGCGAAGGTGGCGGCCTGGTCGTTGTTGCCCATCGCGTAGAGGCCGCGACCGATCGGGGTGGCGTGCAGCAGTACCCCGAACCCGATCGCCAGGACGGCGAGCGGCACCACCACCCACGGCACCGTCGTGCCGGGCAGCGCCTCGATGGACTTGCCGGTCCAGCCGATCGGGAAGTCCGCGACCGCCCGGTCGCCGAGCACCACGTACGCCAGTCCCCGGTACAGCGCGAGGGTGCCGATCGTCACCGCCAGGGACGGCAGCCCGAACCCGGCGACGAAGAGCCCGTTCACCGCGCCGAGCAGGGCGCCGAGCAGCACCACCAGCGGTACGGTCAGCGCCAGCGGCAGGCCGGTCACCCAGAGCTGGCCGAGCACCGCGCTGGCCAGTCCCAGCGTGCTGGCTACCGACAGGTCGATCTCGCCGGTGATCACAACAAGCGTCATCGGCAGCGCGATCAGCGCGATCGGGACGACATCCAGCAGCAGGAAGCCCCAGAACCGGGCGGTGGCGAAGCCCTCGACCAGTACCGATGCGCCGATCACCACCACGGCCAGCACGACGATCACCAGCACGTCCCAGGTGCCGAACGTGGAAACCCAGCGGGCCGGCCGGCCCGTTCTCTCAGGCGCCACGGGCCTTCCTTCCTCGTAGCCGGCGGGCCACCCGTGCGGCGAGCGCCCGGTCCAATCCGATCGCGGCCAGGATCAGCGCCCCGACCACCGCCTGCTGCCAGAACGGATTCACCTTCAGCACCGGCAGGGCGCTGCCGATGGTGCTCAGCAGTACGGCGCCGAGCGCCGCCCCGTACACCGAGCCGCTGCCGCCGAAGATCGCCACTCCGCCGACCACCACCGCCGCGACCACGTTCAGCTCGATGCCGCTGCCGGCGGCCGCGTCGAGTGTGCCGTACCGGGCCGCGTAGAGCACCCCGGCCAGGCCGGCGAGCCCGCCGCTGACCACCAGCGCCCCGAACACCCGCCGGCCGACCGGGATCCCGTGCAGCCGGGCCGCCACCGGGTCGGAGCCGATCGCGTACAGTTCCCGGCCGCTGCGGTAGGACCTCAGGTAGAAGCCGGCGACGACCAGCACCGCCACCGCGAAGAGGGCGAGCAGGGGGATTCCGAGCAGGTCGGCGGTGCCCATCGACTTGAAGCCGTCGGGCATGTCGGCGGCGTTGATCTGCTGTCCCGCCGCCCACGAGTAGTCGACGCCCCGGAAGACGTAGAGGGTACCGAGGGTGACCACCAGGGCCGGCACCCGGGCCACCGCGATCAGCGCCCCGTTGACCACGCCGCAGAGCACGCCGAGTCCGACCCCGACCAGCACGGCGAGCGCGATCGGCGCGTCCGGCATCGCCAGGAACAGCTTTCCGGTCGCGAACGCGGCCAAGCCGAGCACCGACCCGACCGAGAGGTCGACGTTGCGGGTGATGATGACGATCGCCTGGCCGACCGCGAGCACCACCAGGATGGTGGCGCCGAGCATCAGGTCCCGGCGGCCCTGTCCGGAGAGGAATCTCGGGTTCACCGCCGTGGTCACCGCGATCAGCAGGATCAGCGCGAGTCCGATGCCGACCTCGCGGGCCACGAAGAGCCGGTGGCCGAGCCGGGTCCCGGGCCCGCCACCGCGGGCCCCGACCGCGGCGTCCGGCCCCGGGTCCGGGCGGGTCGTGGTCGTCACGGCGTCCCTCCCTGCCCGGTCGCGGCCAGCATCACCGACTCCTCGGTCGCCGCGTCCCGGGCAATCTCGCCGACCACCCGGCCCTCGTGCATCACCAGCACCCGGTCCGCCATGCCGAGCACCTCGGGCAGCTCGCTGGAGACCATCAACACCGCGACCCCCTCGCTCGCGAGCTGCGACATCAGCCGGTGCACCTCCGCCTTGGTACCGACGTCGATCCCCCGGGTCGGCTCGTCGACGATCAACACCTTCGGCATCGTGGCGAGCCACTTCGCCAGTACCACCTTCTGCTGGTTGCCGCCGGAGAGCGTGGAGACCGGGTCGTCGAGCCGTCCCGCCTTCACCCGCAACCGCCGCGTCCAGGTCCGCGCGGCGGTTCGTTCCGCGCCCCGGCCGAGCAGACCGCACCGGGCCAGCGGCCAGCGCCGGGTCAGCGTGGCGTTCCGTTCGATCGACAGCTCCATCACCAGCCCGTGCTGGCGGCGGTCCTCGGGCACCAGCGCCACCCCGGCGGCCATCGCCGCCGCCGGCCGGCTCCGGGGCAGCCGTACGCCGTCGACAAGCACCTCGCCCGCGTCGTACGGATCGATGCCGAAGACCGCCCGGACCACCTCGCTACGCCCCGCCCCGACCAGGCCGGCCAGCACCACGATCTCGCCCCGGCGTACCTCAAAGCCGACATCGGCGAAGACGCCGCGCCGGGTCAGCCCGCGCACCCGGAGGATGACCTCGCCGGCCTCGGTCGGCTGTTTCGGGTAGAGCTGCGAGATCTCCCGGCCGACCATCCGGCGCACCACTCTGGCCACGTCGAGGTCCCCGGTCGGGTCGGTCGAGACCCAGCGCCCGTCCCGCATCACGGTGATCCGCTGGCTGAGCGCGAAGACCTCGTCGAAGCGGTGCGAGATGAACAGGATCGCCGCGCCTGCCTCCCGCAACGACCGGACGACCGCGAAGAGTCGCTCCACCTCGATCCCCGACAGCGCCGCTGTCGGCTCGTCCATCACCAGCACCCGGGCCTCGAATGAGAGCGCTTTGGCGATCTCCACGAGCTGCTGGTCGGCGATGGAGAGCCCGCGCGCCGGCCGGTCCGGATCCAGCGGTACGCCGAGCCGGGCGAACAGCTCCGCCGCGCGTCGGCGCATCGCCGCGGAGTCGATCCGGCGCAGACCGCGCAGCGGTTGCCGACCCATGAAGATGTTCTCCGCCACGGACAGGTCCGGAAAGAGCGTCGGCTCCTGGTAGATCACCGCGATCCCGGCCGTCCGGGCATCGGCCGGACCGGTCAGGGCCAGCGGTGCACCGTCCATCGTCACCTCTCCGGCGTCCGGGGCGTGCACCCCGGCCAGGATCTTCACCAGGGTCGACTTGCCCGCGCCGTTCTCCCCGACCAGCGCGTGCACCTCGCCGGCCCGCAGTTCGAGGCGTCCGTCGGCGAGCGCCTGCACGGCGCCGAACGACTTCCGTACGCCGGACAGGGCCAGTCTCGCCGTACCCGGATCTGCGCGCTCGGGCATCCGGCCCTCCAGCCATGAAACGTTTCATCTCCAATGTGATGAAGACGCTAAGGGCCGACTTCCCGGCCGGTCAAGTCCCTGAAGGCGGTTACCGAATCGTTACTCCGAGGTAAGGCCTTTCCTTGCACCGAAACACCGCCCTGGACTGCACCGATGCCACGAGCGCCGACCCCGAACTCCCGGTCGGCGTCGAACGTCGGCGCCGGACAGGCCAGATTTGGTCAGGTACCCCCCGCCGCCAGAGCCGCCAGGAGTCCTTGACACGATTCAGTCGAGCGCGTCGACGCGGAGGAGGACAGCCGTGCGGGAGACCTCGTGGTGAGCATCCGCGACGTCGCCAGCCACGCGGGGGTCTCGATGGGCACCGTCTCCAACGTGCTCAACCAACCCGACCTGGTGTCGAGCGCGACCCGGGCCCGGGTCCTCGCGACGATCGACGAACTCGGCTTCGTACCCAACCACGCCGCCCGGCAACTGCGCCGGGGCCGGAGTCGGACCGTCGGCCTCGTCGTACTGGACGTGGCGAACCCGTTCTTCACCGACCTCGCCAAGGGCGTCGAGGACACCATCGGCACCGCCGGGATGGCACTGATCTTCTGCAACAGCGACGGCGACCAGACCCGGGAGGACGCCTACCTCGACCTGCTCAGGGAGCAGCGGGTGCGGGGCGTACTCATCACCCCGGTCGACGACGCCAGCGCCCGGCTGCTCCGGCTGCGCGACCGTGGCGTCCACGTCGTACTGCTGGACCGGCGGTCCCGCAACGCCGACCTCTGCTCCGTCTCGGTGGACGACCGGCTCGGCGGCGAACTTGCGGTACGTCACCTGCTGGAGGCGGGGCACCGACGCATCGCCTTCGTGGGCGGCCCGGTCCGGCTGCAACAGGTACGCGACCGGCACGCCGGTGCGATCCGGGCGATGACCGACGGCGGACTCGACCACGACAGCCTGCTCTGGCTCGACACCTCGGCCTCGACCGTCACCGCCGGCCGGGACGCCGCGGCCCGGCTGCTCGGCGCACCCAGGGAGAACCGGGCCACGGCGGTGTTCTGCGCCAACGACCTGCTGGCGCTCGGCGTCCTCCAGGAGCTGACCCGGCAGCGCATTCGGGTCCCCGAGGACATCGCCCTGGTCGGCTACGACGACATCGAGTTCGCCGCCGCGGCGGCCATACCGCTGACCTCGGTACGCCAACCTCGGCAGCGGCTCGGCCAGACCGCCGCCGCGCTGCTGCTCGGCGAGGTCGACGAGGCGGCCGCACACCGGCACCAGCAGGTCGTCTTCGAACCCGAACTCGTCGTCCGGGAATCCAGCCACCGCCTGGCCGGCCGGTCTGGCGGGTGACCGCTGTTGATCTTCCACGTCGCGTCCACGGCCGGTGTGGTTCGATGCTGCTCACTCGTCGACGGGTAACACCAACGGCGCGGTGCGGCGCGTGCTCTGAGATGCGCGCACGGCGACGACGCGACCGGTCGCCCCGGGGTCAGCCACGGCCTCCGGGTGGCCGGTCGCCGCTACGGGGCGACGCCGGACGGATTCAGCTCCGGCTCGCCCGACCGCGTCCCGGTCGCCGGCCCCGCCATGAACCGCCGGCTCAACCGCCGGTACGGGCCACTGCGCAGCGCCAGTCCGGTGGCGACCAGGCCGACGATGCCGGTCAGCACGAACACCAGGGCGAGTCCACGGTCGGCCCCGGTGCCGAACCAGTCGCCGATCAGTCGGGCACCGGACCCGTCGGTCATGAACGGGATGAAGACGAACTGTGCGATCGGAGAGATCAGGAACGCGGTCAGCGGCGAGGCGGCCTGCTCGACGCTCTGCGCGAAGCCGAAGACCCGACCCTGCCGCTCGTACGGCACCACCTTCTGCAGGATCGTCTGCTCGGCGGCCTCCGCGTACGGGACGACCAGCATGTAGACGTAGAGCCCGACGACGAGCAGCACGATCGAGGATCGCAGTGGGAACAGCATGGTGACCGCCCACAGCACCAGGTTGACCAGCAACAGCAGCCGGAGCGGGTTCCGGCCCAGGCCGGTCCGGGCGATGAGCAGCCCGCCGACGATGAAGCCCGTGCTCAACAGCCCCCAGAGCAGCCCCCAGGTCTGCACCGAGACCAGCGACAGCCCGTAAGCGTCCATCAGCGCCATGAAGACGCCACCCAGCAGGTTGTTGAAGGCCGAGAAGAGAATCAGGGCGGTCAGCCCCGGCACCTCGCGGACCACCCGGACGGTGCCGCGCAGGTCCACCGCGCGCTTCGGCGCGGCCGCCGGCTCGGCGGTGACCAGCGGTTCCCCGGGTACCGCCGGCCCGACGGCGGGGGCCGGCGCCGACGGCCGGTCCGGTACCGGGACGAGGGCCAGGTGCAGCACGGCGAGCCCGATCACCGTCAGTGCCAGGACCAGCACCCAGAACATCCCGCCGATCGCCACCAGTACGCCGCTGATCACCGACGTCACCAGGAAACCCACCCCGGTGGTACTGCCGACCAGGCCGTTGGCCCGGTCCCTGGTCTCCTCCTCGATCAACACGGTGACCAGGGTCGGCAGGGCGATGGTCCGGATGTTGCCCGCGATGACCCCGATCATCACCAGCACGACCAGGATCCAGAGCGGCACGCTCGCCGGGTCGCCGAACGAGCCGTGCGGGGCGAGCCGGTACACCACCATGGCCACGGCGTACAGCGCGAGCGACACCACCGCCGACGCCTGCATCACCGTCTTCTTCCGGTGATGGTCGACCAGGCTGCCAAACCAGATGCCGGTCAGCGCCGTCAGTACCAGGAAGATCCCGGAGATCACCCCGGTGGCGAAGACCGATCGGGTCTCCAGGTAGACGTAGAAGGTGATCGCGAACCAGACGGTGTAGTTGACCACCGACACCAGCAGCGTGTTGCCGAGTAGCTGGTAGAAGGTGGTTCGGTCCCCCCGGATCGCGCTCATGCGGACGACCCTACGATCTGAACCTAACTTAATGTCGAGCCTTTTCCGACCGCTCCGGCCCCGAGCCGTCGGCGTCCGTCACCCCGCCGCCGGCCCGGCGTTCACCCCGCCGCCGGCCCGGCGTTCACCGCCGCGTACGACGGCAGGTCCGATCGGACGGCGAGGCCGTCGCGAACCGCCACCGCGGTCTGCGCGGAGGCGGCCAGGGCGGCCCGGAAGATCAGCGAACCGGTACTGATCCGCCGTACCCCCAGATCGGCCAGGGCGGTGACGGTGTGCCGGCCGGGCAGGAAGAGGACGTTGACCGGCACGTCGACCGCGGCCACCACGGCGGCGATGTCGGCCGGCTCGGCGAGGCCGGGAACGAAGACGCCGTCGGCGCCGCTGTCCGCGTACCGCCGCACCCGGCGCAGCGTCTCGGCCAGGTCTCCGGGCCGCTGCCAGAACGTGTCGGTCCGGGCGTTGACGAACAGGTGCGGCACCTCCCGCTTCACCGACCGGATCAACGCGGCGTGGTCCGCCACCGGGCCCATGGCGTCCTCCAGGTTGACCCCGACCGCCCCGGCCTCGGCCACCGCGGCCGCGGCACCGACCGAGCCTCCCTCGAGGTCGACGCTGAGCAGTACGGGAAGCGCCGCCAGGCTGCGGGCGAGGCGCAGCGTCCCGGCCTCGGTGGCACCGAGCCCGTCCGGCAGGCCGGCCGCCGCCGCGACGCCGAGACTCGTGGTGCCGATCGCGGAAAAGCCGGCGGTGACCAGGGTACGGGCCGAGGCCACGTCCCAGGCGTTCGGCAGCACGAGCGGGGCACCCCTGCGGTGGAGTGCGGCGAAGCCGGTCACCGCAGGGCCGCCTCGACGAGGGCGAGGGCGTGCGCCCGGCCGGGGCAGCGGCGCGCTCCGGCGCCGAAGGCCAGGTCGCCGGCGAGGCCGACCCACACCACCTCGCCGGCTTCGATCGTGACGCCGCCGACGGTGGTGGTGACCAACGCCTGCCGCCTGGTCTGCGGAACCGGCGGCTCGTCGCGCAGTACGTCCTCGACCCGGCGGTGCCGGGCCCGTTCGGTCAGCGCGACGGTGGCCTCGCACGCCTGCACCAGCACCCCGATGCGGGCCGCGGTCGGCTCGTCGCGGAGACCGCCAAGCAACGTGACCAGCCGGTCGACGGCGGCGTCGGCCCGGGGCTCGTCTCCGGTGCCCGGCTGGTACGCCTGCGCGACGTCCCGAACCAGCTCGACCACCGGCCCCTCGATGCCCATCCCACGGGCGAGGATGGCAACCGGATGCGCCGGGCCGGCGGCCCGGAGGATCTCGGGCGGGATCGCGTCCAGGATGGCGACGGCCAGTGCCCGCCGTCGCCGGTGTGCCTCGCCGGTGCTGAACCGGCCGACCGTGGCGCGGAGCCAGCCGACTCCGGTGCGGGCGGGCGGGACCGGTGGCACCACGAAGGTCGGGTCGGTCAGGACTGCGAGGGCGGCGTCGTGGCCGCTGATCCGCTGCATGAGCCGCAACCTACGGCCACCATCGTTCGGCGGCGGCCGAAGTATCGCCGCCTAGACTGGGTGGGTGATCTCGGCCTCGAACCTGGCGTCGCTGGCGGGACTGCTGGCTGACGAGACCCGGGCCGCCATCTGCCTGGCGCTGCTCGACGGCCGCGCGTGGACCGCCGGCGAGCTGGCCGCGCACACCCGGGTCGCGCCCTCCACCGCGACCGGGCACCTGCACCGCCTCGTCGACGGCGGCCTGCTCGTGCAACGGCGCCAGGGACGGCACCGGTACGTGCAGCTCGCCGATCCCTCGGTCGCACATCTGCTGGAGAGTCTGGTGGCCGGGCTCGACCTCCGCCCGGCCCCGCCGCGAGGTCTGCGGGCGGCGACCGCGAGCGCCGCACTGCGGCGCGGCCGGACCTGTTACGACCATCTCGCCGGACGGCTCGGCGTCGCGGTGACCGACGCGATGACCGGGGCCGGGCTGCTGGACCAGCGCGGCGGTTTCGCCCTGACCCCGGCCGGGCTCGGCTGGCTCACCGAAACGCTCGGCGTGCGTCCGGCAGCGCTGAGGTCCGGCAATCGGCCCCTCGCACGTGGCTGCCTGGACTGGACGGAACGGCGGCAGCACCTCGCCGGGTCGGCCGGGGCGCGACTCTGCGAGACGTTCCTCGGCAACGGCTGGATAGCCCGGATCGGGTCCGGCCGCGCGGTGCGCCCCACCCCGAGCGGCCGGGCCGCGCTGCGGGACCTCCTGGGGCTCACCGACCTCGACTGAGGTGGTCGTCCCGCCGACACCCCGCCCGCCTCCCGTGCGGCGGGTTACACCCTGACCACGCCGGTCGTGGCGTCCTGCCGCAGTACCGTGAAGCCGTGCCGACGAAAGACATTCTCACCAGTGCAGACCTGAGCGATCTGCGACGGTCCGCGCTCGGCTCGGCCGACCCGCTGGGCATCGCCGCCGAGTTGGCCGAGGCGGTCGAGCAGGGGCGGCTCGCGGATCCGGCGGACGCCGGTCGGGCGCTGACGCTGGCCGCCGAAATCGCCGAGACCCGGGCGAAGCTCGACGCCGCGCGGCGGTACGCGGACCGCGCCGTCGCGGCGTACCGGGACAACACCGAGCCGGACGCCGGTTTCGCCCGGGCGCTGCACGCGCGGATCCTGTTCCGGACCGGCCGTGCCGACGAGGCGCTCGCCGAGCTCACCTCGCTACGGCCGCTCCTTGATTCCCAGCCCGACGCGGCCGCGTACCTCAGCGCGGCGCTGGACGTCGGCGGCCGGACCGACCTGGCCGAGCAATGGCTGACCGAGGCGGTGGAAACCGCGCTGCGCAACCGGGCCACCCCGAACGCCACCGCGACCGCCGAGGCTGACGACACCACCGCGACCGCCGAACCGGGCATGCGGGAAGCCTCCGGGCTCCTCTTCTTCCTGTTGCAACAGCGCCACCGGGTACGCCGTGAACTCGACCTGCCGCACGACCAGAACGACAACCTGGCCGACCGGCTGGAGAACGAACTGTTCCGCGAGGCGACCACGGCGGCGGAGTCGGGCCCGGAGGCCCGGCTCTTCCTGCCCGAGGGCGAGTTCGACCTCCTTCGGTCGCGCTGGCCCGAGCTGGCCGAGAGGCTCGGCCAGGACTGGGCTGGGCACCGGGCCCGGGTCCAGCGGGAACTGGTCCGGCTGACCGAATCGGGCCGGATCGGACTCGGCCCGCTGCGCGGCTCGACGGAGGGACTGGCCGGATACGCCGAACGCACCGGCGCGGACCCGACGAGCGAGCCGGCCCGGGCCGGCTACGCGGCGGAACTCGCCGGGCGGGGTGACGAGCTTCCCTGGCCGCCGGAACGGAACGAGGCGTGCTGGTGTGGATCGGGCAGCAAGTACAAGAAGTGCTGCCTGCCGCGTAGCCGCGGCTGACGGTCAGGTAAGGCGCAGCCCGGCGAGGAGAACCTCGACCATCCGACGGGCGTCGTACCGCGGGTCCCGGTCCGCGCCGATGCAGAGGTTGCCGACCCCCCGCATCAGGGCGAAGGCCTCGATGCCGGAACCGATCTCCCCTGCCCTGACCGCGGCGTCGAGCAGCTCGGCGCAGACCGGCACCAGCCGGTCGAGGAAGTAGGCGTGCAGGGCCGCGAAGGCGGCATCGTCGGACTGCAGCGCCTCGGCAAGCCCGTGCTTGGTGACCAGGAAGTCTACGAAGAGATCGATCCAGCGGACCAGGGCGCCGTGCGCCGAGCCGCCGCTCGCCAGCAGGGCCGGGCCCGCCTGGACGCATGCCTCGACCTGGTGCCGGTAGACGGCGACGATGAGATCGGCCCTGGTCGGGAAGTGCCGGTAGATCGTGGCGACGCCGACGCCGGCCCTGGCCGCGATGTCCCGTACGGGCACGTCGACGCCGGAGGCGACGAAGGCCGCGGCGGCCGCTTCGAGCAGGGTCCCCTCGTTGCGCCGGGCGTCGGCCCGCTTCGGACGGGCCGCCGATGCCGGTCCGCTGCCGATCTCAGTCACTGCGCCGTTGCCTCCGTCACTCGGCTTGCTAACCGGAACGCCGTTCCGTATCGTCTAAACGGAACATGGATCCGGTACCCATGCTGCCAGAGCGGCCCTCCCCTGACCAACCGGGCCTCGCAGCGCCACCACCGACCGCACCCCTCGAACCGCACCCCTCGAACCGCACTAACCGCACCTCACACCCCGCACCTCGGCTCGCAAGGAGAATCCCATGTGCCACCCCGACGAACTCGTCAGCGCGCCCGTTCCGGTCGTCTCGATCCGCCCGGTACCGCTGCCGGCCCCGGGCCGCGACGAGGACCTCCGGGTGCGGGTCTCGGCTCCCACGACCGGCGACGGACTGCCCGTCATCGTCTTCTCCCATGGCTTCGGCGGATCGCTGGACAGCTACGCCCCGCTGGTCGACTTCTGGGCCGCACACGGTTTCGTGGTCGTCCAGCCCACCCACCTCGACTCGCGGACCCTGGACGTCCCGCCGGACGACCCACGCCACCCGCTGATCTGGCGGTTCCGGGTCGACGACCTGATCCGCGTCGTCGACCACCTGGACCGGATCGAAGCCGCCGTTCCCGGCCTCGCCGGACGCATCGACCGCAGCCGCGTCGCCGCAGCCGGCCACTCGTGGGGCGCCCAGACGGCCAGCATGCTGCTGGGCGCACGGGTCCTGGACGCCCGGGGCGTGCCGGGCGAGGATCTGGCCGACCCGAGGATCCGGGCGGGCGTACTGCTCGCCGCACCCGGCACCGGTGGCGCCGACCTGACGCCGTTCGCCGCCGAACACCTCTCCTTCATGAACCCGGACTTCACCGGGATGACCACACCGGCCCTGGTGGTCGCGGGCGACAAGGACCGGTCCGCCCTGACCGTCCGGGGGCCCGAGTGGTTCACCGATCCGTACTTCCTGAGCCCTGGCCCCAAGAGCCTGCTCACCCTCTTCGGCGCGGAGCACTCGCTGGGCGGAATCTCCGGGTACGACTCGACGGAGACGACGGACGAGAGCCCCGAACGGGTCGCCCTGGTCCAGCGGCTCAGTTGGGCCTTCCTCCGCAGCGCGCTGTACCCCGCCGACCCCAGCTGGTCGGTGGCAAGTGCCAAGCTGACCGAGCGCACCGATCCGCTAGGCCATGTCGAAGCCCGGTGACGCTCGGAGCGCCCGGACGGGGCCGATCCCGGAGGCAAGCGCGCCCGACGTGGGTCAGCGCAGCTCAACCCGGAGGCTGCGGCCGTACGCCTGCCGGGTGTGGGCCTCGATCCGGGTGCCGCCGGCAACCCGGCGGACCCGGATCCCGTCGTCTGCCGAGACCACCCGGCGCCAGCGACCGCGCAGCGTCACCGAGACCGTGCCGCGGTCCGTGGTCGGGTCCGCGACCGCGACCGCGACGCTGCCGTCCCGGGCCTGCCGGAACAGCACCGAGGCCGGGCCGTCGACCACCAGCCGGTCGGCGGCGTGCCGGCCGGGCGTGAAGGCGTTCGCGGCGACCAGTCCCAGCCCGGCGTGCCGGACCGCCTGGAATCGGGTGTCGTTCGCCAGCACCCGGACCGGCCTGCCCCGGTACGCCCGCAGCCGGTGCTCCGAGGCGTTCGGCACCAGGGCGTACGCCAGCGAGCCGAGTGGCGCACCGGCGGCCTGCTCCACCGAGACGGAGAAGACCCGCTTGCGCACCATCGTGTCCGGGTTGGCGGTCCGGACCACCCGGCGACTGCGGGTCACCACCTCGGTGCTGACCGTCGGCGGCGGCCCGGCCAGGAAGACGTAGCCCACCGAGGCCTGCCCGGCGGCGTTTGCGTAGCGCAGCCAGGCCAGCGGGGCGGTACCGGTGCCGGTGAAGGGCCGGCCGTCGCGCAGCCGCCCGCTCACCGTCACCGGATCGGACTCCTCGGCGATCCGGCTGTCGATCGTCGTGCTGACCGCCCGGCCGGCCGGATCGCCGACCCCGGCGGCGAGCACCACGATCTCGTCGTCGAAGAGGAACCACGACTTGGTGGCACTGGCGTTGCGGTACGCGACGAAGTCGTCCGGGAGCTGACCGGCCCGCTTCGCGGCGTACGCGGCGTCGTCGGACTGGACCAGCCCGGCGGCCCCGTAGCTGTCCAGGGTGGCGCCGCCGGAGTAGCGGTTGGTGCCGCGCGGGAAGTAGACGTAGGTGTTCTGCGACTCCGACGACGCGGTGAAGCCGCGCGCCGGGTTGTCGTACCAGGCGGTGCCGTACAGCTCGGGGACGGTGTGCCGGTGCTCGACCGGCGCGGTGACCCCGGCCAGCCGGTACGGCGAGACGGTGGTGAAGTAGTCCACCCCGTACGCCTGGGTCTGGTCCTGCCCGGCGAGGTAGAGGTAGTACGCCCCGTCCCCCTGGAACCACGGCCTCAGGTTCTCGCCGCTCATGTACTCGTACTTGCTGATCCGGTCGGAGCTGCGGGCGAGCGCGAAGGCGTAGCCGGGGCGGCGGTGCACGGTCCGGTCCATGGCGTTGAACGCGACGCTGCGCCGGGCGGGGTTCAGGTCGGCCGCCGGGATCGCGGCGTCGGCCATGATGTCGGCGTACCGGGCGATGCTGACCGGGGAGACGAAGGTGCTCGGGTCGAGCGCGGCCCGCGAGGTCTGCCGGACGAACTTGACGTAGCCGGCCAGCGCACGGGCGTCGGCACCGCTGGCGTGGCCGGAGAGGTCGACGACCGCCTCCAGCACGCCCGCCACGTCGGCGTAGCCGGTGGTGGTCCGGGAGACCGCCCGGCCCTTGACGATCTCCATCATCCAGCCCTCGAAGATCAGCGGGGCGAACCCGTCGACCACCCAGCCCCGGACCACGTCGACCAGCTCCGCACCCTGGACGTAGCCGGTCCCGTGCAGGATCTTGACGGTCTGCACCACCCGGGCCAGCAGGTTCCGGCCGTACGAGCCGGTGTAGGCGACCGAGGCGTGCTGGATGAACGACCCGTCGGCGTAGTAGCCGTCGGTGACGCCGTGCACCAGGGCGTACGGGTCGATGGTGGCGAAGACGGTGAACTGGTCGGCCAGTGCCTTGCTGATCCGGGCGTCGTCGCCGAGGACGGCGCCCTGGAGGACCCGGTTGGTGGTGATGTCGGCGAGGTTGGCGCCGGTGTGGAACCGCGAGTCGAGGTCGACGTCACCGTCCTTCCCGTTGCGCAGGTACGCGTCCATGGCGGTCACGTAGGCCTCGACCAGCTCCGGCCGGTACGCCGCCATCTCGTCGGCGAGCAGCACGAGGGTCCGGCTGACGTGGTTGGAGATCCCGATCTCCCAGCTGTACCAGTTGCCGTAGTAGCCGGCCGCCTGGTCGCCGTAGTAGCGCTCGTACAGCCAGCCGAGTCCGTCGACGACCCGGCGTCGCAGGGCGGTGTCACCGTCGAGGCTGCCGCCGGGGACCCGGGTGGCAAGGGCGATCTCGTAGAGGTACCGGAACGACGTGGTCAGGTTGGGATCGCTGCTGCCCAGCGGTACACCCTGGAACAGCTCCCCCGGTCCGGCGCCCGCCCAGGCGTCGAGCCTTGCCCGGGCCGTCGAGTCGATGGCCGCGAGCTTGGCGGCGACCTCGGGCCGGGTGTTCGAATCGGCGGTACCGGCGAAGATCGCGACCGTGTTGCCGAGCAGTACGTCGTGCTCGGCCGCGGCGGGCCCTCGATCCGGCGGGGTCGCGGCTCTCGCCCGCAACGGCGTGACCAGCGCCAGCAGGCCGGCGGCGGGGATCGTCGACAGGACGGCGCGGCGGGAGACTGGCACGGCGAACGCTCCAAGATCGACGGTAAAGTCTTGCCGAATTCAACCAACCTCCGTGAAACTTTTCAACCTTCCGGGGTCGCGTGGTTGCCGTCGTTCGACGTGGGGGCGTGTCCGTCAGACGGCAGGTTCGCCATGCACGGTCGATGTCCCGTCGGCCGGAGCCGACGGTCAGTTGGCGGTGAACAGCAGCGAGACGTTCTGTCCCCCGAACCCGAACGAGTTGCAGATCGCCGCGTCGAGCCGCTGCTCACGCGGCCCCTCGCTGGCCACCTCCAACCGGACCTCGGGATCCTTGCGGTCCAGGTTGAGCGTCGGCGGGATCACTCCGTTGGCGACCGAGAGCAGGGTGAGGATGCCCTCCACGGCGCCGGCCGCGCCGACCAGGTGACCGAGGCTCGACTTCGGCGCGGTGAGGATCACGTCGTCGCCGAGCGCCTGCTGGATCGCGCTCGCCTCCCCGACATCGCCGACGACCGTGGAGGTGGCGTGGCAGTTGACGTGCCCCACATCGCCCGGTCGCAGCCCGGCGTCGGCCACCGCATTGCGGATCGCCCGGATCTGCCCGGCACCGGTCGGGTCAGGACCGGTGATGTGGTGCGCGTCGGCGGTGATGCCGTAGCCGGCGAGCCGGCCGAGCACCCGGGCATTCCGGCCCGCCGCGAAGTCCGCCCGCTCCAGGACCATCATTCCGGCCCCCTCGCCGAGCACGAAGCCGTCGCGGTCCACGTCGAACGGTCGGGAGGCCCGTTCCGGCTCGTCGTTGCGCTTGGACAGGGTGCGCGCCTGGGCGAAGCCGGCGATGGTCAGTGGGGTGATCGCCGCCTCCGCACCACCGGCGATCACCACGTCGGCCTCGCCGGAGCGGATCAGCCGGACGGCCAGCGCCAGGGCCTCGGCGCCGGACGCACAGGCCGAGACGGTGGTGTAGACGCCGGCCCGGGCGCGGAACTCCAGGCTGACCCAGGCCGCCGGCCCGTTCGGCATCAGCATCGGCACGGTGAGCGGGGAGATCCGGGCCGGACCTCTCTGCTCCAGCAGGTCATCCTGGTCGAGCAGGGTGTTGACGCCACCGATCCCGGTGCCGATCACCACGGCCAGGCGGAGCGGATCGACCTCCGGACTGCCGGCGTCGGCCCAGGCCTGCCGGGCGGCGACCAGCGCGGCCTGCTGACAGCGGTCCATCCGGCGTGCCTGCACCCGGGTCAGCGCCGAGTCCGGCGAGACGGTCATCGGAGCGGCGATCCTGGTCGGCAGGTCGTCGCTGTGCGCGAACGACGCCACCAGGTCGTCGATCCGGCGTACGCCGGAACGCCCGTCGAGCATGCCCTGCCAGAGGGAGTCGACGTCCCCACCGAGCGGGGTGGTGGCGCCGAGTCCGGTGACGACCGCCTCCCGGCCGCTCATGCTGACTCCTCCTCGTCGTCGCGGTGTGCCGGCTTGCCTGCCGTTAGTTGTATCCCATACAACTATGACATGGCCACCGAGCCGCCCCGGGCCCGTGGCCGGCGCACCCGGGCACAGATCCTCGATCACGCCGCGGCGCTCTTCGCCGAGCGCGGCTTCGACGCGGTGAGCGTGGCCGAGATCGCCGCCGCCGCCTCGGCCCACCCGCACCAGATCACCTACTACTTCGGCTCCAAGGACGGGCTGTTCGTGCATGCCGCGTTCATGCTGCTGCTCCGGGACGCCGAACGGCTGGAGCCGGTCGGCCGGCGCCGGCGCACCCCCACCGCATTCCGAACCGCACTGGCCCGGAGCGCGCTGACCCTGCCCGCGGTGCCGATCGCGGTGCAGGCGATGTCGATCACCCGACGCCGCCCGGAGCTGCGACCGGTGGCCGAGCAGAGCCTCACCGTGCTGTTCCGCAAGGCGCAGAGCTATCTCGTCGCGATCCTCGACCGGCACGGCTGGGTGATCGACCGTCCCGCCGACGTCGAGGCCCGCACCTTCTGGAGCACCGTCCTCGGCGCCCGGCTGATCTCGGAGTCCGGCTTCGACGGCCGCGCCGACGACATCGACCTGGCCGGTGTGCTCACCGTCCGGGCTCCGGCCGACCCGGCACGGTGACGGCCAGGCCGCTCACCCTCCGGATGCCGGCCGATCCGGCACCGTGACGGGCGGGGCCGACAGTGGCGGGCGGGTCGGGCCGCGCAGCACCCGCAGCGCCACCCTCGGATGCGCCAGCGCGGCCGGTGGCCGGACCAGGTGCTGCACGTCGGTCAACACCCGCAGCACGTACGGGTCACGGTCGGCCACGTCGGAGGCCCGGTCCAGATACCAGTGGGAGAGCCGGCCACGCCGCCCCGGCCGGACGGCGTCGGCCGAGAATCGCAGGTCGCTACCGGTGGCGATGGTCCAGGCGGTGGCGCTGCACCCGGCCACGGCGGCCTGGGCGGCCCGGCCGAACCGCCCCCGGTGGGCCCGCAGGTGCTCGCCGAGCACCACCGCGGTCTGCGCGGCGACGCTCATCCCTTGGCCGTAGACCGGGTTGAAGGCGCAGGCGGCGTCCCCGACCACCAGGAATCCCTCCGGCCAGCGCGGCATCGTCTCGTAGTGCCGGCGGTGGTTGCCGGTCCGCCGGAACCCGTGAATCGGCCCGTCCGGCTCGGCGTCCCGGATCGCCTCGTAGATCAACGGGCTGCGCAGGCTGCGGGTGAACTCCAGGAAGCCCGCCTCGTCGGTGGGCGGGGTCTCGTCGCCGAACCCGCCGAGGGTGACCATCCAGCGGCCGTTCTCGATCGGATAGAGCACCCCGGCCCGGGAGACCTGCGGCGGCTTCGGCATCACCATGATGTTCTTCCAGCCGTCGGCGACGCCCGGCGCCAGCCGGTACCGCCGGCTCGCATAGCCCAGCCCGGCATCGATCCTGGTCTCCTCCGGCCGGCCGTAGCCGAGCGCGGCCAGCCACTCCGGGGTACGCGAGCCGCGCCCGCTCGCGTCGACGACCAGGTCGGCCGCACACCGGTGGATCTCGCTCCCGCCGTTGCGGACCCGCAGTTGCACCCCGGCGACCGAGGCGCCGTCCGCACCGGAGCAGAGTCCGACCACCTCCCGGGCGGTCTCGAACCGGATCCGCCCGTCGGCGGCGAGCCGCTGCCGGATCGTCCAGTCCAACAGCTCCCGGCTGGCCCCGACCAGGGTGTGGGTGGCCGGGAAACGCTCCCGCCAGCCGTTCGGACTCAGCGACAGCAGGTCGGTCGGGGCGGCGACCGGGACGGCGCCGCGGTCGTACAGCTCGGCCATCAGGCCGGGAAAGAGCCGGTCGAGGGCCCGCTGTCCCGAGGTGACCAGGACGTGCAGGTGGCGTGCCTGTGGAATGCCCGTACGCAGCACCGGCCCGTCCGGAAAACGGTCCCGGTCGAGGACGGTCACCCGCTCGACGAAACCGGCAAGGGTACGCGCGATACAGAGGCCGGCGAAGCTCCCTCCGATGACCACGGCATGACGGGGCTTGGACAGTGGCGAAGGCATGCCTCCATCCTTACCGACACCGGCGCTCACCAGGCGAAACTCGTTCGGCAAGCTGCCGGTTAGTCAGGATCACGACTTTGCCGCGCGTCGGCGTACGCCACGCCCGGCCCACCGGTGTCGCTGAGTCACGCCACGCCCCCTGTTCCGAACGAATCCGCACAGATCCGAACGGTAAATCGATCACTCGGACCTGATCCGGATGGCAACGTGAATGTCACTCGCGACGTGACTACGACCGGGGGAGGTGAAGTGCGATGGCGAAGCTCGCTCTGATGAGTCTTGCCCGCCTGGTGCGGCTCGACCGCGGCCGGATGGGCGGACGCTACCCGTGGGAGCCCTGATCCAAGGAGGACGGTGGCCGGCCAGCCAGGCGGCCACCGTCGCGGGCGCGCCGTGTGGCGCGGGCCAGCACCGCGGCGGCCGGTCCGCCGCCGCCCAGACAGTCCGGGTTGTCCAGGCGCGAGGGATCACGAACATGTCCACAGGCGGGTATCCGGCCGGCCCGCGCGGGCGGCGCCTGGTCGGCAACCGGTACGACTACGAGCAGGACCGGATCGGGTTTCTCCGACGGTGCCAGCACGACTACGGTGACGTGTTCGCGTTCAGCCCTCGGGCGAGCGTGGTGGCCGACCCCGTCCTCGTGCACGAGATCCTGGTACGCACGAACACCGACTTCGGTATCGAGGTCGCCCTCTTCGACGACGCCCCGCCGGAGGAGATCGCGCGGCAGACCCCGACGGCGATGGCCGGGCGGAAGAAGAGCCGACCAGGGGTGAGCCGGGCGGCGGTCGACGCGCACAGCCAGCGCCTGGTGGACATTTTCCATGCCCAGCTGGGCCGGATACTCGACCATGAGGTCGACGTCGCGGCGGTGATGAGGTCCTTCATCATCCACGCGACCACGGACTACTGCCTCGGCGGCGAGGTCAGAAAGGTCAGCGCCGAGGAGAGCGCCGACGTCGACGCGGTAGCCGCCGCCGAGGAGGTTGCCGCTGCGGTCGCGGCGGCAGCGGAGCGCTCGACCGCCCTGATGTCGAGTTCGCTGTCCCTGCCGAGTTGGCTGCCGGTCCGCGCGGTCCGCTCGGCGAAGGCGGCCAATCGGCGGCTCGCCGAACTGCTCCATCACCTCATCCGGCAGCGGCGCGCCCAACGCCGGGACACGGTCGACGATCTGCTCGACACCATGCTCGACGGCGACGTCGAACCGCTTGACGACGAGGCCGTCTACCGGACCCTCTCGGTGATGCTGCGGACCTCGCACGGCGTACCAGGCACGGCCCTCGCCTGGGCGGTACTGGTGCTCGCGCGGGAACCGGGAATCGCCGCCCGGATCCGCGTCGAGGCGGAGGTGCTGGCGGAGCGGGCGCACCGCGCGATCACCGTCGACGACCTGCCCTACACCGAAGCGGTGGTGAAGGAACTGCTGCGCGCGTACATCCCGACCTGGCTCCTGGGCCGAGAGGTGCGTACCCACGCGACGCTCGGCCGGTGGACCTTCCAGCCCGGCCAACAGATCATGATGCCCGTCTATCTGATGCACCGGGACCCGAGGTGGTGGGAGAGTCCGGAGGAGTTCCTGCCCGACCGATGGCTCGGAACGCAGCAGCCGCACGCCCGGTTCGCGTACCTGCCGTTCGGGGCCGGACCTCGGATCTGCCTGGGCAACCAGCTCGGTCTGCTCCAACTGGTGCTCGCCGTCGCCGCGCTGGCACGCGACTACGACGTCTCGGTGGTCGATCGGGAGACGGTGGTCATGCGGCCGGAGGCGCTGTTGGTACCGGCCGGGCTGCGTGCCCGGTTCGTCCGCAGATAACACCGCCCTCCGCTCCAACCGACATCCGTGGGCCGAGGTGGAAGGTCCAGTTGGTCCAGCCACCGTTGGCTACGGGCTGGACCGAGAGGCCAGCCCACTGCGGGAACCGGTCGGCAACAAGCCGACGCACCTGATCGACGTCGACGGCAATGCGTTGGGGCCAGGGACCGAGGTGGTGTCTCATTCGAGGTGGAGGGTGGCGGACGCCTGCTCGGCGGTGGAGGTCACCGGCTCGATGTAGAGCAGACCGGAGCGGTGCCGCAGGTACCGGCCGGGAAAGTTCTGCGCCTCCAGCGAGATGCCGGCGCTGGCGGCCAGGCCGGTACGCCGCAGGAAGCTGGCGTCGGCCCGGAACTGCGCCGAGCCGTCGCTGCGCTCGACGTAGACCTCGTAGTTGCGGTGCCGGAGGTAGTAGCCGGGGAAGTTGGTCGACTCCAGCGACACCGTGCCGGAGCCGGCCAGGCCGGTCACGATCCGGAACTGCGAGTCGGCCAGCGGTGCCACGTCGGCGTCGACCCGGACCCGGTAGTCGTAGTGCCGCAGGTAGGAGGCGGTCAGGTCGTGCGGGCGGAGCCGGACCGGGGTCGCGCCGTCCGGCACCGGGATGCCGAGGTTCGGGGTGCCGTCGGAGTTCCAGTACAGCTTCTGGATCCGGGTACGCCGGTTGGGGTCGTTCAGCGGATCGCCGTTGATGTCCCGGTAGTTGCGGTCGTGGTAGACGAGGATGTCGCTCTGGCCGTCCTCGGAGACGGTGAAGGAGTTGTGCCCGGGGCCGTACTGGCCGGTCGCGGCGTTGCTGGTGAAGATCGGGGTCGGGCTCTTGGTCCAGGCGGAGGCGGAGAGCAGATTCGCGGTCGCCGAGGCGGTCAGCATGCCGAGGCAGTAGTTGGCGTCGGTGGCGCTGGCCGAGTAGGTCAGAAAGATCCGGCCGTTGCGCTGGATCACCGCGGGTCCCTCGGCCACCCGGTAACCCCGGGTCTCCCAGTCGTACGTCGGCACGGTCAGCCGGGTCACCGTGCCGGTGATCTGCCACGGGTTGGCACCCATCCGGGCCAGGTAGAGGTTGGAGTTCGTCGAGATTCCCGGTTCGGACTGGGCCCAGACGAGATAGCGGACGCCGTTGGCGACGAAGGTGGAGGCGTCCAGCGCGAAGGTGTCCCACGGGGTGCTGATCCGGCCGCGTTCGGTCCACGATCCGGTCAGCGGGTTGGCGCTGGCGTTCTCCAGTACGTACATCCGGATCCGCCAGATGTCGTCGGTGCGGCCGGCGGCGAAGTAGACGTACCAGCGGTTGTTTATGAAGTGGATCTCGGGTGCCCAGATGTGCGCGCCCATCTCGCCGCTGGTGTGCCGGCGCCAGATCGTCGTCTCGGCGGCGCTGGCCAGCCCGGCCAGCGTGGTCGCCCGGCGCAGCACGATCCGGTCGTACTGCGGCACGGTGGCGGTGAAGTAGTAGTAGCCGTCGGTGTGTTTGAAGATGTGCGGGTCGGCGCGCTGGTTCGCCAGCGGGTTGCTGTAGTTGACCGCTGGCGAGGCGGCAACGGCCGGCACCGCCGGCAGCAGGCCGGCCAGCAGCGCGAAGACCGTGGCCAGCGCGGCGAAGGCCGGCGCGGCCAGCCCTCGATCGGGGCGGCGGGCGGTCGACCCGGCGCCCTCGGCCGGGCCGATGCCGGGCATCCGGAGCGACTGGCGGAACATCCTGCGCGGCATCGGCTTCATTACCTGCGACCCTTCGTCGATCCCAACGGGCGTCAGCGGTTACGGCGGTCGACAGCGGCCGGTCCGTGTCGGTCACGAACAGGTGCTAGAAGCACAGTGTGATCGTTAACATAGATGCTCGTCAAGACTTGTCCGGTGGATGAGGAAAGCGTATTCCACCTTGACATCGACCGATGTTAGCGTAAACATCATCGATACGTCCGGGCCGAGCCACCCGCACAACGCCGGCCGCGCGTACCGGGCATCCGGGCCCTGCGGCAGACGCCCGCCGGCACGCTGTTCCGAGCCGGCGGCCAGCGCTACCCCACCGAACGCAGGCCGATCCAGCACCACGACCGCACTGTCAACCCGCGGGACCGTCGTCCCACCGCACCGTGGGCTCTCGGCACCATCCACCTGACGGATCCCGGACCGGACCGACGGAAGGAAGACGATGGGAACACCTGCTTCCCCCCGAACCGCAACGCCGGGTCGTACCCGGCTCGTCCGTACCGCCCTCGTGACCGCGGTCGCCGCCACCCTCGTCGGCGCCGCCATCGCCCTACCGGTCCGGTCCGCCTCGGCCGCGACCGTCGACCCGAACGCCTGGTACGTCCTGGTCTCCCGGCACAGCGGCAAGGCCCTCGACGTCTACGACCGGTCCACCGCCGACGGTGGCCGGATCGTGCAGTGGGCCCGCAACGACGGTGCCTGGCAGCAGTGGCAGTTCGTCGACTCCGGCGCCGGCTACCACCGGCTCCGGTCCCGGCACAGCGGCAAGGTCCTCGACATCCGGGACTCCTCCACCGCCGACGGCGCCGAGGTGATCCAGTGGACCGACCAGGGCAGCACCGACCAGCAGTTCCGGCTCGCCGACTCGGACGGCGGGTACGTCCGGTTGATCAACCGGAACAGCAACAAGGCCCTCGACGTGTGGGAGTGGTCCACCGCCGACGGCGGCCGGATCAGCCAGTACACCGACTCCGGCGGCGCCAACCAGCAGTGGCAGTTGGTCCGGGTCGGCTCGGACGGCGGGCCCGGGACCCCGACCCCCACCCCCGGCACGCCGCCGGCCGGGTACCCGGCACCGATGCGGGTGACCGGGGACGTCGGGGTGCACGACCCGACCATCGTCCGCCGCCCCGGCGGCGACTACCTGGTGGCGCACACCGGAAACAACATCTCGCTGAAGACCTCGACCGACCGGGTCGCGTACCGCAACGCCGGATCGGTCTTCCCGAACGGCGCGCCGTGGACCACCGCCTACACCGGAGGCAGCCGCAACCTCTGGGCGCCGGACATCTCGTACCGGAACAACCAGTACTACCTGTACTACTCGGCCTCCACCTTCGGCTCCAACCGGTCTGCGATCTTCCTGGCCACCAGCCCCACCGGCAACTCCGGCAGTTGGACCGACCGGGGGCTGGTGATCGAGTCACAGAGCTCCGACAACTTCAACGCGATCGACCCGAACCTGATCGTGGACGACCAGGGCCGCTGGTGGCTGGCCTTCGGCTCGTTCTGGTCCGGGCTCAAGTTGGTCGCCCTGGACCCGGCCACCGGCAAGCGCTCGGACAGCACCATCCGGGCCATCGCCGGCCGGGGCGGCGGCGCGATCGAGGCGCCGACCCTGGTCAGGCGGGGTGGCTACTACTACCTGTACGTCTCCTTCGACCGCTGCTGTCAGGGCGCGTCCAGCACCTACCGGGTGATGGTGGGGCGCTCCACCAGCGTGACCGGACCCTTCGTCGACCGGAACGGCACCGCGCTCACCTCGGGCGGCGGCACCCAGGTGCTCGCCTCGCACGGCGACATCCACGGGCCGGGTCACCAGACGGTGCTCTCCGACACCGACGGCGACCTCCTCGTCTACCACTACTACGCGAACAACGGTGCCTCGCTGCTCGGCATCAACCGGATCGGCTACGACGCCGCCGGCTGGCCGTACGTCTACTGAGCCGGCTGGCCGTACGTCTACTGACCGCATCCCCATCCACCGTAGGGAGCATCCCGTGACACCCTCGCATCCGCGTCGGGTCCGCTGGCGGGCCGCGCTCGCCGTCGGCGTCACCGCCCTGGTCGCCGGCACCGGAGTCCTCGTCGCCGCCGGACCGGCCTCGGCGGCCACCGCCGACCCGAACATCTACTACGTGTTGGTCAACCGACACAGCGGCAAGGCCCTCGACGTCTACAACCTGGCCACCAACGACGGCGCCCCGATCAACCAGTACGCCCGCAACGACGGCAACTGGCAGCAGTGGCGGTTCCTGGACGCCGGCGGCGGCTACTACCGGGTGCAGTCCCGGCACAGCGGCAAGGTGCTGGAACTGCCGAACTCGAACGACGGCGTGCAGTTGGTGCAGAACACCGACAGCGGCAGCAGCCGGCAGCACTTCCGGCTCGCCGACTCGGCCGGTGGCTACGTACGCCTGATCAACCGGGCCAGCGGCAAGGCGCTGGACGTCTGGGAGTGGTCCACCGCGGACGGCGCGATGGTCTCGCAGTACCAGGACCTGGACGGCGCCAACCAGCAGTGGCAGATGGTCAACGTCGGCTCGGTCGGCGGCGGCAACCCAACTCCCGGCACCTTCACCAACCCGATCAAGCGGAACGGGCCGGACCCCTGGCTCCAGCACCACAACGGCTACTACTACCTCGCCACCACCACCTGGAACTCGACGATCACCATGCGCCGGTCGGCCACCCTCGCCGGCCTGGCCAGCGCCCCCGACCAGGTGGTCTTCAACCTCGCCAACCGGCCGAACGGCTGCTGCAACATGTGGGCGCCGGAGTTCCACCTGATCAACGGACCGAACGGCAACCGGTGGTACCTGTACTACGTGGCCGGGCAGAACGTCAGCGACTTCAACCCGACGCAGCGGCTGCACGTACTGGAGAGCGCCGGCACCGACCCGATGGGCCCGTACACCTTCAAGGCCGACCTGGGCGGCGACTGGCAGCTCGACGCCAGCGTGCTGCGGGTGAACAACAGCCTCTACCTGCTCGGCACCTACAACGCCGGCGGCAGCTACGGGCAGAGTCTGTTCATCACCCCGCTGAGCAACCCGTGGACGATCAGCGGGTCGCGGGTCCGGCTCACCTCGCCGACGCTGAGCTGGGAGCGGCAGACCCACCCGGTGACGGAAGGTCCCGAGCCGCTCTACCGCAACGGCCGGACGATGGTCGTCTACTCCGCCAGCGCCTGCTGGGGACCGGACTACAAGCTCGGCCTGCTCACCCTGACCGGCAGCAACCCGCTGAACGCGTCGTCCTGGACCAAGAGCCCGAACCCGGTCTTCCAGCGCAGCGACGCCAACAGCGTCTTCGCGCCCGGCCACAACGGCTTCTTCAAGTCACCGGACGGCACCGAGGACTGGATCGTCTACCACGCCAACGACTCGGCGGGCGGCGGCTGCGACATGAACCGCTCGACCCGGGCCCAGAAGTTCACCTGGAACAGCGACGGCACCCCGAACTTCGGCACCCCGGTCCGGCTCGGCGTGCAGCTCACCGCACCGTCCGGCGAGTAGTCGGGCGACCCGCCCGGGGAACCGACGCCGTCCGTCGGTTCCCCGGGCACCGGCACCGGTCCGGGCGGATTCGCGGCCGGACGGTCAGAGCGCCACCTCCAGTGCTGTCGCCCCCGGCTCGTCGAGCCGGAACGTCGCGGTACGGCCGCCGGCCGTCACCTCGTACTCGCCGAGGAAGCCGGTGAACCCGACCCGCCCCTGCGGGTCGGTGCCCAGCCGCGTCGGCGGGAGCCACCACTCCCCCCTGACCAGCGCGCGCAGCGCCTCGTAGGAGGGCTTCGGCGTACCGTCGGCCCGGACGAAGCCGCCCGGCGCGCCGAGCCAGCCGCCGTCCACCATTCCCCAGTAGGTGCTGGCCCGCACCGCCGGGTGTGCGAGCAGGGTCTTGTAGTGCCGGACGATCTCGTCGGCCTGCCGCTGCTCCCCCTCCGGGGTACTGGGCCACTCCGGGACCTGGTAGTCGTTCAGGTCGACGATCTCGGCCGGCATGAGCTGCCCGGAGAGCAGGGTCGTCTCGGTGAAGTGGATCGGCAGGCCGTACCGGGCGAACCGGTCGATGATGCCGAGCGTCTTCTCCTCGCCCCAGTAGCCCTGGTGCATGTGGCTCTGCAGGCCGAGCGCGTCGATCCGGATCCCCGCCTCCAGCACCCCCTCGATCAGGCACTCGTACGCGGCCGACATGTCGAAGTCGTTGAGCAGCAGGGTGGCGCCGGGATTCGCCTCGCGGGCCGCGTCGAAGACCATCCGGACCAGGGGGATCCGCCCCAGCTCCCGGCAGATCCGGGTGAGCCCGTTGTCGTACTTGTCGAAGATCGGCATGATCACGACCTCGTTGATCACGTCCCAGGTGTCGATCACCCCGGCGAAGTCGGACACCTCCCGGCGGATCCGGTCCAGTTGCACCCGGGCGATCTCCGGGTTGGTCAGCTCGGTCAGCCACTCCGCGCTGACCGTGTGCCAGGCCAGCGGGTGCCCCTTGACCTGGCAGCCCCGGTCGGCGAACCAGCGTGCCGTCGCCTGGAGGCGCCGGGTGTCCGGCCGGCCGCGCTCGGGCTCGAACCGTCCCCAGTAGAACGGCAGGGTGGCGAAGTTGAACAGGTCGAGCCAGAGCTCCGCCAGCCGTTCGACCCGGGTGATGTCGGCCTCGCCCAGCGAGCCCGGCTCGCCGCCCGGGCCGCCCGCCGAAGCCGCCGTCAGCTCGCCGTTGGCCAGCGGGATGAACTCGAATCCGGTGCAGCCGAACAGGAACGCGTGGTCGCGCTGGGCGATCGTCACCTCGCGGTCGGCGAGCGGCGCGCCGTCCTCGGTCACGGTCAGCGTGACCTGCGCGGTCCGGTGCTGCCTGATTGCCGGGTCGGGGTCGGATGGCATCGAACATCCTCCAGCGGTCTGGGGTGGGCGGCGTGGAAGATGCCACCGTACGCGGGACGCCCCGGTGCGGTCAGTCGCCCCGCTGGTCGGTCGCCCCGCTGGTCAGTCCCCTCGCTGGCGGACCGCCCGGGTCCCGGTCGCCGGTGGCGGTCGGGAGGTTCCGATCCCCTGTGCCGGACCCGCGCGTCCGCAGCGCTCCGGCGACGTCGCGGTAGAACCCGTCCGACTGTTCCAGCACGCCGCGCGCGAACCAGGCGTACTCCGGGTCGAGTTCCATCAGCAGATCGGCGGCGGCGCCCGCCTTGTCGCCCCGGTCGGCCGGGTCGGCCCGCTCGGCTGCCCAGTCGACGACCAGGCACACCACCTCGGTCAGCCGGTCGGTCGGCAACGACGCCACCAACCGCTCCCGCAGGCCGGCTCCGAATCTGTATCCGGGATGGCGGGCCGGGGTACCGCCGTCCGCTCCGGTGGAGCGCTGGACCAGGCCGCCGAGCAGGACCTCGCCCAGTTCGGCCGGACCGGTCTCGGGAAGCATCCACAGCTGGACCCGGCGGATGACCGGCACCTCGAGCGGCGCCGCCGCGAGGTGGGTGGCGAGCCGGTAGGCCCAGGGCGAGGCGGTGCACCGGAAGCGTGCCAACCGTCCGGCCAGGCCGCCCGGCTCCGGATCGGGCCGGCCGGGACCGGACTCCACCGCCCCGGTGAAGAGTGCGACACCGTCGGCCGCGGTCCGGGCCCCGGCGATCAGCTCGGCCCAGGGCCGCAACCACCTGGGTCGCAGCTCCAGGATCGGTACGGGCAGCCCGGGCAGTCGCTCGGCCGGCTGGTCGGCGTACGGCCGGGCGGAGAGTCGATGGTCGACGCCGCCCGGTACCCGGGTCTGCCAGCGCACCTCGACGATCCCGGGCAGCAGGCTCGCCCACATCCGGTACGGCAACGGCTGTGCGACCATCACCGGCCCGGCCCTGCCCCACAGTTCGAGCAGGCGCTGCATCCCGCCGGTCCGCCAGGTCGCTCCGGTACAGTCGCTGAGCACGCAGACCACCCGGCGCCCGACCGGGTCGATCAGGCCCCGGGGATCCTGCCACGTCCCCGCCGGGTCGACCGAGCCACGCAACCGCGGAGTCCGGTCCGGGAGGTCGCTCTCCAGCCACCAGACGCGGACGTCACCGAACACACCGGCCGAGGTGATCTCCCGCAGCAGCGAGGAGACCTCGCGCTCCCAGGCGATCGTGGTCAGGCTCTGGTCGACGAGCAACGCAAGGTTGAACCGGTGCTCCCGGACGGGCCGCATCACCGGCACCCAGAGATCCTGCGCGGCGATCTGGTTCGCGGTCTCGACCTCGTCCACCAGCTCCGTCCGGCCGGGCCTGGAGGTCCGGCGCAGCGGCCGGAGCGCCCTGGCCAGCTCGGCCGGGTGCCCGCCGAACGGCGTCCGGGCCGACCGGCGCGGCCCGCCCGGCCGGATGGTCGTGACCGGCTCCGGCACGCCGTCCGGTCCGATCTCCGGCGGCCCGAGCGCGGCCGGCTCCGGTTGCTCGTCGACGGTCGGCAGCGAGCGCGGCTCCGTCGGTTCCGCCGCCGCGGCGCTCCTTGCCCGCTCCCCGGTCGGTGGCCGGCCAACCGGCGGCCGGGACGGCTTCTCTTCCGGCAGGAGCCTGGCCAACCAGATCGCCTCGGCCAGTTCCTCCGCGTCCAGCTCGGGGAGCCCGGCCCGCAGCGCCTCGACCAGCCGTTCGATGTTCACCACTGGTCTCCGAGATGACGCAGGACCCGGTCCAGCTCCCTGCGGTCCGGATCGGACCAGCGCCGGAAGCTCGCCAGGTAGACGGCGTTCAGCAACTGGTCAGTGGCCAGCTCGCCTCGATTCCTGAGATCGAGGAACTGCTCCAGGACCGGAGCGGCCTCACGCAGCACGTCCGGACCGAGCTGTGCCGCGACTATCTGGGCCAGCAGCTCCCCATCCGGAGGTGCGATCTCCAACCGGATGCACCGCCGCAGGAACGGCGCCGGAAACTCCCGGTCACCGTTGCTGGTGATCACCACGAACGGGAAGGCGTGACAGCGCACCAAACCGTGCTCGACCTCTGCTGTACCGTCGGCCGTCCGGACCCGGACGACCGGTTCCCCGCCGTGTCGGGCCAGTTCGGGGATCTCGAACTGCCCCTCCTCGAAGATGTTCAGAAGATCGTTGGGCAGGTCCACGTCGCTCTTGTCCAGCTCGTCGATGAGCAGGACCCGGGGCAGGTGACGGGGCAGTATGGCCGTGCCGAGCGGCCCCAACTGGATGTAGTCGCCGATGCTCGGCGGCTGCCCGCCGTTCCGGCCGGACGACAGCCCGCGCAGGTTGACGTCGTGCAGCCGGCCGATCGCGTCGTAGCGGTAGAGGGCGTCGCCCAGGGTCGAACGGGTGGTGATCGGCCAGTACAGCACCGGGCCGAGCCCGAGTTCGTACGCCACCGCGTAGGCCAGCGTCGACTTGCCGGTACCCGGCCGGCCGGTCACCAGCAGCGGGCGCCGCAGCAGCAGCGCCGTATTCACCGCCCCGATCACGTCCTCGGTCGGCATGTAGTTGCGGGCCCGGTCCTGGCGGCCACGCCCGAACCCGGCCCGCTCGGTGGTGGTGATCGGCGCCTCCGGGTAGGGCACGCCGTCGAAGCTGCGCCACGGCGGCGGCGCCGGCAGTCGGGAGATCCCGTCGTGCGGATTGCCGGTGCCGCGGTAGATCCACCAGTTCTGGTCTGGGTCGCTGGCCTGTGCCATGCCGGATGCCGTTCTGCGAGATGGGAGGACTTGGTCAGGTCGGTGCCAGTCACGCCGTCACGGTGCCGCAAGCGGCGGGTCCGGATCGGGGCCGCCGACGTCCCAGTAGAACGTCAGATGCCGGCCGGGATGCCCGGGGTCACCGCTGGCCAGGGCGGCCCGGCGCAGCGCCAGGACCCGGTCGGGCAGCCCGAGCAGTGGCCCGGTCGCCAGCCGGCCAATCTGGTCCGCACCGCCCGCGTCGCCGGACCGCCGGTCCCGCAGGACCACCGGGACCCCGGCGTCGACCAGTGCGGAGAGCGGATCCGACCGGCCGCTCCACGCCTCGGGCAGGGCCGGCAGCAGCACGCAGACCGCCTCGGCGGAGATCGCCCGGGACCAGTCGGCCGGGCCGGACGGCGACCGTCCGCCGCGCGGATCGAACCGGTGCACCAGTGCCGGCGACTCGCGCCAGCCGTACTCGCGGAGCACCGCCCGTCGCCGCCACAGCTCGTAGGGACCAGGCATCCGGCTCAGTGCGCGTACCCACACCGGGCGCACCGCGCCGACCGGCGTACCGGTCGCCGGCCAGTGCCACTGGTCCACCGGCCAGGAGAGGATCCGCCGGGGCAACACGAAGTCCACCGCCGAACCGTCGTCGGCCCAGGGAGTGCCTCCGAGGATCCCGGGCAGCCGCGACGCCGCCTCACGCTGGGTCACCGGCTCCTCGCCGCGGACAAGCGCGACCCCCGAGCCGTCGCTGTGGTAGCCCCAGACGTCCAACTGGACCAGATCCCGGTCTATGGGGTCGGTGCGGAGCCGGACCACCACCCGGGCTCCGTACTCCGGTTCACCGGCCGAGCCATGCTCCGGCAGACCCGTGTCGGTCGGCTCGGCCCGCTCGTCGAGCGCCGCGACGAGCAGCGGAAGCTCCGCCGTGCGCACCGGAACCCCGGACCGGGTGCAGATGGTCAGCCAGAGCGCCCGGGGCCCGGCGGGGCCCCGCGCCGTGACCACGAACCGGGCCGGTCCGTAGCTGCCGCCGTACCGGTGCACCACCACCCGATGGTCTCCGCCGGCCTCGACCCGCAACTGCGGTGCGCCCTCCAGCAGGCAGGAGAAGACGAACTCCTCCTGGTCGTGGTGCCACGCCCCGGGCGGGTCGGCGACCCGCAGGTCGACCTCCACCAGGTACCGCTGGCGGGGCGCCATCCGGCGGGGCCACCGGACGACCGGTTCGAGCAGCAGTGTGCCCGGCGCCGCCCCGGTCACGACCCAGCCCCCGGCAGCCGTACGGCGGTGTCGGCGCTGCCGTAGTACGCGTACATGAACGTGTGGAAGAATGGCAGCAGCGCCTTCGCGGCCCGTACGTCGGTGGACCGGGGCACCCGGCGCACCGCGTACGTCCGGCGGAGGTCCCGCAGGGCGACCGCGACCGGTACGTCCGGCTCGCGGCGCAACCGGGCCACGAGTTCGCGCAGCACGATCCGGGCCTGGCTCTCCGAAACCGCGCCGATCGCGCCGAGGAAACCCGCCGCGCCCGCCCGGAGGAACGCCTCGGCGAACCCCCGCAGTGTCGCGTCGTTGTACTGGCGGTCGTAGAGCAGCCGTCCGGAGTGGCAGGCGTTGACGAAGACCAGCGGGCTGTGGCCGCCGAGCAGCGGGAAGCCGTCCGCGCCGACGTCGGCGACGGTGATCTCGTCGTCGAGCCGGAAGTCGAACACCGAGTCGCCGTGCGGGCCGTACTCGCCGTGGCAGGCGACGTAGACCAGCGCCAGCGGATCGCCCGGCTGCCGGAGGCGGTCCAGCAGTTCCCACAGCGACCCGGTGAGGTACGCGCCGACCGTCGCCAACACCTCGGAGTCGGCCGACATCGGCCCGGTCGCGACGTACGCCAGCACCCCGCCCCGGGGCGCCAGTGCCGGTCTCGGCAGGTAGCGGATGCGCTCGTCGGCCCGGACCATCGCGGTCCACCGGCTGAGCGTAGCCAGGCTGCCCAGCCAGTCGCCCTCCACCGGTTCCGCCCCCGAGGGCGGGTCCGACGCCGAGGGCGGGTCCGACGCCGAGGGCGGGTCCGACGCCGAGGGCGGGTCCGACGCCGAGGGCGGGTCCGACCCGTTCGGCGGGGAGGGCGCCGGCACGCCGCCGGGCCGCACACCCGGCAGCCAGTACAGCTCCCACGGAATGCCGAAGTCGGTGTTGTCCCGGATGATCAGATTCACCGAGTCGGGATGCTCGGCGTGCACCGTCTGGAGCCACTGCCGCAACTCCACTTTGGTGCTCGACCAGTCCATCAGGCGCAGAAAGGTCCGAGCCGGCGATTCTCCGTCCCGGGCGATCAGGCGGGCCAGCTCGATCATCGGCGGTCGGCCGTGCCGGTCCGGCGCGGTGTACGGCAGCCTGGCGCAGCAGCAGGTGCCGGTCAGCGCGAACCGTTCACCGCCGGCCGGGTCGTACACCCGGGTCACCTCCAGCACGGCGGTGCCCGGCGGATAGGCGGCGGTGGGGTCCACTTCGGTGGCGCCGAGGCCGGTCGACGGTCCGGTGGGCAGGTCCAGCACCCCCGCCTGCCCGGCCGCCGGAGCCTCCGAGCCGTCGCGCGGCGCCGGGCGCTCCGAACCGCCGGCCGTCGGTGGCCGCGGTGGTGTGCCGACCCAGCTTCGGCCCCGGCCGAAGAGCAGTTGGGACAGCCGGCTGCGCGGGCCGTTCACCGCAGGTCCACCCTGGTCCCCCCGTCCCCGGCCGGGCCGGCGGGGGTCGGCCCGCCGGCACGGCCGGCCACCTCCGCGCCGAGTTCGACGGCGAGCCGGTGCCGCAGGTCGTCGCGTTCGGCACCGGGATCGAGCAACACGGTACGCGCCCGGCGCAGTGTCCTGATCGACCGCGCCACGGCGTACGCGTCGGTGAGGCCGCGTACCCCGACCGAAGTCGCCGGTTCCCCGGTGAGGCTGGACGCCAGCGGAATGTTGCCCCGGCCGTCGGTGACGACGACCAGCACGGTCGCCGATCGGCTGTCCAACTGCCGGGGCTCTTCCCGGCGTAGCAGGTCGCGCGCCAGGTACAGCCCGTGCGCGAGCGGGGTGGCGGGCCCGGCGGGGCGGTCGAGCGCTTCCGCCACCCGGGGGTCGAGGACACCACGGACGGTGAACGCCCGGGCGGCGTATCCGGGATCGGGCGCGGCGGCACCGACCTCCACCACCCCGATCCGGGACCGTACCGCGTAGCCCCAGCGCAGGTAGGGGGCGAGTCCGTCGAGCCAGGCCGAGTCACGCCGGCAGGTGTGGTCCAGCAGCAGCACCAACAGCGGCTCGGTGCGCCGGGCGCGGCGGTGGACGCGCAGGTCGGACGCCTCGATCCGGAACGCGGCGGTCCCGGCCGGAGCCGCGCGCACCGCCTGGAACTTCGCGGCCTCACAGAGGGTCGCGAAAATCGCGACGTCGCGCAGTTGGCTGAGCGTCCCGGTCCCGATGGACCGGCCGCCCCGGCGCCGGGGCGCCGGTGGCCGGCGCGGGGCGGGCTGGGCGCGCAGCACCGAGTCGGTGCGCTCCGTCCGGTACGTCCCGGACTCCCCGACCGGCGCATCCGGGGCGGCCAGCGGGACCGGTGGCAGCACCTCGGGAGTATCCGCGACGCGGACGATCCCGCCCCCGATGACGGCCGGGCCATCCACACCGGCCGGGACATCCAGATCGGCCGGGGCGGCGGGTGCCTTCGTCCGGAGCACCGCGTCGGGATGGGACGGCCGGTCGAGGTCCGGGCCGGACGGCGCCGAACCGACGGACAGGCCGATCAACCGTGCGGCGCTGTCGACGTGTGCCGCGGTCGTCTCGGCGGCACCGTGCAGCGCCGCGTACGCGCCGGCCAGCCGGGCCAGCGCGACATCGCGCCAGCCGCCGTCGGGTGGGTCGAGGAGTTCCACCACCCGCTCGATCGTCCCGGCGGCCGGTGGCGGCACGGTCGACCGTCGTACCGCCGCGTGCCAGGCCGGCGGCGCCGCCGGCCACGGCAGCCCGCCGTCCGGTCCGGGCCGCACCAGCGGAGCCGGGACGATCACGCCGAACCGGTCGACGAGGTGCCGGGGAAGCTGGCCGAGCTGGACCGGCGGGCAGGCCGCGATCCATCGGGCCCTCGGTCGCCAGGTGGCGTCCAAACCGTTGCGGGCCAGGTGCGCCACGGGGGCGCCGAGGGTCGTCACCGCAGCTTGCTTCACCGCCACGCTCGCACTGGGCAGGTCCGGGACGACGACCACGACCGGCGGGTCCGCCGGACCGGAGTCGCCGGACATCACGCCGTGGCCGCCACCCGGGCCGGCACCGTCGGCGGAGCTGGCCGCTCCGGGACCGGCCGGGGTGATCAGCGGACCCGGTTGGACCCGGATCGCGGCGCGGCCGTTCCAGGTTCCCACCCGCAGCCGCGTCCACAGTTCCTCCTCCGTGGTGGCCGCCCCGGCCAGGATGATCGTGGCCCCGCCCCGGTCGCTCGCCGTCCAGAGTGTCGACCACCACCGTGCCAACTGGACGAGATACGCCGGTTCGGCCCCGACCAGCAGCACCCCGCCGAGTTCGGCGCTCACCGCCGCGCAGGCCAGCGCGACCGTGGCCCGGTCGACGGCCGGGTCAGCCAGCGGGTCGGACACGATCCGTCCCGGTGAGTGCGGCGAGGAGCTTGTCGTCGTCGGCCTGCCACGGGATGTCCTCACCCTGGAAGAGTCCCCGCCGTCGGTGCATGATCGCGTGCGGCGCGACCGCGACGATGTCCTGGCGCCGGACGATCGGCCGGGCGTCGAGCGCCGCCCGGGCCCGGGCCGCGGCCACCATCACCTTCTCGCCGCGATGCCCGGCGATGTCGAACTCGATGGCGATCCGCGCGCAGAGTTCGAGCATGGCGTCGTCGACGATCACGTCCGGCAAGCGGGCCCGGGCCTCGCGCAGTATCGCGGCCCGCCGTTGGTCCGCCGCCTCACCCGCCCGCAGCCAGGTCGACTCCTCCTTTGCACACTCCTGGTCGAACCGCAGCACCATGCGGAGGATCTCGGCGCGTCCGGCGGCCGAGGCGTCGGTCTGCACCGGGACCATCAGCCCGAACCGGTCCAGGAGTTGGGGCCGGAGACCGCCCTCCTCCGGGTTCATCGTGCCGACCAGGGTGAACGAGACGGGCAGCTCCGGCTGGTCGATCCCGTCCTGCTGCACGACCAGGACGTTCATGGCGGCCACGTCGAGGATGATGTTCACCAGGTGGTCGTCGAGCAGGTTGACCTCGTCGATGTAGAGCAGATTCGTGTCGTTGGCCCGCTCCAGCAGGCCCGGCTTGCGCAGCGACTCGCCGCGCAGCAGTGCCTCGACGTCCCAGCCGCCGAGCACCCGGTCGTCGGTGGCGTTGACCGGCAGGGTCACCGGCAGCGAGCCGTACATCATCAGGGCGAACGCCCGGACGGTGGTCGACTTCGCGGTGCCGCGCTCGCCGCTGAGCAGTACGCCGCCGACCGCCGGGTTGACGTACGCCAACTCGAGCGCGGTCCGCAGCGCATGCTGGCCCACCAGGTAGCTGAACGGCAGGATCCGGATGGCGGAGCGGTCAGGCATCGGCTCCGCCCGTCTTCCAGCGGAGCAGGACCTGGAGCTGGGCTCCGGCGGTGAGTTCGACGATCCGGGCGCCCACCTTGCCGTCCAGCTTGACGGCGAGTTGGAGTTCGACCTCGTCCGGCCGGCACGCCGCCATCTGGTCCAGGCGCTCGGAAACCGCCGCCGCGCAGGACTCCACCAACTCCAGCGCCTCGGTGAAGAGCGGCCGGCTCGCACTGATCACCCGATCGCCGACGCTGTCCCTGGTGGGTACGTCGTGGTAGATCTCCGCCAGGTCGGCCGCACCGGCTGGCTCGGCCACCTCGATCTTGATCGGTCCTCGCCCGGGCACGGCCTCGACTGCCAAGTGGATCAAAACGCTCCCATCGTCGATGCGGTCCACCAAACGTAGTGGCAAAGTTCCGGAGGGTCAGCCACCTATTCGGACAATCCGGCCGGGGCAGATCGGTTTGCCGCGGGTGGCCGGTCATCGGTCAAGATGGCGGTATGCGCATGGTGTCGTTGCTGCCCTCCGCGACGGAGATCGTCTACGCCCTCGGACTCGGCGACGACCTCGTCGGCGTGACCTTCGAGTGCGACGAGCCGCCGTCGGCCCGGACCGACAAGGCGGTCGTGGTCGGCGGTCGGGACACCCGGGGGATGACACCCGCCGAGATCGACGACTACGTGAAGGCACAGATGTCGGCGGGGGGCGACCTCTACACCCTGCACGCCGACGCCCTCGCCGGGCTGGAGCCGGAGCTGATCCTGACCCAGGACCTCTGCCGGGTCTGCGCACTGCCGTCCGAGCACGTCGAGGACGCCCTCGATCATCTCGGCTGCCGGGCCGACGTGCTGTCGCTGGACCCGTACTCGCTGGAGGAGGTGCTGGGGACGATCCTGGCGGTGGGCGCGCGGGCCGGCGTGCCCGATCGGGCCGAGGCGCTGGTCGGCGCGCTGCGGGACCGGCTCGCGGCGGTCGCCTCGGCGGTCCGGGGCCGGCCCCGCCCCCGGGTCGCGGTGGTGGAGTGGGTCGAGCCGCCGTTCACCGCCGGACACTGGGTGCCCGATCTGGTACGCGCGGCCGGCGGCGAGCCGGTGGCCGCCCGCCCCGGGGCGCGGTCGGTGCAGACCACCTGGCAGGAGTTCGCCGACGCCGGGCCGGAGATCGTGCTCGTCACCCCGTGCGGCTTCCACCTGGACGGCGCCGCCCGGCAGGCCGAGGTCGTCGCGCGCCGGCTGCCCGGGGTCGCGGTCTGGGCGGTCGACGCGGACGGCCTGGTGGTCCGCCCCGGTCCGCGCCTGGTGGACGGGGTCGAGGCGATCGCCGCGATCCTGCACCCGGGCACCGTGCCCGAGCCGCCGGGCGGAGCCGTCGCCCGGATCGCCTGACCCGACGACCCGGAGCAGTCGCGGGCGCCGATCCGCTACCGGGCGGACACCGCCGGGGTCACCAGGTGCCGGGCGTACGCCTCGGTGGTGAAGAAGGCCGGCAGCTCCTCGCCGAGCGCGGTCCGGACGAAGATCTCCGCCGCCCGGGTCAGCCGGTCCCGGTCGGTGACCGACCGCTCCGCGGCCAGCCGGGTCACCTCCTCGACCAGGATCGACCGGACCAGTTCCTCGGTGACCCGGCCGCCCTCGGCCAGCGGTGTCGCGTGGTGCAGCCACTGCCACACCTGGCAGCGGGCGATCTCGGCCGTGGCGGCGTCCTCCATCAGGTCGAAGATGGCCGCCGCGCCGGTACCGCCCAGCCAGGCGTCGAAGTACCGCAGCGCCACGGCGACGTTGCCGCGCAGTCCCGCGTCGGTGACCCGGCCCGGGGTACGGTCGACCGACAGCAGATCGTCCGCGCCGACGGTGACCTCGGGGCGACGCCGGTCGAGCTGGTGCGGACGGTCGCCGAGGACGGTGTCGAAGGCCTCCCGGCAGATCGGGACCAGCCCGGGGTGGGCCACCCAGGAGCCGTCGAACCCGTCGGCGGCCTCCCGCTCCTTGTCCGCCCGGACCCTGCCGAGTGCGACGGCGTTGACCTGCGGATCCCGGCTCGGGATGAAGGCGGCCATCCCCCCGATCGCGTGCGCGCCCCGCCGGTGACAGGTTCGGACCAGCAGTTCGGTGTACGCCCGCATGAACGGCACGGTCATCGTCACCTCGGCCCGGTCCGGCAGTACGAAGTCGTCCCGCCAGCCGAAGTTCTTGACGATGCTGAAGATGTAGTCCCACCGCCCGGCGTTCAGCCCGGCGCAGTGCTCGCGGAGTTCGTACAGGATCTCGTCCATCTCGAACGCGGCGGTGATGGTCTCGATCAGCACGGTGGCCCGGATGGTTCCCTGCGGGATGCCGAGGTAGTTCTGCGCGAACCGGAAGACGTCGTTCCACAGCCGTGCCTCCCGGTGGCTCTCCAGCTTCGGGAGGTAGAAGTACGGGCCACTGCCGGCGTCGAGTTGCCGACCGGCGCAGTGGAAGAGGTAGAGCCCGAAGTCGACAAGGGTGGCCGAGATGGCCCTCCCGTCGACCACGATGTGCTTCTCGACCAGGTGCCAGCCGCGCGGCCGGACCACGATGGTGGCGAGCTCCTCGCCGAGGGCGTAGCGCTTGCCGCCGGGCGCGGTGAAGTCGATCCGGCGGTCGATCGCGTCGACCAGGTTGAGCTGCCCGCCGATCACGTTCTCCCAGGTCGGCGCGAGCGCGTCCTCGAAGTCGGCCAGCCACACCCTCGCGCCGGAGTTCAGCGCGTTGACCGTCATCTTCCGGTCGGTCGGCCCGGTGATCTCGACCCGCCGGTCGTGCAGGCCCGGTGCCGGCGGCGCCACCCGCCAGCTCGGGTCGGCTCGGATCGCCTCGGTCTCCGGCAGGAAGCCGGGGAGCTGGCCGTCGGCGTAGCGAGCCCGGCGGGCCCGGCGGGTGTCCAGCAGGGCCACCCGGCGGGCCGCGAACTCGCTGTCGAGCGCGACCAGGAAGTCCAGCGCCTTCGGGCTGAGAATCTCGTCGTACCGCTCCCGCAGCGGCCCGGTCACCACGATCCGCATCAGAACTGCTCCTCCTCGGTGGAACCGCGCAGGGCGGTGGTCTCGGCGGCCGGGTTCAGCACCGTACTGACCAGGTCGAAGTAGCCGGTGCCGACCTCGCGCTGGTGCTTGACCGCCGTGTAGCCGTACGCCTCGGCGGCGAACTCCCGCTCCTGCAACGACACGTACGCCGGCATGCCGTCGGTGGCGTAGCCCCGGGCCAGGTCGAACATCGAGTAGTTCAGCGCGTGGAAGCCGGCCAGGGTGATGAACTGGAAGCGGTAGCCCATGTGCCCGAGCTCGCGCTGGAACTTGGCGATGGTGGCGTCGTCGAGATGCCTGCGCCAGTTGAACGACGGCGAGCAGTTGTAGGCCAGCAACTGGTCCGGGTACACCGCCCTGATCTCCTCGGCGAACCGGCGGGCCAGCTCCAGGTCCGGAGTGCTGGTCTCCATCCAGAGCAGGTCGGCGTGGGGGGCGTAGGCGAGTCCCCGGGCCACGCAGGCGTCGAATCCGTTGCGGACCCGGTAGAAGCCCTCGGCGGTCCGCTCGCCGGTGACGAACGGGCGGTCCCGCTCGTCGACGTCGGTGGTGAGCAGCGTCGCCGCCTGCGCGTCGGTACGCGCGATGATCACCGAGGGGACCCCGGCCACGTCGGCGGCGAGCCGGGCGGCATTGAGGGTCCGGATGTGCTGTCCGGTCGGCACCAGCACCTTGCCGCCGAGGTGCCCGCACTTCTTCTCCGATGCGAGCTGGTCCTCCCAGTGCACCCCGGCCGCGCCGGCGACGATCATCGCGCTCATCAGCTCGTACGCGTTCAGCGGGCCGCCGAACCCGGCCTCGGCGTCGGCGACGATCGGGGCGAGCCAGTCGATCCCGGCGTCGTCGCCCCCGCTGCCGCGACCGTCCGCGGTCCCGATCCGGCCCTCTGCGGTCCCGATCCGGCCCTCTGCGGTCCCGATCCGGCCCTCTGCGGTCCCGATCCGGCGCTCTACGGTCTCGATCTGGCCGGCGCGCAGCAGAGCGTTGTTGATCCGGCGTACCACCGCCGGCACCGAGTTGGCCGGATAGAGACTCTGGTCCGGATAGGTCTGCCCGGAGAGGTTGGCGTCGGCGGCGACCTGCCAGCCGGAAAGGTAGATCGACTTGAGTCCGGCCCGGACCATCTGCACCGCCTGGTTGCCGGTGAGTGCACCGAGCGCCGGGACGAAGTCCTCCCGGTGCAGCAGTTCCCAGAGTCGCCGAGCGCCCCGGTCGGCGAGGGTGTGCTGCTCCTGCACCACGCCGCGCAGCCGGACGACGTCCTCGGCGCGATAGGTGCGTTCGACGCCCCGCCAACGCGGGTCGGTGGCCCATTCGGTACGCAACCGCTCTGCCGGCGTGCTCATGGAAGCCTCCTCCGAGGTTCGGTCGATAATCGACGACTCACCGTCCACCAGGACTTGTCGAAACTGTGGCATGGGCGTGACTGACGGGTCGAGACACGGAAGCAGCCAACTATTGAAAAGTCCCGGCCGCATTTTGCGAAGTTGCAAATGAGCTTCTTTACAGGTGTGTTAATGTGACTGGATCCGGCGGCGGCGCCGGAGGAGGAGGAAGGGCAGGACGGGACGGGGAAGGGAGATGCCGTGGCCAAGACGTTCGCGGGTGCGCGGCTGCGTCGGTTGCGCGAGGAGCACGGGATCAACCAGATCGAGCTCGCCCGGCAGCTCGCCATCTCGCCCAGCTATCTCAACCAGATAGAGCACGACTCCCGCCCGCTGACCGTCCCGGTGCTGATCCGGATCACCGAGGTCTTCGGTGTCGACACCACATACTTCGCACCGCACGACACGCCCCGGCTCGTCGCCGAGCTGCGCGAGGCGCTGCCGACCCGGGCCAGCCTGCCCGATCTCACCGAACTCGCCGGCAAGTTGCCCGAGGTGGCGGAGGCGGTGATCGACCTCTACCGGCGTTACCGCCAGGTCGACGACCAGCTCGCCGAGGTGGTCGGCGACCGGGGGCTGATGCCCGGTCGCAGTCCGCACGACCAGGTCAGCGACTTCTTCTACCGGCGGCAGAACTACGTCCCCCAGCTGGACGAGGCGGCCGAGGCGCTGGCCGGGCAGATCGGGATCCGCCGGGGCGAGACCCGGGCCGCGCTGAGCGACCGGCTGGCCGGCCGGCACGACATCCGGATCGTCCGGCAGGACCCGGACTCACTCGCCGGCGACCTGCACCGCTACCGCCCGGAGACCCGCACCCTGCACCTGTCGACATCGCTGCGCTCGGGCCAGCGGGCGATCCGGATGGGTGCGCAGATCGCGCTGCTGGAATTCGCCGACGTCATCGACGAAATCATCGAGGAGGAAAACGTCGCCGACCTCCAGACGCAGATTCTCATGCGGGTCGGGTTGGCGAACTATTTCGCCGCCGCGCTGATTCTGCCGTACCGGGAATTCCTCACCGCAGCCGAGACGATGCGCTACGACATCGAGCTGCTGACCGACCACTTCGCGATGGGCTGGGAAAGCGTCTGCCACCGGCTGAGCACCCTGCAACGGCCGAGGGCGCGCGGGGTGCCCTTCTCGTTCGTCCGGGTGGACCGGGCCGGCAACATGTCCAAGCGCCAGTCGGCGACCGGCTTCCCGTTCTCCCGCTCCGGCGGCACGTGTCCACTCTGGAACGTCTACGAGGCGTTCGGGGCGCCCGGCCAGGTGATGACGCAGGTGGCGGCGATGCCCGACGGCCAACGCTACCTGTGGATCGCCCGCACCGTGACCCGGCACCACGGCGGGTACGGCCAGCCCGGCAAGACGTTCGCGATCGGGCTGGGCTGCGAGACCCGGCATGCCGGCCGGCTCGTCTACTCCGCCGGGATGGACCTGCACGCCACCGAGGCGGCCACCCCGATCGGGCCCGGTTGCAAGACCTGCGAGCGGATGACCTGCCCACAGCGGGCCGCCCAACCGATCGGCCGGCAACTCGACCTCGACGAGAACCGGAGCACCTTCATCCCGTACCCGCTGCGGGAACGGGACGGCTAGTCCACAGCAGACGTGAGCCTTTGGAAAGGTTCCACCGGCGTACGCCGAGAAAGCGCGTACCGTGACGGCCCGTCTTCGGGCACCGGCCGCCCGCTTCCGGGCTCCGGGTCTACCAGTTGCCGGCGCGGCGGTCCCGCCAGGCTCGCCCGTCCGGGTCGTAGACCAGCCGGTACGCCGGGACGGCCCAGAGCCGCTGATGCCACGGTAGCCGGCTGGTTTCGTGCGGAACCAGCCGGCCCGGCGGCCGGGAACCGTGCCGACCACCCGCGTGCCAGTCCCGCAGCGCGTTCGCGGCGGCGTCGATGGCGCGGATCGCCGAGTCGGGGTCGAGCAGATCCCGGTCGTCACCGGACGCCCGGTCCAGGTGCTCGCGGAGCAGAGCCAGCCGCAGGTCACGTGGGAAACGCCGGGCGCCGTCGCCGAGGCCGGCCGGGTCGCGGGGCTCCCGCTCGTCCCGAGTGTCGTCGAGAACGGCGCAGGAGAGCTCGCTGTCGTGGGTCCAGGACCGCCGGTTGAAGTTGTCGCTGCCGACGCTGCACCAGACGTCGTCCACCACGCAGACCTTGGCGTGCACGTAGACGGGAGTGCCGGCGTGGTTCTCCACGTCGTACACGTGCACCCGGTCCGCGGCGGCCTCCCGGCAGAGCGCGATGGCCTGCTCCCGGCCGACCTGGTTGGGCGGCAGCGCGAGCCGGCCGTCCACGTCCGGATGCCGGGGCACGACGGCGACGAGGTGCAGGTCGGGGTTGTCGCGCAGCGCGTCGGCGAAGAGCTTCGCCACCTCCCGGGACCAGAGGTACTGGTCCTCCAGGTAGACCAGCCGGCGGGCCCGCTTGATCGCCTTGGTGTAGCCCCGGGCGACGGTCTGCTCGCCGAGCCTCGCGAACTCGTAGGCCGGGCGCATCGCCGGATAGGTCCGGAGCACCTGGACCCGGTGCGGGCCGCAGGGCGGCGGGTCGGGCGGCTGCGGCGGTAGCCGGTCGGCATGCAGGTCCGCGCCGCGCAGCCTGTCGCGTACGGTGCTGACCGGCCCGTGCTGGTCCAGCGGCGCCGGGTCGGTCCAGCGCTCCCGGAAGGTGAGGTCGAGCGCGCCGACGACCGGGCCGCGCAGCGCGAGCTGCACGTCGTGCCAGGGCGGACGGTCGCCGTACGCCCCGGCCATCCGCACCGCCTGCGGGTCGCCGCGATGCTCGGCGTCGTCGCGCCGGCTGTGGCACAGGTCGATGCCGCCGACGAACGCGACGTCCCGCTCCGGCTCGGCCGGATGCCGGAGTACGACCAGCTTCTGGTGATGCGAGCCGCCACGCCTGACCCGATGGTCGAGCAGTACCTCGCCACCGGCCGCCTCGACCGCCTCGCCGAGATTCCGGTTCTCCTCGTGGCTGTAGGCGAACCGGTCGAGGTGGGAGCGCCAGATCAGCCCCTTGACGACCACGCCGCGCCGGGCGGCGGCGCAGAGCAGCTCGGCGATGGTGGGACCGCCCTCCCGCAGCCGCTCGTCCGGATCGCCCCGCCAGTCGGTGAAGAAGAGGTGGTCACCCTCGTCGAGAGCCTCGACCTCGGTGACGAGCCGGTCGAAGTAGGTGGCACCGTGGATCAGCGGCTGGACCAGGTTGCCCTCGGTCCAGACGGGGAGGGCGGAGTCGGGGTTGTCCCGCTCCGCCTCGGTGAGAAACCAGCCCTGAGCAGGCACACGGCACCTTCCGGTAGGCGATCACCCCACGGTAGGACGGACGCCGCCTCCGTGCATCCCGCACCGTCTCGACGAGTCATCGAGAATTTTCTCGGCCGGCGGCAACCTGCGGGGCTCGGATCGCATGTACCCGGATGTAAGCAAACACCATCACCATCAGGGAGCTCGAAAATGTCCGCACGTCACGGTCTGCTGCCCGTCGCCGCCATCGCCCTCGGGCTCACCGCCTGCGGTTCGACGTCGGCTTCCGCTCCAATCTCGACTACCCCGCCCCCGGCGGCTCCCGCCTCCGCCGTGGCAGCTCCGGCCTCGGCTGCTCCGGCGGAGCGTGCTCCCGCCTCGGCGCGCCCCGCCGGCACCGAGTCGCCGGCCGGAGCCGGGGCCGGGAAGTGCCCCTCGGCCAAGACCCTCGAGCGGCTCGTGGACCTGCCGAAGGGCTGGCACTTCGTCCCGTCGAGTGTGGAGTGCTGGAAGGGTTGGGCGACGGCCGACCCCGAGGGGCCGAGCGTCGGCGACGGCGTCTACCTCTTCCGGTACGAGGCCGGCACGGGCTGGCGGTTCCACAGCGAGGGCAGCGGTTACCACTGCCGGGACCTCGGCATCCACGAGGATGCGCCGTTCTGCCAGTACCCCTGAGCTCGGCGACCGAGGGGGAGCGCGATGGTCCGCACCGCCTACGGTGTACGGCACGGGCAGCCGGAGGTGCCGACATCGCCGCCGCCTGGGCGAAATTCGGCGCATCGGGAGCAGGAGCCGAGGATGTCCAACTCCATAGACGACCTTTTTTGCGAGTTTGTTCGAACCCGGTCGCCCGCGCTGCTGCGGACGGCGTTCCTGCTGACCGGTGACCGCCACCTCGCCGAGGACCTGGTGCAGGATGCGCTGGCCCGTACCCATCGGGGCCGACATCGGCTGGATGACCCCGGCCATTTCGAGGCCTACACCCGTACGGCCATGTACCACCAGCACGTGAGCTGGTGGCGACGCCGCAAGGTGGCCGAGTCCCTCCCCGGCGACCTCACCGACGTGATTCAGCCGGGCAGTGACCACGCCCGCCGTACCGATCTCAAGCTCGCCCTGCATCAGGCCCTCGACCGGCTCACCCGGCGGCAACGTGCGGTGCTGGTGCTGCGCTTCTTCGAGGATCGCAGCGAGGCCGAGGCCGCGGACCTGCTGCAGTGCTCGGTCGGCACGATCAAGAGCCAGACCAGCAAGGCGCTGGCCCGCATCCGGGAGATGGCGCCCGAACTGCTTTCGGCCGTAATGGAGGAAGCCTGATGACCGACAACCTCGGGCCGCTGCGTCAGGCCATGTCCGATCTGGCCGAGCACGGTGGCAGCGCCGACATGTACGAGCGGTCCCTGCACCGGTCCCGGCAGGTGCAACGACGCGCCCGGGTCGCCACGGCCGCCACGGCCGGGGTGGCGGTGTTCGCCATCGGTGGTGCGGTCGCCCTCGCCACCGCCAACCGGCCGAATCCGCCGGCCCCGGTGGCGACCCAGGCACCGTCACCGAGCGTCGGTCCGACCTCGGCGGCGCCCAGCGTCGCACCGACTCCCGCGGCCCCCAGCAGGACACCGCAGTCACCGTCGCCGGACCCGTCCACCCGTACCAGTAATCGGCCTCGATATCCGGACTGCCCCTCCGCGAAGGCCCTGGAGAGGCTCGCCGACCTGCCGAAGGACTGGCATTTCGTTCCCTCACGCGTGCAGTGCTGGCGGAACTGGGCGACGGCCAGCCCGGAGGGTCCGACCGTCGGCGACGGCATCTACCTGTTCCAGTACAGGGCCGGCACGGGCTGGCGGTACCACAGCCAGGGCAGCGGATACCGCTGCGAGGACCTGGGGATCACTACCGGCAACCCACCGTTCTGCGAGATGGGTTAGCTGGACCAGCACGATCTGACGAAAGTCGATGTGACGGTCACGATGCGGACCGTGACGACCGGCGCCGGTCGGATCGGATCGGGCCGTCGATCTCAGCGCCGACGGCGGCTTCGGGTGTCCCGCTCGTTCAGTTCCTCGACCACCTGGCAGGCGTTGTACATGGGGTCGAGCCGGTCCGCGTGGATCGCGACGCGTTGCAGGAGCTCCTTGAAGGCCGACTCGTCTTTGCCGAGTACGCGGAGGATCTCGGCTTCGGCACCGGCCAGGGCTGCCTGCCGCTCCTGCCAGAGCGCCTTTCCGGCGTCGGTCGCGACCACCCGGCGGCTGCGCCGGTCGGCCGGGTCGGGTTGCCGGGAGACGAGTCCGGCGTCCTCCAGGTCGTCGATCAGGTAGGTGAGGACCGTCCGGTCGATGCCCAGCTGGGCGGCCATCGCCCCCTGGTTGGTGGCCAGGTTCTGGCTCGCCGAGGCGACGACCTGGTAGCCCCGGGGGCCGCCCGGCACGTCCTTGACGACCTCCTCTGCCGCACGGAGGTAGCGCCGCATGATCACCCCGAGCGCCCAGGCGAAGTCGTCCTTGAGCAACTCCGCCGCGAGCCGTCCGCTGCCGTCCCCGGGACTGGCGGCGGATGGTGCGGGAGCTGCGGCGTCGGGCACCTGACCAGCATACCCGCCGGAAAGATCATCGCTCCTGAGATGTTCTGTGAGACCGAAATATTTTTCAGGAGATAATATAAGTCACAGTTGTGCTGTTGTGTCGCTGGTCTGCGATTAGTTTGGTCGCGATCGCAGAACTTCTCTCGGAGGTAAGAGTGAGCCTCTTCCGACTCGACGCCAGCATCCGCGGCGAGCAGTCCGTCAGCCGGGCCGTCGCCGACACCGCCGAAGCGGCGTGGACCCGTACCCACCCGTCCGGGCTGGTCGTCCGACGCGACCTGTTCGCCTCGCCGGTCCCGGTCGACGCCTGGCCCGCGGCGGTGACCGCCGGATTCGTCCCGGCAGACGAACGCACCGAGGCCCAGGCCCGGGCCGTCGGCCTCGCCTCGACCTACGTCGACGAACTCGTCGCGGCCGACGCATACCTGCTCGCCGTGCCGCTCTACAACTACGGCGTCTCCCAGCACGTCAAGTCCTGGGTCGACCTGCTGCTCACCGACCCACGGCTCGCTCCGGGCCAGGAGTCGCCGCTGCGCGGCCGCCCGGCGGCACTGATCGTCACCCGGGGCGGCGGCTACGGCCCGGGTACGCCCCGGGAGGGCTGGGACCACGCCACGCCGTACTACCGCCGCATCTTCGGCGACCTGCTCGGGCTGGACCTGCATCTCTGCGAGGTCGAGCTGACCCTGGCCGAGGTCATCCCGGCGATGGAGCCGCTGCGTGACCTGGCCCGGCAGCACCTCGAAGCGGGCCACGCCTCGGCCGACAAGCACGGCGAACTGCTGGCCCAGCACGCCCTCGACAAGGTGGCCTGACTGCCGCGCCGACCGGTACGCGTCCGGGGCGGCCGTCCGGCCCGCCCCGTACGCGTACCGCGGCCCGCTGCGTAGGCTTGCTGGTCGTGCTGATCCTGCTGCCTCCCTCCGAGGGGAAGACCGCGCCCCGCTCTGGTCGGCCGGTCGACCCGGACGCGCTGAGCCAGCCGGCGCTCGCTCCCGGCCGGGAACGCGTCCTCGACGCGCTCGTCACGCTCTGCTCCGTCCCGGACCGGGACCGGGCGCGGGAGGTGCTCGGGCTCAGCCCCGGGCAGGACGAGGAGGTGGACCGCAACGCCCGGCTGCGTACCGCCCCGGCCCAGCCGGCCGCCAAGGTCTACACCGGGGTGCTCTACGACGCGCTCGGCCTGGTTACCCTGCCCGGTCCGGCCCGGGCCCGGGCCCGGCGCTCCGTACTCGTCCTCTCCGGGCTCTGGGGGGTGCTCCGGACGGACGACCGGATCCCGGCGTACCGCTGCGCGATCGGGGTGAACCTGCCCGGGGTGGGCGGGCTGGCCGCGTACTGGCGCGGGCTGCTCGACCCGGTGCTCACCGAGGCGGCCGGCGGCGGGCCGGTGCTCGACCTCCGCTCCAGCGGATACGCGGCGACGTGGCGGCCCACCGGCCGGCTGGCCGAGCGCACCGTGACGGTCCGGGTGCTGCACGAGCAGGTGGTCGGCGGCGAGGTGCGGCGGTCCGTGGTGAGCCACTTCAACAAGGCCAGCAAGGGTCGCCTGGTCCGCGACCTGCTGCTGGCCGGCGCGGCGCCCCGGTCCACCGGCAGGTTGGTCGAGGCGCTGCGCGACCTGAAGTACACCGTCGAGGAGCGGTCGGTGGCCGTTGGCCGCCCCCGCCAGCTCGACCTGGTGGTCACCGAGCTGTGACGCCGGCCGGGACCGTCCGGCCGCGGAGCCGCCCGCCGGGCGACGGCGACCGGGCAGCCCGCCCCGGACCGGGAGACCTGTCGGTGGCCCGCGGACCGTACGAGGTCACCAGGACCGGCAGGTCGAGCAGCGCACCGATCGTCGTCGGCCAGTCGTCCGGCCGGAACAGCACCGCCGGCCGGGCCCGCCGCAGCAGGGCGGTCAGCTCGGCCTGGTGGGCCAGATTCCGCGCCGGCCCGGGAACCAGCCGGAACAGCGGCGCCCGGTCCACCTCGTAACCGGTACAGACCCGCAGCGCCGGCTCCCGGTCCGGCGCGTCGGCGTGGGTGACGGCCAGCGCGTCGACCCCGCCGCAGACCTGGACGGCGTACCGGTGCGCGACCGCGTCGAAGTGCCCGACCCGGAACGGGCCCTGCCAGGGTCCCGTGCCGTTGTGCGGCTCCGGCAGGCGCAGCGTCGGATCCTCGGTGACGAACGGCCCCGCCCCGTGCCGGGTGGTGTACGTCCGTACCACGCCGAGCCGCAGCGCCGACCGTTCCGCCTCGGCCAGCAGCGTCGCCGCGTTGTCGAAGGTCGTGGTCGACCAGGTGGTGTACGGGTGCCAGCCCCGCCACTCGTCCAACAGCACCCCCTGGGCGCCCTCGAAGACGCACGGCCCGTCGCGCAGCAGCCGCCGCCGGACGGCAATCCCGTCCACCACCTCGACCGCCTCGCCGAACGCCCGGAATGCCGCCAGTACGTCGTCGACCGGCGGAGCCCCGCCCGGCGCGGCGTCGAGCGGACCGAGTTCGTCGGTGAGCCGGTCGCGCAGCCGGGTGAGCCGCCGGCGCAGGCGTACCGGGTCACCGGCGTCCGCCGCCCGTGGGGCGTCGGGGTGCTGTTGGGCGTACCGGATGGTTTCGCCGACCCCGACCCCGCACGAACCGTGCCGGTCGGCGCCGCGCCGCAGCTCCCGGAGCTGGTTCGCGGCGCGGTGCCACGGGGTGGCCAGCAGTGCGTCGCCGTCGACGGTCAGCAGCCCGAACGGATCCGGTACCCCCGACCGGGCCAGCGCCGCCGCCTCGGCCGCCAGGGCCAGCGGGTCGACCACGACGAACCGCGACAGGTGGGTGGGCACGCCGCGCAGCGTGCCGGAGCCGAACTGGGCGAAGGTGTGGTGCCGCCCGTCCGGCGCCACCACGTTGTGCGCGGCCTGCGCGCCCCCGTTGAACCGGATCACCGCGGTGACCGGTGCCCGCGCGCAGAGCCAATCCACCGTGCTGCCCTTGCCCGCGTCCCCGTAGCCGAGGTCGACGACGACGGTGTGGTTCACAGCCGGAGGTTCCCGCCGGTGCCGTGGTCGAGGCCGGTCAGCGCGACCGAGCTGTCGACCGGGTCGCGGCGGATCGTGGCCAGCGCCCGGCCGACGCTGGCGCCGACCGCCGAGCCGACCTCGTCGAGATCCCGCAGCCCGGCGTCGAGGTCGATGGCCTGCTCGCCGAGCCCGACGGTGAGCGCGATGGTCTCGCAGACCGCGTCGAGGTCGTCGAGTTCCAGGACGTTCTGGCCGAGCAGCTTCCGCCAGGCGTTCAGGGTGCGGGGGTCGCCGGCGTAGTTGGACCCGCCCGGCAGGATGTAGTAGGTCTCGAAGCTGCGCCGCAGCTCGCGGACGATCTCGGTGACCGCGATCGGCTCGGTGAGCTGGTCCCCGATCACCCGGCGGACCTCCGCCGGCTTGACCCGGTCGTACGGCATCTCGTCGCCGATCAGGAAGAGATAGCCGGTCCGGCCGCGCCCGCGTACGCTGTCCAGCTCGGTGTGCCGGGCCATGAAGTACATCGCCAGCTCGTACGACTCGGTCTGCTGACCGCCGCCGCCGCCCTCCAGGACGATGTTGGCCAGTTGGTCGTCCATCCGGTTGTCCGACTCGAACTGGCCGATCTGCAACGGCACCCGGTCACAGGTGGCGTCGCCGACCGCTCCGAACAGGATCTGCGGATCCCGGGCGTAACCCTTGCGCAGCAGCAGCCCCAGCAGTTGCGGCAGCTTCGCCTGGAGTACCCGGGGCACGTTGCGCATCGACCCGGTGACGTCGAAGAGCACGGCGATCGGGGTCGAGTGCGGGTGTTCGTCGCTGTCCCGGCTCTCCCGGGCGGTCACCCGGTAGGGGCTGAGGTCGGGATGCGCGGTGCGGGCACCGCCGTCGCTGTAGGCGAACGGACTCGCCCCGGTGGCCGCGCGGTAGCTCGCGGCGGCCGAGTACACGTCGGTGGACCAGCGTCCACTCCCCATGGTGTGTCCCTTCGGTCGGGCCTGACGGGTCAGGCCGGCATGGCGAACGGTCGGAATCGGCGGGGGCCGTAGAGGTCGTCGAGTTCGGCGAGGAGCCGCCAGGCGTCGTCGGGGCGCATCGTCGGGCGCTCCAGGCGGCAGCCGTCGGCGAACCGGCGCAGCGCGGGCGGCAGCCGCGGGCCGATCAGCCGGGCCATCAGCTCGGCGGCGGCGTAGATGTCGGTGGCCGGGGTGGCGGGCCGGCGGCCGGGCACCTCGGGCGGATAGGCGTCGCGGTGCCGGGCGACGAGCGCGGGTATCCGCTGGCCGGGCGGTACGGAGTAGCACCAGTCGACCAGGGCGAGGCCGTGCTCGGCGGGGTGGATCAGGACGTGCTCGGGGAGTACCGCGCCGTGCACGAGACCGGCCCGGTGTGCCCAGCCGAGCCCGACGAGCAGCCGGCGCCACATCCAGGCGGCGTCCCGCGGGTCGACCCCGCCGGGGTACCGGCGGGCCACCTCGGCGAGGCTGACGAACCCGTTCAGCCGTTCCAGCACCGGCCCGGTGCGCCGGATCCCGGTCGCCGGATCCTCGTGACTGACGGTGTCCAGCAGTTTCGGGGCGTAGGGCCGGAACCGGTGTTCGCCACGGCGGCAGAGCCGGTCGAGGGCGTCGATCTCGGCGCGTGCCAGGTCGCCGTCGGCCGGGTCGCGGGGCAGTTTCAGCAGGCCGCGCAGCGGCCCGTCGGTGACCTCCCGGAGGGTGCCGATGTCGCCGCTGGCGAAGTCGGCGCCGACGGCCCAGCGGTGGCGCCGGGTCCGGATGACCAGGTTGGTCGCGGCCCAGAGTGCGCCGAGCCGGGCCAGGGCCGCCGTCGCGGTCGCGGTGCGTCCGGCCGGCGCGACGTCGGGGTGCAGGATCTTGACCAATCCGCGGTACGTCGTCGCGCCGTCGACGAATATCTCGGCCGGGGTTCGCGCCCGCTCGACCAGGGCGACCGCCTCGTCGAAGTCCATCCCGCCCTCCCCTTCCGGCCGGCTTGCGGGGCTGCTCCGCCGACCAGGCCGGGTGTGCCGGCAGCCGCCGTCGCGGCCCGGCGGTGCCGCCCGGTCGGGTCGGCGCCCCGCTGCGGAACCGTGCGGCTGTTTCACCGGACCTGCTCCTCCCGAGTGGGCCGGAGCAGGGCCGGATGCAGCAGCGTGGCGTCGCCGGCCCGGTAGAGCCGGGCCCGTGGCCCGCCCCGCTCGCCGCCCCGGCTGGTCGTCCCGCCGGTGCTCTCCACGAAGCCGGGCACCGACAGCACCTTGCGGTGGAAGTTGCCGGGGTGCAGCGGCTCGCCCCAGACCGCGGTGTAGACGGCGCGCAGCTCCCCGATCGTGAACTCCGGCCCGAGAAACGCCGTGCCCAGCGGGGTGTACTCCAGCTTGGCGCGGGCCCGTTCCAGTCCGTCGGCGAGCACGATGTCGTGGTCGAAGGCCAGGTCCCGAACGTCGTCGACGGGCCGCCACGCGGCGCTGGCGGCATCGCCGCCGGCCAGGGGGTCCGGCAGGCTCGGCGCGAACCCGAGGTATGCCACTGACATCACCCGCATCCGCGGGTCTCGCCCCGGGTCGCCGTAGGTGCGCAACTGTTCGAGGTGGACCCTGGCCAGGGCCGCCTCGCCGGGGCGCAACCCGGTCTCCTCGGCCAGCTCGCGGCGGGCCGCCTCGGCCAGCGTCTCGTCCCGGACGAACCCGCCCGGCAGGGCCAACCGCCCTCGGTAGGGGTGTTCGGCCCGCTCGACGAGCAGCACGTGCAGCGCACCGTCCCGGATGGTCAGCACCACGATGTCGACGGTGACCGCGACCGGGGGAAACGCCGTCGGGTCGTAGCCGGCCAGGAACGTGGACTCCGCGCGCATCGTCGCCCCCCAAGTTATTCTCAGACTGAGTCTTTCTCACTTCGAGAAGAAGGTACCGCGCGGCGGTCGCCGGTTCAACCCCCTTTCCATGGCCATCCGCGGGGCGACTCGACCGGACGGATTGGCTAGGATCGGCCCGCCACCCGCACTACTCCTGCTCGCCGTTCGCAGTCCTCGAACCCCCAGAACCCGGGAGCGCCCGTGACCGATCAGGACCCGATCTCGTCCGGGATCGACACCTCGCAGATGAGTCACGCCCGCGCCTACGACTACGTGCTCGGCGGCAAGGACAACTTCGCGGTGGACCGGGAGGCGGCCAGGCAGGTCATCGCACTCGCCCCGGATCTGCCCGCCCTCGGGAAGGCGCAGCGGAAATTCCTGCTCCGGGTCACCCAGATGTGTGCCAACGCCGGCATCAGGCAGTTCCTCGACGTCGGCGCCGGCATTCCCACCGCGCCGAACGTGCACGAGACCGCCCGAGCCATCATCCCGGACGCCCGGGTGATCTATGTGGACAGCGACCCGATCGTCTTCATCCACAACCGGGCCCTGCTGGCCACCGACGAGAACGTGGCCTCGATCCAGGCCGACGTCCGCCGGCCGGACGCGCTCCTCGACGACCCGCAGGTACAGCGGCTGATCAACTTCGATGAACCGGTGCTGCTGCTCTTCATCGGCCTGTTTCACCTGGTCACCGACGCCGAGGATCCGGCGACGCTGATCGCGCGGTTCCGCGACCGACTGGCCCCGGGCAGCTACGTCTGCATCTCGCAGTTCTGCCTCGACGGCAGCGACCCGGCGGCCAGGGCGAAGCTGGAGGAGATCTCGGTGAACTCCCCCGCGCCGATGACGTTCCGGCGCCGGGATGACATCGAGCGGTTCTTCGACGGCTTCGAGTTGCTCCCGCCCGGCGTCGTCGACATCCAGGACTGGTGGCCGGACGAGAAGTCCCCGCCGACCATGCTCAAGGTCGCCGCCGGGGTCGCCCGGAAGCTGGCACCGACGACCACGCGGCTTTGACCACGGGATGACGGGCATCACCGCTCGGCGGCGGAACGGTCGGAATGCAGATCAGGCAGCGGTCACGGCGGCGGTGCCGGGCCGCTGGGTCACGAACGAGCCACGGTAGGTGCCCGGGGCGAGGTGGATGCGCTGGCCGGGTGTAGCGGCCGCGAGAACTTGATCCGCAATGGGTCAAACAATTGATCATTATCGCGTCGGGAAATCGATACCCTTTCTCTCCGCGGCCCTGTATGTGTACTTCAGGCTGCGTATTTTCTGTTGCCGGCCGCTGTGTCAACCTACGAAAGACACGGGGGCGGAGAGGGCGATGACCAACGGGGTGGAATTCGGGCTGCTCGGGCCCATCGACGTGCGGGTGGCGGGCCGGTCGGTGCCGGTCCGGTCGCCGAAGTGCCGGGTGTTGCTGGCGACGCTGCTGCTCGAACCGGGCCGACTCGTCTCGGTTGGACGGCTGACCGAGGCGATCTGGGACACCGCGCAGCCGGACAACCCCCGGCGGACCGCACAGCTGCACGTCACCCGACTGCGCGCGCTGTTCGACAAGGCAGGCCTGCCACCGCTGATCGCCACCGGTTCCGACGGCTACCTGATCGAGGTCGGCACCGATGTGGTGGACCTCGGGCGGTTCCGGCACTGGTTGCTGGCAGCCGACCGGGCGGCCCAGCGGTCCGATCTGGAGGGTGAGTCGACCGCGCTGCGCGCGGCGCTGCGACAGTGGCGCGGTGACGCGCTCTCCGACGTACCCTCCGAACTGCTGCACCGAGAAAGCGTCCCCGGCCTGTGTGAACAGCGACTCCGCACGCTGGAGCGGCGGATCGACGCGGACCTCCGGCTCGGCCGGCACGCCGAACTCGTCGAGGAACTACGCGGGCTGACCGCCCGGGACCGGTTGCGGGAGCGGCTGTGGCTGCAACTGGTCACCGCACTGCACCGCAGCGGGCGCCGGGCGGAGGCACTGGACGCCTACCACGAGGGTTGCCGGCACCTGGCCGAGGAACTCGGACTCGATCCGGGCGAGGATCTCCAGCGGCTGCACGCGCAGGTGCTCGGCTGCAGCCCGACCGCACCCGGCGACGGGGTGCGGCTGCCGCCGGTGCCCCGGCAGCTGCCGCCGGAGGTCTCCGGCTTCACCGGCCGGGCCGCCGAGGTGGAGCGGCTGCACACCCTGCTGGACCGCCGCGACCTCCGCCCCGGAGGCGCGCCCGGCGTCGTGGTCCTGATCGGCACGGCCGGGGTCGGGAAGACCTCGCTGGCGCTGCACTGGTCCCGACGGATCGCCGAGCACTTCCCGGACGGCCAGCTCTGGGTGAACCTGCGCGGCTACGACGACCGGGCGAAGGTGACCCCGCAGCACGCGTTGACGCTGTTCCTGCGCGCGCTCGGGCTGCCCGCCGCGCAGATCCCCGCCGATCTGGACGGGCAGACCGGACTGTACCGGTCCCTGACGGACGGTCGCCGGATGCTGGTGGTACTGGACAACGCCGGCGACACCGAGCAGGTCCGGCCGCTGCTGCCCGGCGGAACCGGGTGCCTCGTGCTGGTCACCAGCCGCAGCGAGCTGTCCGCGCTGATCGTGACGGAGGGAGCCCGGGCGGTACGGCTCGAACCGTTCACCGCGGACCAGGCCCGGCAGATGCTCGGCTCCCGGCTCGGTCAGGCGCGGGTCGACGCCGAACCCGAGGCGGTGCGCCGGATCGTCGACGCGTGCGGCCGACTACCGCTGGCGCTGGCCATCGTCGCCGCCCGGGCCGCCGCCCGTCCCGCCTTTCCACTCGCGGCACTGGACCGGCAACTCGCGGACGCCGGGCACGGGCTGGACGGGTTCGCCGTCCCGGACACCGCCGTCGACGTACGGGCGGTCTTCTCGTGGTCGTACCGCACTCTCAGCACACCGGCCGCCCGGCTGTTCCGGCGACTCGGCCTGCACCCCACACCAGAGCTGTCCGCCCCGGCGGCCGCGACCCTGGTGGGGACCACCGAGCCGCAGAACCGGGTCCTGCTCGACGAACTCGCCGCCGCGCACCTGGTCAGCGAGCATGTCCCGGGGCGGTTCGCGGTGCACGACCTGCTGCACGCGTACGCCGCCGAACTCACCGCCGATCAGGACACGTCACAGCTGCGGATCGCCGGCCAGCGCCGGCTCGTCGACTGGTTGACCCGCAGCGCCCTGCGAGCCCGGCCGCTGCTCCAGCCGAGTGAATCCGAGGTGACGGTGCCGGAACCGGCCCGGGACGTCACGCCGCTGACCTTCTCCGGCGAGCGCCAGGCCCGGGAGTGGTACGAGATTGAGCGGCACAATCTGATCGCCGCCGTGGAACTGGCGCAGGTCCGCGGCTTCGACGACCTCTGCTGGCGCCTCGCCTACGCCACCTGGGTCCACCTGCACCTGACCCGCGCCTGGGATGACCTGATCCGCACCCACCGGGCCGGATTGCGCGCGGCCGAGCGAACCGGTGACCGGATCGGCCAGGCGCACATGCTCAGCGGGATCGGCACCGCCTATCGGTCGACTCGACAGACCGGGCTGGCGGTGCAGACCCACCAGCGGGCGCTGGAGATCTTCCGGGAGGTGGCCGACCCGGCGGGCATCGCGACGGTGCTGAGCAACCTCGGCGCCGCGTACCGGGACACCGGTGAACACCACCGCTCGCTGCGGTGCAGCCGGCAGGCGTACGCGCTGGAACGGGCGCACGGCGAGCTCGGAAACATGTCGATCTCGCTGTACCAGATTGCCCGGACGCTGACCGTCGCCGGGCGACCCGCCGAGGCGGTACCGGTGATCACCGAGTCGCTGGAGATCTTCCGGTCGCTCGGTCATCGACGGGGGGAGGCCCGCGCGCTGCAGGCCGCCGCGACCGCGCACGGCCGGCTGGGCCGGCACGGCGCGGCGATCGAGCACTACCGGCGGGCCGTCGAGATCTACCGGGACCTCGGCGACCGCTGGTACCAGGCCGCCACCCTGGGTCGGCTCGGCGACGCCCTGCACGCGGCCGGACGCCGCCAGGATGCCCGGGCGGTGTGGCGACAGGCCCTCGCCGGCTACGAGGAACTCGGTGCGCCGGACGCGGCGGTCCTGCGCGACAAGCTCCGGGAGTGACCGCCGCGCCGGGCCGGAAGGCGCCCGTCAGCGCAGCTGCCGGAAGAACTCCCGGACGTCGGCGACCAGTAGCTCCGGTGCCTCCATCGCCAGGAAGTGCCCGCCCCGGTCGAGTTCGGTCCAGCGTACGACGTGGTGGTCCCGCTCCGCCCAACGCCGGATGGTGACATCGTGGGTGGAGACCAGGACTCCGGTCGGCACGGTACCCCGCGCCGGTGCTGCCCAGCCCTCGGCGCCGGAGCCGGCGCTCCAGTCGGCAGCGTCGTCGGCGCTCCCGTCCTCGGCGCTCCCGTCCTCGGCGCTCCCGTCCTCGGCGCTCCCGTCCTCGGCGCTCCCGTCGACAGCGCTGTCGACGGCGCTCCAGTCGCCCGCCGAGATCGCCTCGTAGTAGACCTGCGCGGCCGAGCCAGCGGTGCCGGTCAGCCAGTAGAGGCTGACCTCGGTCAGCATCCGGTCCCGATCGATGCTCTGCTCCGGCAGGCCGTCCGCTGGATCGGTGAGCTCCTTGAACTTCTCCACGATCCAGGCGAGCTGGCCGACCGGTGAGTCGTGCAGCGCGTACGTCACCGTCTGCGGGCGCTTGGAGTTGCACTGCAGGTACCCGTCGTTGAAGTCCTGCATCGCCTGCCAACGGCGCTGCTCGACCTCGGTGAGCCCGTCCATCTCCCCGTCGACACCGGCCGGAAAGGTGAGCAGGGCGTTGACGTGCAGCCCGATCACCCGGTCAGGGTGCAGCCGGGCAAGCTCGGGACCGACCCAGGCGCCGGTGTCGTAGCCCTGGACGCCATATTGCTGGTAGCCGAGTCGGGACATCAGCTCGGCGATCACCCCGGCCATCCGGGCCGGACCCATTCCCGGGCCGGCCAGCGGGGTCGAGAAGCCGAACCCGGGCAACGACGGTATGACCAGGTGGAACGCGTCGGTCGCATCGGCACCGTGGGAACGCGGCTGGGTCAGCGGCCCGATCACGTCGAGGAAATCCACGACCGAACCCGGCCAGCCGTGCAGCAGAACCAGCGGGGTGGCGTCCGGCTCGGGTGAGCGTACGTGCAGGAAGTGCAGGTTCTGCCCGTCCACGTCGCTGACGCACTGCGGGTACGCGTTCAGCGCCGCCTCGTGTGCCCGCCAGTCGTACGTCGTCCGCCAGTACTCCGCGAGCTCTCGCAGGTACCCCAGCGGTACGCCCCGACTCCAGCCGACCCCGGGGAGTTCGTCCGGCCAGCGCGTGTTGGCCAGCCTCGCACGCAGGTCGTCGAGCTTCTCCTCGGCGATGTCGATGTGGAAAGGGCGGATATGGTGTGCGGTGTTGGTCATGGGGCCACGGTAGGCAGTACTGCGGTCAGTTCCTGGCCGGAATTCCAGCTCGACGCCGCCGGGTGGGCCGGTCCGGAGATCCGGGTGACCCACCCGGCGGCCGTCCCGCTGGGAGGGTCAGGCCGCTCCGCCGGTCCGACCGTAGCCCCAGGGGTCGGTGGTGCCGGACGGCCGGGTGTTGCCGGAGGAGTCGGCGTCGCCGGACGGATCGCTGCTCTCGGACGACCCGGCGCCGTCCGACGACCCGGTGCTCTCGGACGACCCGGCACCGTCCGACGACCCGGCGCTCTCGGACGACCCGGCACCGTCCGACGACCCGGCGCTCTCGGACGACCCGGCACCGTCCGACGACCCGGCGCTCTCGGACGACCCGGCACCGTCCGACGACCCGGCGCTCTCGGACGATCCGGCGCCGTCCGACGGCCCGGTGCTGCTGGTCAGCTCGGCCGTGGTGGTGGCCGGCGTGCTGGCCGGCTCGCTGGCCTCCTGCGCCGCCCAGGAGGCCGTCGCCGGGGCGTGCGTCGACTCGGCAGACACCGGCGGGCTCGGCTGCGTCCGGTCGTCGCCCGACTCGGCGGACACCGGCACGCCGGCCTGCACCGGCTCGGTGGACGCCGCCGCCCGGCTGGGCTCCTCGTCCTCTACGGACCCGCCCTTCTCGTCGTCGTCTTCTCCTCCTCCTTCTTCCTCGTCTTCTTCCTCCTCGTCCTCCTCCTCGTCCTCCTCCTCGTCTTCTTCCTCGTCATCGTTCTCGTCGTCGGCGCTGGCGGCGGCCGGGTCCCGCCAGGAGAACTCGATCTCGACGGAGATCTCCGCGCCGTCGCGCTCGATCTCCAGTTCGCAGTCGACCTGCTCGGCGACGGTGACCGCGCCGGCGGCACCAAAGAAGATCTTTCCATCGGATTCGAGCTGGTTCGCCAGATGACGCAGCCAGCCGGCCAGGTCCGCGCGCGGCACCGTACGCTCGTCCTCGTAGATTTCCATGGCGGCCATGCTCGCACTCCATACCGGGGTCAGCCACGCCTGGGTGGGCCGTGCGGGGCGGCTACGGTGCCGGTTCGCCGCGGAGGAACGACACTCCGGACATCGGCGCCGGAAAGTCGGCCAGGCAGGCCTACCGGACGCCCCGCGACACGGGGAATCGCTCCGGGCTGGGCGACGGTGTTCGTGGTAGGCAGTGGCCGGGACCGCGACCAGACGATTACCCCCGCGGGCCGGTGGCGTGCGCGCCAGGTGGGAGACGAGAGTATGACGGATCAGCGGATCGGCTTGGTGGTGCACGAGGGCCGGGCGGCGGCGGTCGAGGCGGCCGGAACCGTCCGGCGCTGGGCGGCCGACCACTCGATCGGGGTCAGCGACATCGACGTCTGGGAGCCGTCCTGGGGGCAGCGGCAGCGCCGCAACGCGGGTGACGAGGCCGAGGCCGCCGGCCATCCGGCGCTGGTGGTGACGATCGGCGGGGACGGGACCTTCCTGCGAGGCGCTCGGATCGCCGCCAAGGACGGCGTACCGGTGCTCGGCATCAACGTCGGCCGGGTGGGCTTCCTCACCGAGATCGAGCCCACCGAGATCGACACCGCGCTGGACGCGTTCTTCTCCGGCCGGGTCCAGCTCGACGAGCGGCTGATGCTGACGCTCTGCGCCTCGCGACCGCTGGAGATCCCCGGTGGGATGGCGGCGCTGCTGCGCTACGGGCGCGGGCCGCTACTGCCGCCGCCCCCGCCGCTGCCCCGTACCGCCGAACCGGTCGACCAGCCGGGCGTGGCGCTGGACGTCACCGCGTTGAACGACATCGTCTTCGAGAAGCTGGCCCGCGACCGACAGGCCAGCCTCGGGGTGTACCTGGATCAGACGCTCTTCGCGTCCTACTCCGCCGACGCCCTCGTAGTGGCCAGCCCGACCGGCTCCACCGCCTACAACTTCGCCGCCGGCGGCCCGATCCTCTCCCCCCGGCTCGCCGCGCTGGTCTTCACCCCGGTCGCCCCACACATGGTCTTCAACCGCAGCCTGGTGATCGCCGCCGAGGAGGCGGTGACGGTACGCGCCCTCGACCAGTCCGGGCAGGTGGCGGTCAGCGTGGACGGGCAGTTGCGCGGCGTACTCGATCCCGGGGACTGGGTGACGGTGCTGCCGGCGCGCGAACCGGCCCACCTGGTCCGGCTGCGCCCGTCCCGGTTCTACTCCCGATTGCGGGAACGGTTCTCCCTCGCCGACGCGCCTGCGGCGGTGGCCGACAGCCGGTGGCCCGACCAGGCCGGCGGCTGAGCGCCCGGCCGGCCGACGAGGGCCGGCCGGTGACTACGCGGGCTGCCGCTGACTAGTAGCGGGTGGGGTCGCCGCCGTTCGGGCTGTACACGGGCGGCGCGTGCCCGTGTTGCGGGTGGTGCGGTGGCTGCTGCGGCTCGAACATGTGCACGGGCGGCTCGGGCGGCTCGAACATCTTCACCGCCGGCTCCGCCCGCTCCGGCGGCTCGAACATGTTCACCGCGGGCTCTGCCTTGTCCTGCGGCTCGAACATGTTCACCGCCGGCTCCGGCTGCTCGGGTGACTCGCGCAGCTCGGGCGGCTCGCGCAGCTCGGGTGACTCGCGCGGCTCGGGTGGCTCGCGCAGCTCGGGCTGCTCCGGCTGCTCGATCGGTTCCGCGAGCACCTCGGCCGGCCCTCGGTCGGCCTCCTGGCGCACGGCCACCATCTGGTACTCGCCGGTCTCGCCGCTGATCGCCGCTGCCGCCATCACCGCGGCGGCGGCCCGGTCGGCCAGCCGCTTCGCCTCACGCCGCGTCCGGGCCCGTACCTCGGCCGCCTGCCGCTCGGCCTGCTCCGCCGCCCGCCGGGCCTCGTCCAGCCGGTTGAGTTCGGCGGTCAGGTCCTGGCGCACCTCGCCGAGCCGCTGCTGCAACTGGGCGAACTCCTGTTCTGCGGCAACCCCCTCCTGGCGGGCCTGCGCCAGGCGCTGCTGCGCGGTTTCCTGCGCGGCCTGCAACTGGCTGAGCGACTGCTGTCGCGTCTCGATCTCCTCCTGGAGGGCCGTCAGCTGCTGCTGCTGCGCGGTGGCCTGCTCGTCCGCCCGCCGCCGCAGTTCGGCGGCGTACTGCTGAGCCTCCGACCGCAGGTTCGCGTTCTCCTCCTCGACCTGCTTCTGTTGCCGGGTCAGCTCCGCCTCGGTGGTGTTGCGCAGCTCGGTCAGCTCCCGCTCCACGTTGGCCTGCCACTGGCCCAGCTCCTGCTGGGTACGCGCCCGGGCCGCCTCGATCTCCTGCTGGATCTGGTTGCGCGCCGTCTCCAGCATCGACTCGGCCTGTGCCTGGGCCCGCTCGGCCTGTTGGGCACTCCGCTCACGGACCTGCTGCGCGTCCTGCTCGGCCCGTTCCCGGCTGGCCTCGCCCTCGGCCACCAACTTCTCGGCCTGCTCCCGGGCGTCGGCGAGGAGCTGCTCCGCCTCGTTCTGGTGTTCGGTCGCCCGCTGCGCGGCGGCGTCGACGATCACCCCGGCCTGCTTCTCGGCCAGCGTCATGATCTGATCCACCATCGGACCGAGATCGCGGAACGACGCCCGGTCGACCTGTGGCGGACGGTCCCGCAGCTCGGTCAACTCGGTCTGCACCTGCTGGAGATGGACGGTCAGCCCCTGAATGTGGCTGAACGCCTGCTCGCGTTCGGACACCAGCTTCGAGAGCTCGTTGGCAGTCTGCGCCACGTACTGCTCCACCTGCCGCTTGTCGTAACCGCGCAGTGTGGTCTCGAAGCTGGGTCGCGAAGTCTTGTCCTCGTGCAGGTCGAATAGCTCCTGGCCTTGGGACATGCGCCATCCTCCATATGGTCGCGAGCCCGGTGCCGGCGTCCGGGGCACACGCCGCAGGGGTAGGGCTCAACCGGCGGATCATACACCTGAAGGCCACTGAGCGGGGTGGCCGGGACGATCAGTACCCGGCGTCCCAACCCTCCGGCGGGGCCGGGCCCGCGACCTGGCGCCGTCCCCGGCCCGCGGCCGACAATTCCCGGTGCGGTACGGGCAGCGGATGTCGGCGGGTTGGCGTTGGAATCGGTATGACTGACAGGCACAACCGTGAACGCTGATCTCGAACGCGAGTTCCGCGAGTTCATCGAGGCCCGGTCCCACACGTTGTTCCGCACCGCGCTCGCCCTCACCGGCCATCGCCAGCAGGCCGAGGACCTGTTGCAGACGGTGCTGGTCCGCGGGGTGCGGCACTGGGCCCGGATCCGCACCGGCGCCCCCGAGGCATACCTGCGGACGGCGCTCTACCGCGAGCATACGAGTTGGTGGCGCCGCATACGGCGACGTCCGGCCGAGGTGAGCGCGGAGCGGTTGCCGGAACCCGCCACCGCCGACGACACCGCTCGGGTCGACCTGCGGCTGGCGCTGCGGCAGGCATTGGCGCAACTGCCGGCCAAACGCCGCGCCGTGCTGGTGCTGCGCTACCTCGAGGACCGGCCGGACAGCGAGATCGCCAAGATCCTCGGCTGCTCCGAGTCGACCGTGCGCAGCCAGGCGGCCCGAGCCCTGACCCGACTCCGCGAGCTCTCCCCCGAGCTCAACCTCCAGCCGAAGGAAGAGCCCAACCTCCAGCCGAAGGAAGTTGTGAAGCGATGAACTCCCAGCTCACCGGAGCTATCCGGAATGTGTTCGAGGAACTCGCCGACTCGGCACCACCGCCGGACGGGCTGGCCGGGGCCACACTCGCCCGGGCCCGGCGGCAGCGGATCGCCCGGCTCGGCCTCGGGGGTGGACTGGCCGCCGTCCTCTGTGCCGCGATGGTCGGCGTGGTCGCCGCTATCGTGCCGGCCGGCGACGGAGCTCCCGACCAGGCAGCCGGCTACCGCCGTACCTCGGTGGTCACGTCCTACAGCGGGATACGGGACGTGCGGGTCAACGACCCGAGCCCGGCGTTCAACTATTCCCTGCTGTTGAACCCGACGACGGGCAGCTACGACCGGCTTCCCTACAGCTACGCCAGGCCAGATCCGGCCGGGGACCGAGTCCTGGTACGACGGGGTGACAACAGCGCCGCCCATCCGTCGCAGGTCGGCATCCTGGACCGGGCCAGCGGCGACGTGCGATGGATTCCCGACCCCGACCTCGAGGCGGCCAACGTCTGGGGTTACACCGACATGGGGAGCTGGTCACCGGACGGTCGGCAGCTTCTCTTCACCTATCGGCCCCGCTTCGGCGACCAGAACGGATTCCTGCTGGTCGACGCGGCGACGCTGCGGACCCGTCTGGTGGCGCTGCCGGACGTCGCGACCGACAACGCGCAGGGCCTGGGCCTGATCTGGAAGCCCGACGGTACCGGACTCGCCATGACCGTCAGCCACAGTGCCGGCGAGGCCGTGCCGGACCAGGTCACCGAGATCCGCTTTTACGACCTGAACGGGCGGCGAGTGGGTTCCGTCCCGGCGAGCGCATCGCTGGTGGACGCCACCGGAATCTCCCCGGACGGCAGCCGGCTGGCGTTGGTGGATCGGAGCCGCAGAGCTTCGGTGGTGACGATCGCCGACGCGGCGACCGGGGCCCTGCAGGCAACCGTCGACCCCGGCCGACCGGCCCAGCTGATCGGCTGGGTAGGCGACGACCACCTGCTGGTCCGGGTCTACGGCGACTCCGCCCCGGAGGGCGCGGAGCAACGGGACCTACTACAGGTGCTGGACCTGACCGGGCAGGTCGTCCGGGAGATCGTTCCGGTGGACGACGAGCCCCAGCAGACGTTCATCGGCTCGGCGGACCCTCTGCCGCCCGGTAAGGATGATCTGACCTTCTGACCACTACACCGGGGACCGCATCCCGCGAGGGCGGGGCAACGACGCCCTGTCGGACGATCGACCGCTCACCGGCGGCGCGGACGAATCCGCGCCGCCGGTTCGTCCCCTCGGCAATCGGCCGGTACGGCGTCGCCGGACCGGCGGCCGGACCGCGCGACTGCGGCGGCAGCCTGGCGCACCGGTACGTGACGAACAAGGACGAACTGCCCGACGCCGAGTTCACCGTCCGGCCGCCGACCACCCCCAACCGGTACCGAGACACCGGTCCCCCGGCGGCACGCTTCGGAGCCGGTAACCCGGGAATACCCGCCCGATGCTGGGATTCCTCCCCGCCACGCCCTGGCCGCTCGGACCGAGCGTCGGCGTCTTCGCCGTCGCCGGACTGATCACGATCCTCGGCAGCATCCGACTCGTCGCCCTGGGCGACGCCCTGGCCGACCGGACCGGCTGGGGCGAGGCCGTCTTCGGGGTGGTCTTCTTCGGCGTCGCGACCGGACTCTCCGGAATCGTGATGACCGCCGTCACGGCGGCCGGTAACCATCCCCAACTCGGCTACAGCAACGCGGTCGGCGGGATCGCCGCCCAGACCACCGCGGTCGCGGTCGCCGACGCCTTCCACCGCCGGGTCAACCTCGAACACGCCGCCGCCTCCTCGTCGAACCTGCTCTTCGGCTGTCTGCTGATCGCCCTGCTGGCCCTCGCCCTGCTGGGCAGTTACAGCCCGAACGTCACCATCGGCGGCGTCCATCCGATCTCGGTGGTGATCGTCGCCTGCTACCTCGGCGGGCTCCGGCTGATCCGGACCGCCGGCACCAGACCGATGTGGCAGGCCGTCGGCACCAAGGAGACGCAACCTGACGTACCGCAGGACCACGGTGCGCTCGACAGGCAGCGCATGGGCACGCTATGGGGGCGGTTTGCGCTGGTCGGAGTCGTCGTCGCGGCCAGCGGCTGGGCGGTGTCGCTGGCCGCCGAGAGCGTGGTCGAGACCACCGGCCTCACCACCGGATTCACCGGTGGTGTCCTGCTCGGCATCGTGAACGGGCTGCCGGAGACGGTCACCGCCATCGCCGCCGTGCGGCGCGGTGCGGTCACCCTCGCCATCGCCGCCGTCCTCGGCGGGAACATCCTTGACGTGATCACGCTGGTGGTCGGCGACATCGCGTACCGGCAGGGCTCCATCTATCACGCCGCCGGCAGCGAGGACCTCTTCATCACCACCAGCGGGCTGTTCATGACCGCGATCCTGCTCGCCGGGCTACTCGTCCGGCAGACCTGCGGCTGGGGGCGGCTCGGCTTCGAGGGCGTACTGCTGCTCGCCACCTACCTCGGGATGACCATCATCCTGGCCACCTGAGCCGTACCCGGCTCGGCCGGAGGATGCGGACGAAACATCGACAGCCTACGGTGGAACCGGCCGCGTTCACTACGGGAATCCTGGGGAGCCAGGTGACGAAGGAAGCCCCGCCGCCACACCGTGCATGGCCGGACGGACTCGACACCGGCGTGCCACACTCCGCCCGGATCTGGAACTACTGGATGGGTGGCAAGGACAACTTCGCCGCCGACCGCGAGGCCGGAGACGCCTACCGGCGACAGTTCCCGGGCATCGTGCCGCTGGCCAAGCAGTCCCGGCAGTTTCTGATCCGGGCAGTGCGCCACCTCGCGACCGAGGAGGGGGTCCGCAACTTCCTCGACATCGGCACCGGCCTGCCGGTCCTGGACAACACCCACCAGGTGGCCCAACGAGCCGCTCCGGAGTCCCGGGTCGTCTACGTCGACAACGACCCGCTCGTGCTGACGCACGCCCGCGCCCTGCTCAGCAACACCACTCCGGAGGGGGTCACCGACTACGTCGACGGAGACTTCCACGACCCTGACCAGATCGTCGCCGACGCCAAGAACATCCTGAACTTCACCCAGCCGATCGCGGTCATGTTCATGGGGGTACTCGGGCACGTCGCCGAGCACGACGAGGCACAGTCCATTGTGGCCCGGATGGTGGCGGCGGTGCCCAGCGGCAGCTACCTGGTGCTCTGGGACAGCACCAACACCACCGAGGGATTCGACGCGGCCCAGCAGGGCTACGACGACACCGGCGCCGTCCCGTACGTGTTACGCAGCCCGGAGCAGATCGAGCGCTGCTTCGACGGACTGACCCTGCTGGAGCCCGGCATCGTCTCCATCTCGCAGTGGCGATCGGACAGCGCCGACCCCGAACCGGTCGACGGGTACGGCGGCGTCGGACGCAAGCCCTGACGTCCGGGCTCGGCGATTCCGCTCCCGGGCACACCGGGCGTCGACGGCGCCGGCGCCCCCTGACCGGTCCGCCGGCGCCCGCTCGGCTCCCCGGGCCGAAGGCGGTCAGGATGCGGTTCCGCAAGGGAGTCCATCCGCCAGACTCGCAGGGCATCGTGTACGGGGTCGCACCCGCGGCCACCGGCATCGGCACCGGCACCGGCACCGTGACAGAACCATGACAGGACCCGCATGGTTTGCGGACCGGGGCGATCCATCCTTGGCTCGTGCATCCGGTATCGCCGTACCCGTCCACGACACCGCTCCGGCCGGCGGGGCGGCCCGACCGCCGGTCGGTGCCCGTCGACCGAGGGCCGGCCCGCCGGCTACGCCGCGCCGGGCTCGGGTACCTGCTCGCCTTCGTGCTGACCGCCGCCGGATCCGTCGGCACCGTCGCCGGTCAGTTCCTCGATGGCAAGCTGCTCCCGCCCCGGGCCGAGCGGGGCGGCGGATACGAGCAGCCGACCGCCCTGGTCGAGCCGGCGAGGAGCGTACTGGCCTGGTTCGGCGATCCGGTCGTACTGGGTCTGCTGCTGGTCACCGTGCTGCTGCTCGCTGTGCTCGGCCGGCGACTCCGGGCAGGAGTGGCCGGTGTCGGCCTGGTCGGCGCCGCGGTGCTCGGGGCGAGCGTCGCCAAGCAGCTGATCCCGCGGCCGGACCTCGGGGTGGCCACCTCGACGACGCACAACAGTTTCCCCAGCGGTCACGTCGCCGCGGCGACGGCGCTGCTGCTCGCGGTCCTGCTGGTGGTCCCCGCACCGGCCCGCCCGTGGTGCGCCGTCCCGGGCACGGTGGGCGTCTGCACGGTCGCCGCCGCCACGATGATCGCGGGTTGGCACCGGTTCAGCGACGTGCTCGGCGGCGTGCTGCTGGCGGCGGCGCTGTTCTGCCTGGCCGCTGCCGTGCTGGCCCGGTCCGGCGCGGGTGCTGCCGCTCCGGCCGGTTGCGTCACCGGGCCGGTCACCGGGTTACCCGGCGGGGTGTCGCTGTTCGGGCTGTTCGGGCTGCTCGGGCTCGGGCTGTTGGTCGGCGTGCCGTCACTCATCCCGCACGCCACGCTCGGCGATACCCGCGGGCTCTTCGTGGCGATCGCGGCCGGAAGTGGGCTCGTCCTCCTGGTCGTCGCCACGATCCTGGTCCTGGTGCGTTCGGCGGATTTTGCCGGCCCCGTCCCGGGCTATCGGCCGGTAACGGAATCGGACAGTACGCCAGCCGAGGCCCGATCCGTGCCGAACACCATGATCGACAGGGCAACATGAGCGGGAATGCGATAGTTGGTGACATGTCTCGGGTGTTGTTGATCGAGGACCACCAGACCGTGCGCGAGGGCCTCCAGCTGGCCCTGACCCGCCAGGGTCACACGGTGGACGCGGTGCCAACCGGCGAGCAGGGCCTGGCCCGGCTGGCTACCGACAGCGCCGACGTCGTGGTCCTCGACCTCATGCTGCCCGGTATGGACGGCTTCGAGGTGTGTCGCCGGATCCGATCGGCGGGCGACCTGCCGATCATCATGCTCACCGCCCGCAACGACGACATCGACGTGGTGGCCGGACTGGAGGCCGGCGCCGACGACTACGTGGTCAAGCCGGTGCAGGCCCGGGTACTCGAGGCGCGGATCCGCGCGGTGCTGCGGCGGGCCGGCGGCGACTCCCGGCGACCCGGCCCGGAGCCGGCGGTGGAGCGGTACGGCGCGCTGACCATCGACCGGTCGGCGCTGGTGGTCAGCAAGGCCGGGGCGCCGATCGGCCTCGCCCCGACCGAACTGCGCCTGCTGCTCGAACTCTCCAGCGCCCCGGGCCGGGTGTTGAGCCGGCAACAACTGCTGGAGGCGGTCTGGGAGCACGGCTATCTCGGCGACTCGCGGCTGGTCGACGCCTGCGTGCAGCGGCTGCGGGCGAAGATCGAGGACGAGTCGGCCAGCCCGGTCTACGTACAGACCGTCCGCGGCTTCGGCTACCGGTTCGGCCCGCTGTGAGCCGCGCCCGGTTCGTGACGCGGCCGGTACTGCTGGACCGGCTGCGCTGGCGGGTCGGCCTGCGGGTCCGGCTCCTGCTCGCCTTCGCCTCGCTCGGCCTGACCACCACGGCGGTGGTGGCCGGGGTCAGCTACGTGCACGCCCGGAACGTCATCCTGCAACAGGCCCAGGACGCGGCCGTCCTCACGCTCACGGAGCAGATCGCCCAACTCACCCCGATCCGGAACCTGCCGCCGAGCCAGGCCGACCTCGACGCGATCGCCGCTGAACTGTCCGACCACGACGACGCTGTGATCGCGACGTACCAGGGGTACAGCTCCAGCCGCGACCAGGTCTCCGCCGTACTCACCCCGGAGTTGCGGACCGCGGTGGCTGGGGGCCGGGTCGTCTGGCAACGGCAGGCCACGCAGGGTTTTCCGTACCTGGTGATCGGGACCCAGGTGATGCTCAGCCAGCCGGACGGGACGCGGCGACCGTCCGGTCTGGAGGTCTACCGTCTGCACGGCCTCCACGCCGAGCAGGCCAGCATCGACCAGCTCGCGATGGCTGCCTGGCTGACCGGTGGGCTGTCGCTGGTGCTCGCCGTACTGCTGGCGCTGCTCGCCGCCCGGGGCGTGTTGCGGCCGGTCCGGGACCTCGGCCGGGCGGCCCGCCGGCTTGGTGAGGGTGATCTGAGCACCCGGCTGGCCGTACGCGGTTCCGACGAGCTCGCCGGGGTCGCGCGTACCTTCAACCACACCGCCGAACGGCTGGAACGGCAGGTCGGCGAATTGCGCCGGATGGAGGCGGACGCCCGGCGCTTCGTGGCCGACGTCTCGCACGAGCTGCGTACGCCGCTGGCCGCGATGACCGCGGTCACCGACGTACTGGACGAGGAGGCGCCCCGGCTGCCCGGCGACGCCGGTCGGGCCGCCCGGCTGGTCAGCCAGGAGACGCAGAACCTGACCCGGCTGGTCAACGACCTGATCGAGGTGACCAGGTTCGACAGCGGCACGGCGGCGCTCACCCTGGACGAGGTCGACGTGGCGGCGGCGGTACGGGCGACCCTGCGGGCTCGGGGCTGGGCCGAACGGGTGGTGGCCGACCTGCCGCCGGGCGTGCTGGCCCGGCTCGACCCGCGCCGGCTGGACGTGATCGTGGCGAACCTGGTCGGCAACGCGCTCCGGCACGGCGCCCCGCCGGTGTCGGTACGGCTGGGCGCCGAGCCGGACTGGATCGTGCTGTCGATCGGCGACCGTGGTCCGGGGCTGGACCCATCGGTGCTGCCGCACGTCTTCGACCGCTTCTACAAGGCGGACAGCGCCCGGAGCCGTTCCGAGGGCAGCGGCCTCGGCCTCGCTATCGCCTGGGAGAACGCCCGGCTGCACCGGGCCGGCGCGCGCTGGGGCAGCCTGGTCGCGGCGAACGATCCGGCCGGCGGCGCGGTCTTCACGCTCCGGCTGCCGCGCCGCTGTGGCGATCCGGCGCCGCCCGGCGGGGACCGGCCGGAGAGGGGACGGAGGTGACCCGCTTCCGGCGGCGGGTGCCACTCCGCTCCGTCACGCTGACCTCGCTCGTCGCCGTCGCGCTGCTGAGCACGCTCGTCGCCGGGTGCGGCGTACGCCCGAGCGTGGTCATCTCCGGCAACCCCGCCCCGGTGGGGCCGGTCCGGGGAGTCGGCCTCTTCTTCGTGGCGGAGGACCGGCTCGCGCTGGTGCTGCGCCCGTCCACGTCGCCGGATTCGGTCGCCAGCACGCTGGCGCTGCTGCTGGCCGGCCCGAGCCCGACGGAGCGGGAGCAGGGCTACCGCACCGAGCTTCCGGCGGACGCCGGGCCGGCGACAGTGACCAGGTCCGACCGGTCGGGCACGACGGTACGGCTCGGTACCGACGTGACGGGACTGTCGGCAGCGGCGGTCGACCAGATCGTCTGCACCGTCCGGTACGCGCTGCCCGTCGGCGGGCCGGTGGACCGCTCCTTCATCACCGTCACCGTCACCGGCCCGGACGGCAGCCGGGAGTCGCACGGCTGCGCCGCGATGGACTGCCCGGATCAGCCCGAGGCGGTCCCCCAGGACCTCTCCGGTCCGGTCCGGTGCCCGCCACCCGGCCTCAGGCCCGCCATACCCTGGATTACTCCCTCGGACAACTGAGCCCCGTCAGCGCGTGACCGGGTTGCTCCGGGCCCCGTCGATCAGGATGTCGAGCAGGCTCGGGAAGGCGATCCCGGCCCGGGCCCAGATCTGCGGGTACTGCGACACACTGGTGAAACCGGGAAACGTGTTGACCTCGTTGACCACCGGTTCCACCGGGGTGCCGTCCGTTCCCGGCATGCCGTCCGTTCCCGGCATGCCGTCCGTCACCGCGTCGCCCCCCGTCGCCGGGGTGCCGGGTGACCCCGCGGCCGGGTCCGGGTCGGGCAGGAAGAAGTCGACCCGGAGCAGCCCTCGACAGCCGAGCGCGTGGAAGGCCCGGACCGCCCGGTCCTGCAACACCAGGGTCGTGGCGGCGTCGAGCGGAGCCGGAATCCGGAATACGGCGCCGCCGTCGTACTTGGCGGTGTGGTCGAAGAAGGCGGCCGTCGGCGGGACTTCGATCTCCAGCGGCGGCCGGGCCTCGACCCGCCCGTCCGGGTACTGGAGCACACCGACGTCGATCTCCCGACCGGGTACGGCCCGCTCGACCAGGACCTTCGGGTCGGCGTCGCGGGCCAGTCGGAGCGCGGTCGGCAGTTGCCACCACTTGTCGACCCGGGACACGCCGAGGCTGGAGCCCGCCCGGGCCGGCTTGACGAAGACCGGCAGGCCCAACCGCTGCTGTTCGGTCCGGGACAGGTACTCGCCGGCCCGCAGCGTCACGCCCGGCGCAACCCGCAACCCTTCGGCACCGAGCAGCTTCTTGGTCACCTCCTTGTCCATTCCGGCCGCACTGGCGAGGACCCCGTTACCGACGTACGGGACGCCGAGCCAGTCCAGCATCGACTGGACGGTGCCGTCCTCGCCGTACGGGCCGTGCAGGGCCGGGAAGACCACGTCCTGGGCGGCGAGGGCGCGCAGCGCCGCCGGCAGTGTGGCCGGTACGCCGTCGACCTGCCACCGGCCGTCCCGTTCGACGAGTACCTCGGTCACCCGGTAGGCGTCCCGGTCCAGGTGGGCGAGGATGCTCGCCGCCGACCGGCGGGACACCTCGTGTTCACCGCTGCGCCCGCCGTACAACACCGCCAGCCGGACACTCATCCCCGACACTCCCCTTCGCTCCCGGCGGTCGTCCGGCGCGATCGCACCGGAGCCACCGACCCACCCGGTCGGTCCGCTGCCTCCCCCGCCGTCCGGTACCGCCGGGCGATCCGCGCACCGATGCCGGTCAAGATCTCGTGTGGGCTGGTCCGGGCCCACGCCGCCCACTCCGCCACCGTCGGCCAGCCGGCATCGGCCGCCCGGTCCGAGCCGCCGTCGACGGCGCCGTCGTCCAGGTCGGTCCCCCGGAGCGGACCGAAGACCACCGCCGGATCGCCGATCGCCACCGGCAGGTCCCCGGCGTCGACCACGCACTGGTCCATGGCGATCCGCCCGACGACCGGCCGCCGGGTGCCGTGCAGCCACACCTCGGCCCGTCCCTCGGCTGCCCGGGGCAGCCCGTCCGCATAGCCGAGCGGCAGCAGCGCCAGGGTGGTCGGCCGCTCGGTGACCCGGTCCGGGCCGTAGGAGACGCCGGTACCGGCCGCCACCCGCTTGACGTTCACCACCGTCGAACGCAGGGTCATCGCGGCCCGCAGCCGGTACGCCCCGGCACCGGTACCGCCGAACGGGTCGACGCCGTACAGCGCCAGTCCGATCCGGCAGAGGTCGTACCGGGTCGCCGGGGCGGCCAGCGCCGCCGCCGAGTTCGCCAGGTGCGCGAGATCCGGCCGAAGTCCCGCCGTCCGGGCGATCCGCAGCGCCTCTTCGAAGGCCGTCACCTGTCGGCCGACGCACCGGCAGTCCGGCGTCTCGGCATCGGCCAGGTGCGACCAGATCCCCCGCACCCGGACGCTCCCCGCGACCTCGTACCTGCGGGCCCAGCCGACCAGATCGGGCCAGTCCTCGCGGTTGGCACCGTTGCGGGACAGCCCAGTATCGGCTTTGAGCTGCACCGTCGCCGGCCGGCCAGACCGGCTCGCCGCATCGGCGATCGCGTGCAGGTGCGGCACGGTCGAGACGCCCAGGTCGACATCGGCGGCGATCAGCCGGCCGAAGTCGTCGTCCGGATGGTGCAGCCAGCTCAGGACGGGCGCGGTGAGCCCCGCGGCGCGCAGCGCGAGCGCCTCGCCGGTCGAGGTCACCCCGAGCCAGCTCGCGCCGGCCGCCAGCGCGGCCCGGGCGACCGGAACCGCGCCGTGCCCGAACCCGTCGGCCTTCACCACCGCCATCAGCCCGGTGCCGGCGACGTCCGCGACCGTGGCCAGGTTGGCGGCGACGGCCGTCAGGTCGACCTCGGCCTCGGCCAGCGTGCTCGTCCGGGCCACCCCGGCGGTACGACGTCGGCCCAGCGTTCCCGGGGGCGCCGACCGGACGGCGCCCGGCCGGGCTGGCGGGCAAGGCTCCGAACTCACCCGGACGAAGCTGCCACCGCCATGTCCGGAGGCGGTCTGCGCATTGTCACGGCCGGGTAATAGCCACCGCCGTCGCCGACCGCACGCCCACGATCCGGGTCGCCCGGTGGTGGACCCGCGACCCGGGCCCACCACCGGGCCCGGATCGGTGCACCGTCACGTTCCGGGTCAGCCCGGCTTGCGGCCGACGCCGACGAGGTTGTCCAGCGGGCGCGGCGGTACGTCGGTGCCGGGGTCGGGCCGCCAGCGGGTGACGTCGACCAGCCCCGGCTCGACCAGTTCCAGACCGTCGAAGTAGCTGGCGATCTCCTCGGGCGTACGCATCGCGTACGGCGGATTGGCCGACTCGTTCCAGATCTTCATGACCTCGTTGAGTTCCGGGTTGGTGTCGGCGCCGTCAACGGCCACCAGGTAACTCCCGACGGGCAGCGCGTCCATGATCCGGCGCACGACCGCCCGCGCCTCCTCCACGGTGGACAGGTGGGCCAGGATCCCGGAGAGGATGAGCGCGACCGGCTTGGTGAAGTCGAGGGTCCGGCCCGCCTCACGCAGGATCGTCTCGGTGTCCCGGATGTCGGCGTCGATGTAGTCGGTGGCACCCTCCGGCCCGCTGGTCAGCAGGGCCCGGGCGTGCACGAGGACGAGTGGGTCGTAGTCGACGTACACGATCCGGGACTGCGGGGCCACCGCCTGCGCCACCTCGTGGGTGTTGTTGGCGGTGGGCAGCCCGGTGCCGACGTCCAGGAACTGCCGGACCCCGGCCTCGCCGGCGAGGTAGCGCACCACCCGGTTGAGTACCGCGCGGTCGGCCCGAGCGATCTCTACGATGATCGGAAACGCCTTGGCGATCTCGTCGCCGAGCGCCCGGTCGACGGCGTAGTTGTCCTTGCCGCCGAGCCAGTAGTTCCACACCCGAGCCGTCTGCGGAACGGTGGCGTCGAGATTCGGCTTGGACGTCTGGTCCTCGCCGGGCACGGAAATCTCCTCGGTCACGGGCGAAACCCTCCGGTCGGCCGAACAATGTGGCGGTGGCCCAGGATACCTGCGGTCACCGGGGCGTCTCGTCGAGGTCGCGGATGATCCGATCCAGGATCTGGAATGTGTCCTTGAGGGGCGCGGCCTCGACGAACAACCGGTTCACCGCCTCGAAGTAGCGGTCGACGTCCTCGCGCTTGTCGAGGTAGAGCGCACTGGTCAACTGTTCGATGTAGACGAGATCGGCCAGTTCCTGCTGAGGGAAGCGGAGAATGGTGAAGGCACCACCGGCGGCGGCGTGCCCCCCGGCGGCGAGCGGGATCACCTGCAGCCGCACGTTCGCCATCTTCGTGACGGTGCAGAGCAGCGACTCGAGCTGGTCGCGCATCACCCGCGTGCCGCCGACGGGGCGGCGCAGCGCGGCCTCGTCCACCACCGCCCAGAGCATCGGCGGATCCGGCCGGCTCAGCAACTGCTGTCGCTCCATCCGCAGCCGCACCCGGCGCGCGACCTCGTCCTTCCGGGCGGAGCCGTGACCGAGCCGCACCACCGCCCGGGCGTACTCCTCGGTCTGCAGCAGCCCGGGAACGAACTGGACCTCGTAGGTCCGGATCAGCGTCGCCGTCGCCTCCAGCCCGAGGTACCGCTGGAACCAGTTCGGCGTGACGTCGCTGTACGGGTGCCACCAGCTCGACGTGTTGGCCTCGCGGACCCGGGCCAGCAGCGTCGCCCGTTCCCGCTCGTCGTGTATGCCGTAGAGCGACAGCAGATCCAGGACGTCTCGCTCCTTGAGGCCGACCCGGCCCAGCTCCATCCGGCTGATCTTCGACTCCGAGGCGCGAATGGGCTCGGCCGCTTCCGCCCTGGTCAGTCCCCGTTCCTCACGCAGTCGTCGCAATTGGGCTCCGACCAGGATCCGTACGGCCATCGGGCCGTCGCCGGATCCGTCCGGTTGTGCCGATCCGCTCACCCCACACCTCCGGGTTGCTTCCCGACGCCAAGCATGCCATTGCGGAAACGCCAGAGCTACCGGTCGGCCACCTCCGGAGATCACCGACCGGATGGTCCGTCCCGGTGGTCTGAGCATTTAGGAATCCGATTCGAAAGTGTTCGGATCAAAACCCGCCGGCACACCAGAGCGTCGACGGCCGAGGTATCGGCGATCGCCCGCGCCAGGCATGTCGTACTGACCTGGGGGAAATCCCGCTGCCGCAGCCTCACCCGAGGACGTCGGATATTCGCGCACGTCAGTTCAGGTGGAGCAATTCGTGGAGCCAGATCCGTCAATTGAGGAGCAGGATTTCTGCTAGCCTAGCTCCATGCCGGCCCCCTCCTCGCCACGGCGCGCCCGCGGCGAAGTCGAGACGCTGCCCAGTGGGTCACTCCGGGTGCGGGTCTACGCCGGGCTCGACCCGGTCACCAGGAAGCGGCGCTACCTGGTGGAGACGGTCCCCGCCGGCCCGACCGCCGCACGCGACGCCGAGGCGGTCCGGGCCCGACTGCTCGCGAAGGTCGACGAATCCCGCCACCGCCCGGCACCGGCCGGCACGGACGGGCCAGCCGCGTCCGGACGTCCGCGCGGTGCTCCAGGCCGCCCGGATCACCCGGTCGAAGCCGGTTCCAGCCATCGGCTCACCGACCGGCGGGCAGCCGCCGAGATCGCCGACACCATCCCAACCGTCCCGCCGGGGCGGGGCAAGCCGGCGCCGGGCCGGCAGCGCGGGCGCCGGCAGGGCGAGTTGACGGTGGCCGCGATCGCGGCCCTCGCCGGGGTCTCCGCACCCACCGTCTCCAAGGTGCTCAACGGGCGTCGTGACGTCGCGCCGGCCACTCGGGCCCGGGTGGAGACGGTGCTGCGCGAGCACCCCTACCGCCGCCCGGAGAGCGGCGTCCGGGCCGCCAGCATCGAGGTGCTCTTCTACGGCATGCAGAGCCACCTGGCGGTGCAGATCATGCAGGGCGTCGAGGAGGTGGCCGGCCCGCACCGGCTGGCCGTCGTCTTCAGCGACGTGTTCCACCAGGTGTCGACCGGTCGCTCCTGGGCGCAGGACCTGCTGGCCCGGCGTCCCACCGGCGTGGTCGCCGTACACCTGGGCTTCACCCCCGAACACCACGCCACGCTGGCCGCCAGCGGCATTCCGCTGGTCGCTCTCGACCCGACCGGCGAGCCGGAACACCCGGTCCCGTCGGTGGGTGCGACCAACTGGAGCGGCGGCATCGCCGCCACCCGGCATCTGCTCGACCTCGGTCACCGGCGGATCGCCGTGATCACCGGACCGACCGAACGCCTCTCCGCCCGGGCCCGCCTGGAGGGTGCCAGGGCCGCGACCGACGCCGCCGGGGTACCGCTGGACGACCGGCTGGTCCGCACCGGTCAGTGGTTCGCCTTCGAGGACGGCCTCAACCACGGCCGGGAACTGCTGCGGCTCCCCGACCCGCCCACCGCCGTCCTCTGCGGCAACGACCTGCAGGCCCTCGGCGTGTACGAGGCGGCCCGCCAGGCCCGGATCCGGATCCCGGAGGACCTCAGCGTCGTCGGCTTCGACGACATCTCCTACACCCGGTGGTGCGGTCCACCGATGACCACCGTCCGGCAGCCGCTCACCGAGATGGGCGCCGCCGCGGCCCGACTCGTCCTGGCGCTGGCCTCGGGCGTACCGCCGGCGCAGACCCGGCTCGAACTGGCGACCACCCTCATCGTCCGGGAGAGCACGTCGCCGCCACCGCAACCCTGACCGGTCCGGTCACCGAGCACCAGGCCGGGAATGCCGAAGATCTCATCCTGGCCGAAGAGGTCGGCGGCGGCGTTGCCGGTGCGGTCCGCCGGCAACCGCGCCGGCCCGGGAGTCCGGTCGTTCGACCCGGACCGGGTCGCCGCGGACGAGTTCGTCGTGGATGCGCCAGCGGGCGGTGTCGACGGCCCGGCCCGCCGCCTGGTCGCCGTCCGCCAGGCGCTGCCGGATCAGCTCCAGGGCGATGCGACGGTTCTGACTGAACTGCCGCTCGGTGTCGACCACCACGACGATCCCGGAGGGACGGTGGGTGGCCCGTACGGCGGTGCTGGCCTTGTTCCGGTGCTGCCCGCCCGGGCCGCCGGTGCGGCAGCCGACGATGTCGACGTCGGTCTCCGCGAACGACGTCCGGGGAACGTCGACCTCGCAGGGGCGGGCGATCACGTACCAGTTCTTCCGGCCGGTGCTCGCCCGGTAGGGGCTCGGCGCCTGCCAGCAGAGGGTGCCGGTCCACGAGCCGGCGAACTGCCCGGCACCGGCTCCGGAGATCCCCAGCAGCACCGACCGGTAGGTGCCGGGTCGGTCGCCGGGGACGGTCTCGACCCGGGACGTGTCCAGACCCTGCCGGCCGGCGTCCGCCTCCAACCGGTGCAGGAACTGGGCGACCGCCCAGGTGCACTCCTGCGGGCCTCGTCCGGCCGATATCAGCAGATGGTGTCGGTGCCCCGCCGCGCTCACCACCGCCCCCTGCCCCGGCGGTGGTCGTTCCGGTCCCGCCGGGGGCGGGCGTCGCCACCCCTGTCGATCGTCTTGTACGTCACCAGCGGAACCGTCGTGGCGGCCGGGGTGGCGAGTCCGTGTTCGACCAGGTCGGCGATCACCTGCTCGATCCGCTTGTAGGCCGTCGGCGCCTCCTCGAACAGCAGTTGACGGTCGCCGCACACCACCAGCGACCCGACCGGGGTACGACGGAGTTCCGCGACGGTGTGCTTGGTCCGCCCCCGGCGCAGCGCGTCGGCCCGGGACATCTTGCGACCGGCGCCGTGCGCGACGGAGAAGTTGGCGTGCGGTCCGGCATGCGCGGCCACCAGATAGGAGCAGGTGCCCCGGGTACCGGCGATCAGCACGTCCCGGCCGTCGCCCGGCGCGGCTCCCTTGCGGTGCAGGTAGGCCCCGTCGCGGAACTCGACGAGGTTGTGGCACTGGTCGACGATCGGGTCGGTCGGCTCGGCGCCGAGGGCGTGCAGCACCCGGGCGGCGAGAAGTCGACGGTTGATCGACCCCCAGCGTACGGCGGCGTCGTGCAGTTCGAGGTAGTCGGCCGGGTCGGTGGCCGGGCCGGCGCCGTGCCGCTCGGTGTGTGCCCGCAGGATCCGTTCGCCCAGCCCTCGCGAGCCGCTGTGCACGATCAGGACGAGGTCGTCGGCGGCGAGCCCTAGCCGGGCCGTGTGGCCCGGGTCGAGGACGGTCTGGATCCGCGCCAGCTCCACGAAGTGGTTGCCCCGACCCACCGTTCCCAGGCCGTCGAGGTAGCCGGCCGGAATCTCGGCGTCCACGGCGGCCCAGGCCGGGTCGTCGGCGTCCCGGTCCGGGTCCAGCGGGACGTCGAGGTCGGGAAACCGGCGGGCGATCTGCTCGGGTACGACCCGCTTCAGACCGACCGGGAACACGGCGATGCCGCAGCCGATGTCGGAGCCGACCAGGAACGGGTAGAGCACGGTCGAGGCCATCGCGGCGCCGATCGGGGCGCCCTTGCCGGGGTGCAGGTCGGGCATGCCGGCGACGGAGACCATTCCGTCGAGCGCGGCCACCTGGTGGCACTGGTCGACGGCGTCCGACTCGATCCAACTGCGGGCGGAGGCGAAGACGGTGACGGTGGCGGGCCTGGCGGACGCTGCGGAATCCGGCCGGGACTTCTGCTGGGACAACGACGCTCACTTTCCAGCGGGGAGGGACGGACGGCGCTACGGCTCCCCGGGGTGCGACGGCACGGCGGGGGCACGGAGCTTCACTCGACCGGGGTAGTGCCCGTCAGAACGTCATGCCCCCACCCTGCTGCCGCCCGCCGGCCACGGCAACCGGTTTTCGGCGCCGGTCCCGGCGCCGGAGCCTGGTCGGCCGGCGTGCCGCCGCCGTCCGCCCGGCTCAGTTCGCGACCGCCGGCTGTCCCCGCCAGTCCTCGGCCCGGGTGTAGCCGACCGGTATCGGCCGTTCCACCACCGTCGTCAGCTCGATGCGCCGGCCTTCGGCGGCCGACCGCAGCAGCGCGGTCATCGTTTCCAGCACGTGTAGCGCGACCTCGCCGCCGGACCGTGGCGGACGGCGGTCGTCGGCTCCGACCAGGTCGATCAGGCCCAGTCCTCGGGAGCCGTCGGCGTAGCCGGCTCGTGGTTCGAGCGTCCGCCATCCGGCGCCGCCGAGCGGGAAGAGCCGGACCTCGCCGTCGAAGTGGTTCGGGTCGGGTACGGCGAGGCTGCCCGTCTCACCGTGCACCTCGATCGGCGCGGCCGTCGTCGCCACCCCGTCGAAGCTCGTCGTGATGGTGGAGAGGACGCCGTTGACGTGTTCGAGCACGCCGGTCACGTGACTGTCCACCTCGACCGGGATCCGCTGGCCGCCGCGCAGGCCGGCCCCGATCACACGCTCGGCGCGCAGCCGGCTGCCCGCGCCGACCACCGCGCGTACCGGCCCGAGCAGGTGGAGCAGGGCGGAGATGTAGTACGGGCCCATGTCCAGCAGTGGACCGCCGCCGGGGGCGTAGTAGAAGTCGGGGTGCGGGTGCCAGCGCTCGTGCCCCGGCGTGACCATCACGGCCGAGGCGGAGAGCGGGCGCCCGATGAGGCCGTCGTCGATCGCCGCGCGGGCGGTCTGGGTACCCGTGCCCAGCACGGTGTCGGGCGCGCACCCGAGGCGGACCCCGGCCGAGCCGGCCCGCTCGACGATCGAGCGACCGTCCGGAAACGTGACGGCGAGCGGCTTCTCGACGTAGACGTTCCGACCCGCGTCGATCGCGGCGAGCGAGATCTCGGCGTGCGCGGCGGGGATCGTCAGGTTGAGCACCGTCCGCACCTCGGGATGGTCGATAAGGGCCTCGACGCCGAGCGCCTCGGTGCCGGGCAGCGCGGCGGCGACCGCCGCCGACCGGGCGGCGTCCAGGTCGGCCACCGCGACGATGCGCAGCCCGGGAAGGTCGGCCAGCGTGCTCAGGTACGCCCGGGCGATGACCCCGAGCCCTACGATGCCGACGCCGTGCGGGTCGCCCACAGCATCCCCCTCTCGATGACGGTACGCACGCTCGGGTGCTCCAGCACGTCGAGGCTGTGTCCGGGGGTCGTCACGACGATTCGCCCGGCACCCCAGTGACGGGTCCAGATCGCCGGCGAGGTGACCGGCCGGGGCCACGGGTGCCACTCCCGGGTCGGGTGTGTCGTGGTGGCCAGCACGTCGATCAGGTCGTCGTGCAGCACCCAGTACTGTTCGGTGACCAGGTCGAAGTCCTCGATCCCCGCGGTGACCGGATGCTCCCGGCCCAGTTCGGTGATGTTCACCCGGTACGGCAGGAAGTTGTCCTGCTCCCCGCCGTGCCGCTCGCAGGGCTCCTTCCCCGGGTGGGTGGCGAACTGGCCACCGACCAGGTGCAGGTAGTCGGAGGAGGCCCGGAACGAGTCCGCGATGCCGCCGTGCCAGCCGGTGAAACCGGTGCCGGCGACGACGGCGGTGCTCAGCCCGGCCAACTGCTCCGGGGTGATCTGTGACATCGTCACGCACTGCACGACGAGGTCGGTGCCGGCCAGCTCGGCGGCGTCGGCGTAGATCTCGGTCGTCTCCTCGACCCGCACCGCGTAGTCGTTGCGTTCGAGGAACGGGATGAACAGCTCCGTCGCCTTGACCGGTTGGTGCCCCTCCCACCCGCCGCGGACCACCAGTGCCCTGCGCTGTGCCACGTTCACTCCTCTTCCGGCCCGTCGCCCGGGCGGATTCGTGCCGCCACCGTGCCGGCGCGCCGCCGGTGCCCGGCCTTGTCGATCGATGAAACCGTAGCCCGCCCGGTCTGCGTGGTCACGGTGATTCCGGCCCCGGCGGACGGGGGACGGTTGCCGTTGACATCGAACATTATTAATGTGTTCCCATGACGATCCTGACGCGACGCCGGGCGGGTGCGGTGGCCCTGGCGGCGGCACTGACGCTCGGCGGCGCGATGCTGCCGCCTCCCACGTCCGCCCGGGCGGCCATGGATGTGCCGGGCTCCGACGGCGGGCCGGACGTCAGCCCGCCGACCATCCCGGCACACCCGCGCAGCGTGTTCGGGAGCCAGACCCTCACCCTGCTCTGGGACGCCTCGTCCGACGACCGGGGCGTGACCGGGTACGAGATCTTCTCCAACGGCAGCAGGATCGCCACCACCACCGGCACGAGCCACACGATGCCGGTCCCACCGCCGATGATCTTCACCTTCGGGATCCGGGCGGTCGACGCCGCCGGCAACTCCTCCCCGTTCGCGATCGTCAAGCTGGGCTCGTTGCCGGACAGCGATCCCCCGACGGTTCCCACCGGCCTTCGGCTCACCAGGCCACAGGACGGCTACTTCCGGCTCACCTGGAACCCCACCCGGGACAACGTCTTCGTCGCCGGATACGAGGTCCGGCAGAGCGGAAGCATCTCCCGGGTCACCCTGGTCGGCCACCCCGTCGCCTACGGTGTCTACAGTGGCTACGGCAGCTACCAGTTCGAGGTGCGGGCCTTCGACAGCTCGGGCAACTTCTCCGCCCCGGCACGGATCGGGATCGCGGTGGACTCACTGCCGCCGCCGAGCCCGAGGCTCTGACCGACAGCCCCCGGCCGGTCACGTCCGGCATCCGGTGCCCGACAAATCATGACGTTGTCGACTCCGGGTCGACGGTCCAGTCCTCGGGTACCGGCGCCGACGGTCCGGACGCCTGACCCCGGATGCCGAGCGTCGCCGTGCCGGCGCCCCACCCACACCGGGAGCCGGATAGGCGTACGCCAATTGACAAAGTTTGGCATCTAAACTTAATGTCGGCTCTCCGAGCACTGCGGCGTCCGCGGCCCGTACCCCGCATCTTCCAGCCGCGACATCCCGGCAAGGAGACCATTGTGAGTCTGTGGAGCAGGGCGCGAAGCGCCCGATGGCGGGTCGGTCTGGTCGCGGCGAGCGCCGCCGCACTGCTGGTATCCGGGGTGACGGTGGCGGTCAGCGCCCAGGCGGCCGCCGGCTGCCGGGTGGCGTACTCGACCTCGGCGCAGTGGCCGGGTGGCTTCACCGCCAACGTCGGCATCACCAACCTCGGTGACCCGGTCAGCGGCTGGCGCCTGGTCTGGACGTTCCCGTCCGGGCAGCGGGTCACCCAGGCGTGGAACGCGAGCGTCACCTCCTCGGGCAGCCAGGTGACCGCGACCAATGCCGGCCACAACGGCACGATCGCGACCAACGCCACCGTGTCGTTCGGTTTCAACGGCTCGTGGACCGGCACGAACACCGCGCCCACCTCGTTCACGCTCAACGGCGTCGCCTGCACCGGCGACGTCGGGGGTACCCCCGGCACCCGACCGCCGACCAGCGCGCCGCCGAGCACCCGGCCGCCGACCACGCCGCCGCCGGCCGGCAACGCGATGGCGGCGGTGGCCGCGATGCAGCCGGGCTGGAACCTCGGGAACTCCTTCGACGCGGTCGGTACCGACGAGACCGCCTGGGGCAACCCCCGGGTCACCCAGGCGCTGCTGGACAACGTCCGGGCCCAGGGCTTCAACAGCATCCGGATCCCGGTCACCTGGAGCAACCACCACGGCGCGGCGCCGAACTACACCATCGACGCGGCCTGGTTGAACCGGATCCGCGAGGTGGTCGGTTGGGCGCTCGACGACGGCTTCTACGTGATGATCAACATTCACCACGACTCGTGGCAGTGGATCAACACGATGCCGACCGACCGCGCGAACGTCCTGAACCGCTACAACGCGCTCTGGACGCAGATCGCCGCCGCGTTCCGGGACGCCTCACCCCGGCTGACCTTCGAGAGCGTCAACGAGCCGCAGTTCACCGGCAGCTCCGGCGACGCCCAGAACGCCGAACTGCTGCACGAGCTGAACGCGTCGTTCCACCGGATCGTCCGGCAGTCCGGCGGTGGCAACGCCACCCGGCTGCTGGTGCTGCCGACCCTGCACACCTCGGCCGACCAGGCCCGGGTGGACGAGCTGGTCGGCACCTTCGACACGCTGAACGACCCCAACCTGATCGCGACCGTGCACTTCTACGGGTACTGGCCGTTCAGCGTGAACGTCGCCGGCGGCACCCGCTTCGACGCCACCGTGCAGCAGGACCTGACCGGCGTCTTCGACCGGGTCCACGACGCGTTCGTCTCCCGGGGCATCCCGGTGATCATCGGCGAGTACGGACTGCTGGGCTTCGACCGGCACACCGGCACGGTGCAGCAGGGCGAGAAGCTGAAGTTCTTCGAGTACCTCGGCTACTACGCGCGCAACCGTCGGATCACCACCCAACTGTGGGACAACGGGCAGCACTTCGGCCGCACCTCGTTCCGGTGGAGCGACCCGGAGCTCTTCGCGCAGATCAGGTCGAGCTGGACCACCCGCTCCGGCACCGCGTCGAGCGACCAGGTGTACGTGCCGCGTACCGGCGCGATCAGCGGCAAGAGCCTGACGCTCAACCTGAACGGCGGCACCTTCCAGGGGCTGCGCCACGGCAACACCGAGCTGGCGAACGGCGCCGACTACACGGTCTCCGGCACCACGCTGACACTCACCGCCGCCGCCGTCACCCGGCTGGTCGGCTCCCGGGCGTACGGCGTCAACGCGAACATCCAGGCGCGGTTCTCCCAGGGCGTGCCGTGGCGGATCAGCATCATCAGCTACGACCCACCGGTGCTGGCCAACACGACCGGGCCGACCGGCTCGTTCGCGATACCCACCCAGTTCCGGGGCGACCAGCTCGCCACCATGGAGGCGAAGTACGCCGACGGCAGCAACGCGGGCCCGCACAACTGGACCTCGTTCAAGGAGTTCGACGTCGCCTTCGCCCCGAACTACGACGCGAACTCCATCACGCTCAAGCCCGAGTTCTTCGCCGAGGTGAACGACGGGCAGCGGGTCACCCTCACCTTCCACTTCTGGAGCGGCACGACCGTCACCTATCACGTCACCGAGTCGGGCGGAAACGTCACCGGCACGACCTCGTGACCCGGCAGCTGCCGGTTGTCCCCCCGTCCGGGCAACTCTCCGCTCGTCGGGATCCAGACCCGCATGGTGGAGGGCCCACGGTTCGCCCAGGCGTGGTACGCGACCAGCGGAACCTCGACCGGATCCCGCTCCGCCTCGTCCGCCGTCCCGTGGTATGGCCAGTCCCGGTCCGACGGGTCGATCCGCACGCAGTGCAGCACGACCCGGTCGCCGGCCATCGTGGGCGGCCTGCTCGGGTCGACCCGAAGGTCGTCGACGCTTTCGCCGCCCGGCACGTCCACCGACTCCACCGCGTACACCAGCGGGCCACGCTCCACGGCGACGCAGCCGCGCACCGCGTCGATGCGCGGGTCCGGGTACGTCAACCGGGGCGCCATGGGCAGGCTCAACACCACCTCGTCGCCGGCCCGCCACACCCGGCGTTCGGTGGCGTAGCCGGGGCGTACCGGCCGGGTCTGCCCGTCGACGGTCAGGGTCGCACCCTGTTCCGCCCAGCCCGGCACCCGCAACGCGAGCATCCACGGGCGGTCGTCGGCGCCGTCGATCCGTACCCGGATCTCCCCGTCGACGGGATAGCCGGTGGCCACGGTGATCCGCCGCCCGGGTCCGTCCACCCGGCGGTCCGTGATCGTCCCGGGCACGTACTGGTGGATCTGCAGGCCCTCGTCGTCGCCGGTGGCGACGTAGGCCGTCAGGCTGGCCAGGGTGCGCGCCACGTTGGTCGGGCAGCACGACACCTCGTACCACGGCGCCCGCTGGGCGGCGGCGGCCCGGATGCTGGGCCGGTCGGCGTCCGGCACGGTGCCGGGCTCCCGCCGGTGCAGGGTGTTGGTGTAGAAGAAGCTCCTCCCGTCGGCCGCCGGTGAGGTCGACACCACGTTGAACAGCGTCCGCTCGATGAGATCGGCGTACCCGGAGTCGCCGCAGGCGAGCAGCAGCCGCCAGGCCAGCATCACGGACGCGACCCCGGCGCAGGTCTCCGAGTACGCCCGGTCGGGCGGCAGTACCCAGTCCTCGCCGAACGCCTCGTCCTGGTGCCGGGAGCCCTGCCCACCGGTGAGGTAGGTGCGCCGGGCCACCGCCGTGCGCCACTGGTCGCGTACCGCCTTCAGCAGGCCGGGGTCGTCCGTCTCGGCAGCCACGTCGACGGCGCCGGCGGCGAGGTAGTTCGCCCGGACCGCGTGCCCGCGCAGCACCGTCGCCTGGCGTACCGGGATATCGTCCTGGAAGTACTCCCGGCCCCACTCCACGTCGCCGAGCCGGCCGTGGCCGCGCCGCTCGACGAAGAGCGCCGCCTGGTCGAGGTAGCGGTCCTCCCCGGTGACCCGGGCGAACTCCACCAGCGCGGGCTCGATCTCCGGATGCCCGCAGAGCCCGTCGACGCCGTCCGGTCCGAAGGTCTCGCAGACGTTGTCGGCGGCCCGCCGGGCGATCGCCACCAGCCCGTCGTCCGCGTCCGGCCGGGTACGGGCCCGCGCGACGGCCGCCTGCAGGAGATGGCCCACGCAGTAGAGTTCGTGCCCCCATCGCAGGTCGGACCAGCGCGGTGGCTGGCCGGCGTGCCCGAACATGGTGTTGAGATAGCCGTCTGCGTCCTGCGCCCGGGCCACCCGGTGCACGACGGCACGGTACCTCGCCTCCAGTTCCGGGTCGCCGCCGCGGCCGATCTCCCAGGCCATCGCCTCCAGAAACTTGTAGACCTCCGAGTCGGAGAACTCGCGGCCGCGGCGCTTCCCGGCCACATCGCCGGCGGCCACCAGGTCGAAGTTGCGGATCCAGCCCGCCCGTTCGAGCCAGTGCGCGATGTGCCCGAGGCTGGCCGTCGCGTTGACGGACTGCCGTTCGGCCCAGAAACCGCCGGTGATACGGACCTCGTCCAGTCCGAGCGGCCGGAGCCGCCCGCGGCTCGGCAGGACGGGTGCCGCCGTGGAGGCGCTGGGTGCCATGGTCATCCCTTCAGCGCGCCGGACATGAATCCGCGCACGTAGTGTCGTTGGAGCAGCAGGAACAGCACGACGCACGGCAGCGCGAGGACGACGACCCCGGCCTCCGTCGCGCCGTAGTCGACGACGCCCTGGACCTGGCCGCGCAGGTTGGCCACGGCGAGCGGCAGCGTCATCCGCTCGGAGTCGTTGATCAGGATCAGCGGCGCCATGAAGTCGTTCCAGGCCGCGAGGAACGCGAAGAGTCCCACGGTGATCAGGCCGGGCTTGACCGCGGGTACCAGCACCCGGCACAGCGCGCTCAACGACGAGCAGCCGTCGACCTTCGCCGCCTCGTCGAGTTCCCGCGGCACCGCCTCGAAGGAGATGCGCATCAGGAAGGTGGAGAACGGCAGCTGGAACATGGTGAGCACCAGGGCGACACCGACCAGCGAGTTCTGCAGTCCGACCTGGTTGAGCAGGACGTAGAGCGGGATGAGCAGGGTGGCGTAGGGAACCATCAGGATGGCCAGGGTGAGCAGGAACAGGATGTTCCGGCCCGGGAAGCGGAACCGCGCGAAGGCGTACCCGCCGAGAAGCGAGATCAGCAACGTGAGCGCGACGGTCAGCAGGGAGACGAACGCCGAGTTGGCGAGGTAGCGCCAGACGCCGGCCTGGTAGTCGGCGAGGGTGGTGTAGTTGCCGAAGCCCCACCCGGAGGCCTGGTTGGTGCCCGCCTGCGGGGAGACCGAGGCGACGGCGGTCCACACCAGCGGGAAGAGGAAGACCACCGCCACGGCTCCGGTGAAGACCCAGTAGGGCGTCCGGTACGCGACGCCGGCGATGGTGAGGCCGCGCGGCCCCGGTCTGGTCGGCGCCCTCCCCGGTGGGCGGGGCGGGCCGGCGACGGCGGCCCTGGTACGGCTGGAGTCCACGGTCATGGCTCAGTTCTCCTCGGACCGGAAGGCGCGCAGTTGCAGCGCGTTGATGAGGACCAGGGCCGCCAGCACGATGACCGAGAGCGCCGCCGCGACGCCGAGGTCGTTCTGCCCCTGGAAGGCGATCATGTAGATGAGCTGGACCACCGTGATGGTGCTGTTGTCTGGGCCGCCCTTGGTGAGGATGTAGAACTGCTCGAAGGCGAGCAGCGAGCCGGTCACGCAGAGCACGGTGGTCAACGCCAGCGTCGGACGGAGCAGCGGCAGGGTGACGCTGCGGAAGGTCTGCCAGCGGGTGGCGCCGTCCGAGCGCGCCGCCTCGAAGACGTCGGCCGGGATGCTCTGCAGCCCGACCAGCATCAGCACCATGTAGAAGCCGGCGTAGCGCCAGACGATGAGGAACACCGTCGAGAAGAGCGCGGCGTTCGGCGAGCCGAGGAACGTGATGCCGAGGCGCTCCACCACCGGGGCCAGCGGACTCGCGTACGGCGAGTAGAGCACGTAGAACAGCAACGACGCCGAGGCAAGTCCGAGCGCGCTGGGCACCAGGAACGACGCCCGGAGCAGGTTGTTCCACCGGCTGGACTCCTGGACCAGCAGGGCCATCCCCAGACCGAGGAGCAGCAGCAACACGGTCGTGATCACCGTGTACTTGAGGGTGAACACCACCGAGTCGGTGAAGAATCGATGCTCGACCGCCTTGCTGAAGTTCTCCGGCGCGTTGAGCCCCTGGTCGCCGCCGAGCAGCGGCCATCGGGACAGCGACATCCTGACCACGAGCAGCAGCGGCACCACGAAGAGCGCCACCACGAACGCCGCGGTCGGGGTGGCGTAGATCCAGCCGAGCAGGGCCTGTCGCCGGCCGGACCGGAGCCGACCGGGACGGAGCCGACCGGGACGGAGCCGACCGCGGATCGCCGCACTGGGTGGGCCTGCCGGTGCGCTGACGTTCATCTCAACTCCTCGATCGATCGGCGACGGGCCGGATCGGCGGCGCGCTGGCAGCGCCGTGTGGCCGGCGTACACCGGTCCGCGCGGGGACGGCGGCCCGGCGTACGCCCTCGGCGGCGCTGCCTACTGTTGGAGTACCGTCGTGATCTCGCCGTTGTCCTTCTGGAGGTCACCGCCGCCGTTGAGTACCTGGTTGCGCACCAGGGTCAGCCAGGGGCTGCCGGGCGCGTTGAAGGCCTGCTGGAAGTTGAGCGCGACCGGGGTGTCGCCCTTGCCGGCAACCTGGTTGATGGTGACGAGTCGGGGGTCCTGGGTGGCGTACCTGTTGTTCGCCAGGTCGGAGCGGGACACCACATCCTTGTTCTTGGCCAGCACCTCCACCTGGGCCTCCTCGGACATCATCCAGCTGAGGAAGTTCCAGGCCTGCGCGGCCTTCTTCGAGTCCTTCGACACGCCGATGCCGTCGCCGCCGACAAAGGTCGAGGCTCCGCCGTCCGGGCCTGGGATGCCGGCGACGCCGACGTCGAACGGGGTGGACGACAGCAGTGTCGCCGGGTAGAACATCAGCCCGACCTTGCCCTCGGTGAACGCCGCCGTCCAGGTGGGGCCGGTCTCGCTGGCCGAGGCCGGCAGGACGGCGCCGGACTTCCACAGGTCTGCCCAGGTGCGGTACACCTGCTGCGCGACCTCGTCGGCCAGCTTCGACTCGGTGCCGTCGTCGCTGAGCACCTCGCCACCGGCGGCCCAGATGGACGGGAACCAGGTGAAGACGAGGCATCCGCCGCAGTTCAGCCCGGCGGCCGTACCGTAGACGCCGGGCTTCTTCGTGGCCTGGACCGCCTTCGCCGCCGCGGCGTACTCCACCAGGCTCGCCGGTGCCTTCTCCGGGTCCAGCCCGGCGTCCTTGAACAGCTGCTTGTTCCAGAAGAGCATCGACAGGTCGAGTACGAAGGGCAGCACGTACGACCTGCCGTCCCGGGTACCGGCCGAGAGGTGGCCCTTGTTGATGGAGTCCTTGAAGTCGAGGCCGTCGATGTTGCTGGTCAGATCCTGGAACAGTCCCTGGTTGACCCAGTTCGGCACGTAGACGATGTCGGCGGCGAAGAGGTCCGGCAGGCCGCCGGAACCGGCCGCCGCGCCCACCTTCGCCACGTAGTCGTCGTTGGGTACGACGGTCAGCTTGACCCGGTTCTGGTGACCGGCGTTGTACGCCTCGACGAGAAGCTTCGCCTGCTTCTCCAGCGGGGCCCGGGTCCAGAGCGTCAGCTCGCTGCCGTCGTCGACTCCGGTGGGCCCGGCCTCGGCCACGTCACCCTGGCCGCCCGGCCCGTCGTCACCGCAGGCCGCGGAGCTGAGGATCAGCGCCGTCGCGAGGATTCCGGCCAGCGATCGCAGGGCGGTCCGCCCGCCCGATCTTCTCTTCATGATTCTCCTCGGGTTCGTCTTCAGATGTGAGCGTTCTCCCCGTGGTGCGGTGAACCGGGCGGCCACAGCCGCTGCGCCAGCCGGTGGGTTGCCGCTTTTCCAGCACAGGCGGTGGCGAACGAGCGGTGGTCGGTCGCGACGTCGACCACGAGCCGTCGACATCGGACAGCTCGGCGATGGAGACGTCCAGCATCGCCTCGGCGCCGACCTTTGTCGCCGTCGGTCACGGCGACGTCCCGGAGAGGCCGGCGATCCACATCCTCGCCGGGGAGAACGGGTACAGCCAGGCGACGCCGGCAGGCCATCGACGAGCTGCCGGCACACCTCGCGGGACTGTGCGGCGACCTGTTCGGGTACCTCCTCGTCGTAGCACGATGCCCACCTGCGTCACCCCCGTTCCACCCCGACCGGCCGGGCCTGCGGTCACCGGCCTCCGCCAGGTTCCGAAAACCTTTTCGGAGGATTCTGGTTGCCGACTACGGCCGTGTCAACAGTAGATTTCTGGCCGGTCCACGGATCATCGACCGGGATCGACAGCCCGACGCTCTCTCCCGACCCGCCCGCCAGCGCGCCAACGTCACGCGCGACTCCCGCCGTACCTCGACCGGTTCCGCGCCGGTCGGGAGCCCGTATCGCAGGGACCACCCTGAAAGCCTTTTCGGTCCGGCTCCGAGCCGGTGGTCCCGACTTGGATCGCACGGCGAAGACCATGCCGACCGGCCTGCCCGGCCGGCACTCGCGCTCGCTCGGAAGGAACCCTGGCGTACTCCACCGCAATCCGGGCACGATCTTGCCAGATCGATAGACGATTCCCTATCCTTGCACTGGAAAGCGCTTTCCATGCGCCTTGACGTCGACGTCCCACCCGCCGGCGTCAGTGAGCTGGCGGCGGGCGCGCCGCCGGCGAAAGTCCGGGCCGCCGCGGGAGCGTGCCCCGATCCGCGCGTACGCAAGAGCCCGCCCATCTCGGCTGACCGGCGACGGGCGGCGGGGCGGCAGCCGGGAGGGCCCGGCGGGCCGCATCCGGGATGTACCTGGCAACACCCAGCAGTTGGAGACGAAGGTGAGGCGAAGATGAGACGACGACCAGTCCCGGTACGACTCCAGGCGGCACTGGCCAGCACGGCCGTCATGGCCGCGCTCGGCGTCGCGCTGCCGACGCCCCAGGCATCGGCGGCGTCCGGCAGTGCCACCGGCTACGCGACCCAGAACGGTGGGACCACCGGCGGTGCCGGTGGGCAGACGGTGCGGGCCAGCACGGGAACCGCGATCCACGCGGCCCTGTGCGGTCGGGCCAGCAGCAGTACCCCGATCGTCATCGAGGTCTCGGGGACCATCAACCACGGGAACACCAGCAAGGTCTCCGGCGACAGCTGCAACACCGCCGCCGACAAGATCGAGCTCAAGGAGATCAGCAACGTCACGATCGTCGGGGTCGGCGGCGGGGCCCTCTTCGACCAGCTCGGCATCCACATCCGGGACTCCAGCAACATCATCATCCAGAACGTGACCATCCGGAACGTCAAGAAGTCGGGCTCGCCCACGTCCAACGGTGGTGACGCCATCGGCATGGAGAGCGACGTGCGCAACGTCTGGGTGGATCACGTCACCCTGGAGGCGTCGGGAGGCGAGTCGGAGGGCTTCGACGGGCTCTTCGACATGAAGGACAACACCCAGTACGTCACGCTGTCGTACAGCATCCTGCGCAACTCCGGCCGCGGCGGCCTCATCGGGTCCAGCGAGAGCGACCGCTCGAACGGCTTCATCACGTTCCACCACAACCTGTACGAGAACATCGACTCCCGTACTCCGCTGCTCCGTGGCGGCATCGCGCACATCTACAACAACCACTACGTGGACCTCCACGAGTCCGGGATCAACTCCCGGGCCGGGGCGCGCGCCAAGGTGGACAACAACTACTTCCGGAACTCGAAGGACGTGCTCGGCACCTTCTACACCGACGAGGCCGGCTACTGGCAGGTCAGCGGCAACATCTTCGACAACGTGACCTGGTCCAGCCCGGGCGGCGACACCAACCCGGCCGGCCCGAACCCGCAGTCCAACACCACCGTCAGCATCCCGTACTCCTACCGCCTGGACGGGGCCGGTTGCGTGCCGGACATCGTCCGCCAGACGGCAGGCGCCAACACGGGCCTGCGGGTGTCGGACGGCAACTGCGCGCCCCAGGGGCCCACCCCGACGCCGACCCAGCCGACGCCGACGCCGACGCGCCCCACGCCGACCCCGACCGCCCCGACGCCGACGCAGCCCAGCGGAACCAACCTCAGCATCGGCGCCGGCTCCGACGGCTCCAGCAAGGCCAGCGGGACGAGCTACGGCAACGTGCGGGACGGCGACATGGGCACCCACTGGTCGCCGGTCGGCTCGACCGGTTCGATCTCGATCAAGTGGGGCTCGGCCACCACGGTGTCCAGGATCAACATCCGTGAGGCGTCAGGTGCGACGGGCGCCATCGGTTCCTGGCGGGTGCTCAACCACGACACCGGCGCCGTCCTGACCTCCGGCAACGGAGCGGGCGTCATCACCTTCCCGGCGACCTCACTACGCAAGATCACTTTTGAGATCACCGGTTCCTCGGGCACGCCGGCCATCGCGGAGTTCGAGACCTACGCCGGGTAACGCGCGGTAGCGCTGCCGGGTTCACCGACAGCGACATCCACCCGGCGCGGGCGCCGCCGGTCACCGATCGACCGGCACAGCGGCGGGGCCGTCGGACATGACGGTCCCGCCGCTGTGCCTGCCGGCCGACCACGACTTGCGAGCCGTAAGCGATTCCGACCGGACAACGGGGGTTGGAATCGACAGACAATCCCCTTTACGCCGTCACCGCACGGGCCTGCGGATCCCATTGTGACAATTGTCTCACTCGACAGAACATCGCCTATCTCCGCATCATGCGACCCACTGGCATGGCCCTCGAAACGACCTTCGCACGCACACCGATTCTCGGGATGCCCACCCTCGGCCACCGCTCGGCGGGCACGGCCGCCTCGACATCCGCGCGCCGGCGCCCGGGACCGCCTCAGTACGGCCCTGCTCACCTTCCGATCTCCGGCGATGTTGTTCGCTCTCGGTGATCGACCCCATACCGGCAATCCTTACCACCAGCAACCGGATGCGGCATGTGCGCACCTCACAGAAAGGTTCACCGCCACGCAGAGAAGTATAGGGACTCGCCAATGTTACGCTGCGCGATAATGGGCGACGCCTCGGCCGGGTCTTATGCTCGGGGAGCTGCCCTGCTACATGCTTGAAAGCGTCTTCTTCACATTGACACCCAGGGTTTACTGGGTCACCCTATGCCGCATGAAGTCGGATCATCGGCCGGACCGGACGGTGACCGTCCCGTGGTCCGAGGGCTGCCGCGTGCCAGATCTGCGGTTCGACGAGTTCCTGTGTGGACTGTGGATCGGCGCGTGCGATGCGCTCGCCGTGCCGACCGAAGAGGCCGCGCGCACCACACAGGAGTTGCGCGAGATACTCCCCAGCTGGGCCAGCGATCGAATCGGCGCGGTGCCCCGCCAACCATCGTTCGTCGCCGCCGACGGGTTCCCGGCCGAGATGTCACTTAACTGGTCGGAGGGGCGGCCAGAGATTCGGATGCTCTTCGACTGCCTGTCCGACGCGGATGGCCCGACCGTGACGGCGCGGCGCTTCCGCCAGGTGCACGAGATCTTCGCGACAGCACCGTTGTGGTACTCACTGGCATGGCGCCCGCCCGACCGAGTCGTTCACAAGGCGTACTTCGGTCTGTACACCTGGCCTGCCGAACAGCGGTTCACCGCACTGGCGCGGGCAATGGAGCGGCTGGGCATGGCGCAGGCGTGGGACGACGCCCGTCGGCGGGTGGACGAGGACGGCCGGAGCGACCGGCGCGAGGTCGAGTTCCTCGGTCTCGACCTGACCGACTCGGTGGAGTCCCGGGCGAAGATCTACTACCGGAACCATGGAGCCGACATCCACGAACTGAACCGCATGGCGTCGGTGGCGCTGGACCACAACGCCGACCAGGCGCTGATCGCGTACCGGACACTGACCGGGGAGCGGGCCGACGCCGGCAGGGAGGCCCTGACCTGCCTCGCGTTCCGGTCCGGGCTACGCCGGGCCGCCGAGTCCGCGACGTACCTGCGGATGTCGAGCCTGGCCTCCGGTGACCAGGAGGCAGTGGGCCGCGCCGCGGACCTGCTACGCCGTCAGGGGATGGATCCGGGACCGCTGTACGCCGTCACCGCCGCCCTGGCCCCCACGGGCCTGGCGGAGAGCCAGGGCCTGCTGGAACTGATCAGCTACCGAGCCGCGCGCCGGCAGGCCGACCTCACCACCTACTTCCGCTTCCCCGTCTATCCGCAACCCACGCCCCTGCCGGTCCCACCCGCCGACCTCGTGGAGAGGAAACCTGTGTTGACCCATCCCGACGTGCAGCGCGTCGCCGACTACAACGCCGCGCGGCAGGAGGAGTACGAGGCGTCGAAGCTCATCCGGCTGTTGACGGACGAGACGACGCCGGACATCACCAAGAAGAGCGTCCTGACCTACCTGCAACCGTGGTCGAACGCGTTCCAGCGCATGATCAGCGCCCGCGTCACGTACGAGTCCGACCCGGCCCTGCGGGCGATCGCCCTCGAACACCAGAAGGAGGAGATTGGCCACGACGAAATCCTGGCTCGGACCCGGGCCGAGGACCAGCGGGTGGTCTGGGATCCGGTCATCGAAGCCGGCGCGTCCTGGTTCGTCGATCAGTTCGCCACCCTTCCGGGGGTGCAGCGCGCGATCCTCGCGCACCTGGCCCTGGAGGCCGGCAGCCTCGCCCTCAGCAAGGCCGGTGTCCGTGCCTTCCCCAACGACCCGTACTTCTCGCTGCATGACGAGGCCGATGTCGAGCACCTCGAGATGGGCTACCAGATCCTCCGGCAGCGCACCGACTGGACCGTGGGCGAGATCGTCGCCGTACTCGACCGTGCCTGGCAGGTGATCACGCTGGTCTCCGACCGCATCGCCGAGTGCGCCCTTCGCGACACCGCCACGTGAGCGCTGTCGCAGGGTCCGATCCGGCCGCTGCGGCGCGGGCGGCAGCGTTGGAGGCTGCACACACCTACCAGACGGTGTTGGCCAACCGGTTCGTCGCCGCCTACGCGTTGGGCAGCCTCGCACATGGCGGCTATGCCCCCGCCGTCAGCGACATCGACCTGGCGGTGATCCTCACCGACACCCGTGCCGGCGACGCCGACACCATCGCCGAGACGAGCCAGGGCCTGCGTGAGCGTGCTGAACTGCACCGCAGGCTCTCGGTGTTCTGGGGCTCCCTGGCCGCGCTCCGCCATGGCCTCGACGACGGACGGTTCCCCGCCATCGACCGCCTCGACCTGGCCAGTCACGGTCTACTCCTGCTCGGCTCCGACGTGGCCCGGCAGGTCGCCATCCCCACCGCGGGCGAGTTGCTCGTCGACAGCGCGCGGTTCGCCGTCGACGTCCTGGCCACCAACGAGGTAATCGCCGAGATCCATCGACCCCGCCGGCTTCTCGACGACCCGGTGTGGTTCACGAAGGCGGTACTGTTCCCGGTCCGCCTCCTCTACAGCAGCGCGGTGACCATGGGGCGGGCCGCCACCAACGACCACGCCATCACCTGGTATCTGGCTCAGCCCGACGTCCCGGCGACATCCCTGGTCCGGCTTGCCGCCAGGGTGCGGGCAGGAGCGCCGCTGGACCCGGCGGAGGCCCGCCCGCTCCTGGTGACGGGTCTGCGCCACCTCTACCGGCGGTACGCCGAGGGCCAGGCACGGCGTCTTCAGGAGGCCGGCGCACCGGCCGACCTGGTGGCCGCCTTCGCCCGGTGGTCCGGGCAACTTGGTGTGTGAGCCCGATCCGGGGCCGTCGGCCCAGGTCCGTCGCACACCGCCGGGAAGTCGCCGGGTGACGCCCACATGACTTCGTCACCGGAAACTGGCCGCCCAGGCCCCCCGACCCGCACCCGGCACGCGGTGGATGCCCGACCGCCAACGGCCGGTCGATCCGCTCGAAGCGACTCGACCGGCTGCGTCAGTTGGGGACCGGCATCCGGGCGAGCGCGTGCCGGACCAGTCCGATCAGCGCCCGCTTGCTGGACTCCCGGTCCCGGGCGTCGCACCAGAGCAACGGCACCGCCTCGTCGAGCTTCAGCGCGGCCCGGATCTCCTCCTCTGTGTAGAGACACTCGCCGAAGAACCGGTTCACGGCGGCGACGAACGGGATGCCCCGTCGCTCGAAGTAGTCGACGGCGGGAAAGCTCGTGTCCAGCCGCCGGGTGTCGATCAGCACGACCGCGCCGACCGCGCCCTGCGCAAGTTCGTCCCAGATGAACCAGAACCGGTCCTGCCCCGGGGTGCCGAACAGATAGAGCACCACGTCGTCGCTGATGGTGATCCGTCCGAAGTCGAGCGCGACCGTCGTACGCGTCTTGCCCTCCACCCCGGTGATGTCGTCCACACCGACGCTCGCCTGCGTCAACACCTCCTCGGTGGTCAGCGGCGGAATCTCGCTGACCGAGCCGACCAGAGTCGTCTTGCCCGTACCGAAGCCGCCCGCCACGACGACCTTGACCGACTTGCGCTCCACGTTCGAGTCCCTTTGCCTAGAGTCTCTCGAGACCAGCGAGAACCGTTTCCAGCAGCCGCCGATCCGCGATCTTCTGCTGTGCTGGCGCGCCGACGCGCAGGTAGCCCTGCTCAAGCATCACGTCCACCATGACTTTGGTGATGGTGAGTGGTCGGTGCAGGTAGGCGCCGATCTCGGCAATCGATATCCAGCGTGCGCAGCGGTCGAGGATCTCCCGGTACTCCTGCTCCAGCCGACTCGGATCGACAGGCAGGGCGATCACCTGGGTGGCCAGGTCGAGGTTCGTGTTGCGCGGGCTCGTCCGCCCGTTCACGAGGATGTACAGCGGCACTAGCCGCCCGGCCTGCGCCTCGTCATCGCCGTCCCACACGTCATACGCCATAACCCCTGCCCTGCTGGCCGTTGGCGGCCGTCGCGGTCCCGCGTACCTCGGCACCGAGGTGCTCGCCGATCCGGGTCACCAGCCGGCTCATCTCGTACGCGACCGTTCCCATGTCGACGGTTTGCTCACAGAGTACGGCCAGCCGCGCGTTCTGACCGGCGGCCGCCACGAAGAGGGTTCGGCCGTCGTACTCAATGATGACCTGCTGAACCTGCCCGCTGTCGAACCGCCGGCCCAGCCCGGCGGCGACGCTGTGCAACGAGGATGAACCGGCGGCCAGGAGTTCCGCCGAGTCCTGGGTCAGCGATGTGGACTTCTGGACGACCAGCCCGTCGGTTGACAGGACAACGGCGTAGACAACGTTGGGAACCTCTACGAGCTCGTCCAGCATCCAGGTGAGGTCGTTCCCGGAGATCGAGTTGGTCACGCTTTCCCGCCTTGGTTGTTGTCTCTGGTTGACGCGTCGTTGTTGCCGCCCGCCTTGCCGGCGGCCCACGCCTGCTGGTACCTGGTGAACCGGTCCCGGGCCTCCTCCGGAGACCTCGCCGTGCCGGCCATCGGAGCCGCACTACCCGACGCCTTGGTGTCGTCCCGCAGCTCGGGCGCGATGTGCTGTTGCGGTTGCCGGCTCGGCAGGGGCGGACGGGCTGCACCGGGGTCGGCCGCGCGGGGAGCGGCGGTCCTCGGCGTGCCGGCGTTGCCGTTGGCGTGGCGCTCGCTCATCATTTCGCCCGCCCGGTCGGTTTGTCGGTTGTCGGCCGTTCGAGGGTCGCGGCGTGCCTGTGTCGACCCGTTCGTGGGCATGCCGGAGCCGGCGCCCCGGGGGCGCGGCGCTCGTTGACCGACGCCGGGCCGGGCCGGAACCGCGCCGGCCATGGCCGGCAGTTGAAGATCGGGATCGGTCCGGTCCGCGCCGGAACCGACGGGTTCGGCGGTGATCAGGCGATCGGGCAGCAGCACGATGGCGAGCAGGCCGCCGTAGGCGGAGGTACGAAGGCTCACCTGGATGCCCTCCCGCTTGGCGAGCTCGGCGACAACGTGCAGACCCACCTGCGCACCGTCCTTCAGTGCTGCCACGTCCGGGGTGGGCGCCTTGGCCAGCAGTTCGTTCGCGCTCTCCAGCGCGTCGGCGTTCATCCCCACGCCGCCGTCCTCGATCTCGACCGCGACGCCGTGCTTGACCTCGTTGCAGGTCACCCAGACGGTCGTCTTCGGCGGGGAGAAGGCGAGCGCGTTGTCCAGCACCTCGGCCAACAGGTGGATGGTACCGGCGACCGCACGGCCGGCCAGCGCCACGTCGGGCGCACCGCGCAGGGTGATCCGCTGGTACTGCTGCGCCTCGGCGAACGCGGCCAGCAGCACCCGGCGTACCGGGACGGGGTTCTGGAACCGGCGGCCGATCTGACCACCGGCGAGGATGACCAGGTTCTCCAGGAAGCGCCGGGTCTGAGTGAGCTGGTGGTTGATGTCGAAGAGCTCGGTCAGCAGCTTCTCGTCGCCGACCCGGTCCTGCAACTCCTCGATCACCTTCAGGCCGCGCTGCAACGGACGTTGCGGGCGACGGGCCACCCCCATCAGCATCGCGATACTGGCGGCCCGGGTCTTCGCCTCGTCGATCGCGGCGGCCGCGGCCGCCTTCAGGGACCTGTTGATGACCGCCGCCACCTGGCCGATCTCGTCACTGCCGTAGTCGTGACTGGGCAGTTCGACGGCCAGGTCGACCTGTTCCCGGCGTCGAAGCCGCGCCATCATCAGCGGGAGCCGCTCGTCCACGATCGCGGCGGCGTCCTGCCCCAGCTTGGCCAGCCGGACGGAGAGGGCCTGGTCCACCAGGATGTGCGACTGGCGCAGCGCCCACAGAATGGCGGCGATCGCGATCGACAGTGCGAGCAGGCTGCCGAGCGACGCTGTCAGCAGCTGGTTGTTGCCGGTGCGGAGGGCCTCGGCGGAGACCCCGTCGGCCTGTAGCACCGCCAGGCTGATCAGCTCGTCGGAGACCTGCCGGGTGACTCCCTCCCAGCGGGTCCGGTTGACCGGCAGTCCACCGGGGACGCCGTCCTCCCATGCACCGGCCGCGATCAGCGCGTTCTCCGCAGCAACGAGCTCCTTCCAGGGACCGCTGGCCGTGATGCTCTCGTAGTGCGCCCGGGCAGCCGGTTCGAGGTGCGGTGCGATGTTGGTGAGGGCGGCACGGTAGGCACCGACCAGGGCCACGAACTCCAGGTGGCTCTGTCGGTTGAGCGCGCGGGCACTGAACGCGGCGTCAATCGTGGAGCCGGCCCGCGACATCTGGTCGCTGACCCGGAACGCCTCCGTCGCGGTGACACCGCCGAGACTCGCCGCGGCGTCCGGCACCACCCGGGCCTGCGTGTCGAAGAGCGTGGTCGCGGCCGCCAGGAGCCCGTTGTAGAAGTCGTAGACCCGGGGGCCGCCGGCCGTCCTGGAGTCGATCGTCGCACGCACGTCGGGCAGCTGGTCGAGCTGGTCCGTCAACGCCTGCCAACGGGTGGTGATGGACTGCGGGGCTGCGGACAGCGCATCGCTCGCGGCGCTGCGCAGCTCGGCCAGTCGCTGGTCGGTCTGCTGCCGCTGGTCGGCCAGCGGCTGCAGGTCGCGCGCAGGCTGGGCCAGATAGACGACGCTCAGCCGGCGCTCCTGCTGAAGCGAGGCCAGCGCGGGCACCGCCGGGATCGATACGTCACGGACGCTGTTGGCGACCTCGCGGTTGTAGAATCCCTGGAAGACAAGGTATCCGGAGGCGACGAGCCAGATGACGACGGCGACGACACTGGGAATGAGCACCAATCGGATGACGCGTCGCCTGATCGACTGCTGCCGCCCACGCCGACGGTTTGCCGTCGACTGACCCCGCACATCCGGATCGGGTTGCCTGCTCATGCCGTCGGCTTGCTTGTCCGCCAACTTCGATCCAATCGTGGGCAGCGTGGAGGAGCCAGCGGCTGAGGCACAGCCGGCCGGTACCGATGTGTGTGCAACACTACCAATCTGTCCGGTCTCGCACTAGCCGCCGGCAGTGTAGCGAATTACCTGTTACTCCCCGCCCGCCGCACCGATGCCACCCCGACAGATCCGGCGCCGCCGACCACGGCATCCACAGTGGATGGCCGGGTCGGCTTCACCGGATTGGGAGGCTACACGCCACCCGTCATCCCGGCGGCGGCAGCCACCGAGACCAAGTACCGGTCTGATCGACTGGCGTCGTGCCGGGTTCACGCTTCACAGCCACCTGCCCGCGTACGCGGGTCTTACGGTCGGCTCCACGTGCCGCCACCGGGCCACTCCCGGCGGTCGCCGCCGCAAGGGCGGCGAGGTTGAGAATCCCCGCACTGACCGCGCTGCCGGACAAGCATGGCTGCGTCGATAGCGCCATCGGTCATGCGAGGAAGCGGTGCAGTACGTCTGTCAGGTCGTCAGGATTTTCCTCGGCGACATGGTGTCCGGACAGGATTGGTTCCCCGCGCAGATCCGCGACCCAGGGCCGCCAAACGGCGAGGGGGTCACCATAGAGATCTTCCATGTCGTCACGGGTCGACCACAGGAACAACGTCGGACAACGGACGATGCGGCCAGCACGCCGGTCGGCCTCCTCATGCTCCCGATCCACCCCAAGACCGGCGCGGTAGTCCTCCAACATCGCCCGCACGGTCGCATGATCGTGGATAGCCTCCCGCAGCTCCCGACAATTTTCGGCTCCCATACGTTCGGGCTCCACACTGTCGTACCAGGCGTCGGGATCGGCCATGATGGCACGTTCCGGCTTGTCCGGTTGGGCGAAGAAGAACCAGTGGTACCAGTCCTGAGCGAACCGCGCGTCGCAACGGGCGAGGGCCTCGCTGATGGGTACACCGTCCATGACCACCAGCCGGCCGACCGCGTCGGGATGATCCAGCGCCAGGCGTAACGCCACATAGCAACCGCGGTCGTGCCCGACCGCGGCGAACGTCGGATGGCCAAGCGCGTTCATCAGCCGGAGCATGTCCCCTGCCACCGCGCGCTTGGACTGTTGGGAGTGGTCGGGGCGGATCTGCGCCTTTCCGGACTGTCCGTAGCCGCGCATGTCCGGGCAGACCACCGTGAATCCATGATCCACTAGTCGCGGCGCGACCCGGTACCACGTCGATCCGGTACGCGGATGCCCGTGAACGAGCAGGACCGGGGGCCCCTGTCCGGCGTACCGGACACGTAGCTCCACCTCTCCGACGTCAATCCACCGGTCTGTGAAACCTTCGAACATGCGCGGAAGGTACCCGAGCCCGCATGCCTGCAACATCCACTCGTCGGCATGACGGCGTGCCGCAAGCATGCTGGGTCGTCACGGCGCGTAGCTCGCAGAGAGCATGGCGGTGCCCACGCCCGACGGCAGATCCGTGCGCCTGATCTCGGAAGATGCGCGGACCGGCCTTCGGTGGCGCAACCTCCAGGAGCCCTACGGCGGTGTTCGGGAGGGCGAGGAGGCTCGATGAGCAGACTCGGATGCTCCGGCGCGCTCGGGGAGTCGGCATGCTAGACGGGAGCGTTCAGTGCGCGTCCATTCGCCCTCCAGTTGGCCTGCTTAGCCTCGGCGCATCATCGCCCGTTTCGTCCTCGGCCAGTGTGACGGTGGCCGGCTCAGAGGCGAAAGGGCACCACAGCGGTGGAGGTACACGCTATGAACACCAGTCGTTCCACAGGGCTCCTCCGGCAGCTCGTAGTAGCACTCGGTGCGGTGGTCGCCGTGACGGCGTTCGCGGCCGGTCCTGCCTTCGCGATCGTGCCGACGTCGGAATCCGACCCGAGGACCGGCAGCCTCACCGCGGCCGATCTGGCGGCCGGGGGTCTGACGGCCAAGAGCCTGACGCCGTCCGGGGCCGGTGCGGCGGTGCACCTGCTGTCGCAGTCGGGCGGCACCGCTCCTGGCGCGCTCGTGGCGGCCACGACATGCACGGTCAGCATCAGCCCTCCGGTCAGGGCCGAGGCGGCCTCGGTAGCCGTGGACTACTCGGTCCATTGCGACCAGGAGGTGAACAGCATCTACGGCATCATCGGGATCTTCCGTGGCAACGAGTCCACGCCGCTGGGCAACACCATCGACCAGTTCGACCTGGGGCGCTTCGGCGGCGGCTTCCAGATCGAGCGCACCTGCGCCACCGGCACCCTCTACGCCTTGATGCGGGTGATCGTGAACTTCAAGACCGGCTCGCCGGCGACGATCGACAGCACCTTCGCCGGGCCGGCGGCCGCGATCACCTGCTGATCACGGTACGCGTTGGGGTCGGCGCCCGCTCGGGCACCGGCCCTACACGCCTGTGGGCGTCCGTGCCGGCTTCGCCACCGGGTTGCCCGCAGGTCAAGCATCGCCCGCCTATCCACCGACTGTCGGACGCTATTGGTAGGTTCGCCCTTGTTGATCGAGGCTGGACCAGGTTTGGGGACGCTTGTGGCTGAGGTGGGGGACGCTTGTGGCTGAGGTGGCGCTGCGACCGGTCGATGACTCCGACCTTGACGCGTTGTACGAGCAGCTGCGGGATCCCGAGTCCGTCCGGATGGCAGCCTTCACCGCCAAGGATCCCGACGATCGCGCCGCTTTCGATGCGCACATGGCGAAGGTCCGGACCTCACCCGACGCAACCAACCGCGTCATCACGCTCGATGGACGGCTGGTCGGTAGTATCGCCAGCTTCGTAATCGACGGCGACACCGAGGTCACCTACTGGATCGACAGATCGTTCTGGGGGCAGGGCATCGCTTCCCGGGCTCTGGCCCTCCTCCTGGAATCCGTCCATGTCCGGCCCTTGTTCGCTCGCGCGGCGAGTGACAACGCGGGGTCGCTGAAAGTACTGCAGAGGGCAGGGTTTGTGATCACGGGCACGGAGATTTCCTTCGCCAACGGACGCAACACAGAGGTCGAGGAAACCATCCTGCGCCTCGATGAACCCCCGGCGACCGCGCCATCCGATATGTCGAGCGCCAAGAAGCGGGCTCACTGATCTCGACAGATCCGGCCCTCGGCCGACGCAGGAGGCAGGCCACGGAGCGCGACGCCTCCCAGTTGGGTGTCGCACCGGGCGGCGCCAGAAGCGATCACGGATACCGATACGCGGACACCATCGTCAGGCGGCCCAGCCGGGTACGGCGTCGTACTTCGGGCTGGGACCGAAGCGGTTCGGGCCGGGCGTGCCGTCCTGCACGAAGAACACCAGCAGGACAACCGCACCGACAAGCGGGATCAGCCCGATCAGGATCCACCAGCCGGAACGGTCGGTGTCGTGCAGGCGCCGCACGGCGACCGCCAGCGACGGCAGGAGGAGCGCCAGGCTGGCGAGCAGGTTCAGCAGGCCGCCAGACCCACTCGACCCTTCGAAGTCGGTACCCAGCGCGGAATCGAGGATCGAGGTCGCGATGCCGACGAGGATCGAGAAAAGGAAGAACCACCAGTACTCGGAGCGGCGAGCCCGCCCGCCGAACCCGACATACTGGGAAAGCACCGAACGAACGGCAGCGGTAAATGACATGACGACTCCAGCGTCTCGAAAGTGCGGCCAGGCGCGGCATCAGGGTACGCGGCAGCGGCAACCGCACCGCCCAAATCCAACCGGTCGCGAAGAAACCGCGATCGCCAGCGCTATCCGCCCGTCGGCACGACAGGACAGAATGGGATGGGATGCCCCTGCGGAGCCGGTTACCAGCGCGACGGTTGGGCGCCTGTATCCCCGCTTTGAGGGCCGCATCTTCAGCGCCACCGAGGTCGCCACAGCGGGGGAATCCATCGGAACGCCGACGGCTCAGGGCCGGACGGCGGCGCCGAAACGCACCGCGAGGGCGGCGACCGCGGCCCGGAGTTCGGGTCCACCCTCGACCCGGAACCCGAACGGCACGCTCGGCAGCCACTCCTGGGCGTACATGGACGGGTTGCTCGTGCTGCCGAGGAGTACGCACTCGTCTCCCGACGGTTCGAGCCGGCCCATGGGGGGCCGGATCCACGGCGCCACCTCGGCCGCCGGAGCCTCGAAGACGACGCGGGTGGGGAACTCCCAGCCGCTGCCCAGGTTCTCCTCCAGGGCCGCCACCGGGTCCAGCCCGTCGGGCGGCTCGAAGGGGTGCCCGGTCTGCTGGACCGCGCGGACCCGGTCGAGCCGGTAGGTGCGGATCGCCTCCGCACGGTGCGAGTGGCACAGCAGGTACCAGCGGCCGTACCGGACGACCACCGCCCACGGGTCCACCTCGGCGTCCCACTCGGCGCCCGACTCGCTCCGGTAGCTGACCGACACCCGCCGTCGCGCCGCGACGGCGGCGACGAGGGCGCCGGTGATGGTGGGATCCGGCCGGGACGAATAGCGGTCGGGCGCGGCCGAGGCGTACCTGCGCAGTGCGGCCGCCTGCCGGCCGACACGCTCCGGGAGTACCTGGATGACCTTGCCCAGGGCGGAACCGACGAGATCGTCGGCGTCGGTGGCGGCCGGCTGACCGTCGAGTACCGCCATGACCAGGCCCAGCGCCTCCGCCTCGGTGAACACGACCGGGGGCAGCCGCGTCCCCCGGCGAAGCCGGTAGCCGCCGTAGGGGCCTCGGACGGACTCCACCGGAATGCCGGCCTCGCGGAGGATCCCGACGTACCGCCGTGCGGCTCGTTCCGTGACTCCCAGGCGCTCGGCGAGTTCGGCGGCGGTCGTGCCGGGGCGGGCCTGAAGGATTTCGAGCGTGCGTAGGGCTCGTGCGGTGGGGCTCAGTTCGGTCGGCACTCCGGCCAGGCTAGGCGCCGCCGGGATGAACCGGTAGTAGATCGTCCGGAACTGGGCCTAGCGTCATGCCCATAACAGCGACCCGGACGAGGACGCGTCCGCCGCGACCGGGCTGGAGAGAGGGAAATGATCATGGACATACTGCTCGTCGCCGGCCTCTGGCTCGACGGATCCGCCTGGAACGAGGTTGTGCCCCCACTCAGGGCGCACGGCCACCGCCCCGTGCCGCTCACCCTGCCGGGCCAGGGTGCCGGATCCACCGCCGCCACCCTCGACGACCAGGTGGAGACGGTGCTCGCCGCCGTCGACTCGGCGCCCGGCAAGCCGGTCGTGGTGGGACACTCCGCCGCCTGCAGCCTGGCCTGGATTGCCGCGGACGCGCGACCGGAAAAGGTGGGCAAGGTCGTCCTCGTCGGTGGCTTCCCCGCCGTGGACGGAAGCACCTACGCCGAGTTCTTCGAGCTGACCGACGGCGTCATGCCCTTCCCCGGCTGGGGCCCGTTCGAAGGACCGGACTCCGCCGACCTCGACGAGGAGGCCCGGCGAGCAATCGCGTCGGCCGCGATCCCGGTCCCCGATGGGGTGGCCAGGGGCAGGGTACGGCTGGCCGACGAACGACGCTTCGACGTCCCGGTCGTACTCGTCTGTCCCGAGTTCACCCCGGACCAGGCGCGGGAGTGGATCGCCGCCGGGGACGCGCCCGAGCTCGCCAGGGCCAAGCGCCTGGAACTGGTCGACATCGAGTCGGGCCACTGGCCCATGTTCAGTCGGCCGACCGAGTTCGCCCGGCTGCTCGCCTCGGCCGCCGCCGGATCCTGACCGGCGCCTCCACGCGGGCCACCCGCGCCGGCTGGCGCCAGGGCGGCTCTGATCGACGGGGTGCCGGGTACGGACGCGACGCCCGTGCCCGGCACCGGAGCCCCAGCCCCCGCCGGGTACGGCCGGTCGCCTCCGGAACACCGGGGCCATTCCGCGTAGGGTGTCGATCCTGCGCTGGCTCGTCACGCCCGCACCGCATGGCGACGTTCCGTGGTCAACCGCCTGCGCGACGACCGGGTGGTCAGCCGCGGACGTACCCGAAGGATCTGCCGGCTACCACCACTGCTGGACGGTGACGTACGGACCGCCGCCGTTGTCGCTGATGTTCGTGTCGTTGATGCCGAGTTCGAGTTTCGGCCGCTTGGTCGGGTCAGGCAGGACGACACCGAGACACTCGCTGTCCCCGCCTACCGGAAACCACTGGTTCTTCTGGAAGTAGCGGTTCCGATGGTCGTGCCAGATCATGCCCTCGGTGATCCGGGCCACCAACATGTACTTGTATCCGCTGGGCATGGGCCAACCCTCAGGTGCCAGTTCCAGGTCACCCCATACGCCCCGGGTCGCGCCCCAGTAGTCGATCCGGGTGGTGCCACTCGCCCGGATCCGGAGCACGTCCCCGTGGTAGAGGCCGTAGGGCGCCCGCCACGCGTCGGTGTAGTTGCCCCTGGCCTGCCACGGCTCCGCGTCCACATAGCTCGGACGGACTCTGTTGACGCAACTGCTCAGGTCCGGCAACGCCGCTGCTGCCGGCCCGGCCGGCAGCACGACCATCGCCGACCCGGTGAGCACCACGGTCACCGCGGCAAGGGCCCGCCGGGCCCACCGCAGCAGCCCGGTGTTGGTCGCTGCTATTGCCCTCACCACCACTGGCGGACGGTGACGTACGGACCACCGCCGTTGTCGCTGATGTTCGGGTCGTTGATGCCGAGCTGCAGCGCCGGCGCCACCGACCCGGCGAAGACGACGATGCCGAGGCAGCCGCTGTTGCCGCCCACCGGGAACCACTGGTTCGGCTCGTAGTAGCGCCCCCGGGCGTCATGCCAGACATAACCGGTGCTGACCCGGCCGATCAGCATGTACTGCCGCTCGCCGGGCAGCGGCCACCCGTTCGGCGCAAGGGCAGAATCACCCTGGACGTTCTTGTTGGCTCCCCAGTAGTCGATGCGTGTCGTGCCCGTCGCGGTGATGCGTAGCGCATCCAGGCTCTGGATGCCGTAGGGCGCCCGCCACGCGTCGATGTAGTTGCCCCTGGCCTGCCACGGATTGACGTCTACATAGCTTGGCCGGGCGTCGGCGCGGCAATCGTTGAGGTTCGCCGGGTCTGCCGAGGCGGGCGAGGCGGGCCAGACGGCAAGTGCTGAGGCGGTGAACACGGCGGTGACAGCGGCGAGGGTCCTCGCCAGTCGGCGCCCGCGTCGCTCGGAAGTGGTATTCAACGGGTCTCCTCTGCAGGATCCTGTGCCGATCGGACAGGCGGCGATCGGGCCGCGCATCCTCGGCTGTGGAGGGTACGAGCCAGACCGTAAGCCTCGGTGTCAACGGCCACAGCCTCCGCAGGAAAGCGGGCGCTGGCGGTACCTCAGACTCCCGGGGAGGCGGTCATGCCGTGTGGACTGAGCGAGGCCTCCAGCCGGATGCCGCCGATGGTCGTCACCCGCTCACTGTCGGCATTCTTCGTCGCCCACTCCGATGCCTGCTTCCGCAGTTGGTCGCCCTGTGGCGTGAGCACCGTGTCGGCCAGGGTGGCGGCGAGCGTCGTACACGCCTTGGTCTTCAGGCCCAGACGGCACGTGCTGGTCACCACCCTGACCTTGTCGTCGGCGTCGTACTCGACGGTGACGCGCATGTCCCCCTCGTCGTCCGGCGGGGTGCACTCCAGCGCTTTCGTGGCGCGGCTGAAGGGCTCCGCATCCGGCTTGTCGGTACAGACCCACGAGTTGGCCTTCTTCAACCAGTCCTCGACGACCAGCGCGAGGGTCACCCCGGTCATGTACCGCCGTTCCCCCGTCGGGAACTCGGCGGCGAACGGGGGCGCGGAGTCGTTGCCCGGAGGCTCGGTGGTCACCATTCCGGTGACACCGCCGATCAGTCCGCCCAGCACCGCCGCCGCCACCAGCGTGCCGACCAGCGCCAGCAGGAAGCCGGCCTTGGACGGGCGACCGGGGACCGCGCCCCGGGGTGGTGGGAAGGCCGTGCCCGGAGAACCGGAAGCGGGGAAACCGGAGGGGCCGGGCGCGCCGGACGAACCGGGAACGCCGGACCGATCGGGAACGCCGGGCCGATCGGGAACGCCGGACGGTGGTTGGAAGGGGCCGTGGCCGGGCTGCCCCGCCGGCCCGGTGGGTGGCGCGGCTTCCACCGGTCGCCAGGCGGTGCCGTCCCACCAGAACCGGCCGTCCGGCGAGTAACGCTGTCCGGGAGGTTGAACCGTCATCAGAAGTTGCCCTTGATGTTGAGCTCGACGGAGTACGTCTCGGGATTGGTCAACCGGTACTCGTAGTCACCGATGATGGCCTGGGTGTCCTTCTGGCCGTTAACCTGCTCGGCCAGCCACTCCTCGATCCGGGCGGACGTCTCCGCGTCCCGGGCGTAGGGCAGCGTGGCGAACCAGTTCAGGTACGCCAGACCGGTCTCGGCGACCGGGGTGCCCCGGTGGATGTCGACCCTTATCGCGTGGATGAGCTCGTCGGCGACCTGGAGCGTGACCCTGAAACGTACGAAGCCGACCATCAGCTCGCAGGTCTGGTGGTTGTAGTCCTTCGAGCAGGTGTGCCCCTGGTCCTGGAGTGCCTTGACCACGGTCGCGGCCTCAAGCCGGGGGATGCAGCGGTAGATGTCGCAGGACTGGGACGCCTGGCTGCCCTGGTAGCTCCGGGCGCCGAAGAACGCTCCGACACCGGCGAGCAGCAGCATGACCACGCCGGCCACCGGAACCAGAAGCCAGCGACGGCGGTTGCTCACGCTCGTCCCCGGCGCCGGGGCACCGCCCGGCGGCACCGGCGGGCTACCCGGCGACCCGGGCGGCATCGCCGGGCCGGCGGGCAGCGGTCCGGGCCGGGCCGGGGGCGGAGTACGCGGCTCCGAAGGGGGCACGGACATCTCAGCCTCCGTTCCGGACAGAGTTCTTCCACCGGCTCAGGAACGATCCGGCGGACATGTCGAGTACCTCTTCGGAGATGCTCTCAAAGATCGGCAGTTCCAGGATCGAATGGTCGGCCGAGTCGATGCGCTGTACGAGGCGCGCGTACAACTCCGCCGCCGCGTCCCGTCCCTTCAACCGCTCCGCGAGGCTGAAAACCGTCGAGCCCAGGGCGTAGTTGAAGATGACATCCTTGTTGTAGAAGGCCTCGCTCCGCGGCGTGGTGCCGCGGAACTTGCCGGCCCGTACCCCTCGGGCGACATCGCCGCGGATCGCGGCCGTCCGGGCCGGCTGGTCGATGGTCTCGCTGTACCGGGCGAACCCCTCGACTACCCACCTGGCCGGTTGCAGGAGCTCGTTGTAGCCGGCCAGGGACACCCGGGCGGTGACCGCGTGGGTCAACTCGTGTCGCACGGTGGTCCAGGTCGGGTTCCTGCCGGCCTCGATCGACCCGAGGTTGACCACGATCCGGGAGGCGGCGAACTGGTCGGCGTAGATCCGGCCGTTCTTTCCGACCCCGAGCTGCGGGATCTGGTACCCCAGCGCCTGCTCGCTGGTCGGGCCGGTGCTACCCAGGCCGAACCACTGGTCGACGTTCTTCGGGTCCCGGGTGAAGAAGAGGACGTTGCCGGGGAAGGCATCCCGGTCACCCCAGAGCTTCTTGACCGTGGCCAGTTCCCGGTTGGTGACGGCGGCGTACTCCTTCAGGTCGGTGACGCTCTCGTCACCGACCAGCCAGACCGCGTCGCCGACCTTCAGTACGTTGAGCTTGTCGGTGTGCCACGGTGCGTCGGCACGCGGACCCGGCTCCCCCAGTTCCTCCCGGTTCTCCGTGGTGACCCGCACGATGTCGCCGATCAGGTACTTGTCGCCCTTCTTGATCAGCCGGTAGTGGAACGACTCGGCCGGGGCGATGTCGCCGGGGCCGGCGTCGGCGGTGAGCTTGGTGATCCGGGTCACCGGCCGGAACCACGAGCCTTCCTCGGCCGGTCGCTCGTGCATGCCTTCCAGCACATACCTGATCTCGGCGAACTCGAACTGGCGCAGGTTGGCGAAGACCAGCCGCTCCTGCCCGATCAGGTCCTTGTTGGCCGGGTCGATGTCGGCGAGGTACGCCTTCTCGTTCCGCTCGGTCAGGGCCTTCGCCCGGCGTTCGAGGATCGGCCTTATCTTGCTCAACTTCGAGGCCGAGCCCTCGTAGTCCCCGCTCTGGATGACCGGCTTCTCCGGGCCACCGCATCCGGCCAGCAGCAGTCCACCGGCCAACAGGACCGACCGCCTGGACCACTGGATCCCGCTGGTCACGTCGTTCGGTAACACCTCCGGCACGTTGCCGTACCCCCCAAGTTCCGGAACAGCACTTATCGGCCAGCCCGGCTGTGAGCGCACCCGAGCTTCCTGGTCGCCGCCGGGTCTCTGCCCCGGCCGCTCCTGGCCCGGGGCGTCGGAGCGTGCGCTCCGGTCATGACGGGACCGGGCGCGCCGCACGTGCCGAGCCGAGCGCGGGTAGAACCATCCGAAACGAAGCGCCCAGGTTGCGCCCAGATCCCGCCCAGGCGTCATGGCGCACCCGCCGATTCGTCCCCTATATTGGCGCTGCATGTTGTTCTGTTCCGAGAGTGTGGCTGTCTGACGCCGTACGGGCTCGTCTCTCCGGACGTCGGACCGGTCGACGTGAGTGAGGAGCGGGGTGGAACTTCGAGTGCTGGGGCCGCTGGACGTGCGGCACGCAGGAGTGAGCGTCCCGCTGGGCGGGCCGCGTCAACGCGCCGTACTCGCGGCCCTGTTACTGCGAGCGAACGAGGTGGTGACCGGTCAGTACCTGACCGAGGTGGTGTGGGAAACCCCACCCGTCAGCCCGGAGTCCAACATTCGGACGTACGTCGCCGGGTTACGGCAGCGGTTGCAGCAGGCCGGCGCGGACGCCTCCCGGCTCGTCACCGACGCCGGCGGCTACCTCTTCCGGGTGCTTCCCGGCGAGTTGGACATCGAGACCTTCTCCCATCTGGTCACCCGGGCCCGGCAGGCCCAGGACGACGGCGAGTTCGGGCGGGCCGCGGAGTGCTACCAGGAGGCGCTGGCGCTGTGGCGCGGCACTCCGCTGGACGGGCTGCCGGTCGGCTCGCGCCTCTGGGCAGAGGTTGCCCAACTGGAGGAGCGGCACCTCAGCGCCGTCGAGCAACACGCCACCGCCCGGTTGGCGCTGGGTGAACACGACGGCCTGATCGGCGAGCTGCGTCGCCTGGTCCTCCAGCATCCGCTCCGGGAGAACCTGTGGATCCGGCTGATGCTCGCGCTGTGCGGCGCGGGACGCCCGGCGGAAGCGCTGAAGGCCTTCCAGGATGCCCGCCGGGTGCTCCGCGACGAACTCGGCACCGAGCCGGGCCGTGAACTACAGAACCTCCACCAGCGGATCCTGCGCCGGGAGGCGGTGGCGACGGCACCGCCCGCGTCACGTGCCGGGCCGCCCGCCGGACCGGCCACCGTGCCCAGGCAACTGCCGTCGGACGTACGGGGGTTCGCCGCCCGGGCGACCGAGCTGGCCCGGCTCGACGCCATCCTCTCCGGCACCGGTGGAGACGCCACCGCGGTGCCGGTCTGTGTGGTGTCCGGCACCGCCGGAGTCGGCAAGACCGCCCTGGCGGTGCACTGGGCGCACCGGGTCGCCGAGCGGTTCCCGGACGGGCAGCTGTACGTGAACCTGCGAGGCTTCGACCCGACCGGGGCGTTGACCAGCCTCGCCGAGGCGGTACGCGGATTCCTCGACGCCCTGGCCGTGCCTCCCGATCGGGTCCCCGCCGGCCTGGAGGCACAGATCGGTCTCTACCGCAGCCTGCTGGCGGGCCGGCGGATGCTGGTCATGCTGGACAACGCCCGGGACATCGAGCAGGTCCGTCCACTGCTACCGGGCACCCCCGGCAGCCTCGTCCTGGTGACCAGCCGGAACCGCCTGACCGGGCTGGTCGCGGCCGAGGGTGCGCACCCGGTGACCCTGGACCTGCTGACCGTCGACGACGCGCGCGAGATGCTGGCCCGTCGCCTCGGTGCCGCCCGGCTGGACGGCGAGCCCCAGGCCGTGGACGAGATCATCGCGTCGTGCGCGCGGCTACCCCTCGCCCTCGCCGTCGCGGGTGCCCGCGCCGACACCCATCCCGCGTTCCCGCTCGGCGCGCTCGCCCGTGAACTGCGGGACGTCCGGGCCGGGCTGGACGTCTTCGCCATCGGCGACGCCGCCACCGACGTGCGGGCGGTGCTCTCCTGGTCGTATCTCACCCTGAGTCCCGCCGCGGCCAGGCTCTTCCGGCTGCTGGGGCTGCACCCCGGTCCGGAGACCACCGCACCGGCTGCGGCGAGCCTCGCCGGGCTGCCGCCGCACCGGGTACGTCTCCTGCTGGCCGAGCTGGCCCGCGCCCACCTGGTCGTCGAGCAGACGCCCGGCAGGTACGCCTGCCACGACCTGCTCCGGGCGTACGCCGTGGAGCTGGCGGCCGAGCTGGACGCCGAGCCGGACCGGCGGGCCGCCGTACGCCGGGTGCTCGACCACTATCTGCACACCGCCTGGGAGGCCTGCCGGCTGCTGGATCCGCACCGGGATGTGCTCACCGTCGAGCCGGCCGAGGCCGGAGTGGAACCAGAGGCCCTCGCCGACCCCGCCGGTGCCCGGCACTGGCTCGCCGCGGAACACTCCGTACTGCTCGCCACGATCACGAGTGCGGCCGGTGGCGGGTTCGACGCGCACGCGTGGCAGCTGGCGTGGATTCTCGTGGACCACCTCGACTACGGCGGCCGCTACCACGACATGGCGGTCACCCAGCTCACCGCGCTGGAGGCCGCCCGACGACTCGGCGACCAGCGGGCACAGGCCTATGCGCAGCGCGGGCTCGGCGGCGCGTACGCCCAACTGGGTCCGCTCACCCGGGCCGAGGCCCACTACCGGCTGGCGCTCGACCTCTTCGGCGAGCTGGACGACCGGGTCGGGCAGGCGTTCGTCCATCTCGGGCTCGCCAGGGTGCTCGCCCGGCAGACCCGGTACGCCGAGGCGCGGGACCACGCCGAGCAGGCGCTGGAACTGAACCGGGTCGCGCTCAACCGGCCCGGGCAGGCCCGGGCGCTCAACGGCGTCGGGTGGTACGAGGCGCAGCTCGGGAACTACCGGGAGGCGCTGTCACACTGCCGGGAGGCACTGCTTCTCCAGCGGACCATCGCCGACCGGCGCGGTGAGGCGAACACCCTGCACAGCCTGGGGTACGCCCATCAGCGCCTCGGCCTGCAACGGCACGCCGTCGCCTGTTACCAGGTGGCTCGCGACCTCTTCGCCGCGCTCGGCGACCGGTACAACGTCGCGGACACACTGCGCTGTCTCGGTGACGCCCACGATGCCGGCGGCGACCGCGAGGCGGCCGGCGAGGCCAGGCGGCAGGCGCTGGAGATCCTCGTTGAGATCGGTCACCCGGACGCCGAGCAGATCCGCGCCCAGCTCCGCTCCGGGGAGGTCGGGGACCGATCCGGAGGGGTCGGTGGTGGCGATTCCGGTGGCGAGCCGGTGACCGGCGACACGCTGTCCGCCGCGTAGCCGCCGTTCGCCGAGGCGGGCCACGGCCCGGCCTCCGGCTGATCGCCGCTGCCGTCGGCCGATCGCCGCTGCCGTCGGCTCACCGCCGCTGCCGTCGGCTCACCGCCACGGCCACCGGCTCGGAACCGCCACTGCGGCCGACTCGGACCGCCACTGCGGCCGGCTCGGACCGCCACTGCCGCCGTCGGGCCGACGCGGGAGCGGGCAGGGCCCCGGCCACCGCCACGTCAGCGGTGCCCGGGTTCGTCGACGAGGCGGGGATGCCGCGGGTCAGCCGCGTTCCCGCCCGACGAGTTCACGCACCGCCGGTGCCACCTCCGCGGCGAACCGCTCGGTGATGGTGTGGTCGTCGCGGCCGATGATGAAGGCGCTGACCCCGTGCGTGAGGGTGAGCTCGGCGAGTTGCTCCGCCCAGCGGGCGGGCGGGCCGTCCAGCAGGCCACGGCCGGTCGAGGAGAACTCCACGTTCATGAAGTTCATCAACCGCCGTACCTCGGCCGGGGAGCGGCCGGCTCCGGCCGCGGCCTCGTCGATCCGGGCGTTGAGCTCGGGCAACGAGTCGACGCCTCGGGGCAGGTACTCGATCGTGGGCAGCCAGCCGTCGCCCAGGGCGCCGGTGAGGGCCAGCATCCGGGGCTTGTAGGCGCCGATCCAGATTTCGATGTCCTGCGCCGGCCGTGGTCCGCGCTTCGCACCGGTGGTGGTGTAGAAGCGGCCGTCGTGCCGCACCCCGCCGCGGGCGTCGGTGTCCCACAGGTCGCGGATGATCGCGATCGCCTCGCCGAGCGCGACGACCGCCTGCCCCGGGCTGAGCCGACGCGCGCCCATCGCGGCTATCCCTTCCCAGAAGGCTCCCGCGCCGAGGCCGAGCGCGAAGCGTCCGCCGCTGAGGATGTCGAGCGAGGCCGCGGCCCGGGCGAGTACGGCCGGTGGGCGCAGCGGGAGGCTGAGCACGTTGCCGCTCAGCCGTACCCGTTCGGTGCGCGCGGCGACGTAGGAGAGCAGTGTCCAGGTGTCCAGGAATGCCGGCTGGTAGGGATGGTCCTGGAACGTGACCAGGTCCAGCCCGGACCGGTCCGCGGTAACCGCCAGGTCGATCACGTGCTGGGCGTTCTGCGCACTGGGGGTCACGAAGGTGCCGAACAGTAGGTCGTGTCCGTAGTCGGTCATGGCATTGCCTCCTCGTCCGTCGGCCCGGCGGTGCAGGGCGTCCCGGCCTGGGTGTCGAGACTCGGGTCGATATTGAAGTTGTCGCGGAACAGGTTGTCCGGGTCGTAGCGTCGTTTCAGGTCCCGCAGCCGGTCCAGTACCCGCGGTGGGAAGGCGTCGTGCAGCCGTTCGGGGCGCAGGTCGGTGTCGAAGCTGAGATAGAGGCCGTCGAAGTGGTGGGCGAGGCGGTCCCAGGCCACGTCGAGAGCAGCCTGGTCCGCACCCATCGCCGTGACCTGGAAGGCCGGCGTGCGGTGCGCGAAGGCCGTCTCGTCCGCTGGTGTGTCGGCGATGGCACCGCCCATGCTGCGCAGTTCGAAGAAGTGGACCAGGCCGCTGCGGAGCAGCCGTGCGGCGTCGTCGGCGAACTCGTCGCCGAGTACCGGCAGGAAGGCCGATCGGGAGGCCGGTTCGCCCATTCCGCGGTGCCCGTGCGGGCCGACGTCGGCGGCCTGGGCCATGACGTCGGAGTATCGGGTGAGCACGACCCGCTCCCGTGCGAGCAGACCCAGCTCGGTGAACGGGGTGAGCCGGTCGACGATGACCTCCGGGTCCTGCGCGTCGACCACCGAGAAGAGCTGGACGGCCGACTGGCCCTGGCGCGGTCGCCCGGTGACGAAGAAGACCGTGGTGTCCCGGGGCGCCGTGCTCGCCAGCTCGCCGAAGCGGCGCAGGGTCTGCGCCATGTCGGAACTGACCAGGACGAGGTGCGCCCAGCCGATCTCGCGCAACTCGTCGACCTCGAACTCGAAGGCCGTGGCCACGCCGAAGTTCGCGCCCGCTCCGCGTACCGCCCAGAACAGGTCAGGGTTCTCCTCCTTGCCCGCCCGCACCTGCGTGCCGTCGGCGAGCACGAGGTCGACCGCACGCAGGTGGTCGATGGTGAGGCCGTACCGGCGGGAGAGGAGTCCGATCCCGCCCGCGGTGGCCAGCCCGCCGACCCCGACACCGCCGTAGTCGCCGGATCCCAGTGCCCAACTGTACGGGTCCAGCGCGGCCGCGACCTGCTTCCAGGTAGCTCCCGGGCCGATCCGGACCAGGCGTCGCTCCCGATCGAGCACCTCGATCCGGTTCAGCCCGCCGACGTCGACGACCAGACCGCCGTCGTTGGTCGAGCGGCCGCTGATGCCGTGCCCGCCGCTGCGTACCCCGAACGGAAGATGCCGGTGGCGGCGGGCGAAGGCGAGCGCGTCGGAGACCTCCGTCGGCGTGCGGGGCCGGAGCACCAGCCCGGGGGACCCACCCCGCAGGTAGGTCGAGGCGCTGCTCCGGTACGTCGGGTCGCCCGGCTCGATCGCCGCGTCCGCCAGTGACTCCGGTACCCCGTCGTAGTCGATTCCGGCCCGGCGCCGCGCCTGGGCGGCCGCCGAACGGCGGCGCCGGCGGCTGCGATCCGGTCCGGACAGGGCGGTCAGGCGATCCACGGGCAGACCACGCCGATCTGGATGTGTTTGGTCCGGCCGGCGAGCCAGACCGCGGTCGTCCACGGGTCCAGCCCGGGAGGCCCCTCCGGGGTGCCACCGTCGTTCAGGACGACGAGGTCCAGACTGCCCGCCTCGGCTCGGCGGACGAGCGCGACGAATGCTTCGGGGTCGCTCCTCGCCCGGTGCAGGTCCAGCGCGATACCCAGCTCGATGGCCATCCGATCTCCACTAAACGTCTTGATTCAAGATAATCTCCATAGCAGATATTTGGCCGAACCTTGGATGCCGGCGAGATATTCCCAGGTTCCCTGGGCCGGCGCGGGGGCGACGATGACCGCCGACCGCGCCCGGTGGGTGACCGGCGCGGGGCGATCCGCAGACCGGGCTCCCCCGGTCCACGGATCGCCGCGCCGCCTAGCGCAGCGGCGCCCGGCGGCCGGTCATGCCGCCATCTCGGCGGCCGCGGCGAGTTTGCGGGTGTTTTCGACTGCCATGGTGTGGATTTCTTGTTCGGTGAAGCCGGCGTCGAGGAGGTGGTCGGCGAAGAGGGCGAGGCCGTCTTCGACGGGTGGGTTGAAGGGTTGTCCGAGGTCGCTGGAGAGGACGGAGTGGGTGACGCCGACGGTGCGGATGTTGGTGATGAGGTCGTGCCAGGAGACTTTGCCGGTGTGGGGGGTGGTGAAGCAGCGTTCGAGGAGGGCACCGGCTTCGGCGAGTTCGTGTTGTTGGTCGGTGGTGAGGCGTTGGGAGGTGAATTCGGGGTGGGTGACGACGGTGCGGCGGATGCCGTGGTGGTTGGCGGCGTGGATGAGGGTGAGGATTTCGGGGCCGGAGAGGTGACCGGTGGCGAGGACGAGGTCGTGGCGGGCGATGACTTTGAGGACGTGGTGGGTGTTGGGGAGGAGGTTCCCGTCGGGGTCGAGGATGTCGACGGGGTTGGGGATGATCCCGTGGGTGTGTAGGTCGGCCTGGAGGGCTCCCCACATCGCGGGGGTGGCGCCGGGGAGATCGGTGGTGGTGGTGCGGCGTTGGTTGGCGGCGTCGACGGTGGGCATCCAGACGATGCGGGCGCCTTGGCGGGCGGCGATTTCGACGGCGGTGGGGTTCATGCCGCCGATGGAGCCGTTGAGGGTGATGGCGCCGAGGACGTCGGTGCCGGGTGCGGCTTTGCGGACGACGGCGGCGCGTTCGGCGGTGGGGACGTAGTGGGATTTGAGGACGAGGCCGGCGAGGCCGACCTCGGCGAATCGGTGGGCGAGGTCGAGGTCGTCGATGCGGCGCGGCATGACGTCGGGTGCGACGTGTACGTGGGTGTCGTAGGCGCCCTGTACGAGGGCGCGGGCGCGGGCGGACGGTACGGGATGCTCTGACATGTCACTCCTTGTGGCAGAGGGATGGGCATGGCCGATTCAGGCCGTACGGGTGCCGTCGGACGGGCCGGAGCGCCGCCGGACCGCCGTGGCGGTGTTGGCCAGAGTGGACTCGACGTGCCCGAGGTGTCGCCGCATCGCGGCCTCGGCGGCGTCCGGGTCCCGGGCGGCGATCGCCTCGACGACCGCGACGTGCTCGCCCAGTGACTGTGCCGGTCGGCTGGGCACCAGGATGGTGCGGTACTGGAAGCGGACGAGCTGGGCCCGGAGCCCGGTGATGAGCCGGGCCGCGGTCTCGTGCCGGGACGCCGCGATGATCGCGGCGTGCAGCTTGGCGTTCCCCTCGGAGTAGCCGAGCAGGTCGTCCTGCTCCAGCTTCCGGGCCATCCTGGCGAGCACTCGGCGGATCGTACTGATCTCCCGGGCGGTGGCGTTCAGCGCGGCCTGACGCGCCGTGAGCGCCTCCAGCACAGCCCGGACCTGGAGGATCTCGACCGCCTCCTCCTCGGTGACCAGTCGCACGTGCGCGCCCCGGTTCGGGGTGAGCACGACCAGCCCGTCCTGGGCCAGCCGGACCAGTATCGTCCGGACGGTCGCCCGGCTGACCTGTAGCCGGTTCGCCAACTCGACCTCGATCAGCCGCTCGTTGGGCATCAACTCGCCCCGGTGGATGGCCCCGCGCAGTTCCTGGTACGCCTCGTCCGCCGAGCGGGCCGATGATGGGCGCGGCGTGCCCGCCGCTCGGCGGCCCGCCGTTGCCGGGGGTCGTACGGCGCCACTCACGACACGGTCACCGAGGTCGAGCGACACCTCCCGAGCAGCCGCCGGTGCCCGACCGGCAGCCATCCACATCGGACGGTAGCCGTGCGGCCCCACACCGACTCCGGACACCTCGGGACGGTATGCCCCGAGGTGTCCGGGTAAGAACCCTCACCGGCGCCCGCCGTCCCCCGCTCCAGCCCGCCAGCCCGCAACATTGTCTCCTAGATTATCAACAATCTTGTTGACAGGATTGCTGCCAGAACTTCCCTTGTCAACAAGGCTCTGACCTGGGAGAAGGCTGCTTCGACAGCGGGTGTGGAGCCTTCTGAGCCTCAGAAACTGGCCCGATTTCGTCGGTGACAAGTCGAACCTAGGTCATCTACGATTCTCGACCGGGCGAGGGTCGGCGCGGTTGGTGTCGTTCAGGCGAAGGGCCGCATCCTCCGCGCAGGTGCGTTGCGGACCGCCCATCCACAAGCGAAAGCTGGAGGCACACATGTTCAGACGCTCTCGGGTCCTGGCGGCAGCGCTGCTCGCCACGGCGCTGGTCGTGAGCGGTTGCAGCGGCGGCGACGGGGACGACGACGCGTCCGCCGAGGGGACCGACAAGGTCGCCTACATCACGGCGTTCGGCGCCGTGGGACGGGACTCCTTCGTCTGGGTGGCGAAGGAGAAGGGCTACTTCGCCGAGGCCGGCATCGAGGTCGATATCAAGAAGGGCGCGGGTAACGCGCCGAACCTCACGGCGCTCAAGTCGGGAGAGGTCCAGTTCGCCTCGCTCGACTTCACCGGTGCGGTGATCCAGGCCGGCAAGGGCGAGTTCACCGACTGGCGGGCGGTCGCCGCGGTGCACCAGCAGACGCTGATCTCGGTGATGACCACCAAGGACACCGACATCACCGGCCCGAAGGACCTGGCCGGCAAGACCATGGCCACCGGCAAGGGCTCGGTCACCGAGCTGCTCTTCCCGGCGTACGCCAAACTGGCCGGTCTCGACCCGGCCACCGTCAAGATCGAGGGCGTGCAGGCCACCGCACTCAACGGTCTGATGGCGAGCCGGAGGGTGGACGCGCTCGGCACCTTCCTGCTCAGTCGGGACGCGCTGGCGGCGGCCTCCAAGAAGGAGGTCGTCATCCTGCCGTACAGCGACTACCTGCGGGACCTGTTCGGCAACGCCATCATCACCACTCCCGGCCTGATCGAAAAGGACTCGGACCTGGTCCGCCGGTTCACCGGTGCTCTGCTCAAGGGCCTGCAGTACACCATCGACAACCCGGAGGAGGCGGCGACGATCCTGAACAAGGCGGAGCCGACGTACCCGGTCGCCTCCGGGGTCGGTGAGATCAAGGCGATGACCCCGTACGTCGTACCGGCCGGTGGTGCCCCGATCGGTGCGATGGACGAGGGTCGGGTGGCCCGCACCATCGCCATCCTGCAGAGCTCCGGCCTGATGCCCTCCGGCCTCAGCCCGGCGAGTGTCGTCGACCTCGACATCGTGCCGAAGGCCTGACGAGGCGGCTCGACGACCGGCAAGACCCGACCGCTGCCGAGTAGCCCTCGCCGGCGGTCGGGCGTTCCTGACGAACGGGGACGGTGGTCGGACCGGCTGCCGTCCCTTCTTCGTCGCACCGCCGGGACACCGTCCGGCATCTCGATCACCGCGATCACCGCGTTCCTCGCCGCCCGAAAGGACCCTACGGGATTCACCATGACTGACAAGACGACCGACGCCGGGCTGCGACGTGTGTGGGTCAACGCCGGGCTCCCCGCACTGGGTACGCTGTTGGCGCTCGCGATCTGGTGGCTGATCACCATCGCCTTCAGCATCGAACCGTTCTGGCTACCCGCACCGCCGGACGTGGTGGAGGCGTTCCAGCGGCTCTCCGGTCACCTGGCCGAACAGGCCGGAGTCACCCTGATCGAGACGGTCGCCGGCTTCGCCATCGGCTCGACCGCCGGTGCGGCCGTCGCGGTCCTGTTCGCCGCTTCGCGCACGATCGAGCGGATGACCATGCCGCTGATCGCCGCGGTCAACGCGGTGCCGAAGGCGGCGCTCGCTCCCCTGCTCATCGTCTGGATCGGGCTGAACATCCACGCCAAGATCGTCATGGTCGTGCTGCTCTGCTTCTTCCCGGTCCTGGTCTCCACCATGGCCGGGCTGACGTCCGTCCCCAACGACCTGCGCGAACTGGCCAACTCGCTCTCCTCCTCGTGGTGGCAGACCTTCCTGAAGGTCCGGCTGACCTGGGCGCTGCCACAGGTCTTCGTCGGTCTGAAGGTGGCGTCCTCGCTGGCCATCATCGGGGCGGTCATCGGCGAGCTCACCAATCCCGACCGTGGGCTCGGCTCGGTGGTCGTCAGCTCCAGCCAGTCCGCGGACACGCCGCTCGCCTTCGCCGCGCTGACCCTGCTCGCCATCATGGGCGCTTCGCTGTTCTACCTGGTGACGGGACTGGAGCGGGTCCTCGTGCCGTGGGCCCGGGCGATCTCGTCGTGACCGTGACACCTCGCAAGGAGGACACAATGATCAAGATGACCGGGCTCTCCCGGACCTTCCAGGGAAAATCCGGGACGGTGGAGGCACTGCGCGACATCAACCTCGACGTCGGCAACGGCGAGTTCCTGGCGGTGATCGGGCGCTCCGGTTGCGGCAAGTCCACCCTGCTGCGGATCATCGCCGGGCTGATCCGGCCGAGCCGGGGCGAGGTACTGGTCGCCGGTGACCCGGTCGAACGGCCCCGCCGGGACGTCGCCATGGTGTTCCAGCGCCCGGCGCTGCTGCCCTGGCGCAGCGTCCGGAACAACGTGCTGCTGCCGGTGGAGATCTTCCGCTGGCCGCGGGCCCAGCACCGCGAGCACGCCGACCGGCTGCTGGAGATGACCGGGCTCAGCGCCTTCGCCGACCGACTCCCACACGAGCTCTCCGGCGGAATGCAGCAACGGGTCTCGCTCTGCCGGGCCCTCATCCAACGCCCCAAGGTGCTGCTGATGGATGAGCCGTTCTCCGCGCTGGACGCGCTGACCCGCGAGGAGTTGGCCGTCGAGCTGCAGCGCATCCACATGGAACTCGGCACCACGGTCGTCTTCGTGACCCACTCCATCCAGGAGGCGGTGCTGCTCGCCGACCGGGTGGCGGTGCTCAGTGCCCGTCCCGGCCGGCTGCGCAAACTGGTCAACGTCGCCATCCCGCGTCCGCGTTCGTTCGGGCACAACGCGCACCTGGAGGATGTCGCCGCCGCCTCCGCCGAGCTGCACCAACTCCTGCTCAACGAGCACATGCCGGCAACCTCGGCCACCAGCTGAGCTCGGCGACGGCCGGACTCGGCACGCCGGCCGTCGCCGGGTCAGCCGGACCACCCACGCGTACCCGAACAGCGGGAGCACCGCCGACGCGACCCCGCGCCGAGCAAGTGGGGTTCAGTACTGCATGACGCAGTAGACGACCGTCGGGTGGGTGAACCGGTACCAGCGGTTCCACCGGAGGTCCCGGGTGCATTTGTTGCCGTTGGACGCGCCCGGGACGATGTCGATGACGTGGACGGTGCCTTTCGCCTTGCACTTCGGCGCGTGGACGACCCAGCCGTCACCCTTCGGGAACTTGTAACAGAAGTAGCGCACCAGGTGGTGCTCCAGACAGAGCCGATACCCGTCCTCGGTGATGTACGGACCGCCGGGGTCGGCACAGGGATTCCGGCCATAATCGACGGATACCACCCGGTAGGTGCCGCTGCTGCCGTTGCAGTTGCCGATTCCGAGGAGGTTACCGGCCGCGTCGACGGCGACGCACTGCCCGATGGCGACCGGTGGCGGAGGCGGTGTCGGGGACGGAGGCGGAGCCGGAGCGGTCGTGCGGACCTCCTCGGGCGGCGGAGTTACACCTCCGGCGGTGGCCTGCGGGCTGTCCTCCCCCTTGTTGATCACCACGGCCGCCACCGCGACCCCACAGACCCCGAGCAGACACAGGGCCAGGAGCCCACCGATCAGTCCGATGATGAGCGGCCCGTTGCTCTTCGCGCGCACCGGCGGCGCGGCGATTCCGGGCGGCGGCGCGGGCGGCCCCGGTGGTCCGGGCATCCCAGACGGCGGTGGCCCGGGCATCCCGGACGGCGGTGGCCCGGGCATCCCGGGGATTCCGGGCATGCCAGCCGGGGGTCCGGGCAAGCCAGCCGGGGGTCCGGGCATGCCGGGTTGTGGTGAGGGCACACCCGGATAGCCGGGCGGACCCGGCGGTGGAGGCGACGTCACGCGAGTGAGTGTCACACACGAGGCCGACGGCCGGTCACACCACCGCCGGAGGTACGGCGGCGGTGCCCGCGAGACCGTCCACCCAGGCCGGCACAGCGGCGCTCGACGCCGGTCAGGGCATCGATGGAGGGGTAGCTGCCCGGTCGACGGAGGCCGCGCCCGGCGTACCGTCGCGCGGCGTGAGCCGGCAGTCCGGCGCGGTACCGGCGTCCGCGGCCGCGGCGCAGGCCGGGATCCCACCCGACCTGCGCCCGGTCCATGTTCACGTCCCCGAGGCCGGGTGACGCGCTCGCTGCCCCGATCAGCCGTGCCGGGGTTCCCACCGGAAGTACCGGTTCGCCATGAGCAGCGACACCAGAAGCCAGACCAGCAGCACCCCGAAGGAGGGCAGCGTCTCGACGAAGACGCCGGCGAAGTTCAGGGGCTGGCCCTCGTCGGTACGGCCGAGCCAACCGACGCGCATGACCTCGGTGAACGGGCCGTTGGGCAGGAACCAGAGCACCCGCTCCAGCGACTCCGGCAACGCGCCGAGCGGCAGCAGCGCGCCCGGCGTGGCCAGGAAGATCACCACGGTTGGCAGGGTGGTGAGCATGGCCGCCTCGGAGCTGCGGGTGATCGCGGAGAGCGCGGCCGAGAACGCCGCCATTATCGAGCAGCCGAAAAGCAGCGCCACCCCCATGACCAGGGGGTTCCTGGGCATCGGCAGGTCGAGGACCAGAACCGCGTAGACGGCCAGCGCGACGAACTGGGCGAGGAAGATCGCCACGGTGCTGCCGGCCGTGCCGAACAGGATCGTGCGGTCCGAGGCGAGCCCGGTGCGCAGCCGTTTGAGCACCAGTTCCTGGCGGCGTGCGGCGTACACGGTGGTCAGGTGGTGGTGCACCAGGAAGACCATGATCAGGGTGGTGACGCTGACGACCCGGCGCACGCCGGGCACCGTCTGGTCGCGGTACTCGCTGACCAGCAGCAGGGCGATCATCATCGGGGTCACCACGGACATCGCGGTGGACGTCCAGCTACGGCGTAGCGCAAGCAGCTCCATCCTGAGCATCGCGGCCATCTGCCAGAACGGCCTGGTCGCGCGGTCGCCCGAGGTGGCGGTGGTGTGGGAGCTCGGCGTCGTCATCGTCCCGCTCATCGGGCGGCCTCCGGATCCGCGTGCCGGTCGGTCGGGTCGTGGTCGGCGGCGATGTCCAGGAAGACATCCTCCAGGGTGGCGGGTCGGGCCGACAGGGAGGCGATCCGGATGCCGCCCGCGTCTGCCCATGCGAGCAGCCGGGTGAGGTCGGTCTGGAGCTGGCGCGACTCGTAGGTGACCCGGTCGCCGTCGACCAGGCAGGCGGCGTGCGGCAGGTCGGGCAGCGCGTCCGTGGCCGGCGGCCGGAAGCTGATCCGCGCGGGCAGGGTTCGCACGACGTCCTCCGGCGTCCCGGTGGCGACGATGCTGCCACCCCGCATGATCGCCACCCGGTCGGCGAGGAGCTCCGCCTCCTCCAGGTAGTGCGTGGTGAGCAGCACGGTCGTGCCGCCCTTCTGGAGCTGGCGGACGACGTCCCAGGTGCGGCGGCGGGAGGCCGGGTCCATGCCGGTGGTGGGTTCGTCGAGGAAGAGCACCTCTGGGCGGCCGAGCACGGCCAACGCCAGCTCCAGCCGCCGGCTCTCGCCGCCGGAGAGCTGCTCGACCGCGACGTTGCGCTGGCCGCCGAGGTCGACCAGGTCCAGCACCTCCGCGGTGGTCTGCGGCCGGACGGTGAGGGACCGCCAGACCTCCACCGTCTCCCGGACGGTGAGCGCACCCGTGAATCCGCCGTGCTGGAGCATCACCCCCGTCCGGGGACGCACCGAGCTCCGGTCCAGGAGGGGGTCCATCCCGAGCACCCGGACCCGGCCGGCGGTGGCCGGTTGCAGCCCCTCCAGGACCTCGATGGTGGTGGTCTTCCCGGCACCGTTGGTGCCCAGCAGCGCGAACAGCTCGCCCCGGCGGATCCGCAGACCGATGCCGCGCACCGCCTCGAACTCCCCGTAGCCGCGACGCAGCCCGTCCACTTCGATCACAACATCATCCATGCGGACCAGGCTGTCGCCGGCGGGCGACAGTTCCCACCCCCGTCGCGTCATGTCCTGACCGTGCCGTTCGCATGCCCGACCCGTGTGTTCCCACCGGAGGGGCATGCCGCGTCACGGCCGGCCGGGCCGTCGCCCCTCCCGGGAACGGCGGCCCGGCCGGCCGGCGGAATCAGCTGTACGACACCGAGAAGTTGTTCGTGGTGAAGTTCAGGCCACCCGCCGACGAGGTGATCTCGTACCCGAACTGGACGTCGCCGATCAGGACGTCGCCGTACCAGCCGGCGGTGCGGATCCAGTTGAGCACGGCGCGGATGTCGACGGTCCCCGAGCTGGTGTTGCTGGTGCGGATGAACGAGAAGACCTCGTTGGCGCCGTTGGAGCCGCGGTAGATCTGCCAGGTGTGCCCGCCGACCGACGCGGTGGTCTGGAGCGAACCCAGCGGGCCGACCGGGCCGGTCTTGTTCATCCACAGCATGATCTCGTACGCGTGGTTGTTGGCCCAGATGTCGTACGTGCTCGCGTACGCCCCGCCGCCCGGCACCGTGACGTTGAAGCTGCTGGTGAGGCTGCCGATCGCGCTGAGGTTCCGGTTGACGTTCCGGGTGGCGTTCGGGTAGGACTTCACCCCACCGGTGTTCGGGTGGTTGGCGTTGACGCCCCAGTTGCTGTATGAGTTGGCCCAGATCGTCTGGGTTCCGGCGCCACTACCCCAGATGTTGTTGTAGAGCGTGTATCCACCGTTGGTCCAGGTCCCCCACTGGTCGGAGGAGGTCCAGGCGGCACCCCCGGGCTGCGAGGGGGTGGAGGTGGGGGCGGCGCTGGTGGGTGGTTGCCCGGTGGCCGGCGCTCCGGTGCAGGCCACCCCGTTCAGGGTGAACGAGGTGGGCGGGGAGTTCGTCCCGTTCCAGGTGCCGTTGAAGCCGGGAGTGACGGTGGCGTTGGTAGCCAGCCCGGCGTTCCATGTCGCGTTGGTCACCGTCACCCGGGTGCCGCTCTGGCTGAACTGGCCACCCCAGCCCTGGGTGACGGTCTGGCCGTTCGAGAAGTTCCAGGCCAGCGTCCACCCGTCGAGCGGGTCGCCGAGGTTGGTCAGCGCCACGTTGGCGCTGAAGCCACCCGGCCACTGGTTGACGGTGTAGGTCACGCGGCAGCCGGCGGCGGCGCTGGCGGGAGCGGTCAACACCGCTGTCAGGCCGACGCCCAACAGCAGGGTGGCGGCCGCCGCGAGGCAGGCGCGCAGTCGTCGCGCCTGCCCGCGCAGGTGGATGGATCTCATGTCGCCTCCTGGTCGTCTCGGGTCGCCCGGACCGGCGACGGAGCTGCGAGACTTAGTTGGATAGCCCAACTAATCCCCATCCTGCCACCCGCGCGCCGATTACGACAGCCGTCGATGTCTGCCGATGCGACGCGGGCCGCGGAACCCCTCCCGCCGAGCCCGGACCGGGCGACCGCGGTCAGCGCCGGGGCGAGGCTCCCCGGCGCGCCGCTCGTCCGAGGTGCGTCAGGGCGTGGAGAGGTCGAACCTGCGGACCGTCACCGCGCCGCCGAGTGCCTGGGTGGCGTAGTTGAATATCCCGAACCGGTACCCCATGAAGAACTGCCAGGCGTTGTTCAGGGTGAAGGCCGGACCGAGGCTGGTGAAGGTGACCCCGTCCGTGCTGTAGGAGAAGCGGGCCTGTCGGCCGCTGCCGGGTCGGATGTCCGCGTTGGCCCGCAGCCAGATCCGGCCGCCGGAGACGGCCGCGCTGGCGACCTCGGTACCGGTACCGGTGGTGTTCCAGTTGCCGTCCATCGTCAGGTTGTTGGTCATCACCACCCGGGTCGCGCCGTTGTCCCGGCGCACCCCGATCCAGGCGGACGACTGGCGGAGCATGGCCAGGCCGGTACGGTCACCGTCGCGCATCGTGGAGTAGTCGAGTTCCACCGTCGCGGTCGAGGTCGGCCCCTGGATCCGGTGGGTGAGGGTGTTCCGGGCGCTGTAGAGATCACCGGTCACCGTGGCGGTCTGCAGCCGCAGGCCGTTGTTCACCGACCACCTGCTGTTGTCGGGATTGTGGTTCCACTCCCACTGCGGCCCGAGGGTGGTGCCGGCGAAGGTGTCCGCGCCGGTGAGCGGCTTGCCCGGCCGCAGCGGCAACGGGTTGGGGTACGTCGTCCCCCAGGCGCCGTTGACCGTCTGCAGGACCGGCCAGCCGTCACCGGTCCAGGTGATCGGGGCCAGCGTCGGCATCCGGCCGCCGGGGTACGCGTCGGTGAACGCCATGTAGTACCACTGGCCGTTCGGGGTCTGCACGAGCCCGCCCTGGTGCGGCACGCCGCCACCGGCGATCGGCCCCGGCAGGTCGAGCAGGACCTGACGGATCTCGTACGGGCCGAACGGGTTGCTCGCCTTGAGGACGTACTGGCCGTTGGCCGGGCGGGTGAGCCAGATGTAGTAGCTGCCGTTGCGCTTGTAGAAGCGGGCGCCCTCCAGGGTGCCGATGTTCGATGGCGTACTGAACACCTGCTGGTTGCGGACCTGGCTGCGCCCGTCGGCGGAGAGCTGGGCGACGCTGATGGTTCCGTTGCCGTACGCCACGTACATGGTGTCGTTGTCGTCGATCAGCAGGCCGGCGTCGTAGTAGCAGTTGGGAATGGTGGCGTGCCGGGTCCAGGTGCCGTCGACGGCGGACGCGGTGTAGATGTGGGTCTGGGCGAAGTCGATGCAACCGGCCCAGTAGTACGTCTGGTTGCTCTGCCGGTAGTTGAGGGTGGACGCCCAGATTCCGTCCACGTAGGCCCGACCGCCGGACAGGTCGTACTTGGACCCGAAGTCCAGTCGGGGAACCGAGTGCCCGGCGAACTCCCAGTTCACCAGGTCGTACGAGCGCAGGATCGGCGCACCCGGCGAGTAGTGCATGGTCGAGGCGGACAGGTAGTAGGTTTCGCCGACCCGGATGATGTCGACGTCGGCGAAGTCCTGCCACACCACGGGATTGCTGAACGTGCCGCCCGGCGGGGTGGTGGGCGGGGTACCGCCGCCGTCGACGCGGACGAGTTGCCACTGCTGGTTGTTCCCACCCCAGTCGTCGTACTGCACCACGTTCGCCCCGTCCGCCGTCGATGCGTCCTGCACCTCCACCGCCTTCCCGCTGTGGCGGTTGATCAGCCGGACGTAGCCACCGGACGAGTCGAGCAACCGGAACTGCTGGTTGGCCCCGTTGTGGTCGCTCCACTGCACGATCCCCGCCCCGTTGGACGTCGACCAGTTGTAGACGTCCAGGACCTTGCCCGAGTGCCGCGACTTCACCCGGTAGTACCCGCCGCCCGAGTCGACGAACTGCCACTGCTGCCACGCACCGTCCCCGCGCGTCCACTGGGTGATCCGGGCACCGTCGTTCGTCGCCAGGTTGTACACGTCCAGCGCCTTGCCACTGTTCCGGTTCACCAGCACGTACCAGGCACTCGTGTCCACCGTCGCGGCCGACGCCGGGGCCGTGCCGAACGCGACGGCGGCCGTGCCGACGAGCGCCATCGCCACGGCCGCGGCGAATCCGGACCGCCAGCGTCGCCACCGGTCGCGCGCCGCACCGCGCCGAGCCGGCGGCGGTACCGGCGCCAGTGGTGGCGCCTGCGCCAGGACATCCATGGTGTCTCTCCTTCGGTCGGACCACCCGAGCCCGGGGGCGGGGCGCGGGTTGGCGGGTGGTGGCCCGGCTGCGGCTCGCAGCACGGCTCGCGACACGGGCAGTGATGTTAGCGTTAACATGACTGGCTACAAGACCTGACGCACCAAACGGAGACATGGATTAAACCGCCGCGCCAGATGTACGGCATATTGCCAGACGGTTTCCGGCTCTTCAAGAGGGTTGTCAATGCGTAGCGGAACCACCTTCGGACCGAACAATGAAACCGCTCCGGTCCGACTTTCGACGAGGACGACGGATAACACCTTTCCGCCGAACGGGCCGGAACCGGCCACCGGAAGAAGTCTCACAGGTTTTTCTGTTATCGACGCAGGCGCCGGAGGGTCGCGCGGCCGGCCGGGGCCGCCCACGGTCGGCCGCCACCGACCACAGGGGACGGGGCGACCCGGGGCAACGCGGCAGCGGGACCTCGCACCTGGCGCCACCGCCTGTTCCGGCGACGCGCCGATGTACGGCGAAACGCTACCCGGCCAGCGGAGGCCGGACCCGGAACGACATGTCGGCCCGGAACACCGGATCGTCGGTCGACTGGTCCACCCACAACTCGAAGTTCCGGTGCCGCAGGAACCAGCCGGGATAGTTGGACGACTCCAGCGACACCGACCCCGGCGCCACACCCCCGCGTGCACAGAACGTCGCGTCCCCGCGGAACAGCTCGGTACCCGTGTCCGCGCTCAACCGCACCCGCCAGGACAGATGGCGCAGGTAACGTCCGTCCTCCGCCCGGAAGGAGACACAGGTCGCGTCCGCCAGACCGGGGACGGCCTCGAAGGTCGCCCGCCGCCGACCGGCCGCGTCGCCTTCCCCGCCGGCCCGGGCCAGTACTCCGAGGTCGTCGGTCGTGGTGGTGACGAACAGCCCCACCTGGTTGACCGACTCCATCGACACGCTCCCGCGCGGGGTAACCGTCCCGGCGCGCGACGGGGTGGCGCCGGTCGGGGCCGGCCGGCTCGGAGCGGGTGCGGTCGCCCGGGGTGTCGATCTCGACGGGACGACGGCCGCGGCCGACGCCGACGACAGCCTCGCGGTAGGTGTCGGCGTCGGCACGGCGATGCCCACCGGTGGCGGCGGTTCCGGCGTCGGCCAGGTCGCCGTGGTGACCGTGGCGCCGGCGACGACCGTGCCGGCGGCGACCGCGGTCACGATCGGATGCGCCCCGATCAGCTGGCCGAGCTGCCCGAGCAGCCCGGCCTTGACGCCCGCGCCGACGGCCCCGGAACCGCCGAGCCCACCGGCGCCGGAGGCGGCCACCGCGGAGACGGTTCCGAGGGCGCCGCCCGCCGCCGCGCCCTTGCCGATCAGCGCCGCGACCAGCGCCGCGGGCACGGGGAGCAGCGCGAGACCGACGAGCAGGCGCTCCGGCGCCACCAGTCCCTCGCCGTGCCGGAGGCAGACCGGGCAGGAGCGGACGTGCCGGGTGATGCGTTTGCGCCACAGGGGACTCGGCCGCCCGTCCCAGCCGGCCAGCACCGGCGCCAGGCGGACACACCCGGGTCTCGCGTCCAGCGCGGCCACCAAGGTCCGGCTGAGCTCCAGCTGGTTGCGCATCCGCTGGACCCGTACGCCCGCGTGCGCCACCCCGACGCCGAGTGACGCTGCCAGGTCCGTCCTGCTCAGCTGGCCTGCGGTCTCCAACCACCAGAGCGAGAGCAGCGCCCGGTCGTCCGGGTCGAGCCAACGACCGGCCCGCACCAGCTGCCGGCGCTGCTCGGACAGGCCCAGCCGCAACAGCGTCAGATCCTCGACCTCGGCCCCGGCGTCCGGCTCCCCGACCACCTCGTCCAGGGCCACGGCACGGTCGGCGGCGACCTGCCACCGCTGCGTGTGCGTACTGACCTGGCGCAGCGCGATCGCCACCAGCCAGTGCCGGAAGCTGTCCGGTGTCCGCAACGTCCCGAGCTCGCGCAGGGCACGGAGCATCGTCTCCTGCACGATGTCGTCGACGTCCGGGTGACCGCTCAGCGCCCTGCGCACCACCGTGTAGACGACCGGCAGGTACGCCGCGGTGAGTTCGTCAAGCGCCTGCCGGTCACCGGCCTGCGCGGCGACGACCAGGTTCGTCTCGTTCGTACGGGTAGCTGGCATGTCCCATCGCTGTCACGGGTACCGGGTGGTGGGTGCGGAGCTGTGGCGCCCATGGTGTGGTCGTTGACTGTGCTGGACGCCGGGGGCCGCGTCAAGAAGGAGCCGTGAATTCTCCGGCGGCCTCGTCCGACCGGCGTTGCGGTCAGGCACCCGGGAATGGTCACACCGGCGATCCCGATTGCCGCGGCCTACCGCCGTTTCGACCGCGCGTCGCACCACGCTGGTGGAGAACGTGACGGAGCGACGTAATGAACCTTTTTCAACCTGGACCGCGCGGCGCTCATGCACCGCGTCCGACCGTGCGGTCCGTCGGACCGCACGGGGAGGTTGAAAAAGGTTCAATGAACCGCCGTGGCTGACCCGGCCCATTGCACGATCACCGAAAAGCCCACTCTTGCGAAGCGATCGACAGGGAGATATGTTAGCGTTCACTCTGGCGTCCACCCACGGGCACGGGTGCGAACCGCACCCGGGGTGGGCGCCAGCGCAACGCGCGGAGCCCCCGTCGAGCCGGGGCACCATCCCCTGCCGACCGGCCCTGTGGCGGCCAGCGCGATCGCCGACCCACCAACACCCTGTCGCTCCGCACCCACCGCCGGTGGTCGCACCGGTGGCCACCCTCGGTTGCACGGTACGGGCCGACCGGCGGAGCCGACGTGGGCACGTCAGCCGCCACATCCCGCCGCCACGCGGCCGGTTCGGCGGCGCGACTGTAAGGAGTCATCAGTGCGTGAAACAGCGAAACGACGAGTAGGGCTGCTCGTACCGATCATCGGGATGGTCGCGGCCGGCGGGGCGGCGGCGGTCCTCCCCGCGTACGCCGCCACGGCCGGCTGCTCGGTGAACTACTCGATATCGTCCCAGTGGCCGGGCGGATTCGGGGCCAACGTCGCGGTGACCAACCTGGGTGACCCGATCAACGGCTGGACCCTCACCTGGACGTACGGTGCGGGCCAGCGGATCACCCAGGCGTGGAACGCCTCGGTCTCCCAGAGCGGTGCCCAGGTCACCGCGAGAAACGTCGGTTACAACGGCTCCATCGGCACCAACGCGAGCGTGTCGTTCGGCTTCAACGGGTCGTGGACCGGCAGCAACCCGGTCCCCTCGTCCTTCGCCCTCAACGGCACCACCTGCACGGGCGGCGTCACCAATCCGCCGACCACCCCACCCACGACTCCGCCGACCACCCCACCCACGACTCCGCCGACCATCCCACCGACGACTCCGCCCACCGGCAGCCTGCCGACCAGCTTCCGGTGGAACTCCAGCGGCGCGCTGATCGGGCCAAAGAACGACGGCCGCAACATCGCCGGCATCAAGGACCCCTCGGTCGTCTACCACAACGGCCGTTACCACGTCTTCGCGAGCACCGCGCAGTCGGCCGGCTACAACCTGGTCTACCTCAACTTCACCGACTGGTCCCAGGCGAACAACGCCACGTTCCACTACCTCGACCAGGCGCCGCTCGGCACCGGATACCGGGCCGCGCCGCAGGTGTTCTACTTCGCCCCGCACCGGCTGTGGTACCTGGTCTACCAGACCGGCAACGCGTCGTACTCCACCAACCCGGACATCAGCAACCCGAACGGCTGGACCGCGCCGAAACACTTCTACAGCGGAATGCCACAGATCATCCGGGACAACATCGGTAACGGTTACTGGGTCGACATGTGGGTCATCTGCGACAGCGCCAACTGTCACCTGTTCTCCTCGGACGACAACGGCCACCTCTACCGGTCGCAGACCTCGGTGGCGAACTTCCCGGAGGGCATGAGTCAGCCGGTCATCGCCATGCAGGACGCCGACCGCAACCGGCTCTTCGAGGCGGCGAACGTCTACAAGGTGGCCGGACAGAACCAGTACCTGATGATCCACGAGGCGATCGGCAGCGACGGCCGCCGCTGGTTCCGCTCCTGGACCGCGTCCGCCATCGCCGGCCCCTGGCAGGCGCTGGCCGACACCGAGAGCAACCCCTTCGCCCGCGCGAACAACGTCACCTTCCCCGCCGGTGCCTGGACCCGCGACATCAGCCACGGCGAGATGATCCGCGACCAGGTCGACCAGACCCTCACCATCAGCCCCTGCGACATGCGCTACGCCTACCAGGGCATGGACCCCAACGCCGGAGGCGACTACAACAGCCTCCCGTGGCGCCTCGGCCTACTCACCCAGACCAACTCCACCTGCTGACGCCCGTCCCCCGCGGTGGTCGGGCCCGGCCGTCCCAGCCGTTGGGCGAACGGCCGGCAGCGGGCGACACCGGCGGTCCCGCCACCGTGGGGCGGGGCCGCCGGTCGGTCCGCACCGGCACCGCGAGGTATCCCGCTCACCGCCGACGTACGCTCCCGGCCCTGGACGTCCAGGACCCGCCCCCCTGGGCACGGGCACCGGCCAGGGCGGCCAGCGCGCCGATGAGCATGCCGGTCGCCGCGATCCCGGTCGCCGCGCCGGCCAGCGCCGGCAGTGGCGAGGCGGGTTGCTCCGGACGCTGCGCCCACCGGCGTTCCGGCAACGCATCGCCGTGGTCACCGCGGAGTCCGGCGCGGAGCAGCTCGGCCAGGTGCATCGCGACGCGCCCGTTCGCCGCGCCCTGCGCGATCTGGGTACGGCAGCTGAATCCGTCGGCGAGGACGATGTCACCGGGCTCGGCGGCGCGTACCGCCGGCAGCAGCACCCGTTCGGCGCAGGCCTCGGAGACCTCGTAGTGCCCCCGCTCGAAGCCGAAGTTGCCGGCCAGCCCGCAGCAGCCGGAGTCGAGGAACTGCGCGTCCACCCCGGCCTGGCGCAGCAGCTCCTGTTCGGCGGCCATGCCGAGGACGGCGTGCTGGTGGCAGTGGGTCTGGACCAGCGCGGTCCGGGAGAGCCGGGGTGGCCGCCAGCCGGGAGTGTGCTGGTGCAGCAGCTCGGCCAACGTGACGGTCTGCCGCTTGAGCCGGCGCACGTCCTCGTCGTCGGGGAACAGGTCGAAGGCGTCGGCGCGGAACACCGCCGTGCAGGAGGGTTCCAGGCCCACCACGAGCATGCCGGCCCGCAGGTACGGCCGCAGCGCGGACACCGTACGACGCAACACCCGACCGGCCGTGCGCAACTGGCCGGTGGAGATCCAGGTGAGGCCGCAGCAGACCGTCCCGGCCGGCAGGTGTACCCGCCAGCCGGCGGCTTCCAGCACCTCGACGGCGGCCCGGCCCACCGACGGGTGGAACCGGTTGGTGAAGGTGTCCGGCCAGAGCAGCACGTCGCCCCGCGACCCGTCCCCGCCCGGAGTCCGGTCGGCGAACCAGCGATGCAGGGTCTGCTCGGCGAAGAGGGGAAGCTCCCGGCGCTGGTCCACCCCCGCCGCCGACTTGGCCAGCCGGGCCAGGCCGGGCGTGTGGGCAAGGCTGTTGACCAGACCGGGCGCCCGCGACGCGAGCGCGGCCAGGGCCGGCAGCCAGCCCATCGAGTAGTGCGACCGGGGGCGCAGCCGCCCGGCGTAGTGGTGGGACAGGAACTCGGCCTTGTAGGTGGCCATGTCCACGTTGACCGGACAGTCGGACTTGCAGCCCTTGCAGGCCAGACAGAGGTCGAGCGCGTCCCGGACCGCCGTCGAGCGCCAGCCGTCGCCGATGGTGCCGCCCCGGGCGGTCCCGTCGAGCATCTCGAAGAGCAGCCGGGCCCTCCCCCGGGTCGAGTGCTCCTCCTCCCGGGTCACCATGTACGACGGGCACATCACCCCGCCGTGCTCGCGGCGACACTTGCCCACCCCGACGCAGCGCAGCACCGCCCGGGGAAAGCTGCCGGCGTCCTCCGGATAGCGGAACACCGTGTCGACGGGACCGTGGTTGTAGTCCACCCCGAGCCGCAGCTGGCTGTCCATCGGGTACGCGGGCGTCACATTGCCGGGATTCATCCGGTCGGTCGGGTCGAAGATCGCCTTGAACTGCCCGAATGCGCGGACGACCCGGTCACCGAACATCCGGGGCAGCAGTTCGCCGGTGGCCTGCCCGTCCCCGTGCTCGCCGGAGAACGAGCCGCCGTACGAGACGACCAGGTCGGCGGCCCGTTCCACGAAGGCTCGGAACTGCCGTACGCCGTCGGCGGTACGTGGTTCGAAGGGGATCCGGCTGTGTACACACCCCTGCCCGAAGTGCCCGTACCGGGACGCCTGCTCGAACCCGAACTCCTGGTAGAGCCGCTCCAGGTCGCGCAGGTAACCGCCGAGCCGCTCGGGCGGGACCGCCGAGTCCTCCCAGCCCGGATAGGTGTCGGCCATGCCGGGCACCCAGGCGGTGGCGCCGAGGCCGGCCTCCCGGACCGCCCAGAGCTGGACCTCGTCGGCCTCCTTCTCGAAGCGGAACACGCTCGGCCCGTCCGGGCCAGCCATCGCCGCGCCGAACCGCTGCGCGACCTCCTCGGCCTCCCGCACGGTGTCCGCGCCGAACTGCACCAGCAGCCAGCCGCCGCCCGGCGGAAGCATGTGCAGGGCGGCCGGATGCAGGTGCTTGCGCTTCTCGAAGTCGATGAGCTTGTCGTCGATCCCCTCCAGGGCGATCGGGTCGTACGTCAGCACCCTCGGCACGTCGTCGGCGGCGGTGGCGAGATCCCGATAACCGAGCACGACCAGGGACCGGGCCCTGACCGTGGGCAGCAGGCGCAACCGGGCGCGCAGGATCGTGACCAGCGTCCCCTCCGCACCGACCAGCGCCTGACCGACGTGGAAGCCGTTCTCCGGCAGCAGGCTGTCCAGGTTGTAGCCCGAGACCCTACGGGGAATCTTCGGAAAGCGGCCCCGGATGTCCTCGGCGTACTCGTCGCGCAGCGCCCGGAGCTGCGCGTAGATCTCGGCCCGCCGACCGCCGCCGCGCTGGATCTCGGCGTACTGCTCGTCGCTGGTCTCCCCCACCCACATCCGGGTGCCGTCGTAGAGCAGCACCTCCAGCTCGACGACGTTGTCGACGACCTTGCCGGTGCGCTGGGCGCTCGCGCCGCAGGAGTTGTTGCCGAGCATGCCGCCGATGGTGCAGTGGTCGTGCGTCGCCGGCATGGGGCCGAACTCCAACCCGTACGGCGCGAGCCGCTCGTTGAGGGTGTCCCGGACGATGCCCGGCTCGACCAGGCAGGTCCGCCGTTCCCGGTCGACCTCCAGCACCCGGTGGCAGTACTTCGACCAGTCCAGCACCACGGCCACGTTGGTGCATTCGCCGATCAGGCTGGTGCCGCCGCCGCGGGACAGGACCGGGGCGCCGTACCGCCGGCAGACGTCCACCGTCGCCACGGCCGCCGCTACGGTGCGCGGCAGCACCACCCCGAGCGGCACCTGCCGGTAGTTGGACGCATCGGTGGAGTAAGCCGCCCGCGAGCCGGCATCGAACCGGACCTCGCCGTCGACGACGGCGCGCAGCTCGGCGGCGAGCTCGGACAGGTCGATTCCCTCGGCCGGTCCGGGAGCCCGGGTCAGCGGCTCGGGCAACCGCACCTGGCTCATCTCGGCACCCCGCTTCGCGCGATCATGACCGCGCTCGTCGATCGGCTCGTCCACGCGCCATCGTTCGCCCTCCTCCGGCCTTCGTCCGCCTTCCGAACGCCGCCCAACCGACGATAACGAGTTTTTATCGGAATAATGGACATACCGGAAACAGTCCGACGCGCGGGTGGGACAGCTGTGACCGCACCCGGTCGCGATCGCCGCCCACGCCCCGGGCCGGCCTGGTCTGTTACCGTCGACGGCGTAGCGGCCCATCCACAACCGCCACTGCTCCGGAGCGTCTGCGACGGGGAGGAACCGCACCGATGACTGCACTGTTCAACGCCCTGCGCGAGCGGGTCGAGGTCAACGCGCGGCACGCGGTCGAGACGTACACCAACGAGGTCAGCGAGTACCAGGCGATGGCGCCCGGGGTCGACGACCGCATCGGGATGTACGACTTCGCGGTTCTCATCCGGCGCCGGTCGCTCGACCTGGCCGCGGCCGAGCTGCCGCTGGGCGAGAACGACCTGGCCGGCATCGCCGCGGTGGGCCGGCAGCGGGCCGAGGTCGGCCTCTCCGTTCCCTCGCAGCAGCAGGTGCTCGGTCTGCACACCGCGATGATGGTCCGCGAGGTGCACGACCTGGCCCGCCCCGAGGACGTCACCGACCTGCTCCGCATCGTCGGCTGGCTCGGCGGCCAGGGCGTCCGGGCGCGCAGCGCCTACCTGAGCGGTTACACCCGGGGTGTGGGTACCGCACGATTGCTCTCCACTCGGCTGGAGATCCTGGCCCGCGCCCTGCTCGCCGACGAACCGGTGGAGCCCTTCGTCGCCGATCTGCGCCTCGGCGGGCAGTACCATATCTCGATCTTGAAAATGGCGCGGCCGGTGGCTCCGGAGACCCGGGCCGAGGTGGTCGCGTCGCTCGCGCCGGAACGGATCCCGGCGACCTGGCTCGGCGCCGACGAGGTCGCCGTGCTCACCCCCGGCGGTGCCCCGAAGGCCACGATCCTTGCGCGGATACGCCACCTGACCGCGCTGATCGGGCAGCCCTGCGGCATCGGTGCGGCACAGGGCGCGGTGGGCGGGCTGGCCGAGACGCTGGCGTGGGCCCGCGAGGTGAGCCGGGTGGCGCCGCCGCAGGACCGCCCGGACCGGCTGCCGGAGATCGCGGACCTGTTCGTGGAGATGGCGCTGGCCCGCACGGCGGCGGTCGACGGATGGCTACGCGGCTACGCCAAGGCGCTGGCCACCGGCCCGGACCTGGTGGCGACGCTGCGCGCCTACTACGCCAACGACATGAACCGCGCGAACGCCGCCGCCGCGCTGCACATCCACCCGCGCACGCTGGACTACCGACTGCGCCGCGTGCGCGAGGTCACCGGCGTCGACCCCGGCTCGACGGTCGGTGTCCGGCTGCTGAGCGCGACGGTAGCGCGGACGCTGGTCGTGGACCACTACGCGGACTGACAGACGTCACTGCGGTCATGCGCACCGCTCGGACGTGCCGGTACGCCACGACGGGGACGCCTCCGCGCTGGTGCGCCGGATGGCCGTCATCACGGGCTCCCCTCGACCTGGATGACGCCGCGGGCGCCGCGTTCGGCGTCGACCATGATGTGGCTGACGAACGGATAGTGGCCGGGTTCGCGCAGGACGGTCTCGACGAACCCTCCGGCTGCCGGGAGCAGGTCGAGCTGCTGCGCGCCGCCGGGGTCGGTGGCCCGCAACTGCCATCGTCCTTCCCGGTAGACGGTGTCGAACTGGGCGCCGACGACGTGGAACGCACTGGGACGGTTGGGTCCGGCGTTGAGCAGCCAGATCCGGACACGGTCGCCCGGCCGGGCGACCAGCGGCCGGTGGGCGTACTGCGCGACGTAGCCGTTGAAGACCACGGCGTCGGGTCGCTCCGCCTGCATCTTCGCCAGGTCGCCGGGTTCGGCGTCCGGACCGAGATACAGCTCGGACTGGACCAGGACGTACTCGCGATCCACCGCCGGCAGGTCCGGCGGATCGATGATCACCGCGCCGTACATGCCGTTGCCGATGTGGTGCAGCATCGGCATGGTCGAGCAGTGGTACATCCAGATCCCGGCCTTGGTGGCGGTGAACCGGTAGGTCAGCCGCTGCCCGGGATCGATCGGACGCATCGGCCGGTCCGGGGCGAGTGCGCTGGCGTGGAAGTCGATGCCATGGTCGACGCTGCCGTCGTTGATCAGGGTGATCTCGAAGGTGTCGCCGACGCTTCCCCGGAGCACGGGGCCGGGCGCGGTGCCGTTGAAGGTCCACAGTTTCTGCCGTACGCCGGGAGCGACCTCGCGCTGCACCTCCTGCACCCGCAGTTCCCGCCGGTGCAACCGGCCGGTGGGCCGCACCGGTGCGGTGGCGTCGCGGGCGGTGAAGCCGGCGTCGGGCTCGGCCATCGCGTCGATTCGCGGGGCTGCCCCGGCCGGCGGATCGGTGCCGGCCGGACCGGCGTGCTCGTGAGCGGTGCCTCCGCCCGGCCCGGTGGTGGTGACGGTCAGTGTCATCCCGGCCTGGCGGTGGCCCGGCAGCGAGCACCAGCCCTCGACGGTGCCGCCGACGACACCGGCATCCAGCCGGACGACGTCGTCGCTCGCCAGGATCGGGGACCTGGCACCGGTGGCCAGCACGAGGTCGTGCCGGCGGCGGTCCCGGTTGGTCAGCTCGATGATCAGCCGATCGCCCGCCGGCACGGTGATCCGGTCCGGGTGGAAGCGCATCCCGTCGGCGGTCACGGCCACGGTGCTGGTCCGCCCGGTCGGTACCACACCGGTCGTCCCGACGGCGAGAGTGCCATCCGGTGCGGTGACCCGCTGGGCGGCGACCCCGACCAGCACGGCGATCAGGACGAGCGCGAGACCGGCGGCGACCCCACCCAGCGGGCGGACGGGCGCGGTCGACGGTGCGGCATCGGCGGGTGGCGTCACGGTCGTCTCCGAGCGGTGAGCAGGATACGGACGGCGGGGACGAGGAACTGCAGCAGCGCGGCGAGGACCAGCAGTGAGGTGGTGATCCGCACGTACGGCGGTGCGGGCAGGATGAATACGACCAGCGCGGCGTTCGCCATGGTCACCCGCTGCGCCCATCGCCGGTCCAGGCGCTCGGTGCGCTGCCGTACCGGTCCGGGACCGCCGCCGAGGGCCATCGGCAGCAGGTACGCCAGCGCGCCGAGCAGGGTCTGGGCGACGAAGCCGACCAGCAGTGGGGTCAGGACGGCGCCGAACCGGTCGGCCGCCGCTGCCGGGTCGGCGGCGGTCAGCATGCTCCACGCGTCGACGGCGAGGGCGACGAGCAGCCAGCCGCCGGCGGCCGCGATGGACCAGGCGGGAAACGAGGCCGGTGACCGGCGCCGGGCGGCGACCACCGCGGGGCGCGCGGTGATCAGGGCCGCGGTGGCCACCAGGGCCAGCCCGCCCGCCGCCAGCGGCGGCCACCAGGCGAGCACGGCGAGGCCGAGCAGCGCGAGTCCGGCCACCGCGACCGGCAGTGCCCGGCGGGCGGCGATGGTGGCGCCGTCGGCCATCCGGGTACGCAGGACCGTCGGCCAGAGGGTGAGCAGCGTGCCGAGTACGGTAAGCGCCACCCAGCCGAGCAGGTTGACGTGGGCGTGGAACAACAGCAGTCGCGGCCGGAAGTCGTCGTCGGCGACGAGCATCCACGCACCGACCGGAACCCCGGTCAGCAGGGCGGCCGTGGCGGCGAGGTAGTAGTGCACGGTGATGTCGAAGCGGGCCGGCAGTGCGGCGCGTAGCCGTGCGGCCAGCCAGCCCAGGTGCGCGACGGCGGCGCCGAAGACGAGTACGGCACCGGTGACGCCCGGCCACGGCCGGTCGGTGGTCCCGGCGACCAGCACACCGAGGACACCGAGGTTGAGCACGGCGAGCCGGACGGCCGCCCCGGATCGGCGCCCCGGCACGGGGCAGCGCAGCACGGCGGTGGTGAAGTGGGCGCTCCAGACCATGATCGCGTTGGTGACCGCACCGAGGAGCAGCAGGTGGATGGCGAGCCACCGCCAGGACGGCAGTGCCGGATGGACCACCGCGACGACGACGATCGCGGCCAGGTACGCCAACGGCAGCGCCCCGGTACGGCGATGCCAACCGGCCCGCCCGGCCGCCCCGCCGGCCGGTGCCGTCCTGCTCCGCACGGTGTCCGTCATGGAATGACCGCCGCGCCGGCCGGTCGACTCGGCTCGGCCGCCGACATCGTCCTGGCCCGTCGACTCGGCTCGGCCGCCGACGTAGTCCTGGCCGGTCGACTCGGCTCGGCCGCCGGCATCGTCCTGGCCCGTCGGCTCGGCTCGGCCGCCGGGGTCGTCCTGGCCGGTCCGCGGCGTCGCCGTGCCAGGGCGACGGCGCAGCCGGCGAAGGCGAGCACCGCCACCACGTTCGCGGTGCCGGCCCAGCGACGTACCGGCTCCAGGCCGGCCGCGTCACCGAGGCCGAGACGTATCGACAGCGAGGCGTGCAGCAGGGCCAGCGGGACGTAGAGCAACCGGTGGTAGGGCAGTGGCCGACGCAGTACGGCCGGCAGGATCACCGGGGCGTGCACGAAGATCATCGACATGGCGAAGCCGAGGAAGAGCGCGTGTAGCGTCGCGTCGTACCGGGGACCACCGGTGGTGGGGCCGGCGCCGGCCCACAGCAGGCCGGCCAGCGCCAGCCACCCGTAGCCGGCCAGCAGGCCCACCGCGACGTAGCGGGGCAGCGCCCTCGCCCGTACCGTGCGCCGGGCGACGTCGAAGCGGACGAGCCACGCCGTGACGGCCAGCAGCCCGGCGCCGAACAGGTGCGCTCCGACCACCGGCCACAGGGTGGCCGCGGTGGCGCCGGCCAGCATCGCGGCCAGGGCGGCGAGGAACCACCGCTCGGCGTTGCGGCCGGACAGCCCGACGTGCGCCAGTTCGAGACGTTCTCCGGCGATGGTCGCCACCACGAACACCGCCAGCCACGGCACGGTCTCCGCGACCGGGAAGCCGGCCAGCCACAACAGTGTCGCGGCGTACCAGCCGACCGCACCGCAACCCTGCGCGAGCAGCGCCACGCCGGGCTGCCGCCGCCACAGTGCCCGGTAGATGCCGAGCAGCAGCACCGACGCCATGACGAGCAGGGTCTTGCCGGCCAGGCCGGGTCCGGTGGCCACCAGCACCAGTGCGCCCGACCCCGAACACGCCGGGGCCAGCAACGCCCAGCGGGCACCGAGGGCGACGGCCCGTTCCAGGGCGACCAGGGTGCCGACGAAGCCGAACACCATCAGCGGCCCGTGCAGTGGTTCCACCGCCACGGCGGGCGCCGGCACCCTGACGCCGAGCAGGAGCAGACCGGCGTAGAGGCCGACCAGCAACGCGAGCGCCGCGGCGCCCAGGACGGGCAACCGCCACCGGACCGGCACCCCGACCGGCGCCCCCACCGGATGGCTCACGACGGCCGCCCCTCCGGTGGCTGCCCCTCCGACCGCCGCCCCTCCGACCGCTGCCCCTCCGACGGCCGCGCCGGTGCCGGCAGGTGCAGGACACAGGCCTCGGGCGCGGCGAAGGGCTCCAGCACCACGGATTCGCCCGAGCCGCCGTCGCGTTCCAGGACCCCCTGGACGACCCCGAGGTGGAGCCCGCACATGGCGTCGGCGTTCCGACCCACCAGTTCCAGGAACGGACAGGTGTGCAGGTGGACCTGGACGGTGTCGGCGGCTTCGGGCGGCTGACGGCGTGGGCCGAAACCCAGCCCGTCCAGGACGGTGAGCACCGAGTCGACCGGGTCCTCGTGGTCGGGCGTGGCCGCCGCCAGGTGCCGGCCCCAGCCCCGGCCGACCTGCGCCGCAGCCTCCCGGACATCACCGGCGCGACTGGACAGGTGATCGAGCAAGGCGGCCGCCAGCGACCGGTAAGGCGCCGGGGCCGGGTCCGCGGCCGCCGCCCGGTACCGCCAGGCCGGACGGCCCGGCTGCCCACCGCTGGCCCGCGCCTTCACCAGGAGCCCGGCCTCGGTGAGCCGGTCCAGGTGGGCGCGGGTCGTGGAGAGGTGCTGCCCGGTCCGGGCCGCCACCTCGGCGGCCGTGACACCGCTCTGGGCGGCCCGTACCAACCGCAGGATCGCCACCCGACTGTCCGAGCCCAGCGCCCGGTGGCGTGGCGTGTCGATCGTCTCCCCGCTGGGGCCCGTTCGCGGCGTTTCCATGGTGCCCAACGTTATAACGCCGAACGGCGTCAAAACCCAGGGAGGGTCCGAACTCACAGATCACCGACCTCCGTACCCCGGCCGTCCGGGTGCCGATGGCAGGTCGGCACGGGACCAAAGACCCTGTCTGCCGGGGATGGCCGGGAACAGGCTGGAAGTACCGACGGGTCATCGTCAGGAGGAACGATCGTGTGCAACTACTGCGGCTGCCGGGAGTTCCCGGTGATCGGTCGACTGACCGCCGAACACGAGGCGATCGCCAACGCGGCCGGGAGTCTGCGTACGGCGATCACGTCCGGTACGGATGATCCGCTGGTACGGCTCGACGCGTTGCTCGCCCTGCTGACGCCGCACACCGACACCGAGGAGGCCGGCCTCTTCGTCGAGCTTCGTGCGGAGGGCAGCCTGACCGAGGCGGTGGACAAGCTCTGCGACGAGCACGACGACATCCACGGCGTCCTCGGCGCGGTCGATCGCGCCGCACCGGACTGGCCGGCGGTGCTGGCCGCCCTGACCCGGCTGCACCGGCACATCGACAACGAGGAACACGGGCTGTTCCCGGCGGCGGCGATCGCGCTGCCGATCCCGGCGTGGGACCGCCTCACCGCGCGGCAACCCAGCGCGGCATAGCAGCTGACCGCTGCTTCGTGCACACCTCTCGATCTGGAACGGATGACGTGGTATGGGTAAACAGCAGCGAGTGACGTCCCGCGAAACGCGCAGGGCACAGGCGGCCGTCGCGGCGCGGCGCGGCCGGCGGATCAACTGGGCACTCGCCGTCGGCGGGTTGGTCATCGCCGGTCTGGTGATCGCCATCGGGTTCGCGGTGTTCGACGCCGCGAACCAGGACGAGCCACCCGCCCGCGCTGGCGGGGCCCTGGTCACCCCCGCCAACCTCACCCCCACCGGTGCGATCCCGGTCGGCCAGCCCGGTGCGCCGGTGACCGTGGAGATCTACCTGGACTACATGTGCCCGGCATGCGGCAAGTTCGAGCAGGCCAACGGCGGCGAACTGGACAGGCTCGTCCGGGCCGGCACGGCCCGGGTGGAGCTGCGGCCGATCTCGTTCCTGGACCGCACCTCGCAGGGCAGCAGATACTCCAGCAGGGCGGCCAACGCGATCGCCACGGTCGCCGACCGGGCCCCGGACCGGGTCTGGGCGTTGCACTCCGCGTTCTACGACGACCAGCCCCGGGAGGGCACCCGGGGGCTCACCGACCAACAGATCGCCGACCTGGCGATCCGGGCCGGAGTCGGCCGGGACGTGGTCGACGCGTTCGACGAGCGCGTCTTCGAACCGTGGGTGGCCAAGGTGACCCGGACCGCGTTCGACTCGGGTGTGCAGGGCACCCCGACGGTGCGGATCAACGGCACGGTGTTCGAGGGCGACGTGTACCGCGCCGGCCCGCTGACCGAGGCCGTCGAGGCGGCGGCCAGGAGCGGTACCTAGTGGCCGGCGCACTCGGCACGCTGCACCGGGTCCGGCACACCGACGCCTGGATCTTCGGCACCATGCTCCTCTCGTCGGTGCTGAGCCTGATCGCCTCGTTCGTGCTGGCGGTCGACGCGGTCAAACTGGCCGCCGATCCGGCCGCAGAGCTCTCCTGCAACATCAACGAGGTGATCAGCTGCGGCACCGTGGCCGCCGCCTGGCAGTCGCAGCTGCTCGGGTTCCCCAACGCGTTCCTCGGGCTGGTCGCCGAGCCGGTGGTGATCACCCTGGCGGTGGCCCACCTGGGCGGGGTGCGGTTCCCGCGCTGGTTCATGTTCGCCGCGCAACTGGTCTACGCCGTCGGCCTCGGCTTCGCCTACTGGCTGTTCTACCAGTCGATGTTTCATATCGGCGCGCTGTGCCCCTGGTGCCTGCTGGTGACCGTCTCCACGACCCTGGTGTTCGCGGCCCTGACCCACGTCAACATCCGCGACGGCAACCTGTTCCTGCCGGCCCGGATGCGGGCCGCCCTGGTCCGAGGGCTGCGGGCCAACCTCGATCTGGTCATCGTGGTGATCTGGCTGCTGATCCTGACCCTCGCCGTCGTGCTCCGCTACGGCGACCTGCTGTTCGGGTAGGTCGGCCCGGCCGACCTGTCCGTTCGGGACCTATGGCCCCTGCGGATCTCGAAAGATCACGGTGAAGTGGTCCGTGTCGCGTCGCCGACTTGCGTCCGGACGCGGAACGTACCAGCGTGGGGCACCACGGCGCGGCGGGCGCGCCCGCCGGGGAGGACCACCGAGGCGAGTGAGGGAACGAGGGCAGATGGCGGGCGTGACCGATGCTGCGGGACGGGCGTTGCTGGCGGTGGGCGGCCTGGTACGCCGGGCGGAGGTGTCCGCGGACGGCCGGACGCTGCACCAGATCGGCGGCCGGGAGGCGGACAGCTTCTACCGGGATCGGTGGTCGTACGACAAGGTGGTGCGCTCGACCCACGGGGTGAACTGCACCGGCTCGTGCTCGTGGAAGGTGTACGTCAAGGACGGCATCATCACCTGGGAGCAGCAGCAGACCGACTACCCGAGCGTCGGCCCCGATCGGCCGGAGTACGAGCCCCGGGGCTGCCCGCGCGGCGCGGCGTTCTCCTGGTACACGTACTCCCCGACCCGGGTGCGCTATCCGTACGCCCGGGGTGTGCTGGTGGAGATGTACCGCGAGGCGAAGCGGCGGCTGGGCGACCCGGTGGCGGCGTGGGCGGACATCCAGGCCGACCCGGAGCGCCGTCGCCGCTACCAGCGGGCCCGCGGCAAGGGCGGTCTGGTGCGGGTGACCTGGGACGAGGCGCAGGAGATCGTGGCGGCGGCACACGTGCACACGATCAAGGAGTACGGGCCGGACCGGGTGGCGGGCTTCTCGCCGATCCCGGCCATGTCGATGGTCTCGCACGCCGTCGGCGCCCGGTTCCTTTCGCTGATCGGCGGAAGCATGCTGTCCTTCTACGACTGGTACGCCGACCTGCCGGTCGCCTCGCCGCAGATGTTCGGGGACCAGACCGACGTACCCGAGTCCGGCGACTGGTGGGACGCCTCCTACCTGGTGATGTGGGGCTCGAACGTGCCGGTCACCCGGACGCCGGACGCGCACTGGATGGCCGAGGCCCGCTACCGGGGCCAGAAGGTCGTGGTGGTGTCGCCGGACTACGCCGACAACGTCAAGTTCGCCGACGACTGGCTGCCGGCACAGCCCGGCACGGACGGTGCCCTGGCGATGGCGATGGGGCACGTGGTCCTCAAGGAGTTCTTCGTCGACCGGCAGGTGCCCCGGTTCGTCGACTACGTCTCCCGGTACACCGACCTGCCGTACCTGGTCAGCCTCGAACCGGTCGAGGGTGGCGGCTACCGCCCCGGCAAGTTCCTCACCGCCGCCGACCTGGGTGAGACCGACGGGGAGGCGGCGTTCCGGCCGGTGCTGTGGGACATCGCGACCGACGCGCCGGCGGTGCCGAACGGGTCGCTCGGCGACCGCTTCAGCGAGGCCGGGGTCGGCAGGTGGAACCTGGATCTGGGCGACATCGTGCCCCGGCTCAGCTGCGACGGCGGGGCGGCGGTCGAGGTGGCGCTGCCGCGCTTCGACAACGACCTGCCCGAGGTGATGCGCCGGGGCGTACCCACCACCGAGGTGGCCGGCCGGCTGGTCACCACGGTCTTCGACCTGATGCTGGCCCAGTACGGGGTGGCCCGCCCCGGCCTGCCCGGGGTCTGGCCGACCGGGTACACCGACCCGGCGGAGCCGTACACCCCGGCGTGGCAGGAGCCGATCACCGGGGTGCCGGCCGCGGCGGTGGCCCGGATCGGCCGGGAGTTCGCCGACAACGCGGAACGCTCCGGCGGCCGGTCGATGATCCTGATGGGGGCCGGCACCAACCACTGGTTCCACTCCGACGCCACCTACCGGGCGATGCTCGCCCTGACGACGCTGACCGGCTGCCAGGGCGTCAACGGCGGCGGCTGGGCGCACTACGTCGGGCAGGAGAAGTGCCGGCCGGTCACCGGGTGGGCGCACTTGGCGTTCGGCCTGGACTGGGTACGACCGCCACGGCAGATGATCGGCACCGCCTACTGGTACATCCACACCAACCAGTGGCGCTACGACCAGTACAACGCGGAGGTGCTCGCCTCGCCGCTGGGGCGGGGGCGGTTCGCCGGCCGGCACACCGCCGACCTGCTGGCCCAGTCGGCCCGGCTGGGCTGGATGCCGTCGATGCCCACCTTCGACCGCAACCCGCTCGACCTCGCCGACGAGGCCCTCGCCGCGAACCCGGACGACCCGGCCCGACACGTCGCCGACGCGCTCGTCGACGGACGGCTCAGGTTCGCCTGCACCGATCCGGACGCGCCGGAGAACTGGCCCCGGGTGCTGACCGTGTGGCGGGCGAACCTGCTCGGCTCCTCGGCCAAGGGCAACGAGTACTTCCTCCGGCACCTGCTCGGCACCGACTCGTCGCTGCGCGCCGCCGAGGCGCCGCCGGAGAAGCGCCCGACCGAGGTGGTGTGGCACGAGGACGCCCCGGAGGGCAAGCTCGACCTGCTGCTGAGTCTCGACTTCCGGATGACCTCCACGACGCTCTTCTCAGACATCGTGCTGCCGGCCGCCACCTGGTACGAGAAGCACGACCTGAACACCACCGACATGCACCCGTTCATCCACGCCTTCACCCCGGCGATCAACCCGCCGTGGCAGACCCGTACCGACTTCACCGCGTTCCACGGCATCGCCAAGGCGTTCTCCGCGCTGGCCGGCCGGCACCTGGGGGTCCGCCGGGACCTCGTCGCGGCACCGCTGCTGCACGACACCCCGGACGCGCTGGCCACCCCGGGCGGCGTGGTGCGCGACTGGCAGGCCGGTGCGGCGCCGGCGGTACCGGGCAGGACGATGCCGAAGTTCGTCGTCGTGGAACGTGACTACGGCGCCGTCGCCGACCGGATGGCCGCGCTGGGGCCGCTGCTGGACCGGCTCGGCACCACCACCAAGGCGGTCACCGTCGACGTCACCCCGGAGATCGACTACCTGCGCCGGGTCAACGGCGAGGTGCGCGGCGGGCCGGCGGACGGCCGGCCCCGGCTCGACACCGACATCCGGGCCTGCGAAGCCATCCTGGCGCTCTCCGGCACCACCAACGGTCGGGTCGCGACCGAGGGGTTCCGTTTCCTGGAACGGCGTACCGGGCAGCGGCTGGCGGACATGTCCGCCGAGCACGAGGGCAAGCAGATCACCTTCGCCGACACCCAGTCCCGCCCGGTGCCGGTCATCACCAGCCCGGAGTGGTCGGGCAGCGAGCACGGCGGCCGACGGTACTCCCCGTTCACCATCAACACCGAGCGGCTCAAGCCGTGGCACACGCTCACCGGGCGCCAGCACTTCTTCCTCGACCACGACTGGATGCAGGAGCTCGGTGAGGAACTGCCGGTCTTCCGGCCGCCGCTGGACATGCACAAGCTCTTCGGCGAACCACGGCTGGGCCGCGACGGCGAGCTGGAGCTGACCGTGCGTTACCTGACCCCGCACTCGAAGTGGTCCATCCACTCGGAATACCAGGACAACCTGATCATGCTGACCCTGTCCCGTGGCGGACCGACGATGTGGATGAGCGAGGCCGACGCCGCGAAGATCGGGGTACGCGACAACGAGTGGATCGAGGCGGTCAACCGCAACGGCGTGGTGGTGTGCCGGGCCGTGGTGACGCACAAGATGCCCGAGGGCACGGTGTACATGTACCACGCGCAGGAGCGGGTGATCGACGTACCGAAGGCGGAGACCTCCGGGCGACGCGGCGGCATCCACAACTCGCTGACCCGGTTGCTGATCAAGCCCAGCCACCTCATCGGCGGGTACGCCCAGCTCTCGTTCGCGTTCAACTACCTCGGACCCACCGGCAACCAGCGTGACGAGGTCACCGTGATCCGCCGCCGCTCCCAGGAGGTGTCCTACTGATGCGCGTCATGGCCCAGATGGCGATGGTGATGAACCTCGACAAGTGCATCGGCTGCCACACCTGTTCGGTCACCTGCAAGCAGGCCTGGACGAACCGGTCCGGTGTCGAGTACGTCTGGTTCAACAACGTCGAGTCCCGGCCCGGCCAGGGCTACCCGCGCACCTACCAGGACCAGGAGCGCTGGCAGGGCGGCTGGGTGCGCACCCGGTCCGGCCGGCTCAAGCCGCGCGCCGGGGGGCGGCTGAAGAAGCTGTTGAGCATCTTCGCCAACCCGAAGCTGCCGGCCATCGGGGACTACTACGAGCCCTGGACGTACGACTACGAGCACCTGCTCACCGCGCCGGCCGGGGAGGACACCCCGGTCGCCCGGCCCAAGTCCCTGCTGACCGGCCAGGACACCAAGGTGAGCTGGTCGGCGAACTGGGACGACTCGCTGGCCGGCGGCAACGAGATCGCCGCCGGGGACCCGGTACTGCGGCAGGTCTCCGACCGGGTCCGCGAGGAGTACGAGAAGGCGTTCCTGTTCTTCCTGCCCCGCATCTGCGAGCACTGCCTCAACCCGTCCTGCGCGGCGTCCTGCCCCTCCGGCGCCATCTACAAGCGGGCCGAGGACGGGATCGTCCTGGTCGACCAGGACCGCTGCCGGGGCTGGCGGATGTGCATCACCGGCTGCCCGTACAAGAAGGTCTACTTCAACCACCGGACCGGCAAGGCCGAGAAGTGCACGTTCTGCTTCCCCCGCATCGAGATCGGCCAGCCCACGATCTGCTCCGAGACCTGTGTCGGCCGGCTGCGCTACATAGGACTGATGCTCTACGACGTGGACGCCGTGGCGCGGGCGGCGGCGGTCGAGGACGAACACGACCTCTACGCGGCGCAGAAGTCGGTCTTCCTCGACCCCAACGATCCGGAGGTGGTCGCCGCGGCACGGGCGGCGGGGATCCCCGACGACTGGATCGAGGCCGCACAGCGGTCCCCGATCTGGGACCTCATCATGCGGTACGAGGTGGCGCTGCCGCTGCACCCGGAGTACCGGACCATGCCGATGGTCTGGTACATCCCGCCGCTGTCGCCGGTGGTGGACGTGCTGCGGGACACCGGTCACGACGGTGAGGACCTGGACAACCTGTTCGGCGCCGTGGACGCGCTGCGCATCCCGCTGGAATACCTGGCCGGGCTCTTCACCGCCGGTGACCCGGGACCGGTGCGCGACGTGTTGAACCGGCTCGGCGCCATGCGCGCCTACCAGCGCCGGGTCAACCTCGGTGACCCACGTGACGAGTCCATCGCCACCGCCGTCGGAATGACCGGCCAGGAGCTGGACGACATGTACCGGCTGCTCGCCATCGCCAAGTACGACGAGCGGTACGTCATCCCCGCCGCGCACGCCGAGGACGCGCACCGGCTCGAACAGCTCGGCACCGAGTGCAGCCTCGACTACGAGGGCGGGCCCGGGATGGGCGGCGGCGGCCCGTACGGCCAGGGCCCGTTCGGGGAGTCATCCGGGACTCCGGCCCCGATCCAGGTCGAGACGTTCCACATGTTGCGCGACCGGCAGACCGCCGACTCGGTCGCCGCGCCGGAGGACAAGGGCACCCGGATCAACCTGCTCAACTGGGACGGCAAGGGCACCCCGGAAGGGCTGTTCCCGCCCCGGAAGGACGGAGGTGAGCAGTGAGCCAGCCGACCTGGCGCGCGGTCGCGGCCCGGGCCGCCTCGTTGCTGCTGCGCTATCCCGACCAGGCCGTCATGGCCGCGCTGCCGGTCCTGCGAGCGGCTCTCGACGGCGTGCCGGCGACGGTGGCGGAACCGTTGCGGACGGTCGCCGAGTACCGCGCCGAGGCGCCCCCGACGACGTTGGCGAGCGGCTACGTCGAGCTGTTCGACTTCCGCCGCCGCTGCTGCCTGCACCTGACCTACTACACCTGCGGCGACACCCGCAGACGCGGCGAGGCGCTGGTGCTGTTCGCCACCGCGTACCGGAACGCCGGCCTGCGGACCGTCGACGGTGAGCTGCCGGACTACCTGCCGGCCGTGCTGGACCTGGCCGCGCACGACGACGCCGGCTGGCGGCTGCTGCGGGAGAACCGGGTCGGCCTCGACCTGCTGGCCCGGGCGTTGGACACCGAGAAGTCGGTCTACCAGCACGCCATCAGGGCGGTGCTGGCCATGTTGCCGCCCGCGCAGCCCGGTGACATCGCCGCCGCCATCCGGCTGGCCCGGACGGGGCCACCGGTCGAGCAGGTCGGCCTGGAACCGTTCGGGCTCGTCGACACCACCGGAGGCCGCCGATGAACGTCCTGCTCTGGGTCGTCTTCCCCTACCTCAGCATCGCCGTCCTCGTCGGCGGGCTGGTCTGGCGCTACCGGTACGACAAGTTCGGCTGGACCACCCGCTCGTCGCAGCTCTACGAGACGGCGGTGCTGCGCTGGGGCAGTCCGCTGTTCCACTTCGGCGTGCTGATGGTCCTGATCGGGCACGTCGGCGGCCTCCTCGTTCCGAAATCCTGGACCGAGGCGGTCGGCATCACCGAACACACGTACCACCTGATGGCGGTCTTCATCGGCACCGTCGCCGGGTTCTGCACGCTGATCGGGATGGCGATCCTCATCGCCCGGCGCCGCCTCACCGGCCCGGTCTTCGCCGCCACCACCCGCAACGACAAGGCCATGTACGCGGTGTTGGCCACGGTGATCGTGCTGGGGCTCTGGGCCACCGTGCGGGCGAACGTGGCCGGCGCCGGCTACGACTACCGGGAAACCATCTCGCCGTGGTTCCGGTCGCTGTTCTACCTCAGCCCGGACCCGGAGATCATGGCCGGCGTCCCGATCGGTTTCCAGATCCACATCGTCGCCGCGTTCGCCCTCTTCGCGTTCTGGCCGTTCACCCGGCTCGTGCACGCCTTCAGCGCACCTGTCGGCTACCTCACCCGCCCGTACGTCCCGTACCGCAGCCGCGATCCCCGCCCCGGTCTGCGTCCCACCCGGCCCGGCTGGGAGGGCCCGCCGAAGCTCCCGACCCGACCGACGGAATCCACCCGCCGTCGTGGCTGACCCACCACGCGATCCACTCGAACCGATCCGTCGGCGCAGGCGTGCCGGCAGCGCTCCGGCCCTGGCGTTCCCGAGGTGAGACAGAAATGACGACGACAGGTGGTACCGCGGCACGGACCTCCGCCGCCGTGAACCCCCCGGCGGCGCCCCCGCCCGGAGCCGGACGCAACCTGCTGCTGGCGACCGTGGGATTCACGGTGAACTTCTGGGCGTGGGCACTGCTCGGTCCCCTCGGGCCCGGCGTCAAGGAGCGCCTCGGCCTCAGCTTCACCGCCCAGTCGCTGCTGGTGGCGGTCCCCGTGGTGGTCGGCTCCATCGGCCGCATCCCGATCGGGGCCCTGACCGACCGGTTCGGCGCCCGGGTGATGTTCCCGGTCGTCAGCCTGGCCACCATCGTCCCGGTGCTGACCCTCTCGGTCGTGTCGTCCTTCCCTGCGCTCATCGTCACCGGGTTCTTCCTCGGCATCGGCGGCACCGCCTTCGCCGTCGGCGTACCCCTGGTCTCCGGCTGGTACCCGCCCGCGCGGCGGGGCTTCGCCATCGGTGTGTTCGGCGCCGGCATGGGTGGAACCGCCATCTCGAACTTCAGCACCGTCCAACTCGCCGACGCCTACGGCGCCAGGACGCCGTTCCTGCTCGTCGCGGCGATCCTCGCCGGCTACGCCGTGCTGGCGTTCCTGCTCATCCGGGACGCACCCGGCCGGCAGCGGCCCGCCGGCTCCGCCTGGGCACGCGTCGCCGAGGTCGGCCGGCTGCCGGTCACCTGGCAGCTCTGTTTCCTGTACGCCGTCGGGTTCGGCGGCTTCGTCGCGTTCAGCGTCTACCTGCCCGCCTACCTGCGTACCGCCTACGACCTGTCCGCGGGCGACGCCGCACTGCGTACCGCCGGCTTCGTGATCCTCGCCGTCCTCGCCCGACCCGCCGGGGGTTGGCTCTCCGACCGGTTCCACCCGGTGCCGGTGCTCGTCTGGTGCTTCGTGGGCACCGCGGTCTTCGCCGTGGTGCAGGCGTTCCAGCCGGCGCTGATGCCGATCGCCACGATCTGCTTCCTCGGCCTGGCCGCACTCCTCGGCGCGGCCAGCGGTGCGGTCTTCGCGCTGGTCGGCAGGGTCGCCCCGGCCGACAAGGTCGGCACCGTCACCGGCGTGGTCGGTGCCGCCGGTGGACTCGGCGGCTTCGTCCCGCCGCTGATCATGGGCTGGGTGTACGGCGTCGAAGGTTCGTACGCCATCGGCCTGATGCTGCTCTCCGACGTCGCCCTGGCCGCCGCCGTCTACACCGCCGTCAAGATGAGCGGCCTCGCCCGCCGGACGGAGCCCGGCGGGCGACCACCGGCCGGCGCCGCGCCATCCTGAGCACCTGGCAGCGGTGCCGCGGGCGGGGCGGGCGGATCCCGCTCAGCCGGCCACCTCGATGCGGGGGAAGAGCACGGCGGGCTTCTCCACGGTCCGGCCGGTCAGGTCCGGCAGCGAGTCGCCCTGCTCCAGCAGATCGGCCGGCTTGGCGCCGAGCGCCGTGCCGATCCGCTCGCTGGCGGATGGGAGGAAGGGCGCGATCAGGGCGGCCAACTGTTGGATCACCCCCGCCAGGTGGTGCAGCGTGGTGTCCAGCCGGACCCGGGCTGCCTCGTCCGTGCTCTCCTGCTTCGCCAGGTGCCAGGGCGCCCGCTCGTCCACGTACGCGTTGGCCCGCCGGACCAGCTCCCAGATCCGGGCGTTCGCCTCGCGGTGGTCGTAGCGGTCCATTGCCGCGCGTACCCCGGTCGCACTGGCCGTCACCTGGTCGCGCAGCGCCGTCTCCGCCTCGTCCAGCGGGCCTGCGGCCGGCACCACACCGCCCCGGTATCGGCCGATCATGCTGGCGACCCGGCTGACCAGGTTGCCCAGTCCGTTGGCGAGGTCCCCGTTGTAGCGGTTGACCAGCCGCTCCTCGTTGAAGTCGCCGTCGAGGAACGGTGAGAAGTCGGCGAGCAGGAAGTGCCGGACCGCCTCGACCCCGTACTCCCCGACAAGCTGGGCCGGGTCGACGACGTTGCCGAGCGACTTGCTGATCTTCTGCCCGGAGAGCGTGATGTAACCGTGCACCACCACGTCGGTCGGGATCGGCAGGCCGGCCGACATCAGCATGGCGGGCCAGTAGACCGCGTGGAACCGGATGACCCCCTTGCCGACGACGTGCACCCGGCGTTCGGCGTCGGTCCAGTACCGGGCGAACCGCTCGTCCTCGCGCTGCCAGCCCAACGCGTTGACGTAGTTGGTCAGCGCGTCGATCCAGACGTACATGACCTGGTCCGGGTCGGCGGGGACGTCGATCCCCCAGCCCCGGGCCCGGGACCGCGACCGGGAGATGCTGATGTCCGCCAGGCCGGACCGGACGAAGCTCGTCACCTCGTTCGCCCGGGACGCCGGGGTGATCTTCAGCTCGCCCGACTCCAGGGCCTGGAGAATGCGGTCCTGATAGCGGGACAGGCGGAAGAAGTAATTCGTCTCCTCCACCGTCTCCGGCCGGGTGAGATGCTCGGGGCAGAGCCCGTCAACGAGTTCCGATTCGCTGTAGAACTGCTCGCAGCCGACGCAGTAAAGGCCCTCGTAGGCCATGCTGTAAATGTCGCCGGCAGCCTCCATCCGACGCCAGATCTCGGTCGCACCGGCAATGTGGTCCGGGTCCACGCTGGTCCGGATGAAATACGAATTATCGACCTCGAGTGCGTCGATCAGACGGGTGAAGTTCTGCACGTTGTCGTCGACCAGCTGCCGGGGCGAGACACCCGCCTGCTCGGCGGCGAGCACGTTCTTGAGGCTGTTCTCGTCCGAGCCGGTCAGGAAGAAGGTGTCCCGACCGTGCTGCCGCAGGTAACGGACGTACGCGTCACTCTGCACATATTCCAGGGCGTGGCCGAGATGCGGCTTCGCATTGACATATGGAATAGTGGTCGACAGGAACACCGCGCTGGGCATCTTACCCCCGGATTACTCTTCAGGTGTGGCTAATCTTGTCGGTGTGGCTAATCTTGTCTCGTCGATCGGTCGGCGATCACCCGGCGGTCGTCGACAGGGCTAAAAGGGTAACAGGACGGTACGCCCGACCGGCGCAGCGGGCCGCGTCGATGATGCCACCGGGGTCGCGGCCGCCCGTGACACGGGGTGTCGCCCCGGGACCTTTGGGGGTGTCTGGCCCCGGGACGCGTGCGTGCGGTTCCGTCAGGTGGTGAAGATCGGGGTCAGCGTGCCACGGGCCGGACTGCGGCCCCGGCGCGCTGACCGTCCGACCTCACAGGACCCGCGGCAGCCCGGCCCACCGCCGGTTCAGCGGTTGCGCGCCTGCTGGCACGGCATGCAGAAGCGGGCGTGCGGCAGGATCTCCAGCCGTTCGGTGGGGATGTCTCGCTGGCACTGCTCGCACGTGCCGTAGCTGCCGTCGGTCATCCGCTGCAATGCCTCGGTGTTGTCGGCCACGGCCCGCTGCGTGGAGTTGATGAGCGCGGTGACGGTCTGCGGGTCCAGGCCGATCTGTTCGGGGTTCCTGCGGTGCGTCCTGAGCTTCTCCAGTTCGGCGGTCTGCTGGTCGAGCTGGGCCTGCAGGACCTGCTGGAAGTTCTGTAGACGGTTGTTGTCGACGGTGGTCATGGATGGCTACCTTTCTCGAGGTTCCACGGCTGGCTTTCCTGGCAGTTCACGATCGACTTTCCTGGCAGTTCCACGGCTGGCGGTGGTCCCACGGCTGGCGGCAAGGTCCACGGCGCCGCCCGGGGCCGTACGGTGCCGCGTGGCCGGTGGGGCTCGCCCGGGACCGGTCAGCGTCGACGCGGGCGGCGACGTATCGCAGCGAGGGCGGACAGCCCGGCACCGTGCACCGCGGCGACGCGAGGACGTCTGGCCGACCGGACCGGCAGCCGCAGCACGGCGGTGGCCCGGGCGGCCAACTCCGGCGTGTTGGCCCCGCCGCCGACGAGGACCAGGCCGCGGTGCGCGGCGGCCCGGTCGACGTCGCGCGCCCGGCCGTCCCGGCGTAGGTCCTGAACCAGGTCGGTGACGGTGTGGACGACGACATCGGCGGCGGTGGGCCCGATGAGGTCCCGGACTCCGATGGTCGCCTGGCGGGCGGTGATCAGACCCCCGTCAGCCAGCATCGCGACCTCGATGAGCTGCGCTCCGACGTCCGCGATGAGCAGCGGACCCGGTGCCGCGCCGGCGCCGATCGCGGCTGCGCGGATGGTGGGGGTGAGCATCAGCCGGGACGGCTGGAACACCGTGGTGAGCAGCTCCCGCATGGCCTCGTCGTCGCTCGCCTTGCTCAGGACCGGTCGGCAGGCGACCATGACCGCTCCGGACGGCAGCGGTTGGTGGTAGCGGGACAGTATCCGGTCCAGCAGCCTCCGCAGGCCGTTCGCATCGGCGATGCGGCCGCGCTGCACCAGGGGCTTGGGGTTGCTCAGGCTGTCGTTGAGGCTGGGCAGCTGCACCAAGGGGCGTCCGGAGGCCCAGATCCGGGCGTAGCCGCTGCCCAGGTCGATGCCGACCGCGGCCGGCTCGGTGCCGGTGGGCTCGCCGGCCGTACGCTGGGTGCCCGAGGCGGACGCCGATGCCAGGGCGCCGTGCTGATCGACGATGCTCACCGTCTAGCCCCTTCCACCTCGAAGACGATCGGTCGTCGGAGTCGACCGAGCAGAATGCTGGTAGCGCCGGTCGCCTGCCAGGTGTGTGGCAGGTCTGTCGGGGCGCTGCGGCTAGCGAGCCGTGCCTCTGCGCACCGTGGCGACGACTCGCACCGGGGGCGCTGGACTGTCCTGCACCGGACCATCGGAACCTGGTGGCGCGACCGGTGCACTGCCGGCCGGCGCAGCGAGGCCGTGCGCGCGCAGGCTGGCGACGCCCGGAAGCTTCGTGGCCTTACCGGTCGTCATCACACCTCCTCGCACGCTCGCGACCAGATAGAACCTCGAGCATCCGCCTGTCGCGCCGCTGCGGCATGGGCTGCCGCCGGCAAGGTCTTCGGCTTCGTACTGCCGGCGACCGGCAAGGTGGGCGCGACCGCGCATGAGGCTGGGGTCAGAGCCGGTGGGCGCTGGGGTCAGAGCCGGTGGGCGACGGCGGGCGGGGATGCGGCCCCGGCGCCCGGGGGCCGGCCCCCGAAGGCGGATATCCAGCGCATATGGTCTCGGCGGCGGCCATAATGATCGAGATCCACCACCGGACGCGCGAGGAAGGGCACGATGGTGACTCCAGAATCCGTCAACACCCCGGACACCCCGATGCCGGCGGCCTTTTTCGGCCACGGCAATCCGATGAACGCGCTGGAGGTCAACCGCTACTCCTCGGCATGGCGAGCCTTCGGAGAGAGCGTGCCGCGCCCACGCGCGATCCTGGTCGTCAGCGCCCACTGGTACATCAACGCCACCGCCGTCACCGCCATGCCGAGGCCGCGGACGATCCACGACTTCTACGGCTTCCCCCAGGAACTGTTCGAGGTGCAGTACCCCGCCCCCGGACTACCCGAGATGGCCGCTGAGGTCAGTGACGTCGTCCACCCGACCTGGGTCGGTGCGGACGTCGACAGTTGGGGCATCGACCACGGCACCTGGTCGGTGCTCGTGCACGCCTTTCCCGACGCCTCCATTCCGGTGGTCCAGCTCAGCATCAACGCCGACAAGCCGCTCGACTACCACCTGGAACTGGGTGCCAAGCTGGCGCCGCTGCGCAAGCGAGGGGTACTCATCGTCGCCAGCGGTAACGTGGTGCACAACCTGCGCGGCATGGACTGGAAGCTCACCGACGAGGGCTACGACTGGGCCCAGCGCTTCGACGAGGATGCCAAGACCCGGATGCTCACCGATCCGACCGAGTTCGCGACCCTCGACGCCCACCCCGACTACCGCCGCGCCGCACCCACCCCGGACCACTTCATCCCCGCCCTGTACCTCGCGGGCTTGGCCGGAGCCACCGACACGCCGGGCACCGACGTTCTGGTCGACGGCTACGCCTACGGGTCGCTCTCGATGACGGCGTACACGCTCGGCCTGCGCCGCCCGGACGCCCTCAGTGGCGCCGGCTCCCCGCAGCCGCCGGCCGACCTGCCGCCGGACGGATCCAACATCTGACCACCCGGCGGAGGCAGGCCGTCGGCGTGGTCTCGGGCGGCGTCGCCTTACGGTACCGACCTCCCGGCGGTCGCACGGGGCGGGACACCTCCGCGGCGCCGGGCCCGGATGGCGTTCCAGGACGCGGCCCGGGCCGACGGTCAGGCGGTTTACCCGTCGTCGTTCTGCCGCGCGCCGAGTTCGTCGGTGACCAGCAGGTCGCGGCGGAACTGGCCGGTGCGGTAGGCCGCGCGGCCCACCATGTGCGCGGCGACGGGCGCGGTGGCGAGTTGGAACGCGCCGACGAGCACCAGCGTGGTGACGTCGACGACGGTGCCCAGCCGCAGCGCGGTGCCGGTCAGGATGAGCAGCAGTCCGAGCACCTGCGGCTTGGTCGCCGCGTGCATCCGGGAGAGCAGGTCGGGGAAGCGCAGCAGGCCGAGGCCGGCGGCCAGGCTCAGCAGGGCGCCGCAGAGCAGGCATGCGGCGGCGAGGACGTCGACGACGCCGGCCGCGGTCATCGCTGCCCCGCGGGACCGGGCTGCCCGTCGGCCGGCCCCTCCTCACGCTCGAGTGTCGGCCCGGCGACGGGCGACGCCGGGTCGACGAACCGGCCGACGGCGATCGAGGCGATCGGACCGAGCAGGGCCAGCCCGAGCAGGATCGGCAGTCCGGTCGCGTCACGGGTGTACGCCGCCTCGGTGGCGATCGCGCCGACGGCGATGGCGAGCAGTACGTCGTTGGCCACGATGCGGTCCAGTGTGGACGGGCCCCGCACGATTCGGAGCAGCGCCAGGCCGAATCCGGCGGCCAGCAGCACCGCGACGACATAAGCGACGACGGTCATCGGTGACCTCTCTCGTTGGTGATCTGCTTCAGTTCGGCGGCGGAGCCGATGGCACGCACGATCCGGGCCTCCAGGGCGTAGACCTCGCGGCGGAACTCCTCGACGGCGTTCCGGTCGCGGACGTCGAAGACGTGGATGTAGAGCACCCCGGCGGCGCGGTCGGTGTCGACGATGATGCTGCCGGGAATCAGCGAGACGGCCTCCCCACACAGGGTGAGGTTCAGGTCGGAGCGGACGGTCAACCGCACGGCGATCACCGCGCTGTGCGGCCGGTACCGGAACCGGACCGCGGTCCACGCCAGGTGGGCGCTGGCCACCACCAGGTCGAGGAGGAACCTGGCGGCGAACCGCAGCAGCCCCAGCACCCGTGGCCGTCCGGCGAAGGTCACCGGCGGCAGTGGGAAGACGGTGATGACGACGGCGGAGACCACGAGCCCGCCGAAGAACGTCGCCCAGGAGAACACGCCCCAGAGCAGCATCCACAGCACGGTCAGCCCGCCGACGGCGATGAGTCGGTCGCGGATGCGGCGGTCCGGGCGGACGGCGGTCACGGCGCACCTCCGGGGAACACGGCCCGCACGTAGGGGTGGCGGGCCAGCAGGTCGCCCGCTGCCGTGTCGGTGAGTTCGTACAGCGGCCCCGCGATCAGCGTCAGCGCGACGCCGGCGGCGACCAGCGCGGCGGTCGCGGCCACCATCATCCGCGGCGTACTCCGGGGCGGGGCGCTGGCGGAGGTGCCGACCGGGGACCGCCAGAACGCCAGGTTCCACACCCGGCCGATCGCGTAGAGGGTGAGCAGGCTGGTCAGCATCGCCCCGGCAACCAGGACGTAGGCCAGCGGCCTGCCGTCCTGGATGCCGGCGCGTACCAGCCCCAGCTTGCCGAGGAAGCCGGAGAACGGGGGTATGCCGGCGAGGTTGAACGCCGGGATGAAGAACAGCACGCCCAGCAGCGGAGTGGTCCGGGCCAACCCGCCGAGCTGGTCGACGGCGGTGGTGCCGCCACGTCGTTCGATCAGCCCGGCGACGAGGAACAGCGTCGTGAGGATCACGATGTGGTGGACGGTGTAGAAGACTGCCGCCGCGATGCCGGCCCGGGAGGCCAGCCCGACCCCGAACAGGAGGTACCCGATGTGGCTGACCAGGGTGAACGAGAGCATCCGTTTGATGTCGGACTGGGCGACGGCACCGAGGATACCGACCACCAGGGTCGCCAGTGCGGCGACCGTCAGCACGTCGGCCACTCGTCCACCGGGGAACAGCAGGGTCTCGGTGCGGATGATGGCGTAGACACCGACCTTGGTGAGCAGACCGGCGAACACGGCGGTGACCGGGGCAGGAGCGGTCGGATAGCTGTCCGGCAGCCAGGCCGACAGCGGGAAGACCGCCGCCTTGATGCCGAAGGCCAGCAGCAGGATCCCCTGTAGGAGCAGTCGCACGCTGTCGGGCAGCGCATCGAGCCGCGACACCAGCTGGGCCAGGTTGAGGGTGCCGGTGGCGGCGTACACCAGCCCGATGCCGGCGAGGAAGATGACCGACGAGAGCAGGCTCACCACGACGTACGTGGTGCCGGCCCGGACCCGGGTCTCGGTGCCGCCGAGGGTGATCAGCACGTAGCTGGCGGCCAGCAGGATCTCGAAGCCGACGTAGAGGTTGAACAGGTCGCCGGAGAGGAACGCGTTGGTGATGCCGGCGGTGAGGATCAGGTACGTGGGGTGGTAGATGGCCAGCGGCGCCGCCCGCTCGCCGTCCGCCACACCCTGCCCGATCGAATAGACCAGTACGCAGAGTGTCACCGCGGCGGAGACCACCAGCATCAACGCGGCGAGTTGGTCGGCGACCAACACGATGCCGACCGGAGCCGGCCAGCCGCCCACCGGAGCGACCAGTGGCCCCGACCGGGAGAGCACCAGCAGCGCCACCGCAGCCGCCAGGGTGGCGGTCAGGACGCCGACACTGACCACCCGCTGGATCCGGGGGCGCCGGAACATCAGCAGCGTCACCGCCGCGCCGAGCAGCGGCATCACCACCGGCAGCGGTACCAGCCAGGTCACGGGTGCACCGCCCGGGTCACGTCACGGTCGGCGTCGTCGGCATCGGCGTCGGCGGCGTCCGATCCCTCGTCGCGTTCGGCCATCGCCATGATCCGACGGTCCTCGATGTCGTCCTGCACCTCGTCGTGGCCGACCAGCCGCCAGCTGCGGTAGGCGAGGGCGAGCAGGAACGCCGTCATCCCGAGCGTGATGACGATGGCGGTCAGGATCATGGCCTGCGGAAGCGGATCGGTCATCTCACCGGGCGCGGCGGCGCCGACGATCGGCGGGTCCCCCGGCATGGCGGTGGACAGAATCAACACGTTGGCGCCGTTGCCGAGCAGGATCACGCCCAGCAGTACCCGGGTCAGCGTACGTTCCAGCAGCAGCGTCACCCCGGCGGCGAACAACACGCCGACGGCGACCAGCATGATCAGGCTCACCTTCACGCCATCTCCTCCGTCTGCTCGGCTTTCCGGTCGGCGTCCTGATGTCGGTCCACTTCGGCACCGAGGCTGCGCAGCACGTCGAGGACCAGTCCCACGACGATCAGATAGACGCCGATGTCGAAGAGCGTCGAGGTGACCACGTGCGTGTGCCCGAGCAGCGGCAGGTGGAAGTCGAGTATCGCGCTCTGCAGGACCTGCCCACCCAGCACCATGGCGCCGACACCGGTGCCCACGGCGACGAAGAGGCCCGCGCCGAGCACCGCACCGGCGTCGACCGGGGCGGCGGTCGAGAGTTCGTGCCGCCCGCCGGCCAGGTAGCGCAGCACCAGCGCCAGCGCCGCGACCAGGCCGCCGGTGAACCCGCCGCCGGGGGTGTTGTGTCCGGTGAACAACAGGTACACCGACAGCAGCACGATCGCGTGGAACAGCAGCCGGGTGATCACCTCGAGCATCGTGGAGCGGCGGCCGGCGGCCACGGTGTGACCGGCCATGAGCCAGACCGGTTCGCCGTCCGGTGGCTTCGGCGGCAGGCTACCGGGTCCACGCCGGTGCAGTCGCCTGGCCCGCCGGAAGATCAGACTCGCCACGCCGGTGGCCACCGCGACCAGGACCGAGACCTCACCCATCGTGTCCCAGGCCCGGATGTCGACCAGGATGACATTGACGATGTTGCGACCGCCCCCGAACGACACCGCCAGCTCGGGAAAGTCGACCGAGACCGGGATCGCGGTTCGGGCCCCGACGGCGACGTACGCCATGGCGGCCATCACCGTGCCGACGGCGGTGCCGATGGCGACCCTGAGCCATCTGGTCCGGACCTCTGGCCGCTCGGAGAAGTGGGTGGGCAGCCGGCGGAGCACCAGGACCAGCATCACCATCGTGACCGTCTCGACCAGGAACTGGGTCAGCGCCAGGTCGGGTGCGCCGTACAGCAGGAACAGGCCGGCGATGGCATAGCCGGTGACCCCGACCAGGATGACCGCGGTCAGCCGACGGCGGGCAGCCGTGGCGACCACCGCCGCGACGACCAGCACCGCGACCGGCAGCGCGTGCAGCGGTGCCTCCCACAGCTGGACCGGCTCCCCGAACGGCCTGCCCACCGCGAGTACCGTGCCGGCCGCGGCGATCAGCACCAGCAGGATGACACCCAGGTAGAACGGCAGCGACCCGCGCTGGGTGGCGCCGGTCACCTCCACCGCGGTCCGGTCCACCACGGCCATCAACCGGTCGTAGCCGGAGGATGCGGGAACGTCGCCGACGCGCGCCGGCCGACGACCGGTCGGCACCCCGGCCCGGAACAGCAGCGCACCCAGCACGAGCACCAGCAGGGAGAGGCCGAGCGCGACACCCGGCCCGTGCCACAGCCCCAGGTGGTACACCGGCCCGGTGGCCGCGAAACGGTCGGCGTACGGCGACAGCAGGCGGTCCACCAGCGGTGCGGCGATCCCGGCGGCAACGCCGGTCAGCGCGATCAGCATGGGCGCGGCCAGCAGCGCCGACACCACCCTCCGGTCCACCTTCGTCGCGGCGCCGACGCCGGGGTCCGCGCCGGGCACGGCGGCCTTGCTCGCGAAGGCGCCCCACATGAACCGCAGCGTGTACGCCACGGTGAGCACGGTGCCGGCGACGACACCGGCCAGCACCACCCGGCCGGTGACCCCGGCGTCGAACAGGGCCACGAAGATCGCCTCTTTGCCGACGAAGCCGATCATCGGCGGTATCCCGGCCATCGACGCCGCGGCCAGTCCGGCGGCCACGGCGAGCGCGGGTGCCCGCCGGCCGAGACCGCTGAGCCGGCGCAGGTCCCGGGTGCCGGTCGCCCGGTCCACGATCCCGACCACGAGGAAGAGCGCCGCCTTGAACAACGCGTGCGCCAGCAGCATCGCGGCACCGGCCACCGCCACATCCCGCCCGCCGGCACCGAGTACGGCGATCAGCAGGCCGAGCTGGCTCACCGTCCCGTAGGCCAGCAGCAACTTCAGGTCGTACTGCCGCAGCGCCACCCAGCCGCCGTAGAGCATCGTGGCGACGCCGGCGCCGAGCACCACGACCCGCCACGTCGTCGCCGCCGGACCGCCGGCGACGGTGACCGCCGGTGCGAGCTGCGCGACCAGGAAGACTCCCGCCTTGACCATCGCGGCCGCGTGTAGGTAGGCGCTGACCGGGGTCGGTGCCGCCATCGCCGCCGGCAGCCAGAAACTGAACGGGAAGACCGCCGACTTGGACAACGCCCCGAGCAGGATCAACACGATCGCCGTGGCCAGGTACCAGCCGCCCGGCAGCGAGCCGGCCACCTCCGACCACCGGTAGCTGCCGGCGTGCTCGCCGAGCATGACGATGCCGACCAGCATCGCCAGGCCACCGGCGGTCGTCACGACCAGCGCCTGCAGCGCGGCCCGCCGGCTCGGTCGGTTGGTCACCGAGTGCCCGATCAACAGGTACGAGCAGACGGTGGTCAGCTCCCAGAACACGTACAGCAGGAGCAGGTCGTCGCTGACGACCAGGCCCAGCATCGTTCCCGCGAAGGCGACGAAGACACCGGCGAACCGGCCCAGGTCCGGCTCGTCCGCGTCGAAGTACTGCGCGCAGTACACCAGGACCAGCGCGCCGATCCCGCCGACGAGCAGCACCATCAGCCACGACAGCGTGTCCACCCGCAGCGCCAGCGACATACCGATCGGGCGTACCCAGGGATGGGTCCACTCGACCGCGCCTGTCCCGAGGACCTCGTTGGTGTGCGCGGCGGCCCAGGCGGCGGCGGCGAGCGGCGCCCCGGCCAGCAGGTAGAACGCCCGCGGACCGAGCCACCGCACCAGCGGCGGCGCCGCGACAGCGACCGCCAGGTGCGCCAGCAGAACGATCAGCACGTGGCGGCCAGCAGATCCCGCAACTGGGCAAGCCCGTCGTCGTGCCCGACGGCCACCACGACATCGTCGGCCCGGAAGACGAAGTCCGGGCCCGGCGAGGCGGTGATCTCCTCCCCACGCAGCACCGCCACGATCGAGGCTCCGGTACGGGTCCGCGCCCGGGTGTCCCCGAGCGGGCGGTTCACGTACGTCGACCCGGACCGGATGCGGATCCGTACCGCCTGCACCCCACCCAACGGCTCGATCAGGTCCGCGACGTGATCCATGGTGACCTTGGCGTGCAGAACGTCCGCCACCGAGCGGGCCTCGTTCGGCCGCAACGTCACGTCGGCGATCGCCCGCTCCGGCTCGGCCCGGTCGTAGAGCACGAGAACGTGCCGACCGTCGAGGTGTGACACGATTCCCAGGCGGTTACCCTCCCATGTGGTCAGTACATGAGAGATCCCCACGCCGGGCAGACCGGTACGTTCCATCGTCATGGGCACTCCTGTCCAGGATCGGATGCGGCAGCCCGGCCGGACCGCCTCGTGCTCGGGCGGGGTGGTACCCCGTGTGGCCTGCGTCCAACCGGTCGGGCCGGTGGCGAGCCCGTCACGAGACGGCCCCACGCGGATCTTCGGTCGCGCGAGCAGAGTGGCAGCGTCTCCCGGGCAGGTCGCATGGCCTGGCGCCGGCACGAACGCACCGCTGACGAATCCGAACTGCCGGCGCAGATCAAGCCTAGCCCGCCGACGCGCCGGTGCCATCGGGCGACACAGGCAATCAAGGTCCTGCTTCGTTTCCAGGTACGGGCAACGCCGGGCCGACCGGGCACCCGGGGCCGGCCGTGCCGCCCTCCGCGTGCCACGACCCGGGTCAGGTTGCCGGCCGCCGGCATCCGGCGCCGCCGATGTCGTCCCGCGCCGCCCCTCGGCGTTCGATCGGCACCCGGTGACGCTGGAGTCATGCACCCTCATCGTCCGCCGGCCCGCGCCCGCCAGCACACCGGCCGGCCGCCCGCCCCGCACAGCGGGCGGCGACCGAACCGGAGCCGCCGGCCCGGCTGGCTGCTGCTGGCGGTGGCCGTGTCGGCCATCCTGGCGGGCATGCGGACGGGACACGGCTTCGTACTGGCCGCCGGGCTCGCGCTCGGCCCGGTTGCCCTGCACCTGATATCCGGCGGCGGGACGGTGGCGGACCGGGGTGAGCGGTCGCCGTGCCGCCCGTGAGCGGACGCCACGCGCCCGCCGTGCCGGTACGGTCGGGTACCGGACGTACGATCGGCAGGTGGGGATGTCCCGAGAGGTTCGGCTGATCCGGGTCTACGACACCCCGTCACCGGATGACGGTTCGCGGGTGCTGGTGGACCGGGTGTGGCCGCGCGGTGTGACCAAGGCCACCGCCCGACTCGACGAGTGGCTCACCGATGTCGCGCCCTCCACAGAGCTACGACGGTGGTACGGCCACCGCCCGGACCGGTTCGGCGAGTTCCGGGACCGCTACCTCGCCGAGCTGCGGGAGCCGCCCCGGGCGGCCGCCCTCGACCGGCTCGACGCGCTGTGTCGGCGCGGACCGGTCACGCTGCTGACGGCGACCAGGGACGTCGCACACAGCCACGCGGCGGTGCTGACCGAGCTGCTACGGCACCCCGGGTAGCACCGCCACCCTTCCCGCTTCGCGACTACCAGTTGGCCGGTGGGTCGCTGGCCGGGAAGGACTGCGCTCCCCACTCGTCGACGATGTCGGCGGGGAACCAGTCTGCGGAGTCGGTGTGTGCCGCTCCCGCCTCTTGGCCGAGCTGCCGCGCCGGCTCGACGGCGCTGTCGGGCAGGGTCCGGATCTGTGGTGTCGCCGCAGCGCCCACTGGTCGGCCGGTCATATCCGCGCCTTCGATCCGCCGCGGTCGCCGTACTCGGACATGTTGTCGTCCAATCCCGGACGCCGGAACGGATGCGGTCCGTTGATAGGTAGCGGCTGTGTCACCCCGTTCCGGATGACCTCGTCCGGCCGGTCGTACCCCTTGAGCAGGTCGCTGCGGGTCACGACGCCCAGCAACCGGCTCCGGTCGTCGACGACCAGCAGCCGGCCGACCTCCCGACGGTGCATCAACCGGCCTGCGGCGGCCAGGGACGCGTCGGGTGCGACGGTGACCGGAGGGGCAGTCATCACGTCCACCGCCGCCCTCTTCGGCCAGCGCAGCCGAGAGAGCCGCGCCGCCCACCAGCGGCCCCCGGTCTCGGTGCCGACCTCGGCGGTCTCCACCGTGTCGCGCAGGTCGGTCCACGACACCACGCCGGTGACAGTGTCGAACCGGTCGACGACCGGGACCGCGCTGATCTGTCGTTCCGTCAGCACGGCCGCGATCTGCGTCACCGGCGCATCATCGTGCACCGTTATCACGTCCGTCGTCATCACATCGCGTACCCGCCACCGCATGTGCTCCTCCTGTCCGTGGGTGGATCAGGCACCGCAAGCGGTACCTGCATCGAGAGTCCGTGCCGGCGGCGTCGCTCGCCGTGGCCCGCGACCCGTTACCCGCGTCGGACGGTGCTCGGACGAGGGGGCATCCGGGGCATCGTACGCGGCGGGCGAAACGGCGCAACGGTCACGAACCAACCCAGCACACCCACGATCACGACCATAAGTACCAGGTCGAGCACGCCGTACCCGACGGCCAACATTCCCGCCAGAACCGCTGCGACACCGGCCGCGAGCATCAGGGCGAATCGAGACCTCCAACCCACGAGCAACTCCTTCAGGTCACGCCGGGGCGGCAGCCAGGGTCACGGCGGGCGGCAGCCGTTAGCGTCGCCCCCTTCCATGCGCCTTGGTCCGGTCCGGTACCGTGTCACCACGGGGCCGGTCCGGCACCGTGCCTCCATAATCGCCTGGCCGCACCGGCTCCGGACAGGGTCGCGTCGCGCAGACAGGGTCGGGGCCAGACTGCCGAGGGCCGGCAAGGTCGACGACGGTGCGGGTTGGCGGCTCCAGCACACCTCGTCGTTCCGGCACCCGCGCAAAGGCCGCCCCGTCACGGCGGGTCCGTCGGCTTACGGCCCAGGATAAGCCAGTACCGGGGGCTGCCGTCGCGGTACCGGCCCAGGGCGGTCAGGGCGACGGCCGCCGCGGTGAAGCCAGCCGCCGTCAGGTCGTCGCGGATCGCGGGCAGCCGGCTGGTGCGGTAGTACATCACGAACGGGGGCCGCCACACGGCGTTGCGGACTCGCATCACCAGGTCGAATCCGAGCGTGGTCCAGTACGAGACCGAGGCCGGCGGCGGCGGCGCGCCGACCGCAATCGCGAAGAGCCCATCGGGTCGCAGCGCGCGGTACACCCCCTCGAACACCACGGATCGTTCGGTGGGCAGGAAATGGCCGAGTGCTCCGGAGCTGACCGCGAGGTCGAACCCCGCAGCGAAGGGCAGGGCTCGGGCGTCGGCCCGCACCCAGGTGGCCTCCGGGTGCGCGCCGCGTGCCTGGGCGAGCATGCCGGCGCTGAAGTCGACGCCCGTGACCCGTCCTCGGCACAGGGACCTGAGCACGAAGATGCCCGCGCCGGTCCCGCAGCACACGTCCAGCCCGTGCTGGAACGGCCCGAGTTCGGTTAGCGTGCGGGCGGTCTCGTCGAGAATCTCCTGCGAGGTGCGAAAGGGCGTGTGGTCGAACTTCGGAGCGAGCAGATCGTAGCCGCGCTCGACCGAGGAGAGCGCCTGGACGCAGAGTTCACGCAGGGACGGGCCTTGCGGCGAGAACACCGGTCGAGGGTACCTCCTGGGCGGCGACGATGCCGGACGAGCGAAAGGCGGCGTCGTACCGGCCGGCGGCACCGCCGCAGGTCAGCCCGGCCGGGAGTCGTCGGCCCGGGGGTCTGGCCGGGAGCCCTGCCCGGCGCGGGCGACGACGTCGGGGTCCCGTAGCGGCCGGTCCGGGTCTACTTCGGTGCCGATCAGCACCGTCCGTGCCGGGTCGCCGGCGGAGAAGAGCGTTCCCTCGTGCTGGACCGAGGCCGCGCCCCAGGCCACCGCGGTGCGTAGCGCGGCCTCGCCCGTCCCGCCGCCGTGGAGGAAGCCGGCCAGGGCGGCGTCACCGGCGCCGACGGCGTTGACCACCCGGGTCACCGGCACCTCGGCGTGCCGTACCCCGGCGGCGTCGACCAGCAGTGCGCCGTCGGCACCGAGGCTGGCCAGCACCGCGCCGGCACCGCGGCGACGCACCTGGAGCGCCGCGTCGCGCACGTCGCCGAACGTCCGCAGCGCCCGGCCGACCAGCTCGGCCAGCTCGGAGGAGTTCGGTTTGACCAGGTCCGGACGGCCGGCGAGGCTGGCCCGCAGCGGCTCGCCGGAGGTGTCCACCGCGACCCGGACACCGCGGGACCGGGCCGCCTCGGCCAGCCTGGCGTACAGGTCCGACGGTACGCCCCCGGGCAGGCTGCCGCAGCAGGCCAGCCAGGTGACGTCGGCGAGGTCGTCCAGGACGGCCCGTACCAGCGCCTCGGTCTCCCCCGCGCCCAGCGCGGGACCGGGCTCGTTCACCTTCGTGACCGTGCCGTCCGGCTCGACCAGGCTGATGTTGCTGCGGATCTCGCCCCGCACCGGCACCTCCCGGACCGGCAGTCCGGCCACCCGGAGCATCTGGGAGAGCTGGGCGCCGACCGCACCGCCGACCGGCAGGACGGCGGTGGCCGGCCGGCCGTGGCGGTGCAGGGCCAGCGCGACGTTGACGCCCTTGCCGCTCGGCTCGTTCCAGCCACGACGGCTGCGGATCACCGCTCCCCGGGTCAGCGCGTCGACGACAACCGTGCGGTCGACGCTCGGGTTCGGGGTCAGGGTGAGAATCACCTGCCGGCGTCCGGGAAGTCGTGCACGCTGGCGTACACCCCGGCCGCGAGGCCGGCCAGCAGAGCGGCACCCCGCGCACCGGCCTCGACGACCGGGGAACGGCGTACCGGGCCGAGACGGCGGGCCTTGACCGCCATCAGTGCCTCGCTGCGTGACCAGCCGCCGACGGCGACGAGGTCGCGGTGGCCCCCGCTGTACGCCGTCATCGCGTCGTGGATGACGCCGATCTCCTCGGTGACCGCCTCCAGTGCCGCCCGCCAGATCTCCGCCGGCTCGGCGGCCTCCCCCGCCGGTACGACCACCGAGCGCCCCTCCTCGGTGATCCGCACCCCGACCCGGTCCGGCTCGGCCTGCCCGGCGAGGGTGTCGAGTCGGGGCAGGTCGGCACGGTCCAGGCCGAGCCCGGCCAGCACCCGTTGCAGCACCAGTCCCCCGGTGGTGGCGCCGAGCAGGCACCAGCGGCCGGCCAGCGCGTGCCACCCGACGGTGACCCCGGCGGCGACCAGCCCGGCGACGGTCTCCGGGGCCAGGGCCGGCGGGACCGACCGGACCAGCGCCTCCGCCGTACCGCAGGAGTCCAGTTCGTCGCCGGGGCGTACCGCGCCGGCGCCGATCGCGGCGACCTGGTGGTCGTGACCGCAGACGGTGAGGGTGGCCCCGGTCAGCCGGGTGGGTCCGGTGCCCGCCTCGACGGTGCCGAGCGCGGTTCCGGCGGTCACCACCTCGGGCATCAGCGAGGCGTGCGCCCCCGACCAATCCAACGCCTCGGGCCACCATTGCCGGCCGTCGAGGCGCAGCCAGCCGGTCCGGGACGCGAGGGACTGCTCGGCGACCTCGGCACCGCCGAGCCGACGGACCACCCACTCGGCGACGTTGAGCCGGCGTACGGCGGTCCGGGTCTCCGGATGATGGTTGCGCAGCCAGCGGTGCTTGGTGAGCGCCCACTGGTGCCGCAGCGGCAGCCCGGTGGTGCGAGCGAACGTCTCCGGGCCGATCCGGGCGCGCAGGTCGGCCAGTTCCGTCTCGTCCCTGGTGTCGTGCCAGGCGACGACCGGGCCGACCGGCCTGCCGGAGCGGTCCAGCAGCACGCCGGACTCGCCCATGCTCGCCACGCCGAGTCCGGCGACCGGGCCGGGTGGGGCGGCGGCCAACGCGCCGGCCAGGGCCTCGACGGCGGAGCTGAGCAGGGCGGTCGCGTCGAGTTCGGCGCCGGTCCGGGTGGGTTTCCAGGGCGTGGTCGCGGACGACTGGGACAGCGGCTCGCCCGTGTCGGTGAAGACCACGGCCTTGCTGGCCGTGGTGCCGACGTCGAGGCCGACGAGCAGTGCAGCGGCCACCTCGTCACCTCCGCTGTGCTGCGGTGCCATCCGCTTGTCCGATGCCGGGCACACTTGCTTTCCGTCGGGGGAGCTGTCAAGAGTCACCCAACACGTTGCACCTTCTGGAAACGGAGTACCAGATGCCCCTCACCGCCACCGGCCGACTCGTCGACGGGGCGCGTGCCGCCGGTACGGCAATCGCCGCCTTCAACGTGATCACCCTGGAGCACGCCGAGGCGATCGTCGCCGGTGCCGAGCAGGCCGGCCGCGCGGTGATCCTCCAGATCAGCGAGAACGCCGTCCGATTCCACCACGGTCGACTCGCCCCGATCGCCGCCGCCGTAACCGCGGTCGCCGAACTCGCCGCCGTGCCGGTGGCGGTGCACCTCGACCACGTCCAGAGCCGGGACCTGCTCCACGCGGCCGAGGGGACCGGGATCAGCTCGGTGATGTTCGACGCGTCGAGGCTCGACTACGCCGACAACGTCAGTGCCACCGCGGCGGCGGCCGGTTGGGCGCACGCGCGCGGGCTGTGGCTGGAGGCGGAGCTGGGTGAGGTCGGCGGCAAGGACGGGGCGCACGCCCCCGGGGTACGCACCGATCCGGCCGAGGCGGCCGAGTTCGTCGCCGCGACCGGGGTCGACGCGCTGGCGGTGGCGGTGGGCAGCTCCCACGCGATGACCGACCGGACCGCCGCGCTCGACTTCGCGCTCATCGACCGGCTTCGAGAGAAGCTGCCCGTGCCGCTGGTGCTGCACGGCTCCTCCGGCGTCCCCGACGACGATCTGGTCCGGGCCGTGCGGGCCGGGATCGTGAAGGTCAACGTCGGCACCATCCTGAACGTCGCCTTCACCGAGGCGGTCCGGGCCGAGTTGGCCGCCACGCCGATCGTCGACCCGCGGAGGTACCTGGCGCCGGCGCGGGACGCCGTCGCCCGGACCGTCGCCCACCTGGTCGGCACGCTCGGCTGAGCGACGGACCAGGTTCGAGCCCACCTCGACTCCACGGGAGGACGCGCCTACCCCGGGAGGGCCAACACCGAGTCTGCATCACCGAGTCGGGCACCCCGGGGCCGGGCATCACGGGGTCGGGCATCACGGGGTCGGGCACCACCGACGTCGGGCATCACGGACGAGAGTTGCTACTCCCGGCCACTTCTAACGTATAGCGCACCCCGGGGCTTGCCGCAAGATCCGGGGTGTGCTGCAGAATCGCTGGTCGAAGCCGGGATGCGCGGGAAACGGGGGCGCTAGATGCGGGGTGACGGTGCCGGCGATCGGGCCACCCGCGAGCGCCCCGGCGAAGCGACACCGGCACGGGCTGTCTGACAGCGCCCGGCCCGTAGCGCCACCCACCGACCGGCCCCTGGTGGACACCGTCTGCCCGGGAGGGCCTCGCCGCACTCGACCTCACCTGGGAGCCAAGACATGGATCACCCGACCAGCGCCGTGTTCGACCTGCCCGACAACCTCGCGGCCAAGGCCGATCCGGCGCTGATCGCCGACGACGACCGGCACTTCGCGGCGATGGCGGAGAGCCTGGAGCAGACGTACGCCGACCTGTCCGCCCGGCTCGACGCCGCGCGCCTGGCGCCCGCCGGCAAGGGCCGGCAGGCGGTGGACCGGGACCAGGAGGTCCGCCGGTTGACCACACGGCTGCGTACGCTCCGTCGGTTCAGCCTGGACCTGTGCCTCGGCCGCATGGTCGGCGCGGACGACGCCGAGCCGGTCTACGTCGGGCGGCTCGGCCTGACCGACAGCACCGGCCGCCGGCTGCTGGTCGACTGGCGCTCCCCCGCGGCCGCACCGTTCTTCGGGGCGACCCACGCCAATCCGATGGGCCTGGCCAGTCGGCGCCGGTACCGCTGGACGGGCGGCCGGATCACCGACTACTGGGACGAGGTGTTCAGTCCGGACGGTCTCGACGGGCACGCCGCGCTCGACGACCAGTCCGCCTTCATCGCCAGCCTGGGTGGCAACCGGTCGGCCCGGATGCGGGACGTACTCGGCACCATCCAGGCCGACCAGGACGCGATCATCCGGGCCGGATCCCGAGGTACGCTCGTCGTGGACGGCGGTCCGGGCACCGGCAAGACCGTCGTCGCCCTGCACCGCACCGCGTACCTGCTCTATTCCGATCCCCGCCTCGGTGACCGGCGCGGCGGTGTGCTCTTCGTCGGCCCGCACGAGCCATATCTGGCGTACGTCGCCGACGTGCTGCCCAGCCTCGGCGAGGAGGACGTCCGGACCTGCACACTGCGGGACCTCGTCCCCGAGGGCGTCACGGCGGTCGCCGAGACCGATCCGGAGGTCGCCGCGCTGAAGTCGTCCGCGGAGATGGTCACGGCGATCGAGGCGGCGGTGCGGTTCTACGAGGAGCCGCCCGCGAGCGGGATGACGATCGCGACCGAGTGGTCCGACCTCCGGCTGGGCCCCGACGACTGGGCAGCGGCGTTCGACGCACCGGATCCGGGTACGCCGCACAACGAGGCGCGCGAGCAGATCTGGGACACCCTGCTCACGATCCTGCTGGAGAAGTACGACGGTGACGAACCGGAGGCCCGGTTCCGGGCGTCGATGGAGCGGAACCGGGAGCTACGCGAGGTCCTGCATCGTGCGTGGCCGCTGCTCGACGCCGCCGACCTCGTCGGCGACCTCTGGTCGGTCCCCGCCTACCTGCACAGATGCGCGCCCTGGCTCAGTTCGGACGAGATCCGCAAGCTACAGCGTCCGGACGCCCAAACCTGGACGGTGGCGGATCTACCGCTCCTGGACGCCGCGCGGCAGCGGCTCGGCGAGGCGAGAAACTCCGAGCGTCGACGCCGGCACGACGCGGCCGTCTCGGTCGGGCGCGAGCAGATGGCCCGGGTCGTGGACGACCTGATCGCCTCCGCCGCACACGATGACGGCGAGGGCCTGATGACCATGCTGCGCCAGGGGGACCTGCGGGACGTCCTGGCCGACGGCGTCGCGCCGCCGTCCGCCGACGATTCCGACCCGTACGCCGGGCCGTTCGCGCACATCGTCGTGGACGAGGCCCAGGAACTCACCGACGCGGAGTGGCAGATGCTGCTGCTGCGCTGCCCGTCGCGCAGCCTCACCATCGTCGGTGACCGCGCCCAGGCCCGGCGCGGGTTCACCGAGTCGTGGCAGGAGCGCCTCCGCCGAATCGGGCTCGACCGGATCGAGGTGGCCTCGCTGAACATCAACTACCGGACGCCGGAGGAGGTCATGGCGGAGGCCGAACCGGTCATCCGGGCCGTGCTCCCGGACGCCAACGTGCCGACCTCGATCCGCAACAGCGGCATCCCGGTCGGGCACGGCTCCGTCGGGGAGCTGGCCTCGATCCTGGACGGCTGGCTCGCCGCGCACGCCGAGGGGATCGCCTGCGTCATCGGCGCCCCGACGGCCCAGATCGCTCCGGCGGCGCACGCGACGCCCCGGGTCCGGTCGCTGACCCCGGAGCTGTCCAAGGGTCTCGAATTCGACCTGGTCGTCCTCGTCGATCCGGAGAGTTTCGGCGACGGCGTCGAGGGAGCGGTCGACCGCTACGTCGCGATGACCCGGGCGACCCGGCAACTCGTCATCCTGACCGCGTGACGGGCGCTACGAAGTCGCAGTTTGGCGCGTTGCAGGTGGCGTATTGCGACACTAAGATCAACTTAATACTATGTGGAAATGACTATCCGAGAACCGAGCTACTACACGCTCGCCTCGCTCATGGACGGCCCACTGCACGGCTATGCGATCATCAAGCGCGCGGAGGAGCTTTCCGGCGGCCGGGTGCGCATGGCGGCCGGCACCCTCTACGCGGCACTCGACCGGCTCAGCGCCGAAGGCCTTCTCCGCGTCGTCGACGAGGAAGTCGTCAACGGACGGGCCCGGCGCTACTACGAGCTGACGGACGAGGGTGCCGCGACGCTCCGCGCCGAAGCCGATCGGATGCTCCGGGCCGCGCGCGTCGTCACCGAGGCACCGGCACTGCGCCGGTGGGCGGTGGGGCCGGCATGAGCCAACAGGCACTCGAGGCGCGGTACCGTCTGCTGTTGTGGGCCTACCCGGGGCCCTACCGGCGCGATCGCGGTGCCGAGATGATCGGCACGCTCATGGAGGCCGCCGGGGCCGACCAGCGCCGCCCCACCCTCCGGGAGGCGACGGTCCTGGTCCTGCACGGCCTGCGGTACCGCCTCGGGCCGCACCGGGCGGGCTCGACCGGCGGGCCTCTCCTCGGGGCGCTCCGGCTGGCCGTGCTCCTGCTGCTGGCGTACGCCACGGCGGGCAGCCTGACGCAGACCGGCAGGCTGCTCGCCGAGGTGGTCACCAACCGCGCCCTGGACTATCCGTCCCAGTTGATCCATCCACTGGCGACCGTCATCGCCGCCTCGGCCCTGATCGCGATAGCCGGCGGACGGTACACGTTGGGCCTACTGGCGACGCTCGGCGCGCTCGCCGCAACACTGACCGTCCTGCACCTCAGCCTCGTCGGCATTGCCGACACCGGTACGCGACACTATCCACCGCTCGAGGTCACCCGCGACTTCGCGATGACCGAGTCGACGGTCTGGCCGCTTCCACTCGCCGTACTGTTGATCGTTCCGTTGATCCGCCGGCCGGCGCCGGGGACGCGGCGACCCGCTGCCTGGCTGCTGGCCGTGCCGATCGCGGTGGTTCTGCTGCCCACCGACTACGACGTGACGATCGGCCTGCAACCGGGGGCCACCGTCGTCCTGATGGCGGGCTCCCTGCTCTGGGTTGCCGTCGACGCCCGGGCCACGATCGCGGCCGGAGTGCTGCTCATCCCGCTGATCGCCGCCATGCTGGCGCTCTATTCCGTCGGCGCGTGGGGTCAGCCCGAGACTCTCGGGGGCCGATGGTTCTGGACGCTCGTCGTCGGAGCCGCTGCCCTACTGACCGCCGGCACCCTCGTCATCCGCCGCCAGGCCCGCGTCTAGGCGTTCCGGAGCGTAGGAGTTCCGGAACTACCAGCTACCCAGGCTTCTCGGCGCTTGGCCTGCCGTCTTCGGCGCGTACCGCTCCGGTCTCCGCCGAGCCCGGAGCGGCCTCCGCGACCTCACGTCGACGGTCCGACCCGGGTGCCCCTGCGGATCGCTCGGTCATCCAAACCCACCTCCGATCGACTCCGGCTGCCCCCGCATCGGCGGCGGCAATCCATGCCGGCGCAGGCCGCGGCGGTGATCGTCGGCCAGCGGGTGGGGCCGGCACGGACCACGAGAGGTCCCGGTGTCGGGCACCGGTAACTCCTGCATCAAGATCGAGCCGGGACGATGCCACCAGGATCAATGCGTTGGTACTGTGCGGCAGTGCCTCCCCCGCCAGTCGCCGTACCTCCCCGGACCGGCACGACCGCAGGTCCCCCCGCAGCCACGGGTGGCAGCCCACGACGTGAAGCCTCGCTCTCCTGGCTGCTGTTACTGCCCTCGGTCGCGGTCTTCGCGCTGTTCGTCTTCTGGCCGCTCGCCCGCACGTTCTATCTCTCCGTCCATGGCAACGACATCTTCGGTGCGCCGAGTGCCTACGTCGGTCTCGAGCACTACGCCGAGATGCTGTCCGGCGAGTTCGGCGAGGTGTTGGCCACGACGGCGTTGTTCACGCTGATCAGCGTGCTACCCGCGGTGATCGGCGCGCTCGTCGTGGTGTTGCTGCTGGAGGCGCGGCTGCGCGGCGTACGGGTGCTGCGGACCGCCTTCGCCCTCCCGTTCGCGTTCTCCGTGGCGACCGCGTCGGTGGTCTTCGCGGTCATCTACAACCCGGCGATCGGGATCGCGAACGGCCTGCTCGGGGCGTTCGGGATCGACCGGGTCAACTGGCTCACCGATCCGTCCATCGCGCTGCCCGCCGTCGGCCTGGCCACGGTCTGGATGAACCTGGGTTACAACGTCCTGGTGCTCTCCGCCGGGGTGGCGGCGATCCCGCCCGAGGTGGTGGAGGCGGCTCGGCTCGACGGCGCCACCGGCTGGCGGCTGGCCACCGGCATCACCGTTCCGCTGCTCTCCCCGCAGCTGTTCTTCCTGGTCGTGGTCTCCACGATCCACGCGTTGCAGAGCTTCGGTCAGATCCACATCCTGACCAAGGGCGGCCCGGACGACGCGACCACCACCCTGGTCTACTCGATCTACGAGCGGGCGTTCGCGTTCGGGTCGTCCGACTTCGGCGGGGCGAGCGCCCAGGCCGTGGTACTGCTGGTGATCATGTTGATCTGCACGGCGGTCCAGTTCGGCATCCTGGAGCGGCGGGTGCACTACCGATGAGAAGACCGAACCCGGGCCGGATCCTCGTCTACGTCGTCCTCGGGCTGGCCCTGATCCCGGTGCTCTTCCCGGTCTACTACGCGTTCGCCGGCGCCGTGATGGGCCCCGGTGACCTGGCCAGCTATCCCCCGTCACTGGTGCCGAGCGCCCTGCACTGGGCGAACTTCGGCGACGTCTTCCGGTCGGTTCCACTGGGCCGGTTCTACGTCAACTCCGCGGTGCAGGCCGGCGTCATCACCCTCGCCCAGGTGGTGACCAGCATCCTGGCCGCGTACGCCTTCGCGTTCCTGCGGATGCCGGCGAAGGCCGCGACCTTCGGTCTCTTTCTGGCCACCCTGATGGTGCCGTGGGAAGCGATCATCATTCCCAACTACCTGGCGATCTCGGACTGGGGACTGGCCCGGGGCGGGTTGACCTACCTCGGGCTGGTCCTGCCCTTCCTCGCCTCGGCGTTCGGCACCTTCCTGCTGCGCCAGGCGTTCCTGCAGTTCCCGACCGAGCTGCGGGACGCGGCGGTGATCGACGGTTGCGGTCACTGGCGGTTGTTGTGGCGGGTGATCGTACCGCTGTCCAAGCCGTCGATCGCCGCGGTCGGCGTCTACGTCTTCCTCTCCGCGTGGAACCAGTACTTCTGGCCGTTGATCCTGGTCCGGGACGCCGAGTTCCAGACCCTGCAGATCGGTATCTCCCAGCTCAACGACGCCGAGGCGGCCCAACCCGGGCTGATCCTGGCGGGCGTAGCGCTCTCCCTGCTCCCCACGTTGGCCGTGGTCGTCTTCGGCCAGCGGTACATCGTCCGCGGACTCACCGCCGGCGCACTGCGATAACCCCTGGCAAGGACCATCGAACCTCTCAAAAGGAGTAGAAATGGCAAGTTCGCGGCTACACCGGACGGGTGTGGTGGCCGTCGCCCTGCTCGTCGCCACCGCGCTGGTCGGCGGGTGCGGCTCCGGCTCTGACGAGGGCGGCTCGGCCGAGGCTCTGGAGGCACCGGGTCCCGAGGTGCTCGACAGCGCCGAGGGCAGGACGACCATCGAGTTCTGGCATGCCATGAAGGGTGCGAACGCCGCCGCGGTCGACAAGCTGGTCGCCGACTTCAACGCCCAGAGCGGCGGCAAGGTCGAGGTCAAACCGGTCTTCCAGGGCAACTACGACGAGACGATCGCCAAGTACAAGGCGTCGGTGCAGCAGAAGAGCACCCCGGCGCTGATCCAGATCTACGACATCGGCAGCCGGTTCATGGTGGACTCCCGGCAGGTCGTCCCGATGTACAGGTTCATCGAGAAGGACGGCTTCGACACCGCCGAGATCGAGCCGAACATCGCCAGCTACTACTCGGTCGAGGGCAAGCTCTGGTCGATGCCGTTCAACTCCTCGACCCCGCTGCTCTACCTGAACAAGGAGGCCTTCGAGCGGGCCCGGCTCGACCCGACCAAGCCACCGAAGACCCTCGCCGAGATCGGGGAGCTGGCCAAGCAGCTCACCGTCAAGGACAACAGCGGCAGGACCACCCAGTACGGCTTCGGTGCCGCGATCTACGGCTGGCTGCTCGAACAACTCCTCGCCACCGACGGCAAGGAGTACTGCGACAACGGCAACGGGCGCGAGAAGCTCGCGACGAAGGTCCAGTTCGACCAGCCCACCGGTGTGCAGGTGGCGCAGTGGTGGGCTGACCTGGTGCGCAACGGGTACGCGACGAACACCGGCCGGAAGACCGACGACGCCCAGGCGGCGTTCAAGGCCGGTACCGTCGCGATGCACCTCGAATCCACAAGTGTGCTGCGCGGGTACGTCGACGCCGCCAAGGGCAGGTTCACCGTCCTCACCGCGCCGTACCCGAAGGTGACCGACGCGTCGACCGGCGGGCCGATCATCGGCGGTGCCTCGCTCTGGATCAACGGCGTCGGCCACAGCGACGCCGAGAAGCGGGGAGCCTGGGAGTTCGTCAAGTTCGCCTCCAGCGCCGCCCAGCAGGCCCAGTGGCACACCGGCACCGGCTACGTACCGATCAACCCGAAGGCTCTGGAGGAGCAGATCGACAAGGACTGGGTGGCCCAGTACCCCCAGTTCCGGACCGCCGTCGACCAGCTGCACGCTCTCCCGCCGTCGGTCGCGTCCGCCGGCTGCCTGCTCGGGGTGATGCCGCAGGCGCGCAAGGCCGCCGAGGACGGCCTGGAAGCCGCGATCGTCGGCGCCAAGCCGGCCGCACAGGCGCTGAAGGACGCTGCGGCGAGCGTCCAGCCGGAGATCGAGAGTTACAACAAGTCGGTCGGCTGAGCCCACCGACGGCCGGTGCCGGTGCCGGCGGGCGGCCGGGGTGAGGTCCAACAGTTCTTGACTTGATGGACGGTGGCGGTGAAGGATTCTTTCAGAGTCCCCGCCGGCCGCCACCTCACCCCGGCGTTCGTTCCTTCCACCGCCGTCCCGCACCGGAAGGCCAGAGATGACACTCAACCGTCGCTCGTTCCTCGGCAGGGTGGCCGCGGTCGGTGCGGCCTCGGCGATCCTGCCGACGCTCGCGCTTCCCGGCACCGCCCAGGCCGCCAGCTGGAAGAAGCGTCTGACCGGCGCCGACCTGGACACCAACAGCCGGTGGCGGGTGGCCGGCACCGACCTGGGCATCCCGTACGTGCTGGAGAACGGCTCCATCGGCTACCTCTTCGGCGACACCTTCAACACGCCCTGGCCGGAAGGCCCGCCGTTGCCGAACGACTGGCGCTCCCCGGTCATGTTGCGCTCCAACGTCCATCCCGGCGCGGCCGGCGGCGTCGTCTTCGACAGCGCGGCCCGGGTCGCCGGCAACGGCCGGGCCCCGGAGCTGATGCACAACGGCCACAACGGGATCGGCATCGACGGGCTCTGGGAGGTCACCGTGATCCCCAACGACGGGATCAGCTTCCCGGAGACCGGACGACAACTGATCTCCTACATGAGCATCGAGAACTGGAACGCACCACACTGGCGGACCCGCTACGCCGGCCTTGCCTACTCCGACAACGGCAACGACTTCGTCCGTACCCCGCTGAAGTGGTGGAACAACGGCAGCAACACCGACCCGTTCCAGATGTGGACGATGCAGCGCGACGGCGACTGGGTGTACGTCTTCTCCGTGCGGTCCGGACGGCAGGACGGACCGATGATGCTGCGCCGGGTCCGCTGGGACCGGATGTTCTACCCCGAGTCGTACGAGGGCTGGGGCTGGAACGGCAGCAACTGGGGCTGGGGCCGTCCGTGCTCGCCGATTCTGAACGGTCGCTTCGGGGAGCCGTCGGTACGCCGACTGGCCGACGGTACCTGGGTGATGGCCTACCTCAACTGCGCCACCGGCTGCATCGTCACCCGTACCGCCAGCGGCCCCGACCGGGTCTGGACCGCCGAGAAGGTGCAGGTCTACCCGTGGCAGGAGCCCGCGCTGTACGGCGGCTTCATCCATCCCTGGTCCAGTCGGAACCCGAACGACCTGCACCTCATGGTCTCCAAGTGGACCCGGGGACCGGACGGCAGGAGCACCGCGTATCACGTGAGCCAGTTCGTTGGTACGGCCTGACCGGCACCTCCTCGACACCGGCCGTGCACCGGCCACGGCGTCACCCGCCAGGTTCACCAGCGGTCGCGTCCCGGGGCGGGCAGGCTCCATCACCGACGCGGACGAGCGTCCCGAGGTGGCCCCGGACGTCCGCCGCCTCCGGCATGTCGAACTCGGTGTAGATGGCGTGGGCCCGCTCGTAATGGCTTCGCGCCGCGTCGGGGTCGCCGAGGGCCCGGTGCGAGTGGCCGATGCCGGTGTGGGCCCGGGCCGCCTGGTGCCCGGTGCCGGTCTCGCTGGCGATGGCGAGTGCCTCCGCGTGCTGGGCCAGCGCCTCGGCGGGCCGGCCGGCGAGTAGGGCGGCCTCACCGAGCCCGTTGAGCGAACGTGCCTGGGCGCCGCGCACACCGATCCGGCGGAAGAGCTCGAGTGCCTGCTGGAAGTACGCGGTCCCCGACCCCGGGTCGTCGAGACGCAGCGAGAGCACACCGAGCGTGTCCAGGGTGTGTGCCTCCACGATGGGGGTGTTCAGCTCGCGAAGCATGGCCAGGGACTCCCGTAGGTGCTCCGCGGCTCGCGCATATCCGCCCTGCCGTAGCTCGATGGCGCCGAGGTTGGTCAGCGCCGTCGCCTCGAAGGCCCGGGCGCCCATCTCCCGGAACCTCGCCAGCGCCCGCCGCTGGTGCTCGCCGGCATCCGCATAGCGGCCCAGCCGCTGCTCGAAGACGCCGAGGTTGTTCAGCGCCAGCGCTTCGCCGAGCCGGTCACCGGCCCGACGGGACACCGTGATAGCCCGCAGCAGGAGCTCGATCGCGTCCTGGTTCCTGCCCTGGTGGAAACGGGCGACGCCGAGCCCGATCAGCGTCAACGCCTGACCGACGAGGTCGCCGCGCCGCTGGAACCGGGCCAGCGCCTTCTGATGGTGCTCGACGGCCAGTTCGTACCGGCTCATCCGGGTGTAGGCCGCGCCGAGCTGTCGCAGCACGTGTGCCTCGCCGCCGAGGTCACCCACCCGCTCCGCGGCACGCTGGGCATGACCGTTGAGGGAGATCGCTTCGGTGAGGTGGGCGTCGATGAGGTAGCGGTGCACGATCCGGGCGAGCTCGACCGGGTAGTCAGACCTGCCGGAGGCGGCGGCGTGTGCGGCCACGGCCACCAGGTTGAACCGCTCCCTGTCCAACCAGGAGCGGGCGGAGCCCGCGGCGGCCAGGTCCGGTACCGGGGCGCTCGACGCGACCCTTCCGGGCCGGTGGTGCGCCTCGGCCGGGTGCAGAACGTCCATCGCGGACACCGCGGCGTTGCGGTAGTGGTCGAACAGCCGTCGCTGGGCGTCCAGGCGCTGCCGGTCGGTAAGCTCGGCGGTGGCCAACCCACTGGCGTACGCGCGCAGCAGGTCGTGGATGCCGTACCGGTCGCGGCTGGTCCGGTGCACCAGGTGGGCCCGGGCGAGCGCGGTGAGGCTCCGGCGCGTCCGGTCGAGGTCGGTGCCGGCCAGCGCCGCGACCGCGTACGGGTCCAGGTCGGCACCGGGATGCAGGCCCAGCACCCGGAACGTGTCGGCGGCGTCCGGCGGCAGGTGTTGGATCGACCAGGAGAAGACCTCCCGCACCGCGGCGTACGGGTCACCGCCGGCGTCGAGCAGGTCCAGCCGGGACCGCCGGTCGGTCAACTCCGCAGCCAGCTCGGCGAGCGTGCTGTGCGGCCGGGACACCGCCAGCTCGGCGGCGACCCGCAGCGCCAGGGGCAGCCGAGCACACTGCTCGGCCAGCACGGCGGTGGCCACCGGCTCGGCCTCGGCGCGGGCGCCGACCAACCGGCGCAGCAGACCGACCGCCTCGGCGGGCGCGAGCAGGTCCAGGTCGAGGCGGTGCGCGCCGTCCACGACGACCAGCCCCGCCAGGCTGTCCCGACTGGTCACCACCACCAGGCAGGAGCCCGTGCCGGGCAACAGCATGCGCACCTGCGCCACGGTGGCGGCGTTGTCCAACAGGATCAGCATGCGACGCCCGGCCACCTCGCTGCGGTACCGGGCGGCCCGCTCCTTCGGATTGAGCGGGATGTCCTGGCCGGTCACCCCGAGCGCGGTCAGGAAGCACGCCAGCGCCTCGGCGGCCGGCATCGGCTGTTCCGGGTCGTAGCCCCGCAGGTTCACGTACAGCTGGCCGTCCGGGAACCGATCGGCCACCCGGTGGGCCCAATGCACCGCCAGGGCGGTCTTGCCGACTCCGGCGGTGCCGCCGATGGCCGCGATCACCACCGCGTTCGGCGCCTGGTCGCCGGTGCTGGCCGCGAGCAGCGTGTCCAGCCGCCGCAGGCTGGCCGTGCGTCCGGTGAAGTTGGTCACGTCGGCCGGCAGCTGCGCGGGGCGTTGCGCCCGGCGCGGCGGTTCCGACCGGCGTTCACCCGGCGGAGCCGACGATCCGGGTACCGCGCCGAGCGGCGCAGCTGGGCCGGCCGCCCCGACGGCGGTGGTTGGGCCCAACGTCGGGTCGTGGCGCAGAATCCGCTCGTGCAGCTCGCGCAACGTCGGCCCGGGATCGCTGCCCACCTCGTCGACCAGCCGTCCGTGTAGCAGCCGGAACTGCGCCAGCGCGTCGGCCTGCCGACCAGCGGCGTAGAGGCTGAGCATCAACTGCCCGGCCAGCCGTTCGTCGAGCGGATGCGCTTGCACGGCGGCCGACAGCTCGGGAATCAACCGGGCATACTCGCCCCGGCGCAGCAGCACATCGTTGCGGTCCAACATGGCCGCCAACCGCTCCCGCTCCAGTCCCGCCGCGACCGCGCGCAGCCAGTCACTGTCCACATCGGCGAACGGCGTGCCGCGCCACAGCGTCAGGGCATCGGACCACAGGTCCACGGCCTCCTCGTCCCGGGCCGACCTGGCCCCGCTGGCGAGGATCCGGAAGTGATGCAGATCCACCGCCGCCGGATCCACGTCGAGCACATAGCCGTGGGCCTGCCGGACCAGCACCGGTCCACTCGCCTCGCCCAGCACCGTACGCAGCCGGGACAGGTACGTGTGCAACGTCTCCCGGGCCCGTCGCGGCGGGCGCTCCCCCCACACCCGGTCGACCAACTGCTCGGGTGAGACCACGACTCCGGGTTCCACCAGCAACGTGGCCAGTACCGTGCGCTGCCGGGCCGGACCCAGGATCACCGGCCCATCCGCCCCGTGCGCCACCACCGGCCCCAACACGCTAAACCGCAACCGCGTCCTCCCTCCGCCCCCCTGGCACCGCGGGTGGGTATCGGCCCCAACAGTAGGTCACCGATGCCGCGACAGATCGCCGACGCCGTCCCCACCCCGCGACACGGCTCGCGCGCTGTCACCTTCGAGGGCCGAAACGGTTACATCGGACATGGCAATAGACACATCCGCCCCGATCACGACCAGGGCGTACCATTCAACGATTAGGACATTGCCCCTAGTCAATACACAAGATCGATGCTATGAATTTGGTGGGCCGCGTCGTCTCCACCTCCGACAGCACCGGCCTCGCGACCCACCAGGGCAACGCCGCCTCCACCGTTCAGGCATCAATGTCGTTTGGAGAGAAGTAGATGAGCGAATCTCGTTATGCTTGGCTGCGGGCCCGATGGTGGCGTTCAGCGAGAACTGCCGTCGCCACGGCGACGACATCCGCCGGAATCGCCGTCCTCGCCATTGGACTCGCGGCCGGCACGGCGGCCGCAGGCGTGAGTCCGGCCGAACGCGGTTCGCCGAACGCCGCGTCCGCCGCCCCGACGCTGTCCAGCGTCGCCGCCGGCAACGGACACACCTGTGCGGTCGGCACCGACGGTTCACTGTGGTGCTGGGGCGGCAACACCAGCGGACAGCTGGGCAACGGCACCACCACGAACCAGGGCACCCCGCTACGGATCGGCACCGCCAGCACCTGGGCCAGTATCGACGCCGGCACCAGCTACAACTGTGCGGTGCAGACCGACGGAACGCTGTGGTGCTGGGGCAACAACCGCAGGAGCCAACTCGGCGACGGCACCACCACGAACCGGACGACGCCGGCCCAGGTCGGCACCGCGACCACCTGGGCGGCGGTCAGCACCGCCGACAGTCACACCTGCGCGATCCGGACCGACGGCACCCTGTGGTGCTGGGGCTTCAACCGCAACGGCCAGTTGGGGATCAACAGCTCCCTCCAGATCGCGGCCACCCCGGTGCAGGTTGGCACGGCGACCAACTGGACGAGCGTCACGACCGGCTTCGCGCACACCTGCGCGCTGCGTGCCGACAGCACCCTGTGGTGCTGGGGCGACAGTTCGATGGGCCAGCTCGGCATCGGCACCCTGAGCTACCGGTCGACGCCGACGCAGGTCGGCACCGGGACCACCTGGACCGGCGTGGCAGCCGGGTACGTCCACACCTGCGCGGTACGCGCGGACCAGACCCTGTGGTGCTGGGGTGAGAACGGGTACGGGCAGTTGGGCGTCGCCGGCGCCCACCGGACCTCACCGATCCAGGTTGGCGGCACCGCCTGGACGGCGGTCAGCACGAGTCTCGACTCGACGTGTGCGGTCCGCACCGACGGCAGCCTCTGGTGCTGGGGCAACAACTGGGCAGGACAGCTCGGCGACGGCAGCACCACCCACCGGTCCGCCCCCACCCGGGTCGGCAACGCCACCACCTGGACCAGCGACCTGGTCATCACCTATCACAGCTGCGCCGTCCGCACCGACGGCAGCCTCTGGTGCTGGGGCAACAACTGGACGGGACAGCTCGGCGACGGCACCATCACCAACCGGTCGACCCCGGCACAGGTAACCCTGCCGAGCTGACCACAACCACCGGATTTCGGACCTCACCCTGGTCGCCGCAATGCGGCTGACCAGGAGGTCGACCTCCCGTCGGCCCGGCCGCCACTCCGCGGCCGGGCCGACGGCGTGAACGCGCCCGGCGGACAGGACGGTGCGCCCGGCTCAGGACGGCGTCGGGTGCTCCCGCACGGCCGCCGCCATGGCGGCCATCACCTCGATCGGCAGCCGCGCGCCGATGTGGTGGTCCGGATCGACGAGCGCGGCGTACCCGTCCGGCCAGTGCCGTACCAGGTCGACGAAGGCGGCGACCAGCCACGGTACGTCGCCGAGGCGTGCCTGCAACCGTGCCGGCGACGTGAAGACCGCGACAGCGGGCTCGTCGGGCGCGACCCACCAGGCGAAGTCCGGGTCGCTCAGGTCGCGCGACGGTGAGCCGTCCGGCCGGATCGGTACCACGACGTCGGCGGTGGTCAGCGCATCCAGATAGGACTCCGGCTCGCCGGCCGCCGCCCACAGCGCGGCGTCGAGCGGATGGGCCCGCACCGCCCGCTCGGCGGCCTGGACCACCGCCTCCGGCTCGAAGAGGACCTCGGTCGGCAGCCCGCCGTCGACAAGCAGCGACCAGCCGGGATCGGGCCACGCGTACAGCAGGTCGAAGACCGGCCACACGACGTACGACGGGGCGTCGATCGTGCTGTCCCGCAGCGCCTCTGCCGACGAGTAGACGACCACGCACGGACCGTCTCCGGTCTGCGCCACCGCCCACCGGCCCGCCGCCGGATCGCCGGGCATGACGACGCAGCTGTCCAGCAGGACGGTCAGGTAGGTGTCCGGGTCGGCACGGCCGGCCGCGTCGTGCAGCGCGGCCAGCAACTGCCGGTCCGGTCGCCAGGCGTTCACCCACCCGCCGCCCGGTGACCGGTCACGGCCCGCTCCCAGTCGGTCGGTTCGAGCCAGGTGTAGCTGTTCACCCCACCGCCGACCAGCGCGACCATGTCGTCGGGCAGCCTGGTCAGCACCTGCGGGGTGTCGCCGGTCATGTCCAGGGCGCCCGCGGCGACCTCCGCCTCGTCCTCGGCCAGCCGGTGCAGGATCGCGAGGTGGGCGCCGGCCAGCCGGCGTGCGCCCGCGGGAGCCAGGTGGTTGACCACGGCGAGTCGGGTCTGCCACGGCCGTAGGGCCACCCGGGTGGTGGCGCCGTCCGGGTCGAGGTCGTCGATGACCAGGGTCGGCCGGTGCGGATCGGCCGACGGCGGTGGCTCCACCCCGACGCAGAGCCGGTCCGGACACTGCCCGGCGTGGGCCAGCCTGGTCCAGTCGGCGAACCGGGCGGTACGCACGAAGACCAGCGCACCGGTGGCCAGGGCGCGAAGGGCGATCACCGCAGCGGTGACGTGGCCACCGACGACCACCAGCTCGGTCGGCCAGGGTCGGAAGATCCGTACCACCGTGGCGCGCCGGTCGACGTCGCGGCCGAACATCACACCCACCGCCGCGGCCGGATCCGCCTGCTCCACCGTCTCTCCCGGCGCGATCGAACGCCACGGCACGTCCAGCGGGTCGAGACCGGCCGCCGCGCCGGCAACGGCGTACCCGCCGGAGGGCGGCAGCGCCGCGCCCGTCGGCCCGGCCGCGTACGCCGCCTGGGCGTGCCGCCCGTCGAGGCGGGTGACCGGCACACCGCCACGGCGGGCACCGGACCGCAGGACCGTGTCGCACCGCCGCAGTTCGCCCGCCGGTGCGACCACCCGGACCAGCCGGCGGGCGTGCAGTCCCTGTGGGCCGGTCGCCACGGTCGTGGCGACCGTCGTGGCGGCGGCCGGCGCCGCCGAAACCGCCGCCGCCAGCGGTTTCGGCACGCTCTCCACGCCGTAACAGACCTGGGCCAGACCGCTGGCGGCGACCCCGTCGACGCTCGCCAGGGTCAGCGCGTCGGTCAGCTCCCGGGCGTCGAGCACCCGGCAGGCGACACCGGTCAGCCGGAGCGTACGGCTGGCCCGCAGGATCGCCGCGGCGGTCGCCCGCGCCGGTGCAGCCCGGTCGCCGCCGTGCCGGGCCATCACCGCCGCGCCGTCGCAGGCGTCCAGCCGGACGCAGAGCCAGGAGACCTGGTGCGCCACCGTGGACTCCCCGGCGGCGAGCTCGCGGTAGGACGCGAGGAGCGGCGCGTCCGGCGGCAGTCGCGTGGTCGGTGCGGCGACGGTGTGCGAGACGAGCTGGACGGCGGAGGGATCCCGGCCGTCGGCGAGGACCCGGGCGACAGCCGTGAGCGGGGGAAGGGCGGCGGTCTCGGGGCGCAGGTCCAGCCGGGGAGCCAGCTCCGCGACCGCGAACCAGCCACCGGCGTCCTCGGCGACGCCGACCGTCAGCCCAGCCCGTTCCACGGTGCCCACCCGGAGCGACCCGCCCGGGGCCCGGTCCCGCCGGCCGGCGCGCCGCCCTGGACGGCGGCACAGCAACGCCACCGCCCCGGCGCCGAGGCCGCCCGCCAGCACCGTCCAGGACCACCAGGCGACCGGGTACGCGGCGGCCAGCAGCACGCCGACGACGGCCACCTGCGCGGCGACCAGCGGCGCCGTCGGAACCCGGGTGACCACAGTCGACATCGGCGGAAACCTCACCACGGTTGGAGATCATCAGTGTCGGCACAGCGTACCGACGCGATGTCAGCCCGACTATGCTGTGCGCAGGATGACACGGACTCTGCTGGTGGCGCCGAAGCAGCACGGCGCGTACGCCACGATCGGTGAAGCGCTCGCCGCCGCCCCGCCGGGCGCGACCGTGCTGGTCACCCCCGGGACCTACCGCGAGGCGCTCTTCAGCAACGGGCTCACGCTGCGGCTCGCTCCGGCGGACGACTCGGGCACGGTCGAGGTGGACGCGCGCGACCTGCCGTATCCGGCGTTGACCGTGCGCGGCGGTGACGTCAGCGTCGAAGGCTTCACGATCCGGGGCGGTGACCTGCCAGCGGTCAGTACGCGCGGCGCCACGGTGTCGCTCAAGCGGACCGAGGTCAGCACCGGCTACGGCGCGGCGGTCGACGTACGCGACCGGGCCCGGCTGCTCGCCCAGCGGGTACGGGTCACCGGCGGCCAGTACGGCGTCCTCTTCGAGGACTCCGGCGGCACGATGACCGACTGCGAGCTGACCGACCTCGCCGACGACGGCGTGATCGTCCGGATCGGTGCCGACCCGGAGATCCGGGGCACCACGATCACCCGCTGCCGACGTCGTGGCGTCTACGTCTACCAGTTCGGCAGCCCGGTGATCGAGGGCTGCGAGATCGCCCACACCGGCGACGCGGGCATCGTCGTGGTGCACGAGAGCACCCCGGCCATCCGCGACTGCTGGGTCCACGACACCCAGGGCGTCGGCATCCAGATCGGCCGCGGCTGTGGCGGCGAGGTGGCCGGGTGCCGGGTGGAGAACACCAGCCCGCCCGGCATCGACGTGGCCGGGGAGGCGACCACCCGGGTCACCGGGTCCGACGACCAAGCGCCGATCCGGGCCGGTGCCGGCAACCGCGTCGGCGCCGGCCGCCAGGAGCCGGACCGGCAGGACGCCGAGGCGATCCAGCTGCGGCTGGCGGAACTGGACGCCATGATCGGCCTCGCCGGAGTCAAGGCCGAGGTACGCGGGCTCATCGACGAGATCCGGGTCAACGAGTGGCGGCACAGCGCCGGGCTCGCCGTCGACCAGTCCGGACATCACCTGATCTTCGCCGGCGCCCCGGGCACCGGGAAGACCACCGTCGCCCGCCTCTACGGCAAGCTGCTGGCGGCGCTCGGCGTACTGTCGAAGGGCACCTTCAAGGAGGTCTCCCGGCGCGACCTCGTCGGGCAGTACCTCGGGCACACCGCGGAGAAGACGGCGGAGGCGTTCGAGGCCGCCAGGGGCGGGGTGCTCTTCATCGACGAGGCCTACACGCTGTCCAGGGCGGGCTCCCGCGCCGATTTCGGTCAGGAGTCCATCGACACACTGGTCAAGCTGATGGAGGACCACCGCGACGAGGTGGCGGTGATCGCGGCTGGTTACACCGACGAGATGGTGCAGTTCCTGTCGTCCAACCCCGGGTTGGCCTCCCGGTTCTCCGCCACCGTCGAGTTCGAGAGCTATCAGCCCGACGAGCTGGTGCTGATCGCCCAGCGGATCGCCGCGGCGTCGGACTACGAGTTCACCGACGAGGCCGTTGCACTGCTGCTCGACCACTTCGGCACGGTACGCCGGGACGCGAACTTCGGTAACGCCCGCGAGGCCCGCAAGCTGTTCGAGGCGGTACGCAAGGCGCAGGCCCAGCGGCTGCTCGCCGCCGGAGGGCGGCCCGACATCGCCGACCTGCGGCGGCTCGCCGCCGCCGACCTCCGCACGGTCCTCGGCCGCTGACGGTGGTGGCGGTCCGCGGGCCGCCGCCGAGCCCCTCCGGCCGGGTTCATCCGCTCAGTCGGGGTCGCCGATGGTCGCCAGCGCCTGCCGGTAGCGGTCCCGGCGGACCTCCAGCCGGTCGCGCCGGAACTCGGCCGGGTCGTCGGCGCGCACCCGCCGGCCCCGCTCCGACCAGAACGCGTCGTCCGGCACCTCCTCGGCGTCCTCCGGAAGAAACTTGAGCACCTCGTCCACGGCGGCGGCCGCGCCGGCCAGATCCTGGCGCACCTCGGTCAGCTCGGTCTCGGTCAGCTCGGCCAGCTCGCCGATCGGCCGGGACGCCGCGAAGTTGCCGGCGACCCAGAGCCACTCACCGGCGTCGAGCAACTCGGACGGTTCGGGCCCGCCGAACCGCAGCCCCCGGCCGGGCAGCGACACCGTCTGGGGCAGCCGGAAGACGAACTGGCGGGCGGTGCCGCAGCCGGAGCACGCTCCGTGGTACCGGCTGGCCAGGTCCCCCTCGGCCATCACGACCGCGCTCTGGCAGTCGAAATCGGACTCGCCACACACGTCGCACGGGCGCAGCGCCATGTAGAGGTGCGCCTCCTCCACCGACCGCTCCAGCGGCAACGCCACCGCCTACCTCCCCGTCTCCTCGTCGCCGGCCGAGGACCACAGCCGGCGCAGTGCCTCGGCGATGTCCCGCATGCTGACCACGACCACGTCGAGGCCGCCGTTCGCATACGGTGCCACCTTCGCCGGCTTGTTCGCGTACCAGGTTATCCGGACGCCGACGCGGCGAACCGCGAAGAGGTCTGCGGCCGGCCCGTCGAGGTCGAGCAGGATCGCCTCGCTGTCAGCCAGCAGGACCGCGAGCTCCGGACCGGGTGGCGGGCTCCGCACCAGGAGCGGGCTCCGCACCGGCCGGCGGCGGTGGCGGCTGCTCGGCCCGGCCGGTCGCCGGGCGGACGTCCGCGCCGAACCGGGTCAGCCTGCCGTGTGGATCGTCGGACCCGAACAGCAGCAGCCCGGCGGGATCCGGTTCGACTCCGAGCTGGATCAGCTCCCGGACGGCGGTCAGGACGAACCGGGGATCGTCCCCGGTGTCCGACACGTGCCGCAGCCGCCCACGGCTGACGGTGAGCCTGCCGGCGCCGGCGACCTGGCCCCGGGGCACCCCGAGGACGACCTGCCCGGCCGAGGTCAGGAAGAAGTCGCCGTCCACCACATCCAGCGGCCGGCGTCCGCCGTCGGTCACCCGGTAGAGGATGCCGTCCTCGACGGCCAGCAGGTCCGCCTCCCGGAACGACGGCGGAGCCGTCAGCATGACCGGGTACGGCGGACCGTCGTCGCCGTCGCCCGCCGCCAACCGCCGGAACGCGGTCACCAGGCTCATCTCGTAGTGCGGCAAGCGGTGCGCGGTCGGACCGAGCAGGACGGGCCGGGTGGCACCGGAGGCGACCCGGCCGAACTCGTCCCGCCACGCGGGGCGCGCGCCGAGCAGGTCGTCGAGCGGGTCACCGGCCCGGTCGTAGAGATCCCGCTCGCGCTGGCTGGACCAGGTCTCGGGGAGGTACGGCCGCACCGAGCCGTCCGGCCCGTACTCCTGGAAGATGCCGATCTCGGGGGCGATGGCCGCACCGTCCGGGGTGCGCCGCACCCGGTCCCGGATCAGGCCGGCGCGCTCTGTGGACGGTTCCCGGCCGTCGGTGCGGGCGACCACGGTCATCCCGGTGGCCCGGGCCAGCCGGGCCGCGCTCTGCGGGGTGGCCGGTTGGTCGAGCAGCAGCCGGGTGTCGCGCCGGGCCGGGCCGAGCAGTCCCTCGTCGGCCATCGGTCCCAGCCGTTCGGGCAACCACTGCTGGTCCCGGGCCCACACACCGACGAAACCCGGCACCGGATCGGGCGCCTCCCAGCCCGGAGGCGGATCGAACGCCACCCCGTCCCTGGTGGCGACCGCCCCGTACCTGGCCAGCCCGGACGCCTCGGCGAGCGGGTACTCCGTCGGGGTGTACGGCGCCGGGAGATCCGCCACCGACTCCGTACCGGACGCGGCCAGGAAGGCGTCGCCGACCGGCGCCAGCAGGGCCGGCCGGGACGCCGCGTAGTAGGGCGCGATCCGCCCGTCCGGGGCGTACCGGACGTACGCGCCGGTCTCCCCCCACGGCACCAGCACGGACTCCCCGGAGGCCACCGCCAGCCGCGCCACCCGTGGGTCGAACGTGGAGACCGGCACGCCGGGCAGTCGGATGCCCCGGCGCCACTGCTCAGGACCGAGCAGGCCCTGCTCGCGCCAGCGGCGGACGATTTCGCCGAGCCGCTCGGGGTCGAGCGGCTGGAGCAGGTCGCCCGGTGCGAAGGCGTCCGGCCCGGCCGGCTCGACGTGCAGGTCGACGTGCCCGGGCAGCGGGGGACGCCGGACCCATCCGGCCGGCCGGTCGGCGAACTCGATGCCTCGGGCCAGCGCCGACGCGTACGGGACGTCGGGCAGTGCGGGCCCGGGGCGTGCGCCGGAGGCCGCCAGCAGTTCGGTGCGCCGCAGGTCGTCCGCGTCGCCCAGCCGTACCCAGGTCGGCTCCCGCCCGTCCGGGTGGAACAGCCGCATCCGGTCGAGGTCGGCCGGCCGTACCGGCGGAACCGGCCGCAGCCCCTCACCCGGCGCGTACTCGACACCCGCGACCTGGATCCGCCACCGGCCCACCGGGTCCGGCCGCAGCCAGAGGTCGCCCGGTGCGGTCAGCACCGGCGCGCCCCAGGCACGGGCGACCTCGGCACCGTACGAGCCGGTGCCGACCGCCGGCTTGCCGGGACCGGCCTGGTCGTCGACCCGGGCCAGCAGCAGACCACGCTGGCGGAACTCGGCGGGCAGCTCGCCGCGCGCGATCATGCCCTTCAGGTCGGCCACCAGCCGCCAGGCCGGCTGGCGCCTGGCGACCACGACCAACGCGAACCCGTCCGGTACGTCGACGTCCCGGCCGGAGATCCCACCGTCGGTCCCCCCGTCCACCATCCAGACCAGGTTCTCCGCCGCCAGCCGGTCGGGCCGGACCGGCGGTGCCCCGAGGGCCACCCGGGTCGTCGCACCGTCCGTCGTGGACGCCTGCCAACCCGCGTCCGGACCGGCCGGCACCAGGCGCCCGAGCCGGGGGTCCCAGCCGGCGGCGGCTACGAACGGCTCGCCCTGCGGGGTGAGCCACACCGTGCCGCGAGGGCCCACGGTGGCCTCGATGCCGGCGCTGCCGGCGAGTTCCTGGAACCGCGCGGTCAGCGGCTCCGGCCCGCTCGCCGCCCCGGACGCCACCAGCACGACCCGGCGGATCGCCGTACGCCCGGACAGCTCGATCGCCCGCCGGGTCAGCTCCCACAGCTCCGCGACGTCGATCAGTTCGTCGCGACCCGTCGGTGTACCGGGTGGATGGAAGCCGAGAATCTCGCCGTCCGGCGCGGTCACCGTGTCCACCACCACGACGAAGTCGCCGTCCTCGGGCGGGAACGCCCGGGCGAACGCCCGCGCCTGGGACGACCGGGCGAGGACGATCCCCGCCGGTACCGGCTCCACCTGGTAGTACCTCGCCAGCTCGGCGACCGTCATCTCGCCGACCCGTACGGCGGGGGCGTCCCCCGGCGTCACCCCCTCGGCGGCCTGCTGCGCCAGGTCGATCAGCCGGACCAGCCGGAAGCGCTGCTCGTTCAGCCGGTCCGCCAGCTCTGCGGAGCTGGCCGCCACCTGGCGTACGGCGGTGACCGCGGCGTCCAGCCGCCCGGCAGGGTCCACCGGTCGCTTCTCGGCCAGGGTCCGCACCAGGTGGTCGTCGACCATGGCCACCTCGCGGCCGAGCGCCGACGCCATGCCCGCACTGCTCGACAGCTGCTGCTGGACGCCGGCAGCCAGGGCCAGCACGTCCGCGATCTGTTCGCCGCCGGGCAGCACAGCCGGCGCCGGCACCTCCGGCAGCGGCGACGGGGTCGCGGCCGGGTCACCGAGGCGACGCAGCGCCTGCGCGGCGGTCCGCAGCGCGTCGCGCCGGACCTGCTCCCCCGCCGGGCCGGTCAGGGCGGCCCGTGCGGCCCGGTCCGGCCACTGCCCGGCGTCCCGGAGCGTGCCGAGCATGCCGTCGAGCGCGCGCAACTCCTCCTGGACCGCCGCGATGGAGCGCAGCGGAGCCTCCAGCGGTTCGAGGAGTTGCCGGTCGAGCCGGTCCGGCAGTTCGCGTACGGCGGCATACCGGGCCGGGCTGGCCGCGTACCGCCACGCCCCGGGAGTTTCGGCTCCGGGCCCGGATGCGATCTCCGGCGCCGGATCGGGTGCGGCCGGCGCCGGCTGGCCGAACCGGTGCGTCAGCTCGTCGACCGTCCCCGCCGCCCGCGCGGTGATCCGGGGCAGCTCGGCGACCAGCTTCTCCAGTACCTCGACCGCCCGGTCGAGGGCGCCGGTGACGGCCGAGAGCCGGCCGGCCCCGTCGGGATCGGGCCGCCTGCCGTCGAGGCCGGGCCGGAGTGCGGCCATCAGCCAACTCGCCCGCCCGGCCCGGCTCTTCGCCCGGACCAGCGGCTCCCAGACAGCGCGGAGCTGCCCGAGCATCGCGTCGACGATGGGTCCGCCGTCCGTCGGGAACTGCGTGCGGAACGCCAGGAACTCCTGGTCGACCCCGTGCAGCCGCTGGGAGGCCAGCTCGACCCGCGCCGCCGCATCCGTGAACCGCGCCCGGACCGGCTCGGGGGTCCGGGTGCCGAGGCGCCGGTCCAGGTGGGGCCGGACCAGGTCGGGGAGGGTTCGCCGTACGCCGACGAGCGCGTCCCGTTCGGCGGCCACCACGGTGGCAACGGCCTCGACCTGGGCCGGAATCGTACGCAGCGCGTCGAGCAGGCGCGGGCTGACGCCGGGTCGCAGGTACGCCTCCCGCCAGGCGACCGGGTCGGGCGGTGCGGTGCCCGGCTCCTCGACGGCCGGCGCGGACCCGGCGGCGAGGTGCCGTCGCAGCGCATCGGCATCGGCGCGCAGGGCCACCCATTCGGCGCCCGCCGCCCGCGTCATCTGGTCCGCGACGATCAGCAGCTCGGTCTGCCGCGCCGCGATCTCGGCCAGTTGCCCGTCGTGCCCGGCCAGGTGCAGCACGGCGTGCCGGATCTCGTGGGCGGCGGCCCGGGGCAGGATCGCCGGCCGGTCGGCGACCCGGATGTTCCTGGTCACCCTGACGATGTGCGGATCGTCGCCGGTGCCGGCCCGCAGCTCGGTCAGGGCGACGGTGCCGGGCGGCAGGTCGGATGCCGCCGCCCGGAAGTGCACCGGATCGTCGCGGCCGGTCAGGTGTGCCAGCAGATGTGCCGGATCCGGCTGTTCCAGGCGTACCGGATCGCCCGCGAACACGGCGAGGTTCAGCCCGGCGAGCGCCGCGAAGATCTCCCCGTCGGTCACCCCGGGCTCGTCATCCGGGAGTTCGGCCTGCCGGAACCGGGAATCCCGCACCTCGTCGGCGTGCACCCGCGGGGACCCGACCGGATCCCCCTGCCGGAACCGCCGGTGCGCCTGGTCGGCCCTTTCGAGCACCTGCGCGGTGAGGTTCATCTCGTACGCCGTCTCGGCGGCCAGCACCTGCTCCGTCCGCCGTGCCTCGTCGTGGTCGGAGCGGGCGACCCTGGCCCGTTCCCCGAGCGCGGTGATCGCCTCGTCCAGTTCCCGCCGCCGCTCGACGAGCCGGTCCCAACTGCCCAGCACCTCGTCGACCAGCCACGCCGCGTCGTCCTGGTCCCCGCCGGTCTCGCGCAGGTACCGCGCCTGCGCCTCCCGCTCGGCGGCCCACCGGTCGAGCCGGTACTCCTCGACCATGTTGCGCATCCGCTCGAGCGCCCGGCGATGACGGGTGAGATCGGAGCCGACGATCTCCTGGAGGTGTCCCTCGGTGAACCGGCGGCTGTCGCGGATCTCCTGCTCGCCGCCGTGCACCCGGTCCCAGCCGTCCGCCACCACCTCGTACCGCTCGGCGACCTCCTTGGCCGCGGCCCGCGCCGCGCCCGCCGCCTCCTCCTGTCGCCGGATCCGCGTCAGCTCGGCGCGGACGGCTTCGGCCCGCTGCTCGACGGAGCGGGCCTCCCGCTCGTACCCGATGGCCCGCTCCCAGGAGCGCCGGGCCTCGGCATCCGCGCCGGCCCGCTCGTGCGCCTGCGCGGCCATGATCTTCTCGCGGCGCCACCGCCAGGCGCGGTGCGCCTGGTCGCGGAGTTCGGCGTGCCGGCTGGCCAGCACCTCGGACTCCGCAGACGGTCCCGGGTCAGCGCCAGCGGCCGTGGCCCGGTGCTCGCGTGCCAGCCGGCGCGCCTCGTCGGCCAGCTCGCCGGTGCGCTCACCGACCCGGTCGGCCAGCACCGCGACCTCGTCGTCGAGCGCCCGGCGACGCGACACCAGCGTCTCGTGCTCGGCCACACCTCGCCGTACCCCCACCTCGGCCTGCTGCCTCGCGTCCTCGACGGTACGGCGGTTCGCCTCCATCAGCTCCGCGAGGTGCTCCGCCACCTCGACCAGCGTGTTCGACTGATCCGCGCCGCGCTGGTGGGCGGCGGCCCGCAGCAACGCGGTCGCCCGGTCCTCCGGCGAACCCGCCTCGGCCTCGATCCGCGCCGCGACGGCGGCCAGCTCGTGGTGCAGCGCGATCAGCCCGTCGAAGCGCCCGGCGCCGCGGGCGCTGTCCCGGCTGCTGCCCGAGTACGCCGCCATGAGCTGGTGCGCTATCCGGCTCTCGCGGCCGTCCCGCACCTCGTCGATCAGGCGCCGCTCCTCCGCCAGAGCGGTCGCGGCCCACCCCCGCCGTCTCGCCAACGTCACGAACTCCCGCGCCAGGTCAGCGGCCTCCCGCGCGATCCGTGCGGCCACCCGGTCCGGCTCCGGCAGGGCGGCGTCGTAGGCCACCGGGACCGGGTACCGACTGTGCAGGCCGCGCGGCGCGCCCGGGATCGGCACCGGCCGGTGGACAGCGTCGACCACCAGCGCCTCGACGTGGCCCGGCGCGGTGACCACCCACTCGCCGTAGAGCTCCGCCGCCGAGTCCGCGGGCCCGTGCGGCGGGTCGACGAACCGCACCCCGGCACCGTCGTGCACCACCGCCGCCACGACGTGACCGCCGTCCGGCCGGTACAGCACGAGCGAGGCGTACGCCCCCACCCCGCCGTCGCGGACCGCCCGCACCACCCGGTCGATCGCGGTGCCGGTCGGGTCGGCCGGCACGGTCTGGTACCGCGCCCCGGTGCGCTCCTCGATCGCCGCGGGCACGTCGATCCCGGTGCCGACGCCCGGCGCCGGAGTGCTGACCGTCAGCCGCTGGTAGAGCCACGCCTCGGCGAGGACCACCTGAGCGTCCACCGAATCCTCGAACGGGCTGATCAGGCGTACCAGCTCGGCGTCCAGGACGTCGGGGCGCCGGAACCCGCCCGTCGCGTCACGCGGCCAGGCCCGTTCCAGGGCGTGCCGGGCCACCAGCGACGGCGGTGCCGGGGTGCCGGGCGCCGCACCGGCGTGCTCCGTACCCGCCACCTCGGCCCGGGTCAGGGCGGCATCGTGGTCGGCCAGCCGGGCCGCTCGCCGAGCCTCCGCGGCCTCGGCCTCCCGCAGCGCCACCTCGGCCCGGGTGTCGAACGTCGCCGCCCGCCCCGACACCCGCTCCGCCGCCGCCCGCAGGTACGGCAGGCGCGGATCCCTACCGGGCAGCGCGTCGGCGGCCAGCGCGACGCGTTCGGCGAGGTCGCGAAGGTCCACCGCCCGGTCGGTGGCCTGCCGTGCCTCGATCCGGAGCGCGGCCGCGCGGTCGTGCCAGCGCACCGCGGCCCGGCGGGCCCGCTCGGCGATCCGCCGCTCGTCGGCGACGGTCCGGCCCACTCCGGTGGGCGCCCGCGCCGCCCGCTCGGCGTGCCGGCGCTCGGCAGCCGCCTGCCGGGCCTGCTGTTCCGCCGGTGTGTCCAGGCCACGCAGGATCGCCCCCAGGTCCGGTGCCAGCCACCCCGGCTCGGCATCGCCCTCAGCGGCGGGCGTCAGGCCCAGCTCCGCGCGGAGCGCCCGGCCGTCCGCGATCAGCGCGTCCAGCTCGGCCGGATCCGTCGCGGCGTCGAGCTTGTAGCCGATGACCCGCAGCTCGACCTCGCGCGGGTACCGCTCCGGATCGGCGCCGCGCGTCACCGGACCCGCCACCTTGTGCCCGATCTCGTGTGGCGCGGCCCGGTCGACCACCGCGTCCGGCGCCAGCCGCGACACCTCCAGGACGAACGGATCCTCCTCGGTGCCGGAGCCCTGCCGGATCCGCGACACCGCGACCCGGTCGGGTTCGCCGGGGATGACCAGCTCCTCGGGGGGTACCGCCCGGTGCGCGAAGTGGACCTCGACGCCGTCCGGCTTCCAGACCGTCGAGCGCAGCCCGTCGCCGGAGACGACGAGGTCGACCACCTTCCCGCCGAACACCTCCGGCGGGCGGGCACGCAGGCGCTGGCCGATCTCCGCGTCGGTCAGCGGGCTCTCCCGGCCACGCTGGAGGAATCCGCTCGCCGGGTGCTCCTCGGCGTGCACCGGTGGACTCGGGTCCCGGCGCGCCCGGTCGAGCCGGTCGCGTACCTCCGCCGGGAAGCGGTCGCGGTCGAGCAGCCAGCGCTCTTCGGCTCCGGGCGTGCCCTCCCGGTACCCGTACCGGTCGACGGCTTCCGCGAGCCGCCGTACGAAGAGCGTCACGCCGGAGCGGGCGGCGCCGGCCAGTACGGTCAGGTCGGCGATCCGGCGGTACCGGTCGGCCTCGCCGGCCGTCTCCTGCGCGTACACCGTCGCCAGCGCCTGGCCGACGACCCGACGCAGGTCGAGCCCACGGACGGTACGGGAGTCCAGGATGACCCGGTGCGTGACGGGGTCGGCGGCTCCGCGCAGCACGTGCCGCCGGTTCGGTTCGACCCTCGCCATCGCCCCGTCGGGCAGTTCCGCGGCGTCCAGCGCGACAACCACCTTGCGGCCCTGCCGAAAGCTGAGCTGTAGCGTCGAGCTGTTCGCGTCGGTCGACCTGCCCGAGTCGAAGACCGCCTTGCGGAACAGCTCCGGCAGACCTTCGGCGATGGCTGCGGCGTGCCGGCCCGCGTACGCCAGCACCGCGTCCCGGTTCGGCCGGTCGGCGGACCTGCGCAGCCCGCTCACCGCCGGGACGATGCCGCCCGGCACCGGCGGTGCGGGGCCGAGCAGTTGGTCGTGCCGGATCAGGTCCGCCTGGTCGAGCAGGCGGTTGAGCGCGCCGTGGTACTCCGCCAGGTGGTCGATCCGGTCGGCCGTCCGGACCTGGTCGTGCAGGGTCGGCCATCCGTTCCGGGCGAGCAGTTGCCGGAGCTGGTGCAGGCGTACCCCGGTCAGCCCGTCGACGAACCGGTCGATCATGCCGCCCAGCAGCAGCCGGTACGCGCTGCCCTCCGCGCTGTACTGGACCACCGGGCTACCGCTCTGCGCCGCGAAGATTCCCATCGATCCGCCGGCGATGCCCTCGGTCGAGAGGTTGCGCAGCAGGTACGCCTTCAGGCCGGCCCGGCCGTCCGGGCGGTCGCGGAGGAACTCCAGCTCCTCGACAAGGCGGTCGCGCAACTGTTCGCGGACGGCTGTCCGGGTCGCCGCCTCGTCGGCATCGCCGAGCGAGACCCGGTCCGGTACGACGAGGCGCAGGTCGCCGATGCCGCCGGACTCCTGCCGTACCGCCCGCACCTCGTCGACCCGGTCGTGGTCGACGACGACGACCACGGGGTCGACGTGCCGGCCCGGCCCGTCGCCCGGCTGCCGTGGCGTGTAGGAGTAGACGTTCTTCGCCAGCTTCTCGACCCGGTGGGTCTCGATCCCCAGCTCGGGCACGACCGCGTCGAGCCACTCGGCCATTTCGTCGTCCGAGTAGGACAGACTTCGCCGGGCCCGCTCGACGAACTCCAACCGCTCACTCGTGGCTCCCGGGTCCGTCAGGATCTCGGCGAGCCGGTGCCGCAGCAGGTCCCGCTGGGCATCGACGGCGAGGGTGGCGTCGGCGAGGTCGCGTTCCAGGCCGGCCCGGGTGATCCCGTCCGGCGTTCCGGCCTCGAGGTCCGCGCCCGCCTTCCGGGACGCCTTGCGCTCCGCCAGCCACCGGGTGGTCCCCGCGTGCACCGGAGCGTACCCGCCGAGCAGGGCCGCGATGATCGCGTACCTGATGTCTCCGCTGTGCAGCAGCATCCGCGTCCCGAGATGCGCGGCCGGTACCACCATCTTCACGGCCGCGTCGGCGAGCCTCGGCACGAACGCCTCGCGCTGCAGCGCGGCCACGGCACGGATCCCGTCGAGTTCGTTCCGGACGATCGCCTCCACCTCGTCCGGCGTGGCCGCGCCGGCGAGAACGACGAGGTGCACGTCGGGTGCCACCGGCGCCGTCAGACCGGCGCGCACCGACTCGGATTTGTCGACGAGTACGCCGACCCGGACCGGCCGGCCCGACATCGAGAATCTCCGGACGGGCACCTCGACGCTGCCGTTCTCCCTCTCCCACTCGTCGAGGCGCTCCAGCAGCCGTTTCCGGGCACCGGTGGGCAGTCCCCGGAGCCGGGTCAGTTCCCTGCGCAGGCTCGCGTACTCCACCGGCGTCAGATGCGCGAACGCGGTGAGCCGCGACAGCTCGTCCGGGTGGTCGACGTACCTGAGCCGCTCGGCGTCGGTCAGCTTCTCCTGTTTGGTCAACCGCCGGAAGGTGCCCAGCTCGTCGAGAAGCTCGACCTTCTCGACCAGCGCCGGCCGTTGGAAGCCCGCCAGCCACTGCGTCAGCTCCAGCGCGTCGAGGATGCTCAACTGCACCGGCATGCTCTTCTGGTCGAAGTCCGCCAGCTCCGGAAAGGCCGCCAGCAGAGGCCGCTGCACGATCGGCAGGCCGCGCCCGGTGACCACGACATCCCGCAGGTTGCTCAGCGCATCGGCCTGGCGCTCCCGCTCGGTGAAGGAGGACCGCCGGAAGACCGACATCGCCCGGGACAGCGCCAGCACGTCCAGCGCCAGGAGTTGCTCCCGGGTCGACATCTCCTCGAAGGCGGTGACCTCCACGAAGACCGTCAGGTCGGCCAGGGCCTTAGCCTGTTCCACACCGCCGAGCCGCTCGAACGGCTGGAACCCGCGCGGTGCCGGACGGCCGGCGAGCGCGGCGATCCGCTCGGCGGTCGTCTTCTGCGCGAACTCCGCCAGCTTGTCCAGCCCGCCCAGGTCGACGACGCGCCGGCCCACCTCCTGCGCCTCGAATGCGAGCAGCCGCCGCATCGCGTCGATGTCGGCGACGACGCCGGCCCGCTCGGCGGCGGGCAGCCGCTGCAGCAGCGCCAGCCCGGCCGCGCCGTCCACCGGCCCGAGGCCGGCGGCGACGAACTCCAGCTTCTCGGCGAGCGTCCGCTCCAGCAGCGGCTCCAGTTCGGTGACGGCCCGCCAGTCGTCGGAGACCTCCAGTTCGAACGGCCGGTGATGCTCGCCGCCCTCTCGCTCCAGCACCCGAATGGCCTGCGCGGCACGGTCCAGCGGCAGATCGAACCGCTGCTCCAGGGGCGGATCCGTCCGGTAGCGCCGATAGTCGGCCCGGGCCCGCGCGGCGCTGGAGCTGACCGCCCGGCTCGCCTTGCGCAGAAACTTCGTGATCTCGCCGTCCTGGCGGTAGGCGGCCGCCCGGCCCCGGGGAGCCAGCACCTGCTCGGCGAGATGCTTCGCATCGGCCAGCTTCGCGGCCACTCGCGCCGCCCGAACCTGCTGCTGGTACGTCTGCTCGACGCTCCGCCGACCCCGGTCGGCCACCTCCGAGCCGACGTTCGGCGCCGCGGTCGCCGCCCCCTGTCGGGCCGCCGACAGTCCCTCCTGGAGCGAGCCCGGAGCCGGTGCCGGAGGGGTCCCCCCGGCCGGCGGTGTCGGTGGCGCCCCGGACAGCCCGGCCGCGTGCTCGGCCGCGCTGGTGCTGGCGGCCGCGGCGGTGCCCCTGCCGCCCACCCGCAGCCCGGCCTGCAGACCGGCCTGCCCGGCCGGAACACCCTCGTCCAGCACCGGGTGTGTCCGCATTCCCTCCGTCTGCAGCGGCCGGACGGCTCGCTCGACGGCTCGCCGGAGGTTGTCGAAGTACGTCTTGACCGCGTCGTCGTACTCCTCCGCGAGTTCCTCGTCGTACCGGTCCCGCTCCTCCTGGTACGCGGCGCGGGTCAGGTCGTCGGCGTCCTCCTGCGGCCGGCGGGGAGGCATCTTCCCGTCCCGCCGGCGCTCCTCGGCGAACTCGGCGAGGGACTGTCGGTACAGCGCCAGGTCCGCCTGGTACCCGGCCCTGGTCGCCTCGTCGGCGTCCGCGGCCGGCTCCTGCGGCTTCGGCTCCCCCGGCCGCTTCAGTTTGTTCGGGTCGAGCCGGAGCTGGATGTGGTCCGGCTCCGGGAGCGGCGCGCGCTCCGAGGCGAGCTTCGGATCCCGGTTGAACTCGGGTACGAAGACGACATGCATCTGTACCCGCCACTTGTTGAGCCCCGACCGCCCCCGCACGTCGTAGTGCGCGTCGAAGGACTCGTGCCCGTGCTCGTGCGCCCCGGTCACCTTGACGATCGGGTCCGAGTCCAGGACGGTGTCCCCGACGATCGCCTGGTCGAGCTCGTCCACCAGCCTGTCGCGTGCCCGCTGGTGCAGGTGGGACCAGCGTTCGGTGCGGGGCAGCGTCACCCGGTAGGGGTCCCGCAGCTCGGCCTCGCGCTCCCGCAGGGTTCGCGGCCGCTCGACGGGCAGCCCCTGGGCGCCCCGCTCGATCGCCTGCCGGATGGTCCGGCGCCGCGCGTCGGCGTACCGCTCGTCCGAGGGCGCCACGTCCCGGGGCCTGAGCCGGGCCAGATCCACCCGGACGAGAATGTGCTCCCGATCGGATCCGGCGAGCCGCTCCACCGCCTCCGGCCGGGTGCCGCTACCGCGCTCGAACCGGACGTGCACCCGTACGGTCCGCCGCCGGTACTCCTCGCGGTTGAGCCCGTGCCAGCCGCGCACGTCGAACTGGGCGTCGTACGACGTGTCGCCGTGCTCGTGCGCGCCGCCGACCTCGGTTATCGGGCGTGACCCGAACATCCTCGCGCCGACGAGGGCGTCCCGGAGCGCGGCCAGTGCCGGGGTGGTCTCGCCGGCCTCCATGGACTCGGCATCGGACTCCTCGTCGGGGACCGGCTCGACGAGGGTGGGTGCCTTGACCTTCTCGCCGGTGGCCTCCCGCACCGCCTCCTGGGCACCGTCGAGCGCCTTCTGGGCGCCCTCGACGGTGGGCAGGTGCGGATCGACGAACCGGGCGTCGAAGTCGTACCGCGCGATGGCGGCGAGGGCGAGCCGCCGGTTCGTCCGCGGCTCGTAGAGCGCCCCGGCGAAGGACGCGGCCGACGCGGTCACCGCGGTACGGACGACCAGGCCGGGCACGTCGACACCGACCAGGGCGGCCCCGGCGGGGGACAGTCGGGTCATCGCGCCCTTCCCGCCCTCCACCGCGATCTGCTCCGGTGACGGGTTCGACATCACCAGGTGGGCGCGCATGCCGCGGATCGCCTCGACGGTGTCGGCGGCCGCCCGGCTCAGGTCGTCCTCGGTGACTCCCCTGGCAACCCGGTACACCAGGTCGAAGCTCTCCACGAACGCTTCGAGCCGGACCTCGAAGCCGGCCGGGACCTGGCCGTCGACCTGCTCCGGACGCAGCCGCAGCAACCACGGGCGGCGGTGCAGCCGCTCCGGGCCGTCCGGCGGTTCCTGGAACCCCATCAGGTACTCGGGATGCCACTCCTCCCCCGTCGCGGCCCGCCGGAAGCCGATGAACTCCGCCACGATCGGGTCGCCCTGCCCGGTGCCCGCGCCGCCGTCGGCGACCTCCTCCAGCCGGACCTCGAAGCCGGCCGAGAGTCCGTCGGCCTGTCCCGGCTCCGGCCGGACAACCCACACCGGCCGGTCCAGCCGCTCCGGCCGGTCCACCCGGTCGGCGAGACCGTCGCGGGTGGTGAGCCGGACCAGCCGTTCCATCCCGACCAGCTCCGGGTCGGCCGGCGACGAGGTCACCCGGATCCGGTACTCCGGATGCCAGGCACCGGTGTCACCGTCGCGGCGAAGGCCGGTGAACTCTCCGGTGAACCGCAGCTCGCCGGTGCCATCGGTGACGCCGGTCGTGGTCAGCGCCTGGTGGATGGCGGTCAGGGCCCGGCCGGCCGGATCCGTGGCCGGCTCGGCGCGGACCCGTTCGACGTGCTCGCGTGCCGCCTGCGCGCCCGCCTCGTCCAGCGCTGCGGCGACGAGTTCCCACTTGGGGTCCGCCCCGGGGTAGCCGGCGCGCAGCCGTACGTCCTCCGCGTCGATCCACCGTCGGACGTCGCCGTCGCCGAGGCCCACGACGCGCTCGGCCGCGTCGAGCCCGCCGGAGCGCCGGAAGGCGTCGAACCACTCCTGGGCGGGATCGAGCTCCGACCGCGAACCGGGCAGGTGTACCCCGGTCAACTCCCGGTGCAGGGTGATCAGGGCCTTGTCCTGCCGGGTCGTGGCCCCCTTCGTCCGCTCCCGCCCGACACGCTCGGCGACATCGGTCGGCAGTGCCGCCCGGGCCAGTGGCCACCGCTGCTCGGCCCCCGGGTAGCCGGCACGCAGCCCGGTCGCGTCGATCCACTCCGCCACCTCCCGGCCCTTGCGGACCAGGACGATCGCCTCGCCGAGCCGGCCGTGGTCGTTCGGGCTCAGCCGGGTACGCAGTGGATCGCCCACGTTCGCATGCCGGTCGAGCACGTCCACCGGCTTGCGTGCGCCCCGGCGCAGCCGAGCCGGCAGTCCGGCCTGGACGGCGTGCAGCTCCCGTAACTCGTGGACGAGCTGTCGAAGGACGGAGATCTCTTCCTGTCCCGGCGGGATCTTCGACTCCACGACGATCCTGGTCGGCACGCCACTCCCCGGATCGAACTCCGTCCGCGCCATCACCGGATCGTCCAGCTCCCCGACCACGACCGGCAGTGGCAGGGAGCGCCCGACCCTCGACCGGATGATCAGGGTGCCCGCCAGGCCCGTGTCGTCGAAGCTGTCGAGGGTCGCAGCCGGGCGGAACGCGATCGACCGGTACCGGTTGCCCAGCAGCCTGCCCAGCTCCGGCGCGACCTCCTTGATCGCCTCGAACACTCCCCTGGGGTTGGGGTCCGCTGCCTTGCCGTATCCGGGCATCGCGGTCGAGGTGATGAACGTCCGTGGGGTCCACCGCCGCTGGACGGGGGTGAGGGGGGCGAGCCGCTGGCGTACCCGCTCCGCCTTCCGCGCCCGCCTGTTGTCGGCGATCCGGTCGAGCAACGCCTTCCGTACGGTCCGGACGGCCGCCCGCTGCGCCGCCGACCGCGGCTGTTCCACCCCCCGTTGCTGCCCCGCTGCCCGTTCCTGCTCCACCGCTCGTTGCTGTACCGCCGCCCTTTGGTGTGCCACCGCCCTTTGCTGTACCGCCGCCCGCGCCGCCGCCACTGACTGCCCGGCGGCCACGGGTAGGGGCAGCAGTTTCTCCGGCAGGCCGAGGAAGATCAGGCCGTTCGGGCTGCCCGCGCCGCGCGGTGGCATCCGACGGCGGTGCGCCGTGCGGTCGGGTGCGCGCCGCGCCGCGGACCCGCCCGGCGCCGCCGGCCGCGCCGCCGGGTCGGCCGCCGCGGGCGTGACCGGGATCCCGGGCACGGCCGGTACGCCGGGCACCGGTTCCGGCTCGCGCGGCGCGGGCTGCTCCATCGGCGCCGTCCCGACCTGCTCCTTCGGATGCTGGAGAAGCTGCTCCTGATGACGCGGCAGCGGCGGCTGCACCGGATGCGGCACCGGGACCTCGTGGTGCGCCGGCGTGACGACCTCCGGCCCCTTCGGGGGCAGCGGCGGCGTCGGGGGCAGCCTGCCCGGCAACGCCTCCAGCGGTACGCCGCCGCGCGCGACGCCGGAACCGCCCTGCGCCGCCGTATCCGGTCCGCCCGGCGTCGGCACCGCAGCGGGAACGGTCGGCTGGAGCGTCGGTGGCCCTGGCGCGGCACCGGTCGGCGGAGCCGGTACGGGCACCGGCAGATCGGGGCCGGCCGGGCCCGTCGGGTCCGCTCCCGGTGCCGGCGCGGGCCCGGATGCCGGCGTGCTCCGGGCCGGTGCACCCGATCCCGGCGGCGGTTCGGCCGGAGTCGGGGCACCCGGCACCGGCAGCTCCGGCGGAAGCTGCTCCGGCGTGGCGGGTTGCGGCGGGATCGGCTCCGGCGCCTGCGGAGCGATCGGCTCGGGCGCCTGCGGCGGAATCGGCTCCGGCGGCTGCGGCGGAATCGGCTCCGGCGGCTGCGGTGGGATCGGCTCCGGCGCCTGCGGAGCGATCGGGGCCGGCGGAGCGGGGGCGGCCGGCGGCTGCGGCCCGCTCGCCGACGGCGACATACCGGGCGGCCCGTCCTGGACCGGCGACGCCGGTGACGGCCCGGCCTGAACCGGCGGCGTACCGGACGGCCCGGCCGGGACCGGCGACGCCGGCGGCGGCCCGGACAGCACCGGCGGTGCGACCGGCGGCGGAGCCTGCACCGGTGGCCGCCCGAAGGTGGCCGGCGGCGCCTGCCCTGCCGGCGGACCGGTCACCGGGGGCGGGCCGACATCCGGGGGTGGCGGGGGTGGCGGGAATCCGGACCCACTCCGCACCGGCGGCGCGACGGCACCGGCAGCGGCCGAGCCGGAACCGGGCCGAGCCGGCGGCATGCCGGCATCGTCCTCAGTGGACTGCGGCACGGGGACCGGCCGGGTGGGGCCGGCGTCGCGAGGCGCCGTGCCGGCCCCGACCTCGCGCGGCGCCGTCGCGGGTGCGGTCTCCCGGGGCGCCACGACCGGCGTGGACTCACGGTGCGCTGCCGGCGGGGCCGCCTCGCGGGGCGCCGCCGGGTTGGGCGTCTCCGGACGGACCCGATCGAGCAGCCCCTCGTGATAGGCGCGCTCGGCCGCGACCAGGTCGCCCGGCTCAGGCCTGAGCAACGCCTCCAGCCGCTGCCGGGACATCCGGGTGTCGTTCCGGGCCGCCACCTCGGCCTCGGTCCGGTTGAAGCCCCGCTCGAACTCTGCGCGCATGCCCGGTTCGCCACCAGGGGCGGTACGTCCACCGGAGGCGGTCGGGGTAGCCGTCTCGGCGATCGTGCCCACCCTGCCGGTGCCGGGCTCGCCGCGCGGCACCAGTCCGCCGGTCCCGCCCGCCCCACCGGGCGCGCCGCCGCGCGGTGCCGCACCACCACCCGGCGCACCGCCGCTTCCACCACCCGGCGCACCGCCGCTTCCACCACCGGGCGCACCGCCGGGGCCACCACCCGGAGCACCGCCGGTTGCACCACCGGGTGCGCCGCCGGGACCGCTGCCGCCTTCGCCCCGACCCGGGGCGGGCGGCGCGAGGTCGATCCTGCCGAACGCACCCGGTCCCTCGGTCGAGAGTGCACCGTCCCGTGGAATCCGTAGGGCCACGGCGGGCGCCGTGCCCGGCGGACGGATGCCGTTGATACCGTCCGCCAGTTCCCGGGCCACCCGGGCGTCCCGGTGGTTGCGGATCGCGGTCCCGGTGCGCTGCGCGCCGGTGGCCAGCACGCGCATCCCGCCGCCCATCGCCGCACCGGCGAGGAACTGGCCGATCGTGGGTGCCTGGCCGTGCACGATCAGGTTGCTGGCCGGCAGGGCGACACCCATCGCCACCCCGTCCTTGAGGATGGCGGCCGGCAACCGCTCCGACCGGCCCAGCCGAGCCAGCCCGGCGCGGGCCACCGGGAAGACCGCGCCGGCCGCCGCACCGCCGATCGCCGCCTCGCCGATCGCGCCGCCGTCGAAGGTGGTCCGGGTACCCTCGCCCAGCTCGTAGGCTTGCGCGACAACCTCGACCCCGCCGGTGAACGCGCCGAACCGGGCGCTGGAGCGTGCCACGGTCGGCGCGAGTCGGCCGGCGGCCCGCGCCGCGGCAGGGCCGAGTCCCCTGGCCGCGGTGCCGACCCCCCTGGCCGTGGCACCTGCGCCCAGCCCTCGGGCGCCGGCGCCTCGGGCGAGTGCGGCGGTGCCGGCCGGCAGCGCCTTGACCGGCGCCGCACCGGCGACCTTTCTGGCTCCCATCTTGGCGACGTAGCCGGCGAAGATCCTCGCGGCCTGGACCCGCGCGACCGCCACCGTGCCCGCGGCGGCCGCCGCCATCGCGCCCGGACCGCCCGCGGCGGCGAGGCTCAGAATGGGAAACAGCGACAGCAGCGTCAGCGAGAGCATCGACCAGAGCCGGACCTTGGCCCCGTGGGTGGCGGCCTGTGCCGAGTACGCCGCCGACATCGCCTCGTAGATCACCCGCTGGGCGTCGGCGAGCCCGCCCTCGTCGCCGCTGATCAGCTTCCACCGGTCGAGCAGGGCCGGCCCGACCTCGCCACCCCAGGCGGCCAGGGTCTGGTTGACCCCGCCCCCGGCGTCGGTCATGAGGTCGGTCAGGATCTCACCGAGCAGCAGTTCCGCCTCGGCAAGGTCGCGGAGCAGGTCCTCGTCCGCGTCGGGCCAGCCACTGCCGCCGAGCACGGTGAGGATCGAGTCGCGGAAGACGTTCCAGAACTCCCCGAAATCCGGCTTGCCCATGCCCACGGCGCGACCGCCGCGATCAGAATTTGAAGTCGGGGATGTCGTGCACGCCAGCGTCCTCGACCAGCCGCGCCGCCAACTCGTCGTCGGAGATGGTGCCGGCCACCCCCGCCAGGATGTTGGAACCCGTCTCCAGCAACAACTCGGCGAGCCGGTCGGCGGCGTTCAGCGCGGTCTTCACGGCGTCATGGGCCTCGTCGAACCGTTGGCCCTCCTCGCCGGTGCCGGCGGGCTTCGCGTCGAGGATGCCGCGAATCCTCTCGATCGCGGCGGGTGCCTGCTCGAGTGCTCTGGTCGCCGCGTCGTGAATCGCGCGGCCACCGGTCTCGGCCGGATCGGAGTCGAGGTCCGTACCCTTCACTGCGACTCCTCCCGGTTCAGTACGTCGAACTCCTCGTCGAGCTTGCGGAAGATCCCCTCGATGTCGAAGCCGAGCGTGGCCCGTACGTCGTTGGCCGAGAAGTACGCCGATGCCGCCTCCTCGACCTGCTGGTCCGCCTGCTGCGCCGCCCGGCGGATCGTGTCGGTGATCGTCTCGGCGAGCCGCTTCGAGTCGGGGCGTCGGTAGATCCGGGGGTCGATGTCCAGCCGCTCCAGATGCCCACGGTTGCCCACCACGGCGGTGACGTACCCGTCGTCGGACCGGGCCTCGCCACGAACCTCGATGATGCGCCGGCGCAGATCACCCACGCCGGCCCGGAGCCGCTCGGCCTCGGCCATCAGCTCCTCGGCCCGGCCCCGCAACGCGGCATCCTCCATGGTGGCTCCCCCGAACGGCCGCGTCCCCGACCAGCCCTGGGACCTGCGGTGATTCGTGATCCATCCGGGCCAGCAGGTCCCGGGTGGCGTAGGTTTTCCAAGATTAGTTCGGCCGTCGAATATGTACAATCGCTCGACCTGCCGAACCTCCTGATGCAACCGCGGAAGGATCCGCGATGACCCGTGCTCGACGGCTCCTCATCGGCCCGCTGGTCGCCTGGGCGGTGGCCGGGGCCGTCGCGTTGCCCGCGCCGGTGGTGGCCGGGGCCGTCGCGTTGCCCGCGCCGGTGGTGGCCGGGGCCGTCGCGTTGCCCGCGCCGGTGGTGGCCGGGGCCGTCGCGTTGCCCGCGCCGGCGATGGCCGCGCCGCAGTGCGCCAGACGGGTCGAGCCCGGGCAGACGGTCGCGCAGACCCCGGTCGAGCAGCTCATCCTCGCCCCCGGACGGGTCTGGCCGACCACCACCGGCCAGGGCGTCAGGGTCGCGGTCGTGGACACCGGTGTGCACGGTGGTCACCCGCAGCTGCGGGGGGCGGTCACCCAGGGCTGGGATGTCGAACTCGACGAGCCGGGCGGCGCGGTGGACTGCGCCGGACAGGGAACGGCGGTGGCCAGCCTCATCGGCGCACGGCCGGCCGAGGGGATCGGATTCGTCGGCATCGCGCCGGGTGTGACGATCCTGCCGGTACGGGTCGCCGAGCGGGCCAACGGGGGCGTGGTCGAGCCCGGGCCGCTGTCGGCGGCCATCCGGCTCGCGGCCGACGGCGGCGCCCAGATCATCAACGTCTCCCTGGTCGCTACCCGGCACACGGCCGGACTGCGGGCGGCGGTGGCGTACGCGCAGAGCCGGGACGCGCTGGTGGTGGCGGCGACCGGGACCCGCGCCCAGCACGCCTCGGACACCGTCACGGCCGATCCGCCCAGCTATCCGGCGGCCTATCCCGGGGTGCTCGGGGTGGGCGCGGTCGACGCGGCCGGCGTGCGGCTGTCCGACTCGCCGATCGGGTCACACGTGGACCTCGTGGCACCGGGCGCCGAGGTACTCGCCGCGACCCCGGTACGCGGCCACGCGGTGCGGTCCGGCACCGGCATCGCGACGGCGGCGGTCAGTGCCACCGCCGCCCTGGTCCGCGCCGCCTTTCCCGCCCTGACCGCGGTGGAGGTCGCGCGCCGGCTGCGTGCCACGGCCAACCCGGTGGCGGGAGGCTCGGGCAGTGTCGCCTACGGACACGGAATGGTCGACCCGTACCGGGCGGTCACCGAGGTGCTCTCCGGTGGCGAAGGTACCGGCCAGACCGGGTTGCCGGCGCGGGACGTCGATGTCGAGGCGGCACGCCGTGCCGCGCGATGGCGTTCGCTCACCGCCACGGCGGTCGCGATCGCCACGGCGGTCGGTACCGCACTGGCCGGGTGTGCCGCCGTGGTCGTCGTCCGCCGGCAGTTCCGCCGACGGTCACCCGCCACCTCCGGCGCCGTCGAGGTCGAGCTCGGCGACGAGGACCTCGCCGAGCGGTACTTCAGCGTGCCGGAGCCGCCGCGGCCGAGGTAGACCACGGCAACCCGCAATGCTGCTCCCACGGGAACGATGCTGCTCCGCGGGAAGAGGTCGCTCCTACGGGAACAGGGCGCGGTTGGCCGCCTCCCGCTGCTGCGAGAGCTCGTTGGCCTGGACGACGCCGTCCTTCACCGCCTGCACGAGGATGCCGAGGTCGTCGGCGGCCGACCGCCACATCTCCTGGCAGCTGCTGTACGCCGCCTGCGTGTCGCCCTTCCACTCCGTGGCCAGCGGCCGCACGGCCGCCTCAAGCTGACCGATCAGCTCCTGGAGCTGTCCGTACGTCGCTTCCAGGGTCTGCGCGCCACCGTCGAGGGCGGCGAACTGCACGTTGATCCTTGGCATCGTTGGCCCCTCTTCCGATCCGTTACCAGGTCAGCGCGGAGCCGGTGGTGCCGGCCGTGGCGCCGGCCCGGGTCACCACGCCCTCGCCCTCGTCGTCGGTCGTCCGGTATCCGCGGGCGGACTCGCCGACCAGTCCGGCCAGGCGGTCCAACGCCTGGTCGATCCGGTCCATGTCCAGCCGCATCCGCTCGTGCACGCCGGTGAACGCGTTGCTGGCGGCACCCACCCAGGTGGCCTGGTTGAGCTCGGCCTCCAGCTGACCGCTCATCCGCGCGGCCGCGCCGCGCAGCTGGCCGGCGATATCCATCGCCCTGATGGTCGCGAGCAGCATCACATCATCGTCGGCATCGTAACCTGGACCCGGCATGGTGATTCTCACCTCCGTGTGGGTAGGCGCCCAAAGTGGACGATCATACTGGCCCCATCCTGCTGGAAGGATAGCGAGCGGTACCCTGCCACGGAAGGCACCAACATCAAATTGCCGGCGGCACGCGCCGGCACGGGTCGGCGTGCCGAGGAGTCAGCCGACCACCGGCCGACGGGCGGCTACCGGATCGAGCGGCGGTCCCACCGGCACCCGGGCGACCAGCGCGGCCGGCAACGCCACCGGCTCGACCGCACCGTACCCGAGGTAGCCCTGCACCCGGGGGTCGGACAAGGCGTGCCGCACGCCCAGGTCGGTGACGAGATAGCGGGTGCCGCTCGGCGCCTCGGCCGACGGCATCGCCGCCACGACGGCTGCCCAGCCCGGCGCCACCTCGACCCGGTCGGCCAACGGCACGCCGCCGGCCGAACCCCGCGGCGCCGAGCCGACCGGACCCACCTGGTCGGCCGGTACGTCGACCACGATCCGGGGTGGATTCACCGCGTCGCGGAACTCCGCGCAGGTCGCCGAGACGACGGCGTCCGCCGACGACGGCGCGACGATCCGAGGTGGCGTGGCCGGCGGGGCATCCGCCCCGAGGGCCGTCGCCGGCCGCTTCTCCGCCGCGGCGGCGTCTGCCGGGCTGAGCGGCCGGGCCCGCGGCGTCCCACCCGGGTACGCCGCCCGGGTGGCCGGGTCCGCCAGCAGCAGGTTCGCCTCGACCTCGGTCACCACCGCGAACCGCCGCCCGTCGGCCACCAGAAGGTACTGTCGCTGCGCACCGGCGCTCTCCACGACGTACACCTGGCCGATCCGGGCACCGGCGACCACGGTGGACGGGCTGCCCCGGCGCTCGACCCGGCGTGGAGCCAGTCTCGGCCCGGAGGGCAGCGTGTCGAGCAGGGCCGCGCTCACCGTCGTCCGCGGCTGCTGGTCCAGGCCGAGCGCGGTGAACACCACCGGTGGGTCGGCTATCTCGTACCGCCTCTGGTGCCAGATGAGGAAGAACCGGCCGGTCGCGACCTCCTCGGCGAGCAGTGCGTCGTCGCCCAGCTCCCGCCCGGCCGCCGCGCCCCGCCCCACCTTCAGCGTGGTCACCGCCGCCGGCCGGCCGCGGTCGTCCCGGGCGGGCTGCACGCAGACCGTCCACGGCGTGCCGAGCAACCGGTCCTTCGGCGGCACCGCGTCGGGCGCGCCCACGATGCCGAGCGCCGGACCCCGGGGCACGCCCAGCATGGACCGCCCGGCCACCCGGACCGTCCGCGCCTCGCTCTCCAGTGCGAGCACCGCCGAGGCGAAGTTGGCCATCGGGTAGAGCACACCGTCCCGGAAGACGAACCGGGTGCCGGTCTCCCGCTCCACGATGATGGCGTTGCCGTCCCGCCAGTTCGTGTTCCCGCCCGGCCGGAGCAGGGCGTAGACGCCGACCGCGGCCAGCCCGAGGACGGCCACCATCACCCCGGCCAGCCCGGCGCCGAGCAGCCGACGCCCGGCCGGCTGCACCGGATCGGTGTCCTGGTGGGCGAAGGCCGACACGACCCGCTGCATCATGAACTGGTACGACTGCAACTGGTCGCGTCGCGTCTGCACGGCGGTCAGCCTGCCACGCCGCGCATCGCCGAGTACAGGCCGAGGACACCGCAGGCCACCGGCACCACCGAGAGCACCAGGACGACCTCCAGCACCTCACCGACCCGGGCCAGGTAGACCGACGGCCGCCGGGTGCGGTACCGCACCCCCAGGGTGAGTGCCGCCACGGCGGTACCGGCCAGCACGGGTACCGCCCACAGCGGATCGCCGGCCAGCGACCCGGTGTGCCCGACGGCCAGCGCCGCCAGCCCGGTCAGCCCGGTCAGCAGCAACGGCAACCGGTGCCGCAGCGTGGGAAAGAGCCGGGCCCGCATCAGGTACGCGACGCTCACCACACCGACCAGGATCGGCGCGGCGGTGCCGCCCGCCCGGCCGAGTACGACCAGGCCGGTCGCGGCGACCGTGGCGACCCCGACCAGCAGCCCGGTCAACACCAGGTCCGCCCGGGCGACGGCGGCGAAGGTGGCGCTGGCCGGCGGCGTGGGCTCGTCCCGGACCAGGTCCGCCGCGGAACGCGGCAGCGCCGGCAGCGGCAGCCGGCCCAGCCGGGCGGCCAGCACCGGGCAGGCCGGCAGGAGCACCAGCAGCACGGCCTCCACCGCGGCGGCGGCGCGTACGCCGTCCAGCGGGCCGAGCGCGGCGGCGGCCGCAGCCCCGCCCGCCGTCGCGGCCACCGCCGCCGCCGCGAACAGCCAGCGCTGCGCGGTCGCCGCGAGCAGGCCCGCCACCGCCGCGACCAGCAGCAGCACGCAGCCGGTCAGCAGATGCGGGGCGCCGAGCCCGGTGAGCGGCTCGGCACCGCCCAGTAGCAACAGGCCACCGACGAACGCGGGCGGCAGGCCGAAGGCGCAGAGCGCGAAGCCGGCCCTGGCATCGCCGGCAACGCGGGTCAGCAACGCACCGGCCGCCAGACAGAGCGCGGCGAGGCCGAAGCAGATCCAGGCCGGCATCGTCCACTTCGGACCCGCTGCCATGCAGACGGCGAGCGCGGTGCCGAGCAGCAGCCCGGCGGCGGCGACCCCCACCCAGCGGCTGATCCGGCCGTCCCACAGCACGCCGCCCTGCCGGGCGCCGGCCGCGATGGCCTCCACCACGTCGTCGTACTCCGGCTCCGGCCAATCGGTGTGCGCCGCCACGAGGTGCAACAGCTCGCCGTCGCGTACGCCCTGCGCGACCGCGCTGCGGCCCACGTCCAGCAGCGTGCCGTCGGTCCGGCGCAGCACCCAGCCGCCCCGCTCACCGGCGGAGTCGACGACCTCCTCCCCGGCGTGCGACAGCAGCGCCGGCAGCAGCGCGGCCAGCACCAGGTGCTCCGGGAGCGCGAGGTCGAGCCGGCGCCGGGGCGCCACGACCACGACCCGGGTCAGCCCGACGTCCGTGTCCACAGCCATCACGCACCACCTTCCGCGCCGCCAGGCGTCTGTCTATCATGTGCCGCAACCGTCGGGCTGTTACTGGGGGCGCGGACTTTGAGCACCACGACCCATCGCCGGCCGCCCCGTTCGCCCGCGCCGGAGTACCCGGCCGGTGAGGTTCTGCTGGAGTCACCGCCGGAGATCGTCCCACCCGGCGGCAGACGCTGGGCGCAGATGATGATGATGCTGCCGATGCTGGCCGGGTCGGTGGCGATGGCGCTGATGTTCGCGGGAAACAGCCGCAGCTCGCTGGCGTACGTCACGGGTGGCCTGTTCGGCGTCTCCGCGCTCGGCATGATCCTCGCCTCGATCAGCATGTCGGGCGGCGGCTCGAACCGGCTGGAAATGCTCACCGCCCGCCGGGAGTACATGCGCCACCTCGCCCAACGGCGCCGTACCGTACGCCGGACCATCGTGCGGCAGCGGGCCGCACAGGTGCACCAGCACCCGCCCCCGGACGGCCTGTGGTCGGTCGCGGCCAGCCCACGGCTCTGGGAACGTCGGCCCGGCGATCCCGACTTCGCCACCGCCCGGATCGGGCTCGGACCGGCCGAGCTGGCCACCCCGCTGATCCCGCCGGAAACCCGGCCGATCGAGGATCTGGATCCGATGTGCGCGGTGGGGCTACGCAGGTTCCTGCTCACCTACGCGGTCGTCCGGGACCTGCCGGTGGTGATGGCGCTGGACGGCTTCGCCCGGGTCCACCTGCGCGGCGACGCCGAGCGCGGGCGGTCCCTGGCCCGGACCCTGGTGGCGCAGGCGGTGACCTTCCACGCACCGGAGGACCTGCGGGTGGCCTTCTGCGTCGCGGACGCGCGGCGGGGGCACTGGGAGTGGGTGAAGTGGCTGCCGCACGCGCTGCACCCGCGCCGTACCGACGCGCTCGGCGCGATGCGCCTGGTGTCCGCGACGGTCACCGGCCTGGAGGCGCTGCTCGACGACGTACTGGCCGGCCGGACCCGGTTCACCGAGCGGGCGCCCGGCACCCCGGGACCGGTCCCGCACCTGCTGGTGGTGGTCGACGGCGGCACGGTCTCCGGCTCCGACCACCTGCTGGTCGAGGAGGGGCTGGCCGGGGTCACGATGCTGCTGCTCGACACGGCCCCGCCGCGCAAGCTCGACCGGCACACCCTGGTCCTCGACGTGGACCCGGCCGGTGCGCTGACCACCACGACCTACGAGGGGAGCGCCGAGGCGGGGCGGGCCGACGCGCTGCGCCCGGACGTCGCCGAGGCGCTGGCCCGGCAACTGTCGCCGGTCCGGCTGCGCAGCACCGGGCGCGGAGCCCGGCGGATCTCCGCCGACCTGGGCCTGGCCGACCTGCTCGACCTCGGCGACCCGTACGGCTACGACCCGGCCCGGTCCTGGGTGGTTCGGCCCAACCGTGACCGGCTGCGGGTGCCGATCGGGGTCAGCCCGGACGGTACCCCGGTGGAGCTGGATCTCAAGGAGTCGGCGCAGGACGGCATGGGCCCGCACGGCCTGCTCATCGGCGCGACCGGCTCCGGCAAGTCCGAGCTGCTCCGGACCCTGGTGCTGGCGCTGGCGGCGACGCACGACCCGGAGCTGCTCAACTTCGTACTCGTCGACTTCAAGGGCGGTGCGACCTTCACCAGGCTTGAGGCGCTGCCGCACACCAGCGCGGTCATCACCAACCTGGTCGACGAGCTGCCGCTGGTGGACCGGATGACCGAGGCGCTCAACGGCGAGCTGCTGCGCCGCCAGGAGCTGCTGCGCAGTGCCGGCAACTTCACCTCGCAGCGGGACTACGAGCGGGCCCGGGCCACCGGTGCGGCCCTGGCCCCGCTGCCCAGCCTGCTGATCGTCTGTGACGAGTTCTCCGAGCTGCTCTCCGCGAAGCCCGACTTCGTCGACGTGTTCGTCCAGATCGGTCGGTTGGGTCGTTCGCTCGGCGTGCACCTGCTGCTCGCCTCGCAGCGGCTGGAGGAGGGGCGGCTGCGCGGGCTGGACACCCACCTGTCGTACCGGATCGGGCTGCGGACGTTCTCCGCCGCCGAGAGCCGGATCGTGCTCGGCGACGCGGCCGCGTACGAGCTGCCCCGCTCCCCCGGTCACGGCTACCTCCGGTTCGCCACCGAGCCGCTGCGCCGGTTCCGGGCCGCGTACGTCTCCGGGGTGCACCGGCGTACCACCGGCGCCGCCGTCAAGGCGGTCGGCGCGGACCAGGTGCTCGTCTACACCACCCAGTACGTCGCCCCGGCCGCGACCCCGGCGACGCCGCAGTCGCCGGCCGAGGACGACGCCCGGGGCGAGAGCCTGCTGGACATCCTCGTCGAGCGGATGCGCGGCCGGGGCGTACCCGCGCACCAGGTGTGGCTGCCGCCGCTGAAGGATCCGTCCACGCTGGACACGCTGCTCCCGTCGCTGCGGATCGACCCCGAGCGCGGGCTGACCGTCGGTGACCCACGGCTGCACGGCGGACTGCGGGCGCTGGCCGGCGTCGTCGACCGGCCGTTGCAGCAGCGCCGCGACCCGCTGTGGCTGGACCTCTCCGGCGGGGTGGGGCACCTGCTCGTGGTCGGTGCGCCGCAGAGCGGGAAGAGCACGCTGCTGCGCACCCTGCTGACCAGCATGGCCCTCGGCAACACCCCGCGCGAGGCGCAGTTCTACGCCCTCGACTTCGGTGGCGGCGGGCTGCTCGGGCTGCGCGACCTGCCGCACGTCGGCGGCGTGGCGACCCGGCTGGACGGCGGCGAGGTGCGTCGTACCGTCGCCGAGGTCGGTCAACTGCTGGCCGAACGCGAGCGGGTCTTCGCCGAGCACCGGGTCGACTCGATGGCGACGTACCGGCGGATGCGGGCCGAGGGCCGGATCAACGACGACTTCGGCGACGTGTTCCTGGTCATCGACGGCTGGGGAACGGTGCGGGCCGACTTCGAGGACCTGGAGAGCGCGGTGGTCACCATCGGCAACCGCGGCCTGTCGTACGGCATCCACCTGATCGCGGCGGCGACCCGGTGGATGGACGTGCGCCCCACCGTCCGGGACGTCTTCGGCACCCGGCTCGAACTGCGGCTCGGCGAGCCCGGCGACTCGATGCTGGACCGGCGTACCGCGATGAACGTGCCGGAGAAGATGCCCGGCCGGGGGATCACCGCGGAGAAGATGCACTTCCTGGCCACTCTGCCCCGGGTCGACGGCCGGGGTGACCCGGAGACCACGAGCGACGGCATGGCGGCGCTGGTCCGCCAGGTGAGCGAGGCCTGGCCTGGCCCGCCCGCCCCCCGGGTGCGGCTGCTCCCCACCCTGCTGCCGGTCGCCGAGCTGCCCGAGCCGGCGGACGTGCCCGGCCTGCCGATCGGCATCGCCGAGACCGATCTGCGCCCGGTGACGGTGGACTTCGCCGCGTACCCGCACTTCCTCGCGTACGGCGAGTCCGGGTCGGGCAAGACCGGGTTCCTCCGGCTGCTGGCCCAGTCCATCGTGGCGCGCTATCCGATCGACCGGGCCCGGGTGGTCATCGTCGACTACCGGCGCGCGCTGCTCGGCGCGATCGGCGGGCGGCACCTGATCGGGTACGCCACCTCGGCCGAGCTGGCCCGCCGGATGATCGACGAGGTCGTGGACGTACTGCGGGAGCGGATTCCCGGCCCCGACGTGACCCCCGAGCAGCTTCGCGGCCAGGGCTGGTGGCAGGGCCCACACCTCTACATCCTGGTCGACGACTACGACCTGGTCGCGGCGAGCCCGCAGAACAACCCGCTCACCCCGCTGATGGACTTCCTCGGTCAGGCCAGCGACGTCGGTCTGCACCTGGTGCTCGCCCGGCGCACCGGCGGCGCGGCCCGGACCTCGTTCGAGCCGGTCATGCTGCGGGTGCGGGAACTCGGCTCGCCCGGGATCATCCTCTCCGGCGACCGGGAGGAGGGGCCGCTGCTGGGCAAGGTACGCCCGTCGGCGCAGCCGCCCGGACGCGGCTGGCTGGTGGACCGGCAGCATGGCAGCCGCCTGGTCCAGCTCGCCTGGGCGGCACCGTCACATGCCGTCGACCCGTAGCCCTCTGTCGGCTGCCCGAGGTAGCACGTAAGATCATCCTGCCTGACGGTGCAACCCGGACACCCCGCCAGAGTGAGCACGGTCCGATGCGGACGATGTGGAGTCCCCAATGGCTGTTGACGAAGGCTTCGACGTCGAGACCGACGACCTGGAAACCTTCCAGAAAAAGGTCCAGCGGGCGAGCGACGACTTCCGCGACGCCGGCTTCGTCTCGCTCGCCGCGTTGCAGCAGTTCTCCAGCGCGGCCGGGCTGGCCCAGGCCGGGCTGCCCACCCTGACCGATTTCTGGCGGCGGCACGGGGAGGGCCTGGCCGAGGCCACGGCCCGGCTCCAGGAGACGGCGCTCGGCGTTGCCGCGCTCGCCCAGGGCGCGCAGATGATCTCGACCAGCTACCAGAGCGGCGACGGGCTGGGCGCCAACGCGCTCAACAAGATCGACTCGAAGGTCGTCGACCTGCTCTTCGCCGAGCCGAAGAAGGACGAGACCGGCGTGGCCCAGGGCGGGAAGGGTGCGAACCAGCCGCTCGTCGACGACCTGACCAGGGACATCGAGGAGCAGCTCGCGAAGGGTGACGCGGCCAACCAGGCCGGGGTCGACCGGCTGAACAGCGGAGGGTACTGGGTCGACTCGTACACCGGCGCCACCGTCGTCGAGGTGCCGGGGCGGGACGGCGGACCGTCGCAGACGTACGTCTCGCCGCACGAGAACGAGCTCGGGCCGGACCTGCCCGGGATCGACAAGTACGACGAGTCGACCCGGCACGACTCCGCGCGCGAGATGAGGCTTCCGACGGTCTCCTGACCTGCCCGCGCCGTTCCGCGCCACCGCACCGACCAGACACGGAGGCCATCGATGCCGGAGGGAATGGATCCCGACGTCGCCGGTGCCAGCATCGAGATGCTGTACGCCGTCTCCAAGGTGCTCAACGACGAAGCGGTGCTGGAGATGGCGCACATGTGGCGGGTGCTGGGCGACCAGTTCCTGGACGCGGGGCAGCGGCTCTCCGAGCAGAAGAGCAGCCTGACGAAGACCTGGACGGGCGGCGCGGCGGAGACCTTCGCGAAGCACTCCGCGGTCTCCTCACTGTCCATGTACGAGGCGGCGAACCACGCGCACCTGATCGCCGGCGACATCCAGTTGCTCGGCGGCATGATCGGCGATGCGCAGCGCCGGATGCAGCAGCTCTGGACCGAGTACCAGGCGCGGATCGCCGAGATCAACGCCGAGGCGGCGGAGAAGGCCGCCAAGGAGAAGGAGTTCCAGAAGAGCCTGGCGGGCAAGCTCGAACTGCCGGGTTCGAAGCAGGTCGGCGACGCGATCATCGGCCTCTTCACCAACCGGAAGAGCCCGGCGGAGAAGCTGGCCGAGGCGATGGAGGAGTACAGCCGCCGCGCCCGGGAGATCATGAACCCGATGGTGTCGACGGCCGGCACGACCAAGGTGCCGCCGTTGCCGGAGTTCGCCGGCCCGAAGAACGTCCCCAACCTGGCGGCGGTGCCGTTCTTCGCCCCGGCGCCCCCGCCGGGTGCGGTGCCGCCGCCCGGCGCCACCGCACCGCCCCGGCCCGGGGTTCCCCCGCCACCGGGCACCGTGCCGGCCCCGCCGGGAGCCGGGTCACCGCCACCCGGGGCGGTACCGCCACCGGGCGCCGCCCCGCCCCCACCCAGAGCAGTTCCCGCTCCGCCCGGCGCCGTACCGCCACCGGGCACCGCTCCTGCTCCGCCACGGACCGTACCGCCGCCGGCCGGGCGACCGGCGCCGCCCGGCGCCGTTACCCCGCCGCCCGCGGCGGTGCCGCCACCGCGTGCCGGCGCGGTACCGCCGGTTCCCGGCACACCCCCGCCGGGAACCGCGGCGACCCGGGTGCCCGGCATGACCGTGCCGAGGGTGCCCGGTACGCCGGCTCCCCCGCCAGGTCCGGGACTTCCCGCCCCACCCGGTGTCATCCGGCCCGGTGCCGGCGTGCCGCCGCTCACCGGCACCTCCGTACCACCCGGGGCTGGCCCGGCAGTGCCCCGGCCCCCGACGGCGCCCCCGCCGGTGCTCGGCCGCCCCGGCGTACCGGCCGTGCCCACGCCACCGGGTGCCCGGCCGGGTACGCCACCGGTGTTGGGCCGGCCCGGCGTCCCGGCACCCGGGTTGTTTCCGCCGCAGGCCGGCGCCCGCCCGCCGGTCAGCCCCGGCCTCGGTGGGGCCCGCCCCGGCCTGACACCACCGGCACCGGGCGGCCCTCTCGGGCGGCCGGGTCCGGCCGACGGCCGTCCCGGCGCCGCACGCCCCGGACTGGCACGCCCCGGCGCCACCCCGGCCGGCGCGGTCCCACCCGGCGCGGCGCCACCACTTGGCCCCGGGCAGCGGCGGGCGGATCGCCCCGGCGGCCAACCACGGCCCGCCGTCCTTTCAGAGGAGCTGGGCACCACCAACACCCGGCCGGGCAGACCGAACCTCGCGGGCGCCCGAGCCTCGGCCGGTGGAGCGCTGCCACCGGCCGGTGGCACCCCGCCGGTCCTCGGCCGCCGCGACCAGATCCCCACCCGCGGCGCGCCCCAGCGGGTCATCGGTGGCATCCGGCGCCTGGTCCACGACGGACCGTGGAACATCGCCCGGCTCACCCGGGTCGACCTCACCGGCCAGGCCCGGCCGGCCGCACCCGGCGCACCGCCGCCGGCCCTGGCCGGCACCCGGGGCCCGGCACCGCGACCGGCCGGTCACGGGCCCGCCCGGAACGGCCAGGCCGGAGCGGCACAGCCGCGAGCCGAGACGCCGCCCTCCACCCCGGGTGCCGAACTCGCCCCCGAAGACGGGCTGTGGGAGACCCCGCCGGCCCCGACCGGAATGGTCGACGCCGCTCCCGCCGACCGCCCGGTACGGGTGGCCGGACCGGCGATCGCCGGAGTGGGCGCGGACCCGTCCCGATGACCGACACCCGACACGACGACGGGCCGCGTAGCGAGGCGGTGCCGCCCCGCCGGCCCGTCGCCTGGCAGGCGAGAGGCACCGCCCGGGTCCTGACGGAGCGGGAGCTCTCCGCGATGGTGCGGCAGGGTGAGCGCTCGCCACGGGTGGTGGCGTTCGTCGCCGGCAAGGGCGGCGTCGGCACCACCTGCACCGCCGCCGGCACCGCGCTGACCCTCGGCACCCTGCTGCCGGCCGAGGTGGCGCTCGCCGACACCCGCAACGGCACGCCGTCGCTGGCCCGGCGGCTCGGCGGGCCGATCGCACCGGATGCGGCCAGCTATGCCGCCGGGGCGGTCGAGCCGGCCACCGTGGCGAGCGTCGCGGTCGTCGACGGGGCCCCGTGGGACACCCCGCTCGGCCGGCCCACCCTGGCCAGGCTCGTCACCGACCTGCGCCTCGACTTCACGTACACGATCCTCGACGTCGGGGTCGACGGCGGCGACATCGGGCACGGCGCGCTGGCCCGCGCCGATCGCGCCGTGGTCGTGACGACGACCGCGGCGGACGCGGTGGCGGCGGCGGAGAGCACCCTGGACCGGCTGCACAAGATCGACCAGAAGCTCGCCGAGTCGGTCGTGGTCGCGGTCACCGGCGTGGGCCGGCTCGGCCGGCGGGACCGGCTCGGCCGGTGGCGACCGAACGAACGTGTCGTCCGGGTGCCCTGGGACGACGCCATGGCCGAGGGTGCCGCCGTCGACATCGACCGGCTCCGCCGCCCGACCCGGGCGGCGTTCCTGGAACTCGCCGCATGCCTGGCCGAGGAGGTGTGACCGGTTGCCGACCACCTCGCCGCACCCTCCCGCCGACCGGTCCGCGCCGGCCTCCGCCGACCCCGGCCGGCGTGCCCGGCCCGCCCCCAGCTCTCCGCCCGGACAGGGATCAGTGAACCGCGTTCAGGAGCGAGTGATGAACAGGAAGCAGGACCCATCGTGACGTTGTCGCAGGCGCTTCCCCGGCGGCTCCGCAGCTTCTCGGCGAGCACCCTGGTCGTCACGGTCGCCGTCGCGCTGGTCGGCACCGCCTTCGGGCTCGGCGCGATGGGCCAGGCCCCGTCCGTCTTCGACGGCAGCGCCTGGCTGTGGAGCCGCCCGGTGGGCGAGGTCGCCCGGGTCAACGGCAACTCGGGCAACGTCGACCTGCGCCAGCCACTGGTCGACTCGCGCGGGCACCGCATCCGCGTCGAGCAGGACGACAACTTCCTGCTCCTGCACGACCTGGAGACCGGCCGGGTCACCTCGGTCGACCTGGCCCGGATGGGCTTCTCCGGCTCGCTCTCCCTCGATCCGGCCAACGACGTCGCCGTACTGCTGTCCGGGGAGAGCGCCATGGTGGTCGACCGGACCAGGGGCCTCGTCCGGCCGCTCGACCCGGCGACCCTACAGGCGCGCGGCGAGCCGCTTCAGCTGCCCGCCCCGCTGGTCGGAGGCGCCTACGACGCGTCGGGCGCGCTGTGGCTCGGCCTACCCGGTCAGGGCACCGTGGTGGCGGTGACCCCGAACGGGGCGGGTCTGGCGGTCAGCCGTACCGTGCCGGTCGCCACGCCCGGCCACGACCTCGCGCTCAGCGTGCTGGACTCCGGTGTACTCGCGATCGACCGGAGCGGCGACACGATGGTGGCGGTCACCGGTGACCAGGCGCGGGAGCTGAAGGCGCCGACGAAGCTGACCGGTGCCGTCGTACCGGAGCGCACGGTCGGCCGGCTGGCGGTGGTGACCGTGCCGGCGGAGCGGACGGCAGTGGTCATCAGGGACGTCACCGCGGGCGGACCGACCGGCACCCTACGGCTGCCGGCGGACGTCCGGACCGCGGTGCCGTTCGCCGGGCGCGTCTACGTGCCCGACGACCGGGCCGGGCTGGTCCGGATCTACACGGTCGACGGCGACGAGGTGAAGCCGCCGGTCACCGTGCCGCGCTCGTCCGGTCCGCTGGAGCTGCTGGTACGCGAGCAGTACCTCTTCATCAACGGGGTCGACGCGCCGACGGCCACGGTCGTGGACAGCCAGGGTCGGACCAGCGTGGTCGACAAGTTCGGTCCGGGTGCGGCGGTGCCGGATCCGACCGCCAGCGCGGGACCACCGAGCACCCCCGCACCGCCGGCGCCCACCCAGACCAGGCCCCGGCCGACACCGGACAACCGGCCGCCGGCCAGCCGGCCCGGCCCGCCGGGCGTGCCGGTGCCGGTGACCGCGCTCGCCGGCGACGGGCAGGTGCGGCTCACCTGGGGCCGGGCGGCGACCACCGGCGGTGCCGGCGTCGACCGGCACGTCATCACCTGGAACGGCGGACGCACCACGGTAGACGGCGGCCAGCTCTCCACCGTGGTCACCGGGCTGCGGAACGGCACCACGTTCCGGTTCCGGGTGGTGGCGGAAAACCGGTACGGCACCAGCCCGCCGGCACTGTCCGGGCCGGTGACCCCGGTCGGCGCGGCGCCCCCGACCCCCGGGGCGCCAACCGCGACCGTCGTCGCCGGCCGGGTCACGGTCTCCTGGACCGCGGTCGAGGGTGGCCGGGATTACGTGGTCCGGCCGCTGCGCGACGGCAGGGCCGGCAGCGACCCGCCGCAGACCGTCACCGGGCTCTCCGCCGAGTTCGAAGGGCTGACGCCGGGAGCGACGTACACCTTCACGGTGGTGGCCCGGAGCGCGGACGGTGGCGCCAGCCCGCCGAGCCGGCCGAGCAACGAGGTCGTCCCGTTCACCCGCCCCGGCGCGCCCAGGAACCTCGCCGCCCGGCAGGTCGACACCGACGACTACCGGGTCACCTGGGAGGCGGCGGCGCCGAACGGCAGCCCGGTGCAGCGGTACGTCGTCCGCGACGGCAACGGTGCGCAGCTCGGCGAGGTCGCGGGCGGCACCCGGAGCCTGTCGGTGCGCCGTACGGCGGCGCTGACCGAGGTGACGGTGCACGCGGTCAACGCGGCCGGCGAGGGGCCGGCGGCCACCGCCCGAGTCACTCCGCTGCCGCAGCTGACCGTCCGGATCAGGGACGTGCTGGAGGGTGACGACGACGTCATCGTGCTGATCGACGTGACCAACCCGGGCGGCGGGACCGTCACCTGCGAGACCACCGTCGGCGGGTCGTCGGCGCGCGGCTGCGACCGGGTCGAGGTGACCGGGCTGACCCCGGAGACGACGTACACGGTGGAGGTCACCGCGACCAGCGGCGGCCGCAGCGACACCGCCAGCCGGCGGGTCGAGACGTACCCGCGCGGGACCAGCGCCAACATCCACTGCCACGACAGCCCGGACAACGCCGACCCGGACTTCTGCACCGCCAACGGCGGGGTGCCGATCTTCGCCTCCCCCGGCTGGCGGCCGGGCTCGGCCGTCGGGCACAACGCGGACGACTACCCGATCTTCGTGATCTGCCGGGTCACCTCCGACATGGTCGACGGCACGCCGTACGGTGGCCAGCGGAGCGCCCAGTGGATCTTCAAGGCCGGGGGCCACTATGTTCCGTATGCCTTCGTGAACCTGCACAACGGCACCATCGACGCCATCACCAGGTGCCGCAACTGAGTCTGGAGACCCACCCGTGCCACCGCTGACCCCACCCACCCCGGAGGAGGTCGCCGACTACGTCAGCACGTTCAACCGGCTGACCGGCGCCGTCTCGACCGTGCTCCTCGGCAAGACCGAGGTGGTACGCCGGGCGCTGACCGCGCTCTTCGCCCAGGGCCACGTGCTGATCGAGGACGTGCCCGGGGTCGGCAAGACCACCCTGGCCAGGGCGGTCGCGGCGACCATCGAGGGGCGCTGGCGGCGGGTCCAGTTCACCCCGGACCTGCTGCCGGCCGACGTCACCGGGGTGACCATCTTCAACCAGGCGAAGCAGTCGTTCGAGTTCCACCCGGGACCGGTCTTCGCCAACGTGGTCCTCGCCGACGAGATCAACCGGGCCTCGCCGAAGACCCAGTCGGCGCTGCTGGAGGTGATGGAGGAGCAGCACGTCACCGTGGACGGCGTCCGGCACGCCGTGCCCCGGCCGTTCCTGGTGGTCGCCACCCAGAACCCGGTGGAGATGGACGGGACGTACCGGCTGCCGGAGGCGCAACTCGACCGGTTCCTGATGAAGCTCTCGGTCGGCTACCCGGAGGCCGAGGCGGAGCTGGAGGTGATGCGCGGCTCGGCGGTCAGGTCGCCGGACCGGCTCACCCCGGTGACCACCGTCGCCGAGGTGGCCCGGCTGGCCACCGTCGCCGAGCGGGTCAGGATGCACGACGACATCTACGACTACATCCGCCGGATCGCCGCTGCCACCCGCCGGCACCCCGACATCCAGCTCGGACTCTCGCCGCGCGGCTGCGTCGCGCTGGCCCGGGCCACCCGGGCGTACGCGCTCGCCGCGCACCGGGAGTACGCGCTGCCCGAGGACGTCAAGGCGCTGGCCGAGTGCGTCTGCGCGCACCGGCTGATCCTCGCCCCGGACAGCGCCCTGCGCGGTCGCGGCGCCGCCGACGTGCTCGCCGAGATCGTGGGCGAGGTGGCCGTGCCCACGCCCGAGGCCGCCGTACGCTGATGCCCACCGGTCGTGGATGGACGGTGCTCGCCGCCGGCCCGGTACTGCTGGCGGTCGGCCTCCTGGTCGGCTACCGGGAACTCGCGACGCTCGGCGGGGCCGCGGTGCTCTGCGTGGCGCTCGCCGCCGGTTGGGTGGGCGCGCCGCCACGGGTGACGGCCGAGCGCATCGTCACGCCGTACCGGGTGCTCCAGGGCGAGCAGTGCCAGGCCGAGGTGCACGTCCACTCCGTCTCCGGCCGGACCCGGCTGCTCGACCTCATCGAGCCGGTGCACGGGCCGTTCGGGGAGTACGACATCACGAACCCGGTCCGGGTCCGGGGTGGGATCCCCGCCCGGGTCGGCTATCCGCTGCCGACCGATCGCCGGGGGGTGCTGACCGTCGGGCCACTGCGGGTCGGCCGGGCCGACCCGCTGGGACTCTGCCGGGCGCAACGTCAGGTCGCCCCGGCGGCCCGGGTGCTGGTCCGGCCCCGGTGGCGACACCTGCGGGCGCTGCCACTCGGCACCGCGCCGAGCCTGGACGGCCTGCTCGACACGGCGGCGCACGGCAGCATCGCGTTCCACGCGCTCCGCGAGTACCGGCTCGGGGACGATCTCCGGCGAGTGCACTGGCGTACCTCCGCCCGCTTCGGCACCCTGATGGTCCGCGAGCACGTCGACACCGCCCTGCCCCGGCTGGCCGTGCTGGTCGACGACCGCGCCGAGTCGTACGGCATCGACGTCGACGCCCTGGAAGACGTGGTGGAGGCGGCCGCGTCGGTGCTCGCGGCAGCCGGCCGGGACAGCGTACCGGTCGCGCTCTGCCCGGCCTCCCGCCCGACCGTGGCCAGCACCGTAGACGCCGGCCTGGACCTGCTGGCCCAGGTACAGCCGACCGCCGGGGTCGACCTGGCCGCCACCCTGCCGGGGCTGCGCCGTCACCAGGCCGGCGACACGCTGCTCTTCCTGTCCGGTCCGGACGGCGACCTGGGGCCGGTCCTGGCCAGCCGGAGCGGGTACTCCGCGGTCGTCGTCGCCCTGCTCGGCAAGCGGGCCCAGGCCCCGTCGGTGCCGGCCGGCGTCGCCGCGATGGCCGCCGCCACCGCCGCCGAGTTCGCCGATCGGTGGAACGGGGCGCTGCGGTGAGCCGGGACGGTGGGCATCGGGCCGGCGTCGACCGGCCGCCCGGCACGACGACGCAGCGGGTGGCGGCCGTCCTCACACTGACGGTCGCCTGCTGTGCCGCGGTGCTACCGCTGGCCGCGACCTACGGCCCGGGTCCGGTTCCGGCGCTGCTCTGCGCGGCGGCGGTCGGCGGCGCCGCCGTCACGGCCGGACTGCGGGCCGCCCGGCTGGCCGCGTCGACCGCCATCCTCGCCGCGCTGGTCATCCTCTGCGTCGCGGTCGTCGGGCTCGGCACCTGGCTGCCGCTGCCGGCGGCGGAGGCGCTGCCCGACGCCGTCCTGGCGGCGGTCCGGTACTCCGGGGCACGCATCCTGACCACCTCGGTTCCGCTGCCGGTGACCCTGGAAACGGTGGTCCTGCCGCTCTGCGGAACCTGGCTCGCCGCCGCGACCGGCGCCGCCCTGCTCACCACCCGCCGACCGGCGCTCGCGGCACTGCCGCCGGTGACGCTGCTCGCCGGGGCCATCGCCCTCGTCGGCCCGGCCGACCAGCCGGGGTACGGGTACCCGGTCCTGCTCGTCGCCGCGCTGGTGGTGCTCCTGGCGCTGACCCGGGGCGGGCGGTTCGGGCCGGCGCATCCCGACCCGGTCCCGGCGCATCCCGACCCGGTCCCGGCGCATCCCGACCCGGTCCCGGCGCGCCCGGGTCGGCCCCGGGCCCCGGTCGCCGCCATCGCCGTCTTCACGGTGCTGGCGACCGGTGCCACCGGCGCGACCGGCGCGGTGCTGCTGGCCACCGCCGACCGACAGCCGCCGGACCTGCGCGCCCACGTCGACCCGCCGTACCAGAATCCGGAGCAGATCAACCCGCTCAGCCTGCTGGCCGGCTGGGCCGCCGAGCCGGACCAGCGGCTGCTGGAGGTACGGACGACCCGTCCGTCCCGGCTGCGGCTGGTGACGCTGACCGAGTTCACCGGAGTCACCTGGCTGCCGGCGCAGACCTACCGCGCGGCGGGGGCGGTGCTGCCGTCCAGCTCGGACGGAACCGGACGCCCGGCTCGGCAGGAGGTGACCGTCGTCGGACTCGACGGCGGCTGGCTGCCCGCCCCCGACGGCGCCCGCGAGGTCTCCGGCGTACGGGTGGCGATCGACGCCGGATCGGCGACGCTTGTCGCACCGGAGGGACTGCACGAGGGCCTTCGATACACGGTGGATGCCCGGCCGCCGGAGCGGACGCCGGAGCGGCTGGCCGGCGCCACACTTGCCACCGGCGCACAGTTCGACCTCGGCCGCACTGTGCCGCCGGGCGGGCCCGGCCGGCTGTACGAGATCGCCCGGTCGGCGGCCGGCACCGGCGGCCCGTACGAGCAGGCCAGCCGGCTCGCCGAACACCTGAGGCGGAACTACGTCTTCGACGCCCGGGCACCGGGCGGCAACGGCTACCCGAGCCTCGACCGGTTCCTGCTGCAGCCCGCCGCCTCCGGTGGCCGGCGCGGCACGTCCGAACAGTTCGCGACCGCGTTCGCCGTGCTGGCCAGGAGCCTGGGGATGCCCTCCCGGGTGGTGGTCGGCTTCGACCTCGGCCAGCCGGACGACGACGGCCGGTACCAGGTACGGGCCGGCGACGCGCTCGCCTGGCCCGAGGTGCACTTCGAGGGCATCGGCTGGGTGGCGTTCGACCCCACCCCGGAGGCGTCCTCCGTGGACGGACGGGTGCCTGCGCCGGTAGCCCCGCTGCCGACCCCGTCGGCCCAGCCCGACGTCGACGAGTCCGGGGCCCCGGTCGACGAGCCGGTCGACGCGGCGGCACCGGTCGGTCCCACCCCGGCGGAGCGCGGCGGGTGGGGCTGGCTCCTACCGCTGGCCGCCGCGCTCGCCGTACTGGCCGGCGTGCCCGGGGCACGGCTCTGGCGCAGCAGGGCCCGGCTCGGCCGGGGAGATCCCACCAGCCGGCTGCTGGCCGCCTGGGCCGAGGTGCGCCACGGGCTCCGGCTGGCCGGACACCGGCTGGGCCGGTCAGCCGCGGTGGACGACGTCGCCCGGCTCGCCGTCGCCGCCACCGGGGACGGTGTGCGGGGCGAGGTCGACGCGCTGGCCGGTGCGGTCAACGCCCTGGCCTTCGGCGAACGTACGCCCGCAGCCGCCGACACCGAGCGGCTGGTAGCGGGCGTGCGGGCCTACCGCCGGGCTCTGCGTCGGCGCACCCGTCGGGCCCGCCGGCTGACCTGGTGGCTCGACCCGCGTCCACTGTGGTGGCGCTGACGGCCGACCGGGCTGATCGGGGGCCATCGGCCACCCGCGAGGCGGTCCGTCCTGTCTGAGCAGCCACCGGGGTCCATTGTCGACTCGCACCGGATCAGCTGGGTGTCGGGTCGGCGCCGAACCTGTTCGTGCACGCCTCGCCTGACGTGGCCACCTCGTCGATCGAAAGCGCGGCGACGAGCCGGAAGCAGTACTCCACCTGCGGGTTGAGTCCGTTGACCCGTACCGAGGTCGACCCGCGGGCCGCGCTGGCCAGCGTGGTCGGCTCGTTGCCACGCGGTGCGCCGACGACGTAGACGATCGCGTTGCCATCGCTGGTGTCCCGCCAGGTGAGGGTGACCGCGACGCGTTCGTCGGTGAGTCGCAGGTCCTCCGGGGCGCCCGGTCCGATCTGGGCGGCCTCCGGCGTACCCGGCGTGACGGTCCGGTAGACGAGTGAGGCGACGAGTACGGCACCCAGGCAGATGACGACCGCCGCGGCAACCATGCCGAGGCGCCGGGTCCGGCGCGTTCCGCCCCGCAGCGGCGCCGGGTCGTCAAACTCCGACAGGTCGTCGTGGAAGGACGCTCCCCCATCTTCGGGCACGCCGAGCGGACGCGGCGCCCCGGCGCCCCACACCGGTTGCCGAGCCTGCGGCTCCACCGGTTGCCGAGCCTGCGGCTCCACCGCTCGCGGTCCCTCGGCGTCAGCCATCCGCCGTGCCGCGGGAACGGCCACCCGCCGCATCTCGGAATCGGCCGCACGCCGCATCTCGGAATCGGCCACCCGCCGCATCTCGGAATCGGCCACACGCCGTTCCTCGGGGTCGGCCGCCTTGGGATACGCCGTACCTCGTGTCCCGGGCTCCGGCTCGCGGTGGTCCCCGGGCCGTCCCCGCGGCGCCTCTGCGGAACGGTGCATCGGACCGATCGGGGATCCTGGCTCGATCTCCGATGACCCGGCCGCTGTCTCCAGACCCGACGACCCGGCCACCGCTGTCTCCAGGCCCGACGACCCGGCCGCTGTCTCCGGACCAGACGACCCGGCCACCGCCGTCTCCGGACCAGACGACCCGGCCGCTGTCTCCGGACGGGAGGCCGGAACCGGGCTGGCAGCGCCGCTGGCCGGCGGTGGGACGGGCGCGGCGACCGGGGCCGGTGTGGCGGCCGGGGCCGGTGTGGCGGCCGGGGCCGGTGTGGCAGCCGGGGCCGGTGTGGCAGCCGGGGCCGGTGTGGCAGCCGGGGCCGGTGTGGCAGCCGGGGCCGGTGTGGCAGCCGGGGCCGGTGTGGCAGCCGGGGCCGGTGTGGCAGCCGGGGCCGGTGTGGCAGCCGGGGCCGGTGTGGCAGCCGGGGCCGGTGTGGCGGCCGGGGCCGGGGCTGACGGGACAGCCGGGGCCGGGGTGGTGGGCGGGACCGACCCGGAGGTGGTGGCGGACCCGGACGCGACGTCCGGGGCCGATGCGGTAGTCGCGATCGGTGCGGTGGGCGTGGTGTGGCCGGTCGGCGCCGAACCGGACGGGGGAACCTGGATCACCGGTACCGGGGGGCGCGCGGGCGGGCGCGCATCCTCGGAGGAGGAGGACGTCTCGGCTGCCGTCACCCGCGCCGCGCGTCGGTTCCGACCGAGCTCCCCCAGCGGGACGGCGGCCCGGCGCTCCCGCAGGTCGGTCGCCAACGCCCTGGCGCTGGGGTACCGGTCGTCGGGCGCCTTGGCCAACGCCCGGCCCAGCACGTCCTGAAGCCACTGCGGTACGTCGTCCCGGGGCACCGGTGGCGCGGGCCGGTGCAGCGCGTACTCGCGGTACTCGAACGGGTCGGGCGACCGCTCGTCGGGCGAGGCGAACGGAGGATGGCCGGCGAGCAGCGTCCATACCGTCGACCCCAGGCCGTACACGTCGGACCGGGCATCCTGCTCCTGCCGCAACAGCGCCTCGGGGGACGCGTGCGCCGGGGTGAGCCGGTCGAGCGCGACCGTACCGGCCAGCTCGTCCGGTACGGCGGCGCTGCCGAAGTCGGTCAGCAGCGGGCCGTCGGCGGCGCGCAGGACGTTGCCGGGTGTCAGGTCCCGATGCAGCAGGCCGACGCCGTGTGCCGCGTCGAGAGCCTCGGCCACGGCGAGACCGACCCGCACCGCCTCGTCGACGGAGAGCGGTCCGGAGCGGGCCAGCACCTCCGCGTAGGAGGCGTCCGGGTGGTACTCCATCGCCAGATAGGGGAAGCCGTGCACGGTCCGGCCGGAGTCGAGGACGCGTACCAGGTGTGGATGGCGTGGCAGCCGCCGCAGCCGTGCCGCTTCCCCGTCGACCGGGTACGCCTCGGAGAGCAGCACCTTCAGCGCGACCTCCGCGCCGTCGTCTTCCCGGACGGCGTGGTAGACGGCCGAGTCGGCGCCACGTCGGACCCGCTTGACGATCCGGTATCCCGGCGCGATCGCCCGCACCGCATGACCGTCTGTCATGTACCCATCGCTTTCTCGAAGAGTCCGGAGTCAGCCAACGACGGCGATCCGGGTGGCGTACGCCAGGCGGAGACACGCTGGGCGCCGGCCACGGTGCCGCCCCGCCAGTCTCGGCGAAGACGGCCTTGATCAGCAAGGCGAGGACGCGGACGCGTTCCCGGCCGTCGTACCCCCGGCCCGGCCGGCTGCGCGGACCGGGCATCCCCCGGTGGCTCTCAAGATTCCTTCAAGGATGGCCGACTCAGATGATCAACGACGGCCTTCGTTGAGAGGATTGTGGCCGTTCTCGCGTCGCGTCGAACCCAACCGGAAAGAGGATACGTTGATGGTGCGGATCAGGATGGTCTCGAAAGGACGTCTGCGGGCCCGGCCCGGCTCCGGCCGCCGGCTGTGGGGCGCGCTCCTCGCCCTGGTGGTGACGGCGGTCGGCGTCTTCGCCGCCCCGACCCCGAGCATGGCCGACGGTGACCTCTACTTCGTCGGCTGTGAAGGGGCGTACGCCTCGTGCCAGACCGGCGTCAAGGTGTCGTACCCGGTCGGCGTCTGCACCACCGCGCCGGCCTCCACCTACGGCGCCACGATCGTCTGCGTCGAATACGACGGTGACTACGTGTACGTGAAGGACAACGACGCCGACGGCCGCTCGGCGATGGCCCGGATCGACAGCGAGCGGGGCCTGGCATACCGGTACTGCCGCAACACCCATGGGGCCGGTTCCTGGGCGAGGTGCAACTTCAACTGGAGCGAGGCCGGCCAGAAGCAGGTGCGTGCGGGCGTTCGGGTGAACTACGCCACCATGCCGCTGCGCCACCTGTGGTCGTTCTCCAACAACTGACCGGGTAGGTCCGGCGGCCGGGGTAGCGCGCTCACGGTCCTGGTACGGGTTGGCCCGTCAGTACCGCGAGCGCCTGCTCGGCGATCTCCCGCTCCTCGTCGGTCGGAATCACGCACACCCTCACCGGTGCGGTGGGCGGCGAGATGACCGACGCGGAGCGTTCGTTGCGGTCCGGGTCGACGACGATGCCGAGCCCCGACAGTCCGGCGAGCGCGCCGGCGCGTACCTCGACCGCGTGCTCGCCGACCCCGCCGGTGAAGGTGATGGCGTCCAGGCGGCCGAGCACCGCGAGGTAGGCCCCGACGTACTCGGTGAGGCGTCGGCAGTACACGTCGAAGGCGAGACTCGCGGCGGGGTCACCGGCCGCCCGGCGGCGCAGTACGCCGCGCATGTCGTTGTCGCCGGTCAGCCCGAGCAGCCCGCTGCGGTGGTTGAGCAACTCGTCGATCTCCGCCACGGACAGCCCGCCGACCCGGTGCAGGTGGAACAGCACCGCCGGGTCCAGGTCGCCGCTGCGGGTCCCCATCACCAGGCCGGCGAGCGGTGACAGTCCCATCGAGGTGGCCACGCTGCGGCCCCGGGACACCGCGCAGGCGCTCGCCCCATTACCCAGGTGCAGCGTGATCAGGTCGAGTTCGTCGGACGGGCGCTCCAGCAGCCGCGCGGTCTGCCGGGCCACGTACGCGTGCGACGTGCCGTGGAAGCCGTAGCGGCGTACCCCCAGGCGTCGGGCCAGGTCGGCGTCGAGCGCATACGTCGCGGCGGCCGGGGGCATCGTGGTGTGGAAGGCGGTGTCGAAGATCGCCACCTGCGGCACCCGCGGCAGCATCTGTCGGGCCACGGTGATCCCGGTCAGGTTTGCCGGGTTGTGCAGCGGCGCCAGTGGAACCAGCCGCTCGATGGCCGCGACGACATCGTCGTCGACGACGGTCGGCCCGGTGAACTCGGTGCCGCCGTGCACGACCCGGTGCCCGACGACGCCGAGATCCGCCAGGTCGATCCGGGCCAGCACGTCCCGCAGCGCCGACGCGTGGTCCGGCGCGTCGCCGCCGGGCTCGCCGATCCGCTCCACCAGGCCACGGTCCACGGTCCGGACGCCGTCGAAGAGCCGGTACTTCAGCGACGACGAGCCGCAGTTGAGTACCAGCACTCTCGTCACGGGGATTCCCTTCCGGCCGCCTGGATCGCCGTGATGGCGACGGTGTTGACGATGTCCTTGACCGTGGCGCCCCGGGACAGGTCGTTGACGGGACGGCGCAGCCCCTGCATCACCGGGCCGACCGCGACCGCTCCGGCCGACCGTTGCACCGCCTTGTACGTGTTGTTGCCGGTGTTGAGGTCCGGGAAGACCAGCACCGTGGCGTGACCGGCGACCGGGCTGTCGGGCAGTTTCGTCGCCGCGACCGTCGGGTCGACGGCGGCGTCGTACTGGATGGGCCCCTCCACCGGCAGCTCGGGGCGGCGGGCCCGGACCAACTCGGTGGCCCGGGCGACCTTGTCGACGTCCGCGCCCGTCCCGGAGGTGCCGGTGGCGTACGAGAGCATGGCCAGCTTCGGTTCGACACCGAACCGGGCAGCGGTGTCGGCGCTGGAGAGCGCGATGTCGGCGAGCTGGGACGCGTCGGGGTCCGGGTTGACCGCGCAGTCGCCGTACACCAGGACCCGGTCGGCGAGCAGCATGAAGAAGACGCTGGAGGCGACGGAGACACCCGGTTCGGTCTTGATGATCTCGAAGGCGGGTCGGATCGTCGCCGCGGTGGTGTGGTTGGCTCCGGAGACCATCCCGTCGGCCAGTCCGGCCTCGACCATCAACGTGCCGAAGTAGTTCACGTCGCGCACCACGTCGTACGCCAGGTCCAGCGCCACGCCCCGGTGCCGGCGCAGTTCGACGTAGCGGGCGGCGAAGGCGTCCCGCCACTCGCTGGTCTCGGGGTCGACCAGCCGGGCCGCGGTGATGTCGACCCCGAGCTCGCTCGCGCAGCGGTTGATCTCGAACGGGGGGCCCAGCAGCGTCAGGTCGGCGACGCCCCGGCGGAGCAGGGTCTCCGCCGCCCGCAGCACCCGAGGCTCCGTGCCCTCGGGCAGGACCAGATGCCGGCGAGACGTGCGGGCCCGGTCGAGGAGATCGTTCTCGAACATCAGCGGGGTGATCCGGTGGGATCTGGTCACGTCCAGCCGACGGATCAGTTCGACCGGGTCGACGTGGGCCTCGAAGGCGCCGAGCGCGGCCTCCACCTTGCGGGGCGTGGTGACGGCGAGCCGCCCCTCGAGCCGGCTGACGGTGCCGATCGTGTCATAGCTGTCGCTCTTCGTCACCAGCACCGGCAGGCCGGTGTGCAGCCGCTCGATCACCCGCATCGCGCGCGGGTCCGGATGCTCGCCGAGGGTGAGCGCCAGGCCGGCGAGGGTGACGGCTCCGCCGGCATGCGCCGCGCTGGCCGCGACGAGTAGGTCGGCCCGGTCCCCGGGCGTGATGAGGAGACAGCCGTCGGTGAGGTGGTCGAGGAGCACCGGTACGTGCGCGGCACCGACCACCACGTCCAGCACGTCGCGGTCCAGCGCCGCGGAGTCGCCGGAGAGGACGGTCGCGTCGAGCGCCGCCGCCACCTCCGCCACGGTCGGCGCCGACACGGCCGATACCTCGGGGATCGCGTACGCGGGCACCGGCAGCCCGGTCGGGGCGGGGGTACCCTCCGGTACCCGGTTGGCGATCACCGCCAGCACGGTGGCCCCGGCCCCGACGACGTCGTGGTACGCCGTCCGCGCCGCCGCCGCGACCAGCTCGGGTGACTGGTCCAGCCCGTCCACCACCGGCACGACCAGGCTGCCGAACTCGGTGGCGAGCCGGGCGTGGAATCCGAGCAGTTGGTCCGGCCCGCCCGGGGCGTCGTCGTCGAGGTCGGTGACGTCCCCACCGACGACGACCACGGCGGCGCAGCGCCGCTCCAACTCGCGATAGCGCTCGACGATCCGGCCGATCAGCTCCTCCTGTCGCCCCTCCGCCGCCAGCGCCGCCGCCTGGTTGCCGGTCACTCCGAACGAGTCGGCGTAACCGGCGGCAACCGGGTAGCGCGCGGTCAGCAGCGTGAGCACCGGGTCGTCGCGGGTGGTGGGCACCACCGGCCGGAACATGCCCAGCGGAGCGACCCGCCGGGACAGCAGCTCGGCGAGGCCCAGCGCGACGGCCGCCTTGCCCGCACCGGGACCGAGCCCGGCGACGTAAACACTGGGAGCCACTGCTCACCGACCTTCCGTCAGTACCACCCGCACAGGGATCTCGATTGTCTCGTCCGGGTGGTGCCGGCATGTCATCCGGGTGGCCTCCTGCCGCCCGGCGGCGATCCGCACCCCTCTCGTCTTCGATGGAGAGGTTTCGGGTAACGGACACACTTGGACGACCATGAGCGAGAGTCGTCAATATCTAAAGAATCATGGAAGTCGGAAGATCGCCTCAGGATCACTCATGTGCGTCTATGTCTATTCCCGGTCAAGTCAGTTCGAAAAGTCGCGTCGACGTTCACACCGGACTAACAATATGTTGCCGGCGACGGCATCCGTGAGGAAGGACGAGACGTTGACGACCCCACAGAGCACCAGATCGACCAGGACCATGAACAACACTCGACATGGCGAGGGATCGGCGTCCCGCCGGCGCTCACCGGGGCGCGTCCTCGTCGGCGCCCTGGCCGCGATGTTGCTGATTCCGGTCGCCGCCGTCCTCGGTGGCTCACCCGCCGGCGCGGTCACCAATCAGTTCAGGGGCATGAACTGGGCCGTGCTGGGCGACAACTTCAGCACGGGCCCACTCGTCCTCCACGGCCTGAGCCAGTCCGACAGCAACGCGACCGTGCGGGCAAAGGCCAACGCCCTCTACGACGATATGGCCGCCATGGGGGTGAACACCGTCCGACTGCCGATCAACACCCACACCGTCGGCACGACGTGGTGGAACAACTACCGGGGCGCCATCGACGCCGCCACCGCCCGCGGGTTCAAGGTCATCCTCGCCTACTGGGAGGACGGCGCCGCCTCCGGCGGCAGGATCACGAACCTCGCGGCGTGGAACACGATGTGGTCCCGCGTGACCTACACCTACGGCTCCAACACCAATGTCTACTTCGAGCCGATGAACGAGCCCCACGGCTACAGTTCGGCGGACTGGCGCAACATCGCAGCGAACTGGCTCAGCTACCACTACTCGGCGGTGCCCGGCCGGGTGCTCGTCGGCGGCACCGGCTACAGCCAGGATCTCCGGGACGTCTGCAACGACAGCCGGTTGCGCGGAACCCTGCTCTCCTTCCACCACTACGCCTTCTTCTACAACGCGATGACGTACGACGCCTTCCGGAGCCACATCCAGACCCGTCTCGGGAACTGTGCCTCCCGCGCGGTCGTGACCGAGTACGGCGCGCCGATGTCCACCGGCCTGAACTACGCCGACGCGGGCAGCACCGACAACTTCGTACGGCACATTCGCGCTGTCACACAGGTCATGCGTGACAACCAGATGGGTGGCGTCTACTGGCCCGCGCTCGGCGGCAAGCCGACCGGGAGCCTCGGCTACGACTACTACTCGATGTTCGCCCTCAGCGGCAGCGGCACCAGTCTCCACCTGACCGTCCGTAACGCCTCCGGCCACGACCGGATCCGGTACGGCTGGGGACTGTAGCTCCCGACACCGTAGCGGCGAGTCCGCAACCCCCGCGGGGTCGGGTCGGGTGCGTGTCCATTGCGCGACGGATAGATCAAACTCTCTCACCAGGAGAGTTAGCCTGCAACGGTGCTGTCGACGGTTGCCACGGACGTGCGCGTCCGGCTGCTCGGACCGCTGGAGGTGGTCGTCGCCGACCGGCCGCAGGCGGTGAGCGGTGCTCGCCGCAGGGCCGTGCTGGCGACGTTGGCGCTGCACGTGGGCCGGGTCGTCAGCGTCGACCGGCTCGTCGACGTGGTCTGGGGCGAGCGCCGACCGGCCACCGTGGCGAACACGTTGCAACGTCACGTGTCCTATCTGCGCGGAGTGCTCGGCGAGCCCCGGTCGATCGTGGCACGCCCGCCCGGTTACGTGCTGAACACCGGGCCGGAGTCCACCGACGTCCAGGCCGTCGAGCGCCTCCTCGAACTCGCCCGGCGGTCTGCGGACCGGACCGAGCAGGTGGCCCACCTGACGGCCGCGGTGGCGCTGTGGCGTGGTCAGCCGTTGGCCGACGTGACCGGGTCCGCCTGGCTGGAGGAGCAGGCGGAACACCTGGCACGGCTGCGGTTGACGGCCGACCGGGCACTCGCCGAGGCCCTGCTCTCCGTCGGCGAGTACGCACGGCTCATCCCCGACCTGGAAAGGCTCGTCCGGCAGCACCCCTTCGACGAGCAGCTGCACGCACAGCTCATGCTTGCGCTGTACCGCGACGGCCGGCAGGGCGAGGCGGTCGCCATGTTTCGGCAGCTGCGTGCCGCCCTCAACGACAACCTCGGCATCGACCCGAGCCCGGAGCTGCGGAATCTGGAAAAGGCCATCCTGCGCCAGGACAGGAGCATCGCGGTACCCGCTCCGCCGGCGGCACGGTCGGTCGCCGGGCAACTGCCCCCGGCCGTACCGACGTTCACCGGACGTGCCGCGGAACTCGCCATCCTCGACGCGTCGGTCGACCGGGGCGGCGCCGTGGTGGTGTGCGGCACCGCGGGCGTCGGCAAGACCGCGCTCGCCGTGCACTGGGCACACCGCGCCGCCGCGCGGTTCCCCGACGGCCAGCTCTACGTCAACCTGCGCGGCTTCGACTCGTCGACCACCCCGACCGAGCCGGCGCGAGCGCTGCACGGATTCCTGGAGGCGCTCGGCGTCCCGGCGGCACGGATGCCGGGCGAACCGGACGCACTGGTGAGCCTGTACCGCACGCTGGTGGCCGGCAAGCGCCTGCTCGTGGTGCTGGACAACGCCCGCGACGCCGAACAGGTCCGGCCGCTGCTGCCCGGCTCGCCCGACTGCCTCGCGATCGTCACCAGTCGGGACCGGCTCACCCCGCTGGTCGTGATCGAGAGCGCCCAACCGGTGGTCCTCGATCTGCTGAGCGCTGCCGAAGCCCGTGACATGCTGGTCCGCAGGCTCGGGGCGCGCCAGGTCGCCGCCGAACCCGCCGCAGCCGACGAGATCGCCAACCGATGCGCGCGACTGCCCCTCGCCCTGGCCATCGTCGCGGCCAGGGCCGCCACCAACCGGCACTTCCCGTTGGCCGCGATCGCCGGTGAGCTGCGCGACCTGGACGCCTTTCACGGCGGCGACGAGGCCACCGATGTCCGAACTGTCTTCTCCTGGTCGTGCCGGACGCTCAGCCCGGCCGCGGTCCGACTGTTCCGGCTCCTGAGCCTGCATCCCGGTCCGGACGTCTCCGCCCCCACCGTGGCGAGTCTGGCAGGCGTCGCTGTGCACCGGATCGGTCCCCTGCTCGCCGAGCTGAGTCGGGCGAACCTCCTCACCGAGCACGCGTACGGCCGGTACGCCTTCCACGACCTGCTGCGGGCGTACGCCACCGACCTCGCCGACGAGGTCGAGCCACCGCCCGACCGCCGTGCCGCCCTCCACCGGCTGCTCGACCACTGCCTGCACAGCGCGCACACCGCCGACCTCGCGCTGCACCCGCACTTCAGCGAGATCAGCCTCCCGCCACCGGGCGCCGGTGTGATGCCCGAACGCCCCAGGAGCCGGTCGGAGGCCACGGCGTGGTTCACCGCCGAGGTCGCCGTCCTGCTCGCCGCGGTACCACTCGCCGCACGGTCCGGGTTCGAGGGGCACGCCTGGCGGCTCGCCTGGACCATGGCCGGCTTCCTCCATCGGCAGGGGCACTGGCAGGACTGGCTCGGCACCCAGCGCATCGCGCTCGCCGCCGCGTCCCGGATCGGGGATCAGGCCGGCCAGGGTCACGCGCACCGCAGCCTCGGTCTCGCCTGCTCCCGGCTCCGCCGGTACGACGAGGCCGACGATCACCTGCGGCGCGCGCTCGACCTGTTCACCGCCGTCGGTCACGATGCCGGGCGGGCACACACCTGCCTGAACCTCGGCCAGTTGGCCGAGCGGCAGGGGCGGTATCGCGAGGCACTCAGCCATTCCCGGCGGGCGCTGGCCCTGTTCCGGCGGACCGGGAACCGGGCCGGACAGGGGTACACCCTGAACGCGGTCGGTTGGCAGGAAGCCCTGCTCGGCAACTGCCACCGTGCCCTCGAGTCGTGCGGCGAGGCGCTGAGAATGCTGCAGGAGGTGGACGACGTCCAGGGCCAGGCCGATACCTGGGACAGCCTCGGCTACACCCATCACCAGCTTGGCGACGACCAACGGGCGATCGCCTGCTACGAGCATGCGCTCGAACTCTTCGCCCAGGTCAACGACCGGTACGCCGAGGCGAGTACATACGTCAATCTCGGCGGTAGCCACCGGGCCCTCGCCGACCTCGGCGCCGCCCGCACCGCGTGGTGCCGTGCCCTGGCCATCCTCGACGAACTCGGCGACGCCGACGCCGAGTCGATCCGCGCCGAACTCGAACAGCTCGACACCGCCCGGCACCGCTGACGGCAGCTGACGTCACCCGTTTCAGCGTCCTTTCAGGGCCGCTTCGGCCTGGGCCGGCACTCTTCGGACACCAGTTCTCCCTCCAGGAACGGAGCGTTCGATGAGACGCTTGACGCGCTGCCTCGCGGTGCTCGGGGCGGTCAGCGGGATGGTGCTGGCCGGGTCCTCCGCCGCCATCTCCTCCCCCGCTATCTCCTCCGCTGCCGATGTCTCGGCCGCCGGGTCCTCGACGGTCGGGAGCAAGACCAGCAGGCCATCGGAGAAGGGCATCGACTGCGTGGTCCAGTACGTGGACGAGCGAGACGAGATCATCCGTACCGGGACCGCACCCGAGGGCCGGGTCTACGGTCAGTTCGACTGCGTCCGCGGACAGTGGGTGTTCGCATGGGATCGGGGCAGGACGGACAAGGCGATTGCGGCCGACGAGATCCGGATCGATCCGTCCGGCGCGGTCTCGGTCCGGCGGTTCACCGGTCCCGCGCTCGGCAACGACCTCACGCTGGGCGAGATCACCGCCATCGCCCAGGCCGTCACCGGCAGCAGAGAGGTGACGGTCGACCGCGCGATCGTAGCCGTCGACGACGGCAAGGAGCGGACCCCCGAGGAAATCGAGGCGCTGCTGGCCGGCAAGGACACCACCGGCGTACGCGTGCTGGACACCATCGAGAAGCCGGATCCGGCCAAGTCGACGAAGGACGTCATCGACGAGGCCGGCGGCACACCCGAGTCGACCGTCGTCTACCTCAGCCTGTGGGGCGCGATCAAATCGGTGTTCGCATGGGTCGCGGACACGATCCACGACATCGGCGAGTGGCTCGACCGGCACTGCGACTGGGCCCCCTCCCCCAACGGCCTGGGCGTGGTGATCGTGTGCCGCTGGTAGTCCTCATCAACCCCGCCAGCAGCGCTCCCGAGACAACGAGGTGAGGACCAGATGACAGCAACGTGGAAGATCACCACCAGAAAGGCCATGATCGTCGCCACGGCCCTGGTCGTCGGGTTGGCGACCGCGCCCGCTCCGTCGGGCGCCGCCGAGGGCGACGCCCGGACGACGGTCACCGACCAGCCGGGTGCTCCGGGAATGATGCTCAAGCGGTTCGAGGAGCTGACCGGCCAGCCCGTCGGCGACCTGGAGAAGGTGCTGGCGATCGACGCCGGCGGCCGGCATCTCCCCGTCGACCAACTGGCGGCGCTCGTCACCGGCGCGGAGATCGACGACGTCAAGGTGCTGGGCACGATGCCGGGCACCCGGGACCTCCTCGACACGACCATGGCCGACCTCGCCGACGGCGTGCACGACGGCAGGGGCGACAGCGGGACGGCAACATCCTCCCTGCTCTTTGCCAACTCCGCACCCGGCGGCCGGGAGTGGTGCCTGACGATGTGCATCGCCAGCGGCAAGACGGTCTGGGAATGCATCCAGGCGCGTCTGGGGGTCGGCCAGATCCTGACTCTCGACCTCTCCGGGGATACCACGGTGCAGGGGACGAAGGCGGCCTTCGAGAGGGCCAACGGCGTTGCCATCAACGGCCCGTACGCGGTGGAGACGCTGATCGGCGACGTCGAGCCCTCGGCCGAGGATATCGAGACGCTCGTCGACGGCAAGGACGTCGACTCGCTGCGCCGGGTGGCGACCCTGGAGGGGCCGGACTCCGGGTGGGCGCTGGCCGAGATCGCCGAGAAGTCGGGCGTGACGTACGCGAAGACGAAGCTCCACCTCTTCACCTTCAGGCTTCCCATCCTCGGGAAGATCCTGGTGGTCTGCGTCTCGCAGGACGACGGCAAGACCTGGAAATGCTCGGCCCGCCAGTGCCCTCTCTGCCAGGATCTTGTGAGACACCGGAGAACCGGATTTTCTGAAGTAGGGCGAGACGGGATCATCAACGATCGTGACCTTGAGCATCGCTGACATGGGCATCGGCCTGGGCGAGGATGGGCGGATGAGTTCAGCCTCTTCACCCCGCTCGGATCGGCCGAAGCGTCGGACGTTCACCGCTGAGTACAAGCTGGCGATCGTGGCCGAGTACGACGGCCTGTCCGAGGCCGGCGCGCGGGGTGCGCTGCTGCGCCGGGAGGGGCTGTATCACTCGCACATCATCGAGTGGCGCCGCGCCCGCGACGCGGGAGCCTTGGCGGGGCCGGCGTCCAGGCCGGGCCGGCGGCCGGGCAAGAGCCCGGAGCAGGCGGAGAACGAGCGGCTGCGGCGGGACAACGAACGCCTGCAGGCGGAGCTGGCGCGGACGAAAGCGGCGCTGGACGTGGTGGGAAAAGCACACGCGCTCTTGGGGTTGCTCTCCGAGAGCGCGGAGCCGACACCCGAACGGCGGCGGCGCGGGTGATCGACGACGCGTTCGCCGAACTGGCGCCGTTGACCTCGACCAAGCGAGCCTGCGACCTGCTGGGCAAGTCGCGGGCCACCCACTACCGGCAGGCCAAGCCCGCGGCGGTGAAGGCGCCGCCGGCGCCGCGGCGCAGACCGGCCAACGCACTGTCGGAGGCGGAACAGGCGCAGGTCCTGGCGGTGTTGCGCTCACCCCGTTTCGCCGACAAGGCCCCGGCCCAGATCTGGGCGACCCTGCTCGACGAGGGCACCTACCTGTGCAGCGAGGCGACCATGTACCGGCTGCTGCGCGCCCACGGTGAGGTGCGCGAGCGCCGCCGCCAAGCGGCGCATCCGCCCAGGGTGCGTCCCGAACTGGTCGCCCACGCCCCAAACGAGGTGTGGACCTGGGACATCACCAAACTGCACGGCCCGTACCGGGGCGTCTACTACGACCTGTACGTGATGCTCGACATCTACAGCCGGTACGTCGTCGGCTGGCAGGTCGCGCCACGAGAGTCCGGCGAGTTGGCCGAGGAGTTCATCGCCGACGCGATCGCCCGTATCGGCGCCGCCCCGAAGGCGGTCCACGCCGACCGCGGCACCTCGATGACCTCCAAGCCCGTCGCCGTGCTACTGGCCGACCTCGGCATCGCCCGCAGCCACTCCCGCCCACGAGTATCGAACGACAACCCCTACTCCGAATCGGCGTTCAAGACCCTCAAACACTGCCCGGCGTTCCCGGACCGGTTCGGCTCCATCCACGACGCCCGCGCGTTCTGCCAGGAGTTCTTCACCTACTACAACCACGAACACCGGCACTCCGGCATCGGCCTGCACACCCCGGCATCAGTGCACTTCGGCACTGCCGACCAGGTCCGCCTCCAGCGAGCCGAGGTCCTCAACGCCGCCTACGCGGCCAACCCCAACCGCTTCCCACGGCAGCCCACGCCGCCACCCATCCCCGGCGCTGCCTGGATCAACCAACCACCAGCCGCCACACAAACAATGTGACCAATCCCTGTCTCATTGATCTTGACAGGTTCCGGTGGAGCGGTTTCTAGCCGTAGTGACCATGAGTGTTGCTGACGGCGTGCCGGCTTGATCCATGGAGACCTCCGGCGAGGTGTGCGGTGGTGACGCCCATGCCAACCGGAGGTCTCCACCCCTGCCCCGCTGCTTGATCTGCGTCACCAGGCCGGCCGCCAGAGGTCGGAAGGCTGGCTGGATCCGGAAGGGGTCCCGATCATGGCCCACCACAATGAACCTTTTTCAACCTCCCCTTGCGGTCCGTCGGAGCGCAAGATCGGACCCGGTGTGTGAGCGCCGCGTGGTTCAGGTCGAAAAGGTTCAACATGGTGCGCGCCCATCACCCGGAGGCGACCGGTGCGATGCGGCTCAGTCCCACCAGAGGACAACCGCAAGCCTCCGCCGGGCCGCGTCTGCGTAGAAGGCACGCAGCGCGACGAGATGCCGGTGCAGATATGGTCCCGGGTGCCCATCGAAGTCGCGCATGCCGATGCTCAGCCGCGCCGAGGCGGCGTCCTCAGGCAGTGCGACCAGCACAGTCTGCGGTTCAGCCTGCCCGAGCAGGCCGGCGACCTCAGCGACGGCGTCGGATTCGAGCGCCGTCACAGGATGTCCGGACACCGATTCCGGTCGGTCGCGGTACGCCGGATTGACCTCCGTGTCGCCACCGAGCCCCCGTCGCAGCCCCGCCAGGATCGGCGGACCGACCCGTGCCAGTTCGAAGACGCCGAGGAGCGGCGCCGGCGCCCAATCGAGATCCAGGTAGTCCGACGAGGACAGCAACTCGAACGAACAGAGCCTGTCCAACTCCTCCACCGAGCCGCGGCACCTGGCGAGCTGCTCGGGCGACAGCCGCGCCAACTGCTGTGTTACCGCCACGCCCGAGAGTCTTCCAGACCGCAGGCCGCCACCTGCCTGCGGTGCGCATTCAACAGACCCGACGCAGGGGTATCGTCGCCGTCGGCCAGTCGCTCGGCGGGAGCGGCAGCGCAGCCATCGTTTCGTGTCGGTGCGGTCAGTGCGTTCGTCGCGCCACGAAGACGTACTCCCGGCCAGGGCGGTCTGCCGCGTCTCGAACGTCGAGGATGGCAAAACCGTTGCTCGTCAGGGCCTCCTCAACCTCTGCACGACTGCGGAACCTGAGGGTGGAGTCGGACCGCACCTCCAGGCCGTCCGAGGCGAACCTGTACGTGTACCGGAAGGAGACATACGGCAACGCCACCCTGGTGACTTCCCTGCGCTGCTCGACCTCGCCGACTCCCGGAATGTTCCGGATGACGGGGCCGGTATCGACGGCCCACTCCTCCCAGGCGCGGCGTTCCGGGCGCCTCGTCTCGAACACGAGATGGCCGCCGTCGCGCAGCGCGCCACGAATGCCATGAAGCGTCGCGCTCCAGTCATCGTCGTCGAGGAACACCTGGGCCACGTTGCCGGTCATCATCGCGAGGTCAGCCGACAGCGCGGGAAGCGTCGTCGCGTCGCCCTGGATCCAGGTGACCGATGCGGCCCCGGGCTTGGACTTCGCCACGTCGAGAGATGCTCCGGCGGGATCCACACCGGTCACCTGTCGTCCGCTTCGCGACAGCAGGATGGCCAGGGACCCTGTACCGCAGCCGACGTCGAGCACGTGACGGGCATCACACTCGTCGGCGACGCGGAGATACGCGTCGAGGTCTGCGCGCTCGCCGTCGAACGTGTCGTAGACAGCGGCAAGGCGCGGATGGGCAAAGATCGCATCGGGCACGGCAGCACCGTAGCGGTAACCAGGTACCCCCGACGAACCTCCGCAGGCGCTCGGCCTGGTCGCGCACCTGAGAAAGCCGCTCGTTGGTCGACCGCCGGGCATCCCAGGCCAACCGGGCTGCTCGACAGCGGGGCGCACCCGCCCTTGCGCTCCGGTCAGGCCGGGCCGGTGGTCAGCGGGTCGTGCACCCGGCCTATGAACAGGGGTACGCCCGTGAGCTGGTCGTGGATGACGTACAGGAACGGCCGGTTGACGAAGAACTGCGGTCCTTGCGGGACCGACGGCGGCGGGATGATGACGGCCGACGCGGCTGCCGCCTCGGTACCCTTCTCGTCCACCGCGATGAACGTCTCGTGCACCACGTCGTCGATGCACAGGGCTGCTTCGGTGCTCATGGCGGTGAAGTCGGCCTGTGACGAGAACGCCGTGGGCATGCCGAGGCTGCTCAGCGCGGCACGCAGCTTGGCCGGCAGGCGGAACGTCCACCGGGGCAGGCGCAGTTGGACGTCGACGAACCGGAACCCGGTCAACAGAGCGCCCAGCCACGTCACGTCGAGGTTCGCCTCGACCGCGGCGAGATCGTCCCGGGTCGGCATCACGATGGCCATGGCCAGATCGCCACCGCCGTAGGGCACGTCGACCGCGCGCCACCCGTCCCCCTCCAGGTAGCCCATCCTGTCGAACGGCCCGCGCATCATCGGGACGTCGACCTGGCTGCCGTCATCCCGGGTGAACGGTTCCAGCACCGTGCCGGTCATCCTGAACGGATATCTCCAGGCCGCCATGAGGTAGGTCGTGTTCGTGAGGATCAGGCTGGTGTCGGTACTCACGGCATCGGGCGACAACAGTTCCGGGATCTTCGCGTTCGTCCGGTCGGACACCCAGGTGTTGATCTCCTGGCGGGCCATCTCCGGCGCACCACGGAAGTCGACCGGGTGCGGCGCCGCACCGTAGTAGCCGGCCAGGGTGTCCCGGAAACCTGGTCGCAGACCCAGATCGCACCGTGTCCACACGGCGTTGGCCGTGCTCAGCCGGGGCTGCCTGACGCCGTCGCCGTCCTGGTACTGGCCGGCGAGCAACTGATCGACGGTGTTGAGCCCGGTGTCGAGCGCGCCGGGTCGCGGATACGGCGCGTGGAGCACGGCATCCATCTCGTCCGCCGTGGTCGAGCCGGCGCCCGCCCTGGTCATCGCGAGCGCGAGCCCGACCGAGTACGGCGCGCACACCACGTTGCCGCCTGGCCGGGTCGACGCCACGGTGCGGTAGAGGTCGGCCGTGAAGCCGCGGAGCGCAACCGCGGCGGCCTCCGCCGCAGCCGGGTCAGGGGGCACACGTACCGGATCCGTCGCCGTGGACGGCGCCCCGAGCCACCGGGGATGTCCCGGGGCGGCGGTAACGGCAGCCGCCACAAGCGGTACGGTCCGCAGGATCGATCGACGCGAAACCATACCGCGACGGTAGAGCAGTCGTACCGGAAGGCGCCAGGTAGAAGCCGTAAATTCATAGAGATTGAACGATGAGTCATCGTCGGAGGTTTCGATGACCATCAGCGTGCCAGCCTCACCACACCCCACCCGGTCGTCGTGACTCTCAGGCGACGCCGGGTACCGCGACGCGACCAACGCCGCAGCGTTCCCGCAAACCCTGGCGGCCGCGGCGGGGCAGGGCAAGCCGTGCGCCGCGACCGAGTTCGGCTGCTGCACGTTCCGCGGCGCAGCCGACGTCGCGGGCGCGGCGGAGCCGGTGGCGTACGACGATGACGGCCGGGCCGCGAAGCTCACCGCCGAGCTGGAGCGCGACGAGGATGGCCAGGCCCGCTACATCCTGGACCTGCTGCGCGACTACGAGGCCGGCGGGGTGGAGGCGGCATTCGTGTACACGTTCGCGAACCGGCACCTGCCGACCACCGACGACCCGGAACGCGACTATGACCTCGCCGCGCGCGGGATCGTCCGCGTCCTGCCGGACGGTTCGTGGACGCCGAAGGCAGCCTTCCACGCCCTCGCCGAATACGGCCGCTCTCCTACGCAGAGCCGGTGGCCACTCCGGCACCGGGACACCCACCCGCCTGACCACGGTATGCACCGCCTCCTGGCACCGCCCACCGCGCACCGCCGGCCCTGGACGGGCGGCTTGTGCCGTCCAGGGCCGGCGGGTGGGCGGAGTTCGCGTGCGTCAAAGGGTCACGGCGTACCGCGGCCGATCGCTTCCCCCGGCCCGCCTGCCTTCAGGGCACCGGTCAGGCGCTGCCTTTGCTACCCGGACCCGGTCGTAGCCGCGCCACTGCGACCAGGTCTTGTACCTGTCACCGACCAGGCCGTCCATGTCGTCGTAGCGCCACGCCGCTGGCCCAGGTAGCGGCAGGCGGGGTCACCGCGATTATCCAAGGCTGTCGAGATGGCTGGTGAGGACCTGGCGAAGCACGGCGGGTGGCAGCCGGTCGGGTTGCAGTACGGCGTTCATGGCGAGGCCGTCGAGCAGCGCGCTGAGTCGCTCGGATTCCACGGCGAGGTCGAGGTCGTCCCGGAGTCGGCCGGCTTGCCGCGCCCGGTCGAGCACCCGGCTCACCACCATCCGGATCCCGTCGTACAGCTTGCGTGCGTGCTCCTGAAGCTCGGGTCGGGTGCGCGCGGCGGTGACGAACGCGAGCCAGACCACGGCCTCCTGCCGACGCCGCTCATCGAGTGGCAGCAGCTCGGCGAGGAGTTCCGCGACCGCGGCGCGCTGATCGATCGCGGGATCGGCCGGGTCCGCACCGAGCAGCCGTTCGACGTGTCCCAGGATGCGCGCGGTCACCCGGTCGCGGAGTGCACCGAAGGCGAAGATCGTCAAGTCGGTGTGACCGGTGAAGTAGTGCCGCACCGAGCCGATGGCCAGGTCGGCCTCGTCGGCGATGTTGCGCAGCGTCGCCCCTTCGAGGCCCTCCCGGTCGATGACCCGGAAGACCGCTTCGGTGACCGCCAGGCGGCGGGCCTGCGGATCCACGACCTTGGGCATGCCACCTTTTTAGCATACTCGTGCTAACGTGTTTTGGCACCGACATGCTAAATCGGGAGGGTGTCGTGGATTCCTCGCTGCTGGCTGCCGTCGTCGTCGTTGGGGTGATCGCGGTCGTCGTGAAGCGCTTCGTGGGTGAGCCGCTGAACGGGCGGGACCTGGCCGTACCACCCCTGGTGCTGGTGGGCATCGGCATCTACGCGCTCACGAAGGTCGACCACCTGACCGGCACCGAGATTGGCTGGGTCGTCGCCGGATCCGTCGTCGGGCTCGTCTTCGGCGCCGTGCGGGGCACCACCGTACGGCTGTTCAGGAAGGGCGGCGTGCTCTGGCAGCGGTACAGCGGTTGGACCGTGGCGGTCTGGGTCGCCTCGTTCGCGATCAGTGCCGGCCTCGGCTATCTCGCGGTACACGCCGGCGTGCGGGCCGAGGCTCGCCCGATGACGCTGTCGATCGGCGTCAGCCTGCTCGGCGAACTGGCCACGCTCGGCAGGCGCGCGCTGTCGACCGGAGTACCGTTCGCGACCGGTCGGCGATGACCGCCGAACGCCGAGACGCTCGCGGCGCGGCCGATAGCTCCACGCCACCGCCCGCGCGACCTTCGGCGCACCGAGGCAGTGGAGTGTCAGTACCTGGTGGCCGCTGCCGGTGGAGCCCGACACCGGGGTGGTGTCGGGCTCCACCGTTCGAGCGGCGATCGGGACGTTGACGAACGGGGGCGCTACCCGATCAGGTTGCGGCACAGCTCAGGGTCGGCGCGCTGTTGCTGCCGTTCCAGGTGCCGAGGAACCCGAAGCTGGCGCTGGCCCCGGCGCCGAGTGAGCCGTTGAAGGCAACGTTGGTCGCGGTTACCGCCGAGCCGCTGGCGCTGATGGTCGCGTTCCAGGACTGGGTGATCGTCTGGCCGTTGGCGAAGGTCCAGGTCACCCGCCAACCCCTGATCGCGGACGAGCCGGCGGTGACCCGTACGTCGCCCTGGAAGCCGCCCTGCCACTGGCCGGCGATGGAGTATGACGCTGTGCAGCCGCCAGTGCTCGGCGGCGGAGTCGTCGGATTCGGCGGCGCCGTGGTCGGATTCGGCGGTGGGGTGACGGGCGGCGGGGTGGTCGGGGGCGGCCAGCCGGGACCGCCGGGCGGCCAGCCGATCAGGCCGCCGCGGTACTGCCCGGCGGTGACGGTCATCAGGCGGGTGGCTCCGGCGACGCTGCCGCCGGTGGTGGCCATGCCGCCGATCGTCGTGCCGGAGAGGCTGCCGCCCAGGTAGACCTCGTAGGTCTGCCCGTGCTGGATCCGGTTGGAGGAGAAGACCACCTCCCGGAAGCTCTTGGGGGCGCGGTAGGAGGCGAGCACCTGGCCGCCGGAGACCAGGTGCAGGAGGGCATTGGCGGGCTGGTTGCTGGACAGTTGCGGGGCGACCCAGCCCTGGCCCGAGGTCGGCGGCAGGCTCAGCACCGCCATCGAGGTCGATCCCGCCCCGAGCATCGTGCCCCCGGTGAAGTAGACCGGGCCGTTCGCGTCGATCGCACCCTCGCCAGGGCTGCCGGTGGTCGGTCCGCTGACCACGACCGTGCCGCCGGCGAAGGTCACCGAGCCGTTGGAGTCGATGCCGTCGATGCTGGAGTTGACCACGGTGGTCCCGCCGGTGACTCGGACGAAAGCGTTCGGTGCCACGTCGAAGTCGCCGTACCCTTCCTCGACGGCGTTGATCGCGTCGTCGCGGGCGGTGACGTTGACGGTGCCGCCGCCGATGGTGACCTGCCGGCTCTCGATCGCCTCGAAGGAGTTGGTGACGGTCACGGTGCCGCCGGAGATGGCGACCGTGTTCTCGCCCTTGATGGCGTCGTCACCCGCGTTCACCCGTACCGTGCCGTTCGTGATGGCGAGCCGCCCCCGGTCCACCTCGGCGTCGTCGGACTTGATGCCGTCGCCGCCGGCGGTGACGTCGAGGCTTCCCCCGGTGATGTCGAGGAAGTCCTTGCCTCGGATGCCGTCGTCGGCCGCGTTCACCGTGATCGTGCCTGACTCGATGACCAGGCCGTCCTTGCTGGTGATTCCGTCGTACGCGTTGCCCCGTACGGCCAGCGCCCCGGTCCCGGTGATCCGCAGGTCGGCGGTGCTGAACAGGGCGGCGTTCGGCTCGTCGGTGCTCGGATCCGGATAGACGTAACTGGTCGCGTCGGTGAGCCGGCTGGTGGTGCCGGCGGCGAGCGTGATCACGACCTCGTCGGCGTCGGTGACCTGCAGCGGCGCGTTGCTGGAGTTGGTGATGGTGGCGCCGTTGAGGATCAGGTCGACGGTGCCCGAGGCGGAGGTGTCGACGTTCAGGTAACCGTCGTTGAGGGTGCCGGTGATCTCGTAGGTGCCCGGTGCGGTGATGGTCACGGCCCGCCCGGCGATGGTGACGTCGGCGCTGGGGCTGGTGGCAGTGGCGCCGGTCAGCGTGATCGGGACGGTCGCCTGCGCGGTGGCCGGTGCCTCCAGCGGGCCGGCGATCAATACGATCGCGAGCCCGGTGGAGACGATGCCTCTCAGCGGGATGCGTTTCATGAATCTGTCCTGACGCAGATGGATGGGACGGGAGGTGCATGCAACACATTGACAACTATAAATGAGTGACGACAGTTTTCGGGGCCATCGTCGATGATCGATTCGTCCGCCTCGCCGGATGGCAGCGCGACGGCCTCGCCCGTGCTGGTCGAGCAGGGGCACCGGCGTCACCACCGCGCAGATCGCCCGGGCGGCGGGCGTCGGGGAGGCCATCGTCTTCCGCGCTTCGCGGACAGGAACGAGGTTCTGCAGGCCCGCATCGCCGCGGTGCTGGATCCGGCGATCGTCCAGCAGAAGCGGCAATCGGTCTCGGTGGAGCAGCCGTTGGTGGCGCGCCCGGTCGAGGCGATGGAGGCCTTGCACGCGCTGTTCCCGGGTGGTGCGGTGCCCGCGCGATCCGGGCGGGCCCGGCGTGACGCCGAGCCCGCCCGTCCGGCCAGCCTGTCTCAGAGGTACTCCATCAACCCGTCACCCGACAGGCGTAAGGCTGAACCGCTGGTTGGTCTGTCCATGACAGTCGTACAACTGGATCTGCGCCCCGTTGGCCGTACTCCACGCATCCAGACACCGCCCGGACTGCACCCCACTGATCGTCCCGTTGGAGTTGACATTCCACTGCTGGTTGGCCTGACCATGACAACCGTAGATCTGCACCGCCGCACCGTTACCAGAACCCGCCGCATCCAGACACATATCGCCGTACACCCGCAACTGCCTGTCCGAGGTGTACGTCCACGACTGGTTCGACTGCCGGTTGCAGTCGTAGAGCTGCACCCGGGTACCGTTGCTCCGCGACGCGTTCGGCACATCCACACACCGACCCGACTGCGCACCACGAATCTCGGACGCCGAACCCGGCGGCACGGTCGGCGACACGGTCGGAGTCACCGGAGGCGTGGTCGGCGGACTCGTCGGGTTACCGGTAGCCGGCGGGGTGGTCGGGTTCACCGGCGGAGTGGTCGGTGGGGTCGTCCGGTCCAGGCCGAAGAACTGGATGGCGACCCGTGCCATACCGCTCGACGGGAGGCTGTGCCCGGCGCCCTGGATCGCGTACGCCTCCACCTGGGTGCCGAAGCGGCGGCGGTTCCAGTTGGCCTGCGGGGTGTCCGTGGACGTCGGGTTCTGGCTCAGCCCGTGCACGTTGGTCCACTGCTCGATCGACTCCTGGAGCAGCGAGTACGGCACCAGGGTGTCGTTGGTGCCGTGCCACAGCTGGATCGGCGGGCGAGGTCCCGTGTAGCCGGGGTACGCCGCTCGAACCATGTCACCCCACTGCTGGGGGGTCCGGTTCATCGAGCCGTTGGTGCACGGGCCGCCGGGCGGGTAGGCAGCCGCGTTGGCGAAGCAGTTGAAGGGCACGCCCATGAAGGACGCACCCGCCTTGAACAGGTCGGGATAGACCGCGAGCATGTGCTGGGTCATCATGCCGCCAGACGAGCTGCCTGTGGCGTAGACCCGGTTGATGTCGGCGCCGTACTGCGTCCGGGCGTAGTTCACCATCGACTCGATGGAGACCGGGTCGCTGCCACCACCGCGACGCTTGGACGCGTCCGACCAGGTGTCGAAGCACTTACCGAATCCGGCCTCCTGCATGGCGCTCGGGTAGATCACGATGAACCCGTACTGGTTCGACAGCGAGGCGAACTCGCTGCCCGAGTAGAAGCCCGGCCCCGACCCGCCACAGCCGTGCATGGCGACCACGATCGCCGGGTTGGCGGGCCGGTTGTCCGGCACGTAGATGTGCATCCGCATGCCGCCTGGGTTGTTGCCGAAGTTGGTCACCTCGACCAACGACGCTGCGGACGCCGGCGGAGACAGGGCGACAACACCCACGGCGAGGAGCAGGGAGCTGGCCAACCCAGCCACCGCCGCCCTGGTTCGTCTCATGACACCTCCATCGATGACGATTTATCGAAAACACTAGACACTCCGCTGACGACCGTCAACTAATCGCCTAATGTTGCCGAGCCCGAGAGTGTGATCCCGCACGACACGTGCCACACCGACCAGCTCAGCTCGATCAGGCATGGGAGTTCGGTGATCCGCCCGCGGCTCCGACGCCGTCAGGTCCGGCACCAGCGACCCTGCGCCCCGACCTGCGCCGGTGGCGGGTTACCTCCGGGTCGTCGATTCGAAGGCCGCCGAGCTGCTGGACCGGATGTTCCCGGCGACTGACGAGATCACCGGCGGCTCGGCCGCGGTGCCGGCGCCGCAGTGGAGCGCCCTGGACCCGCCTCGGCAGGATGCCGTCACGGCCGGACCCGCCCGGCTGTCGCTACGGATGCGGGCTCTCAGCCCGGTCTACCTCTCCCGAAGCGATCCGGACCGCTACGCCGACGCGCGCCGCCACCTCGCTGCCGCCGGCGGAAGAGCGCGATTGATCTCGATACTCCGCGAACACGCATACGGGATCTGGACAATACAGGGGGTGAGAGTCGACTCTAGACTCGGTTGTAGTCGTCACTCGCCGAGGGGGCCAGATTTTGATCAATCAACCATCGGAGACGGCGTCACCCACCGAGGATCTGGCCGGTGGCCTGCGGTCGCTGCAAGACCGATCCGGCAAGACCCTTCGCGAGTTGCAGTCGGCAACCTTCGCCAGCGACTCGGCACTGTCCCGTTACCTGTCGGGCCGTATCGTGCCGCCGTGGAAGGTGGTGGCCGCGTTGTGTGAGCAGGCCGGTGCCGATCAGGGCGAGTTGCGGCCGCTGTGGGTGCGGGCCCGCGCGGCCCGGCGGGCCTGTCGCTCCTCCGCGCGCCCCCTGCGTGAGCTGAGCACGGTCGAGAATCATCTGGGCCGGATCTCGCGGGTGACAGCGGACGCGATCAGCGAGGCCCGGGCGCGGGGTGACCAGGTGCCCGAGCACCTGCTGACGGTGCTGCGGTTGAGTACCGACGCGGCCAACCGATTGCGGGTAGCGCAGCGGCTGATCAGCTCGTCGTGAGGCCGCGCAGGACGTCGATCGATGACGGTACGAAGTAATAGCCTCCACCGAACGGCAGAACGTACCGCTGCAGCGCCTCGCCAGTCAGGCGGTTCTGCACCGTGGCGAACCCCGCCTGGACGTCCCGCTGGAAACAAATGAAGATCAACCCCTGATCGAGACCTTTCCTGTACGAGTAGCCGCGTCGCAGGATGCGATGGCGCTCGCTACCGGGGGTGCGCGGATCCGCCCGCCGGATGTGCGAGTCGAGCGGTGTGCTCCGCCCGTCCGGATCGGCGTCGTAGGAGACGTGTGCATCCTCGGTGCCGCCGGACAGCGGCGTCCCGTCGTCGCGCCGGCGGCCGAGAATCGCCTCCTGGTGCGACACCGGGTCCCGGTCCCACAGCTCGGTGGCGAACCTGATCATGCGCACGACCTGGTACGTTCCGCCGGCCGCCCACGCTGGCTCGCCGTCGCGCGCCCACACCACACGGTCCATCAGCGCATCGTCGCGGGGGTCGGGATTGCCCGCACCTTCCCGGAAACCGAAAAGGTTGCGGGTGGTCGGTAGCCCGCCAGGTGTCGTACGGTTCTCCGCCCGGAAGCCGTCGCACCGCCAGCGGGCCGTGAGCCCCTCCGGCCTCGTCAGGTCGGCCGCGACGGCGGCGACCAGATCGCGGCGCTCGGCGCAGATCTGCAGCAGCAGGTCGCCGTGGCACTGCGCCGGATCGAGCACGTCGTTCGGGAACGACGGCATGGCGGTCAGGTGCTGCGGGCGTACCTCGGAAAGGCCGAACCGGTCGTCGAACAGCGAAGCGCCGGCCGCGACCGTCACGGTCGCGGCCTTACTCGCGTGCACCTGCGCGACCAGCGTCGCTATCCGACCGAGAGATGCGCCCAGGCCGGCGCCGGCCACGTCGAGGGCGATAAGCGTGGCGAACTCCGGCGGCGGCGTCACGACGCCGGGCTGGTGGACGATCGCCGGCGCCGGCGCGGGTGCAGCCCTGGACGAACAGCCGGCGAGCGTGGCGCCGGCCGCTACCGCGAGCATCGTTCGTCGCCGCATGCGGCCATGATAGGGCGCGGCCGGAGGTCGAGCCGAGAGCCGGAACGAAAGCGGGACAAGCCCGGGACGGCGCGCCGCGATCTCAGCCGTCACGGCGGACGTGCTCGACGCAGCGCGTCGACCTGACCGCCACACCACAGTGGATCGTGGGAAAGCGTTCGAGGAAAGCGCGTCTGACCTGCGTTGTCCCGCTCTTGTCCCGCATTCACACCAAATCATCGATGTCGATCTACCAACCCGGCGACAATGACTCATCGTGTGCGAACGGGGGAGGACACGCATGATTCGACGTCGGTTGCTGGTGGCGGTCGCTGCCGGTCTGGTCATCATCACTTCGCTGCCCCACCCCCCGAGGGCCGAGGCGTCCCCGCAGCCACCAGCGCGAGCCGTCCCGACCGCGCCCGCCGAGAGGGGACCCGCGCCCACCGCCGCAGCCGCCCCGGCGGACTTCGCGTATGACGCGGCCGGGCAGCTCCGCGGAGTCAGCACGTCGGCCGACGGCGCCGGAGCGCGCTACTCCTATGACGACGCCGGCAACCCCACCGGGGTCACCCGCTCGCCGGCCGGCGCGCTGACCGTCACCGCTATCACGCCCAGCCGCGCACCGGTCGGCGCTTCGGTGACGATCAGTGGCACCGGCTTCACGGCCTCGACCGGTGACAACACCGTGCGGTTCAACGGCACACCCGCGACCGTCACCACGGCATCGACTGCCAGGATCGTCGCTGTCGTGCCGGCCGGTGCGACCAGCGGCGACGTGACCGTGACGACCGGTTCGGCCACCGCGAGCAGCCCGTTCACCGTCACGGCAGCGACCCCCGCGCCGACCGTTTCCGGGTTCAGCCCGGCGACCGGCGCCGAGGGCACGACGGTAACGGTCACCGGCAGTGGGTTCTCTGTCGAGCGGGAGCAGAACAACGTTTCCTTCGGCCGTACCCGAGCTCGGGTCACCGCCGCCTCCGCCACCAGCCTGACCGTGCTGGTGCCTGGCGCCGCTGTCTCGGGGAAGATCAGCGTCGCCACCCCCGGCGGGCTGGCCACCAGCGCAAACGACTTCGTCGCGGTGTCCCAGCCGTTCGTCGCCACGGACATCGGTTTCACCGGGGCGTTGGCGATCGACGGCTCCGCCACCGCGGTGAGCTTCAGCAACGCGGGCAAGGTGGCCGTGCTGCGCTTCAACGGCACCAAGGGTCAGCGGCTCAGCCTCGGCCTGACCGGGTCCACCGTGGGCGACATCGCGATCTATGGGTACACGCCGTATGGCGGGTCGATCGGCCGGGACGAGTACGACTCGCCGTGGTTACAGTCGGAATCTCGGGGTGGATGGTCGATCACGCCGTTGCCGACCAGCGGCACCTATCAGATCGTGCTCAAGCCGACCTCGACCACCGCCACTGGCGCGGTGACCGCGACGCTGTCCAGCAACGTCCTCGGCACCCTGACCTTGAACGGCGGGGCCACCCCGGTGGAGTTCGCCCGCGCCGGGCAGCAGGCCGAGTTGAGCATCGACGCGGCCGCCAACCAGCGCATCGGGCTCGGCGTCTCCGGCGTCACGCTGCCGTCCGAGTCGATGACGGTGGAGGTACGCGACCCCAACGGCGTACCGGTGGTCTGGCCGCGCGCCGGCAGTTACGGCTACTGGCGGCACATCCTCAACCTGCCGCACTTCGATGTCGACTTCACCACGGTCGGCGCAGGGCGCTACACGGTTCTGTTCCGCAGCGCCGACCTGGCGACCGGATCGTTGTCCATCACCGCGTCGACCCCGCACGACGCCGGATCGATCACGGTCGGCACCACGCGGTCGGTGACCGCCTCCCGGCCGGGGCAGGACTCACGCCTGACCTTCGCCGGCACCGCCGGGCAGGGTCTCGGCCTCGAGTTCACCAACTACACCATGCCCTACTACCCGCGGGTCGAGGTCACCGCGCCCGATGGCAGCACGCTCGCCACCATCGGGGTGCAGGCCAGCTGGACGGATCTGGGGGTGCTGCCCGCGACCGGCACCTACACACTGACGATCAGTACGAATTCGGGCACCGGCACCTACACGCTTGGGCTGTGGCAGCCGCAGAGCGGGGGTTCGCTCAGCCTGACCGGCGCCGGCACCAGCGTGTCGTTCTCGGCCGGGCGGGCGGTCGCGCTGACGGTCGCCGGCACCGCCAACAGCGAGGTCACCCTCGCGTTCAGTAGCTGGGCGCTGCCTTCCAAGGGTCGCATCACGATGAGCGTCGTCAACCCGGCCGGCGTCGTGGTCCACGACGAGTACGTCTACAGCCTCAGCGCCATCACCGTGACCACCGCGACCGCCGGCAGCTACCGCGTCGTGCTGCGCCCGGCTGCGGGCGCTACCGGCTCGGTGCTGGTCACCGCCTCACCGACAATCGCCGGTGGCGCGCTGACCCTCGGCACCAGCAAGACCGTCACCTCGTCGCGTCCCGGCCAGCCGACCAGAACCACCTTCACCGGCGCCGTCGGCCAGCGGCTCAGCATGGCGGTCAGCGCCTACAACTACCAATACCAGGTCTGGATCGACATCACTCGGCCGGACGGCACGACCGTCTATTCCGGATGGTTGGACGATGTGTGGCGGGCGCTCGAACCACTGACGGTGGCGGGCACGTACGGGCTCGCCGTGCAGCCACGGGCGGCGACCAACGGCTCCCTGACCTTCGCGCTGGTGCAGTCGGTCGACGCCGGCGCCACCGCGATCGGCGGCGCGGCCAAGGCGCTGTCCGTGACGACCGCGGGCCGCTACGTGGACACCACCCTCACCGTCACCGCCGGGCAGCGGCTGTCCTTCGGCTTCACCAGTTGGACCTTCGCGTCCTCGACCCTCTACGTCCGGCTGGTCGGCCCGACCGGCGTGATGGCGATCAGCGAGACCATCCCGAAGATCATCGCCCTGGACACCTATCAGCTCACCGCGGGCACCTACCGGCTGTCGGTCATGCCGACCGACCGCGGAACGGGTTCAGTGACGGTGACCGCGTCCGCCCAGATCTCCGGCGGCGCCTGGGCTCTCAACGCGGCCAAGACGCAGAACGTCACCCGCGTCGGTCAGAGCACTTGGTATACCTACGCGGGCACGAGTGGGCAGAATCTCGCCATCGGGTTCACCAACGTGACCAACCCGTACTATCCGTCGGTCTGGGTTCGACGGCCGGACGGCGCCGCGCTGAGCTGGCTGGCCGGCGGCGCGACGGTCAACATCCCGACGCTGCCCACCACGGGCACCTACGAGATCCTGATCAGCCCGAACTCGAACACCGGCAGCGCGACCGGCACCCTGCGCACCCGCACGGCCGCGGCGGCGCAGACCCCGGACGCTCACCCGTCGAACACACAGCCACACCTGGCCACCGGCGCCGCCGTGCCGGAGAAGGTCCAGAGGGCCGACTCGCCGCACGCCAAGCGGTACCCGGCCGAGCTGCTTCCGCCGGCCACCACGTCGGCGCAGGCGGGCGCGGCCTGGCGGCCCAGCAAGCTCAACCTGGCCGGGCACGGCTGGTCGACCGGGCGCGGCGCTCCGCAGCAGCAGCTCGCCAACCCGCTGCGTGCCGGGCCCGGCGTCACCGCGCTCTCCGGACGCGTCCGCACCATCGACGACAAGCCGCTCGCTGACGTCACGGTCAGCGTCGACAGCACCAGCGTGCGCACCGACGCCAACGGACAGTTCCTGCTCGAGGGCCTGCGGGCCGGGCATCGGGTACTGCGGGTAGACGGCGGCACGGCCTCGTCGCCGGAGCGCGCGTTCGGGTTGCACGACATCGGCGTCGACCTGAGCGACAAGCAGACCACCGTGCTGCCGTACACGGTCTGGCTCACCCAACTGGACACGAAGAACACGGTGAAATTCGCCTCGCCCGCCAAGGGTGAGGTGACCATCTCCAGCCCGGTCATCCCCGGCCTCGAGGTCAAACTGCCCGACGGTGCCGTGGTCCGGGACGTGAACGGCAAGGTGGTCACCGAGCTCGGCATCACCGCAGTTCCGATCGACCGGGCACCCTTCCCGCTGCCCCGCTCGCGGGTGCCCAGCTACTTCACCGTGCAGCCGGGCAGTTCGTATGTGTTCCCAACCGGTGTCCGGGTCATCTATCCGAACTTCACCCACGCCAAGCCCGGCGCGTCGATGGACTTCTGGCACTACGACCCGGCCGGCAAGGGCTGGTTCATCTACGGCAAGGGCACCGTCACCCCCGACGGCAAGCGCGTCGAGCCGAACAAGGGCACCGAGGTCTACCAGTTCACCGGCGCGATGCTGATCACCCCGGCGAGGACCCGCCGCCGGAAGCCCAGCCCCAGGCCGCCGGTGGCGGCCGCGGCGGCGACCCGGTCGACCTCGGCACCGGTCTGCTCCTCGACGAGCACACCGACCTGACCGTCGACGACGTCATGCCGCTCCAGGTCAGCCGCACCTACCAGCAGAGCGACACCGGCCGGCGCGCCTTCGGCGTCGGTTCATACTTCAACTACAGCCTGGACCTCTACTCGGAGAACCGCTTCTACGAGTGCTGGCTGGTCCTGCCCGGCGGCAGCCGCATCCGCTACCACCGCGTCAGCCCCGGCGGCGAACCACCCAACGGCTACATCAACAGCGTCTTCGTCGCCGACCCCACACCGAGTGAGTTCGGCGGTTCGATGCTGACCTGGAACGGCGACGGCTGGGACCTCAAGCTGCGCGACGGCACCACCTACGTCTTCGGTGACGAGGCGCCGCTGCAGGCCATCCGCGACAGGTTCGGCAACACCATCACCATCACCCGCGCACCTTCGGCGCCGTGGACCGACGGCATCACCCGCGCCCGCGGACCGATAACCCAGGTCACCTCCCCCAACGGCAAGTGGATCAAATTCAGTTACGACGCCGGCAACCGGATCACCCGCGCCGAGGACGTCCTCGGCCGGTCGGTCCGCTACACCTACCACAGCGACGGCCGGCTGCACACCGTCACCGACGTCAACCAGGGCGTCACGACCTACACCTATGATGCCGGTCGCCTCAAGACCATCGAGGATGCCCGCGGCACGGTCTACCTCACCAACGAATACGACGCCAACGGGCGGGTGCGACTGCAGACCATGCCCGGCGGCGCCACCTACCGATTCGCCTACACCACCAACGCCGCCAACAAGGTCACCGCGACCGAGCTGACCGACCCGAACGGGCACGTCCGGCGGGTCACCTTCAACGACGACGGCTTCATCACCAGCGACACGGCAGCGTACGGCACGCCGCTCGCCCGGACCGTCACCATCACCCGGCAGCCGGGGACGAACCTCGCCACCGCGTACGTCGACGCGCTCAACCGGCGCACCGAGCTGACCTACGACCCAGGCGGCGAGATCACCACGATCACCGAGATGTCCGGCACCGCGAAGGCGCGGACCAACACGATCGAGCGGAACGGCCCGTTCGGCCAGGTGAGCAAGATCGTCGACCCGCTGCAACACGCCACCACCTTCGGCTACCGTCCGGACGGTTCGCTGCACACGGTCACCGACGCAATGAACCGCGTGATCACGCTCGAGACCAACGAGTCCGGGCAGGTCGTCAAGACCATCGACAAGGCGAACAAGACCACGCAGTACGGATATCACCTCGGCGACACGGTCTCCGCGACCGATCCGCTGGGCAACGTCCGGCGGTCGTTCGCCGACGCGGCCGGCCGGTTGATCCGCTCGACCGACGCCCAGGGCGGCGTCACAACCGCCACCTGGGACGGGGCCGGTCGGCTGAGGTCACTCACCGACCCGCTCGGCCGGACCACCACGTCCGAGTACGACGAGAACGGGAACCTGCACCGGGTCACCGACGCCCGGGACCACACGACGGTCTACATGTGGGACGACTCCGATCGGCTCTTCGAGATCACCGACGCGCTGAACCGGACGACCCGCTACACCTACGACCGGAACGGCAACCCGGAGACGGTTCGCAGTGCCGCCGGCAAGCTGACCGTCTACGGCTACGACGCACTGGACCAGATCACGTCGATCCGCTACGGCGTAGACGGTGACGCCGAGGAGAGCGAGGTCGGCTACACGTATGACGCGGCCGGCCGGCGCCGGACCATCGTGGACTCGGCGGCCGGGACCATCACCATCACGCCGGACGACTTCGACCGGACCGCCGACGTCACCGATTCGAACGGCACGGTCTCCTACGGCTACGACACCGCGGACCGGCGCATCTCGATGACGGTCGCCGGGCAGCCCGACACGACCTACGGGTACAACGACGCCAACCAGCTCACCGAAGTCACCCGCGGGGCACAGACCGCGACCATCGGCTATGACACGGCCGGGCGGCGTGCCTCGCTCTCGTTGCCGGGAGGCGTCGCGCAGACCTACGGGTACGACGACGCCAGCCGGCTGACCGCAATTACGTACAAGTACGGCACCAACACTCTCGGCACGATCGGCTACACCCTCGACGCGCTCGGCCGGCCGGTGCACGTCGACGGTGCGTACGCGCGGGTCACCTTGCCGGAGGCGTCCGGGCCGGTCACCTATGACGCGGCCGACCAGCGCTCCGGCAGCACGTACGACGACGACGGGAACGTCATCGCCGACGGCGACGCGACGTACGCCTGGAACGCGCGTAACGAACTCACGCGCTTCACGCGCGGGGACACGACCGTCTCGTTCGGGTACGACGCGTTCGGCCGACGGGCCAGCCGCACGGTCGGCGCCACCACCACGAGCTACCTCTACGACGGGTTCAACGCGTTGCAGGAGAAGAGCGGCGACGCGGTCCTGGCCACCATGCTCACCGGCGCGGTCGACGAGGTGTTCTCGCGTAGTACCGCCGGCGGCTCGCAGTCGTTGCTGACCGACGCGCTGGGCAGCACGATCGCCACGACGGACGGCTCGGCGATCGGCGGGGAGTACACCTACGACCCCTACGGCGGCACCACGGCGACCGGCAACGATCTGGGCAACCCGACGCGGTTCACCGGCAGGGAGGACGACGGCGGCGGGCTGTACCACTACCGCAACCGCTACTACGCGCCCGGCCAGCAACGGTTCATCAGCAAGGACCCGCTCGGGCTGAGCGCGGGCGGCACCAACCCGTACGCGTACGTCGCCAACCAGCCGACCGCCCAGGTCGACCCGATGGGCACGAAGCCGAAGAAGCCGAACAACTGCGGCGGGGGCCCGAACCTGCCGGACGAGGACCCCGACGACCCGCGCAAGATCGTCGAGGACACCGCCCAGGAGATGGCGGACAAGGGCTTCGAGGAAATCGACCAGCGGCTGACCGACAGCCAGCGGGAGGCGTTGAAGGACGAGCCGTGGCTGATCGATCGCTTCCGCGGCTCCGAGGTGCACAAGATGACCCGCGACGCGCTGAAAGAACGCTACGGCGACCGGTTCGACTACCGCACCGTCGGCCCGGACTTCCTCGACACGCTGACCGGGAAGCTGATCGAACTCACCACGCCGGGCCAGGTGTCCGCGCACAAACTGAAGGGCACGGACAAGACCAAGAAGGGCTACGACCCGGCGTACGCCACCTGCGACTACGCCACCTACCAGTGGACGAAGTAGCGTGGCCGCAGGCACGAGCGGAAGGTGGGGCCAAGATGCCGGATCGGCAGGTCGTCAGCGTCCGACACGAGCAGGTGGTCGGCGCCGACTACTCACGGCGGACGCTGGACCAGTTCGTTTCCGTCGGCTCGACCTTTACCGACTGCCGGTTCGACCGGACGCGCATCAACGACGCGGGCTTCGGCGCGGGGATGGAGCAGACGGAGTTCGTCGACTGTTCCTTCGACGGCACGTCGCTGCGGGCGCTCGGCGGCTTCACCCGGTTCGTCAGGTGCGCCTTCCGAAGCGTGCGGGCGACCCAGGTGGTGCCCGACTACCTGGAGTTCGTCGACTGCACGTTCAACGGGCGGATCACCGGGCTGCGGTTCTGGGGCGGCCCGCTCAACGGCGCCGGACGTTATGCCGCCACCGTCGACGCGCAGCGGGGCGCCGGGAGCCTGCCGGTGCCTCCGGGCTATCGGGAGCTCGTCCTGCGTGAGCGGAACGAGATCCACGGCAACGACTTCAGCGATGCCCAGCTCGTCAAGGTGGAGTTCCGCTTCGGCGTGGACCTGACCGCGCAGAAGCTGCCGGTCGGGGAGGACTACGTCTACGTTCCGGACCCGGAAACCACGGTGTCGGCCGCCGTTGCCGAGCTGGGGCGCAGCCCTTCGGAGTACGCTCCCCGGGCACAGGAGTTCCTGATCAGCCTCATGCAACGCAGTGTCGGCGCGGGTCAGCGACAGCTGTGGATCCGCCCGAAGGACTTCGAGCGCAAGGGCGCCGTGCCCACCTACATCGCCCTCGCCGCGGACACCCTCCGCCACGTCCAGTCCTGATCCGTGCGAAGCCGGTTCCCATACCGCGCCAGAACCAGCACACATGGTGTGATCTGGGAAGCTGGCAGGCTGCCACAGAAAGCTGCACATGACGTTTCGACGAGTACCACCGGGCAGCCGGATACGATCCTCAAAACACCAGGTCACAGCCACTGAACGAGTTTCAACACGGTTACACGGATCAGACTCGCCGGCATCCGCCGCCGCAGGGTGGGGCACGGTGGTGGTGCGCCACCGTTCCGGCATTCAACCAATAACCCGGTGCCCCGCATCCGCAGTAGGATTCAGGTTCCACTACCTCCCCTTTCTCTACCCGACAGTCGCATCCCCCTCGGATAGCAGCACATCAGCTCGACGGCGCCTCGACTGTTGCCTCGTTCAGGTAGCAGTTCCTTGGCAGCGTCTGCGAGGACCGGCAAGCGATGTACGTTCCCGGCCGGCCGCGCGTCGAGTGCGAGCTGTGCCAGCGCGTACGCCTGTTGCCAGAGCCTGTCAAGCTCATCGACGATCCGCTCCCCACGCTCCGGATCGCCGGCGACGTTGACGGCAAGGGCGACCTCAACGAGCGCGTCATCACGTAACGACAAGTCCTCGATCGCTCGGGCTAGCTGTTCGGCCTGGTCAGGGCGAGAGTCGGCGAGCAGGTCGACGACAGCCTGAACACGCGGGTCTGACGTGGGACGGCCCACGCGTACGGCCCAGAGGCGGTGCGTGGCCTTGTCCGCCAAACCGGGTCAGGCCCAGGACGCAGCACACCAGATCGCCATAACGGCTGGACCGGCAGTTGTAGCAGCGCAGGCCACTACGCGAGATCCGCCTGTCCCGCTGCGCCTCGTCCGAAGCAACCGTCGAGCGGCCCACGTCGGCGCCTCCGACGCCGCCCCGTCGTAGGGTCGCCGTAGATGATCATGTGCTCCCAGTTTGCTCCCACCGTAAGGAGCAGAAAAGAAACGGCTCGTTACCGATGATCTGGTAACGAGCCGTTTGACCTGCTTACATAGCTGGTGGGCGATACTGGGTTTGAACCAGTGACCTCTTCCGTGTCAAGGAAGCGCGCTCCCACTGCGCCAATCGCCCTCGCTTGTAGCCGAGGTGGAGACGGGATTTGAACCCGTGTACACGGCTTTGCAGGCCGTTGCCTCGCCTCTCGGCCACTCCACCGAGGTAGCCCCCGACATGTGGCGGCATCTCCGAGCGGACGACGGGACTCGAACCCGCGACCCTCACCTTGGCAAGGTGATGCGCTACCAACTGCGCTACGTCCGCTTGTCTTCCGAAGTTTTCCGGTGACGGATGAGAACTTTAGCCGAGCCCGCGATCAGATGCCAACTCGGGGCCCCGGTCGGCGGCGTCAGGATCGCTGGCCACGCACGCCCTTCCCGACGTCCCAGTACCGGCCTGATCACGGCCCGGTCGGATCGGTGGATGGGCGCAGAGCTGTCTGCCGCTGGTTCCAGCAGATACTCGCGAGCCCTCCGCCACCGCCCCTACAGCATCCTAGGAACCTGGAATGAAGGACGGTCGGGGTAGTGGCGGAGGGACGGCGGAGGGGGCGGACGGGTTACTTCGCGGCGTGGAGGTCTGATCGTCTTCCTGGCCGGCGTGCTGCCGCTGGTCTTCCTCGCATACCGTCGAAGGCGACCAACGCCACCCCGGTCTCGACCGGGCCGGTGACTTGCCGGGCCGGTGACTTGCCGGGCCGGTGACTTGCCGGGCCGGTCGCTCCTCGTCGTCGTAGGTCACGGCGGCGTTGCGGTCCGGGGTGGCCAGGGCGGCAAGTTCGTCCCGCCCGATCCAGGCGACCGATCCCGCCGAGCCCTCCGGATCGGGGTCGGCCTCCGCCGCCGGAGGGATTCTGGCCACACCGTCTGGCAGAAGCGGACACTACTACGAGGTACCGAAGGTTACCGATCTCTTCCGGCCCGGTGGTTGACTCGCTTCAGTGTGACGAGTGAGGGGCGGACGTGCGGCTTCTGATGCGCTAGTGGACAGTCTGACCCGCTAGTAACTTATCCGACGTGTTGATAGCTTATTGTGCCGACCGGAATGGGCTAACGTAGCCGCGTGACGAGACGTGCGGCAGAGGTGCGGTTGGATGCGCTACTACGCACGGCCTGCGACGTGATCGCGACGCGTGGCCTGGCCAACACGCGTACGGCCGACGTGGCCCAGGCCGCCGGGGTGAGCCAGGCGCTGGTCTTCTACCACTTCGCCACGAAGGAGCGACTGGTCGCCCAGGCGTTCGCGTACGCCGCGGAGCAGGATCTGGCCCGACTCGAGACGGTGCTCCGCTCCCCCGCCACCCCACTGGTCAAGCTGAAGAAGCTGCTCCGCCTCTACGTCCCGCCGGGCCGGTCCCGGTCCTGGGCCATGTGGATCGACGGCTGGTCGGAGTCACTGCGCACGCCGGAGCTGGAGAAGGTGTCGCGGCGGTTCGACCTGCGCCGGCGGGAAGGGCTCGGCGAGGTGATCACGGCCGGGGTCGCGGCCGGGGTGTTCAACTGTGACGATCCGGCCGGAGCCGCCTGGCGGATCAACGGCCTGATCGACGGGCTGGCCGTGCAGATGGCGGTGCACTACCGGGTGATACCGCGCCGTCAGCTCACCGAGTGGGTGCGGCTCTCGGTCGCCCGCGAACTCGGACTGCTCGCCGACCAACTGGACTGATCGTGCGGCTGACCGGGTCGGTCGGCACACCCGACGAACCGCTGCCGTCGACCGGCTCGGCCCTCGTTCGGTTCGGTCTCCCTTCGGTGCGGCCGACGCTCGGCTCGGTCTCCGTGCACCTGGCTGACCGCGCTCGACTCGGGCCGCTTCCCGGGCGGGCGGCGGGGTGGCCGGGCAGAATCGGGCCATGGAACTGCTGACGACGTACCGGCGCACGGTGGCCGGGTTCGCCGACCTGGTCGGCCGGGTCGGTGCCGACCGGTGGTCCGGGGCGACGCCCTGCGCCGACTGGGACGTCCGGACCCTGGTGAACCACGTGGTCGGCGAGGAGTGCTGGTCGGTGCCGCTCTTCGACGGCGCCTCGCTGGCCGAGGTCGGCGACCGGTTCTCCGGTGACCTGCTGGGCGCCGATCCCGCCGCCTCGGCCCGGGACGCGGCCGACCAGGCGTGCCGGGCCGTCGCCGACCCCGCCGTCCTGGACCGGACGGTCGAGTTGTCGGCCGGGCCGACGCCGGGCCGGGAGTACCTGCACCAGTTGCTGGCCGAACACCTGGTGCACGGCTGGGATCTGGCGGTGGCGATCGGCGTCGAACCCCGGCTCGATCCGGCCGGCGTCGAGGAGTGTGCCCGCTGGTTCGCCCGGCACACGTCGCTGTACCGGGACAGTGGGCTGACCGACCCGGCCGTACCGGTTCGGCCGGAGGCGGGCCAGCAGGACCGGCTCGTCGCCGGGTTCGGCCGGGATCCGGGGTGGCGTCCCGACTCGTGAGGCCGCGCTCTCGAATTCTCGATCGACCCTCTGAATCGATTCATCCACGTGCCGCCATTCCGCCGGTCGGCCCGGCGTCCGCTCCGGTCGACAGAGCCTCCGTTGACAGGCCCCGCCAGTCGACGGTACCTTCGTGCGGTTTGTTGAATGGTTTCATCACCGCCCGCCACCGGGGCGTGTACACACCCCGGCGCGGGTGTGGGCGCCAGGAGCCGATGGGAAAGTCGACCATGACAACTGGGACCCTGCGCAGGCCACCGCCCCGGCCTGCCGCACCGGGCGGTGCCGGCAGCGGAGCACGGCCCCGATACCGGCGCAACCGGCCCGGGATCGCGTACCTCTTCCTCTCCCCCTGGGTGGTCGGGGCGCTGCTGCTGACCGTCGGCCCCATGCTCGCCTCGCTCTACCTGTCCTTCACCGACTACGACCTCTTCACCTCCCCGCAGTGGGTCGGCCTGGAGAACTACCAGCGGCTCTTCGCCGACGACGCGCGGTTCCTCGCCTCGGCCAAGGTCACCGCGATGTACGTGCTGATCTCCGTACCGTTGAAGTTGGCCGCCGCCCTCGCGGTGGCGATGCTGCTCAATCGCAAGCGGCGCGGGCAGGGGTTCTACCGGTCGGCCTTCTACGCCCCCTCGCTGCTCGGCACCGGGGTGGCAATCGCGCTGGTCTGGCGGGCGATGTTCACCGACGCCGGTGTGGTCGACTCGGTCACCGGCACCTTCGGCTGGGACACCGGCGGCTGGATCAACGAACCCGACTACGCCCTCTACGTGCTGATCATCCTGGCCGTCTGGCAGTTCGGCGCGCCAATGGTGATCTTCCTGGCCGGTCTCAAGCAGATTCCGACCGAGCTGTACGACGCCGCCGCGGTGGACGGCTCCGGCACCTGGCGCACGTTCCGGTCGGTGACGCTGCCGATGCTCTCCCCGATCATCCTGTTCAACCTGGTGCTGGAGACGATCCACGCGTTCCAGGCGTTCACCCCGGCGTTCATCGTCAGCGGTGGCCGGGGCGGACCGAGCAACTCGACCCTGTTCTACACGCTCTACCTCTACGAACGCGGGTTCTCGCAGTTCCGGATGGGTTACGCCTCGGCGATGGCCTGGATCCTGCTGCTCGTCATCGCGATCATCACGGCACTGTTCTTCGGCACCTCGCGTCGCTGGGTGTTCTATTCCGGGGAGGACCGGTGAGCACTCTCTCCGACGGCCTGCCGACCCGTACTCCGGCGGCTCGGCGGCCGGGTGCGGCCGGGGCCCGGCTGCGTACGGTCGGCTGGCACGCGCTGATCATCGCCGTACTGGCCCTGCTGCTGTATCCGGTGGCGTGGCTGCTGGCCACCTCGATCAAGCCGACCGACGAGATCCTCTCCAGCCTGAGCCTGCTGCCGAGCCGGCTGGCCCCGGAGAACTACACCGCCGCGCTGGACGGGATCGCCGGGATCGGCGTCTGGCAGTTCTTCGCCAACTCGGTGATCGTGGCGGTCGGCGCGGTGATCGGCAACCTGGTCTCCTGCGCGCTGGCCGCGTACGCCTTCGCCCGACTGCGGTTCAGGCTCCGCGGCCCACTGTTCGCGTTCACCCTGCTGACCATCATGCTGCCGTACCACGTGGTACTGATCCCGCAGTACACGATCTTCCAGAAGCTGGACCTGGTCGGCACCTTCGTGCCGCTGATCCTGCCCAAGCTGCTCGCCACGGACGCGTTCTTCGTCTTCCTGATGGTGCAGTTCATCCGGGGCCTGCCCCGGGAACTCGACGACGCGGCCGAGATCGACGGCTGCGGCCCGGTGCTCACCTTCCGGTACGTGATCCTGCCGCTGCTCAAGCCGGCCCTGGTCACCACCGCCATCTTCACCTTCATCTGGACGTGGAACGACTTTTTCAGCCAGCTCGTGTACCTCAACGACCCGGAGACGTACACGCTGCCGCTGGCGCTGCGACTCTTCATCGACCAGACCAGCGAGTCGGCATTCGGGCCGATGTTCGCGATGTCGGTGCTGAGCATCGTCCCGGTGCTGCTCTTCTTCCTGGCTTTCCAGCGCTATCTGGTCGAGGGGATCGCCACCTCCGGGCTGAAGGGCTGACACGCTGACGGGCCGACAGGCTGGAGGGCTGGAGGGCTCACGGGCTGGCGGTCGGCTCGGTGGCCGGCGTGCGGCGCCGACGGGCTGACGATCGGGTCCGCCGGGTGCGGCCGGGGCGCCCGGTCGGGTCCGCCGAGCGGGGCTGGGGCCGGTCAGGAGACCAGGGCCGGCCTCAGCGCCTCGACCTCGTCGCGGGTCAGTTCGCCGTCCGCGACCACGATCCGGTGCCGGCGCCGCACCGCGGTGCCGGCCGGGACCGGCAGGGTCCGGTCGAAGGCGAGCGCGACGCAGACCCCGGGGTAGATCCCGGTCCGCACGAACCAGTGGTCGCCGTCGGCCAGGCCGGCGAAGACCAACGTGTACGGCCGGCCGCCGGCCGCCGCGCCGACCATCGCCAGCCAGGGCTCGGTGCTGCCGTTGACCCGCTGCTCTCCCTCGGCGCCCGCCGTGAAGGCCCGGTTGGGCCCCGGGGCGACCCGCCAGAAGAAGCCGCCGTACCCGGCGCCGTCCGGCCGGCCGTTGGTGGCCGGGCTGCCGAGCAGGATGTCCCGGTCGGCCGGTGCGGTCAGGGTGTAGCCGAAGTCGAGCAGCCAGGCGTCGGCGCGGGTGGCGAGCTCGGCGGCGGCGACCCGCCGCTCCTCGCTCAGCAGGGTCGCGCCGGCCGGATCCAGCCAGCGCAGCCGCTGGGCGAAACCACCGTCACCCGGGCCACCGCCGGACGGGCCACCGTCACCCGGGCCACCGTCACCCGGGCGATCGCCGGACGGGGCGGCTCCGGACGGGGCGGCGCTCGGTGCCGGTCCGTCGGCCAACCAGGCGTCGTGCACGATGCGGCCGTGGTCGTCCAGCCAGGTGTAGCCGGCGTCCCGGACGTAGGTCCGGCCGCCCCAGAGGTTGGTGCCCGAGACGTCCTGCATCGCTACGGAGACTCCGAGGTGCCAGCGGTGGTCCTCGGGCAGTGTGTCGGTCACCACGACCCCGGCGAGGGTACGCACCGGATGCAGGTATGGCCGGGGCCCCCAGCGCGGGTCGACGTTCGGGTCGTCGAGGATGTACTCCGCCACGGTCTCGCCGCGCACCTGCAGCCGTACCCCGGTCAGGTCCTCGCCCATGCTCGCCGTCCTCGGTCCCTCGCTCGAATGGGTGGGTGGGTGCCGGTCGGTGACACCGCATGGGAAAGCGCTTCCCCTGCCGGACAGGGTACCGAGGGTGGCGCCGTGCGGGAACCACGGCGCCGGGCCACGGCGCCGATCGGCGACCGCCACGCGCCGCTGACGGAGAATGGCTCGGTGTTACGGTGCACGGTGCCCCCGGACCGACGGCGGCCAGGCGGTCCGGACCACGCCCAGCTGGGCGAGGCCGGCCACCCGACCGGCGAGGTGCCCCCGGGGCCGTGCGCCGGAGGGCTACTGTCGCCTCGCGCGGTCGACGGGCCGGTGCGCCGGATTCAGGGTCCGGCACGCTGCCGGGTCGCATCGCCGGATAATCTTGACACGTTTCAGCCCGACGATCGGGGCTGCGGGAGGAGACGGTGGTGCCGGGACCAGCGGTGAGCATCCGCGACGTGGCCAGCCAGGCGGGAGTGTCGGTCGGCACGGTCTCCAACGTGCTCAACCGGCCGGACATCGTCGCGGCGTCAACCCGTAACCGGGTACTCGCCGCGATCAACGAGCTGGGTTTCGTGCCCAACGACGCCGCCCGCCAGTTGCGCCGGGGCCGGGGCCGCACCCTCGGCCTGGTGGTGCTGGACGTGGCGAACCCGTTCTTCACCGACGTCGCCAAGGGGGTCGAGGACGCCACCGGCGCGGCCGGGATGGCGGTGATCTTCTGCAACAGCGACGGCGACCCGGCCAAGGAGAGCAGATACCTGGACCTGCTGGAGGAGCAGCGGGTCCAGGGAGTGCTGATCACCCCGGTCGACGACGCCAACGAACGGCTGGTCCGGCTCCGGGACCGGGGCGTACTCGTGGTCCTGCTGGACCGGCGCTCGACCCGGCCGGACGTCTGCTCGGTCGCCGTCGACGACCGACTCGGCGGCGAGTTGGCCATGCGGCACCTGGTGGAGGCCGGCCACCGGCGGATCGCCTTCGTCGGCGGCCCGTGGCGACTGGAACAGGTGCGGGATCGCTACCACGGTGCCGTGCACGCGCTGGACGAGGCCGGGCTCGCCGAGGAGACCCTGCGCCGGTTCGAGACACCGAGCCCGACCGTGGCGGCCGGCCGGGACGCCGCGTCGCGGATCCTCGGGCAGCCGAGGTCCGCCCGGGCCACCGCGGTCTTCTGCGCCAACGACCTGCTGGCGCTCGGGGTACTCCAGGAACTCACCCGGCAGCAGGTGCGGGTGCCGGAGGACATCGCGCTGGTCGGCTACGACGACATCGACTTCGCCGCCGCGGCGGCGGTGCCGCTCTCCTCGGTACGCCAGCCACGGCAGCGGCTCGGCCAGACGGCGGCACAGTTGATGCTGGACGAGGCGAACGACCCGGAGAACCACCGGCACCAACAGGTGATCTTCGAACCCGAGCTGGTGGTCCGGGAGTCCAGCCAGTACGCCCGTACCCCGGGCTGACGCGTACTCCCGGACCGACGCGCACGCCGAGCTGACCTGCGGGCCCGGCCCCGGCGGCCGTCGGCGGACCGGCCCGGTTTCTTGACAGTTCAGTGACGGCGCTCGTATGTTGGGTGCGACGTGTTGAAACGGTTCATTCATTGGGAGGCCGCCGATGCGGCGAGTCTGCTTCGTCCTCCGGGTCCGGCCCGACCGGCTGGCCGAATACCGCGAACGACACGCGGCGGTCTGGCCGGAGATGCTCCGGGCGCTGCGCGCCGCCGGCTGGCACGACTACTCACTCTTCCTGCACGACGACGGGCTGCTGGTCGGGCACTTCCGCACCGAGGACCTGGCCGCGTCGCTCGCCGCGATGGAGGCCACCGACGTCAACGCCCGGTGGCAGGCCGAGATGGCCCCCTTCTTCGTCGGACTCGACGGCCGCCGCCCCGACGAGGGGTTCGTCGTCCTCGACGAGATCTTCCACCTGGACGCGCAACTCGCCGCGCTGGGCAACACCGCGCTCGACACAACGGAGGCCTGACATGACCGAGACCGACGTCCGGGCGGCGCTGCGGGCGCAGCGGATCGAGGTGCCCTCCTGGGCGTACGGCAACTCGGGCACCCGGTTCAAGGTGTTCACCCAGCCGGGGGTGCCGCGCAACCCGGAGGAGAAGATCGCCGACGCGGCACAGGTGCACGCGTACACCGGAGTCGCCCCGGTGGTCTCGCTGCACATCCCCTGGGACCGGGTCGACGACTTCGGCAAGCTCGCCTCGTACGCGGCCGAGCAGGGGGTGCGGATCGGCACCATCAACACCAACGTCTTCCAGGACGACGACTACCGGCTGGGCAGCGTCACCAACCCCGACCCGCGGATCCGGCGCAAGGCCCTGGGCCACCTGCTGGAGTGCGTCGACATCATGGACGTCACCGGCTCGCGGGACCTGAAGCTGTGGTTCTCCGACGGCACCAACTACCCGGGCCAGGACGACATCCGGGCCCGGCAGGACCGGCTCGCCGAGGCGCTGCACGCCACCTACTCCCGGCTCGGGCCGGACCAGCGGATGCTGCTGGAGTACAAGCTCTTCGAGCCGGCCTTCTACCTGACCGACGTGCCGGACTGGGGCACCGCGTACGCGCACTGCCTGAAGCTGGGTGAGCGGGCGCAGGTGGTGATCGACACCGGCCACCACGCCCCGGGCACCAACATCGAGTTCATCGTCGCCTTCCTGTTGCGCGAGGGAAAGCTCGGCGCCTTCGACTTCAACTCCCGGTTCTACGCCGACGACGACCTGATGGTCGGCGCCGCCGACCCGTTCCAGCTTTTCCGGATCATGCACGAGATCGTCCGGGCCGACGCGCTGCGGGCCTCCTCCGGGGTGAACTTCATGCTCGACCAGTGCCACAACATCGAGCCGAAGATCCCGGCGCAGATCCGTTCGGTGATGAACGTCCAGGAGGCGACCGCCAAGGCACTGCTGGTCGACGCCGACGCGTTGGCCGCCGCGCAGACCGCCGGGGACGTGCTCGGCGCCAACGGGGTGCTGATGGACGCCTACAACACCGACGTACGACCGCTGCTGGCGAGCGTACGCGAGGAGATGGGCCTCGATCCGGACCCGATGGCCGCGTACGCCCGCTCCGGGTACGCAGCGCGGATCGCCGCCGAGCGGGTCGGCGGGCAGCAGGCCGGCTGGGGGGCGTGACCATGGGCACCGGACCGACCAATCCGGAGGTCGCCGCGCTGCTCGGCCGGGGACACCGGCTCGGCGCCGACCGGCGCAACACCAACTACGGCGGCGGTAACACCTCGGTCAAGGCGACCGGCACCGACCCGGTCACCGGCGGCCCGACCGAACTGCTCTGGGTCAAGGGCTCCGGCGGGGACATCGGTACCTTGACCGAGGCCGGGCTGGCGGTGCTCCGGCTGGACCGGCTGCGGTCCCTGGTCGATGTCTACCCGGGGGTGGACCGCGAGGACGAGATGGTCGCCGCCTTCGACCACTGCCTGCACGGCCGGGGCGGTGCGGCACCGTCGATCGACACCGCGATGCACGGCCTGGTCGACGCCGCGCATGTCGACCATCTGCACCCGGACGCCGGGATCGCGCTGGCCACCGCCGCCGACGGCCCCGAGCTGACCCGCCGCTGCTTCGGCGACCGGGTGCTCTGGGTGCCGTGGCGCCGGCCCGGCTTCCAGCTCGGCCTGGACATCGCCGCGATAGCCCGGGACAACCCACAGGCGATCGGCGTGATCCTCGGCGGGCACGGGATCACCGCATGGGGCGCCACCAGCGCCGAGTGCGAGGCCCGATCGCTGGAGATCATCGAGACCGCGACCCGGTTCCTGGCCGAGCACGGCCGGCCGGAGCCGTTCGGCGCGGTGATCGGTGAGTACGCCGCGCTGCCGGTCCACCGACGCCGGGAGCGGGCCGCCGCACTGGCCCCGACGCTGCGCGGGCTGGCCAGCACCGACAGCCGGCAGCAGGGGCGGTTCCAGGTCGGACACTTCACCGACGACGAGGCCGTGCTGGACTTCCTCTCCCGCACCGAGCACCCGAGGCTGGCCGCGCTCGGCACCTCCTGCCCGGACCACTTCCTGCGGACCAAGGTCCGGCCGCTGGTGCTGGACCTGCCGCCGGACGCGCCGCTGCCGGAGGTGGTGGCGCGGCTGCGGGAGCTGCACGAGACGTACCGGAAGGACTACCGGGCCTACTACGAGCGCTACGCCGGCCCGGACTCGCCGCCGATCCGCGGCGCCGACCCGGCGATCGTGCTGGTGCCCGGGATCGGGATGTTCAGCTTCGGCCGGGACCGGCAGACCGCCCGGGTCGCCGCCGAGTACTACCTCAACGCGATCAACGTGATGCGCGGTGCGGAGGCGGTCTCCCGGTACGCCCCGATCGACGAGGCGGAGAAGTTCCGGATCGAGTACTGGCAACTCGAACAGGCGAAGCTGCGCCGGATGCCGAAGCCGAAGACCCTGGCCGGCCGGGTAGCGCTGGTCACCGGCGGCGGCTCCGGGATCGGCGCGGCGATCGCCCGGCGGCTGGCCGCCGAGGGCGCCTGCGTGGTGGTCGCCGACCGCAACGCCGAGGGTGCGGCGGAGGTGGCCGGGGAGATCGGCGGCACCGACCGGGCGGTCGCGGTGCCGGTGGACGTGACGGACGCGTCCGGGATCGAGGCGGCGTTCGCCGAGGCCGCGCTCGCCTTCGGCGGGGTCGACCTGGTGGTCAACAACGCCGGGCTCTCCATCTCGAAGTCGCTGCTGGCCACGACCGAGGCGGACTGGGACGTGCAGCACGACGTGATGGCCAAGGGCTCCTTCCTGGTCTCCCGGGCCGCCGCCCGGCTGATGCTCGACCAGGGCCTCGGCGGGGACATCGTCTACGTCTCCAGCAAGAACTCCGTCTTCGCCGGGCCGAACAACATCGCGTACAGCGCGGCAAAGGCGGACCAGGCACACCAGGTACGCCTGCTCGCCGCCGAGTTGGGCGAGCACGGCATCCGGGTCAACGGGGTCAACCCGGACGGTGTGGTACGCGGCTCCGGGATCTTCGCCAGCGGCTGGGGCGCCCAGCGCGCCGCCGTGTACGGGGTACCGGAGGAGGAGCTGGGCGCGTACTACGCCCGGCGCACCCTGCTGAAGCGGGAGGTGCTGCCGGAGCACGTCGCGAACGCGGTCTTCGCGCTGACCGGCGGCGAGCTGTCGCACACCACCGGACTGCACGTACCGGTCGACTCCGGCGTGGCCGCGGCGTTCCTGCGATGAGCGCGGCCGTTCCTGCGATCAGTATGGCCGTTCCTGCGACGAGCGCGGCCGTTCCTGCGACGAGCGCGGCGTTGCTTCGATGAGCGGCTCGACCGCCGTGGCCGCCGTCGACCTCGGCGCCGCCAGCGGCCGGGTGATGCTGGCCGAGGTCGGCGCCGACGGGGTGGCACTGACCGAGGTGCACCGGTTCGACAACGGGCCGGTCCGGCTGCTCGACACGCTGCACTGGGACGTTCCTCGGCTCTACGCCGAGACACTGGCCGGGCTGCGGGCCGCGCTGCGCCGCCGGCCGGACCTGGCCAGCGTCGGTATCGACTCGTGGGCGGTGGACTACGGCCTGCTGGACGCCACCGGCGCGCTGGTCGGCAACCCGGTGCACTATCGGGACCGGCGTACCGACGGGGTGCCGGAGCGGGTGGTCGCGGCGCTCGGCGCCGACTACCTCTACCGGACGACCGGGCTGCAACTGCTGCCGTTCAACACGCTGTTCCAGCTCACCGCCGAACTCGGCACCCCGGCCCTGGACCGGGCGCAGACGCTGCTGCTCATCCCGGATCTGCTCGGCTACTGGCTGACCGGGGTGGCCGGGAGCGAGGTGACCAACGCCTCGACGACCCAGCTGCTGGATGTGCGTACCCGGCGGTGGTCGACCGAGCTGATCGCCCGGGCCGGGCTGCCGGCCCGGCTGTTCGGCCCACTACGCCAGCCCGGCGACCCGGTCGGCGAGCTGCGGCCGGAGGTGCGGGAGGCGGTCGGTACCGAGCGGCCGGTGCCGGTGACCGCGGTCGGCTCGCACGACACCGCGTCGGCGGTGGCGGCGGTACCGGCCGAGCACGACCGGTTCGGCTACATCTCCTGCGGCACCTGGTCGCTGGTCGGGGTCGAGCTGCCGGCGCCGGTGCTCTCCGAGGCGAGCCGGGCGGCCAACTTCACCAACGAGGCCGGGGTGGACGGGACCGTCCGCTACCTGCGCAACGTGATGGGGCTCTGGCTGCTCCAGGAATCGCTGCGGGTGTGGCGGTCCCGAGGTGCCGTCGGCGACCTGACCGAGCTGCTCGCCGCCGCGGCCCGGCAGCCCTCGCTGGCCGCCGTGGTCGACCCGGACGACCCGGAGTTCCTGCCGCCGGGTGACATGCCGGCCCGGATCGCCCGGGCGTGTGCCCGGCACGGCGAGCCGGTACCGGACGGGCCGGCGGCGACCACCCGGTGCATCCTGGACAGTCTCGCCCTGGCCCACCGGGTCGCGGTACGCCAGGCGCAGCGACTCTCGGGCCGGGACGTGGACGTGCTGCACGTGGTCGGTGGCGGGGCCCGCAACGAGCTGCTCTGCCAGCTCACCGCCGATGCCTGCGGACTGCCGGTGGTCGCCGGGCCGGTGGAGGCGACCGCGCTGGGCAACGCGCTGGTGCAGGCGCGGGCGCTCGGCGTACTGGACGGCGGGCCGGCGGAACTGCGCGGGCTGCTGCGGCGTGCCGGGTCGACCCGGACGTACCGGCCCCGGACCGGCGGCGAGGCCGCCTGGCGGGCGGCGGCGGCCCGGGCCGGCCTCGCCGACGGATAGCCGCGGTCCCGCCCAGGCCGGGCCGACGGACAGCCGGTCCCGGCCGCGCCGACGACGGCCGGCCGGGGCCCCGCCCCGGCCGGCATCACCGGCGAGTCGCGGGTCACCGGCGCCGAGGTGAGCCACGCTCGGAACTGGCAAAAGACATCTATCAGCGCACTTATCTGTTAAGAAGGGACGAACTGGACAGATAACCGCCGGAGGTTGACAGATGGTGACGCAGTCGCGGCCGCGATCCCGGACGGACGGCCTCGGACGGGCCGACAGCCGGGCGGACCTCACCGGGCTACGCGCCATCGCCATCGGATCGCTGCTGCTCGGTGCCGCCGGTACCGGCCTCGTCCCCGGCGGCTTCGTCGGTGTCGACGTCTTCCTGGTGATCTCCGGTTTCCTCGTCACCGGCGCCCTGCTACGGACCTGGCGGCGGACCGGCCGGATCGACCTGACCGGATTCTTCGCCCGGCGGGTCCGCCGGGCGTTGCCGGCCGGCGCGCTGGTGGTCGCCGCGTCGCTGCCGCTGGCGGTGGCCCTCCTGCCCCGTGACCGCTGGTCCGCGACCGGATGGGACGTGCTGGCCGGTGCCGGGCAGGTGCTGAACTGGCGGCTCGCCGCGCAGGACGCCCAGGCGGTCGTCCCGGATGCCGACGCCAGCCTGCTGGCCCCGCTCTGGGCAGTCGGGGTCGGCGCGCAGTTCATGCTGGTCTGGCCGCTGCTGGCGGCCGGTATCGCGGCCTGGACGGTACGCCGGTGGAGCCGGCGCGGCACCGGCCGGTTGGCACTGACCGGCCCGCTGCTGGGCACCATCGGTCTGCTCGCGGTCGGCTCGTTCGGCTGGTCGGTCTGGTACACCGCAGCCGAACCGGGAGGCGCCTTCCTGGTCACCACCACCCGGTTCTGGGAGCCGGCTCTCGGTGCCGGGCTCGCCCTGCTCGGGGCGCGGCTGGCCGGGCTGCCCCGGCGCCTCGGTACCCTGCTCGGCTGGGCGGGACTGGCCGCCGTCGCGCTCGCCGTGCTCACCCTGCGGCCCGGTCCGGCGTTTCCCGGACCGCTGGCCCTGCTGCCCGCGCTCGGTACGGCCGCGATCATCGCCGGCGGCGCGATCGCCCGGCCGGCCGACGCCACGGGTACGGCGACGGGACCCGGAGGGGTGTACCGGGCACTGGGCGCACGGCCGTTGCGGGCGCTGGGGTCGGTCAGCTATCCGCTCCACCTCTGGCACTGGCCGCTACTGGTCGCCGCGCACGCCCGGTTCGGCGACCTCCCGCCGACGGCCTACCTCGGCGTACTCGGCGGGGCCGTGATCCTCGCCGTGCTCACCCACCGGTACGTCGAGATGCCGGCCCGAACCGGTGCCCTGGACGGATGGTCACCGGGGCAGGTACTCCGGGTCGGCGCCCTGCTCCCCGCCGCCGGAGTGCTCGCCGGGCTGCTCTTCCAGCTCAGCGTCTGGCCGCCCGAGCAGCCGACCCCGCGGCCCGCCGCCGCGCCGGTGTCGTCGCTGGTCAGCCCGACGTCCCCGCCGGCACCGGGCGCCGCCGCGCTGGGCCGGTCGCCCCGCACCAGCCGGGCCGGCGTTCCGGTCGACCGGGTCCGGTCGATCATCCCGAAGCCGGCCGACGCCCCGAACGACCTGCCCGACGTCTACCGGCACCGCTGCTTCCCGCCTGCGGCCAGCGGCGAGGTCCGCTCCTGCGTGTACGGCGACCGGGATGCCGAGTTCACCGTCGCGCTGGCCGGCGACCGGCACGCCGCGAGCTGGGTACCGGCGCTCCAGGCGGTCGCGGTGGAGAAGCGCTGGCGGTTGGTCACCTACCTGAACCCCGGCTGCCCGTTCCTCCGCCTGGCGGTGCTGACCGGACGGATCCGGGACGCCTGCGCCGAGTGGTACCGCGACGTCCACGCCGCGCTCACCGGCCCGGAGCGGCCCAGGCTGCTGCTGACCACCGGTGCCCGGTACCAGCCGATGGCCGGCGACCGGGCCCTGACCGGCAGGTCGGCCCAGGACGCGCTGGTCGACGGCATGCGCCGAACCTGGTCGGACCTGGTCTCGGCCGGGGTGCCCACGGTGGTGCTCCGGGACACCCCGATCCTCGCCGCCGACAGCCCGAAATGCGTGGCGGCAAACCCCGATCGGCTGACCCGGTGCACGACCGACCGACGGGTCGCGCTGGCGGCCAGCGCCGGAGCCGCCCAGCTCGCGGCGCTGAAGGACCTTGACCAGGTCGACCGGATCGACCTGACCACGGCGATCTGTCCCGCCCGGCGCTGCGCCCCGGTCATCGGCGGAGTGCTGGTCTACCGGGACAACCAGCACCTCACCGCCACCTACGCCGCCACGCTCGCCCCACGGCTGCGCAGCGCGCTGGACCGGATCCTCGCGCCGGCCGCCCCCTGAGGCACTGCTCGGCGACGCCGCGCACGTCGAAGTCGGTCCACTCTCACCCGACCTCGGAATCCGGACCGTGCGGCATGTCCGGGTGTTTTGTCGCGCCTTGACCGTCCAACCATCGCGCAATAGCCTGCACCCGTCGATCTCTGGGGCACCGGGCCTCGGATCGTCAAAGTACGGGGGAGAGCATGCGATTCGGTAGACGTCTGTCTGTTGTGGGCGCGGCCGTCCTCGGGCTATTGGTCCTGTCTGGACAACCAGCCCAAGCGGCCTACTACAACACCTACACCACCCTGGCCACCCTGCCCGACACGAGCGGTGCCACCGGGGTGCAGGGCTTCGCCGCCGGAGCCACCTACCTCTACTCGGTCAAGGCCCGCAAGGCCAACACCCTTTCCGCCATCTACCGGGTCCACAAGACCACCGGTGCGCGGGTGCAGATGAAGAACGGCACCGACAACACGACGACCAACACCTGGCTCGGGCACGGGAACGACATAACGATCGTCGACATCGACGGACAGCACCACATGTTCATCGTCACGATGAACGAGACCGGCGCGCAACTCGTGAAGCTCCGCTACGAGGGCACCACCTACTACTACGTCGGCTCATACCAGGTACGTCTCGACGGGGCCCTGCTTGATGTTTCCGGCATCAATCGAGTCTCGGTCACCAGCACCACGATCACGTTCATGTTCAAGAAGAGCCGGACGATCTACAACGGCAGCCTCCCGCTGCGCGCCAACTCCGGGACCATCGAGCTGACCAAGGCGTTCACCCTGCAGGTCGAGGGCGCCCTCGTCAACGGCGCCGTGGTGCCAGACCTGGCGAGCTTCACCAACCAGGGGTTCTTCTACGACGAGAACAAGCAGGTTCTCTACAACCCGCTGGCCAAGGACAACCGCAGCGTCGTGCTCGTCTATCGGAACGTCTCACCGACGACGACAGGAACCGCGCCCGCCGCCACCGACCTCTCCTTCCGCATCACGTCCTCGGCATACCCGGAGATGTTCGAGATCGAAGGCGTGGGACTCAGCGGCGGCAAGCTGTACTTCAACACCAACCGGGAGAAGGCCAGCGGAGCGACCTCCGACGGAGTCCACGTGTTCGACGGCTACGTCGCGTCCTAGCCCAGCTCAGCCGGGCCAGACTCGGTGGTGACGACCTCATGCTGTCGTCACCACCGGGTCGCGGTCGTCACCGCCGAGACGGATGCCGAGGTACATCCGGTTGTGCCGGCGTTCGCTCCGCACCCTCGCACCGGGCGGGCGGCCGGGACGCCTAGCGGCTGACGCAGAACTCGTTGCCCTCCGGGTCGGCGAGGGTGACCCAGGCGAACGGACCCTGGCGTCCCTCGTGCAGGACCGTCGCCCCGCGCGCCACCAGCGCCTCGACCACCGGCCCGAGGTCCTCGGTCCCGGTCCGGACGTCGAGGTGCATCCGGTTCTTGACCGTCTTCGCCTCCGGCACCAGCTGGAACAGCACCCGTGGCGCCCGCCGCACCCCCTCGGGATGCCGGATCGCCGCCCCCGCCTTCCAGACCAGCACCCCGTGGTGGGTCCTGGTGTCGTCCTCGGTGGCGTGCCCCTGGTCGAGCATGCGGCGGATGAGCGCCTCGTCGGAGGGCTCCACCTGCCAGCCGAGCGTCTCGGCCCACCAGTCGGCGAGGGTGTGCGGGTCGGCGCTGTCCTGTGTCACCTGGAACTCGTACGCCATGGCGGTCACCTCCGGGCCCGGTACGGGTCACGGAGCAGGCTGATCATCTCCATGGCTGGCACGCTAGCCGCAATTGCGGACAGGATCGTTCCTGGTTTGCTGGCAGACTCGGGAAATGCTCGAAACCTCGGCGCGGCTGCTGAGACTGCTGGCCATCCTGCAGACCCGGCCCGAATGGACCGGCTCGGAACTGGCCGAGCGACTCGGCGTGACCGTGCGTACCCTGCGCCGGGACGTGGCCCGGCTGCGCGACCTCGGCTATCCGGTCCGGGCCACCCCAGGCGTCGCCGGTGGCTACCGGCTCGGCGCGGGGTCGACGCTGCCGCCGCTGCTGCTCGACGACGCGGAGGCGGTGGCGGTGGTGCTGAGCCTGCGTACCGCGGCCAGCCAGAGCGTCATCGGCATCGCCGAGACCTCGCTGCGCGCGCTGGTCAAGCTGGAACGGATCCTGCCGGCCCGGCTGCGCCGACGCACCGCCGCGCTGCGGCTGAGCACCGTTCCGCTGGCCGGCGGGACACCCAGCGTCGACCCGGACCTGCTGACCGCGATCGCCGAGGCGTGCCAGAACCTGCACGGGCTCACGCTCCGATACCGCAGCCGGGACGGTACGGCCGGCGTCCGTCGGGTGGAGCCACACCGGCTGGTGCACACCGGCCGGCACTGGTATCTGGTGGCCCGGGACACCGACCGGGACGCCTGGCGGACGTTCCGGGCGGACCGGATCGGCGAACTCCGCTCGACCGGGCTGCGGTTCACCCCGCACGACCCGCCCGACCCGGTCAGCTTCGTCGCGGACTCGGTCGGGGCGGCGCCGTACCGGTTCCGGGCCCGGGTGCTGGTGCACGCGCCGGCCACCGAGGTCGCCGAGCGGATCCCGCCGACGGCCGGGCTGGTGGAGGCGGTGGACCGGCACAGTTGCCTGCTGCGCACCGGTGCCGACTCGCTCGGCTTCCTGGCGCTGCACCTCGCCCTGCTCGGCCCCGAGTTCACCGTGCTCGAACCCACCGAGCTGACCGACGAACTCGGCGTGCTGGCCGGACGGCTGGACCGGGCACGCGGCCGTTCCAGGTCGGACCGGGCGGTGTAGTCCACCCGACCGGTCGCCGATGCATGCCGCCCCCGGCGCGGCCGCTCTCGTCGAGCCGCGGCGACCGCCGGGGGGTGGGCCCGGGTGGCCTGTCGACCGCAGCCCCTATGCCCCTAACTCGCGACGGGATCCCGGACCCAACCGGTTAGGGCGAGAACCGGGGACCGTCCCCGATGTCCGGTACGTCGGTAACGCCGTACGGTCGGCGCCAGGTCTGGAACGACATGCCCAGATCATCCCGCCCATACCTCTGAGGAGATCGTCACCGTGGAATCGGCACCGACCGTGGAGACCCCCGCCCCGGCTCCGGCCCCTGCCCCTGCCCCCGCCCCGGCCCCGGCCCCCGAGGCGACTCCCGGCGTGGAAGCCACCCAGACCCTGCAGGAGTTCGTGGTCAACCTGCTCAGCGACGCGGACCTACGCGCGGCGTACGAACTGGACCCGACCGGCACGCTGGAGAGCGTCGGGCTCTGCGACGTGGTCCCGGGCGACGTCGCGGACGTCGTCCCGCTGGTCGTCGACTCCGTACCGCTGCAGGGGCTGACCGATCTCGGCGCGGTGGAGAGCCTGGGCCTCGGGTCGGTCAGCCTCAGCCCGACCAGCGTCGTCGGCCAGGTCCAGACCGTCGCCAACCAGTTCACCGCCGGCGTCTACAGCACCGGTGCCGACGTCAGCGTGGTCGGTCTGGGCGCCGTCAGCGTGGACCCGAACGGCCTGGAGATCGGCGCCAGCTCCGCCCTGCCGGTGCTGGGCCTCGACAGCGGCCTGAGCGTCGACCTGTCCGGGGTGCACGACGTGGCCGACACCCTCGACTCGGCGGTGCTGGGCACCGCCGGCGGCGTGGACACCGTGGACGGTGTACTCGGCACCGCCGACTTCGCCGCCAACACCGTGACCTCCACCGTCGCCGGCACGACCGGCCTGGTCGGCGCCGGCGGCCTGGGCAGCGTTACGGACCTGAGCACGGTCACCGACCTGACCGACATCGCCGACCTCGGCACCATCGCCGACCTGGGCAGCATCGCCGACCTGGGCAACGTCACCGGCAACGTCACCGACCTGGGCAACGTCACCGACCTGGGCAACGTCACCGACCTCGGCAGCGTCACCGACATCCACGGCACCGTGGACGGGGTCACCGGCACGGTCGACGGGACGCTGAGCGGCATCGGCCTCGGCGGCGTCACCGACACCGTCGGCGAGGTCACGGACCTGGGTGGCACCGTCGGTGGGGTCACCGGGACCGTCGACGGCAGCCTGGGCAGCGTGACCGGGCTGGTGGGTGGGGCCGACCTGGGCCGCACCAGTGACCTGCTCACCGACGGCGTGCTCTGAGCCGCACCCGCACCGCGACGGCGGTGGCCGGACCGGAAAGCGGCTGGTCCGGCCACCGCCGTCGAATCTTCGCTGGCCGCATCGGGAACGAGTCGCGGCGCCTGCCCTTCCCCCACCGGGAACCGGCCGGGCGGTCCGGGCTGACACCGCGACGGACACCCGGAGCGCGAGGTGCCCCCGTCCCGTGCCGGGACGGGGGCACCTCGCGCTCGCGGTGGCGGCGCTGCTGCGCGTCAGCCGAGTTGGCTCTTGGCCTCGTCGATGACCCGCTTGGCTCCCTCGGCGGCCGAGATCCGGTCGAAGATGACCTCGTCGTAGATCCGCTGGAACTCGGCCTTCACCGCACCGCCCCCCTTGGGCTGCGGCGGCGGCGTCGGCAGCAGCTTGTCGACGACCGACTGCTCGAACTCGTAGACCAGCTTGTCGTTCGGGGACAGGCTGGGGGCGATCGCGTCCCGGACCTTCGCGTTGGCCGGCATGCCCCGGGAGACCGCCAGCACCTTGCCCGCCTCGATGTCGTTGATGAGGAAGTCGACCAGCATTGTCGCCTCCTTGGGGTGCTCGCTGCGCTGCGCGACGCTGTACGCCATCGACATCGCCGCGATCATCCCCCGCTTCGGGGTGTCGCTCGGCATCGGCGCGATGGCCAGCGGTGCGCCGTACGCGCTGACCATGCCGGTGAAGCCGGAGTCGTAGTTGACCTCAGCGGTCACACCCTTCTTGATCAGCGACGAGTTCTGCACCGAGCCGTCGAGTTGGGTGGTCAGCGCCGGCGGCGCCAGCGCCCCCACCGAGCGCATCTGCCCGGTCATCGTCCAGAACTCGGTCAGCTCCGCCTCGGTGAAGCCGAGCTTGCCGTCGTCGGTGTAGATGGCCTTGTCCCGCTGGCGCAGCCAGATGTCGAACCAGTCGATGGCGAAGCCGAAGTCGCCGAAGCCGGCCACCTTTCCACCGCTGGACTGGCTCAGCTTCTGTCCGGCCGCCTGGAGGTCGGCCCAGGTCCAGTCGGGGCTCGGCGCCGCCACGCCAGCCTTCTCCCAGAGCGCGGGGTCGTAGACGACGCCCTGGGTGTTCTGGGCGATCGGCACCGCGTACGTCGCGTCGCCCACCTTGCCGGCGGGCAGCAGCGTCTTGGTGATGTCCTCGACCCTCAGGGTGCCGTCCTCGATGTACTCGGTGAGGTCGCGCAGGGCGTTGCGGTCGGCGTACTCCCGCAGGTAGGCGCGGTCCATCTGCACCACGTCCGGTGCGTCGCCACCGGCGATCTGCGTGGAGAGCTTCTGGAAGTACGCGTCGAAGGCGCCGAACGAGGTGTTCACCTTGATGTTCGGGTGCTTCTGTTCGAACAGGTCGATGGCCTGCTCGGTCACCTTGGCCCGGTCTTCGTTGCCCCACCAGGTGAAGTCGAGGGTGACCGGGCCGTCCGAGGCGTCGTCACCACCACAGGCGGCCAGCGGCAGGACGAGCAGGGCCGCCGCGGCGAGGGTTGCGGCCTTCGCGGCTCGGCGGGCCCGTCGGGTGTGCAGCATGGACATTCTCCTTCCCAGGGGCGACCAGCAGTGGGGGGTGCGGAGACGACGAGACAGGAAACCGCTTGCCTGAGCGGGCGCAGGGATGCCTGGGGCGCGGGCAGCGGGATCCTCCCTCGACGTGGGCCGGTCGCGGGGGCGGCAATTGACGGTGACAGGTCGTGCGGTACGGCAATGAAACGATCCAACAGGACCGGACGCTAGGTGTGACGCGGGCCGCTTGTCAAGAGACACCGCCGCGACGAAGGGGAGCCGGACCTGCGAGAACGCCGGAAACCGGACCGGCCTGGCCGAACCGTTATACGAACGGAACCTAGCCGGGGCCGGTACCCGAGGCGATCCGCCGCTTCCCCGTTCAGTCCAGATGGTGGCGGAAGGCGGCGCCGCGCCGGCGTGCCGCCTCCGGATGGCCACGCCGGACGGCGGTCTGGTGGTGACCCCGGGGCAGCGGGGCCGGCGCCGCCTCCGCGAGCCGGCTGACGGAGCGGAGCCGGAGCAGCAGGCCGGCGCCGAGGAAGAGCAGCAGGGCGCCGACCGCGAAGCTGACGGTGGTCAGCCCGGGCCCGCCCCGACCGGCGGTGGCGCTGGCCTCGCCGCCGCCCGATCCACCCCCGTCCGATCCGGCGGCCCCGTCCGGTCCCTCCGCGAGTACCGGTGCGTCGCCCTCCACCGGCTCGGTCGGTTCCGGTTCGAACGGCTCGGTCGGGCTCGGTGCCGCCTCGGTCGGGGTGGGCCGGGCCCGCTCCGGTGCGGTCGGGGCCGGTGCGCGCCGCCGCGCCGGGCCGCCCCGCTCGCTGACCACCTCGCGGGCGGCACTCTGCCGGTCGAGCAGCCGGGACTGGGCGTCGAACGCCTCCACCGTCAACTCGATCCGCCCGCCGGTCACCGCGTCGTCGATGGCCAGCCGGTACTGGGCGGTGACCGTTCGGCCCCGGCACAGCGTGCCCGGATCCAGGTCCCGATCGGTGAGCCGGGCTCGCCCGCCCTCGACCCGGACGTCCATCGGCACGACCCCGCCCTGCTCGATCCGGTCGACCCCGATCTGGTCGAGCCGCAGGCCGTCCGCCCGCAGCACCAGCGACCACCGGACCTTGCGGCACTCGCCGCCGATGGTGGTGGAGACCACCGCAGTGATCGTCTCGGCGCCGGCTCCGGCGACGAACCGGCCAGGCAGCCGGGTCAGCGCGGTGTCGAATCCGGGAGCCGCCCCGGCCGGAGCGGCCGGCAGCATCGCCCAACCGATGGTCACGCACCCCAGCGTGGCCCCGAGCCGGCCCGCGAGCCGCCACACCGTCACCACCACCCATCCGTGCGCCGAGTTGCGTACCCGATGGACGCTATGGGCATCCCGGAACGAGCGGAAGACTGGTGTATCAGCACCATTCAGCAATGAAGAGGGTGGGTTTGACGCGCAGTGCTGAACCGGTCACCACTCCCCCGCGACACGCCCGAGCGCGGAGCCCCGAACGCAGGGCGGCCGGGGTGGACGGCGTACCGGGCGGGCTGACCGGCACAATCAGCGATTGTGTCCGAGAGCCCGGCCGAGTTCGTCCGAACGTACGCGCGCCTGACCCCGGTCTCCGCCGTGCCGGAGATCCGGCTGTACCAGGCGGCCGAGCCGATCGGGCTCTGGGAGTTGACCGAGGGCGAGTTCCGCAGCGAGCAGCCGCCACCGTTCTGGGCCTTCGCCTGGGCCGGCGGTCAGGCGCTGGCCCGCTACCTGCTCGACCATCCGAAGACGGTCGCCGGCCGGCGGGTGCTGGACCTGGCGTCCGGCTCCGGACTGGTGGCGATCGCCGCCGCCCGGGCCGGCGCCACGCAGGTCCGGGCCGTCGACATCGACCGGATGGCGCTGGCCGCCATCGAGGTGAACGCCGAGGCCAACGGGGCGGCGGTGGCCGGTGAACTCGGCGACGTCCTGGACGCCGACGCGTGCGGCGCCCAGGTGGTGCTGGCCGGCGACGTCTTCTACAGCCAGGCGATGGCCAACCGGGTGCTCCGGTTCCTGATCCGGGCGGCCCGGGCCGGCGCCCGCGTGCTGGTCGGCGATCCGGAGCGGGCGTACCTGCCCCGGGAACGGTTCCAGCCGCTGGCCGGCTACGACATCCCGGTCACGGTCGCCCTGGAGAGCGTGCGGGTCAAGCACAGCCGGGTCTGGGAGCTGACGAAGGTCACCCCGGCGGCCGGCGACACCGGCCGCGGCGACCCCACTGGTTAGCGTGGTCGGGTGCTGTTCCGCAGTTGGCAGGAGCCGGTCGACCGGAGGTGGCCGGACGTGGTCGCCGTGCCGGACCACCTCGGGGTCGAACACCTGGTGGTGACCCGGCACGCGCTGGTCCGCCAGGTACTCGCCGATCCCGGCACGTTCCGCCCGGACAACGCGCTGGACGCGATGACCCCGATCCCGGTCGGTGCGCTCCGGATACTCGCCCGGCACGGCTTCCGGCTGCCCCCCACCCTGGCCAACAACGGCGGTCCGAGCCACCCGGAGATCCGGGGGATCGTGGCCGAGGCGCTGCATCCGCACCGGGTCGCCGCCCAGCGGCCGTGGCTGACCGCCGTCGTGCGGGAGCGGGTCGGCCGGCTCGACGCCGCGCTCGACGCCGGTGAACCCGTCGACCTGTACGCGGACCTCGCGGCCGACCTGCCACTGCTGGTACTTGCCCGGCTGGTCGAGCTGCCGCAGGCACCGGCCGAGGTGGTCAAGGAGTTCACCCGGGCCGCCCTGGAACTGTTCTGGGCCCCGGTCGACCCGGCACGGCAGCGGGTACTGGCCGACGTGGTGGGCCGGTTCCACGCCGTACTGCGGGAGTTCGCCGCCACCGGCGCCGGGCTGGCCGGCGCTCTGCGCTCCGCCGGCCACCCGCCGGACGTCGTCGTCGGGGCGCTGTTCTTCCTGCTGGTCGCCGGGCAGGAGACCACCTCGCAGTTCCTCACCCTGCTGCTGCACCGGCTCGCCGGCAGCCCGGAGGTGGTCACCGGGGTGCGGGCCGGCACGGTGGACGTCGAGGACGTGGTCGAGGAGGGGCTGCGGCTGGAGCCGCCGATCGTCACCTGGCGCCGGCTGGCGGCCCGGGACACCGAGTTGGCCGGTACCCGCGTACCGGAGGGGACCAGTTTGGTGCTCTGGCTGGCCCGCGCCGGCCGCGACCCGGCGGTGGTCGCCGCGCCGGAGGCGTTCGTCCCCGGGCAGCGCGGCTCCCGCCGGCACCTGGCGTTCGGGGCGGGGGCGCACCGCTGCGTCGGCGCCCAGCTCTCCCGGCTGGAAGCGGCGGTGGTGGTCACCGAGACGGCACCGCTGCTGGCCGACGTGACCGTGCTCCGGGCGCCCTGGTGCCCGGACAACCTCTCGTTCCGGATGCCGGACGCGCTGGTCGTCGCCCGCCGCTGACTCCCGCACGGCCGGTCGGCACGGCCCGAGCGCCACCTGCACGGGCGCCACCGGCACGGCCCGAGCGCCACCGGTCGGCTCCACCCGGGCCGTTCGGCCCGCCCGGGCCCGTTCGGGTCAGGCTCGGTCGTGCCGGCCGTCGATGTCGATCCCGCGCAGGTAGAGCAGGAGAATCAGCGCACCGCCGAGCACCAGGCAGATGTCGGCGACGTTGCCGACGAAGAAGCCGGCGTAGTCGATGAAGTCGACGACGTGGCCCCGGGCGAACCCGGGCTCCCGGAAGAGCCGGTCCAGCAGGTGGGTGCCGGCGCCACCCAGAAGCAGGCCGAGGGCGAGCGCCCAGGCCCGGTTGCGGACCTTCCAGGCGGCCCCGGTGAGCGCGACCACCGCGACGGCCGCGATGATGGTGAAGATCCAGGTGACACCGGTGCCGATCGAGAACGCCGCGCCCGGGTTGTAGAGCAGCCGCAGGCTGAGTAGGTCGCCGAGGACCGGTACGACGCCGCCGTCGGAGAGGGCGGCCACGGCCAGGTACTTCGTGACCTGGTCCACCAGGACGATCACGGCGCCCAGGGTGAGCACCCAGGGATACCACCGGGTCGCGCCGGCCACCCGGCCCGCTTCGGAAATCGAGGAATCCGCCTCGACCTGCTGCATGACAGAAGACCTCCAGCACCGACGGCTGCCCGGACGGCACCAGCCTACGTCGCTGGCCGACCGGACTGCCGCTGCGGCGTACCCGCCGGCATCCCACCCGAAGCCCGCCGGCATCCCACCCGAAGCCCGCCGGCATCCCGGCGTCAGCCCACCGGCACACCTGCCGAAAGTCAGCCCCGCCGACCCTCCATCGCCCGCTGTGTGACCGCCGTCCGGATTCCTATCGTCGCCGCTGAGCAACTGCGAACAGCGGAAGGGTTCATGATCACGTTAACCGAGTTGACCAAGCGCTTCGGCCCGACCACGGCGGTCGACCGACTCTCCCTGTCGATCGCTCCGGGCCGGGTCACCGGCTTCCTCGGGCCGAACGGCGCCGGCAAGTCCACCACGATCCGGATGATCCTCGGTCTGGACCGGCCCGATTCCGGGACCGCGCTGGTCGGTGGCCGGCCGTACCGGAGCTTCCGGCATCCGCTGCGGGAGGTCGGCGCGCTGCTCGACGCCCGGGCGGTGCATCCCGGCCGGACCGGCCGAGCCCACCTGACCGCGATGGCCCGCAGCAACGGCATTCCGGTACGCCGGGTCGACGAGGTCCTCGACACCGTCGGGCTGACCGAGGCGGCCGGGAAGCGGGCCGGCACCCTCTCGCTCGGCATGGGCCAGCGGTTGGGCATCGCCGGCGCACTGCTCGGCGACCCGAGCGTGCTGATCTTCGACGAGCCGGTGAACGGGCTGGACCCGGACGGGGTGCGGTGGATCCGCGAGCTGATGCGGTCGCTGGCCGCGCAGGGGCGCACGGTCTTCGTCTCCAGCCACCTGATGAGCGAGATGCAGCTCACGGCCGACCAACTCGTGGTAATCGGCCACGGTCGGCTGCTCGCCGACGCCCCCGTCACCGAGGTGATCGCCGGCAGTTCGCCGGCCACCGTCCGGGTGGCCAGCCCCGAACCGGCCGCACTGGCCCGGCTGGCTGACGGGCTGGTCGGCCGGCACGCCACGGTCCAGCGGGTCGGCGACGACGAACTGCTGGTCACCGGGAGCAGCGTCGCCCAGGTCGGCGACCTGGCCCACGAACTCGGGGTACGACTGCACGGGCTGCGTACCGAGGCGTCCCTCGAACATGCCTACCTCGAACTCACCGGCGCCGGCCCAGCCGGCTCCGGCGCCCGGTCCGGGACCTCCGAACGGAAAGAGGCGTGATGAGCGACACCCTCCCCCGCACCACCCGCCGGGATGCCGGCCACCCGCCGTCCGGCGGTGGGCTTCCGGGCGCGATCGCCAGCGAGTGGACGAAGCTCTGGTCGGTGCGCTCCGTCTGGTGGTGCCTGCTCTCCAGCGCGCTGCTGATGGCCGCCACCGCCGGGCAACTCGCCATCTACGTCGCCAACGGCAACACCGACGACGACCCGGCCAACGACCGGGGCGTACTGGCGGTCGGCCGGATCGCCGTCGACGCCGTCGAGCTGACCCAGTTCGCGGTGATCGCACTCGCCCTGCTCACCATCACCAGCGAGTACAGCAGCGGGACGATCCGCGGCACGCTGCAGTGGATCCCGTCCCGGGCCCGGATGCTGCTGGCCAAGACCACCGTGGTCGCCGGGGTCACCTTCGGCACCGGTCTGCTGCTCGGCGGGCTCGGTGCCGCCGTCGCCGGCGCCGTACTCGGCGAGTGGGGCCGGCTCGAGCCGGCCGAGACCGTCGGGCACGCGGTCGGGCTGGCCGGCTACCTGGCGCTGATCAGTGTCTGCACTCTCGGCCTCGGAGCCGCGCTGCGCGGCGCGGTCGGCACCCTGGTCACGCTCTTCCTGCTGCTCGCGATCGTGCCGACCATGCTGCGGCTGCCCGACCTCGGACCGCTCAACGCGATCGCCGACGCGCTGCCCGGCAGTGCCGGTCTGCACTTCCTGCGCGGCGAGTCCGATGCCTATCCGGCACTGGTCGGCCTGCTGATCGTCGCCGGCTGGGCGGTCGCGGCCCTGCTGGCCGGGCTCGCCGTACTGCGCCGCCGGGACGCCTGAGCCGTACGGCGGGCCCTGCCCCGGGCCGGTAGGGCCCGCCCACGGCTCGACTCAGTCCGTCAGGCCCGCCTCGTACGCGATGATCGCCGCCTGCACCCGGTTGCGTACCCCAAGCCGGGTGAAGATGCTGCTCAGATAGCTCTTCACCGTCCCCTCGACCAGGAAGAGCCGCCGGCCGATCTCGGCGTTGGAGAGCCCGGCGCCGACCAGCGCCAGCACCTCCCGTTCCCGCTCGGTCAGCCCCTCGATCCGCTCCCGGGCGGCCGGTGCCCGGGCCAGCAGTCCGCCACCGAGCTCGATCACCCGCCGCGCCACCTTCGGCGACAGGTACGCCGCGCCGTCCGCCACCGCCCGCACCCCGGCGATCAGCTCCCGGGGGTCGCCGGACTTGAGCAGGAAACCGCTCATCCCCTCGCCGAGCGCCCGGGCGATGTAGTCGTCCTCGCCGAACGTGGTCAGCATGACCACCGCGGTCTCCGGTACCAGCCGACGGATCTCCGCCCCGGCGGCCAGCCCGTCGAGCCGGGGCATCCGGATGTCCAGCAGCGCCACCCGGGGCCGGTGCGCCCGGACCAGCTCGACGGCGTCGCGCCCGTCGGCGGCCTCGGCGACCACCTCGATCTCGGGGTCGGCGGCGAGGATCGCCCGGACACCGGCCCTGATCATCGCCTCGTCGTCGGCCAGCAGGACGGGGATCACGTGCACTCCTCAACTCGGTACGGGCCACCGCCGGCGGTTGGCACGGCAGCGGCGGGGCGGGCGGGGCGGTCAACCGCCGAGGCGGTCCTTCACCACCAGCCGCCCGTGCAGGAAGCAGACCCGGTAGACGGCCTGCCCGAACGGGAAGGCTCCGTCGGAATAGAACTCGCAGGTGGCACCGGCCGGCACCGGCCGGGCGGCAGCAGCGGACGGCGCGACGACCTGCCGGTCCGGCAGCAGGTCGCGCACTTCGGCCCGGTCCTGCCCCATCTCCAGCCGCGCGTACCGGTCGGAGTCCAGCACGGCGCCGAAGGTGGCGATCGGATAGTAGGCGAGCACCAGCAGGAGACCGATCGCGACCGGGACGGTGAACGCGGCCAGCAGGCTGCGCCGGACCCGCTGCCGGGCCGAGCGCAGCCGGTGCGCGGTGACGGCTCCGGCCGGCCCGGCCGGCGGCGCCGGCACGTCCACCACCGGCCACCGGCCCGGGTACGCCGCCTCCGGTGGTGCGGCGGGCCCGGTCTCCGACGGAAGCCCGGTCGGCAGTTCCGCGTACACCTCGAAGCCGCCGCCGTCCGGGCCGGCCCGCAGGGTGCCGCCGGCCAGGCGTACCCGCTCGCGGAGCCCGACCAGGCCGGACCCGGCGCCCCGGACCCCGGGCAGTGCTCCGGCCGGTGGTCGGTCGTTGCCGACCCGCACCGAGACCCGGTCGGTGCCCCGGTGCACCGCCACCGTCACGGCGGCACCCGGGGCGTGCCGGGTCGCGTTGGTCAGCGCCTCCTGCACCACCGAGCAGACCGCCCGCTGCACCATCGGCGGTACGGGGGCCTCGGGCCCGGCCGCCGGGGAGTCCTCCTCGACCAGCAGGCGTACCGCCATCCCGGCGGCCCGGGCCCGGGCGACGAGTTCCTCGACCCGTTCTCCCGGTGGTCGGGTGGGCGCCGGCTCGGCGTCGTCCCGGAGTACCCCGATGACCTGGCGGAGCCGGTCGGTGGCGAGCGCGACGCTGGCCCGCAGCTCCCCGGCGGCCCGCCGGTGCCGCTCGTCCAGGTCCGCCGCCACCTCCAGGGCGCCGGCCCGCAACGCGATCAGGCTCAGGTCGTGGCCGAGCGAGTCGTGCATGTCCTGGGCGATCCGGGCCCGCTCCCGCATCCGGATCCGCTCGGCGGCACCGCGCTGCTCCCGCTCCAGCAGGTCCGCCTGCTCCCAGCCGGCCAGCACCAGGGCCCGGTGCTGTCGGTGGTAACGGCCGACCAGCCACGGGAAGACGCCGCCGAACAGCAGCGTGCCGGCGAGCAGGAACCAGACCTCGGCGTCGGTGCCGAGCAGGCCGAGGTTGAGGACCGTACCGCCGAACCCGACTCCGGCGAAGAGCAGTGCGGCCGGGGCGCAGCGGCGCTCGCGCAACCCGACGAGATAGCTCAACACCGGAATCCCGAACAGGAAATTGCCGTCCCCGACCGTCGGCAGCACCACCAGCAGCAGCCCGAGCAGCGGCGCCCGCCGGCTGGCCAGCACCGCGAGTCCGGTCACCAGCAACGAACCGACCAGCCGGACGGGGAGCCAGGACGAATGCGGCGGGGTGAGCAGCGCCACCGCGATCGGTGCCGAGATCACCGACCAGAGGGCCAGGTCGAGGATGCGGTCGCGCCGGCGCAGCGCGCCGGCAGGTCGTCGCCGGCCACGCCCAGCTCGCGCACCCCTCCCGCGCGGGATTCCGGCCATCACCCGGCCAGGCTACAAGCCGCCGTCGCCGGCCGGTTACTGACGAAAGTCAGCAACCGGCCTGGTCAACTGACCTCCTCGGCCCAGGCCCGCCAGTCGTCGAGCACGCCGTACAGGGCCGGGGTGAGCCAGCCCGGCGCGGAGCGGCGGAACACCCCGGGCTCCAGGGTGCCGGCCCCGTCCGGCAGCCCGCCGATCGTGTTCGGGACCAGTTCCCGCAGGTTGGCCCAGTGCACCAGCTCGGGCTCGGCCGGCCAGGCGCCGAGCACCACGCCGCAGGGCACCGCGCGCCGGTCCAGCGCCTCCAGGGTGAGCGCGGTGTGGTTCAGCGTGCCGAGCCCGGCCCGGGTGACCACCACCGCCGGGGCGCCGATCGACACCGCCAGGTCGGCGAGGGTCCACGCCTCGCCGGACGGGCGCAGCCCCATCGGAACCAGCAGCCCGCCGGCCCCCTCGACGAGTACCAGGTCGTGCTTTTCCGCGTCGGCCCTGATCTCGTCGGCGACCGCGTACAGCTCCAGGGGCTCGGCCTGGGCGACCCGGGCCGCCGCCAGCGGTGACAGCGGATCGGGATAGCTGACCAGGGTGCGCGCGGTCATCGGCGCGGCCAACCGGTTCACCGTGTCGACGTCGGATTCCGCCCCGGTCGCCGTACCGGTCTGGCCGGGCTTGATGACCGCGACCCGCAGCCCGGCGGCCTGGGCGGCGGCGGTGATCGCCGCGGTGACCACCGTCTTGCCCACGTCGGTGTCGGTGCCGGTGACCAGGATCGGGCCCCGCCACGCCACGCTACTCACCAGACACCTCCGGTCCCGGTCACGGGGCACACTCCACGATCACGCCGAGGGCCCGGTCGAAGTCGGCCCGGTCGATGCCGACGTTGATGGTCAACCGCAGCCGGGAGCGGTTGTCCGGGGTCGACGGCGGCCGGAAGCAGCCGACCGCGACACCCCGGTCCCGGCAGTCCGCCGCCCAGGTCACCGCGGTTTCCGGGCCGGGCGCGGTCACCGAGACCACCCCGGCGGCCGGTGCGGAGACCTCCAGCCCGGCCGCTCCGAGCCGGCGGGTCGCCGCGGCCGCCCGGTCGGCCAGCTCGGCCCGGAGCGGGTCGCCGACCCGGGCCAGCCCGGCGGCGGCGCGCACCCCGGCGACCACCGCCGGCGGCGGGGCGGTGTCGTAGATGAAGGTGCGGCCGGTGTCGATCAGGTGCCGGACCAGCTCGACCGGCCCGGCCACCACCCCGCCGGCTCCGCCCAGCGCCTTGGAGAGGGTCGCCGTCACCACCACGTCGGGCTCACCGGCCAGCCCGGCACCGGCCACCGCGCCCGCCCCGGCCGGACCGAGTACCCCGAGCGCGTGCGCGTCGTCGACCAGCAGCAGGGCGCCGTACCTGCGGGCCACCGCGTGCAACCGCCCGAGCGGGGCGAGGTCGCCGTCGACCGAGAAGACCGACTCGGTGACCACCACCGCCGGCCGGCCCGGTGCCCCGGCCAGGGCCGCCTCGACCGCGTCGACGTCCAGGTGCGGGGTGACCCGGGTCTCCGCGCCGGAGAGCCGGCAACCGTCGATCAGCGAGGCGTGGTTGTGCGCGTCGGAGATCAGCAGGGTGCGGGGCTGCACCAGGGCGCGGACCGCGCCGAGGTTGGCGAGGTAGCCCGAGGAGTAGACCAGGGCCCGCCCGGTGCCGAGCCAGTCGGCGAGAGTGGACTCCAGCGCGTGGTGTGCCTCGGTGGAGCCGCGTACCAGCCGGGACCCGGTGGCGCCGAGGCCGTACCCGGCCAGGGCCTCCGCAGCGGCGGCGATCACCGCCGGATGACGGGAGAGTCCCAGGTAGTCGTTGCCGGCGAGGTCGACCGTGTCCTCGACGGCGCTCCTCGGCCGCAGCCGGCGGCTCAGCCCGGCCTTGGCGCGCAGCCGCGCCCGCCGGTCGAGACCCTCCAGCCAGCTCGGCACCGCCACCCCCACTGGTCCGCGTCCGCCCCCGGGCGCTGTCGGAAACCCGATCGCCGCACGTTCCGCAGTTGCGGCCCGCCGGACCCCGCGGAAGTCGGGCCCGGTCGGCGGGTCGCGCGACCTGGAGCCGGTGGCGTCGCCCGCGCGACGGGCCCCGACCGGCGAAAATACCACCCGTCGCGGTCTTTGGCCGTCCGCCGTACCGGTCGGACCCCGGCCGGTACGTCCGCAGCGCCGTCCGGGCAGCTCGGCGGGTGGGGCCGACATCGATCGGCGGTCCGCTTGTAGGGTACGACCCATGCCAGAAATCCTCGACCGGGCCCGTACCCAGGTGCTCGATGGTGGTGTCGGTCTCGACGAGGCCGGTGTGCTCGCCGTGTTGCGGCTGCCCGACGAGCACCTGTCGGCGACGCTCCAGCTCGCGCACGAGGTGCGGGTCCGCTGGTGCGGCCCGGAGGTCGAGGTCGAGGGGATCGTCTCGCTGAAGACCGGCGGCTGCCCGGAGGACTGCCACTTCTGCTCGCAGTCCGGGCTGTTCGCCTCGCCGGTCCGGTCGGTCTGGCTCGACATCCCGTCCCTGGTCGAGGCGGCGAAACAGACCGCCGCCACCGGGGCCACCGAGTTCTGCATCGTCGCGGCGGTCCGGGGCCCGGACGAGCGGCTGATGAAGCAGATGCGCGAGGGCGTCGCCGCGATCCGGGCCGAGGTGGACATCCAGGTCGCCGCCTCGCTCGGGATGCTCACCCAGGACCAGGTCGACGAGCTGGTCGCGATGGGGGTGCACCGCTACAACCACAACCTGGAGACCTGCCGCTCCTTCTTCCCGAACGTGGTGACCACGCACTCGTGGGAGGAGCGCTGGGAGACGCTGCGGATGGTCCGCGCCTCGGGCATGGAGGTCTGCTGCGGCGGCATCCTGGGGCTGGGCGAGACCGTCGAGCAGCGGGCCGAGTTCGCCGCGCAGCTCGCCGAGCTGGACCCGCACGAGGTGCCGCTGAACTTTCTCAACCCCCGGCCGGGCACCCCGCTGGGCGACCAGCCGGTGGTCGCGCCGCGCGACGCGCTGCGGGCCATCGCCGCGTTCCGGCTGGCGATGCCCCGGACCATCCTCCGGTACGCCGGCGGCCGCGAGATCACCCTCGGCGACCTCGGCACCCGGGACGGCCTGCTCGGCGGGATCAACGCGGTGATCGTGGGCAACTACCTGACCACCCTGGGCCGCCCGGCCGGCCAGGACCTGGCGCTGCTGGACGAGCTGAAGATGCCGGTGAAGGCGCTCTCGGCGACGCTGTGACGATGTCGACGGAGACGGCCAACTGGTGCGACCGGTGCGGCGAGGCCGCCGCCACCGGCAGCCACGACGCCTGCCGGGCCGCCCGCGAGTTCGAGCCGCCGCGCTTCTGCGCCTCCTGCCGGCGCAGGATGAAGGTCCAGGTGCTTCCCTCCGGCTGGTCGGCGGTCTGCGTCGCGCACGGCGAGACCACCTCCGCCGGCTGACCCCTGGATACCGGGCCACGCCGGGAGCCCGGCAGGGCGCCGGCCCGGCGTGGTTCGCACCCGTCCGGGCCGGTCAGGCCGGAATCCCGCCGGCACCTGCCCCGGGTCGGGGGTGCCGGAGGCCGTCCGCCCGGCTGCGCCGTCGACGCCACGACCCGAACAGCACGGCCAGTGGGACGCCGACGACGATCAGCAGCAGGCCGAGCGGGACGGCCAGGACCAGCGCGACCGGCCGGGCCGGAAGGGGCGCCGGCGCCCGGGCGGGTCCGCCGAACCGGCCGGCTTCGAGCAGATTCCGGGGTACGTCCATCGCCAGCACCTCGCCCGGGGAGTCGACCAACACCTCCGAGCCGCCACCGGGCCGCAGCGCGACCAGGGTGGCGTCGCCGACCTCCCACCATCCGGTGTCGTTGAACCCCGGACCGCTCCGGGCACCACCCTCGGGCCGGTAGGTCAACACGACCGGGTCGGTGCCGAGCCGCCAGCCGAGCATCCGGACCGCCATCGCGGTGACCGGTCCGAACGCCGCCCCGGTGCCGTCCGCACCGGTCCGCGCGTCGAGGTAGCCGAACCGCCAGGTCCGGGCGGCCAGCGCGACACTGTCGCACTCGTCCCGGCAGCCGTCCAGGGTCACCGTGGCGATCCGCCGGCCGTCCGGGGTGAACGCACCCACTCCGGCCAGGTGGCGTCCGGGGCCGAGGTCCCGGCTCCAGGCCACCGCGCCGGTCCGGCTGACCAGGCTCACCCGGCTGCCCTGGCTGACCGCGATCCAGCGGCCGTCCGGGGAGAAGGCGACCAGGGACGCGGTACGCAGCTTCCACCGGTCGCCCAGTTCGTCCACCAGCACCCGGCTGGTCCCGGTGGTCAGGTCGTGCAGCACCAGCCTGGCCGGCTGGATCACGTACCCGGTGACCGGATCGACGCCGACCGGCGTCTCCGAGGTCTCCATGGCGAGCACCGCACCGCCGTCCGGGGCCCAGGCGAGCGGGGTGGCGCAGCAGGTCCGGCCCTCCGGTCCGGTGACCGTCCGGCTGCGCCCGTCGACCAGGTCGGTGACGACCAGCCAGCCCCGCTCGGCGCCGGCGAGATGCCCCTGCACCACGTACCTGCCGTCGGGGGAGATCTGCACCGCCTCCCCGGCGACGGTCTCCGCTCCGCCGTACAGCAGCATCCGGTACGACCCGTCCTGCCCGACCACCGCCACCTTGCCCTCGTGGTCGAAGAGGTCGGTGCCGCGCAGTCCGAGCCCGTCGCCGCTGAACAGCAGCGTCGCCGGCCCGTTCGGATCCTGCCCGACCGTGCCCTGCCACATCCACGGGGTCCAGACCCGGTTCGGCACCGCCGCCTGGCCGCCGGCCGGCTCCGCCAGCGGCCGGTAGCGCAGCACCTGAGGCACCAGGCAGACCAGCACCGCCAGCACCACGGCCAGCCGGGTGGCCAGCCGGAGCCGGTCGCGTCGGCGCATCCGCCGCCCGGCCCGCCACACGTCGCCGGGGGATGCCGGCGGCATCCGGTCGGCGAGTTCGGCCAGGACCGTACGCAGCCCGTCGCTCATCCTCGTCCCTCCCTGTCCACCGCCGACACGTGCACGGTCGAGGGTCGCCCGCCGGCCGTGCCCGGGCCGATCAACTCGGCCAGCTCGGGAGCGAGACTCCGCAGCCGGGCCAACGCGTCCCGGGTCTGGCTCTTGACGGTGGAGACCGAGCAGCCGAGTGCGGCGGCCGCCTCCACCTCGGTCAGATCCTCGAAGTAGCGCAGCACCAGCACGGCGCGCTGCCGTGGCGCGAGCCGGCGCAGCGCGTCGCGTACCACCAGGGCTCTGGCCAGCCCTTCCGTGCTGTCCGGAGCGGTCACCTCCGGCGGTTCGGCGCGCAACTCGACCACCCGCCACCGGCGCCGCCACATCGAGACGTGCTGGGTGTAGAGGGTCCGCCGGACGTACGCGTCCGGGTCGCCTCGGGAGACCAGCCGCTCCCAGCGTCGGGCCACCCGGATCAGGGTGAGCTGCACCAGGTCCTCGGCCAGGTGCCGGTCGCCGGTCAGCAGATACGCGGTGCGGGACAGCGCCGCCACCCGGCCCGCGACGTACTCCCGGAACGACTCCTCTGGATCCACACGCACCTCCTGACCATCACCACGCTCGGGATGGTTCGCTCGGGTGGGTGGACCCGGCGGTGGCACGGGTTGCCGATCCACGACCGCCCGGCCACGGGAAACCGGCAGCGCTTATCCGCCGGGCGTCGCCCGCTCGGCGAGCAGCAGCAGATCGGTGACGACGAACCCGGGCAGGAGCAGCGCCTCGGCGTGCCCGGCGCCGGTCAGCACGAAGGTGCCGCCGATCTCCTCCGGTTGCCAGCCGTGCCGGAGGGCGTGGTCGATCACCGCCCGCACGTGCCTCGGCCCGGGATACCCGTCGTCGATGACCTCTCGGTCGCCTTGTCCCGCCGAGTCCGGCGTGGAGAGCAGGTCCGCCTGGAGGGCCCGGCTGTTCTTGCCGGCGCCCCAGACGCGTACCCGGACGCACCGGCGCGCCCCCTGCCCGGTCCGGACGTAGTGGATCCGGGCCGTCCAGGCGAACTCTCGGTCGTGGGCGTACAGCCGACGCAGTCTGGACTTCACGGCGACGTCCACCCCTTCTCGATTTCGGGCCAACGCGGCGCGGCTACCGCCCCGGGATGCCCCGGTCCGCTTCACTTGCCGAGGGTACGGCGACCACGGACCGGGGAGGGTCCGCGCCGATGCCGGTCGGCCGGCGGGTCTGCGAAGCTGCGGGGCAGATCCGCCGGTTCCGGGCCGGAGGCGAAGCCGTCACCCGGTCCTGCGGCACTGACAAAGTTCACCCCATGAATCCCTATGAAAGCGAACAGAAGGCTACACAAAGAGCGCTTTCAGGAAGGACTCCTTACAGTCAGATATTGACGTTGTCTTATCGCCGACGGCAGGATCGGGCGTGGCGCGCACCCGATCCGTTCTGGAGGCACGACATGCGTCCACACTCGCGATCCCGGACATCACTGATAACGCTGCTCACCGGAGTACTGATCACCTCGCTGCTACCCGCCGGCAGCGCGGCGGCGGCACCCGAGGGCACCGCCACCGGAGCCATCGCGGCCGGGCACGGCGGCAAGCCCGACTACCGCAACGCGAGGCTGCCCATCGACCGGCGGGTGGACGACCTGCTCCGCCGGATGACCCTGGCCGAGAAGGTCGGCCAGATGGCCCAGGCCGAGCGGGCGGCGGTGGACGCCGACCCGACGCTGGTCGCCCAGTGGGGCCTCGGTTCGCTGCTCTCCGGCGGCGGTTCCGTCCCCACCCCGAACACCCCGGAAGCCTGGGTGTCGATGATCAACAACTTCCAGCGGCAAGCCATGAGCACCCGGCTAGGCATCCCGATCATCTACGGCGTCGACGCGGTGCACGGGCATGCCAACGTCTACGGTGCCACCGTCTTCCCGCACAACATCGGCCTCGGCGCGACCCGCAACCCGGCGCTCGTCCGGCAGATCGGCAAGGCGACCGGCGAGGAGGTGAAGGCCACCGGCATCCCGTGGAACTTCGCCCCGTGCCTCTGCGTGTCCCGGGACGAGCGCTGGGGCCGGGCGTACGAGGCGTTCAGCGAGGAGCCGAGGCTCGTCGGCGAGCTGAGCAGCTACATCGACGGGCTGCGCGACGCCGGGGTGCTGGCCACCGTCAAGCACTACGCCGGGGACGGCGACACCGAGTACGACCAGGCCGCCGCCGACGCCAACGAGAGCCTGCCGCCCGGCTCCCAGCGGTACGTCATCGACCAGGGCGTCACCGTCACCACCCGGGCCGACTTCGCCCGCACCAACCTCGCACCGTTCTGGACCGCGCTGCGCCGGCACGACGTGGACAGCGTGATGCCGTCGTTCTCCAGCGTGGACTGGATCGAGGACGGGATCGGCAACCCGGTGAAGATGCACGCGCACAAGGAGCTGCTCACCGATGTGCTCAAGGGGGCGCAGCGGTTCAAGGGCTTCGTCGTCTCGGACTGGGAGGGCATCCACCAGATCCCCGACCCGGACGAGCCGGGCGTGGCCGGGCTGACCGCGTACAAGGTACGGACGTCGGTGAACGCCGGCATCGACATGTTCATGGTGCCGAACAACGCGAAGCACTTCATCGACCTGCTCCTCGCCGAGGTGCGGGCCGGCCGGGTCAGCCAGTCCCGGATCGACGACGCGGTACGCCGGATCCTGCGCGCCAAGTTCGAGATCGGCCTCTTCGAGCGCCCGTACGCCTCCGCCGACGACGTCGACGAGGTCGGCAGCCGCGCGCACCGGGCGCTGGCCCGACGGGCGGTCGCCGAGTCGCAGGTGCTGCTGAAGAACAGCAACCGGGCGCTGCCGCTGCGCAGGGACGCCAGGATCTACGTCGCCGGCCGCAACGCCGACGACATCGGCAACCAGGCCGGCGGCTGGACCATCACCTGGCAGGGCGCCTCCGGCGACATCATCCCGGGTACCACGATCCTGGAGGGCATCCGCGAGGTGGCGCCGCGCGCCCGGGTCACCTACAGCGCGGACGGCTCCGCGCCGACCGCCGGCTCGGACGTCGCCGTCGTGGTGGTCGGCGAGACGCCGTACGCCGAGGGGTTCGGTGACGTCGGCGGCCCGGAGTGCGCCTGGTGCACGACGCCGCAGCAGGAGGAGAAGTCGCTCTCCCTCCAGGCCGGCGACAGGGCGGTCATCGAGCGGGTCTGCGGCGCGATCGACACCTGCGTGGTGCTCGTCGTCTCCGGACGGCCGCAGGTGGTCACCGACCAGCTCGGCCAGATGGACGCGCTGGTCGCCTCCTGGCTGCCCGGTAGCGAGGGGGCCGGCGTGGCCGACGTGCTCTTCGGCCGGCGGCCGTTCACCGGCCGGCTCTCGGTGAGCTGGCCGCGCAGCGAGGCGCAGGTGCCGATCAACGTCGGTGACCGGAACTACCGCCCGCTCTTCCCGTACGGGTACGGGCTGCGGACCCGCTGAGGCCAGGGTCGACGAGGCGCCGCCGCCGGCCCGGTGATCCGGAAGCCGGCGGCGGCGACGTCCGCAGGACGGCTTCCCGCCGTACCGTGCTTGAATGGATTCCTGGCTCCTCCTCGCCGTCGTACTCCCCCTGCTCGTGCTGCTCTGGACGGAGTCGTCGTCGGCCGCGCGACGCCACCGGGACGGCATCGCCCGGCTGCGCCGGGTCGAACGCAAGCTCGACCTGGTGATGGAGCATCTCGGCCTGACCGATGCCGAGCCGGTCCTGCCCGAGGTGTCGGCGTACCTCGAGAAGGGACAGCGGATCGCGGCGATCAAGGCGTACCGGGACGCCACCGGCGTGGGGCTGCGGGAGGCGAAGCAGGCGGTCGACCGGATCGCGGAACGGCACGGCCACTGACCGGACCGGGCCCGTGCATCCGGGCGCGCTGGACCGGTCGGTGGGGTGCCCGGGCGTCGGACCAAGGGATCCCGGCGTGCGGCTGCCGGCGCATCACCGCGGCTTCCTGCGGTAGCTGGGCCGGGGCACGGACGGCTCGGCCCGCCGGACCGGGGCCGTCAGGTGGCCTGCTGGTACCACCCGACGGCCCCGGCGGGGACCGGCCAGGGACGGTTCAGCCGGTCGCGCAGGCCGCGCCGTTGAGCGTGAACGACGCCGGCCGGGGGTTGCTGCCGGTGTGTGTGCCGTTGAAGCCGAAGCTGGTCGAGGCGCCCGGGGCGAGCGTGCCGTTGTAGGAGAGGTTGGTGGCGGTCACCGCCGTTCCGGACTGGGTGACGGTGGCCGACCAGGCCTGGGTGATCCGCTGGCCGGCGGTGAAAGCGAACTCCAGCGTCCAGCCCTGGATCGTGCTCGTCCCGGTGTTGGTGACGGTCACGGTGCCGCTGAACCCGGTACCCCAGTCGTTGCTGGTCCAGCCGATCCGGCAGCCGCTGGCCGGCTCGGCGGTGGTGGTCACCGAGACCGGCGCCGACGCCGCCGAGACGTTGCCGGCCGCGTCGAACGCGACCACGTAGAACTGGTACGTGGTGCCGGCCGTCAACCCGGTGACCGGGTACGTCGTGCCGGTCACCGTGCCGAGCAGCACGTCCGTGGCGCCGGCCTCCCGGTAGACCCGGTAACCGGTGACCCCGACGTCGTCGGTGGATGCGGTCCAGCCCAGGGTCGCCCCGCTGGTCGTCACCGCCGAGACGGTCAGCCCGCCGGGCGTACCGGGCGGGGTGGTGTCGCCGGTCCCGGCCGGACTGGTGGTCACCGAGACCGGCGCGGACGCCGTCGAGCGGTTGCCGGCGGCGTCCTTGGCCACCACGTAGAACTGGTACGTCGTCTCGGCCGCCAGCCCGGTCACCGCGAACGTCGGGGTCGGCACCGAGCCCAGCAGGACGTCGGTGGCGCCGTTCTCCCGGTACACGTCGTAGCCGGTGACCCCGACGTCGTCGGTGGCGGCGGCCCAGCTCAGGGTGGCACCGGTGGCGGTGACCCCGGCGGCGCTCGGGGTGCCCGGCCGGCTCGGCGCGGTGGTGTCCGGGGCCGACGGTGCCGGTTCGCTGCCCCAGATCAGCGAGCCGCCCTCGTAGAGGGCCACCTTCGGGTTCGGCCCGGCGGCGGCCTGGTACGACGGGTCGTTGCTCGGATCCCAGGTGCCGCCCTCGGGTACGCCGATCTTGAACTGCACCTCCATCCGGTGCGCCGACTGTCCCGCCGGGGCGATGGTGTAGTCGGAGCAGTCGACCTCGACGTACCAGATGTCGCCGGAGAGTTGCCGGGCGGCCGTCGGTGCCGGGCAGCCCTGGGTGTAGCCGCTGGTCACCTGGATCGCGCTGTCGCCCTCCGGCCGGAAGTAGTACCGGAACGAGGAGTCGGTCAGCGCCCGGGCCGGGAAGGCGGACTTGTTGTAGACGATCGCCTTGATCCCGGTCGCCCTCGGCTCGGCCTGCATCACCGTGGTCTCCACGGTGATCTCGTCGATGTCCGGCGTCTCGGTCGGCGGGAAGTTCGCCAGCGCCGTGCCGCCGTACTCGGAGACGAGCCGGGCCAGCGCGGAGGTCAGCCCGGCGTTGTAGTCGGTGGCGACCTCGTTCATCACGTAGTCGCTCCGGTTGTCGGTGTACGCGTCGTTCGGCGAGGACGGGCCGCCGACCAGGGCGCCGTAGAGGGTGTGCCGGGTCGCCTCCGGCACCTGCATGCTGTCCCACCAGGAGCCGTGCGCGGTGCGGTGGTGCGGGTTCTTCGGCGGGTTGGCGCCGAAGCCGATCATGTAACTGGAGTTGCGCGGGTTGTCGCCGAGGGCGTAGTTGATCTGCCGGACCGCGAAGTCGTGATACCGGGTCTTCCGGGTCGCGTCGGTGGTCTTGTCGGCGTAGACCAGCGCCGCGAACGCGGTGTTGGCGGCGTACCGCAGCGCGCCCCAGGTGTCCAGCACCGCCATCCCGCCCGGGGAGGTGCGCACCTTCTCCCCGTTCACTCCGACGGTCCAGTAGTCGAGCCAGCGGTTGGCGTCGTCGACGTACTTCTGCTTGCCGGTCAGGTTGGCCAGCAGCACGTACGCGCCGAACTGCTTGTTGTCCCAGGCCACCGTCCACTTGTACATCCGGGTACTCGACTGCTGCTCGGTGCCGAGCCGGTCGTACTCGGTCTCCGCCTTGGTCAGGTAGCTGGCGTCCCCGGTGGCCCGGTAGAGCCAGATCGCGCCCCAGACGAGTTCGTCCTGGTAGCCGCTCCAGGATCGGTAGAAGTTCGTCACGTCCGTGATGCACTCGTGGTAGGCCCGGCGCACGGTGTCGGCGAAGCTGTAGAGCTGGCGGGCGTGCGTGACCAGCCGGTCCGCGTAGGCCGGGTCGGTGGGGCGGAACACCATCGAGGAGGCGGCCATCGCCGCCGCCGTCTCGCCGGCCAGGTCCGAGCCGCCACAGCTGGCATCGATCTTGTACGCCGGCCGCGCCATCGGCAGCACCTCGGCCGGACCCCACCACTTGTGGTCGTCGTCGCCCTTGCCGACCTGTCCGTAGAGGACGTTCGCGGACGGGTGTGCCCTGATGAAGTAGTCGTTGACGAAGCGCAGGTTGTTGAGCAGGTGCGGAAGCTGGCCGGAGGCCTGGTAGCCGCTGCGGTACTCGACCGCGCCCCAGGCCAGCATGGTGGTGCTGAACGCCATCGGGAAGCCGAACTTGACGTGGTCACCGGCGTCGTACCAGCCGCCGGTGAGGTCGAGCCGGACGTCGGAGCCGTCGGTCAGCGCCGAGTCGCCGCGCCAGGAGACCCGGTTCCAGTCGGGCAGCTCGCCGGACTGCTGCGCCTCGTAGAAGTAGAGCGACTTCTGTAGCGCCTCGGCGTAGTTGAAGGCCGGCGCGGCGGCCGCGGCCGCTCCCGCTCCGGCGGTCGGGCCGTCCGGTGACGGTGCGGCGGCGGCCGGGGCGACCCCGGTGAGGACCAGCGCCGCGGCGGCGGCCAGCGCGGTGGTGCCGGCGGCCACCGCGCGGAGGTACCAGCGGCCCGGCCGCTGGCCGCGGTCGGGTCGCTGCCGGCCGTCGGGTCGCTGCCGACCGTCGAGGCGTTGCCGGGCGCCTGGTTTGGGCCGGGGACCGGGCCGGGGACGTTGCCCGTTCGGCCGGGCCGGGGCGATGCGGTCGCGCACTAGAATTGCTCCTGTCCGTGGAGCCGCGCGCGGCGACGCGTAGCGGAGGACACGAGGGGCGGATGTGGGCGCATCCGCCCCTCTCCCTGCGCGGTGCACGACGCGGGTGCTGGGCCTGGGAAAACCGTGCTGCGGTGATGCCGGTGCGAGGGGGTTGGATCTTGGTCCATCGAAGCCCGGGAGCGCTCCCATGGATAGCCAACAATGTAACCGCGCCATTGCCGGTTTGTGAAGCACCCAAACCGCCGACCCCTCGTCCGCGACGAGCGCAGGATCGTACTGTTTCAGGGAAATAGTGCCTTCGCTGGGCGCCGGAGGGCACTACGAGCAGAAGGACTCCCCTTGGCGGCGGTGGGGATCTCAGGGGGTCGGGAGCTCGACGGGCGGAGGCGCGGGCACGGGGGGCGCCACGGCGGGCCGGTCGTGCAGTGACACCGTGACGGTCAGCAGCTCGCCGTCCCGGTCCACCGTGCTCGGGAGGGACAGCCGGTCCAGGATGCGCAGCATCCCGACGTTTCCCGCCGGGGTGTGTGCGAGCAGCGCGGCGTAGCCGGCCCGGGTGCCGTACCCGACCAGGCGGCGAGACAGGGCGCCACCGAGACCACGCCGCTGCCAGCCCTCCTCGACCAGCAGGGCGAGTTCGGCGAGCATCCCCTCGGCCGCCAGGTTCGCCATCGCCACCACCCGCTCGGGCTGGCCGTCCGCGCCACCCGCGCAGGCCAGCAGGGCGACCCCGCGCGCCGGGGAGAGCAGCCGGCGCAGCCGTCCCGGCGTCGCCGCACCGCTGGCCGGATAGCGCAGGCGCAGGCTCCGCGCCGAACAGCGCCGGTGCATAGCGAGCACCGCCGGTAGGTCCTCGGGGAGAGCGGGACGTACGGTCAGCTAGGCACCGTCCGACAGCACCAGGGTCACCGGATCGACGGCCCGCCTGGCCACCGCACCGGCCAGTTCCACCAGTGCCCGGGCCCGGGCGTACTCGGCCGGGGTGAAGCTCGGGGCCGCCCGGTGCACCTCGAACGAGCCGCCGTACGGGTCGGGCAGTCGCATCGCCCCGGAGCCCCGCTCCGCACCGGTCGGGCCGGCCGCCACCGGCCGCCAGGTGACCGAGTCCGCGCCGAGCAGGCTGCGCAGCGACTCATCGAGGGCGCCCGGGTCGCGTACCAGCCGGCTGGCCAGGCCGAGTGCCCGGGTCGGCTGATCGGCCAGCCCCTGCGCCTCGCAGCGGGCCACCCAGCAGTCCCGGCCGCGCCCGCGCTGCACCGCCGCGACCAGGTCGTCCGCAGTCAACTCGGCCGGCGCGTCCACCAGGAAGTCGTCGACCGCCCCCGCCTCGGTGGTGTGTACCTGGACGGTCAGGATGTTCACCCCGCGCAGTGCCAGGCTCGCGGTGAGTACGGAGAGGAATCCCGGCCGGTCGGCCACGGTCGCCCTGAGCTGCCACAGTGCCATCTGCGATCCTTCCCGGTCCCGCCTGCCCGCCCCCGCTGTCACCCGCCTGTCGTGGCTCAGCCCGGCCGGGTCACGATCGCCGGCAACCGCCCGACCGGCGGCCCGGCGACGGGCCCGCGCCGACGGACCTGGACGGCCCCGCGCCGGCCGGGCTGGTCGGTGGCGGTGGCGCGCTGACCAGGTCGAGTCGGTCGCCGAGGATCGTCGCGGCGGCCCGCACCAGGTGGGCGATCCGGTCCACCTCGGTTCCGTGGAAACCGGCCGCCGACAGGCCGTCGCCGTCCACCCGGGCCAGCACCAGCACCAGCCCCGCCCGGCCGAACGGGGCGACCGCGAAGTGCGTGCCCGCCGGCCCGTCCAGCGCCCGGGCCCGCAGCGGGGTCACCTCGGGCAACTCCAGCGGGGCCGGTGCCCGCCAGCTCGCGTACGCCACGGCGGGCGCCCCGCCGCCCCGGACCGTCCCGGCGCCCGGACCGGTCCGCGCCGCCCAGTCCGCCGGTACCACGGCCGCGGCGGCCCAGTCGGCGGCCAGCAGGCCGGGTACCGCGTCGACGAGGGTGGCGAGCCCGTCGGCCGGGTTCGCGGCGATCTGGGCGAGCAGCTCGGCGTCCTGTCCGCCCCCGCTCGACGCGCCGATCGCCCGCCACATGCCGTCGACCCGTACCCCGGGGATGGCGCCGAGCCCGGCACAGAGCCGGTCGACCCGGGAGGCACCGGGCCAGACCACCGTGAAGTCGTCGACGGCCCGGCCGCCCAGCCGTTCCAGGACCACCACCGCGACGATGTCGGCACCGGCGACCCCCAGCGTGCGAGCGACCTGACCGAGCGTTCCGGGGCGATCCGGCAGGGTCACCCGAACCCTCAGCAACATGTTCCGTCCCCCTCCGTCGGCGGACCGGCGCGCGTGCCGCCGGCGAGCTGTCAACCAGGCTGCCCGATGAGCATTTCGCCCCTGTTGCCGCTGCATGTCCCGGCAGCGACATCCCGGGTCCGTCCGGAGGACGCCGGGGTGCCGCCCCCGGTGGGTGGGCCGGCAGCGGCCCGGGCTTGACTCGACGGCCGGGATGCCATCAACTTTTCGGATGACTGATCCGCCGGCCACCGCCGTCCGGCCGGAGCCACCCGCCGGGTCGCCGTCCGGGCTCGACCTCGACCGCCTGGCCGGGCATCTCGCGGCGCACCGCCCCGACCTGCTGGCCGGTCCGCTCCGGGCGGAACTCATCGCCGGCGGCCGGTCGAACCTCACCTACCTGGTCCGGACCGGCGGGCGCGAGTTCGTGCTCCGCCGGCCGCCGCTCGGGCACGTGCTGGCCACCGCGCACGACATGGCCCGGGAGTTCCGGGTGATCTCGGCGCTCGCCCCGACCGGGGTGCCGGTGCCGGCCACCCTGCTGCACTGCGCCGACGAGGCGGTGCTCGGCGCGCCGTTCTACCTGATGGAGCGGGTGCCCGGGGTGGTGTACCGGAGCCGGAGCCAGACCGACCCGCTGACGCCGGCCCAGCGCCGGGCGCTCGCGCTCGGCATGATGGACGTGCTGGCGACGCTGCACGGCGTCGACCCGGCCGATGTCGGGCTGGCCGACTTCGGCCGGCCGGAGGGCTTCCTGGCCCGGCAGGTGCGCCGCTGGGGTGGGCAGCTCGACCGGTCCCGCAGCCGGCCGCTGCCCGGCATCGACGAGCTGCGCCGTCGGCTGACCGCGACCGCACCGGACGGCTGGAACGCCGGGCGGATCGTGCACGGCGACTACCGCCTCGACAACCTGATCGCCGACTGCGGGCCGGCCGGTGGCGATCCGCCGGAGACCGCGACGGTGACGATCCGGGCGGTACTCGACTGGGAGATGGCCACCCTCGGCGACCCGCTCGCCGACCTCGGTCTGCTGCTGACCTACTGGGAGGTGCTCGGCGACTCCGACGCGGCCGAGAACAACCCGGTCGCCGACGGGCTCGGCCCGCGCGCCGGCTTCCCGTCCGGCGCCGAGCTGATCGAGCGGTACGCGGCCGGCAGCGACGTCGACGTCGGCCCGCTGGACTGGCACGTGGCGCTGGGCTGCTTCAAGCTCGCCGTCATCTGCGAGGGCATCCACTATCGGCACACCCTGGGGCAGACCGTCGGCGAGGGCTTCGACCGGATCGGCGACCTCGTCGATCCGCTGGTCGAGTACGGGCTGACCGCGTTCCGTCGGGGCTGACCCCGGCCCCCGCCGCACAGACCAACGGGAGCGCACACCGGAAACCACCCACGAGCTGACCTGCCGAGGAGATTCGATGGACTTCGGATTCGACGCACGCACCGCCGAACTGCACGAGGCGCTGCACGACTTCCTGACCGACCGGATCCTGCCGGCCGAGCCGGTCTACGCCGAGCAGGTCGCCGCGGCGGCCGCCCCCGGGGCGGCCCATCCCACCGCGACCGACCCGGGGGCGGCCGGACCGACCTCGGCGGGACCGTGGCGCCGGCCGCCGATCGTCGAGGAACTCAAGGCGGAGGCCCGGCGCCGGGGCCTGTGGAATCTCTTCCTTCCGGACCCGGAGTACGGCGCCGGGCTCAGCAACCTCCAGTACGCCCCGCTGGCCGAGCTGACCGGCCGCAGCCCGCACCTGGCCCCGGAGGCGCTCAACTGCGCCGCCCCGGACACCGGCAACATCGAGCTGCTGGTCGAGTACGGCAGTCCGGCACAACGGGAGCGCTGGCTGCGCCCGCTGCTCGACGGCGAACTGCGCTCGGCGTTCTGCATGACCGAGCCCGAGGTGGCCTCCTCGGACGCGACCAACATCGCCACCCGGATCGAACGGGACGGCGACGAGTACGTGGTCACCGGGCGGAAGTGGTGGTCGACCGGGGCGATGGACCCGCGCTGCGCGTTCTTCGTCGTGCTGGGCAGGACCGATCCGGCGGCCCCCCGGCACCGGCAGCACGGCATGGTGCTGGTACCCCGGGACACCCCGGGCGTGACGGTGCGGCGCGGCCTGACCGTCTTCGGCTACTCCGACGGCGCGCACGGCGGGCACGCCGAGGTGGACTTCGACGGCGTACGCGTGCCCGCGGACCATCTGATTGGCGGGCCCGGGGACGGCTTCGCGATCGCCCAGGCGCGGCTCGGGCCGGGCCGGATCCACCACTGCATGCGCCTGATCGGGATGGCCGAGCGCGCCCTCGAACTCCTCTGCCGGCGGGCGGCCGGACGGGTCGCGTTCGGCCGGCCACTGGCCGAGCAGGGCGTGGTGCAGGAGTGGATCGCCGAGTCCCGGGTCCGGATCGAGCAGGCCCGGCTGCTGGTGCTGAAGACCGCCTGGTTGATGGACACCGTCGGCAACAAGGGCGCGCACACCGAGATCCAGGCGATCAAGATCGTGACTCCGGCGATGGCGGAGTGGGTGATCGACAAGGCGATCCAGGCGCACGGCGGGGCCGGGGTCAGCCAGGACACCCCGCTGGCCGAGTTCTGGACCCACGCGCGGACGCTGCGGTTGGCCGACGGCCCGGACGAGGTGCACCGGGCCGGGCTGGCCCGCCGTGAACTGCGGCGCTGGACGGGCGACTGAGCCACGGGCGACTGAGCCGCACCGAGCCGTCCGCCTGCGGCGCGGCCTTCCGGGAGGCAGGCGGAGGGGTTAGGCGGAGGCGCGGTGCACCAGGTGGGTGTCGAGCAGCACGTACGGCACCTCGCGCTCCTCCCGCTTGATCCGCGAGACGAGCAGCCGGGCCATCTGCCGCCCCATCTCCTCCATCGGCTGGAAGATGGTGGTCAGCGGCGGCTCGGTCTGCCGGGCGATCGGGGCGTCCTCGAAGCCCACCACCGCGACGTCCTCCGGCACCCGGCGGCCGGACTCGCGCAGCGCCCGCAACGCCCCGCAGGCCATCAGGTCGGAGGCGACGAAGACCGCGTCGAGTTCGGGGCAGCTGTCCAGCAGCCGGCGCATCGCCGCCGCGCCACTGGTCTCGCTGAAGTCGCCGTACGCGATCATGGCCTCGCTGATCAGCCCGCCGCTGGTGCGTACCGCGTCCTGGTAGCCGGCGAGCCGGGCCACGCCGACGCCCATGTCCTGCGGGCCGGCGATGGTCGCCACCCGCTTGCGGCCCTGCCCGACCAGGTGCTCGACCGCCTGTCGGGCGCCGCCGGCGTTGTCCACGTCGACGAAGTACGCCCCGGACGGGTCGCCGAGCATCCGGGCCGGCCGGCCACCGAGCACGGTCGGCAGCCCGCGCTGCTCCAGCAGGGTGGGCAGCGGATCCGCGTCGTGCAGCGAGAGCAGGAGTACCCCGTCCACGTGCTGGTTGGTCAGGTGGTGCTCGACCCGCTCCCGCTCGGCCGGGGACTGTGCCATCGCCAGCCAGAGCTGCATCGGGGTTTCCAGCAGTGCGGAGCTGATCCCGCGCACGATGCCGGCGAAGAACGGTTCGCCGAAGACCCGCTCCTCCGACTCGGAGACCACCAGGGCCACCGAGTCGGTCCGCTGGGTGACCAGGGCCCGAGCCGCCCGGTTGGGCACGTAGCCCAGCTCGGCGATGGCCCGCTGCACCGCCGCCCGGGCCTCCGGGCTCACCTGTGGTGATCCGTTGACGACGCGGGACACGGTGCCCCGCCCCACTCCGGCGCGGGCGGCGACCGCATCCAGGGTGGGCCGCCCGAGCGAGCGGGTGCGCTGGGTTGTCATCGTCTGTCCCTCCGACGTCGGATGTCCGGCACCGGCCCCGTGCGGGCCGGTGCCGGGCACCCCCAATACTGGCTGACCACGCCTATTGAACCTTCTTCAACCTGGACGGCACGGTGCCGGCGTCCCGACTTTCACCTGTGGTCACGACGGACCGCGCAGCGGGGTTGACGAAGGTTCATTGTGCGGCCAGACCGTTACGTCGGATCACCTCGGCGTACCACCTGGCGCTCGACTTGGGAATCCGGCGTTGGCTGTCGTAGTCGACGTAGACCATGCCGAAGCGCTTGGTGTACCCCCACGCCCACTCGTAGTTGTCAAGCAGTGACCAGGCGAAATAGCCCCGCAGCGGCACTCCGGCGGTGATCGCGGAGTGGCAGGCCCGCAGGTGTGCGTCGAAGTAGTCGAGCCGGTCGACGTCGTCGATCCGGCCGTCCACCACCTCGTCGACGAAGGCGGAGCCGTTCTCGGTGATGTAGAGCGGCAGCTCCGGGTAATCCCGGTGCACCCGCTCCAGGGTCTCGACCAGCCCGGGGGCGTCGATCTCCCAGTTCATGTCGGTCACCGGCACGCCCCGGGTGACGAACCGGACCTGCTCGCTGCCGGGCCAGCTCGACTGGGCCCGCCAGTACGGCTCCGGCTCGACGCCCTCGACCGGGGCCGCCACCACGTGCCGGCTGTAGTAGTTGATGCCGAGGAACGACATCGGGGTGGAGATGGTCTCCAGGTCACCCTCCTGGACGTGACCGAAATCGGTCACCGTGGCCAGGTCGGCCACCACGTCCGCCGGGTAGCTGCCGCGCAGCACCGGGTCCAGGAAGATCCGGTTGGCCAGCCCGTCGATCCGGCGGGCCGCGTCCGCGTCGCCGTCGGAGGAGGTCTGCGGGGAGACCGCGTACAGGTTGAGGGTCACCCCGACCTCGGCGTCCGGCCGGGCCGCCCGGATCGCCCGGGTGGCCAGGCCGTGCCCGAGCATCAGGTGGTGCACCGCCCGGACCGCCTCACCCGGATTGGTACGCCCCGGCGCGTGCACCCCGGAGCCGTAGCCGAGGAACGCCGAGCACCACGGCTCGTTGAGGGTGATCCAGTGCCGGACCCGGTCGCCGAGGGCCGCGACGGTCAGCTCGGCGTACTCGGCGAACCGGGCGGCGGTGTCGCGGTTCGGCCAGCCGCCGGCGTCCTCGATCGCCTGCGGCAGGTCCCAGTGGTAGAGCGTGATCCACGGCTCGATGCCGTGCTCCAGCAACTCGTCGGTCAACCGCCGGTAGAAGTCCAGCCCGGCCTGGTTGCCCGGGCCGTGCCCGTCCGGCTGGATCCGGGGCCAGGCCACCGAGAGCCGGTACGCCTTCAGCCCCAGCTCGGCCATCAGCGCCACGTCGTCGCGGTACCGGTGGTAGTGGTCGCAGGCGACGTCACCGGTGTGGCCGTGCAGGACCCGGCCCGGGGTGTGGCTGAAGGTGTCCCAGATCGATGCGCTTCGACCGCCCTCACGCACCGCGCCCTCGATCTGGTACGCCGCGGTGGCGGTGCCCCAGACGAAACCGGGCGGAAACGTGGCGCCCACACCCTTTTCGAGCAGTTGCGTGGACTCTGGGCTCGCGGTGTTGCTCACGACTTGACGGCGCCTTCCATGATGCCGCCGATGATCTGGCGGCCGAAGATGATGAACACGATCAACAGCGGCAGGGTCGCCAACGCGGTACCGGCGAACAGAGCTACATAATCCGTCTGGTACGGGCCCGAGGAAAGGATCTTCAACGAGTACTGCACGGTCGGCGTGTCGGGGGTGAGCACGACGAACGGCCAGAGGAAGTCGTTCCAGGTCTGCATGAAGATGAGCAGGCCGAGCACTGCCGCGGCCGGCCGCAGTGCGGGCAGCACCACGTTCCAGTAGACCCGCCAGGTGGAGCAGCCGTCGAGCCGGGCCGCCTCGATCAGCTCGTCACTGATCGCGGACGTCGCGTACTGGCGCATCATGAAGACCCCGAAGCCCTGGACCAGGAACGGCACGATGACCGCCTGGAGGGTGCCGGTCCAGCCCAGTTCCACCATCATCAGGTAGAGCGGGATGATGCCGAGCTGGGTCGGCACCATCATGGTCAGGATGATCAACAGCAGCAGGGCGTTGCTTCCCCGGAACCTGAGCTTGGCGAAGGCGAAGCCGGCCAGCGTGGAGAAGAAGATCACCGAGACGGTCACCACGGTCGACACGACGAACGAGTTGGCCAGGCCGTAGAGGAACGCGGCGTCCTCGTTGGCCAGCATCCGGTCGATGTTCTCGAAGAGCTTGCCGCCGGGGGTGGGCGGCATCTCGTACACCGCGCCGTTGTCCCGGGAGGCGATGATGAACGACCAGACGATCGGGAAGATCGAGAGTATCGAGCCGGCGACCAGGGCCAGGTAGGTCAGAGGGCTGGCCTCCCAGAGCCGTGCTCCGGGCATGGTTCGGCGCCGGCGGCGGGGCGGCTGCGGGGCGACCGAGCGGGGCAGGGTCTGGATGGTGGTCACTTCTGCTCCCCCTTGACCGAGCGACGTACCAGCACGAAGTTGATCACCGCGAAGATGATGATCATTAGGAAGAGCAGCCAGGACATCGCGGCTCCGGAGCCGTACTCGAAGTTTCCGGTGAAGGTCCGCTCGTAGATGTACATCGCCAGCGTCTGGAACTCGTTCTGGGCGCCACCGCGGATCAGCCCGTAGCCGTACATCAGGGGCTCGGTGAAGAGCTGGAGACCGCCGATGGTGGAGATGATGATCGTGAAGAGAATGGTCGGCCGGATCAGCGGCACGGTGATCTTCCAGAACTGCCGCCAGGTGGAGGCACCGTCCAGGGCCGCCGACTCGTACAGGTCCTTGGGGATCGCCTGCATCGCGCCCAGGTAGATCAGCGCGTTGTAACCGGTCCACCGCCAGTCGACCATGAAGGCGATGGCGAACCAGGAGGCGTAGCGATTGTCCCGCCAGGCGATCGGGTCGATCCCCACGGTGCCGAGCAGCCAGTTCACCAGCCCGTACCGGTCGGCGAAGATCAGCGCGAAGATGATGCCGACCGCCGCCACCGAGGTGATGTTGGGAATGACGATGCCCATCCGGAACAGGGTGCGGCCCCGCATCTGCCGGTTCAGCAGGTTGGCGATCATGAGCGCCACCACGAGCTGCGGCACGGTGCTGACCACGAACATGCCGACGGTGTTGTAAGCGGCGTTCCAGAACTGCGTGTCGGCCAGGACGACGCGGTAGTTCTCCAGGCCGATGAACTCCTTGGTGTCGCTGAGCAGGTCGTACTCGAAGAGCGAGACGTAGACCGTGTAGAGGACCGGGAAGAGGCCGAAAATCCCGAAGAGGATGAAGAAGGGTGCGATGTAGAGGTACGGGGAGTACTTGATGTCCCAGCGGCCCAGGCGGTACGACCGCTGACGGTGCGCCGGTTCCGGAGTGGGTGGCGTGGCAGCGTGCCGTGGTGGTGCCGCGCCGACAGCAGAGCTCATTGCGGGTCCTTCCGGGGAGGTGGGCCGCCGTGACCTCGCGCTGGTGCCCACACCCTCCGCGGGTGTGGGCACCAGCGCCGGCCCACGGGCACGGGTCACCCGTGGGCGCGGCAGGTCATCGGTCGACCTAGCTGGTCAGCTTCTTGGCCTCGTCCATCGCCTTCTTCCAGGCGGCGTCCGAACTGAGCTGACCGCGCTCGGCCGCCTGCATCTGCGGCTCGACCACCGTCTCCCAGATCTGCTGGTGCTTCGCGCCGAGGAAGACCGGCTTCATGTTCTTCACGCTCGCACCGAAGATCTCGCCGGTGGGGGCGTTGTTGAAGTACTCGCTCTTCTGGTCCTTGAAGGCCGGGTCCTCGATGCCGGCGATGTCGGACGGCATGGCGCCGGCCTCCTTGAACGCCGCCAGGTGGCCTTCCTTGCTGGTCAGGTACTTGGCCAGCTTGTAGGCCTCCTCCTTGTGCTTGCTCTGCTCCGGGATGCCGAGGTAGGAGCCGCCCCAGTTGCCGCCGCCGCCCGGGATCGTCGCGATGTCCCACTTGCCGGCGTTCGCCGGGCCGGAGCGCGGCTTGATGACGCCCTCGGTCATCCAGGCCGGGCAGGGCAGGGTGGCGAAGGCGGAGTTCTTGAAGGCGGCGTCCCAGTCGGCGCTCCAGCGCTGCGCCTTGGCGGTGAGCCCGTCGGCCGCCATCTGCAGGCCCATGTCCCAGGTCTGCTTGATGATCGGGTTGGTGTCACCGATGAACTTGTTGTCCTTGTCGAAGAAGAACGTCTCGGAGTTCTGCATGATGTACGGCTGCATCAGGCTGGTCCCGCTGTCCAGCCAGGCAGCCTTGACCTTGCCGCTGGCCTTGAACTCCTTGCCCAGCGCGATGTAGTCGTCCCAGGTGGTGATCCGCTTCGACACCTCTTCCCGGTCGGTCGGCAGACCGGCCTGCTCGAAGAGGTCCCGGCGGTAGCACATGGCCAGGCCGCCGACGTCGGTGCCGAGCCCGATCAGCTTCTTGCCGTCCGGGGTCAGGGCGTTGTTCCACTTCCACTCCGGGAAGGTGGACTTCAGCTCGCCGGCACCGAGGTCGAGCAGGTTGGCGAACTTGTCGTGGTTCTGTACGTAGCCCAGCAGTACGCCCTCTTCGAGCCCGACCACGTCGCCGGCGCCGCTGCCCGCGGCGAGCCACTGCACCAGCTTCGGCTGGAAGTCGCGCAGCTCGCCCATCTTCTGGTGCTCGACCTTGATGTTGGGGTTGGCTGCCTCGAAGTCCTTGATCGCCTGGTCGTAACCGAAGTTCTGGAAGGTCTGCAGGACCAGCTTGACCTGCCCCCCTTCGCCGCTGGACCCGTCGTTGTCGCTCTTGCTGCACGCGGTGCTGCCGAGAGCCACGCCCGCGGCGAGCGCGGCGACCGCGGCCGTGCGGAGCCGGCGCCTGATGACGCTCATCCCTGACCCCTCTCAGGTGGGTAACTCGTGTAGTGGTGGTGGCGGAGATTCGTGTGTGTCCCGCTGCTGGTGCCGTGCTTTCCCGGTGGTGCCGAGGTGCGTGTCCGCCCGCCGACGCAACCGCCGGACGGAGGCCCGGAGCCGCGCGGTGGGATTTCGGTGCGACGCGTCGCCGGTGGTTGTGTGGCGTTGACCACAGACCCCGGGAGCGCTCCCATGAGATTGCCGGCGCGCTTCTGGGGTGTCAATGGGCATCTGGGAGCGTTCCCATTTCGTTACCGACGGCGCCGGGTCACTCACCCGCAAAGCGGGCGTTATCCCCGAGGTAACGCCCCGGCATCCCCGAGGTGACGCCCCGGCCGGCGGTATGGACCAACCGGTGGGTAACCGAATCCCTAGCTGAGCCAGCGCGCCAGGGTGGTCGCCCGGCCCGGGTCGAAGGTCGACGGGGCAAAGGGGCGGCCGAGCCACTCCCGCAGCGCCTCGTGCTCCGGATGGGCCGGATCGGCCATCGCGGCGAGGAACCGCCGGTAGCCGTACGGGCCGCCGACATCCTCCGGCGGGCAGGCCCCGGCGCCGGCGGAGCAGACCGGGTACCGCTCGTCGGGGTCGGCACCGAAGACGTCCTCGACGGTCACGTCGTGTTCCCACCAGTCGCCGAAGTCGTAGGTGTAGAGGAAGCGGCCGCCTTTCGTCGCCACCGCGTCCAGCCGGGTGTCCAGCTCGTCGCGGAGCGTCAACTCCCCCTCCGGGTCCGGCACCCCGTACTGCACCCCGTCGATGTCGAACGAGTGCAGGTGGCAGTTCTGCCAGCCGAGTACGGACTGGAACACCCGGTGCACCCGGTCCAGGGTGTAGCCGCCCGGCACCAGCACCCGCCGCCAGACCGACGGCGTGACGTCGGCGAGCGACACCTTGAGCTGGAAGATCTGACGGCGCATCGTCTCCCACCCTCCGGGCATAGGCTTACCGGCATGATCTGCCGAGCCTGCCGTGACAACAGGCACGTCGACTGCCGCGGTCGCAACTGGTGCGACTGCCAGCACCGTACCCCCGCACCCGTCCCTCCGGTCACCGGTCCGGTCACCGAATGACCGGTAATGTCGGAATAACCAGGTTGTGGCCTGACCCGGCGGCGACGCCGCTGGACGAGCCGGCACTGATCGCGCTCTATCCGCGCCTCGCCCGGCCACACCTGCGGGTGAACTTCGTCGCCAGCGTCGACGGCGCGGTGGAGCTGGACGGGCACTCCGCCGGGCTCTCCAGTGCGCCGGACAAGCGGGTCTTCGGGCTGCTGCGGATGGCCTGCGACGGGCTGCTGGTCGGCGCCGGCACGCTGCGGCACGAGGCGTACCGCTCGCTCCGGCTGGACGAGCGGCGGCGGGCCTGGCGCCGGGAGCACGGGCTGGCCGAGTACCCGACCCTGGTGGTGGTCTCCCGGGCGCTGAACCTCGACCCCGAGTCGGCGGCCTTCGCGGACGCACCGGTCCGGCCGGTGGTGCTCACCACCGAGCGGGCCGAGGCGCCGGCCGGGCTCGCCGACGTCGCCGAGCTGCTCCGGCACGGCGAGGAGCAGGTCGACCTGGCCGCCGGCCTCGCCGAAGTGCACCACCGTGGGCACGGCCAGGTGCTCTGCGAGGGCGGACCGCACCTGTTCGGCTCGCTCACCGCCGCCGGTCTGGTCGACGAGGTCTGCCTGACGGTGGCGCCGATGCTGGCCGGTCCGGGCGCCGGACGGATCACCGCCGGGCCGACCACCGCACCGCGCGGGATGTCGCTGCGACACGTCCTCGCCGCCGGGGACGAGCTGCTGCTGCGGTACGCCCGCGACTGAGCCGCCGGAGGCGGTGCCCCGGACCTCGGGGCACCGCCGGTGCGCCACTACTCCTGCGCGGAGTTCCAACCGACGAGTTCGGCCGGGCGGTTGGTGATGATTCCGTCCACGCCCAGGTCGTCCACCTGCCGCCAGCCGGCCGGGGCGTCCACCGTCCAGACCATCACCGCGACTCCGGCCCGGTGCAGGTCACCGATGATCGCCGGCCGGGTGAGCAGCGCCGCCGAGGAGGGGTTGTAGGTGGCCAGCCCGAGTTCGGTGGAGATCGCCACCGGATCGGCGTCCAGGGTGCTGCGGAGCAGCCCGAGTGGCAGCTCCGGGGCCAGCTCGCGGGTGTACCGCAGCACGTCGACATCGAAGCTCTGCACCAGTACCCGGTCGGCCATCTGCTGCTCGCGGACCAGCGCGACGATCCGGGAGACCTCGGCCCGGCTGTGCGCCCCCTTGATCTCCAGCACCAGCCGACCGCCCCGGGTGCGCAGGTCCGCCAACTGCTCGGCCAGGGTCGGTATCGGCACCCCGGCGTAGTGCGGGGCGAACCAGGAGCCCGCGTCCAGCGTCTTGAGCCGGGTGCTGGTCAGCGAGCGGATCGCCCCGGTGCCGTCGGTGGTGCGGTCCACGGTCGAGTCGTGCAACACGAACGGCACGCCGTCGCTGCTCGGCTGCACGTCGTTCTCGATCCAGTCCGCGCCGCCCCGCCGGGCGACCTCCTGGGCCACCAGGGTGTTCTCCGGTGCCGCGGCCGAGGCACCCCGGTGCGCGATCACCGCGACCGGGCTGCCCGGCGAGCGGAGCAGGGCGCTCGGCGCCAGCTCGGTGATCCGGACGTCGTCGAAGGAGACCGTGGAGCCGTTGACGAAGAGCGCCTGTCCGGCCGTACCGGACCGGCGCAGGCTGCTGGTCCGGAGCAGCTCCCGACCCTCGAAGGACCACCGGGCCTGGCTGCCGTGCACCTCGATGGCGACCCGGACGTCCCGGCCGGTGCCGGCGGCGGTCGGCGCGGCGGCGGTCTCCGTCACGTTCCACGAGGGAGCGGTGGTGCGCTCGGCGAACTCCAGCCCGTTGGCCGCGGTGGTGCCGCTGCGCATGGTGGCGATCCACCACGGGGTGGCCCCGCTCGCCGGTACGTCGAGGCCGAACGCGGCCCACCGGGTGCTCGCGTTCACCGACTCGAAGCGTACGGTCGCCTCGAACCGGAAGTGCGCCAGGTACGCGCCAAAGGTGATCTTGTTGTTCTGGGTGGAACCGGTCGAGGTGCCGTAGAGCCGGCCGTTCTGTACCCGCCAGTTGCCGTCGATCGCACGCCAGCCGGTCGGCAGCGTGCCGGCGTCGAAGTTCTCCGACACGTGCACCCGGCCCGGTTCGGCGGCGGCCGGTACCGGGTCGGTGGTGGCGGCGGCTCCGGCGCCGACGGTGGCGGCCAGCAGCAGGGCGGTCACGAGCGCCGGGACACGCCGGCTCCGATGGGTTCCGCGTCCCGCCGGAACCGGCGTGTTGTTCCGGTCCGGTGACGGATTGAGGGTCATCATGGCGCATGAGGTTAGCGGGACGGCGGGGAACGGAACGTCAAGATCTGATTAAGGTGCCGCAAACCAGCCGTGTCCAGTCGAGTTCGGGACGAACTCGGCGGAGCGCCGGCCGTCGTCGCCGCGCCGCGTGGCACGGTGTCGTACCAGTGAGGCAGGATGCGACTCGTGTGTCTTGACCAGATCCCCACCCCGACCCGGGCGACACCGGCCGGATGGACACCGGCCGCATCGACACCGGCCGGGTCGGCACCCACCGGGACGACACCCACCGGAGTGGCGCCGTGACCGAGAGCCCGCCGGAGGGACCGGGCGCGGCGGTCGGCCGGGTGCTGGGCACCGCCGACGCCACCCCGTTGCAGTTCTGGACGGCCGTCACCCCGGGCAGCTACCTCCAACTCGACGACGTGGTGGTGACCCGGCGCGAGCTGCCCGACCGGGAGCCGGTCACCATCGCCGGGGTGGTCACCCAGGTCCGGGCCCGGCACGAGGGGGCGCAGTTCGACTCCGACGTCTTCGCCATCGCCGACGGCACCCTGCCGGCGATGGTGCAGGAGGCGGCCGAGATCACCACCACCCGGGTCGACCCGGAGTTCTACGTGCCGCCGTCGCCCGGCGCGGTGGTCTACCGGGCCGAGGGCGAGGCCCGGTCGGCGGCGCTGCACTTCGACCGGATGGAACGCCGGGTGCCGATGGGGATCGGCCGGGACGGCGTGCCGGTCTTCCTCAACGCCGACTTCCTGGACGGCAGCCGGGGCGCCCACGTCTCGATCTCCGGCATCTCCGGGGTGGCCACCAAGACCAGCTTCGCCACCTTCCTGCTCTACTCGGTGTTCCGCTCCGGGGTGCTCGGCGGCGACGCGGTGAACGCCAAGGCACTGATCTTCAACGTCAAGGGTGAGGACCTGCTCTTCCTCGACCACCCCAACAGCCGGCTCGACGCGGCCACCACCGAGACCTACGCGAAGCTGGGGCTTTCGGCCGGGGCGTTCCCGGACGTGCGGGTCTACGCCCCGCCCCGGGCCGGCGACTCCTCCGGCACCCCGGACGTGAGCAGCCGGCTCGCCGGGGTGGACAGCTTCTACTGGACGTTGACCGAGTTCTGTGCCGACCGCCTCCTGCCGTACGTCTTCGCCGACGCCGACGACGAGCGTCAGCAATACACCATGGTCGTGCACTCCGTCGCCGCCCACCTGCACCGGTACGCCCAGTCCGCCGACGGCGGGGTCAGCGTCGACGGGGTACGGATCAACTCCTACCCCGACCTGGTCGACCACATCGTCGAGCAGCTCACCGATGACGAGACCCGCTCGGAGTGGGCCGGCAGCGCGGTCAACATGGGCACGGTCAACGCCTTCGCCCGGCGGCTGATCGGCAGCAAGAAGGACCTGGCCCGGTTGATCCGGGGTGACCTGGCCACCCGCCGCCCGCACAGCGTGAACACCGCCGAGAGCGCCCAGGTGACCGTCGTCGACCTGCACAACCTGCCGGACCGGGCGCAGCGGTTCGTGGTCGGGGTGACCCTGAAGACCGAGTTCGAGCGCAAGGAGAAGGCCGGCACCGCCAAGCCGCTGCTCTTCGTCGTCCTCGACGAGCTGAACAAGTACGCCCCGCGGGAGGGCTCCTCGCCGATCAAGGAGGTGCTGCTGGACATCGCGGAGCGCGGCCGGTCGCTCGGGGTGATCCTGATCGGCGCCCAGCAGACCGCCAGCGAGGTGGAGCGGCGGATCGTCACCAACTCGGCGATCCGGGTGGTCGGCCGGCTCGACCCGGCCGAGGCATCCCGCCCGGAGTACGGCTTCCTCCCCGCCGCACAGCGGCAGCGGGCGCTGCTGGCCAAGCCGGGCACGATGTTCGTCAACCAGCCGGACATCCCGGTGCCGCTCTGCCTGGACTTCCCCTTCCCCGCCTGGGCGACCCGGGTCTCCGAGGCCGGCACCGCGCCGACCGGGACACTGCGCTCGATCACCCAGGCCGCCGACCCGTTCGCGGTCGTCGGCTCCCGGTCGGGCGTGCTCTCCGACGACGACATCCCCTTCTAGGTTTCCCGTGAGCGCGAGGAGTGAGCCGGTTTTGCGAGCCCCGCAGTCGCGAACGAACGGCAGCACCGTGAGCGCGAGGAGTGAGCCGGTTTTGCGAGCCCCGCAGTCGCGAACGAACGGCAACGAGGTTGGGCGACCGTGAAGATCCTGCACACCTCCGACTGGCACGTCGGAAAGGTCCTCAAGGGACAGTCCCGGATCGGCGAGCACCGGGACGCCCTCGCCCAACTGGTCGAGGTCGCCCGGGCCGAGTCCCCCGACCTGGTGATCGTCGCCGGAGACCTCTACGACACCGCCGCGCCGACCCCGGAGGCGACCCGGCTGGTCACCCGGGCGCTCTCCGCGCTGCGCAGGACCGGGGCCCAGGTCGTCGCGATCGGCGGCAACCACGACAACGGCCCGGCCCTGGACGCGCTGCGCCCGTGGGCCGAGGCCGCCGGGGTGGCGCTGCGGGGCAGCGTCCGGGACAACCCGGCCGAGCATGTCATCGACGGCACCACCGGCGGCGGCGAGGCGTGGCGGTTGGTCGCGCTGCCGTTCCTCTCCCAGCGGTACGCGGTCCGGGCCGTCGAGATGTACGAGCTGACCGCCGCCGAGGCGGTGCAGACGTACGCCGACCACATCGGGCGGGTGCTCGGACGGCTGACCGAGAGCTTCGACTCCCCCGACCGGGTGCACCTGGTCACCGGTCACCTGACCGTGGTTGGCGCCCGGGCCGGCGGCGGCGAGCGGGAGGCGCACACCGTGCTCAACTACGCCGTACCGGCCTCGGTCTTCCCGAGCGGTGCGCACTACGTGGCCCTGGGCCACCTGCACCGGGCACAGCAGGTGCTCGGGCCCTGCCACATCCGCTACAGCGGCAGCCCGTTGGCGATCGACTTCGGCGAGGAGGAGAACCGCCCCTCGGTCAGCATCGTCGAGGTGAGCACCCGCACCGCCGCCCGGGTCCGGGAAGTGCCGATCACCGCGGCGGCGCCGCTGCGCACCGTACGCGGCACCCTCGCCGAGCTCGCCAAGGTCGACGACCGTACGGCGTGGCTGCGGGTCTACGTCCGGGAGGCACCCCGGGCCGGGCTGCGCGAGGAGGTGCAGGAGCTGCTCCCCCGGGCTCTGGAGGTGCGGATCGACCCGGAGATGCTGCCGGCCGCCGGCGCGACCCGGGCCGCGCGGCGCGCCGGGCGCTCCCCGCGAGAGCTGTTCGGCGACTACCTGGCCAGCCGGGGCCAGGCCGACGACGGGGTGCGCGAACTCTTCGACGAACTCTACGAGGAGGCGACCAGCTAGTGCGTCCGCTCCGGCTCGACCTGGCCGGCTTCACCGCCTTCCGGGACGCCACCACCGTCGACTTCACCGACGCGGACTTCTTCGCCCTGGTCGGACCGACCGGTTCGGGCAAGTCCAGCGTGCTCGACGCGATCTGTTTCGCGCTCTACGGCACGGTGCCGCGCTGGGGCGGCGCCCGGGGCATCGCGAACGCGCTGGCGCCGTCGGCGAACGAGGCCCGGGTCCGGCTGGTCTTCGAGTCGGCCGGCGCGCGCTACGTCGCGACCCGGGTGGTCCGGCGGGACGGCCGGGGCAACGTGAAGACCGGCAACGCCGGGCTGCAACTGATGCCGCCCGGCTTCGACGTGACGAAGTTCGACACCGGGCTGAGCCCGGACGACCTCGGCGAGGTGATCGCCGGCACCCCGGCCGAGATGGACGCCGCGGTGCTGGAGGCGGTCGGGCTGCCGTACGAGCAGTTCACCAGCTGCGTGCTGCTGCCGCAGGGGCAGTTCGCCGACTTCCTGCACGCCAAGCCGGCGACCCGGCAGCAGATCCTGGTCAACCTGCTCGGCCTCGGCGTCTACGAGGAGGTGCAGAAGCGGGCGACCGCGCGGGCGACCCGGGCCGACGCCGCGCTGGAGGCCGTCGACCGGATGCTCGACGGGCTCACCGGGATCGACGACGAGGCGCTGGCGACCGCCGCCGGCCGGGTGGAGGCGATGCGGGAGCTGGCCGACGGGGTCGACGCCGCCGTACCCGAGCTGCGGGTCGCCCGTACCGCCGCGACCGAGGCGGAGCGCGCGCTCGCCGCACTCGACGCCGAACTCGCCGAGCTGGATCGGGTCCGGCCGCCCCGGGACCTCGCGGTGGTCGCCGAGGCGGTCGCGGCGGCCCGGGAAACGGTGACCGAGGCGTCGGCGGCGGTAACCGTGGCCGAGGAACGCGAGGAGAAGCTCCGCGGCGAGCTGGCCGGTGCCGGCGACCCGGCGGCGCTGCGGCTGCTCCAACAGGCGCACACCGAACGCGAGCAGGTGGCCGGCGAGGCGGCGACGCTGGCCGGCGCGCTGGCGGCGGCCGGCGACGACCACGACGCGGCGGTGGCCGCGCTGGCGGCGGCCCGGGCCGGTGCGGAGCGGGCCTCCGCCGAGCTGGAGGCGGCCCGGGTGGCCTACCAGGAGGCGCAGACCGCCGACCGGGCGGCGGCGCTCCGGGCCCACCTGCACGCCGGGGCGCCCTGCCCGGTCTGCACCCAGCCGGTGACCCAGGTGCCACCACTGCCGGCGGGCTCGGCGGTCGCCACCGCGAAAAAGGCCGGCGAGGCCGCCCGGGCCGCCGCGGATGCCGCCGACCGGCTGGTCGCCGAGCGGGATCGGGCCGCCCGGGACCTGGAGCGCACCCTCGACCAGGCACGGGCCCGGCACGAACAGCTCACCGCCCGGCTGGCCGACCTGGACGCCCGGCTGGTCGACTCCCCCGGCCCGGCCGCGCTGCGCGAGCGGCTCGACCTGCTCGCCGGGCTCCGGCGGGACCTGGAGGCGGCCGGCGGCGCGGTACGCGCGGCCCGGGAGGCGGCCCGGCGGGCCCGGGCCGGGGTGGAGGCGGCCGAGGAGCGGCTGCGGGGTGCCTGGCACGCCTTCGACACGGTGCGGGACGGGGTGGCCCGGCTCGGCCCGCCGGCCGCCGACCGGGCGGACGTGACCGCCGCCTGGGCCGGGCTCGCCGACTGGGCGACCCGGGCCGGTGCGGAGCGGCGGGCCCGGCGGGCCGACGCCGCCTCGGCGGTGACCGAGGCGCACGACGGCGTCGACGCGGTGGTCGAACGGATCGCCGCGCTCTTCACCGCCGTCGGGCTGGACCGGCCGGCAGCCGACGCCGACCCGGTCCGGCTGGCGGTGGTGGCGCTCGAACGGGCCGAGGCCGAGCACCGCCGGCTGGTCGAGCGCCGGGAACAGGCCCGGGAGCTGACCGAACAGCGGGCCGGGCACGAGCGGGAGTCCCGGGTCGCCAAGGCGCTCGCCGGGCACCTGCGGGCCAACAACTTCGAACGCTGGCTGCTGGCCGAGGCGCTCGACATGCTGGTCGACGGGGCCTCCCGGATCCTGCGTGAACTCACCGACGGGCAGTACGACCTGACACACGACAAGGGCGAGTTCTTCGTCCTCGACCACCACGACGCCGGGCTGCGCCGGGCGGTCCGGACCCTCTCCGGCGGCGAGACCTTCCAGGCCTCGCTGGCGCTGGCACTGGCGCTGGCCGAGCAGCTCGCCGGGCTCTCGACCACCACCGCCAGCCTGGAGTCGATCGTGCTCGACGAGGGCTTCGGCACCCTGGACGCGGCCACCCTGGAGACCGTCGCCGCCACCCTGGAGAATCTGGCCGCCCGGGGCGACCGGATGGTCGGGGTGGTCACCCACGTACCGGCGCTGGCGGAACGGATTCCGGTCCGGTTCGAGGTACGCAAGGACGCCCGCAGTTCCCGGGTGGAACGGACCGGCCGGTGAGCACCCGGCTCTTCGTCGACGCCTGGGACCCGGCCTACGGTGCCTCGTTCGAAGCGGCCGGCGGCCCGGCGGCGCCGAGCAGCGCCCAGGTGCAGACCGACGTCGAGCTGCCCGCCGACGAGTGGCGCCCGCTCGCCGCCCCGGACACGATCGCGCCGCCGGACGTGGTGCTGCTGGTCGACGGGGTACGCCGGATCGACGCCAGCGTCTGGACCGAGGAGCCGGACGGCAGTTCCTTCCCCGGGCTGGCCGCCTCGTACGCCGCCGGGGTGGTCCGGTGCGACCTGCGCCGGGGCGCCGCCGAGCTGGCCGGTGCGGAGGTGGAGCGGGGACTCTTCACCGCCAGCCCGTCGGCCCAGGACGTGGTCGCCGGGCAGATCCGGTACGCCGTACACCGGCTCAGCGGGACCGGGGAGCTGAGCAAGCTGCCGGCGGCGGTCCAGGCGCCGCTGACCGCACTTGAGGTGAAGGTCTCCGGCGCGGTCCGGGACGATGGCGACCTGCTGGTGGTGGACGGCCCGCTGCGCAGTCGGCGGCAGCTGCCGCGCACCCTCGGCTACATCAAGACGCAGCACAGCCAATACCTGGACGCTCGGCACACCGCGCTGGTCACCGGGCTGGCCGCCCGGGAACGCTCCCCGGTCTTCCGGCTCGGTACTGCCTGGGGCGGCTACTCGTGGTATCTGCGGCTGCCCGGCTCGGGGCGCGGCCCCTGGGCCGGGATCGTCCGGGTCGAGTGCTCGGCCGAGCTGGCCGAGCAGCAGGCGATCGAGTTGGCGAACCTCTCCCTGGTCACGCTGCCGAAGTTCGCCTCCACGCCGTACAAGGACCCCCGGGCGCCGCAGAACCTGATCCCGATCGCCGGGCTGGAACGCCGGCTGCGGGCCCGGCTCGGCGACGGCCGGCTGCTGCACCGCGCCCTGGCCCTGGCCACCACCCGGGCCGCCGGGGCCGCACACACCCGCTGAGCCGGACCGCCGGCCCCTACCAGCGCCCGATCCGCCGACCGGGCGCGGTGTGCCGAAGGGCTCCTTCCGGCGGCCCCCGCCGGGACCGGTGAGCCGGCCGGCGATACTTCACCCGTGGGGCGGAAACGGCGGGCCGACGCGGTCGCGGTGAGGGTGGCGAGCGGCCTGGCGGAGCTGCGCCCGGACCCGGACCGGTCAGGCTCGTACACCCTGCTGGTCGACGGGGCACCGCAGTCGCACGTCGACCTCGCCGACCCGACCCACCTGGAGTTCGAGTACGTCCGCCGGATCGCCATCGTGCTCGACCTCGTCGCGCCGGCCGGCGAGCCGCTGCGGGTACTGCACCTGGGCGGTGGGGCGCTGACCCTGCCCCGGTACCTCTCGACCACCCGGCCCGGCTCGACGCAGCGGGTCGTCGAGATCGACCCGGCCCTGGTCGACCTGGTCCGCGAGAAGCTGCCCTGGCCGACCGATCCCCGGCTGCGGGTCCGGGTGGGCGACGCCCGGGAGGTGCTCGGTACCGTCCGGGACGGCAGCTACGACGTGGTGGTGGCCGACGTCTTCGCCGGTGCCCGCACCCCGGCGCACCTCTCCTCGGTGGAGTTCGCGGCCGAGGCGGCCCGGGTGTTGCGCCCCGGCGGCGTGCACCTGGTCAACGTCGCCGACGGCCCGCCGCTGCGGTACGCCCGCGCCCAGGTCGCCACCGTCCGGGCCGTGCTCCCGGAGGCCTGCCTGATCGCCGACTCGGCGGTACTGCGCGGCCGCCGGTACGGCAACCTGGTGCTGGCCGGCAGCCGGGTCGCACTGCCGGTGCCCGAACTGGTCCGGCGCGCCGCCGGAGACTGGTTTCCCGGCCGGGTGCTGGCCGGCGCCGAGCTGGATCGCTTCACCGACGGCGCCCGGGTGGTCGCCGACACCGCCGCCCGACCCTCCATGGCACCTCCGCCGGGCAGTTTCACCATCACCCGTTAGCCGGACACATCGGACAGACGGCCGCCGGGGCGCAGGTCCGGCGCAACTTCTTCGACGTCGATTGATCCGGCCCGGGCCGGGATCCGTACTTCCCGGCGGCGAATCGACCGGACCCCGGGCGCGGCGGATCGACCGGCCCCACGGCGGGGCCCGGCTCGCGCGCCTTCGACGCGGAGGTATGGGTGGGATGCAGGCGGTAGCCGGTGGATGGTATGCCGACACGGTCATGCCGGGGCGAATGTGCGCCACCTCGCAACGCCGGGCAATTCGGCACCGGAAAGGTCTCGACGCGCCGCCAACCGGACGGAATGATGGGCCGGTGACATCGCGACCGGCTGCCGGCCGCCACAACTCGACCCCCGCCGAGACGAGGCACTCCGACGAGCTCGTTCGAGTGCTCTACGAGGAACACGCCAAACCACTGCTGATGTTCGTCCTGCGGCTGACCGGTGGCGACCGCCAGCGCGCCGAGGACGTGGTGCAGGAGACGCTGTTACGTGCCTGGCGCAACGCGCACCGGCTCGGCACCCACGGCCAGTCGTCGCTACGCCCCTGGCTGGTCACCGTCGCCCGGCGGATCGTGATCGACGACCACCGCAGCGAGCAGGCCCGCCCCGCCGAGACCTACGACCGGGATCTCGAGGGGTTCTCCGAATCGGACGACACGGACCGGGTGCTCCGGATGATGACGATCACGGACGCCCTGCGCACCCTGAGCCAGCCGCACCGGGAGGTGCTGGTGGCGACGTACTTCCGGGGGCGCACCGTGCCGGAGGCGGCCGAGGAGTTGGGGCTGCCGCTCGGCACCGCGAAGTCGCGGGTCTACTACGCGCTGCGGGCACTCCGGGCGGCCCTGCTGGAGCGGGGGGTGACCGAGTGAACGCCGAGATCCACCGGGACGTCGCGTCGTACGCGCTCGGTGTCCTGGACGAGCGCGACACCCTGCGCTTCGAGGAGCACCTGGCGAGCTGCGCGCAGTGCGGGCGGGAGTTGGAGTCGCTGCTGCCGGTGGTGGACCTGCTGGGCGATGTCGACGGGCACGACCTGATGGTGGCCGAGCGCGCCGATTCCGACGGTCAGCTCTTCGACCGGGTCGTGGCGGCGGTCGGCGCGGACCGGCGGCGGGCCCGGAGCCGGCGGTTCTACAGCCTGGCGGCCGGTGTGGTCCTGGTGGCGATGCTGACCGGTCTGGCGCTGTTCACCGGGACCCGGATCGCCGATCCCGGGACGACCGCGCAGCCGCCCGGCACCGGCACGGCCACCGGCGGTCCGGGCGCCACCGGACGGCCCGCGCCGACCGGAAAGCGGTTCACCGCCACCGACCCGGACAGCGGGGTGACCATGGAGGTGGTCCTGGGTTCGACGCCCTGGGGCACCCGGATCTCCTACTCGCTGCGCGGGCTCTCCGGCCCGAAGGAGTGCCGGCTGGTGCTGATCCACCGGAGCGGGAAGACCGAGGCGCTCTCAAGCTGGAAGGTGCCGGCCGCCGGCTACGGGACGAAGGCCCAGCCCAACCCACTCATGCTGGAGGCCGCCACCTCCAGCGGCTCGGACGACATCGACGGGTTCCAGGTGCAGGTGCTCGGGGACGACGGGTCGATGGCCCCGCTGGTGACCGTGCCGACCTGACCGGACCGGTCCACTCCCCGCCCGTCGCAGGTGCGGGCGGCGGTTTCCGGCGCGCAGGTCCGGAAACGGCGTTCGCGGCCCTCGACGTGACGGCGATACACGCATCGTCCCGGCGACACCACTCCCCGGATAATTGCGCGCCCAGAATCGGATCGCCGGCCGTCCCAAGTTCGCCGAGCAGCCGGAAAGCACGCACCAGCGGGTGCATGATTTGTACGTACCGCACCGGGCAAGAGTTCAACCTTTCACTGTGAAATTGTCCACGGCGAATAGCTCATCCGGGCGGCCGGAACGGCCGTACCTTCCGGCAACCGGTCCAGCGGAGGAGGGGACGTGGCACCGACGAAGCGGACCGACGCGGTACCGGCTGGCGCCGTCCTGGCCGACGTGGCGCCCGCGGCGTCGACAAACTGCGCACCGGCGGGAACCACTCCGGACACCGACCCCGCTGCCACGCGTGGCCGGCGGCGAAGGTGGTCGCCGAGCCTGCGGCCCCGAAGCCGGCCACCCCGCCGCCGGCACGGCCGGAGGAGAACGGCGGCTGTTGAACCATCGGTACGGCCTCACGGACCCGGCGGCCGACCGTTGCCAGGATAGGCGCGGTCGGTCGCCGCCACGATCCCGGACGCGGCGCGCGGCAACCGCCGATGTCCGGCTGCGACGCCGGCCCGGACGGGCCGGCGTCGCGGCCCGTCCGGGATCGCTTTCGACCGGCCACTGCGGCCAGTCCCCGCCGACCGCGGGCGACGACCCCCGACGGGGCTGCCGATGGTTCGCCCACCGAAACATAAGTTCCTTTTAAGTGGACCTCAAGAGATCCCTATCTTCTCTACCACGGTTTGACTCTCAGCCAACGCATTCCGTACGGTTTTTTCGCACCGTTACCGGCTGAATATTTCGGAAAGGCGGGAAGATGGAGGCGATATACGGGTTGCCACCCGGCGACCGCCGATCGTCCTTCGCTTCGCCGATCTCCGTGGCCAGCGCCGCGCCCGGTGACCCCCGCCGGGTCGACAGCGCGCCGATCGCCGGATTCCGGGTCCGCCTCGTCGACGGCCCGCCCAGCATCCCGCACTCGGCCGACGGCCTCCTGGCCGTCGGCACCACCAGCCTGGTCCCGCTGAACTCCGACCTCGCTGACCGAACCCTCTAAGGAAGAGGTGGCACCACGTGAAGAACACCCCCGTCCGCTCCTCACGGCGGCGCTCGAACCGACCACCACGCAACAAGCGCCTGATCGCCGTACTGGCCACACTGGGCGTGTTCGGCGCGATCGTCACGGTGACCCAGGTCTCGAACGCCGGCACGTGGAACCGGTGGGGTCGGCCGTCGGCGGCCAAGCCCTGCCCGACCGCTCCGGCGCCGGCGACCTCCGCGCCGTCGACCAGCGCTCCGGGCACGCCGGCCCCGTCCTCCTCGGCGGTCGCCGAGGGTCCGGGCACGGCGGCGCAGCCGCAGACCCGGTCGTACCACGACCACGGCGCCATCCAGCACCCCGGTGACGGGCAGGAGCCGGGCACCCTGGCCCAGCGTGGTCGGCCCGGCCGCGGCGACGCCAACTGCACGCCCAGCTCGGGCACCGGCGGCACCCCCGCGCCGGGCAACCCGGCCGCGCTCGAGCCGCTGGGCGCGGACTGTGCGGACAGCGACCTCCAGACGCACGACGGCTTCCAGAACGGCCCGCGCTGCGTGGGCACCGCGTTCGGTGAGGTCGGCGCCCCCGAGCAGAACCCGTCCCTGCTGATCACCCGGGCGCCGAACTCGGTCCGGGTCAACCAGCAGTTCACGCTTCAGGTCAGCACCCGCAACCTGGTCCGGGACCGGTTCCTCGCGGCCGGGCAGGGCGGCTACTACAAGGAGAGCTCCTTCCTCACCGAGGAGGGCCTGGTCCGTGGCCACTTCCACTCCGCCTGCCGGATGCTGACCAGCAGCCGCACCGCGCCGGACCCGGCGCCGGTACCGGCGTTCTTCGTGGCGACCGAGGACGGTCAGGGCGGTGCCCGGCCGGACACCGTCACGGTGACCGTGCCGGGGCTCACCCAGCGGGGTACCGCGCAGTGCGCGGTGTGGGCCGGTGACGGCTCGCACCGGGTCCCGATGATGACCCGCGCCAACCAGGTGCCGGCCTTCGACGTAGTGCGGATCACCGTCAGGTGATTCCGGCCGGCTCGGGCCGGCCGGCGGCCGCAGCGGTGAAACGCTCCCGCCACATCCCGCACCACCGGCGGTGACCGGTCCCCAACCCCGCCGCCACCAGGGAAGTCCGATGACGAGAGACCGAGAGGAGGAGGACCGGATCGGACCCACCTGACACCGCTTGAGGCCGGACGGCACCGGAACGCGCACGGGCGTTCCGGTGCCGTCCCGTCGTGGGCCCGTTCCGGTGCCGTCCCGTCGTGGACCCGTTCCGGTGCCGTCCCGTCGTGGCCCGGTCCCTCGTGGCAGAGTGTCCGGGTGACCGACACCGGGCCGACCGCGAGCCGGCTGCTGCGGCCGCCGGAGTGCTACCACCTCGCCGGCTCGGTCGGGTCGCTGGCGATGGGGACGCACGACCCCTGCGCCCGGTTCGTCGACGGCACGTTCTGGTGGGCCACCCGTACCCCGGACGGGCCGGGGACGCTGGCGCTGCGCCGGGTCGGCGGTGACCTGGTCGCCGACGGCTACGGGCCGGGCGGCGGCTGGGTGGTGGACCGGGCCGACGCCGTGGCCGGGTTCCGCGACGACCTGACCGGCTTCGACCGGCTCGCCGCCGCACACCCGCTGGTGGCGCGACTGGCCAGCACCCACCGAGGGCTGCGGCTGCCGGCCACCGGGCAGATCTTCCCCCGGCTGCTGCGGGCGATCCTGGAGCAGAAGGTCACCGGCAGGGAGGCGTTCCGGGCGTACTCGGCGACGGTGCGCCGGTTCGGGGTACCCGCCCCCGGCCCGCTGCCCCGGCTCTGGGTCCCGCCGGAGCCGGCGGTGATCGCCGGAGCGCCGTACTGGGTGTTCCACCCGTTCGGGGTGGAGCGGCGGCGGGCGGAGACGCTGCGCCGGGCGGCGGCCGGGGCGGACCGGCTGGAACGCTGTGCCGACCCGGTCGAGGCGACCCGCCGGCTCACCGCCATCGTCGGGATCGGACCGTGGACGGCCGCCGAGGTGGTCCGGATCGCCTTCGGGGACCCGGACGCGGTGAGCGTCGGCGACTACCACTTCCCGAACATGGTCGCCTGGGCGCTTGCCGGCGAGGCGCGCGGCGACGACGCTCGGATGCTGGCCCTGCTGGAGCCGTTCCGGGGCCACCGTGGTCGGGTCTGCCGGCTGTTGGAGGCCGGTGGCCACCACGCGCCCCGGTTCGGTCCCCGGATGCCGATCCGCTCCTTCGCCCGGTTCTGATCGCGACGTTTCGCCGCCGCTGGCCCCGCCCGGCTGCGGTTCAGCCGGCGGCGAGCCGGCGGAGCACCGACGCGCAGCGCCAGGCGTACCCGCGCTGGAAGAGCGGCAGCAGCGGCCCGGCGGCCCGGGCCAGCGGACCGGCCGGCCGGCTGAACGCGGTGACGGTGAACCGGACCTCGCCGTCGTCGAGGCGCTGCACCAGGAACGCCTCCTCGCCCCGGACCGGATGCCCGGGCAGAGTGCCGTAGCCGAAGCCGGCCCGGTGCTCGTCGCGTACCGCCCAGACCACCTCGCAGGGGGCGGCCAGCCGCAGCCGGCCCAGCCCGAGCCCGGCGGTGACCGTGCAGCCCGGCTCGGCCCGGGGCGCGCTGGCGTCGATCCGCACCCCCATGGCCCGGTGCATCCGCCAGGTGAGCACCGCCTCGCCGGCCAGCTCGAACGCGCCCGGAGGCAGGGCGGCCCGGTAGCGCAGGTGCCGGTATCCGGGCGGCAGCCGGCCGGTGCGGGTGGCGCCGACCTCCGGATAGGTCAGTCCGGGCATCGCCTGGCGCCTCCTCGCAGAGCTACCCGCCGGGGTGGGCACGGCCACGGCGTCGATTCCGTCGGCAGCCTAACCGCTGGGAGCCGTCGTCCGGTGCGGCCGGGACCGGGACGGACCTGCTTGCCCCCGAGGCGCAGCGCTAGGCAGATCCGGGTACCGCACCTGCCCGGAGGGCTGAGCGGCCCGCGGCGTGGCGGCGGGCGACCTCAGCCGGCCACCGAGAGCAGTGCCTCGGCGACGGTGGTGCGGCTGTTCAGCACGGTCCGGCCGGTCCGGTGCGTGGCCACCAGCCCGGCGGCCCGGAGCACGGCGAGGTGCTGCGAGACGCCCCCGGCCGAGAGCCCGGTACGCCGGGCCAGCTCGGTGGTGGAGACCGGTGACCGCATCTCGGCGAGTACCCGGGCCCGGCCCCTGCCGAGTACCGCGGCCAGGCTGCCGGGTGCCTGCCGGGGCGTCTCCCAGAGCGTGGCGATGCCCCGGGCCGGGTACGCGAGCTGTGGCGCCGGGCGGGCCGGGACGCTCGCCACCGACGGCCAGACGAAGACCGACGGGATCAGCACCAGGCCGTTCCCGTCCGGCAGGTCGGCGGCGGTGCAGTGCTGCTGGGCGATGGCCAGCGTCTCCCCCTCCCAGCGGACCTGCCGGTGCAGGTCGTTGAGGAGTCCGGCGGCGCCGTCGGCGGCGAGCCGCCGGGCCCGGTGGTGCACCTCCGCGTCGAGCAGCAGCCGGATCCGGGCCCAGTCCGGTGCGAGCGCGATCCGCCAGTACCGGACGATCTCGTCGGCGAGCCGGCGCAGCCCGTCGGCCGGGTCGGCGTACAGGTGGCGCACTTCCGGGGCGTCCCGGCCGGGATAGTCGTCGAGGTCCGCCCGGACCGTTTCGGCCGGGGTGGCCAGCAGCGTCGCGAGTTCGGTGTCGAGGTCCGGGGTGAGTCCCTCGGGTGCCGGGGTGAGGAAGTCGGGCAGGTAGTGCGGCCGGGCCGGGATCAGCTGCCAGAGCAGCCCGCCCCGGGCCGTCCCGGCACCAGCCGGTCCGAGGGGCGCGGTCCGGGCGGGGATCAGGCCGGCGTCGACGAGCCGGGGGCGTACCCGGGTCGCCCAGGGCAGGTGCACGGCGTGGTCGCCGGCGTCGCGCAGCACCCGGACGCTGGTCGCGACCTCCCACAGGCAGGAGACCGCGAACCGGATCCGGGCGACGGCGCCGCCCGGCAGACCGATGGAGACCACGTCGACCTCTCGTTTTAGGCAGAGCTGAAAGGATACGGCCTGCCGCGCGGGCGGCGGAGACTACCGACCATGAGTGAGCAACGTCTTCGCGCCGAGCTGTTCCGTTCCCTGCACGTCCCCGCCGACCCGGTCGTCCTGGTCAACGCCTGGGACGCGGCGAGTGCCCGGATCGTGGCGGCGGCCGGCGCGCGGGCCGTCGCGACGACCAGCGCCGGGGTGGCGTGGAGCCTCGGTGCCCCGGACGGCGACGTCCTCGGCCGGGAGCCGGCCACCGAACTCGTCGGGCGGGTCGCGGCGGCGGTCTCGGTGCCGGTGAGCGCCGACATCGAGACGGGTTTCGGGGCGACCCCGGATCAGGTCGGCGAGACCGTCCGCGCGGTGCTGGCCGCCGGTGCGGTAGGGGTGAACCTGGAGGACGCGGCACCGGACGGCGGGCCGGGGCTGCGCGACGTCGCCGACCAGTCGGCCCGGCTGGCCGCCACCCGGGCCGTCGCGGACGCGGTCGGGATTCCGCTGTACGTCAACGCGCGGATCGACACCTTCCTGCGGGGTACCGGCGGGGTGCCGGAGACCCTCGACCGGGCGGCCCACTATCTCCTGGCCGGCGCCGACGGGATCTTCGTGCCCGGGGTGGTCGACCCGGAGACGGTGGCGGCACTGGTCGCCGGCATCCCGGCACCGCTGAACATCCTCGCCGGTCCCGGCGCGCCGGCCGTACCCGAGCTGGCCCGGCTCGGGGTGGCCCGGGTCAGCCTCGGCTCGTCGGTGGCCACGGCGGCGTACGCGGTGGTCCGGCGGGCCGCCGAGGAGGTGTACGGGTCGGGCGGTTACGACGCCCTCGCCGGCGCCCTGGACTACGGGGCGGTCAACGAGCTGATGCGTCGCTGACTGCCGCGCCGACGCCCGGTGTGCCGGGCCCGACCCGGATTCGGACCGCCCGGCGGTGGTTCCGGCGGAAGTTTGGGGAACGATAGCGCAATGGCGAACACCACAGAGGGCAACAGCACCGAGGGCAGCTACGTCAACCCGGGCGAGGAGTTCACCCGGGACCAGCGCTACATCGCCACCCGGATCACCGCCGACGGGCGGGACGGCTATCCGGTGGAGCCGGGCCGGTACCGGCTGGTGGTGAGCCGGGCCTGTCCGTGGGCCAACCGGGTGATCATCGTCCGCCGGCTGCTCGGGCTGGAGGACGTGCTGTCGATGGGGGTCGCCGGGCCGACCCACGACGCCCGGAGCTGGACGTTCGACCTCGACCCCGGCGGCCGGGACCCGGTGCTCGGCATCGAGCGGCTCCAGGAGGCGTTCTTCGCCCGGTTCCCGGGATACGAGCGCGGGATCACGGTGCCGGCGATCGTGGACGTCCCGACCGGGCAGGTGGTGACGAACGACTTCGCCCAGATGACCATCGACCTGTCGACGCAGTGGCGGGCGTACCACCGATCCGGTGCGCCCGACCTCTATCCGGAGCCGCTGCGGGACGAGATCGACGAGGTGAACGCGGTCGTCTTCGCCGATGTCAACAACGGGGTGTACCGGTGCGGGTTCGCCGGCAGCCAGGAGGCGTACGAGAAGGCGTACCGGCGGCTCTTCGACCGACTGGACTGGCTGTCGGCCCGGCTGGAGGGGCGACGCTACCTGGTCGGGGAGAGCATCACCGAGGCCGACGTGCGGCTCTTCACCACCCTGGTCCGGTTCGACGCGGTCTACCACGGGCACTTCAAGTGCAACCGGCAGAAGCTGACCGAGCAGCCGGTGCTGTGGGCGTACGCCCGGGACCTGTTCGGTACGCCCGGGTTCGGTGACACCGTCGACTTCGACCACATCAAGCGGCACTACTACGAGGTGCACCGGGACATCAACCCGACCGGGATCGTGCCGCTCGGACCGGACCTGCGGAACTGGCTGGAGCCGCACGGCCGGGAGGCGCTCGGCGGCCGCCCGTTCGGGGACGGCACCCCGCCGCCACCGCCACGCGCCGACGAGACCGTGCCGGCCGGGCACATCCCGCTGGCGGGCTGACCGTCGACGCAGGGCCGCTGTCGGCGTCATCAGCGCGGAGAGGCGGCGGGCGACGGTGGCCGGGCTGAGCGGGCGGCCACTGCGGAGCGCCAGCCGGACCGGAAGCGGCCCTGCGACCGGTCGGCCCTGCGACCGGTCAGGCGTTGTCGCCGGTATCCGGGCCGCCGGGCGCCGGGGAGCCGGTGGCGGCCATCGCGAAGAGTACGGTCCGGACGGCCTGGTAGAGGTCCTGCCGGCTCTGTTCGCTCCCCGGAACCGGCGCGTCGAGCGAGCCGGCGCCGACGAGACGGTCGAAGAGCAGCCCGTCCAGGCAGGCGACGAGGTGCTTGCCGCTCCGCTCGGGATCTGCCGCTCCGGCCTGCCCGAGTAGCGCACGGGCCTGGGTCCGGGAGGCGATGCCGTACGACAGAATCTCCCGTAGCTCGGGGTGGTGGGTGGCCTCCAGCAGGCAGGCGTACCGGGCCAGTGTCCGGATACGTCCTGCGGTCAGCCAGCGGTCGAGCAGGCCGGCTATCCGGTTGGCGAGCTGGTCGAGTTCCCGGGGTCCGAGTGGCCCGCTCCCACCGGGCGGGACCGCCGGTCCGGTGGCCGCCTCGACGGGCAGGTCGGTGGCTTCGAGGTCGGCACGGTCGAGGTCGGCGAGGCGGCGTACGACCGCCTCGATGAGCGCCTTCCGGGTCCGGAAGTACGCCGAGGTGGAGCCGAGCGGCAGGCCGGCGCGGCCGTCCACGGCCCGGTGGGTCAGCCCGCGCATGCCCAGCTCCGCCACCAGTTCGATCGCGGCGTCGGTGATGACGGCGAACCGGTCCCGCCGAGCGGTCACCCGTACTCCCTCCACCCGCTCTTCTACGCCTGTAGTATGCCTTTCTACAGGCGTAGAAGGACCGCTTACCGGAGGTGCACGTTGGGCACGTTGGATCGGAGCGCGGTGGTGGTCGGCGCCGGCATCGGCGGCCTCTGCGCCGCCCTGGCGCTGCGTCGGCAGGGCTGGCGGGTGACGGTGCTGGAACGGGCGCCCGCGTTCGGCACGGCCGGCGCCGGGATCACGCTGATGTCGAACGCGCTGGCCGGGCTGGCGGCGCTCGGCCTCGGGGAGCGGATCCGGGCGGCCGGTCGGGTGGAGGCGGCCGGTGGCAGCCGTACCGCGGACGGCCGCTGGCTGGCCCGGATGGCCGCCGCCGACCTGGTCGACCAGCTCGGCACGGAGTCGCTGGGCATCCACCGGGCGAGGCTGCACGAGATCCTGCACGCCGCGCTGCCCGAGGGCACGACCGTGGTCACCGGGGCGGAGGTGGTCGAGGTGGTCGCCGGCCCGCCGGCCGAGGTCAGCTACGTCTGCGAGGGCGCCCGGCGGACGCTCCGGGCCGAGCTGGTGGTCGGGGCCGACGGGCTGCGCAGCGTCGTACGCCGGCGGTTGTGGCCGGAGACCCCGGCCCCGGCGTACGTCGGCAGCACCGCCTGGCGGGGCGTGACGGACCGACCCTGGACCGGCGAACTGCTGGTGGCGATCACCTGGGCGCCGGGCGCCGAGTTCGGGATGGTGCCGCTCGGCGACGGCCGGGTCTACTGGTTCGGCGCGGTCACCGCCCCGGAGGGGCAGCGCGACGCCGACGAGCTGGCGGCGGTGCGGGAGCGCTTCGGGTCGTGGCACCCGCCGATCCCGCGATTGCTGGACGCGACCAGCCCGTCCGGGGTGCTCCGAAACGACCTCTACCATCTCGGCACCCCGCTGGGCAGCTACGTCAGGGGCGCCGTCGCGCTGCTCGGCGACGCCGCGCACGCGATGACCCCGAATCTGGGCCAGGGCGCGGCCCAGGCAATCGAGGACGCGGTGGTGCTCGGCTCGTGCCTCCCCGAGGGGGTCGGGGTGCCGGCCGGCCTGGCCCGGTACGACGCGGAGCGCCGCCCGCGCAGCCAGCGGGTCGCCCGGGCCTCGTACCAGATTGGCCGGTTCGGCCAGCAGCTGCGCAACCCGCTGGCGGTCGGATTACGGAACGTGATGATGCGCCTGACCCCGCCCCGGGTCGCACTCCGCTCGATGGCCCGGTACGCGGACTGGCACCCCCCGGCCGAGCCCCGCGCCTGAACCTGCGCCGATGCGCGGCCCTTACCAGAAATCCCCGCGGGTCAGGCGCGAGATGAATCGGCCATTCACCTACATTCACGCCACCACGTTGCTGTGATCCGTGCCCGAACGTCCTGATTGGCCGCATAATGCAACACAGACCGCTAGGGCATCCGGCCCGAAGCGGCATAAAAGGAGTGAAAGGCCCGATCGTGAAGCTCACTTTCATTCGCAAGACCGCGCAGTCCCAGATCAACAACTGCCCGTCGCTGTACCGCACGGACCGTGACACCTTCATCGTGCAGGGCTGGCGCGTCTCCGACCCGGAGGCACTGGCCCAGCTCGACATCCCGGCGCACGAGACCGCGGTCGAGGTCCCGGCCGACGTGCTGGCCGAGATCGCGAAGGCGCTGTAGTAACGCGCGACGAGCCGACACACGCAGCTCGGTTACGAGGCCCTGCCGGCCGGACGTTCACGGAGGTCGGCCAGGGTCACCGGGGTACGGATCCGCAGCAGTCGCTCCAGCGCCGCCACCGACCCCACCTCCCCGAGTACGTCAACCCCGCCCACCTCCGGGTGATAGCGGTACGCCAGCCGGTAGAGGTACCTCCCGGCGATCCGCTCGACACTCACCTGCCACCGGCCGCAGCAGACGCACACCCAGCCCCGCATCCGGCGAAGATAGCTCTGAGCTGCGTAAACACGTCACGCGCGGTGGCCGACGCGAAACTCCTGCGCCCGGTGGTGCCGATGGGACGACCGGTACGGCCAGGGGGACCCCGGCCCGTCGCCCATCTGGTTGACTTGGCCGGGTGGAACTGCCGATCAACCCGCCGGTCGAGCCGATGCTGGCGAAGAGCGTGCCGAAGATCCCCACCGGCCCGGGGATGAGTTACGAGCCGAAGTGGGACGGCTTCCGGTGCATCGTCTTCCGCGACGGTGACGAGGTCGAGCTGGCCAGCCGGGGCGGCAAGACGATGACCCGCTACTTCCCGGAGGTGGTGGCGCAGGCCCGGGCCCAGCTGCCGACCCGCTGCGCGGTCGACGGCGAGCTGATCGTCATCCGCCGGGACGGCCCGGACGGCGCTCCCAGACTCGACTTCGAGCTGCTCAGCCAGCGCATCCATCCGGCGGCGTCCCGGGTCAACATGCTGGCCGAGACCACCCCGGCCGACCTGGTCGCCTTCGACCTGCTCGCCATCGGTGACGAGTCGCTGGTCGACCAGCCCTACGAGCGGCGCCGCGGCCGGCTCGTCCAGGAGCTGCGCGGGGTCGTACCGCCGGTGCACGTCACCCAGACCACCACCGACCCGGAGACGGCGGCCCGGTGGTTCGAGATCTTCGAGGGGGCCGGGCTGGACGGGCTGGTCGCCAAGCCTGCCGACATCCCCTACCAGCCGGGCAAGCGGCTGATGTTCAAGGTCAAGCACACCCGTACCGCCGACGTGGTGGTCGCCGGGTTCCGCTGGCACAAGTCCGGCCCGGTGGTCGGTTCCCTGCTGCTCGGCCTGCACGACGAGGGGGGCACCCTGCACCACGTCGGCGTGTCGGCGTCGTTCAGCGCCGCCCGCCGCGCCGAGCTCCTCGACGAGCTGGCGCCGTACCGCGAGGGCGTCGAGGAGCACCCGTGGGTGCACGGCGACCACACCAGCGGGCAGCGCATCCCCGGCGGCCCCAGTCGGTGGTCCGGCACCAAGAGCCTGGAATGGGAGCCGCTCCGGCCGGAACTGGTGGCCGAGGTCGGCTACGACGCGATGGAGGGGGACCGGTTCCGGCACACCGCCCAGTTCGTCCGCTGGCGGCCCGACCGGGAGCCGGCCTCCTGCGGGTACGACCAACTCGACCGTCCGATCCGGTTCGACGTCGACCAGGTGCTCCGCGGCGACCCGCTCGCCCCAGGCGCGTAGCCTGACGGTCGCAACGATCACGGAGGATCTCTTGGCCCGCTCGTACCCTCGCCGGCTGCCCCTGGCCGGTCTCCTGGCCGTCGTGTTGCTCGTCGCCGGCTGCACCATCCCGATGTTCCGGCCCGACGACGAGAAGGAGCGCGCCGGCTCGGCGGCCGGGCCGAGCGGCACCGGTACCGCGAAGTGGAAATCCTGTCCGGAGGTGCCGCGCAAGCTCGTCGGCCGGGGCGCGCCCAACATGCGGTACGACTGCGCCACCATCTCCGTACCCGCGGACTGGAACGCGGCCGGCGGTGCCGGCACCGACAAGCTGGAGATCTCGCTGCTGCGGATCCGGTCGGCCAAGCAGCAGGACCGGATCGGTTCGCTGCTGATCAACCCGGGCGGCCCCGGTGGGTCCGGCGTCGACTCGGCGGTCTACCTGTCGTTCGGAGCCAGCTTCGGCGGGCTGCCGGACGAGGTGACCCGGCGCTTCGACATCATCGGCTTCGACCCTCGGGGCGTGGCCCGCTCCTCCCCCGTCAAGTGCGTCTCCGACGCCGACCTGGACCGCAGCTTCGGCTTCGAGCTGGACCCGGCGAGCCAGGCGGAGTTCGACGAGTTGGTGGCGCTGAACCGGCGGATCGGCGACACCTGCGGCGCCAGGTACGGCGAGCGGCTGCGGCTCTACTCCACGGAGCAGGCCGCGCACGACATGGACGCGATCCGGGCCGCGGTCGGCGACGAGAAGCTGAGCTACCTCGGGTACTCCTACGGCACCCTGCTCGGCGCGACGTACGCCCAGCTCTTCCCGCGTAACGTCCGGGCGCTGGTGCTCGACGGCGCGGTCGACCCGGAGCAGGACATCGTGGCCGGCTCGGAGAGCCAGGCCAAGGGCTTCGAGCGGGCCTTCACCAACTTCACCAACTGGTGCCGGGACACTCCGGGCCGGTGCCCGATCGCCCCGGACGCCCGGGGCGCGGTGACGGACGCGCTGGAGAAGGCCCGGGTCTCTCCGGTACGCGGCGAGGGCGGCCGGGAGGCCACCGCCGGCTGGGTCTTCTACGCGGTGATCTCCTCGCTCTACACCGAGGCCGGCTGGCAGAAGCTCGCCGCCGCGATCGACTCGCTCGCCGACGGCGACCCGAAGGAGGTCTTCGCACTCGCCGACTCGTACGCCGAACGGAGCGAGGACGGCAGCTACACGAACCTCTTCGACGCCAACCTCTCGGTGAACTGCGCCGACGAGGAGGACCGGGTCGGCGTCGATCGGATCCGGTCGTTGCAGTCGCAGTGGCGCGAGAAGTACCCGCTGTTCGGCGCCCCGTTGGCGGTGGGGATGCTGAGCTGCGAGTTCTGGCCCGGCCAGCGGGACCCGTACCCGACCGGCCCGGCGACCGGCGCCCCGCCGATCGTCGTCGTCGGCACCACCGGCGACCCGGCCACGCCCTACGAGCAGACGCCGAAGCTGGCCGAGATGCTCGACGTCGGCGTGGTGCTGACCTGGCAGGGCGAGGGGCACACCGCCTACCCGCAGACCCGCTGCATCACCAACGCGGTCGACGACTACCTGATCGACCTGAAGCCGCCGAGCGCCGGCACCACCTGCCCGGCCCGCTGACGCCCCTGCGGTCTCCGACCGGGCTCGGGCCGGGAGGGCCGGCCGGCCGTCGCGGCCGACCGGCTGCCGAGTCGACCGCGTCGAGCAGAGTCGATGTGCCAGGCTGAGGGCATGCGTGAGCTGATCTTCCGGACCGCCAGCCGGGACGACGTACCGGCGATCGTCGCGATGCTGCTCGACGACGAGGTGGCCGCGAGCCGGGAGCCGGCGGAGCCGACCGGCGAGGACATCGACGCCGCCTACTGGGCCGGCTTCGAGGCGGTCGACGCCGACCCGCGCAACGAGCTGATCGTCGTCGAACTCGACGGCGAACCGGTCGGCACGATGCAGCTCACCTTCATCCCCGGGGTGAGCCGGCGCGGCGCCGAACGGATGCAGATCGAGGCGGTCCGGGTCCGACGCGACCTGCGCGGCGAGGGAATCGGTCGGCGAATGATGGACTGGGCGGTGGATCAGGCCCGGGAACGCGGCTGCCGGCTGGTCCAGCTGACCACCGACAAGCAGCGTACGGACGCACACCGGTTCTATGCCGCACTGGGCTTCCGGGCCAGCCACGAAGGCATGAAACTGTCGTTGTGACGCCATCCATCGTCGATGACGGCGACATCGCCGCCATTGCAGAGCGGATCGTGAGGAAGATAGCAACGCCCCGCCTTGCTCGATCATGGGCGACCACCGGCAGGGGCCATCCTGACCTTCGCGCCCGACTCGTGGCGAGCCTTCGTGACGAAGGTCGTCAGTCCCTGAACCACCGGGAGGGTTCCGCCAACGATCTCCCGGATGGAGCAGTCCCGCAGAGGCCTTCCAGGGGCCGACCGTAGCGCCCGACGTCCCGGGGGCCGCTCACTCCTTGCGGTCGCGGTCCCGGGACGGCTGGACCCGCTTCGGCTCGCCCGGCATCTTCGGGTGGTCCGGCGGATAGGGCAGGTCGCCGGAGCCGTCCCGGTCGTCCCGGTCGGCCCACTCCAGTAGCGGGCTGATGTCCCACGGGGCGTCGTCGATGCCGGCGTGCGGGTCACCGATCTTCGCCACCCGCTCCGGCACGGTCCTGAGGTCGAAGTCGTCCGGTTCCACGTCCGGCAGTTCGTCCCAGGTGACCGGGGTGGAGACGGTGGCCCGGGCGTTGGCCCGCAGCGAGTAGGCGCAGGCGATCGTCCGGTCCCGGGCCATCTGGTTGTAGTCGATGAAGACCTTCTCGCCGCGCTGCTCCTTCCACCAGGCGGTGGTGACCAGGTCGGGGCGACGCCGCTCCACCTCGCGGGCAAACGCGATCACCGCCCGGCGTACCTCGGTGAAGGTCCAGCGCGGCTCGATCCGCAGGTAGACGTGCACGCCCCGGCCGCCGGAGGTCTTCGGCCAGCCGGTCGCGCCGAGTTCGTCCAGCAGTCCGCGCACCTCGCCGGCCGCCTCCACCGCGTCGGCGAAGTCGGTGCCCGGCTGCGGGTCGAGGTCGATGCGCAACTCGTCGGGGCGGTCGACGTCGCCGCCCCGGACCGGCCACGGGTGGAAGACGACGGTCCCCATCTGGGCCGCCCAGGCCACGTGCGCCAGGTCGGCCGGGCATAGCTCGTCGGCGCTCCGGCCGCTCGGAAACTGGATCTTCGCGGTCCGGATCCACGGCGGTACGCCCCGGGCCGGCACCCGCTTCTGGTAGAACATCTCCCCCTCGATGCCCTCGGGGAAGCGCTGCAGCGCCGTCGGGCGGTTACGCAGCGCACGCATGATCCCGTCACCGACCGCGAGGTAGTAGTCGAACATGTCCTTCTTGGTGAACCCGCGACGGGGGAAGTAGACCCGGTCCGGGCTGCTCAGCCGTACCGTGTGCCCGGCCACCTCGACCTCGACGGGCTTCGCCTTCGCGCTGCCACCAGCCATGCGCCGACCCTATGCCACCGGTCCGACGTCGGTGGCCGGACACGGAGACGCCGACCGTCGGCCCGGCCTCACGGCCGGGAGCGCACCTCCGGCGCCCGGCTGCCGTGCCGGTGCGCCTCCCAGACCTGGCAGATGAGCACGAGCTTCTGCTCGAACCGCGGGTCCCGGTCGAGCAGCCCACCGTCGTACGGGGCGTAGAGCCGCATCGGCCGGTCGTCGCCGAGGTAGACGGCGACGACGGTACGGCCCCGACGGCGCTCCGCCCGGACGTCGACCACCCGGTGCCAGGCAACGAAGGCGTACGCCCCGTACGCCCGGCCCCGCAGCCCCGCCTCCTCCAGCCGGCTCCGGGCCCGAAGCCGGTCGACGCCGCCGCAGAGCACCCCGAGTGGCAGCGGAGCCAGCACGGCCACCCAGACCCACCCGGTCAGTTCCCGCTGCCCGGGCAGCGCACCGGCGATCACGATCACGGCACCGCTGCCCAGGCCACCCCAGCGCAGTCCCCGGACCACCGCCTGCCGCCAGGTCAGCCGGAACTCGGCCAGCACCAGCCGGTGCTCGCGTCGCCGTCTCTGCCCGCCCGGCCTGGTGGCCGCTCGCATGTCCTGTCAACGACCCGGTGACCGCCCGGTGATTAATCAGGTGTTTCTCGTTGTTTTCAGTCGATCGACGGGCGCTTGGGGCGAACCTCCGGCGCTTAGCCGCCGCACGATCTCCGCCGTACCGTTGGGGCATGGCTGACAACAGTGTCCGGGACAACCGGGGAGACAACCTGCCCCGCACCGAGGAGGAGTGGCGGATCCGGCTCACGCCCGAGGAATTCAAGGTGCTCCGCCAGGCGGGCACGGAGCGCCCGTGGACCGGCGAGTATGTGGACACCAAGACCTCGGGTACCTACCGCTGCCGGGCCTGCGGGGCGGAACTCTTCTCCAGCGACACCAAGTTCGACTCGCACTGCGGCTGGCCGAGCTTCGACCGGGCCCTGCCCGGCGCCATCCGTTACCTGGAGGACCGCTCGCTCGGCATGGTCCGGATCGAGGTGCGCTGCGCCAACTGCGACTCGCACCTCGGGCACCGCTTCGACGGCGAGGGCCTCACCCCGGCGAACGCCCGGTACTGCATCAACTCGATCTCGATGCGCCTGGACCCGTCGACCACGTAGTATGGCCGCAGATGCGGTGATACGGGGGGATTCGACATGGCGACGACCTGCGAGGTCTGCGGCAACGACTACTGGCTGACGTTCGAGGTGCGCACGACGAGCGGGGACGTGCACACCTTCGATTCGTTCGAGTGCGCGGCGCACAAGCTCGCCCCGGTCTGCGAGCACTGCGGCATCCGGATCATCGGGCACGGCGTGGAGGTCTCCGGCCGCTTCTTCTGCTGCGGGCACTGCGCCCGGGCGGTCGAGGGCGAGCGTGGTGCGGAGATCCGCGACGCCGTCGGCGCCCGCCCAGCCTGACCTGCAAGGAAGGGGCCCTCATCACCGGATTCTGCTCTGGCAGCGCCCCCTCCTGACACCTCAGCGGTACGGGCCGCGGCCTAGCATCACGGGATGCACCCGTCGCAGACGCCACCGCTCCAGTCGGACTCCCAGGACCGGATCGAGCTCCGGATCGCGTCGTTCGCCGACCTCACCGCCCGGACCCTGCACGACCTGCTGAAGCTGCGGTCCGACGTGTTCGTGGTCGAGCAGGAGTGCGCCTATCCCGAACTCGACGGCCGGGACGTCGAGCCGGGCACCCGGCACCTCTGGCTGGCCAGCGATGACGTGCCGATCGCGTACCTGCGGCTGCTCGCCGAGCCGGGCGGGGTGCAGCGGATCGGCCGGGTGGTGGTGGCCCGCCGGGCCCGGGGCGGCGGACACGCCGGGCGGCTGATGAGCGAGGCGCTGGCCCTGGTCGGCTCCCGGCTCTGCGTACTCGACGCCCAGGCGTACCTGGTCGACTTCTACACCCGTTACGGCTTCACGGTGAGCGGCCCGGAGTACGTCGAGGACGGCATCGCACACGTGCCGATGCGCCGCGACCCGGTGTAGCCGCGCCGGCATCCGATTGCTGGACTCTGCCCGACGCCTGGCCACCGCGCGATGCCGCCATTAGCGTGGAAAGCGTGGCACGGCGGGCCTAGGTCAGGTCAGGGCAGGGCGTTGACCAGTTCGCCGACTCTGCGGCGCCGGCCGGTGAAGAACGGCACCTCCTCGCGGACGTGCCGGCGAGCCCGGGAGGCGCGCAGGTCGCGCATCAGGTCGACGATCCGGTGCAGTTCGTCGGCCTCGAAGGCGAGCAACCACTCGTAGTCGCCGAGGGCGAACGAGGCGACCGTGTTGGCCCGGACGTCCGGATAGCCCCGGGCCAGCCCGCCGTGCTCGGCCAGCATCTCCCGGCGCTCGGCGTCCGGCAGCAGATACCACTCGTAGGAGCGGACGAACGGGTAGACGCAGACGTAACCCCGGGCCGGCTCGCCGGCCAGGAACGCGGGTATGTGGCTCTTGTTGAACTCCGCCGGCCGGTGCAGCGCCATCTGCGACCAGACCGGTGCCAACTGCCGGCCGAGCGCGGTACGCCGCAGCCGTCCGTACGCGTCCTGGAGCGCGTCGCTCGACGACGAGTGCCACCAGATCAGCAGGTCCGCGTCGGCGCGGAGCCCGGAGACGTCGTAGCTGCCCCGCACCACCACGTCCTTGCCGGCCAACTCCTCGAAGAGCGACTCGACCTCGGCCGCGATACCGTCCCGGACCTCGGGCAGCGGGCCGGTCGCCCGGAACACCGACCACATGGTGTAGCGAATGCTCTCGTTCAGCTCGCGCAGCCGCGCCGCGTTGGTCTGCCCCACGTTGCCCCGCGCCGAGCCGTCGGTCTGTTCCGCAGTCATACCTTCGATACTCCCAGCACCTTGATGATCTCCTCGGCCGCGGTCTCGCCGGAGCGTACGCAGACCGGAATCCCGACCCCGTCGTAACCGGCGCCGGCCAGCGCCAGAGTCGGGTGTGCGGTCCGCAGCGCCGACCGGGCCGCGGTCACCCGATCCAGATGACCGGGTGCGTACTGCGGCAGCGCACCGCCCCACCGCTGCACGTGACTCTCGACCGGCTCGGGCAGTGCGGCGCCGAGCAGCTCGGAGAGCTCACGGTGCACCGCCGAGGCCAGCTCGTCGTCGGCGCGTTGCAGCAGGTGCTCCTCGCCGTGCCGACCGACGGAGGCGCGCAGCAGCAGCATGCCGTCCGGTTGGCGCAGGTGCGCCCACTTGTTCGTGAAGAAGGTGGCCGCCTTGACCAGGGTCCCCGCGATGGCCGGCACCAGAAACCCGGACAGGTCCGCCGGCAGCACGGCCCCACCGGCCGCCGGCAGCGGGTCACCGCTCGCCGCGTCGTCCGGCGGTGGACCGGGCAGGGCGAGGCCGACCAGCGCAACGCTGGCGTAGTCGAGCCGGCCGACCAGCGCGCCGACGGCCACGTCGACGCCGCCGAGCAGCCGGGCGGCCGGCCGGGCCGGCAGGGCCAGCACCACCGCGTCGACCTCGACCAGCTCCGGGTCACGCGTCGGGCCGATCACCAGCCGCCAGCCGCCCGGCACGGGCAGCAGTTCCCGGACCGCCGCGTTCAGTCTTATCTCGGCCCGTGCCGTCTCGGCCGCGGCGGCCACCAGCCGGCTCACCCCACCGGAGACCGTGGCGAAGACCGGGCTACCGGCGGGCCGGGGCGCGGCGGCCAGCGCCGCCCGGACCGCCCCGGTCAGGGTCGGCTCGATGCGCGCCGCCCGGGCCAACCCCGGCATCGTGGCGGCCAGCGACAGCTCGTCGGCACGGCCGGCGTACACCCCGCCGAGCATCGGGTCGACGAGCCGGTCCACCACCTCGTCGCCGAGCCGCCGCCGGACCAGTTCGCCGACCGTCGGGTCGGAGTCCGGGCCGAGCAGCGGGCGGCCCTCGTCGACGTCCCGCTCCGCCGCCGGCCGGGCCACCGGGGCCACCGCGGCCAGGTCGCCGGGTACCCCGACCAGGGTGCCCGAGGGCATCGGCCGCAGCTCGCCACCGATGGCCAGCGCGGCTCGCCCGACCGCCGGGTGCACCAACGCGTCGGCCAGCCCCACCCGGCGGGCCAGGGCGACGGCCGCCGAGTCCCCGCCGGCCGGGTCACGGGTCAGGAATGCCTCGGCGCCGAACTCGACCGTCGCACCGGCGAGCGACCCGGTACGCAGCTTGCCGCCGAGCGCACCGGACTGCTCGTACACGATGATCTCGGTGTCGGCGGGGAGCCGGTCCCGCAGCCGGACCGCGGCGGACAGCCCGGTGATGCCGCCGCCGACCACGGCGATTCGCAGCCCGCCGGACCGTGTCTGGTCGTTCACCCCCGTCCCTGCCTTCCGATCAGCTCGTCGTGGCCTCGTGCACCAGGGCGACCACCCGGGTCAGCACCTCGGGATCGGTCTCCGGCAGCACGCCGTGCCCGAGGTTGAAGACGTGCCCGGGGGCGGCGGCCGCCTCGCCGAGCACCCGGCGCACCTCGGCCTCGACCACCTCCCAGGGCGCGAAGAGCACCGCCGGGTCCAGGTTCCCCTGCACCGCCCTGTCCGGCCCGATCCGCACCGTCGCCGCGTCCAGCGGAGTACGCCAGTCCACCCCGACCACGTCCGCGCCGGCCTCGCCCATCGCGCCGAGCAGCTCGGCGGTGCCGACCCCGAAGTGGATCCGCGGCACGCCCGCGTCGGCCAGCGCGCCCAGCACCGTCGCCGAGTGCGGCAGCACGAACCGGCGGTAGTCGGCCTCGGAGAGCGCCCCGGCCCAGGAGTCGAAGAGCTGCACCGCCGAGACACCCGCGTCGATCTGCACTCTGAGGAAGGCGAGGGTGATCTCGGTCAACCGGCCCAGCAGGGCGTGCCAGACGTCCGGGGCGCCGTGCATCAGCGCCTTGGTGCGTACGTGGTTGCGCGACGGCCCGCCCTCGACGAGATAGCTGGCCAGGGTGAACGGCGCCCCGGCGAAGCCGATCAACGGGGTGTCGCCCAGCTCGGCCACGAGCAGCCGAACCGCTTCGTCCACAAAGGAGACGTCGGAAGGGTCGATGGCTCGGATCCGGTCGACGTCGGCGAGGGTGCGGACCGGTTCGGCCACCACCGGGCCGGTGCCGGGCACGATGTCCAGATCCACCCCGGCGGCCGCCACCGGTACGACGATGTCGCTGAACAGGATCGCGGCGTCCACGCCGTGCCGGCGTACCGGCTGGAGCGTGATCTCGGTGACCAGTTCGGGCCTGCGGCACGACTCCAGCATCGGGATCCCGGCCCGCACCTCGCGGTACTCGGGCAGGGAACGCCCGGCCTGCCGCATGAACCAGACCGGGGTGTGTGGCACCGGCTTCCGTCGGCAGGCCCGGACGAACGGCGAATCGGCCGGGCCGCCCGGGCCCGGGTGATCGTCTCGGGCCGCGTTGCCCGCAGTCGTGGTGGTCATCGGCGCCATCGTGCCACGCGCCCCGACCTCGCCGGCGCGCACCGCCGGGTTTTGTGGCCTGCCAGACGTACCCGCGTCGGGCCCGGCGTCGGCCCGACCGGTCGGGCCGACCGGCGCGGCGCCCCACCACGGCGCCGGCGATCGGCTTAGGCTGCGGATATGGCCTCCCCGATCGTCCTGCCCGAGACCTTCGCCCGCGCGGTGGCCGGGTTGCGGTCGGCGGCGCCGCGCGCGGAGATCGCGCTGGAGGAGGTGGGTGCGCCGCAGCGGCTCGCCCCCTACGCCTTCGCGCTGAGCGCCAGCGTGCGGCGCGACGGCGAGGAGGTGGCCACCGGACGGCTGATCCTGCTGCACGACCCGGCCGGACACGAGAGCTGGGAGGGGACGCTGCGCCTGGTCACCTACGTCACCGCCGAGCTGGAGATCGACCTCGCCGCCGACCCGCTGCTGCCCGGCGTCGGCTGGACCTGGCTGACCGACGCGCTGGAGGCGCGGGACGCGGCCTACCGGGCGCTCGGCGGCACGGTGACCCAGACCATGTCGACCCGGTTCGGCGAGCTGGCCGGCCCGCCGGCCGCCGGTGACATCGAGATCCGCGCATCCTGGACCCCGGTCGACGACGACCTGCGGGCACATCTGCTGGCCTGGTGCACGCTGCTCGCATCCACCGCCGGGCTGCCGCCGCCCGGTGTCACCGTGCTGCCGCATGCCCGTCCCGCCGGCGCCGCCTGACCACCCCCGCTGACGCGGGACCCCCTGTGCCCCAACCGCTTCGGCGGGCTCGGCAGGCCCATCGGACCCGACTCGCCGGACCGGCTGCGCGACCCCAATCTCCGTGAAGACTAGGGTTGTCAGGTGACCGACGAACCACCCCTGCGCCGTCGGGCCGCGCAACGCCGAGCAGGGGACGAGCCGCACAGCCTTCCGGCGTCCGCGCCGGATCCCGAGACAGTGGGGCCCGACCCAACGCCCGGCGGGCCCGTACCGCTGCTCACCCCTCGCGACGGCACCCCGGCTCCGGTCGAGACCCCCGTCGGCCTGGCCGACGTGGTGTCCCGATTCGCGGCCGGCACCGGCCCGGTCGCCGTCGACGCCGAGCGCGCCTCCGGCTACCGCTACAGCCAGCGGGCCTACCTGGTCCAGCTCCGGCGGGCCGGGGCCGGCACCGCGCTGATCGACCCGCTGCCCCTCGGCGACCTGCACACCCTCGACGAGGCGATCGCCGACGCCGAATGGGTACTGCACGCCGCCAGCCAGGATCTCGCCTGCCTCGCCGACCTCGGGCTACGGCCGAGACGGCTCTTCGACACCGAGTTGGCCGCCCGGCTCGCCGGATTCGAACGGGTCGGGCTGGCCGCGCTGACCGAGCAACTGCTCGGCTTCACCCTGGAGAAGCACCACTCGGCGGCGGACTGGTCCAGCCGGCCGCTGCCGGAGTCCTGGCTGACCTACGCCGCACTGGACGTGGAGATGCTCACCGAGCTGCGGGACAAGCTCGCGGTCGAGCTGGAGCACCAGGGCAAGGCGAAGTGGGCGGCCGAGGAGTTCGCCGCGCTGGTGGCCTGGGGCACCCAGCCGGCCCGGCAGCGGCCCGACCCGTGGCGGCGGACCTCCGGCATCCACCGGGTGCGGGGGGCCCGGGCACAGGCCCGGGTGCGGTCGCTCTGGTACGCCCGGGACGAGATCGCGGCCCGCCGTGACTCGGCACCCGGCCGGGTACTGCCCGACGCCGCGATCATCGCCGCCGCCGAGATGGATCCGAAGGACGAGCGGACCCTGCTGATGCTGCCCGGTTTCGGCGGCCGCTCGGTGCGCCGCCTCGTCCGGACCTGGCTGGACGCCCTCGCCGACGCCCGGCAACTGCCGGACGACGCGCTGCCGGTGAGCCCGACGATCGACGGCCCGCCCCCGCCGCACCGCTGGGCCGAGCGGGACCCGGTGGCGGCGGCCCGGCTGGCCCGGTGCCGCGAGGTGGTGACCAGGATCGCGGCGGCGCACACCCTGCCGCCGGAGAACCTGATCACCCCCGACTCGGTCCGCCGGCTGGCGTGGATCCCGCCGGAGGAGATCACGCCGGACACGGTCGCCGAGACCCTGCGCGGGTACGGTGCCCGGAACTGGCAGGTCGGCCTGATCGCCGAGGGACTCGCGGCGGCGCTGGCCGAGCCGGAGAGCTGACGCCGCCCGACGCCCCGACGCCCCGACACCTCGATGCCTGCTGATACCTGCTGACGTCTCGACGCCTGCTGACGCCTCGTCGCCTGCTGACACCTCGTCGCCTGCTGACACCTCGTCGCCTGCTGACACCCACTGACGTCTCGTCGCCTTGCCGAGTCGGGTGACGGGCGTGCTGGGCGGCGTGCTGGGCGGTGGTGGTCTGGTCAGCGTCCGCCGGAGTGGTGCAGGTGCCGGGCCGGCGGGCGGACGCCGAGCAGTTCGTCGCGGACCCGGCACCACTGCACCGCGTGCCGGATGCCGTCGGCGACGGAGTACTCGGGCTTCCAGTCGAGCAGCAGCCGGGATCGGGTACTCCGGGTGAACGAGCCGGCCCCGTCGCCCGGGCGGGGCGGCGCATCGCGGGTGCGTACCGGCCCCACCGCCTCGGCGAAGGCGGCGACGAGTTCCCGGACGGTGGTGCCGTCCCCGGTGCCGAGGTTGATCGCCTCCACCGACCGGTCGCCACCGGGCGGAAGGATCTCGTCGAACCGGCGCAGCGCGCAGACGTGGGCCCGGGCCAGGTCCCAGACGTGGATGTAGTCGCGGATTCCCGAGCCGTCCCGGGTGGGCCAGTCGGTGCCGGTGATCAGGAACTCCCCGCCGTCGGTCCAGGCGTCGATCAGCTTGCCCAGCGCGTGCGTGGGCCGGGGCAACTGGAGACCGGTACGCAGCAGCGGATCGGCACCGATCGGGTTGAAGTAGCGCAGCGACAGCGCCCGCAGCGGGGTGGCCTCGGCGGTGTCCGCGAGCACCGTCTCCATCATCGCCTTGGTCCGGGCGTAGGGGCTGGCCGGTTCCAGTGGTGAACTCTCGTCGACCGAGAGGTCGGCACCGGTGCGGTAGATCGCGGCCGAGGAACTGAAGACGTAACGGGTGACCCCGTTGCGGATCACGTGGTCGAGGAGGTCGAGCGACTTGGCGACGTTCTCCCGGTAGTAGCGCAGTGGCTCGCTGACCGACTCCGGCACCACGATCAGCGCCGCAGCGTGCACCACCGCGCCGATCTCGGGGTGCTCGGCGAAGATCCGGTCGATCAGCGCGCCGTCGGCGATGTCACCCGGGTAGAAGATCCGCCCCCGGGTGAACTCGACCCGACCCGTGCAGAGGCTGTCCAGGATCACCGGCTCGATGCCCTCGTCCAGGCAGGCCGACGCGATGGTGCTGCCGATGAAGCCGGCACCGCCGGTGACCAGCACCTTCACCCGGACTCCTGACTGGATTCGCCGACTGCGGCCGATTCGGAAGCATTTTCACTATTGCTCGCTGTTTAGCTGGCGATAGTGTGATTACTAGGGCATCAAGCCGGACGATATGTGTCCCGAGCCACACCGGGGGCACAAACGGCCATAGTTACTGGCTAGTAGCATCCGAGGTACCCGCCCACCCGGGCCCCTGCGGCAAGGAGGCTCCAGTGCCCCGTGAAGTCCGAGACGTCGTCTTCGTCGACGGCGTCCGCACCCCGTTCGGCAAGGCGGGTGGGATGTACGCCCACACCCGCGCCGACGACCTGGTGATCCGCTGCATCCGCGAACTGCTGCGACGCAACCCCGTGCCGCCGGAGCGGGTCGACGAGGTGGCGATCGCCGCCACCACCCAGACCGGCGACCAGGGCCTCACCATCGGTCGTACCGCCGCGCTGCTCGCCGGGCTGCCCAAGACGGTGCCCGGCTACGCCATCGACCGGATGTGCGCCGGGGCGATGACCGCGGTCACCACCGTGGCCGGTGGCATCGCGATGGGCGCCTACGACGTGGCGATCGCCGGTGGCGTCGAGCACATGGGCCGGCACCCGATGGGCGAGGGCGTGGACCCCAACCCGCGGATCCTGGCCGAGAAGCTGGTCGACCCCTCCGCCCTGGTGATGGGTGCCACCGCCGAGAACCTGCACGACCGGCTCCCGCAGATCAGCCGGGAGCGCGCCGACGCGTACGCGCTCGCCTCACAGGTGAAGACCGCCAAGGCGTACGCCAACGGCAAGCTCCAGCCCGACCTGGTGCCGGTGGCGACCCGCGACCCGGAGACCGGCTGGGGACTCGCCACCGTCGACGAGGCGCCCCGGGAGACCTCACTGGAGAAACTGGCCACTTTGAAGACGCCGTTCCGCCCGCACGGCAGGGTCACCGCCGGCAACGCGGCCGGACTCAACGACGGGGCCACCGCCAGCCTGCTCGCCGCCGAGAACGTCGCCCGGGAACTCAAGCTGCCGGTGTCGATGCGGCTGGTGTCGTACGGCTTCGTCGGGGTGGAGCCGGAGGTGATGGGTTACGGTCCGATCCCGTCGACCGAGAAGGCGCTGCGGATCGCCGGGCTCTCCATCGACGACATCGGCCTGTTCGAGCTGAACGAGGCGTTCGCGGTGCAGGTGCTGGCCTTCCTCGACCACTTCGGCATCGCCGACGACGATCCCCGGGTCAACCCGTGGGGCGGGGCGATCGCCGTCGGTCATCCGCTCGCCTCCTCCGGAGTACGGCTGATGACCCAACTCGCCCGGCAGTTCGCCGAACACCCCGAGGTGCGGTACGGCCTCACCGCGATGTGCATCGGTATCGGCATGGGCGGCACGGTCATCTGGGAGAACCCGAACTGGGAGGGCGGCGAGAAATGACGGTTCCAGGTAACCCGAACGAGGTGGTCACCCGGGCACTGCTGCGCCTGGTGCAGGTGCCGGGGCTGGACCGACCCGCCGCGCTGATCACCCTGGACAACGGTTTCGACCACACCAGGCCGAACACCTTCGGCCCGGCCGGACTCTCCAGTCTGGACGACGCGATCACGGAGGCGCTCGCCGCCGAGCCGGCGTTCGTCGCGGTGACCGGCAAGCCGTACATCTTCTGCGTCGGCGCCGACGTGACCGGCATGCCGCTGCTCGCGGACCGCGACCAGGCCCGCGAGATCGGCCGGCTCGGCCACCGGGTCTTCGGCCGGCTGCGCACCAGCACGGTGCCGACCTTCGCCTTCGTCAACGGCGCCGCGATGGGCGGCGGGCTGGAACTGGCGCTGCACTGCCACTACCGGACGCTGCACGGCGGCGCCGCCGCGCTCGCCCTGCCCGAGGTCTCGCTCGGCCTGGTGCCCGGCTGGGGCGGCAGCCAACTGTTGCCGAACCTGATCGGCATCGCCGGCGCGGCCCAGGTGATCATCCAGAACCCGCTGATGCAGAACCGGATGCTCAAACCGAAGCAGGCCGCCGAGCTGGGCATCGCGGACGTGCTCTTCGAGCCGGCCGACTTCCTGGAGCGCTCGCTGGAGTGGGCCGCGCAGGTGGTGCGCGGCGAGGTCCAGGTGACCCGTCCGGAGGTCGACCGGGAGATGTGGGACGGCGTGCTCTACTTCGCCCGGCAGACGCTGGACGAGCGGCTGCACGGCGCGGTCCCGGCCGCGTACCGGGCGTTGGAGCTGCTGGAACTGGCCCGCGAGGCACCGGCCGGGCCCGCCGACGGCGACCCGGACGGGCTGCCGAAGGGGATGGCCGCCGAGGTGGAGGCGCTGGCCGACCTCATCTTCAGCGAGGAGCTGCGCAGCGGCCTCTACTCCTTCGACCTGGTGCAGCGCCGGGCCAAGCGGCCGGTCGGCGCGCCGGACAAGGGCCTGGCCCGCCCGGTGACCAAGGTCGGCATCGTCGGCGCCGGCCTGATGGCGTCGCAGCTCGCGCTCCTGTTCGCCCGCCGGCTCCAGGTTCCGGTGGTGCTCACCGACCTCGACCAGTCCAGGGTGGACTCCGGCGTCGGCTACGTGCACGCCGAGATCGACAAGCTGGTCGGCAAGGGCCGGCTTGCCGAGGGTACGGCCGCCAAGCTGCGCGGTCTGGTCAGCGGCTCGGTCGACAAGGCCGTCTTCGCCGACGCCGACTTCGTGATCGAGGCGGTCTTCGAGGACCTGGCCGTGAAGAAGCAGGTCTGGGCGGAGCTGGAGAAGATCGTCAGCCCGGACACGGTACTCGCCACCAACACCTCCTCGCTCTCGGTCGGCGCGATGGCCGCCGACCTGGCGCACCCGGAGCGAGTGGTCGGGTTCCACTTCTTCAACCCGGTCGCGGTGCTGCCGCTGCTGGAGATCGTCCGGGGCGAGCAGACCGACGACGTCACCCTGGCCACTGCCTTCGCGGTCGGCAAGGAGCTGCGCAAGTCCTGCGTACTGGTCGCCGACGCACCGGCCTTCGTGGTCAACCGGCTGCTGACCCGGTTCCTCGGCGAGATCATCGCGGCCGTGGACGCCGGCACCCCGCCCGAGGTGGCGGACGCCGCACTCGATCCGCTCGGCCTGCCGATGCGCCCGCTGGCGCTGCTCCAGCTCGTCGGGCCGGCGGTGGCGTACCACGTCGGCGGCACGCTGCACGCCGCCTTCCCGGACCGGTTCGCGGTCGGCGAGAACCTGAAGCGGATCGCCGAGTCCGGTATGCCACTGGTGGTCGACGGCGACGTCAACCCCAAGGTGGCCGGGCTGCTGGAGGTCGGTTCGGCACCGCTGACCGCTGAGGAGGTACGCCAGCGGGCGCTGGACGCGCTCGCCCAGGAGATCCGGCTGATGTTGGACGAGGGTGTGGTCGCCGAGCCGCAGGACATCGACCTCTGCATGATCCTCGGCGCCGGCTGGCCGTTCCATCTCGGCGGTGTCACGCCGTACCTGGACCGCACCGGCACCTCGGAGCGGATCACCGGCCGCCGCTTCCTGCCCCGGGGCGCGGCCAGCCTGCCCGGCTGATCAACCCGTCGATCGCGGTGCTCGGGGACCGGTCCCGGCGAGTCGCACGACGCGTTGTGCGACCTGGCCTGGTTCCTGAGCACCGCGATCTGCCCGGACGCCCGCGACGAGCGGCGATGGCGGCAGGATTGGCGCGGGCCCGCCACGAGGGACACCCGGCGGCCGGAGCGGAAGCCGGAGAGCGTCCGGGTACCTGTCCGCTCGGGCATGTCACAACGGCTGGTCCCGCGGTGTCTTGAGGCCGAACCCCTGGAGGCCTAGGAGGCATCATGACGGGAATCTGCGGTTGGCAGGTCGTTGCCGAGCATGCGCGACGTACCGGTCGTCGCGGCCGGAAGTTCGACGACGACCGGATGCGGGCCGCGAAGGAGAATGCCGGAATCTGATGCTTCTCCCAGGCTGGAAGCGGGAGATTTCAGCCTCGGACCGCACAGAACCACCGTCGTGGGAGGGGGTGATCGGCAGACTGCAACCATCCCCGCCGCAACCGACAGTTCCGCCGGGACGGAGGCGCCGACACTATGCCGAGAACCACCGACACCACGCATGACCGCCCATTCCTCCCCAGCGCCACCGGCGCTTTCCCGGGCGGCCTGCGATGAACGACCGAGCCACTGACCCGGCGACCGAGAGCTTCGTCGCCCACCGCAACCTGCTGTTCACCGTCGCGTACGAGATGCTCGGATCGGCGGCCGACGCCGAGGACGTACTCCAGGAAACCTGGCTGCGGTGGATCAAGGTCGACCTGGAACAGGTACGCGACCAGCGTGCCTACCTGATCCGGATCACGACCCGGCAGTCGCTCAACCGGCTGCGCACCGTGCAGCGCCGCAGGGAGGCGTACGTCGGCGCCTGGCTACCCGAACCGCTGCTCACCACGCCGGACGTGGCCGAGGACGTCGAACTCTCCGAGAGTCTGTCGATGGCGCTCATGCTGGTCCTCGAGACACTCTCACCGACCGAACGTGCCGTCTTCGTACTGCGCGAGGCCTTCGGCATCGGCTACGACGAGATCGCCGCCGCCGTCGGCAAGACCCCGGCGGCCGTCCGCCAGATCGCGCACCGCGCCCGCCGGCACGTCGACGCCCGCCGCCCCCGCGCGGCCGTCTCCCCGAGCCAGACCAGGGCGGTTCTGGGTGCGTTCCGGCGCGCGCTGGAGACCAGAGACCTCAAGGGCCTGATCGACACGCTCGCCCCTGACGTCGTGGGGATCAGCGACGGCGGCGGCCTCAAGCAGGCATCGCCCCGGCCGGTCATCGGCGCCGAGAAGGTCGCCCGCTTCATCATCGGTGGTCTCGGCAGGGCCGAAGGCCTGGTCACCGTCACCGTTGATCCCACCATGGTCAACGGCAACCCGGCGCTCGTGCTCCGAATCGACGGCGAACTCGACGGTGTCCTGGCGGTTCGGGTCGAGCAGGCCCGCATCACCGGTCTCTACTACGTCCGCAACCCCGAGAAGCTGACCCACCTCGGATCCGAAACGTCGCTCACGCGGCAATGAACGTCGGTCCGGGGTGCGGACGAACGCCAGCCGGCCGGCTGCCGAGCTGACCCGGGCCCGTCCCCCACCGCTGCCGGCGGGGACGGGCCCGGCACCCGCGACCGCTCCTACCGGTACGCGTCACGCAACCGGTACGCCGGGCCCAGCTGCTACGCGGGGCCCAGCTGTTACGCCGGGGCCCAGCTGCTACGCGGGGCTCAGCCGGCGCGCTCGGCGGCGCTGCGTTCGACGCAGAACTCGTTGCCCTCCGGGTCGGCGAGCACCGCCCAGCCGGTGCCGTCCGGGCGCCGGTGGTCGGCGACCAGGGTGGCGCCCAGCCCGAACAGCCGGTCGACCTCCTCGTCCCGGGTCCGGTCCTCGGGCTGCAGGCAGATGTGCAGCCGGTTCTTGCCCGACTTGCCCTCCGGCACCCGCTGGAAGAAGACCTGCGGCGTAGTGCCGTCCGGCGCCGGCAGCCCGACCTCGTCGTCGCCGGGCCGGTCATCAGGATGCAGGGACCGGTCCAGCACCTTCGCCCAGAAGCTGGCGAGCGTGTACGGATCGGCGCAGTCGAAGCTGACGTTGTGGATGATGGAACTCACGAATCCTCCAGTGGAGTGTGCGCCTCGCGGAGGAACGCGGATCGGTCAGCGGTGGCCGAGGCGAGGCGCGGAAAAGGACAGCGCAACCATCTACCGCACCTCCCTCCATGATCCGGGCTGACGGCGGCAAGTTTGGCACGGAGGTACGGGTTCGGCAACCGATGTGCCCCCCGGGATCGCAACGCGAAGCACACGGATGGCCACCGGGCGGTGAGCGACACGCCGGAAATTCAGCCGGTACACCGGCTGGACCGCTTCGGCCGTAAGGATGAGCGGTCAGGCCGGCTGGTCCGCTGGGCCGAGAGGAAGCACGACGACAGGCAAGGAGCGACCGGTGCCCCTCCCACAGCTTCGCCGGGTCCGCTGGGCCGTACGCGCCACCCTGGCCCTCGGGGTCGCCGCCTCGGTGGTCGCCAACATCCTGCACGCGCGGGACAACCCGATCAGCCAGGCCATCGCCGCCTGGCCACCACTGGCACTGCTGCTCACCGTTGAGTTGATCTCTCGGGTGCCGGTGCACCGCCGCTCACTGGCGTTCGCCCGGATGGCCGCCACCGCCACGATCGCCGGGATCGCCGCCTGGGTGTCGTACTGGCACATGGTCGGGGTGGCCGCCCGGTACGGCGAGACGGGCGCGTCGCCGTACCTGCTGCCGCTGTCGGTCGACGGCCTGATCGTGGTGGCCAGCATCTGCCTGGTGGAGCTGGGTGGCCGGATCGCCACCGCAGAGGCCGCGACGGCCGCCGCCACGGCGGGGTCCGGTCCGGCGAACCCCGCCGCCCCGCCCGGTGCTGCCCGGACCGGAGCGTTTGACCCGGCTTTGGGATCCGACCCGGCTTTGGGATCCGACCCGGCCTCGGGATCCGACCGGGCCGCCGCCGGACCGGGTGGGGCGGCCGCAGCTCGTCGGCGACCGGCGGCGGGCGGCGGGTCACTCGGCGCGGTCGAGCCTCTGGGCCGGGGTATCGGCGAGATCCTCGCCACCCCGCCCAACGGAACGGGAGCCACCCCGCCCAACGGAACGGAAGCCGGCACACCCAACGGAACGGGAATCGTCGCGCACGGCGGAACGGAAATCGGCGCGCACGGCGGGACGGAGCCGGGCAGGCACGGCGGGAAGCGGCCGGAGACACCCGGGGAAACGGGTGCGGCGGCGCCAGCGGGCGCCGGAGGTGCGACCAGGACCAGGAAGGGAGCGGCCGGAACGGCCGGGCGGCGGGCCTCGACCGGGCGCGCGGCCAAGCCGGCCGCCGCGGCACGGCCACGCCGCCCGATCACCGAGACCGCCGCACTGGCGGCGGCGATCCAGGCGGAGCGACCCGAGGCCAGCGACGCCGAAGTGGCGCAGGAACTCGGCATCACCACCGCCCGGCTGCGGGCGATCCGCCGCGAGGTACGTGAACTCGACCTCGTCGCCTGAATCCGCTACCGGGGATCGATCGTCGAACCGGGTCTCGGGTCGGTGCCGGCCGTTTCCGCCAGCCCGGCCAGTCCGGTCGGGGTGCCGGGATGCGCCTCCGCCGGCGTACCCGGGGCGGGCAGGACGACCGGTGCGGCCCGGTCGAGCGAGACGGTACTGGCCGTGCTGCTCGCGCTCTCCGCCGGCACCGGCCGGAACGGCATGGCGACCGGACCGCCGCCGACCGCCGCCGAGGCGGCCACCACCGGGGTGGTCTCGGCCGCCGGCAGAGTCACCGTCACCTCCAGCCCGCCACCGTCCTGGGCGATCGCGCTGACAGTGCCGCCGTGCGCGTCGCAGACCGCCCGGACGATCGACAGTCCCAGCCCGGATCCCCGGGCGCCGGTCCGCTCCCGACCACCCCGCCGGAACGCCTCGAACAGCCCGGGTACGTCCGCCTGCTCCACCTCGAAGCCGGTGTTGCCGACCACCAGCCAGGCCTGTTCGGGATCCGAGCCGGTACGCACCCACATCCGTCCGTGCAGGTGGTTGTAGCGCACCGCGTTCTCAATCAGGTTGCCGGCCAGCCGCTCCAACAGGCCGGGATCGCCGACCACCGGTGCCGGGGCCAACGCCGTCTCGACCCGGAGCTTGAGCCGGGTGCTCTCGTTCCGGACCGCCGAGAGCGCCGCACCGGCCCCGGTGGCGAGATCGGTCGGTGCCTTCCGGGCCAACCGGCGGCCCGACTGCGCCTCGCTGCGTGCCAGCACCAGGAGCGCGTCGACCAGGTTGTTGGCCCGCTCCGAGGCGTCCCGGACCACCGTGGCCATCCGCCGGTACTCCGCCACGTCCGCCTCGTCGTCGGCCAACGTGACGTCGATCTCGGTCCGCATCACCGCCAGCGGCGTACGCAGCTCGTGCGAGGCGTTGGCGACGAAGCGTTTCTGCGTCTCGAAGGCATCCCCTATCCGGTCCAGCATCGCGTCGAAGGTGCCGGCCAGCTCGGCCACCTCGTCGTCCGCGCCGGAGTAGCGGATCCGCTGGTCCAGGGTCGCCTCGCCGAGCCGTCGGGCCGTCGAGGTGACCTGGTGCAGCGGGCGGAGCGCCCTGCCGGCCACCGCGTACGCCCCGGCGACCCCGACGACGCTTATCACCAGCAGCGCCAGCAACCCCTTGACCAGCAGCTCCCGGCTCGCCGCCTGCGCCATCTCGCGCTGCCACTCGATCGCGCCGACCGTCCGCCCGTCGGAGAGCTCGAGCGTCGGGTTCGACCGGAGCCGGATGTCCGGGGTCAGCGCGTCCCCGACCAGCAGCCAGGCGAGCAGCACCAGAATCGCACCGGCACCGATCAGCAACACGCCGTTGAGCAGGGTCAGCCGGAGCCGCAGCGTGGGCCGTACCCGGGGCCGGCGGCGGGTCAGATAGACGGTCATGCGCTCACCTGCCCCGGCACGGACGGGTCCGAAACCCGGTAGCCGGCGCCGACCACCGTCTCGATCAGCGGCGGCTCACCGAGCTTCTTCCGCAGCGTCATCACGGTCACCCGGACGGTGGTGGTGAACGGGTCGGTGTTGGCGTCCCAGACCCGTTCCAGGAGTTCCTCGCTGGACACCACCGCACCGCGCGCCTTGACCAGCTCCTCCAGCACGCCGAACTCCTTGCGGGTCAGGTCCACCGCCGCCCCGCCCCGGGTCGCCACCCGCCGGGCCGGGTCGATCACCAGGTCGGACACGGTCAGCACCGGTGGGGTGACCGGGGTGGCCCGGCGACCGAGGGCCTGCACCCGGGCGACCAGCTCGTCGAAGGCGAACGGCTTGGGCAGGTAGTCGTCGGCACCGAGCTGGAGGCCCTCCACCCGGTCGGCGACCGTACCGCTGGCGGTCAGCATCAACACCCGGGTCAGCGCGTCCGAGGTGACCAGGTCGGCACAGATCTGGTCGCCGTGCACGCCCGGCAGGTCGCGGTCGAGCACCACCACGTCGTACCGGGTGACGAAGGCCATCTCGTGTCCGGTCGAACCATCGTAGGCGACGTCGACGGCCATGCCCTGCCGGCGCAGCCCACGGACGATCGCGTCGGCCAGGTTGCGCTCGTCCTCCACCACCAGTACCCGCACCACGACCTCCCCGGCTGCCTCTAGGGGACAACCTATCCAGGCTCGACAAGTGACAGCTCGATGCGCCGGACCGGGCCGGCTAATCCGGCAGCCGCCACACCCCGGTCGAGGCGTCCAGCCGCCGGCAGTGCAGCCTGGTCGCGGTCACCCCGCAGTCGCCGGAAATCCCGGACAGCACCGTCAGCAGCCGACCCCGCCAGGTGACCGGATCGAACTCCAGCACCCAGGCCCGGCGGTCCGCGCCGTACCGGACGCCGACGAACCGCGATCCGCGCGGCGTGAGGAAGGCCAAGGTACCGAGGTCGGCGAGTACCCGTCCGGTGGCCGGATCGAGGACGGCGAAGAGCTGGGACTCGTCGGCACCGGCCTGGCTGGCGACCAGGTCGTCGCCGACGGTCCAGAGGCCGGTCCAGCGCGGGTCCGACCAGCGGGTACGGCCGGTCCCCGCGTCCCGGACGTGTACCCCGCGCTGGGGACGCAGACTGCACAGGTCGGCTCCGCAGGTGAACGCTGCGTACTCCTTGGTGGGCGGGTTCGGGACCGACCAGCGCCGGTCCAGCTCCGGCAGCCCGTACGCGGTCACCGCGTTCTCGTCGTACGCCAGGAGCAGGCCGGCGGCGACCTCGACCCACCCGGTCGGCGTCGGCGGCCCGGCGCCCGGCGCCGGCATCTGGGCGGCCCGCACGACCTCGCCGGTGCCAAGATCGCGCACCTCGACCCGACCGGACGGCAGGACGAGGACCAGGGTCGAGGCCCGGACGGGTACCGCCCGGTCGACCGCCGACATTTCGAGCAACGGCACGGCGCCGGCCGGTACCGGCAGCGACCACCGCGCGGCGCCGGTGGCCGGATCCACCGCCTCCAACGTGCCGGGCCCGTTCTCCCCCGGCCGCCAGTCCCCGGTCGTCGTCTGGAGCAGCAGGTCACCGCCGCTGCTGACCGTCATCAGGCTCGCCTCGCGGTCCCAGGCCACGGCGCCGGTCGAGGGATCCAGCACGGTCAGCCCAGGTGCCCTGCCCGACGCCGGTCTCGGATAGCGTGCCAGCAGCAGGTGCTCGCCGACCATCTGGAGGTTCGCGACGTCGTCGGCCGGCAGCGTCACCCGCCATTCCGGCTCCGCCGCCGGCAGCCGGTACGCGGTCAGCTCCGGGCCGCCCCGACCGGGCCGATCGGATTCGACGACGAACATCCGGTCCCGCTCGGCGTACACGAACGAGCCGAGCCGGGTCGGTAGCACCGTCTCCGGCCAGGGGCGGGGCACCGGGTCACCGGCCGCCACCGTGCCGAGCACCCCCGCCAGCACCGCCGCGAGCAGCCCCGACCGGGGCGGCCGGCGCCGGTTCGTCCGCCGAGTCGCGGTCCGGTCCGGCTCGGCCCGCCCGGGGCGGGACCCGACAGCCAACTCGCCCAACTCGATGGTGGGCATCTCACTCCTCCCCCACTTCCGCCGGCCCTGCCGGCGTCGGATCTCCGGCTCCGGCGGCTCGCCGCCGCGACGCCGCGATCGCCCGTATCGGTCGTCACCACCCGCCGGCACACTCCGGGAACCCGGGGCGGGTGGCGGCAATTCGGACGCGAAGTCACCTGTACGATGGCGCCTCGTGGCAGTTCCGGTGGTGGACAATTCTTCGGACGCCGAAGCCGGCTCGACGAGAGTCGATCGATCTCGACAGTGGTGGGCCTTCCGGACTCCCGCGCGGGTCGACGTACTGGCCATCGGAGCGTACGTCCTGCTCGGGATCTTCGTCTGCGCGAACTACTGGGTGGACGTCAACCACCGGGTGTCGTCGCATCTGCCGACCGACCACAGCTGGTTCGAGTGGCTCTTCGCGCACGGCGCGTACTCGGTGCAGCACCTGGAGAACCCGCTCTTCTCGGCCCGGCAGAACGCCCCGGACGGCGTCAACATGATGGCCAACACCTCGCTGTTGGGCGTCACCCTGCCGCTGGCCCCACTCACCTGGCTGTTCGGCCCGCAGGTGACGTACGCGCTGTATCTCGGCGGTGCGCTCGCGGCGACGGCCGCCACCTCGTACTGGATGCTCTCCCGGCACCTGGTCTCCTCCCGGGCCGCGGCGTTCGTCGGCGGGGCGTTCCTCGGCTTCGCACCCGGCATCATCCACCACGCCAACGGGCAGCCGAACTTCGTCTCCAACTTCCTGCTCCCGCTGATCGTGGTCCGGGTGTTCCGGCTCGGCGAGCCGGGCCGCTGGCTGCGCAACGGGCTGGTGCTGGGGCTGCTGGTGGCCTACCAGATCTTCATCAACGAGGAGATGCTGCTGCTCACCGCGCTGGCCTGCGGGGTGGCCGTGCCGCTGCACGTCGCCTTCCGCTGGTCGCTGATGCGCAACCGGATCTGGACCTTCCTCCGCGGTCTCGGCGTCGGCGGCGTGGTGGCGCTGCTGCTGGCCGGCTACCCGATCTGGTACCAGTTCAACGGCCCGCAGTCCTACCGGGGTCTGCAGGGCGGCGTCTTCCACAACTGGGGCGAGGACCTGCGTGCCTTCGTCACCTACTCCCGGGACACCATCGCCGGCTCGCCGGAGGTGGAGAAGACCATCGGGGTCACCGAGCAGAACACCTGGCTGGGCTGGCCGCTCGTCGGGCTGGCCGTCCTGGTCGCGGTGCTGCTCTGGCGGACGTCCATCGTCGCCCGGATCGTCGCGCTGCTCGGTGCCGGGTTCGCGCTCGCCTCGCTGGGCCGGCAGATCCGCTACGACGGGCAGCTCACCGAGTTCGAGGGACCGTGGCGTCTGCTGCCGGAGGACCTGCCGCTGATCGAGATGATGATGCCGACCCGGCTGAGTCTGATCACGGTCGCCACCGTCGGAATCCTGGTCGCGCTCGCCTGGAACGAGGTAGCGAAATCCCGGCCGCCCTCGGCCACCTCGAACGACACCGCCCCGGCACGGCGGCTGCGGATCCTGGCGTACGCCGCTGTCGCGCTCGCGCTGTTGCCGATCGTCCCGCGCCCGCTGCCGGCCATGCATGTCGACCCGCCGCCGCGGTTCATCACCTCCGGGGCCTGGCGGCCCTATGTGCCGGCGGGCCGGACCCTGGTCCCGGTACCCATCCCGAGCAACGTGCACGGCCTCTCCACGCTGCGCTGGAGCGCGCTGACCGGGCAGGCGTTCCCGATCCCGGCCGGATACTTCATCGGGCCGGACGCGCAGGGCTACGGGGTGTTCGGCGCCCCGTCCCGACCGACCAGCCTGCTGATCTACGGAACGATGGACCGGGGTGCGGCACCGGTGGTCACCGAGGAGAACCGCCGCCAGGCCATCGAGGATCTGCGGTTCTGGCGGGCCTCCGTGGTGGTGCTCGGCGACCACCCGGCCGCACCCGCGCTGCACGTCCTGCTCGCCGGCCTGCTCGGCCCGGGGCAGCGGGTGGACGACGTCTGGCTCTGGGACGTCCGCGCGCTCGTCAACTGACGGCCAAGAAGGTAAAAGGCAACCCCCACGGCTCGACGGGTCAGCCGACGAGGGCGCGGACGTCCCACACCCAGGCGCCGGAGATGTCCCGGCCCGGCCCGAGCAACTGGTCGAGGGTCTCCCGCACCGGCACTCCCCGGTGCAGGCCACCCTGGACCACGATCGCGGCCCGCCAGTGCCGCAGGTCCTCGATCGCCTGCCGTCGTTCGGCCTCGCCGATCGGCGGCACCTCACCGGTGGCGGCGACCCGGTCGAGCAGCACGGCGGTCGGGCGGTCCGGCGCACCCCAGCGGGCCTGCGGATCGTCCGGCCCGGTGGGGCCGATGAAGTAGCCACCCGGCGCGGTGAAGGCCAGGCCGGTCCGGGCCGACCAGTACATCCCGGCGGTCGCCTCGGAGCCCCGGGTAGGCGGGACCGCCACGAGGGTACGCCCCGGCGGCACGTACGACCGCCACTCGCCGCTGGCGACGAACTCCGGTACCGGCCAGACCGGCTTGGTGCGCAGCGGCGTCGGCGCCACCGGCAGCAGGACGGCGATCACCGCCCCGGTCCAGAGCAGCCGGACCGGCACCCGCCCGCCGGCCCGGCCCGGCCCGCGCGCGGGCACCGCACCGCCAGGCGCCGCACCACCGTCCACGGCACCGGCATCCGCGGCACCACAGGCATCCCCGGCACCACAGGCATCTGCGGCACCGCCGGGAGCGGCACTCGGGTTCGCCGTGTGGCGGAAGACCCGGTCGAAGGAGAGCGCCAGCAGGATCGCCAGGGCGGGGACGCAGATCAGCGGAAACCGGGCCGGCACCGCCAGGTCGATCAGCGGCGCCCCGGAGACCAGTCGGTACGGGCCGGGCAGGTCCAGCAGTTCCCCGTTAAGCCGCACCTCCTCGCCGAGCGACAACGCGGAGAAGACCAGTACGCAGAGCACCAGCGCCCGGACCAGCGGCCGCCGCCACTGCCAGATCGCCACCACCGCGCAGAGCACGATCAGCGCGAGCCCGAAGAAGGAGTTCTCCTCGGTCAGGTTCGGCGAGAGCATGCCCGGCACCGTGTCGTGGCCGGTGATCGACTGCCGCGAGGCGGCGGTGAACGACGCCAGGTCCAGCGGGTACGCCCTCGGGTCGAACGGCAGCCCGCGATAGTGCCCCGGCCCGAAGAACTGGAACCACAGCGGGTACGCCAGCAGCACCACCCCGACTCCGGCGCCGACGCCGAGCCGGCCGAGGAACGCCGGAGCCAGCCGCCGGGCGGTCCCCGGGGCCGAGACCGCGTAGCCGACGGTGAAGAGCCCGCAGGCCAGCACCAGGAAGGCCAGCACCTCCTCACCGAGGAAGACCTGGTACCCGACCAGCACGCCGAGCAGTACGCCACGGCGGATCACCCGGTCGGTGCGCGGGTCGAAGACCACCGCCAGGATCGCCGGCACCAGGAACTGCGCGATCATGTGCAGGTGTCCCGTGGCCTGGGAGATCATTCCGGGTGCGAACCCGCAGAACAGGCCGGCGACGGCCGCGCCGAGGCGCGAGTCGACGATCCGGCGGGACAGGAAGAGGTACCAGGCGGTGGCCGTACCGGCCAGTGAGAGCACGACCGCGAGGAGGTAGCTGGCCTGCGAGCCGGCCAGCAGGGTCACCGGGGTCAGCGGCACGCCGAGGCCGAGCACCGACGTGTTCGCCATCAGGTTGATCCCGTCCGGCGCGTTCAACGCGGTGCTGTAGAAGGGGTTCTCCAGGTGGGTCACCGCCCGGGCGGCCCGGGCCAGCATCCACTCGAAGAGCATCATGTCGTTGCTGGCGTAGGTCATCCGGTCCCGATGCCGCCAGAGCCCGGAGGTGACGTAACCGGCGACCGCGAGATAGGTCAGCACGACCGCCGTGTCGACCAGCGGACCACGGCGCCGCGCCGACCAGCTACGCAGCGCACCCAGCCGATCCGCAACGCTGCGTCGCAGCGCACCCCGCAGGTCTGCGGCGAGGCGTCGCAGCACCGCCCGCCGACCGGTGGTCGCCGCCGGCCCGGCCGCCTCGACCGCGACGTCCGGCGCGGTCTCGGCGGATCGCCCCTGCCCGCTCACCCAGCAGTGCGGTTGGTCAGGGCGCGGACATCCCACAGCCACACGTCGGCGGTACGCCGGGCCGGGCCGGCGAACTGGTCGACGGTGCTGCGCAGCGCCTCGGCGTTGTCCTGCCGCACCGGCAGCACCAGGACCGCGGCCCGCCAGTGCCGCAACTCGTCCAGGGCCCGCCGGCGCTGTCGGTCGTTCAGCGTCGCCGGCTGGCCGCTGGTGGCGACCCGGTCGAGTACCGCGCTGAGCCCGCTGGGCCGCCCGCCGAACCGGCCGGGGTCACCGGTGTTGCCGTTGCGGGGGGCGAGGAAGTAGCCGCCGGGCATCCTGAAGTCGAGGTTGACGGCGGCGGCCCAGCGCATCCCGTTGGTGTGCCCCATCGCCGGGATCGGCACCGGCACCAGTGTCTGGTCCGGTCCGACGTACGGCCGCCACTGGCCCGAGGTGATGAAGTGCGGCACCGGCGGCCGGCTCACCTCGCGCAGCGGCAGTGGCAGGATCGGCACCAGCGCAATCGCCAGCGCGGCCACCACCACGGCCCGCAGCGCCCGCCGGTCGGCGACCTCCAGCTTCCAGGCCCGGTCGGTGGCGAGCGCGAGGATCAGCCCGATCACCACGGTGGTGATCAGGCCGAACCGGGTCGGCACGACCGCGTCGAGCAGCGGCGCCTTCACCAGGACGTCCCACGGTCCCCAGATGGCGCCCCGGTTCCACCAGGAGACCCGCTCGCCGAGCGAGAGGATCGCGAAGAGCAGGCCGGTCGCCGCGAGCGCCCGGATCACCACCTCGCGGCGGAGCCAGACCACGATCGCGACGGTCAGCAGCGCCAGACTCCAGCCGAAGAAGGCGTTCTCCTCGGAGTAGTTGGGGGCGAGGTCGAGATTGGCCCGCTGGTTGCCGCCGAGCGTGGTGGAGCCGGGTACGAAGAACGCGGCCAGGTCGTTGCCGTAGTCCCGGACCGCGTCGCTGAGCCCGTGGTACGCCTGCCGCCCCGCGAACTGCACCAGCAGCGGGTACGCCAGCAACGCCCCGGCGAGCACGCCGCAGACCGCCAGCCCGGCGCCGAGGGGGCGCCACGCCGCCCTCCACCGGCCCGGCTCCTGCACCAGCACGGCGAGCAGGAAGACCCCGCAGGCCATCGCGGTGAAGAGCAGAATCTCCTCGTTGATGAACGCCTGGTAGGTGACCAGCAGGGCGAGGATCACGCCGTCCCGGACCGGCCGGGTGGAGCGGGTCAGCGCCAGTACCCGCCAGACGATGAACGGCAGCAGGAACTGCGAGATGATGTTGGGGTGCCAGTTGGCGTGCGACAGCAGCGCCGGGGAGAAGCCGCAGAACCAGCCGCCGACGATCGCCGCGACCGGGGCACCGACCAGGTGCCGGGAGAGCACGTAGTACCAGGCGGAGGCGGTGCCGGCCAGGCCGATCGTCACCAGCACCACGAAGGACACCGCCGGGCCGAACAGCAGCGTCACCGGCACCATCGGGATGCCCAGGCCCAGGATCGCCGTGTTGGCCATCAGGTTGACGCCGTCAGGATAGTTCAGCCGGTCGGTGAAGAACGGGAACTCACCGTGCAACACCACCCGGACGGAGTGGGCGAGGAAGTACTGCACCTGTGCGGGGTCGCTGCTGTAGAGCGAGGCGACCCGGCCGGCCGGGTCGAGCCAGATCTGGCTGGTCACCCAGAGGCCGGCGACCAGGAAGGCCGCGTAGACGGCGAGGTCGCGCCGCCAGGTGGGCCAGCGGGCGGGCCGGGTGGCCGGGCGGCCGATGGTCCGGTCCGGGGTACCCGCGTCCTCGCCCGCGGCGCCGGATCGCGACGCCGGATCCCGGTCGCTGCCCGCCGCCCTCGCGGTATCCGAGCGGGTCTCGGAACCGGTGCCCGAGCCCGCCGAGCCCCGGTCGGTCCCGGTCGCCGTTCGGCTTCCTGACTCGGGACTCTCCGGGTCCGGCGTGGTGTGCAGACGTGGCTCGGCAAGCGTCACAGTCGGCGGAGTCTACAGGAGTACCCCATTGGTCCCAGTTGCCTGGGCGGCGGGTTTCCGCAGGGCGAGCCGTGTTGCCGGAGCGCCGGTCCCCGATCGGTCGGGCTTTCCCGGGTCACGCCCGAGGCACGTCCGAGATCTCGTAGGATGTGGCTTCTGTTGACGACTGAGGCGGATCGGGAGCACAGGTGGGTTCACTCCCTCGGAGCGGGATCGTCGGCGCGGCCCTCACCCTGGCCCTCCTCACCGGCGGGTGCGGCACCATCCCGAAGGAACCTCCGGTCGCGCTGCGGGTCGGCTACGACACACTGGACGGCACGCTCCAGGTGTGGCCGTCCCGGGGCTCCCTGGCAGGCGATGCAGAGGCGAGCGCCGCGGTGGCCCGGGCCGTCGACGAGTGGCGCTCCCCCGTCGAGGACCGGGTGCACCTGCCCTCCTCCGGCATCCTCTGGCTCGGCGAGGTCGACGGTGGCCGACTCGCGCTGGTCGCCGCCGACGTGCCCGGCGAGGCCGGCTCCTGGCTGCTGCAGTTGACCGGTGACGGAGCGGAGTTCGTGGTCGACCGGGCGGTCGAGTACACCGAACCGGGCTACCTGGTCTACTCCGACGTGCTGCCGGTGCAGTTGCCCACCGGCCGGCGTTATCTCGTCTCCTCCCGGGTGGACCGGCTCCTCGGGCCGGACCGTCGGCCGCTGGCCATCACCGACGGCCTGACCGGCCCGGTCGCGGTGCCGGCCTGCGCCGCCCGCACCGTGACCGCCCGGCTGCGCCCCAGCGAGTCACTGCCGAACGGCAAGGCCGCCGACCGGCTCATCGACCTCGGCACCGGCATCGATGGGCCTCGCTATCCGCTGGTCGGCGACGACACCGGCTCCGGCGCCTCGGTGCTGGACGGCCTGGACACCTGCGCCCTCGGCACCAAGACGGGTCCGTTCGGCAGCATCCCGCACCGGGTACACGGCGAGGCCCATCCCGGATCGGTGCCGGTCTCCTGGCCGATCGACCGGCTCTCGACGAAGGAGTTGGCCGAGGTCGAGCTGGCCGGTGCCGGGACGGAGCCGGCCAGGCTCGAACAGATCAGCTGGCGCACCGACGATGGCATGATGACGGCGGCCCTGCTCCGGCCCGCCGACGGTCCGCCGCTGGTCTCGGCGGCCGACCGGCTCGAGCCGCTCCAGGCGTACGTCCTGCCGCTGTCCAGCCCGGTCGTGGTGCTGGCCTGGCAGCCGAACTCGGAGACCAGCCTCGCGCTGCCGCCGAACACCACCCGCCTGGTCGACCGTCCCGGCCTGGTGGTGGTGCCGAAGCCGGCCACCCGGGAGACGTTCAGCCTGATCGCCCCGGACAGGACCACCGACCGCTCGGCCGGCGGCAACTGACCCGCCGCGCCACGGGGCAACCAGCCGGCCGCGCCACGGCAACTGACTGGCCACAACCGGCCGCGCCACCTTGCCGGCCGGGACTCACCACGCCGGCCCGGAGGGCGAAGCCCACACCGGCGCGGAGGGCGAAGCCCACACCGGCCCGGAGGGGAAAGCTGGTCGGCGGGGAGGGCGAAGGCTGGTCGGCGGGGTCAGCGCCGGCCGTTGTGTCCCTTCGCCGCCCGGTCCCCGTTGGAGGCGGTCACCCGTACCGGCGCGATCGGCTCGTCGTCGAGCTGGGAAACCCAGCCGGTGACGTCCCGAGCCATGTCCTGCGCGGTCAACCCCAGGTCGGTGAGGATCTGCGCCCGGGTGCCGTGCGGCTGCCAGACCGACGGCACGCCGAGGTCGCGTAGCGGCACCCGCAGGTCGGCGTCGCGCAGCGCCTTGGCCAGCGCGTCCCCGACCCCACCGGCGCGTACGCCGTCCTCGACGGTGACCACGAGCCGGTGGCTGCCGGCCAGCGTGACCAGCTCCGGCGGGATCGGCCGGACCCAGCGCGGGTCGACCACCGTCACGCCGTAGCCCTGCTCGGCGACCCGGGCGGCCACCTCGACGCCGAGCTGCCCGAACGCGCCGACCGCGACCAGCAGCACGTCGGTACGGGCGGACTCGGCGAGTACGTCCACCCCGCCGGCGACCGAGCCGGTGTTGATCCGGCGTACCGCCGGCAGGTCGGCGGCGACGGCGCCGGTCGGGAAGCGCACGATCGTCGGCCCGTCCTCGACGGCGACCGCCTCGCGCAGTTCCGCCCGCAGCGTGGCGGCGTCCCGGGGCGCGGCGATCCGCAGCCCGGGCACCACCCCGAAGACGGACATGTCCCAGATGCCGTAGTGGCTCGGCCCGTCCGGGCCGGTGATCCCGGCCCGATCCAGCACGAACGTCACCGGCAACCGGTGCATGGCGACATCGAGCAGCACCTGGTCGAACGCACGGTTGAGGAAGGTCGCGTAGACCGCCACCACCGGGTGCAGGCCGCCCATGGCCAGGCCAGCGGCCGAGGTGGCCGCGTGCTGCTCGGCGATGCCGACGTCGTAGACCCGTTCCGGGTACTTTCGGGCCAACGCGGCGATCCCGGTCGGCTCGGCCATCGCGGCGGTGATGCCGACCACGTCCGGCCGCTCGTCGGCGATCGCGACCAACTCGTCGGCGAAGACCTGCGTCCACTTCACCGACGGGGCGGCCAGCAGCTTGCCGGTCTCGACGTCGAAGGCGCTCGGGCTGTGCAGGCAGTCGGCGTCGTCCTCCTCGGCCGGGCGGTAGCCGAGGCCCTTGCGGGTCACCGCGTGCACGATAACCGGCGCGCCGAAGCCCTTGGCCCGGCGCAGCGCCGACTCCATCACGGCCACGTCGTGCCCGTCGACCGGGCCCAGGTACTTGATGCCGAGGTCCTCGAACATCGCCTGCGGGGCAACCGCGTCCTTGATGCCCTTCTTGACCGCGTGCAGCACCTCGTACATCGGCTTGCCGACCAGCGGGGTGGAGCCGAGCGCCTCCTTGACGGCGTCCAGCACCTTCTCGTAGCCGGGGTTGAGCCGCAGCGTCGCGAGATGGTCGGCGAGACCGCCGATCGTCGGCGCGTACGACCGGCCGTTGTCGTTGACGACGATGACCAGCGGGTTCCGGGCGGCGGCGATGTTGTTCAGCGCCTCCCAGCACATGCCGCCGGTCAGTGCCCCGTCACCGACCACCGCCACCACGTTGCGCGACTCGCCGCGCAGCGCGTACGCCTTGGCCAGGCCGTCCGCATAGGAGAGCGCGGTCGAGGCGTGCGAGTTCTCGATCAGGTCGTGCTCGCTCTCCGCCTGGCTCGGATAGCCGGAGAGGCCACCGCGCTGGCGGAGCTGGTCGAAGCCCTCCTGCCGCCCGGTGAGCATCTTGTGCACGTACGCCTGGTGGCCGGTGTCGAACAGGAAGCGGTCCCGCGGCGAGTCGAAGACCCGGTGCATGGCCAGGGTCAGCTCGACCACCCCGAGGTTCGGGCCGAGGTGCCCGCCGGTCCGGGAACACTTCGCGACCAGGAAGTCCCGGATTTCGGCGGCGAGCAGCGCCAGCTCCTCGGCGGACATCCGCTTGACGTCCTGCGGCCCGCGGACCGTACCCAGAAGCCGTCCGGCGGACGTCTCCGACTCCTCCACGGTCATGCCGTCACCTCGCCACGCTCGGCAGGGGTATCGGGCCGCACGGCACTGGGCTGGCTGATTCGCTCCCTACACAGGCTCATAGCCGCAGAGTCTATCGGGACCGCGCCGGCCCGCAGCCGGGCCGCCGAAGCAGCGCCACGGATGACGCCGCGCCGGTCGCGGGCGGGAGGGGGTTCGGTGCGCCAGGACAGCCGGTCGGGAGCGGCCCGGCCGGCGAGGCGGCTCGTCGGCCGGTGACGGGCGATTGGCGATCAGCAGAGTCCCGTTGACCGGACGGTGGGACCGTCGCGGACAGTCGACGACTCGGTACCGCGAGTGGTGGGGAGGAGTTCGGCCGAACGAACGAAAAATCGGGCAGATGCCGCCAAGGGCCGTAGCATGGCCGGTATTCCCACCCTCCCCTAAGGTCTCGACATGTCGCCTGCTGGCTCCCGCCCCGGCCGGTCTCCCGGCCGCCCTCGAACCGCCCCGACATCCGGCCGGTACGCCGCCGGCCAGGTTCTCGCGGTCGGCGTTGTGCTGCTGGTCACGCTGCCGCTGCTGCCGCTGATTCTGCTGATCGTCGCCTGGATCCGGCTCCGCGACCGGGCCGCCGCCCGGGCCGCCCGCCGGGATGCGGAGGCGGCCCCCACCCCACCCCGGTCCGCGCTGCACGCCACCCCCTGAACCCGCGCCGGGGCCACGCCCCCGCGTCCCGCAGCTCCGCGTCCCGTGACTCCTCCGGGTCGACATCAACACCGTCCGGCGCGTCCCGGGTCCGCCAGATCCCCGCCACTCCGCCGGGCTCAGCCGTCGCCGGGCAGCAGCAGCGCCACCAGCTCCACGTGCTGGGTCATCGGAAAGAGGTCGTAGCCGCGCAGCGCGGCGAGTCGCCAGCCCGCCTCCCGGAACGTCCGGGCGTCCCGGGCGAAGGCGGCCGGGTCGCAGGCCACGTAGGCCACCGCCCGGCTGGCGGCCGCGACGACCGCCCGGACGACCTCGGCACCGGCACCGGCACGCGGCGGGTCCAGCACCACCAGGTCGACCGGCCCGACGATCCGGCGTCGCCGCAGCGCCGGCCCGACCGAGGCCCGGACCACCTCGATCTGCGGCAGGTCGGCGAGGTTCTCCCGGGCGGCCTCGACCGCCGGCTCAGCGGACTCCACCAGGGTGATCCGGCCGGCCGGACCGACCCGGCCGGCCAGCGCCGCCGCGAAGAGCCCGGCACCGCCGTAGAGGTCCCACGCGGACTCGCCGGCCCGGGGCGCCAGCAGGTCGAGTACGGCCGTCGCCAGCGTCTCCGCCGCCACCGGATGTACCTGCCAGAACGCCTCCGGCGGCAGCCGCCACGTCCGGCCGACCGCCACCTCCCGGATCCGCCGCACCACCTCGTCACCGCCGGCAGCACCATCCGTCAGACTGCCGGACGTCGGACTGCCGGACTTCGGACTGCCGGACGACGGACTGCCGGACGACGGACTGCCGGACGACGCACCCTCGAACGACTGGACGGGCGACGACGGGACGGGCGACGACGGGGCAGTGGCCTCGCCGAGGTCGCCGCCGCCGAGCACGCTGGTGTTGCGCCGCCCGCGGACGGTCACGTCGCCGGCCGAGGAGGCGACCACCTCCACCAGGTCGGCGTCGGGCCAGCGTCGACCACTCGGTGCCAGCACCGGCAGCTCCTGGATCACCGGGCGGGCGATCCGGCACCTGTCGATCGGGACCACCTCGTGCGAGCGGTGCTTGAGCAGTCCGGCCCGGCCGGCGGCGTCGACGGCGTACCGGACCCGGGAGCGCCAGCCGAGCGGGCCGCCGGGCAGCTCGTCGACCCGGACGTCCAGCGCGGTGATCTCCTCCGGGGTCAGCCCGCCCGGCCGGCGCAGCTGCTCGCGTACCACCTCGGCCTTCCAGCGCCGCTGCGCCGCCGGCGCGACGTGCTGAAGGTCGCAGCCGCCACACCGGTCCGGCCCCGCCCACGGGCACGGCGGGACGACCCGGTCCGGCGAGGAGTCGAGTACGGTCACCGCGTCCGCCCGCAGGAAGTCCCGACGAACCTCGGTGATCTCGGCGACGACCCGCTCCCCCGGCAGCGCGTGCCGGACGAAGACCACCTGCCCGTCCAGTCGGGCCACGCAGTGCCCGCCGTGTGCCGCCGGGCCGACGGTCAGCTCGACCCGCTCCGCCTCACCCGGGCCCACGAAGGACGCCCGGGACCGCTCACCGGGGCTCATCACGGACCGCCGTTTCCCGCCCGGGTGCGGGCGGAGACTCTTCGAGGTCGGTACCGGCCAGCGAGGGTGGCGGCGCCGGCACGGCTGCGGTGTTCGACCGTGGGGGCGGCCCGAGCAGACCACCGACCGGGGCACCGCCGCGCGGGCCCCGGGCCGGTCCACGGTTGAGGGTGGCGTCGAACCGGTCCAGGTTCTTCCGGGCGGTGGAGGCGAGCTGCCACGGCACGCTGGTCACCATCACCCCGGGCTCGAAGAGGAGTCGGCCCTTGATCCGCAGTGCGCTCTGGTTGTGCAGCAGGTTCTGCCACCAGTGCCCGACGACGTACTCGGGGATGAAGACGGTGACCACGTCGCGCGGCGACTCCCGGCGGGCCGACGCGACGAAGTCGAGGATCGGCCGGGTGATCTCCCGATACGGCGAGTCGATCACGGTCAGCGGGACGGTCATCCCATGCCGTTCCCACTCGGTCTGCACCGCCCGGGTGTCCGCCTCGTCGACGTTCACGGTCAGCGCGGTCAGCGTGTCCGGCCGGGTCGCCTGGGCGTAGGCGACCGCCCGCAGGGTCGGCTGGTGCACCTTGCTGACCAGTACGATCGCGTGGTTGCGGGCCGGCAGCACCGGGCGGCCCTCGGCCGGGGTCAGCTCGGCGGCGACCCGGTCGTAGTGCCGGCGGATGCCCAGCATCATGGCGTAGATCACCGCCATCGCGGCGATGGCGATCCAGGCGCCGAGCAGGAACTTGGTGACCAGGACGACCACCAGTACCGCCCCGGTCAGACCCATCCCGAAGGCGTTGATGGCCCGGGACCGGATCATCCTCCGTCGGACCGCCGGATCCCGTGCGGTACGCAGCAGCCGGTTCCAGTGCCGGAGCATCCCCGCCTGGGAGAGCGTGAACGAGACGAAGACGCCGACGATGTAGAGCTGGATCAGCCGGGTCACCTCGGCCTGGAAGGCGACGATCAGCAGGATCGCGGTCAGCGCGAGGAAGACGATGCCGTTGGAGAACGCCAACCGGTCGCCCCGGGTGTGCAACTGCCGGGGCAGGTACCGGTCCTGCGCCAGGATCGAGCCGAGCACCGGGAAACCGTTGAACGCGGTGTTGGCGGCCAGGAACAGGATCAGCGCGGTCACGCCGGCCACCACGAAGAGCAGGATCCCGTTGCCGAAGACGGCCTGGCCGAGCTGGACGGTCACGGTCTGCTGCACGTATCCGACCGGGCCGTGTGCGAGCTGCCGGGCCGGGTTCTCCATGAACTGCAGGCCGGTCAGCCGGGCCAGCCAGATGATTCCCATGATCATCACGATCGCCACCGTGCCGAGCATCAGCAGCGTGGTGGCGGCGTTACGGCTCTTCGGCGGCTTGAACGCCGGTACGCCGTTGGAGATCGCCTCCACCCCGGTCAGCGCGGCGCAGCCGGAGGAGAAGGCCCGTAGCAGCAGGAAGGCCATCGCGAAGGCGGTCAGGTTGGCGTGCTCGGCGCTGACCACCAGGTCTGCGCTCGGCGCCCGGAGGTCGTGGCCGAGGACGAAGATCCGGACCAGCCCGGTGAGGATCATCCCGATGATGACGATCATGAAGCCGTAGGTCGGGATCGCGAACGCGGTGCCGGACTCCCGCAGCCCACGCAGATTGATCGCGGTCAGCAGCACCACAGCGGTCACCGCCACCCCGACCCGGTGCTCGGCGACGAACGGCAGCACCGAGCCGAGGTTGGCCACCCCGGAGGAGACCGAGACCGCGACGGTCAACACGTAGTCGACCAGCAGCGCGCTGGCCACCCCGACGCCGAACCTGCGCCCGAGATTGACGGTGGCCACCTCGTAGTCGCCGCCGCCGGAGGGGTAGGCGTGCACGTTCTGCCGGTAGCTCGCCACCACCGTGAGCATCACCACCGCGACGGCCAGGGCGACCCACGGCGAGAAGAGATACGCCGACGCGCCGGCGATCGAGAGCGTCAGCAGGATCTCGTCCGGGGCGTACGCCACGCTGGAGAGGGCGTCGGAGGCGAACACCGGCAGCGCGATGCGCTTCGACAGCAGGGTGTGCTGCAACCTGTCGGACCGGAAGGGTCGGCCCAGCAGCAGGCGCTTGACGAGCGAGGTGGGACTGGCCACAACCGGTAAGGGTACGGCCGTCGGGTCCGACCGGCCGGCCGGTGCAGCCGATCTTCCAGTGATCCGGCCGACACGGCGCTTTTAGCGCTCGCCGAGGATCCGCATCGCCGCCGGGAGACCCGCTGGACGCCGGTGGGGACCGCACTACGCTCATGGTGACATCACCCCACCGGACGGGTCGGTCCCGTGGTGACCCGGGAGGACTTGCCGTGCACGTCGTGATCATGGGCTGTGGCCGGGTCGGTTCGACCCTCGCGCACAATCTGGAGTCGCGCGGCCACTCGGTCGCCGTCATCGACCAGGACGCCGACGCGTTCCGCCGGCTCGGCCCGGAGTTCGGCGGGATCACCGTCACCGGCGCCGGGTTCGACGCGGAGGTGCTCCGCCAGGCCGGCATCGAGCGGGCCGACGCTTTCGCCGCCGTCTCCAGCGGTGACAACTCCAACATCATCTCGGCCCGGCTGGCTCGTGAGACGTACGGCGTCTCCCGGGTCGTGGCCCGGATCTACGACTCGAAGCGGGCCCAGGTCTACGAGCGGCTCGGCATCCCGACCGTGGCCACGGTCCGGTGGACCGCCGACCGGATGGTCCGGCACCTGGTGCCGGAGGGACATGTGGAAATTTTCCGCGACCCGACCAGCACCGTCTCGGTCATCGAGGTGCCGGTGCACGACGACTGGATCGGCCGGCCGGTGCGCGGCCTGGAGGAGGCCACCGGGGCCCGGGTCGGTTACCTGACCCGGTTCGGCATCGCCGCGCTGCCGACCGCGTCCACCGTGCTCCAGGAGGGCGACCAGGTCTCCATGCTGGTCACCGACGACATCGCCGATCAGGTGACGACGGTGGCGGGTTCGCCGCCGGAAGGAGGGCGTTGAGATGCGGGTCACCATCGCCGGCGCCGGCAACGTCGGCCGCTCGATCGCGCAGGAGCTGATCGAGAACGGACACCAGGTGATGCTGATCGAGCGGAAGCCGCAGATGCTCCGCCCGGAACGGGTACCGGCCGCCGAGTGGGTGCTCGCCGACGCCTGCGAGCTGACCAGCCTTGAGGAGGCCGACCTGGCCAGCTGCGACGTGGTGGTGGCCGCCACCGGCGACGACAAGGTGAACCTGGTGCTGTCGCTGCTGGCCAAGACCGAGTTCGCGGTCCCCCGGGTGGTCGCCCGGGTCAACCGGGCCGAGAACGAGTGGCTCTTCACCGACCAGTGGGGGGTCGACGTCGCGGTCAGCAAGCCCCGGGTGATGGCGGCGCTGGTCGAGGAGGCGGTGACCGTCGGCGACCTGGTCCGGCTGATGACGTTCCGGCAGGGTGAGGCGAACATGGTCGAGATCACCCTGCCGCCGACCGCACCGTACGTCGGGCATCCGGTCCACTCGGTGCCGCTGCCCCGGGACTCGGCGCTGACCGCCATCCTGCGCGGCAAGCGGGTGCTGGTGCCGACCCCTGACGATCCGCTGGAGGCCGGCGACGAGCTGATCTTCGTCTGCACCGCCGAGGTCGAGGACGAGGTCCGCAAGGTGATCCTCGGCGCGGACAGCGTGGAACGGACCCGCGGCAGCAGCGGCTGAGCGCCGGAGAACTCGACGCGGAGTCCGGCCGGCGGCGCACGTGACGTCCGGCCGGCGGCGCACGTGAAGGCCGGCCGGCGCACGTGACGTCCGGCCCGCGGCGGTCAGCCGCCGAGCGGGGCCGGTACCGCCGGGGCCCGGTTCACCCGGCGGACCGCCCAGATGGTGATCACCAGCAGCAGCGCGTACGGCGGATAGCCGAGCAGCAGTCGGGCGACGCCCAGCGCGGTGTCCATGTCCGCCAGGTAGAGCCCGGCCTGCACACCCACCTTGGCCAGCCACACCACGCCCCACAGCACGGTGAGTCGGGTGAAGGTGCGGACCAGCCGCGGATCCTGCCGCCACTCCGACCGGCCCCCTGCCGCGATGATGGACCAGATCCAGCCGACCAGCGGCTGGCGGATCACCGCCGAACCGAGCAGCACCAGCCCGTAGAGGATGCCGTAGAGGATGCCGGGCAGGTAGAAGTCCCGCTCGTCACCGGTACGCCAGGCGATCATGGCGCCGATGCCGATCCCGACCAGGCCGTTGACGGCGTGTCGGACCGGCCGCCGCTGGAAGAGCCGGACGACCGCGATCAGCACCGCGACCGCCACCGAGGCGATCACCGCGGGACGCAGCTCGGCGATGATGTTGACCGCGACGAAGACGACCACGGGGACGCTGGACTCGACCATCCCGCGCCAGCCGCCGAGTTGCTCGGCCATCTGCTCGGTCAGACTCGGGAGCGGTTCCTCCTCCTCGCTCCGGGCGGCCGTCGGGTCGCTGCCCGTCCTGTCGGTGCGGGGCTGTCCAGCGGTCATCTGTGTGTCTTCCGGTCGCGGTTACAGTCGCCGTCGTCCCTGTTCACCGCGGCGACTCCAGCTCGTAGTACGGGTTGTAGATGACTTTACGGTCATCCCGTACCGCAATGCGACCGCGTGCGGTCAATTGCCGGCCCGGCTCGATCCCGGAGATGTGTCGGCGCCCCAGCCAGACCAGGGTCACGACGTCGCTGCCGTCGTAGAGATCCGCCTCCAGGGTCGGCAGGTTCGTCCGGGGGGTGTAGACCACCGTACGGAGCCGACCAGAGACCGACACCACCTGTCCCCGGCTGCACTGCCCGGCCGGGGTACTGCCGAACTCGGCGCTCTCCCGGCGCAGCTCCTCCGCCTCGATCTCGGCCTCGCTCGCGGTCAGCCGTTGCAGGAAGCTCCGCCACGAGAGCCGGCCCTGGTCGGTCGCCATGACCCGGTGTCACCCTCCTCCACGCGCCCGCCCAGCGCGTGCTCGCCACGACTGGCGTGAAGCCGTGCCGCAAGCGTACGCCGGTTCGGTACGCGTGCACCTGCTCAGCCGTGCCGGGTTGCCGACCCGTCCGACCGATGGCGCGGCGAAGCGCCGACAGCCGCCGACCAGCCGCCGACCAGCCGCCGGGGCTGCCGGCCGGGGCTGCCGGCCGGGGCTGCCGGCCGGGGCTGCCGGCCGGGGCTGCCGGCCGGGAAACGGCTAGCCGCGGTCAGGAGCCGTCGCGGTGGGGTCGTGGTCCGGACCGGCGCGGGTGCTGCTGGCCGGAGACGACGCCGTTGACCGGCGCCCCGGACCCGTCACCGTCCGGCGAAGGCTCGGCCGCGGCCGCCGCCTCGCGGGGCAGCCGCAGCGGCAGCGGCTCGCGGACCGGCTTGGCCTCCTGCCCCCGGTCGACCACCAGCCCGTTCAGGCACTCCGCGAGCGGTCCGGCGGCGGCGGGGTCGCTGGCGGCACGCCCCTGGAAGACGCCCTGGATCATCCAGCGCGGCCCGTCGACGCCGACGAATCGCAGGTCGGCGATGCCGCCGTCCGGGGTACGGACCCGGGCCCGCAACTCGGTGCCGTACTCGCCGTCCGCCTCCTCGGCCACCACCCCGTCGGCCGCCAGGGAGGTGCGGATCTCGTCCCGCCACTCCGGCCAGATCCCCTCGGTACGCGGTGCCGCGAAGACCCCCAACTGGAGGGCACTCTCGCCGTGCACCAGGACGACCTGCTGGATCACGCCGTCCGGGTTGGCCTGGACGCGTACCTCCACGTCCTGGACGGCCGGGATGTGCAGGCTGCCCAGGTCGAGCCGCTGCACGTCCGGCGGCGCGTCGCCGACGTCGTAGGGTCCGTGCCCGGGTCCCTCGGGCTCGGCCGCAGCGGCGAGGTCCTGGGGGTCGGCCGACTGCCGACCGGAGCGCTCGTCGCGGGAGTGGCGCCCGCCGCGTCCTCGGGAGAAGATCATCGTGCTTACCTGCTACCTTCCGTTGCCGGCTGCCGGATCGGCGGAACTCACTCGCATTGTCGGCCACGGCGTACGGCGACAGCCGACCCGGGCACCCTTTTCCGATCGGTTCACCGCCTACCCGCCCCCTCGACCCGGTCGCCCGCCTCGACCCGATCCTCCGGCTCGACCCGGTCGCCAGGACGGTCGGCGGCGACCAGCCCGGCATGTCCGCCGGTCGAGCCGTGCCCACCCGCGCCCCGGACGGAGTCGGGCAGCTCGTCGACGGGCAGGAACTCGACCCGCTCCACCCGCTGCACGACGAGCTGCGCGATCCGATCCCCCCGGGAGATCTTCGCCGGGCGGACCCGGTCGTGGTTGATCAGGTTTACCAGGATCTCGCCCCGGTAACCGGCGTCGACCGTACCGGGCGCGTTGAGCACGGTCACACCGAGCCTGGCCGCCAGCCCCGATCGTGGATGGACCAGCCCGACGTGGCCGGCGGGCAGGGCGAGCGCGACGCCGGTCCGGACCAGCCGCCACCGGCCGGGAGGGATCTCGACCTCCTCGGCGGCGACCAGGTCGGCCCCGGCGTCGCCTGGATGGGCGTACGCCGGCAGCGGCAGGTCGGGATCGAGTCGCCGGACGGGTACGGGCAGGACGTGTGTCACGCTCTCACTCTCCTGGCAGGTTCGCGGCTCCACCTGTGGTGCCCCCATCCTGCCGGGTCGACGGGGCGCGCAGGGCCGTACCCTTCCAGCGTGGCACCGACAAGTTCCGAGCCCGCCGCCGTCCCGGCCCGGGCCGGGTACACCGAGCGGCTGACCCTGCCCTGGTGGCTCTGGCTGGCCGGGATCGTCGTCGCCGCGCTGCTCGCCACCGAACTCTGGCTCGGCGGCACCGGCGTGCGAGCCTGGCTGCCGTTCGTGGTGCTGTTGCCGTTGGCCGCCGTCGGTCTCGGTTGGCTCGGCCGGATCCAGGTTGCCGTACGCGACGGCGAACTCCTGGTCGACGACGCCCGGCTGCCGGTGCGGTTCGTCGCCGACGCGATCCCGCTGGACGCGGAGGGCCGACGCGAGGTGCTCGGGGTCGGTGCCGACCCGATGGCGTTCGTGGTACAGCGCCCGTGGGTGCCGGGGGCGGTCCAGGTCGTCCTCGACGACCCGGCCGACCCGACCCCCTACTGGGTGGTCAGCTCCCGCCATCCGGTACGCCTGGCCGAGGCGATCCTCGCGTCCAGCGCCCCGGCCCGGACCCCGCAGGACCGGATTCACGGGGAGGACGGGATTCACGGGGAGGATCGGATTCACGGGGAGAGCCGGACCCACGGGGAGAGCCGGACCCACGGGGACCGGACCCATCAGGACCGGGCCCACCGCGACCCGCACTGACCCGCCCGATACGCCGCCCGTGACCGCGCGGCGCGCCCGGGACGGTGCGTGCGACTATCCGCCGAGCGCCTTGGGGCCCTGCCGGAGGTCCTCCCGGACCCGGTCTCCGAGTCCCCGGGTGGCCCGGCCGTTGAGGAAGCCGGCCACCGCCGCACCGGTGAGGAACGGCCCGAGGGTGGTCAGGTTGCGGCCGAACCGCCGCAGCAGCCGGTCCCGCAGTTCGTTACGGGCCGCCGTGCCGAGTACCGCGCCGACGCCGACACCGGGCAGTAGCGGATTGACTCCGCGCTGGGCCGCCCACGAGCGAAGCAGGGTCACCGCGCGCTGGCTGGTGCCTCCGGGCAGCCGCACGCCGTACGCCTCGTGCAGTTCGCCGATCAGCTTGAGTTCGATGGCGACCACGGTAACGGTCTCGGCGGCCAGCAACACCGGTGCCGAAAGCAGGGTCGGGGTGGCCGCCCACTCCACCGCCGCGACTCCGCCACCGGCCGCGCCGACCCCCGCGGTGGCCCGCACGGCGTTGCGGACCAGCCGGTCGGCCAGTGCGTCCCCGTCGAGGCCGTCGAAGTGCCGCAGCAGGGTCTCCCGGTCCCGCACCGGGATGTGCGGCGCGATCTCCGCGACCGTGTCGGTGAGCCAGCGGACCGCCGCCTTCGGCTTGAACAGGTTGCCGGGACGCCCGGTCCGCACCTGGCCGACCAGCCGGCGGAGCAGTTGTCGCCGACGGGACTGGTTGAGCTCGTCCGCGGTGAGCGCCGCGACAGTCGAACTCAGCTCAAGGTCCGCCCTCGGCCCGGCGTCGGGCGAGGACGTGTCGGTCGGTCCCGGCGACGACGTGTCGGTCGGTCCCGGCGAGGACGTGTCGGTCGGTCCCGGCGAGGACGTGTCGGACGCCCGGTCGGAGCGGCTCATCATGACCTCCAGCACGTGTCGTCGGTGGGGCGTACCACCACGCGCATCGAGTCAAGCAGTTGCCCGCCAGCCCCGCATGTCGAATCACGCGCGGCGACCTCCACCCGTGGAGGTCGCCGCTCCCCCCGTCCCGGAAGACTCACCCCGTACCCGGCGGACCGGCTTCCCTGACCGGGAAGACCACTCCGGCCATTGCGGTCAGGCGCACTCGCGGCAGATCAGCTCGCCGTTGCGCTCCACCGCGAGCTGGCTGCGGTGGTGCACGAGGAAGCAGCGCCCGCAGCGGAACTCGTCCGACTGCATCGGCAGCACCTTCACGGTGAGCTCCTCGTCGGCCAGGTCGGCACCGGGCAGCTCGAAGCTCTCGGCGACCTCGGCCTCGTCGACGTCCACGGCGGCCGACTGTGAGTCGACCCGCCGAGCCTTGAGCTCTTCCAGGCTGTCCTCGCCGAGGTCGACCTCGTCGCGACGCGGGGCGTCGTAGTCGGTGGCCATCGGTCTCACTCTCCCATATCGATATAGTCGCTTCCGGTTGTAACGCCGGAGGACGCTGTTTCGGTTCCCGCTGGCCGGCCATTACTTCCGGTCGCCCGACCCGGCGCACGTTCCGGGTCGCGGCCGCCGGGCGAAACTCCCCCGGCGAGCGGGGTACCTTACCCCCCTTCGGGCGAGGCATGTATACCGTCCCTGCGGCATGCATGTACGTCCGAGCGCGCGGAGTTGTTCCCAATGTGACTCAGGCGACACGAAGATAGGGGTACTGATCGGCCGATCGTCGTCGGCGCGCCGACAAACCCGGCGGATTCAGCACCCGGTCGGACAACCGCCGCCGGCACCGGCATACTCGATAGCCACAGCGACCCGCCCGGCCGGCCGGCCGGCGTCTGTTCCACACACCACCTTCGCAGGAGCCAAGCAGATGAGTTTCGCGCGCGTCCGGGCCCTCGTCGTCGTCGGCGTGCTCGCGGTGATCGCCATGGTCTTCGTCGCCGTCACCCTCGTCCGCGACACCCAGGCCGGCAAGGAGGTCGCCAGCGACTGCCAGGAAGGCGACAAGCTCGCCGACACCCGGTTGCGGCTGCCGAAGGACATCAAAATCAACGTCTACAACGCGACCGAGACGATCGGCCTGGCCAACACGGTGAAGACCGACTTCCAGAACCGGCAGTTCAAGGTCCTCAAGGCCGGCGACGAGCCGAACAAGAAGGGCATCGACGACGAGGTCGCGGTGCTGCGGTACGGGCCGAAGGGCGTCGGCTCGTACCACGTGCTCAGGGCGTACTTCCTGAACGAGGCGGAGCCGGAGTTCCAGCTCGAACGCGAGGACGACGTGGTCGACGTCGTCCTCGGCGGCGAGTTCAAGCAGCTGGCGACCATCACCGAGGTCAACCAGGCGCTGACCCAGCGGGACAGCGACAGTACGCAGCTGCCGCCGCGGACGTGCGCCGACCCCAACCTGAGCTGACCCGACCTGGCTGGCCCGGAGGGTCGCCGCTGGCCTGGAGGGTCGCCCTCGCCGACCATCCAGGGCCGCCGGCCGCCGGCCGCCTCCGCCCAGGGACCCGTGGAGGGTCCGCTCAGGGGCCGCCGGCCGCGTCGAACCGGACCAGGTGGTCGTGCAGTGGCCCGAACAGCGCCGGCGGGGCCGCGATCACCAGATCCGGTCCCCGGCCGGCACCGGCCAGCCCGTCGACCCGGAGCCCGGCCTCGGTGGCGACCAGCCCGCCGGCCGCGTGGTCCCAGAGGTTCAGGCCCTTTTCGTAGTAGCCGTCGACCAGGCCCTCGGCGGCCAGGCACAGATCGATCGAGGCGACACCGAACCGGCGGATGTCCCGGACGTGCGCGACGAGCCGGTGCAGGACCGCGGCCTGATGCGACCGGCGCGCGGGATCGTACCCGAACCCGGTGGCCACCAGCGCCTGGCCGAGATCGGTCTCCACCGAGCCGGTCAGCCGCCGTCCGGCCCGGTAGGCACCTCCACCCCGGACGGCGGTCCACTCGTCCCCGGTGGCCGCGTTCCGGACCACACCGGCGACCACCTCGCCGTCGACCTCCGCGGCCAGCGAGACGGCGTAGTGCGGCAGCCCGTAGAGGTAGTTCACGGTGCCGTCGATCGGGTCGAGGATCCACCGTACACGGCTGCCGCCGGCCGGGCCGGCGCCCTCGGCGTCGCCGTACTCCTCGCCCAGCACGGCGTCGCCGGGCCGGGCCGCCCGCAGGGCCGCCACCGCCTGCCGCTCCACCGCCCGGTCGGCCGCGGTGACCACGTCGGTCGCGGTGCTCTTGGTGGCCACCGCGGCGACCCCCTCGGCCCGCATCCGGTACGCGGTATCCGCCGCCGCCCGGGCCACCTCGACCGCGATCTTCAGCAGCTCCTCCGGAGCCGGTGTCGTGCCGTCCATGACGTCCCCTTCCCGCACGCCTGTGACGTCCCGCCCCCGGCGCGAGTATCATCCTTACAAAGTCAACACGCGCATCGGGTCGGTGGCCCCGGACCACGTCTCCGGCGTGCGGCGCAGGATGATCGCCGCAGACGGCGCTACAATTCACGCCTGCCCACGCGCCACGGACCGCCGAGCATCGGTCGGCCCGGGACACGGGGGTCCCTCAACCACATCGGCCCGACACACCGCATAGCGCTGCGCCGGCCGATCCGGCCGTGCTCGCTCATCGCCTCCGGAAGGTCATTCGTGACAGAACCCCGCCACATCGGCGCCGACGTACGCTCGCTCACCGACACCCTGATCGCCCACGCGCAGAGCGCCGGCGGCCAGCTCACGTCGGCCGAGTTGGCGCGTACGGTCGAGTCTGCTGAGGTGACTCCGGCCCAGGCCAAGAAGATCCTGCGTGCGCTCTCCGACGCGGGGGTGACCGTCGTGGTCGACGGCTCGGCGAGTACCCGTCGCCGGGTCGCCGCCGCGCGGTCCGCCACCCCCGCCTCGCGGGCGACCACCGCCAAGGCGACCAAGAAGTCGGCACCGCCGGCGCCGAAGCAGGCGCCTGCCGCCGACGAGTCGGCCGGCGCGCCCCGCAAGCCGGCGGCCCGCAAGCCGACGCTCGCGGCCGACGGCGGGTCGCCGCCAGCCGGCGCCAAGCCGGCCGCGAAGGGCGCTGAGACGGCCGCCAAGGCCCCGGCGAAGGCCGGCCGTGCCGCCGCCAAGGCCGCCGGCACCGGCCCGGCCAAGGCGGCCAAGGGCGCCGCACCGGCCAAGGGCGGCGGTCCGGACGGTCCGGGCGAGGAGATCGATCCGGAGGAGCTCGCCGCCGAGATCGAGGACGTGGTGGTCGAGGAACCGGCCGAACTGACCAAGGCCGCCGAGGCGGACGCCGCCGACGCCGCGACCGACAACGACTTCGAGTGGGACGACGAGGAGTCCGAGGCGCTCAAGCAGGCGCGCCGGGACGCCGAGCTGACCGCGTCGGCCGACTCGGTCCGGGCCTACCTCAAGCAGATCGGCAAGGTCCCGCTGCTCAACGCCGAGCAGGAGGTCGAGCTCGCCAAGCGGATCGAGGCCGGGCTCTACGCCGCCGAGCGGCTGCGCGCCGCCGAGGAGGGCGAGGAGAAGCTCGTCCGGGAGATGGCCCGGGACCTGGGCTGGATCTCCCGGGACGGCGAGCGGGCCAAGAACCATCTGCTGGAGGCGAACCTGCGGCTGGTGGTCTCGCTGGCCAAGCGGTACACCGGGCGGGGCATGGCGTTCCTGGACCTGATCCAGGAGGGCAACCTCGGCCTGATCCGGGCCGTCGAGAAGTTCGACTACACCAAGGGCTACAAGTTCTCCACCTACGCCACCTGGTGGATTCGGCAGGCCATCACCCGAGCCATGGCCGACCAGGCCCGCACCATCCGCATCCCGGTGCACATGGTCGAAGTGATCAACAAGCTGGGCCGGATCCAGCGCGAGCTGCTCCAGGACCTGGGCCGTGAGCCCACTCCGGAGGAGCTGGCGAAGGAGATGGACATCACACCGGAGAAGGTGCTGGAGATCCAGCAGTACGCCCGGGAGCCGATCTCGCTCGACCAGACCATCGGCGACGAGGGGGACAGCCAGCTCGGCGACTTCATCGAGGACTCCGAGGCGGTCGTCGCCGTCGACGCCGTCTCCTTCTCGCTGCTGCAGGACCAGCTCCAGCAGGTGCTCCAGACGCTCTCCGAGCGGGAGGCCGGCGTGGTGCGGCTGCGCTTCGGGCTGACCGACGGGCAGCCGCGCACCCTGGACGAGATCGGCCAGGTGTACGGCGTGACCCGCGAGCGGATCCGGCAGATCGAGTCCAAGACGATGTCGAAGCTGCGCCACCCCTCCCGCTCGCAGGTGCTACGCGATTATCTTGACTGACCCCAAAAGTCAACCAGCCGTGTCCATCTGATCACCACACGTACATCGGGCATGCGGTGATCGGCTGGTCCCCACGCGTGATCGTTGACGTGGCACCCTGGTGGCACGGCACACTGTCTCCAGTACGTGTGACATCGGTCCCCCGGGGGCACACTGGGAAGGCCACACCCCACAAGGGTGTTGCACGATAGGTGAGCAATGACCGACGAGAGTGTTCATCGGTGACGACCGCAGGAGGAAGGCGATGACCCCGACCCTCACGCCGCCGCCCGAGACGGTGGCTCCCCCAGCCGCCGATGAACGGTGCGACCGCTGCAACGCGGCCGGCAAGCTTCGAGTCACCCTGGCGGGTGGGAGCGAGCTGGTGTTCTGTGGGCATCACGCGAACAAGTACGCCGAGGATCTCGTGAAGATCACGGTTCGGTACGCGGCCGATCCCGAGTTCAGCTGGCGGGGCGCCGATTTGATGGCGAACTAACCCAATCAGGACATAGTCGACCGGAGGTGCCCCAGGTGGGCACCTCCGGTCGTCTATTCCTCGACAGTGCCGATTGCCGACAGCATCGACGATCGGCCGCAAGACGGCCTGGACGGCCTGGACCGACCGCCTCCGTCAGCACCGCGTATGAACGTCGTCAGAGCAGACGGTGGCATAACACAGCGTCTGGGCGTGGCACGGCACCTGGGCGTGGCACGGCATCTGGGCGTCGTCACAGGGTCTGCACGGTGGCGATCCGCTCCTCGAGCTGCTCGATGCTGGCCTGTGCGCTGGGCGGGCCGCCGCAGCGGCGGCGAAGCTCCGCATGGATCTTGCCGTGCGGCAGCCCGGTCCGGTGGTGGTGCGCCGCCACCAGCGCGTTGAGCTGGCGGCGCAGGCTGACCCGGCGCTCCGCCGCGCTGAGCGGCCGGCTCTCCGGCCGGGGCGCCGGCATCGGCTCGGCGGCGTTCTTCCGGCGGCGCTGGGCGGCCAACTGGTCGGCCTGGCGCTTGTTCAGCAGCACCGCGACCTGGTCGGCGGTGAGCAGACCAGGCAGGCCGAGATAGTCCTCCTCCTCCGGGGTACCCGCCTGGGCACCGGTGCCGAAGGACGCCCCGTCGAAGATCACCTGGTCCAGTTCCGCGGTGGCGGAGAGCGCCTCGAACCGCTTCTCCAGTTCCCCGCTGGCCTGCTCGTTGCGTTGCGCCCGCTCCAGCAGGTCGTCGTCGAGCCCGTCGCCGCGCTTCGGCTCACCCAACACGTGATCCCGCTCGACCTCCATCTCGCTGGCCAGCCCGAGCAGGTGCGGCACGCTGGGCAGGAAGACCGACGCGGTCTCGCCCGGCCGGCGGGCCCGGACGAACCGCCCGATCGCCTGGGCGAAGAAGAGGGGGGTGGAGGCGCTGGTCGCGTAGACGCCGACGGCCAGCCGGGGAATGTCGACCCCCTCGGAGACCATCCGGACCGCCACCATCCAGCGCTGGTCGGAGGCGGAAAAGGCGGCGATCCGGGCCGAGGCACCCTGGTCGTCGGAGAGCACCACCACCGCCCGCTCCCCGGTGATCCGTTCGATCAGCCGGCCGTACGACCGGGCTGCCTGCTGGTCGGTGGCGATCACCAGGCCGGCCGCGTCGGAGACCCCGCCCGCCCGGAGCACCTGCAACCGGGCGTCGGCGGCCCGCAGCACCTGGGGCATCCAGTCACCGGCCGGGTCCAGCGCGGTACGCCACGCCTGGGCGATCAGGTCCTGGGTCATCGGCTCGCCCAGCCGGGCCGCCAACTCGTCCCCGGCACTGGTCCGCCACCGGGTCTCCCCCGAGTACGCCAGGAAGATCACCGGGCGGACCACCCCGTCGGCGAGCGCCTCGGCGTAGCCGTACACGGAGTCGGCCCGGGAGCGTTGCAGGCCGTCGTTGCCCCGCTCGTAGGTTACGAAGGGGATCGGGTTCTCGTCGGACCGGAACGGCGTACCGGTCAGCATCAACCGGCGTACGGCGGGCTCGAAGGCGGCCTTGACCCCGTCGCCCCAGGACCGGGAGTCGCCGGCATGGTGGATCTCGTCGAGGATCACCAGGGTCCGTCGGGTCATGGTCCGGCGGCGGTGCACCTGCGGGGCGATGCCGACCTGGGCATAGGTGACGACCGCGCCGTGGAAGTCCGCCGAGGAGTGCAGGTCGGCGTTGCGGAACGCGGCGTCGAGCTGGATGCCGACCCGGGCCGCCGCGACGGCCCACTGGGTCTTCAGGTGCTCGGTCGGTGCGACCACGGTGACCGCCTCGACGGTGCCGTCGGCGAGCAGTTCGGCGGCGATCCGCAGCGCGAAGGTGGTCTTGCCGGCGCCGGGGGTGGCGACCGCCAGGAAGTCCTCGGAACGGCGACGCAGGTACTCCACCAACGCCTTACGCTGCCACGCGCGCAGCGCCGGGAACGACTCGAGAACTGGCAGTCGGGCTCCCACGCGAACTCTCCCCTCCGACGGCCAGGTATCCGACCACACGAAAACGCCCCCGCGACCGGACCGAGCGCGAAGGCCGTACCAGCATAACCAGCCGGACCCGCCCGCCCCAGGCGACACCATTGCCACACCAGGCACGGTTGGCACACCCGCCGACCCACGCCTCGGCGAGCGTCCGCCGCAGCGACACGCCAGCTCAGCGGTCCTGCTCCGCCGGCCGCTCGCCGTCGGCCCACCCCTCCGGGTGGGCCCCGCCGTCGACCTGCCGGTCCGGGAGCCCTCCGCCCTCGACCCGCCGGTCCGGGAGCCGCTCGCCCTCGACCCGCCGGTCCGGGAGCCGCTCGCCCTCGACCCGCCGGTCCGGGAGCCGCTCGCCCTCGACCCGCCGGTGCGGTGGGCCGGAGTCGCCGCCGGCCGGCCGGTCGGTCGGCACCGGAGCCGACCAGCGTCGGCGCAGGGCCAGCAGCCGGAGGGCGAAGACGAAGAGCGCCGCCGCCATCAGCGGAGCCGGCCGGGCCAGACCGGCCCGGTCGAGGCCGACCACCGCGACCGCGCCGGCCAGCGCCGCCAACGCGTAGATCTCCCGGCGGAGTACCACCGGGATCTCCCCGGTGAGCAGGTCCCGCCCCAGCCCGCCACCGATCCCGGCCATCATCCCGATCATGCCGGCGCCGAGGGGTGGCAGGCCGGCGTCGAGCGCGATGAGCGTACCGGTGACGGTGAAGAGGCCGAGCCCGGCCGCGTCGAGGACAAGCACGGTGGTACGCAGTCGCGTCAACTGGGGGTGTAGCCAGAAGACCGCGGTGGCGGTGACCGTCGCGGTGACCGCGTACCGCCAGTCAGCGAAGGCCAGCGGCGGCCCGTCGCCGATCACCAGGTCCCGGAAGATGCCGCCGCCGAGCGCGGCGACGAAGCCGACGAAGACCACTCCGAACAGGTCCAGCCGCTTCACCACCGCGGCGGACGCGCCGGAGGCGGCGAAGATCGCCACGCCGGTGAGATCGGCGAGGAGCAGGGCGGCTGCGGCGGTCACCGCAGGATGCTACGCGCGCGAGGGCGCCGGCCGCGCGCGTCAGTCCCGCATGGAGTCGTAGATCTCCTTGCACCTCGGGCAGACCGGTGAGCCCGGCTTGGCGGCTTTGGTGACCGGGAACGTCTCACCGCAGAGCGCGATCACGAAGGTCCCCATGACCGCGCTCTCGGCGATCTTTTCTTTCCGGACGTAGTGGAACATTTCCGGTCCGGTGTCTGCGTCCTTCAGATCCGGACGCTCGAGAACCTCAGTGCTCACGGCAGTGATTCCTCCCTTGGTGACCCCGCCAACGCTCAAGTTTGGCAGGTCACTGCCGAGCGGTCCACCGGAACACCCGCCGACACCGGCCCGTACGGTGGTTGACCGTGAGCGATTTCCAGATCCGGTACGGCGCCGAGGTGGCCGAGGCACTGCGCACCGGACGTCCCGTCGTCGCCCTTGAGAGCACCATCGTCTCGCACGGGCTACCCCGCCCGGACAACCTGCGGGTGGCCCGCGAGATCGAAGCGGCGGTACGGGCCGAGGGCGCCGTACCGGCGACGATCGGCATGGTCGAGGGCCAACTCGTGGTGGGCCTCGACGATGCCCAGTTGACCCGACTGGCCTCCTCGGACGGGGTGGCCAAGCTCTCCGTACGCGATGTGGCGGTGGCCGCGGCGAGCGGGGCGGACGGGGCGACGACGGTGGCCGCCACCAGTGCCGTCGCGGCGGCGGCCGGGATCGGGGTCTTCGCCACCGGCGGGCTGGGTGGGGTGCACCGGGAGGCGGCACAGACCTTCGACGAGTCGGCCGATCTGACCACCCTCTCCCGGACCCCGATCGCGGTGGTCTGCGCGGGGGTGAAGTCGATCCTCGACGTCGGCGCGACGCTGGAGCGGCTGGAGACGCTCGGCGTGGCGGTGGTCGGTTACCGCAGCCGTCGCTTCCCCGGCTTCTTCGTCACCGACGGCGGCTTCGACCTGGACTGGTCGGTCGACTCAGCGGAGCAGGTCGCGGCGGTACTGGCGGCCCGAGCGGCGCACGGAGTCCAGCCGGGTGCGCTGATCGTGGCCAACCCGCTCCCCACCGGCGAGCAACTCGATCCGGCGCTGCACGACCGTACCCTGGCCGACGGGCTGGCCCGGCTCGCCGCCGACGGGGTTACCGGCAAGGCCGTCACCCCGTTCCTGCTGGCCCATTTCCACGCCGCCACCGAGGGCGCCAGCCTGGCGGTGAACATCCGGATCATCCTGCGCAACGCGGCCCTCGCGGCCCGGATCGCCGTGGCCTCCGCCACCCGATGAGCACTCCGGACCCCGGCGCGCCCGATCCCACCGACCCGGACCCCTCCGGAGCCCGCGACCCGGCCCTCTGCGAGGGCACCGGTCCGGACCGCTCCGCGGCCAGGATCGTCGTGGTCGGCGACATCGTCACCGACGTGCTGGCGGTACTGGCTGGGTCGGTTTCGCCCGGCTCGGACACCTCGGCCGACATCCGGGTCACCGGTGGCGGCCAGGCCGCCAACACCGCCGCCTGGTTGGCCTGGCGGGGCTGCCCGGTCACCCTGGTCGGCGCGGTCGGCACCGACGACGCTGGCACGTCCCGGCTCGCTGAGCTGACCGCGCTGGGCGTACGGTGCGCGGTGCGGCGGTACCCGGACGTGCCGACCGGCACCGTGATCGTGCTGGCTGGGCAGGGTGAGCGGACCATGGTCACCCAGCGCGGTGCGAACCTGCGGCTGATCCCGGAGCAGGTGGAGGCCGCGCTGGGCGAGGGCGCGGACGCGAGCCATCTGCACCTGTCCGGGTACACCCTGTTGGACGCCGCGTCGCGGGAGGCCGGCCGGCACGCGCTGGCCGTTGCTCGCGGACGCGGCCTCACCACCAGCGTCGACGCGGCCTCCGCCGAACCGTTGCGCCGGGTCGGCGCGGCGGGGTTTCTGGCCTGGGTCCGCGATGCCGACCTGCTGCTCGCCAACGCGGACGAGGCGGCGGTACTGGCCGGCCCGGGCTCACCACCCAGCCAGGCGCGTGCCCTGACCGGGATGATTCGACACGTGGTGGTGAAGGACGGTGCCGCCGGTGCGGTCTGGGCCGAGCGCGGCGGGGAGCTGCTCTCCGTGCCGGCCCGCCGGGTACCGGTGCGGGACGTGACCGGGGCCGGAGACGCGTTCGCGGCCGGTCTGCTGGCGGCCTGGGCCGCCGGGGCGGCTGCGGCCGAGGCGCTGGACCGGGCGACCGCACTGGGGGCGGCGGCGGTCGGCATCCTCGGGGCCCGGCCATCGGTCGGGACGGTCGGCTGAGCCCGTGCCGCGCGGCTCGCCAGGTCGCACGGCACCCGCCACGCCCCACGGTCACCGGCCCGGACGAGACCACCGACCGGAGCGGACGCGCCGGATCACGGCTCGGCGTCGATCACCCGGTGTGGCCGCTCCTCGGCGGACAAGGCCCGGGGCGAGGGCTCGTGCCGCTGCCTACGACGCAGCTTGGCGCCTATCCGGTGCTGCTCCTTGGGCGGGCCGTCGTTCGCGAGCAGTACCGCCAGCCATGGGATCAGCACCATGCCGGCGGCGCAGAACGGCAGCCAGAGCCAGAGCAGCGGCGCCTTGGCACCGACCAGGATGGCACCGACGACGATACAGACCGCCCGGATGGACATCATCACGATGTACCGGCGCTGGCGGCTACGCAGTTGGTCGTCCTGGCTGCGCGAGGCATCGGTGATCAGGATTGGCTGGTACGCCTGACGCTTCACCACGGCCTCCGGAGGGATGCGGTCGGTCCTCCCGGAACTCTCCCATCCCGGGGTGCCTTCCCTATCCTCGCACTCGCCCGGGGATCGGCACCGGGCCGTCCCGGAGCCTGGCGTGCACCACCCTCGGCGTATTACGTCCGTGGTACGCTCGCCCGCGTGGGCAGCAGGTTCAGCTTCACCGACGAGGCGCTGGGAAACCTGAGGGTCCACGACGTCACGCCGGGCGAGGTGTGGGAGGCGCTGCACAGCGCCCGACGGGTGATCCGGCACCTCGGCGACGACGTGATGGTCGTCTACGCCACGGCACGGCGCGGACGACGACTGGCCATCCTGCTGGCCGAAGCCGATCAAGTTGACAACGACTGGGACATCCTCTCCGCGCGTGACCTGACCGAGATCGAGTCCAAGCGCTACGAGGAGGCGATCCAGGGGCGACGGCGATGAGTCCGTCCACCGGGCGGGCCCGAGATCGCGCACCAGGAGACCGGGATCGATCACGAGATCGAGCACGGAGACGAGGAGGAGGCGATGACTGTGCACCGAGACGATGCCATCAAGCGGTTCGACGCCGGAGACGATCAACTCGCGGATCTGGTCGACGGCGCGCCGCCGGTCGAGCTGCCCACCCCGGACACCGACGTACCGATGGTCAGCCGCTCCGTACGCCTGCCGTTGGACACCTACGAACGGGTCCGCTCGGCGGCCGAGGCGCGGGGCATCGGGGTGACCACGCTGATGCGACAGTGGATCGAGGCCGGACTGGCTGACCTGGACGACTCGGCTACGGTGTCGCTGGCCGACGTCCGCCGGGCCCTGGCCGCGCTCGCCCACCCGACCGCCGCCTGAAGCCGACCGCCACCGGACAGCCGACCGCCACCGGACAGCCGGCCGCCACCCGAAGCCGACCGCCGATCAGACCGGCGGCCTCGGCTGCTCGGGCATCTGAAGGCGCGAGCGGCGCAGGTCGAAAAGGGCCACCCCGAGCAACACCCCGGCGGCGGTGCCGGCAACCGCCAGCAGCGGCAACCGGCCCGCCACCGGTACCACCGCCCCCAGCAGGAACAGACCGCCCACCCGGGGCCGGGAGATCCGCCCGAACACCTGGAACTCGAAACCGGCCCGCCCAAGCAGGAACAGCGCGGGACCGCCCAGCACGACGATCAGCCAGCCGGGCACGACGGCCCCGAGCGGATGAACGATGGTCAGTTCGTAGCTCACTCCGGTGAGTACGATCCCGGCGATCATGATCAGGTGCGTGTACACGGCCGAGAGGCCGAACCGGGCCGGATTCTGGGCCTGGATGAACGCGGCGGGTAGCACGTGCCCGGCCCGGTAGAAGTAGATCCGCCACAGCAGCACGGTGGTCAGCAGCGCAAGCCCCAGCGCGCCGGTCCGGGCGGGTGTGAAGGCACTGCCCTGGCGGCTGAAGGTGACCCCGGTGACGAGGATCAACTCACCGAGCGCGATCAACAGGAACTGCTGGTAGCGCTCGGCCAGGTGCTCCCCCGCGAACGGCCCCGCGCCGTACCGCGAGCGGCCGAGCCGGGGAATCGGCCAGCCCAGCGTGAACCCGAGATAGTCCAGCGCGATCGCGATGGTCCACAGCACCCCCCGGAGGCCGCCTTCGCCGGCCAGTCCCCCGACGAGCCACGGCATAGCGGTGAACCCGGACCAGACGAGTACCCGTCGGGGCCCCGCCGTATCGGCCCCGACGGCCCGGCCACGCGTCGCCACCAGGAAGAACCCGAGCCGGCCGAACTGGACCGCGAGATATGCGGCGACGAAGATGAGGCCCTGCTCGCCGAACCCTTGCGGCAACGCGACCGCCACCACCATGCTGCCGACCACCGTGATCACCACGACGCCCTGCACCGCGAACGCCTCGGGCTCCAGGGTGCTGGTGACCCAGGCCGTCGACGTCCAGATCAGCCAGAGCGCCAGGAAGAGCACCAGCGTCTGACCGGCCTCGGCGAGCACGATGCGCTGATCCGTGGTGAAGTCCTCGACCAGTCGCTGGGAGACCCGGGTGAGCGCGAAGACGAAGACCAGGTCCAGGAACAACTCCAGGAAGGTGGCCCGCTGCGAACTGGACTCGGCACGCAGCAGCGGGTCCGCCGGGATGTCCGCCATCCGACGTCAGCCCGGCGGGTCCGGTCGGCGGCCCGAGAGGTACCCGGCCGGAGCCGTCGTAACCAGCACACTGCCCCCTGAGTGTCGACGATCTCACCACTCAACGAGTCAGCCTCGGTCAGCGGCGCTGCCACGGACCGAACCAGCGCCGCCCTCCGAACCAGCGCCGCACCGACCCAGCAACGCCCTCCCGATCAGCGCCGCCCTCCAGATCTTCGCGGCGGCGGCTGGTCACCGCCGGCCCGGCCGAGGTGGCTCAGCCCGCTGTCGCGGCCTTGGCGGCGGCCTTCATCTGCTGCTTGTGCTCGCGCACCTTCGCCAGCGACGTCTCGTCCACCACGTCGGCGACCGAGTGGTGGGCGCCCTCGACGCCGTAGTCACCGGCCGCCTCACGCCAGCCGGGTGGCTGCACACCGAAGCGCTTGCCGAGCAGGGCGAGGAAGATCTGCCCCTTCTGCTTGCCGAAGCCCGGCAGCCCGGTGATCCGTTTCAGCAGCTCCGGACCGTCCGCCGCCTCCGACCAGAGCCGGCTCGGGTCACCGTCGTACCGCTCGACGAGGGTCCGGCACACCTCCTGCACCCGGGCCGCCATCGCCTTGGGAAACCGGTGCAGGGCGGGGCGCTCGGCGAAGATCACGGCCAGCGCCTCCGGGTCGAAGCCGGCCAACTCGGCCGCGTCCGGCATGTGGCCGAGCCGCTTCTCCAACTCGTACGGGCCGGCGAAGGCCTTCTCCATGCTGACCTGCTGGTCGAGCACGAGCGCGATCACGAGTGCCAGAGGATCCCGATTGACGAGTTCGTTCGCCGCAGGATCGATCGGAAGGGAGAGTTCCATGGTCTGATGATGCCGCAGTCGTCGGGTGGCAGTTCGCGGCGCGGTGACGGGTGCCGAGGACATCACACGATTGAGTCCATCCCTTCCGATCCGTTCCTGCCCTCGGCACTGCTGTTCCTGGCCGGCGCGGCCCGGAACCTGCTTCCTGACCACAGGTCACCACCCGGTCCGGCGTCGAGCCGGTGACCACGGACAACCGTCGGGCCACGGTCGGCTGCTTACCACGCTCCGCCACGCTCCGCCACGCTCCGGTGGACGGCACCCGGCGAGAACGCACTCCCTCGCGGCGACTCAGTCGAGACAGAACTCGTTGCCCTCGATGTCCTGCATCACGAGGCAAGACTCGTTGTAGCCATCGGCAGACAGCAGTCGCACGCGTGCCGCGCCGAGCGCGATCAGTCGTGCGCATTCGGCCTCGAGTGCGGCCAGGCGCTCCTCACCGACGAGCCCGGTGCCGACCCGTACGTCAAGATGCAGCCGATTCTTGACAACCTTGCCTTCGGGGACGCGCTGGAAGTAGAGCCGCGGTCCCACACCTGTGGGATCAATGCATGCGAACCCTGTGCCCTGTCGCTCGGGCGGCAGCGAGCGACTGTAATCGTCCCAGGTGGCGAACCCCTCCGGCGGTGCCGGAACGACGTACCCCAACACCTCGCACCAGAAACGAGCAAGACGCTCGGGTTCTGCGCAGTCGAAGGTGACCTGGATCTGCTTGACCGACGCCATCGGCCGAGCATAGAGGGGGACTTCGCCGGCTCGACCGGACCCCTCCGACCAGGCGACACATCGCCGGGATCCGAGTACGGGACCCTCGGCCCCGGGCCGAAGCCGCGCTCCACACTCCCGGGGGCGGCGGCTGTGCCGGGGTGCTCCACCGGGCATTCACCGATGCTGAGCATCGTCGATATTGCCGGGGTGGGGCGGGGCGTGCTGGAATGGCTCATATCGCCGCAGTGCGGGGGCAACCGCACTGGGAACGGCCAGCACGGGAGCTAGAGCAGTGTCGGCAGCGGCGCCGCCGCGACGCCAGATGGATCCGCGCTGCGTTCGCCGGGCCAGTTTCCGCCAACGACGGACACCTACCCCGCACGGGTCGGCACGTCCGACGAGATCTGCCAACGCACCAACCCGGCGACGAGATGAGACACGATCATGATTACCCGGAACAGTTTCGCGGGGTGGTACCGCAACCGCTTCGTGTGGGTGGCGGTCATCCTGCTGGCGGTGTCGGCCGGCACCGTCATCCTGGTCAACACGGCCGGTTCGGAGGCCGGACCAGCGGATCTGCGGGGGCAGATCACGACCCGGCTGCGGACCACTCTGGAGTCTGTCGACCCGGGGCAGCACCAACACTCGGGCCATCACGTGCAGCAGGCGACCGCCGAGAAGGACGGCAAGAAGCCGTCGATCATCTGCGGCGTACACGTCTACGGTTTCGAGCCGAGCGGGGTCAGCACGCTCGCCGAGGTGCAGACGGTCTACGGCTTCCACCTCTGCGGGGTCGCCGAGCAGGATCGACCCTGGGACTGGGCGGTCAAGCTGGCCGGCCCGGTGATCGTGGACATGTCCACCGAACCGCCGGGCATCCAGGTCGTCGAGGCGACCGACGACGTCCGGTTCGTCGACCGACTGCGGGACATGTTCCCGGACAAGTACGAGGAACTGGCGCTCAAGGAGGCACTGGACACCTCGGAGATGGCCGACCTGCGCCGCCGCTACGACGAGGCGGCCGGGCTCTGACCCGTCGGCACGACCGGAGGCGGGGGCGTATCCACTTCCGTACCGGCCAGCCCGGGCGTACCCCGCTCGGTAGACTGCCGGTCGCCGGTCGCCGGACCCGGCGTACCCGAGTGGAGGTCGAGCCGTGACGACACCGCGCCGGCCCCCGCTGGCCGAGCAGCTCGACCTGGCCCCCACCCGGAGGGCGGCTGGTTCCGCGAGACCTGGCGCTCGACGCACGCCTTCGACCCCGAGGGGTACGGCGGATCGCGTGCCGCCGCGACCGCGATCTACTTCCTGCTGCAACCCGGGGAACGGTCCCGCTGGCACGTCGTCCGCTCCGACGAGCTGTGGCTCTGGCACTCGGGTGGCCCGCTGCGGCTGCGGCTCGATGGCGCGGCCAGGGTACCGGCGGAGAAACCGACCGACGTCCGGCTCGGCCCCGACGTGGCCGCCGGTGAGCGGCCACAGGCGGTGGTCCCCGGCGGTGTCTGGCAGTCGGCCGAGCCGGCGGGTGACCAGCCGGTCCTGCTGAGCTGCGTGGTGGCGCCCGGCTTCGACTTCGCCGACTTCCATCTGGCCTGAGCCGACCCCGGCCCGGGTCGGCACCGGCGGCGGCATCCCGTCGAGAACAGCCGTTCACGGTCGAGCGCCACCGCCGATCCGCCGTGCACCACCGCCGATGTCCGGCCGTGCACCACCGCCGATGTCCGGCCGGCGCCGGTACGGCACGCTTGCCGGATGACTACCGCACCTGCGCCGGGTACCCCCTACCACCGGCTGGCCCGCACGGAACGGCACCGCTGGTGGCGCCCGCTGCTCGGCACCCTGCTGATCCTCGGCGGGACCTTCGTCGTCCTCTGCCTGCTGGCCGGCATCGGCACCGCGGCCGCCCTCCTGGCCGGACGACCGGACGGGCCGGACGGCCTGCCGACCCTCGGCACGGTGGGTGACCTCGCGCTGCTACTGGCCACCATCGCCGCCGCGCTGCCGTTCGTGCTCCTCGCGGCGCGCTGGGTGCAGGCCCGTCCGGCCGGTACCGTCTCCTCGGTGCTCGGCCGGCTGCGCTGGCGCTGGCTCGGCTGGTGTGCGCTTGTCGCCGTACCGGCGGTGCTGCTGTTGCTGGGCGGCGGCATCGGCCTGCTGTCGCTGACCGGCGGCACGGACGACGGCGGAGCCGTCGACAGCGGCTGGCCGGGCTGGGCCGGCTTCCTCGGCGCGCTTGTCGTACTGCTCCTGCTGGTGCCGTTGCAGGCCGCCGCCGAGGAGTACGTCTTCCGGGGCTGGCTGTTGCAGGCCGTCGGCGCTTTCCTCCGCACACCGTGGCCGGCGATCGCCCTCCAGGCCGTGCTCTTCGCTCTGGCCCACGGCTGGGGCACCGGGTGGGGCTTCGTCGACCTGACGATCGTGGGCGGCGTGCTCGGCTGGCTGACCATCCGTACCGGTGGCCTGGAGGCGGCGATCGCGCTGCACGTGGTGACCAACCTGGCCTCGTTCATTGGCGCGGCGGCGGTGGGTGACCTCGCCAGCGAGGAGACGGCCGCCGACGCTCCCTGGCAGATGTTCGTGGTCAGCCTGCTGGTGCACGCCGGCTACGCCGCCGTGGTGCTCTGGCTGGCCCGGCGCCACCGGCTGCCGACCGTCGCGCCCGACCGTCCGACCCCCGCACCGTCGTACCCGATGCCCGCCCCCGGACATCCACTTCCCGGAGCCCAGGGGTACCTGATGCCCGCCCCCGGACATCCACTGTCCGCGTATCCGGGCTACCCGACCGCTGCCCCCGGGCATCCGTTCCCCAATCCGGCGCACCCGGCCGTCGCCCCCGGGCATCCGCTGACCGGTCCGGGGCAGCCGGCTGGCGGAACCGGGCAGCCGACGGTTGCCGCCCCCGAGCCGACACAGCGGTCGGGAGCTGGGGAAACGCCGATCGAACCGGTCGACTGATTCTCGAGTGTCGCGCCCGGTTACACCCGACGGGGTGGTTCCGGGCCTCGAACTGCGGGGGTTGCGGGCCGGTCCGGCTCGGCCGGCGGGCAGGATGGACGCCGTGGACGGGAACGAGATGCTGCTGTCCCCGGCTGGGGTCGACCAGCTCCGGACGGCACTGACCAGCGCGGGCTACACCTCGAGCGGCATCGCCGACCGGCTCGGCCCGGCAGCGACCAGCGGACTGGCCCGCAACGACTACCGGGCGGCGCTTCGGGTCACCGAGGAGCGGGAGCCGCTCGCCACCCTGATCCGGCTCTTCGTCTGCGCCCAGACCGAGCCGGAGGCCACGGTACGGAACGCGTTCGCCCCACTCCCGCTCGCCGACGCGCTCGCCGGAGGGCTGCTCGAACGGGTCGGCGACGGACTGCGCCAGGGTGTCGACCTGGAGCCGTACGGGGACTCCTGGTGGGTCCTCTCCGACGTACCGGCCGGTGCCCGGCCCGGCCAGCCGCTCGCGGCCGACCACGTACTCGGGATCGGCGGTGCGACCACCACGCTGGTCGGGGCGACCATCCGGCGCCCGGTCGGCACCGCCCTCGACCTCGGCACCGGCAGCGGGGTGCAGGCGCTGCACCTGGCCGAGCACGCCCGCTCGGTGACCGCCACCGACGTCTCCGACCGGTCACTGCGGTTCGCCGCGACCACCGCGGCGCTGAACGGACACCACTGGGAGCTGCGCAAGGGCGACCTGGTCAGGCCGGTGGCCGGTCGTCGCTTCGACCTGGTGGTGAGCAATCCGCCATTCGTGGTCGGTCCCGGCACCACCACGCACAGCTACCGTGACTCGGGCCGGGTCGGCGACGGGATCGGCGCCGAACTGGCCGCCGCCGCACCGGGACTGCTCACCGAGGGCGGCACCATGCAGTACCTGGCGAACTGGCTGCACGTGGCCGGGGAGGACTGGGGCGAGCGGGTCGCCGGCTGGTTCGCCGGCACCGGGCTGGACGCCTGGGTGATCCAGCGCGAGGTCGCCGACCCGATGGCCTATGTCGACCTGTGGCTTGCCGACGCCAGCGAGGCTGCGGACCCGCACCGGGTCGCCGCCTGGCTGGACTGGTTCGACGCGCAGAAGGTCGAGGCGATCGGCTTCGGCGTGGTGAACCTGCGCCGGGGCGGCAGCACCGATCCGGTGCTCCGGGTCGAGGATCTGCGGCAGGCCGTACAGCCGCCGATGGGGGAGCAGATCGCGGCCTGGTTCGACCGGCAGGACTGGCTGCGGGGCCGGGACGGCGAGGCGCTGCTGGCGACCCGGTTCCGCGCGGTCGACGGGCTGAAGCTGCGCCAGGAGGCGTCGATGGGCGACGACGGCTGGGCGGTGGACCGGCAGATCCTCGTCCAGTCGCACGGGCTGCGCTGGACCGAGGAGGTGGACCCGCTGGTGCTGGCCCTGGTCGGCGGGGCCAACGGCCAGGTGCCGCTGCGCGAGCAGCTGGCGGTGCTGGCGCTGGCCCACGACGTACCGCCGGAGGACCTTGCCGACGCGGCCGGGCCGATCATTGCGCACCTGATGGAACGCGGCGTCCTGGCGCCCGTGGCAGACTGACGCCGTGCGAGCGGTGGTGCAGACGGTCAGCCGGGCCAGCGTGACGGTGGACGGCGAGGTGGTCGGGGCGATCTCCGACGGGCTGCTGGTACTGCTCGGGGTGACCCACGCCGACAGCCCGGCCACCGCCGAGACGATGGCCCGGAAGGTGCACGAGCTACGCATCCTGGACGACGAGCGGTCCGCCGCCGACCTCGGGGCACCGCTGCTGGTGGTCAGCCAGTTCACGCTCTACGGCGATGCCCGGCGGGGCCGCCGGCCGAGTTGGGGCGCGGCGGCCCCGGCCGAGCTGGCCGAACCGCTGGTGACGGCGTTCGTCGAGGCGCTGCGGCTGCGGGGCGCCAAGGTGGAGACCGGCCGGTTCCAGGCACACATGCTCGTCGAGAGCGTGAACGTCGGCCCGCGTACGGTGCTGCTGGAGCTGTAGGAGCCAGCAGCACCGGCCCGGCCGGGCAGAGCAGCGCGGGCAGCCTCAGAAGCGCAGAGGCTAGGAAGCCGAAGGCCCAGAAGCCGAAGGCCCAGAAGCGGAGAAGCTCAGGAGAACAGGCCGCGCTTCTGCATGGACTGGCGCAGCCAGCTGTCGAGCTGTCTGGTCCAGTCGGTCCGGTCCACCGACGCGTAGTCGATGGTGAACCGGCCGAACGCGTCACGGCCCTCGGTGAAGAGCCCACCCCGCTTGTCGATCTCCAACACGATCTGCAGCTGCTGCGGCATCGCCACGAAGGTCAGTTCAAGCTGGTTGATCGCACGGGCGTACTGCGGTCCGGGATAGAACTCGATCTCCTGGTAGAACGGCAGGCTCTGTTGCACGCCGTAGATGTGGCCGCGCTCGACGTCCGCCCGGCTGAACCGGAAGCCGAGCTGCGCCAGGGCGTCGATGACGCGCTCCTGCGCGGGCAGCGGATGCACCGCCACCGGGTCGAGATCACCCTTGTCCACCGCCCGGGCGACCTCCAGTTCGGTACGCAGACCCATGGTCATCCCGTGCAGGTGCTGGCCGCCGATCTCGGTCAGCGGAGTCTCCCACGGCACCTCGAAGCGGAACGGGATGTCGTGACGCTGCCCGCTCTCCAACCGGAACGGGCCGGTCACCCGCTGCCGGTGGAACTCCTGGGTGGTGTTGTACTCACTGTCACCGCTCTCCACCTCGACCCGGGTCACCAGGCCGAGCGCGACGTACTCGACATCCACCGGGTGGTCGCCGCCGGCGACGTGGACCTGGCCCTCGAGAAAACCGCCTGGCCGGCAGTTCGGGTTGGTCAGCACCGTCTCGACCGACGGACCGCCCACACCCATCGCCTGCATCAACCGTTTGAAGACCACCACGTCCTCCATTCGTCATTGATCTCTGTTCCCGTCCCGCACGGTAATCGGCACCGGCAAGCACCCTCCGCGCTTGTCGCCCGGCACCGGCAAGCACTCGTCGCGGGCAGGCTCCCGGCCGACCGGGTGATCGATCGGTTCAAGGACGGAAAAGCGGACGAATTATCGCCACGCGTTCTCCCGGTTTCATGCCAACCCGACGCTCTCCTCACCTCCGCTTCACGCGCCACCGGCCAAGCTATGTGTCACCAGCGCGGTTGTCCGCTGGGACGCGCCACATGTCGAAGCGGGGAGGCGACAGATGATGGTTCTGCACAACAGCGAGAGCCACACTCACCCGGCCAGCGCGGCCGGCGTCGACAACGAGCCGACCGGAGACGGCGGGCCTGTCATGGTCGACCTCGACGCGACCGACGAGCGCGGCGCCTCGGCCGACCTGGTCCGGGCGTACCTCAACGGTATCGGCCGGACCAAGCTGCTCACCGCCGTACAGGAGGTGGAGCTGGCCCGGCGGATCGAGGCAGGGCTCTACGCCGAGGAAAAGCTGAACGGCGACACCCGGGGCGTACTGCCGGCGGAGTTGCGGGCGGACCTGGAGATCGTCGCCGCCCAGGGGCGGGGCGCGAAAAACCACCTGCTGGAGGCGAACCTGCGGCTGGTGGTCAGCATAGCGAAGCGGTACACGGGGCGGGGCATGGCGTTCCTGGACCTGATCCAGGAGGGCAACCTCGGCCTGATCCGGGCCGTCGAGAAGTTCGACTACACCAAGGGCTACAAGTTCTCCACCTACGCCACCTGGTGGATCCGGCAGGCCATCACCCGAGCCATGGCCGACCAGGCCCGCACCATCCGCATCCCGGTACACATGGTCGAGCAGGTCAACCGGATGGTCCGGGCCCGCCGCGACCTGGCGACCCAGCTGGGCCGGGAGCCGACCGTGGCCGAGGTCGCCGCCGCGCTGGGCGTACCGGAGTTCCAGGTCATCGAACTCATCTCGTACGACCGGGAGCCGGTCAGCCTCGACCAGGCCGTCGGCGAGGACGGTGAGAGCGCCCTCGGGGATTTCGTCGCCGCCGTCGACCCCCGCGAGGAGCCCGGTGACGCGGTCTCGGCGGGCATGCTCCGCAACGAGGTGGAGATCGTGCTCGCCACCCTCTCGCACCGCGAGCAGGCCGTGATCCGGCTGCGCTTCGGCCTGGACGATGGCCGGCAACGCACCCTGGACGAGGTGGGGCGGGAGTTCGGGCTCTCCCGGGAGCGGATCCGCCAGATCGAGAAGGTCACCCTGCTGAAGCTGCGCCACCCGTCCCGGGCCGACCGGCTGGAGGCGTACGCGAGCTGAGCCGTACCACCGGGAGTCCTCGCCACCAGACACAGGTGGCGAGGACTCCCGGTGGCGTGCCCGTGGTCCGGGGCCGCCCGTCGGTCCTCACCCGACCGCCGGGGTCTCACCCGACCACCGGGGTCTCACCCGACCGTCGGGTCTCAGCCGACCGCCGGATTTTCAGCCGACCGCCGGATTCTCAACCGAGACGCCGGATTCTCAGCCGACCGCCAGGTCCCGGCGGCGGAACGTGGCCAGGCCGAGTGCGGTCAGCGCGACCGCGACGCCGAGCAACACCACCATCGGCGTGGCGCTCGGGTCGGCGGCCGGCACCGCCGGCAGATGGGTGAACGGCGACAGGTTCAGTACCGGCTGCGGCAACTCCAGCAACGCGCCGAGCTGACCCAGCACGACGCAGAGCAGGAACGCCGACCAGGACAGCGCCACCGACAGCCGGGGCAACAGCCCGAACAGCACCACCACCAGGCCGGTGACGACGAGCGCCGCCGGTGCCTGGACCAGCCCGGCCACGGTGAGCCGGGCCACCTGCCCGGGTACGTCGCCGGTGACCAGTCCGTAGCCGAGCCCGGTGCTGGCACCCGCGAGCGTCAGCAGGGCAACCGTGCCGAGCGCGGCCCAGAGCAGGTGGCTGAGCAGCCAGCGGGGCCGGCTGACCGCGGTGGCGAGTATCCCCTCCAGGGCTCCGGTGGCCTCCTCGGTCCGCAGCCGCAGCACCGCCTGCACGGCGAAGCCGGCCACCGCGAGGGCGAACATCGCCATCATGGTGCCCAGGAACGCGTCGGTCAGCTTGTCGGTGCCACCGAGCTGGGTGATCAGCTCGCTGGCGGCCTCGTTCTCGCCGACGAAGCTGTCCAACTGGTCACCGACCGAGCCCATCGACAGCCCCATCACCACGACGCCGATCGCCCAGCCCAGCACCACACCGCGCTGCAACCTCCAGGCCAGACCACCGGGACTGAGCAGGCTGCCGGCAGCCACCGCCGGCCCCCGGCGGACCGCCAGTACCCCACTGCCCAGGTCGCGGTGGGCGGTCAGCACGAACGCCGTACCGACGGCGAGCAGCGCGAATCCGGCCGTCAGGGCCAGTACCGGCCAGCGGTTGCCGTCGAACGCCCGGACCTGGTTGGCCCAACCGAGCGGGGAGATCCAGGACGGCCAGGCGCTGACCACCCGCATCCCGTCGGCGGAGACGGTTCCCCAGGCGTCTCCGGCGGCCCGGAGCAGGAAGGCGAGCCCGACGACGGCCGCCGCCATGCCGTTCGCGCCGCGCGCCGTGCCGGAGATCTGGGCGGTCACCGCGGCGACCGCCGCGAACGAGACCCCGATTCCGGCGATCGCCGCACCGAGGGCGAGCGAGCCGGCCATCGGCAGGCCCCCGGCGGCGAGCGCCAGGGCGAGCAGCAGCCCGCTGAGCAGGTTCGCGGCCAGCACGGTGAGCAGGGCCGCGGTCAGCGGGGCATGCCGGCCGACCACCGCCGAGCCGAGCAGCTCCGCCCGCCCGGTCTCCTCGTTCTGCCGGGTGTGCCGGACCACCGCGAAGGTGCTGAGCAACGCGGCGAGCAGGGCCAGTGTGGTGTACGCCTCGGCGGTGACCACCGACCCGAGGCTCGGCCCCGAGACCGGGCCGTTGAACGCCCGGGCGACCACGCTCGCCGCGCTGGTGGTGGCGTAGCCGATCCGATCGGACTCGGTGGCGTAGATGCCGGCGACGCTCTGCGCGACCGCGGCGCCGACTCCCGGCACGGCCAGCGCCCAGACCAGGAGCTTCACCCGGTCCCGGCGCAGCGCGAGCCGGGTCAGCCGGGCGGTGCCGGTGAACGCGGTCATCGGGCACCCGCCGGCAACGGGCGCTGGCCGGGTGCGGCGGCGGAACCGTCGCCGTAGTGCCGCATGAACAACTCCTCCAGGGTCGGCGGCGTACTGGTCAGGGTCCGTACGCCGAACCGGGCGAGGTGAGCCAGCACCGGGTCGAGGGTGCCGGACTCGACCTCGAACCGGGTGGTCGCGCCGGAGACGGTAACCGCGTGCACCCCGGCCAGGTCGGCGAGCCCGTCGACCGGGCGTTCCGTCTCGACCGTCATCGGGGTACGGGTCAGGTGGCGCAACTCGGCCAGGGTGCCGGACTCGACGGTACGACCGGCCCGGATGATGCTGACCCGGTCGCAGAGCGCCTCGACCTCGGACATCACGTGGCTGGAGAGCAGCACCGTCCTGCCCGCGTCGCGCAGCGCGGTGACGTACTCCCGGAAGACCGCCTCCATCAACGGGTCCAGCCCGGAGGTCGGCTCGTCGAGCACCAGCAGTTCCACGTCGGAGGCGAACGCCGCGACGATCGCCACCTTCTGCCGGTTGCCCTTTGAGTAGGTGCGGCACTTCTTGGTCGGGTCGAGGTCGAAGCGCTGCAGCAGTTCGTCCCGGCGGGCCCGGTCCAGGCCGCCGCGCAGCGCGCCGAAGAGGTCGATCGCCTCCCCACCGGAGAGGTTGGGCCATAGGTTCACGTCGCCGGGCACGTACGCCAGCCGGCGGTGCAGCGACACGGCGTCCCGCCAGGGGTCGCCGCCCAGTACGTCGACCTCGCCCGCGTCCTTGCGGAGCAGGCCGAGCAGGATCCTGATGGTGGTGGACTTTCCCGCCCCGTTCGGCCCGAGGAACCCGTGCACCTCACCGGAGCGGACGGTCAGATCCAGTTCGTCCAGCGCGCGGGTGGTTCCGAAGGTCTTCACCAGGCCGGCCACCGAGATCGCGGTCATGACGCTCCCTTGCTAGTTGCCGATTACGCTTGCCGATTCCGCGCCGTCTGTCGGCCAGGACGACGCGCCAAGCCAGATCGTGACGGTCTCGACGCCAGTGTACTGACCGATGGTAGGACGACCGTCACAGATCTCCCGATCGTCGGTCAGTCGTCGGTACGCTGGGCGAATGGAACGATCGCCCGCCCTCGACACCAGGAGCCGGATCCTCCGTACCGCCCTCGACCTGTTCGGGGCGCAGGGCTACCAGCGCACCTCGCTGCGGCAGATCGCCGACCGGCTGGGGCTGACCAAGGCGGGCATCCTCTACCACTTCCCCACCAAGGAGCACCTGCTGGTGGCGCTCGCCGAGCCGCTCGTCTCCGACCTGGAGGCGGCCCTGGACCGGGCGGCCCGGTTGCCCTGGCCGGCGGCCCGCTGGGCGGCGCTGGAGGGCTGGGTCGACACCCTGCTACGGCACCGCCGTCCGTTGAAGACGCTCTACCACGACTTGACGCTGCTCGCCCGGGGCAGCACGTATACCCGGATCATGCGGCTCGCCACCAAGGCGTACGACCTGGTCGCCGGAGCGGACGCGACCCGGCTGGAGCGGATCCGGGCAATCCAGGCGACCGGCATGCTCGGCGATCCGATCGTCTTCTTCGCCGACGTGCCGGACGACGAACTGAGGGCGGCGCTGCTCGACGGCGCTACCCGACTCCTCGGCGCCCCGTCACCGTCACCGTCACCGTCACGCGACGCTCCGACATCCATCGCCCCGGCACCGCCATCCGACGCCCCGGCACCGCCGTCCCCCGCCCCGGCCCCGGCACCGGCACCGGCACCGGCATCCGACGCTCCGGAGCCGGCATCCGACTCCCCGGCACCGCCGTCCCTCACCCCGGCACCGCCGTCCCCCGCTCCGGCGGGGTGGCACGCCGGCCCGGAGCGGCTCCAGCCGGGTCGGCGGCGCCGGGCGGGGCGCCCACCGGGGCTCAGCGCCGAGCAGGTCCGGGCGGCGCGGGCCATGCACGGGGCCGCCCTGCACACCGTGGACCAGATCGCCGCCAGCCTCGGCGTCTCCCGGGCCACTCTCTACCGGCATCTGCGGGCAGCCGAGCCGAGCCGTCCCGAGGCATAACGAGACGGTTTCGACACTATTTTGCGACGGGCTGCGGGCGGTGCCGATCCCCGGGCCGACGGACGGTGGTGCCGGGGCATCGGACGACGGTGCCAGATCCTCGGGCGGTGGCGGGTCAGGACCCCGGATCCTGCGGGTCGAGCCCGTGCAGCGGAAAGACTGCCTTGCGGGTCGCCATGATCGCCCGGTCCACCGCATCCGGCTCACCGGTCGGCTGCCACGGCTCGTACGAGCAGTCCGCCTCGTCGGTCATCCGCAGCGGTACCTCCCGCTCCGGACGGCGGGCCGTGGCCAGCGCCCGCCAGCCCGGCGGAGTCAGCGTCGCCGGGTCGATCGGGTCGCCGGTGGCCACCGCGAGCAGGTGCGTCCAGGCCCGGGGCACCACCTCGACCAGCGCGTAGCCGCCGCCACCGGTGGCCACCCAACGCCCCTCGCAGAGTTCGTCAGCCAACGTTCGCAGCGCCAGATAGCTCGCCCGCTGCCCGTCCACGCTCAGCCGCAGATCGGCGAGCGGATCGAGCCGGTGGCTGTCCGCACCGCACTGGGTGAGGAGGATCTGCGGCTGGAAAGCACGCAGCAGCGCCGGAACGGTGGCGTGGAAGCCCCGCAGCCAGCCCGCGTCGCCGGTGCCGGGCGGCAGCGGCAGGTTGACCGCGCTCCCCTCGGCCCCCAGGCCACCCGTCTCGTCGGAGAACCCGGTGCCGGGAAAGAGCGCCAACGGCGTCTCGTGCAGGCTGATCGTCAGCACCCGGGGATCCGTGTAGAAGACCTCCTGCACCCCGTCACCGTGGTGCACGTCGACGTCCACGTAGGCCACCCGCTCGGCACCGAGGTCCAGCAGCCGGGCGATGGCCACCGCCGGATCGTTGTAGACGCAGAACCCGGCCGCCCGGCTCGGCATCGCGTGGTGCAGGCCACCGGCCACGTTGACCGCCCGGCGGGCCTCGCCGCGCCAGACCGCCTCGGCCGCGGCCAGGCTCGCCCCAGCCACCAGGGCACTGGACTCGTGCATCCGGTCGAAGATCGGGTTGTCTGGCGTACCGAGGCCGTATCCGGAGAAGAGCGGGTCGCTCGGCGCCGCCCGGACGGCGTCGAGGTAGTCCGACCGGTGCACCCGGGCGAGTGCCGCGTCGTCGGCCGGGGTGGGCGCCACCACGCGCACGCCGGGCCGGTCCAGTACGCCGAGTTCCCGAGCCAGGGCCACGGTCAGTTCGACCCGTACCGGGTCGAGTGGGTGGTCACCGAGGTCGTACGCCAGCAGACTCTCGTCCCAGACCACCACCGTGTCGTCCGACATGTCCTTCATCGTCGCATGACGACCGAGGACCGTCCGCGACCGCATACCCCGGAGCGCCGCGCGCCGGGCACCGCGACGCGAGGCGCCCGCCGCACGGCGACGCAACGTGCCGCGGGTCGGCACCACGACGCAACGTGCCGCAGGTCGGCACCACAACGCAACGTGCCGCGCGCCGGCACCACGACGCAGCGCCGGCTCAGTCGGCGTCCGGCGCCGGGTCGGCCGGATCGGCGCCGAGCGCGACCCGCCGCTCGGGGTCGGTGATCCAGTGGCTCCACGACCCGACGTAGAGGGCCGCCTCGGGATACCCGGCCCGGTGCAGGGCGAGCACCGCCTGCGCGGCGGTCACCCCCGAACCGCAGTACGCGCCGACCCGCACTCCGGGCCGGACGCCCGCCTCGGCGAACCGGACCCGCAGCGCCTCGGCGGACGGAAGCCGACCGTCCGCCCCGACGTACTCGGTGGCCGGTACGTTCACCGCACCGGGAATGTGCCCGGCGACCGGGTCGACGGGTTCGGTCTCGCCCCGGTAGCGCGCCGCCGCCCGGACGTCGACCAGCACCCCCGCCGCCGCCACCTCGGCGGCCGAGCCGGCATCCAGCACCGGCATGCCACCCGGGCGTACGGTCACGTCCCCCGGCGTCGGCGCCGGCGGCTCGGTGCTGACGGGCAGCCCGGCCCCGACCCACGCCGGGAAGCCTCCGTCGAGCACCCTGACCTCGGCATGCCCGGCCCAGCGCAGCGTCCACCAGGCCCGTGCCGCCGCCATGCCGTCGCCGCCATCGTAGACCACCACCGGGCCACCCGTGCGGACGCCGGCCGCGCGCAGCACCCGCTGCAACGCCGCCGGCTCGGGCAGCGGATGCCGGCCGCCCGCCCCGGGTGGCCCGGACAGCTCCCGGTCCAGGTCGACAAAGACCGCGCCGGGCAGGTGCCCGGCCAGGTAGTCCGTGCGGCCGGGCGGTCCGACGAGCCGCCAGCGGACGTCCAGGACGACCGGCGGCTCGGTGGACGCCAGCTCGGCGGTGAGCCCGGCCACATCGACGAGGAGATCATCCGGTGCGGACACGCCGTCCAGTCAACACCATCCGGTGCGGAACCGCCCCAGCTCGGCGACACTGAATATCGGTTCCCCGAGGTACCATCGTGATCGGGAGGACCACTGACGTGAACGACCTAGTCGATACCACCGAGATGTACCTGCGCACCATCCTCGAACTGGAGGAGGAGGGGGTGCCGCCGCTGCGTGCCCGGATCGCCGAGCGGCTGCGCCAGAGTGGTCCGACTGTCAGCCAGACCGTGGCCCGGATGGAGCGCGACGGCCTGCTGACCGTCGAGGACGACCGGCACCTCCAGCTCACCGTGCTCGGCCGCACGCAGGCAATCTCGGTGATGCGCAAGCACCGGCTGGCCGAGCTCCTGCTCGTCAACGTGATCGGGATGCCCTACGAGGAGGCCCACGAGGAGGCCTGTCGCTGGGAGCACGTGATGAGCGACGCGGTGGAGAAGAAGGTCTTCGAGCTGCTCGACCGCCCCACCCGGTCGCCGTACGGCAACCCGATCCCGGGCCTGGAGGCGCTGAGCCCCGACCCGGAGGTAGCGGTGGAGACGCTCAGCGAGGGTGAACGCAATCTCGCCTTCCCCGGCCTGAGCGGCCCCGTGGTGGTCCGGCGGATCTGCGAGAGCGTCCAGAAGGAAGGCGACGTACTGCGGCAGTTGCACGCTGCCGGAGTCGACCCGGGCGCGATGGTGACGGTGGCGCAGGAGCGGGACGCGGTCACCATCGACCGTTCCGGCGACAAGGTACGGCTGCCCCGGGAGGTCGCCTCCCGGGTCTTCGTCGCCGCGGCCTGAGCGGCGCCGGTCAGAGGCGGTTGCTTTCGAGCATCTTCGCCAGATTGATCATTTTTGGCGCGAGGGCGTCGGCCTTGTCCCGATCCTCGCCGGCGGCGAAGGTGAAGCGGAGGCTGACCAGCCGCCCCTTACCGCTGAGCCAGCCCACCTCGATCGCGCTGCCGACGGTCTTCGACGGAGCCGTCGTGGCCCGGTAGGCGGCCTTGCCCAGCCCCTTGACGGTCTTGCCGCCGCTCGGCACCACCTCGTCGGCGAAGATCGACCCGTCGGCGGTGGTCGGGGTCACCGACAGCGCGAGTTCCGGTCGGGCCTCGGCCTCGCCACGCAGCACGCAGGTGTCCGTCTTGCCATGCCGGCTCGCCGCCGCGACCTCGAACCTGGTGCCAATGGCCTGCTCGATCGCCGCGTACTCCACCAGTTGACAGGCACCGCCGGCAGCCGACGCCGGCAACCGGACCACCTTCGGCGCCGGCCCGACCGACTGCGGTGCGGCCTCCTCGGCACAGCCGGTCAGCAGCAGCAGACCGCCAGCGATCAGGCAGAGTCGTCCGCGCACCTCGCACCTCCCCACCCGCCCGGCCCGAACGCCAGGGGAATCCGTCGGACACCGTACGGCTTCGGCGCGCCCGGCGAAACCCCGGTCCGCACCGCCTCCTCCGCAGCCCATCCCTTCGCACCGCCTCCTCCGCAGCGCTCCCGGCGCGGCCCGCCCCTGCGGGACCGACCGACGGCGGTGCCCCGGCTCAGCCGGTCGGCGGCGTCGGGTCATCCAGATACGGACAGTGCCGGCAGCCGCGGCCGCAGCAGGTGCCGCGCCGGGCCAGGAACCCGGCGGTGAGCACGAAGAGCCCGGTGGCCGGGTCGGAATAGCCGGACTCGCCGGCCGCGAGCGCGGCGGCGTGCGCGGTCAGGATCCGCTCCCGGTCCGGATGCGTCACCGGAAGCCGGGACGGGTGCGGCTGGTCGAGCCGGCGGGGTGCCAGCGGCAGGCGCCGGCCGCTCTCCTGCTCCTCCGGACCGCCCATCGCGCCGACCCTACGACAACCCGCTTCCGATACCTCGAACGGACCCCGCCGGCCGGACGCTCCCGACGCCCCAAGACCCACCGCCGAACGCTCCCGAGACCCCGGACCGGCCCACCGCCGGACGCTCCCGAGACCTCGGACCGGCCCACCGCAGGACGCGTCGGGGCAGCCGCTATCCGAACCAGAGCATCGACTGGCCGTGCCCCCGGGTCCAGGCGAGCGGCCTGCCGTCCAGCGCGAGCACGTTGTGGAACGCGTCGCTCGGCGGCTCCGGCAACCCGTCGTGGAGCAGCACCTCCGGAGCCTCGTTCGCGATCCAGTGGCCGGGCAGCCCGCGTACCAGGTCGGCGAAGGCTTGCCGGCGCGGCGCCGGCACCTGGTAGAGCACGGAGGTGTGGAAGACCACCAGGGTCGCCTCGGGCGGGGCCTGCGCGGCCAGCGCCGGCAGGTCGTCCACCAGGTCGCCCCGGACCAGCAGCGGCGGCTCGGCCGCGACGACCGCCGCCGCGGCCCGCAGCCGGGCCCGCCGGTACGCGTGCTCCGGCCAGATGGTGGCGTCCAGCCAGGCCAGGTCGGCCGGATCGGTCACGTCCAGCGGATTCAGGTCCAGGCCCGCCCGCCACACCACCTCCGGCAGCCGGGTCGGTGGCGCCACTCCGGTGGCGGTGCAGTCGAGCACCGGCGCACCAGCCCCGAGACGGTGGTCACCGTAACGGTAGGCGTAGCGGTCCGGGTAGAGGCAGAGCCCGGCGGAGGCACCGACCTCCAGCAGCGCGAGCGGCTGCGGCAGGGAGGTGAGTACCGGCAGCAGCAGCGCACACCGGCCGGCCTCGTTGGTCTGGGTCGCCCGGGTACGCATCTCGGCCGCGATCACCGGCCAGTTCGCCACCGTGTACTCGCGGAACGCCGCCGGTTCGTCGACCGGACCGCCGAGCAGCCGTACCACTCCGAACAGCAGGTTCGGCTGCTGCTTGGCCCGCGGCAGGGTGCCGATCAGGTTGAGCAGTACGTCGTCGCGGGAGACCGCGAGGGAGAGCCGCTCGTACCCGGGCGACACGCCTCGGGCCTCACGGGTGCCGAACTCCAGGTAGCGGCGGGCGATCGTCATGTACCGATGATCCCAGCGACCCGGCCGACGTCCTACCGGAGCGCCCTCGCGCCGGGGTATCCCTGATCACTGTCCCGCCCGGCCCGCGCGGCGAGATCATCCGTCCCGGAACGCGGCGACCGCCCGACCCCGTCGAGGGTCGGGCGGTCGCCGTGACAACCGTCGGTGCTGCCCACAAGGGGCGGTTCCGGCCGTCGGCTACGACCGCGATCCGGATCAGGTCAGCTGCAACCGGAGGTCGAACCGCAGCCCTCGCAGACGTAGCAGCTGCCGGCGGGGCGCATCTTGGTGCCGCAGGTGAAGCAGAGCGGTGCATCGGCCGCCGTTCCCAGCACCGACTCCAGCAGCTCGGTGGAGGAGCCGACCGTCGGCGCCGGCCGTTCCGCCACCACCTCGACCTGCTGCCGCTCCGCCGCCGGCTCCGGCCTGGTCGTCTCCACCGGCGCCGAGGCGGCCATCGCGGCGAGGTCCACCCCGTTCTCCGCCTCGGCCTCGGCCCGCAGCTGCGCGGCCCGCTCCTTGGCGGTGAAGATGCCCAGCTCGGCCCGGCGCTCGTAGGGCAGGAAGTCCAGCGCCAACCGGCGGAAGATGTAGTCCATCACCGAGGCCGCCATCCGGATGTCCGGGTCGTCGGTCATCCCGGCCGGCTCGAACCGCATGTTGGTGAACTTGCTGACGTACGTCTCCAGCGGCACGCCGTACTGCAGGCCGATCGAGATGGCCACCGAGAAGGCGTCCATCACCCCGGCCAGCGTCGAGCCCTGCTTCGACATCTTCAGGAAGACCTCGCCGAGGCCGTCGTCCGGGTACGACGAGGCGGTGAGGTAGCCCTCGGCCCCGCCGACCGAGAACGAGACCGTCTCGGAGGGGCGCTTCTTCGGCAGCCGCTTACGCACCGGCCGGTACTCGACGACCTTCTCGACCGCCTTCTCCGCGGAAGCCGGCTCGACCGCCTTCTCCTTTTCGTTCCTGGCGGCGGAGAGGGGCTGGCCGACCTTGCAGTTGTCCCGGTAGATCGCCAGGGCCTTGAGACCGAGCCTCCAGCCCTCGAAGTAGATCTCCTCGACCTCCTCGACCGTCGCCGCCTCCGGCATGTTGACCGTCTTGGAGATCGCGCCGGAGATGAACGGCTGCACGGCGGCCATCATCCGGACGTGCCCCATCGGGGCGATCGAACGCTGGCCCATCGCGCAGTCGAAGACGGCGTAGTGCTCCGGCTTCAGCCCGGGTGCGTCGATCACGTGGCCGTGCTCGGAGATGTGCTCGACGATCGCCTCGACCTGCTCCTCCGGGTAGCCGAGGCTGCGCAGGGCGCGCGGCACGGTCTGGTTGACGATCTGCATCGAGCCGCCGCCGACCAGCTTCTTGAACTTGACAAGCGCGAGGTCCGGCTCCACCCCGGTGGTGTCGCAGTCCATCATCAGGCCAATGGTGTTGTGGCTGACGAAGCCGCTGGCGACGTAGGTGACGTTCTCCGGCACCGACAGGTCGTACGTCGGCTGGATACCGCTGTCCTCGTTTGCCGCGACCGTCTCGAAGAGGTAGCCGAGCGCATGCCCGAGCCGGTCGTCACCGGTCTCGGCGAAAAGCCGCATCGCCACTGCCCGGGGCACCCCGCCGGTCTTGCGCAGCGACTGGGTGACCGCGTCACGCAGTTCGTGGCCGGCCGGCACGAGCAGTTCCCAGAGCCCGCCAGGCAGGTGAATCCGGTCCCTGTTGCCGGTCTGGGTCGGCTCGACAACCAGCAGGCGAGCCTTGCGCTCTCCGATGAAGCCGACCATCTCCTCGAATGCCAGGGCGTGCTCCAGGTTGCGCAGCCGAACCTGCCAGATGTCGGGGCCCATACCGCTGGTCGTCCGCCGGGTGGTGGTGGCCATCCCGAGCGTGAGCAGCAGCGTCCGGACCTCGGCGGCGAACGATTCGGTCGATGTCGAGACAGCCGGCACACCGGCGGCGACAGTACCGTCCGCCTCGAACAGACCGCGCAGGAACGCCGCGTACACAGCGGGGTCGTTGGTCTCCAGGATCGCCGACGGCACCCTGGGTGACCAGCCCTTGCCGGTGTGGTCGGCCTGCGGCAGGGCCTTGGCGAATCCGGCCGTCTGCCACCACCGGGCCAACCGCACCGACTGCAGCGTCACCTCCTGGTAGCCGGTCCGTGCCGTGACAACCGGCTCCAGACCGAAAAGCCCCTTACTCAGCACCCGCAGCCGTTCGACGACGTCCAGATCGGTGTCTGCGACGCAGAACCGCAGACCTTCGGCGTGCAGGCTCCCGTCGCCCATGAAGTAGCCGACCAGTTCGGCGAGGTCCGTGTCGACCTGGTCGGGCGCGTGCAGTCGACGGTCGCCTGCGTAGTACGCCTGGTCGAGCACTGGCAGCGGCACCCGACGCGGCTCGCCGACCAACGTGCCGAGCTGGATCGGAACCAGGTCCCCTGGGGCGACGTCCGCCATCCGCTTCCAGACCCACTCGCCGGACTGTGCGTCGACGATCTTGATCCGGTGCACGAGGGTGCCCTGGATCGCGTAGCCGCTGGCGGTGACCACCCGCCGGGTCGGCTCCTCCCCGTTGACGAAGAACTTGGTGGCCCTGCGGGCACCCTCGTCGGTGGAGACCCGCATGTCCAGGTCCTGCCACCGATCGCCGTAGACGTCGCCGATCTCGCCGAGCCGCGTCAGGCCACGGTCGGTCGTGACCAGCGTGTCCGGGGTCAGGCATCCGGTGGGTGCGAGCACGCTGGCCTGGGCGTTGCGCCAGCCGGCCCTGTCACCGGTCTTGTTGCCCTGGGTCCACTGCCTGGTGGCCTCCCGGACGATCTCGGTCGCGACCGTACCGGTCGGCTTGATCGCGTCGTTCGCGGCGGCGTGCTTGCGCATCACCCGCTTGTGCGGCTCGGCGTTGCGGGAGTATCCGTCGTAGGCGCCGACCACCGCGGCCAGCTCGGCCGAGCGACGGTAGGCGGTGCCGGTCATCAGAGAGGTGATCGCGGCGGCCACCGACCGGCCGCTCTCCGAGTCGTACGGGTGGCCGGTCGCCATCAGCAGCGCGCCGAGGTTGGCGTACCCGATGCCGAGCTGCCGGTAGGCCCGGGTGGTCTCGCCGATCTTCTCGGTCGGGAAGTCGGCGAAGCAGATCGAGATGTCCATCGCGGTGATGACCAGCTCGACCGACCTGACGAACTTCGCCACCTCGAAGCCGCCGTCGGCGCGAAGGAACTTCATCAGGTTGAGCGAGGCCAGGTTGCACGAGGAGTTGTCCAGGTGCAGGTACTCCGAGCAGGGATTGGAGGCGGTGATCCGCCCGGTCTCCGGACAGGTGTGCCAGTCGTTGATCGTGTCGTCGTACTGCAGGCCGGGGTCGGCGCACTCCCAGGCGGCCTGGGAGATGGTCCGGAACAGCCCCTTGGCGTCGACAGTCTCGATCACGCTGCCGTCCAGTCGGCCGCGCAGGTCGAACGTGCCGCCGTCCTGCACCGCCCGCATGAACTCGTCGGAGACCCGAACCGAGTTGTTGGCGTTCTGGTACTGCACGCTGACGATGTCGGAGCCACCGAGGTCCATGTCGAAGCCGGCGTCCCGCAGCGCGCGGATCTTGTGCTCTTCCCGCGCCTTGGTGAGCACGAACTCCTCGACGTCGGGGTGGTCGACGTCCAGGATGACCATCTTGGCCGCCCGCCGGGTCGCACCGCCGGACTTGATGGTGCCGGCGCTGGCGTCCGCACCGCGCATGAAGCTGACCGGGCCGGAGGCGGTGCCGCCGCTGGAGAGCAGTTCCTTGGAGGAGCGGATCCGGGAGAGGTTCACCCCGGAGCCGGAGCCGCCCTTGAAGATCAGCCCCTCTTCCTTGTACCAGTCGAGGATGGAGTCCATCGAGTCGTCGACGGCGAGGATGAAACAGTTGTGCACGCGGAGATTGTCGGAAAGGTACTCCCCCGACTCGGTCTGGATGTCGTAGACCTCCATCGGGCCGAGCCGCTCGATCCGGTCGATCTGCACCCGCTTGGTCGGCTTCGCGGCCCGACCCGGCTTGCCGAACCCCTGCTCCAGCCGGTCCGACTTCCAGACATCGACGAACCCGATCTCGTCGGCGAAGATCTGCCGGTCGCCGTCATTCTGGATCCCCAGCGACCAGCAACCGAGACGATCTTCCCGCTTGTCGGCCTTGTAGGAGACCCGGGAGAAGATCCCGAAACGCAGCAGCAGCCGTTGCAGGCCACGGACCAGCTTCTCGGACACCATGTCGACCGCCACCCGGGTGGAGCTTTCCCGCGCCGAGACGTACCCCTCGGCCTGGAAAATGCTCTTCAGGTACGCGGCGACCACCGGCAGCGGTGCCGTGAAGAGGGCGGCCGGCACCTCCATCGCGGTCCCCCGGTGCAGCAGGCCCCACTTGTCCACGAAGGGCCGCAGGTGCTCGCCGTAGAGGCGGGTACGCCGGCAGTCCGGGTTCTCGTCCTGGGTCGCGACCTCGCGCTCGTGTCGGTGTGCTCCCGGGAACACCTCGTCGATCGCGGTCACCACCCAGTCGAGCTCGTAGTCGTTGACCGTGATGGCCTCGATCGTCATCGACCGATTCGTACCGTGCGGGTACTGCCCGACGAAGCCGTCCGACTGCATCCATCCGGCCAACGCAGCCTCGGCGATCTCCCGTAGCTGAATCTCGTCCTCGCCGTATGCGTCCCGGCGGTGCCACTGGAGGGCGTCGCCAGCGACGAGCGTGCCGGCGGGCACGAACTGGCCGCTTTCCTCGCCCGTCGACTTCCAGACCAGGTGGTCGGCGGTGACATCAAGCGTGTAACCGGCCTTGGTGTGCAGCCGCAACACGTCTTTCACGCCATTGGCCTTTACCGCGAGGATCTTGGTCAGCCCGTGGGCGTCGTAAACCTTCGTGCCGACCGCGTTCTCCTCGACGAGCCGACCGATCGGCACCAGTCCACCCGGGGTGCTCACCAGCGAGTCGTACGGTTGGCAGGCACTGACCTGCTGCGGCGAGGCGGTGCCGACGTTGAACCAGACCGGCGAGTTGAAGCTGAACACCTGGTGCAGCAGCATCCAGGCCAGTTCGTGCTCGAAGACCTCGGCGTCGGCCGGGCTGGCGAAGTAGCCGTGCTGCTCCCCCGCCGCCCGGTACGTCCGCACCACCCGGTCGATGAGCTGCTTGAGCGACCACTCCCGCTCCGGCGTGCCGACCGCGCCCCGGAAGTACTTGGTGGTGACGATGTTGGCCGCGTTGACGCTCCACGACTCCGGGAACTCGACGCCCCGCTGCTCGAAGTTGATCGAGCCGTCCCGCCAGTTCGTCATGACGACGTCCCGGCGCTCCCAGGTCACCTCGTCGTACGGGTGCACCCCCTCGGTGGTCCAGACGCGCTCGACCTTCAGGCCGGCCGTCGCCGCCGCCGCCCGGGTACGTGACTTACCTGCTGTCACACCTTCCCCCGACATCTCATCCGCCCCCTTACGCACGCACGACTCTTCCCGCCGTACGGCCTCGCTGATCTGTTTCCCAAAAGAACTAACTGGCCGGCTCGCCCGCCGGCAGGGCGGCCCCGACGCCGTCCACCGCCGACCGGCTCCGCGCCACCGCCGCCGACCGCAGCGCGTCGATCTCCCGCTCGAAGTCGTCCAGCGACTCGAACGACCGGTACACGCTGGCGAAGCGCAGATAGGCCACCTCGTCCAGTTCGCGCAGCGGGCCCAGGATGGCGAGCCCCACCTCGTGACTGGGCAGCTCGGCCGCGCCCTTGGCCCGGACCGTCTCCTCCACCCGCTGGGCCAGCAGGGCGATCGCGTCGTCGTCCACCGGACGGCCCTGACACGCCTTCCGCACCCCGCCGATGATCTTCGTCCGGCTGAACGGCTCGGTGACCCCGCTGCGCTTGACGACCGCGAGCACCGGCTCCTCGACCGTGGTGAACCGCTTGCCGCATTCCGGGCAGGCCCGTCGGCGCCGGATCAGCTGGCCGTCGTCGGCCTCGCGCGAGTCGACCACCCGGGAGTCGGCGTGCCGACAGTACGGACACCGCATCGCCGACCTCCTTCGCAACCGCGGGAACCGCCGGGCCGGCGGAACCACCACCCCGTCGGGCCGCCACGAACGCGGCCCCGCCCACAGGCAGCCGGCACCTACGGGCCAGCCACCTTCGGCGGCTCCCGTGGCGTTGCGCGAACCTGAGAGCTGTGGGTAGTGAAACCCCAACTTCTAGGCGACTTACACCCTTGTCACTACTACATCTAGGGGTCGACCGTATGTCGCCGACGAGCCGAGGTCAAGTTGAACGGGGCGTGGCGCGGCCCGCAACTTCTCCAACCGCGCTGTCGGCGAGTGGTTACCGCTTGGCCGGCAGGATCAGCCGCTGACCGGCGTGCACCGTGTGGTCGTCGAGCCCGTTGAGCCGGCGGATCTCGTCGATCACCGGGAACGGGCGCCGGCCGGGCCGGTGCCGCTCGGCAACCGACCAGAGGGTGTCACCGGGCCGGACCACCGCCGTCTCGGGCGAACGCGGCGGATCGGCGGCCCGGGAGGCGGGCGAGAGGATCGCCGCCAGTCCCGCGACGAGGAGCAGCAGGAACAGGGTCACGACCAGCCGCCCCCGGCGGGTGAGCCGCAGCCGGCCGCCACCCTGGGAGGTTCTCGGATATCCCGTCGCACCCATCGCGACCTCCAAGGTCGAACATCAGTTCGAACGAACGGACGTACGATGGTTTATCAGAACACGCGTTCGATGTCGAGCCGACGGAGGCGACACGCCGCACAGAATGTCGTACAGATGTTTGAAACTACGTGATCTCACCTATACGGTTTTGACCATCGACAACGGGACCGTGCGACACGCGGGACCGGGTTCGAGCCACGACGCACCACGAGCCACGACGCACCACGAGCCGCCAAGGCACCCCCACCGCCATCAGGAGGACGACGTGTCGACCGAGGACCGGACGAGCCGGCAGAAGCCCCAGAAGAGCGCCACACCTGGCACCCGGGCCAGCCGACGCGCGGCCGGAACGCGGAGCCGGGAGGGCGCCCCCGCACTGCGTGCGGTGACGCCGGTGGTGAGCGCCTTCCCGGACCTGGTCACCGCCGACCTCACCGCCCGGCAGCGCCGCATCCTCGAGTTCATCCGGGACTGGGTGGAGCGCTACGGCTACCCGCCCAGCGTCCGGGAGATCGGCGAGGCAGTCGGCCTGGTCTCCCCGTCGAGCGTGGCCTATCAGCTCAAGGAACTGGAACGCAAGGGATTCCTCCGGCGCGATCCGAACCGCCCAAGGGCGGTGGACGTCCGCCCGCCGAGCGAGATGATCGACGACGAGACCGCCCGGGCGCAGCGCCCGACCCCGGCCTACGTGCCCCTGCTCGGTCAGATCGCCGCCGGTGGCCCGATCCTCGCCGAGCAGGCCGTCGAGGACGTCTTCCCGCTCCCCCGCGAACTGGTCGGCGAGGGCGAGGTCTTCATGCTCCAGGTCAAGGGCGACTCGATGCTGGACGCGGCGATCTGTGACGGCGACTGGGTGGTCGTCCGCCAGCAGCCGACCGCGAACTCGGGAGAGATCGTCGCGGCGATGCTGGACGGCGAGGCGACGGTCAAGACCTACCGCCGCCGGGACGGGCACGTCTGGCTGATGCCGGCCAACTCCGCCTTCGACCCGATCGCCGGGGACAGCGCCACCATCATGGGCCGGGTCGTGGCGGTGCTCCGCCGGATCTGACGGACCGGCCGTTGGTCCCCACCGCCGGCGGGATGGGCCCGACGCGGGTCGGACCCATCCCGGAGCAGCGGTGGATCGAGCCGGAATCTGCGCGGCCGGGCCGGTGGTGTGCTCGGATCAGCGGTAGTCGTAGTCGTCGGGATGCCCGCCGGAGCGCTGCCGGGGCTGGCCGTACTGGGCACCCCGGGGCCCGCCGCCCCGGGGCCCGGCGCCCTGGCCACTCCACGGCGGGCCGCCACGCTGATCGCCCCACTGGTCGTCCGGCCCGGGGCGAGCACCCCGACCGTTGCCGTTACCGTGGCCGTCGCCGCCCGGCGGCTGGCCGCCATAGACACCGCCGCCACCGGCCCGCGGCCGGCCGGCCGGAGCACCACCACCGCCAGCGGGAGCGCCGTACACGCCGCCGCCGGCTGGTGGGCGACCACCGCCACCCGGGGGGCGACCGACGCCACCGCCCTGTGGGGGGCGACCGCCACCATGGGGCCGGCCGCCGGCGCCGCCCGGAGGACGGCCGCCGCCGTACACGCCGCCTCCGCCGGCCGGCTTCGCGCCGTACACACCGCCGCCGTCGACCGGCTTCCCGCCGTACACACCGCCGGACGGCCTGCCCCGGCCGACCGGCTCGTAGTCGTCGGCCGGGCGATCGGAGCGGTAGCCGTCGTCGTACCCGCCGGACCGGGCCGGACCCCAGTCCGCCCCGTCGTCGTGGTCGGCTCGCCGGCCACCGGGACGGTCCCGGTCGCCGCCCGAGGCGCCCTCCCGGCCGGCCCTCGGATCGACGTCGTCACCGTCGGGTCCAACGGCTCCCAGGCCGTCCTCCCTGGGCCGGCGGCGGGACCGCACGATCCCGAAGACGCCGAGCCCGACCAGCAGGGCGCCGAGCACCCCCACGGCCGCGATGAGGTAGGTGATGTCGTCGAGGGTCAACGAATCCGTCCAGGACTTCGCGGACTTCTTCTTGTCGGTACCGGAGCCGTCGGCCGCGGCCGCCACCTCGTTGCTCGGGGTGTAGCTCAGCACCGTCACGTCCAGGTCCTGGTCGAGTGACGCGACGTCCGAAACGGTGAGGAGATTCTTGCCGTCCGGGGTGTAGGCGATGGCCTCGCCGAACGGGTCGGCCAGGGGCGTCATCCGAGGCTTCCCAGTCGTCAGTGTCTTGACCAGGTCGTCGTCCTGAACGTCCCACTCGAAGGCGTCCGCGTAGGTACGCAGGGCGATCCGGCTGCCGTCCGGCGACCGCGCCGCGCCGGTGATCGTCACCCGGCCCGCCGCGCCGAACGGGTTGGCGGTGGAGGACTTCGGCAGGGTGATCTCACCGGCCTTCGCCAGCGGCACACCCTCGTCGTTGTTCTTCTTCAGGGCCGCCTTCGGGCGGTAGATCTCGGCCTTGCCGGTCGCCTTTGTGATGATCAGCGGTACGTTGTCGGACCCGATCAGCAGCGCCTCGGCGTCGTGCCGCTTGTTGCCGGGAAAGGTCAGCCGGTGCAGCACCGGCTTGCTGGCACCGCTGACCGGCATGCTCCAGAGCACGACGCTGGTCCGCCGCTCGTCGCCGTTGTCGCCGGTGTCGGCGATCCAGACCGTCTTGCCGTCCGGAGAGAGCGCGAGATCCTCCGGGTCAAGCGGGTTGCTCGCGTACTGGACGGTCTTCTTCAGCTTGCACTTGGTGTCCAGCAGGAAGACCCGCTCCCGGGACGGATCCTCACTTCCGTCATTGATCATCACGTAACCACTCGACGTGGCGATCATGCCGGAGAGCTCAGTCATCCGCTCGTCGGTGATGGTGCAGACCTTCTTGCCGGCGGCGGCGGAGGCCGCGACAGCTCCGAAACCGAGACTGGCTCCGACCAGGCCCAGGCTCAACCCGAGCACGCCGGAGACAACCGGCACCATGGAGAGGACTCGCCGCATCCGCTCAGTGTCGCATGCAGTCGCCGCCAACCGGGGACGCGGCGTGATCAACCCTCCGTCACCGGGCCAACGAAGTCCGTCACCGGGCCGATGGAGCCCGTCACCGGCCAACGGAGCGGCCGGTCACGCCACTACCTCCCGGTACGGCGCCAGTTCCGCGGCGAGCGCCTCGTCCACCCGTACGTGCAGTTTCGTCCCCTCCGGCAGGTGCGCCGTGCCGAGTACCTCGCCCCGGCGGTGTACCCGGGCGACCAGGTCACCCCGATCGTAGGGAAGGACCACTCGGACCTCCACCGCCGGACGGGGCAACCGGGCCTCGATCGCCGCCCGGACGTCCGCGACGCCGGCCCCCGTGCGCGCGGAGACGAAGACCGCGTCCGGCCACTCCCGCTTCAACCGGAGCAGGGTCTCCTCGTCCGCCGCGTCGGTCTTGTTGACCACCAGCAGCTCGGGGAGCTTGTCCGCACCGACCTCGGCCAGCACCTCACGTACCGCCCGGACCTGCTCCTCCGGGTCGGCGTGCGCACCGTCCACCACGTGCACGACCAGGTCTGCGTCGGCGACCTCCTCAAGCGTGGAGCGGAACGCCTCGACGATCTGGTGCGGAAGGTGCCGGACGAACCCGACGGTGTCGGCCAGGGTGTAGACCCGGCCGTCCGAGGCGTACGCCCGGCGGGTCGTCGGGTCCAGCGTGGCGAAGAGGGCGTCCTCGACCAGTACCCCGGCATTGGTCAGCCGGTTGAGCAGGCTGGACTTGCCGGCGTTGGTGTAGCCGGCGATGGCCACGGCCGGCACGCCGTTGCGGGCCCGGCGGGCCCGCTTGGTGATCCGGGCGGTCCGCATGTTCTTGATCTCGCGGCGGAGCCGGGAGATCCGGATACGGATCCGGCGCCGGTCGGTCTCCAGCTTCGTCTCACCGGGACCACGGAGCCCGACGCCACCACCGGCGCCACCGCCACGGCCGCTACCGCCGGCCTGCCGGGAAAGGCTCTCACCCCAGCCACGCAGCCGGGGAAGCAGGTATTCGAGCTGGGCCAGCTCGACCTGGGCCTTACCCTCCCGGCTCTTGGCGTGCTGAGCGAAGATGTCGAGGATCAGCGCGGTCCGGTCGACCACCTTGACCTTGGTGCGCTGCTCCAGGTTGCGCAGCTGGGACGGGGACAGCTCGCCGTCGCAGATCACCGTGTCGGCGCCGGAGGCCACCACCACCGAGCCGAGGTCGTCGACCTTGCCCCGGCCGATGTAGGTGGCCGGATCCGGCCGGTTGCGCCGCTGGATCAGGCCCTCCAGCACCTGCGAGCCGGCCGTCTCGGCGAGCGCGGCGAGCTCCGCGAGGGAGTTCTCCGCCTCGGTCACCGTGCCGTCCGTCCAGACGCCGACCAGGACCACCCGCTCCAGCCTGAGCTGCCGGTATTCGACCTCGGAGACGTCGGCGAGTTCGGTGGAGAGGCCCGCGACCCGGCGAAGCGCCTGGCGGTCCTCCAGTTCCAGCTCGCCGGTGGTGACGTCGCCATCGATGACGATGGCGTCAAGGTCCTCGTCGGCCAACCGAACGAAGCTTTCCTGGTCTCGCAAGCCGTTCCTCCTGATCTGGGTGTTTCCGGTCTCGATGTTTCCGGTCTCCGCTCGGGCCTGACGCTCCCGTTGCCGGGTCTCCGGTTGCCCGGAGTCTCTTTTGCGGGTCTCGTTGCCCGGGTTTCCGGTTGCCCGGGCGGGCGGCCATCTCGAGCCTCTCACGCCGTCTGGGCGCTTTGCGGCTTCTCCGGGTGGATCGGTGTGGGCCGTGCGCGCCGGTGGCATTCAATCGTGACACGCGCGTCCCTCGCACGCACCCGGATATGCCCGCACCCGCTATGCAGACCAGCCGTCGGCGTCCCGAACGTTGGCCATCGAACGTTGGCCACCGACCGCTGGCATCAGCCGTTGGCATCGACCGTTGACGCGGCCGCCCGGCGACCGCGTCGGGCGCGAGGCAACCGCAGCTTGCGCAACGGGCGGCACCGCCGGAACATTCCCGGCCGGGCGCCGGCCCGGTAAGAACCCCGCAGGGTACGTCGATGGTGTCTCAACCGCCCGGGCTGGCTTCGGCGGCGTCGGCGACCCGGCCTAGGGTGGTGCGGGTCGTCGGATGGCGACGGAGGCCGGCCCGGCCGATGGCGGCTCCGGCCCGGCACGCGAGAATGCAGACAACGGCAACGAAGCCGCGGAATACGACGGAGGACCACGTGGCGATCACCCGACTGCCGAGCGCCGGATTCTCGATCACCATCCGGATCAGCGTAACGGCGGACGCCTCGGCCATCGGCCGGCTGACCACCTGCGTCGGGGAGGCCGGCGCCATCGTGACCGCGCTCGACGTGGTCGACTCCGATCCCACCACTGTGGTCGTCGACCTGACCTGCGACACCGCCGATGCCACCCACGCCGACCAGGTGGTGAAGGCGTTGACCGGGCTGAACGGGGTGGACGTTCGCAAGGTCTCCGACCGGACCTTCCTGCTGCACCTGGGCGGCAAGATCGAGGTTGCCCCGAAGGTGGCGCTGCGCAACCGGGACGAGCTCTCCCGGGCGTACACCCCGGGAGTCGCACGGGTCTGCCTGGCCATCGCGGAGAACCCCGCCGACGCGCGGCGGCTGACCATCAAGCGGAACACCGTCGCGGTGGTGACGGACGGCTCGGCCGTACTCGGGCTGGGCAACATCGGTCCGGCGGCGGCACTACCGGTGATGGAGGGCAAGGCCGCACTCTTCAAGCGGTTCGGCGGGGTGGACGCCTGGCCGGTGGTGCTGGACACCCAGGACCCGGACGAGATCGTCTCGATCGTCCGCGCGATCGCCCCGCAGTACGGCGGGATCAACCTGGAGGACATCGCCGCGCCACGGTGCTTCGAGATCGAGACCCGGCTGCGTGAACTGCTCGACATTCCGGTCTTCCACGACGACCAGCACGGCACCGCGATCGTGGTGCTCGCCGCGCTCACCAACGCCCTCCGGGTGGTCGGCAAGAAGCTCGCCGACGTCCGGGTGGTGGTCTCCGGTGCCGGTGCCGCCGGTACGGCCATCATGAAACTGCTGCTCCGGCAGGGCGTCGGCGACATCATCGCGTACGACCGACAGGGGCCGCTGCACCGCAACCTGGCCGGCTTGAACCCTGCCTGGCAGTGGCTCGCCGAGAACACGAACCGGGACGCCTTCTCCGGCGAGCTCAAGGCGGCCCTGCGCGGGGCTGACGTCTTCATCGGGGTGAGCGCTCCCAACCTGCTCACCGGCGACGATGTCGCCGCGATGGCCCCCGACTCGATCGTCTTCGCGCTGGCCAACCCGGACCCGGAGGTGGATCCCCGGGACGCGCGCAGGCACGCGGCTGTGGTCGCCACCGGTCGGTCAGACCAGCCCAACCAGATCAACAACGTGCTCGCCTTCCCGGGCGTCTTCCGCGGCATGCTCGACGCGCACGCCGAGCAGTTCACCGAGGAGATGGCGATCGCGGCCGCCCGGGCCATCGCCGACGTCGTCGGGGCAGACAAGATCAACCCGACGGTCATCGTGCCGAGCGTCTTCGACTCCCGGGTGGCACCGGCGGTGGCCGCGGCGGTCCGGGCCGCGGCGCAGCAGCCCGCTCCCCCGCCGGCCGCGGACCCCGGGCCGGCCGACCTGCCCGAGGTCGCCGCCGAGGCCGCCGCCCCGGCCAGCCCGCTGTCGAGCTGACCGTCCCGGCGACCCGCGCCAGGGTCCGTACCGGAGCTTGAGGAGGCCGACCGGCGACCGGCGACCGGGAGACTCAGACGGTGAACGCGGCCAGGTCGATCTCGCCGTGCGCGACCAGCACCGCCGGGCCGGCGAGCCAACAACTCTCGTCGTCCAGGGTCACCGTCAGCCGGCCGCCGGGCACGTCCACCGCCACCGCGCCACTGGTACGCCCAACGTCCCGCAACGCCACCGCCGCCACCGCGCAGGCGCCGGAGCCGCAGGAGAGCGTCTCCGCCGAGCCCCGCTCGTAGACCCGCATCCGCACGTGCAGATCGGCGCCGTCGACCGGCTCCCCGGCAGCGACGAACTCGACGTTCACCCCGGTCGGAAACGCCGCCGGGTCGAACCCGGGTGGACGGGTGAGATCGAGTCCGGCCAGCGCGACGCTCGCCGGCAGTACGCAGACCAGGTGCGGGTTACCGCAGTCCACGGCGGTACCGGCCAGGGTCAGCCCGCCGAGGGTGGCCACCGCTCCTCCGGTGATCCGGGGGCGCCCAAGATCCACCGCGATCTCCCCGGCCGTCACCTCGGCCCGGACCACGCCGGCCCGGGTGGCAATCGGCAGGCTGCCGTCGACCGGCTCGGCCAGCCCGTTGGAGATCAGATATTTCGTGAAGACCCGTACCCCGTTGCCGCACATCTCCGCGAAAGAGCCGTCGGAGTTCCAGTAGTCCATGAACCACTCGGCGGCGCCGGCATACCCGACCGCGTCCGGGTGCTTGGCCGCCCTGACGACCCGCAGCACGCCGTCCGCGCCGATGCCGCGCCGACGGTCGCAGAGCGCCGCCACGATCGACGGGGTCAGGCCGAGTTGGCCATCTGGGTCGGGCAGGAGCACGAAGTCGTTGCCGGTGCCGTGGCCCTTGGTGAACCGCACTCCTCCATCATCCCCGAGCGGACCCCGTCCCCGCCGGGCACCCTCACCCGAGCCCACCATCGGTGCGCCCGGGCAGCCCCTCCGGCACCATCGGTCCCCACGGTTCCAGCGGTCCCGAGGGAGGATCTGGCGCGGTAACGGTGGTGACGTGGGCGGTGGCAGGCCGGCGACGGGTCAGCGGGGGTCGCGGGCCGGCTCCACCGGGGTGGTGGCGGACGGGTCGGCGAGCAGTGCGAGGGCCGCCTCCGCCAGGTCCGGCCGGGCCCCGTCCAACCAGTGGATCCGGGGATCGCGACGGAACCAGGAGCGCTGCCGCCGGACGAACCGTCGGGTCGCCCGGATCGTGTCGGCCCGTGCCTCCGGCTCGGAGATCTCGCCGTCGAGCAGCCGCAGCACCTGCTGGTAACCGAGCGCCCGGCTGGCGGTCCGGCCGTCCCGCAGTCCCCGCTCGACCAGGGCCCGGGTCTCGGCGACCAGCCCGTCGGCCCACATCCGGTCCACCCGTAGGGCGATCCGCTCGTCCAGCGCCTCCGTCGCCCGGTCCACCCCGAGCTGCACGGCGTCGTAGTACGGGGTCGGTCGAGGCAGTGCGGCGGTGAACGGCGCACCGGTCAGCTCGATCACCTCCAGCGCCCGTACGATCCGTCGCCCGTTGCCGGGCAGAATGTTCTCCGCCGCCACCGGATCGGCGGCGCGCAGCCGGGCGTACATCGGCGCCGGTCCCGACTCGGCGAGTTCCGCCTCCAACCGCGCCCGGACCAGCGGATCCGTGCCGGGGAACTCGAACTCGTCCAGCACCGCCCGGACATAGAGCCCAGAGCCACCGACCAGTAGCGGTACCCGGCCCCGGTCCAGGATGTCGGCAACGGCCGCCCGAGCCAGTGTCTGGTACGCCGCCACGCTCGCCGGTTCGGTCACCGCCCAGATGTCCAGCAGATGGTGCGGTACCCCGGCGCGCTCGGCCGGGGTCAGCTTGGCGGTCCCGACGTCCATCCCGCGATAGAGCTGCATCGAGTCGGCGTTGACCACCTCGGCGCCGATGGCCTTGGCGAGGTCGATGCTCAGGTCGGACTTGCCGGTGGCGGTGGGGCCGACCACCGCGACGATCCGGGCACGCCCGCTCATACCGGCGCTCCGTCCGGCGCGCCGGATCGCGGCGGCCGTTTCGGTTCGGCGGATCGCGGCGGCCGGTGCGGTTCGGCAGATCGCGGCGGCCGGTGCGCGCCGCCGGATCCGGGCGATCCGGTCGGCCGGGACGGGGTCCAGGTCGCGACGAAGTAGCTGACTCCGTAGGGCGCCGCGTAGTAGCTGAGGTCGCCGTGCCAGGATCCGCCGCTGCGGGCCGTCGCACCGGCGAGCACCTGCCAGGACGCCCGGCCGGCGACCAGCAGCCGGGTCGACAGCTCCGGCTCCAGCCCGAGCAGCGCGGAACCGTCGGCGTCCCGGAGAGCCGCGGCGACCCGGTCGTCGTACGGCTGGGCGTGCGGATCGTCGTAACCCGGTGCGCGCGGGCCCCGGCAGGCCGACCCGTCCCCCATCACCAGCAGCGCGATGCGGCCGGCCGGATCCGCGACCAGTTCGGCACCGATCCGCCGGCACTCGTCCGCCGGGGTATCCGTGGCGACGCTCTGTCCCCGGCGCGGCCCGGTGGCACCGGCGCGGTCCAGCAGCCAGGCACCGATCAGCAGACTCAGCGGCAGTTCGAGGTCGTTGCCCTCCAGCTCCGGGTGGAGGTCCGCCCGCCCGGTCCGGGTACCGTCGGGACCCAGTCGCAGCACCCGATCGAGCCCGTACGGTCGGAAGCTGCCGGCGTCGCCCGGCCCGTGCCGGACGGTCCGCTCGCCGGCCCCCACCACGATTACCAGGTCCGGCCTGGTCGCCAGCACCCGATCGACCGCCCCGGCGCAGGCGAGGCGGAGATCATCCAGCTCGCCGGACGCGGAAACGGCCAGTTCCGGAACGATCATCGGCGGGTGCGGGCAGACGGCGGCGGCGACCAATGGCACGCCCACCACCGTAGCGGGGGGCGAACCTTACACCCGAAGGGCAGACGATCCGGGTGCGGTCAAGGACACCGTATGGTCACGGTCGACGATAGGCGCTCGACGCGGACGGGGTTGGACCTGTGACAATGCCGGGAGAAACTTTGCTGCGCCGTGGCGGCGACCGCCGGGGACCCCCATCTCCGGCAGCGCCGGGAGAACGAGGATGGGCTCATGAGTGACTGGACTGCCTTTGGACGGGTGGATGCGGACGGAAACGTCTACGTCAAGACGGCCGAGGGCGAGCGTATGGTCGGTTCCTGGCAGGCCGGTGCGCCGGAGGAAGGCCTCGCCCACTTCGCCCGCCGCTTCGCCGACCTGGTCACCGAGGTCGACCTGACAGAGGCCCGGCTCAATTCCGGGGCGGCGGACCCGTCGGGTTCGCTCGCCACCATCCGGCGGCTACGGGCGTCGCTCCCCGAGGCGCACGTGGTCGGCGACCTGGACGCGCTCGCCATCCGACTGGACCGGCTGGCCACACTCGCCGAGAGCAAGGCGGGCGAGGCCCGCCTCGCCCGGGAAACCGCCCGGGCCGAGGCGGTGGCCAGGAAGACGGCGCTGGTCGAGGAGGCCGAGAAGCTCGCCGCGGAGTCCACCGGGTGGAAGACCGCGGGCGACCGACTCAAGGAGATCCTCGACGAGTGGAAGACCATCCGCGGCGTCGACAAGAAGACCGATGGCGAGCTGTGGAAGCGGTTCGCGGCCGCTCGGGACGGCTTCACCCGGCGGCGCGGGGCGCATTTCGCCACCCTGGACGCCCAGCGCAAGCAGGCCCAGGCGGCCAAGGAGGAGTTGGTCGTCGAGGCCGAGTCGCTGGCAGACTCGACGGACTGGGCCGCCACCGCCAACCGGCTTCGGGAACTGATGGCACAGTGGAAGGCGGCGCCGCGTGCCTCCAAAGAGGCCGAGGAGCGACTCTGGGAACGGTTCCGGGGGGCCCAGGACAGCTTCTTCTCCCGGCGGAGCGAGGTCTTCTCGGCCCGGGACGCGGAGCAGCGCGGCAACCTGGAACGCAAGCAGGCCCTGCTCGTCGAGGCCGAGGCGCTCGACGTCGACGCCGACCCGCGCGGCGCGCAGGCGAAGCTGCGGGAAATCCAGGGACAGTGGCACGAGGCGGGCCGGGTTCCCCGGGACGCGGCGGCCAACCTGGACCGGCGGCTGCGTGCGGTGGACGAGAAGGTCCGCCAGGCGATGGACTCGGCGTGGCGGCGGACCGAGCCGTCGGCCAACCCGCTGCTCGCGCAGATGCGCGACCAGGTGGCCGAGGCCGAGCAGCGGCTGGAGCGGGCCAGGACAGCCGGCGACGCGAAGCGAATCCGCGAGGCCGAGCAGGCCCTCACCGCCAAGCGACGGTTCCTGGAGTTGGCCGAACAGTCGAGCTGAGCCGGGCCACCGGGTGGACCTGGTCCGCCCGGGGGCGCCGGTCGATCCTGATGCCGGCCCGCGCACGCCTCAGCGGTCGCAGGCCGCCGCGGACGCGGGCAGCGGTGGCGGCACGCCGACGGTGGGCAGCCCGAGCGACACCCCTCCGGTACGCGGGGCACGCCCCGCCTCGGCGGCGTCACCGGCCCGGGTACGCCGATGCGCCAGCGGCTCCCCGTCGGCGTTCAGGTGGTGCGGCGCGGCGTAGCTGATCGTGGTCCGCACGACGTCACCGGGCCGGATCCGCCCCTCGTACGAGCCGGCGGCGAAGTGCACCAGCCGGCCGTCCCGGGCCCGGCCGGAGAGCCGTCCGGTCCGCTCGTCCTTACGTCCCTCGCCGACCGCGACCAGCACCTCGACCGGGGTACCGACGAGCTTCCGGTTCTCCGCCCAGGTGATCTCCTCGACCGCCGCGATGAGCCGGTCGTACCGCTCCTGGACCACCTGCTTGGGCAACTGGTCCGGCATGGTCGCAGCCGGGGTGCCGGGACGCTTCGAGTACTGGAAGGTGAACGCCGAGGCGAACCGCGCCTCCCGGACCACCTCCAGGGTGCGGACGAAGTCCGCCTCGGTCTCGCCGGGAAAGCCGACGATGATGTCGGTGGTGATCGCCGCGTCCGGCATCGCCGCCCGGACCTTCTCGATGATCCCGAGGTAGCGCTCGGCCCGGTACGACCTGCGCATCGCCCGGAGCACGTCGTCCGAGCCGGACTGCAGCGGCATGTGCAGCGAGTGGCAGACGTTCGGGGTCTCGGCCATCGCCGCGATCACGTCGTCGGTGAAGTCCTTCGGATGCGGGCTGGTGAACCGGACCCGTTCCAGCCCGTCGACCTCCCCGGTGGCCCGGAGCAGCTTGCCGAAGGCGAGCCGGTCACCGAACTCGACGCCGTACGAGTTCACGTTCTGGCCGAGCAGGGTGACCTCGAGCACACCCTCGGCGACCAGGGCGCGAACCTCGGCCAGGATGTCGCCGGGGCGGCGGTCCTTCTCCCGGCCGCGCAGCGCCGGCACGATGCAGAAGGTGCAGGTGTTGTTGCACCCCACCGAGATCGACACCCAGCCGGCGTACGTCGACTCGCGACGGGTCGGCAGCGTGGAGGGAAAGATCTCCAGCGACTCCAGGATCTCCACCTCGGCGGCGGCGTTGTGCCGGGCCCGCTCCAGCAGCACCGGCAGCGCACCGATGTTGTGCGTGCCGAAGACCACGTCGACCCAGGGGGCCCGGCGGACGATCTCGCCCCGGTCCTTCTGGGCCAGGCAACCGCCGACCGCGATCTGCATGCCGGGACGCTTGTTCTTGACCGGGCGGAGGTGCCCGAGGTTGCCGTAGAGCCGGTTGTCGGCGTTCTCGCGCACCGCACAGGTGTTGAAGACCACCACGTCCGGATCGTCGGAATCGGCCGCGCGCACGTAGCCGGCCTGCTCCAGCAGTCCGGAGATCCGCTCGGAGTCGTGCACGTTCATCTGGCAGCCGTAGGTGCGCACCTGATAGGTACGCGGGCTGCCGGGGGCTGCGGTAGTCATGACAGTGACAGAGTATCCGCAGGGCCCGGGAAGGCTGTTCCCCCGGGACGTCCACCCCGCTCGACCGGAAGGTAGCGCCATGTGCCGGAGCATCAAGACCCTTCGCCAGCCGTACGCCGAGGTCGTCACCGAGACGGACATCGAGGCAGCGGCGTTGCAGTACGTCCGGAAGATCTCGGGTTTCCGCACCCCGGCCGCGCACAACGCGGCGGCCTTCGACGCGGCGGTGGCCGCGGTGGCCGAGGCGACCCGGACCCTGCTCGACCAGCTCGTGGTGAAGGGCTCCGGCCAGGCGGCGGCGAACGGCCAGGCGGCGGCGAACGGTCAGGCGGCGGCGAGCGCCGGGATCACCGAGTCCGGGACCCAGCGCGACCGCTGACAGGGTGACCACCCCCGGCAGCGCGGGCTGAGTACGGTGCAGAGCCGCTGTTCGGAGAGGATCTCGCCCTCCTCGGTGTCGCGCACGTCGTGGTGCACGGGCCGAATGGTGCCGTCCGCCGCGACCAGCAGGTGCCGGCCGGCGTCGAGGGTGTCGTCCGGCAGCAGACAGGCCCGGCCCAGCCGGCGGGCGAACGCCGCGACGGCGCCGACCTCCGGCAGCCCGGCCGGCACGCCGTAGCAGTCGACGGAGCTCGGGAAGTCGCCGGGACGGTGCCAGACGTCCACCAGCAGCGCGCCGGACGGCACCCGGGCCAGGTCGACCCCGCCGAGCGGCAGCACCGGTACGTCGAGCGCGTCGGCAAGTGCGAGGCGGATCTCCGAGGCGGCGACGCGCCCCTCCGTCCTCCAGTTCCACAGCTCGATCATTGCCGCCTCCTCGCCGTAATCGTTCGTGGCTGGATGCCGGGTCTCGGTCGGGCATCCCCCGTCGGACCGGACATCCCGTACCTGGGTGTGACGGCCTCACCCCCGATGGTGCCGGGCACACCAGGTCGAGAGCGGCTAAGTTACCGGTCTGTGACCATATCCGCCGAAATAGACGACCCTTGACTACCTATTGTAGTCGGAGAAGGACTCGGTTCCGGCGCAGCTCGCCGGAGGCGCTCACCGAGCGTGTCCTGTTCGGGCGATCCGGGTCGCCCACCGGACAGTTCGGGCTCCGGTCCCGTGACCCCAGACCGCCGGTGACCGCCGTCCGCCCCGTGACGTCGTCCGCAGGTGCGGCGGGACGAACGCCTCCCCGGTAGCCGGGGGCGGCACCTTCTGGCCGCCCCGGTCATCGCGCCGAACGTGAGCCACGTCGAACCACTCGACCCGGACATCCCAAGGGCCGGGAGGTCACGAACGGCTGACCGAGATCTTGGGTCAGATCCGCGCCGAGATCGAGTGCGACCGGCCAGCAGAGATGGCGCGGCGAGCAGTCGAGAGGTCATCCGACGACGCGTGACGCCACGCTACCGCTGGCTGTACCGTCCGAAGTGGCGGGCGCCGGAGTAGCGGCCGGCGGCCCGCCGCCCAGACCGCTACCTGGGAGTCTCAATGCCTGAAACCGGGTTCGCGGCTCGGATGCGCGAACTGCGTACCGAGCGCGGCATGTCGCTGCGCAAGCTGGCCGCCACCGCCTTCTACGGCAAGAGCTACCTGCACGAGCTGGAGACCGGGATGAAGGAGCCCACGCCGCAGGCGGCCGAGCGCATCGACGAGGCGCTCGGGGCGGGCGGGGCGCTCGCCGCACTGGCCGGCACCGGCATGCGCCGCCGGGAAGTGATCGCCCGGGCTGGCCTGGCCGTCGCGCTCCCGCACGCGATCCTCCACCACGGCCGCCGGGTCGGTGCCGACACACCCCAGCAGATCGCCGATCGGACCGCCCGGCTACGGCGGATCGACGACTACCTCGGCGGCGCCGACACGGTCGCGATGTACTCGACCGAACTGGAATCGACGCTGCGGATCGTCCAGGACGGCAGCTACACAGAGAGCACCGGGCGCGAGTTACTCAGGGTCTTCGCGGAACAAGCGCAGATGGCCGGCTGGGCGGCGTTCGACGCCGGCCGGCACGACGACGCCGAGCGTTGGTACCGGTCCAGTCTGGCGGTCGCACGTGACATCGGGGATCTGCCGCTGGCGGGTAACGCCATGGTCTTCCTCGCCTACCAGGAGCTGGCGCTTGGCCGCCGGGCGACGGAGACGATGACGGCGGCGTACGACACGGCTGCCGAGTCGGCGACACCGGTCGTCCGGGCGCTGCTGCATCTGCGTCGCGCGTGGGTGCACGCCGTTAACGGGCACGCAGACGACACAGAGCGGCATCTGGACCTCGGAGCCACGTGCCTCACTGAGCGCCACGGCCGGCCCGAGCCCGACTGGGTGTACTGGGTCGACCACCGCGAGGCGGAGATCATGGCAGGTCGTTGCTGGGCCGTCCTGCGGCGGCCGATGCGGGCGATCCCGATCCTCGAGGCAGTGCTCGGCCGGTACGAGGACACGCACGCCCGGGACAAGGCCCTGTACCTGTCGTGGCTGGCGGACGCCTACCTGGACGCGAACGAGGTCGAGCAGGGCTGCGCCACCGCCGGCCGCGCCGTCCGGCTGTCCACCGGGGTGGGATCGACCCGGCCAGGGCAGCGGATCGAGGCGTTCCTGGGTCGGCTTGGCCCGTACGCGCTGCTGCCCTGCACCACCGAGCTGCGAGGTCTGGTCAGCGGCCGGCCTCGGGGCTGACCGATTCGGACAGCCAGGCCAGGCATGCCGCGGATCCGGCCACGATCGGGGTGGCCGTCACCTGCGGGTTGTCCCACGGGTGACGCTCCAGCAGCAGTGCCTCCAGCTCCGCGTAGCGGTTCGCCGTGGTGTAGAGCAGCAGACGCCACTCCTCCCCGGTGCCCTGTTCGCCGAGGTGCCAAAACACGCTGGTCACGGGCCCAACAACCTGTGCGTTGCCTGCCAGCCGGGCCCCGACGGCATGCTCGGCGAGCGCCACCGCGGCCTCCCCCGTCTCGGTTGCCGTGGCCACTTCCAGATAGTCGGTCACAGGGAGAGGGTAGCCGTCCGCGGACAGCGCGGCGGACAGCCAGGGGGACGCGCCGTGGCTGTCCTGCGCCTGGGTTGACCGGCGAGGCTGACGGGCGGGGACGCACGGCGGTGGACGTCGGACCACCGGTCGCAACCGTGCGGCCCCGGCCGGTCCGGGGCGCCGTCCCCCCGGACGCTCCGGACCGGCCTGACCATCCACCACATGAGCGGCGCTCCGTGACCTGTGCTCCGGGGCGCCGTGGCGTACCGGAGGTGATCACGTGCTGCTGTGGCGTACTCGCGGCTGGATCTGGATGCGGCTCCACCAGGTCAAGGACTACCGGTGGGATCCGGAGCTGCGTCGCTGGGTGCGGATGCCAAGGCGTCGTCGATGACCAGCATGTTCGACGGCTGGTCGGCGACGCTGGAGGACCTGTCGGCCCGCCGGTTCCTGCACATGCACCGCAACAGTGCCCGCTGCTGGCAGTGCGACGACGACGGGCAGTGCCGGTACCTGACGTGGGCCGTCGACTACTTCACCCGGATCGGCGACTTCACCCGGATCGGCGACCCGGTGCCGGGGCAGGCCGCGGAGATCCTGACCCGCGCTGCCCACCCGGACAAGGTGACCGCCGAGGAGCTGCGTGAGGTGACGCAGACGCTACGGGGACGGCTGGCCGCCGATGGGTGAGACGACGATCTGTATGTCGTGCTGGCTCGCGGACCGGCCGCCACCGTTGCCGAGCGACACGCCGCACGGCTGCCCGGGTGCGGTCATCATCGGTGATGGCGCCGGCACGGTTACGCGGTTGTGTGCCTGCCCGGCGTGCTGGCCGGACAGCCCGCCTACCACACCCGGAGCATGATCAGGCGTCCATCCACAGGGCACCCAGTTATCCACAGCTCGGCAGCCTGCCGTCGACTGACGGCAGCCGGAGCGGGCAGGGTCAGCGGGTCGTCGTGGTTCGGGCAGTACCCCAGCAGCGCCGGTCGGGGACGATCAGGCCGAGCGCGCCGGGAGTGAGAGGCCGAGCCACCCGGTCACCTCGGTGCCGAGCTGCTGGGCGGCTCTGCGGCGTTGGTGGCCATCATCCGGGCGTGCCAGGTCGGCAGAAGCCGGAGGTGGCCGGGGATGTCCCGGGTGGCCCGGTGTGGCTGGCCGAGGATCTCGGCGCAGCGTCGGGCGGCCTTCGGGACGTCGCGGTGCAGGGTGGCGAGCGCCGAGAGGACTCCGGAGCTGACCGGGCGGGCCGGGTCGACGGCGCCGGCTCCGCTGACCCGCTCGTCGCCGCTCGGTCCGGGTCCCGGGCCAGGGCGGTGATCAGGGTGGGCCAGAGCATCACCAGCTGTTCGTCCCCGCCGTCAAGGACTACCGCTGGGACAGGGCCGCGCTGCATGATCAGGGCCGCTTCAGCACCGCTCCGACATCAAGCGGTAACCATCCGTACGGTTGTCCGATTCGCCGTGTGACAGTCATGCTGGGCGTCAAAGCACGTATGCCCTTGTCCGATTTGTCACCGGGGACCTGTCCTGTGTTGCACAAACGCTACCCTGAGCCCCTCTCAGGAGGCAGTATTGGGCTACTGGAAGAAGCACCCAAAGAAGGATCTTGAGGTTGTACTGAAGGTCCTTCACCGACATGGGTACAAGATTCTTGACCCGCCGAAGTACTACACCGTCCGCTGCCCCTGCGGGTTACACCAGCGACAGGTCCACCTGACTCCATCAAACCCGAACTATGGCAGAGAAGTGATCAAGTGGGCCCGGCAGAAGAGTTGTTGGAGCGACGAAGGAGGGGGTAAGAGCAGATGATGCAGGTACACATCGCCCACGAGTTCGCCGTACGGCTGCCAGGCGGCTCACGACTGCCGACGGAGGAGCTTCACCGGGAAGGCGAGCGGCTGATGGACGCGCTACTCGACCTGGAAGCCTGCAACAGCGACATTGGAGACGTTGCCACGTCGAGCGAAGCGGACCGCGGGGCAGTAGTAGTGGAGCTCGTCATCGCCGCCGATGACGAAGCGACCGCCATCAGCAAGTCGATGGCGGTCATCCGCAGCGCGATCCACGCGATCGAGGGATGCACCGCTAACTGGGGTCAGGGCCCGGCAGCGCGCGCCGACTACCACTCCAAGGGCGTACAAGCCGCCCGGGTTTGACGCCCCGCACGACGATGCGGCCCCGGCACCTGAAGAGACCGGGGCCGCCGTGCTGCGTGTCTCACCCCCGCAGCCAGGGCTACCGAACCTAGCCCCGCTGACAGGGCACCGGGGTCCCCGCCGGTACGGGTGGCGCGGGCGGACGTGGCTACGCCCTGATGCGCCGCAGTGAGCGCGACGAACACCTCCAGCGTGTCCGGCAGGTCGGTGATCAGGGTCGTGTCGCGACGTGTCCATGCCGGGTCCAGTCGATGGGGCTGATAGGCGGCTCCGCGAAGCACCCGAATGGCGCACCCCCTACGATCAGGGGCGGAACAACGCCGCTGGCCACGGAGGCGGGCAGGCGCCTGGTGGTCCTCACGGTCTTCAAAACCGATGCGACCGAGTAGCTCGGTCGGGCGGGTTCGATTCCCGTACGCCTCCGCCAGCTCATCCCCCGCTGCACTCCGATGTCAGGTTCGGTCACCAGCAGTCCGCGTCGCTCGAGAGGCACCATCAGCGGGGCGTCACTCAGAGTCAACAAGTCCTAGCAGACAGCCCCGATCGGCGCTGGCGGTGTTACCGCCCCGTGATGAACTCGATTGCATTCCAGCACGTCAGGTCCCCTAGAGTTGCGTCACCGATTCAGCGGAATCCGGTGCGACAGATCGTGGACGAGACAGGTAGGGGCATGACCGAGCGGAGCGACGGCGTCAGCCGGCTCAGCACACCGGGTCATGGCGCCGACGAGCGCAGCGAGGAGACGACGTGACCGGTACGACCGACCAGCCGCTCATCAGGCTTGACGGCGTCAACAAGTGGTTCGGCCCGTTGCACGTGTTGCAGGACGTCAGCCTCTCCGTGCAGCGGGGCGAGGTGGTCGTGGTCATCGGCCCGTCCGGCTCCGGAAAGTCGACGCTGTGCCGCGCGATAAACCGGTTGGAGCCGATCAACTCCGGGACGATCACGTTTGACGGTCAGCCGCTACCGGCCGAAGGGCGGGCCCTGGCCCGGTTGCGCAGCGAGGTCGGCATGGTCTTCCAGTCGTTCAATCTTTTCGCCCACAAAAGCATTCTGGACAACGTGACCCTCGGCCCGATCAAGGTCCGCAAGGAAAAGCCGGCCGTCGCCCGGGACCGCGCCATGCAGCTGCTGGAGCGGGTCGGAATCGCGAGCCAGGCAGACAAGTACCCCGCCCAGCTCTCCGGCGGGCAGCAGCAGCGGGCCGCGATCGCCCGGGCCCTGGCCATGCAGCCGAAGGCGATGCTCTTCGACGAGCCCACCAGCGCGCTGGACCCGGAGATGGTCGGCGAGGTGCTGGACGTGATGACCTCGCTGGCCACCGACGGCATGACGATGGTCGTGGTCACCCACGAGATGGGCTTCGCCCGGCACGCTGCCAAGCGGGTCATCTTCATGGCCGACGGCCAGCTCGTCGAGGACGCGCCGCCGGACGAGTTCTTCGGCAACCCGCGCAGCGAGCGGGCCAAGGACTTCCTGTCGAAGATCCTGACCCACTAGTTGTCCAGTATGTGGAGCGTCGCTGCGGGCGCCGCTCCACCAAGAGGAGGAGAAAGATAATGCGTATCGCACGCATGGCGGCATTGACCGCTATGGCGGCGCTCGCCCTGTCGGTGGCGGCCTGCGGTGAAGAGGGCGCGCCGACGCCGAGTGGCGCCGGCAACGGCTCCGACGCGCCGATCGGCGACACCTGCCAGTCGTCCGGCACCACCTTCACCCCGGCCTCCAACGTCGCCATCACCGGCAGCCCGACCTACGACAAGATCAAGGCGGCCGGCAAGGTCGCCGTCGGCGTCAAGTTCGACCAGCCCTTCCTCGGCTACAAGGACGCCCAGGGCACCCGCTGCGGCTTCGACATCGAGATCGCCCAGTACATCGCGAGCAAGCTCGGGATCGACCCGTCGAAGATCGAATACAAGGAGATCCCGTCGGCGAACCGGGAGACCGCGATCAAGGGTGGCGAGGTCGACTACTACGTCGGCACCTACTCGATCACGGACAAGCGGAAGAACGACATCTCCTTCGCCGGGCCGTACTACGTCGCCGGGCAGTCCCTGCTGGTCCGCAAGGACGAGAGCGCGATCACCGGCAAGGACACCCTCAAGGGCAAGAAGGTCTGCTCCGCGACCGGTTCGACCCCGATCCAGAAGATCCGGGACGAGGGCCTGACCGAGCCGGAGAACATCGTCGAGTTCAAGACGTACTCCGAGTGCGTGTCGCAGCTGCTGGACGGCAAGGTGGACGCGCTCACCACCGACGACGCCATCCTCAAGGGCTATGCGGCGCAGGCGGCCGGTGAGCTCAAGGTCGTCGGCGAGCCGTTCAGCACCGAGAAATACGGCATCGGCCTGCCCAAGGACGACAAGGCGCTGCGGGACTACGTCAACGACCAGATCGAGGCGGCGTTCACCGACGGCACCTGGCAGAAGATCTACGACGGCACGCTGGGCAAGTCCGGCTCCCCGGCGAGCCCGCCGACGCTGGAGCGGTACTGAGAGCCGCTAAAGGCTAGCTGATCTGCTAACGACGCCGGGCGGGGAGTTCCCGCTCCCCGCCCGGCCTGGCGACGACTGAGAGCGAGGCATGGGCGAGTTCTTCCGTGTACTGACGGACAACCAGGACCTGTTCGTCGACGGGTTCACCAATACCGTCGAACTCTTTCTGATCTCCGCCGTCTTCACCCTCGTTCTCGGCACCCTGCTCGGTGCGATGCGGGTATCCCCGGTTCCCGCGCTGCGCGCGTTCGGGGCGGCGTACGTCAACCTGCTGCGTAACACCCCACTGACGCTGGTCTTCGCGTTCCTCGTCTTCGCGGTGCCGAAACTCGACGTCAACATCGACTACTTCCCGGCCGCCTGCATCGCGCTCACGCTCTACACCTCCGCATTCGTCTGCGAGGTGGTCCGGTCCGGCGTCAACACCGTGGCGGCCGGACAGGCCGAGGCGGCCCGCGCCCTGGGCATGACCTTCGACCAGGTACTCGGGCTGATCGTCCTGCCACAGGCGTTCCGTTCCATGGTGCCGCCGATGATGAGCGTAATGATCGCGATGCTCAAGAACACCACCATCGCCGCCGGATTCTCTGTGCTGGAGGCCGGTGCCATCCCGGCGTACATGGCCGAGCGGGGTGAACCGCAGTTCGCCGTGCTGCTCTGGATCACGATCGGCTTCCTCATCCTCATCCTTCCGCTGGTCTACCTCCAGCGGTTCCTCGAGCGTAAGTGGACGGTGGCACGGTGAGTCAGGCGACGGTTCTCTACGACCTGCCGGGGCCGAAAGCACGCCGCCGCAACGGCCTGATCGGGATCCTCGCGATCGCCGGGATCGCCGGTCTGATCGCCTTCGTGGGCTACCGGCTGTGGCAGACCGGCCAGTTCGAGGCGCTGAAGTGGGAGCAGTTCAAGTTCGAGGCCGTACAGATCGAGCTGCTCAACGGGCTCTGGGCCACCCTCAAGGCGGCCGGCATCGCCACGGTGCTCGCCCTGCTCTTCGGCGCCGTCTTCGCCAGCGCCCGGCTCAGCGACCGGTGGATCCTGCGGGCGCCGGCGAGCTTCGTCGTCGAACTCTTCCGGGCCATCCCGCTGCTGATCCTGATCTTCTTCGGCTACTACGTGCCGCTGCAGTACGGCTGGCCGATCGACAAGCTCTGGGCCCTGGTCATCGGGCTGACCCTGTACAACGGCTCGGTGCTGGCCGAGATCTTCCGGGCCGGCCTGAACGCCGTTCCGCGGGGCCAGGCCGAGGGCGCGTACGCGATCGGCCTGCGGAAGAACCAGGTACTCCGGCTGATCCTGCTGCCCCAGGCGGTGCGCTCGATGCTGCCGGCGATCGTCAGCCAGCTGGTCGTGCTGCTCAAGGACACCGCGCTCGGCTTCATCATCACCTATCCGGAGCTGCTCTACGTCGGCAAGACGATCGGCGGTCGGCTGTCGTTCGGGTTGCCGTACGTGCCGACGTACCTGATCATCGCCGTCATCTACATCTCCATCTGCGGCCTGCTCTCGATGCTGGCCTGGTGGCTCCAGAAACGGATGATGCGGACTCCGAAGACGGCCGCCCCGGTGGCGGAAACCGAGGACATCGGTAACCCCGCGAGCGGGACCGCCAGCGTCGGCTGAGGCAGTCCGCGCCGCCGCTCTCCTCACGCAGCCAGCCTCACCTCCCGGCCGCCACCAAATGGCATTCAGGCCGGGGCGTGAGGCTGGCTTCACCAGCGGGTTCGAGGAGGACGGGCCGTCAGCGGGCGATCTCGGTGACCCGGGACTCGCGTACGACGGTCACCCGGATCTGACCGGGATAGGTCAGCTCCTCCTCGATCTGCTTCGCCACGTCCCGGGCCAGCACCGCCGCGCCGATCTCGTCGACGTCGTCCGGCTTGACCATCACCCGGATCTCCCGGCCCGCCTGCATGGCGAAGACCTTCTCCACGCCCGACTTGCCGCCGGCGATCTCCTCGATCCGTTCCAGCCGCTTGACGTACGCCTCCAGGCTCTCCCGGCGGGCGCCCGGCCGACCGCCGGAACAGGCGTCGGAGGCCTGGGTCAGCACCGCCTCGACGGTCTGCGGCGGCACCTCGTTGTGATGCGCCTCGATCGCGTGCACGACCTCCTCCGCCTCGCCGTACTTGCGGGCCAGGTCGGCGCCGATCAGCGCGTGGCTTCCCTCCACCTCGTGGGTGAGCGCCTTGCCGATGTCGTGCAGGAACGCGGACCGCTTGATCAGCGGCACGTCCAGCCGCAGCTCGGCGGCCATGATCCCGGCGATGTGCGCGGTCTCGACCAGGTGCTTGAGCACGTTCTGCCCGTACGACGTCCGGTAGCGCAACCGCCCCAGCAGACTCACCATCTCGGGATGGATCTCGGTGATGCCCACCTCGACCAGGGCGTCCTCGGCGGCCCGTTGGCAGAGCCGCTCCACCTCGTGCTTGGCGGTCTCGAAGACCTCCTCGATGCGGTGCGGGTGGATCCGACCGTCGAGTACCAGCTTCTCCAGGGTCAACCGGCCGATTTCCCGGCGCACCGGGTCGAAGCAGGAGAGCAGTACGGCTTCCGGAGTGTCGTCGATGATCAGGTTGACCCCGGTGACCGACTCGAAGGCCCGGATGTTGCGCCCCTCGCGGCCGATGATCCGGCCCTTCATCTCGTCGCCGGGCAGGTGCAGCACGCTGACCACGCTCTCCGCGGTCTGCTCGCTGGCCACCCGCTGGATCGCGTCGACCACGATGTGCCGGGCCCGCTGCTCGGCGGTGTTCCGGGCGTCGGCCTCGATGTCCCGGACCAGGATCGCCGCCTCCCGCTTCGCCTGTCCCTCGATCGCCTCCACCAGCTCGGCCCGGGCCGCGTCGGCGGTCAGCCCGGCGATCCGCTCCAGCTCCCGCTTGCGCTGCTCCTCCGCCTCGGCCAGGGCCGTCTCCCGGGCGACCAGCGCCGCCTTCCGGGCCGCCAGCTCGGCGGTCGCGGCGGTCAGCTGGCGCTCCCGCTCGGCGAGCCGTTCCACCTCCTCGGTGTGCAGCCGCTCCCGATCGTCCATCCGCTGGGCTCGCCGCTCCACCTCCGCCGCCTGTTCCCGGGTGGTGGAGGCGAGCAGCGAGATCTCCCGCTCGCCGCTGCGGCGGGCTGCCGCGCGCACCTGCTCGGCGTCCGCCTCGGCCTGCCGGTGTGCCCGGTCCAGTACGGTGTCGGCCTCGGCCCGGGCGGCGTCCAGCACCCGCTGCGCCTCGGCCCGGGCGGCGCTCGCCTCGGCCTTCGCGGCCGCAGCGTCGGCCCGGGCCGCGGCGGCGGCCGACTTGGCCGTGTCGACGCTGGACGACGCCTCGTCCGCGGCGGTACGCAGCGCGGCCAGCGACTGCTCCTGCCGGTCCTTCTCGGCGACGAAGGCCGGATCGTCCGGCGGCGGCGCGGCGGCCACGCTGCCGATCCGGCGCAGCGCCCGGGCGCCCAGGCTGATCGCGACGAGCACCAGCGCGACCAGCCCTACGATGGCCGCCAGCAGTATCCCTTCGAGGCCGCTCACCGGTGCGCTCCGGCGTGACTGAACCCGCTACCGATCCTGGCCCGCTCGGTCATGGCCGCCTCCCCTGTGCCCGTCAAGCGCCGGAGTGGCATCCCGTGGGTGAGGATGCCCCTACGGCTGTCACGACGCCCGACCGAGGCGGCTGGCCGAGGGTACGGCCACCGGGCAGTGCCCCCGGGGACACCGCCGACGACCGGGTGCTGCTGGTGCTGCGGTTGCCGGACCGGCCCGCCCGGTAACCGAGTATCTGGCCACTGAACTGGCCCGAAGTGATGCCGTACTGTTACGCGATCTATGTTGTGCGCTTAGCCTGCGATGGTCGGGAAAACTCGTCTAAGGCGAGGCTAGGTCGCGATGGGGCATTCGGTCAAGAAACTCATGATCCGGCCAGGTGCCTGACGTAGCGCGACGGCACGCTCACTGGAGGCTGATAGCGGGGTGGGCATAAGGGGGCGAGTCCGGAATCCGACTCCTGCCTCGGGCCTCGGTGACCACCTCTGGCGGTCGAAACGGAAGCGCTCCCAGCCGGCAGCCAACCGGCCACTCGAGCAGCCTGACCCGGCACCGTCTTTCGATCATGGCAGTAGTCCGAGACGTCCCGGCCCGTGCAGCCAGGGTGCAACCCCGGGCGCCGCAGCGACAAGTGCAACCGCGAGTACCGTGACGAACGCTTGCCCGATCCGGCCGAGCGTGATCCCAGGCGCGGTGTCCAGCACGTAGTTGGCATACCCGTTCGCCACCGCGTCGCTGGCGAGCACCAGACAGCCGAGCAACAGCCCTTCAAGCCGGCGCAGCGCCAGCAACAGCGCCGCAAGCGGGTCGAAGACGGTCAGCGAGGTGAAGTACCACATCAGCCACGCCGGCACGGACGGACCTGGACCACCCGGCCGGACACCGAGCACATCGCCCAAGTGAACAATCCCGCCATACGCAAAGACACAAACAGCGGCGATCACCACGACCCGAACCCACCTGGGCACGCCCGCCCACCGCCGCAACGATGTCCGTGTCGCCGCCAATGCCCCCCTCGACAAAGTACTACTAGAGAGCGTCGCGATCGGGTTCCGCGCCGGCCTCGGCCAGCGCGTCCGCGTCGATCTGGTCGGCGAACTCGGCCGCCTCGGCGTCCCGCTCGGCCAGCGCGTCCTTGACGGCCCGGATCGCCACCCCGGGCGGATAGCCCTTCCGGGCCAGCATTCCGACCAACCGCCGGAAGACCGCCTCGGGCGAGCCGGTGGCGGTACGCAGTTTCCGGACGACCAGTTGCCGGGCGGTCTCGGCCTCGGTCGACTCGTCCAACTCGCCGAGCGCCTCGGTCGCGATGTCGGCGTCCACGCCCCGCTGGCGCAGCTCGTTGGCGAGCGCCCGACGGGCGAGCCCTCGGCCCTGGTGACGGCTGCTCACCCAGGCCCGGGCGAAAGCGGCGTCGTCGATGATGCCGACCTCGTCGTAGCGGTCGAGAACCTGGGCGGCCACCTCTTCGGAAATGCCCCGCCGGGCGAGCGCGGTGGCCAGCTCGGCCCGGGTACGCGGGCGCACGGCGAGCTGCCGCAGGCAGATCTCCCGGGCCCGCTCCGCGTCGTCACGAGCAGGCGTCGGCGACTCGTCGGTTGCCGGATCATCCGGTCCCGCCGCCCCGGCGGGCCACCGCCCGGACGGGGTGCCGGAGCCACCTGACCGGCCCCGGCGTGCACGGCCGGTGCCGCTGCTGCCCGTACGGGCCGACGGGGCGGCGTCCCACCCCCGGCCCGTACGGGCTCCACGTCGTCCTGGCACGTTGATGTGGACTCAGTCGAGACGTCAGAAGTCCACCGGCGGCAGCTCCGGCCCGCCGGTCGCGTCCGTCCCGGCCGCCAGTCCGACACCGAGCTTCTCCAGGATCTTCTTCTCGATCTCGGCCGCCACGTCCGGGTTCTCCCGCAGGAACTCGCGGGCCTTCTCCTTGCCCTGGCCGAGCTGGTCACCGTCGTAGGTGTACCAGGCGCCGGACTTGCGGATGATCGACTGCTCCACGCCGACGTCGATCAGCGAGCCCTCCCGGGAGATGCCCTTGCCATACATGATGTCGAACTCTGCTTGCTTGAATGGGGACGCAACTTTGTTCTTTACGACCTTGACCCGGGTCCGGTTGCCGACCACGTCGGTGCCGTCCTTGAGGCTCTCGATGCGTCGCACGTCGAGCCGGACCGAGGCGTAGAACTTCAGCGCCCGACCACCGGTGGTCGTCTCGGGGCTGTTGTGCACCAGAATGCCGTCCGCGAGGTAGTTGTGCGAACTCTCGATCTCGATGTCGAACCGATCCATCCTCTTGTAGTCGCGCCGCACCTCAATGTCGAGAATCCGCGCGGGAAGCGGATGCACGACGGGTGCCATGAACTCCGGCACCACAGCGCACTGCCCACGGAACTTCGGCAGAAGCTTGTACTCCATGCATTCGGGGATGTAGGGCGCCACGAGTTCCTGGAACTTCTCCGACGCGGCAGTGGTGAACCGCAAAACATTGACCTGCCGCTTACCTCGGCGGGTCAGTTTGACGTCGAGGCGCCAACCGTCGCGCAGGTACTCCAGGAGACGTTGCCGACTTCCCTCGCTCATCGCCTCGACACAGATCTCGACGCGACCGCTGCCGCCCCTGGTCCGCTCCTGGAGCCCCTTCGAGCGCAGGGTGAACGTCCCATCGTCCATGTACCACACAGCAAGGGCCAGCGGAGTGAGCTCCTTGAGGTAGTCCCAGCTCAGGTGCTTCCTGCCGTCGCCCAGGTAGACCGCCTGACGCAACTCGCCCAGCTCGGCGAGCGGTGTGAAGTCGGCGAAGACGGCCCCCTTGGCGTTGGAACTGCGGCAGTGTGGGACGTTGGCCAGCAGCGAGACCTTCCAGTCCAGGTAGGCCGCCTGCTTGGCGCCGTGTCCCATCCGGAACCGTCCGCTCTCACTGTCGGGCCGGGCGGCAGGCGAGAGATTGCCGTCTCCCATCAGCGAGCCGAGCACGATCTGCCACTGTGAGGGGCCGAGCAGGTGCGGCTGTGCGAGCATCACCCGGTCGCCGACCGCGAGCTCGCCGGCCTCGCGCCAACCACCGGGGGTCATGATGAGGTGGTTACGGGTCATGGACATGATCGCTCGACCATGCCCCGCGCCGCCGCCGGCCCGATCCACCTTGAACCGCAGGAACTCCTCGGTCTTACCGTTGTTGAACCAGTTGACGACCCGGCGCGGCCGGAGACAACCCAGGTCGCCGTCGTAGGAGAGCACCTCGACGTCCATCTTCTCCGTGACGATCTTGCCGAGAAGCTCCTGGGATCCGTCGGCCAGGGTCACCCTCGTGTCCCATGATCCACAACCGAACATAACACCGATTTTTTCCCGGAGCTGGTTGATGAAGATCGCGGTGGTGCCGGTGTGGCTGAGCACACCGGTGATCTTCCGCAGCGCCTGGCTCATCAGCCGGGCCTGGAGGCCGACGTGGCTGTCGCCCATCTCGCCCTCGATCTCGGCGCGCGGCACCAGCGCGGCGACCGAGTCGATCACGATGATGTCCAGCGCGCCGGACCGGATCAGCATGTCGGCGATCTCCAGCGCCTGCTCACCGGTGTCGGGCTGGGAGACCAGCATCGCGTCGGTGTCCACACCGAGCGCCTTCGCGTACTCAGGGTCGAGGGCGTGCTCGGCGTCGATGAACGCGGCGATGCCGCCGGCCTTCTGCGCGTTGGCGACCGCGTGCAGCGCGACGGTCGTTTTACCGCTGCTCTCCGGTCCGTAGATCTCGACGACCCGGCCGCGCGGCAGGCCCCCCACGCCGAGCGCCACGTCGAGCGCGATGGAGCTGGTCGGGATCACGGCGGTCTGGATGACCGGCCGCTCCCCCAGCCGCATCACCGAGCCCTTGCCGAACTGCTTGTCGATCTGAGCGAGAGCAAGGTCGAGTGCCTTCTCCCGGTCAGGTCCTGCCGCCATGGTTGCCACCCCTGCCTTCGCCGGCATCTTCGCTGAGCTTTTCGTCACGCGCACACGCTAGGCCCTCGGTCCGACAGAAAACAGCCGGCCGGCCGTGACCTGTGGACGAGCACCATGCTGTGGACAATAGCCGAACAGGTGTACGACTCGGCACACGACACGCCAAACTACTGCAAGTGCCCAAACGATCACTTTGAGACGCGCGTCGATCAAAGGTCAGCGTAGCCGGGCCGGCACCCGGTCCGGGTACGCCGCGCAGACCGCCCGCCACACCACGACGGTCTCCTCGCCGGCCTCCAGCGCCTGCCGGATGGTCCGGCCCCCCAACTGCGGCAACACCTGGTCGGCGGCGATGCTGCCGGCGTACGCCGGGCCGAATGCCTGCTCCAGCCGCGCCCAGAAGTCCGTCAGCCGCACCGCACCAATCCCCTTCCGCGACGGGCACCCGCCCGCCCGTCCTCAGGCACCGGTTGCCCGCACCCGCGGCGGCGCCGTCCGCAACGCTAGCGCCAGCAGCGGGACCACCGCGACCGCCGCCAGCGCGTTGAGCACCGGATAGCCGGCAACCTGGATGACAAACCCGCTCAGCGCCCCGGCGAGCGCCCCGGCCAGCCCCATGGTCAGGTCGGAGAGCCCCTGCACCGCCGGGCGTACCTCGGCCGGCACCGACTCCGACAGCAGGGTCGAGCCGGCCACCATCGTGCCGGACCAGCCCAGCCCGAGCAGGGTGAGCCCGATCGAGATCCGGACGGTGTCGTGCCCGGCGGTCCCGGCGACGGCGCAGGCGGCGAGGAGCAGGCCGAGCCCGCCGAGGATCACGGCCCGCCGGCCGACCCGGTCGGTGAGCCAGCCGACCACCGGGGCGAGCGCGAACATCCCGGCGATGTGCAGGCTGAGCACGATGCCGACCACCCGGAGCAGGTGGGCGTCGGAGTGCCACTCGCCGAGGCGTACCGGGGTCATCACCATCACCCCGACCATCACCAGGTGCCCCGTCGCGACGGCGGAGATGCCGAGCCGGGCCGCCGGCAGGTCGCGGATCACCCGGAAGGCGCCGCGCAGGCCGTCGTCCCGCCCGGACCGGGCGCCGGTGCCGGGTGCGGCGGTGCCGGATGCGCCGGTGCCGGATGCGGCGGCGGCCGCTAGCCGGCGCGCGGTCAGCAGCGGGTCGGGCCGGAGGAACACCAGGAGTACGCCGGCAGCCAGCCCGAAGGCGAGCACGCTGAAGACGAACGGGCCGGCCAGCGTGGGTACCCCGGTCCAGGCCAGCGCCCGGTCGGCCGGCGCGGCGAGGTTCGGGGCGGTCACCGCGCCGATGGTGGTGGCCCAGACGGCGATCGACAGGTGCCGGCCCCGGCGGGCCGGCTCGGCCAGGTCGACGGCGGCGTACCGGGCCTGGAGCCCGGCGGTGGTGCCACCGCCGAAGAAGAACGCGCCGACGAAGAGCAGCGGTACCCAGTCGGCGACCGCCGCCGCGATCATCAGGACACCGCCCAGCGCGCCGGTCAGGTACGCGACGATCAGACCGGGCCGCCGGCCCCCGTCGCGCATGATCCGGCTCACCGGTACGGCGAGCAGTGCGCCGCCGACCACCGAGGCGCTCTGCACGAGACCGGAGATCCCGGTGCCGCCGAGCCGGGCGGCGAGCAGCACCCCGACGGTCATCCCGATGGTCATCCCGGTGCCGCCGACGATCTGGGTGAGGCAGAGCAGCAGCAGCGTGCGCCGCTGGATCCGGGCGACCTCGGCCGGCGCCGTCGCGCCGGGACGGCCGTCGACTTCGGTGGTTACTTCCGCCGTCATGCCAACCGCCCCCGTCCCCCGTTCGGACCCGCCGCTGCCGGCGGGAGGCACACACCGTCCGCCCCTAAGGAGCGGTGGGCGGGTGCCATCCTTACCCGCGGATCGAAGCACGGCCTTCGGGCCCGGTTCAACCCCGATTCGCCGACGGCGTAGCGCGGACCGTCGACGCCTCACAGACCCAGGTCGCGGCCGATGATCTCCTTCATGATCTCGGTGGTACCGCCGTAGATGGTCTGCACCCGGCCGTCCAGCCAGGCCCGGGCGACCGGGTACTCCAGCATGTAGCCGTAGCCGCCGTGCAGCTGGACGCAGCGGTCGGCGACCCGGTTCTGCAACTCGGTGGTCCACCACTTGACCTTCGCCGCGTCCACCGCGGAGAGCCGGCCCGCGTTGAACTCGACGACGCAGTGGTTCAGGAAGGTGCGGGCGATGGTGACCTCGGTGTCCAGCTCGGCGAGGAGGAAGCGGTTGTGCTGGAAGGCGCCGATCGGCCTGCCGAACGCCTGGCGGGACCGGGCGTGTTCGAGGGTGACCGCGAGCAGCCGCTCGGCGGCGGCGACCGCCGCGACCGCGATGCCGAGCCGTTCCCGGGGCAGGTTCGCCATCAGGTGGTAGAAGCCCCTGTTCTCCGTACCGAGCAGGTTCGCCGCCGGCACCCGGCACTCGTCGAAGAAGAGTTCCGCGGTGTCGTTGGCCTTCAGCCCCACCTTGGCCAGCCGCCGCCCGCGGCTGAAGCCGGGTGCGCCGCGCTCGACCACCAGCAGGCTCACGCCGTGCGCGCCGCGCTCCGGCGCGGTCTTCGCCACCACCACGACCAGGTCGGCCAGCTCGCCGTTGGTGATGAAGGTCTTCTGTCCGTTCAGGACGTAGTCGCCGCCGTCCCGGGTCGCGGTGGTGCGGATCCCGGCCAGGTCACTTCCGGCGCCCGGCTCGCTCATCGCGATCGCGGTGACGATGTCACCGGTGCAGAAGCCGGGCAGCCAGCGCGCCCGCTGCTCGTCGCTGGCCAGCTCGCTCAGGTACGGCGCCACCACGTCGTTGTGCAGCCCGAACCCGAGCCCGGAACAGCCGCTGCCGACGATCTCCTCGACGAGTACGGCGTTGAACCGGAAGTCCCGCTGACCGCCGCCGCCGTACTCCTCGGGGATGTCCGTTCCGAGCAGTCCGGCGGCACCGGCCCGGCGCCACACCTGGCGGTCCACGATGCCGTCCGCCTCCCACCGGTCGTGGTGCGGCACCGCCTCGCGCTGGAGGAACGTCCGGCACAGCTGGCGGAACTCGTCGTGCACGGGCTGGTAGAGGTGCTGTTCCATGCCGGTCAGTCTGCCCCGGCGCCACCGGCGGACCCAAGGGCCGGCCGGGACGCGCCTCCCCCGGTACGGCGATCAGCCCAGCGCCCCGGCCACCACCCTCAGGTCGGCGACCAGGCCGGCGTACGCGGCGTCCCGGTCGTCGGCGCGGAGCACCGCGGACGGGTGGATGGTGGCGACCAGCCGGGTAGGCGCGACCGACTCGCGTTCGCCGGTCGGCCCGACCGGTACCTTGGCGAAGTCCTCCGGCCGCTGTGCCGACTCGGGCCACGGCAGCAGTACGCCCCGGGACTGGGTGACCCGGAACGACGGTCCGAGCAGCGCCTTGGCCGCCGTCGCGCCGAGCACCACCACGACCTCGGGGTGCAGTCGGGCGAACTCGGCGACCAGCCAGGGCCGGCAGGCGACAATGTGCACCCGGTCGGGGGTCTTGTGCAGCCGGCGCTTGCCGCGCATCTCGAAGCGGAAGTGCTTGACCGCGTTGGTGATGTAGAGCTGTGTCGGGTCGATGCCGGCCTCGTCCACCGCGCGTCGCAGCAGGTGGCCGGCCGGCCCGACGAACGGCAGTCCCTTCTGGTCCTCCATGTCGCCGGGCTGCTCGCCGACGAAGACGACCCGGGCCCGCTCGTCGCCGCGGCCGAAGACCGTCTGGGTGGCGTCCCGGTACAGCTCGCAGCCCCGGCAGCCGCCGGCCGCCGCGCGCAACTCGGCCAGGCTGTCGGCATCGGGTGGGATGAACTCCTGCGCTCCGGGGGCGGTCTCCGTCTCAGGCATAGCGCATGTTCTACCCCGTACCCCACGGCTCACGCACTCCACGCGGCCGGCGTGGCGGTCGCAAGATTCTTTCAGGCACTCGGGGTGGGCGTCGTGGCGGGCGCGGCGGCCCGGGCCACCGCGTCGGCCAGTGGCGCGATGTCGGCGGCGGCGAGCGGGCTGACCGTGATCCGGATGCCCGGCCCGCTGGCCAACCGGAACAGCGCGCCGGGCGCCACCACGTAGCCGGCGTCGCGCAGCACCGCGACCGCCCGGGTCTCGTCGGGCACCGGCAACCAGACGTTGATCCCGGTACGTCCGTGCCCGGTCAACCCGCGCTCGGCGAGTGCGGCGCGCAGCGCGGCGATCCGGTCGGCGTAACTGGCCCGGGCCACCGCGATCCGCTCGGCGACCGCCGGATCCCGCCACAGCGCGAGCGTGAGCCGTTGCAGCAGGGTGGAAACCCAGCCGGAGCAGACCCTCAGCCGGCCCGCCACCCGGGCCACGGTCACCTCGTCCCCGGCGAGCACGGCGAGCCGCAGGTCCGGACCGTACGGCTTGCTGGCCGAACGGACGAAGGCCCAGTTCCGGGTGGTGCCGGCCAGGCTGTGCAGCGGCTCGACGGCCAGTTCGGCGGCGTGGTCGTCCTCGACCAGCAGTACGTCGGGGTGGTCGGCCAGTACCGCGCGCAGCGCCGCCGCACGCTCGGCGGTGACCGCCGCCCCGGTCGGGTTCTGTGCCCGGCTGGTCACCACCACCGCCCGGGCGCCGGCGGCCAGCACGGCGCGCAACCCGGCCGGGGTGGGGCCGGCGTCGTCGACCGGCATCGGCACCGCCCGCAGGCCGAGCGTGGCGACCAGGTCGATGGTGTTGGCCCAGCCCGGATCCTCGATCGCGACCGTGTCGCCCGGGCTCAGGTTGCTGACCAGCAGCCGTTCGATGCCGTCCGACGCGCCCCCGGTCACCGTCACCGCCTCGGCCGGCACCCCGTCGGCGGCCAGCCGTTCCCGAGCGACGTCGACGAGTTCCGGCAGTATCCCGCCGCCCCGGTAGTTGACCGAGGCACCGGTGGCGCCGGCCAGCGCGGCCAACTGTGGGCCGATCGGCGGGAGCAGCCGGGAGTCGGGTTCGCCGACCGACAGGTCGAGCGCGCCGGGTGGCGTGGGCAGCCGCAGCGCGGCGCGGCGGCCGGTGACCGGCGGCTTGGGGCGGATCCGGGTGCCGTGCCGGCCGGCGGTCTCCACCACCCCGCGCTGGCGCAGTCCCTGGTACGCCTTGGCGACCGTGGCCGGGCTGACCCCGAGCCGCTGCGCCAGGGTCCGGACGGCGGGCAGTGCGGCACCGGCCGGCAGCTCGCCGGTCCGGACCCCGGTTTCCACGCTGGCCGATATCTGGGCCGCCGTGGTGCCGACGATCTGATAATGTGCTGTCACAGTTCAGAGATTGTACTATAACAAAAGGGCGAGCGCGAGATGGCCGAGCACCAGCATCCGAACGATCCACCCGAGAGCTACCCGCAGACCCGGCGGACCACCGCCACCCGCGACCGGTCGAGGATGAGCTACCGACGGGACGCCGCACACGAGCTGCTCGACGAGGCGTACCACTGCCACCTGGGGTTCGTCGTGGACGGTGAGCCCCGACTCCTGCCCACCCTGCACGTCCGGGTCGGCGACACGCTCTACCTGCACGGCTCGACCGGCAGCCGGCCGCTGCTGGCCGCCCGGAGCGACACCGGGCTGCCGGTCTGCGTCGCGGTGACCCAGCTGGACGGGCTGGTCTACGGGCGCTCCCAGTTCCACCACAGCGCCAACTACCGCTCGCTGGTCGCGCACGGCACCGCACACCTGGTCGGCGACGAGTCGGAGCAGCGGAGGGTGCTCACCGCGCTGGTCGAGAAGGTCGGTCGGGGGCGCAGCGCCGACAGCCGCCCGCCGAGCCGCCGGGAGCTGGCCGAGACCGCCCTGCTGGCTCTGCCGCTGCGCGAGGTCTCGCTACGCACCCGCAGCGGCGGCGTACGCGACGAGCCCGCCGACCACGATCTGCCGCACTGGGCCGGGGTGCTGCCGCTGCGTACCGTCGCCGGGCGGCCCGAGCCGGACGTCGGGGTGACCGCCCCGCTGCCGGCGTACCTGCGCACCGACCGCTCCCGCTGGCACACCCCGGCGGCGATGGCCGGCACGCACGTCCGGCTCGAGCCACTGGCCGAGTCGCACGTCGACGCCCTGTACGCGGCGACCCGCGCGCCGGAGGTCTGGTCCCACCTGAGCGTCGTCCAGCCGCGCGACCCGGCCGGGATGGCCGAGATCGTCCGGACCGCCCTGGATGCGCACTGGCGGGGCGAGCGGGTGCCGTGGGTGCAGCTCGACGCGGCCACCGGCGAGGTGGTCGGGACCACCTCCTACTACGAGATCGACCCCGGGCACCGCCGCGTCGCGATCGGACACACCTGGCTGGGCCGGCCCTGGTGGCGCACCGGGGTGAACACCGAGGCGAAGCTGCTGCTGCTGGCCCGGGCCTTCGACGAACTCGGCGCGGAGCGGGTGGTCTGGCACACCGACATCCGCAACGAGCGGTCGCAGCGCGCCATCGAGCGGCTCGGCGCGACCCGGGAGGCGGTGCTCCGGCGACACCGGATCCGGCCGGACGGCTCGTGGCGGGACACCGTGCAGTACGTGATGCTCGCCGACGAGTGGCCGAAGGCACAGCTCAGGCTCCAGGAAAGGCTTCGACAGGCCGTGTCGGTGGGGCGATGATGACCGGCGTGCTGGGGATCACCGACATCTGGACGTACGTGCTGGGCACGGTCGCCATCATCCTGCTGCCCGGGCCGAACTCGCTCTACGTGCTCAGCACCGCCGCGAAGACCGGGGTACGTGCCGGCTACCGGGCGGCCGCCGGGGTCTTCCTCGGCGACGCGGTGCTGATGGTGCTCTCCGCCGCCGGGGTCGCCTCGCTGCTCAAGGCGTACCCGCCGATCTTCATGGTGATCAAGTACGCCGGCGCGGCCTACCTGGGCTACGTCGGGCTGACGATGCTCCGCGGGGCGTGGCGGCGCTGGCGTACCCGGCACGACCCGGCGGTCGCGCCACTGGTCGACACCCGGCCGGCGGCGGCGGACCGACCGTTCCGCCGGGCGGCGGTGATCAGCCTGCTGAACCCGAAGGCGATCCTCTTCTTCATCTCCTTCTTCATCCAGTTCGTCGATCCGACCTATCCCTACCCGGCACTGTCTTTCCTGCTGCTCGGCGCGATCGCCCAGGTCACCAGCGCGCTCTACCTGACCATGCTGATCTTCAGCGGCACGTTCCTGGCCGTACAGTTCCGCCGCCGCCGGCGGCTGGCCGCCGGCGCGACCACCGGGATCGGGGCACTCTTCCTCGGCTTCGGCATCAAGCTCGCCACCGCCAGCGCCGGCTGAGGTGGAAAGAAAGGGCCCCCGCTACAACGGAAAGCGATGAGAGGGGGCTCGTCCTTTCAGGTTCCGCTGCCGCCGCCGGAGCCGCCGGCTCCGCCCGCGCCGCCGCCGATGCCGCCCTCGCCACCGCCGATCGGGCGCAACCCCCGGTCCGGGTCGTGGCCCGCCGCCGGTGCGGCCCCCCGGGGCTCCTCGCCCGGCTGCCCGCTGTCCCGGGTGTTGGTGCCGGACGGGCCGGGGTGCGACCGGTCGGGGTCGGTCGGGCGGGGCGGCGGCGACGGGCTGCGTTCCGTACGGACCTGATAGCCGGCGGCGGTGGCCGAGTGCCGCTGTACGGCGTACCGGAGCCAACTGTCCACCACGGTGATCCAGTCCAGCTCGGCCGCGCCCCGGTGGGCCACCCGGAACCGGCTGAAGCTGAGGTGCCCGGCGCCGGCCAGCGCCACCCGGCGGTCCAGCGCGAAGAGCACCTCCACCCGGTACGGGTCGGTGAAGAACGACACCTCCAGTTCGCTGAACGGGCCACCGTACAGCGGTGCCGCCCAGTACGCGATCTTCTGGTGAAACGGCAGCCGCTGGTCGATCCCGGGCAGCCGCTCGGCGAGTAGCCCGACCTGGCGCAGTTCGAAGCCGAGCTCGGCCAGCGCGGCGAGCACGCCCTGTTGGGCGGGGAGCGGGTGCACGTACACCGGGCGCAGGTCGCCGCGGTCGAGCAGCGTGCTGACCGCGACCTCGGCCCGCAGTCCCATCCGCAGGTTGAGCAGGCAGTGCCCGTTGACCACCGTCACCGGCGTCTCCCAGGGCACCGGCACGCCGAAGTCGAGGATCCGGCGCTCGCCCGGCGCCAGCACGAACGCCCCGGCGGCGGCGGTCCGGTGGAACTCCACCGGCTGGTACTCCAGCTCGCCGCCGGCCGGCTCGACCCGGGTGACCAGGCCGAGGGTCACACCGTCGACGGTCACCGGCGACCCGCCGGCGGTGACGGTGACCCGACCGGGCAGCGACAGCCCCGGCCGGGTACTCGGATTGGTCAGCGTGGTCCGCACGGTCAGGCCCGCACCCGGCAGGAGTCCCCCGAAACCCACCGTCGCCCCCTCCCGCCGACGCAGCGGGTCGGCTGGTCGTCGACCCGGTCGCTCAACGCAGCCGGCGGCCCCGCGGAATCGGGTCGGTCTCGTCGTCGAACTCCCCGATGACCTCCTCCAGCAGGTCCTCCAACGCGACGAAGCCGACCGGTCGCCCGGCACCGGCACCGTTGCTGACCATTGCCAACTGCACCTGCTCGGCCTGCATCGCCGCCACCGCCTCGGTGACCGTCGCGGTCGCCTCCAGGGTGAACGGCTCGGTCATCAGCTCCCGCGCCGTCGCGGGCCGGCCGGCGGTGGTGGCCCGGACCGCCTCCCGGACGTGCACCAGCCCGGCCACCTCACCGGGCGTCTCGAAGACGGCCAGCCGGGACCGGCCGCTCGACCGGCACACCTCCTCGATCCGCTCCGCGGAGTCGTCCGGGCGTACCGAGACGATCGTCTCGACCGGCTCCATCACCTGGGCGACGGTGGTGCCCTGGAGTTCGAGCATGCTGGTCAGCATCTCGTGCTGGTCGGCGGCGAGCAGGCCGTGCTCGTGCGACTGCTGGAGCAGCATCCGCAGCTCCTCCGGCCCGTGTGCCACCGCCAACTGCTCCTCCGGGCGTACCCGGACGAGCCGCAGTGTCACGTTGGCGAGCCCGTTCAGCGCCGAGAGGATCGGCCGGGCCACCCGGGCGAACGCCCGGAACGGCAGCGCGAGCAGCACGGCCGACCGCTCCGGGTCGGTGATCGCCCACGACTTCGGCGCCATCTCGCCGACCACCAGGTGCAGGAAGGTGACCAGCGCGAGCGCGAAGACCAGCGCGATCACGTGGCTGGCCGCTTCGGGCAGGCCGACGGCATGCAGCAGTGGGCTGAGCAGGCGCTCGATCGCCGGTTCGGCGAGCGCGCCCAGGCCCAGGGTGCAGACGGTGATGCCGAACTGGGCGCCGGCCAGCATCAGGGTCAGCTCGCGTACTCCGTCCAGCGCGGCCCGGGCGGCCCGACCGCCGGAGGCCGCGGCCTGCTCCAACCGGTAGCGCTTCGCGGCCAGCAGGGCGAACTCGGCGGCCACGAAGAAGGCGTTCAGCGCGAGCAGCAACACGGAGACCAGCAACGCCCAGGTCGTACTCACCGGGTGCGCTCCGCTTCGCCCTGCGGCACCAGCACCCGGAGCCGGACCGAGTCGGCGACGTGCCGGTCGACCGCCAGCACCTCGACGTGGGCCCGGGGCAGGCTCGCCTCCTGATCCGGCTCGCCTTCGGCGGAGAGCCGGATCTCCAGCCGGTCGCCGACCTCGGGAATCCGGCCCAGCTCCCGCATCACCAGGCCGGAGAGGGTGTCGTACTCGGGGGCCTCGGGCAGGGTGATCCCGGTGCTGTCGGCGACCTCGTCGATCCGCCAGCGGGCCGGCACCACCCAGGAGCCGTCGGCCTGCCGGACCGGGGCCCGCTCGGGCGGGTCGTCCTCGTCCCGGATCGGCCCGACCAGCTCCTCGGCGATGTCCTCCAGGGTGATCACCCCGGCGAACCCGCCGTACTCGTCGACCACGCAGGCGAGCTGGCGGTGCCCGGCCCGGAGCCGGTCCAGCACCGTCGGCAGCGGCAGCGTCGCCGGCACCAGCAACGGGGGTACCGCGACCGCCCCGATCGGGGTGCTGGCCCGCTGCGCCGGCGGCACCCCGAGTACGTCGGCGATGCCGACCACTCCGACGAGGTCGTCCACGCCCTCGGTGCCGCGCACCGGGAAGCGCGAGTGCCCGGTGTCGAGCAGCTCGACCAGCCGGCTGAGCGGTTCGTCGGCCCGGACGGTGAACACGTCGACCCGGGGCACCATCGCCTCGGCGGCGGTGAGCTGCCGGAAGTCGAGACCCCGGTCGAGCAGGGTGGACATTTCGGCGTCGAGGTGCCCCTCCTCGCGCGACTCGGCGATGATCTGCTCCAGGTCCTCCGGCGTCGCCCCGCTGGGCAACTCCTCCACCGGCTCGATGCCGACCCGGCGCAGCAGCCGGGTCGCGGCGGCGTCGAAGAGCCGGATCACCGGCCCGGCGACGGCCAGGTAGATCAGCGTGGAACGGCTCAGGGCGCGGGCCAGCGCCTCCGCCCGGACGATGGCGAGGTTCTTCGGGGCGAGTTCACCGAAGACCATCTGCACGACGGTGGCGATCACCAGGGCCAGCGCGACCGCGAGCGGGGTGCTGACCGCGGCCGAGACGCCCGCCGTGCCGAGCAGCTCGGCCAGGCCGTCACCGAGGTACGGCTCGGCGACGTAACCGACGAGCAGGGCGGTGACGGTGATCCCGAGCTGGGCTCCGGAGAGCATGAAGGAGAGCCGGCCGGTGACCGTGAGGGCACGCTGCGCGGCGACGTCACCGTCGTCGGCAAGCTGGCGTAGTTTGCCCCGATCCACGGCGACATAACCGAATTCCTGGGCGACGAAATACCCGGTCGCCACGGTGAGCAGAACAATCAACAGGAGACCGAGCGCGATCAACACGGGGTACTCAGCGCTCCCCGTCGTCGCGGCTGGTGCGGAAGACGCCGGGTCCGACCCGGCTGGCTACAGCTGCCCTCCTGGACAGTTGAGTCGATCACCAGGCCATCCTACCGAGCCCCGCGGAACACCGCCCGGACAACCACCGCCGGCCCGGCCCCGAACAGAGCCGTTTTCCCGACCGTCGGCCGGGTAGAGACGCATGTCCCGATCCGTCCCGGTCGGTCGGTCCGGGAACTCGCCGCGCGGCTGCCGGCCGGCAGCCGGGAAGGGAGGGCGCGTTGGGGCGGGAGTGGCGCAACTGGTCGGGGAGCCTCCGGTTCACCCCTCGGGAGTACGCCATGCCGGAGAGCGAGGACGCCGTCCGGGCACTCGTCGAACGGGCCCGGCAGACCTCGACCAAGCTGCGGCCGGTCGGCTCCGGTCACTCCTCCAGTCCCCTGGTCCGGACCGACGACGTACTCGTCAGCCTGGCCGCGCTGCCCCGGACCCTGCACCGGCACGACGATCTGCAACTGGCCACCGTCGGCGCCGGGGTGCCGCTCGGCGAACTGGGCAAATCGCTCTACGAGGCCGGGCTCGCCATGGACAACCTGGGCGACGTCGACGTGCAGTCCATCGCCGGCGCCACCGCCACCGGTACGCACGGGACCGGGCTGCGCTTCGGAAACCTCTCCACCCAGGTCGCCGGGGTACGGCTGGTGACCGGCACCGGCGAGGTGCTGGAGATCTCCGGATCGCAGAACCCCGACCTGCTGCCGGCGGCGCGGCTCTCCCTCGGCGTGCTCGGCGTGGTGACCACGCTGACGCTACGACTCGCCCCCAGCTACGACCTGCGGCGGCGCAGTTGGTGCTCGTCGATCGCCTGGACCCTCGACCACCTGCACCAGTTGCAGCGGCAGAACCGGAACATGGACTTCTACTGGTATCCGCGCACCGACACCACCCAGATCCGCACCCTCAACCACCGCGGTGAGGAGCCGGAACTCACCCCGGTCGGCGAACCCCGGATCGCCGAGGCCGGCCCGAGCCACCGGACCATCCCCCGGCACCGCGAGCTGCGTTTCGAGGAGATCGAGTACACCATTCCGTCGGAGGCCTTCCACGCCTGCTTCACCGAGATCCGGCGCCGGATCCTGGACCGGCACCGCGTCGGGGTGGCCTGGCGGGTCCTGGTGCGCACCGTCGCCGCGGACGACATCTGGCTCAGTCCCGAATACGGCCGCACCAGCACGACGATCGCCTGCCTACAGAACAACTCCCTGCCGTACACGGAGTACTTCGCCGACGTCGAGGCGGTGTTCCGGCAGCACGACGGCCGCCCGCACTGGGGCAAGAAGCACTCGCTGACCGCCCGGGCGCTGCGCGGCATCTATCCACGGTGGGACAGCTTCGAGGACGTCCGCCGCCGGCTCGACCCGGACGAGGTCTTCCTGACTCCCGACCTCGCCCGGCTGCTGAGGGACGGCTGATGGCGGCCGGGCTCGGCGGGCGGGTATGGGTGATCCCGGATGGCCGGATCCCGTTCCCGAGCAACGGTGCGGAACCGGAATTCACCAGCTTCGACCAGTTGTCCGTGCTGAACACCGGGGACGAGCCGGCCGAGCTGCGGATCACCGTCTACTACGAGGACCGGGAGCCGGTCGGCCCGTACCCGGTCACCGTCGGCGCGCGCCGGATCCGGCACGTACGCCTCAACGACCTGGTCGATCCCGAGGCGATCGTGCTGGGCCGGCGGTTCGGCTGCGTCGTCCGCTCGCCGGTCCCGGTCGTGGTGCAGTTCCTGCGCCAGGACACCCGGCTGCCCGGCGCCCTCGGACTGACCGGCACGATCGCCTTTCCCGCCGACTCCTGAACCCCCACGACCAACCAACGTGCCGACTATGGCTTGTCGACCCATTGGACGTTGCTGGGTCGACGGCCGGTGCCCAGGAACTCGTGGGCCGCTTGCCGGGCCAGCCCCTCGGTGATCTCGCCGGGCTCGGCACCTTCGACGGTGAACCACGGGTCGGAGAAGACGTACTCGGCGTCACCGGCTGTCATGCCGGGTGGCGCGCCCGGCGGTACGGGTCCCCAACTGAGCAGTACGTCGCGCTCGTCCTCCCACACCAGCCCGGATCGCCCGCCGTCAAGGGTGACGTGCAGGGACCGGACTCCGTCCTCGCTGACCAGCGATACGCCGCTGGACGGCACCCGGTCCAACACGTCGTCGAGGTCGGTGGCACCGGTCACGGTGGTGCAGGTGTCATCGATCCACGCCTGGACGGGCGCGTTCACCGGCTGGCGGCGCGTCGTGGGATCACGCAGCCACTGCGGCACGACGGTGAGGCGGTTACCGACCAGATCGAGCCGGGTGAGCGCGGCCAGGGACCCCAGGGACTCCGGCAGCCGGGTGAGCTGGTTGTTGGTCAGATCCAGTCGGGTCAACGCCGTCAGGTCACCGAGCCACTCGGGCAGCGCCGACAGCTCGTTGTCAGTCAGGTCCAGCCAGGTGAGGGCGGTCAGGTTGCCGAGCGACTCCGGCAGCGTCGACAGCCGGTTACCGGAGAGGTCCAGCCAGGTGAGGGCGGTCAGGTTGCCGAGCGACTCCGGCAGCGTCGACAGCCGGTTACCGGAGAGGCCCAGCCAGGTCAGGCCGGTCAGGTTGCCGAGCGACTCCGGCAGCACGGTGAGCTGGTTGTTGCCCAGGCCCAGCTCGGTGAGGGCGGTCAGGTTCCCCAGCCATTCCGGTAGTGCCGACAGCTGATTGTCAACCAAGATCAACCTGGTCAGGCCGGTCAGCTCAGCCAACGACTCCGGCAGGGTTCCCAACGAGTGGCCGGACAAATCCAACGAGGACGCACCGCTGCGCCGTACCGCCTCGATCTGGTCGGCTGTCCCGTCCATCCATCCCCCCGCATCCTGCCGTCATCGACCGTCGCGGCCGGTTGTCAGGGCCGCGACGGCAGTGATCAGACCACGATCGCCACCCGAGTCGCCACCCCGCCGGACCGACCTGACCGGCCGGCGGCGCGCTCTGCTCCGCCCACCGCGCGGTCCTCCGCCAGGAGATCCGCCGGGGTGGCACACGTCGGACACCCTCCTTGATCACGCCCGGTCCTGGTCAGGGTGGTCGTCCGGGGGGCCGATCCGCTGCCCGGCCAGTTCGTCGGCGTCCAGCGACTCGCGGTGGATCCGCCCTGTCCGGTATGCGGCCCGGGCGATCATCTGGGCCGCGAGCGGCGCGGTGGTGAGCTGGAGCCCGCCGATCAGCGCCAGTGCGGCCAGGTCGGCGCCGTTGCGCAGGCTCACCGCGAGCGCCAGCAGGATCAGCAGGACGCCGAGCACCTGCGGTTTGGTCGCCGCGTGCATCCGGCTGAGCACGTCCGGGAGGCGGACCAGCCCGACTCCGGCGACGAGGCTCAGCAGCCCACCGGCGACCAGGAAGATCCCGACCAGCGCGTCGAGCACGACCTCGCCGTTCACGCCTCCTCCCCGGCGGCGAAGCGCACCAGGGCCACCGAGCCGACGAAGCCCAGGGCGCTGAGCCCGAGCAGGATCGACAGCGTGGTGGAATGCTTGTTGATCGCCGCCTCGGCACCGAGCGCCCCGATCATGATCGAGGTCAGCACCTCGGCGGCGACCACCCGGTCCAACAGCGCCGGGCCGCGTACGACGCGGGCCAGCGCCAGCGCCGCCGCGGTCGAGAGCAGGACGGCGACGACAACGGCGACGACGGTCATGATGGTCCTCCCGGTTCGGCGTTCCCAGTGGTCGGCGTGAGCAGCCGCAGTTCCGTCCCGGAACCGACGACGCGGACCAGTCGGGCCTCCAGGTCCAGGACGCGTTCCCGGCTCCGGTCCAGGTCCTCGGCGCCGCGCACGTCCAGCACGTGCACGTAGAGCGTTCCGGTCTCCCGGTCGGCCTCCACGATCAGCGTGCCGGGGAGCAGCGACAGCACCTCTGCGGTCAGTGCCAGGTTGAGGTCGGTGCGCACCCGCAGCCGGACGGCGACGATCGCGTTCCGGGGCCGCCCGGGCCGGAGCGCGACCCAGCTGACGTGCGCGCTGGCGACCACGAGTTCGACGACGAACCACCCGACGAACCTCGCCAGCGCCAGCGGCCGGAGCCGGCCCCCGAAGGTGACCCGGGGCAGCGGCAGGAAGACCAGGATCACCACGGCCACCAGCACGCCGCCGAGCAGGTTCCCGACGGTGAACCTGCCCCAGAGCAGGCTCCAGACCACGACCAGCCAGCCGACCGTGATCAGGTGGTCCCGCCAGCGCCGCCGTTCCGGAGCCCGGCGTCGCCGATCCGGAGCCGGGTGCCGCAGCGCCCGCCAGCGCCGCGGGTAACGGAGTCTGTGTCGCAACGTCGACCAGCCCGGCACGACCCGGCGCGACGGGTCCCGGCCGGACACCCGGGCGTCGTCGGTCACGGCGGGCCACCCGGGAACACCGCCCGCACGTACGGGGCGCGTTCCCGCAGGTCGTCGGCGGCCTGGGCGCTGACCGCGAAGAGCGGGCCGGCCGCCACCGTCAGTCCCACCCCGAGCAGCACCAGGACGGTGGTGGCGCCGACCATCAGCCGGGGCAGCCGGGCCGACGCCTCGGGATCGGCGAGCCGGGGCGGGCGCCAGAACGCCAGACTCCACACCCTGGTCGTCGCGTAGAGGGTGAGCAGGCTGGTGGCGGTGCCGGCGACCACCAGCAGCCAGGGCAGCACCCCGCCGACCGACACCCCGGCCTGGAACAGCCCGAGCTTGCCGAGGAATCCGGAGAACGGCGGGATCCCGGAGAGGTTCAGCGCCGGCACCAGGAACAGCACCCCGAGCAGCGGGGCGACCCGGGCCAGCCCGCCGATCCGGTCCAGGTTGGTGCTGCCGGCCCGCCGATCGACCAGGCCGGCCGCCAGGAACAGGGTGGTCTGCACGGTGATGTGGTGCACGACGTAGAAGATCGCGGCGGTCAGGGCGGGCCCCGAGGCCAGCGCGACCCCGAAGAGCAGGTATCCGATGTGGCTGACCAGGGTGAACGACAGCAGCCGCTTGATGTCCGACTGCGCGATCGCGCCCAGGATGCCGACCAGCATGGTCAGCAGGGCCAGCACCAGCAGCAGGTCACCGACGCGGTTGTCGGGGAAGAGCAGCGTCTCGGTCCGGATGATCGCGTAGATGCCGACCTTGGTCAGCAGGCCGGCGAAGACCGCGGTGACCGGGGCCGGCGCGGTCGGATAGCTGTCCGGCAGCCAGGCCGCCAGCGGGAAGATCGCCGCCTTGATGGCGAAGGCGAGCAGCAGTACGCAGTGCAGCGCCAACCGCAGGCCGGCCGGCAGGTCGTCGAGCCGGCTCGCCAACTGGGCGAGGTTCAGGGTGCCGGTGGAGGCGTACACCAGACCGACCGCGACGAGGAAGATCAGCGACGACATCAGGCCGACCACGACGTAGGTGGCACCGGCCCGGATGCGTTCCTGGGTGCCGCCGAGGGTGAGCAGCACGTAGCTGGCCGCCAGCAGGATCTCGAAGCCGACGAAGAGGTTGAACAGGTCGCCGGTCAGGAAGGCGTTGGTCACGCCGGCCGTCATCACCAGGTAGGTGGGGTGGTAGATGACCACCGGCGTGCGCTCGCCGGGATCCGTCCGGGCCTCCCCGATCGAGTAGAGCAGCACGCAGAGCGTCACCGCCGCCGAGACCACCAGCATCAGCGCGGCCAACTGGTCGGCGACCAGGACGATGCCGAGCGGAGCCGGCCAACCGCCGACGTGCATCACCAACGGGCCGTACCAGTGCGCCTGCCAGAGCAGCATGCCCGCGACGACGAGGGTGACGACCAGGGCGGTGACGCTGGTCGTCCGCTGCGCGATCCGCCGGCGGGCCAGGACCAGGGCCAGCGCCGCGCCGAGCAACGGTACGACCACCGGCAGCGGTACCAGGTACGTCATGCCCGGCCCGCCTCGTCGTCCAGCCGGCGCGGCGCCGGCTCCGGGTCGACCTGCTCCGGGTCGGTGCCCACCGGCCCGCCGGACGGGGGCCAGGGTCCCTCGCCGGCGTTGTCGTCCGGACCGGCGAGTTCGCGCCGCTCGGCACGGCGGACGATCCGGCGGTCCTCCGGGTCGTCGCGTACCTCGTCGTGCCCGGTCAACTGCCAGCTCCGGTACGCCATCGCCAGGAGAAACGCGGTCAGGCCGAGGGTGATCACGACGGCGGTCAGCACCATCGCCTGAGCCAGTGGGTCGCTCATCTCCGCTTCCGGCGTGACCCCGACGATCGGTGCCCCGCCGGACCGGCTGCCGAGCAGGAGCAGCAGGTTGGTGCCGTTGCTCAACAGGAGCACCCCGATCAGCACCTGGCTGAGGCTGCGCTCCAACAGCAGGATGACCCCGCAGCCGAACAGCACCCCGACGACCAGTGCCTGTACCAGGTTCGGGGTCATCGCGGGTCCTCCGTGCCGCCCGGCCCGAGCCCGTGGGCCGACCCGGAGTCCGGTCCGGCGTCCGCCCCGTCCGGAGCCTCCGCCGCACCGGCTGCCGCACCCGCTGCAGCGTCCACACCCGGTGCCACACCCGTACGGGCTGCCGCTCGCTGCGCCGGACCGGCCGGCCGGTCCGTGCGCAGACCCGTGCCCGGCTCGTCCACCACCTCGATCTGCCGGTCCACCTCGGCGCCGAGGCTGCGCAGGATGCCCAGCACGAGGCCGACCACGACCAGGTAGACGCCGATGTCGAAGAAGATCGAGGTGACCAGGTGCAGGTCGCCGACGAGCGGCAGCTTCGGCTTCAGCAGCGTGCTGCGCAACACCTCGCCGCCCGTGGTCATGGCCAGCAGGCCGGTGCCGACGGCCACGAAGAGGCCGACCCCGAGCACCACTCCGGCGTCGACCGGGGCCGCCTGGTCGAGTTCGTGCCGGCCACCGGCGAGGTAACGGACCGCGAGGGCCAGCCCGGCCACCAGGCCACCGGCAAAGCCGCCGCCGGGGGCGTTGTGGCCGGCGAAGAGCAGGAAGATGGAGAAGATCACCACCGTGTGGAAGATCAGCCGGACGACGACCTCGAAAACGATCGACCGGCGCCGGGTCCGCAGCGTCGACCCGGCCCGCAGCCAGACCCGCTCGGGGCCGGGCGGCGGCCTGAGGTCGTCCCGCCGGGGCCGGTCCGGACCGCGTCGCCGATGGAAGATCAGGCTCGCCACCCCGGTCGCCGCCACCACCAGCACGGATATCTCGCCCATGGTGTCCCAGGCCCGGATGTCCACCAGGGTCACGTTGACGACGTTGCGGCCGTACCCGAAGGAGTGCGCCGCCTCCGGGAATTCGGCCGAGATCGGCGGCGCCCGCCGGGCGCCGGTCGCGGCGACGGCGATCGCGGCGACCACCATCCCGACCGCCACCCCGAGAGCGACCCGGGCCCACCGGCTGCGCCGCAGCGGCCGGACGGAGAACCGGGCCGGCAGCCGGCGCAGCACCAACACGAAGATCACGATTGTGACGGTCTCCGACAGGAACTGGGCCACCCCCAGATCGGGCGCGCCGTGCAGCACGAACAGCATCGCGGTGCCGTAACCGGTGACGGCGGCCAGGATCACCGCGGTAAGCCGGCGCCGGGCCCGGACGGCCAGCACCGCGGCGATCCCGAGCACCACCCCGACGACGGCCTGCCGCGGGTGGTCCAGGGACCCGATCCGCCCCGTCCACGGGCCATCCGACAGCCCGGCGCCCAGCACGAGCACCAGGGCGACCAGGATGATGCCGAGGTACTGCGGCAGCGAACCGCGTTGCGTCGCACCGGTGACCGCCACGGCGACCCGGTCGAATCCCCGGCTCAGCACCTGGTAGGCGGTGTCCCCGTCGAACGGGGCCCGCAGCCGGGCCTGTACCGCGCCGACCGGAGCACGCAGCGCGAAGAGCAGCAGCCCAGCGACGAAGGCCAGCACCGACAGCCCCAGGACGAGGCCGGGGGCCGGCACGAACGTGAGCTGGTGCGCAACCTTCCCGAACATGTGGGGATACGGCGCGACTGTCTCACCGAGCGGCCCGGCCAGTACCCCGAGCACCAGCCCGGCGACCGCGAGCAGCGCCGCCGGGGCGAGCAGGACGGTCTCGACCGGGCGGGCCGGAGTCGGCTCCGCCCCGGACCGGCCGGCGAACGCACCCCAGACGAACCGGGCACTGTACGCGGTGGTCAGTACGGTGCCGAGCAGCAGCGCGGCGAGCAACGGCGGATCCGCGGTGAACGCACCGAGGATCGCCTCCTTGGCGACGAAGCCGAGCAGCGGCGGCACCCCGCCCATCGAGGCCGCGGCGAGTACGGCGGTCGCGCAGACCACCGGCATCCGCCGCCAGAGCCCGGAGAGCACCGTCAGGTCCCGGGTCCCGGCCCGCCGGTCGACGATCCCGACCACCAGGAACAGGGTCGCCTTGAACAGGGCATGCCCGAGCAGCATCGCGACGCCGGCGAGCGCGGCGTCCGGGGTGCCGGCACCGAAGACCACGACCAGCAGCCCGAGCTGGCTGACCGTGCCGTACGCCAGCAGCAGCTTCAGATCGACCTGGCGCAGTGCGGCCCAGCCGCCGGCCAGCATGGTGACGACCCCGGTCACGTAGATCACCGGTCGCCACGGCCCGACCTGCGCGTAGGCGGGGGCGAGCAGGGCGACCAGGTAGACACCGGCCTTCACCATCGCGGCGGCGTGCAGGTACGCGCTGACCGGAGTCGGCGCGGCCATCGCGGCCGGCAGCCAGAAGCTGGTGGGGAAGATCGCCGACTTGCTCAGCGCGCCGACCAGGATCAACACCACCGCGATCCCGAGGTACCCGCCGGGGGGCGGCGGTCGGGCAGCGATCTCCGACCACCGGTACGTGCCGGCGTGCTGGCCGAGCATGACGAAGCCGATCAGCATGACCAGGCCGCCCAGGGTGGTGACCAGCAGCGCCTGGTTGGCCGATCGCCGGCTGGCCTGCTGCTCCGGGTGGTGCGCGATCAGCAGGTACGAGAAGACGCTGGTCAGCTCCCAGCAGACGTAGAGCAGCAGCAGGTTGTCGGCGACCACCACTCCGAGCATGGCTCCGGCGAAGCCGACGAAGATCGCGGCGAACCGGCCGAGCCCGGGTTCGTCGGCGTCGAAGTAGCGGACGCAGTAGACCAGTACCAGCGCGCCGATCCCGCTGACCAGCAGCATCAGCAGCCAGGACGGGGTGGTGACCCGCAGCGCCAGTTCGAGGCCCAGTTTCGGCACCCAGGGGTACGCCTCGACGATCGCCTGCCCGTCCCGGACCGTGCCGGCGTAGCAGAGCGCCCACCCGAACGCGCTGGCCGGGACGGCCGCCAACGGCAGGAAGGCCCGGCGACCCCACCGGCGTACCAACGCGGGTGCCAGCGCCGCGGCCACCAGGTGCAGCGCCAGCAGCGTCAGCATGCGTACTCCAGGTATGTGTCGATATGGTCCGGCCCGGGGGACGTGGACTCAGACAGATCACACGCCAGACTCCGGCCCGACGCGCGGAATTGCCCGAAACCACCCGAGTGGGGTCAGAGTCGGCAATCATGCGGGCCAAGGCTGTCGAGTCAGCGGCCAGGCGGCGAGTCAGCGGCCAGGCGGGCGGGCCAGGCCGAACAATCGGTGGAGTTGGCCGTCTTCGGTGGCCAGTCGGCTTCGGTACGCGGGATCACCCGACGGTGCACGGCGAGTCGACGCCGTGGGTCGGGCCCTGATCGAGGATGGCCGGTGCCGTGCGGGACTGGAGGGTGGTACGGGCAGCGGTGCCGTCCGGGGCGTCTGACACGAAAATCGGGCGTCCTGCCGAGGGTTGAGATCAGGTGGCTTCGATGGGTTGGATGGTGGTCTGGTAGCCGAGTTGGTGGAGCTGGTCGAGGAGTCGTCGGGCGTGGCGGGCTTTGCGGTGCGGGTCCAGTCGTTCGGTGAAGTAGTCGCCGCCGAGGTCGTGGTAGGGCAGGTCGCGGGTGAGCATGGTCCATGCGGCGATCAGGACGGAGTGGCCGACCGCGACGAGGGCGCGTTTCTTGCCTCGTCGTGAGGCGATACGCCGGTAGCGGGCTGCCAGGTAGGTGCCCTTGGTGCGGGCGGCGTTAACGGCGACCTGTCCCAGGACGGACTTGAGCCAGGGATCTCCGTGGCGGGTGGGGGCGGGTGCGCTGCGCGCGCCGGACTGGTTGTTACCGGGACACATGCCTGCCCAGGAGGCCAGGTCAGCGGCGGTGGGGAACCGGCTGGGATCGGCGCCGATCTCGGCGAGTATGACCTCGGCGGCGCGGCGACCGACGGCAGGGATGGTTTCGATCAGGTCGAGTTGGCGACGAAAGGGCCGCACCTGCTGATCGATCTGGTCGCTGAGGCGCTGTTCCATGGCGGTGCACGCATCGATGCGGTCGAGCATGACACGAGCCAGGAACGCGTGGTGGTCGCCGAACCGGCCGGTGAGCGCCTGGGTCAGTAGCGACCGCTTGCGGCGCATGCTGGCCATGGCGAGTTCGGCCAGCACTTGCGGGTCACGCTCGCCGGCGATCAGGGCCTCCAGCATCGCTCGGGCGGACTTGCCGGTCAGGTCCGACACCACCGCCGACAGCTTGACCCCCGAATCCTCCAGGAGTTTCTCCAGGCGCTGAACCTCCCGGGTCCGCTCTCTGATGATCTCCGTGCGGTAGCGGGTCAGGTCCCGTAGCTGTCGGATCGGCTCCGGAGGCACGAAACTGGCCCGCACGAGACCGTGCTCGACCAGTTGAGCGATCCACTCACAGTCCTTGACGTCGGTCTTGCGTCCAGGCACCGCCTTCATGTGCCGGGCGTTGAGCAGCCAACAGTCCATATCGTGTTCCAGCAGGTAGAACACCGGCTTCCAATAGGCGCCGGTGGCCTCCATACCGACCACCGTGACCTGCTCGGCCAGCAGCCAGTCCCGCATCACCAGCAGATCCGCGGTCATCGTGGTGAACGTCCGAACCTCTCGGCGACGCCGCTGACCCGACCCCGGCGTCCGGACACACACCTTGACGTCGGTCTTGCTGATGTCGATGCCCGCGCATCGACGATTCACCACATCCATGGCCGTGTCTCCTTCCCTCACCGGCCATCAAGGCGGGCCGTCCGGGAGGATCAACAGGCTGAAGAGTCTGACACGCGTGCTCGAAGCAACAGTTCCGGGTGCCTGTCATCAAGATCCTCAGCGTCCTACTGACAGACGGGCTCACAGCGCCAAGACGAGACGACGACATCCGGACGGCCCAGCCCGATTTTCACCCCGCTCGGGGTCGCGCCGCCAGGCACGCGGACTACTGACAGGGTCGGCACCGCCAGGTCGGCCCGGCCGAGCTGCCGGACGACCTGGTTGATCACATGTTGAGCGGTGGCGAGGGAGCGTCGGGGGAGCACCCGGCCGTGCGCCGCCCGGCGCAGCACCAGGGCGTGCACCGCGGCCCGGACCCGGGCCCGGTCCGCCGCGCTGGCGGTGGCGGTGGCGGCGACCAACTGGCGCAGGCAGTCGACGAGCCGCTCGGCAAGTTCGAGGTCGGCGCCGCGCAGGCCGGCCCGCGCCACGGTCAGATAGGCCTCGACCCGACGGGTCAGCACGTCCGTGGCGGCGGGGACATCGCGCGGAGCGCCGGTCATCCGTACCCCCTTGGCGCAGGGCTTGGGTTTCGGAAAAGTTACTGTACGTTGCACTTCATTCGCAAGCAGTTAAGTGAGACTTAGTCCCCATCTCAGGCGAAAACAACGATCAACCGGGCATGCGGACAACCGTTCCGGTGAACCTGTCGGACCGACCGGGCACCATGGGTCGGTGAGCGATGTGCTGGCGGCCTTCGGTGCGGCGACCCGGGAGTGGTTCGACGCGGCGTTCGCCGCACCCACCGACGCCCAGGCCGGGGCGTGGCGTGCGGTCGGTGCCGGCCACAACGCACTGGTGGTCGCCCCGACCGGCTCCGGCAAGACCCTCGCCGCGTTCCTCTGGTCACTGGACCGGCTCACTCGCGAGCCGGCCCCGGCCGACCCACGGCAGCGCTGCCGGGTGGTCTACGTCAGCCCGCTGAAGGCGCTCGCCGTCGACGTCGAGCGCAACCTGCGCGCCCCGCTCACCGGCATCCGGCACGCGGCGGCCCGGCTGGGTCTCCCGCCGCCGGAGATCACCGTCGGGATGCGCACCGGGGACACCCCGGCCGACGAGCGGCGGGCGTTCGCGCGTACGCCGCCGGACATTCTGATCACCACGCCGGAGTCACTCTTCCTGCTGCTCACCTCCGCCGCCCGGGACTCGCTGCGCGGCGTGCGGACCGTGATCGTGGACGAGGTGCACGCGGTCGCCGGCACCAAGCGCGGCGCCCACCTGGCGCTCTCCCTGGAACGGCTGGACGACCTGCTGCCCGCACCCGCGCAGCGGATCGGGCTCTCCGCGACGGTGCGCCCGATCGACGCCACCGCACGCTTCCTCGGCGGCGCCCGGGCGGTGACCGTCGTGCAGCCCGAGACCGCGAAGACCATCGAGGTCAGCGTGCAGGTGCCGGTCGAGGACATGACCCGGCTGGACGAGCAGGAGGCGCCGGAGGACGAGCTGGGCAATCCGCGCCGGGCGTCGATCTGGCCGGCGGTCGAGGAACGGGTCTACGACCTGGTCCGGTCGCACCGGTCGACCATCGTCTTCACCAACTCCAGGCGCAGCGCGGAGCGGCTCTGCGCCCGGCTCAACGAGCTGGCCGCCGACGAGGCCGAGCTGACTCCCCACCCGACCGACGGGATCGGGTTGCCCCGCGACCCGACCGACGGGGCCGGGCTGCCCGACCCGACCGACCGGGTTGGGGGCCGCCGCCCGGCGTTCGGCGACCGGGACAGGGGTGGTCGGACCGCGCCGGGTCGGCCGGCCGCGCCGCCCCGGCTGCCGGCGGAGATCATGGCACAGTCCGGCGCGGCGACCGGGGCGGCGCCGGTGATCGCCCGGGCACACCATGGCAGTGTGTCCCGGGAGGAGCGCCGGCACATCGAGGAGGCGCTCAAGTCCGGCCAGTTGCCGGCGGTGGTCGCCACCTCCAGCCTGGAACTCGGCATCGACATGGGCGCCGTCGACCTGGTGGTGCAGATCGAGGCCCCGCCGAGCGTCGCCGCCGGCCTGCAACGGGTCGGCCGGGCCGGGCACCAGGTCGGCGCGGTCTCCCGGGGGGTGGTCTTCCCCAAGCACCGGGGCGACCTGCTCTCCTGCGCCGTGGTGGCCGAACGGATGACCGACGGTGCCATCGAGGAACTGCACTATCCACGCAATCCGCTGGACGTGCTCGCCCAGCAGATCGTCGCGATGGTCGCCCTCGACGAGTGGCGGGTCGCCGACCTCACCGCGCTGGTACGCCGCGCCGCGCCCTTCGCCGAGCTGCCCGACTCGGCCCTGCACGCCGTGCTCGACATGCTCTCCGGGCGCTATCCCTCCACCGCCTTCGCCGAACTGCGCCCCCGGCTGGTCTGGGACCGGGCCGCCGACGTGCTCACCGGCAGACCCGGGGCGCAGCGGCTGGCGGTGACCAGCGGCGGCACCATCCCCGACCGGGGACTGTTCGGGGTCTTCCTTGCCGGTGCCGCGACCACTCCGGATCACGGCGCGGTGTCAGGCGGGCCGAGCCGGCGTGGTCGTAGGGCGGCCAGGGTGGGTGAGCTGGACGAGGAGATGGTCTACGAGTCCCGGGTCGGCGACGTCTTCCTGCTCGGTTCGTCGTCCTGGCGGATCGAGGACATCACCCCGGACCGGGTGCTGGTCTCGCCCGCACCCGGTCAGGCGGCTCGGATGCCGTTCTGGAAGGGCGACCAGCTCGGCCGGCCGGTCGAGCTGGGCCGGGCGCTCGGCAGCCGGCTGCGCGGACTGGTCCGCGCCGACGACGAGGCGGCCCGGGCGGCGCTGCGCTCCGGCGGCTTGGACGACTGGGCGGCCGGCAACCTGGTGGCGTACGTGCGCGATCAGCAGGCCGCCACCCGGGCGGTGCCGGACGACCGGACGGTGCTGGTGGAGCGCTTCCGCGACGAGCTGGGCGACTGGCGGCTCGCCGTGCACTGCGTGCTCGGCGCCCGGGTCAACGGGCCCTGGGCGCTGGCCATCGCCCGCCGGCTCACCGAGCGGTACGGCGTCGACGCCCAGGTGGTCCCCTCCGACGACGGCATCGTCGTCCGGCTGCCCGACACCGCCGACGATCCGCCCGGCGCCGAACTGGTGACCTTCGACCCCGACGAGATCGCGGCCCTGGTCGAGGAGTCGGTGGGTGGGTCGGCCCTGTTCGCCGCCCGGTTCCGGGAGTGCGCCGCCCGCGCCCTGCTGCTGCCGCGCCGCGACCCGCGCCGCCGTCAGCCGCTCTGGCAGCAGCGCCAGCGGGCCGCCCAACTGCTCGACGTCGCCCGGGAGTACGCCGACTTCCCGATCACCCTGGAGGCGGCCCGGGAGTGCCTCCAGGATGTCTTCGACCTGCCCGGCCTGGTGGCGCTGATGCGGGAGGTGGCCGCCCGCAAGGTCCGGCTGGTCGAGGTGGAGACGCCCCGGCCGTCACCGTTCGCCCGCTCGTTGCTCGTCGGTTACGTCGGCGCGTTCCTCTACGAGGGCGACGCCCCGCTGGCCGAACGACGGGCCGCCGCGCTGGCGCTCGACTCGGCCCTGCTCGGCGAGCTGCTCGGCCGGGTCGACCTGCGGGAGCTGCTCGACCCGGCGGTGGTGGCCGAGACCGAGCGGCAGTTGCGCTGGCTGACCGAGCAGCGCCGCCCCAGGGACGCCGAGGACGCGGTCGAGCTGCTGCGGCTGCTCGGCGACCTCTCCGACGCCGACCTGGCCGAGCGTGGGGTCGCACCGGAGTGGCTGACCGGGCTGGCGGCGGCCCGGCGGATCCTCCGGGTCCGGGTCGCCGGGCAGGAGCGCTGGATCGGTGTCGAGGACGCCGGTCGCTATCGGGACGCGCTCGGGGTGGCCCTGCCGGTGGGGGTGGCGCAGGCGTACCTCGAACCGGTGGCCGACCCGCTCGGCGATCTCGTCGCCCGGTATGCCCGGACGCACGGCCCCTTCGCCGCGACCACCTGCGCGGCCCGGTTCGGGCTCGGGGTCTTCGTGGTGGAGCAGACGCTGCGTCGGCTCGGGGCCGACGGGCGGGTGGTCTCCGGCGAGTTCTCGCCGACCGGCGCCGGACCGGAGTGGTGCGATGCCGAGGTACTGCGCCTGTTGCGCCGCCGCTCCCTGGCCGCGCTGCGCCGGGAGATCGAGCCGGTGCCGGCCCGGGCGCTGGCCACCTTCCTGCCCCGCTGGCAGCAGGTCGGTGCGGCGGCCCGGGGCGTGGAGGCGGTCGCCGCCGTGGTGGAGCAGTTGCAGGGGGCTGCGGTGCCGGCGTCCGCGTTGGAGAGTCTGGTCCTGCCCGCCAGGGTCGCCGACTACTCCCCCGGCTATCTCGACGAACTGTGCGCCAGCGGCGAGGTGGTGTGGGCGGGTTCCGGCGCGATCGGCCGGGGCGACGGCTGGATCACCCTGACGTACGCGGACAGCGCCGCCCTACTGCTGCCGCCGCCGGACGAGACGCTGGCGCTGACCCCGCTGCACGAGGCGGTGTTGGCGGCGCTCGCCGACGGACAGGCGCTCTTCTTCCGGTCACTGGCCGAACGGGTCGCCGCCGGCGAACGGGGCGCCGCCGCAAGCGAACGGGGCGCCGGCTGGGCTGCCGGTCCGGTCGACGACGCGACGCTGGTCGGGGTGGTGTGGGAGCTGGTCTGGGCCGGCTGGCTGACCAACGACACCCTCGGGCCGCTGCGCGCCGTACTCGGCGGCGGTGGTGCGCACCGGCCGCGTACCGGTGCGCCCCGGACCCGCTACCGGCGGCCGGGTCGCCCGGCGCTGCCGGCCCGGGGCGGGCCGCCGACGGTCGCCGGGCGCTGGTCCCGACTCCCCGAGCGGGACACCGACCCGACCCGCCGGACCGCCGCACTCGCCGACGTGTTGCTGGAGCGGCACGGGGTGGTGACCCGGGGAGCGGTCGTCGCCGAAGGGGTGGCCGGGGGCTTCGCCGGCGTCTACCCGGTGCTCTCCGCTCTGGAGGAGCGCGGGGCGGCCCGCCGTGGCTACTTCGTCGAAGGGCTGGGCGCGGCCCAGTTCGCGGTACCCGGCGCGGTGGACCGGCTGCGGGCGCTCGCCGATCCGGAGGAGTTGCGCCGCCGGGTCGGTGGGGCCCGGGTGCTGGCCGCCACCGACCCGGCCAACCCGTACGGCGCCGCGCTGCCCTGGCCAGCCCGGGTGATCGACTCCGGCGACGCCACGGTCGACCCCGCCGGCGGCTCGGCCGGCACGGCGACCGGGCACCGGGCCGGGCGTAAGGCGGGTGCGCTGGTGGTACTGGTCGACGGTGCGCTGGTGCTCTACGTCGAGCGCGGCGGCCGGACCCTGCTCTCGTTCACCGACGACAGCGCTGCGCTGACCGCCGCCGCCCAGGCGCTGGCCTCGGCGGTCGCCTCCGGGGCGCTCGGCGCGCTGGCGGTGGAACGCGCCGACGGCGGTTCGGTGCACGCCTCGCCGCTGCGCGCCGCGCTGACCGACGCCGGCTTCCGGACGACGCCGCGCGGGCTACGGCTGCGCGGCTGATCCGAACCGGTCGGCCAACCAACCCGCCCCAGGCACCATGCGCACGGCCCGCGGTGGGCCTCACGCCTCAACCTAATAGTTGACACTGACTATTCATTACCGGATAGTCGGAGCTGACTATCAGCTGTGCCGCACGAGACAGAGGAGGCAGCACCCGGATGCCCACCGCACAGACCAGCCCCGACACCCCCGTCCGGCTATCCGCGCGACACACCGTGACCAAGCGGCTCGGCCACTGGACGACCAGCCGCGAGTTCGAGGTGCGCGCCCACCGTGGCGTCGCCGTGCTCGATTTGCGGTCGCCGCGGATCCCGGCCGGCGACCTCCGGATCACCGCCGACCTGGCGCACGCCACCCTCACGCTGCTCGTCCCGGACGACGCCGTGATCACCGACTGGGACCTGTCCCGGACCGGCCGGTCCCGGGTCACGGATCCGGAACGGCCGAAGGCGGCCGGAGGCCGGCGGATCGTGCTCACCGGAGCACTCCGGCACGCCGACGTCCGGATCCGCCGCAGCGGCCTCGCCGTGCTGACCGCGATGCTCTCCCGGGAATACTGGGTCGACCTGCGGCGGGCGCACCGCGAGGGCCGGCCGCCCGGAGTGGCCGACCCGGCGCACTCCGGCTAACCGCCGCGCAGCCCACGCGGGCCGTGCGCCCGGCCCGCGTCCCGACGCGGAGACGTAGATGACCACGAAGCGCAAGGTCGGCAACCTGCTCGGGCTCGCCGTGCTCTCCTACCTGAGCCAGCGACCGATGCACCCCTACGAGCTGAGCCGGATGCTGCGCGACAACGGTGACGATCGCAGCATCAAATTCACCCACGGCTCGCTCTACATGGTGGTCCAGCAGCTCGTCCGGGCCGGCTTCATCACGGCCCGGGAGACCAACCGCGAGGGACAGCGTCCGGAACGGACGGTCTACGCGCTGACCGACCCGGGCCGAGCCGAGTTACGCGACTGGCTGCACGAACTCGTCGAGCAGCCCCGACACGAATATCCGCAGTTCGTGGCCGCGCTCTCGCTGATCGGGGCGCTGCCGCCCAGTGACGTGTCCGCCTTGCTGCGCCGCCGGCTGGACCGGCTCGCCGCGCGGCGGGCCGAGATCCGTGCCGTGGTCGACGGGGCGCTGGCCCAGGGCGTACCGGGGCTGTTCCTGGTCGAGGAGGACTACCGGCTCGCGCTGCTGGAGGCGGAGTCGGCGTTCGTCGAACGCCTTCTCGACCGGATCACCGATCCGGAGACCGACTGGGTTCGGCTGTGGGCCGACTTCCACGGCCGGTCGGCCCCGTGAACGAGAACCCCGGGCACGACACCCCGGAAACGAGCACCCGGCGGGGGCACGGGGCCCCACCGGGAGAGGAACGGAAGAGGAGACCATGGCGCGGACCCGTACCGCACTGGTCATCGGCGGCGGCATCGCCGGTCCGGTGGCCGGGATGGCACTGCACAAGGCCGGCATCGAGGCCACGGTCTACGAGGCCCACCAGGGCACCGCCGACGGGATCGGTGGCGGACTGAGCATCGCGCCCAACGGGCTGACCGCGCTCGGCGTACTCGACGCCGACCAGGCGGTCAGCCGGGTCGGCGTGCCGATGGCGGCGATGGTGATCCAGAGTTGGACCGGCCGACGGCTGGCCGAGTTCAGCTCGCCGCCGGGCCTGCCGGGCACGCGGTTCGTCTGGCGGCCCGACCTCTACCGGGCGCTCTACGCCGAGGCGGCCGGTCGGGGCGTGCGGATCGAGCACGGCCGCCGGCTGGTCGACCTCACCGAGACCGCCGACGCGGTGACCGCGCACTTCTCCGACGGTACGCGGGCCAGCGCCGACATCCTGATCGGTGCCGACGGCCTCCGCTCCAGCACCCGTTCGCTGATCGATCCGGCGGCTCCCCACCCCCGTTACAGCGGCCTGCTCAGCTTCGGCGCCCAGATGGCGAGCACCGGGCTGCCGGATACCGGCGACCGGATGCACATGGTCTTCGGCAAGCGCGCCTTCTTCGGCTACCAGATTCTCGACGACGGCAGCGGCGGCTGGTTCGTCAACCTTCCGCGCCAGGCCCCGATGACCACCGCGCAGGCACGGCAGACCAGCCCACAGCGCTGGCTGGAGGTGCTGCGTGAGGCGTTCGCCGACGACACCCGTACCCCGGCGCCGGAGCTGCTGCACCGGACCACACCGGAGGAGTTGCTGGTGATCGGGCCGATGGAGGACCTGCCGACGGTACCGACCTGGAGCCGGGGCCGGTCGGTGCTGATCGGCGACGCCGCGCACGCGCCCTCCAGCAGTTCGGGCCAGGGAGCCTCACTCGCCGTGGAGAGCGCCGTGCAGCTCGCCCGCTGCCTGCGTGACCTGCCGCATCCCGAGGCGTTCGCCGCGTACGAGCGGCTGCGCCGAGCCCGGGTGGAGCGGGTCATCGCGATAGGTGCACGTACCAACCGGGACAAGGCGGCCGGCCCGGTCGGGCGGGTGCTGCGGGACCTGCTGATGCCGCTGGCCATGCGGTTGGTCAAGCCGGAGCGGATGGCCTGGCAGTTCGACCACCGGATCGTCTGGGACGAGCCGGTCACCGCGGTGGCCGGGCCGGTACGCCGGACCCGGTCGACCCGCTGGGGACGGGGTAACGGGTGACCCCCTCGGCTGACTTTTCTCCGAGGTTAGGCTAACCTAACGACGCCGCTCCTGGCGGCACGCCGCGCCCGTCGGACCTGACGGCGTCGTACCGAGAGGTTGGCCTGATGACCCAGCTTTCCACCGCCCCCTCGCTGGTCGCCCCGTGGCGGTTCTTTCCGGCCGAGGTCGTCCGGCTGCACCGGCTGAGCCCTTCCTTCCTCCGGGTGACCTTCACCGGCGACGACTTCGCCACCTTCGCCGATCCCGGCTACGACCAACGGATCAAACTCGTCTTCCCGATCCCGGCACACGGCTTCCGCCACCTTCCCCAGGGCACCGACTGGTACCCGCGCTGGCGAGCCCTCCCCACCGAGCTGCGCAACCCGTTCCGCACCTACACCACGAGGGCGGTACGCCGGGAGGTCCGCGAGGTCGACGTCGACATCGTGCTGCACCCCGACGGCGGCTCGTACGGCGCACACGGTCCGGCGGCCCGTTGGGCACTGGCCGCCGCAGTCGGTGACCAGGTCCAGATCATGGGACCGGACCACGGCTACCCCGGCGACCACGGCGGCCGGGAGTTCCAGCCGGCGCTCGCCACCCGCACGCTGCTGATCGCCGGGGACGAGACGGCGGTACCGGCGATCGCCGCGATCGTCGAACGGCTGCCCGCGCAGAGCCGGGGCGAGGTGCTGCTGGAGGTGCCGGAACCGGCGGACGTGCTCGACCTTCCGGCTCCGCCGCTGGTGACCGTGAGCTGGCTGCCCCGCTCGGGTGCGGCGCACGGCAGCCTGCTGATCCCGGCGGTCCGGGCCGCCGCCGAACGGCTTCTCCCGGCGGACCGGCCGGCCCAACGCGACGCCTCGGAGGAGTCCGTCGACGACGAACTCTGGGAGGTGCCGGTCGGCCTGTCCGGCGACGGGCACTACGCCTGGCTGGCCGGCGAGTCCGGGGTGATCCGGGCACTGCGCCGGCATCTGGTCTCCGAACGCGGCCTCGACCGCGAGTCGGTCGCCTTCATGGGCTACTGGCGACTCGGCAGGGCGGACGACGCGGCCTGAGGCCCAGCCGCGCCCCCCGGCGGCGCCAGCCAGCGGCACCGAACACCTCGCCGGGCTACCCTTGACGGCTGTGCCCGGTTACGCATGGCTCAGCCTGACCACCGACTACGGCCTCTCCGACGGGTTCGTGGCGGCCTGTCACGGGGTCGTCGCCCGGATCGCGCCGACGGTCCGGGTGATCGACGTCAGCCATCTGGTGCCGGCCGGGGACGTCGCCCGCGGCGCCACCGTACTGGCCCAGACGGTGGGACACCTTCCACCGGCGGTACACGTGGCGGTGGTCGACCCGGGCGTGGGGACCGCGCGACGTGGCGTCGCCCTGCGTACCCCCGGCGGCGTGTTGGTCGGGCCGGACAACGGGCTGCTCCCCCGGGCTGCGGAGGCCCTCGGCGGGATCGTGGAGGTGGCGGAGCTGACCAGCCCGGAGTGGTTCCCCGAGCCGTCCCGCACCTTCCACGGCCGGGACATCTTCGCCCCGGCCGCCGCCCGGTTCGCGCTCGGCGCATCCCTGACCGACGCCGGCCCGGCCGTCGACCCGGCAACCCTGGTACGGCTGCCCGAACCAGTGCTCGTGGCGGGCGACGGCTGGCTGGAGGCCGAGGTACTGACCGTCGACCATTTCGGCAACGTCCAGCTCGCCGCTCCCGGCTCCACGCTGCGACTCCTCGGTCAGGTGGTCCGGATCGGCGGGCGGCGGGCGGTCCGGGGCGGGACCTTCGCCGACGCCCGGGCCGGCGAACTCGTGGTCTATCCGGACTCGGCCGACCGGCTGGCGGTGGCGGTCAACGGGGGACGCGCCGACGAACTCCTCGGCGTCGGCCCGGGGGACGTGCTGCGGCTGGAGTGACGGTCCGGGCCGGCCGGCGTACCGGTGCTGATCCGCGCCCTGTCGGGCACCTCGGGATGACGAAACTGTCTACTGTGCCCACGCCGGGCCGCTGTGAAATGCTTACCGCGTGGGGAAACACACGATCGATGTCGCCGCCTGCCCATGCTGCGCGCACCGGACCGGCGGCGGCACCTGCCCGGTCTGCTTCTGGACCGACGACGGTTCCACCGACCAGAACGCCGACACCGCCCGGGGCGGCCCCAACGGCGACCTGAGCCTGTCCGACGCACGGCTCAACTACGCCATCTACGGCGCGAGCCACCCGCGTTACCAGGACGCGGTCCGCCAGCCCCGTCCCGAGGAGTTGCCCTGACCCCGGGTGGACGGCGCTAGGGCACGGACTCCCCGCCGCCCACCCCCGGGGTAAGCCGCGACGTACCGGCCCTCCGGATCGGCGCGTACGCTACCGGCGGTCGTACGCCTGGATCAGGATGGACGGGTGCCCGAAGGCGACACCGTATGGAACACGGCCCGCGCGCTGCACCGTGCCCTGGCCGGTGACCGGCTGACCGCCACCGACTTCCGGGTGCCCCGGCTCGCCGCCACCGACCTGACCGGCGCGACCGTGTTGGAGTCCACCGCCCGGGGCAAGCACCTGCTGCTGCGGCTGCGTACTCCGGACAGCACACGGCAACCGACCGGCACCGCGGACAGCACACGGCAACCGACCGGCACCGCGGACGGCGAGGCCCGGCTCACCCTCCACTCGCACCTGCGGATGGACGGCGCCTGGCGGACGTACGCCCCGGGAGAGCGCTGGGCGGCCCGGCCCGCGCACACCATCCGGGTGGTGCTGCGTACCGCCGCAGCGGTGGCGGTCGGCTACCACCTGCACGATCTCGCCCTGGTCCCGACCGCCGAGGAACCGTCGCTGGTCGGGCACCTCGGGCCGGACCTGCTCGGCCCGGACTGGGATCCGGCCGAGGCGGTCCGCCGGCTCGCCGCCCGGCCGGGTCGGAGCATCGCCGAGGCCCTGCTCGATCAGACCACCCTCGCCGGGATCGGCAACCTCTACAAGTCCGAACTGCTGTTCCTGCGCGGGGTGTCACCGTGGACGCCGGTCCGGGAGGTGCCGGACCTGCCGGGCATGGTGGCGCTGGCGCATCGGCTGCTGATGGCGAACCGGGGGCGGTGGACGCAGAGCACGACCGGGTCGCTGCGCCGGGGCCGGACCAGTTACGTCTACGGCCGCCGGGCCGAGCCGTGCCGCCGGTGCGGCACGACGATCCGCAAGCGGGAGCAGCAGGAGCGGGTCACCTACTGGTGCCCGGTCTGCCAGCCCGAGCCCGAGCGGCGCTCCCCCACCGACCCCGGTCACCCCACGTACTGAAGGTTTCCGAAGTCGAGACACCTTCACCAGCTGGCCACCGTATCCAACACTGGCGGTAAGCGGTTGACTGCTTACGGATCGTCAGCAGCTCGCCGGGCCGGTCAGGGTGGACCGGTCGCGGGACGTCGGGCGCTGACGGCGGAGCGATCCGGTCGAGCTGATCTTCCCGGGGAAGGGGTGCGGTCATGTTCAAGAGGTTCGCGGCGAGCCGGGCTGCCCGGGCGGAGCAGGCCAGGCGACAGGACGGAGGCGGTGGACCGACCGGCACCGGCCGGGCACCGGGTACGGTGGTGCCGGCCGCCCGGACCAGCAGCGATCCGCTGGCCGCGCCCACCCTGGACCCGACCGCCCCGCCGGACTACTTCGGCTTCGTACCGAACTTCGCGTACAGTCCGCTGCCGGTCTGCGACGCCGCCGGACGGGTGGCGGCGGGCACCGGGATCCGCAAGTTCGTCACCTCGCTGCCCCGGACCGGCGACACCGCCAACGAGCTGGGCAACCTGATCCCGGTCGCGGTGCCGGACACCACCACCTACCCGGGCTGCGACTACTACGAGATCGGCGTGCAGGAGTACCACCAGCGACTGCACCCCGACCTGCCGCCGACCCGGCTGCGCGGGTACCGGCAGCTCAACAACGGTACCGACGCCACCGGGCACAACACGGTGACCCCGCCGGCCCGGCCGTACCACCTCGGGCCGCTGATCCTGGCCGAGCGGGACCGCCCGGTCCGGGTCAAGTACGTCAACCGGCTGCCGATCGGCGAGGCGGGCGCGCTGTTCCTGCCGGTGGACCCGACCCTGCCGGGTGCCGGTACGGGTCCGCTCGGCGGGACCGCACGCTATCCGCAGAACCGGTCCGCGGTGCACCTGCACGGCGGCCGTACCCCGTGGATCAGCAACGGCGGCCCGGCACAGTGGACGACCCCGGCCGGTGAGCCGACCGCCTACCCGCGTGGCGCCGGTCACGCCAGCGTGCCGGACATGCCCGAGCCGGCCGCCGGGGCGAGCACCGCCTACTACCCCAACAAGCAGAGCGGCCGGCTGCTCTGGCTCCACGACCAGGCGGAGGGGATCGCCCGGCTCACCGTCTACTCCGGACAGGTCGGCCTCTACCGGCTGGAGGATCCGGTGGCGCGGCAGCTCGTCGACGACGGCGTACTGCCGGCCGAGGAGATCGTGCTGGTACTCCAGGACAAAACCTTCGTACCGGACGAGATCCAGCTCGCCGCCCAGGACCCGACCTGGGACGTGGCCCGCTGGGGCGGCTCCGGCAGTCTCTGGTTCCCGCACGTCTACATGCCGAGCCAGAACCCCTACAACGAGTCCGGGACGAACCCGATGGGGCGGTGGGACTACGGGCCCTGGTTCTGGCCGCCGTTCACCGGGATCACCCACGGACCGGCGCCGAACCCGTACTACGACCCGGCGATCCGGCCGTGGGAGCCGCCGGTCCAGCCAAGCACCCCCGTCCCGTCGGCGGTGCCGGACGCGTTCGGAGACACGCCGCTGGTCAACGGCGCCGCCTATCCGTACCTGCGGCTGCGCCCGGCCGCGTACCGGTTCCGGATCCTCAACGCCTGCAACGACCGCAGCCTGAACCTCCAGCTCTACTACGCGGCCTCGAACGCGCCGATGTGGCATCCGGACGGCACGCTGCGCGACGGCGACGCCGGCGAGGTGCCGATGGTCGCGGCCCGGCCGAACCCGGACTTCCCGCCGGCCTGGCCGACCGACGGCCGGTGCGGCGGGGTCCCCGACCCGAACGCGGCCGGCCCGGACTGGATCCAGATCGGCTCCGATGGCGGGCTGCTGCCGGAGGTGGCGGTGCTGCCCAGCCAGCCGATCAACTACCAGTACAACCGGCGGGACGTGACGGTGCTCAACGTCACCGAGCACGCCCTGTTGCTCGCCCCCGGTGAACGCGCCGACGTGATCGTCGACTTCTCGTCGGTACCGTCCGGGTCGAACCTGATCCTCTACAACGACGCTCCGGCGCCGATGCCGGGGTTCGACCCGCGCAACGACCACTACACCGGTGCACCGGACCGGACTACGTCGGGCGGCCCGCCGACCACCCGCCCCGGTTACGGCCCGAACACCCGGACCCTGATGCAGATCCAGGTGGTCGGCGCGCCGGCGCCGCCGTTCGACACCGACCGGCTCCGGGGCGCGCTCCCCCGGGCGTACGGGCAGAGCCAGCCGCCGCCGATCGTGCCGCAGAAGGCGTACGACGCCGCGTTCGGCACCGTCACGCCCCGGAACACGTACGCCCCGGTCGAGGAGACCTCGATCACCTTCACTCCGTACGCCGGTGACTCACCGGTCACCCTGCCGTTGCGCCCCAAGGCGATCGTGGCCGACTTCGACCCCGAGTACGGCCGGATGAATTTCCTGCTCGGTACCGAGTTGCCGAAGACCAGCTCGCTGGTCCAGACCACGATCCCGCTGACCCGGATCGATCCGCCGACCGAGGTGCTGCTCCCCTCCGACCCGGCCGTTCCGGTCGGCTCCCCCGGCGACAACACTCAGCTCTGGAGGATCACCCACACCGGGATGGACACCCAGTCCGTCCACTTCCACCACGTGGACGTCCAGCTCGTCAACCGGGTCGGCCGGGACGGGGCGATCAAGCCGCCCGAGCCGAACGAGGTCGGCTGGAAGGACACCGTCCGGATGAACCCGTTCGAGGCGACGGTCGTGGCGATCCGGCCGACGCTGCCCGAGCCGCTGCCGTTCACCGTCGCGGACAGCACCCGGCTGCACGACCCGTCCCGGCCGGCCGGGACGTCCGAGGGCTACACCCAGGTCGACCCGGCGACCGGCGAACCCGCGGCGGTGACCAACCGGCCGCACAACTTCGGCTGGGAGTACGTCTGGCACTGCCAACTGCTCGGCCATGCCGACGCGCAGATGGCCCGGCCGATGGTGCTGCGGTTCTCGCCGGCCGCGCCGACCGGGCTCGCCGTCACGCCGGAACCCGGCTCGGCGACGATGCTTCCGGCGATCGTCCTGGCCTGGACGGACAACTCCCGGGGCACCGGTACGCCGGGCCCGTTGCCCACCGGCAGCCGGGTGCAGCGGGCCACCGACGCCGGCTTCACCCGCGACCTGCACGCGTTCGCCGTCCCGGCCGGCGACAACCGGTACGTCGACTCGACCGTCACCCCCGGGATCACCTACCACTACCGGGTCCGGGCCGAGAACGGCGTCGCCCACTCGGCGTACTCGAACACGGCCAGCGCGGTGGTGCGGCTGTACCCGCCGACCGGGCTGGTCGCCACGGTGGCGAGCGACCCGCCGCTGCGGGTCAACCGGGGTTGGGTGAACCGTTCCTTCGCCACCACCGTCGACCTGCAACGGGCCACCAACCCGACCTTCACCAGCGGTCTGGTCGCCAGTACCGTCCCGGTCACCGGAAGCTGCCCGGACCCCCGGGTCGCCCCGGACACCACCTACTACTACCGGGTGCGTACCTGCTATCTCGGCGCCTCGTCACCCTGGTCGAACGTCTGCACCCTGGTCACCCCGGCGGTGCCGGCGGCCCCGACCGACCTCACGGTGACGCTCGACGGCGTGACCGACCGCCGGGGCGGGATCAGCCTGCTGCTGAGCTGGGTGGTGCCGCTGACCTGCACGGTCGCCCGCTTCACCGTGCACCGGGCCACCGACGCCGGCTTCAGCACCGGGGTGGCGACGGTGCCGATCCCGGGCGGGGCCCGCTCGTTCACCGACACCGGGCTGGCCCGCGACACCGTCTACCACTACCGCATCCAGGCCGGCAACGCCGCCGGTACCTCCGGGGTCAGCCGCTCGGTCTCGATCCGTACCCCGGCCTGACGCTCACCCGGTCGGGCCGGACCGGTCCGGCGACGCCGTCAGGAGATCGCCTCGGTCGGGCCGGTACGGGAGCGCAGATCCGCCAGGCCACCGGCGACGCCCCGGAGCAGGTCGGTCGCCTCGGTGAGCCGGATCACCGAGGAGTTGTGGTCGTACTCACGCCCCTCCTCGGCCACGAAGCCCGCCGCCGCCGCGACCAGCCGCTCGTACGCCGACACACCGCTGTCGAGCTGGGCCGTGAGGTGCCGGCGCGCGGTCTCCAGCTCGGCCCGGGTGTCGGCGGGCGCCACCCGTACCGCCCGGTCCACACTGGCCACCCGCTCGGCGAGATCCCGGAGGGACTCCTCCGCCACCGTCGCCTCCAGCACGGCCGGGCCGGCGGGACCGGTCAACCGGCCGGCGAGCCCGGCCATCGTCGTCGCGGCCCGGTCCAGCCGGAGCCACGGCTCGGCCGCGGCCGTGCCGCGCAGGGCGACCCGGGCGCGCTGCCGGCGTACCTCGACGAGAGCCTGGCGCCCGGCGGGCAGCCGCTCGACCGCGGCGACCAGCCGGGCGCGGACATGTTCCGAGGTCACGGGCTCGGGAGCCGGTGGCACCGGCTGCGCGGAGAGCTCCCGCAGGTCCGCCCAGCGCCAGACGGCCAGCATCACCGAACCGCCGGCCGCCGCCGCCCAGGCCGCATCCGGCAGCCCCAGCCCCTGGTAGGGGGTGAGGACCGCCGCGGCACCGCCGAGACCGCCCGCGAGCACGCTCCACCGCCGTACCGACCGGCGCAGGCTCCGCAGCCGGCGCAGGTGGCGGGTTCGCAGATCCGCCATTTCGACCTCACTCCCGATGACCGCCGGACCACGCCGGCTCAGCCCGCAGCGCTACCGCCGCCGGCCTGCTTGTCCCGGCCGAGACTGGCCCGGATCTCGTCCAGCCGGGCCACCCCGGCCGGATCGGCGGCCGGAGCCGCCGACTCGACCGCCGGGTTGGCGGTCCCGCCCGCCAGCTTCTCGCCGGCCATGCTCGACCGGATCTGCTCCAGCCGGGACGCGCCGGCCAGGTCGAGGGTGGACTTCTGAATCTCCAGCATCCGACCCTCGACGGAGTTGCCGGCCAGCTCGGCCCGGCCCATCGCGTTGGCGTAGCGCCGCTCGATCCGGTCCCGCACCTCGTCGAGCGAGGGGGTGTTGCTCGGCGCGGCGAGCGCGGACATCGATTCCAGCGACTTGGCCACGCTCTCCTGCATCTTGGCCTGCTCGAGCTGGCTGAGCAGCTTGGCCCGCTCGGCGAGCTTCTGCTGCAGGATCATCGAGTTGTTCTCGACCGCCCGGCGTGCCTGGGCGGCGGCACCGATCGCCTGGTCGTGCAGGGCCTTGAGGTCCTCGGTCGACTGCTCGGCCGCAACCAGCTGGGTGGCGACGGTCTGCGCGCTCTGCTCGTACTTCGCCGCCTCGGTCTCGTCGCCCGTGGCCCGGGCACGATCGGCGAGTACCAGGGCCTGGCGGGCCATCCCCTGCAACCGTTCGACCTCGGACATCTGCCGGGACAACCGCATCTCCAGCTGGCGCTGGTTGCCGATCACCGCGGCGGCCTGCTGGACGAGCGCCTGGTGCTGGCGCTGTGCCTCCTCGATGGCCTGCTGAATCTGCACCTTGGGATCGGCGTACTCATCGATCTTGGCGCCGAACAGTGCCATCATGTAGCGCCAGCCCTTGACGAACGGGTTCGCCATCTCCCGGTATCCCCTCAGTGTCATCAGTCCGGTGGCCGTGCCGCCGGCCCAGGAAAGGCGCCCGCGCGACAGGATCTCCATCGTCCCAGGATCGCGCCACCCCGGCATACGACCTCAGGGGGATATCCACCGGATATGCCGCTAGGGGCCCACCGTAACGCGGTTCGCCCCCGGCGAGCCACACCTTCGGGTCGCGGGGAGCCCTGAGGGACCGGTCAGTGGAGCTGAACCCGATCGAAGTGGGACTCGGCCGACGAGGCGGGACTCAGCGGGACTCAGCCGACGCAGACGACGTCCCGCTCCGGGTTGGTGGTCGGGCGGATCCGGCGGGTGGTTCGCAGGGTCGCCTTGAGCGGCGATTCCTGCCGTACCGTCACCGAAACGGTGCCATCGGTCGTGATCTGACGTACCGGCTCGGCGCCGAGCGGGTGCACGCCGCCCTCGGCGAGGGTACGCAGGGCCCGGTCGGCCAGCGCCGGCCGGACCAGGGACGCCTCGACCAGCGCCGACTGCGCCGCGGGCTCGGTACGTGCCGGCTCGGCGGCAGCGGACTGCCGTACGGGCTCGGCGGCAGCGGACTGCCATACGGGCTCGGCGGTCGCCGGCTGGCGGGTCGACTCGGCGGCACCGGGCTGGCGGGCCGGTCCCGGGTACGCCGGGGCGGCCTCCTCGACCGTTCCTCCGGACTCCGGATGCCTCGCCCCGCCCCGCCCGGACGCCGGGCTCTCCTGAACCGGCGCCAGCACCCCGGGCAGCCCCTCGGCCACCTCGACGGTGTCGCTGACGTCGCGGAGCAGCTCGGAGAGGCGGGCGCCGAGCGCCGCACAGATGGCGGCCAGCAGCTCGCTCGACGCTTCCTTCTGGCCCCGCTCGATCTCGGAGAGATAGCCGAGGCTGACGTTGGCGGCGGAGGAGACCTCGCGCAGGGTCCGGTGCTGTCCCTGCCGACGTGCGCGCAGCGCGTCACCGATCACCCGGCGTAGCAGGACCATCGCACCTCCCGTGTCGCGGGCATCACACTCTCCCGGACGTCGGACCGCGCCGTCACCTCGACCCCACTGCCCTGCGCAGCTGTGCTACCTCGTCGTTGCGACAGCAACTGCCGCCTCGTCGTTGCGACAGCAACTGTGCCACCACGTTGCGGGGTGCCCGCGACGTCGACTGCCCGAGCCTTCCCGCAACGGTACCCGCTGCGTCCGTCGGCGACATCCCGCCCCGCCCGTCCGATCTTCACACCCTCCGTCGGCCGATCTGGTTGCACCGCTGGGCAGGGTGGAGAAACGAGGGGAAATGCGCCGACCGACGGGGGCGATCAGCGCCCGCCGCCGACCGGACTCTCGACGGCCTCGGCGTGCAGCCGCTCGGCGAGCAGGTGCAGAGCCCCGCTCACCGCGCCGATCCGGATCCGCAGCCGGTTGCCGTCCAGGTCGAGTCGGCGTACGACGGTGCCGGCGGGTCCGGCCGCCGCCACGAAGACGAGTCCGACCGGCTTGCCGTCCTGCGGTTCCGGGCCGGCCACCCCGGTGGTGGAGAGGCACCAGTCCGCGCCGCAGCGCGTCCGTGCTCCCTCGGCCAGTGCCACCGCCACGTCCGGGTCGACCGCGCCCCGCTCGGCGAGCAGCTCGGCCGGTACGCCCGCCAGCGACGACTTCAACTCGGTCGAGTACGCCACCAGGCCGCCCCGGAACACCCCGCTGACTCCGGCGATGTCGACGATCGTGGCGGCCAGCAGGCCACCGGTGAGCGACTCCACCACCGCCAGGGTGGCGCCCCGGTCGACGAGCGCGTGCACGACCGCCGCCGCCCCGTTGTCGGCCGCCCGGGCCGGGTCGTCGTCCATCCGATCCTCCTCCGGTCAGGCACCGCGTCCCGTCGGTCCTGCGTGTGTGTCCGGTCCAGGGTTCCACCCGTCGAGAGTTCTGTCCGCTCGACGTTCCGCCGGTCCAGCGTTGGCGTTCTGCCCCGTCCAGCTTCTGCCCGTCCGTCCGGTACGCCGGTCAGGGTGCCGGGCGCCGCAGCCGCAGCGCCCGGACCAGGTAGTCGAGCCCGGTCACCACGGTCACCACCACGGCGACGCCGAGGATCCAGGGGCCGACCCCGGTCACGCTCTCCGGCACCGGCCAGAGATACCAGACGATGGCCAGGATCTGGACGGCGGTCTTGGCCTTGCCGCCCCGGCTGGCCGCGATGACGCCGTACCTGATCACCCAGAAGCGCATCAGCGTGATGCCGAACTCGCGGACCAGGATGAGTACGGTGATCCACCAGGGAATCCGGTCATACCAGGACAGTAAGACCAGAGCGGTGCCGGTGAGCGCCTTGTCTGCGATCGGGTCGGCCACCTTGCCGAACGAGGTGACCAGTGCCCAGCGCCGGGCGATCCACCCGTCGACCAGATCCGTCGCCGAGGCGACGGCGAAGGTCAGGCAGGCGGCCACCCGCCAGCCGGAGTGCACCATCCCCGAGCTGACCACCAGCCCGACGAAGACCGGCACCAGCGCCAGCCGGAGCGCGGTGAGCCCGTTGGCCGCGTTCACCACCGGGACCGGACCGACCCGACCGGGTACCGGATCGACGGCCGCCACCCGGCGCGGCTCGGTACCCGCACCGCCCCGACCCGTCGTCGGCTCGACCGTGCCGGCCGGCACCGGCGCGCCCGCGGTGGCCGACATCGAATCCGCCGCCTCGGTCACGGTGCCGTCCCGATGCCGACGCCGATGTTGACGCGCTCGGGGACCGCCACCGACGGGACCGTCACTGCCATCCCGGTCACCCCGCCCCACGCGGCGCCGCCGAGACCATCTCCTCCGGTACAGCCACCAGGTCCACGCCCTCGGTGCCGGTGACCCTGGCCCGGACCAGGTCACCCGGGCGTAGCGCGGCCAGGTCGACCCCGCCGCCGGCCGGAGCGACCAGGGTGGTCGAGCCGTCCACCTCGGGCGCCTGGTGGGCCGCCCGGCCCTCCACCAGGCCACCGTCCACCGAGTCGACCAGCACCTCGACGACCGCGCCGAGCCGCTCCTCGGCCCGCTGCGAGCAGAGTTCGTCGGCGAGCGCGCAGAGCCGGTCGTACCGTCGCTTGATCGTGGACGGTGACACCTTGCCCGACAGACCGGCGGCCTCGGTGCCGTCCTCGTCGCTGTAGTCGAAGACACCGACCGCGTCCAGCCGGGCGGCGGTGAGGAAGCGCTCCAGTTCCTTCACGTCCGCCCTGGTCTCGCCCGGGAAGCCGACGATCACGTTGCTCCGCGCCCCGGCGTCGGGGGCGAACTCCCGCACCGACGCGAGTAGTTCGAGGAACCGGTCGGTCGAGCCGAACCGGCGCATCCGGCGCAGCACCGCCTCGCTGGAGTGTTGGAAGGAGAGGTCGAAGTAGGGCGCCACCCCGGGGGTGGTGGCGATCACCTCGACCAACCCGGGGCGGGTCTCGGCCGGCTGGAGGTAGCTGGCCCGGATCCGCACGATGCCCTCGACGGCAGCGAGCTGCGGCAGCAGCTTCTCCAGCAGCCGGGGGTCACCGAGGTCCTTGCCGTAGGAGGTGGAGTTCTCGCTGACCAGTACCAGCTCCCGGACCCCCGAGCGGGCCAGCCACTCCGCCTCGGCGAGCAGGTCGTCGGGGGTGCGCGAGACGAAGGCGCCGCGGAAGGTCGGGATGGCACAGAACGCGCAGCGCCGGTCGCAGCCGCTGGCGAGTTTCAGCGAGGCGACCGGGCCGGAGTCCAGCCGGTGCCGCAGCACCGGGCGCAGGTGCGCGGGGGTGTGCTCGTCGGCCAGCAGGGTGCCGCCGGCCGGACGGCCGCCCGTCCCGCCGTGCCCGGGCAGCACGACCGCCCCGCCCTGCCGGGCCACCGGGGTCAGCGGCAGCAGCTCGCGCCGGTCCCGGGGGGCGTGCGCGGGAAGCTGCTTGCCGGCCAGCACGTCGTCGAGCCGGGCCGAGATGTCGGGGTAGTCGTCGAAGCTGAGCACGGCGCCGGCCTCGGGCATGCCCTCGGCGAGCTCCCGGCCGTACCGCTCGGCCATGCAGCCCGCCGCCACGACCCTGGCCCCGGTGTCGGCGGCGGCCAGCAGCGTCTGGATCGAGTCCTGCTTGGCCTTCTCCACGAAGCCGCAGGTGTTGACCAGCACCACGTCGGCGCCCTCGCCGTCGGTGGTCACCTGCCAGCCGTCGGCGTGCAGCCGGGCGGCCAACTCCTCCGAGTCGACCTCGTTACGGGCACAGCCGAGGGTGAGCAGCGCGACCCGGCGGCCGGCGTTCGAGGAGGAGGAATCGGCAGACACCATCCGAGCCTACCGGGAGAGCGGCGCCGCCTCGGCACGGTGGCTGCCCCGCACCGCGCGTCACCCCAACCGGCGGCCCGATCCGGTAGCCGGCACGGCAGCCCGATCCGGTAGCCAGCACGGCGGCCCGATCCGGCGGCGCAGTGCCGGCTGCCCCCGCAGTCGGGGGGTCAGCCGGTCCAGCCCGGCTCACGGGTCAGCCGGTCGAGCAGGAACACCTCGCTGCCGGCCAGGCCGACCGAGCAGAAGACGGTCACCTGGTCCGCCGTGGTCCGGCCGGGCTCCGCGCCGGCCAGCACCGCGCCCAGCGCCCGCAACCGTCCGGCGTACGTCCCGACGGTGCCGAGCATCGGTGGGTCGTACGCCCCGGCCTGGGCCAGCGAGTCGGTGACCAGCAGATCCGCCCGGTCCAGCAGGTCGGAGCCGAACTCGGCCCGACCCACCTGCTTCGGCCCGATGGTGTTGAGGTGGCTGCCGGGGCTCAGGTCGGTGGCCGAGATCACCGGGGTGGGACTGGTGGTGGCGAGCACCACGACGTCGCGGTCGCGTACCGCCTCCGGGGCGGTGGCGACCGCTCGGGCCGGAATGCCCAGTTCGGCCCGGATCCGGGCGGCGAGCTTCTCCCGCCCGGCCGGGGTACGGCAGAAGACGGTGACCTCGCGCAGCCGGCGTACCGCCGCGATGGCCCAGACCTGTGCCCACGCCTGCCCACCGGCACCGACCAGCCCGAGTGTGGCCGCGTCCGGCCGGGCGAGCGCCTGTACCGCCACCCCGCCGAGCGCACCGGTACGCCGGGATCCGATCTCCTCGCCGACCGCGATCGCCCGGACCCGTCCGGCAGCGGCGTCGTGCAGGGCCACCACCTGCTCGCCCTCGGCATGCCCGAAGGTGTCGTACGAGCCGAAGCCGTACCACTCGCCGCCGAGCTGTCCGGCGCCGAGTACCAGCCGGCCACCCGCCATCGGTGCGGCCACCCGGGGCGGGGCGACGAGCCGGCCTCGGTACGCCGCCAGCAGCGCGTCCCGGATCGCCCGGATCGCCGTCTCGGGATCCAGTCGGGCCGCCACCTCGGCGTCGGTGATGAACTGGGTCATAACCGGATTCTGATCCGTCAACCATGGTTGAGGTCAACCGCCGGTCCGCGGCCCCGGCTCCGCCCGAGCCCTCGTCCGGTCCCCCGTCCAGGCACCCGTCCGGTCACTCGTCAGGCCGGAGCGCCGCCAGCGCCTCCTCCAGCTCGTCCGGCTTGACCAGTACGTCCCGGGCCTTGGAACCCTCGGACGGCCCGACGATGCCCCGGGTCTCCATCAGGTCCATCAGCCGGCCCGCCTTGGCGAAGCCGACCCGCAGTTTCCGCTGGAGCATCGAGGTCGAGCCGAACTGCGAGGTGACCACCAGCTCGATCGCCTGCACCAGCAGGTCGAGGTCGTCGCCGATGTCCTCGTCGACCTTTTTCCTGGTGTCCTGCGCCGGAGTGAGCACGTCCGGCCGGAACTCCGGCTCCCGCTGGTCCTTGCAGAACTTGACGATGTCGTTGATCTCGGGCTCGGTGACCCAGGCGCCCTGGATGCGCACCGGCTTGGAGGCGCCCATCGGCAGGAAGAGCCCGTCGCCCCGGCCGATCAGCTTCTCCGCGCCCGGCTGGTCGAGGATGACCCGGGAGTCGGCCAGCGACGAGGTGGCGAAGGCGAGCCGGGACGGCACGTTCGCCTTGATCAGACCTGTCACCACGTCGACCGACGGGCGCTGGGTGGCCAGCACCAGGTGGATGCCGGCGGCCCGGGCGAGCTGGGTGATCCGGACGACCGAGTCCTCCACGTCGCGCGGGGCCACCATCATCAGGTCGGCCAACTCGTCCACGATCACCAGCAGGTACGGGTACGGCCGGATCTCCCGCTCGCTGCCCGGCGGCGGCTTGATCTGGCCGGCCCGGACCTTGCGGTTGTAGTCGTCGATGTGGCGTACCCCGGCGGCGGCCAGGTCGTCGTAGCGCATGTCCATCTCGCGGACCACCCAGTCCAGCGAGTCCGCCGCCTTCTTCGGGTTGGTCACGATCGGGGTGACCAGGTGCGGGATCCCCTCGTAGTTGGTCATCTCGACCCGCTTCGGGTCGATCAGCAACAGCCGCACCTCGTCGGGAGTGGCCCGGGTCAAAATGGACACAAGTAGACTATTCAGGCATGAGCTCTTGCCGGCGCCGGTCGCGCCGGCAATGAGGATGTGCGGCATCTTCGCGAGGTTGGCCACGACGAAGCCACCCTCGATGTCCTTGCCGAGCGCCACCAGCATCGGGTGGTGGTCACTCGCCGCCGCCCGGGACCGGAGCACGTCGCCGAGCGCCACGTCCTCCCGGTCGCTGTTCGGGATCTCCACCCCGACCGCGCTCTTGCCCGGGATCGGGCTGAGGATCCGCACGTCCGGCGACTTGACCGCGTACGCGATGTTGCGGGAGAGCTGGGTGATCCGCTCGACCTTCACGCCGTGCCCGAGTTCGACCTCGTACCGGGTCACGGTCGGCCCCCTGGTGAAGCCGGTCACCGCCGCGTCCACGTCGAACTGGTCGAAGACGCCGGTCAGCGCGGCTATCACCTCGTCGTTGGCCCGGCTGCGGGTCTTCGGCGCACCGCCGGGGCGCAACAGGTTCGCCGGCGGCAGGGTGTAGTCGCCGGCCAACCCGGTGATCGCCAACTGCTCGGCCCGGGTCGGTGCCGGCGAGTGCTCCGGCGGCTCCGAAGTCTTCCGGGCGGCCGGCACCTTGCCCTTGGGCTTGCGCGGCAGCGGCACCGTCTCGTGCGCCGGAGCGTCGATCTCGTAGCCGGACTCGTCCTCGTCCCCCGGCACCGGCAGCGGCGACGGGCGGCGGCGCGACCGCCGCCCCTCCGCGCCGCGCGTCGACGCCGGCTCGGCGTCCTCCTCGGACTCCGGCCGGCCCAGCACCGCACCGGCGAGCAGGCCGAGCCGCTCGGGCACCTTGTTGATCGGGGTCGCGGTCACCACCAGCAGCCCGAAGAGCAGCAGCAGCACCAGCAGCGGTACGGCGACCCAGGCGCTGACCGCGTTCTCCAGCGGGCCACCCACGCCGGCCCCGATCAAACCGCCGGCGTAGTCCCGCTCGTCGTTGTCGGCCGGCTGCTGTCCGATGTGCAGCAGCGCCGCCGTGCCGACGATCAGCGCGGTCCAGCCGACCAGTCCCCGACCCCGGTGCTCCGGCTCGGCGGGGGCACGCATCAGCCTGACCGACCCGATCAGCAGCAGGACCGGCAACACGATCGAGATCGCGCCGAAGAACAGTCGGATGGTGTCGGCGAGGCGGCCGCCCAGCGGCCCTGCCGAGGAGAACCAGACCGCCACGGCGCTGAGGATCGCCAGCCCGAGCAGGAGCAGACCGGCGCCGTCCCGGCGGTGCTCCGGATCGAGGTCCCGGGCGGTCGCCGCCTGCCGGCCGGCCGCCCGCATGACCCAGCCGACGCCGTGCGCCAACCCCATCCAGGTCGCCCCGATCGCCCGGCCGACGTACGCCGCCGGACTGGGCCGGGTGGGTCGGCGTGCGGCCGCGCCCCGGCCCCGGGCCGACTGTCGCGCCCGGGTGTTGCCCGCCCGAGTACCGCCGGACCGGGTCGTCGACCCGCCCCGGCGCCGGTTCGCCTGAGAGGAGGCACGGCCCGCCATAAGTTCACACGTTAGCCGCGCGCGCTGAAGATTCCCCGCTTTTGCGCGTCGTGTCTGGGCAGCTAACAGCGCAGATCACAGCCGGCAACACCGTCCACACTCCCGGTACCCCCGCCGTCGGCGATCTGACCTCCCGGTACCGCAGGCCCGGGTCATGGCGGCGAGCCGGTTCTCGGCGACACCTCGACCTGCCGGCAGCCGCGTGCTGTCGTGACCGAGCTATGACGCTGAGTAAACTCACCGACGGTCGTCGCTCCGACCCGTACGCCGACCCCACCCCCGCGAAGCGAGAACCCGACCCCGTCCCGTGAAAGCGAGAACCTGTCGTTGACCCGCTCCCGCCCCGCGTCCGCGTGACCCGCGACGAGTTGCTCGCCGCCCTGGCAGACGCCCGGGACCGGCCGGACGACGCGACCAAGGTCGCCGAACTGGACCGGATCGTCGCGTACGCCGACGCCGACGGGGATGTCCGGCTGGGCTTCGCGGCCCGGCTGGCACTGGTCGAGGTGCACCGGCAGGTCCAACCGTGGCGGATGCTCTCACCGGTGCGGTGGTGTCTCGACGTCGTCGACCAGGCACCGAAGGCGTTCGACGCCACAGACACCGCCCGGCTGCCCGGTTACCACCGAGAGGCGGTGGCCGCACTCTGCGGCACCTCCCGGATCGGACTGGCCCGGGCCGGGGCCGCCCTCGACGATGTGGAGCGGCGGCTCCGGGCGGCCGGGCAGAGCCTCCGGCCGGCGTACGCCCTGCGCTGCCGGATCGCCGACCACCTCGGTGCCGAGCCGACCGCCCGGCGGTGGCTGGCGCGGTGGCGGGCCGCGCCCCTGGACGAGTGGAGCGGCTGCGCCGCCTGCGAACTGGCCGACCAGGCGAGGTTGCTCACCGGCTGGGGCCGGTGGAGTGAGGCGGTCGAGTTGGTCGAGCCGGTACTCGCCGGCACACCGCGCTGCCCCGACCAACCGGAGCGGGCACTGGCCACCATCCAACTGGCGTACCTGCGGCTCGGCCGTCCCGACGAGGCAGCCGACGCACACGTACGCGCGTACCGGCGACATCGGCGGGAGCGGGCCGCGTTCCCGTTCCTCGCCGATCACCTGCGGTTCTCCGCGCTGACCGGTCACTACGACCGTGGACTGGAGATCCTCGCCCGGCACCTACCCGAGCTGGACCGCCGCTGCGACGAGGCGTCCGCGCTGGAATTCGCCGCCGCCGGGGCGGTGCTCTGCCGACTGGCCGGTCCGGCCGGCTTCGCACGGCACCCGATCCATCGCCCCGGGTACGGCGGGCGGCGCGCCGCCGAGTTGACCGTCGCCGCGCTGGACACCGAGCTGACCGCCACCGCCGAGGACCTGGCGGGCCGGTTCGACGCTCGCAACGGGACGGGTCACCAGTCCGGCCGGCTCGCCGCCTGGCTGGCCGAACGCCCGGTACCCGGCCGGATACGGCTACCGCCGGAGCCGGAGACCGAGCCGGAGCGGGACACCGAGCCGGGACCGGTGGCGGGGGTCGAGTCCGAACCGGTGGCGTGCCGGGACCCGGACGACGGCTTCGCGGTGGTGGGCCCGCTCACCGTGGCGGCGATCGTGGACGTACTGCGGGACCGGTCGGACCATCACCTGCTCGGTCCGACCGGCACGGTCGGCGGCCGGTGGGGCGGCGCGCTGATCGAGTTCTGCCGGTTGGGTGAGCGGGGAGAGATCCTGCATGCCCGGGTGACGGCCGAGCGCCGGCTGCCGGCGGGCCGGCTCGCCGAGGCGTACGAGTTCTGCGACACCTGGAACCGCGACCGCCCGCTGCCCAAGGCGTACGTCGTGGATCTCGGTGCGGGGGAACTGGCGCTGGCCGGCGACGTCAGCACCGACCTGGAGTACGACGTCGCCGCCGGTCAGCTCGCCGTACTGGTCAACGCGACCCTCGCCAGCGGAGCCGCCTTCGCGGCCGCGGTGGCCGGGCTGCCCTGAGCCGCTGGAACAGGCCGAGCCGCTGAAGCAGGCCGAGCCGTTCGAACAGGCCGAGCCGTTCGAACAGGCCGAGCCGTTCGAACAGGCCGAGCCAGGAGGTCAGGACCAGCGCCGCGACCAGCGCCTGGGCGAACGCGGCGTACCCCTCGGGGTAGAACACGCCCTCGATGTAGCGGTCGATGAAACCCTGCCCGACGTCGGGGTCGCCGGCCCGACGCCGCGCCCAGTGCTCGAGATAGGTCAGCGGGCAGACCAGGTGAGCGGCGATCACCAACACGCCCCAGCCGGCGGCACCGAGATGCAGCCAGACGGTCCTCGGCCAACGCCAGGCGAGGAACCCGCCGAGCACCAGATAGGCCACGAAGCCGAAGTGCAAGGCCAGGACCAGCATGATCAACAATCGGTAACCCATTGCCGCCTCCCCCGGACAGAGGCTACCCAGCCGGGCGGCCGGCGGACCGGGTACGAATACTCAGCCCGCCGGCCGGCACACTCGGATCATCCCCGGCACCCGACCGCCTCGACCCGACTCGGCGGCCCAGTGCAGGATCGGCCGGTTCAGTGCAGGCGCGGCCCGTTCGGCGCAGATCGACCTGATCAGCGCGGGCCTGCCCGCTCAACGCACCGAGAAGCCGAGGGTGTAGGGGCCGGAGCCGCGCCGGGACTCCACCCGGTAGCGGTAGAAGCCGGCACTGCCGCGGTAGGAGATCGACTCGTCCGCGGTCGGCCCGGCGGAGACTGCGACAGTACGCCACCCGCCCCGGCTCCACCGCTGGAGTACCAGGTCGAAGTTGGCCCCGACCGGCCCGTCCAGGCAGCCGACCTGCCGACCATGCCCGGCCCGGAAGTAGCGACCGGCGGGCTGCACCTGGCGGTGTCCCGCCCCGAGGGTCGCCGCCTTCCGCACCTTGTGCCCGGCGCACTCGGAACCCGGCGGCGGGCTCGGCGGCTCGGTCGCGGCCGGCGGGTCGGTCGCGGGTGGCTCGCTGGCTGCCGGCGGGTCGGTCGCGGCCGGCGGGTCGGCCGGGGGTGCCGCCGGGCCGTTCGCGGTCGTGACCAGGGTGAGCTGATTCACCTGGAGAATCTCGGTCAGCGGCTGGAAGAAGGTGGTGCCGCCCACCGTGCAGTCGCCGGAGCCGCCCGAGGTGACCCCCTGGGCCTGGTCGCCGGAGATCCAGGAGCCGCCGGAGTCACCCGGCTCGGCGCAGACGTTGGTCCGGGTCAGCCCGGTGACCGTACCCTCCGGGTAGACGACCGTGGCGTTCAGCGCCTCGACGGTGCCACACCGGGCACCCGTGGTGGCGCCGAAGCGGCAGATCGAGCTGCCGACCGGCGCCTCCTGCCCACCTGCGACAGGGATCGTGCCGCCGTCGAAGTCGTTGACCACCGGCTGCGGGACCCAGTCGTCGTTGGTCTCCACCACGCCCCAGTCGTCGCCGGGGAACGAGGAGGCCGAGACGACGCCCTGGGCGACCCCGTCCGGGCTGCTGGTGGTGGCGCCCGGTGCTCCACAGTGGCCGGCGGTGACGAATCCCCCGACGACGGAGAAGCCGATCGAGCAGCGGGCCCGGTCGTCGATCACGTACGGGTCACCACCCCGTACGTCGATCAGCGGCACCGGTGCCTCCGCCGAGGCGACCACCTCGACCACGCCGGCCGGGGCGCCACTGGCCCGGACGAACCGCCGCACGGCGGCCTCGGTACCGGGCTGGGCGCGTACCACGACGCGGTTGTTCGACACGTCGACGTACCAACCGGCGATGTCCGGGGTGGCGTCGTCGGCGATCCGGTCCAGGCCCGCCTTGACCGTGTCGAGTTGCCGGGAGTTCCGGGTGACCAGCTTCGGTTCGGCCCCGGCGGCGCGTACCCGGGCGGCGGCCGCCTGGTCGGTCACCGCCACCATCAACCGGTTGCCGTCGGCGGCGAGCCAGGTGCCGCCGTAACCGGTCCCGAGTTCGGTACGCAGCCGCTGCGTCGTCGCACGGGCCCACTGCTCCCGTTCGAGCCGGGCGCGTGCCTGCGGCTCGGTCAGGGACAGGTCCCGGCGCAGCGCGTCGACGAGCTGCCGGGCCGGGCCGGAGGGCGCCGATTCCGATCGCGGCGGGTCCTCACCGGCCAGCGCCGGCCAGGTCACCGCCGCCAGCCCGGCGACGGTCGCCACCGTCACCCCGATCGCGATTCCCCGCCGCTGTGCCGTACTCCGCCGACTGACCGTGCCTCGCCGGCTCCGCGTCGCGCGTCCGCGATCCATCAACCGTCTCCTTCACCCTCGGGCAGCCCGCGGGGAGGTACGGCCGACGAACGGCCGACGATGAACGGATCGGTGATGGGCAATCTCACAGCCGATCGGCTGAACCGACAACGCCCCCGATACGTAGAAGGAAGGGCCCCAGCGCCTAAACCTCGACCACGGTCGGGACGATCATCGGACGCCGCCGGTACGCGTCGTTCACCCAGCGGCCGACGGTACGACGGACGATCTGCTGCAACTGGTGCGGATCGGTGATCCCCTCGGTCGCCGCCCGACCGAGCGCCTCGGTGATCAGCGGGATCACCGGGTTGAACGCGTCCGGGTCGTCCGAGAAGCCCTTTGCGGAGACGGTGGGACCGCCGACCACCTTGCCGGTGACCGAGTCGACCACCACGGTCGCCGAGATGAACCCACCGTCGCCGAGGATGCGCCGCTCGGTCAGGAGCGACTCGCCGACGTCACCGACGGCGAGGCCGTCGACGTAGACGTACCTGCTCTTGATGTGGCCGACCACCCGGGCATGCCCCTCGACCAGGTCCACGACGTCGCCGTCCTCGCAGAGCACCACCCGGTCGGCGGCGACCCCGGACTCGATGCCGAGCCGGGCGTGCGCGCGCAGGTGCCGCCACTCGCCGTGTATCGGCATCAGGTTGCTCGGCCGGACCACGTTGAGCAGGTAGAGCAGCTCGCCGGCCGGGGCGTGCCCGGAGACGTGCACCTTCGCCACATCCTTGTGGATCACGGTCGCGCCGGCCCGGGAGAGCTGGTTGATCACCCGGTAGACGGAGGTCTCGTTGCCCGGCACCAGCGAGCTGGCCAGCACCACCGTGTCGCCGGGGGCGACCGTGATGTGCCGGTGGTCGCCGGTGGCCATCCGGCCCAGCGCGCTCATCGGCTCGCCCTGCGAACCGGTGGACATCAGCACGATCTGGTCCGGCGGCAGCGTGGTCGCCTCGTCCAGCCCGACCACCAGGCCCGGCTCGATGCGCAGCAGCCCGAGATCGCGGGCGATGCCCATGTTGCGGACCATCGAGCGGCCGATGAAGGCGACCTTCCGGCCGTACTCGGCGGCGGAGTCCAGCACCTGCTGCACCCGGTGCACGTGCGAGGCGAACGACGCGACGATGATCCGGCCGCGCGCCTTGGCGAAGATCGAGTCGAGCACCGGCCCGATCTCCCGCTCCGACGAGACGAAGCCGGGGATCTCGGCGTTGGTCGAGTCCGAGAGGAGCAGGTCGACGCCTTCCGCCCCGAGCCGGGCGAAGCCGGCCAGGTCGGTGATCCGGCCGTCCAGCGGAAGCTGGTCCATCTTGAAGTCGCCGGTGTGCAGGACAAGCCCGGCCGGGGTCCGGACGGCCACCGCGAGCGCGTCCGGGATCGAGTGGTTGACCGCGAAGAACTCGCACTCGAACGGGCCGAGCCGCTCCCGGCCACCCTCCCGGACCGTCAGGGTGTACGGCTCGATCCGCCGTTCGGCCAGCTTCGCCTCGACCAGGGCGAGGGTGAACTGCGAGCCGACCAGGGGAATATCCGGTTTGTGGGCGAGTAGGTACGGCACCGCCCCGATGTGGTCCTCGTGCCCGTGCGTGAGCACGATCGCCTGTACGTCGGCGAGCCGGTCCAGGATCGGCGCGAAGTCCGGCAGGATCAGATCGACGCCGGGCTGCTCGACGTCGGGGAAGAGTACGCCGCAGTCGACGATCAGCAGCTTGCCGCCGTACTCGAAGACGGTCATGTTCCGCCCGATGGCGCCGAGGCCGCCCAGCGGCACGATCCGGAGCCCGCCCTCGGGCAACTCCGGCGGCAGCTCCAGCTCAATTCCCGGCTGGCTCATGCCCGCACTCCGCATCCCCGTCCGTCGCCCCGAACCCGCTTCCCACCGGTGTTCCCGACTCCCGTCATGGCAGCTCCAGCCCGGCGGCCGCGCAGTCCGCCCGCAACTGGGCCATCTCGTCGGAGGTGACCTCGACCAGCGGTGGACGTACCGGCCCGGCGGGCAGGCCCTGCGCGGCCAGTGCCGCCTTGACCAGGATGGCGCCCTGGGTGCGGAAGATCCCGGTGAACAGCGGCAGCAGCCGCCGATGCAGGGTCAGCGCCTCGGCGATGTCCCCCCGGTCGTACGCCTCGATCATCTGCTTGGTGGGCGCCCCGGTCAGGTGCGTCGAGGTGCCGACCAGGCCGACCCCGCCGACCGCCAGCGCGGGCAGCGCCAACGCGTCCTCGCCGGAGTAGAAGGCCAGCCCGGTCCGGGCGGTCACCACCGAGCTGGCGACCAGGTCGCCCTTGGCGTCCTTCACCGCGACGATCCGCTGGTGGTCGGCGAGTCGCAGCAGGGTCTCGGTGGCGATCGGCACGCCGCTGCGGTGCGGGATGTCGTAGAGCATCACCGGCAGCGCGGTGGCGTCGGCCACCTCGGTGAAGTGCCGGACCAGCCCGGCCTGCGGCGGCTTGTTGTAGTACGGCGTGACCACCAGCAGCCCGTGTGCCCCGGCCTTCTCGGCGGCACCGGTCAGCTCGATGGTGTGCCGGGTGTCGTTGGTGCCCACCCCGGCGACCACCTGGGCGCGGTCGCCCACCGCCTCGACCACCGTGCGGATCAGCAGCTCCTTCTCCGCGTCCGTGGTGGTCGGCGACTCGCCGGTGGTCCCGTTCACGACCAGCGCGTCGTTGCCCTGCTCGTCCACCAGGTAGCCGGCGAGGCGGGCGGCGCCGTCGAGATCCAGCGAACCGTCCGGGGTGAACGGGGTCACCATCGCGGTGAGCAGGCGCCCGAACGGGCGGGGCGCCGCCCGGTCGGCGTTGGCAGGGTGGTGGTGGGTCATGCGAACAACCTATCGGACTGCCGCCGCCCGGCCGGCGGGGAAGGGTTCAGGACAACTGGGCGTACGGGCTGGAGGCGATCTCGGTACCGTCCGGCAGGGCGCTGATGGTGAAATCGCCGAAGACGTTCGGCGCGACGCGCTGAAGCTGCCGGAGGCACTCGACGGCCAGCTCACGGATCTCGACGTCGGCGCCCTCGGTGGCCCGCATCGCCACGAAATGCCGCCAGGCGCGGTAGTTGCCGGTCACCACGATCCGGGTCTCGGTGGCGTTCGGCAGCACCGCCCGGGCAGCCTGCCGGGCCTGCTTGCGGCGCAGCGTCGGGTTCTCGACGTCGGCGAAGCGCCGCTCCAACCCCTCCAGCAGATCGTTGTAGGCCCGCAGGCTCGCCTCGCTCGCCTCCACGAACCGCTTGTGCAGTTCGGCGTCCTCGGCGATCACCGAGGGCTCCACCATCGCGGCCTCGCGCTCCGGCACGTAGCGCTGGGAGAGCTGGGAGTAGGAGAAGTGCCGGTGCCGGACCAGCTCGTGGGTGAACGCGCGGGACACGCCGGTGAAGTAGAAGGTCACCGTGCCGTGCTCCAGCACCGAGAGGTGCTGGCTCTCCAGGATGTGCGCGAGGTAGCCCGCGTTGGTCGCGGTGGCCGGGTTGGGCTTGCGCCACGACTGGTAGCAGGCCCGGCCGGCGAACTCGGCCAGCGCCTGGCCGCCGTCCGCGTCGGTCGACCACGGTACGTCCTCGGGTGGCTCGAAGTGCGTCCACGCGATGACCTTGACCTGGGGGACCACCATCTCCGGCATTCCTCGGACTCTAGTCGCCCCCGCACGATCCCCCGACGACCCCCTGCCCTGTCTACCTAACCGTCGGCGGCACCTCCCGCCCCCCGGTGTCACACCCGATCCGGGGCGGAGACCGGGAATGATCGCGCAATATCGGGGAAGTAGTGGCCTCTGTACGCGACGTAGCCACCCCTTCCGGGAAATAGCACTTTCCTGCGCGTCGTACAGCGGCTGCCGGTTGGCGCTTCGTGGGGTTACTGGCGGCGCGGGCGGGAGATGGCGGACCGGCGCCGATGTCGGGGGCGGTGCCGGAATCGGCCGGCCTGCGGCGGATCGTCCGACCGAACCGGGTGGCCGGGCACCGGATGGCGGCGGCGGAGCCAGGCCCGGGCGGTCGCGGTCGCCACGGCGGTGCCGAGGAGCAGCAACCCGGTTCCCCACAGTCGGGCGCGATGAGGCATTCTGTCATCGACCTTCCACGATCAGTGATCTTCGGAGGTGGTCCTCCGCGCCGGCCCGGGCTTGCCGACCGGGTGGTACGGAGGACCACGGTCCGCCCGCCAGCCGGGTGGACCGGCGAGCAGCCGCAGGTACTCTCGCCGGTCCGTCGACTGTCGGAAAAGAGCACCGCCGCCCTACCCCCGCGGTTCCGACACCCAGCGCCGCTGTCGCGACCACCTCCTCGGCAAGGACGAACCGACATGCCCCCCGGACCCCCCGGCATCGACGACGACACGATCCGCGCCCGCTGCGCCACCCCGGAGGCGGCGGCGTACACGCTCTACGTCCGGCACCTCGTCGCCGGGCCGGGGTTGGCGGGCGGACAGGCGGAAGTCCTGCGTACCGCCGCCGCGCGCCGCATCCTGCCGGTCGGCTACACCCGGCAGACCCTCTCCGAGCACCTTTCCGGCCGATACCGGCACGGCCCGCCCTGGTCCACGACGGAAATGATCATCGACTGCCTGCCGGAGCACGCGTCCCGGGACGGAGTCCGGGCCGAGGCCGCCGCCCTGCACCGGGCCGCCGCCCGACGGGCTGTACACCGTGCCAGGTCGGCGAGGACCGTCCCCGACAGGCTCCGCCCGGACAATCTCGGTTCCGACAATCTCGGTTCCGACAATGTCGCCGAGCCGGTCGGCATCGCGGGTCCGGGAAGCAACGTCCGGTCTGGCCGGCTCGCCGAACGTTGGCCGGGTCGGACCGCGGCCGGTCCGGCGCCGATCGGCACGGTACGCCGGACGAACGGGCCCGCACCCGGCCGGCACGGCACGCCGCGACGCGGCCGTACCCCGAACAGCGCGCCGCTCGGGGACGCCCGGCCGGAGGCCAACCAGCCGAGCGGGCAGTACCGGCGCGGTTCCGGCACGGGCGGCCCCGGCCGGGACATCGCGATCGACATCGCGGACCTGCGGGCCGACTGCGCCCGGCTGACGGTGCAGGTGCTGCTGCTCGGAGAGCCGGGCACCGGGTCGGCTCACCGTGCCGCCGAACTGTCGGCCGCCCTCGAACGGCGGCGACGCGGCTCGCTCGGGCAGCTCTCCCAGCACATCGAGCCGGCCGCGCCGCTGCTGCACCGGGCACTTGCCCAGTACCTCTGCGCGTACGCCGAACTCGGCCGGACCACCGTCACCGAGCTGGCCGTCCGGACCGGAATGCCCGCGACCGCCGTGGCCCAGATCCTCGCCGCCCGGCGGATGCCCACCGAGGTCGAGCTACGCGACCTGGGCGCGGTACTCGGAGTGGACGGCGGGGTGCTGTGGCAGCTCGCGACGCCCGCGCTGGGCGTCCGGCTCGGCATGCCGGAGGACCACCGCTGACCAGCCGCCACCAGTACGGGCGCCGGCCGCCGCCCGGCCAGCACGGTGCTGTCCGGTACGACCATGGACTGCACCGGACGGAGCAGCGCGAGCGCGCTCCCGAGACGGGCCGGGCTGATCCGAATCACGCCGTCAGCCCGCCGTCGAGCGCGAGGGTCACCCCGCTGAGATAGCCGGCGCCGGGGCCGGCCTGGACAACCGGCCGGCCAGCGACCATCTCAATCTATGGACGTCTATGTTGCTGTGCCCCCGACGATGTGTTTCGGTCGAGGTGGAGAGTGCCGGTATGACCGGTATCCAGGGGAGGCACACCATGGATCCACTTAAAAGGCTTACGCGGGGAGTAACGAGTCTCGCCCTACTGCTCGCGATCGCCGTACCGGCACCCTCGGCCGGCTCCGCCGCGACGGCCGGACCGCCGGGCCTCACCGGATACGCCGGGCCGGCCGGGCCGGCCACCCCGACCGGCACGCCGGGGGCGGACCCGTCGGCGGGTACCGGTGCCCGGACGGTCAGCCTGGTCACCGGGGACCGGGTCACCGTCACCGCCGACCTCAGGGCGAGCGTGGAGCCGGGACCCGGCCGGACCGGCATCGGGTTCCTGACCCGGAGAGTCGTCGACCGGCTGCACGTCATTCCGACCGACGCCCTCGCCCTGGTCCGCAGCGGGCGGCTGGACGAGCGGCTCTTCGACGTCACCGCCCTGCTGGAGTTCGGCTACGACCGCCGGGCGGAGTTGCCGCTGGTGGTCACGTATGCCGGTGCCGACGACCGGGTGCAGGGAGAACGCGCACTCGTCGGGGCCGGCGCGCGACTGGTCCGCGACCTCCCCTCGGTCGCCGGGCAGGCCATCGCGGTGGAGCGGGCCGGGCTGCCCCGCTTCTGGACCGAGCTGGCCGGTACCGAGCCGAACGGAACCGAGCCGAACGGTACCGAGCCGAACGGGGTCGCCATGGTGGCGACGGTTCGCACCGTCTGGCTTGACGGCCTGCGCCGGCCCGCGCTCGCCGAGAGCGTGCCACAGGTCGGCGCCCCGGCCGCCTGGGCCGCCGGCTTCGACGGCAGCGGGGTGACGGTCGCGGTGCTGGACACCGGCATCGACGCAACCCACCCCGACCTCGCCGGCCAGGTGACCGGGGAGCGCAACTTCACCGACGGCGTCGAGGACGACCGGGACACCGCCGGACACGGTACCCACGTCGCCTCCACAGTGGCCGGTACCGGCGCGGCCCGGTTCAGGGGTGTCGCCCCCGGCGCCCGACTGCTGGACGGCAAGGTCTGCGCGGCCGGCGGCTGTGCCGAGTCGGCGATCATCGCCGGGATGCAGTGGGCGGCCGAGTCCGGCGCCCGGGTGGTCAACATGAGCCTGACCGGCATGGACAGTCCGGTGGTGGACCCGATAGAGCAGGCCGTCGGGCAGTTGACCGAGGCGCACGACACGCTCTTCGTGGTCGCGGCCGGCAACACTCCGGGTACCGGTACGGTCGGCTCGCCGGCCACCGCCGACGCGGCGCTGGCGGTGGGCGCGGTCAGCAAGTCCGACGGACTCGCCGGCTTCTCCAGCCAGGGCCCCCGGCTCGGCGACGGCGCCATCAAGCCCGACCTGACCGCGCCCGGCCTGGACATCGTCGCCGCCCGGAGCATCGACTCCGGCCCGGACGTGCCCGCGGGGAGCGGGATCAGCATGTCCGGCACCTCGATGGCCGCCCCGCACGTCGCCGGGGCCGCCGCCATCCTGGCCCAACAGCGGCCGGAACTGTCGGCGGCCACCCTGAAGGCCGCGCTGATGGCGGCCGCCCGGCCCCACCCCGAACTCAGCGTCTTCGCCCAGGGCGCCGGCCGGCTGGACGTCGCCGGGGCGCTCGACCAGCGGGTCACCGCCGACCCGCCGAGCCTGAGCTTCGGCCGGCAGGCCTGGCCACACGACGACGACACCCCCGTCCGACGTACGGTCAGCTACCACAACGCGGGGACCGCGCCGGTGACGTTGCGACTCGGGGTCCGGGCGGTCGCACCGGACGGCGTCGCCGTACCGGCCGGGATGTTCGCGGTCGCGCCGACCAGCGTCACCGTGCCGGCCGGCGGCACCGCCGAGGCGACCGTCACCACCGACACGGCCGGCGACGGCGGCCCGCTGGGACAGCTCACCGGCCACCTCACCGCGACCGTGAGCGGCGGCGGAAGTGTCCCCATCCCGCTGGCGGTCGACCGCGAGGTGGAGAGCTACGACGTCAAGGTCTCGCACCTCGGCCAGGCCGGCGAGCCGACCACCGGCTATCTGACCATGCTGGCCGGGCTGGACAGAGCCGCATCGATCTCGATGCCGGTCACCGGCGACGGCACGGCCACCCTCCGGGTGCCGAAGGGGCGCTACTCGGCGCTCACCGCGATCACCAGCCCGCTGGACGGCACCTATCTGACCAGCGTCCTCGCCCAGCCCGAACTGGACGTCAGCGGCGACCGGAACGTCGTGCTCGACGCCCGGCTCGGTCGGCCGATCTCGGTGACCGTGCCGAACAGCGGAGCCCGGCAGGTCTTCGCCGAACTGGCCACCAGTGTGCTGGCCGCCGGGCGCACCGTCGAGGTAGGCACCCTCGGCAGCACCTTCGAACGGCTGCGTACCGGCCGGGTCGGTCCCGACCGGGCGACCGCCGGCTTCGTCTCCCGGACCACCGCCACCTTCGCCCCGGCCGACCCGGCCGACCACTCGTACGCCTACCTGCTGTGCTGGCTCGACGAGGGGCGGATGGGCAGCGGATTCACCCGGCAGGTGACCGCCGCCGACCTGGCCACGGTCCGGGCCGACCACGGCCACGAGTCCTCTGGCAGCAGCGGCCGGAAACTGGCCTGGGCGGTGCTGCCGGAGTCGGTGATGGGCGGATTCGCGCACGCGATGACGTTCCCGCTGCCGTCGACCCGGATCGAGTACTACAACACCGACGGCCGGGCGCAGTGGTTCCGGTCCATCGACGAGACGACCGGTTCCGGGGCGGAGCAGGCGTACCTGACCAGCCTGGTGGCGCCGCCGATGACGTACCGGGTCGGGCAGTCGTACCAGGAGCAGTGGAGCCGGGGGGTGTTCGGGCCGACGGTGGCGGCACCGCCGTACGAGCACCAGTGGGTGACCCGGCTCGGTGACACCCTCACCGTCCAGGCCCCGCTCTACGGCGACGGCGTCGGCCGGGCCGGCTTCTCGTCGATCGCCACCGGTCGGATCACGCTGGAACGCGACGGCAGGGTGCTGGCCGATCTCGACGGGGTGAACGCGACGATCGAACTTCCGCCGGAGACCGGCGACTACCGGCTGACGATGACGGCGGAACGGGGTGGGCCGGCGACGCTCTCCACCCGGGTCAGCGTGACCTGGACCTTCCGCTCCGGGCACGTCGACGGGGATGTGCCGGCCCGGCTGCCGGTCTCCACGGTCCGGTTCTCGCCCCGGGTGGACAGCGACAACAGCACCCCCGCCGGGCAGACCGGCACCGTACCGGTGGCGGTGACGGCCCAGCCCGAGTCGGGAGCCGGCGCCAACGAGACCCTGAGCGTGGAGGTCTCGTACGACGACGGAGGCAGTTGGACTCCGGCGGAGGTGACCGCCGGGCAGGCGGTGCTGCGGCATCCGGCCGAGCCGGGGTACGTCTCGCTGCGGGCCAGCGCCACCGACACCGCCGGGAACACGGTGACGCAGTCGGTCATCCGGGCGTACAAGATCGGCTGACCGGCGTACGTGTCAGCCGGGCGCGGTACGGTCCGAGACGTCGCACCCGACAGCGGAGCACACCACGGATACCGAGTCGACGACGTGGAGGATCGGATGGCCGAGGAGGTCAGCTTCGACCGGGTCGCCCCGGTGGTGCCGGTACGCGACCTGGACAGCGCGCTCGACCGCTACCGACGGCTCGGCTTCGCCGTGCGGGCGTACGACGGCGGTGAGCGGTACGGCTTCGTCGAGCGCGGGCCCGTCTCCCTGCACCTCACGGAGTGGGCCGAGCACGACCCCGCCCGGACGGCGTCGGCCGTCTACCTCTACGTCTCCGACGCCGACGCGCTGCGGGCGAGCTGGGCCGAGTCGGGGGTCGAAGGGCGGCTGGGCGAGGTCCGGGAGACCCCCTACGGCCTGCGGGAGTTCGCCTTCGTCGACCCGGACGGCACGCTGCACCGGGTCGGCTCGTCACACCGGGACCCGCAGACATAGCCGGCCCGGACCCGGCCCGACCGCAAGCGCCGGGCCCGGCCGCAAGCGCCGGGCAGGCCGCAGGCGGCGGGTCGGGCCGCGCTCAGACGTAGAACATGTCGAAGGGGGCCCACGGCAGGTTGCGTAGCACCGAGAAGACTCCCCAGGCGGCGAGGAAGATGCCGATCGCCTTTGGGGTGATCTCCAGCTGCGGCAGTCGCCAGCCGAAGATTTGCCGCCCGGCCCAGGCGACGTAGAGGTAGAGCAGGACCGGCACGGCGAAGACGAAGAGCAGGTGGTGCCGGGCCGCCGCCGGCAGGTCGCCGTGCAGGAGGTACCAGAAGGCGCGGGTGCCGCCGCAGCCCGGGCAGTCCAGCCCGGTGGTCAGCTTGAGGATGCAGGACGGCGCCGCGTCGGGCGCGCTGCGGGTCGGGTCGACGAGCAGCGTGTACCCGGCGGCGCTGGCCAGACAGCCGAGCGCCGCCACCGGGGCGAGCCAGCGCGGCGCCCGCGCCTGGATGCGGGTGACGAACCGGGTCAGCCGATCGGGCTCGGGAGCCGGGTACGGCGGCGGATAGCCCGGATAGCCCGAGTAGTCCGGGTAGCCGGTCGGGGCGTCGGCCGGGTTCGGGCCGGAGCCGCCGGACCGGTTCTCGTCAACGCTCGTCATTCCCGCCCCACCCGTCGTCGCGCATCTCGTCCGGCACGGCGTCGGCATCGCTCGCCACGGCCGCGACACCTCGCCCGGCCGGCCCGGCGGTCGCCGGCCGGCTCGTCTCACCGTACCGCGAGCATGCCGGCGAGGGCGGCGCCGAGCGGCCCGGCGAGATCTCCCCCGGCGGGGGCCGCCACCGCGCCGAGGCCGAGCCAGCCGGCCAGTCGGTGCAGCTCGGCGGCGAGCACCCCGGCGGTTTCGACCGGATCGGTGCCGGGCTCGGCCCAGGCGGCCGGCACCAGCAGCGTGCCGGCCCTGCGGTCGGCCTTCAGGTCGACCCGGGCGACGAACCGGTCCCCGAGCAGGAACGGCAGCACGTAGTAGCCGTGCACCCGCTGCGGTGCCGGGACGTAGATCTCGATCCGGTAGCTGAACCCGAAGAGGCGCTCGGTGCGGGACCGTTCCCAGATCAGCGGGTCGAAGGGGCTGACCAGGGTGCTGGCCCGGATCCACCGGGGCAGCCGGGCCTCCCGGTGCAGGTAGGCGGGGAGCCGCCAGCCCTGCACCGTGACCGGCAGCAGCTCGCCCGCGTCGACCAGCTCGGCGACGGCGGTCCGGGCGCCCGCGACCGGCAACCGGAAGTAGTCCCGCAGCTCCGGCTCGGCCGCCACCCCGAGCGCCCGGGCGGCGACCCCGACCAGCCTGCGGTGGGCGTCGGCCGGCTCCGGGGTCGGCGCGGCCAGCACCTCCGGCGGCAGCACCCGCTCCGGTATGTCGTAGACCCGGGCGAAGGAGCTGTTCCGGGAGGCGGCGGTCAGCTCACCGGCCCAGAACAGGAACTCGCAGGCCCGTTTGACGGCCGACCAGTTCCAGCCCCAGTTGCCGGTCTCCCGGGGCGCGTCGTGCTCGATCTCGGCGGCGGTCATCGGGCCGCCGGCCCGCACCTCGTCGAGAACCCGGGCGACCAGGGCCGGCTGCTCGACGGCGATCCGGCGCATCCCGCCCCAGGCGTCGGTGTGCGCGGCGGCCATCCGCCAGCGCAGCGCCGGGTGCAGGTCGACCCGGATCAGCGAAGCCTCGTGCCCCCAGTATTCGAAGAGGTCCCGGGGACGGCGGTAGGCGGCCCGGTCGAGCAGCTCGGCCGGGTAGGGCCCGAGCCGGCTGTAGAGCGGCAGATAGTGCGCGCGTTGCAGGACGTTGACCGAGTCCATCTGGAGCAGGCCGAGCCGGTCGAGCACCCGGCGCAGGTGCCGACGGTTCGGCACGGCTCCGGGCGCCGGATCGGCGAAGCCCTGGGCGGCCAGCGCGATCCGCCGGGCCTGGGACAGCGACAACGATTCAGGTACGGCCATCGTCCGGGACCCTAACCGATGGGTCCGACACGTCGCACAGGAGCTGGACCTGGCCCGCGAAACCGGATAAAACCGTCCTGATGGTAGCCGTCAGCCCCGAAGACCCCGACGACGCCCTGGCCATCGCCGAGGTGCACGTCCGGAGTTGGCAGGCCGGGTACGCCGAGATCATGCCGTCCGAGGTGCTGGCCCGGCTGAACGTCGCCGCCTGGGCGCAACGCCGCCGGGACCTCGGCACCGCCGAGCCCGATCACCCGTTCCGGACCCTGGTCGCCCGGGGCGGCGACGGAACGGTACTCGGCTTCTCCACCGTCGGGCCGTACCGCACCGACCAGGACCCGGACCGCCTCGACCACCGGTACGCCGAGATCCTCGGCCTGCACGTCCGGCCCGGACACTGGGGCGCCGGGGTCGGCCGGCGACTGCTCGCCGCCTCCGTCGCCGAGCTGACCGCGGTCGGCTGGACCGAGCTGCGACTCTGGGTACTCGCCGACAACCTGCGGGCCCGCCGGTTCTACGAACGGGCCGGGTTAGTCGCGGATGGTGAGCGGTCGACCTACGAACTGCAGCGGTCGGGGGGACGGCCGCCGCTTGGGCTTGTCGAACTCCGCTACGCCGCCCGGCTCGGCGAGCTGCCGGGGCCCCCGGAGCGGTAGCGCGAAGAGCAGCGCGACACTGATCCAGACGTAGAAGTTGCTGCCCAGGAAGCCGAGCAGGCCGTCGAAGCGGCGCTCCCAGATCCAGACCAGCCGGCTGATCAGCACCAGGTACGCGAAGACCGCGAACCGCAGCAGCCAGCGCCGCCGCCCGCTGCCGGCCGGGGCGGCGTACGCGTTGTCGACCAGCAGGATCAGCGCCGGGATCAGCCAGACCAGGTGGTGCACCCAGGTGACCGGGCTGACCAGGCTCTGCACCACGCCGGTCAGCGCCAGCCCGGTCGCCTCGTCCCCGACCGCCGCCGAGCCCCGGACCCGCCAGATCCAGACACCCACCGTCGCCGCCACCAGCACCAGCCAGAGCAGCGTGCTCGGATGGTCCGGGTCGAGCCGGGCGACCACACCCTGCCACGACTGGTTCGAGATGAACGACAGCGAACCGACCCGGTCGGTGTCCCACAGCGCGGTGGTCCAGAACTCCCGGGACGCGTCCGGGGCCACCCCGGCGGCGAGCAGGGTGACCGCGGTCGCGGTGCCGCTGGCCACCAGCGCCGCCCGCCAGCGGCCGGTGACCAGCAGGTAGACGATGAAGATGCCCGGGGTCAGCTTGATCGCGGTGGCCAGCCCGACCCCGACCCCGGCGAAGCGGCGGTAGCGCTGCGGCAGCCGCCGCCCGAACGGGGTCACCGGGGCGACCAGCCAGAGCAGGTCGGCGCCGACCAGGAACAGCAGCAGCATGTTCACCTGGCCGAAGTTGACCGTCTCGCGCATCGGCTCGAAAGCCGCCGCCAGGCAGAACGCGACGGCCAGGGTGAACCACCGGGTCCAGCCCGTCCGCCGGACGATCGGGTCGACCAGCCACCAGATCAGCAGCGCGCTGGCCAGCACGGTCAGCGCGACGCTGATCACCATCGCCGCCGGCCAGTTCAGGTACGCCAGCGGCAGCATCACCAGCGCCGCGAACGGCGGATAGGTGAAGCCGTACTTGCTGTCCGGCTTGAGCCAGTCGTAGATCTCGCCGTCGGCGCGTACCCAGTGGTGCAGCGCCCCGTAGTAGACCCGGAGATCGAAGAAGCCGTGCCGGGCCGTCGCCACGGAGAGGAAACCGGCGACCAGCACCACCAACGCGATCACGAATAGCACCTGGTACCGGGTACGCCAACCGGCACCCTGCGCCATTACCGCCCTCCCTGCCCTGCGTAGGCTTCTCACTCATGGCTCTCGGGTACGTCCGCCCGGCGCGTCCGTCAGACGCCGGCGAGATCGCACGCATCCAACTCGCGACCTGGCGGGTCGCCTACCGGAGGATGCTGCCCAAGCACGTGCTCGACAACCTGGACGAGGAGTGGCTCGGTCGCCGGTGGAGTGCGGCGGTCGAGGCGCCACCCTCCGAACGGCACCGTGTCCTGGTCGCCGTCGAGCAGGCCGAACAATCGTATCTGGTGGGATTTGCCGCATCCGGCCCCCCCGACGAGCAGGCGCTCGCACCGGAGGAACCGACCGAGGCGCTCGGCCCGGGCGTCGTCGCGGTGACCGACCTGCTGGTCGAGCCGAGATGGGGCCGGCGCGGACACGGCAGCCGGCTGCTCGCCGCCAGCGTCGACCTGTGGCGCACCGACGGCTTCGACACGGCGGTGGCCTGGGCCTTCGACGGAGACACCGCGACCCGGAAGTTCCTCGGCGCGGCCGGCTGGGAGCCGGACGGGGCCGCCCGGGCGCTCGACGTCGACGACCTGCTGGTGCCGCAGCTGCGGCTGCACGTCTCGCTCGCCGTCGAGCCCGAGCCCGCCGAGGCCGGGCAGGGCTGAGCCGCCACAAGCGGCCGGCCGCCCGTGGACCGGCCCCGTGTCGCTTCAGTCCAGCAGCGTGTCGATGCCGACGGTCAGCCCGGGACGGTGCGGGACCGCCCGCACGGCCAGCAGCACGCCGGGCATGAACGACGCCCGGTCGTACGAGTCGTGTCGGATGGTCAACGTCTCACCGGCGGTGCCGAACAGCACCTCCTGATGCGCGACCAGACCGACGGCCCGGACGGCGTGTACGCGTACCCCGTCGACGTCGGCGCCGCGCGCACCCGGCACCTCGTCCGTGGTGGCGTCCGGCACCGCGCCGAGACCCGCCTCGGCCCGGGCCTGCGCGATCAGCCGTGCGGTGTGCGTGGCGGTACCGCTCGGTGCGTCGAGCTTCTTCGGATGGTGCTGTTCGATGATCTCGACCGACTCGAAGTAGCGGGCCGCCCGGGCCGCGAACTGCATCATCAGCACCGCCCCGATGCCGAAGTTCGGCGCGATCAGCACGCCCAGCCCTGGCTTGTCGGAGAGCCAGTCACGCACCTCGTCGAGTCGGTGTCCGGTGAAGCCGCTGGTGCCGACGACCGCGTGGATGCCCTGCTCGACGCACCACCGCAGGTTGCCCATCACCACGTCCGGGTTGGTGAAGTCGACCACCACCTCGGCGCCCGCGTCGGCGGCGCCGGAGAGCTGGTCGTCCTGGTCGATCCTGGCCACCAGGTCGAGTCCGTCGGCGCTCTCCACCGCCCGGCACACCTCGACGCCCATCCGGCCACCGGCACCCAGCACGGCGACCCGCAATGGGCTCCCGCCCGGTCGGCCGGACGCCCCGGCAGCGGATCCGACCCCGGGTTCACGCACGTCGCTCACGCGGCACAACCTATCCCACCGGCCGGGGTAGGTCCGCCGGGTGTCCCGGCCGCTGCTTGACCCAACTATTCCCATGAGGAATAGTCGCCGTCATGTCAACCTCGCACGTTCTGCTGGGCCTCCTCGCGTCGCAGGGCGACCGGCACGGTTACGAGCTCAAACGGGAGTACGACCGCAGGCTGCCCGGTGTCCGACCCCTCGCGTTCGGCCAGCTGTACACGACGCTGGCCCGGATGCTGCGGCACGGCTACGTCGCCGAGACGGCCCCGCAACGGGTGGGCGGTCCGGACCGGGTGGCCTTCCGGCTCACCGACCAGGGCCGGTCCGAACTGGACGGCTGGCTGCGCCAGGTGGTGCCGTCCAGCCCGCAGATCACCGCCGAACTCTTCATCAAGGTGATCGTCGCGTTGCTGGCCACCCCGGACGAGACCGCCGCGCGGTCGTTGTTGACCGCCCAGCGAGCCAGCCACCTGGCGTTGATGCGGAAACTGACGAAGGTCAAGACCACCGCAGGTACCTCGGTCACCGAGTTGGCCGCGGCGGACTACCTGCTCAACCATCTCGACGCCGACCTGCGCTGGATGGCCACCACCCTCGACCGGGTCACCGCGCTGCGGGCGGAGGTGTCGGCGTGACCGACCCGACGACGACCTCGATCGAGGCGCGGCAGCTCAGCAAGGCGTTCGGGCAGACCGTCGCACTCCACGACGTCTCGCTCTCGCTGGGTCGGGGCGAGATCGTCGCCGTGACCGGACCGAGCGGCTGCGGGAAGTCAACCCTGCTGCACTGCCTCTCCGGGATCCTCCGGCCGGACCGGGGTGAGGTGTGGTTCCAGGGCCGGAACCTGGCGGCGGAGAGCGAACAGGTTCGGTCGCGGCTGCGCCGGACCGTGTTCGGGGTGCTGTTCCAGTTCGGCCAGGTGGTGGCGGACCTGACTGCGACCGAGAACGTGACCCTGCCGCTGCAACTGGGCGGGATGCGCTACCGCGATGCCGCCGTGACCGCTCGGCGCTGGCTGACCGAACTCGACATCGCCGAGTTGGCCGACAAGTACCCGGGCCAGCTGTCCGGCGGACAGCAGCAGCGGCTCGCGCTCGCCCGGGCGTTGGTGACCGAACCGGAGGTGCTCTTCGCCGACGAGCCGACCGGGGCGTTGGACAGTCTCTCCGGCGAGCAGGTGCTCGCCGGACTGGTCCGGCTCGCCCGTGAGCAGGGCACCTGCGTGCTACTCGTCACCCACGACGCCCAGGTGGCCGCGTACGCCGATCGGGAGATCACCATGCGGGACGGCACGGTGGAGTCGGACGGCCGGCTCGTCGTCGAGGAGGTCCGGTGAGACCGGCGGACGTGCTGCGGCTGGCCTTCGCCGGAACCCGCGCCGACCGGGCCCGAGTGGGCATCACCGCGCTGGGCGCCGCGATGGCGACCCTGATCCTGCTCTGTGCCGCCACCGTGCTCGCCGTGCCGCCGGCCCTCGACCGGTACCACAACCGGATGTTCAACACCGAGTCGATGCTGGCGAACCTGGCGTTCGCGATGATCCTGTTCACCGTGCCGGCGCTGTTCCTTCTCGGGCAGTGCGCCCGGCTGGGAGCACCCGGCCGGGACCGACGCCTGGCGGCCTTCCGGCTGGCCGGCGCGTCCCCGGCCCAGGTGGTCCAGGTGGCCGCCGCCGAGACCGGGGTGGCGGCCACCATCGGCACGCTCCTCGGCCTGGCCGGATACCTCGCCGGCCGCGCGCTGCTGGACAATCCCGGTCCCGGCGGTACCCGGACACTACCCACCGACGTGCTGCCGGCGGTACCGGCAATCGTCGGTGTCGCGCTCGGGGTTCCGCTGCTGGCGACGGCGCTCACCGTCGTGCTGTTGCGACGGGTCGCGATCACCCCGTTCGGTCTGGTCCGCGCCGCGCAACGGCGGCGGGTACGGGCCTGGCCGGGGCTGCTCGGCCTGGTCGGGCTATTCGGCTTCACCGCGCTGGAGGCCGCGTCCCGCACCGAGTTCGTCCGGCAGAACCGGCTGGGTACCGCCGAGGACGGGATCCGGATTGGCGCGATCCTGATCTGCACGGTGCTGCTGCTGCTCGGGCTGATGCTCGGCACGGCCTGGCTCGGGCACATCACGGCACGGCTGCTGCTGCGCCTGACCAAACGCCCGAGCGTGCTCATCGCGGCCCGCCGGATCCTCGTTGACCCCTACCAGGCCACCCGCACCTACACCGTCATGCAGGTGGTGACCGCCTTCGGTGGCGGTGCGATGATGCTGTACGCCTGGCTCGTCACCAATGCGGAGGTCCGAGGTGCCGTGTCCCGGGAGTTCACCCAGCGCTACGGCGGCACCCCCTGGGACCCCAGCGGCACCCTCGCGTTCCGGGCCGACGTCTTCAACCTCGTCAACACGGTACTGCTCGGCCTGCTCGGCCTCGCCGCCTGCGCGCTGCTGGTCGCCCTGGTCGAGTCCGCCGTCGCCCGACGCCGTACCCTCGCCGCGCTCGTCGCGGCGGGTACCCCCCGGGCGGTGCTCGCCCGCGCCCAGTGCTGGCAGGTTCTCATCCCGACACTGCCGGGCATCGCCCTAGCCTGCCTGGCCGGCATGTTCGCCGTGCGCTCGTTCACCGACACCGCGACCGGCGACCGGGGTCGCACCATCTGCACCGGAACCGCCGTGGAATGCGCCGATCCGGCGTACCAGGCCACGCACGTCGGCTGGGAGAATATCACCCTGACCTTTCCGGTACCGGTGCCCTGGGCCAACGTCGCCGCCCTGGCCGGCGCCGCGCTGCTCGTCGTGCTCACCGTGGTCGGCGTCAGCCTGCTCCTGCAACGCTCCAGCACCAACCCGTCGGAGCTACGGGCCGACTGAACCGGTCAGCGACGTGCCCGAGACGCCGGGTGGTCCGCGCCGTGGTGTGGTCCGCGCTCCGGTTCAGCCGGCTGCGGTCGGAAAGTCGTCCGCGCCGAACGGACCCACCACGGCCAGCGACATCGGCTGGGCCAGCAGGTCGGCAGCAAGGGCGTTCACCTCGTCCGCGCTGACCGCGTCGACCCGGTCCAGCAGCGCGTCAACCGGCAGCAGGTCACCGAAGAGCAGCTCGCCCTTTGCCAGCCGACTCATCCGGGAACCGGTGTCCTCCAGGTTGAGCACGTAGGAGCCCTTCGCCATGCCCTTGCCCCGGGCCAGCTCGGCCTCGGTGACGCCGTGCGCGGCGACCTCGGCCAGCTCGGCGCGGACCAGCTCCAGAACCTCGTCGACCTTGCCAGGGGCGCAGCCGGCGTAGACCGCGAAGAGGCCGGTGTCGGCGTACTGGCTGGAGTAGGAGTAGACCGAGTAGGCCAGGCCACGCCGCTCGCGGATCTCCTGGAAGAGCCGGCTGGACATGCCGCCACCCAGCACGTTGTTGAGTACCCCGAGCGCGAACCGCCGGTCGTCGAGCCGGCCGATGCCGGGACAGCCGAGTACGACGTGCGCCTGCTCGGTCTCCTTCTGCTCGACGATGCTGCCCGGCCGGCTGGTGCGTACCCCGGTGTCGGCCGGGCGCAGCGGTGCCGGCGCGGCTGGTTCGCCGTCCAGTGCCGTCCCCTCCAGCGCCTGCCGGACCAGCTTGACCACCTCGCCGTGGTCGAGGTTGCCGGCGGCGGCGATCACGATCGACGGCGCGGTGTAGCGACGCCGGTAGAAGCTCTGGATCTGCCGGCGGGACATCGGCGAGATCGTCTCCTCGGTGCCGGAGATCAGCCGGCCGAGCGGATGGTCGCCGTAGACCGCCCTGGCCAGCAGGTCGTGCACCTCGTCGCCGGGTTCGTCGTCGTGCATGGCGATCTCTTCGAGGATCACCCCGCGCTCGGTCTCCACGTCGGCGGCGGCCAGCACCGAGTCGGCGACCAGGTCGCACATCACGTCGATGGCCAGCGGCAGGTCCTGGTCGAGCACCCGCGCGTAGTAGCAGGTGTACTCCTTGGTGGTGAAGGCGTTCGTCTCGCCGCCCACCGCCTCGATCGCCGCCGAGATGTCCAGCGCGCTGCGCCGACGGGTGCCCTTGAAGAGCAGATGCTCCAGGAAGTGCGAGACACCGGACTGCGGCCCCGTCTCGTCCCGGGACCCGACCGCCACCCAGATGCCGAACGAGACGCTCCGCATCGCGGGGATCGCCTCGGTGAGGACCCGCAGGCCGCTGGGGAGCACGGTGCGGCGTACGGTGCCGCCGAGCGGGTCGCTGTCCACCACCCGGGTCACCGCCCGGGCCGCCGCAGCGGCAACACCGCCGACGCCATCCGCACCCGACACTCGCTTCGCCCGACTCAAAGGACCTGGCTCCTACCTGTACGTCGACGGCGCGGCGGACGCCGCAGCCGGACAGTGCGGCACGGCACCCGTACACCGGTTCGGTGCGATGATGCCGCGCGCCGCGCCGGCCCTCGCCACCCGGTCGGGTGCGGCAGGGGCCGGCGCGGCGCGATCGATCAGCTGTGCCGGTTGCGCCGGCGGCGCGGCTCGCCGCCACCGCCCTCGCCGCCACCTTCGCCGCCCTCGCGGTCGCCCCGGCTCGGACCGCGGTCGCCCCGGTCCCGGTCGCTGCGGTCGCGCGGGCCACGGTCGCCGCGGTCCCGGCCGGCCGGACGCTCGCCACCGGCCTGCTGGGCCGGCGCCTCCTCGCCCTCCGGCCGCACCTTGTCCAGGTAGATCTTGCCGCGGGCGTCGATGTCGGCGATCTGCACCTCGACCTTGTCGCCGACGTTGAGGAAGTCCTCGACCCGCTCGACCCGCTTGCCGTCGCCCACCTTCGAGATGTGCAGCAGGCCGTCCCGGCCGGGCAGCAGCGAGACGAACGCCCCGAACGCGGCGGTCTTGACCACCGTGCCGAGGAACTTGTCGCCGACCTTCGGCAGCGTCGGGTTCGCGATCGCGTTGATCCGCTCGACCGCGGCCTCCGCCGACGGGCCGTTGGTGGCGCCAACGTAGATGGTGCCGTCGTCCTCGATCGAGATCTCGGCACCGGTCTCGTCCTGGATGGCATTGATGGTCTGGCCCTTCGGCCCGATCACCATGCCGATCTTGTCGACCGGGATCTTCACCGTGGTCACCCGCGGCGCGTAGTCCGACATCGTGGCCGGGCCCTCGATCGCCTCCTGCATCACGCCCAGGATGACCTGCCGGGCCTCGTACGCCTGCTGCAGCGCCGCCGCCAGCACGTCCGACGGGATGCCGTCGAGCTTGGTGTCGAGCTGGAGCGCCGTGACGAAGTCCGGAGTGCCGGCGACCTTGAAGTCCATGTCGCCGAAGGCGTCCTCGGCACCGAGGATGTCGGTCAGCGTCACGTACTGCGTCTTGCCGTCGACCTCGTCGGAGATCAGGCCCATCGCGATGCCGGCCACCGGCGCCTTCAGCGGCACACCGGCGCTGAGCAGCGCCAGCGTGGAGGCGCAGACCGACCCCATCGAGGTGGAGCCGTTCGAGCCGAGCGCCTCGGAAACCTGGCGGATCGCGTACGGGAACTCCTCACGGCTGGGCAGCACCGGGATCAGCGCCCGCTCCGCCAACGCGCCGTGTCCGATCTCGCGCCGCTTCGGCGCCCCGACCCGGCCGGTCTCACCGGTCGAGTACGGCGGGAAGTTGTAGTTGTGCATGTAGCGCTTGGTCTTCTCCGGGGAGAGGGTGTCCAGCGCCTGCTCCATCCGGAGCATGTTCAACGTGGTGACGCCGAGGATCTGGGTCTCGCCGCGCTCGAAGAGCGCCGAGCCGTGCACCCGGGGCAGCACCGCGATCTCGGCGCTCAGCGGCCGGATGTCCCGCGCGCCGCGACCGTCCATCCGGACCTGCTCGCGGAGCACCCGGGAGCGTACCTCGGACTTGTTCAGCGAACGGAAGGCCGCGCCGATCTCCTTCTCCCGGCCCTCGTAGCTCGGAGCGAGCTCCTCGACGACCCGGTCCCTGATCCGCTCCAGCGCCTCCTCGCGGTCCGCCTTACCCGCGATCTTCAGCGCCTCGGCGACCTCACCGCGCGCCACCCCGGCGACCGCCTCGTAGACGTCGTCGTTGTAGTCGAGGAAGACCGGGAACTCGGCGACCGGCTTCGCGGCGATCTCGGCGATCTCGCTCTGCGCCCGGCACAGTTCCCGGATGGCCGGCTTGGCCGCCTCCAGGCCGCTCGCCACGACCTCCTCGGTCGGCGCCGGAGCCCCACCGGCGACCAGTGCCACGGTGTGCTCGGTGGCCTCCGCCTCGACCATCATGATCGCCACGTCGCCGTCCGGCAGGGCGCGACCGGCGACCACCATGTCGAAGGTGGCCCGGGTCAGCTCCTCGATGGTCGGGAAGGCGACCCACTGGCCGTCCACGTGCGCCATCCGGGTCGCCCCGATCGGGCCGGAGAACGGCAGGCCGGAGAGCTTGGTGGAGAGCGACGCGGCGTTGATCGCCACGACGTCGTACGGGTGCTGCGGGTCGAGCGCCAGCACGGTCTCGACGACCTGCACCTCGTTGCGCAGTCCCTTGACGAAGGACGGGCGCAGCGGCCGGTCGATCAGCCGGCAGGTGAGGATCGCGTCCTCGCTGGGCCGCCCCTCGCGCCGGAAGAACGAGCCGGGGATCCGGCCCGCCGCGTACATCCGCTCCTCGACGTCGACGGTGAGCGGGAAGAAGTCGAACTGCTCCTTCGGCTGCTTGCCCGCGGTGGTCGCGGAGAGGACCACGGTCTCGCCGAGCTGGGCGAGGACGGAGCCGGCGGCCTGCCGGGCGAGCCGCCCGGTGGAGAAGGTGATCTCACGGGTGCCGAATGGCCCGTTGTCGATCACCGCGGTGCGGTGCTGGGTACCCAGCGTGCCTGTGCTGTTGGGACTGGACGTTTCGGTCATGGTGCGGTAGCACTCCTTCGATCGGGGGCCCGCGACTGCCCTCCGCGCCGGTATCCACCGGTGCGAGACCGTGGCCAGAGGAGCTGCTCAGACAACCGGTCTTCGATCGAAGCGCCCGGGGCGCCGGCAGTGCCGGCCGGCCCGGGGGCCACTACCGAGGACCGGTGCGTCGACCGGCTCCCCATCGGGTGGTCGCGCTGGCCCCTGGTTACGGGTGTGGCGAGGTGGGGCGGGTGGAGCGGCTGCCCGTCGGTGCCTTCGGCGACCTCCTGCCGCCGGACCGTCACCGGGACGGCCGCTCCCCCGCTCAGCTCACCGCCGCAGACCGAGCCGCTCGATGAGCGACCGGTAGCGGTTGATGTCCTTCTTCTGCATGTAGTTGAGCAGCCGCCGACGGCGACCCACCAGCAGCAGCAGACCACGACGGCTGTGGTGGTCGTGCTTGTGCACCTTGAGGTGCTCGGTGAGGTCGGCGATCCGCTTGGTCAGCACCGCCACCTGCACCTCGGGTGAACCGGTGTCACCCTCGGCGGTCGCGTACTCCTGGCGGATCTTGGCCTTGCTTGCCTGGTCGAGCGCCATATCTCCCTGTTTCCGGATTGTCGTGTCCGCCCGGGCCGGTCGGCGACCGGGCCGGGGCGACCTCGCACCCGCGGCGTCGTGCAGGCACGCGAGGCCACGCCGGTAATCCGACGTCCCCGCCAGGCTACCAGCCTGTCCGGGTTCGGCCGAGTCAGGGCACGCCCGACCTGGGCGGATCATCCGGCCGGGAAAGTTGGCCCTGGTCAGACGGTCCGCCGCGGCCGCGGTCAGGCGAGCACCCGGCGAGTCTGCTCGACGTCGGCGTTGATCTGCGCGACCAGTGGCTCGATGCCGTCATAACCGCGCATCTCCCGCAGGTACGCCACGAAGTCCAGGGCGAGCCGTTCCCCGTAGAGATCGCCCGAGAAGTCCAGTACGTATGCCTCGACCCGGCGCTCCCGCCCGGAGAACGTGGGATTCGTGCCGATCGACACGGCCGCCGGTAGCCGCTCGGCGCGCTGTCCCGCCCGGCCGCCCCGCCGGATCAGCCACGCCGCGTAGATGCCGTCCGCCGGCACCGCCGCGTACCGGTGGCAGAGCAGGTTGGCGGTTGGGAAGCCGATCTCCCGCCCCCGCTGGTCACCCCGGACCACCACGCCCTCCACCCGATGCGGCCGGCCCAGCGCCGTGGCGGCGGCGGTCACATCACCGGCCGCGACACAGGCCCGGATGTAGGTGGACGAGAAGACCGTGTCGGCGTCGGCGACCAGTGGCGCCTCCTCCACCCCGAAGCCGAAGGTCCGGCCCAACCGCTCCAGCAGCGCCACGTCGCCGGCCGCCCGGTGGCCGAACCGGAAGTTCTCCCCCACCACCACCAGGGCGGCGTGCAACTGCTCGACCAGCACGTCGTGCACGAACGCCTCCGGCGACAGCCGGGAGAAGTCGGGGGTGAACGGGACCACGCAGAGTACGTCCACCCCGAGCGCCTCGATCAGCTCCGCCTTACGGGCCTGTTCGGTCAGTACCGCCGGGTGGGACCCGGCCCGGACCACCTCGGCCGGATGCGGGTCGAAGGTGACCACGACCGACTGCACGCCCATGTCCCGGGCACGCTTCACGGCGTGCCCGATGATCGCCTGGTGTCCCCGGTGTACCCCGTCGAAGACCCCGATGGTCACCACCGACCGGCCCCAGCCCACCGGCGCCCCGTGGTACCCCCGCCACCGCTGCATCCCTGGTCCCTTCATCCTTCCGTGCGCCTGCCCGGCTCGGTCGCTCGTTCAGGCCGGGGCGAGCACGATCTCCGCCCGGGCTCGGCCGTCCCGGTCGCTGACGATAGCGATCAGGCCGCCCGCCGGATCGAAGACGGCGTACGGCCCGGTGATGCCGGCCGGGTCGAGCGGGCCGCCGTGCGAGAGCACCTTCGCCTCGTCGGCGCTGGCCTGCCGCTGCGGGAAGAACCGCCGGGCGGCCGCCTCGACGGTCAGGTTGACCACGTCCGGGGCGCGTTCCTCCAGCTCCGGCAGGGTCGCCGCCTCGGCCAGGGTGAAGCCGCCCACGGCGGTACGCCGCAGCGCCGTCAGGTGCCCGCCGACCCCGAGCGCGGCGCCGAGGTCCCGGGCCAGCGCCCGGATGTACGTCCCGGAGGAGCAGTCCACCGCCACGTCCACGTCCAACACGGCCAGCCCGTCGACGGTGTTGCGACGAGAGTCGAGCACGTCGAGGCGGAAGACCGTGACCCGACGCGCGGCCAACTCGACCGCCTCGCCGTCGCGTACCCGCTTGTAGGCGCGCTGTCCGTCGACCTTGATCGCGCTGACCGCGCTCGGCACCTGGTCGATCTCACCGGTCAGCGGCAGCATGGCGGCGCGTACCGCCTCCTCGGTGACCCCGGCGGCGTCGGCGGTGCCGACCACCTCGCCCTCGGCGTCGTCGGTCACCGTCGACTGGCCGAGCCGGATCGTCGCGGTGTAGCTCTTACCTGCCCCGATCACGTAGGTCAGCAGCCGGGTCGCCCGGCCCACCCCGATCACCAGTACTCCGGTCGCCATCGGATCCAGCGTGCCGCCGTGCCCGACCCGACGGGTCCGGGCCAGCCTCCGGATCCGGGCCACCACGTCGTGCGACGTCATGCCGCCGGGCTTGTCGACCACGATCAGACCGTCACCGCTCACGGGATACCAGCGTGCCAGAGCCCTCTGACGCGCGCTCCGCCGCTCCGCCGGCCGCCACCGTACGCCGCCGAAACGTGACGGTCAGGCTACCGATCGCCGTACGCGCATAAGGACGGGCTGCCGCGCGCACCACCACGCCGGAAAGGCCCTCTTCGTTATGCTGAGCGTCACGGGCAGGTCGACCGCAGGGGTGAGGCGATGAGTGCCGAGCCGGTGTACGAACGGTTCCGCCCGCCGCCCGGTGGCTTCACCGCCGATGATCTCGACCGGATTCCCGGCCTTCCCTCGCACGCCGAGTTCATCGACGGAAGCCTCGTCTTCGTCAGCCCGCAGAAGCTCTTCCACATGAAGGTGCTCCGGCTGCTGGAGCAGGCGCTGGCCGTCGCCGCGCCGACGGACCGGTTCCGGGTCCGGCGGGAGATGTCGGTGGTGCTCGGCCCGCAGCAGCGCCCCGAGCCGGACCTGATCGTGGTGCACGCCGATGCCGACGTCGACAACGACCAGACCTGGTATCCGGCGGACGCGGTGGTGCTCGCGGTGGAGGTGGTCTCGCCCGACTCCGTGCTGCGCGACCGGGAACGCAAGCCGCAGATCTACGCCCAGGTGGGCATCCCGCACTTCTGGCGGGTCGAGGAGAGTTCCGGGCAACCCACCGTCTACGTCCACGCCTTGGCGGCGTCGTCCCGCGCCTACCGGCCGACCGGCATCTTCCACGGCCGGCTGAAGCTCGCCGAGCCCTTCGATCTGGACATCGACCTCACCGGGTTCGACCGGCTCTGACGTCCTGGCCGTTCCGGCGGGGTCCAACAGGGCCGTTCCGGCGGGGTCGCACCTGCCCGGCGGGTCACCCGCCCGGGGCCAGGCCGAGGGCGCCGATCGCGGCGGGCAGGGTGGCCGCGGTGACGAGCGGGCGTACGCCGTCGGGTTCGCGGAGCACGATCTCGCAGGTGGCGGCCGTGAAGTGCACGGCCACGGGCTGGCCGGCGTGGTGTCGGGCGAGTCGGCGCAGCAGCGGCACCGGGTCGGCCACCTCGATCGGGTTCGGACACTGCGGCACCGGGATCGGGTCGACCGGATCGTCGGGGACGGTGCCGGCGATGGCGAGTCCGAGATAGTCGAGGCAGAAGGCGATCGCCGCCTCCGGAGTGGACCGGATCGGCCGGTCGGCCGGGGTGACCGGCCCGCTGGCGGGGCCGACGTTCACCTCCCAGCGTTCGCCCTGCACCAGCCGGAGGTCTCCGGTGTTGCGGACGTGGTCGACGACGGTGACCGTGAGCGTCAGGTGCAGTCCGAGGGCGAGCCGGACCAGGTCGGCCAGGGACGGTACGTCGGGGCGACGGGCCAGCATGAATAGCCGGGCGCCGGGCCGGCCCCGGGCGGCTGCGGTCAGGTGTGCGGTCAGCGGGTCGTCCCCGGGCCGGTGCAGGGTGACGGTGCCGTGCCGCAGGTCGTGATCGAGGTCGCCGCCGCCGTCGAGTTCGATCAGGTCGTCGGGGCGTACCCCGAAGGTGGCCGCCCACTCCGCCAGCCGGAACCGCCCGGGGAGCTGGTGCAGCGGCTTGCCGCCGGGCTGGGTGGCGACGTGCGGGGCGGCTACCCGGCGCCCGGTCCGCCAGCTCCGCTCCCCACCCGGCACGGTGTCCGGGGCGATGTGCCAGCCGAGTTCACCGGTCTGCCAGCCGGTCGGGTCGGCCTGCCAGGTGAGGTGGACGACCCGACAGGTCAGGTCGGTGATCGTGACGGTCACGGTCTGGTGCAGCCGGCGGCTGCCCCGGCAGGTGTGGCAGCGCAGCGCCGACGGGCTGCGGCCGGTGCCGGCGCAGGCCGGGCAGTCGGGTTCGGCGACCCCGGCGCCGAGTCGGCAGTGACAGCGCCGCAGGTTGCTGTCCGGGTCGCAGTCGGGGCATTCGGCGTACGGGAGAGGCTCGCCCTGCCACGACGGGGCCGGCGGCTGCCAGCCGCGCCGCAGCAGCACCCTGCGCCGCTGGTGGATCTGCCCGGTCGACGATTCGCTGAGATTGTCCGTGGTGTCGGTGACCCGCAGGCTGGTGTGGTGCCACCGGCCGTCGCGCCAGATCGCCTGCGCACCGGCGGTCGGTTCGCCGGTCCGCAGGTCGACGCAGTCGGCGAGGATCCGGCGTTCGAGCTGGTCGAGGTCGATGCTGGCGGGGCCGGCCGGAGGCAGGTCGGGGCAGCTCAACCGGTACGCCGGGACGCTGCGACCGCGTTCCTCCAGCCCGTAGAGGGCGTCCAGCTCGCTGGTGCCGATGATCGCGCTCGGCAGGTCGTCGGCGTGGCCGCGCCCCTCGGCGGGGACGGGGCTGTCGGGCACCTCGTAGCGCAGGTGCCAGCTCAGTCCGGTGCCGTTACGGTCCCGGCGGGTTTCGATCACCAGGTCTAGGCAGAGCAGGTCGGCGAGGCGGCAGCGCCGGGCCAGCTCGGCGGCCGGATCTCGGGGAGGTTCACTCGTCGTCCTGCCGAGGTAGAGCCACCACGGATCGTACGACTGCGCGGCGATCGCCTCCGCCTCCAGCAGTTCCCGGTCCGCCGGGGGCAGGTCCGGGCGCCAGCGCGACGGCAGCAGGACCACCGGCTCCTCCGGCGGGCCGGGCCGGCGTACCTCGGTCCAGGACTTGGCCCCGACGCGGGCGGCCAGTTCGTGTAGCAGCGGGGGGAGCGGCAGGCACCAGGTCCGGTGGTCGGCCGGCCAGCGCTGCGGTTCCACCACCCCGGGTACGACGTTCACCGAGGCGAGGGTGCCGGTGTCCAGATTCGCCATGGTGAGGACGAACTGGGCGCGACGGCGGCCGGTCTGCCGGCAGATGTGGCACGGCCGGCCGACGGTGCCGACCCCGTCGCATTCCAGGCAGTCGTGGTAGGGCTCCCTGGGCGTTCGATCCTCCTCGCTGACCAGCAGCCGGTCTCCGTAGTAGGTGCAGCGGCACGGGACGAGGGTGAAACTCATGCCGTCGCACTCGCGGCAGGGCAGCACCGGCGGCCCGGCCGGAACCGGCCCGGTCACCCGGCCGGCTCCGACACCCGCAAGGCTGCCGGGTCGGTGCCGTCCGCCTCCGGATCGTCCGGGGTCACGACGGCCGCGCACGGGGTCTGGTGTTCGGCGCGCAAGGCGCACCGCCGGCCGCCGCCGAGCAGCCGGTCGCAGAAGAGCCGGGACTGCACGATCTGGTCGTCCTCGGCCGAGACGGTCGCCTCGGCCACGTCGACCTGCGGCAACCGGGCGAGGGTCCGGGCCGCCGTCCGGGCGAGGATGCGGGCGGTCGCCGGGGTCGGCGCGGCGAAGGGCACGTGTACGACGTACCGCTCGGTCATCAGCGCCCCGCCAGTTCGTGGGCGGTCGGCGCCGGCCGGGCCTGCCAGCGCCGCATGGCGTCCTTGATCCGGGCGTTCTGCTTCCGGACGCCCGCCAATTCGGTGTACGCCCGCGCCAGGTCACCGGCGACCTGGTCGAGGAACTGGGCGACCTCGTCCGGGTCGACTCCGCGCCGCCGCCCGAAGCCGACCGGGGTGAACCGACGGGTCCGCACCTGGGACGGCATCAGCGGCCGGTACGTTCCCGACCGGTACGCCGGCCCGAGCCGCCGCAGCGGCTGCCGGTCTATCCGTAACACCAACCAGAGCAGATAGCCCACCACCTTCACCAACCTTCCCGACGTCGGAGCAGGACATGGACGGTGACCTCGGCCCGACCGGAGGTACGCCGGCCAGGCATGGGGCACTTCGACTCGAAGCTCAGCTTGCCGCTGTACTTGCCTTAGGTCAAGTCCCTCAGGCAGGTTGTCTGCGATCAACCTGCCGATGGTCAAGGACCGCGAAACCTACCGTCGTGAGCGTGGCAAAACTCCGGCTCATGGGCACGCACGAGATCCGCGTGCGCCTGGGCGGGATTTCGAAGCAGCGCGTCTACGAGCTGACACAGCGCCGGAGCTTCCCGGAGCCGGTGGCCGAGTTGCGGCAGGGACGCGTATGGCTGGCCGAGGACGTCGAGCGCTGGATCGCAGAACACCGTCCAGACCTGGACGAATAGCCGGCAGCCCGCCAACACCGACGCCGACCAGAAGGCGCATAGCTCGATGCCGGGTCAGGCGGCTGATGGAGTGCTGCGGGGGCAACGAGACCGTGATCCAGCTCAAGGCCGAACGCCTCGTCTACGGCCAGCAGGTCCGAGGCGTCTACGTGGGGCATGAGCCCGGATTGAGCTGAGACGGGCCGCCGCCCATCTGGCCAGCCTTCGAGATCCGAGACCTTGAAGTCGCGGTGCTTTCCGGAGTACCAGGCGTCGATCGTTTCACCCTTGACCGGCAGGGTGGTCTCGGTGAGCCGGTCGCAGTCGAACAGCTTTCCGTCGAGGATCACGTGGGACCAGCCGTCGACGGCGGCTCGACGCAGAGTTCCTGCGCCTTCCGATCCAGGTAGACCATGGCCAGCGCCTGCGTCTGGGCCAGGTGGTCCCAGCCGGCCCAGCCGAGCACTTCGCTGCCGTCGGTGTCCCGGCTCGCGCCCGGATAGGAGATGAACCGCTCCTTCGGCACATCGAGCTTGCCCCGCGCCCGCCAGTACGACGGTCGCACGAAGTCCGCCGATGCGTACTTCACACGTCGATCTCGACCTTCTCCCCCGCGTCCTCCCGACGCTGCAACGCCCGGGTCCGCTCCCACTGCGCCCGCCTCCGGAGCCCGGACGGCTTGTACCGTTGCGCCGGCAGATGCGGCACATGCTCGTCGGCAACCAGCGTGTCGATCGTCTTCGCCAGGTTGTAGTCCTCGTGCCCGACCCACAGATCCAGCACCGACCGGAAGTCCTTGTCATGCCGTACCCGGGCGGCGAACTGCGTCACCGACAGCGGCTCCGGCGTCCCGCCCCACAACTCCGACGCTTCCAGCCGATCCAGCAGCCAGTCCCGTAGCGCGGCGGCCTGCGTCTTTTCCCACCCCTCGATGGACCACCGCCGCTTACACTCCGGCCGTTGCGATCCCGACCAACGCGGTTCCCCGTTCCCCGGCGGGAGAAACCCGATCGAGGCGACGGCGGCGTGCCACGGCCCGGACGGACACGGTGCCGGCCGACGCCCGACAGACCACCACCGCAGCACCAGTCAGTAGGTGTTGTTCGCCGTGATCAGCCGCACCTCACCCGCCGGCAGGGCCGGGCACGGGACTGTACAAATAACGGCTGATCGACCGATCAAGGGAGAGACGCCAGATGACGACCGAGACCACCGTGGGACAGCCGGCCGCTGGGCCGGTGGGTGCGGTCACGGATGAGCAGTTGATCGCGATGCTGGTCGATCGGGCTCGTGGTGACGGGCTGCGGTTGACCGGCGAGGGTGGGCTGCTGCAGCAGCTGACCAAGCGTGTGCTGGAGTCGGCGTTGGACGGTGAGATCACCGACCACGTCGGCTATGACAAGCACGATCCGGCGGGTCGGGGCAGCGGGAACACTCGTAACGGCAGCCGGGCCAAGACCGTGCTCACCGATGTCGGGCCGGTCGAGGTCCGGGTCCCACGCGATGCCGCCGGGACGTTCGAGCCGCAGATCGTGCGCAAGCGTCAGCGGCGCCTGACCGGCGTCGACGACATGGTGCTGTCGTTGTCGGCCAAGGGTCTGACCCACGGGGAGATCGCCGCGCACCTGGCCGAGGTCTACGGCGCCGAGGTGTCGAAGCAGACCATATCCACCATCACCGACAAGGTCATGGACGGCATGGCCGAGTGGCAGAACCGGCCTCTCGACAGGGTGTATCCGGTTGTGTTTATCGATGCTATCAACGTCAAGATCCGCGATGGTCAGGTTGCGAACCGGCCGATCTACCTGGCCATGGCGGTCACTGTCGACGGGCACCGCGACATCCTGGGGATCTGGGCTGGTGACGGCGGCGAGGGCGCCAAGCACTGGCTGCATGTGCTCACCGAGCTGAAGAACCGCGGCGTTCAGGACGTGTTGATGCTCGTCTGCGACGGGCTCAAGGGCCTGCCGGACGCCGTCGCGACGGTGTGGCCCCGCACGATCGTTCAAACGTGTGTAGTCCACCTGCTGCGCAACTCGTTCCGCTACGCGGCCCGCCAGGACTGGGACAAGATCGCCAAGGCGCTCAAGCCGGTCTACACCGCGGCGACCGAGGATGCCGCGACTGAACGGTTCCTGGAGTTCGCCGAGGCATGGGGCCGCAAGTACCCGGCGATCGTGAAGCTGTGGGAGAACGCCTGGGCCGAGTTCGTGCCCTTCCTCGCCTTCGACGTGGAGATCCGCAAGGTCATCTGCTCCACGGATGAAATCGTCAAGTCTTCGCTCGGGTTTTTGCCGGATTGTGTGGTTGCCAGTGCGCGACGAAGACCTCGTAGGCGCGTTCGGCCTGTTCGACGGCAGCGGTCTCGGCAGCGCGTCGTTGCTTGTCGTTGTAGGCCGCACCCGGGGTTCCGTGGTTGCCACGCCGTGAGGGTGCTCCGGTGGCGAGTTCGAGCTTGCGCCGCTTGTGCGCGACCAGGCCTGGGCGGGCGAAGGCGTAGTCCTGGTCCTTGGTCACCAAGTGCCAGGCCAGGGCGGTCATCTTCCGGGCGGTGGCGACCACAGCGGTCGGGAACCCGCGTCGTGCCTTGACGCGTTGGAAGAACGCGCGCAACGGTCCCGGGGCTCGGCTGGCGGACCAGGCAGCTTCGACCAGGACGCCACGCACGTGCGCCCGTCCGGCCTTGCTGATCCGGCCGTGCACCGGCGCAGAGTTCCCGGACTGACGCACCTTCGGGTTAAGCCCGACATAGGCGACGAGCTTGTCCGCGTCCCTGAACCGGGTGAAGTCACCCACCGCGGCGACGATCGAGATCGCCACGATCGCGTCGACGCCGGGAATGGTCATCAGCCGAGCGACGGCCGGGTCGGCGAACGCCTCGACTGCGAGTTCCTTATCCACGACGGCGAGTTCCTCACCGTGGAAGTCCAACTGCCGCAGCAGCGCCCGCACGCTGGAAGACTCGTCGGCTGGTAGCGGCTGTCGAGACAGCCAGTGCCGTCCGGTCTTGCCGAACAGGTCCGACACCGGCGGCGTCGGGACGAGATTGCGGGCCAGGATCGCGTGGACCTGGTTCTTGATCCTGGTGCGCTGGCGCACCAGGTGAGCGCGGCGGGTCACCTGCCGCCGCAGGCTACGGATCCGCTCGTCGGGCAGCCACACCGGCGGCAGGAAGTCCGCCGCCAGCAACTGCGCCAGAATCCGGGCGTCGACCTTGTCGGTCTTGACCTTCGCCTCCGCGATCGCCCGGGTCTTCGACGGGTTCGACACCACCACCCGGCCGACGACAGGGGTCAACAGGGTCGCGATCGCGTCGCTGTTACCCGTCGCTTCCAACGCGACCTGGTCATCAGCCCGTAGGCCGGCGGCCCACTGCCGCAGCGCTTCCGACGTCACGCCGATGCGGCCCTCGTCACGCACGAGGCCGTCCTCGACGACCGCCAGCTGCGCGAACTCGCGGTGCACGTCCATACCGATATAGCGGACCATCATCTGCTCCCTCCGCTGCTCGATCGGTGGGGAACCGCTGGGACGGAACGACACCTACGGATACGCGCTCGCAGCGCAGCCGGACCAGTCGCAGGGGCGGCCAACTACTAACACGGGCTCGCAGCCCATCGAGCAAGAACGGCCTGCCCATACGTGTTCCCCGAAGGCCCCTGTTCCGGACGGTCACACCGTATGCCCGACCAAGAGTGCCGGACCAGCGGAACACCACGCGGGCCTCCACCTGATTTCATACCGGGTACGCACGCGATCGAGTCGGTCAACGCCCGTATCCGCAAGGCCGTCCGCGCCCGCGGACACTTCCCGAACGAGGCCGCAGCACTCAAGTGCGTCTACATGGCGTTGATGAGCCTCGACCCCACCGGCACCGGACGCCGGCGGTGGACCATGCGCTGGAAGGCACCGTTGAACGCCTTCCAGCTCGCCTTCGATGGCCGGCTCACCCCGGCCAACGACTGACCACCTCAACAACCAAGATCAGCCGTTAACTTGACAGACCCCCGGGCACACCGCGGCACCCTTGTACGTCGCGCCGGCCGGGGTGATCAGCCACGCCGGCAGGTTGGCGGTGCTGCCGACGAGATAGGTGCCGAGGTCGTTGTTGGCGAACCGGACGTGGTACGACGCGCACTCGTCAGAGGCCTCGTTCACCTCCTCCCGGTAGTGGACCATCGACGGCGAGGAGCGGAGGAACCCGTTGGCGCCGAAGACGTTCTGCTCGAACGTGTTGAAGTTGCTGCCGTCGCGCACCTTGATCGGCTCGCTGCTCACCCCGGTCACCCGGTTGCCCACGAACCGGTTGCGGGAACTCTTGTGGGTGACGTAGATGGCGTGGATATAGCTGTTCTCGGAGTTCCGCAGGTCCACGAAGTGGTTGTTTTCGATGCGGTTGTCGGATGACTCGGTGAGCACGATTCCGCCGTAGCCGCACCGCAGGAAGTCGGGGTTGTCGCACGAGCCGCCGGTGTAGGCGTTGCCGATCTTCGTGAGGAGCATCCCGAAGACGGTGTTTCCGTCAAGTCCGCGCGCCGAGGGCAGGCCCGGCGCCGACGAGCGCTGGTAGCCGCCGCCGCACGACCCCGCCGAGCCGTCCAGCGAGATGGCCGAGCTGGCGTAGTACTCCACCTGCAGGTAGTAGAACCGCAACCCGGACGTCCCGCCCTCCGCGAGTGGCTGGCCGGGGTTGCCGGGACAGGCATAGAACCACGGTCCGGTGATGTACCGGCCCGATCCGCTGGCTCGTCGGTTCTGGAACACCGGCCGCGCCGCGATGCCCCCGATGCCCTCGCCGTACTCGTAGTCGTCCGGCATGAACGAAATTGTGTGGCCCGGACGGTAGGTCTGCCAGACGATGCCCTGGGCCACGTACGTGCCGGCGTGGATGCGCACCTCGACGTCCATGTCGAGCGGACCGGCGGCGACGAGCTGCTGCACCCGCGCCAGGCTGCGGACCGCGGTGGCGGGCGTCGCGCCGTCCCGGGCGTCGTCGCCGGCCGCGTTCAGATAGATGATCTGGACGCCCTGGGCAGAGCTGGCCTGGACGTCCTCGGCAGCGGCGGGCGACGTGCACACCACCACCGTCGACAGCCCGAGCACCATCACCGCGAACAGATGCCTGAGACTTCTCACGGACGCTCCCCCCGTACCCGGACCCGTCGACCGCCTGGAGGCACCGACGGAGATCGATTTCTCGCACCGTCATGATGTCACGCGCACCTCGCGACGGTCACCCGTACGACGCGCCCCGACCGATGCCCGGCCGCAGCCATCCCGGCTTTGTCAAGCTTTTGTGGAGCGTTGTGGGGAAGACGCTGAGATTCGTGGACGAACTGTGGTGGTGGCGGGGCTGCGTCTCGGTGACCGAGGGAACACAATGCGTGCATGACCTATGACGGTATGCAGGTGCCTGATCATCTGCTGATCAAGATCGAGCAGCGGGACGATCCCGTCTCGATGATCTCGGAGGACGACGCCCGGCGTCGCTCGCTCGCCTACCCCAAGACCATGTGGGGTGCCCCGATCTTCGGCCTCGCCGAAGAACTGGATGCCGGCCGGTGGCGGATCATCCGGCTCGACGCCGAAGAGCCGCAGTACGCCCGGGACAGCCTCGCCCACCACCTCCGCAAGCGGCACAGTGAAACACCGGACACCCCCGAGCACGCGACCGAGCGGGCCGAGTGCGAGACCGCGTACGAACTGCTCGACTGGGAACCCGTCAACGACCTCACCGTCAACGGCCGCCGATACCGGATAATCCGCGCCCAACCGTTCATCCGGATGGGGCCGGACGGGCCCGAGCCACCCCGACCCACCGACCCCGACCCGTACCCGCCCGGCGAAGCGGAGAAAGCTCCGTCCCAGGTGGACGGGTTCGTCATCGACCCGACCGCCGGCACGGGACTCACCGACGGCATCGTCCGGATGGAGATGACCTCCGCCTTCCATCGCGCGGAAACCGTCCCCGAGGAGGTCCGCGCCGACTCCTACCGGGCCATGGACACCCACCCCAACGTGGTGCTGCTCCCGGTCGGTTTCACCATCGGCGGGTACGTCGACGGCAGTTGGCGACCCAAGTCGTTCGACGCCTACCCGACCCCACAGGCCGCCCGGGACGCCTGCTCTTTCTCCATCGTGCGACCCCGGATGGACGAGAGCACCGGGATCGAGGAGTTCATGGCGGCGTGCGAGCGCGCCCGCGCGGCACACCAGCCGCCGCGTACCGACGACTTCGAGATCAACGGCGTGCGGTGCCGGGTCACCCGGATCGAAACCTTCGTCCGGGTCGGCCCCGACGGACCGGAAGGGCCGCGCCCCTCCGACCACGACTCCCAACCACCACCGGCCCGACACGTCGCCGACCTCCGCGCCCAGGGCCTGATGCCCGACCCCGACTGACCGCCCGTGTCGGGCGTACCGCGTGGCCACACCCGGACGCCCGACACGACTGTCAGCTCAGGCCCGAAACGTCCTCAACACCACGACCGGATGTCGAGAACAACCGGGACACTCTGCGTGACGACACCGTCCGCAGCCCACAGTTTCGGGACGTACCGGCCGAGCGGTGCGCCGTTCAGCCGGAAGGCGGCCCAGATCTGCACGCGGTGGCCGTCTCCGGAGCCGGGCTGGGCGACCAGCGGGCTGTAAACCTCGGTGCCGGCGGGCATACCGGTGTAGCTGGCGGTGATCGGCACCGACCACGTCCCGTCGAGGACCACGAAGAAATACAGCGTACGTGGGTCGTCGGGGGTGGCACAGAGCCGCTGCCCCACGTCGACGAGCGTCCAACTCGGTGGGGTGCCGGTGGTGGTCGGAGCAGGCGCTGCCGAGGCCGCCGCGCCTCCGACAAGGGCGATCATCATCGTCGCCACCGCTGTGGCGGCGATCCGCAGGACTGTACGGGAGCGTTTCATCACCAGCTCGTACCCTTTCGTCCGGGTGGCGCGGGAGCGCCACTCACCGGCGAGCCTGCCAAACGGATTTCAGACGGCTTTGAGACAGCGCGCGAGCCGTCGGCGCCGCACGGCGGACAGCGGACAGCGGGCGGCGACGCGCGCCGGCACCACAGGTGCGCGACTACCCGCAGTCGATCGGTCCCCACCGCTCCTCGGGCCGCTTCGCCTCACGGTTCGCCAGGGACCGACCCGTCCGTGCCTCCGAACTCGACGTCGGCCCAGACGTGGTACGGGTGGGCGTCTGGCAGGCTACCTGCACCTGTCACCTATCACAGTTCTCGGTCAGTGGCATGTTCCGGTATCAGTGGGCATGTTTCGGTAGGAGCCGCCGACGGCCGTACTCACCGGGTGGCGCCGAGTACGGCCCAGCGGCCGGAGCGCATCCGGAGCAGCAGTCCGACCAGCCGGGCCACGATGAACAGGGTGAGCCCGGCCCAGATGCCGCCGAGACCGAGATCCAGGGCGTAGGCGAGCCAGATCGCCGGCAGGAAGACGCCGAAGCCACTGAGCACGGTCAGGTTGCGCAGGAAGCGGATGTCACCGGCGCCGATCAACACCCCGTCGAGCGCGAAGACGACGCCGGCCAGCGGCTGCATCGCGACGAACCACGGCCAGGCGACCATCGCCTGCTCGCGTACCTGTGGATTGTCGCTGAACCAGCTTGGCACCACCCCGGCACCGGCCCCGATGACGATCGCGAAGGCGACGCCGCAGAGGCCGCCGTAGATCGCGATCCGCCGGCCCAGCAGCCGGGCGCTCGCCCTGTCGCCGCCGCCGAGCGCCGCCCCGACCAGCGCCTGGGCGGCGATGGCCAGCGCGTCGAGCAGCAGCGCGGTGAAGAACCAGAGTTGCAGGGCGATCTGGTGCGCGCCGACGGCCGCCACCCCGAACCGGGCCGCCACGGTGGTCGCGGAGAGGAAGCTGGCCTGGAAGGCGGCGCCCCGGATCAGCAGGTCCCGGCTGAGCACGAGCTGCCGGCCGATCACCCGGGGCCGGGGCGCCAGCGGCACCCGCTCGGCGACCAGGGCGGCCGCGAAAAGCAGCCCGGAGAGGGTCTGCGCCACCGCGTTCGCGATCGCCGAGCCGGCCAGGCCGAGGCCGGCCGGATAGACCAGCAGCGGGCAGAGCAGCGCGGAGAGCAGGTTCGGCCCGAGCACGAACCAGAGCGGCCGTCGGGTGTCCTGCACGCCGCGCATCCAGCCGTTGCCGGCCGCCGCGAGCAGCAGACCGGGGGCGCCGATCGCCGCGATCCGCAGCCAGTGTGCCGCGCCGTCGGCCACCTCGGGGGATCCGGTTCCGGCGACGGTACGCGCCAGCGGACCCGCCGCGAACTGCATGGCGACCGTCAGCAGCAGGCCGGCGCCGAGGGCGAGCCAGGACGACTGGACGCCCTCGGCGACGGCGGCGGCCCGGTCGCCGTACCCGAACCGGCGGGCCGCCCGCCCGGTGGTGCCGTACGCGGTGACGGTGCCGATCCAGACGACCAGGGTCATCACCGGGCCACCGACGGCGAGCGCCGCCAGCGGCACCGCGCCGAGGTGCCCGAGCACGGCGGTGTCGACCAGCACGTAGAGCGGCTCGGCGGCCAGCACCAGCACGGCCGGCAGGGCGAGTCCGAGGATCCTCCGCGCGGAGGCGTCGACCGCCCTCGGCGGGGAGGCGGCCCCCGCGGTCGGGATGGTGGGCTGACTCATCGAGAACGATGCTGGCACGACATTCGTAAGGAACGCAAGCAAGGTCATGGCTTACCACTCCGGGCCGGGAGGCACCGTCCTGGACGCGCGCTGTCGAGCTGACCCCCGCCGGTGCGTCCACCCCGTGGGACCGACCGCGCCGCACTGGCCCGATCAGCGACGAGTGCCTATGCTGCGGGATCGTGTCGAACCACGGCGGGGGGCCGGGAGCGGGCCGATCGGGACTGGCTGCCCGACTGTTGGCCGTGCCACTGCGCTGGTTGGGCCTCGGCACCGGCGTGGCCGGGCTCGCCGCCTCGGGCCTGTTCGGCGGCCTGGACACGGTGGCCAGGCCGGAGGCGCCGACCGTCGCGGTCGGCGAGGTCGTCGACGGTGGGCCGTGGAACGTCACCGTCACCGGCGGCCGGCTGGTCGGAAAGCTACCGAGGCTCCACCTCCGCGACGGCAGGCGCTGGTTCACCGTACTGGCGACGGTCGAGAACACGGCCGACGAGAGCCGTACCGACTTCAAGGACACCATCCGGCTGACCGGTGTCGCCGGGGTCACCGAGGAGCGGGCGAGTCAGGTCCTGCTGGTACGCGACGGCAGCAGGCCGAGCCATCTCAACCCCGGCCTGCCCGAACGGCTCGCCTTCCTCTGGCAGCAGGACGACGCCGTTCCCGTGCCGACCAGCGTGACCGTGCAGGTCTGGGGCACGACGCGCCGACTCGACACCATCAGCGACAGCTGGGAGTGGCGCGATCCCGAGCGCCGGGCCGAGGTCGAGGTGCCGGTGCAGGACCGGAGGGCCGGATGACCGTACCGGCCGAGGATCCGGACCCGAATTCCGTCGTCGGTCATCGGGCGCCGCCCGGCCCCGTACAGCGGATCGGCCTCCGGGCCGGCGCCGGCACCCTGATCGTCGCGGCGCTGGCCCTCGGCGGCGCCATCGCCAACTGGCGGCCGGTCAACGGCGGCGCCGCCGAGGCCCGGGAGCGGCCGTTCGTCCAGGCGGGCAGGTTCGGCGAGACGGTGACGACCCGGCAGTTCGACGCCGCCGTGCTGAGCGTCCGAGGCGCCGCCAAGGTTGCCGGCGGCGGCCAGGCGTACGACACGGCGGGGGTCTGGATCGTCCTGCGGGTCCGCCTGACGACCCGGGAGAAGGCGACCAGCATCGGGTACGCGGCCCTGCGCGACCAGCGGGGCCGGGAGTTCCGGGCCACCACCCGGTTCACCCAGTCGCTGGTCGGCGCCGGCCGGGTCCTCCAGCCGGGGATACCCGTCGAGGGCGACCTCGCCTTCGAAGTGCCCAGGGACGCGGCGACCCGACTTTCCGCACACTTCGCCCAGCAGCAGGTCGACCTCCGGATGGACGACCTGGCCGAGGTGCCGCTGCCCGCCGTCGACCGGGCGCGGGTCGACGAGTGGGCGAACGCTCCGGCACCGGTACCGCTGGCCAGCGCGGCAGCGGTGACACCGTGACCCGACCATCGCCGGTCCCGCCCGGCCCGGGTCCGGACGCGCTCGCTGCCCCGCCGCCCGCACCACCCCACCGGGACCCACTCGCCCCGCCGCCGCCGTCGACCGGCCCGCCGACGGTGATCCTCCGGTACGCCGAGGTCGACACGGCGGTACTGCCGGTGGTCGACCCCGACCCGCCACCGACAGCCGCCCTCGCGGCCATCGCCTCGGCCGGCCCGCGCCAGCATTCCGGCGGCGACGAAACGCCCATGACCGCGACACCGGCTGAGCCCGGCGGCTCGGGCACCGGGCAGCTCGGCTGGTGGCGACGTAACCGCTGGGGTCTGCTGGCTCTGCTGCCGGCCCTCGTCCTGGCCCTCGGCCCGGGGATGCGGGACGGCTACCAGCGGTACTCCCAGGCGGAGTACCTCGAACCGGTCGGGGTCGGTGCCGACGGATGGGTGGGGTTCTCCGATACCCGGATCCGGCTGGTGGAGCTGGTCGAGGCGCCGTCTGTGCCGGCGCGCGGCAGCCGGCGGGTCACGCTGCCGGCGGGCGTACGCGTCTGGCGCGCGGTGCTGGTGTTCGAGCCCTCCACTCCGGAGGCGCTGATCGGGTGCCTGTCCTATCTGGAAGACCGGGACGGTCGGCTGTTCAGCTGGAACCCGGCCGAGCTTCGCGGGGCGGGTCTGCCGATTCCCCGGTGCGTCGCGGACGACCCGGCGGTGCGGTCCTTCCAGACGGAGGCGTACTTCGTCCTGCCCGACTCGGCGGTCCCGGCGGCGGTGTGGATCGTCAAGGCGACCCAACGACCGCGCTACGCCCGGCTGCCGCTCGGCTGATCCCCGACCGACGACTCCCCCCTACACCCCCGGCGACGACTCCTCCGCCAACGACTCGGCGGTCGACGGCTCGGCGGCGCGTGCCGACGGCGGCTGGAGCCGCAGGACCCGGTCCACGGCGGCACCCAGCAGACAGGCCAGCAGCACCGTGCCGACCGCGTCGTTGAGCAGGCCCAGTTGCCCGGAGAGCGGGATCCACACCGACTGGAGGTCCTGCCCGCCGATGATCAACCGCTCCGCCTCCCAGAGCCACTCCCGGGCGGTCTGGGCCAGCAGGAACGCCAGGCAGAAGAGGAGCATCGGAGCCAGACCGGCCCGAACCATCAGCCGTACGCCGTGCACCATCGGCGTGAACCGCTCGCGGAGGTCTGCACCGAGGTTCGTGCCGATCGCGCGTAACGGTCGGGGCAGCGCCCGCCACCGCCGGGCAGCCCGTTCCGCCAGGTCGGTCTCGGTCGGCGGTGGTGGAGTGAGCTGATGGCCGTAGACGACGGCACCGACCGTCAGCCAGGCCAGCGGTACGACGATGGCCACCTGCACCGACCCGGCCGCACCGACCAGGAACGCCCCGGCGGCGCGGACCGGCTCGGACAGCGGTCCGAGTTGGTCGACCAGCGCATGCCAGGAGTCGAGCAGCCAGACGACGACCCGGCGCTCCCGGAGCCATTGCAGCAGCGGGTCCTGTGCCTGCGCGATCGTGGCGGCGACGACGGAGATCCAGATGATCTCGACGTAGGCGCCGGGGATGCCGAGCCAGCCCATCCGGGACCGTTCCTGCCACCTGCCGAGCAGCCAGCGCAGCACCACCGCGACGGCCACCACCGCCATGATCGTGCCGGTGAGGCCGAGCGGGATCCGGCGATCCGCGTTCTCGGCGACCCTGCCCGGGTCGGTGAAGATGGCGGCGTCGGCGAGGTAGGTGTCGACAAAGACCCGGTAGAGGTAGTCGGTGAGGTTCTCCTGGAGGTACCCCCAGGAGGCGTAGACGGCGAGGAACGGCACGAGCGCGCTGCCCAGGTGGTCGAGGAGACTCCTGCGGTGCGGCGGACGAACCGTCCCGTCCTCCGCCGGCTGGCTCCCAACCGGAGCTGCCCGCTGGGTCCTGACGGGAGCTGCCGGCTGGGTCCTGACGGGAGCGGCCGGCTCGGTCGGCACGGCCGAGAGCCACGGCAGGGACGGGCGCAGGATGCGCAGCATCAATACCAGCGCGGTGAGGGTGGCGATCGGCCCCAGGACGGCGACCAGCAGCCCCAGGACACCGTTGATCCTGCTCACCTGCACCGCGCCGAGCACGACCAACTCTCGGGCCGCTGCCCCGGCGAAGTAGAGCGCGAACAGCACCGGCCAGTGCCGGACCAGCAGCCGCAGCGAGTTGCCGAGTACGGCGAGCGCCTCCGGCAGCGCCGCGCTGAGCGTACGGCGCCGGCGCGGCGCCCGCGTCACCGTTCGGGTAACCGCCGCCGTGCCATCCGAGCCCCCGATCACGGCCGACAGGGTACCGCCGGGTCCGGACGGCGTGCAGCGCTCTACCGGGGCGCGCTGCAGGCGCCCGGCAGCCACTCGTCCGGCGCGGTGCCGGCGCGGAGTCGTTCGAGATCCTCCAACAGCGAGTCGAGCCGGTCGGGATATTGCAGGTACTCGAGTACGGCGTGCTGGAACGCGTTCGCCATCCCGCTCGGCATCACGTCCGAGGCGTCGAGACAGAGCGGGCTCCGACTCGCCGTCAGCGTCTCCGCCACCCGGTCGCTCACCTCGGGCCGCCGGTCCGGCCGGTCACCGACCGCCGGCTTGGTCGGGATGCTCTGCCGGACCTCTTGGTTGACCGAGAAGAAGCTGCCGGCGCTGCTGCCCTGCCAGATCCGCTGTGCCTCGTCGGTGGCCAGGAACTCGATCAGGTGACGGGCTGCCGGCTTGTCGCTGAACAGCCCGGCGAAGTCGGCGGAGACCATGGAGCCGTCCCGACCCCGGCCGTCCGGACCGGCGCCGTCGAAGGTCGGGAAGGGAAAGAAGTCCGCGGCCCGCACGTCCGCCGCCTGGATGACCCGGCCCGGCCCGTCGTCCGGGTATCCCGCCCGCATGCCGATCACGAACGACGCCTGGTGTTCGAGAAGGCAGCCGGGCTCACTGGTGAACATCGGCCTGCCGGCGTCGGTGAACTCGGTCAGCAGGGCGGCGGCGCTACCGCCCCGGACCATCCCCGGATGATGGATGAGCCGCCCCCACTCCGTCCAGGCGGCCCGCACCTCCGGGGAGTCCCAGCGCAGCCGGCCGGCCGACCAGGCGTCGTAGGCGGCCACCCCCCAGCGGTGCAGCAGGATGTCCTCCAGCCAGTCCGTCCCCGGCCAGCCGGAGCCCGGGGTGGCGCTCATCCCCACACACCACGGCGTCCTCCCGGCCGCCGCCAGTGCCTCGCTGGCCTCGACCAGCGCCTCCCAGCTTCGCGGCGGTCCGGCCGCGTCGAACGGCGTCCGCTCCGGCAGGTACCAGACGAGGCTCTTCAGGTCGGCCTTGATCGGCACCACGTCCAGCCCGCCGGTCGCGTTCAGCTGGGCCAGCCTGCGCCACTGTGGGCTCATCGACGACGCGGGATCGCGGTCGAGCGGCCGGAGTACTCCCCGCCGCAGGTACGCCGCCAACTCGCTCAGGGTCGGCAGCACCGCGACGTCCGGTGGGGTACCCTTCTGCGCCTCGGCGAGGAGGATCTGCCGCACCGCGCGGGTGCCCCGGTAGTCGACCTCGACGTCGTACTGCTCCTCGAAAGCGTTGAGCACGTCCCTGAAGCTCGCCTCCTCGGCGCCGGTCCAGGAGGCGAGCACGGTCACCGTCTCCTCGTCGTGCTGCCCCAGGCAGCCGCCCAGGCCCAGGCCGAGGAGGAGTACCGGCAGCAGGGCCAGGTGGGCACGGATGCGTCGCATGCGGAGTCTCATCTCGACCGGTACCGGTATTCCTCGATGCGCGGACGCAGCCCCAGCCAGACCAGGAGCGCGATCGGCGACGCCAGCAGCAGTACGACGAACGCGCCGGAGGTCGCCCCGGTGGCCAGCGCCGCCTGGTCGTCGACCTCCCCGGCCCGGCGTAGCACCTCCCGGTCCGCCACCGGCGGCGCGGACACGGCCGGTGCCGGCGACCCGGCTTCGAGACCGCCCCGGAACACGTCGCTGCTCACCGTGCACCCGTCCGCCCGGGAGCAGAACCCGGCGAGGAGCTCGTCGAGCGCGGCTATCCCCTGGTGGTCGGCGCCGGCGGACTGCTCGGCCGACAGCCGGCGGACCTCCGACAGCTCCGCGTGGGCGTCGGCGAGCTGCTCCTTCGAGACCAACACGAACGACGTACCGGCGGTGAGAACGACGAGCAGCACCGTGGCGGCGGCGAGGCCCCAGTTGACCGTCCGGCGGAACCGCCGGCGCAGGTAGCGTTGCGCGCCGACGAGCAGGCAGAGCAGGAGCAGCACCGGCAGCACCCAGAGCAGCGTCGTGCCGGGGCTCAGCCAGCCGGACGAGAGCCGCGCTTCCAGCGCCTCGGTCTCGGCCGCCAGCAGCGTGTCGAGCTGGGCGAGGATTCCGTCGTCGGAGTGCAGCAGCCGGGAGGCGTACCAGGCGTAGGCGGTGGCCAGACCACCCGGCCCACTCTGCCGGTAGTGCGCGTGGGCCTGCCCCATCAGGCCGACGTAGGCGACCAGCAACCCCTCCACGACCTGGATCTGTCCGCTGCTGCCGCCCTCCGATCCGATGTCCTCGGCGGCCTGTGCCAGGCCCTGGCTGGCGACGGCGATCTGGTTCTGGTACTCCTCGCCCGGCCCGACGAGCCCGGACTGTCGGGTCTGGAAGCTGGTGATCGCCGCCGTGTCGGCCCGGACCAGGGCGGTACGCACCGCCGCCAGCTCCATCACCGCGGGCACGCTCCGGGTGCGTACGGTCTCGGCGCTGCGGTGGGTGCCCCAGATCACGGCGAGGGAGCTGGCCAGCACCAGTACGGTCGCGCCGAGCAGGCAGCCGAGCAGGCGCAGCAGCGTACCCCGGGTCGTGCTCGGCGGCACCGCACCGCCCGCCGCCGGCTCCGTCCGGCTGGTCACCGCCCGGTTGGGTTCCGCCCGGTTGGGCTTCGTCCGGTTGGGCTTCGTCGAGCCGACCGGAGTCGTCATCGGCGCTCCCCGTCATCGGCCGGAGGCGCGCCGAACGGGCGACGGCACGCCTCGCAGCGCGCCCTGCCCGGCGGTGAGATCCGTCCGCACGGACAGGCCTGGTCGGCGGCGCCCGTCCCCGCCGCCGGCTCCGCCGACCGCGGGGTCTGCCGCGGCAGGGGCTGTTTCCGGCGGGCCTGCCACGGCGACTCGCCGTCGCCGACCATCACCGAGCTGATCGCCACCCGCAGCAGCGCACTGCGGGTCCAGTCCTCCTTCAGCCGTACCGGCCGGTCGGGGTCGCCGGTGACCTCCACCAGCCCGACCAGCCGGCGCAGGACCTCGGTGTTGCCGAGCCGCTCCGCCAGGCCGACGGCGAGGCCGAGCTGTGCCTCGGCGGTCTGCCGGTCTCCCGCCTCCAGGGCGTCGCAGCCGGCGGTGACGGCATCGCCCAGTTCCTCCTGCCCGAGGCGTTGGGCGATCACCGGCTCGATCCGGGTCGGCGCCACCGGGTCGTCCGTCCAGCGCAGCACGATCGGCCGGGGGGCGGCGCACCGCTCCCCCGCCATCAGCAGATCCACCCGGGCGGCCCGGACCTCCTCCTCCATCGGTGGCCGGTCGCCGTCGGATCCGTACCCGATCGAGAGGTCCACCAGGAAGTCGCGGGTCTCGTCCCCCGCCCAGGAGCCGGTGTAGAACTCGGTGGTCCGGTCGTCCACCACGGTCGCGTGCTCGGTGAGGTCGGAGATCGTCGGCGTCTCCTGGCGAACCGACCGGACCCGTACCCCGGCAGCGGTGGTGAGCCGGATCCGCAGGTCCGGCACCTGCTTGTCCATCGCCCTGTCCATGATGGACTCGAAGTCGGCGACCAGCTCGTCGACCTGGCCGATCGCCTCGGCCGTGCCGCGCAGCACGGAGGTGATCCGCAACAGTTGACGGTGGTCCCAGTCCTCGCCGATGCCGCGGGCGTCGCAGACGAAGGTGCCCGCGCAACCGGTCAGTACCTCTTCGAGCTGTTCCGGCGTCTCGTGCTCGTTGCGGCCGTCGGTCAGCAGGATCGCGTGCCGCGCCAGTTCCGGGTACGGCCTCAGCAGTTGGTCCGCCAGCCGCAGCCAGCGTCCCATCGCGGTGCCGCCGCTGGCGTAGAGGTGTCCGGCGGCCTGCTTCGCCGCCGCCCGGGTGCTGTCACTCGCCACCGCCATCGACGACCGCGCGGGATAGACCATCCGGGCGGTGTCGGTTCCGGCGACGATCGCGAAGCGGCTGCCGTCCCGGATGCAGTCGATCGCTGCCCGGGTGGCCTGCTTGGCCGCCGTTATCTTGGACTGCGGGTAGCTCATCGAGCTGGAGCAGTCGACCAGCACCACCACCCCGGCCGAGGTCGGCGCCGGCACCGCCGCGTCGGCCGGGGACCGCGCCGTCACCCGGAGCAGGACCGCCATGCCGGTGTCCGCGGTCGACCGGTACGGGTTCTGCACGACCTCCAGCCCGAAGACGTGTGGCGGGCTGTTCCCACCGGGCTCCAATGTCACCGCGGCACCTCCCATCGAATCGCCGCCGCCTCCCAGCGGACCGTCACCACGGGGTCCTCGGCCGCACCGTGTTGGCGAGGTCCACCAGTGCGCCGTGGTCGTCGAGCGTCCGGGCCTGCGTGGCGAGCACCCGCATCGACCGCTCCAGCCGCTGCCGTAGGTCGTGCTCGGTCGGCCTCGGCCCGAGCACCTCACCGCCGTCGCCGAGGCCGTTCCCGGCGCCGTCGCGGAACAGGTCGAGCGCCGCCGCCTGGACCAGCGCGGTCAACCTCTCCCTGGCCTCTCCGGTCTGGTTGCCGCCGTCGAGGTGCAGCGCGGGCAGCCGGCGTACCGCCTCGGCCACGTCGTCGGCGGTCGGGCCGCCGGACGGTAGCCGGCCGCAGAGGATCCGGACCGCGGCCACCCGGGCCCGCTCGTAGTGCAGGGTCTCCCTCGGCACCTCGTCCAGGATCCGCACCGCCCCGGCCCGGTCGCCGTCGCGCAGCCGTAGCCGGGCGAGCCCGAACGCGGCACTGCCCTCGCTCCGGTCACGCCGCCAGATCGCCTGATAGCAGCGGCCGGCCCGGGAGTAGTCGGCCAGGTGCTCGGCGCAGAAGCCGAGGGCGAGCTTCGGGGCGATCTCGCCGGGGCAGTCGGAGTAGGCCGCGTTGAACTCGGTCTCGGCCGCCGCCACGTCCGCGTCAGCCAGCCCGAGCAGGCCCCGGTGCCAGCGGATCCGCCAGTCGTGGTCGGCCCGGGCGCCGAGGTCGGAGACCGCCGCGTCCAGGGAGCCGGCCGCGCTGTCCAGGTCACCCGCTTCCAGGTACGCCCGGCAGAGCGCGAGCCGGACCTCCGGCGAACGCAGGCCGGAGTTGGTCAGCTTCTCGATCAGCCCGCGCGGGTCCGCCGCCCCGGCGGTCGCCAGCAGGTCCACCGCCTCGTCGTCGGGGTCCACCATCGGCGGTGGCAGGCCGCCGGCGGCCCAGGACGGCGCCGGCGGCGCGATGTCGAGCAGCCCGGTCCCGCCCCTGATCCAGACCTCCAGCCCCGGTACGGCCCCGAGCCCGCCGTCCAGCAGCACCGGCGTCGGGGCGAAGACCGTCGACCGCGCCGGATGGGGACGGCCGGTGCGCACCGACAGCAGTTCCCGGAGCACCCCCTTGAGTTGCTGCGACATCTCCGCCGCGCTGGCGAACCGGCGGTCGTACCCGGCGACGGCCCGGTTGACCAGCCGGACGAAGGACTCCACCCCGAACGCGATCCCGTCGGGGCCGGCCGGGGCCGCCGGTCTCCCCTCGTCGCTGACCTCGAAGAGCACCTGGAGGGTCCGGCCGACGGTGTGGATGTCCGACCGGACGGTCAACCCGTGCCGGCGGACCTCCTCGGGTGGGGCCTGGAAGAATTCGGTACCCACCACCGGACTGGCGCGGTCGTCGATCCGGCGTACGCCACCGATGTCGATCACCTTGATCCGGTTCGGGCAGCGGATCACGTTCGCCGGTTTCATGTCGCAGTAGAGCAGGCCCCGATCGTGCAGGTATTCCAGCGCGGCGAGGATCTCGTGCCCGTACGCGAGCACGTGCTCGATCGGCAGCGGGGCGGTACCCCGGGCGGCGGCCTCCTGCACGTCCTGCAACGACTGCCCGTTGAGGTACTCCATCACGATGTAACCGGTCTGCTCGCCGCTCTGTGGATCGCGGTGGGTGACCGAGTTGAAGATCCGAACGATGTTCGGATGGTCGACGGTGGTCAGGAAGCGGCGTTCGGCGACCGCCAGCCGGAGCGCCGCCGCGTCGTTGGTGATAAGTCCCTTCAGGACGACCGGGTTGCCGTCCAGGTGGGTGTCCCGGGCCAGGTAGACCCAGCCGAGGCCGCCCCGGGCCAGGCAGCCGTCGACCTCGTACTGGTCGGCCACCAGGTCGCCCCGGCGCAGCTTCGGCACGAAGGAGAAAGGCGTGTCGCACCAGCCGCAGGCTCCTTCGGGCAACGCGGGCTGGCCGGCGTATCCCCGGCCGACCTCCGCTCCGCATCCGTTGCAGAACCGGCTCGACTCGGGCACCTCGGTGTCGCCGCGCAGCCGGCTGACCGGGTCGGCGGGCTCCAGCTCCGGCAACGGCACCAAGCCGCCGACCAGCCAGGACGGGCCGCCGGAGACCGTCGAACCGGTGCCGGAGGACGCCGGCGGCACGGTGATCGGGGCCGGCAGCGGCCGGCGGTCGCAGGTGTCACAGAAGCCGGTCTCGTCCACCGTCCCGGTGCAGTCCGGACGATTGCACCTCTCCGTCACCACGCCGCACCCCGCCCGTCGCCCCGCCCGTCGCCCCGTCCCGGATCGTCCGACTCGGCGGCACGCTGCCCCCTGGGCTCGGCGGCACGCTGCTCGTCGTGCTCGTCGTGCTCGTCGTGCTCGGCGGCACCGCGGCGGATCGTCGCGGCATACCGGTCGACCAGCACGGCGCAGGCGGCGAGGTCCGCCGGCCCCTGCCAGAGCGCCTCGTGGGCCTCGCGGTACAGCGCGGTCAGGTCCCGGTCCTCGCGCAGCGGCGCTGGTACGCCGGACCGGTAACCGTCCAGCCGGTCCCGCAGCCGGTCGCGTTCGTCGAGGAGTGCCTCCAGTTGCCGGCGGGTCTGCCTGGCGGCGTCGAGTGCCCGGTCGGCCCTGCGTCGGCACGACTCGATGCCGGGCAGCAGCGGGGTGTCGCCGGGGCGGATGGCGGCCGCCCGCAGCGCGGTCAGTCGCAGCCGCAGCCCCGGCTCGTGCGAGGACGGCGCCCGCACCGGGCTGACCCGGGCGGCGACATACGCGTACCGTTCCCGAACGGACTGTTCCGCCGCCCGTACGTCGGCGACCCGGGCGGCCAGCAGTTCGAGCGCGGCGTTCGTCAGGCTCGGCGCGTGGTCGTCGTGGAAGACCAGCAACAGTCGGATGTCGCGTCCGGCCACCCGGTCGGCAATGGGTCGCACCACCTCGGCGACGAGCGCCGCCGGATCGGCCGCCCGGTCCACGCCGTCGAGCACCAGGTTCATCGCCGGTGGTTCACCGGCCATGCTGTCGGCCAGCGACTTCTCCGGGGCGGCACCGACGCTCATCCAGTTGACGATCCGGCTGCTGACCTCGTCCACGGTCCGGCTCGAGACGTCGAGCGCCAGATCGATCCGGCCCGGCGAGGGCTCCCCTACCGGTGTCGACCCGGGTCCGCCCCGGTCGGTGGGCCGGAACTCCCGACTGGCCCGCACGACGACGTCGCGGAGGGCGGCGTGCGCCGCCGAGCCCGGGGCGGTGACGATGATCTGCGCGTCCGGCGGTGCGCCCGGGGCGAGGAAGTCGGTGAGCTGCCGGACCACCGTCTCGTCGGTGGCCACCGGGCCGGCCGGGGCGGCGAAGCTCGCGTCGACCGCCGAGTCGCCGCTGACCCACTCGCGGACCCGGGGCAGGTACCTGATGATCGTCTCGACCGGGATCATCCAGGACAGTGCCGAGCCCCGGCCGGCGAGGTAGCTGACCACGATCCCGAGCACCTGGTCGGTCTCCTCGTCGAAAACCGCGGTGCCGCTGAACCCGGGCTCCACGGCCGGACCGGTCGACTCGGAGTCGAGTTGGATCCACTCGCCGCCGGGCCCACCGTCCCCGGCAAGCCGAGCCCGGGCCCAGACCCCGGTCGGAACGATCGCGGGGAAGCCGAACATCCGTACCGTGCGCCGGGCGCCGGACGGCAGCCGGCGCAGCAGCGGTCCGGTGTCGGACGGCAGCGGCTCGGCGAGACGGAGCAGAGCCAGGTCGGCCCGTTGGTCGTCCTGCGGCGGCTTCCAGCAGCCGTCGACCACCCGGGCCCGGACCGGCGGTACGCCCGGACGGATTCCGACGAGTTCCACCTCGAAGTCCCGGGACGGTCTGCCGGGTACCTCGCCCGGCTCGGGGGGCCGGCCCGGGAGGAGAATGTGTGCACAGGTCAGCACGTGCCGGTCGCCGAGGACGACGCCGGCACCGCGGACTCCGGCGCGCTCGTCCCGGATGCATGCCCGCCACTGAGCGCGGCCCGAATGCGACACACGGCAACGTTATTCGCACGCGTCGGATCGATGCCACCCGTAACAAGGTCGGAAATCGGTCTTCCTTGCTGGCCCCCGGAGTTCGGCGACGCTTCCGGACCGGATGACCGGCTGGCCGCCAGGCCGGATGACTGGCTGGACCGTCTCCGATAGTGTTCAACCGCCACTGGACGTGGCTTGGGTCGGCCTGACACAGGCTCAGCCGCAGCAGGGCATCCGGTATCGGGGAGGACTCGAATGGCCAGCATCGAGGAAGTCAAAGCCGCGCTCGCCCAGGCCGCCGAGCAGGGAAACACCACGCTCAACCAGATCCGGTCGTCGATCGAGAACACCGAGCAGGTGCTGACCCGTCTCCGTGCGGTGGCCGCTGGCACCAACCACGCCATGATCGCTGAGGCGATCCAGCGTGCGGAGCAGAGTAAGCAGCGGCTCACCGAGGCAGCCACCCTCATCCAGGGCAGCGCCGCCGCCGCTCGCCAGTACGTGAGCGTCCTGGGCTGACAGCGAGGAGCCGGACAGCCGGGCCGATCCCCAACGCGGGGCGGTAGTCCTTCGAGGCTTGCCAGTTCAGGGAAATATTGCCTTCCGGCGTCGGTGCGTCGGGTGAAGGCACTATTTCCCGGTCCGCCCACCCGTCGCCCCTGCAGACGAAGCGCTGGCACGACCTCCGGGACCCGACATCGGGCCATCACCAACTGCACTAGCCTGACTTTGCGGTGTTTGTTCAATTTATGTCTGATTCCAGCACGGCGTCATCCAGGCGTACCTGGGTGCCCGGCTCCTCGACGCCGTCCTCCCGCCGTTTCGCGACGCGCTGTCGGACCATCCAGACGCGCTGTCGGACCATCCACCGGAATCGGGGCGGCAGCCGGAATCGGGGCGGCAGTCAGCACCTGAGCGCGAGTGGTTCTTCCTGACGCTGGCGTTCGGGCACCGCTCGGCCCGGGAACTGCTCGCCGCGCTCACCCTCTACTCCTGCTACTCCGTCGGCGACCCCGGCCGGCAGGAGACGGCCAGGCAGGTGGTCGCCTGGCTGCACGAGGCCGCCACGGAGTGGAGCACGCCGGTCGACGTACGGCCCGGCGGAGTCAAGATCTTCCGGGGAGACCGGACCAAGGCCGTCGAGACGTTCGCCGCCGCGTTGGACATCGACAGCCGGCTCACCGAGTCCCGGCACCGGCAGTTGGTCGACCAGATCGCCGACCGCTGGCCCGACCTGCATGAAGACCATTCGATCACGGACCGGCCGCTGGAGGAGGCGAAGCAGGTCCTGATCCGCCGGTTCGGCGCCGCCGCCCAGTTGCTCGACAGTCGACGGCGCGCCGGCATGGACGTCCCCGAACCCGGATACCAGCGGTTCTTCCAGATGATCCACCAGGCGGCGTCGTCGTACCGGATCCGGCTCACCGCCGTACGCGAAATCGCCCGGCTCGGGCCGGGCACGGTACGCGGACTGCCCGGGTGGCCGGAGCCGGCACCACCGCCCCGAACCGCGATCGGCACCGGTCCACCGGACGAGTCCGCCCCGCCCGTGAGATCGCCCGAGGAGCGCCAGATGCTCGCCTGGCTGGCCCCGCTGCACTGCGTATCGAGCAGGCCCGACGACGGGCCGGAAGACCACGAGGCGGCCCGGCAGAACCTGCGGCACTGGCTCGACCTGTTGACCGGGTCCGACACCGACGACCGGATCATCGACGAGATGCACCTCGCCCAGGGCTTCCGGCTCGCCGCAAACTGCCGGATCCCGGAAGACCGCGCGGCACACCGGCTACGGCTGATCGAACACGCCGAAACCGCACTCCGGCACAGTCGGTACTGGTACTCCCAGCTCGCTCTGGTACAGGCGCTCACCCTGCTGTCACTGCCGGAGGACCCGCGCCGTGGACTCCCGACGTACGGGCCCACGACCGACCCACGCGGCCTGGTCGACTTCTGGCTCAGCATCGCCGGCGGCGGAGCCGAGGCCCCCGCACCGGACCGACCGGCCGTGCACCCGTTCGTCCGGAAGGCCGGGGACCTCTGCGTGCAGGCGCTGCGAAGCGGGCACCCGGAACGGCACTGCTGGGTCGACGAGCAGGACATCGTCCGACGGATCGGCTCCTACACCTCGCAGCCGAACGTCCGGCGCTACCAGGACTCCTGGTGCCCGGAGGCGGTGGGGTGGACGGTCCTGACGAAGCAGGCGCAGCGCCTGCTCGCCGACGTCATGTTGTTGCTGAACCTCGCCGACCGGCCGAACAACCCGCCGGCCGACCGCGCCCGCCGGCTCGCGCAGGCGAACCGCACCGACCTGCCACCCTGCCTCACCGTCGATCCGACCCCGATGCAGCCCGGCCACAGTTGGCGGGCCAGCCGGCCAGCCGAACCCGGTTCGACCTGCCTCGGCGACTGCCCCTACCGGCTCTGCCCCCTGCCACCGCAGAGCGAAGGACTCGCGTACCCGATGGACGAGGTCTTCTGCGCGCGCCAGATCGACCTGGTTGGGCACCGATGGCCCTGGGTGCCCGGCTCGATCTCCTGGCTCACCTCACGGCACCGGGTCCGATGGTTCTGGCGCGAGATGTCCCAACGGATGCTGCCCTCCTGGCGGAAGTGAACCGGTCTGCACTCATGGACCCTGGTCGCCCTCCATCGGCGCCGGCTCCGGGGCGCCCGGTCCCCGGACGGTTCACGGCCCGCAGGTGACCTGTCCGGATCGACTCCCGTTGGTGTCCACGCCCGGGAAGCCGACGAAGGCCACGGCGTCGGCGTTGATCCCGGCCCCGGTGGCGGCATGCCCGATCACCGTCGAGCCGCAGCTGTGCCCGAGTACGACGTGGCGGGACGGCTCGCCGTCGTGGGTGGCCCGCAGTCCGTTCTGGAACTCATCGGATAGCCCCGCGGTCGGGTCCCCGGCGACCGGGGCGGCGAACGCTCATCGGACTCGCATCCCGCCGTAGCGCTGGCCGGCGCGCTCGTCCGAGCTCTGGTAGTTGTTGGCGGAGTCGATCAGGGACTGTCCGGACGCCTCGATCCGGCCGCCGAGCCCCTTGAGATATGCCTCCCAGCCGTCCGAGGCCTTGGTCACCGCGTCGAGGGTGGCCCAGCCCTTCACCCCGGGTCCAGCGGGCGGCACCAGTTGGCCCTCGACCGCCGCGACATTGCGCTTGAGTTCGGTGCCGTGGCTGACGATTTCGCCACCCACCGTCCGCACCCCGGGCACGTTGACCCGGACCGGCTGCGTCATTCCGCCTCCCCGTCAGGCTTCGGGGCCGTCACCCGGCAAACGGGGCCCGTCGGGGAAGCAATATACCAACGTCAACGTACCGGGCACGGCCATTCGATCGTCCACAACCGACAGGGTGGCCGCGCCGGCTCCTTGGGCGGCCGGGATCTGACCCGTTACGCCGCCCCGCGACCGGTCACTGACGGGTGTCCATCGACGTCTGGAGGGCGCGACGAGCCTGCTCACGAGCCTCGTCGGTGTTCTCTGGCTTGGGTGGGGTCGGCTTGGCGGCCATGGCGTGGCTCCTTCCAGGGCGGGTGGCGCCGCACGGCGCGGTCCACCGCGACAGGGTCCTGCTGATCGGCCGGGACGGGTCCGGGGTCTCCGGACGGGGCGGCCGGAACGGCGTGACCCCCGGGTCGATCGACCCTGGGAGGCAGGCGGTCTGCGACGGGTTGCCACACCTGGTCACGGGTGGGACGGGTGCGACAAACCCCAGGTGGCGTCGACGCTGGATAGCGCCGACCCTAGGTATCGTTCAGTTCCCTTACCCAAGTTATCGTTCAGGTCCACATCCTGTGCGGCATTCCCGCGATCCGGGACGGTGTCGGCTGGCCAGCCGACTCGGCGCCACAGCACGCCACCGGATGACCGGAGAGGACGACCGGGTCGCGGTCAGCGGGCGAAGAAGTGCCAGCCCACCCACCACCAGAAGCCGAACAGGGCGATTCGGCCGACCGGCACCGGGCCCACCTCGTACCGCATGACGTAGGCGCAGACGTCGCCGAAGGTCGGGATCCGGGAGCCCTCCCGGCGGGCGGCCCACTCGACCGCCACGAAGAGCAGCAGCGCCACGGTGAAGCCACCGATCGCGACGTACCTCATCGGCGCACCAGCCCCCAGAACGCGGAGAGCCACGCGAGGTAGCCGACCGAGCGGATCAACGAGTCGTCCAGCAGCGGGTCGGCGATCTTGGAGAAGGTCGGGAAGTCGTCCCGGGAGCCGAGCATGAAGGTGCTGGCCTCGAAGACCCCGAAGACGAGTATCGGCAGCAGCCACCAGACGGCGCCGGACCGCAGCCGGTGCGGTACCGGCCGCCGGGGCACCCGGTTGGAGAGCCCGATCCACACCAGCGCGCCGCCGGTGCCGATGGCGTAGATGTTCGCCTGCGTCGAGAACGACGGGAACTGCCCGCCGATCAGGGAAAGTACGGTGAGGGTCGGAACCGTGACGACCGGTCGGTCCCAGGCCCGGGGCAGATCCGCAGGAAGCTCCGGCTGCTGTTCCATGAGCCGATTGTCCCCGTGGCACCGCCCTGCGAAAAGGCAGATGCCGCCCGCGTCACTCCCGATCTTGCTGGTCCGCCGAGGTGGAGCCGCTCGGGGTAGCATCCGTCAGCCCCGCCCGGATCGCCTCGACAACCTCGGATGCCGACCCGTAACCGGTGAAGCCCGCCGCCAGCCGGTGCCCGCCACCGCCGAGGGCCACCGCCACCCGACTCACGTCGGTGGCGCCCTTGCTGCGCATCGAGACCGCCCACTCACCCTCCGCGACCTGCTTGAGTACGCAGCTCACGTCCGCCTCGGCGGTGCAGCGCACCGAATCGATCAGCGGTTCCAGGGTGTACGGGCGCTGCCCGTGCCGGGCCAGGTCGTCCAGGGTCGCGTACGTCCAGACCAGCCCCAGCCCACCGGCGGCCAACGGCTCCAACCGGGTACGTCCGAGCACGTCGCCGTAGAGCCGGACCGCGCCGAACGGCCGGGTGTCGAAGATCCGCCGGGAGATCTCGCCGGGACGGATACCGGTGGCCAGCAGCCGGGCGGCCATCTCGTGCACGGCCGGCGTCGTCATGTCGAACCGGAACGAGCCGGTGTCGGTGGCCAGTGCGACGTAGAGACACTCGGCGATCCCCGCGTCCAGCGGCACACCGAGCCGGACCAGCAGCTTCTCCACCACCACCGAGGTGGCGGCGGCGTCCGGGTCGACCAGGTGGATCCCGCCGAACCGGGTGTTCGAGGCGTGGTGGTCCAGCACGATGGCGGTACCGGCCCGGTCCAGCCGGTCGGCCAGGTCACCGAGCCGGGAGACGGCGGCGACGTCGAAGCAGATCACCAGGTCCGGGTCGGGGTCGGCGGCGGTAGCCGGGACCAGCAACTCCTGGCCGGGCATCGCCTGGAGCGGCTCCGGCACCTCCGGGCGCCCAGGGAAGGTGGCCTGGATCTGCCGTACGCCGAGCCGGCGCAGCCCGAGTCCGAAGCCGAGCATGCTGCCCAGCGCGTCCCCGTCCGGGTTGACGTGGCAGATCAGGAGTACCCGGCCGTCGGCGGGGAGCCGGGTGATCGCCGAGACCGCCGCCGCCCACTCGGCCTCGGTCGGCACTCCGGCTGTCGGTTGGGACACGTCGGTGAGCAGTACGCCGCTCACCGCCGGTCTCCGCCGTCTCCGGCCGGCGGCCGGTCCTCGTCCCGCCCCTCGTCGGAGTCGACCTCGTCGCCGTCGGAGTCGACCTCGTCGTCGGATGCGTCGAGCTTGTACGGCTGCGGCTCGCCCGCGTACGCGGCCCGGGCGGCCAGCCGCTGCACCTCCGCGTCGGCGGAACGGGCCGCCGCCAGCAGCTCGTCGATCTGCTTCACCTGGTCCTGCACGTCGTCCAGGACGAAGGTCAGGCTGGGCGAGTGACGTAGCCCGAGTGCCTTGCCGACGGTGCTCCGCAGCAGTCCCTTGGCGCTCTCCAGCGCGGCGCCGGTGGCCGCCTGGTCGGATGCGTCGCCGAGCACCGTGTAGAAGACGGTCGCGTCCCGCAGGTCGGGGGTGATCCGGGCGTCGGTAATGGTGATCATGCCGAGTCGGGGGTCCTTGATCTGGGTACGCACCACCGACGCCACCAGTTCCCGCACGCGCTCCGCATGCCGACGCACCTTGGCCTGGTCCGTCATCTCCGCACCTCCACGCCCATCTGCTTCCGGGCCGGACCGGCGGCGCTGGGCGCCGCGGCCGGACCGGCCGACCTGGGAAACACTACCCGCGCATCCTGCGGCCTCGCCGCCGCCGTCGCCATTGGCCGTACCGGCCGAATACCCCCGGCCAGCGGCCGATTCAGTCGTCCGCACCGTGCAACCGGCGCCGCACGGAGAGCAACTCGACCTCCGGCCGGCCGGCGACCAGCCGCTCGCAGGCGTCCAGCACCGTACCGACGTGCTCCGGCTCGGAGGCGACCAGGGCGACGGCGATCTGGGCCCGGCCGTACAGGTCCAGCGCCCCCACCTCGGCGGCCGAGACCTCGAACTTGCGCAGTGCGGCGACGATGGGGCGCACGTAGGACCGCTTCGCCTTCAGGGAGCGCGAGTCTCCGGGCAGCAGCAGGTCGAAAAGGGCGGTTCCGGTATACACGGCGGGAAGGGTACGGCATCTGCGCCCCGTTGCTCGACGCCTTTCCGCCCCACCCGCCGCCCCGGACCACCGGCGGTTCCGGACAGGCCGTCGACCCCGGACAGGCCGGTGGCCGGAACCGCACGGGTTCCGGCCACCGGTATCCGACTCGACTCGCTCAGGCGCGCGGCTTCTCGCGCATCTCGAACGTCTCGATGATGTCCCCGACCTGGACGTTGTTGAAGTTGCTCAACGTCAGACCGCACTCGAAGCCCTCCCGGACCTCGGTGGCGTCGTCCTTGAACCGCTTGAGCGAGCTGATCGTGACGTTGTCGGCCACGACCGTCCCGTCACGCAGCAGCCGCGCCTTGGCGTTGCGGCGGATGACACCGGACCGGACGATACAACCGGCGATGTTGCCGATCTTGGACGAGCGGAAGACGTCGCGGATCTCCGCGCTGCCCAGCTCGACCTCCTCGAACTCCGGCTTGAGCAGGCCCTTCAGCGCGGCGTCGATCTCCTCGATGGCCTGGTAGATGACCGTGTAGTACCGGATCTCCACACCCTCGCGGTCGGCGATCTCCCGGACCTTGTTCGAGGCCCGGACGTTGAAGCCGATGATCGTGACCGCCTCGGACGAGGCGCTGGCCAGCATGACGTCGCTCTCCGTGATGGCACCAACACCCCGATGGATGATCCGCAGTTGGACCTCCGCCGGAATGTCGAGCTTGAAGAGCGCATCCTCCAGCGCTTCCACCGAGCCGGAGCCGTCACCCTTGAGCACCAGGTTGAGCGAGGTCTTCTCGCCCTCCTTGAGCTGCTCCATGATCGTCTCAAGGCTCGGCCGCCGCTGCGAGTTGGCGAAGCTCGCCGCCCGCCGCCGGGCCTGCCGCTGCTCGGCGATCTGCCGGACCGTACGGTCGTCCTCGGCGGCCAGGAAGGTGTCACCCGCTCCCGGCACCGCGGTCAGACCGAGCACCATGACCGGACGCGCCGGCCCGGCCTCGGTGACCGGCTTGCCGTTCTCGTCCAGCATGGCCCGGACCCGGCCGTGCGCCCCACCGGCGACGATCGAGTCGCCGGCCCGCAGGGTGCCCTTCTGCACCAGCACCGTGGCCACCGCACCGCGACCCTTGTCCAGGTGCGCCTCGATCGCCACACCCTGGGCCGGCCCGTCGATCGGAGCGGTCAGCTCCAGCGACGCGTCGGCGGTGAGCAGGACCGCCTCGAGCAGGTCCTCGATGCCGATGCCCGGCTTGGCCGCCACGTTGACGAACATGGTGTCACCGCCGTACTCCTCGGCGACCAGACCGTACTCCGTCAACTGCTGGCGAACCTTGTCCGGGTTGGCCTCCGGCTTGTCGATCTTGTTGACCGCCACCACGATCGGCACGTCCGCCGCCTTGGCGTGGTTGAGCGCCTCGATCGTCTGCGGCATGACGCCGTCGTCGGCGGCGACCACCAGCACCACGATGTCGGTGACCTGGGCACCACGGGCACGCATGGCGGTGAACGCCTCGTGACCCGGGGTGTCGATGACGGTCAGCGCCCGGTCCTCACCCTCGTGCGGCACACGCACCTGGTACGCGCCGATGTGCTGGGTGATGCCGCCGGCCTCGCCCTCGACCACGTTCGCCTTGCGGATCGCGTCGAGCAGCTTGGTCTTACCGTGGTCGACGTGACCCATGACGGTCACCACCGGCGGGCGGCTGACCAGCCGGTCCGAGTCGACCTCGGCGTCCAGGTCGATGTTGAACTGGGCGAGCAGCTCGCGATCCTCGTCCTCCGGGCTGACGATCGAGATCTCGAAGCCGAGATGCTCACCGAGCAGCTGGAGCGTGTCGTCGGAGACGGACTGGGTCGCGGTGACCATCTCGCCCAGGTTGAACATCTCCTGGACCAGCGAACCGGGGTTCGCGTTGATCTTGTCCGCGAAGTCCGACAGCGACGCGCCGCGAGGCAGCCGGATGACCTGGCCCTGACCGCGCGGGGCGCCCGAGCTCATGGTCGGTGCGGACAGGTTGTCGAACTCCTGTCTGCGCTGCTTCTTCGACTTGCGACCCCGGGTCGGCTTGCCGCCCGGACGCCCGAAGGCACCCGCGGCACCGCCGCCACGGCCACGGCCACCACCACCGGGGCGACCGCCACCGGCCGGCGCACCGCCGCCGGGACCACCGCGGTAGCCACCACCGGCACCGCCGCCGCCACCGGGACCACCGCGGTAACCGCCTCCGCCGCCGCCACCGGGGCCGCCACGGAAGCCGCCACCGCCGCCGCCACCGGGGCCGCCACGGAAGCCGCCACCGCCACCGCCGGGACGACCGGCGCCGCCACCGCCACCGGGGCGACCGGGGCCGCCACCGGGACGACCGGGCCGCTGCGTCGGCATGGACGCCGGACTCGGCCGGGGCGGCATCGAGGCCGGGCTCGGCCTCGGCGGCATGTTGGCCGGGTTGGGCCGAGGCCCACCCGAGGCAGCCGGACGCTGCCCGCCCGGCGTGATGCCGAACGGGTTGTTACCGCCACTGCGCGCCGGCGGACGGCCACCGGGCCGGCCGGGGCCGGGCGTCGGGGCGCCGGGCGGCGCGGGACGGGCGCCCGACGGGGCACCACCCGGGCGCGGCGGAACGGCACCCGGACCCGGCTTCGGCCGGTTCGTGGGGCCGCCGTCGGCCGGCGGTTCCCGCCGGACCGTGTCGTTGCGCTGCTGCCGAGCCGCCTGGGCGGCCTTGACCGTCGCCTCCTGCTCGGCCTTCAGCGCGGCCGCGCGCGCCTCGGCGGCGGCCAGCTCGATGTCGTGCGCGCTCGCCGGCTTGGCGACCGGCGTCGCCGTCTGCGGCGGACCGGGCACCGGGCCCTTGGGCTTCGTCGGCGGTGTCGGCCGACGGGGCGGTCCCGGCTTCGCGGCGACCTTCGGCTCTCCCGGACCCGGTGCCGGAGCCGCCTTGGGTGCCGGCGGTGGCGTCGGGGCGGCGGCTGGTGCCGCCGGCTCCGGAGACGCGACGAAGGCGCCACGCAGCCGCCGGGCCACCGGGGCCTCGACGGTGCTCGACGCTGACTTGACGAACTCGCCCATTTCCTTCAACTTGGCGAGAACGGTCTTGCTTTCGACCCCGAGCTCCTTAGCCAGCTCGTGTACGCGGGCCTTGCCTGCCACTGCACTCCTCACTCCGAGGTCGTGCGGGCAGCACCCGCAGCGACCTCACTCGTGCACTTGAAGCCTGGTCATTTCTGGGACTTCATCGTGTGCTCATGTCGGTCGTCCTACCTTGCTCGGGTTCCGTTGCGTCGATCCCGCCCGGCCGGATGGCCGGTCGTGGTCGTCGACGCCTTGGAGGTGCTCGGCCAACTCACTCGCGTCGGGTACGCCAGCGACACGCAGCGCCCGCCCGAAGGCCCGACGCCGCACTGCCAGCGTGAAGCAGGCCGGATCGGGGTGCAGGTGCGCTCCCCGCCCCGGCAGCTTACGGGTCGGATCGGGTCGGAGGCTGTGACCAGTCTCATCGCCGACCGCGACGATCCGCAGCAGCTGGCCGGCCGGCGCCCGGTGCCGACAGCCCACACAGGTGCGCTCCGGCTCCGCGCGTCGTACCACTGGGAAAGTCTACCCCTACCCGGCCGAGATCGCGCCGTCCGCCTCGGCCGCGTGATCAGGACCGCCCTGCCGTCCCGCCGACGCCTGGCTCGGCATCTGCTCGGTGTCGGGACGGATGTCGATCCGCCAACCGGTCAACCGGGCGGCAAGCCGGGCATTCTGCCCCTCCCGTCCGATGGCCAGTGAGAGCTGAAAGTCCGGCACGGTCACCCGGGCCGTACGCGTCGTCGCGTCGACCACCTCGACCCGGAGTGCCTTGGCCGGCGAGAGCGCGTTGCCGACGAACTGGGCCGGATCCTCCGACCAGTCGATGATGTCGATCTTCTCGCCGTGCAGCTCGCTCATCACCGCCCGGACCCGCTGCCCCATCGGGCCGATGCAGGCGCCCTTGGCGTTCACGCCCGCCACGGTGGACCGGACTGCGATCTTGGTCCGGTGGCCGGCCTCGCGGGCGATCGCGGCGATCTCCACGGTGCCGTCCGCGATCTCCGGCACCTCCAGGGCGAAGAGCTTCTTCACCAGGTTCGGGTGCGATCGGGAAAGGGTGATCTGCGGGCCACGGAAGCCCTTGGCCACGTGTACGACCACGCAGCGGATCCGCTGGCCGTGCTCGTACAACTCGCCGGGGACCTGCTCGGACTGGGGCAGTACCGCCTCGACCTTGCCGAGGTCGACCGAGACGATGCCCTTCTCGCTGCGCGCCTCGTGCGCCTGCACCACCCCGGTGACCAGGTCGCCGTCCCGGCCGACGTACTCGCCGAAGTGCACCTCGTCGGTGGCCTCGCGAAGCCGTTGCAGGATGACCTGTTTCGCCGTCATCGCGGCGATCCGGCCGAAGTCGTGCGGCGTGTCGTCGAACTCCCGGATCACCGCGCCCTCGGCGTCCTGCTCCTGTGCGTACACCAGGGCGGCACCGGTCTTGCGGTCGATCTCGACCCGGGCGTGTGCCTGGGCCCCCTCGGTGTGCCGGTACGCCGTCAGCAACGCCGTCTCGATCGCCGCGAGAATCGTGTCGAACGGGATCTCCCGCTCGCGCTCCAGGGCGCGCAACGCCGCGAGGTCGATGTTCACCGCTCCTCGCCCTCCACATCTTCGTCGTCGCCGTTGCCGACGTCGTCATAGTCATCATCGCCGGCACCGGTCGGATCGTCCTCGGCGATCTCGTCCAGCCGGCTGAACTCCACCTGGACCCGACCCGGCCCGAGATCGGGGTACGCCCAGCCGACCGGTCCGGCGTCGGTCTCCAGCACTACCCGCTCGTCGTCGGCCGCGACCACCCGGGCGGTCAGCTGCCGGTCCCCGGCCGCCGGCGGCCACTCGTCGACGCCGCCCGGCTCCGGGCGCTCACCCGGGCCTCGCACGGTCACCTTGACCAGCCGGCCGACGTTGCGTCGCCAGTGCCGGGGCCGGGTCAGCGGTCGGTCCACGCCGGGCGAGCTCACCTCGAGCTGGTACTCCCCGGCGACCAGGTCTCCACCGGTCTCCTCCGCCTGGTCGAGCGCCTTGGAGAGGAGCCGGGAGACGTCTGCCACCGCATCGAGGCTGACCCCGCCGTCGCCGTCCACGACCACCCGGACGACGTACCGCCGGCCGGCCCGGGACACCGAGAGGTCCTCCAGGTCGTAGCCGGCGGCGGTCACCACCGGTTCGATCACGGCACGGAGCCGGAGCCGACGCGCGGACGGGTCCTCGCGGGGACGGTCCGGAGTCCGGCGACCCGCCCTGGGCCGACCGGCGTTCCGGCCACGCTGCGTCATCTCCGCGCCTCCCTCGTGATCGCCGGTTCCGTCCGGCAGCCATACCAGCGTGCCACCGGACTGACGTGTCCGGCGGCTGCGCAGAGCGTAACGTGCTGGCGGGCCCGGAGCCCGATCGGCGCACCGACGACGCCGCGGTGAGCGCGCCGGCCCCGTCGGCGGCACCGATGGTGTTGACTTGCCGGGTGCGCAGCGGCAACCCGAACCAGACGATCGGCGCGGCGGGGCGGTCCCGGCGCGAGGTGGTACAGGCCGTCGCCCTGGCGGCGCTGGTAGGTGCCACCGGCTCGCTCAGCGGCTGTGGGCTCTTCGGCGGCGAGCCCGATCCGCCGCCACCGGACCCACTGGCGCCGCTGATCACCGGTGCCCTCGACCTCGCCGCCCGGCACGAGGCCGCGATCGCCGCGTTTCCCGACCTGGCCGACCGGCTCCGCCCGGTCGCCGAGGCACACCGGGCGCACGCCGCGGAACTGTCCCGGGTGACCGGCACCGCCCTGCCGAGCCCCACCGCCACCGTCCCCGGCACCGACCCCGGCGCCGGGTCCTCCACGGCGCTCCTCGGCCAGTTGCGGGAGGCCGAGCGGCAGGGCCGGGAGGCCGCCGCGCAGGCCTGCGCCGGGGCGCCGGCCGACCGCGCCGCGCTGGTCGGCTCGATCGCCGCGGCCCGGGCGACGCACCTGGAGGTGCTCCGGTGACCGGGCGCGGCGACCGGCCCCGGGGAGAGCGGGACCAGGGGAAGGCGGTCTGATGTCCGAGGCGCTGGCGGCGGCACTGGCCGCCGAGCACGCGGCGATCTACGCGTACGGGCTGGTCGGGGTACGGCTCTCGGATGGCGCCGCCGAGCAGGCCCGCTCCGCCGAGGCGGCACACCGCAGCCGGCGGGACGGGCTCGTGCTGCTCCTCACCGAACGGGGCGGTCCGGTGCCGGTGGCCGAGCCGGCGTACGAGCTGCCGTTCGCGGTCACCGACGAGGCGAGCGCGTTGCGACTGGCGGTCGAGGTCGAGGAGCGGACCGCGGCGGTCTGGCGGGCCGCGCTGCCGGCGACCGAAGGTGCCGACCGCACCCGGGCGCTGAACGGGCTCACCGACGCGGCGGTCCGGGCCACCCGGTGGCGCAGGACGGCCGGGGTCAACCCGGCCACGGTGCCGTTCCCGGGCCGCCCGACCTGACCGGGCCGACCGAACCGACCGGGCCCGACCGAACCGACCGGGGCGGGGCGGGGCGTGGGGAAGTCTGCCCGCGGTCTTCGCAAGGACGGACGGCGGTGCGGGCCACCGGGGCGGGCGTCAGCCGGCACACTGTACCGATGTCCGCTCTGGAAAGACCGGTCTCGGCGTTCGGCCGGGCCGTACGCCGACTCGGCCACGCACGCTGGTTCGCCGCCTGCACGCCGCTACTGGTCCCGGCCGACCGGCTGGTCGCCAGGCTGACCCGGGGCCGGGTGGTGGCGCTCGGCGTGGTGCCGTCGCTGCTGATCACCACCACCGGGCGTCGGTCCGGGCGACCGCGCAGCAACCCGCTGCTCTACGTGCCCGACGGCGACGCGTTCGTGGTGACCGGCTCGAACTGGGGGCGCCCCGAGCAGCCTGCCTGGGCGCTCAACCTGCTCGCCGAGCCGAACGCCACGGTCACCGTCGACGGCAACCGGATCCCGGTCCAGGCCCGGCCGGTCACCGGCGCCGAACGGGAGCGGCTGTGGGGGCTGCTGGTCGCCGAGTGGCCGGCGTACCGGACCTATGTCCGGCGGGCCGGCGGACGCGACATCCGGGTCTTCCGACTCGAACGGCGTCCCTCCCCGCCCGGGTAGGTCAGCGGAGCACGGCGACCTCCGGCCCGGCGGCGGACCGCCCGATCGACGTACCGTCAGCTCACGCCGACGCCGACGAGCCGGCCGACCAGGTACGTCGCGGCGGTGGCCGCCGCGCCGAGCAGTAGTTGTCGGCCACCGCTGACCCACCACCTCCGGTTGGTGAACCGGGCGACGACCGCACCCGCGACGAAGAGGCCGAGACCGCCCACCCCGAGCGCCAGCCACAGGTTGGAGAAGCCGAGCAGGTAGGTGAGCAGCGGCACCACGGCCCCGACCGAGAAGCAGAGGAACGACGAGAAGGCGGCGGTCCACGGGCTGGGCCGCTCGTCGACGTCGACTCCCAGCTCCTCCTGGACGTGTACCCGCAGCGCCTCCTCCGGGTTGTGCCGGAGTACGTCCGCGACCTGCTCGGCGAGGTCCCGGGGCAGCCCTCGCCGCACCCAGGCATCGGCGAGTTCCCGGGCCTCGCCGGACGGGTTCCGCTCCAGCTCGCGGCGCTCCTTGGCAACCTCGGCGGCCACCTGCTCGTTCTGCGACTGCACGCTGGTGTACTCGCCGAGCCCCATCGAGATCGCCCCGGCGACCAGCCCGGCGAAGCCGGTCAGCACGATGGTGTGCGACGCGGCCCCACCGCCGCCGACGCCCGCGATCAAGGCGATGTTGGTGACCAGCCCGTCCATCGCGCCGAACACGGCGGGACGCAGCCAGCCGCCGGAGACGTCGGCGTGGTGGGGCTCGCCGACCGACACGGCCGCGTCGGTCACGGGTGCCGGCCCGTCACGGCAGGGTGAGGATCTCGTGGCCATCCTCGGTGACGAGGATGGTGTGCTCGAACTGGGCCGTCCAGCGCCGGTCCTTGGTCACCACGGTCCAGCCGTCCTCCCAGACGTCGTACTCGTGGGTGCCGAGGGTGATCATCGGCTCGATCGTGAACGTCATCCCCGGCTCCATCACGTCGGTCGGCCGCGGGCTGTCGTAGTGCGGCACGTAGAGCCCGCTGTGGAACGCCTCGCCGATACCGTGCCCGGTGAAGTCCCGGACCACCCCGTAGCCGAACCGCTTGGCGTACGACTCGATCACCCGGCCGATCACGTTGATCTGCCGGCCCGGTGCCACCGCCCGGATGCCGCGCATCATCGCCTCGTGGGTCCGCTCCACCAGCAGCCGGGCCGGCTCGGCCACCTCGCCGACGCAGAAGGTGGCGTCGGTGTCCCCGTGCACCCCGTCCAGGTACGCCGTCACGTCGACGTTGATGATGTCGCCGTCCATCAGCACCGTCGAGTCCGGGATGCCGTGGCAGATCACCTCGTTGAGGCTCGTGCAGCACGACTTGGGGAAGCCCTTGTAGCCGAGGGTGGAGGGGTAGGCGTTGTGGTCGATCAGGAACTCGTGCACCACCCGGTCGATCTCGTCGGTGGTGACGCCGGGCTTGCAGTGCTCACCGGCGAGCTGGGTGGCCTGGGCGGCGATCCGGCCGGCGACCCGCATCTTCTCGATCGTCTCGGCGGACTGGACGTGCGAGCCGCGCCACTCCTTCGGCCGCTTCTTGCCGACGTACTCGGGGCGGACGATGTGGGAGGGCACCTGGCGCCACGGGGAGAGGGTGCCAGGGGTCAACGGCGCACGGACGGTCATGACTTCCAGCCTAACGTCGCCGCCCGGCCGCGCTCACGCCTCGGTGACCCGTACGACACCCGGCGGCAGGTCACCCGGAGCCTCACAGCGGGGTGACGTAGGCGCCGGTGATCCCTCCGTCGACCACGAACTGGGCGGCGGTCATGAACGAGGCGTCGTCGCTGGCCAGGAAGGCGACCGCGGCGGCGATCTCAACGGGCTCGCCGAACCGCCCCATCGGCACGTGCACGAGCCGCCGGGCCGCCCGCTCCGGGTCCTCGGCGAAGAGTTCCCGCAGCAACGGGGTCATGATCGGCCCCGGGCAGAGCGCGTTCACCCGGATCCCCTGCCGGGCGAACTGCACGCCCAGCTCCCGGGTCAGCGCCAGCACCCCGCCCTTACTGGCGGTGTAGGCGATCTGCGAGGTGGCCGCCCCCATCAGCGCGACGAAGGAGGCGGTGTTGACGATCGAGCCGCTGCCCTGGCGCAACATGTGCGGGATGACGTACTTGCAGCAGAGGTAGACGCTGGTGGTGTTGACCCGGATCACCCGCTCCCAGGCGTCCAGGCCGGTTTCCAGGATCGAGTCGTCCTCCGGCGGCGAGATGCCGGCGTTGTTGAACGCGATGTCGATCCGGCCGTGCCGGGCCGCGACCTGGTCGAAGAGATCGCGTACCTGCGCCTCGTCGCTCACGTCGCAGGCCACGAATTCGCCGCCCACCTCGTCGGCGGCGGTCCGCCCGGCGTCGTCCGCGATGTCGACGCAGACCACGTATGCCCCCTCGGCGGCGAGCCGGCGGCTGGTGGCCAGCCCGATCCCACTGCCGGCCCCGGTCACCACCGCCACCCGCCCGGCCAGTCGATCACTCAGCGCCATCGCGGCTCCTTTCCGTCGCCGGCCCCTGCACCGGCCCCTGCGCCGACCCCTGCACCGGCCCGTGCGCCGGCTCGGCAGGCACCGGCGCGCTTCCGGCATCCTCGCCGATGTTCCGGCCCGTGGTCGATAGCCGGGGCAGTCCGACTCCGGAAGAGGGTCACCTCGACCGGGCGTCGACGTCTCGTCACCGGGCGTCGACTCAGAGGCGTTCGAAACCGCGGCGCAGTTCCCAGTCCGTCACCGCCGCGTCGAAGGCGGCCAACTCCACCCGCGCCTGGTTGGCGTAGTGCGCCACCACCTCGGCCCCGAACGCGGCGGCGGCCAGCGGCGACGCCGTCCAGCGGCCGAGGGCGTCCCGCAGCGTACCCGGCACCCGGGGCGCGGACTCGTCGGCGTACGCGTTGCCGACGAACTCCGGCTCCAGCTCCAACTCCGCCTCGATCCCGTGCACCGCCCCCGCCACCAGCGCCGCGATCGCCAGGTACGGGTTGACGTCGGCACCGGGCAGCCGATTCTCCACCCGCAGCCCCTGGCCGTGCCCGACCAGCCGCAGCGCGCAGGTGCGGTTGTCGGCGCCCCAGCGCAGCGCTGTCGGGGCGAACGACCCGGGCTGGTACCGCTTGTACGAGTTCACGTTCGGCGCCAGCAGGAGGCTGAAGTCCGGGATCGTCGCCAGCAGCCCGGCCAGTACCCGGGTGCCGGTCGGCGACAGCCGGGCCGGACCGTCGCCGAGCATCGCGGACCGCCCGTCGGCACGGCGCAGCGAGAAGTGGATGTGGCAGGAGCTGCCCTCGCGCTCGTTCGGCTTCGCCATGAAGGTGATCGACATGCCCTCCTGGGCGGCGATCTCCTTGGCCCCGCTCTTGTAGACGACATGGTTGTCGGCACAGGTCAGGGCGTCGGCGAACCGGAAGGTGATTTCGTGCTGGCCGAGGTTGCACTCGCCCTTGGCACTTTCCGGGGTCAGCCCGGCGCCGGCCATCTCGGTGCGGATCCGCCGCAGCAGCGGCTCGACCCGGGCGGTACCGAGCAGCGAGTAGTCCACGTTGTAGAGGTTCGCCGGGGTCAGCTCGCGGTAACCCCGGCGCCAGGCCTCCTCGTACGAGTCGCGGTAGAGCACGAACTCCAGCTCGGTGCCGGCGTACGCGGTCAACCCGTGCCCGGCGAGCCGGTCGAGCTGGCGGCGCAGGATCTGCCGGGGCGAGGCGAGCACCTCTCCGCTGCCGTCCGGCCAGCGCAGGTCGGCCAGGAGCATCGCGGTGCCGGGCTGCCAGGGGACCCGGCGCAGCGTACTCAGGTCGGGGACCATGGCCAGGTCGCCGTAGCCGCGCTCCCAGCTCGACATCGCGTACCCGTCGACGGTGTTCATCTCCACGTCGACGGCGAGCAGGTAGTCACAGCCCTCGCTGCCGCGCCGGAGCACGTCGGTGAGGAAGTACGGCGCGTGGAACCGCTTGCCCTGCAACCGCCCCTGCATGTCCGCCAGGGCGAGCACCACGGTGTCGATCTCGCCGCCGTCGACGGCCACCCGGAGCGCCTCCAGGCTCAGTGCTGGAATTCGGGCCCTCATCGGCGTCTCCTTCGTCCGGATCCAGGGCGGGACGCAAGGTGTGACCGGCGTCACGCCTCTGCCCGAGATCGTGCGCCTTCCGAAGATCCACGTCAACTGATGTGCGCCGGGTGACCGAGATCACGATCGCCACCCCCGGGTCGAGGTGTCTATTTGAAGAAGTCTTCAATTGCACACATGCAAGTTCCGTTGTACCAGGCGAAGGCCGACTTCTTCCGGATGCTCGGGCATCCGATCCGGATACGCGTGCTCGAACTCCTCGGCGAGGGTCCCCGACCGGTACGCGAACTGCTGGCCGAGACCCAGGTAGAGGCCTCCAACCTGTCCCAGCAGCTCGCGGTGCTGCGCCGGGCCGGGATCGTGGTGTCGACCCGGGACGGCGCGACCGTCGTCTACGCGCTGGCCGGCCCGGACGTGGCCGACCTGATGCGGGCCGCCCGGCGCATCCTCACCGAGATGTTGCGGGGCCAGGCCGAACTGCTGGCGTCGCTGACGGTGGAGCCCGAGTGAACGCTGACGCCGGAGGCCGGGCGGGTGCCGACGCCGGAGACAGGGTGGGTTTCGCCGGCCTGTTGCCCGGCCGGGCCGACCTGGCCGCGGTACGCCGCAACCCCCGGGCCGATCTGCTCGCCGGGCTCACCGTCGCGGTGGTCGCGCTGCCGCTGGCGCTCGGCTTCGGCGTCGCCTCCGGACTCGGTGCCGCCGCCGGGCTGGTGACCGCCGTCGTCGCCGGTGCACTGGCGGCCGTCTTCGGGGGCTCCAACCTCCAGGTGTCCGGGCCGACCGGGGCGATGACCGTCGTGCTGGTCCCGATCGTCGCGCAGTTCGGACCCGGCGGGGTGCTCACCGTCGGCCTGCTCGCCGGCCTGATCCTGGTCGGGCTCGCGATCGTCCGGGCCGGACGCTACGTCCGGTTCGTACCCGCCCCGGTGGTGGAGGGCTTCACCGCCGGCATCGCGATCGTCATCTTCCTGCAACAGGTGCCGGCCGCCCTGGGGGTGCCGGCGCACGGCGAGCAGGTGCTGTCGATTGCCGTACGTGCGCTGGCGGCGTTCGCCGCGCACCCGCACTGGCCGTCGGCGGCCTTCTCGGTCGGGGTCGCGGTCCTGGTGCTGGTCGTGCTGAAGTGGCGGCCGCAGGTGCCCGCCGCCCTGCTCGCGGTCGGGGCGGCAACCGTCTGTGCCCAGGTGTGGCACATCGACGTCGCCCGCATCGGCGCGCTGCCGTCGACGCTGCCCCAGCCGACGCTCGCCTTCCTCCGGCTGGACGCCGTCGGGATGCTGCTCACCTCGGCGGTCGCCGTCGCGGCGCTGTCGGCCCTGGAGTCACTGCTCTCCGCCACCGTGGCCGACGGGATGCGGCGCGGTGAACGGCACCACCCGGACCGGGAGCTGTTCGGGCAGGGCATCGCGAACATCGTGACGCCGCTCTTCGGCGGGGTACCCGCCACCGCCGCCATCGCCCGGACCGCCGTCAACGTACGCGCCGGAGCGGTCTCCCGGCTCGCCGCCCTGTCGCACGCCCTCGTCCTCGCGGTGGTCATGCTCGCCGCGGCCCCGCTGGTCGCCGGCATCCCGATCGCGGCGCTGGCCGGGGTGCTGCTGGCCACCGCCGTCCGGATGGTGCACGTCGGCGTGCTGCGCGCGCTGGTCCGGGCCGGCCGCTCCGACGCGCTCGTCCTGGTGCTCACCGCCGGCGCGACGGTGCTGCTGGACCTGGTGGCCGCGGTGCTCCTCGGCCTGATCGTCGCCGGGGGCCTGGCCCTGCGCAAGGTCGCCGGCTCCATGCGGGTCGACCAGGTGCCGCACGGCGAACACCTGCCGCATCTCGCCGTGTACCGGCCGAGCGGACCGCTCTTCTTCGCCGCCGCGCACCGTCTCCGGCACGCGCTCTCCCGGGTCGACGGGGTCGACGTGGTGCTGCTGCGGCTGTCCCGGGTCACCGCGATCGACGCCTCCGGCGCGCTGGCCCTGCGCGACGCGATCGAGGACCTGCACCACCGGAACATCACGGTGCACCTGTCCGGGATCCGCCCGGAGCATCGCCGGGCGCTTGCCGCCCTGGGTGTGCTGGCCCTGCTGCGGGAGCGGGTGCACGTCGATGCCCCGACCGCGATCGCCGCCCTGCGCTCGGGATAGCCGCCGCCGGACGCTGCCCGGGTCCGGCGCCAACATCCGGGTGGCCGTCCGGGACGACCGCACGGCGGTGGCACAGTGGTGTCATGCGGATCGGTCTACTGGGACCGCTGGAGGTGGTGGCCGGCGACGCGCCGATGCACGTCGGCGGGGTACGGGTACGCGCGCTGCTGATCCGGCTCGCCCTGGACCCCGGCCGGGTCGTCAGCACCCAGGCCCTCGTCGAGGCGCTGTGGCCGGACGGCGGGCCCCGACGGCCGACGCACGCGCTGCACTCGCTCGCGTCCCGACTGCGGCACGCCCTACCCGACGGGTCGGTGCTGCGCTCGACACCGACCGGCTACCTGCTCGATGTCGCGCCCGCCTCGGTGGACACGTTCCGGTTCGAGCGGCTGGCCCGGGAGGGCCGCAGAGCCTTGGACGGTGGGAACGCGCCACTCGCCGCCGCCCGGCTGCGGGAGGCGGTCGCGCTGTGGCGCGGGGATCCGCTGGCCGACGTCGCCCAGACCCGGTACGCGGGGGCGGTGATCGCGCGGCTGCGGGAGTTGCGGCTGACGGCCGACGAAGACCTGCTGGCGGCGGAACTGGCGACCGGCGCCGCCGGACCGGCCATCGCCAGGCTGGAGCAGCTCACCACGACGTACCCGCTGCGGGAGCGGTTGCGTGTGCTGCTGATCCGGGCACTGCAGGCCGATGGCAGGCCGGCCGAGGCGCTCGCCGCCTACGAGGCGTACCGGAGGATGCTCGCCGACGAACTGGGCAACGACCCCGGGCCGGAGCTGCGGAAGATCCACCTGATGCTGCTACGCGGCGAGCCGACCGCGGTCACCGGGCGGGGCCACCAGAACGCCGGACCGGAGAAGAGCGCGGAGGCGGAAGCGGGCCGGCCTGCCCGGGGCAACCTGCCGGCGGCATTGACCAGCTTCGTCGGCCGGGACACCGAGCGGCGACGGATCGCGGAGCAGTTCCGGACGTACCGGCTGGTCACGCTGGTCGGGCCGGGTGGGGTCGGCAAGACCCGGCTCGCCGGTACGGTACTGGCCGACCTGCCCGGTCCGGCCTGGCTGGTGGAGCTGGCCCCGGTGACCGATCCCGACGACGTCCCCCGGGCCGTCGCGGCCCCGCTCGGCCTCCGGGTCACCGCCGACCTGCCGACCAGGCTGGTCGAGGTGCTGTCCGTCGGGGAGCCGCTGCTCGTGCTGGACAACTGCGAACATCTCGTCGACGCCGCCGCCCGGCTCGCCGCCGACCTCCTCGGCCGCTGTCCGCGACTGCGGGTGCTCGCCACCAGCCGCGAACCGCTGAACATCCCCGGCGAGGCGATCTGCCCGGTGCCGCCGCTCGACCCGGCCGACGCGGTACGGCTGTTCACCGATCGGGCCCGGTCCGTCCAACCCGACCCTCCTGCGGATCGGAGGGTGGCCGAGATCTGCCGCCGGGTGGACGGCCTGCCGCTGGCGATCGAACTCGCCGCCGCCCGGCTCCGGTCGATGTCCGTCACCGATCTCGCCGCCCGGCTCGACGACCGGTTCACGCTGCTCGCCCACGGAAGCCGCACCGCCCTACCCCGGCACCGGACGCTGCGCGCGGTCGTCTCCTGGAGCTGGGACCTGCTCGACGAGGCGGAGCGCGACGCGGCCGAACGGCTCGCCGTGTTCCCCACGAGCCTGACCGCGTCCGCCGCGGAGCACGTCGGGATCGGTTCGGAGCTCCTGCACGCCCTCGTCGACAAGTCCCTGCTCCAGTTCGACGCCGGCCGCGGCCGCTACCGCATGCTCGAAACGATCCGGGCGTACGGCCTGGAACGCCTCACCGACACCGGCCGGCTGGCCGCTGCCCGGGCCGCATTCACCGCGTGCTACCTCGACCAGGCCGAACGGGCCGCTCCGCACCTGCGTCGCGCCGACCAGCTTCCGTGGATCGCCCGGCTCACCGCCGAACGCGAGAACCTGAGCACCGCGCTGCGCTTCGCGGTCGAGGACGCCGACGCCGCGACCGCCGTACGTCTGGGCGCCGCCCTCGGACAGTTCTGGACGATCCACGGCGACCACGCCGAGGGGGCGAGCCGGCTGCGCGACGCGCTCGGGGTGCCGGGCGCCGTGCCTGAGGACGTCCGGCTGGATGCGGTGGCGAGTTTCCTGCTCAGCGCCATGCTCGCCGGCGACCTCGCCGACGCGTCGGCGGTGGCCGGGCCGGTATCCGGAACCGGGCCGGTGGCCGCGCTCGCCCGGGCGCTGCTCGCCCTGGTCGACGGCGATCTCGGCGCCGGAATCTCCGCCCTCGACGGGCACCTGTCCCACCCCGAGCCGTGGACCCGGGCGATGCTCTGGCTGGCCCGGGCGTTCCTGCTCGGCACGGCCGGTGACGCCCACGCCGGTCGTCAGGCGCTGACCGACGCGGTCGCCGGCTTCCGCGAAGCCGGCGACCGCTGGGGCCTGGCCCTGTCGCTGATGTCGCTGGCCTCCACCCACCTGTCGGCCGGCGACTACGACCGGGCGGTCGCGGCACTGGACGAGACGATGGCGCTGCTCCGCGTTCTCGGCACCGACGCCGACCAGCGGGTCTGGGCGGCGATGGTCCGGATCGACGCGGGCGATCTCGCGACAGCCCGCGACGAACTGCGGGACGTGCTCGACCAGGCACCGTCGACCCGGCACGTCGCGCTGGCCCGGCTCGGGCTGGCGGACCTGGCCCGGTACGACGGAGACCTGGGGGAGGCGAAACACCTCCTTGAACTGGCCGACGTCGACGGCGACCCGGCGTACCGGGCGCTGTACTCAGCCGGAGCGGGCCGGCTCGCCGTCGCCACCGACGATCTCGACGCGGCGGCTCGACACCTCGGCCAGGCGTACGCGCTCGCGCTCACCATGCCCGACCTGCCGATGGTGGCCATGGTCGGGGTCGGAGTGGCCGATCTGCTCCGGCGCTCCGGCCGGTCGGCGCAGGCGGCCCAGGTGCTCGGCGCCGCACATGCCCTGGCCGGGGCGCCGAGCGCCCGAAACCCCGACGTGCTCCGGTTGACCCGGGACCTACCGGCCATGCTGGGCAGCGCCGGCTACCGGACCGCGTACGACCGGGGCAGACGCCTGGACCGCGACGGTGCGCTGGAGCTGGTCGGCGACATCTGAGGCGGCGGGCCAGTCCTCACACCGGCACGCCCTCCGCATCCCGTTTGGCGAGGAAGGCGTCCCGACACCCCCGGCAGCAGAAGCCGTACAGGGTACCGGCGATTTCGAGGGTGACGGCGTGCTCGTTGAGCGGGATGATCACCCCGCAGAGCGGGTCCCGGACCGCTCGTCCGGCGGCGAGGTCCGCCTCGTACGGCGCACCCAGCATGTCCACCAGGTCGGTGGAGGTCCTGGCCTCGCCGCCGATCCCGATGGACCCTTCCGTGACGCCGAGCACGTGCACCTGCACCCGGGCGGCGGCCGCACCCGCCGGTTCGGCCGGGGTCCCACCGCCGGCCTCGGAGAGCACCCTCGTCACGTGCGTGATGAGCACCTGGCTGAGGTCCTTGCGCCAGGGTGCGGGAACATACGCCCGGACGACGTAGCGGGCCGGATCGGCGGACGTGACCAATTCCTCGCCGGTCACCCACACCTCCGGCTCGTGGATCACCACCTGGAACATCGTTCGGAAGACCTCCGCCGTGCCGGGTTGCGTCTGCGAACCATCCGAACCACCCCCCAACTCCGCCAGCGATCCGAGTCGCCTGGCCACCCGCGCGCGCTCCGCCGGGTCTAGCCGCCCCTTGACGGCGATCACCTCGATAAAGATCATTCTCTGCTACACCTCCTGTCCGGCAGGTTGGCACTCCCGGCTGTCAGAGCGCTCGCAGCCGTCTGTCGGAGCGCTCGCAGCCGCCCGCCTGTCGGAGCACTCCGAGTCGTGGCGGGTCGGACCGCTCGCAGCCGTGGCGGGTCGGACCGCTGCCAGTCGTGGCGTGTCGGCACTTGATTTTGGCAATATCATCCGGGGCATCGGCTAGGTTTTCCCGCATGAGCTTGCTGGGCGAAGCGGTGGCGGCGCTGGACGAGCGGGGCGTGCTGGACCGGCTGGGTCGGCTGATCCAGCAGGTCTACCGGCGCGCCGCGGACCGGCACGAGCCGGAGCTCGGCGACGACGCGATGAGCTTCGGCACCACCGTCTGGCGCAACCTGACCAACCTGGGCAAGGCCGAGTTCGACGGGGTGGACGGGATCCGGGTCCGGCTGGAGGACAACTCGCTGGAGATCCTCTGCGCCGGCTACGTCGTCCGGCTCTACTCGCTGCAGGGTGGGATCGAGTCGATCCGCTGGGAGGGCAGCGAGGCCCGGCTCGGCGGCGCGGTGGAGAACAGCCGCGACGGGCAGCTCGCCTTCGACGACGAGGGACAGTTCCCCGAGGTCTTCGCCGAGGTGGTACCGCCGAAGCGGCACATCCGGATCGCGCACACCGGCGACATCGTCACCGGCGAGGCGGTTGCCTACATCGGGTTGCCCCGGGACAACCGGGACAGCGGCTCGCCCTGGTTCGAGGTACGCCTCTGGTTCGGTGAGCCGGCCACCGCCGGGGCACCGCTGCCGGTCGTGGCCGGGGCGGTGCCGCAGCCCCGCATCGATGAGCCGCCGATCCCCGAGCTGGACCTGCTGGCCATCCAGCCCGACGACCGGAGCGGCCGGTCCGATGCGTTCGGCCCGGCATTCGGCCGTCCGGGCGAGCGGTCCGCGTGACGGGTCGGCTCCGACCGCCGGTACCCGCCGCCGCAGCCGCCGCCGCGTTCGCGCCGCACGCGCTGGCGCTGGCCCGCCGGTGGCGGCGGATGCGCAAGAACGAGTTGGCCCGGCAGGTCGGGGTGACGGCCGCGGCGGTCAGCCAGTACGAGTTGGGCCAGGCCCGCCCGTCGGCGGCCACGCTGGCCCGGCTGGCCCTGGCGCTCTCGATGCCGGTCGAGTTCTTCGCCGCCGGCTTTCCCGTCCCGGTCACCTCCGGGCAGGCGCACTTCCGCAGCCTGCGCACGACCAGCCAGGCCGAACGGGACCAGGCGGAGGCGTTCGGCGAACTCGCCTGGCGGGTGGTGGAGGTGGTCGAACGCCAGCTCCGACTCCCCCGGCTGCGCCTGCCGCACCTGGAGCTGGCCGAGCCGACCGGCCCCGCCGACGTACGCGCCGCCGCCGTCGCCGCCCGGGACGCGTTCGGCCTCGGGGGCGCCCCGGTACCGCACATGGTGCGGCTGCTGGAGTCGGCCGGCGTGATCGTGCTCGCCCTGCCGGACGTCTCCGAACGGGTCGACGCGTTCTCGCACTGGTACGGCCAGCGGCCGTTCGTCTTCCTCAACCCGGGCAAGGACGATCGGGCCCGGTCCCGGATGGACGCCGCGCACGAGTTGGGTCACCTGCTGATGCACCACGACGCCGAGCCGGGCAGCCAGCTTCTGGAGCGGCAGGCGACCGCGTTCGCCTCGGAGTTCCTTGCCCCGAGCGCCGTACTGCGCGACGAGTTGCCGCCCCGGCTCGACTTCGACCGGCTGCACGAGGTCAAGCGCCGCTGGGGGATCAGCCTGAAGGCGCTGGTCTACCGGGGTCACGACCTCGGCGTCTACCGGGAGCACACCTACCGGCGCGGGATGGCGCTGCTCGCCCAGTGGGGCTTTCCGGAGCCGGGCGACCTCGGCCCCCGCGAGCAGCCGTCGCTGCTCGGCAGGGCGGTCGAACTCCTCGGCCGGCAGCAGGTAACCGTCGACCGACTGGCGACCCTGGCCGGCCTGCCGCCGACGCTCACCGACGCGGTGCTGGCCGCCGCCACCGAGCACGTACCCGAACTGGACATCACCCTCAGTTGAGGCGACTTGACTCCGCAGCGTGGGCACCGACGCCGGTAATTGCGTTGCCGACCCGGCGTTACGCCGAGGATGATCAGAGCCGTGACAAGGCAGGAACCGCACACCGCACGTCGATGCCGACGTGCCGGGTCCCTGGCCTGACCGGACGGCATCGCGCAAGCCCGGCGCGCCGGTCCGGCATCGCCGGACCCGAACGGGCCCACCCGGGGCCCGACGCCGGGTTCTCGGACAACCCGGCCTCCCGCGGCGGCGCGGGGCGCGGTCACCTCTCTCATCAGGTACGGCGCAGGTCGTGCCAGCGCCCGCCCCGCGCCGCCGCACCGCACCGCGTCCGCACAGGCACAGGCACAGGCGCTCGCGCTCGCGCTCGCACTCGCATTGGCACCGGCAAGGGTCTGCGGATCCGCCTCGCCAGGATCAGGTGAGGACGAGGCCGACCAGCCAGACGGCGGTGATGCCGAGCGCCGCGGCCAACTCGACCAGCAGGGCGAGCCCGACCGCCGACAGCGCGTGCCGGGTGGACGGCCAGGCCTGCTTCGCGTCCCCGAGCCGGGCCAGTTCGGCGAGCCAGAGCCCGAGTACGAAGCCGAGCACCAGCCCGACCACCGGCACCACGAAGAAGCCGACCAGCCCGAGTACGCCCCCGGCGAGCAGGGAACTCGTCGGCACCCCGCTGCGCTTCAGGTTCCGCCCCGGCCAGAGGTACTTGATCGTGCTGCCGAGCAGCGTGATCACAGTGGCCAGGCCGAGCACCACCCATCGGCCGAACCCCTCGCCGTCACCGAAGAACGACCAGACCAGTACGCCCAGCCAGCACAGGATCAGCCCGGGGATGATCGGCACGATCACCCCGCAGACGCCGATCACGATCGCCACGCCACACAGGAGGGTCACCACTGACTCGGTGTCGGTCACGTCCACGCTCCCCAGGGTGCCCTACCGCCGCCGGTCACGCCGCACCCGCCACCCGGCGCCGCCACCCGGCACCTGACTGCTGGCCGCTGACTGCTGCCTGCTGACATCAGGTGACCCGGTCCCGACGTCGCTCGGCGCGGGCGGTCAGCCACCTGGTGATCTCGCCCTCCGGCGCCGGCGCCGCGAAGTAGCGGCCCTGGGCGGCGTCGCAGCCGAGCGCCCGGAGCTGGTCCGCCTGGCCGGGCGTCTCCACCGCCTCGGCGGTGACGGTCAACCCGAGCGCGTGGGCGAGCCGCACCAGCGCGTCGACGATCCGGCCGTCCACCAGGCCCTGCCGGTCGCTGGACCGGATCCCCTCGACGAACGGGCCGGCGAGCTTGAGGTTGTGGATCGGCAGCCGGCGCAGGTACGCCAGGTTGGAGTAGCCGGTGCCGAAGTCGTCGATCGCGAGGCGTACCCCGAGGGCGGCCAGCCGGCGCAGCGCGGGCAGCGGCTCGCCGGCGGTGGCCATCACCGCGCTCTCGGTCAGTTCGAGTTGCAGCAGGTCGGCCGGGAGCCCGGTCTGACGCAGCACGTCCGAGACCGTGCCGACGACGGCCGGGTCCCGGGCCTGCCGGGCGGCCAGGTTCACGCTGATCACCAGCCGGGCGTCGGGGAACTCCCGGTGCCATCGGCTGGCCGCCTCGCAGGCCCGGGTCAGCACCCAGCGGCCGAGCTCGACGATCAGCCCGGTCTCCTCGGCCAGCCCGATGAAGCCGTCCGGGCCGAGCAGCCCCAGCTCCGGATGTCGCCACCGGACCAGCGCCTCCACCGCACAGATCGCCTCGTCGGCCAGGGTCACGATCGGCTGGTACTCGACCATGAACTCGCCCCGCTGCAGCGCCGTGGACATGCCGGCGATCAGCGCCGACCGGGTCTGCTCGCGGGCCCGCCGCGCCGGGTCGTAGCTCACCCACCGGCTCCGCCCCTCGGCCTTGGCCCAGTAGAGGGTGACGTCGGCGGCCTTCATCAGCTCGGCGACCGAGGTGGTGGCGAGCGGCCCGGAGACCACGCCGATGCTGGCCGACACCGACAGCCGGTGCTCGCCGACCTGCACCGGCTCGGCGACCGCCGCCAACGCCAGGTCGGCCACGGCCTTGACCGCCCGGCAGCCGGCGTTGTGGTCGATCAGGATCACGAACTCGTCGCCGCCCATCCGGGCGACCAGGTGCCCCTGCTCCGCCACGCAGTCGGCGAGCCGCCGGGCGACGGTGACCAGCAGGTTGTCGCCCAGGTCGTGCCCGAGGCTGTCGTTGACCGCCTTGAAGCCGTCGAGGTCGAGGAAGCAGATCCCGACCCGGTCGTCCGGCGCGCCGGTGGCGAAGAGCTCGCCGAGCCGGTCGAAGAAGAGGGTACGGTTCGGCAGCCCGGTCAACGGGTCGTGCAGGGCCTGGTAGCGCAGCCGCTGCTGTAGCTCGTGCCGTTCGGTGATGTCCTCCACCATCGCCACGGTGAACCGGGGTCGCCCGTCGTCGTGCCGGATCAGCGAGACCGCGAGATCGGTCCAGACCGCGCTGCCGTCCTTGCGGTAGTAGCGCTTCTCGACCCGTACGGCGTCCTGCTTGCCCTCGATCAGCTCCTGGTACAGCTCCCACATCCCGGCCGCGTCGTCGGGATGGAACAGCGCGGCCACGTTGATCTCACGCAGTTCGGCGATGGAGTAGCCGAGCAGCTCGGCGAAGGCCGGGTTGACATCGACGATCTGCCCGTCGATGTCGGCGATGCCGATCCCGATCGCGGCGTCGACGAAGACGGCCCGGAACCGCGCCTCGCTGTCCCGCAGAGCCCGCTCGACCCGGTCCCGGGCCTCCAAGACGGACTGGGCGATCCGCTCCTGCTGACCGAGGGTCCGCTGGCGCAGCGCACCGGCGAATCCCGCCGACAGGGTGCCCTGGAGGGCGGCGATCCGGGGTGTCGCCACCGGCTCGGGGAGGTCCGGCAGGACGACCCGGCGGAACCGCTCGCCGAGGGCGCGTACCGACCGGTCCAGCACGTCCGGCCCGGTCAGGTGCGCCTCGACCAGGGCTCGGCCGACCTCGTACCCGGGCTGTGGGGTGAACGGTTCGGCCAGCACCGCCTCGGCCAGCCGTACGGTGTGTGCCAGCATCTGTCGCCGGTTCTCGGCGGTACTCGTCGGCACGTACCCGCAGCTGGCCACCTCCCGCGCCCAGCGTTCCGCGTACCGCTGCGCGCCGGGCTGGTCGACGCCCGGGCCAGCGGCGGAGAATGGCGGCTCGTCGTCCGCCGACTCGTCGCCGCCGGCTCCGGCGGCCGAGGTCGACACCGCTAGCCCGCGTCGCGGTCGTGCCGGCCGACGCCGCCGAACGCGCCGAGCCGCTCCGGGTGCTCGCCGGGATCGGTGGGCTCGTCCGGTCGCCACAGCGGCATGTGCACCACCCCGGGCTCGACGAGGGTGAAGTCGCCGAAGAACGCGGTGATCTCGGCCCGGGAACGGAGTGTGATCTCGGTCGACGTCCGGGCGGAGAGGCGCTGCGCGTCCAGCATCTCCGGAGGCTGGTCCTCGTAGGTCGAGTGCGAGATCAGCAGGTAGCTGCCGGGCACCGTGGCGGCGCGCAGGGTGGCCAGGATCCGCTGCGGGTCGTCCGAGTCGGGGATGAAGTGCACCACCCCGGCCAGCAGTACGGCGACGGGGCGGCGCAAGTCGATCACGCCCAGCTTCTCGGCCTCGGCCAGGATCCGCTCCGGCTCCCGCAGGTCGGCATGGATCACCCCGGTGTGTTCGTTGCCGGCCAGGATCGACCGGCTGTGCGCCACCGCCACCGGGTCGATGTCGACGTACGCGATCCGGGCGGCCGGGTTGAGCGCCTGGGCGACCTCGTGCACGTTGCCTACGGTCGGGATGCCGGAGCCGATGTCGAGAAACTGATCGATGCCCTCGTCGACCAGCATCCGTACGCCCCGGCGCAGGAACGCCCGACCGGCCCGCATCGTCTCGGCCAGGTTCGGTGTCATCCCGGCGATCTGCTCGGCGAGCTGCCGGTCGATCTCGAAGTTGTGTGCGCCACCGAGGAAGTAGTCGTAGACCCGGGCGGCACTGGGCCGGGTCAGATCGATGTCCGCGGGTAGCCCGTCCGGAAGTCGCATGTCCGCCTCAGCTCGTCACTCCGGCCCGTGCAGGGGCTGGTCGGCCACGACCTGTGCCCCCGGCAGGCAGCACCGGCGAACCGGCGGGTCGTGGTGATGGACCCACACTTTAGGGCCTGCCCAGCGGATCTTCTACCGGCGGCCCGGCGGCGGGATAGGTTTGGCCGCATGGCGCAGGCACAGTTCCTCCGGGAGACCGATGTCGATGGCCCGGTCGTCCGACCGGCCGCCGGGAGATGACCCGCCGGGAGGTCGAGGTGCCCCACCGGGAGGTCGAGGTAACCCGCCGGGATGTCGAGGTGCCCCGCCGGAAGGTTGAGGTGACCCGCCGGCAAGGTGCGGTGACCCGCGGGGAAGGTGCGGTGACCCGCCGGGAGGTTGGCGGCGTCCGCCGGCCGGCCGTCGCGCTCGCCGCCGCGACCTGCACGCTGCTCGGCACCGTCGCGGTGGCCGTCGCCGTGGCCGCCGGTCCGGCTTCGGAACTCGCCGCCTACGTCAGCGAGGCCGGCGCGTCGGGAAGTACGACGCTCTGGCCGTACCGGGTCGGGCTACTGGCCACCGCCGCCGGGCTGGTACTGCTCGGCGCGGCCCTGCCCGCCGCGTTGCGGCTGGCGGCCGGGCTGCTGGTGGCCAGCGCGGTCGCCACGGTGGTCTCGGCCGGGGTGAGCTGCCGCTCCGCCTGCCCGTTGCCGCCCTTCGACCAGGTGACCCTGGCCGACCTGGTGCACGGCGGCGCCAGCGTCGCGGCGGTGGCCGGCACGGTCTTCGCGATGCTGGCGGTGGCCGGGACGACCGGGGCGGCCCGGCCGCTGCGCCGGATCTCGGCGATCGCCGCCGCGGTCGCGCTGCCACTGTCGGCGGTCGCCGGCCTCGCCATGCTGCTGGTCGGCCGGAGCGTCCTGATGGGTGCGGTCGAACGGCTGCTCCTGCTCGACCTGGCCGGCTGGGCAGTCGCCACCGCGCTGACCATGGCGCTGACCCGGCCACCCGCCACGCTGGTCGTCTCCACACCCACGATCCCGAACCTCACTGACGGCGCCGCCGACCGGGAGCGGGATGGGCCACCGATGGGGAGCCTCAGCCGGTAGCTGTAAGGCGCCTCACGGAGACCTGTCCTTTCATTGCCGGCTGCGGCGTCGTATCGTCTCCTGACGATGACCAACGTCTGGTTTCTGACCGTGCGCCTCTATGTCGATCTGCGACTACAGGCCAGCGGCTGCTGTCTCGGCTGACCCGTCCCGCCGACCGCAGACCGCAGATCCGGCGTGCCCCCGGCCAGCAGACCGCGCCGCCGGATCCAGATGTAGGGATTCCGTTCGATGACTTCGGTATTCTCCGCCATTCGCAAGATTCCATTTTCCGCACAGATCCTCGCCGGTCTGGTCCTCGGCATCGCGCTCGGCTACCTGGCCCGGGCCGCCGACATCTCCTGGCTCGGCACCACCCTCGACGAGATCGGTGGCATCTTCGTCCAGCTGCTGCGGCTCGCCGTACCGCCGCTGGTCTTCACCGCCCTGGTGGTCAGCGTGGTCAGCCTGCGCGGGGTGGCCAACGCCGCCCGGCTGGCCCTGAAGACCCTGCTCTGGTTCGGCATCACCGCGCTGATCGCGGTCACCGTCGGTATCGGGCTGGGCCTGCTGACCAACCCGGGCCGGGGCGTCACCCTGGACGTCGCCGGTGCCCAGGCACCGGAGCGGACCGGCTCGTGGACCGACTTCCTCACCGGCATCATCCCGGAGAACCCGGTCGGCGCGTTCGTCGAGAACAACGTGCTCCAGATCGTCTTCCTGGCCGTGGTCGCCGGGGTCGCGTCACTGCTGGTCGGCGCCGCCGCCGAGCCGTTCGTCAACGTCAACAGGGCGCTGCTGGCGATCACCCACAAGGCGCTCTGGTGGCTGATCCGGCTCGCGCCGATCGGCACCCTCGGGCTGATCGGGCACGCCGTCGAGGCGTACGGGTGGGACCTGCTGGCGCCGCTGGCCAAGTTCACCACCGCCGTCTACGTCGGCTGCGCGATCGTGCTGCTGGTGGTCTACCCGCTGGTGCTGATCGTCGCCGGCAGGCTCAACCCGCTGCGCTTCTACGCCGGCACCTGGCCCGCGATCGAGCTGGCCTTCGTCTCCCGCTCGTCGGTCGGCACCATGCCGGTGACCCAGCGCTCGGTGGAACGGATCGGCGTGCCGCGCGAGTACGCGGCGTTCGCCGTGCCGTTCGGCGCGACCACCAAGATGGACGGCTGCGCCGCCATCTACCCGGCCCTCGCCGCGATCTTCGTCGCCCAGGTCTTCGGGATCGGCCTGAGCCCGCTCGACTACCTGCTGATCGCCTTCGTCTCGGTGGTCGGCTCGGCCGCGACCGCCGGGCTGACCGGGGCGCTGGTGATGCTCACCCTGACCCTGAGCACGCTGGGCCTGCCACTGGCCGGGGCCGGTCTCCTGCTCGCCATCGACCCGATCCTGGACATGATCCGCACCGCCACGAACGTCGCCGGGCAGGCGCTGGTGCCGACCGTGGTGGCCGCCCGGGAGGGCGTACTGGACCGGGCCGCGTACGACGCGGCCGGCCGCCGCGAACTGCTGGACGAGAACCCGCCCACCGACCACCCAACCCGCGACCCCGCCCCAGCCCCACAACCCGCCTGACGGTTGATCGTGGTCTTCTGCTGCCCCTGGAGGGGCAGCAGAAGACCACGATCCGTCTCCGGAACGGGGCAGCTCAGAACAGGACGGTGGCGAAGGTGCCGACCGAGCGGAATCCGCAACGCTCGTAGACCCGGCGGGCCGGGGCGTTGTAGTCGTTGACGTAGAGGCTCACCGTTGGGGCGACCCGGGCCAGCGCGTCCCGGACCACCGCCGCCATCGCGGCGACGCCGATCCCCCGCCCCCGCCAGGCCGGATCGACCCAGACCCCCTGGATCTGCGCGGTGCGCCGGGTGACGACCGCCAGCTCCGCCTTGAAGATCACCTGGCCGTCGACGATCCGGGCGTACGCCCGGCGGGCCCGGACCAGTTCGGCGACCCGCTGCCGGTACGCCCGCCCGCCATCCTCGGCCAGCGGCGAGACTCCCACCTCCTCGGTGTACATCGCCACCGCCGCCGGGAAGAGCGCCTCGATCTCGCCTGCCCGGACCGGATGCACGTCCGGGTCCGGCGCCACCCGCGGCACCGCCCCGGTGGCCAGCAGCGGCTGGTTCGGGCGTACGTCCCGAGCCGGTCCCCACCGCCCGGAGAGCCGCTCCCAGAGCCCGAGTACCCCCTCGGCCCGCCCCACGATCGACGAGCAGGTGCGTTCCTCGGCACCGAGCGCCTCGGCGAAGGCGGCGATCGCCGCTGCACCGGCGCAGACCGGGGTGACCTGGCCGCCCAGCCAACAGACTGCTTCGAGGTTGTCCCGCGAGCCGTAGCCGAGCACCCGGCCGTCCGCCCGCCACCAGGACAGACCGTTCGCGGCGACCCGCTCGGCCACCTGCGCGGCGGCGAAGGGGTCGTGGTCGAGGATCCGCTCCACCGCGCCGCGTTCGGCCTCTCCGAGCTGGCGTACCGGCACCATCAGCACGCCCTCCAGCGTGCCAGATCATCGGCCACGGAACGGGCCGGATCACCGCGCCGGCTCCGGGCGGGTCCGGACACCCCGGCCGTTACGCGGACTCCCGGATCACCAGCTCGGTGGGGAGGATGACCGCGGCGTGCGAGTCGCCGGCCAGGTGGCCGAGGAGCAGCCGGACCATCTCGGCGCTGATCCGCGCCCACGGCTGCCGGACGGTGGTGAGGCGGGGTACGGAGGTGGTGGCGACCTTCGAGTCGTCGAAGCCGCCGACCGCGACGTCGTCCGGTACCCGCTTGCCGGCCCGGTGCAGCGCGGCGATCGCGCCGGTGGCCATCAGGTCCGAGCTGACGAAGACGGCGTCCAGCTCCGGCACCTGGCGCAGCAGCCGCTCCATCGCCGCCTCACCGCCGTCGTGGGTGTAGTCGCCGGTCACCACCAGCCGGGGGTCGGTCTCGCCCAGCACGTCGTGGTAGCCGGCGAGCCGGTCCACCCCGCCGGAGGTGTCCAGCGGGCCGGTGATGGTGCCAATGGTCCGGTGCCCCCGGGACCGCAGGTAGCTGACCATCTGCCGGGCGCCGCCCCGGTCGTCGGCGGCCACGTAGCTGACGTCGGAGTCCCGGCCGAGCGGGCGGCCGACGACGACGAACGGCAGGCCCCGGGAGTCCAGCTCGTCCAACAGCGGGCTGCCGGCGTGGGTGGAGACCACCAGTGCGCCGTCCACGTGGCCTGCGGTGACGTACCGGCCGACCCGCTTGCGGTCCTCCTGGGTGCCGGCGATCGTCAGCAGCAGCGTGATGTCGTGCTCGGCCAGCTCCTGGGTGCAGCACCGGAGCAGGATGTTGAAGTTCGGGTCCTCGAAGAGCCGGTCCTGCGGCTCGGAGAGGATGAACGCCACCGAGTCCGAGCGCTGGGTGACCAGGCTCCGGGCATGCTGGTTGAGCACGTAACCGGTCTTGCGGATCGCCCGCCGGACGGCCTCCAGGGCCGGGCCGCTGACGTTGTGCCCGCCGTTGAGCACCCGGGAGACGGTGCCCCGGGAGACGCCGGCCACCGCCGCCACGTCGTCCATGGTCGGGCGGGGCCTCGTCCGGCGGATACGGCTGCGATCAGGCGCGGTCACCCTGTCATTGTCCCCGCGCCGGCAGCCGGCGGCGGCACCGGAGCTTGTGACACAGCTCGCCCCGGTTCCGCCGCCGTCCCGAGACAACCCGCTACGCCTTGGTCGACCCGGAGAGCAGGTCGATGCGCCAGTAGCGTTGCAGCGAGAGGAAGAGCGCCACCAGCGGGATGATCGACAGCAGCGACCCGGCGATCACCAGCCGGTAGAGCGCCGGCTGGGTGTTGCCCTGGTTGAGCAGCGTGTAGAGGCCGAGCGTCACCGGGAACCGCTCGTCGTTGGCGAGCATGATGAACGGAAGCAGGAAGTTGTTCCAGATCGCCACGAACTGGAGCAGGAAGACGGTGATCAGGCCGGGCACCATCATCGGCAGCGCCACCCGGCGGAAGATGCCGATCTCGCTGGCGCCGTCCACCCGGGCCGCCTCGACCACCGAGTCCGGTACCGCCGCCGCCGCGTAGATCCGGGCCAGGTAGATGCCGTACGGGCTGATGATGCTGGGCAGCAGCACCGACCAGTACGTGTCGGTCAGCCCCACCTTGGCCAGCAGCAGGTACTGCGGCACGGCCAGCGTGATCCCCGGGACCAGCACCCCGGCCAGCAGCACGTTGAACACCACCGACCGGCCGGGGAACCGGAACTTGGCCAGGGTGTAGCCGCTCAGCCCGGAGACGGCGGCGGAGAGCGCCGCTCCGACCCCGGCGTAGAGCACGGTGTTCAGCATCCACCGCCAGAACAGCCCGTCCCGGTACGTCGACAGGTCGGTCACGTTCGCGATCAGCGCGTCGCCGGGGGCGAAGGTCGAACTGGTGAAGAGGGTGGCCGCGTCCTTGCTGGCGGCAACCACCACCCAGGCCACCGGCAGCAGGCAGTAGAACGCCCCGATCAGCAGGATCGCGGTCGGTACCAGCCGGGACAGCCGGCCGGGGCCCCGGCCACCGGCAGGGGTCGGGGCCGGCGGCCCGGGTGCGGCGAGCGTGGTCGGGGTGGTGACGGTGTCGGCTCCGGCCATCTCACTGCTCCTGTCCGAAGGCCCGCTTCTGCACCAGGCGCAGGAAGCCCAGCGACAGGACCAGGGTGATCGCGGCGATCAGCACCGAGGTGGCCGCGGCGGCGTACCGGTCGTCGGTGGCGAACGCGTCGCGGTAGATCTTCATCAGCGGGGTCCAGGTCGACGAGATCGAGTTGGTCATCGGCGCCAGCGTCATCGGCTCGCTGAACACCTGCAACGTGGCGATCATGGTGAACAGCGTGGTCATCACCAGGGCCGGGGCGAGCAGCGGGATCTTGATCCGGAGCGCGATCTGGATCTCGGAGCAGCCGTCGAGCCGGGCCGACTCGTACAGCTCCGGCGGGATGGCCCGGAGCGCGGTGTAGAGCACGATCATGTTGAAGCCGACACCGCCCCAGAGCGCGATGTTGACCACCGCGTAGAAGACGACGTCGGTGCCGAGCAGGTCCGGCTCGGGCAGCCCGAACCGGGCCAGCAGGTCGTTCAGCGGGCTGGTCGCCGGCAGGTAGAGGAAGCCCCAGAGCAGGCTGGCGATCACCGCCGGCACCGCGTACGGCAGGAAGATCGCGGTACGGCTGAACTGGGCGAGCTGGGCCCGGGGCCGGTCCAGCAGCAGGGCGAAGAGCAGCGCCAGCCCCAGCATGGTCGGCAGCAGCAGCGCCCCGTAGCCGAGCACCCGCAGCACCCCGGACCAGAGTTCGGAGTCGGTGACGGCGTTGCGGTAGTTCTCCAGCCCGGCGAAGACCTCGGTCCGGGAGCCCCGGCCGAGCCCCAGCCCGGAGATCCGGACCTTGCGCAGGCTCAGGTACCCCGCGTACCCGATCGGGGCGAGGAAGAAGGCGAGGAACAGGATCACCGCCGGGGCGAGGAAGACGTACGGGATTCCCGTACGCCTTCCCCGGCGGCGCACCCCGGGGGTGGCCGTGGGCATCGACTCTCCGTTCGGTCGGCCGGTCGGTCTTGCCTGCCCGGCTGGTCAGCCGGCGATGGTGAAGCCGTTCTTGCGCATGTCGTCCACGGTCGCGGTCTGCATCGCGTCGACCGCCGCGCCGAACGGCGTCTTGGCGGTGATCGCCTTGCCGAACGCGTCCTGGTACGCCTCGTAGGTGACGTTGACGTTCGGTCCCCAGGTGACCCCGGCGGCGGTGTCGGCGATCTGCTTGGCCAGCGGGTAGAAGTCCGCCTGGTTGGCGAAGAAGTCCGGCGGTGAGGCCAGCGCCGGGCCGGACTGGGCCTCCCGGGCCGCCGGGTAGACGGCGCACTCCCGGACCAGCATGGTGGTGGCGGCCGGGTCGGTGTTAAGCCAGGTGGCGAAGCGGACCGCCGCCGCCTTGTGCCTGGAGGCCTCGGTGACCCCGGTGGAGGAGCCGCCCCAGTTGCCGGTCCGGTTCTCACCGGCGCTCCACTGCGGCAGCGGGGCCATCGCCCACTTGCCCTTGGTGGCCGGCGCGTTGCCGACCAGTACGCCGGGGGCCCAGACCGCGCTCGGCCAGGCCAGCAGGGTGCCGTCATTGAGCGACTTGTTCCACTCCGGGGTGTACATCGGCTTGCCGTCGACCACGCCCTCGCCGACCAGCCCGCCCCAGTAGTCGGCGACCTTCTTGGTGCCGGCGTCGTTGACGGTGACCCGCCAGGACTCGCCGTCGATCCCCCACCAGTTCGCGCCGGCCTGCTGGGCCAGCCCGGCGAACCAGCCCGGGTCGTTGGCCGAGAAGGTGGTGAGGAAGTGCTTCTTCGTCTTGCCGCGCAGCGTACGGGCGGTCTGCGCGAACTCCTCCCAGGTCTTCGGCACGGTCAGCCCGAACTGCGCGAAGAGGTCGGTCCGGTAGTAGAGCATCATCGGCGCGGCGTCCTGCGGGATCGCGTAGACGGCGTCGGTGCCGAGGGTCACCTGCTGCCAGCTGCCCTCGGAGAACTTCTCCGCAAGCGGCTTGGCCTGCTCGGCGATGTCGGCCAGTACGTCGTTGCTGACCAGGGTGGGCAGCGACTGGTACTCGACCTGGGCGAGGTCGGGCGGGTTGCCCGCCTTGGCCGCGGTGAGCAGCTTGGTGACCATGTCGCCGCCACCGGCCTGCTTGCTGAGCGTCACCTTGGTCTCCGGGTTGTCGGCGTTCCACCGGTCGACCAGCTTCTCGATGTTGGGCGCCCAGGACCAGAAGGTCAGCTCGACCGGGCCGGCCGGCTCTGCCGGGTCGTCGTTCGCATTGGACGTGCAGGCGGCGACCAGGCTGGCGCCGAGAGCCACCGCCAGGATCTTCGCGCCGAGCGTACGGGTCATCTCAACCTCTCAGTTTCCGTGGTGTCATCGGCTCGTGATCGACCAGAAACAACTGGGAGCGCTCACAGTCTTGGACCCTGGATCGATCATGTCAAGACACGGTTTGGCACTTGTTTACCTTGTAGATCGGTGTGCAATCATGCCCACTACCGTTGGGAGCGCGCACAGTTCGGAGATCCCGCATGAGTCAGACCCCGCACCTTGTGGTAGCCACCGAGGACGTTGCCGGCCGGGCCGGACCGCTGCCCCGGCTGGCCCGCCTGGCGTACGGCGGCGACTACAACCCGGAGCAATGGCCGGAATCCGTCTGGGCCGAGGACGTCGAGCTGATGCGGGTCGCCGGGGTGAACCTGGTCAGCGTCGGGATCTTCTCCTGGGCCCTGCTGGAACCGGCCGAGGGTCGGTTCGAGTTCGGCTGGCTCGACCGGCTGCTCGACCTGCTGCACGACGGCGGGATCGGCGTCGACCTGGCCACCCCGACCGCCGCACCGCCGGCCTGGTTCCGCCGCCGCCACCCGCAGGCCCGGCTGGTGGACCGGCACGGCGTGCCGCAGGGCGGGGGCGCCCGACAGTCGTTCTGCCCCAGCTCACCCGCGTACGCCGAGGCCAGCGCGCGGATCACCGAACAGCTCGCCCGCCGCTACGCCGACCACCCCGCGCTGGTGCTGTGGCACTCGCACAACGAGTACGGCGGCGTCAACGCGCTCTGCTACTGCGCCACCTCGGCCGAGGCGTTCCGGGACTGGCTGCGTGACCGGTACGGCGGCGACCTGGACCGGCTCAACGCGGCCTGGGGCACCACGTTCTGGGGCCAGCGGTACGCCGACTGGGCGGAGATCGAGCCGCCGCTCGCCGCGCCGACCGCGGTGAACCCGGCCCAGCAGCTCGACTTCCTGCGCTTCTCCTCCAACGCGCACCTGACGAACTTCCGGCGGGAGCGGGACATCCTGCACCGGCTCTCCCCCGGCGTGCCGGTGACCACCAACTTCATGATCGCCAACTGCAAGACGATCGACTACTGGCGCTGGGCCGCCGAGGTGGACGTGATCTCCAACGACCACTACCTGCGGGCCGAGGAACCGGACAACCACATCGAGCTGGCGATGTGCGCCGACCTGACCCGGGGGGTAGCCGGGGGTCGGCCGTGGCTGCTGATGGAGCACGCCACCTCGGCGGTGAACTGGCAGCCCCGCAACATCGCCAAGCGCCCCGGCGAACTGCGCCGCAACAGCCTGGCCCACCTGGCCCGGGGCGCCGAGTCGGCGCTCTTCTTCCAGTGGCGGGCGTCCCGGTTCGGCGCCGAGAAGTTCCACAGCGCGATGCTGCCGCACGGCGGCACCGACACCCGGATCTGGCGCGAGGTGGTGGCGCTCGGCGCCGAGTTGCCCAGCCTCGAACCGCTGCGCGGCACCCGGGTGGTCGCCGACGCGGCGGTGCTCTGGGACTGGGAGTCCTGGTGGGCCGTTGAGCTGGACTGGCGGCCCTCGGTCGACCTGGACTACCGGGAGCGGATGGCGGCCTGGTACGAGCGGCTCTGGCGGGACCGGATCACCGTGGACTTCGCCCACCCGGAGCGGGCACTCGACGGCTACCCGCTGGTCGTCGTACCGAGTCTCTACCTGACCACGCCGGCCGCGGCGGAGAACCTGCGCCGGTACGTGGCGGGCGGTGGGACGCTGCTGGTCTCGTACTTCTCCGGGATCGTGGACGCCGACGACACCGTGCATCCCGGCGGCCATCCCGGTGCGCTGCGCGACCTGCTCGGGCTGACCGTGGAGGAGTTCCTGCCGCTGCGCTCCGGCGAGACGGTCCGGCTCGTCGAGACGGTGACGGCCGGGCCGGCCAGGGCTGGGACGACCGGGCCGACCGAGGCCGGGCCGACCGGGCCGACCGGGACGACCGGGCCGACCGGGGCTGGGACGACCGGGGCGACGGCGGGCGCGGAGATCAGCGCGGACGTCTGGGCGGAGGTGGTGGTGCCGCAGGGCGCCACGCCGGTGTGGAGCTATCGGGACGGTCCGGCCGCCGGTGGACCGGCGGTCACCCGGCACGCTCTCGGTGCCGGCCACGCCTGGTACGTCTCCACCCGGCTGGATACCGCCGGGCTGGCCCCGGTGCTCCGGGCGGCGTACCGGGACGCGGGCCTGGTCCCGCCGGACGGGGTGCCGGACGGGGTCGAGCTGGTCCGGCGCGCGGGTGCGGACGGCAGCCGGTTCCTGGTCGCGATCAACCACGCCGACCGCGACGCGGAACTGCCGGCCAGCGGCACCGACCTGGTCGACGGCACCGTCCACGATCGAGTGCTCCGGGTGCCGGCCGGCGGCGTACGGGTGCTGCGCACCTGATCCAGCGGTCGTGTCCCGTCCGTTGTCGATGTCGGGGCGGCTCGTTCGTCTAGCTGGTGACGGGCCGGCGACGGACTGGCCCTGGAGGCGGGGAGAGCACGATGGGAAAGCTCGTTGTGGTGGTGAACGTGACGCTCGACGGGGTCATGCAGGCACCGGGCGGGACGGACGAGGACACCCGGGGTGGCTTCCGGCACGGCGGTTGGGCCACCCCGTACGCCGACCACGTCATGGCGGAGACGATGGGCCGGGGCATGCGTGCGGACGGCGCGTTGCTCTTCGGCCGCCGCACGTTCGAGAAGTTCTGTGGCTACTGGCCGAGGCAGACCGACGGCAACCCGTACACCGAGGTCCTCAACCGCAAGCACAAATACGTCGCCTCGCGGAGCCTGGCCGAGCCTCTGCCCTGGCAGAACTCGTCCCTGCTGAAGGGTGACGCGACCGCGGCGGTGGCCGCGCTCACGCGCGAGGTCGAGGGCGACCTGGTCGTGCTCGGCAGCGGCGAGCTGGTGCGGTCGCTGGCCGGGGCCGGCCTGGTCGACATCTACACACTGTCGATCCACCCGATCACACTCGGCTCCGGGACGAAGCTGTTCGCCGAGGGCGAGACGGGGTACGACACACTGGAGCTGGTCGATGCCGTTCCGACCACGACCGGGGTGATCATCGCGACGTACCAGCGGCGGCGGCGAGCGTCGGAGACCTCTTGACATCGTTGGATGCGGATGGTTCTGTGAGCGCTCACAGGAGCAATCGCTCGCCATCCGCCTAAATCCAGCGTTATTGCAGCCAGCACCGGCAAACTTCGGGTTGTGAGCGCTCCCAATCACGGCGCTGGTGGGCGAGGTCGAGGCCCTGGCGGAGCCGCCTGGGCCCCTTGGTCGAGTCCACCGAGGAGCGTTTGTCGATGCAGCAGCCAAGAGTCGCCTCCGCCGCCGTCGCGCTGATCGCCACCGTCGTCGTGGCCCAGCCATCCCCGGCGGCGGCCGGAACCGGCACCGGGTTCTCCGTGCCGACGGCAACCGTGCCATCGGGAACCGTGCGGAACCCGGGTTTCGAGGCGGCCGGCCCGGACGGCTCGCCCGTCGGCTGGTCCGAGCGGGGCCAGCGGTCCGCCAGCTACGTCGAGCCGGGCGGCCGGTCAGGCGGGAACCGGCTCACCCACTGGGCCGACCGGTCGTACCGGGTGGAGACCGTCCAGCGGCTCACCGGGCTGCGCCGGGGCGACCACACCCTGCGGGTCTCGGTGCGGGCCAGCGGCGGCCAGCGCGACGCGTACGTCTCGCTCACCGGCTGCGGCGGGCCGGGCCGCCGCGTCGACCTGCCCCGCACCGGCGCCGAGTGGTGGGTGGAGGTGGCCCTGACCACCCGGGTCAGCACCGGCCGCTGCACCGTGGCGCTGGTCTCCGACGGCCACGCCGGGGACTGGGCGCACTTCGACGACCTGACGCTACGCCCGGCCACCCGGCCGGCCGGCGCCCCCGCGCTACGCATCGCCGGAGCCGACGTCTCGCACCTGACCAAGAACGAGCACCACGGCGCGGTCTACCGCGACCACCGGGGACGGCCCGGCGACGCGCTGCGGATCCTCGCGGAGAACGGCGTCAACTACGCCCGGCTGAAGGTCTGGGTCGACCCGGCCGACGGGTTCAGCGACAAGGCGGACGTGCTGGCCAAGGCGCGCCGGGCAAAGGCGCTCGGGATGGGCCTGCTGGTCGACTTCCACTACTCCGACACCTGGGCCGACCCGGGCAAGCAGTTCAAGCCCGCCGCCTGGGCGGAGCTGCCCTTCGACCAGCTCCGTAAGGCGCTCTACGACCACACCTACGACGTGGTGTCCAGCCTGCGCCGGCAGGGCACCCCGGCCGACATGGTGCAGGTCGGCAACGAGATCAACGGCGGGCTGCTCTGGCCGGACGGGCGCTGGGACAACTGGGACGGGCTGGCGGCGCTGCTCACCGCCGCCAGCACCGCGGTCACCGACGCCTCGCCACGCAGTCGGGTCGCGCTGCACCTGGCCGAGGGTGGCAACAACGGCGGGCACCGGTGGTGGTTCGACAACGCGGTCAGCCGGGGCGTGCCGTTCGACCTCGTCGCCGTCTCGCACTACACGTACTGGCACGGCCCACTCGGTTCGCTCCAGGCCAACCTCCTCGACCTCACCGCCCGGTACGGCAAGCCGGTGCTGATGGTGGAGACCGGGTACGGCTTCACGCTGGCCGAGAACGACCACGAGACCAACATCTTCAACGCCTCGCTGCAACAGGCCGGCGGCTATCCGGCCACGCCCGCGGGGCAGGCCGACGCGATCCGCGACATGGTCACCACCGTCGCCGCCGTCCCCGGTGCGCTCGGCGTCTTCTACTGGGAGCCGACCTGGACCGCGGTCGCCGGAGCCGGCTGGGATCCGGCCGACCCGACCTCCGGGGACGGCTGGGAGAACCAGGCACTCTTCGACTACTCCGGCCGGGCCCTGCCCGGACTGCGGGTACTCGGCGACGCCGCCAGATGAACGCGACGCCACCCGATGAACGGACGCCACCCGATGAACGCGGCGCCGCCAGATGAACGCCAGGTGGGCCGGCGTACCGCCGCGACGCCGACGGCATCCGACCTGCCGGCCGGCGTACCAGCGCGGGTACGCCGGGCACCCATCCCCTCGACGGAAGGAAGTCCCATGAGCGGTCCGTCCCATCCGCTCCGTACGGCAGCCGCCGCTCTCGGCGCCGTACTGCTCGCCACCGGCCTGGTCGCCGGCCCCGCCCCGAGCCCCGTCCGCGCCGCCGCCACCATCAGCAACCCGGGCTTCGAGTCCTCCGGTGCCAGCCAGAGCCCGCCCGGCTGGTCCGAGTCGTCCGGCTCGGGCCAGCAGAGTGCCAGCTTCACCGAGGCCGGCGGGCGGTCCGGCAACTACCGCCTGTCGCACTGGGCCTCCGGCGCCTACCGGGTGGAGACCTACCAGCAGCTCACCGGGCTCGGCTCCGGGTCGTACACGCTGCGGGCCTGGGTCCGCTCCGGTGGCGGCCAGGTCGCCGCGTACCTGGCGCTGCGCAACTGCGGCGGCGCCGAGCAGCGAACCAACATCCCGACCACCTCCACCTGGACCCAGGTATCGGTGACCGCCCAGGTCACCAGCGGGCAGTGCACCGCCGCAGTGGTCTCCGACGCCCGGGCCGGCAACTGGATCAACGTGGACGACGTCGAGTTCACCGGCGGCGGCACCGGCAACCCGGGCGGGGGCGTCCCTATCCGCGGCGTCGACATCTCCACCCTGCTCAAGAGCCAGGACCGCGGCGGCGTCTACCGGGACGCGGCCGGCACCGAGCGGGACCCACTGCAACTGCTCACCGCGAACGGGGTCAACTACGCCCGACTGAAGGTCTGGGTCAACCCGGCCGACGGCTACAACAACAAGGCCCGGGTGCTGACCATGGCCAGCCGGATCAAGGCCCGGGGGATGCGGCTGCTGGTCGATTTCCACTACTCGGACAGCTGGGCCGACCCGGGCAAGCAGAACAAGCCCGCCGCGTGGAGCGGCTACAGCTTCAACCAGCTCCGGGACGCGGTCTACAACCACACGTACGACGTGCTGAACGCGCTGAGGGCGCAGGGTACGACGGCCGACATGGTGCAGGTCGGCAACGAGATCAACGACGGCATGCTCTGGCCGGACGGGCGCAGCAACAACTGGGCCAACCTGGCCGCCCTGCTGACCGCCGGCAGCAACGCGGTGAAGGCGGTGAACGGCTCGACCCAGGTGATGCTGCACCTGGCCGAGGGCGGCAACAACTCGCAGCACCGTTGGTGGTTCGACCAGGCCACCTCGCGAGGGGTGCCGTTCGACGTGATCGGGGTGTCGCACTACCTCTACTGGCACGGCTCCCTCGGCAGTCTCCAGGCCAACCTGAACGACCTCGCCTCCCGGTACGGCCGGCCGGTGCTGGTCGCCGAGACCGCGTACGGCTTCACCCTGAACGCCGACGACAGCGAGCCGAACATCTTCAACTCCTCGTTGCAGTCCGCCGGCGGCTATCCGGCCACCCCGCAGGGCCAGGCGGACGCGCTGCGGGCGGTCTTCGACGTCGTCCGCGCGGTGCCGAACGGGCGGGGCCTGGGGGTCTTCTACTGGGAGCCCACCTGGACGGCGGTGCCCGGCAACGGCTGGGACCCGACCAACCCGTCCTCCGGCAACGGCTGGGAAAACCAGGCGCTCTTCGACTACGGCGACCGTGCGCTGCCGGGTTTGGCGGTCTTCGGTTCGGTGTGACCCGGGTCGACCGGCCGGGACCGGTCGGCAGACCTGTGGCGGCTCCCCTCCGGCTGGTCCGGGCGGGAGCCGCCCTCGCGTGTTGGCGACGGGCGCCCGGTCGGCGGTGCCCGGGCACCCTCCCGTAGGATAGACGGCTGTAAATAAAACCCGTTACAAGCTGTTAGCGGTGGAGCGGACTCGGGATCGAAGTCCTTCAATGTAACCTGGTAGTCGGCGTCCGTTTACCAACCGGCCACCGGATGTATCCAGGAGGACAGGACCCATGCCCCAACTCGCCCTCTTTGCGGCGGACATCGTCGCAGTGACTCTGCTCGTGTTCGGGCTCTACTTTCCACGCCACCGGCGTCGCGACCTCGTCGCCGCGTACCTCGGCGTGAACATCGGGGTGATGGCGGTGGCGAGTTCGCTCGGCACCAGCAGCACCGGCACCGGCCTGGGTCTCGGTCTGGCGCTCTTCGGAGTGCTCTCCATCATCCGGCTCCGCTCCACCGAGCTCGACCAGCACGAGGTGGCGTACTACTTCTCGGCGCTGGCGCTCGGCATCCTCTCCGCTCTCGGCGGCGGTCCGGCGTGGCAGGTCCCGACCATGATGGCGCTGATCCTCGTGGTGATGTTCGTCGGCGACCATCCGCGACTGTTCCGCAACTACCGACGGCAGAGCATGTTCCTCGACTCGGCCATCACCGACCATGTCGCGCTGGTCGCCTACCTCGAACAGAAGCTCGGCGCCCGGGTCCACTCCGCCAGCGTCCAGCGCCTCGACCTGGTGAACGACACCACCCTGGTGGACGTCCGGTACTCGCACCCGTCGGTGCGGCAGGCGGTCCGTAACGTCCCGGTGACCAGCGGCGCGGTGCCACGATGACCACCGCCGTCGACTGCGCCCCACCGGCGCACCTGAAACCGATCTGCCTCGACGAGCTCACCGAACGGGCCGCGTTGCAGACCCGGGTGGACCGCAAGTACGTGCTGCCGGTCAGCGAGGCGCGGGACATCGTCGCCCAGGTCGGTCCGGACACCCTGGCCCTGGAGATCGACGGACGCCGCTGCTTCAGCTACCGCTCCGTGTACTTCGACACCCCGGAGCTGACCAGCTATCTGCTCACCGCCCAGCGCCGGCGTCGCCGGTTCAAGGTTCGCACCCGGACCTATCTGGACTCGGCGGAGTGCTGGCTGGAGGTGAAGACCCGGGGCCCCCGGGGCAACACCGTGAAGGACCGACTGCCGTACCAGCCGGACCACGAGACGAGCCTCTCGGCCGGGCGGCGGTTCGTCGAGGAGGTACTCGCGAGGGAGTCGATCGAGGTCGGGGACCGCGCCTTCGCCCCCGTCCTCGTCACCCGGTACCAGCGCAGCACGCTCTTCCTAACCGCGACGGTGAGCCGGGTGACCATCGACACCGAGCTGACCTGGGAGGGCGACACCGGTCCGCCGCTGCGGCTGCCGGGGCTGGCGGTGGTCGAGACCAAGACCGGCTCGACCGCGTCCTGCGTGGACCGCCTGCTCTGGGCGCGGGGTCACCGCCCGGTGCGGATCTCCAAGTACGCCACCGGGCTGGCCGCACTCCGGCCGGACCTGCCGTGCGCACCCTGGCGCCGCACCCTGCGCAGGCACTTCACCCTCCTCGGGGCCACCGACGGCCACCGAACCCACCCCGACGCCGAGCGGCCCGGCCCCAGCCTCGTGGCGAGCGCGGTCCGTCCCCCCACCAGCTCTGGAACGGAGTAGGAAATGCGCACACTCGGCTACTACCTGGCGGGCGCCCTGGTCGCCGCGGCGATGGGCCCGGCCCTGGGCCCCGCGCCGGGACCGGGCGGCGGGTCCGACCGTCCGGTGTCGGTCGCCCAGGACACGACGGCGGGCAGCGGCGGCGCGGCCGCCGGCGCACCGGCGAGCGGCCCCGCCGATCCGGCGGTGGCCCAGGCGGATCCGACCGGTGACATCACCTTCTCGGTGCCGAGCGGCACCTTCCAGGCAGAGGTCTCGGTCGCGCTGGGCAGCACGGTGAGCGGGGCGGAGGTCCGGTACACCACCGACGGCCAACCCCCCACGGCCAGCTCACCGGTCTACTCCGGAACCCCGCTGAGGTTCACCCGCACCACCCAACTGCGGGCCCAGGCGTACGTCGGCGGCGCCGCCACCGGCGAGCCCGGCACCGCCATGTACGTCGCCCGCGCGGTGAGCACCAACCACGACCTCCCGGTCCTGCTGCTGGACGCGTACGGTGCCGGGGCACCCGGGCGGGAGTACATCGACGCCGCCGTCATGCAGTTCTCCCCGGTGAACGGAACGACCTCGCTCTCCGCCGCGCCCAGCCTGGTCAGCCGGGGCGCCTTCCACCTGCGCGGACAGTCCAGCGCCATGTTCCCGAAGACGCCGTACCGGCTGGAGTTGCGGGACAACGCCGACGACGACGTCGACCTGCCGCTGCTGGGCATGCCGGCCGACTCCGACTGGGTGCTGCGCGGGCCGTACACCGACAAGGCGCTGATCCGGGACGCCTTCATGCACGGCCTGGGCCAGGACATGGGCCTGTACGCCCCGCGCTTCGCCTTCGCCGAGGTGTACGTGAACACCGACGCGCAGCCGGTGGCCACGAACGACTACCTCGGGGTCTACCTGATCATCGAGACCATCAAGAACTCGAAGAACCGGCTCGACCTGAAGCAACTCGACGAGGACGACATCACGCTGCCGAAGCTGACCGGCGGTTACATCTTCAAGTTCGAGTGGATGGCGGCGGAGGAGCCGATCCTGCCCTGCCAGGGCGCCGACGCGACCTGCTGGCACTACCTGGAGGTGGTCGACCCCGACCCGCTGCAACCCGAGCAGGCAGAATGGCTGCGGCAGCACATCCAGCAGTTCCACGACCTGTTGCGCAGTCCCGGGTTCGCCGATCCGGTGACCGGCTATTCGTCCTTCATCGACGTCGACTCCTTCGTCAACCAGCTCATCGTCAACGAGCTGAGCCGGGGCATGGACGCGTACCTGCGCAGCGCGTACTTCCACAAGGACCGGGACAGCAAGATCGTCGCCGGCCCGCTCTGGGACTTCGACCTGACGTTCGGGGTCGGTGGCTACTTCCAGAACGACCAGATTGCCGGCTGGCAGCACCAGCAAACCCGGTCCCCGAGTGCGAACGACTGGTTCCAGCGGCTGCTCCAGGACCCGGCCTTCGTCAACCGGGTCAAGGCTCGCTGGCAGCAGCTCCGCCAGGGGGTGCTCTCCAACGCCCAACTCCAGGCCCGGATCGACCGGTTGACCGCCCCGCTGACCGCCGCCGCACAGCGGAACTTCCAGCGCTGGCCGAACCTGAGCACCCGGATGCTCGGCCCGTTCTACACCCCGACCTCGCCGACCTGGCAGGGACAGGTGCAGTACATGCGGGACTGGATGTTCCAGCGGGCGGCGTGGCTGGACACCACCGGCGGCTGGGGCTCCGGCGGTCCGACCAATCCGCCGACGACTCCACCGACGACTCCGCCGGCCACCACCCGGCCGCCGACGCCGCCCGCCACCACTCCGCCGGCCTCGGGCCGCACGTGTACGGCGACCTACAGCGTCGTCGGCCAGTGGAACGGCGGCTTCCAGGCCAGCGTACGGGTCACCGCCGGCTCGGCCGCGATCACCGGCTGGCGGGTCAACTGGACGTACGCCAACGGCCAGACGGTCAGCCAGTCCTGGGAGGCGACGGTCACCACCAGCGGTGCCTCGGTGACCGCGACCAACGTCGCGTACAACGGGGCACTGGGTGCCGGTGCCAGTGCCACCTTCGGGTTCCTCGGCACCTGGAACGGCACCAACAGCCCGCCCACCCCGACGTGTACGGCGTCCTGACCCTCCGCAACTAGCGCAAAGCCCCTGCCGGCGCCGACCCCCTGGTCGGCGCCGGCAGCGTGTTCCGGGCCACCCCGCCGAGCCGACAGCCTGGAGCCAACCCGGTTGTCGTCGATAGCTTGGCGATATATCGTGAACGTATCAGCGACACTCAGAGGAGGCTCGGATGGGGTTTCACCGAGGGTTTCACCAGATGCAGGAGGGCCGGAGGCGAGGCTTCGGCTTCGGCTTCCCGCCGCCAGGACACGGTTACGGGCACGGCCGGGGCGGTGGCCGGGGACGTGGCGGCGGCCGGGGACGGCGGCCGAACGTCCGCGTCGCGGTGTTGGCGCTGCTGACCGAGCGGCCGATGCACGGCTACGAGATGATCCAGGAGTTGGACTCGCGCACCGGCGGTGCCTGGCGGCCGAGCCCGGGGTCGATCTATCCGACCCTGCAACTCCTGGAGGACGAGGGTCTGATCGCCGGCAGCACCGAGTCGGGCGGCGGGCGGCGGCGCTTCGGGCTCACCGAGGCCGGGCAGGCGGAGGCGGCCGCGGCGGCGGAGCAGCCACCGTGGGCCGAGTTCGCCCAGGACACCATCAACAGTTGGCACGACATCCGCGAGGCCGGCTTCCAGGCGATGAACGCACTGCGCCAGGTCATGATGACCGGTACGGACGACCAGCGGGAGCGGGCCGCCCAGGTGCTCGACGAGACCCGGCGCAAGCTGTACGCCATCCTCGCCGAGTCGGAGTAGGCGGAGCCGGCGGGTAAGCCGGACTGGCGGTCGGGCAACCGGGACGGTTCGCCGGACGGCGCTCAGTGCGCCGTCACGGTTGCCCGACGGCGGTCAGTGCACCGTCACGGTGGGCTTGACGGCGGTCAGTGCACCGTCACGGTGGGCTTGACGGCGGTCAGTGCACCGTCACGGTGGGCTTGACGACCATGTCGCGCAGTTCCTCGGGCAGTTCGGCACCCATCTCGTCGGCGAGCCGCACGGCCTCCTCGATCAGGGTCTCCACGATCTGCCCCTCGGGCACGGTCTTGATCACCTTGCCCTTGACGAAGATCTGCCCCTTGCCGTTGCCGGAGGCCACCCCGAGATCCGCCTCCCGCGCCTCGCCGGGACCGTTGACCACGCAACCCATCACCGCCACCCGCAGCGGCACCGGCAGCCCTTCCAGACCGGCGGTGACCTCCTCGGCCAGCTTGTAGACGTCGACCTGGGCCCGGCCGCAGGAGGGACAGGAAACGATTTCCAGCCCGCGCTCGCGCAGCCCCAGCGACTCCAGGATGGCCGAGCCGACCTTGATCTCCTCCACCGGTGGGGCGGAGAGCGAGACCCGGATGGTGTCGCCGATCCCCTCCGCGAGCAGCGCGCCGAACGCCACCGCCGACTTGACGGTGCCCTGGAACGCCGGCCCCGCCTCGGTCACCCCGAGGTGCAGCGGATAGTCGCACGCCTCGGCGAGCTGCCGGTACGCCCGGATCATCACCACCGGGTCGTTGTGCTTCACCGAAATCTTGATGTCCCGGAAGCCGTGCTCCTCGAAGAGCGAGCACTCCCAGAGCGCCGACTCGACCAGCGCCTCGGCGGTGGCCCTGCCGTACTTGGCCAGCAGGCGCTTGTCCAGCGAACCCGCGTTGACCCCGATCCGGATCGGCACCCCGGCCGCCGAGGCCGCCGCCGCGATCTCCTTGACCTTGTCGTCGAACTGCCGGATGTTGCCAGGGTTGACCCGGACAGCCGCGCAGCCGGCGTCGATCGCCGCGAAGACGTACCTCGGCTGGAAGTGGATGTCGGCGATCACCGGGATCTGCGACTTCTTCGCGATCGCGGGCAGCGCCTCCACGTCGTCCTGCGACGGCACCGCCACCCGGACGATCTGGCAGCCGGAGGCGGTCAGTTCGGCGATCTGCTGGAGCGTCGAGTTGACGTCGGCGGTCAGCGTGGTGGTCATCGACTGCACCGACACCGGCGCGCCGCCGCCGACCAGCACCGAACCGACCTTGATCTGTCGGCTGACCCGCCGGGTCGCCAGCGGTGGCGGCGGTACGGCGGGCATGCCGAGGCTGACGGCGGTCACTCTGTCTTCACCTCTGGATCAGGGTTATCGGATTGACCACGTCGGCGGTGATGGTGAGCAGGGTGAACGCGCCGCCGATCAGGATCAAAGCGTACGTTACGGGCATCAGCTTGAAGTAGTCGACCCGCCCGGGGTCGGGCTTGCCGAGCCGGGCGAAGAGCCAGGACCGGACCCGTTCGAACCAGGCGATGGCGATGTGCCCGCCGTCCAGCGGCAGCAGCGGAAGCAGGTTGAAGACGCCGATGAAGAAGTTCAGCGAGATGAAGAGGAGGACGAAGACCTCCCAGAGCCCGTGCTGGACCGCCTCGCCGCCGAGCCGGCTCGCCCCGACCACGCTGATCGGGGTGTCGATGTCACGCTTCTCGCCGCTGATCGCCTCCCAGAGGGCCGGGACCTTCTGCGGGAGCCGCTGGAGCGCCTTGACGGTGTTGACCGCCATCTGACCGGTGAAGTCGGCGGTGGCCCCGAAGGCACCGGCCGGGCTGTAGGTGATGACCGGCGGAGTGCCGAGCCCGACCCCCAGGGCCGAGACCGGGCCGACCGGGCCGTCCACCTGGTCCTGCGGCGGGCGCTGCACCTCGGCCAGGTTGACCCGGGTGCCCTGGCTCGCGCCGTCCCGCAGGTACGTCACCTCCACCGGCCCGGGCTTGGTCGCCCGGATGGCGTCCAGCATGTCGCCCCAGTTGGCCACCGGCATGGTGCCGATCGCGGTGATCACGTCACCGTCGCGGAGGTTGGCCTGGGCCGCCGGGCTCGCCAGGTCGCCGGGCTGGCAGGCCCGGGCCTCGTTCTCCTGAACCACACAGGGCGCGATCTCGATCCGGGCCGGCTCGTTGCGGATCTCGGCGGTGGTGGTCGGGTAGTCGGGGTTGGGCAGCCCCATGAAGATGGCGGCGAACCAGAGGGTGACGATGGCGAGGGTGAAGTGCGCCACCGAACCGGCGGCCATCACGGCGGTCCGCTTCCAGAGCGGGTAGCGCCACATCGCCCGGGGCTCGTCGGCCGGGTCGACGTCGTCGTCCTGCGGCGTCATGCCGACGATCTTGCAGAATCCGCCGAGCGGGATCGCCTTGACGCCATACTCGGTCTCACCCCGCCGGAACGACCAGATGGTGGGGCCGAAACCGACGAAATAGCGGGTGACCTTCATCCCGAACCGCTTGGCCACGAGCATGTGCCCGGCCTCGTGCAGGCTCACCGAGATCAGGATCCCCAGGGCGAATGCCACCACCCCGAGCAGATACAGCATCAGGCTCCTTCCACCGCTTCCGCGATGATCTCCTGGGCATGCGCCCGCGCCCAGGACTCGGCGGCGAGCACCTCCTCGACGTTACCCGGTTCGGCGAAATCCGGTGCCGCCTCCAACACCCGCTCCAGGGTGTCGACGATGCCGAGGAACGGCAGCCGGCCGGCGAGGAAGGCGGCGACGCACTCCTCGTTGGCCGCGTTGTAGATCGCCGGGCGGCAGCGGCCGACCGTACCCGCCTGCTTGGCCAGGCGTACGGCCGGGAACGCCGCCTCGTCCAACGGCTCGAAGCGCCAGCTCTGCGCCGCCGTCCAGTCGACCGCGGGGGCGGCCCCGGCGACCCGGTCCGGCCAGCCGAGGGCGAGTGCGATCGGCAGCCGCATGTCCGGCGGGCTGGCCTGGGCCAGCGTCGAGCCGTCGACGAACTCGACCATCGAGTGGATCATCGACTGTGGGTGCACCACCACGTCGATCTGGTCGTACGGCACGCCGAACAGCTCGTGGGTCTCGATCACCTCCAGCGCCTTGTTCACCAGGTTGGCGCAGTTGATCGTGACCACCGGCCCCATGTTCCAGGTGGGATGGGCCAGCGCCTGCTCGGGCGTGACCCGGGTCAGCTCCTCCCGCCGCCGGCCCCGGAACGGCCCGCCGCTGGCGGTGAGGATCAGTCGGCGCACCTCGGCCCGGGTGCCGCCGCGCAGGCACTGGGCCAGCGCCGAGTGCTCGGAGTCGACCGGCACGATCTGGTCCGGTCGCGCCATGGCGGCCCGGACCACCGGTCCCCCGGCCACCAGCGACTCCTTGTTGGCCAGCGCCAGGGTACGCCCGGCGCGCAGCGCCGCCAGGGTGGGCGCCAGCCCCCGCGAACCGACGACGCCGTTGAGCACGATGTCGCACGGCCACTCGGCCAGCTCGGTCATCGCGGCCGGCCCAGCAACGATCTTGGGAAGTTTGAAGTCGCCGCTGGCCCAGCCCCGCTTGGTGGCCTCGGCGTAGAAGGCCAGTTGCAGGTCCTGGGCGGCGGACGACCTGGCCACCCCGACCGCCTCGACCCCCAGTTCGAGGGCCTGGGCGGCGAGCTGGGCCACGTTGCCGCCACCGGCACCGAGCGCGACCACCCGGAACCGATCCGGGTTGCGCCGGACGATGTCGATCGCCTGGGTGCCGATCGAGCCGGTCGAACCGAGCAGGACGATCTCGCGCGGAGAACTCACCCCGCCATTCTTGCGGACCGGCTCCGGGCCTCCGCCGGGAGCCTCGGCCCTTCGCCCCCGAGGTGCCGCCCCCGGCCTCGTCGGACGACGGGGGCGATCACGTTCCGGGTCAGAGTTCATCGGTGGTGATCAGGCCATCCTGTAGGGCCCGGGCGACGAGGGCGGCCTTGGTCGGTGCCTCGCGGCCGAGGTTGGCGTACTTGATGCGTACCCGTTCGAGGCAGGAGTTGACCCGATGGACGGTGAGGTTGAGGCGGCGGGCGACCATCTCCTTCGACTCGGAGTGGAACCATTCGATCAGCACCTGCTGCTCGCGGGGGGAGAGCCGTGGGCGGTGGGGACGCTCGTCGGTGCCGAAGGCACCGGCGAGGGCGGGTGGGGTGTACGGGGTCCCGGCCGCGGCGGCCGTGATGGCGGCGACCAGGTGCTCCTCGCCCTCCGCCTTGGTGAGATAGGTGAAGGCGCCGATGTCCAGGGCGGCGAGGACGCTGTCCCGGTCGCTCCGCATGCTGTAGACGACCACCTGGCGACCCGCGTCGACGAGTCGCTTGAGGTCACCGTATGCGGGGCCGGCGATGTCCAGCTGGAGGTCCAGGACGACGACGTCGGCCCTGTCACCCGGGTCGAGCCAGGCGACGGAGACGGTCGGGCCGGCGGCGACGACGTCGATGGGCGGGTCGGCCAGGGCACACCAGGCGCGCACCCCGGCGATGACGACGGGGTGGTCGTCCACGACTACCGCAGTGATCATCGTTCCCCCTGTCAGCGCAGTCATCGCTCTTCTTGCCAGGCGGCCTGGATCCACAGGCGATCTCCGACGACCGTCATGGACTGCCGGACCCCGCCGCCGTCCGGCATCGGTGGTGGGGGCGGGCACGCGGCGACGACGCTGACGGTCACCGTCCCGCCGGTGCTGGCGACCGTGAGCCGGGCCCTGCCCCGGGCGGTGGCGAGGGCGGCTATGGCCGGCTCGATGAGCCGCTGGCGGACCAGCGGTGGCAGTTCGGGGCGGTCGCCGCACTCCGCGAAGGAGACCGCGACGCCGTTGCGCTCGGCCAGCTCGATGCAGGCCCGAAGCTCGTGCGACAACGAGTCGGCGGTGTCCTCGGCGGCGATCAGCCGGCGCATCCGGGCGGCCTCGGCCGCGCACATCCGGCGCACGGACTCGTCGCCCGGGTCCAGCTCGCCGGAGGCCAGGCCCGTGAGCAGGGGTACGGTGCCGGCCCCCAGCCCGGAGAGCCGGCTGGTCCGGTCCGCGTGCAGGTGCCGGGCGACCGCCTCCGAGGTGCGCACCCGTTCGGCGGCGCGCAGCGCCTGGGCGGACGAGGCCGCCATCCCCCGCAGCACGGCGGCGATCATCGCGATCGCGAGCTGGTAGGCGAGGACGGCCCAGGTCGCGCTGACCGCGCCGGCGACACTCAGGGCAGCCTGGCCGGCGAGGGCGGCCTGCCCGAACGTCATGAGGTAATGGGCGGCGAGCACGGCGACGAACGCCGGAATCCGGGCGTCCATCATGAGCAGTACGACCTGCCAGCCCGCGTCCCCCTCCGACCAGTGCGCGGCACCGAGCAGGTACTCCGGCCGCACCGACATCGTCGCCAGGGCGGAGAGCGCGAAGACCAACCCGAGCAGCGGCGGGCGCCACCGGCCGAGCGGGCGGTCGCGCCAGGTCGCGACGGCCACGGCCAGGGTCACCGCGACCAGGCCGGCCCAGGTGACGATCTGGGGCCAGAACACGGCGTACGCCTCGCGGCTGGACAGCAGCCGCGGCAGATCGAGAAACAGCAGGATCGCCAGGCTCATCACGACGACGGCCCAGCGCAGCCCGCGCTGGAACGAGGTGGCGATGATCTCCTGGTCGTTGCCGCTGACCTCGGGGACGGCACGGGGACAGCTGAGGGTGACGGTGGTGCCGTGCCCGGGACGGCTCTGGATGCGCGCCGCACCGCCGATCCGGATCATCCGCTCCGTCAGCGATCGGGTCACCCCGTACCGCTGGCTGTCGACGCGGGTCGGGTCGAAGCCGAGGCCCCTGTCGATGATCTGCACGGTGACCCGCTCGGCGTCGTGGTCGACCCGGATCTCGGCCCGGTCTGTGCCGGCGTGCCTGACGACGTTGGTCAACGCCTCGCGCACGCCGCGGGTGAGCGCGACGGCGTCCGCGGCCGGCAGCGGCAGGGAATCGGGAGTGCGCCAGGCGATCTGCGGCAGAGCGTTGTCGGCGACCTCGTGCAGCAGCGGGACCAGGTCGGCCTCGCCGTGGAGCACATCCTCGGAGCGCTGTAGTTCCCGCAGGTCGCGGCGGGCCTGCTCGACGAGCCACGGCTCGGTCCGGTCGACCACACCGCTGCCCACCATCAGCAGCGTGGCTGCCGCGGTGTCGTGCAGCGCCGCGAGGTACTCCCGCTCGTCGCGCCGCCGGGCCGCCGCGACCGCCGCGGCGTGGCGCAGCTCGGCGGCGCGTGCGATCGTCCGGTCCGCGGCGCGGGCACCACGCCGGACGAACCGGTAGAGCCCCCACGAGAGCGCTGCCTCCGCCGCCGTCCAGGGCCCGATCGACGGGTCGACGAGCCAGCCGCCCGGATCGGCCATCGTCGCGCCGACGTAGTAGGCGGTCACGATCGTGAGCGTGCCCCCGGCGAGCAGCCGCCAGTCGACCTGCCAGGGGTAGGTGACCACGACCAGGTTCACCGCGACGAAGAGCCAGGTCGAACCCCCGCGCGGGTCGGAGGTGACGGTCCAGGACTGCGTCAGGCAGGCGCCGCAGACCGCCGCGACGTCGGCGAGCGGCAGCCAGCGGCGGACCGACCGGGAGCCCCGCAGCATGGCGGCGGCGTAGCAGAGGCTCCAGCCGTTGAAGCCGACCACCACCGCCACGGCGACCATCCGGTCGGGCACCGGAGCGAGCGCCAGGTAGGCCGCACCGGACAGGCCGATCACGACGATGCGAAGACCGAGTGCGTAACCGAGCCCCTGACGGAGAAGTCTCTGTTCCACCGCGCCCGGCACAGGGTCACGGTAGCGCCGCGATGCCACGTTTCGGGTACCGATGGGGGTCGAACAACCACCACCACCCACCCAACCCGATCGATACGCTGAATGACGCAGGTGAAGCGCTGTGTAGTCAAATGGGGGTGCCATGGTGGGAGGGGTGCCGTACCCGGCCGCCCCGGTTCCGCCCCGGCGGTCGAGGCCGTTTCGGTGGGCGAGCGGGCTGCGCTGGGCCGCCGGGGTGGGAGCCACCGCCGTCCTGATCGCGCTCGGGGTGGTCGTCGTCGTTCAGGCGGGACAGATCGATCAGTTGCGCAGCGACGTGGCCAGGGCACAACGCGATGCGGAGGCCGCCGCGAACGGGACCGACCAGCGACTGGACAGTTTGGACGGCCGGCTCGCCGCGGCCGAGAAGCAGAACGATCAGGTCTTCGACCCGCAGGGGGTCGCGGCCGCCGTGTTGCCGAGCGTCTTCCAGGTGATCGCGGACGAGTTCACCGGCAGCGCGTTCGCCGTCGGAAAGGCCAGCGCGACCGGCCGTACCAACGTGTTGACCGCCTTTCACGTGATCGAGGCGGTCTGGTCGCGCAACGGCAAATCGGTGCGGCTCGAGCGCGGCGGCAAGCGGTACACCGCCCTGATAGCTGATGTCGACCAGTCGCGGGACATCGCCCTGCTGCGGGTCGACACCGTGTTCACCGGCCTGTCGGCTGCCGCCGAGGACCCCGATCCCGGCGAGAACGTCCTGGTGGTCGGCACGCCGCTCGGCCTCTCCCACACCGTCACGACCGGCGTGGTCAGCGCGGTTCGGGAGCGCACCGACGGACCCGGGTCGATGATCCAGTTCGATGCGCCCGTCAACCCCGGCAACTCCGGGGGACCGGTCGTCAACACCCGTCGGGAGGTCGTGGGAATCGCCGACGCAAAGGCCCGGGACGCGGAGGGCATCGGGCTCGCCGTACCGATCCAGACCGCCTGCGCCACCTTCCACGTCTGCTGAGCCAAAACCCGGAGGAACCAATGTCGTACCCGTCGTACGGGCCGGAGGACACCCAGTACCGCCCTCCAGCCGCGCCCCACCAGCCCCACCCGGCCACCGCCCACCCGGCCACCGCCTACCCCCAGGCACCTGCGGCCCCGGTGCCTCCGGCAGCCCCGGTCCCTCCGGCGCCATCGGTGTCGCCCGCGTCGGCGCCGCCCACATCCGGCCCGCCGACGTCCGCGCCACCCACGTCCGCACCGCCGACGCAGGCTTTTCCCGCCCAGCAGCCGTATGCCCCGGGTACGCCGTACGCCCCGGGCATGGCTGCCGCGGAGACCCAGCCGCAGTCCTACCCGCCGGGGCCGCGACCCGCGCTCGGCGGGCGTGCCACCCTGCTCCTGGCGATCCTGTCGGTCCTGCTCCTCGCCCTCGGCGGTGTCGGCTTCGGCCTGTACCTCAACGAGCGCGGCGAACTCCGGGAGACCCGATCCGACCTCAACAACCAGCTACAGGAGCAGCGCGACATCGTCACGCAGCGGGACCAGAAGATCGCCGAGACCGAGCAGAAGGTCAGCGACCTCACCACCGAACTGGACACCACCAAGGAGAACCTCTCCAACGTCACCAAGGAACGCGACGTCCTTCTGCCGTGCATGCGCCGGGCACAGGACATGTTCGACGCTGCCCGGGACCGGAACGAGAGCAGGCTGAGCTCGGCACTGCGCCAGGCCGACACCGCGTGCAGCAAGGCCCAGGCCGGAGTGGACTCCTGAGATCCGCGCGGTGGTAGAACCCGGCTGGTCCAGCGGACATACCTGTAACGGTGGGGATGCCGCCGAGTCATCGAGCTGACTCGGCGGCATCACGCCGTGCTCACCCGGTCAGCGGGCCCGGAGGGTACGCACGAAGGAGCGCCAGGCCGGTGGGGTGAAGGCCAACACCGGGCCGGCCGGGTCCTTGCTGTCCCGCACCCCGACCACGCCCGGCAGGTTCCCCGCCACCTCCACGCAGTTGCCGCCGTGGCCGTTGCTGCGGCTGCTCTTGCGCCAGAGCGCACCGTTCAGTTCCATGACTCCGCCACTTCCCTGATCATCTCGATCGACTGCTGATGGGACAGCGCCTCGGCCCGGACCGAGTCCCAGAGCTGCTGGACGGTCTTGACGTCCTCGACCCGCTCGACGAACCGGCCGTCGAGCTGGTCGTCGAGGTAGCCGACGTCGTCGCCGCCGGGGTGGGTCACGAGCACGAAAGGACCGTTCAGCCCAGCGTACGCGCCGACGCTGGTCGGGACGACCTGCACCCGGACCCGGGGCTGCTCGGCGCAGAGCCTGCCGATGTGCCGGAGTTGCTCGCGCATCACCTCGGCGCCGCCGACCGGCTGGTGCAGCACCCGTTCGTCCATCACGGCGGTGAACATCGGCGGATCGGGTCGGGTCAGGATCTCCTGCCGGGCCAGCCTCGTCGCCACCTGCTCCTCCACCTGCTCGGCGGTGAGCAGCCCGCCGCTGGCCAGCAGCGCCCGGGCGTACGCCTCGGTCTGCAACAGACCCGGAATCACCGACAATTCGAAGCACCGGATGTCGGTGGCCTCCTGTTCGGCGACCACCCAGTGCCGGAACCACGGCATCACCAGCCCCGGGCCGAGCACCGCCTGGATGCGTTCCAGCAGGCCACCGGTGTCGAGCACGCCGTCGCAGCGCTTGGCGAACTCCCGGGTCGGGCGGCGCTGACACAGCTCGATCTTCGCCACCAGCGCGGAGGAGAAGTTGATCCGGTGTGCCAGGCCGTCCTGGGAGAGTCCGGCCACGCCGCGAAAGCGGCGTAACTCTCCGGCGAACAGACCGAGTGTGGTGGGTGTGCCAGCTTCAGCCACGGACAGGCTCCTTACCTGCGGATTGTGCAGCCCGGACAACGGACCGGGTGCTCGGATCGACACTTCCGAGAGTAGTCACCTGATCACCAGACTGGAACCTGGGAGACGCGCCCGACGGCAGACCGGAACCCGACCCGGTAGGCCCCCCGCCCCGGGGATCGGCCCGGTGGGCGCCCCGCCCCCGGGGACCGGCCCGCAACTCGTCCTTGCCCGAGCCGGTCCCCGGGTTCCCAGCCCGAGGAGGAGGTCGCGGTCCGATGTGGTCACCGTTGCGGCGCCAACCCGAACCCGTCCGGTACGCCCCGGTGCACCGGCGAAACTGGCGCCGCCTCTGGTGGCGGCACTGTCGTTGCGGTGACCGGTGGCCGTGCCCGGACCGGTTCAACCCGCCGCCGCTGGTCCCGCCGTACCCGTCGGGGCCTCGGATCGGCGCGAACCTGTCGCCCCCGCCTCCCCGCGAGCGGCCGACGAACCGGGGGCCGCTCCGGAGGTTCGATCGGGTCCGGATCGACACCGACGTCGCCGAGCGCTACCGGCCCGGCGCCGACCCGGCGTTGGCTCGGCCAGCGCGGTTGCGAACGTGAACCCGGCGAACCGCCCACCGTCACCTCGGCCGCCGTCACCTCGACCGCACCTGCCGTTACGTCCGTTGTGGCTGTGCCGGACCTGCGGCCAGCCATGGCCGTGTGCGGTGGCGCGTCTGACGCTGCTGGTCGACTACCGCGAGGACCGGGTCGGGCTGCACGTGTACCTCGGTGCGGCGCTCTTTGCCGCCACCGCCGACCTGTACCGGCTCAATCCCCACCCCGGCCCCGACCCCGCAGCCCTGTTCGCCCGGTTCCTCGGCTGGTGCCGGCCACGCCGAAGCTGACCCCGGCCAGGCCCAACCCGGCCCGGCCGCTCCCCGCCGACTGGGCCGACCCGAACCGGTCCCGGACCGACCGGCTCCAGCCCCGGCGGACCGATCCCCGTCCCGGTCGGACCGGAACCGGTCACGGGCGGCTGAGCCGGAACGTCTCCAACTCCTCGCCGCCGTACCAGTCGGTGCGTCGGCCGATCGAGGTCATGCCGAGCCGCCGGGCGACCGCCATCGACGCCTCGTTGCCGGGGGCCACCACGGCGTAGATCTCCGGAACCCCGGCGGCGAAGCCCCGCTCGATCGCGCCCCGGGCCGCCTCGGTGGCGTAGCCGTGCCCCCACGAGTCGGGGTGCAGGTGCCAGCCGACCTCGATGTCGTCGGTCAGCTTCGCCTCGTCGCGTCCGGGGAGTGGCTTCAGCATCACCGTGCCGACGACCCGGCCGTCCTCCCGGCGCTGCACCGCCCAGATGCCGTACCCTGCCGGAAACTCGGCGTTGCGGGCGTGCCACTGGCGAACCCCTTCTTCGGCGCCGGCCGGCTCCCGTAGCGGCAAGGTGGACCGGTTGAAGAACCGGACCACCTCCGGCCGGGAGTACATGTCGAAGACCCGGGCCAGGTCGTCGGGCTCCAACGTCCAGTCGCGGACCACCAGCCGCTCGGTCTCGTAGATCGTCGTCACGCGGCCGGATAGTAGTCACCCGGTACCCGGTCGGCCAGCGAATTGGGCGGGCCCGGCGTGACGCCGAGCCCGCCCGTCCGGCCAGCCTGTCTCAGAGGTACTCCATCAACCCGTCACCCGACAGGCGTAAGGCTGAACCGCTGGTTGGTCTGTCCGTGACAGTCGTACAACTGGATCTGCGCCCCGTTGGCCGTACTCCACGCATCCAGACACCGCCCGGACTGCACCCCACTGATCGTCCCGTTGGAGTTGACATTCCACTGCTGGTTGGCCTGACCATGACAACCGTAGATCTGCACCGCCGCACCGTTACCGGAACCCGCCGCATCCAGACACATATCGCCGTACACCCGCAACTGCCTGTCCGAGGTGTACGTCCACGACTGGTTCGTCTGCCGGTTGCAGTCGTAGAGCTGCACCCGGGTACCGTTGCTCCGCGACGCGTTCGGCACATCCACACACCGACCCGACTGCGCACCACGAATCTCGGACGCCGAACCCGGCGGCACGGTCGGCGACACGGTCGGAGTCACCGGAGGCGTGGTCGGCGGATTCGTCGGGTTACCGGTGGCCGGCGGGGTGGTCGGCGCCGGGGGCAGCAGCGGGCAGGTGCTGCGATAGGTGACCACGCCGCTGGAGTCCAGCAGCGGGCAGAGGAACTGGCTGTAGCGGCTGTCGTTGTCGACGAACATCTTCAGGAACGGCAGCATGGTCCGAATCATCACGTTGTTGGGCCGGCCGACCATGAACCCGTGATCCGCACCGGCGACCTCCAGGTAGACGCTCTCCGTCGTGGCCGGAAGGCTGTTGTACTGGTTGAGGACCGAGGAGGGGCTCACCACGGTGTCCGCCTGCCCCGCGAACACCATCGTGGGCACCCGGTCGTTGGCCAGGTTCGACGAGGGCAGGAACGGCGCGATCCCGACCGTGGCCTTCAACGACGGACGCCGGATGGCCGCGTTCAGCGCACCGCCGCCGCCCATGGAGTGACCGGACACCGCCAGCCGGTTCGGGTCGACCCGGGTGCGTACCGGACTCTGCTGGGTGAGGTAGTCCAGTGCGGCGAGCAGTTGGGTGCCCCGGGCCTCGTCGAAGTCGTTCCGGCTGTTGGTCTCGATGCCGATCACGACGAACCCGTGGGACGCCAGCCACGGCCCCATCCAGGCCAGCTCGGCGGAGAACAGGGCAGTGTAGCCGGGCGAGATGGCGATCCCGCCGAAGGTTCCCTGACTGGTGTCGGTCGGGTAGTAGATCATGCCACCGGCAAAGCCGTACCCGCCGGGGACGCTGGTCTGGGCGGTGGCGAAGGGCCCGTTCACGGACGCGACGCTGGCCCGGGTGGGATCCGGCCCCCGCTGGTACGGGTTGTCGGCGGCCGACGCCGACCCGGTCGTCACCGCCATGGTGAACAGCCCGAGGGTGAGCGCGATTCCGGCCGCGGCGAGGCTGAGCAGCCAGCTCCGCAGGCCAGGGGACCGGCGATCAGCCCCGACACCCTCCGAGGGTGTGGGATCAATTGCGTGCTGTCGCACTGTCGGTTCCTCCTTGTGGTGGTGGTGGTCCTTCTCAGGTGGTGGTGGATTACCGGCGTGCATTGCGCAGTCCGGTTGCCGGGCGGGCTCGGTCCGCGCCGAGCCCGCCCGTCCCCGTCGTCATCCGGTCCTGATCAGCGCTGCAGTGTCAGCAGGCCCGGCCGGTACGGCAGCAGACCGTAGTCGCCACCCGAACTGGGCGATCGCCCCTGGTAGAGCAACTGCAGATTGCAGGCGTCGACCGTCATCGTCTGATCCGCGTTGGTCCGGATCAGCTCACCGTGACTGATGTCGTTGGTCCAGGTCGCCCCACTGTTGGCCTTACCAGCGAACGGATTGCTCTCACTCGTCGCCTGCGGCGTCCACGACCCACCCAGACTCGTCGCGGTGAACGACCGGAAGTACCGACCCTGCGAACCGATCGCCTCCACGAGCATCAGGTACCGGTTCTCACCCTGCAACTTGTACACCTGCACACCCTCGAACAGGTTGTTCGTCGAGTCAGTCATGATCGTCGTGTAGTTCGAACCGAAACTGCCCGGGAAGTTCCCGATCGGCATACTCGCCCGGTAGATCCGACCGTTGTCCCCGGCAAAGAAGAGATACATGTTCGAGCTGTCACCGATCAGCGCCTGATCGATCGGACCCGTGTTGGAGTTGGAGATACTCCCGGTGAACAGCGTCTGCTGCGCAGACCACCCGTTCGCGTTCGTCGGGTTACTCGACGTCCGGTAGGAGAAGGCGGTCCCACCCCACTGGTAGGCCAGCACCCAGATGTTACGCGGCGCGAAGTAGAACAACGACGGCGCAACCGTCGCCGACGACATCGCGTTCTGGCTGGCCGACCCCATCTGGGACCAGTCCGAGAAGAGACCGAAGTTCATCGAGCCCCACGTCGTACCGGTATCGTGCGTCGTCGCGTACACCAGATGCTGCCCGTTGTACGGCGCGTAGGTGAAGTCCTTCAACGACACCCAACCCGACCTCGGCTGCGCCAACGCACCCGTCGACGACCACCGGTACGACGACGGAAGGGGGCAGTGGGCGCCCTGTGTCGGCGTCGGCGTGGTGCTGGCCGTCGGTGTCGGCCCCGGCGGGGTGGTGGCGGGCGGCGCGCCGACCCGGACCAACTGCCACTGCTGGTTCGTCCCGCCGTGGTCGGTGTACTGCACGACGCGGGCACTGTCCGCGGTGGACGCGTTCTGCACCTCCACCGCCTTACCACTGGCCCGTCCGATCAGCCGGATGTAGCCGCCGGCGTCGACCGCCCGGAACTGCTGGTTCGTCCCACCGTGCTCGGCGTACTGCACGATCGCGGCGCCATCCGCGGTCGAGTAGTTGGAGACGTCCAGCACCTTGCCCGAGTGCCGTGCCCGCACCAGGTAGTAGCCGTCACCGGAGTCGACGAACTGCCACTGCTGGTTCTCCCCGCCGGAGCGGGCGTACTGCTGGATGCAGGCGTTGTCGGCCGTCGACACGCCACACACGTCCAACGCCTTGCCGCTGTTGCGGTTCAACACCTCGTACCACGCGCTCGGATCGATCGGTCCCGACGGTGCCGGTGTGGTGGGGGTCGGCCCAGGCGTGCTGGGAGTCGGCCCCGGTGTGGTCGGTACGGGGGTGGCGCTGTTCAACGCCTCCAGGGTGGAGTTGTACGCGGCCTTCTTGTTGCCGTTGCAGTCGAAGAGCAGCGGGGTGCCGCTGGAGCGCCACGAGTCGCAGTCCCGCACACCCCACACGGTGATGCCGTTGCAGCGGGGAACCGCGAGGCAGTCGTTGACCACGTTGCGGTAGGTGTTGGCCTGGGTGGTGCCGGAGCCCTCGATGTCCAGCTCGGTGATCTGCACGTCCACGCCGAGCGCGGCGAAGCTGGACAGCGTGGTGCGGTAGTTGCTGTTGTACGGCGAGTTGGCGTTGAAGTGCGACTGGAAGCCGACGCAGTCGATCGGCACGCCACGCTGCTTGAAGTCGCGCACCATGTTGTAGACGGCCTGGGTCTTGGCCCAGGTCCAGTTGTCGGTGTTGTAGTCGTTGTAGCAGAGCTTCGCGTTCGGGTCCGCCGCGTCGGCGGCCCGGAACGCGGCCTCGATCCAGTCGTTGCCGGTGCGTTGCAGGTTGGAGTTGCGGCGGGCGCCGCTGTTGCCGTCGTCGAACGCCTCGTTCACCACGTCCCAGGCCACTACCTTGCCCCGGTAGTAGCTGGCCACCCGGGTGACGTGGTTCAGCATCGCCTGTCGTAGTGCGGTGCCCTCCATGCTCCGCATCCAGTCCGGCTGCTGCGAGTGCCAGGCCAGGGTGTGACCGCGCACCTGCCAACCACGGCTGAGGGCGTGGTTCACGATCCGGTCGGCGTTGCCGAAGGTGAAGTTGTTCTGCTGCGGCTCGGTCGCGTCGATCTTCATTTCGTTCTCGGCGGTGACGCTGTTGAACTCGCGGTTCAGGATCGAGGTGTACGCGCTGTCGCCGAGCCTTCCACCGGCGACGGCGGCGCCGAAGTACCGGCCGGACTGGGCCGCGGCGGCCCCGAGGGTCGTCTCGGCGGCCTGGGCGAGATTGGGCAGCAACGCCACCACGAGGGCCGCAACTATCGCGGCGGTTCCGGAAAGGAGGAGTGTTCGTTGTCGGGCTCGGGTAAGGGGATGAGTCCGGAAAATCATGCTGTTTCCTCCAGCGATGGGGATAGGGGAATCGCTGTCGCTGTTCGGGTGGGAGGTCCCGCTCAGATGGCGGCGACGATGCTGAGTCCGCCCGGTCGGCACGTCAGGGGTCCGGCCGGAGGCGAGGCGACTCTGACTACCTGACCAGGTAGGAGGTTGCGATGAAATAGCCCCGATCGCCCGCCGGAAGTGGCAGCGGGCGCTGGGTTCTCCAGGTGGTGGACGTGCTCACCTGGCAGGTGACTGGGCCTGATGGTGGTCTCCCGTGAGGCGCCTCCAGCGACTGGAAAGATCATGTGAGCGTTCACACTTATCGATGGCTTTCAGGCTGGCAGAAACCTCGAGGTTTTTCAACCGGTACTTTCGGACGCCGACCGGTAGTTTCGACCGGGGTTTCGGCCGAGGGCTCCGGCCGGAGTTGCGATCGGGGCCCGGCGTTGTCAGGCGGTCGGGCCGGTCGTGGCCGTCCGGGTGGAGCCGAGTTCCTCGGTCGGGCCCGCCGGCGGAGCCGGCCACGACTCGCGGATGCCGTACCGGCGGTAGACCCGGGCCAGCGGACCCGGCGCCCACCAGTTCCACCGCCCCAGCAGCCGCATCGTGGCCGGCACCAGCAGCGCCCGCACCAGGGTCGCGTCGACCACGATCGCCACGATCATCCCGACCCCGATCAGCTTGACGAAGACCACGCCACCGGTGGCGAACCCGGCGACCACGACGATCAGCAGCAGCGCGGCGGCGGTGATGATCCGCCCGGTGTGCTGGAGACCGGCCGCCACCGAGGCGGTGTTGTCGCCGGTGGCGTCCCACTCCTCACGCACCCGGGAGAGCAGGAAGACCTCGTAGTCGGTGGCGAGCCCGAAGAGCACCGCCAGCATCAGGATCGGATTGCTCGGTTCGATGAATCCGGTCGGGGTGAAGTCGAGCCAGCCGGCGAAATGTCCATCCTGGAAGATCCAGACCACCACGCCGAACGACGCGCCGATCGAGACCAGGTTCATCAACACCGCCTTGATCGGCAGCAGCACCGACCCGAAGGCGAGGAAGAGCAGCACCAGGGTTGCAGACGCCATGATCAGGGCCATCAACGGCAGCCGCGAGGTGAGGCTCTCCAGCAGGTCCACGTCGAAGGCGGGCCGGCCACCGACGAGTACCTCCGCGCCGGCCGGTGCCGGGAGGTCCCGGACGAGCCGGACCACCCGCTCCGCCACCGGGCCGGTCGGCTCGCCGGGATAGGTCACCGACAGCAGGGTGTGCTCGCCCCTGTTAGCGGTCACCTGCACCCCGGTCACCCCGGGGACCCGGCGCACCTCGTCGGCGAACCGCTGCGCCTGCGCCGCCGACGCACCGGAGACGAGCACCTCGACCGGGCCGACGCTGCCGCCCGGGAAGTCGGACTCGATCCGCTCGGCCACCATCCGGGGCACCGCGTCGGCCGGCAGCACCCGCTCGTCGAAGCCGCCGGCCTCCATCCGTACGGAGGGGGCGGCGAGGACGACCAGCACCGCGAGCACGCCGAGCAGGTAGCGCACCGGTCGGCGCATCACGCTGCGGGCCAGCCGGGCCCAGGCACCGGAACCGCCGACACCCGCCGTGCCGACCCGGTCGGCACCGTCCGGCCGGCGCCGCCACGGCAGGCGTACGGCGAGCGCGTTGATCCGCGACCCGAGCACCGCGAGCAGGGCCGGCAGTACGGTCAACGAGGCGAGCATCGCGACCAGGACGGCGGCGATCCCGCCGAACCCCATGGAGCGGAGGAACGACTGCGGGAAGATCAGCAGGCTGGCCAGCGCGGTCGCGATGGTGAGCCCGGAGACCATCACCGTCCGGCCGGCGGTGCCCATGGTGCGCCGGATCGCCTCGGTGCTCGGACGGCCGGCGGCGAGTTCCTCCCGGAACCGGCTGACGATGAAGAGCGCGTAGTCGACGGCCATGCCGAGGCCGATCAACGTGATGATGTTGATGGCGAAGACGGAGACGTCGGTGACCATGCCGAGCAGCCGGACGGCGACGAAGCCGCCGAGGATGGCCAGCCCGCCGACCAGCAACGGCGTCGCGGCGGCGACCAGCCCACGGAAGATCAGGATGAGCAGCACCAGCAGGATCGGCAGGGAGAACATCTCCGCCCGGGTGATGTCCTCGGTGGTCTGCTCGTTCGCCTCGACCAGGAAGGCGACGGTACCGCCGACCTCGGTGCTGACCCCGGGTGCGCTCAGGGTCGGCCGCAGTTGCCGGTACACCTCCGACTGCCTGTCCGGGTCGGTCGCCCGCAACCGCACCGCCGCGTAGGTGGCGTGCCGGTCCGCGGCGAGCAGGGCCGGCGCCCGGGTCTCGTACCAACTCGTCACGCTGGCGACCTCGGGATGCTGGCGGAGCCGGTCGAGGGTACCGGTGACCGGGTCCCGGAACGCCGGCTGATCGACGGTGCGCTCCGGGCTGGAGTAGAGCACCAGCAGGTCCGCGCCCTGGTTGCCGAGTTCGGCGGTGATCCGCCGGTCGGTACGGACCGACTCGCTGCCAGGGTCCTCGAAGCCGCCGCCGGTCAGCGAACCGAACACCCCGGTCCCCCAGGTCGCCCCGACCGCGACCAGCACCAGGCCGGCGGCGAGCACCGCCCACCGGAGCCGGACCACCGTCCCACCCCACCACCCGAACATCGCCGCTCCCTGTCAGCCGCCGAGGTCTCGGCCGTAGCAGTGCCTCTCCGGTGAACATCGTTCACCATGCCCACCGCGGTACTTCCCCGCCCTGGAACCCGCACACCGACACCGGCCAAGCCCGCACCCGGGGCTGCCCGGCCGAACTAGGCTTCCGGAGCATGACCGCCGAGCTACCCCGCAGCGCCGACGTCGTGATCGTCGGTGCCGGCCACAACGGCCTGGTGTCCGCGATCCTGCTGGCCCGGGCCGGCCTCGACGTGGTGGTGCTGGAGGCCGCCGAGACACTCGGCGGAGCCGCCCGCACCGAGAACCCGTTTCCGAAGGTGCCCGAGCTGCGGCACTCCACCGGCTCGTACCTGCTCGGCCTGATGCCGCCGGAGCTGATCCGGCTGCTCGACGTGAAGCTGCCGGTGCTGCGCCGGGACCCGCACTACTTCCTGCCCACCCCGGGCGGCCCCGGCTCGCCGTACCTGCTCTTCGGCGCCGACCGGGAGACGACCCGGCAGCAGATGGAACGGTTCTTCTCCCGGGCCGACGTGGCGGCCGACGACGCGATGCAGGCCGAACTCGCCGCGCTCCGCGACGACCTCGCGCCGGCCTGGCTGGCCGAGCCGCTGCCGGTGCCGGAGACCGCCGACCGCTACATCCGGCCCGCGCTGCGCCAGGTCTTCGAAGACCTGGTACGCGGCTCGGTCGCCGACTACCTCGCCCGGTTCGACTTCCGCTCCGAGCTGCTGGTCTCGATGTACGCGGTAACCGACGGCCTCTCCGGGCTGAACGCCGGACCGGACGACCCGGGCACCGGCCACAACTTCCTGGCCCACAACATGTGCCGGCTGCCCGGCGCGGGCGGCACCTGGATGATCGTGGCCGGTGGCATGGGCACCGTCAGCCAGACCCTCGCCGACGCCGCCCGGGCCGCCGGGGCGAAGCTGTTCGGCGGTACCCCGGTCGCCGCGATCACCCTGGACGGCGGCGCGGCCAGCGGTGTCGTGCTCGACGACGGCCGGAGCGTCGCCGCCGGGGTGGTGCTCGGCGCCGGCGATCCGTACCGGCTGATGGCGCTGGTGCCCGACGGCGCGCTGCCGGCCGCGCTCACCGAGCGGATGGCGGCGGTCCGGCGCACCGGCAGCACCCTCAAGGTCAACCTGGCGCTCGCCGGGCTGCCGGACTTCTCCTGCCTGCCCGAGGGTGCGCCGAGCCCGTTCGGCGCCACCATCCACCTCCTGCCCGGCTCGGCAGCGCTCCTGCCCGCCCCGACCGGCTCGTCGGCCTTGTCGACCGGCCCGCCAGCTGGCTCGACCGGCTCGACCGGCTCGTCGGCTGGCTCGACCGGCTCGCCGATGGCGGCGCTGCGCGGCATGTGGGCGGACGTGCGGGCGGGACGGCTGCCGGACGAGCCGACCATCGAGTGGTACCTGCACACCACCGTCGATCCGTCGCTGCGCGACCCGGCCGGGCACCACTCGTCGGCGCTCTTCGTGCAGTCCGTCCCGTACGCCCCGTCCGACGGTTCCTGGGACGAGTTGCTACCCGGATACGTGACCCGGCTACTGGAGATCTGCGACCGGTACGCCCCCGGCACCAGTGCACTGGTCGCCGACGCGGTGCCGCTGACCCCACCCGGCATCGAGGCGCACTTCGGAATCACCGGCGGGCACATCCACCACGTCGACAACACCGTCTCGTTCACCGACCGGATGCCCTACGCCACCGGGATCGACGGGCTCTACGCCGGCAGCGCAGGATGCCACCCCGCCGGCAGCGTGATCGGCGCGGCCGGGCACAACGCGGCCCGCCGCATCCTCACCGACCTCGGCCGGCTGTAAGGAAGGGCGCCCGCACTGGGCGCTTTCCGTTGTAGAGGGCCCCCTGCCAACACCTGGCTCAGTCGTCGACCCGGTGCGCCCGGATCGAGTGCCCGACGCTGGTCAGGCAGCGCCCACTGGCCAGGTCGAACCGCCAACCGTGCAACTGACAGGTGAGCTGGCCGTCCTCGACGATGCCGAACCGGGTCAGGTCCGCCTTCAGGTGCGGGCAGCGCCGCTGCACCACCCAGTCGCCGATGGTGACATCCTCGGCGTCGGTGGCCCGCTCGTGCTCGTCGTACCAGCCCTCGGCGTACTGGAGGCGCTCCTCGGAGAGGCACTTGAAGAAGGCGTAGACGAACTCGTTGTACTGGCCGATCCGGGCCGCCGAGAACCGGCAGGAGAGGAAGAGCGAGTTGACCCAGTCCACCTCCTCGATGTGCAGCAGATGCTCGATCAGCGCCCGCTCGGTACGGAACCGGTAGCGCACCTTCTCGTCCGCGTACGGCCGGACCTCCTTGCCCGGGAAGTCCACCAGGATCGACTCGACGCTCTCCCCGTCGTAGCCCACCAGGTCGAACCGGACCGGCCCGCCGACACCCTTGGCGAGGTAGATCGACTCGTCCAGCAGCGGCTCGATCCGGCGCTTCATCTCGGCCAGAACGTCGATCTCGGGGTGCCGCCAGGACGCCTTCGCCGCCTCGATCACCGGCCGGGACCGTTCCTGGTACGCCCGCAGGTGCTCCTCCTTACCCGCGAAGAACTCCCGCACGTCCGGCACCGGGTGGGTGGTGTGCACGCTGTCCGTACCGATCTCGGAGACGGTGCCGGGGAGCAGGATCACCCCGTTGTCGTAGCCGAGCCCGGTGTAGTGGTCGAGGAAGACCTGCTGGTCGGGGAAGATGTTCCCCTCGTCGCCGTGGATGTCGTTGAACTGCCACAGCTCGTCGTCGAGGAAGCACGGCGGCCCGGCGATCGGGAACACCCAGGACGCCTTGAGGTCGTCGATGTAGCGGATCGTCCGGTCCATCTGCCGGTCCCGCTTCTGCTTGCCGAACGCGGTCTTCGCGGCGCTGGGCAGCTCGTAGACCATCGGGTACCAGATCGCGCCGGAGAACTGGAGCAGGTGCGCGTGCACGTGCCCCAGCTCGGCGAAGACCCCGAGGTCGGTGGGGCGGGCGTCGTTCTGGTTCAACAGGCGTACGCCGTCGTACTCCACCCAGAGCGAGGAGTCACCGATCGGGCCGTCGGTGGGACTGGTCAGCGCCTGGATCATCACTTTCAGGCCGCCGTCCAGCTCGACGACCTCGTCGCTCTTCGTCCGCAGGAAGCTGGTGAAGCCCAGCTCCCGCAGCTCGTCCTCCAGCTCCGAGGTCGGGTACTCCGGCAGCAGGACGGTGGCCTTCTTCGAGACGAAACGCTTGAGGTGCGCCGCGTCGAAGTGGTCCCGGTGCAGGTGGGAGACGTAGAGGTAGTCGACGTCGCCGAGGGTCTCCCAGTCAAGCTGTGAATTGTCCGGGAAAGGGAACCATGAGGCGAAGTAGGCAGGGTTGACCCACGGGTCGCACAGGATGCTGCCCGCACCGGTGTCGATCCGCATACTCGCGTGTCCCGTACCGGTCAAACGCACCGCACAGTCCCCCTAGACATCGACAATCCCATCCCTCGCCACCGGCGATCGAAGGCCTACGCCCAAACGCTACCGGAGGCCCCGTACCGGTCTACCCGCGACGCCGGGTTGCGCCACCCGATCGCGCCGGAGCCTCCCGGCCGGAGCCGAAGCGTGCCGGAAGGGCCGGCCCGTGCGCCGTGTCCCCGGCGGCACATGCCAGACTTACCAGCATCCGATCGTGAGGAAGGACCGGAAAGTGGCTGGAAGCGAGCCGGTGACGTCACCCGACCAACGCAAGCCGGGACACCGCAGGGCGGGCCGGATCGGCGCGATCCTCTCCGCGGCGGTGCTGGTGTCGATGATGTTCAACAACAACGAGGTCAGCGGCATCGCGAAGATCTGGCTCGGAGCGATCGCCGCCGCCCTGGTCCTAGCCGTCGTCGGCGACGCGATCCTGCGCCGCAACGGCCTGCGTTCCTGACCCCGGCCGGATGCGCGACTGGCCGCCGAGGCGGATCACTGGCCCAGTAGCAGGTCCTTGACCTCCTTGAGCGCGGCGTCGACCTCGGCCTCGAAATAGCCGCCCGGCACCAGCCCGAACCGGGTGGTGTCGAGGTCGGCCGGGTTGACCGGCATCGGGCCCCGCCCCGCCATGCTGCCGAGGATCCCCTCGAACAACCGGTCGACCTGGTCCGGGTCGTAGCCGCTGCCGAACCGGCGTACCTGGAAAGAGCGCCGGATGTGATCGATCCGGGCCATGTCGCTACCGGGCGGACCCATCATCGGCGGACCGCCGAGCCCCGGGCCGCCCGCCGGTGGCCCTCCCATCGGCGGCCCGCCGGCCGGCCCCGGCATCGGCGGTAGGGCATCGCCCATGCCGCGCCCCGGACCACGTTGGTCCCGGTCCGGCATCCGAATCTCGGCCGTCATGTCGGCCCGGCCGGGCCGACCCGTGTCGAAACCGTCGAAGCGCTCGTCCGGCCCGAAGCCGCCGGGGGGACCACCCGGAGCAGCCGGGCCGCCGGGTGCGCGCGGAGGAAGTGCTGCCCCCGGGCCGCGCTGCGGGTCGAACCCACCCCGCTGCGGGTCGAACCCACCCCGCTGAGGCTCCGGCGGACCACCCCGCTGAGGATCGAAACCACCACGCGACGGCGGCTCCGCCCCGGCACGCTGCGGATCAAACCCACCCCGCTGAGGATCGAAACCACCACGCGACGGCGGCTCCGCCCCGGCACGCTGCGGATCAAACCCACCCCGCTGAGGATCGAAACCACCACGCGACGGCGGCTCCATCCCGGCACGCTGCGGATCAAACCCACCCCGCTGAGGATCGAAACCACCACGCGACGGCGGCTCCATCCCGGCACGCTGCGGATCAAACCCACCCCGCTGAGGATCGAAACCACCACGCGACGGCGGCTCCGCCCCGGCACGCTGCGGATCAAACCCACCCCGCTGGCCGCCGAAGCCGCCGCTGAAGGTGCCGGTCGGCTCGTCGTACTGACCGTAGGGATCGTTGGGCGGGCCTGCCTGGGCCGGCATCGGCCGCGGCGGAAGCTGGCCGGGCGGGAGCCCTCGGTCGTCACGCATCGGCGGGCCCATCCGGTCGGGCGGGCCCATCCGGTCCGGGGCTCCTCGGTCGGTCAGCCGCGGGCCGCCGCCCCGACCGCCGCCGCGCTCCTCCAGCTCGGCGATCTGCCGCTCCACCCGGTCGAGGTGCAGGTCCACCTGCCACTCGTCGTACCCGCCGAAGCGCACCCGGAAGACGACGTCGTGCACCTCCTGGGCGGCAACGGGCGCGCCCAGCGACTCACCGGCGAGCGTGGCCTCGACACGATCCAGGAACGTGTCCACCTCATCGACCTTGTAGCCCCGCCGGAGCGCCTTGCGCCGGAAACGCTGACCCTGACTCGCCACTATGTCTCCTGGTTCGCTCGCTCGCTTCGCTCGCTCACGCCGCCGCCCCGCCACGCGCGTCGGCGCCGCAATCGGCACTACTAAGCCTGTCGACCCGGTCGCTCACTGCGTCACCGCCGCGGCGGCCAGCTGGCCGCACGCCCCGTCGATCTCGCGCCCCCGGGTGTCCCGGACGGTCGTCGAGACACCGGCCGCCCGGAGCCGCCGGACGAACTCCCGCTCCACCGGCTTGGGGCTCGCGTCCCATCGGCTTCCCGGAGTCGGGTTGAGCGGGATCAGGTTGACGTGGGTCAGTCGGCCGGCCAGCAGCCGACCGAGAAGGTCGGCCCGCCATGGCTGGTCGTTCACATCTCTGATCATCGCGTATTCAATGGACACCCGACGCCCTGTGCGCTCCGCGTAGTGCCATGCGGCGTCCAGCACCTCGGCAACCTTCCACCGCTGGTTAACCGGAACCAGTTCGTCGCGCAGCTCATCATCGGGCGCATGCAGCGACAACGCAAGAGTCACCGAGAGTCCCTCCTCGGCCAGCCGCCGCATCGCGGGGACCAGGCCGACCGTGGAGACGGTGATGTGCCGCTGTGAGAGGCCGAGCCCCTCCGGGGCGGGCTCGGTCAACCGCCGGACGGCGGCAACCACCCGCGCGTAGTTGGCGAGCGGCTCGCCCATGCCCATGAAGACCACGTGGGACAGCCGGGACGGTGCCCCGGCGATCACGCCGGACGCGGCCACCCCGGCGAGCTGCACGGCCTGGTCCACGATCTCGGCGGTGGAGAGGTTGCGGGTCAGCCCGGCCTGGCCGGTGGCGCAGAACGGACAGGCCATGCCGCAGCCGGCCTGGCTGGAGATGCAGACGGTGACCCGGTCCGGGTAACCCATCAGCACGCTCTCCACCAGCGAGCCGTCGTGCAACCGCCACAACGCCTTGCGGGTCGCGCCATCGTCGGTGGCGACCTCGCGTACCGAGGTGAGCAGGTTCGGCAGCAGGTCGGCCGCGATCCGGTCCCGTACCGCGGCGGGCAGGTCGGTCATCCGCGCCGGGTCACGGACAAGCCGCCCGAAGTAGTGCGTGGAGATCTGCCGGGCCCGGAACGCGGGCTCCCCCAGCTCGGCGACGGCCGCCTGCCGGCCGGGCAGATCGAGGTCGGCGAGGTGTCGGGGCGGCATCGCCGCGCGACGCGACGGGGACCGGGTCGGATCGTCCGGCGCAATCTGGATCAAGGGCAGGCTCGTCATGGCCTGTCCAGTCTCCCACGTCCGCGCGACAACGCACCTGGCCGGAGGTGCCGAACCCCTGACCAGGCCCTCGGCGCGCGGATGTGCAGGCTCATCTCACCTCTCAACCGGCCGGAGCGAAGATCGCCAGCAGCAGGTAGGCGGTGGGCACCGCGAAGAGGATCGAGTCCAGCCGGTCCATCAGTCCACCGTGCCCCGGTAGCAGGTTGCTCATGTCCTTGACCTTCAGGTCCCGCTTGATCATGGATTCGGCGAGATCGCCCAGGACGGCCGCGACCGAGACCGCCACCCCGAAGAGGGCACCCCACCACAGCTGCACGTCGAGCAGGTACGCCAGGAGCAGGGAGCTGCCCACCGCGGCCGCCAGCACCGAGCCGGCGAAGCCCTCCCAGGACTTCTTCGGGCTCACCGAGGGAGCCATCGGATGCTTGCCGAAGGCGACTCCGGCGGCGTACCCACCGGTGTCGGAGAGGACCACCGCGACCAGGGTGGCAAGTATCCGCAGGTCACCGTCGGCCGGCTCGGCGGCGAGCAGCGCCGCGAACCCGCCGAGGAACGGCACGTAGACCGCGATGAGAGCGGCGGCGGTCATGTCCCGCTGGTAGCCGGCCGGCCCGTCCCCGAGTCGCCAGACCATGGTGGCGAGTACGGTCACCAGCAGCCCGAGGCTGAGCGCGTCGGGACCGGCCCACCAGGCGAGTCCGACCATCAGCAGCCCACCGGCGACCAGCGGCACGAGCGGCGGTCGCATCCCGGCGGGGCGTACCGCCTGGGTCATCTCCCAGATGCCGACGCTGACCGCGAGCGCCACCACGAGCAGGAACGCCGGCCGGAACAGGAAGAGCGGCACGACGATCGCCGCACCGAGCGCCAGCCCCACACCGATCGCGGCCGGCAGGTTCCGGCCCGCCCGGGACTGCCCGGCAGGCTTGCCGGACCGGGTCGCCCGACGCCGCCCTCGGCCGGCTCGGACCGGCGGCACGGGTTCGGGTGCAGGTTCGGGATCCGGTTGCGGAACCGGATCGACCAACGGCCAGCCGACCGGGTTGGTCGGGGCGTCCGCCGCCGGCTCGGCGCCGACCCAGGCCTCGTCCGGCCTGTCAGGCCGGTCGGACAGGTCGAGCCAATCGGGCCGGTCGGGCCTGTCGCGGTAGGTCGCCCGGCCGGCCTCGGAACGCGCCGGTCCACCAGCCGGCCCGGGAGGCGGCCGCTCCACCGTCGGATCCGGTCTGCCGTGCCAACTCCCGCGCCTGCCCGGCCGACCGGCCGGACCGACGCCCTCGGCCAGCGACGGGTCCGGTACGCCCTCGGCCAGCCGGTCGGCGCGCTGCCCGGCTGGCCCGCCCGCCCGCCGACCGGCCCCGGGGTAGCCGTCGACCGCCCCCGGACTGCCCTGGGGCACCGCGGGATGGGTCTCCGCCGCACCCGGATAACCGTTCGGCACGGCCGGGTACGCGTCCGTCGGTGCCGAATAGGGGTCGGGCGCGACCGCATAGGGGTCGGGCGCGGCACCGCCGTGCCGCGCCCGAGCCCAGGTGTCGTCGTCGCCGGCCGCTCGCTGTCGGCCCGACGGTCCGTCCTGCTGCCCCGGGCCACGGGACCATTCCGGGCCACGTGGTTGCTCCGGCCGCTGCCGGCCACGCTGCTCCGCGGTACCGCCGTAGGGGTCGACGTGGGACATCAGACCTCGAGCAACTCGGTTTCCTTGTGTTTCACCAACTCGTCCACGTGCGAGACGTACCTGTGGGTGAGGTCGTCCAGCTCCTTCTCGGCACGCCGCCCGTCGTCCTCGCCCGCCTCGCCGTCCTTGACGATGCGGTCGAGTTCCTCCTTGGCACGCCGACGGACGTTCCGGATCGCCACCTTGGCTTCCTCGCCCTTGTGCCGGGCCACCTTGATCATGTCCCGGCGCCGTTCCTCGGTCATCTGCGGCAGCAGGATGCGCAGCTGGGTGCCCTCGTTGTTCGGGTTCACGCCGAGGTCGGAGTCGCGGATCGCCTTCTCCATGGCGTGCAGCTGCGACGCGTCGTACGGCTTGATGATCGCCATCCGCGGCTCGGGCACCCCGACCGAGGCCATCTGGGTCAGCGGGGTGGGGCTGCCGTAGTAGTCGATTATGATCTTGGAGAACATCGCCGGAGTGGCCCGCCCGGTACGGATTGCGCCAAACTCCTCCTTGGCGTGCTCGACCGCGCGCTCCATCTTCTCCTCGGCCTCGAGGAGGGTGTCGTCGATCACCTGCTCCTTCGCCTCCCTCTGCTGGCTACTGCTCCCGAAATCTCCACCCGGGCCCCCACCGCCGGCCCGGGAACCTGCCCGACTCACGTCGTGATCAACGTACCGATCGGCTCGCCGGCTACCGCTCGGATGATGGTGTCGTCGCCCTCCGCGCCGAACACCAGCATCGGTAGGCCATTCTCCTCGCACAGACTGAACGCGGCGGCGTCGGCGACCCGGAGACCGCGACGCAGCACCTCGGAGAAGGTGATCTTGTCAAGCTTGCTGGCACCGGGATCGGTACGCGGATCGGCGGTATAGACGCCGTCCACCCCGTTCTTGCTCATCAGTACCACGTCGGCGCGGATCTCCAGCGCCCGCTGCGCCGCGACGGTGTCGGTGGAGAAGTACGGCATCCCGGCACCCGCGCCGAAGATCACCACTCGGCCCTTCTCCAGGTGCCGGATGGCGCGCAGCGGGATGTACGGCTCGGCGACCTGGGCCATCGTGATCGCACTCTGCACCCGGGTCTCAATCTCCTCCTTCTCCAGGAAGTCCTGGAGGGCGAGGCAGTTCATCACGGTACCGAGCATGCCCATGTAGTCGGCCCGGGCCCGGTCCATGCCACGCTTCTGCAACTCCGCGCCACGGAAGAAGTTCCCGCCGCCGACCACCACCGAGACCTGCACGCCCCGGCGTACCACGGTTGCGATCTGCCGCGCGATGGCCTGGACGACGTCCGGATCGACGCCGATCGCCCCACCGCCGAAAACCTCACCGGAGAGTTTGAGTACCACCCGGCGGGGCCGCCCGGGAGGCGGTGCCGTCGGGTCGTCCGCCGCCAGGGTCCGGTCACTCACAACCTGCGTCATCCGACCCGCCTTCCCACACCGGTACGCCGGCGCCCAGTTCAGCCATCCTGCCGCTGCTGACCCTACGTGACGAGGAGGCCGCGGTGTCCGTCACGTACACCTGCGGCCTCCCGTCCGTGTCGACTCCCACCGCAGGTCCGGTCACGGCGACCCGGGCCCACGGTAACGACTCAGGCCTGACCCACCTCGAAGCGGACGAACCGGGTCACCTCGATGCCGGCCTCGGCCAGCACCTGCTTGACCGACTTCTTGTTGTCGGCGACCGAGGCCTGCTCGGTCAGGACGTAGTCCTTGAAGAAGGCGTTCACCCGACCCTCGACGATCTTCGCCAGGGCGGCCTCGGGCTTGCCCTCCTCCCGGGCGGTCTGCTCGGCGATGTGCCGCTCGGAGGCGACGGTCTCGGCCGGCACCTCGTCCCGGGTCAGGTACTTGGGACGCATCGCGGCGATCTGCATAGCGACGGCGCGCGCGTCGGCGTCGCCCGCCTCGTCGGCCTTGCCGCTGTACTCCACCAGCACGCCGACCTGCGGCGGCAGGTCCTGCGCCTTGCGGTGCAGGTACACCGCGACGGTCCCGTCCAGGACGGCGAAGCGGTTGAGCACCAGCTTCTCACCGATCTTGGCCGACTGCTCCTGCACGGCGTCGGCGACGGTCCGGCCGTCGGGCAGCGTGCTGCCGAGCAGCGCCTCGGCGTCGGCGACCCCGGCCTGCGCGCCGTGCTCCACCAGGAGCTGGGCGAACGCGATGAAGTCGGCGTTCTTGGCGACGAAGTCCGTTTCGCAGTTGAGTTCGAGCAGCGCCTTGCCGGAGTGCGCCACCAGGCCATTGGCGGCCGTCCGGCCGGCCCGCTTGCCGACGTCCTTGACGCCCTTGACGCGCAGAATCTCGACGGCCTTGTCGAAGTCGCCCTCGGCCTCGGTGAGGGCCTTCTTGCAGTCCATCATGCCGGCGCCGGTGAGGTCCCGGAGCTTCTTGACGTCCGCGGCGGTGAAGTTGGACATGACTCTCTCTTCGGTGTGTAACGCGGCTGATTCGTGGTGCTTCTGCGGACTTGCTTCTGCGGACTACCCCGATCGGTACGTATCCGCGCCGTGACTCGTAGCGGTTCGGGACCCGCCGGCTGCGACGATCAGCCGGCGGTTCCCGACACGAAGATCACTCGGCGGCGGCGACGCCCGCCGGCTCGCCGGCCTTCCGCTCCGCCTCGCCGGACGCCTTCTTCTCGTTGTCCTCGATCAGCTCGCGCTCCCACTCGGCGAGCGGCTCGCCAGCGCCGACCACACCCGGCTCGGGCTTCTCGTCGGTCCCCCGGCGCTTGCCGGAACGGGCGATCAGCCCGTCACCGACGGCCGCCGCGATCACCTTGGTCAGCAGCTCGGCGGAGCGGATCGCGTCGTCGTTGCCCGGGATCGGGAAGTCGACCTCGTCCGGGTCGCAGTTGGTGTCGAGGACGGCGATGACCGGAATGCCCAGCTTACGGGCCTCGTCGACGGCGATGTGCTCCTTCTTGGTGTCGACCACCCAGATCGCGGCCGGGACCTTCTGCATGTCCCGCAGACCACCGAGGGTGCGCGACAGCTTGTCCTTCTCGCGGGAGAGCTGCAGGGTCTCCTTCTTGGTGTAGCCCTGCGCGGTGCCCGACAGGTCGCCGAGAGCCTCCAGCTCCTTCATCCGCTGCAGCCGCTTGTAGACCGTCTGGAAGTTGGTAAGCATGCCACCCAGCCAGCGGTGGTTCACGTACGGCTGGCCGACCCGGGTCGCCTGCTCGGCGATCGCCTCCTGGGCCTGCTTCTTGGTACCCACGAAGAGGATGCTGCCGCCCTCGGCGACGGTCCCGCGCACGAAGTCGTACGCCTTCTCGATGTAGTCGAGAGTCTGCCGCAGGTCGATGATGTAGATGCCGTTACGCTCGGTGAAGATGAAGCGCTTCATCTTCGGGTTCCAGCGCCGGGTCTGGTGCCCGAAGTGGACACCGCTCTCCAGCAGCTGACGCATGGTCACGACGGCCATGGTGGGGTACTCCTCGGTTGTCCCTGGTTGTCACGCCGGGCCGGCGGCCTGGCGTCCTGGCGCCTGATCGCCGGCCATGGCGGACCCGATGGGAAATCGGGACCAGGGGGCCGTCGCCCCACGGACGAACCGTGGAGAGGGCACGCGAGGTCGACCGCGCGAGGCGGTCGCCAATCGCCAAGTGTACGCCCCGCCGCGCCCACCAGCGCACAAACCCCCACCCGCCATCGCTCACCGCCAGATCCGGTCAACCTGACCGGCGGATGCCCAGGTGGGCGGCCTCATCCGGGCACGCTGTCCCCGAATGCCCCGGTCGTCACCCCCGGTCCGGGCGATGCGGCCAGCCGCCTCGACGCCCAGTCCGCGTCGCACCCGTTCCGCGTCCCGCCCCTTCGACGTTCCGCCCGTTCCGCGTCCCGCCCCTTCGACGCCCCGCCCGTTCCGCGTCCCGCCCCTTCGACGCCCCGCCTGTTCCTCGTCCCACCGCCGGGCGGGCGTCAGCCGGCCGCGAGCGCCGCCGCCACGAAGAGCACCAGGCCGATACTGAGATAGCCGGTCGGCGGGCGAAGCCATCCGCGAGCCGGATCGGCCAGGACGGCGGCGCTGGTGGCGAGACCGTACAGGCCGACGGCGAAAATCGGCAGTCCCAGCACCAGGAAGGTCCCGGAGAGCAGCGCTGACGGCAGGACCGGATCACCGAGTGCTCCGTCGAGAAGCAGGCGTACCGCCGGCACCTCGAAAATCACCACGAGAAGCACCAGGATCACGGCCAGTGCCGGCCGACGGGTCCGGTACACGCCGTCGCCGGGCGGGAGGCCGAGTCCGCCGGGCAGCCCCGGTGCCGGCTGGCCGGGGGCGCCGGCGGTGCTCGACCGGTACGGCCCCGCCGGGTCGATCGCCTCGGCGCGCTGGCCCGGGTCGGCACCGCCCGGTACGCCACCCACGCCGGCACGCGGGTCGATCTGCGGCACCAGGTTCGTCGGCTGGTCCAGCACGCCGGTCTGGTCGGCGCCACGACCCGGTTGCCCGCCCTCATGACCACTGCCGGAGAGGGCGGGATCACCGCCGGGGCCCGACCGCCAGCCCTCACCGCCACCACCGGACTGGGCATGGGCGCCGCCACCGACGGACTGGGCGGGAGCGCCGCCACCGACGGACTGGGCGGGAGCGCCGCCACCGACGGACTGGGCGGGAGCGCCGCCACTGACGGACTGGACCGGATCGGCGCCACGGACGGGCTGGACGGGATCGGCGCTGCTGCGAACCGACGCGACGGGATCGGCGCTGCGGCTCGGCTGGACGATCGGGTAGCCGGTCAACGGCGAGGGGCCATGGTCGGCGCTCCTGGGCGGCCCTCCCGGATCGGCGACCTCGCCAGCCGGCCGCGCCGGGCCGGCCGGCCCGGCGCCATGCCGGCCGCCGCCCCAACCCTGGTCCGGGCCGGACGGGCCGGCATCGTGCCGACCGGTGACGTCGGCCGCACCGGGTGCCGTGGCGCCGGCCTGCTGCCCGGACGGATCCGCAGCCCAGGGGCTGGGCGGATACCCCGATCCGGTGCCGGTCGGGGTGGCGCCGAAGCTCGGCAACGGGACGTCCAGGGATGGCCGGGCGGGATCAGGGCCACCCGTCGGTACGAAGCCGGGGTATCCGCCGCCGTCCAGTGGGTTCCCGCCGCGCGGGTCCGGCGCCGCGTACGGTTCCGGACCGGTGGGACGCGACGATGCCCCGTACCGGGCTGGATCGGCGTACCGGTCGGTGCTGGCGTCGAAGGATCGGTCGTAGCGGCCGTCCGGTGCCGGACCACCGCGCTGGGGCGGCGCTGCCGGCTGTTCGTCGTCGGCGTAACGGTCCTCGCCGAGGCCGTGCCAGCGCTGGTCGGGGTAGCCATGGTCGTCGGCCCGCCAGCCGGAGGTCTGCTCTTCCGGAAAGTTGCGTTGCTGCTCCACGGCCACGCACCGTATGTGGCCTGCCGGGGTGTCCGCCAGTCGGCCGGTCCGCCGCCGGTCGACGGCGGGATGCCCGCCGGCCGGTCGCCGCTGACGTCTGCCGATGCGGTTGGCGGGCCGGGGCCGGCGCTGGCGGGCCGCGTTACTCCGCCGCTCGATGGCACCCCTGGCGATCTCGTTTTCGCCCGCTCCCGTCCTCACCAGGTGGACATAGCAGCCAAGGGGCTTGATCGTCCGACCATCCACAGCACCCTCGGATATCCACAGCCCGGGCACCTCCGGGTTGTCCCGGTTGCCCGCGGGAGCCAGGGTCCGGTCATGACAGCGGCGAGACAGGCGATCGGCGCGTACGGCGAACGATGCGCGGTACGGCACCTGGTCGAGGCAGGGCTGCGGGTGGTGGCCCGCAACTGGCGGTGTGGCCACGGCGAGATCGACATCATCGCCTGGGACGGCGACGTCCTCGCCTTCTGCGAGGTCAAGACCCGACGGGGCGACACGTTCGGCACGCCCGCCGAGGCGGTGGTGGGCAGGAAGTCACGCCGGGTGCGCCGGTTGGCCGCCGAGTGGCTGCGGACCAGCGGGGTGCATCCGGAGCAGATCCGGTTCGACGTCGTCGAGGTGTACCCGGCGCGCAGCGGACCCGCCCGCGTCGAGCACCTGCGGGCGGCGTTCTGAGTACGACGATCTCCTTATTGCAAGATATTGGCAACAAGGCGAGACTCGCTCCATGCCCCCACCCGAGTCCCACCCGCACGCCGGCCCCGCCGCGTCGATCCGACGGTCCCTGTTCCTGCACGCACCGATCCGCCGGATGCCCCGGGCGGTGCTGCGGCAGATGCTCGACCAGGTCGACGACGACACCCCACCGGGCGGCCCCGACGCCCCGGTCGCCCGGCTCGAGCGGCGGATCGCCGACCTGTTCGGCACGGAGTCGGCGCTCTTCTTCCCGACCGGCACGATGGCGCAGCAGGTGGCGCTGCGGATCCATGCCGAGCGTCGCGGCCGGCACGCGTTCGCCGCACATCCGCAGAGCCACCTGGACGTCTGGGAGCAGCGGGGCTACCACGCGGTGCACGGGCTGCGGTTCCATCCCGTCGGGGACCGGCACCGGCTGATGACCGGCGCCGCTCTGGCGGCGATCGGGGAACCGCTGGCCGCGGTGGTCTGGGAGCTGCCGCAGCGGGACATCGGCGGGCAACTACCCGAGTGGGACGAGCTGCGGGAGCAGGTCACGGCTGTCCGGGCCCGAGGTGCGGCGGCGCATCTGGACGGCGCCCGGATCTGGGAGGCGCAGACCTACTACCGCCGGCCGTTCGCGGAGATCGCCGGCCTGTTCGACACCGTCTACACCTCCCTCTACAAGGCCCTGCTCGGCGTCCGGGGTGCCGTACTCGCCTCCGACGCCGAAACCCTCGCCGAGGCAGCGGTGTGGCGGAGCCGGCTGGGTGGGGCGATCCACGATGCCTGGCCACTGGCGCTGACCGGTCTCGCCGGCCTGGACAACCTGCTGCCCCGGATGCCGGCGTTCCGGGAGCACGCGATCGCGATCGCCGCCGCGATCAACACCGACGGTACGGCGCTGGCCTGGCCGGATCCGCCCCAGACACCGATCTTCCACGTCCACCTCCCCGCGTCGAGCCAGGACGTCGAACGGGCCGGTGCGGAGATGGTCGCCGAGCACGGCGTCCAACTCTTCCCGCGGGTACGCTCCGCCCCCGACCCGAGACGGTGCAGTTTCGAGGTCACGGTGGGCGAGCAGGCGATGTCCTTCGCCCCGGACGAGGTCGTCGCGCTCCTGCACGAGCTTCTCGACCGGGCCGGGGCATCCGGAAAACGGCGGACCTGAGCCGCCTCGGCCCGGGCGGATAGCCGGGCCTGCCGACCGACCACCCGGTCGGAGAGCGGCCGCCATCAGGGGTGACCGTCCGACGGCGGCCACCTAGCGTCGACGGCGGCCACATAGCACAGTCGCAGCTTGATCGTCCGGACATCCACAGGACCCTCGGTTGTCCACAGGCCACTCTGTCGGGCCCGCCCACCGGGGCCGTTCCGGGCAGGGTCGAGCCCATGCCGATGCCGCGAGACCGCTTTCCCAGGTCCGATCGATGAGTTATGCCAAGGTGCTCTGCGTGGGACTGGTCGGCGTGGCCGGGCACGTCGTCGAGGTCGAGGCCGACCTGTCCACCGGCCTGCCCACCGTCGTGCTCTCCGGACTGCCCGACACCGCACTCAACGAGGCCCGAGATCGGGTGCGCGCCGCGATCGTCAACTCCGGTCAGCGCTGGCCGAACCGCCGGATCACGGTCAACCTCCTGCCGGCGACGCTACCCAAGCACGGTTCGGCGTTCGATCTCGCCATCGCGGCGGCGCTGCTCGGCGGCTCGGGCGAACTGCCCCTCGCCCCGCTGGACGAGGTAGCCGTGCTCGGCGAGTTGGGACTCGACGGCACGGTTCGACCGGTCCGGGGCGTGCTCCCGATGGTCGCGGCCGCCGCCCGAGCCGGCATCACCCGGGTGGTCGTACCCCTGGCGAACGCCGCAGAGGCATCGGTCGTACCAGGAGTACGGGTCCGGGCGGTCGACACCCTGCACCGGTTGGTGAGCTTCGTCCGGGACGGCACGCCGCTGCTCGATCCGCCGGCCGCGCCCGCGGTGCCGTCCCGACCCGGCCCGGATCTCGCCGACGTCGCCGGACAGCTGCTCGGCCGACGCGCGTTGGAGATCGCCGCGGCCGGCGGTCATCATCTGGCCCTGTTCGGCCCACCCGGCGCCGGCAAGACCATGCTGGCCGAGCGCCTGCCCTCGATCCTTCCCGAGCTGAACGACGAGGCGGCACTGGAAGTGACCGCATTGCACTCGATCGCCGGGCTGCTGCCTCCGGACGGGCGGCTGCTGCGCCGACCGCCGTTCCAGGCCCCGCACCACACGGCGACGATCGCCTCGCTGGTAGGTGGTGGGTCGGGGCTGGCCCGGCCCGGCGCAGTGTCGTTGGCCCATCGTGGGGTGCTCTTTCTCGACGAGGCCCCCGAATATGCCCGAGGCGCCCTGGAGGCGCTGCGCCAACCGTTGGAGAGCGGTCGGATCGTACTGACCCGGGCCCGGGGCGGCACCGAATATCCCGCCCGGGTGCAACTGGTGGTGGCGGCGAACCCGTGCCCGTGCGCGAAACCCTCCGGGGACATCTCGTGCGAGTGCCCGCCGTTGGCACGCCGCCGCTACCTCGGCCGGCTTTCCGGCCCGCTGCTGGACAGACTGGACGTACAGGTCACGGTGAGCCCGCTGCGCGCGGCGGAACTGATGGCCGCCGAGCAGACCGTCGAATCGTCCGCCGTGGTCGCCGAACGGGTCGGCAGGGCCCGCGCCGCCGCCGCTGACCGTTGGGCCGCCGGTGGTTGGCGGGTCAACGCCGAGGTGCCGGGGCCGCAACTGCGCCACCCCCGGTGGCGGTTACCGGCGAACGACACGTACGCGCTGCGCCGGCTGCTCGACAGCGGCGCGCTCTCCGCCCGGGGCTTCGACCGGGTGATCCGGGTGGCCTGGAGCATCGCCGACCTCGACGGTCGGCAACGCCCCGACGCCGATGACGTGCACGAAGCGACCCAACTCCGCACCGGGAGCATCGCATGACCGGACCAGCCCGCCCCGCTTTGTCAACCCCCGGCCCGTCCACCGACCCGTCCCGGTCCGATCCGGGGCCGGACGACCAGATGGATGCCCCGCCCCCGGTCACCTCGGCCCAGGATCTCGACGCGCGGGTGGCAATGGAGGAAGATCGCCTGGCTCGCATCGCCCTGACCTGGCTCTTCGAGCCCGGCACCCGGGCGGTGTTCCGGCTGGTACAGCAGTTCGGAGCGGCCGGGGCGTTACGCCGACTGCTCACCGGAGAGGTTCCGGACCACCGCTTGCGGGCAACGGTCGAGTCCCGGTTGGTCGCCGGAGACCCGTGGCAGGTCGCGCTCGCCGCCGCCGAGCAGACCGAGCGGCTCGGCGCGCGCGTGGTGACTCCCACCGACCCGGAATGGCCTACCCGGCTGCCGAGTCTCGACCGGCTGCCCCTGCCCGGTGCCGGCCGCAGGGTCGACCAGGAGACGGCACCGCCGCTCTGCTTCTGGGTGCGCGGTGCCTGGCCACTCGGGCCGGCGTTGCAACGATCGGTGGCGGTGGTCGGATCCCGGGCCGCAACCCCGTACGGGCTGCACGTCGGCACCGAGATCGCCTTCGGTCTGGCCGAACGCGACTGGACCGTCGTCTCCGGCGGTGCGTTCGGCATCGACGCGGCAGCGCACCGGGGCGCCCTGAACGCCGGTGGCGTGACCGTGGCGGTACTCGCCTGCGGGCTGGACCGGCCCTATCCGGTGGGCAACACCGCCCTCTTCGACCGGATCGCCGATGTCGGCCTGCTGGTCAGCGAATGGCCTCCCGGGGCAGAGCCGCTGCGGCCCCGGTTCCTCATCCGCAACCGGGTGATCGCCGCCGCGACCGCCGGCACCCTGGTCGTCGAGGCGGCGGCCCGCAGCGGTGCCACCCAGACGCTGCGCCGGGCGATCGCGATGGGGCGACCGTCGATGGTGGTGCCCGGGCCGGTCACCTCCGCCATGTCGGTCGGGGCGCACGAACTGCTCCGGGAATATCCCGAGGTGCGACTGGTCACCGGCGTGCCGCACGTGCTTGAGGAGGTGGGACGCATCGGTGCCGACCTCGCCCCGCCGGTTCGTGGCCCCGACCGGCCACAGGATGCGCTCGACGACGAGGCGGCGTTGATCCTGGAGTCGGTCCCCCGACGCGGCCCGATCGGCCCGGACATCCTCGCCGCCCGGACCGGCCTGGACCTGCGTACCGCCCTGCGCAAGCTCTCCCTGCTGGAACAGCTGCGCCTGGTGGTCCGCCGCGACGAGGGGTACGTACTCGCTCCGGCGGCGACCCGACCCAGCCACGGCCCGTCGCACCAGCCCGTACGGTGAAGATGGCTACGAGCGGGCGACGACGGCGGGCCAGCTTGACGTGGTCGATGCTGGAGGTCCACCGTCACGGGTGATGAGCCAGCCCAGTCGCAGTACCCGCAGCCAGCCCGGTCGCAGTACCCGCAGCCGGCACGAGGCGTTGACACCGCCCTTCCGGGAGAGCGTCGACGACTTCGCCCAACACCTCGCCTCGGTCGAGAACCGGTCGACGCACACCGTCCGGGCCTACGTCGCGGATGTCGTCTCGCTGCTCGACCACGCCGGCCGGATGGGCTGCGCCGAGCCGCGGGATCTGGACATCACCGTGCTGCGGAGTTGGCTGGCCAAGCTGCGTACCCTCGGGGCCGCCCGGGCCTCGCTGGCCCGCCGCGCCGCCTCCGCCCGTACCTTCACCGCCTGGGCACACCGGGCCCGGCTGCTGGACGCCGACGTGGGCGCACAGTTGGCCAGTCCACGGGCGCACCGCGAGCTGCCGGCCGTGCTCCGGGCCGACCAGGCGAGCGAACTCGTGGAGGCCCCCGGCGAAGCCACCTCACCGGAAGCGCTGCGCGATCGGTTGGCGCTCGAACTCCTCTACGCCACCGGCATCCGGGTCAGCGAACTGTGCGGTCTGGATCTCGGGGACGTCGACCCGGCCCGGCGGGTGGTCCGGGTCCTGGGCAAGGGTGCCAAGGAACGCACCGTGCCCTACGGGCTGCCGGCGCAGCGGGCGCTCGACGACTGGCTGCGGGCCGGCCGGCCGCGCCTGACCGGACCGGCCAGCGGCTCGGCGCTGTTGCTCGGCGTACGCGGCGGGCGGCTACAGCCCACCGTGGTACGCCGGATCGTCGCCGACTACGCCCGCGTGACAGGTCTGCCCCGGATCAGCCCGCACGGGCTGCGCCACTCGGCCGCCACCCATCTGCTGGAGGGGGGTGCCGACCTGCGTACGGTGCAGGAGCTTCTCGGACACGCCACGTTGTCGAGCACACAGATCTACACCCATGTCTCGGTGGAACGGCTGCGGGCGGCGTACCGCCAGGCACATCCCCGGGCCTGATTCCCAGCTGTCCACGAGCGGCCCGGGACCGGGCTACGATCACCGGATGAGCACCGCCGGGCCGCCTCCGCCCGTGCCGATCCCCGGCGCCCGACTGCTGTTCTCGCTGGATCCCAGCGTCGCCCACCTCAACCACGGCTCGTACGGGGCGGTCCCGATCAGCGTCCAACGCGCTCAGCAGCGGCTCCGCGACGAGACCGAGGCGAACCCGATGCGCTTCTTCACCCGGGGACTCGTCGAGCGGATCACGCACGCCCGTCGACACCTGGCCGAGTTCCTCGGCGCCGACCCGGACGGGACGGCCCTGGTCGGCAACGTCACCCTCGGAGCCGCCATCGTGCTCCAGTCGCTCGGCTTGCAGCCCGGCGACGAGGTGGTCGACACCGACCACGGATACGGCTCCTTCACCCTCTCCATCGATCGCGAGGCTCGCCGCACTGGCGCGGTCCGGCGCACCCTGGCCGTGCCGCTGACCGCCACCGACGAGGAGATCGTCGAGATCGTCCGGGCCGGGATCCGCCCTGGCCGCACCAGACTGCTCATCGTCGACCACCTCACCTCCGCCACCGCCCGGCTCTTTCCGGCGGCGGCGATCGCCGCGGTGGCCCGGGAGCGCGACGTCCCGGTACTGGTCGACGGGGCGCACGCGCCCGGAATGCTGTCGACACCGGTACAGAGCATCGGCGCCGACTTCTGGGTCGGCAACCTGCACAAGTGGGCGTACGCCCCGAGGGGAAGCGCCGTGCTGGTGGTGGCGCCCCGCTGGCGGTCACGGATCGAGCCGTTGGCCGTCTCCTGGCAGGAGGAGGCCGGCTTTCCCGGCCGGGTGGAATGGCAGGCGACGCTCGACTACACCCCCTGGCTCGCCGCCCCGGTGGGCGTGTTCACCCTTCGTACGGTAGGGCTGGACCGGGTGCGGGCACACAACGCGGAACTGGCCGGGTACGGGCAGTGGGTGGTCGGCCGGGCTCTCGGGATCGCGCCGGCCGAGCTGATCGCCCCCGGCGGGCCGACGGTGTCGATGCGGATCCTTCCCCTGCCGCCCGGCGTCGCGACCACCTTTCCCGACGCGACAGCGCTGCGGCAGCGGATCGGCGACGAACTCGGCGTGGAGGTCAACGTCAACCCCTGGCAGGACCGAGGCTGGTTGCGGCTGTCCGGCCAGATCTACAACCGGGCGGACGAGTACGACCGCCTCGCCGAGGGCCTACCCGCGCTGCTCGCGACGCTCTCCTGACCGACAAGCCGGACGCCACCACGGGACGGCCCACCGAACGCCGGCACCCGGACGTTGGCACCGCGGACGCCGGCACCCGGACGCCGTCACTGACATCGGATCGGCAGCGCGCGCACGGACGCCGCATTTCGGCGGGAGCACGGACGCCGGCGTGCGCACCGTCGGCGCGTCCGGGGCAGCGGCACCCGACCGGCGGCTCCGGCCGGACGGCTGGCCACGACCGGCAGCAGGCGGACCCGGCCGAGGCCCAGCAGGAGCAGCGGATCGAGGTAGTCGTCACCCCGGCGCAGGCCCCAGTGCAGGCAGGCTGATCCGGCGACCCGGCAGCCGGGATGGCCCGGCAGGAGCACACCGAGAGAATCTCCCGCCCGAACCGGATCCCCGGCCGACAGCACGGGCCGCACCGGCTCGTAGGTGGTGCGTAGTCCGTTGGCATGGGCGACGCTGACCAGTGGCCGGCCGGCCACCATCCCGGCGAAGAACACCACTCCCGGCCCGGCCGCCCGGACCGTGGCGCCGGGCAGGGCGGCCAGGTCGACACCCCGGTGCCCGGCCGCCCACGGCTGCGGCGGCGGGTCGAACCGGCGGACGATCCGCGGTACCCCGTCCAGCGGCCACCGGAATCCTCCGGGCTCTCGCATCTCCGCCGCCTCGACGGCCTGCCCGGTCTCGTCGAGCGCGGCGTCCGACCGGGCCGATGGCAGCGTCAGAACCAGCAGCAACATCGGAAGCAGGATCGCCGGTCCCCCGCCGCGCCATCTACTCGTCATGGTCGTGCAGTGTCACGACACCCGCCGGGCTCGGCAATGCCTCGGGCCCTGTCCTGTGCACAAGTACCACCGCTGTGGAAAACGTCCGCAAACCCCGATGATCTGCTATGTCCGCCGGCCCAACCCGGGCACGAAACCGGACGACAAACCCGGGCGACAGGACGGGCGGCAGGACGGGCGGCAGGACGGGCGGCAGGACGGAACCGGCATGGCCGCCGGCCCTGTCGAGGCTCGGCCGGCCGGCTGTGACCTGGGCCGGCTCGGTATCCGGTCAGGGCACTCCCCTAGGCTGGACGGCCGGAGGCGGGCCTGTCCGTCACCGGGCGGCGAAGGGAGCGGAGATGAGCGCGAAGGGAGCAGCGGTGACCAATGTGGACGACGTCAGCCGGCCGTCCCGGGTGGCCGATCCCGACGAGGGTATCGGCGCCGACGAACTCGCCCTCGCCGCGCGTAACCACGCGCTGCCGCTGGAGGCGCTCCGTTACGACGTCACCCCGGCTGGCCTGCACTACCTGCTCATCCACTACGACATCCCGGATCTGGACGCGGATCGGCACCTGTTGGTCGTCGACGGCCGGGTCGACCGCCCGCTGACCCTCGACCTCGCCGCCCTGCGCGAGCGGCCCAGGGTCACCCGGCGGGTCACCCTGGAGTGTGCCGGCAACGGTCGGGCCCTGCTGACGCCCCGGCCGGTCAGCCAGCCGTGGCTCACCGAGGCGGTCGGCACCGCCGAATGGACCGGCACGCCGCTGGCCCCGCTGCTGCGTGAGGCGGGGCTCGCGGCGGACGCGGTCGACGTGGTCTTCACCGGTGCCGACCACGGTGTGGAACGCGGCGTCGAGCAGGACTACCAGCGTGGGCTACCGGTCTCCGATGCGCTGCGCGAGGAGGTGCTGCTGGCGTACGAGATGAACGGCTCCCCGCTGCTCCCCCAGCACGGCGCACCGCTGCGCCTTGTGGTGCCGGGCTGGTACGGCATGGCGCACGTCAAATGGCTGACCAGGATCACCGTGCTGGACCGGGAGTTCGACGGCTACCAGAACGCGGTGGCCTACCGGTTCCGCACCTCCGCCGAAGACCCGGGAACTCCGGTGACCCGGATCGAGCCCCGGGCGTTGGTTCAACCGCCCGGCTTTCCGGACTTCATGTCCCGGACCCGGGTGGTACGTCCCGGGCCGTGCGTCCTGGATGGCCGGGCCTGGTCCGGATACGCTCCGGTGACCGCCGTCGAGGTGACCACGGACGGGGGCGTCAGCTGGGCTCCCGCCACCCTCGATCCGGTCACCGTCGTGCCGCGGCGGGGCGACGGTTCGGAGCCGGGATCGGCGGGGCGACCGGCGCCGCAGCCCGTTCCGGACGGACCGGTCGTCGACCAACGCTGGGCATGGCGCCGCTGGCGGTACGAGTGGGCGGCGACCCCGGGCCGGTACACGCTCGGCGCGCGGGCCACCGACGCGCGGGCGTACCCAGCCGATCGAGCAGCCGTGGAACCGGGGCGGGTTCGCGAACAATCTGGTCCAGCGGGTGGAGGTGGTGGTCACCGACGACCGCTAGAACCCGGCCACCGAAGTTGATCTAGTTTGGCGTGGCGGTCGTGACCGCTGATGATCAGCCGCCGAATCCAGAATCAGCGGGAAGGGAGATGTCCGGCTTTTCAAGTTCTTCGACGTTGACATCCTTGAAGGTCATTACTCGGACATTTTTCACGAATCGCGCTGGCCGATACATATCCCAAACCCAGGCGTCGTGCATCTCCACCTCGAAGTAGACCTCACCGTCGGAGTTGCGGACGTGCAGGTCGACCTGGTTCGCCAGATAGAACCGCCGCTCGGTCTCCACGACGTAGGAGAACTGACGAACGATGTCGCGGTACTCCCGATAGAGCTGCAGCTCCATCTCGGTCTCGTACTTCTCGAGATCTTCCGCGCTCATCCCACTCCGCCTTCCATGGCCACATCTTCCCCCACCAACGCTGACGGCCGAGGCCGCTCGCCCAACGCCACGCCGACGGTACTCCCTGCCCGGCCCCCTTGCGCCATCGACTCGATCTCACCGAGCTGCGCGGGGCGCCGGGAGCGGGGCGGCCGACCGATTCGACCGGAGACGGTCGCGACATTGACGTACGAAAAGCGATGTTCCAGGCACGGACCGTGACGCTCCAGTGCGGCGCTGTGCTCGGCGGTGATGTATCCCTTGTGCTCGGCGAAGCCGTATCCGGGGTGCCGCTCGTCCAGCTCCACCATGATCCGGTCCCGGGTGACCTTGGCAAGTACGCTCGCCGCCGCCACGCAGGCGGCGACCTGGTCGCCCTTCCAGACGGCCAGCCCCGGCACGCCGAGCCCGTCCACCCCGAACCCGTCGGTCAGCACGTAGTCCGGTACGAGGGTCAGGGAGGCCAACGCCCGGCGCATCGCCGCCAGGTTGCAGACGTGCAGCCCCCGGGTGTCCACCTCCGCGGCCGGGATGACCACCACGGCGTACGCCAGCGCCCGGGCCACCACCTCGGCGTAGATCCGCTCCCGGGTGGCCGGGGTGAGCAGCTTCGAGTCGGCCAGTCCTTCGATCTCACCGCGCCGGCCGTCCGGCAGCACCGCCGCGGCGGCCACGAGCGGACCGGCGCAGGCTCCCCGGCCGGCCTCGTCGGCCCCGGCGACGTGCGGGAAGCCGCGTCGTCGCAGTGCCCGTTCCATGGCGTAGATGCCGCCCTCGCGGCGGATCACCGTACGGGGTGGGTTCAGCACCGCTACTCGCTTTCCAGAGCCCGGCGCAGCAGCTCGGGCAGGTCGGTCGGATAGATCCGTTCCGTGGCCCGGTCCAGCTCGTCGATCGACCACCATCGGTGAAGATCGATCGTCTCCCGCTCGACCGCGTCGAACCCGGCCGTGTCCACCACCCAGGCCGAAACCCGGACGACGAAGAAGTGCTGTTCCTGGCGGTACCACCGGCCATCGAAACTGAACTCGGTGATCTCCTGCCAGATCGGCTCGCCGAACTCGGCCGGACGTAGCCGCAGCCCCGTCTCCTCGGCGAGTTCCCGGGCGGCACCGGCCGCCGGCGTCTCGTCCGGGTCCAGACCCCCGCCCGGGGTGAACCAGTAGCGGTGGAGGGGTCGGGCCGGATCACAGCCGTGGAACAGCAACACCCGGCCGCCGGCGTCGACCAGGAGAACCCGGGCGGCCTGCCGGGCGGTGAACACGGTCACCCGGTCAGCCTAGCCGCGCCGACGCCCGACCCGCCGTGGGCCGCGCACCCGCGGGGGGGGCGCGCACCCGCGGGGGGGCGCCGGTCAGCCCTGCGAATCCGGGATCGCGCCGTAGGAATCGGGTACGGAGAGCAAGGTGGCCCGGCCGACCGGCCAGAAGACGGTGAAGGCCCGCCCCACCACCGACTCCTCCGGAATCGTCGCCAACTGGATGTCCTTGCGGCTCTGCTGCCAGTGCTCCAGCGAGTCCCCGGAAGCGGAGCGGTGGTCGCCCATCACCCAGAGCCGCCCCTCCGGCACGGTGATGTCGAACTCCTCGTCGGCCGCCGGATCCCGGACCCCGTTCTCGGTGAAGATGTACGGCTCGTCCAGCGACTGCCCGTTGATCATGAGTCGGTCCTGCGGGTCGCAGCAGACGACCCGGTCCCCGCCGACCCCGATCACCCGCTTGATGAAGTCCTCACCCTTCGGGTTGCCGGTCCACTGGGTGGGTGCCTTGAAGACGATGACCTCGCCCCGGTGCGGCGACCGGAAGTCGTAGACCAGCTTGTTGACGAGCACCCGGTCGTAGATGTCGAGGGTGTGCTCCATCGACGGTGACGGGATGTAGAAGGTCTGCAGGACGAACGCCCGGACCAGTACCGCGACCAGGATCGCCACGCCCACCAGGATGGGCAGCTCGCGCCAGAACGAACTGCGGGGCTTGGGCTTGTCCGTCTGCTCGTCAATCACGGGTGGAGCCTACGATGCCGGGTCCCGCGAGAGCGCCGGGAACGCGCGGTGACGAGCAGAGAGCCCAAGATTGGTATCGCAATGGCGGTTTCTCCCGTGTCTGAGCGGTGCTGCGGAGTCTCGGAGGGCGGCGGCCCCCCGGGTGCGGAGGCCGCGGTCGGTCTCGGTAGGTCGTCGAAGGTGTCCGGCACCGACAACGAACTCCAGTGGCCGAACGGCCAGACGACCACGAAGGCCCGGCCGATCACGTTCTCGATCGGCACCGGCCCCTGGCACCGCGCATCCTGCGACACCAGCCGGTGGTCACCCATCACGAAGATCTGGCCCGCCGGGACCACCACCTCGTCGAACCGCCGCGACCGGCACTCCTGGCGGTTGGGCGGAACGTCCAGTGGGGAGTTCTCCAGCACGTAGGGCTCGTCGATCGGGACTCCGTTGACGGTGACCCGGCCCTGGTCGTCACAGCACTGAACCCTGTCGCCGGGCAGCCCCACCACCCGCTTGATGAAGTCCTTCTCGCCGGGCCGGCTCACCCCGACCAGGTCGCCGACGGTGCGGCCCAGCTTGGCCACGAACCCCGGGTCGACCTCCTCGCGAACCTCGGGAGCCCAGGCGGCCGTACCCCGGAACACCACGATCTCGCCGCGGGCCGGGTCGCGCACGTCGTACACGATCTTGTTGACCAGGACCCGGTCACCGATCAACAGAGTGTCCTCCATGGACCCCGAGGGGATGAAGAACGCCTGGAGCAGGAAGGTCCGGATCAGGACCGCGAGGCAGAACGCCACGATCAGCAGTAACGGAAGCTCCTGCCACAGTGGCATCTGCTTGCGGGTGCGGCGGGATCGTCGGGGCCGGCGACGCCAAGGTTCGACATCGTTCTCGTCGTCCAACCTACGCACCACGCAACTCCCCGGTCCCGATATACCGCGCCATCACCCAGTGCCTGAGTGACGGGCACCGCGAGCGGAAGCGCGGGGGGTGACGGGCGACCCCGGCAGTCGCTGGGGTCGCCGGGGCTCGCGTCTGCCCGTGCGGCCAGCGTAGTCGGCGTTGGCCGCGGTCGGCACCCCGCGATCGTCGTCCGCGCGGTCCGCCGGGGGTCAGCCGACCCGCTTCTCGCGCCGCTCCTTGATCTTGGCCTTCTTGCCGCGCAGCTCACGGAGGTAGTAGAGCTTGGCCCGGCGCACGTCACCGCGAACGACCACCTCGATCCGGTCGATACCCGGGCTGTTGACCGGGTACGTCCGCTCCACCCCGACGCCAAAGCTGATCTTGCGTACGGTGAAGGTCTCCCGCAGGCCCCCTCCGTGGCGCCGGATGACGACACCCTCGAAGATCTGGACCCGGGACCGGCTGCCCTCGATGACTCGGGCGTGCACCTTGACGGTGTCACCGGCCCGGAAGTCGGGCACGTCGGTCCGCTGCGACTGGGCGTCGAGGGCGTCCAGGGTGTTCATCGCTGCATCCTTGATGACTCACGGCGCACCGGTCGTCGGTGCGCGGATGGGTGATTCTGATCTCCACGGCGGAGTCTGGCACGACGACCCCGGCGGAGATCCTCGCAGCCGTCCGCGGCACGGGCGACTGCGGCAACCCCCCTACTTTGCCATATCGTCGGCCGGAGGCTGAAATCCGGCCTGCGCCAGGGCGGCTACGTCCTGTTTGTCCAGCTGCGCCGCCGGCAGCGCGGCGAGCATGTCGGGTCGGCGCCGGGCCGTCCGGACCAACGCCTGGTCCCGCCGCCACCGGGCGATCCGGCCGTGGTCACCCGAGCGCAGGATCTCCGGTACGTCCTGCCCACGCCAACTCGGCGGCTTGGTGTAGACCGGCGCCTCCAGCAGCCCGTGCGCGTGCGACTCCTCGGTGAGCGAGTCGGCGTTGCCGAGTACCCCGGGCAGCAGGCGGGTCACCGCCTCCATGATCACCAGGACCGCGACCTCGCCGCCGAAGAGCACGTAGTCGCCGAGCGAGACCTCGGTCACCGGCATCCGGGTGCCGGCGTGTTCGAGGACCCGCTGGTCGATCCCCTCGTACCGGCCGCAGGCGAAGACGAGGTGCGACTCGGCGGCCAGCTGCTGCGCCATCGGCTGGCTGAACCGGATCCCGGCCGGGCTGGGCACCACCAGGCGGGCACCGGACTCCTGGCCGTGCGGCACCAGGGCGTCCAGCGCCTCGCCCCAGGGCTCGGGCCGCATCACCATGCCGGGCCCGCCACCGTACGGGGTGTCGTCGACCGTACGGTGCACGTCGTGGGTCCAGGTCCGCAGATCGTGCACGGCGATGTCGAGTACGCCGGTCGCCCGGGCCCGCCCGATCAGCGAGAGCCCCAGCGGAGCGAGATACTCCGGAAAGATCGACACCACGTCGACACGCATGGGAGGAAGGGCCCCCTCTTATCGCTTCTCGTGTAGGAAGGGGCCCTTCCTACCAGAAAATCCCCGGCTCAGAGGTCCAGCAGGCCGGGCGGGGCGTCCACCACCACCCGGCCAGCGGCCAGGTCCACCTCCGGGACGATCGCCTTGACGAACGGGATCAGCGCGCTGCCCCCCTCGGGGCGGCGGAGCACGAGCAGGTCGGAGGCGGGGGCGTGGTCGATCCGTGCCACCTCGCCGAGCGCCTCACCGGCCGGGGTGACCACGGCGAGACCGATCAACTGGTGATCGTTGAACTCGTCCGGGTCGGCCGGCGGTGGCAGCTCCGCGCTCTCCACCCAGAGCAGGGTGCCACGCAGCGCCTCGGCGACGTCACGGTCGTAAACCCCGTCGAAGGTGACCAGCAGCCTGCCCTGGTGCCACCGGGTGGCCTCGACGGTGAGCCGCTCCGGCACCCGGACCAGCTCGCCGTGCTCGGTCACCGGAGGCGGCGCCGCCGGGCCGCTGCCGGCTGCCGCCGCCGGGCCGGTACGCAGCACCGCCCCGGCGGCGAACCGTGCCTCGGGATCGTCGGTCCGCACCTCCACGGTCACCTCACCACGGATGCCGTGCGGACGGCCGATCCGGCCGACGATCAGGAGCATCGGGGTCCCGCGGATCAGTACGAGTCGACGATGTCGACGCGTACCCCACGACCGCCGATCGACCCGATCACCTGGCGCAGCGCCTTCGCGGTACGGCCGGAGCGGCCGATCACCGTACCCAGGTCCTCCGGGTGCACCCGCACCTCCAGGCGCTTGCCGCGCCGGGAGTCGACCATCCGGACCCGTACGTCGTCCGGGTGGTCGACGATGCCCTTGACCAGGTGTTCGAGCGCCGGCCGGAGCGCCACGTCAGCCCTGCTCGCCGGAGACGGCACCGGCCTGCTCCTCGGTGTTGGGGGCCTCGGTCCGAGGAGCCTCGGCGGGCGCCGCCTTGGCCTCCGCGGGCGCCGCCTTGGCCGCCTTCTTCGCCGGCTTCGCCGACTCGGTCAGCCCGGCCGCGGCCTTCGCCTCGGCCTCGTAGGCCGCCGTGCGGTCGACCCGCTCCGGCGCCACCAGCAGCGGCGGCGGAGCCGGCAGGCCCTTGAACTTCTGCCAGTCGCCGGTCTTCTCCAGCAGGCGCTGGACGGCCTCACTCGGCTGGGCGCCGACAGAGAGCCAGTACTGCACGCGCTCCGACTTGACCTGGATCACCGAAGGGTCCTCCTTCGGCTGGTAGATCCCGACGAACTCGATCGCCCGGCCGTCGCGCTTGGTGCGCGAGTCGGCGACGACAATGCGGTACTGCGGGTTGCGGATCTTACCCATCCGCAGGAGCCGGATCTTTACGGCCACAGTGTGTTCGCTCCTGTTGCGATTCTCACCGTCCCGGACTCGGGCGGTGCGCGGGTGAGAGCCGACCGGCACAGTGGGGTTGAGCCGGGGACTGCTCGATGGACTGGCGACACGCCCGGGTTAGAGGGCGCCGGACGCGCGCCGGATACCAGCGACCTATTGTGCCAGACCGGGCCCGGGAACCTCACACCGGCCGGCGAAAACGCCGACGAGACCCGCTCCGGGTGACCACGATCTGTCGATCATGAATAACTTCGCCCACCCGGGGCGCGCCTCGCGGACCTCGATCGGACTGCGGCTCTTCCGTGCCCGCCCGTACGCCTCCGGTCAGCCCTTGACCGCGCCCTGGAGGCCACCGACGATCTGCTTCTCGGCGAAGGTGAAGAAAAGCAGTGCCGGCAGCATCGCCAGCGAGGTGAAGGCGAGAATTCCCGCCGTGTCGGAGGTGTACTGGCTTGAGAAGTTCTGCACACCGAGTGGCAGGGTGTGCAGACTGACGTCGCCGAGCACGAGCAGCGGCAGGAGGAACGCGTTCCAACTCGTCACGAAGGCGAGAATCCCCACCGTGACGAGCGCGGGCCGCGACAGCGGCAGCACGATCAACCAGAGGAAGCCGAGCCGCCCCGTGCCGTCGATCGCGGCGGCGTCCTCCAGCTCACGCGGGATGGCGGCCAGGAAGGGACGCAGGATCACGATCGTGAGCGGCAACGCGAACGCGACCTGCGGCAGGATCACCGCGAAGTAGGAGTTGATCAGGTTCAGGTCGCGCAGCATGAGGTAGAGCGGCAGGATCGCCGCGCCGGCCGGGAAGAGCAGGCCGAGCGTGAAGAAGGTGTAGAGCGCCTCGCGCCCCCGGAAGGCGTACCGGGCGAGCACGTAGGCGGCGCAGACACCGAGCACCACGACGCCGAGCGTCGTACCCAGGGCGATCACGGCGCTGTTGAACGCCTGCCCCCAGAAGTCGCTCTGGGTCAGCACCCTGGCGTAGTTGTCGAACACCCACGGGTCGGGCAGCCCCGCCGGGTTCGCCACGATCTGCGGGGTGGTGCGGAAACCGCCGACGATCACGTAGACGACCGGCGCGATCGACACGGCCGCGACCGCGAGTGCCAGCGCATAGGTGAGCGGATTGCCCCAGGACACCGGCCGGCGCTTGGACGGTGGGGGCAGGACAGCGTTCGCGGCCACGGTCAGTTCACCCTTCTGGTGGTGATGGCGCCCTGGATGTCGCGACGGAGGAGGAAGCGCTGGAACAGCAACGCCGCGACGAAGGAGATGGCGAACAGGATCACGGCCACCGCGTTGCCGTAGCCCCACAGTCGGGCGAAGAAGCCGTTGTCCACCATGTACGTCGCCATGGTGGCCGACGCGCCGAGCGACCGCACCGAGGACACCGAGGTAACCCAGATCACGTCGAAGACCTGCAACGAACCGATCATCGACAGGAACATCCAGATCCGGATCGTCGGGCCGAGCAGCGGGAGCGTGATGTGCCGCTGGACCTGCCACCAGCTCGCGCCGTCGATCGCGGCGGCCTCGGTCAACTCGTGCGGCACGTTCGACAGGCCGGCGAGCAGGAGGATGATGGCGAAACCGACGTACTTCCAGGTGAGGATGGCAAGCAGCGTCCAGATGACGATGTCGAGGTCGGCGAGCCACGCCTGCACCAGGTTGCCCAGCCCCAGCGACCGCAGCAGCGCGTCGGCCGTCCCGCCGTCGGTCAGGATCAGCTTCCACATGATGCCGACGGTGACCTCGGCGAGCACGTAGGGCACGAAGACCAGCAGCCGGAAGATGGTGCGCCCGCGAAAGCGACGGTTGAGCAGCAGGGCCACGCCCAGCGCGATGGGACCCTGGATCACCAGGGATCCGACCACGATGATCGCGTTGTTGCGCAGCGCGTCGAGGAAGATCGGGTCCTGGAAGGCCAAGACGTAGTTGTCAAGGCCGACGAAATCGGTGGGCGGTCCGACCCCGCGCCAGCGGAAGAGGCTGTAGTAGACCGCGAAGCCCATCGGCACCAGTACGAACATCACGTAGACGATCACCGCTGGTGTGGTGAGCCCGATGATCTCGTACCACTTGCGTCGGTTCCCGGCCCCGCGGGAGGACGCTCGCCTCCGGCCGGGCCGGACACCCGCCGGCGGCGCGGACGCGCCGCCGGCGGGGTTCAGGGTTGAGTTGATGGAGGTCACTTCCGTGCGGCCGCCTTCATTGCCTCGACAACCTTCTCGGGCGAGCCGCTGCCCGCGAAGATGGCGACGATCGCGTCGTTCATCGCGTTGCCGACGGTGCTACCGAAGGCCGTGTCCAACCAGAGCTGCACGTAGGTCGCGCTGGTGGTGGCCTCCAGGATGGACTTGAGGGCGGGGTCAGCGACGCCACCCTCCGCACCCTTGGCGACAGGCAGGCCGGTGCCGGTCTCGGCGTAGCCCTTCTGCACCTCGGGGCTCACGATGTACTTGAGGAACTCGACGCACTCGGCCGGGGCGTTCTTGGCGCAGGCGAACCCGTCACCACCGCCGAGGGCCGCCTTCGGGTCACCGGCGGAACCGGAGATCGCCGGTACGGGGAACCAGCCAAGGAACTTGGCCAGCGCCGCCTTGTCCTCGGCGACGGTCTCCAGGGTGCCCTTGTTCCAGTCGCCCATCAGCTCCATCGCGGCCTTGCCGTTGGCGAGCATGCCGTTGGCGCTGGTCGGGTCGTTCTGGCCCGGGGTGGCGATGAAGTTCGGCTGGAACGGGTTGGTGTCGATGAAGGCCTTCAGGTCCTGGCCGGCCTTGACGAAGCACGGGTCGTCGAAGACGGTTTCGTTGGATGCCTTCTTCAGGGTGTCGACCGAGCAGGCACGCAGGGCGAAGTTGTACCACCAGTGCGCGGCCGGCCACTTGTCACCGGCGCCGAGGGCGATCGGGACGACGTTGATCGCCTTGAGCTTGGTTACCGCGTCGTTGAGCTCCTCGAACGTGGTCGGAGGGGCGGTGATACCCGCCTTCTCGAACATGTCCTTGTTGTACCAGATGCCCTCGATGCCCATCCGGTACGGCAAACCGTACTGCTTGCCGTCGACCGCCCAGATCTCGGCCGCGCTGCCGATGTTCTCGATCTCGGCCTTGGCCGACTCGGTGATGTCCTTGAGGTAGTCGGCCTCCACCTGCTCACGCATCTCGCCGCCGCCCCACGCCTGGAAGATGTCTGGCGGGTCGGTGGTCAGCAGCGCGGCGGGGAGCCGGGTGCGCTGGAGCTGGTTGGTCTCGATCGCCTCGATCTCGATCGTGACGGTCGGGTGGAGCGCGGAGAAGTCCTTGGCGACCTTCTCCCAGTAAGTCTTGCCAGGCCCGTCCTGCGATGCGTTGTGCCACCAGGTCAGGGTCACCGGGTTCTTGTAGAGCTCTTCCTCAGCGGGCGCCTCGCTCTCGCCGCCGCTACATCCGGCAGCAAGGAGTGCGCTGGTCGTAAGCAGCGCAAGGACGGTGCCCGCGCGGCCTTTCATCGCCATCGAATGTCTCCTCGACTAGTTAGTCGCGGTACTCACCTGAACGGCGAGTTTTACAGCCACGTATCGCGGTGTCAACCGTTGTCGATAACGTTTTCGACTCCCCTGTCGTGGGGCGCTCCCAGCCCTCTATCATCGTCGACGTGGCGTTTCCGCAGCGTGTCAAGATGTCGGACGTGGCCCGTGCGGCCGGCGTCTCCGTCGCGACTGTATCCAAGGTGGTAAATGGCCGTTACGGGGTGGCGCAGGCGACCGTGGAACGCGTCCAGCAGGTCATCCATCAGCTGGGGTACGAGGCCAGCCTAGGCGCGCAGAGCCTGCGCAGTCACCGCACGAACGTACTGGGCATCCTCGTCGCCGAGTTCGAACCGTTCTCGACCGAACTGCTGAAGGGGGCGTCCCGGGAGGTCGCCGGCACGGGCTACCAACTGCTGGCCTACTCCGGCGGGGACGGCAACCGCACCTCCATCGGCTGGGAGCGGCGGTCCCTGGCCCGGCTCTCCGGAACGCTCATCGACGGGGCCGTGATCGTCACGCCGACCGTGGTCGAGACCAACCAGGGTTTCCACGTCGTGGCCGTCGACCCGCACACCGGCCCCTCCGGCCTGCCCACCGTCGACTCCGACAACTTCGCCGGTGCCGTACTCGCGACCAACTACCTGCTCTCGCTCGGTCACCGGCGGATCGGGCACATCAGCGGACGCTCCGACCTCGAGTCGGCCCGCCTGCGCGAGGCCGGGTTCCGCAAGGCGATGGCCGACGCCGACGTCCCGGTGGACGAGCGGCTGGTGCGGGTCGGCGGGTTCCGGATTGACAGCGCCGCCGGCACCGCCGCCGAGCTGCTCGCACTCCCCGACCGGCCGACCGCGGTCTTCGCCGGAAACGACCTCTCCGCGATCTCCACCCTCGACGTCGCCCGGAGCATGGGTCTGCGGGTACCCGACGACCTCTCAGTGATCGGCTTCGACAACGTACCGGAGTCGGCGCTGGTCAACCCGCCGTTGACTACGATCATGCAACCGTTACAGCGGATGGGCGCGGAGGCGCTGCGCCTGCTCATCGACCTGATCGGTGGCGTCGAGCGCGACACGCACATCCGGCTACCCACCGAGCTGGTCATCCGGGCGTCGTGTCGCCCCTACACCGCCGCCCACCAGCCCAACCTGCCACGCCCCCTCACCGCGACGCCGACGGCCGGCTGAACCCGCGCCACGCCGACGGCCGGCTGCACCCACGCGACGCCGACGGCCGGCTGCACCCACGCGACGCCGACGGCCGGCTGAGTTCACCGCGCCGGCCTGGCACGCCGCGCGATCCGGGGCGACCGGCCCGCGCCGACCCGCCCGCGCCGCCGCTCGGGCCAGCGCTCGGACGGTTCACCGCACCGGTGGGCGGTCCCAGCCGGGCGGCAGCTGCGGCGGGGTCCAGGCCGGGTCGGGAACGAAGTCGCACCAGGTGCCGTCGAACGGGAACCGGGCCGACTCGGCAATCTTGATCACCCGCTCCCCCTCGGCCCGTACCGCCGCCGCATCCGGCACCCAGTAGTGCTCCGGGACGGCGAGCCGCTCGGCGAACTCCTCCTCGTCCTTCCACTCCCAGGTGTGGTCCGGCCAGACCACCACGTCGAGATCCTGGTCCACCATGTCGACCCCGGCCAGGTCGCCGTCGTCCCAGCGGACGCCGTGCTCCTCCAGGTTGACGTACCAGTTGGCGAACCCGTCCGCCGCGTCCCGGAAGAACCAGACCGAGTGCGCCGCACCGGCCGGCAGGAACTTCAGCACCGGTGGTCCGGCCCAGGTGCTGACCCCCAGCCGGTACGTCGAGGCCACCCACTCGGTGAACGGCATCGCCCGCATGCCACGGCCGTCCGCGGTGACCTCGCTGGCCACCTGGGTGCCCCGGGCGATCCAGAGCAGCAGGCCGCGGTCGTCGTCGCTGACCACCCGGGCCGGCCGGACCCACCCGAGCCGGCCCCGCCGCACGTTGCGGTGCACGATGACGCGGCCCGGCGAGAAGCGCATCGGGGCGCAGTGGGGCGACGAGGGCAAGGGCATCCGGTCGGGTCCGGCGGGTCAGTAGGAGCGGGCCAGGATGGCGGTCAGCTCCGGCTCGTCCTCCGAGTCCGGCACCGAACCGTCGGCCCGGCGCAGGCAGCGCACGGTCACCCCCTGGGCGTTCGCCGTCGCCTCCCCCTCGGCACCGACCGCGGACCACGGCACCCGGGCCCAGCCGGTGGCGGACGCCTCGATCGCGTCGGCCAGCGACTCCACCGAGACGGTGTGTGCCTCGCGCCGGGCCAGCGCCTCGTCGTAGAGCGCCTGCTGGTCGGCGGCGAGCGCGGCGAGCACCCCGGAGACCACGTCCGACACCGGGACCGGAGTCTTGGCGCCGCTGGTCCGGCGGACCAGCACCGCGTTGCCGGCGGCCAGGTCGCGGGGACCGAGCTCGACGCGTACCGGATAGCCCTTCAGCTCGGCGTCGACGGCCCGGCGGCCGAACGGGGTGTCGACCCGGTCGTCGAGGGCGACCCGGACCCCGGCGTCACGCAGCGCGTCGCAGAGCTTGGCGGCGGCCTCGACGACCCCCTCGCCCGCCTTAACCACCATCACGTACGCCTGCACCGGCGCCAGCCTCGGCGGCACCCGCAGCCCGTTGTCGTCGCCGTGGCACATGATCAGGCCACCGAGCATCCGGGTCGAGCTGCCCCAGGAGGTGGTCCAGGCGTGCTCGACGCTGCGCTCGGCCGAGGTGTAGGTGATGTCGAAGGCGCGGGCGAAGTTCTGCCCCAGCTCGTGCGAGGTGCCCATCTGGAGCGCCTTGCCGTCGCCCATCATGCCTTCGAGGGTGTAGGTGTGGGTGGCACCGGCGAACCGCTCCCGGGCGGTCTTCAGCCCGACCAGCACCGGGATGCCGAGCACCCCGACCATGAAGTCCTCGTAGACCTCGTGCAGGATCTTCCGGGCGTACGCCCGCGCGTCGGCCTCGTCGGCGTGCGCGGTGTGCCCCTCCTGCCAGAGAAACTCGCTGGTCCGCAGGAAGACCCGGGGGCGCAGCTCCCAGCGCACCACGTTGGCCCACTGGTTGAGCAGCAGCGGGAGGTCACGGTAGGAGTCGATCCACTTCGCCATGAACTCGCCGATCACGGTCTCGCTGGTCGGCCGGACCACGACCGGCTCGGCGAGCTGCTTGCCGCCACCGTGGGTGACCACCGCCAACTCCGGCGAGAAGCCCTCGACGTGCTGCGCCTCCCGGCGCAGGTAGCTCTCCGGGATGAAGAGCGGGAAGTACGCGTTCTCCGCGCCGGCCAGCTTGATCCGGGCGTCCATCTCGGCCTGCATGCGCTCCCAGATGGCGTAGCCGGCCGGTCGGATGACCATCGTCCCCCGCACCGGGCCGTTGTCGGCGAGCTGCGCCTTGGCGATCAGGTCCTGGTACCAGCGGGGAAAGTCCTCCGCACGGGGAGTGAGCACGCGTGCCATGAGGGCACATCCTATGCGCCGACGCCGGAGCCGCCGCGCCCGGCCCGGGTGAAAGAAAGGGCCCCGCGTTGTCGTTTTCTGTCGTAGCAGGGCCCCCGCCTAATGGCACATTCGCCGGGCGCGGCCCGCACGGGCCGGATCAGCGCACCACCCGGCCGCGCAGCACGATGTGCTGGGGTGCGCGCACCACCCGCAGGTCGGTCCGGGGGTCGGTGGGATACACCACCAGGTCGGCGAGGCCGCCCTCGACCAGGCCCGGGAAGCCGAGCCAGTCCCGGGCCCGCCAGGAGGCGGCGGCGAGCACGTCGATCGCGGACATCCCGGCCCGCTCGTGCAGCAGCAGCATCTCCTCGGCGGCCAGCCCGTGGTCGATCCCGCCGCCCGCGTCCGTGCCGACGTAGATCGGCACCCCTGCCTCGTACGCCGCACCGACCACCGCCGGGAAGTTGTCCCGGAGCGCGAGCATGTGCGTGGCGTACCCGGGGAACTTCACGGCGGCCCGCTCGGCGATCCCGCCGAAGGTGTCGATGTTGATCATCGTCGGCACCAGCGCGGTGCCGCGCCGGGCCATCTCGTCGACGAGGTCCAGGCTGATGCCGGTACCGTGTTCGACCGAGTCGACCCCGGCCCGGACCATCACCTCGACCGCGGCCTCGGAGAAGGTGTGCACCGCCGCCCGGGCGCCGGCCGCATGCGCGGCGGCCACCGCGGCGACCACGGTCTCCGGCTCCCAGGAGGGCGCCAGGTCGCCGACGTTGCGGTCGATCCAGTCGCCGACCAGCTTGACCCAGCCGTTGCCGGCCCGGGCCTGCTCGGTCACCGCCGCCGGAACGTCGGCTGGCTCGACCTCGACCGCGATGCCCCGCAGATACCGCTTCGGCGGCGCGACGTGCCGCCCGGCGCGGGCCAGTCGCGGCAGATCCGGCTCGTCCTCCAGCTCCGGGTAGGGAAACGGCGAGCCGGCGTCCCGGATCGCCAGCACTCCGGCGTCCCGGTCGATCCGGGCCAGTTCCCGGGCCTGGTCGAGAGAGGTGATGGGCACCGAACCCGGGGCGATGCCCGGGTGGCAGTGCGCGTCGACCAGACCGGGCAGCACGAACCCGCGATCGGCCACCGTCACCGCCCCGGGCACCGGGGTGAAGGTGACCCGGTCACCGACCAGCCACAGGTCGCGGACCTCGTCGTCCGGGAGCACGACCCCTCGCACGTGCAGCGCCATGCGCACATTCCTACCCGATCGGGGTCGACCCACCCGCCGCACCCCCGGCCCGGCCCGGTGCGGATCACGTCCCGGCGACCGGCCCCACCCGGCCGAGCCCTACGACTCGGCGCGGCCGCGCAGCCCGGCCCAGCGGGTGGTCAGGGCCGGCAGGTCGACGGTCACCTTCCAGGGGCGCTCGGTGGTGAAGACGTCGTCGGTGTGCACCGCCGGCTCGTATTCACCGGTCGGGCCGAGCACGAACTCGGTGAGCGTCATCCGCTCGTGCAGCGGGTCGACCACCCAGTAGGTCGGCACCCCGGCATGGCCGTAGACCCGCGCCTTGTCGTACATGTCCCGGAAGGTGGAGTCGGGGGAGATCACCTCGACCGCGAGGATGGCGTCCCGCACCGGGACCGGGCTGCGGGTGACGTGTTCGGGGCGCAGCGCCACCACGTCGGGTCGGGGTTCGTTGCGCCGGTCGACCCGCATCGACAGGTCGATGCTGACCACGTACTCCGGCGGGCAGTTCGCCTCGAGTGCGAGCAGGATACGAACACAGAGGTCCTGGTGCAGATGGGTGGGGGACGGCACGATCAACCTTCCGTTGATCAGTTCGTACGGAAGGTCCTTCGGCAGCTCGCCGAGGTCGTCAACCGTCCACTCCTGCCGCTCCGGCAGCATCGGCGCCGCGGTCATGACCACTCCTTCCCGGTGACGCCGTCACCTTATGCGATTAGGCTATCGCCCGCCGTCCCCGACGACGGACATACTGTCCGTCCCCGCGGTCACTTCTCCTTCGGACGCTTGCCGAGCTTGTTGAAGTCGATCTTCGGCGGCTTGAAGCCGGGCGGCAGGCCCTGGCCGCCCTGGAGCGCGGTCGGGTCCAGCCCCGGCGGCAACTGTGGCATGCCGCCCGGGAAGCCGCCGACCGGACCGCCGGCCCGGGGCCGGCCGCCGCCCTTGGTGCCCTTGCGCTTGTTCTTCGGCGACTTGGTCGCCTTGCGCCGGCCGCCGGGCAGCCCCATCATGCCGCCCATCTGCTTCATCATCTTCTGCGCCTCGGAGAAGCGGTTGAGCAGCTGGTTGACGTCCATCACGGTGACGCCGGAGCCGTTCGCGATCCGGGCCCGACGCGAGCCGTTGATGATCTTCGGGTTGGTCCGCTCGCCGGGCGTCATCGATCGGATGATCGCGGTGACCTTGTCGAAATGCCTGTCGTCGACCTCGGCCAACTGGTCCTTCATCTGCCCCATCCCGGGCATCATGGCCAGGACGTTGGCGATCGGGCCCATCCGGCGTACCGCGATGAGCTGGTCGAGGAAGTCCTCCAGGGTGAACTGCTCGCCGCCCATCAGCTTGGCGGTCATCTTCTCTTTCTGATCGGCATCGAAGGCCTGCTCGGCCTGCTCGATCAGCGTGAGCACGTCTCCCATGCCGAGGATCCGGCTGGCCATCCGGTCCGGGTGGAAGACGTCGAAGTCGGTGAGCTTCTCGCCGGTGGAGGCGAAGAGGATCGGCTGGCCGGTGACCTGCCGTACGGAGAGCGCGGCACCACCGCGTGCGTCACCGTCGAGCTTGGAGAGGACCACGCCGGTGATCCCGACGCCGTCCCGGAACGCCTCGGCGGTGCGTACCGCGTCCTGACCGACCATCGCATCGATCACGAAGACGATCTCGTCCGGGTCGACCGCGTCCCGGATCGCGGCGGCCTGCGCCATCATCTCGGCGTCGATACCGAGCCGGCCGGCGGTGTCGACGATGACGATGTCCCGGGCGGCCCGCCGGGCGTGCTCGATCGACGCCTTGGCGACCTGGACCGGGTCGCCGACCCCGTTGCCGGGCTCCGGCGCGAAGACCTCGACCCCGGCCCTGCCGCCGAGCACCTGCAACTGGTTGACCGCGTTCGGCCGCTGGAGGTCGGCGGCGACCAGCAGCGGCTGGTGCCCCTGCCCCTTCAGCCAGCCGGCCAGCTTGCCGGCCAGGGTGGTCTTACCCGAACCCTGCAGGCCGGCGAGCATGATCACGGTCGGCGGCTGTTTGGCGAACTGCAACCGGCGGTTCTCGCCGCCGAGCACGGCGACGAGTTCCTCGTGCACGATCTTGATTACCTGCTGGGCCGGGTTGAGCGCCTGGGACACCTCGGCGCCCCGGGCCCGCTCCTTCACGCTGCCGATGAAGGACTTGACCACCGGCAGGGCAACGTCGGCCTCCAGCAGCGCCAGTCGGATCTCCCGGGCGGTGGCGTCGATGTCGGCGTCGGTGAGGCGACCCTTGCCACGCAGCTTGGTGAAGATCCCGGACAGGCGGTCACTCAAAGTGTCAAACACGGCGCAGCATCCCGTTTGTCGTATTTACCCGAGCATGGCGTGACCGCGACACGGGTGCCCGGCCACCGCAAGGGTAGCGGCCCACGTCCCCCGCCGCCTCCGCCCCGCCCCAGCCGGGGCCGGCCCGCCCCGGCCTCGGCGAGCCCGAAGCGCCGCCGCCCCTCGCCCGCCCCGGTCATTCTTCCGGCACCGCCCGGTCAGGGCTGGACCAGGCCGGACTGGTAGGCGTACACCACCAGCTGGGCCCGGTCCCGGGCGCCCAACTTGACCATCGCCCGGCTGACGTGGGTACGTGCCGTCGCCGGGCTGACCAGCAACCGGCTGCCGATCTCGTCGTTGCTCAGCCCCTCGCCGACCAGCCCTACGACCTGCCGTTCCCGCTCGGTCAGGGTGTCCAGCCGGGGGTGCGGCCGGAGCACCCGGGACGGCCGGGTGGCGAACTCCCGGACCACCCGCCGGGTCACCGACGGGGAGAGCAGCGCCTCGCCGCCGGCCACCAGCCGGATCGCCCGGAGCAGCTCGGCCGGCCTGGTGTCCTTGGTGAGGAAGCCGCTGGCGCCGTGCCGGAGCGCCTCGAAGACGTACGAGTCGAGTTCGAAGGTGGTCAGCACCACCACCCGGGTACCGGCCAGCTCCGGGTCGGCGACGATTCGCCGGGTCGCCTCGATGCCGTCGATCCCCGGCATCCGGACGTCCATCAGCACCACGTCCGGGCGCTCCCGCCGGGCCACCGCCAGCGCGTCCAGCCCGTCGGCCGCCTCACCGACCAGCCGCAGGTCGGCCTCGCTCTCCACCAGGGCGCGCAACCCCAGCCGCACCAGGTCCTGGTCGTCCGCGATCAGCACCCCGATCGGTTCGCTGCGCCCGGCCATCCCGCTCTGCTCATCGGTCATCGCCGCTCCCCCTCATCCGGCCCGCCGCCCTCATCCGGCCTGCCCGGACGGGAGCCAGGCGAAGACCCGGAACCCGCCGCCGGGACGCGGCCCGACCTCCAGGACACCGCCGAGCGCGTCGACCCGCTCGCGCATCCCGGTCAACCCGTGGCCGTCCCCCGGCGCGGCCGCCCCCGCCCCGCCGTGCCCGGTGTCGAGCACCTCGACCGTCACCCCGTCCGGCAGGTAGCCGATCCGGACCGTCGCCGTGGCGGCGCCAGCGTGCCGCAACACGTTGGTCAACGACTCCTGCACCACCCGGTACGCGGCCAGGTCGACCACCACCGGCAGCGCCCGGCGCTCCCCGGTCACCTCCAGGGTGACCGCCAGCCCGGTCTGGCGCAGCCGGGCGGCCAGCGCCGCCACCTGGTCCAGCCCGGGCACCGGGGCGCGCTCGACGGCGGCGTCCCGGCGGACGATCGAGAGGGTGACCCGCAGCTCGTCCAGCGCCTGCCGGCTGGTCCGGCTGATCGCGGTCAGCGCCGTCTCGGCCTGCTCCGGACGCTTCGCCAGCAGGTGCAGGGCGATCTCGGCCTGCATGTTGATCGCCGCGAGTCCGTGCCCGACCACGTCGTGTACCTCCTGGGCGATCCGCAGCCGCTCGTCGTCGGCCAGCCTGCGGGCCTGGGCGATCCGGTCCCGGGCAGCGGCCTCCCGGTTGTTGCGCACTGTGACCCCGACCGCGAACGGCACGACGACCCACGCCGACCCGGGCAGCAGGCCGGGCAGCCCCACCGGCTCGTGCAGGGACACGAAGACGTGCACCAGCAGCGCCGCCAGGGCCGCGGCGCAGCCGAGCACCGCCCGACGGATCGGCAGGTGACGGGCGACCGTGTACACCGCGACGAAGAACGAGATCAGGATCGGCCCGTACGGGTAGTTGGCCACCAGGTACGCCGAGGTCGCCACGGTGGACAGCGCGAGCGTGACCAGCGGCCACCGCCGCCGTACGGACAGCGCCAGCGCCGCCACCGCGATCAGGATGAACGCCGGAGCGTCCGGCCAGGTGGCACCCGGGTAGTTGTCCGCCGCTGCGATCGTCCCGAAATAGCCGAAGACCAGCAGACCCAGCGCGAGTGCGACGTCGGCGGAGAGGCTGCGCGGCCCGTCCACCGGTCGCGGCCCGCCGTCCGTGTCCCGACCCCGGATCATCATCTTCCCAGAGGGTCCCACATGCTCAGAGGATGTCGCGGCGGCCCAGCAGGACGCCGGCCAGCAGGATGAACCCGAGCAGGTATCCGGCGAGCGTGACTGATGCCTGGCCAGCGCCGACGACCGCGCCGATCCCGGGCGTGTCGGCGGTGGCGCCCAACGCCGCCGCCAACGATCCCGCGTTCGGGCCGGGCAGTCCCTTCTGCATCTCCGCCACCCAGTCCAGGATCGGCGCGGCGACGGCGGCCAGCAGGTTCTGCACGGCGAGCAGCCAGACCAGGCCGAGACCGATCGGCAGGGCCACCCCGCGCAGCAGCACCGCCAGCAGCACACCGAACCCGGCCCAGACCATGCCGATCAGCCAGCCAGCGCCGATCCCCACACCGAGGTCACCGAGGGTGGGCCAGTGCAGCGGCTGCGACTCGGTGACCGCGATCAGCGCACTGGACACCGCGCCGACCGCGAAGAGCACCAGCACAAGCACCAGCGTGGCAGCGGCCAGCACGAGCAGTTTGCCCAGGTACACCGCCAGCCGCGACGGTCCGGAGGTGAGCAGGGTCTTCCAGGTGCCCCAGGCGTACTCGCCGCCGACGGTCAACACCGCCAGAATCAGGCAGATCGCGCCGAGAAAGACCGGCAGGCCGCTGATCGAGTTGCCGACCAGCCGCTCCGGCAGCATCTGGTCGAGCGTCCGGTCGCTGAGCACACCACCGGAGCCGTCGAGGTAGGCGGCGTACGGCGCCAGGTAGGTGAAGACGACGCTGAGCACCACCGCGACGGCGAGCAGCAGCCAGGTCCCCGGTCGACGGACCATCTTGACCGATTCCGCCGCAAAGCTAGGCCACATGCGTCATCCCCGCCTCGGTGAGTTCGAAGAACACCTGCTCCAGGTCCCGCTCCAGCGGGCGCAGTTCGCGTACCGCGACTCCGGCGCCGACCAGCTCGGCGTTGAGCCACGCCGCCCGGTCCGGCTCGACCGCGAGGTCCAGCCCACCGTCGACCTCCCGGACCCGCTCCGGCCCGAGCAGCGCCCGGCTCCGCTCGGCGGCGGCGGCGAGCGGATCCGCGACGATCCGCAGACCGGTCGCGCCGCGCAACTCGGCGACGCCGCTCTCGGCGACCAGCCGGCCGCCGGAGATCACCCCGACCCGATCGCAGATCTGCTGCACCTCGCCGAGCAGATGACTGGAGAGCAGTACGGTGCAGCCTCCGGCCGCCAGGCGACGGATCAGCGCCCGCATGTCGACCATCCCGGCCGGGTCGAGCCCGTTGGTCGGCTCGTCCAGGATCAGCAGCCGGGGATCTTTCAACAGGGCGGCGGCCACACCGAGCCGCTGCTTCATCCCGAGCGAGTAGCCGACGTACCGGTCACCGGCCCGGTCGGCCAGGCCGACCATCTCCAGTACGGTACGAATCCGCCAGGGTGGGTTGCCGGCGTACCGGGCCAGCACCCGGAGGTTCTCCCTACCCGACAGGTACGGATAGAACGTCGGTCCCTCGATCAGCGCCCCGACCCGGGCCAGTTGGCCGGGTGCGCTGGGTGGGCGGCCGAACAGCCGGACGGTGCCGGCGGTGGGCCGGACGAGGCCGAGCAGCATCCGCAGCGTACTGGTCTTGCCGGCACCGTTCGGGCCGAGGAACCCGTACACCTCACCACTGCGTACGGTGAGGTCGAGTGCGTCGACGGCGGTGAGCCGGCCGTACCGCTTGGTGAGGCCGCGGGCCTCGACCGGGTGCGGCTGCCCGGCACCCGGTCCGCCGGCCGGGCTGGATGGATGTTCCGTCATACCCCTGACGATCCCGCGTCGAGCCCTCGCCGCCATCCGCCCGCGAGCGGCGCCCCGACTACGTCCGCTGACGTAGTCGCATCGGCCGGCACCGCACGTGCTGAGCACGCTCGGGCTGCCAGCCAGGGCCGTTCCTCGACGGCTACCGGAGCGACCTCGACGCCGCCACCGGTAGGCAGCTACCCGGCGGCGGCCAGCACGGCGGCCTCGACCCGTTTCCGCTCGGCCTCGTCCGGCCAGCTTCCGACCAGGTAGAAGGCGTCGACGACGTCACCGCCGAGGGTGGAGATCCGGGCCGCCCGCACCTGGGCGCCGGCCTCGTCCAGGGCGCTGGTGACCCGGTAGAGCAGCCCGCCCGCGTCGGCGGCCCGCAGCTCCAGCACCACCGCGTCGGTGGCGGCGGCCCGATGCCAGACCACCCGGGGTGGCGAGCCGCCGCCCCGGGCAGCCAGCGCGCGTCCGCGCAGCCGCTGGGTCACCGAGACGTCGCCGGCAACCGCCCGGCGCAGGTCCGCGGCGAGCGCCACCGGGTCCGCCGGAGTGCCGTAGCGGGGCTGGACCAGGAACTCGACCAGGGCGGTCTCCTCGACCATGCTGGCGTCGGCGGCGAGCACCTCCAGCCGGTGCAGCGCAAGACAGCCGGCCACCGCGGCGAGCAGTCCCCGCCGGTCCGCCGCGGCCACCGCCACCCGGTCCCCCTCCAGGTGTACGGCCGGCAGCGGCCCCGCCACCAACGCCGGGTCCGGGGTCGGCGGCTCGGGAAGCCGGCCGCTGTCGAGCCGGGTGTGCACCCGGCGGACCAGTTCGCCGACCAGCCGGGCCTTCCAGTCCGACCAGGCGGCCGGCCCCGTCGCCACCGCGTCGGCCCGGGCCAGCGCGTGCAGCAGGCTCAGTGTGCCGGTGTCCCGCACCGCCTCGGCCACCCCCGCGATGGTGACCGGGTCGGCAAGGTCCCGTCGGGTCGCCACCTCGGGCAGCAGCAGGTGCAGCCGGACCAGCTTCTCGATCAGGGCGACCTCGGCCGGTGGCAGTCCGACCCGGGCCGCGATCCGGGCCGCGATCGGCGCCCCGACGACACTGTGGTCACCTCCGAGACCCTTCCCGACGTCGTGCAGGAGGGCGGCGAGCAGCAGCAGGTCGGGCCGGTCGACCTCGCGGGCGTACCCGGTCGCCTCGGCGGCGGCCTGCACCAGGTGCCGGTCGAGCGTGTAGCGGTGCACCGGGTTGTGCTGCGGCAGGCTGCGCATCCGGGGCCACTCCGGCAGCCAGCCGTCGACCAGCCCGTACCGGTCACAGGTCTCCCACGTCCCGACCAGCCCGGGACCGGCACCGAGCAGGGTGATCAGTGCGGTCCGGGCCGCCGGTGGCCAGGGTGTCGGCAGCGGCGGGCAGTACGCGGCGAGCCACTCGCAGGTGGCCCGGGCGATCGGCAGCCCGGCGCTGGCCGCGGCGGCGGCGACCCGCAGCGACAGGCTCGGGTCGGGGCGGGCCCCGATGGCGGTCCGGGCGAGTACCAGTTCGCCGTCCTGCTCGACCACGTCCCGGGCGACCGGGCGGCGCCGCGGCCGGCCGTCGGCGCCCCGGCGTCGCCCCGAGCGGAGCCGGTCGGCGGCCCGCCAGGCGTCGTCCAGGGCGTGGCTGATGGTCCGGGCGTCCCCGGCGACCTGGCGCAGCAGTGCGTCGCCCAGCTCGGCGACGCCGTCGGCGGGCCCGGGGGTGCCGCCGGCGGACCCGGCGATGCCGTCGGCCGGCTCGACACCGTCCGGGGGAAGCTGTCGGGGGGCGGGGGCGAGGGTGCCGCGGCGGGGCGGGCGCAGCCCGAGCAGGCCGGCCACGGCGGCCCGCTCCTGGGCGAGCAACCGGTCGACGCGGCGGCCGACCGAGGTGTGCAGGGCGTCCCGGGTGTCCAGCATCCGCAGGTGCGCGGCCCGGACCGCCGGGCGGAGCGTGTCGCTGATCCCGGCGAAGGCGATGGCCCGGAGCAGCGCCACGTCCCGCAGGCCGCCGGCCGCCTCCTTCAGGTCGCCCTCCAGCAGGAAGGCCAGCTCGCCGTGGGCCTGCCAGCGGGCCGCGGTGACCTCGCGCAGCGCCGGCAGCACGCGTACGGCGGTCCGCCGCCACTGGTCGGCGGCGGCGCCGATCAGCCGGGCGGAGAGGTCCCGGTCTCCGGCGACGTGCCGGGCGTCCAGCAGGCCGAGCGCGACCTTGACGTCGTCGCGTGCGACGGAGAGCGCCTCGGTGACCGTCCGCACCGAGTGGTCCAGGCCGAGCCGGGCGTCCCAGACCGGGTACCAGATCGCGGCGGCCAGCTCGTCCACGCCGGGCGTCCCGGAGTGCAGCAGGACCAGGTCCAGGTCGCCGTGCGGCGCGCACTGCCGCCGGCCGAGCCCACCGACGGCGACCAGGGAGATCCCCTCGGCCGAGGTCGGGCCGGCGCCGCCCCGCCGTCCGGCGGTCGCCCCCTGCGGGTGCTCGCTCGTCGGGTCCGCACCGGTGCGTTCGGGCCGCGCCCGTCCGGCGCGGCGCAGCCCGGCCGCGAGCAGTCCGGTGAGCCACCCGTCCAGCGCCGCCGCCCGCCGGTCGCGGGCGGCGGCGCCGATGCCGGGGACGACCAGGGGTCCCGGCGCGACCCGACCGGCGGTCGGCGGCGCGGATCCCCCGGTCATCGTCGGCGATCTCCCTAGAGCGCGTCGAGGCCGCGCTCACCGGTACGGACCCGGATGACGTCCTCGACCCCGGTCACCCAGACCTTCCCGTCACCGATCTTGCCGGTACGGGCGGCGGTGACCACCGCGTCGACCACCTTGTCGACGTCGATCTCGTCGGTCAGCACCTCGACCCTGATCTTCGGCAGGAACTCGACCGTGTACTCGGCACCCCGGTACACCTCGGTGTGACCCTTCTGCCGTCCGTACCCCTGGACCTCGCTGACGGTCAGGCCGGCCACGCCCAGGGCGTGCAGCGCCTCCTTGACCGCGTCCAGCTGGTACGGCTTGATGACCGCAGTCACCAGCTTCATGTCCAACCCCTCCATCGCAGAAACGTTAGCCGGCGACCTTCTCGCTGACCGGGGCGGCGGGCTCGGCCGCCGGGGTGCTGCTGTTCGGCGTGCCGATTCCGGCCATGGCGAACGCACCGCCGCCGCTGCCGGAGGCCGTGGAGAGGTCGTACCCGCTCTCCGCGTGCTCCGCGAGGTCGATGCTGTCGATCTCGGCCTCCTCGGAGACCCGGAAGCCGATGGTCTTCTGGATCACGAAGGCCAGCAGCCAGGCGATGCCGAAGGACCAGACGGTGACGATCAGGCCGGCCAGGGCCTGCCGGCCGAGCTGCGTCGCCCCGCCGCCGTAGAAGAGGCCGTCGGAGGCGCCCACCGCGTCGGTGATCGCGCTGTTGACGCCGTTGGTGGCGAAGAGGCCGAGCCAGAGCGAGCCGATCCAGCCGCCGACGAAGTGCACGCCGACCACGTCGAGGGAGTCGTCGTAGCCGAGCCGGTACTTCAGGGCGACCGCGAGCGCGCAGACCGCACCGGCGACCAGGCCGAGGAGCACCGCCGCCCAGGGGGCGATGAACCCGCAGGCCGGGGTGATCGCGACCAGGCCGGCGATCGCGCCGGAGGAGGCGCCGACCAGGGTCGGCCTGCCACCCTTGATCCACTCGACGACGATCCAGCCGAGTACGGCGGCGGCGGTGGCGAGCTGGGTGTTGATGAAGGCCAGGCCGGCGACGGAGTCGACGGTCAGCTCCGAACCGGCGTTGAAGCCGAACCAACCGAACCAGAGCAGCCCGGCGCCGAGGGCCACCAGCGGGATGTTGTGCGGCTTCATGACCTCCCGGGGCCAGCCGAGCCGCCTGCCGAGTACCAGCGCCACGCCGAGCGCGGCGGCGCCGGCGTTGATGTGCACCGCGGTGCCACCGGCGAAGTCGAGGGCGTGGATGTCACCGCCGATGATGCCGCCGCCCCACACCCAGTGCGCCACCGGGAAGTAGACCAGGGTCGCCCAGCCGAAGGCGAAGAGCAGCCAGCCGGCGAACCTGGCCCGGTCGGAGATGGCGCCGCTGATCAGCGCGACGGTGATCACCGCGAAGACCATCTGGAACGCCATGAAGACGTAGAGCGGGACGCCGATGCCGCTGGGGTTCTCGGCGGTCGCGCCCCACAGGTCCGTCTCGGCCAGGAACGTCCTGGTGCCGAGGTACTGCGCCGGGTCGCCCCAGAACCCGTTCACGTCCGTGCCGAACGCCACGCTGAAACCGTAGAACCACCACAGAACAGAGATGAGCCCGATCGCGGAGAAGCTCATCATCATCATGTTGAGCACGCCCTTGGACCGGTTCAGGCCGCCGTAGAACAGCGCCAGACCGGGCGTCATGAGCAGCACGAGCGCAGTCGACACCAGCAGCCACACGGTGTTGCCGGTGTCGATCGTCGGTGCTTCAGGCACGCTGGCCTCCTAAAGTTTGGTTACCCTCCCTCCCGGCCCACGAAAGGCGGCATCGCCCGTACGCCGGTTGCGCGGAAGCTTCCTGGCCGGAGGTTTCACGCGTGGTGCCCGCCCGGTTTCCGAGCCGTCACGGGTTGTTTCCAACGTGTGAAGAAGTTCTCACCACGGGCTACCGGAGCGCGTACTCCAGGGTGTGCCGTTCGTAGTCGAGCAGCCGCAGGTCACGCATCGGGCGGCGAAGGTGGCCCTTGTGCACGATTCGGACGAACGCCGGATCGCCGGCCGCGGCCATCCGGCGGATCCCCTCGACGTGGTCCACGATGCGCTTCCGGATGGTGCGCACCAGCCGGTGCCGGTCCCGGGGAATCAGCCCGTACGCGTCGGCGAAGAGCCGCAGCCGGCGCGGGCGGTTGGGCCGCTGCCAGCCGAGGGTGTAGGAGTCCCGGTCGGAGAAGAGCGGCACCCAGGTCCAGGCGGCGTACGCCACGTCGTAGATCCGGGCGCCGGGTGAGGCGAGGTCGAAGTCGATCAGCGCCAGGGTGCCGTCCGGCCGCCAGATCACGTTGTGCGGGGCGGCGTCGTGGTGGCAGATCACCTCGGTGTCCGGCGGCGGTGGCCCGAACGACCGCCAGACCGCGTTCGGCGGCGGCTGGAAACCATATTGCGCGTCGTGGAACATCCGCAGCATGGTGGCGACGGTGACCAGCGCCTCGTCGGTGACCCAGTGCGGGGCGAGCGGATACTCCCCGCACTCCCCCTCCAGATACGACAGCACCTCGCGGTTGCGCGAGTCCATCCCGAGCGCCCGGGGCGAACCGGTGAATCCGACGTATTCCAGGTGCCGGAGCAGGGCGTGCACCGAAGGGGTCCACGGGCCGGCGTTGCGCCGGACCGTGTCGCCCACCCGCACGACGGTGCTGACGTTCCCGCCATGCAGCGGGATCTCCTGCGAAGTCACGTACGTCTCTCCTGAAGGAGCGGCGCTGGAACAGCGTCACCAGGCCCGCGCCCGGGAACGGGGCGGGGTTTGCGATCAGTCCCCCGAGATTACGCGTCCACGCCAAGCGGCTCGGTGCCGAGGAGCGCGTCGACGAACTGCGCCGGATCGAAGGGCGCCAGGTCGTCCGGCCCCTCTCCCAGCCCCACCAGCTTCACCGGAATGCCGAGTTTGCGCTGTACGGCGATCACGATGCCGCCCTTGGCGGTGCCGTCGAGCTTGGTCAACACCACCCCGGTGACGTCCACCACCTCGGTGAAGACCCGGGCCTGCTCCAGGCCGTTCTGTCCGGTGGTGGCGTCCAGCACCAGCAGCGTCTCGTCCACCGGGCCGTGCCGGGAGACCACCCGCTTGATCTTGCCCAGCTCGTCCATCAGGCCGACCTTGTTCTGCAGCCGGCCGGCGGTGTCGATCAGCACGGTGTCGACGGAGACCTCGATGCCCCGCTGCACCGCGTCGAAGGCGACGCTGGCCGGGTCCGCCCCCTCCGGACCCCGGACCACCTCGGCGCCGACCCGGCCGGCCCAGGTGGTGAGCTGCTCGGCGGCGGCGGCCCGGAACGTGTCGGCCGCACCGAGCAGCACCGTACGGCCGTCGGCGATCAGCACCCGGGCCACCTTGCCGCAGGTGGTGGTCTTGCCGGCGCCGTTCACCCCGACCACCAGCAGCACCGCCGGGGTGTCGCCGTCCCGGGTCGCCCGCAGCGACCGGTCCAGCGTCGGGTCCAGTACCCCCACCAGCTCGTCGGCGAGCAGCGCCCGCAGCTCGGTCGCGGTACGGGTGCCGAGCACCGCCGTCCGCTCCCGCAGCCGGTCGACGATCTCCCGGGTCGCCTCGACCCCGACGTCCGCGCCGATCAGGCTGTCCTCGATCTCCTCCCAGACCTCCTCGTCGAGGTGGTCCCGGGCGAGCAGGCTGAGCAGGCCCTTGCCGAAGACGTTCTGCGACCGGGAGAGCCGGGCCCGTAACCGGACCAGCCGCCCGGCGGTCGGCTCCGGCCGCTCCACCACCACCGGCGCCTCGACCTCGGTGGGCGCCGGTGGCACCTCGACCTCGGTCGGGGCCGGTGGCGCCTCGGCGGGCGGGGTCAGCACGTCCGTCGGCGGTGCCGCCGTGGGGGTGGGTGGCACCGGTGGTACCGGCGGCGCGGGCGGGATCGGCGGCAGCGGCGGGGCGGCCCGACCACCCCTGCGGGTCACCACCAGACCGATCGCCAGGCCCACCAGGAGGAGCACCAGCACGCCGGCCACGACCAGCATGACGACGAGGTTGTCCATATGGGCGATCCTGTCAGACGTCGGGCGGCTTGGCGCGGCCGCCGCACCTGTGCCGGGGTGTTACAGCCGAGTAGGCTCGCCGCGAAAACCCCGGTACGCACCGCAGGCACCCGGGTAGGAGGATTCCGTCCGCCATCCCCTCACCTCGCTCGGAGGTCGTCGCATGCCCACCGCCCGGCTCCTGATCGGCCCGGTCCTGCGCCGGGTGGTCGGCACCTCCGCCACCGTCTGGGTGGAGACCAGCGGCCCGGCCCTGGTCCGGGTCGAGACCCCGGACGGCGCGGCCGGCGAGGCGGCCACCTTCACCGCCTTCGACCACCACTACGCGCTGGTCGTGGTGACCGGGCTTGCCGCGGGCACCGCCGCGCCCTACCGGGTCTTCCTGGACGGCGAGCAGGTCTGGCCGGAGCCCGGGACCAGGTTCCCGCCGAGCGTGATCCGGACCCGTCCGGCCGGCGACCTCGGGGCCCGGCTGGTCTTCGGCTCCTGCCGGGAGACCACCCAGCACGCCACCGCGCGGAGGCTGCCGCCGGACGCGCTCGACGCGTACTCCCGGCGGTTGTTGGCGTCGGTCGGCGGCGGTGGGGCGGGCGGGCCCGGCGGGGCCGCGGACGCCGCCGACGGCTGGCCGGACCTGCTCGTGCTCCTCGGGGACCAGGTCTACGCCGACGAGACCTCTCCGACGGTACGCAAGCTGCTGCGCCGCCGCCGCGGCCGGAGTGCCGACGCCCCGGTCGACCAGGTGGTCAGCTTCGACGAGTACACCAAGCTGTACCTGGAGTCGTGGCGGGATCCGGAGATCCGCTGGCTCCTCTCCACCGTGCCGAGCGTGATGATCTTCGACGACCACGAGATCATCGACGACTGGAACACCTCGACCCCGTGGCGCACCGAGACGCACCGCCAGCCCTGGTGGTCGGAGCGGATCTCCAGCGGGCTCGCGTCGTACTGGGTCTACCAGCACCTGGGCAACCTCGAACCGGACGAGATCGCCACCGACCCGGTCTACGCCAAGGTCGTCGCCGCCGAGGACGCCACGTCGGTACTGCGCGAGTTCGGCGCGCGGGTCGACGCCGAGGCGACCGGCTTCGACGCCGCGCTGGGCCGGGGCGAGTCACCGGCCCAGGCCGCCGTCCCCGGCCGCTACCAGTGGAGCTACTCGCTCGACATCGGCCGTACCCGCCTGGTGGTGCTGGACAACCGGTGCAGCCGGGTGCTCGACCCGACACACCGGGCGATGCTGCCGCCGACCGAGTGGGCCTGGTTCACCGACCAGGTGCACGGCGAGTACGACCACCTGGTGGTCGGTTCGTCACTGCCCTGGCTGCTGCCGCCCGGCATCCACCACCTGGAGTCCTGGAACGAGCGGCTGGCCGACTCCGGACGGCCCCGGGTGGCGGCGTTCGCCGAACGGCTGCGCCGGGCGTTCGACCTGGAACACTGGGCGGCGTTCCGTCGGTCGTTCGACGCGCTCGCCCAGGTCTTCGTCCGGCTCGGCAGCGGATCGACCGGGCAGCCGGGCGACCGGGTGGGTACCGGACCGGCGTACCCGCCACCGGCGTCGATCAGCGTGCTCTCCGGCGACGTGCACCACTCGTACGTGGCCCGGGCCCGGTTCCCTGGCGAGGCGGTCACCACCCCGGTGCACCAGTTGACCTGCTCGCCGATCCACAACCAGATCCCCGGGCCGATGCGACCGCTGCTCCGGCTCGGCTGGTGGCGCGGCCCGTCGGTGGCGGCCCGGGCGCTGGCCCGGACGGCAGGGGTCAAGCGGCCGCCGGTGCGCTGGCGCAAGCTGGACGGCCCGTACTTCGGCAACGCCGTCAGCACGCTCCGGCACGAGGGCCGCACCGCCGAGGTGACCATCGAGGGCACCGTGCGGGACGGGACTTTGCACACGATCGCCCGGCGTACCCTCACCGACTGACAGACGTAGCCGCCAGTCGACGAGGGCTGGGCGCATCAGAAGTCGAACTCGCCGTCCTTCGCACCCGCCAGGAAGGCGTCCCACTCCGCCCGGGTGTAGACGATCACCGCACCATCCGGCGTCTTACTGTGCCGCACCGCCACCCGACCGCTCCCGTCGGCCAACGGCCCGGCCTCGACACAGTTTCCGCCGGCACCGCTGCTGCGGCTGCTGATGTGCCACTTCACGCCGGTCAGGTCGTCCATCAGATCTCCTCCGCGATCGCCGTCATCAGCTCTGTCGACTCACTCGGTGTGAGTGCGGTCTCTCGTAGCCGATCGTACGCTTGGACGAAGCGGGTTGATCTGGGCCATTCCAGGAAGAGCCGGCCGCCGAGGTGTTCTACATAGGCCACTGGTGGGAACGGCTTGACCAGCTCGAAAAGCTGGAACGGGCCATACGCTCCCGCCCCACCGCCAAGAGCGAGCGGCAGCACTCGCAACTCGATGTGCCGCTGTCGGCCCAACTGGACCAGATGGTCGAGTTGCCCCCGCATCACCTGGTCGCCGCCGATCCGGGCCCTGAGCACCGCCTCGGTGAGAATGCACGTCAACCGGGTCGGCTTGACGCCGGTCAACACACCCTGCCGAGCCAGTCGCATCGCGACCCACCGATCAATCCGCTCGGCGCTCGGCTGGTCACGCTCCACCTCACGGAGAATCGCACCAGCGTAGCCCGGGGTCTGGAGCAGGCCAGGCACGTAGGTTGCGTCAAACGTCCGGATGGCCTCGGCGTGCTCCTCAAGCCAGGGGAGGTCGACGAAGGACTTGTCGTAGATCGCGTCCTCGAACTCGGTCTCCCACTCGTGGCGGCGGCCGACCTCCTCGCTGAGCCGGATGAAGTGATCCCGGACCTCCTTGTCGACCACGCCGTAGAAGTCGAGCAGCAGCCGCACGTCGGGGCGCGGGAACGGCCACTCGGCCCGTTCGAACCGGCCGAGCGCCGACCGGTCCCGGTTGAGATAGCTGGCCGCCTCCTCCAGGGACAGTCCGATCTCCTCGCGCAATGCGCGTAACTGCTGGCCGAGGAGCTGGCCGCGCAGTGTCGAGACCTTGCTCGGATGCGATGAGTGCATTGGTCGTCTCCTGTCGACGGGCGCCCGGGAACCGTTGCTCCCACGTCTGGGCGCAGGGAAGCGTGGTGACGTGCGCGACGGACGTCACCGAGCGACTAACAACGGCTTGGCTGTGAAGCCGACAGGTAAAGGTTTCCGGGCGCTGTCCCGGCCACCGGGCCTCATCTGCGGGTCGGACCGGACCCGCCTTACCAGCCCGCAAAAAGAAATACCACAAACCGCCCAACGCCGGCTACCCGCAACCCGCAAGAGAATGCCGCCCATGATTCTTGGAGAACTGTGGCGCCGTGCGAAGCACAGTTCTCCAAGAATCTTGGCGCCGGGCCACGGATGTCGGGCCACGGGCGCTGCTGGTGGCGGCGGCGTGGGGTGGGCGGGCATGCGATCATTTTCCGATGACCTGGACCGCCCCCGACGTCGACCGGCAGCGCGCACCCCTCGTCGCCGACGAGCGCACCATGCTGGAAGGCTGGCTCGACTTCCACCGCCAGACGCTATTGACCAAGTGCGCCGGGCTGACCGCCGAACAGCTCCGTACCGCCAGCGTCGAACCCTCTGGGCTGACCCTGCTCGGCCTGGTACGGCACTGCGCCGACGTCGAGCGGTACTGGTTCCGCCAGCAGTTCGCCCGGCTGGACATACCACTTCTATACAGCACCCCGGAGCAGCCGGACCGCGACCTGGAGGCCGTCGCCGACGCGGACCCGCAGGCCGAGTTCGCCGTCTTCCGCGAGGAGGTCGAACTCGGCCGGCAGGCCGTCGCCGGCCGCGACCTGAATGACACCTTCGTCAGCTCGCGCGGCAACGACATCAGCCTGCGCTGGGTCTACCTTCACATGATCGAGGAGTACGCCCGGCACAACGGCCACGCCGACCTGATCCGGGAACGGATCGACGGTACGACCGGCGAATAGGTCGACCAACCGGAGTTATCCACAGCCACGGCTCACCGGGCTTCGGAGTCCACCCTGAACCAATAGGGTGCCGGACAGAGGCGAGGGAAGGCTGGCAGATGGTTCGGGTGGACACCGCCGCGTTGCGGACGGCGGCGAAACAACTCCGTGACGATGCGGCGGAAGTGGTCGGCGAGGCGGTCCAGGCCACCGGAAACACCGAGGGCCGCACAGCGCTGGGCTTCGTCTTCGACCAGTACGGCAGTTGCGACGGCTACCAGAGCGTCGCCAAGGCGTGGCGTAATGAGCTGGGCTGTCTCGCCGAGGCGCTGCGCCAGCTCGCCGAGGCGATGGAGCAGGCGGCCGACAACTACGACCGGTCCGATGAGAAGGCCCGAACCCGGCTGGGCGGGGCACGTTGATGGCTGACGGCAACACCCCACTGCCCAGACTGAAGGACCTTCAGCACGACATCGAGGGGCAGGACGGCATCTGGAGCTCCGGCGCCCTGCACTACTCCCTCCGGGACGCCCTGCAGGTGGCCGGACCGGGCGGCACGCCGTCCACCCTGGACGAACTCGCCACCGACTACGCCAGGGCGGAGCAACGCCTCGACGCCGCGCTGCTGGCGGTCGGCCGACTGCGGCGGCAGAAGCTGCCCGCGATCTGGGCCGGCGACACCCATGTCGCGGCCGGGCAGGCGCTCGCCGCCGCCGAACGCGGACTCGAGCGCGGCGTCGAGGTGCTGGGCAAGGTCGCGCAGGGCCTGCGCGGACTGGCCGCCGCCGTCGAGGGCGGGAAGTCGCGGGACAGCGCCGCCCTGGCTCCGCTGCGCGAGGCGTACGAGCTGACCGAGGAGATCACAGCCGGCCCCTTCATCGACCCGCTCAACTACGACGGTGACACGATGCACCGGGCGCACCAGTTGGCCAAGGGCGGGATGGCGGAGCGGGTCGGGGCGCACACCGGTGTCGCGGAGGCATCCCGCGAGGCGAGCAGTGCCTTCCACGACCTCGCGTCACAGGCCCGGTTGCGGCGGTTGGCCGACTCGCCACTGTCCGCCCTGGACGAACTGCTCCTGGTCGACGCCGGCAGCACCGGCGAGGGCGTCGATTCGGCCATCCTCTCCGCCGCGATGGCCGACCGGTCGGCCGACCGCCTCGCCGCGATGAGCCAGCCGGACCGGGTCCGGATGGCGCAACTGCTCGCCTCGGCGGGCAGCCCGGAGCACCGGGCCTACCTGATGCGCGCCCTGGCCGCCGGCTACGACATCAGCAGGATCACCGACTTCAACCGGCTGATCAGCCCGTACGGCGCCGACCCGGCCTGGCTGCGAGAACATCTCAACCCGCTGGGCGCGGGCAGCCTGACCGCTGGACACCAGCCCACGACGTTCGACGGCGCGGAGTGGACCCAGGGGCAGTACCCGACCTGTGTCGCCTCCTCCACTGTCACCGCCCGGGCCGCCGTGGACCCGCTCTACGCCCTGCAGCTCACCACCGGCGGCCACCCGGGCGACCCGGCGTACGACAACGGTGCCGCGTTCGCCGAGCGGCTCCGGGACGAGCAGGTCCGGATATATGACGGCGAGCGCTCCTGGCTCCAGGACCTGCCGCTGCTGGGCAGCGACGGGATGACCAACGACCAGTCGGCGACCATCGCCGACCAGGAAATCGGCGCGCGCACCGGCGCGGACTACGAGAACCGGGACGTGGACAACAGCGACGAGCGCCGCGCGGTGCTGCCGGAGATCGAGCGGGCGGTGGACGAGGGTCACGCTGTGCCCTTCTCCAGCCACGACGACAGTGGCGGGCATCAGATGCTGGTCATCGGCCACGAGGGCGACAAGCTCCAGGTCTACAACCCGTGGGGCTACACCGTCTGGGTCGATGAGGACGACTTTGTCGACGGTCGGCTCGGCTCCATCGGCAAGGGAGTACCGATCGAGTTCACCAGCGTCCGGCTGCCCAGGTGAGGAGTGCTGCGTTGACCTACCCGAGGACTGACGAGGACGAACTGCGGCACATCGACGTACCTGCGGAGTTGGCGGCCCGGCTGCAGGTCGGCCGGGCGCCGGGCGGGGAGGTGACCGTAGCCGCCGGGCTGGCGGCGGACCGGCTCGGCACCCAGCCCCGGTCGCTGACCTTCCTGGCCGAGGTGGTCCGGCGGGGTGGCGCCGACTACGCCGGTACCCTGCCGGAGCCGCTGCCGAACCCGGAGCAGGCAGCGCTCGCCGCGACCTGGCTGACCGCCGCGAACAGCGTCGAGGTATCGGAGCGCGGGCCCGACCATGACGAGACGGTGGCCCGCTGGCTGGAGAACGTCGCCCTGGTGGTGGCGGCCCGCCGCCGGGAGGCCCGGTGAAACTCAGGAGACCGTCACTGTCCAGGTGACCGTCTCCGACGCCGCCCTGGTCCGCTCGGTCGCGCAGCCCTGGAAGCAGTTCGTGAGAGTGACGGTGACCTGTCCGAAGCGCCGGGCGTCGAAGAGGAAGTAGCGGTTCCCACCGCCGCCTCCGTCCGCCGGTCCGAAGATCCGGTCCGTCAAGCTGTCGAAGATCAGCTCGTCCTCGACCAGTGCCAACACGTCAGCCGGCTCGGCGGTGGCGCTCCAGTTGTCGCCGACCGAGGCGCCCCGGTCCGGGACCCGGATCGAGAGACGGTCCCCAGGCTCCACTGTGGCGGATGTCGCCTGCTGGTCCAGGACGGTCCCGTACCGCGCATTGTGTCGGATCGTCAGCCCGACGATCGTGGCCAGGCCGACCACCAGGATCAGGGCGAGGGCGACACCGACGAGCACAAGCACAGGACGCTTAGGCGAGGCCACAGCGGACGACGATACCGGGCAGCCGCCACCGGGGGTGTGCCCGCCCGCCAGGGCCGCTCACCGAGCCAGCGCGGCGCGCAGGTAACGCAGGTCCGCCGGCCCGCTCCACCGGTACGCCGACAGCCCGGCCACCCGGGCACCCCGGACCGAACGGTCCGAGTCGTCGACGAAGAGCACCTGGGCCGGCGGGACACCGACGGCCAGGCAGGCCTGCTCGAAGTACTCCCTGGACGGCTTGGCCACGCCCAGCTTCGAGGAGTTGACCACCACGTCCACCTCGTCGGTCAGGTTGAGCAGCGCCAGGTCGGAATCGAGCAGGTCGGTGGCGTTGCTGGCCAGCCCGACCCGCATCCCGGCGGCCCGTACCTGGCGGACGAAGCCGAGTACGTCCGGGTCCACCGTCCCCCGGTCGGCCTGCCACTCCCGCACCGCCGCCCGCGCCCGGTCCGGCCCGCCGGCCGGCTCGGCGAGCGCCTCGGCGATCCCGGCCAGCCAGTCGGCGTGGCTGAGCTGCCCGGTCACCGCCGGTTGCAGCAGTGACCAGCGCATCGCGGTGTCGTAGAGCGCACCGGCCGGCAGCCCGTACCGGCGCTCGACCGCGGCGCTGGCGGCCGGATCCCACCGTCGCAGCACCCCGTCGAGATCCACCAGCAGGGCGGTCGGGCGTTCCCGCCGGGCCATTCAGTCCTCCTCGTCGCCGAGCCGCTGGCTGATCACCTGGGTCACCCCGCTGCGCATCGTCACGCCGTACAGGGCGTCGGCGACCTCCATCGTCCGCTTCTGGTGGGTGACGACGATGAGCTGGCTCTTCTCCCGCAACTGGGCCATCAGGGTGATCAGCCGGCCCAGATTGACGTCGTCCAGCGCCGCCTCGACCTCGTCCATGATGTAGAACGGGCTGGGTCGGGCCCGGAAGATCGCCACCAGCATGGCGACGGCGGTCAGCGACCGCTCCCCGCCGGAGAGCAGCGACAGCCGCTTGATCTTCTTGCCCGGCGGGCGGGCTTCGACTTCGACGCCGGTGGTGAGCAGGTCCTCCGGGTCGGTGAGCACCAACCGCCCCTCGCCACCGGGGAAAAGCACGGTGAAGACCTGTTCGAACTCCCGGGCGGTGTCCTGGTACGCGCTGGCGAATACCTCCAGGATCCGGTCGTCGACGTCCTTGACCACGGTGAGCAGGTCCCGACGGGTCGCCTTGAGGTCCTCGAGCTGCTCGGAGAGGAACTTGTAGCGCTCCTCCAGGGCGGCGAACTCCTCCAGGGCGAGCGGGTTGACCTTGCCGAGCAGGGCCAGCTCGCGTTCCGCCTTGGCGGCCCGCTTCTCCTGCACCGGCCGCTCGAACGGCACCGGCTCCGGCGCCGGCCGGTCGTCCTTCTCGGCAGCCAGGATCTCGGCCTGGCTGGGCGGGACCGGCCGCTGCGGGCCGTACTCGGCGACCAGCGTCTCCACGTCCAGCCCGAAGTCCTCGGCCGCCTTCGCCTCCAGCTGCTCGATCCGCAGCCGCTGCTCGGCCCGGGCCACCTCGTCCCGGTGTACCGCGCTGGTCAGCCGCTCCAGGTCGGCACCGAGCCGCTTGGCCGCGCCGCGTACCTCCTGGAGTTCGGCCTCCCGGGCGGACCGGGCCGCCGCGACCTCGTCCCGGGTCCGCTCGGCCGCGGCCAGCGACACCGCGAGCCGGGTCAGCGCCCCCCGGGCGCCGAACTCGACGGCCCGGGCGATGCCGGCGCCCCGGGCCCGGGCGGCCCGCCGGGCGGCGGCCCGCTCCCGGGCGGCCCGCTCGGCGGCGGCCTGCCGGGCCAGCGAATCGGCCCGACCGGCGATCGAGGCGACCCGCTCCTCGGCGGTACGCACCGCGAGCCGGACCTCCATCTCGTTCTGCCGGGCCTGCGGCAGGTACGCCGCCAGTTCGTCCCGCTCCTCGGTGGACGGGTCGGCGTCGACCGGGGTGGCCTCGGCGAGCCGGAGCCGCTCCTCCAACTCGGCCAGGCCGGCGAGATCCCGCTCCCGGGCCTGCTCGGCGCGGTCCCGCGACTCGGCCAACCGCTCCATCTCGGCCCTGGCGGACCGGGCCGCCGCGCCCAGCTCGGCCAGTCGGCGGGCGGCGGCGTTGCGCTGCCCCTCCGCGTCCCGCTTCACCGCCGCGGCGGCGGCCACCTCCCGCTTGCGCTCCGCCACCTCGTCGCGGGCCTCGCCGAGCTGTTCCCGCAGTTCGGCTATGGTCTGCTCGGCGGTCACCCGGTTGGCCCGGGCCTCCTCGACCGCGGCCTGCACCTCCAGGAAGCTCGGCGCCTTGGCCGAGCCGCCGGCCGCCGCGTACCCGCCGACCACGTCACCGTCGGCGGTCACCGCGCGCAGTTCGGGGCTGCCGGCGACGAGCTTGGTCGCGTCCTGGAGGGTGTCGACGAGTACGACGTCGCGCAGCGCCCGGTGCACCGCCGGGCGTACCTCGTCGGGGCAGCCGACCAGGTCCGGCGCCCAGCGCGCACCGGTCGGCAGGGCGGGGCGGAGCGCCTCCGGCGAGCCGATCATGCCCGGCCCGGCCTGCCCGCCGACCAGCAGCTCGGCCCGACCGGCGTCCTGGATCTTGAGCCACCGCATCGCCTCGGCCGCCTCGTCCACCCCGGCGACCGCGACCGAGTCGGCCAGCGAGCCGAGCGCGGCGGCGAGCGCCGCCTCGTGCCCGGGCGCGACGGTCAGCATCCCGGCCAGGCTGCCCAGCAGCCCCGGCACCTGATCGGCGCGCCCCAGCAGCGCACCCGCGCCGTCCTTGCGACGCAGCCCCATCGCCAGCGCCTCTTCCCGGGCCTTCCAGGTCGCCGCGTCCTTCTCCGCGGCCCGTTCGGCGTCGGAGAGGGTACGCACCCGGGCCGCCGCCTCCTCCTGCGCGGCGACCGCCTCGGCGTGCCGGGCGTCCAGCTCGGCGTTGTCCCGATCCGCCTCCGAGGACTGCTCGGCGACGGCGTCCAGCTCGTTCTGGGTCTGCTCGGCCCGCAGTTGCGCGTCGGCGTGCGCGGCGGCGAGCCGTTCGATCTCCTCCGCCGCCGACCCGGTACGCGCCCGCGCCGAGTTGACCTGCCCGGTCAGCTTGGCCAGCCCCTCCCGCCGGTCGGCGATCGCCTTCGCGGCCGTCACCAGCGCGCGTTCGGCCTCGGCGAGCTGGCGTTCGAGCTGCTGGCGGCTCTCCACCGCCTCGGCAAGCCGGATCTGGTCCTCGGTGAGGGCGGCGCGCAGCTCCTCCTCCTGCGCCCGGACCTCCTCGGCCTCGGCCTCTAGCCGCTCGGGGTCCCGGCCGGGGCGCTCGTCGTCCGGGGTGGTGCTCAGGTGCCGCAGCCGCTCCCGGGCCAACTGCTCGGTGGAGCGGAACCGCTCGGTGAGCGCGGAGAGCTTGTACCAGGTGTCCTGGGCCCGGGCGAGCAGCGGGGCGTCGGAAGCGAGCGCCTCCTCCAGCTCGGCGAGCCGGGACTGCACCTCGGCGTGCTCCCGTTCCACCTGCTCGCGGCGCTGCCGCAGGGCCGCCTCGTCGGCGATCTCCTTGTCCAGGGTCGAGCGGAGCGTGGCCAGGTCGTCGGCGAGCAGCCGCAGCCGGGCGTCGCGCAGGTCGGCCTGGATCCCCTGGGCGCGGCGGGCCACCTCGGCCTGCCGGCCCAGCGGCTTGAGCTGGCGGCGCAGCTCGGCGGTGAGGTCGGTCAGCCGGTTCAGGTTGACCTGCATCGCGTCGAGCTTGCGCAGGGCCTTCTCCTTGCGCTTGCGATGCTTGAGTACGCCCGCCGCCTCCTCGATGAAGGCCCGCCGGTCCTCCGGCTTCGCGTGCAGTACGGCGTCGAGCTGGCCCTGCCCGACGATGACGTGCATCTCCCGGCCGATGCCGGAGTCGGAGAGGAGTTCCTGGATGTCGAGGAGCCGGCAGGAGTCGCCGTTGATCTCGTACTCGCTCTCGCCGGACCGGAACATCCGGCGGGTGATCGACACCTCGGTGTAGTCGATCGGCAGCGCACCGTCGGTGTTGTCGATCGTCAGGGTGACCTCGGCCCGGCCCAGCGGTGCCCGGCCGGCGGTGCCGGCGAAGATCACGTCCTCCATCTTGCCGCCGCGCAGCGCCTTCGCGCTGTGCTCGCCGAGCACCCAGGCGATCGCGTCGACGACGTTGGACTTGCCCGAGCCGTTCGGGCCCACCACGCAGGTGATCCCCGGCTCCAGCTTGAAGGTCGTGCTGGAGGCGAAGGACTTGAAGCCCTTCACCGTCAGGCTCTTGAGATACACGTTCCCGATCCTCGTCCGGCGCGACCGCCGGGCAGGCTCAGCGCTTCCCGGTCCGTCCCGCTCCCGGTCCGGCACCGCCGGCGACCTGGTCGTCAGCCGCGCGGCCGCACCCGGCTCGGCGGAGATTCTGCTCCCGGCCGTGGGAGCCTGGTCAACCCGCAGGGTAACCCGGAGCCGGTCGTCCCGCGCGACGCGGCACGCACCGAGCAGCGTATCGGGTCAGTGGAGACCATCTGAAAGTAGCCGAACCCCGGAACAGGCAGGCGTACCCCCGGAACAGAACTGTGCGCGTACCCCGGAACAGAACTGCGCGCCGCCACAGGTGTGTCGGCGCGCTTTTTCTGGGTGCGATTCAGTTGTCAGGCAGGGCGCCGGTTGCCCGACGCCCGGAGCTCAGGTCAGCGCGGGCTCGGCCAGCCGCAGCAGGTCGTCTGCCTCGGCGACCGCCGCCGCGAGCCGATCGTTCTCGGCACGCAACCGCGTCGTCTCGAACTCCAGTGCCTGAACCCTGGCACGCAGTCGGGTGACCTCGTCGAGAAGGCGCCGGTCGGGCGCCGCACCAACGTGGCCGTAGAGGGCCTTCGCCATATCGTCTCCTTGTAATGCGCTGCCGGAAAGGCCGGCCAACGCGCGCCCAACTCGTACGCGACTACCCGCCCGCAGGGCAAAACGCGGGCATGGTCGGGCGCGACTGGCGACACTTACATAGTGTGCCGATGTCCCGGCTGAGTCAAGTTCCACCGGGCACAGGCCACCTGTGCTGTCAACCACCCGCCGGGGCGAGGGCTTGCGCGCAGGCACGAACCAGGTCGCGGTCCGGACCACAGGAGTCTATCCAGCGTCGATGTCCGCATCCGCATCGCCCCTGGCCAGCCACGATCCCGCCGGCGGGTCCCCCCTTATATCTTCCTTAGCCGCGTTGCCCCAGCCGGTGGCCCCGCGTAGCGTCCGCACGGTCGGCGAGCAGGCGATAACCGAGATCCGACAGCAAACGGAGGCGCAGCGTGCAGGGGTGGACCGAGCAGCCCGGCTGGGGGGACGGCGACGACTGGCCCGACCGGGCCGACAACGGTGCCGCCCACCCGGCCGCCCGCGCCGCCGATCGGGATGATCCGTCCCGTTCGTCCCAGCCCTCAGGCCCGGCGGACCCGCGCCTCCACCCCGACCCGGACTGGTCGGATCAGCATTCCGAGCCGGACTGGCCGGATCAGCGCCCCGACCTTGACTGGTCGGACCAACGTCCCGACCTTGACTGGTCGGACCAGCGCCCTGACCTTGACTGGTCGGACCAACGTCCCGAACCCGGCTGGCCGGACCAGCATCCGGAGCCGGGCTGGGTGGACGAGGTCGCCGAACGCTGGCGCCGGGCCGGCCTCGGCCCGGTCGACGAGCCGATTGGGCGGCGGCAGCAGGCCGCCGCCCGGTGGGCGGACGAGCCGGCGGACCTCGGCGCGTTCGACCTCGGTCGGGATGCCGACGGCGGCCGGGGGCGCCGGATACGTTCCGACGACCACGGACTGGGCGGCAGGGCGGGCGGCGGGGCCTCGGGCCGGGCGGGCTCGGACAGGGGCGGCTCCGGCCGGGGCAGCTCCGGCCGGCACCGTCGGCCGACCCCGCTGCGCGGCCCGGTCGGCCTGGGCCTCGCGGTGACCGCGCTGCTCGGCGCCTTCGGCGTCGGTGCCGCCCTGCTGCCACCGAGCCTCGCCGACGCACCGGCCGGTGACCGGGGCGGCCGGCCGGCGGTCGAGGCGGCCGGTCCCGAGGAGGCCACGGAACCGGCGACGCCGGAGCCGACCGCGACCCCCGAGCGGGCCAGCACCCCGACGCCGAGCGCCACCCCGCCGCCCCGGAGGCCCAGGGCCACCACCACCGCACCGAAGCCACCCCGGACGACCAGCCCGGCCGCGCGGCGTACGCGGGCGGGATCGGGATCCGCCGCTGGCACGGCGGGAAGCAGTCAGCAGACGCAGGTGCTCGCGATCGTCAACCGGGAACGCGCCGCCAACGGCTGCGCCGCGGTGGTGGTGAACAGCGACCTGGCCGAGGCGGCCCAGCTGCACAGCCAGGACCAGGGTGAGCACACCAACATGTCGCACACCGGCAGCGACGGCAGCGACTTCGTGGAACGTGCCCGCCGGGCCGGCTACGACCGGCCGATCGGGGAGAACGTCGCCATGGGCTACGAGAACGCTGCCGCCGTGATGGACGGCTGGATGAACAGCTCGGGGCACCGGGCCAACATCCTCAACTGCGACGCCAGGGCGATGGGGGTGGGGGTGGCCACCGGGTCTGACGGCCGGCTCTACTGGACCCAGATGTTCGGCGCGGTCGCCTGACCGACCGTGCCCGCCACGCGAACTGGCTCGTTGGCCAGTTCGAAGGGGGTGCGCGGCTGGTGACCACCGCAGCTCGTTGACGTGCCGGGCCGTGACGGCCCGATCCGGTGGCGGCTCCGCCCAGGACGGCGGCCACCGGGACCGGTCGGCGCCGGGGCAAGGAGCGGTCGGATACGCCGTGCGGTGCACCTGCTCGTCGTCCTCGGCCTGGTGGCGGCGACCTCCGGCTGCCGGCTCCTGCCGAACCGGTCCGCCTCGGTGCCGCCGTGGCCGGGCGGGGTGGCCTCGACCTGGCAGTGGCAGCTCAGCGGCGCCCTCGACCCCACCGTCGACGCCCAGGTGTACGCGCTCGACGTCTTTCGTACCACCCTGGAGGAGTCCCGCCGGCTGCGCGCCGACGGACGGCGGTTGATGTGTACCGTCGAGGTCGGAATCCTCCACAGGGTCCGCCCAGACGAGCAGCGGTTCCCGGCCGAGATCCTCGGCCGGCCGGCCCGGGTGCCCGGCCAGCCGGAGGGCGCCCCGGCCGGGCGATGGTTGGACATCCGGCAGTGGTCGAGCCTCGAACCGGTCCTCGCCGACCGGTTCCGGGTCTGCCGGGGAAAGGGATTCGTTGCCGTACTTCCGTTCGGGATGGACGGCTACACCGCCGAGACCGGGTTCCCGCTGACCTTCGACGACCAGTTCCGGTTCAACCGGGCGGTCGCCGCGCTGATCCGCCAGGTCGGCCTCTCTCCCGGCCTGGTCAACGACCTCGACCAGGTGTTGGCGCTGGAGCCGTACTTCGACTTCGCGGTCAACGAGGAGTGTTTCCGGCGGAAGTCCTGCGACCGGCTCCTCCCGTTCGTCGACGCCGGCAAACCGGTGTTCCATGTCGAGTACGAGGGTTCGACCGCCGACTACTGCCGCACCGCCCTCGGGTATGGGTTCAGCTCGATCGGCAAGGACCGGAACCTCGGCCCGCGCCGCGACATCTGCCCGCACTGACATCACCGGCCGGGTAGCTCACGGGTGGCCGGATCCACCCGCAGCGGTCGCCGCCGTGGCCACCGCCGACGGGTCCGCTCCCAGTTCCCGCACCATCCGACAGGCCAGGCCGTCCCGACCCGCCAAGGTGGCGGCGAGCAGGCGGGGCCACAGCCGGTGTGGTCGGTCCGCCCTGACGCCCGGCGGACCACCTCAGCGGCGTCGGCGGCAACCAGGCGTTCCACGTCCGGTTGGAACCCTGAGCTGACCCTCCACTGGCGGGCCGGTCGGCACACCGACCGGCCCGCCGGATCACGGGCGGGCGGCCCGGGGCCGGGGCTGGCAGCGCGGGCAGCTGAACGAGGACCTGTTCATGAACGCCTCACGGCGGATCGGCGTGCCGCAGCGCCGGCAGGGCAGGCCCTCCCGGCCGTACACGTTCAGTTCGCGGTCGAAGTAGCCGCTCTCGCCGTTGACGTTGACATAGAGCGCGTCGAAGCTGGTGCCACCCTCCCGGACCGCCTCGGCGAGCACGTCCCGGACATGGCCGAGCAGGCGGGTGACCGCCGGGCCGGTGAGCGCCTCCGTCGGGCGGGCGCCGTGCAGGCGGGACCGCCACAGCGCCTCGTCGGCGTAGATGTTGCCGACCCCGGAGATCAGGGTCTGGTCGAGCAGCGCCCGCTTGACCTCGGTACGCCGCCGCCGGATCGCGGCCACGAAGTCGGCGTCGGAGAACTCCGGATCCATCGGGTCGCGGGCGATGTGTGCGATCTCGGCCGGCAGGGTCGCGCCGCCCTCGGAGACCGCCAGGCCGCCGAAGGTGCGCTGGTCGACGAAGCGGAGGTCGGTACCGCCGTCGTCGAAGGTGAACCGGATCCGCAGGTGGATCTCGTCGGCCGCCTCGGTCGGCCGGACCAGCAGTTGCCCGGACATCCCCAGGTGCCCGAGGATCGCGTCACCGCTGTCCAGCGGCAACCACAGGTACTTCCCGCGACGGCGGGCGCCCAGGATCGTCCGTCCGGCGAGTACCGCGGCGAAGTGTGCGGCGCCGGGCAGGTGCCGGCGTACGGCGCGCGGGTGGCGTACCTCGACCGCCGCGATCCGCCGATTCGTCACCCAGCGCGACAGCCCCTCGCGGACAGTCTCCACCTCGGGCAGCTCAGGCATGGACCACCTTCATTCAGTTCGAGCCGGCGTCGCCGACCGTGCCGGGGCTGGCCGGGACGCGGCCATCCGGCGCCGGCCCGGTACCGTCGGCCGCCGGGACAGCTCCGTCGGGCGCCGGAACCCTCCCGTCGACTGCCGGAACGGTACCGCCGGCCGCCGGGACGGTGCCGTCGGGTGCGGTGGCGGCGACCGGGTCGACGACGGGGGCGGCCGGCTCGTTCTGCTGCTCGGAGAGGGTCCGCCAGGCCGCCTCGGCGGCCCGCTGCTCCGCCTCCTTCTTGCTGCGGCCGTCGGCACCGCCGTACTTCCGGCCGGCCACCACCACCCAGGCGGTGAAGGTCTTGGCGTGGTCGGGCCCGGCCTCGTCGATCCGGTACTCCGGGACGCCGAGTCCCAGCGCGGCGGTCAGCTCCTGGAGGCTGGTCTTCCAGTCCAGCGCGGCCCCCCGTCCGGCCGACTCCGCCATCAGCGGGTCGAACAGCCGGTGGATGACGATGGCGACGGTGTCCAGGCCGTACTGGAGGTAGATCGCGCCGAGCAGCGCCTCCAGGGTGTCGGCGAGAATGCTCGCCTTGTCCCGCCCCCCGGTGCTCTCCTCGCCCTTGCCCAACAGCAGGTACGGCCCGAGTCCGGCCGGGCCGAGCCGCCGGGCGACATCGGCCAGCGCCCGCATGTTGACCACGCTGGCCCGCAGCTTCGCCAGCTGTCCCTCGGGCAGGTCGGGATGGTTGTGGAACAACGCGGTGGTGATCACCACGCCGAGCACCGAGTCGCCGAGGAACTCCAGCCGTTCGTTGGTCGGCAGGCCGCCGTTCTCGTACGCGAACGACCGGTGCGTGAGGGCCCGCTCCAGCAGGTCCGGGTCGAGAGCGACCCCGAACGCCGCCTCCAGGTGGGTGATCGGCGGCCGTCGCCGCTTGTCCTTGGTCATGCCGTCTCCTCGCTTCACCCGCCACCGCCACGACCCAGGCGGCTCGGCTGGCTGATTCGCTCTCTACGCTCGCCCACAGCGTCTCCCCCGCTCGTCCACAGCGTCTGTCCCGCCCACCGGTGGACGTGCCGGGGCCGGGGTCGGGACCGGGGTTCGGCCCTGCGCAGGCTCGTGTCTGCACTCATGCCGACACTCCGGTGCCGGTGGCCCGACCGACCACCGCGGACCCGACGAGCAGCGCGGACACCGCCGGGATGGTGTGGCGGCGGTGCAGGTGGGCGGCGAGTGCGATGCCCGAGGCGACGTCCTCGCCCCGGGCCGCGCCGTGGCAGACCACCACCGCGCCGGAGACCCCGAGCAGGGTGGCGGCGCGCGGCGGGCCGCCGCTGGCGGGCGGGCCACCGGCCATCGCGTACGCGCCCTCGATCCCTTTGAGCAGGACGTTTCCGGTGAACCCGTCGGTGACCACGACGTCGGCGCGGTTGCCGAACGCCACGTCGTAACCCTCGACCAGACCCACGTAGCGGGCACCGGGCGGCAGATCCTGCGCGGCCAGGGCCGGGTCGGCGGCCCGGCGGATCCGGTCGCCCTTGCCCGGCTCGGTACCGATGGAGAGCAGGCCGACCCGGGGCTGCGGCACCCGGTGGGTGACCGCCGCGTAGGCGGCACCGAGGACGGCGTGCCGGGCCAGCGTGCCCGGCCCGGCCTCCAGGGAGCCGCCGACGTCGAGCAGGACCACCGGACCGTCCAGGGCGGGCAGGGTGGCGACCAGCGCCGGTCGGCGTACGCCGGGCCAGCGGCCGAAGCCGAGCACCGCGGCCGTGACGGTCGCGCCGGTCGCACCGGCCGAGACCACCGCGTCGGCCGCACCCTCGGCCACGGCCGACACCGCGGCCTGGATGGTGTTGTCGGAGCGGACGGTCGCGGCCGGGTCTCCGTTCATCGCGGCAACGTCCCGGACCGCCCGCACGGCGACCCGGGACCGCTCGGCGGGGCGGAGCACGGCGATCAGCCCGTCGGCGACCTCGGCGGGGCCGACGAGCAGGAGGTGAAGGTCAGGATCAGCGCGGAACGCCCGCAGAGCGCCGTCAACCACGACGGCGGGAGCTTCGTCCCCGCCGAGGAGGTCGACGGCGATCCGCACGGTGCCCGGCTCCACGGGTACGCCGGCCGTCCAGGGGCGGTCGGCGGCGGGAGCCGGTGCACCGGGCAATCGCCGGGGCGGGTGCGCCGTCCGACCGGAGGTCGGTGGCGTCACTCGGTGTCCAGCAGGTCAGACCTCGATGACCTGGCGGCCGTTGTAGGTGCCACAGACGCTGCAGGCCGCGTGCGGCAGCTTCGGCGACTTGCACTGCGGGCAGGCCACGGTCGCGACCGCCGTGGTCTTCCACTGCGCCCGGCGGGACCGGGTGTTGCTGCGCGACATCTTGCGCTTGGGGACGGCCACGGTTCTTCCTACTCCTCTTGACGGGTCAGTTGCGACAGGCCCGCCCAGCGCGGGTCGACCAGCTGGTGGCTGTGCTCAGCCGGCAGCTCGTCCCGATGCACCCCGCACTCGGGGCACAGCCCTGGGCAGTCCTCCCGGCACACCGGGTTGGTCGGCAGTGCGAGCACCACCGCGTCCCGCAGTGCCGGTTCCAGGTCGATCAGGTCGCCCTGCATCCGGCCCACCTCGTCCTCTTCGGTGGTCTCGTCCGTGGTGCTGTGCTCGTAGGCGTACAGCTCCTGGATCGGGACGACCAGCGAGTCCGTGATCCGGCGCAGGCAACGGCCACACTCGCCCTCGATCGGACCGGTGACGGTCCCCGAGACGAGTACGCCCTCGGACACCGACTCGAGCCTCAGGTCGAGGTTCAGGTCGGCGCCCTCCGGCACGCCGATCAGCTCCACGCCGAGGTCCGCCGGTGCCGCCACCGTCCGATTGACCGTACGCAACACTCCAGGTCGGCGCGGCAGCTCCCTCGTGTCGAGGACCAGCGGCGACCTGGGGTTGAGATGGGTCGGCAGATGTTTGGGCATAGTCAGACTCCGGCCTGTGCGAGGCCGACGTAACAGGTTACCTGAGCAGCGGGCTTAGCGTCGAACCGGGGCGAGTCGGCCGGCCTCGACGGTACCGGTCGCGCCCGGTCGGCGCTCCGGATCGCCGCCTGGACGGGCGGCGATCCGGACAGTGCGCTCAGAACGGCAGGGGACGCTCGTTCTCCTCTCCCCCGAATGTGCCGATCTCCCGCAGCGCGTGCATCTTGTCCCGCCCGCGCTCGATGGAGGCGAGCGCCCGGGTCAGGAACTGCTCGAAGTTGGCCAGCGCGGTGTCGACGTAGTCGTCGACCTCCTCGCGGAGCCGCTGGGCCTCGGCCCGGGCCTCCGCGATGATCCGGGCGCCCTCGTGCTCGGCGGAGACGGTGATCTCGTTGACCGAGACCAGCCGGGCGTGCTCCGCCTCGCCCTCGCTGATGATCCGGTCCGCCTCGCGCTTTCCGGCGTCCATGATCTTGTCGCGCTCTTCCAGCAGCGCCGCCGCCCGGCGCAGTTCGACAGGCAGCTCGACGCGCAGTTCCTCAAGTGCGCCGATCATCTCGGCGCGGTCGACCATGGCGTTGTTGCGGGACATCGGGACGGATCGCGCCGTCTCCACCATGCCGATGATCTCGTCTATGCGATCGAGCGGGTCCACCGGTACCTCACTCCCGTCGTTACTTCGGTCGACATACATGATGGGGCGTCGGACCGGATTACTGCTCAACCAATGATGCGGTGCGGCCCGTACCCGATCGGCTATCGCCCGAGGACCGGCGCGTCGCAGGTGGCCCGAGCTGGAGCGGAGCGCCGCTGGTCACCGGTTCGGCGGTTCGGCGGCGACCACCGGACGGCAGACCGGCGCCGACCGGCCACCGGAGCGGACCGGTGGGCCGGAGGCGTCGAGCGGTCAGGAGCCGGGACGGTGCAGCCGCTCCCGCAGCCGCTCACGGACCACGTCGGGTACGTGCGGCGAGACGTCGCCGCCCCACTTCGCCACGTCCTTGACCAGACTCGACGACAGGAACGAGTGCAGCGGGCTGGTGGGCATGAACAGCGTCTCCACACCGGCCAGCCCGATGTTCATCTGGGCCATCTGCAGCTCGTAGTCGAAGTCGCTGACCGCGCGCAGTCCGCGTACCACGACGGCGGCCCGCTGGGTCCGGCAGAAGTCGACCAGCAGGCCCTGGAACGACTCCACCCGCACGTTGTCGTAGGAGCCGGTCACCTCGCGGAGCATCTCGATCCGCTCGTCGACGGTGAACAGCCCGCGCTTCGACTCGTTGATCAGCACGCCGACGATCACCTCGTCGAAGAGCCGGCTCGCCCGGCCGATGATGTCGAGGTGACCGTTGGTGACCGGATCGAAGGAGCCGGGACAGACCGCACGTCTCACGATCGGCGACCGTACCAAAGAGTGGTCTCGCCGTAGCGGCGGCTGCGCTGCGCGGTGATCCCTGGCACCCAGTCGACCGGTCCGGTCCGGGTGGACCGCTCGATCACCAGCAGGGCCTCCGGGGCCAGCCAGCCCTGGTCGCGCAGCGCGGCCTGCACCGCCGCCAGCTCCGAATCCGGTACCGAGTACGGCGGGTCGGCGAAGACCACGTCGTAGGGGCCACCCTCGGGCGGGGTACCGAGCACCTGGGCGACCTTGCCGGTGACGAGCCGGGCGGTGCCGGCCACCGGGCTGGCCGGAGTCGACCGCAGCGTGCCGAGGTTCTCCCGGATGGTCCGGGCGGCCCGGGGATCGGACTCGACAAGCAACACCTGCGCGGCACCCCGGGACAGCGCCTCCAGCCCGACCGCGCCGGAGCCGGCGTAGAGGTCGACGAAACGCGCCCCCGCCAGCTCGGTGGCCGACTCGATCGCGCTGAACAGCGCCTCCCGGACCCGGTCGCTGGTCGGCCGGGTCCGCCCGCCGGGCGGGGCGGCGATGCGGCGCCCGCCGAGCACACCCGCCACGATCCGGGTCATCCCGACGCCTCCCGCATGCACGCCATCTGCATGACAGCGACGCTACGCGACCCGTCGTTCGTGCCTGTTCGGGCGGGTCACGACGCACTTCGGACGAGCGGCAACGGACAAACAGGCACGGCGTGCACACCGAGTGAAATAGGTTCACTACCGCCCGTAAATCAATAATCTCGAATTGACAACATCATCGTTAGGGAACCCTGAAGGGTGTTCCTGTACCACGCCAATCGCTAATGTCGTGCGCTGTGTCGGCTGCGCCTTGCCGGCCTACGACGTCGGGGAGGCAACTCCCGCAGGCAGAGCGCCACCCCATGGCACCCCCGCTCGCCTCCCACCCGCGTCGTACCGTGACGCCCTCATCTCTCAGGAGTACGCGTGATCCGTCCTAAGCTGCCGCTCCGGCGGCCGCTCGCCATCCTCGGGGCCGCCTTCCTCGGCATGACCGCGGCGCTAGCTGTCGCCGCCCCCGCGAGCGCCCATCACAGCGAGGTCAAGGTCGCGGGTGTGTGCAACACCACCACCGGCGAATGGGACGTCACCTGGACCGTCCGCAGCGTCGCCCCGCGCGGAGTCCAGAAGTTCAAGTTCGCCAAGGTCGAGGCCCAGAAGTTCGTCGGTGCTACCTCGTCCGAGCTCACCATCCCGGGCATCGAGGTCACCCAGGGCAAGAACTACCCGTACGAGGTGAACAAGAACCTCGAGTTCAAGCAGAGCCTTCCCGGCGAGACCACCGGTGTCGCCATGCGGATGAAGGCGAAGTGGGACAACAAGTACGAGGAAAACAAGTGGGCCGGCGCCCAGGTCACGTTCGCGGGCACCTGTGAGAAGGAGCAGGAGGAGCCCCCGGCCACCCCGAACCCGGCTGCCACCGTCGCCTCCGAGTGCGACGGCAGCGTCGTGGTCAGGCTCCAGAACGGTCCTAACGCGACCGCGCCCGCCAAGTTCACCGTCAAGGGCACCGAGGGCTTCGAGGAGAAGGTCACCGTCGCCGCCGGCGAGGAGAAGTCGGTAACGGTGCCGGCGGCCAACGCGGGCAAGATCACGGTGACCGAGGAGGGCCAGAAGGAGCCCCTCTACAAGGACACCCCGCCGGCGGCCGAGGACTGCGTCGAGCCCGGTGAGCCGGCCCTGAGCTACGCCATGACCTGTGACGAGTTCCTCTTCGAGATCGACAACCCGGAGGATGGCAAGTCCTTCACCGTGACGCTGACCCCGAGCAAGGGCGAGGCGAAGACCGTCACCGTCGAGCCGGGCAAGGTCGAGACCGTCTCGTTCCCGGCGGAGGAGGGGCTGACCGTCACGCCCAGCATCGACGGCCAGGAGGGCAAGCCGCTCGCCTGGGAGAAGCCGGAGGACTGCGAGAGCGGTGGTGGCGGTGGCGAGGGTGAGCTGCCGCTGACCGGTGCCGCTGCCGGTGGCATCGCGGCCGGTGCCGTGCTGCTGCTCGTCGCCGGTGTGGTGCTCTACTTCGTGGCTCGCCGCCGTCGGGTGACCTTCACCGCCTGATCGGGAGCGACCGCAGCAACTGAACCAACCGCCTGAGGGCGCGTCGACCGGAAATGGTCGACGCGCCCTCAGCGTCTTTCCGGCGTACGCCGCGGGGTCATCCCTTCTCCAGGTACTCCGCGCGCTCCTCGTCGACCAGGGCGGCGACCGAGGCGGCCAGCGCCGGATGCCGGTCCAGCTCCGGATCCTCCTCGACCAGGGCGATCGCCTCGACCCGGGCGTCCCCGATCAGCGTGGCGTCCTTGAGCAGCGAGAGCAGCCGCAGGTGCGAGCGCCGCCCCGACTGGGTCGCCCCGAGCACGTCCCCCTCCCGGCGCTGCTCCAGGTCGAGTTCGGCCAGCCGGAACCCGTCGGTGGTGGAGGCGACCGCATCGAGCCGCTCCCGGGCCGGCGTACCCTCGACGGCCTCGGTGACCAGCAGGCAGAGCCCGGCGGCCGAACCTCGGCCGACCCGGCCCCGCAACTGGTGCAGTTGGGACACGCCGAACCGGTCCGCGTCGAGCACGATCATCACGGTGGCGTTCGGCACGTCGACGCCGACCTCGATCACCGTGGTCGCCACCAGCACGTCGAGCTCACCGGCGGCGAAGGTCCGCATCACCGAGTCCTTCTCGTCGGCCGGCAGCCGGCCGTGCAGTACGCCGATCCGCAGCCCGTGCAGCGGACCCTCGGCGAGCAGCGGTGCCACCTCGGCCACCGCCAGCGGGGGACGCCGGCCGTCCTCGCCGACCGCGCCGACCTCCTCGGCGGTCGCCGCCTGGTCACCGATGCGCGGGCAGACCACGTACGCCTGGTGGCCGGCGGCCACCTCCTCGCGCAACCGGCGCCAGGCCCGGTCCAGGTACGCCGGCTTCTCCGCCGCCGGTACGACGTGCGAGGCGATCGGCGACCGGCCGCGCGGCAACTGGGAGAGGGTGGAGATCTCCAGGTCGCCGTAGACGGTCATCGCCACGGTGCGCGGGATGGGTGTCGCGGTCATCACCAGCACGTGCGGCGGCTGCTCGGCCTTGGCCCGCAGCGCGTCCCGCTGCTCGACCCCGAACCGGTGCTGCTCGTCCACCACCACCAGGCCGAGGTCGGCGAAGTCGACGCCCTCGTAGAGCAGGGCGTGGGTGCCGACCACGATGCCGGCCTCCCCGGCGGCGACGGCCTCCAGGGCACGCCGTCGGGCCGCCGCGCCGAGCGACCCGGTGACCAGGGCCAGCCGGGTGCCGTCCGGGTCACCGTCCAGCTCACCGGCCCGGCCGAGCGGGCCGAGCAGGTCGAGCATGCCCCGGTAGTGCTGCGCGGCGAGTACCTCGGTCGGGGCCAGCAGCGCGGCCTGGCCGCCCGCGTCGACCACCTGGAGCATCGCGCGCAGCGCGCAGACGGTCTTGCCGGAGCCGACCTCGCCCTGGAGCAGCCGGTGCATCGGATGTGCGGTACCCAGGTCCGCGGCGACCGCCTCGCCGACCGCGCGCTGCCCGGCGGTCAGCTCGTACGGCAGCCGGGCGTCGAACGCGGTCAGCAGCCCGCCCTCGCGGCGCGGCCGGGGCCGGGCCGGCCAGGCCGCCGCCCGGTGCTTGCGCTGCACCAGGGTCAGTTGCAGGGCGAACGCCTCGTCCCACTTCAACCGGTGCCGGGCCCGGTACAGCTCCTCCCTGCTCGCCGGTCGGTGGATCTCGCGCAGCGCGGTGGCCAGCCCGACCAGGTTGCGGGTGGCCCGCAGCGTCGCCGGCAGCGGGTCCTCCGGCGGTGTCACGGTGTCCAGCACCACCCGGACACAGCGGGCGATCACCCAGGTCGGCACCGCCGCGGCGGCCGGATAGACCGGGATCAGCGCCCCGGCGAACTCCTCGACCTCCTCGCCCAGTTCGCCGCCGGCACCGGGCTCGCCGCCGCTGCCATCGCCGAGCAGGACGTACTCCGGTCCGTTGAGCTGGCGCTTGCCCCGGAACTCGGTGACCTTGCCGGCGAACATGCCCCATCGGCCGGGTTTCAGGTCCCGCTCCCGCCACACCTGGTTGCCGAAGAAGGTGAGCGTCAGTACGCCGCCGGAGCCGTCCCCGACGGTCACCTCCAGGAGGTTTCCCCGGCGCTGGCGCATCGGCCGGACCGCCGTACGCTGCACCTGGCCGAGCACGGTGACCTGCTCTCCCACCTCCAGCGAGCGGATGTCGGTGTGCTCGCCCCGCTCGTCGTAGCGGCGGGGGAAGTGGTAGAGCAGGTCGCCGGCGGTGTGCAGGTCGAGGTGGCTGCCGAGGGCCTTCGCCGTCTTCTCGCCGACCAGCTTGCGCAGCGGCGTCCGCATGTCGGTCAGGGTCGGCTCCGGCCCGGTCGAGGTCGGTCGGTTCGGCGTCATCGATCCCCCACGAGCGCTGTCATCCGGCTCTCCACCAGCACCCACCTCCGACGTTTTCCCGCACCCTCGGCCGGCTTCCCGGACAGCCTCATTCGACTCCCACCAGCAACGGATAGAACGGCTGGCCGCCGGAGTAGTGCTGCACCTCCACGAAGGGCCAGCGCCGGGCCAGGTGGGTTCGGAGGACCTCGGTCAGCTCCTCCGGGGCGTCGGCGCCCAGCAGCAGGGTGACCAGTTCGCCGCCGCCGCCGAGCATCCGGTCGAGCAGCGCCACGCAGGTGTGCACCAGGTCTTCGCCGATCAGGTGCACCTCGCCGTCCACCAGCCCGAGCACGTCACCCGGACGGCAGCGGCCGGCGACCGTCAGCGCCTCCCGGGAGGCGTGGCAGACCTCGGCGTACCGGCAGGCGCCGGCCGCCTCCGCCATCGCGATCACGTCGTCGGCGAACCGGCGGGCCGGATCCCGGACCGCGAGCGCGGCCAGCGCCTGCACCGGGGAGCGGGTCGGCACCACGCTCACCGATATCCCGAACGCCTGCGCCTCGTCGGCCGCCACCCGGGCCACACCCAGGGTGTTCGGATCGTTCGGCAGCACCACCACCCGGGACGCGCCGGTCGACCGGACCGCCGCGAGCAGCTCTCCGGCCGACGGGTTGCCGTCCAGCACGGTTGCCCGCTCGGCCAGGAAGATCGCGGCCAGGCCGGGACCGGACGCCGCCACCACCACCGCCCGCTCCGGTGCGTCCGACCGGACCGGTTCGGCCGGGGCGGCCGCGGCCGGGAACTGGTCCTCGAAGCGGGTGACCGAGATCTGGTACGGCCGGCCCGCCAGCACGCCGGCCTCAATCGCCGCCCCGACGTCGTTGACGTGTACGTGCACGTTCCAGGTCGACACGCCGGTGGGGTCCGCGCCGTCCCCGACCACCACCAGCGAGTCGCCCAGCCGGGCGAGTTCGGCCCGGAGCCGGCGTACCGCCGGAGGGTCGGCGTCGAGCAGGAACTGCACCTCGTAGGCGTACTCGGTCGAGCCGGTCTCCCGGGCGGCCACCAGCGGCCGGCGCGGCGGTGCCGGCGCGGACTCCGGCCGGTCCGGTGCGACGCCGGTGACCACCTCGACCAGCGCGTCCAGCAGGACGCAGAGCCCACGTCCGCCCGCGTCGACGACGCCGGCCCGGGCCAGCGCCGGCAACTGCTCCGGGGTACGCGCCAGCGCCTCGTCGGCGGCGGTCGCGGCGGCCCCGGTCACCGCCGCGAGATCGTCGGTGTCGGCCCGTACGGCCGCGGTCGCCGCGGCGGTGACGACGCTGAGCATCGTCCCCTCCACCGGCTCGGCCACCGCGGAGTACGCCGCCTCGCCGGCCGCCCGCAGTGCCACGGCGAACGCCCGACCCCGGACCGCCGGGATGTCGCCGAGCGCGTCGGCCAGGCCGCGCAGGATCTGCGAGACGATCACTCCCGAGTTGCCCCGGGCACCCAGCAGTGCGCCCCGGGCCAGCAGCCGGAGCACCCGGGCGTGCGCCGGCCGTCCCGGTGCGCCCGGGTCGTCCCGGTCCAGCCGGAGCGCCTGCTCGGCGGAGGTCATCGTGAGCACCAGGTTGGTGCCGGTGTCGCCGTCGGGGACCGGATAGACGTTGAGCTGGTTGATCTCGTCCTGGTGCCGCTTGAGCGCGGCCAATCCGCCGGCACACCACCGGTGCAGGGCAGCGGCGTCGAGGGTCTCCGGCACGGCAAGAAGCCTACTGGCGTACTCTGACGCCCCGCTGGCACCGCCGACGGTCACCGCCGGCGGTCGGCGCGGCGACCCGGCATCCGGCAGCGCGTCGGCGTGGCGGCCGGCAGTGTGGCGGCCGGCGACGTGGCATCCGGCAGCGCGGCGAGTGGCATCCGGCCGGTCAGGACCGGCGGAGCCGATTCGCTCGGGGGCCCGGCCATCGGGTACCCTGGCCAGGTTGCCCGGCCAGCACCCCGCCGGCAACCTGACGACGATCAATCCCAGGAGTATCCCGTGGCTAGCGTGTGCGACATCTGTGGCAAGGGGCCGGGCTTCGGCCACAACGTGTCCCACTCGCACCGGCGGACCAACCGTCGCTGGAACCCGAACATCCAGTCGGTGCGTACCCCGGCGGGTGGCGGCACGACCCGCAAGCTCAAGGTCTGCACCTCGTGCATCAAGGCCGGCAAGGTCGCCCGCGCCTGAGCCCGGGCAACCGAGAGCCCTGAGCCTGGGCAACCGCAAGCACGGATAGCCGCCGGAGGATCCCTCCGGCGGCTATCGCTGTCCGCACCCGCAATCGCACCCGCCACACCGCCCGCTGACGGGTGCCGACCGGACGGGCCGGGTCAGAGCGAGCGGCCGAACGAGAGCACCCCCGGCTCGTCCCGGTAGTAGCCGAAGTCCGGGATCCGCTCGTAGCCGCTGCCCTGGTAGAGGGCGATCGCCTCGGGCTGCCGGTCGCCGCACTCCAGGATCAGCCGGCGGCGCCCGTACTCCCGGGCCGAGCCCTCGATCGCCCAGAGCACCCGCCGGGCGACGCCGCGACCGCGAACCGCCGGAGAGACGTACAGCCGCTTGAGTTCGGCGACATCGACGGTGCCGCCGTGGGTACGCCACCCGGCGCAGCCGACCGGGACTCCGTCCAGGTACGCCACCAGGAACGCCCCGACCGGCGGCTCGAACTCGCTCGCCGCCACCGGGGTCTCGTCGCCCTCGTCACCGCCGTACCGCTGGACCAGATCCGCCATCGCGGAGACGACCAACCGCTGCGCGACCGGGGAGTCGTAGGGGACGACGCGGATGTCAAGCTCACTCACCCGGTGAAGGGTACGACCCCGGCCCGCACCGTACGGATCGGCCCCGGGCACGAAGACCCTCCTGATGTCCCTGGTCAGCGGAAGTGGTCCCAACCACTCGACCCCTTGTAGGCCCGCCCGTCGACGGTCACCCCGGCACCGTGCACCACGTGACCGATCAGCCGGAAGCCGCCCGGCAGCGGCAGGTCCTCCGGGAACGTCGCCACCAGCGCGTGGTCGTCACCACCGCCGAGTACCCAGGCCAGCGGATCCACCCCGAGCGCGTGCGCGGCGTCCCGCATCTGCTCCGGCACCTCGAAGGCGCCGCCGAGCAGGTCGATGCCGACCCGGCTGGCCGTCGCCACGTGCCCCAGATCGGCCAGCAACCCGTCCGAGACGTCGATCATGGCCGTGGCGCCGAACCGGGCCGCCGACGGCCCTGCCCCGTACGGCACCTCCGGCCGCCGGTACGCCTCGACCAGTACCTTCGGGGTGCGGAACCCCCGCGACAGCACGGTGTAGCCGGCGGCGGCGTAGCCGAGCCGACCGGCGAGCGCGACGACGTCGCCGGCCCGCGCCCCGCTGCGTACCACCGGGGGCTGCCCGCCCAGGTCGCCGAGGGCGGTCACCGCGATGGTCAGGGTGGGACTGGCCGACATGTCCCCGCCGACCACACTCGCCCCGACCCGGGCCGCCTCCGCCGCCAGACCGTCGGCCAACTCCTCCGCCCACCGCGCCTCCAGGTCGGGCGGCATGCAGAGCGCGACGAGCAGCGCGGTCGGCACCGCGCCCATCGCGGCCACGTCGGCCAGGTTCGCCGCGGCGGCCCGATGCCCGATGTCCACCGCGGTCGCCCAGTCTCGGCGGAAGTGCCGCCCCTCGACCAGTACGTCCGTGGAGGCGACCACCCGGCCGTCGGGGGCGTGCACCACCGCCGCGTCGTCGCCCGGTCCGAGCAGCGTGGCGTGCCCGGCGCCCAGCCGGGCGGTGACCCGGGCGATCAGGCCGAACTCACCGGCCCGTGCGACGCTCACACCGACCTCCCGGCACGCTCGACAGCCGGCCCGGCCGGGTCGATCGTCGGCGCCGGCCACCTGTCCCCGGATGCCTCCGGACCCGGCACCGCACCCGCACCGGACCGACCGATTCGATCGCTCATCGTGCCTCCTCCGACCACCGATCGGGATCCGACCTGCTCCGTACGGTATTTTCACGGTCGAGCCGCACTGCGGCGGACGGGAGGCGGGTCGTGGTCCAGGCGTACATCCTCATCCAGACTGAGGTCGGAAGGGCACGTGACGTGGCCGCGCACATCTCGGATATTCCCGGAGTGGTCCGGGTCGACGCCGTCACCGGGCCGTACGACGTCGTCGTGCTCACCGAGGCGCACACCGTCGACGAGCTGGGCAAGATGATCGTCAGTAAGGTGCAGTTGGTGCCCGGGATCACCCGCACGCTGACCTGTTCCGTGGTCCGGTTGTAGATGGCACGGAGCACGACGCCCGACCGGCCGGACGGGCAGCAGAGGAAACCGGAGGCGGCGATCGATCCGGCGGACCGGCCGGCCAAGCCCCGGGCGGACCGGACCACCCGGCAGGCGGCGATCTGGGCGACGGTGGTCGCCCTGCCGCTGACCGCCCTCGTCGCGGTGCTGATCTTCGGCCAGCTCCGGCCGGGCTCGGTAGAGCGGCCCGCCTCGACGCCGACCGCCGCCGCGCCGCAGGTGACCACGCCGGTGCAGATGGCCGCCCCGGTCCTGGCCGAACGGCCGGCCACGGTCTGCCGGGCGCTGCTGTCCCGGTTGCCCGCCACCCTGCGCGGTGCCGGCCAGCGGCCGGTCACCGCCGGCCCGGAGCAGAACGCCGCATTCGGCGACCCGGCCGTCACCCTGGCCTGCGGCGTGGCCGAGCCGCCCATCCCGGACGTGCCCGACCTGTGGATGGTCAACAACGTCTGCTGGCTCACCGAACACCGCGACGGCGACCTGGTACTGACCACCGTGGACCGCGAGGTACCGGTCCGGCTCAGCGTGCCGGCCGGGCAGGAGCAGACGGTGCAGTGGGCGGCACCGGTGTCGGACTCCCTGGTCGCCTCCGTGCCGTCGGTGCCGAACGTGCCGACCGGCTGCGAGAACTGACCACCATCCCACCGGCGCCGCGCAGATTCCGAGCGGGCCGACCGCCCCCGGACGGCCAGCGAACGAACGTCTGTCAATGCAGGCCGGTGCCTCGACGCAGCGCGGTCCGGATCAGCCGGCTCACCAGCTTGGGATACTCCAAGCCGGTCGCCGCCCACATCTGCGGGAACATCGAGGTGGGTGTGAACCCCGGCATCGTGTTGATCTCGTTGAGATAGACGTCCAGTTCAGGGGTGACGAAGAAGTCGACCCGGGCCAGTCCGGCGCAGTCCAGCGCGGTGAACGTGCGGCAGGCGTACTCCTGCACCTGCCGGGTGACCCGGTCCGGCAGGTCGGCCGGGATGTCGTAGTCGCTGGCGTCGAGGTACTTCGCCTCGAAGTCGTAGAAGTCGTGCTCGACCACCCGGATCTCGGCCAGCAGTGACGCCTCCGGGCCGCCACCCGCTTCGGCCTCCAGCACCCCGCACTCGATTTCCCGGCCGACGATCGCGGCCTCGACCAGCACCTTCGGGTCGACCTGCCGGGCCAGCGCGACGGCGTCGTCGAGATCCGCCCAGTCGGAGACCTTGCTGATCCCGACCGACGAACCCGCCCGGGAGGGCTTGACGAAGACCGGCAGCCCGAGCCGATCCCTGTCCTCCTCGGTCAGGCTGACCCCGCTGCGCAGCACCGCGTACGGCCCCACCGGGATGCCCTCGGCGACCGCCAGCTTCTTGGTGAACTCCTTGTCCATCGCCGCCGCCGAGGCGAAGACGTTGGCACCGACGTACGGGACGCCGGCCATCTCCAGCAGCCCCTGGATGGTGCCGTCCTCACCGTACGCGCCGTGCAGCGCCGGGAAGACGACGTCGACTCCGGCGAGCGCCTGCGGCCCCTGTGCCGGATCCAGCACCATCAGACCATCGCCGGTCGGGTCGGCCGGCAACACCACGGTGGATCCTGCGGCGGCGGTGATCTCCGGCAGCCGCCGCTCGGTGATGGCGAACTGGGCCGGGTCACCGTCGGTCAGCACCCACTGACCGGCCCTGGTGATGCCCACCGGGATCACGTCGTACTCGTCCGGGTCGAGCGCGCCGAGGATGCTGCCGGCGCTGACGCAGGAGATCGCGTGTTCCGTACTCCGCCCGCCGAAGACGACGGCCACGCGGGTCTTGCCTGGGGTGGTCACTCCGGTCACCTTTCGTTCGCGTCACCGCTGCTCGTTAGCGTCACCGCTGGTCGTTCTCGTCGCTGCTGGTCGTTCTCGTCGCTGCTGCTCGTTGTGTCGCCGCTGCTCGTTGTGTCGCCGCTGCTCGTTGTGTCGCTGCTGCTCGTAGTGTCGCTGCTGCTTGTTGCGTCACCGCCGGTCGACGCCGTCGCCGGCCGGCACCCACTCCGGGGCGTTCGGGGTCGCCGCGGCCGGTCCAGCCGATCCGGCCGATCCGGTCGGTGATGCAGGCCGGGTCGGCGAGCCACCGCACCCGGACCGGCGTCGCCGACGGTCGGACCTAACGGGATCAGTGCCGGGCCCCGGTCGGAACCGTGCCAGCATTTCATCCTGGTCCACGGCGCCCGCCCAGCGAAAGGCCCAGTGGCGCGCTGCCGTCGCTCCTCGTGCGCTCACCGGGTGACCCTACTCTGCGTGGCCACCTCCCGGGTCCACACCCCTTTTCAGGCCCGGGAAACCTCTACCGGAGTGAGCACGCCGAGCACAAGGGGTAACCGGTGGCGTACCGAAACCAGAGGGGTCGCCGGGACCGGAGTTGCGGGTGTCGTCAGCGTGCCGCGCCGTCTAGGCTGCTCGTCTTGTGAGTTCCGATTCGATCATCGACAGCCTGACCGCGGCGCTGAACGCGAACCCGGCGGACGTGCCGCTGCGACTGCACCTCGCCGGGCTGCTCCTCGACGCCGGACGCCCCGCCGAGGCGATCGCGCACGTCGGGCAGGCACTCGCCCGCAATCCGGCCGATCCGCAGGCACAGGCCCTGATGCAGCGAGCCCTGGGCGTCGGCGCATCCTCGACCGCCACCGGTGCACCCGCGCCCGATACGTCGGCGTCAGCCCCGGCGACCGGCCCGAAGGCCGCCGCCGTCCCGGCAGGCGGCACCGGAGCCACACCGGAGCCACCGCAACCGGGCGGGCCGGGCCAGCCGGACGGGCCGAGCCAGCAGGGTGACGATCCGCTCGCGGCCTACGAGCGGGAACTCGCCGACGTGGTGCCGCCGCGCTTCTCACCCGCCGGTGACCAGCCCGAGCCGGTGACCGGGGACGCCGACCGGATGTTCGACGTCGAGGTCTCCACCATCCGGCTCGGCGACGTCGGCGGGATGACCGAGGTCAAGGAGCGGCTGGAGCTGGCGTTCCTCGGCCCACTGCGCAACCCGGAACTACGCAAGCTGTACGGCAAGAGCCTGCGCGGCGGCCTGATGCTCTACGGCCCGCCCGGTTGCGGCAAGACGTTCCTGGCCAAGGCGATCGCCGGCGAGATGGGGGCCAAGTTCATCTCGCTCTCCATCGTGGACGTGCTGGACATGTGGATCGGCAACTCCGAGCGCAACCTGCACGAGCTGTTCCAGACGGCCCGACGCAGCGCGCCCTGCGTCCTCTTCCTCGACGAGGTCGACGCGCTCGGGCACAAGCGCTCCAAGGTGACCTCCAGCGGGATGCGGACGATCGGCAACCAGCTGCTCGCCGAACTCGACGGGGTGGAGGGCAACAACGAGGGCGTCTTCGTACTGGCCGCCACCAACACGCCCTGGGACGTGGACCCCGCGCTACGCCGGCCCGGCCGCCTCGACCGGGTGGTCCTGGTACTCCCGCCGGACGCGCCGGCCCGTACCTCGATCCTGGAGTACCACCTGCGGGACCGCCCGATCGCCAACATCGACGTACGCCGGATCGTCGCCGCCACCGACGACTTCTCCGGCGCCGACCTGGCGCACCTGTGCGAGTCGGCCGCCGAGTACGCGATGGCCGACTCGATCCGGCGCGGCGAGGTACGGATGATCGAGCAGCGCGACTTCGACCGGGCGCTGAAGGACGTGCGCCCATCCACCAAGCCGTGGTTCGCCACCGCCCGCAACGTGGCGATGTTCGCCAACGAGGGCGGCGTGTACGACGACCTGGTCGGCTATCTGAAGCAGCGAAAGATGCTCTGATGGCCGCCGCCGGAGCCGACCGGGGTGTGGCGGCCGGCAACTCGCCTCTGGTGCGGGCGTTGCAACTCGCCCAGGTCGGCCGGGTCAGGGCCGCCTATCCGCTGATCGCCGAGGCGCTGCGGGCCGACCCGAACGACAGCCAGGCCCTGCAGGTACTCGGCTACTGCTACCAGCAGGAACGCCGCTGGACGGACATGCTGACCGTGCTCGACCTGGCGGCCCAGGCCACCCCGGACAGTCCATGGGTGCAGCGCAACCGCTCCCTGGCGCTGCGCCAGCTGGGCCGGATTCCCGAGGCACTCGCCGCCGCCGAGCTGGCCCGTACCCTCGATCCGGACGACGCCCGCAACGAACTCGCCCGGGCCGAGGCGCTGCTACGCGGTCGCGGTACCCGGACGGTCCTCGCCGCGCTGGGCGCGACCCGGCGGGCCAGGGAACTCGACCCCGAGAGTGTCTCGGCGCACGTCACCGAGGGGAAGGTGCAGCGCCGGATGGCCGAGTTCGGTCGGGCGCGGGCGGCGTACCTGGAGGCGCTGCGGCTCGCCCCCGACGACCCGCAGGCGTTGCACGGACTGGCCACCCTGGACAGTGATCGGGGACGGGCGGTACGCGCCTCGCCAGCCATGGCCGGGATGCTCCGGACGGTACCCACCGATCCGGTCGCGATCCGGGCCGCCACCGACAATGCCCGGCGGGCGCTCTGGCTGCTGACCGATCTCGGCTGCGCCCTGCTCCTGGTCGTCGCCTTCCTGGTCGGGACGTCGCAGGAGGCGATCGGGTCCCGACCGCTCGCTGCGGCCGGCGGGGTGCTGGTGGCACTGGCCGGCGCGGCTGCCGTCCTCGCGCTGCTGCGCTGGCGGTTCAACCGGCTGACGGCCCCGATCCGCGCGCTGATCCTGGCCAACCGCTACCGGTTCGCCTTCGTCACCGCGCCGCTGCGGCTCGTCGCGCTGCTGCTGGGCATGCTGCTCTTCACGCTCGGCCCCCACCCGCCGGTCCCGGTCGTGGTCGTCGGCACGGCGGCGGTGGTCGTACCGCTGCTTACCCTGATCGTCCGGTGGCGCAGCCGGGCGGCCGTCGAGGTCGCGCTGCTGGTCCGGCGCTGTTGGTTCCGGCTCCGCCGCCTCACCTCGGACGGCTGACCCGTGGCTCCGGGCGGCTGACCCGTGGCTCGGTGGCGGCTCAGCCGCCGGGGGATCGTCGGCGGCCGACCGCGAGTACCTTGACCCGCTGTCGTCCCGCCCGCACCATGCCGAGCGCCGCGAAGGCGGTGGCGATCCGGTCGGCGGCCTCCCGGCTGGTGGCGCCGACGACCTGGCGGCGCCGCTCCGGCTCGATCCGCTCGTCCCGGCCCTCCTTGGTCAATGGCCGCACGTCGGTGAGCACCACGAGGTACCGGGTCACCTTGACCGTCCCGGCCGCCATCCCGGGTGGCTTCGCCGCCCGCGACCACTCCGAGGTCCGTGCCGGTCAGATGCCACGGCGAGCCGCCTCCGGTGTTCGCCATGGCGTCGGCTCCACCGCGGGCAAAACTGTCGGATGCGGCTGAGACGCCGCGAGGCGGGGACGAGACGGTGCGGTATACCCACCGGCTGGGCCGCAAGGCCGCCGAGGCCGCGATCGCGATGGTCTTCCGCTGCCACGCCTGCGGACACACCGCCTGCCGCGACCCGAACGCCGCGAGGACGATCCTCGCCACGGCAGCACGTGAGCGTGCTGGCGCCGACGACGTAAGACACGCGATCACCTCCTCCTCCCAGGACGGCGGTCTCGTGCGGTCCGAGCCAGGAATCCCCGGCTGACAGCCATGGGAAGCGCTAACTGTCACCTCCAGGTCCCGCTTGTTGGCGGGAGGAACACGGCGATCGGGTACGGGAAGGTCCGATCGCCGTGCGCCTCATTCCCCTTCGGTCACCCACAGCCACCGTCGACACGACCACCGGCGGTGAGGACGTGATGACAGATTGCCAGTTGTGAACGCGTGAATGCAACTCTCACGTACCTTCTCTCATGCACGCATTCCCGGTTCCATGTGACAGGATCGATGCATGGCTCCGAAGTCGTTCCGCGCCCGCCGCCTCGGCATAGCCCTACGCCATGCCCGCGAGGCGGCCGGGCTCACCCTCGAACAGGCCGCCGACGAGATCAACAGCACCCGTAGCACGCTCTCCCGCTACGAGAACGCGCAGACGATGGTCAGCCCGGCCTCGGTACGCGCCCTGCTCACCCTCTACAAGCGGCCGGAGAGCGAACTCGAGGACATGGTGCAACTCGCCAAGGAGGCCCGGAAGCCGGGCTGGTGGGTCTCCTACTCGTACATCCTGGACCGCCGCACCATCGACTTCATCGCGGTCGAGGCCGAGGCCACGGCGATCGCGAACTTCGAGCCGTCGGTCGTGCCGGGTCTGCTCCAGACCACGGAGTACATCCGGGCGATCATGCGCGGCGGCCCGCACACCCTCGGAGACGAGGAGGTGGAGCAGCGGGTGCAGATCCGGATCGGCCGGCAGGAACGGCTGAAGGAGGCCGACCCGCCGATCTTCGACGCCATCGTCGACGAGGGCGCCCTGCTCCGGCCGGTCGGCGGCGAGGCCGTGATGGCGGCACAGTTGAAGAGCCTGCTCAAGATGTCCGAGCTGCCGAACGTGACCATCCAGGTCATCCCGCTCAAGGCGGGCTACCACCGAGGCACCCGTGGTTCGCTGCACATCCTCGAGTTCGCCGACCCGGAGGACCCGACGCTCGCCTCGGTGGAGACCGTCGCCGGTCAGCTGATCCTGGACCGGCCGCACGACCTGCGCACCTGCGCGAAGATCATGGAACACCTGCGGGCCGTCGCGTTGAGTCCCGCGGAAAGCCGCGACACCATCAACCGCCTCCTGAAAGGACTGTGACATGTCACCGGAGACGACCGACCATCTGCTCGGCCGGGCCCCCTGGCGCAAGAGCAGCCGCAGCGGCGACCAGGGCGCCTGCGTCGAGTTCGCCCTGCTCGCCGGGGCCGCCGACGACGTCGTGGCCGTACGCGACTCCAAGGACGCCACCGGCCCGGTACTGATCTTCGCACCGGCCGCCTGGACCGCATTCACCACCGCGCTGCCCACCTCCCCCGTTCTCCCCTGACCAGGGTGGAGGTCGGCGGTCACCGAGCTGCGTCCCCCGGCAATGCTCGGCCCGCCCAGCTCCGGTGCCCCACGCCCCCTGTTCCGCCGGTCCGGGTCGGCGGGCAGGGGGCGTGGCGGGTCAGGGCGCATCGCTGGTCGGGGACCATCGCTACCGACGCGAAGCCGACCTCGAGCCGATCGGGACGCCGGAGCGGGGCTCCTCCCGGGCCGGCACCGCCGGGGGACCGGCTGCCGGCCACCCGGTGCAGCCGGGTCACCAGGACGGCGAGCAGCGCCAACTCGACCAGCACCAGGATCCGTTCGACCAGGCCCATCATCACCCGACCGCCGGGGAACGCGACGTAGTAGAGCGCCAGCAGCCCGAGCACGCTGGTCAACGCCAGCGCCCGCAACCTGCGTACGGCGTCCCGCCAGCGCACGTCGGCGGCGAGCCGGCGGATCGCCAGCAGCGTCGCGACCGGCAGTGCGACGAAGGCGGCGACCGAGACGTACCGGTGCACGTAGCCCTGGGTACTCAGCTCGACCTGCCCGATCGGGTCGGTCGGTACCAGCGCCGAGGCGATCAACCCCAGGCACCAGACCAGCAGCAGCGCCTCGGCGAGACGTCCCACTCCGACCCGGGCGGCCCGCAACGCCAGTGGTACCGCCAGCGAGGTGACGCCGAGGACCAGGATCGCCAGGTTCATCGGCCAACCGTTGTTCGACACCGCGTAGTCGCTGATGGTGAGCGAGAGCGGACTCATCCCGGGGTCGGGGGCGAGGTGCGCCGCGACGCCCAGGGCCGCCGTCAGGCACAGGCCGAGCGCCGCGACCAGGGTCAACGGTCGGGCGGTCCACGGCTGAGGTAGGGGTCTGGACATCATGTGACCAGCGTCGTCGCCCCGCCGCCACCGCGTATCCGGCAAGATCCCGGACCGGTCCCGGGGTTCCGCGACCCTGAGTCGGTCAGGGTCGGGCCATCCCTACCGCCGGCCGTACCGCCGGCACCATCGACACGGCCGGCCCGGCCTGCTCCACCCGCCCAGCCCTGAGCCGAACCCTAGGACGCGGGGTCCGGCCGTGCGTTCTCATCGCCGCGGACGACCGGGCTGGCCGGCCCGTCCAGCAGTTTGAGCGCGGCGATGGCGGCACCACGGGCCCCGGCCATGTCGAGATCCGGCACCAACGCGAACCGGGCCCGCTCCGCCTGCTCGGCCCGGAGCGTGGTGTGCTCCCGGACGGTGGCCAGGAACCAGTCCCGAAACTCCGGAGTCGCCTCCACCACGCCACCGCCGACGAAGTACCCGTCCGGGTCGGTGAAGTTGGCGACGATGGTGAAGAGCCGACCCAGGGCCATCGCCTGCTGCTCGAAGATCCGCAGCGCCATCGGGTCGCCGTCCACCCCGTACGACCGGACCTGCCTGGCGGCGCTCACCGGGTCGAGCTCGGCGAGCGGGTGCCCGGCGTACCGGCCCAGCCAGTACGGCAGCAGGTTGCGCCGGATGCCGGTCAGCGAGGCGACGCTCTCCACGTCCCCGACGAACCCGCAGTTGCAGACCGGCGTCGGCTGCCCCTCGGCGAGCAGGCCGAACATCGGGATGTGTACGTGCCCGAGTTCGCCGGCCATCCCGGCCGTGCCGGTGACCACCTGCCCCCGGACGACCACACCACCGCCGAGACCGGTGCCGACGATGGCGGAGACCGACGACCGCTGGGGCGCGTCGGTGCCGAAGTAGGAGTGGTGAGCGTAGAGCGCGGCCGCGTTGCCGTCGTTGTGGTAGGCGACCGGCAGGCCGAGCCTGCGTTCAAGGGCACCACGGATGTCGTAGCCGCGCCAGGCCGGCTGGGAGAAGTTCGTCGAGCCCCGCGACGAGATGACCCCGGTGGCGCTGGCCGGCCCCGGGGTGTCCAGCCCGACGGCCCGGACCCGCTCGGGCCGGATGCCGGTGAGCGCCAGCACCTGCGCCATCGACGCCGCCAGCGCCTCGACCGCCGCCTCCGGGCCCTCCAGCACCCGGCACGGGATCTCGACCAGCTCGTCGACCAGGAACCGCCCGGTAACGTCCAGCACGGTGGCGTTGTTGCTGTTACCGCCGTTGTCGAGCCCGACCACGACCGGTACTTCCGAAGTCGCCATGGTGTGCCTCCCGGTGCGGGTGGACGCTGCACAGCCACCTGCCATCCCGAGGATAATCGCCGATTCCGGCCCGGGCGGCGGTCCGCCACGGTCACTCCGGACAGTCTGCGCCGACCCGCATCCGGACCCGCTCCTCGCGTCCGGCCGACCGGACGGTCACCGGCACACAGGCGGGCACGTCGAGCCAGACGCCACCGGCAAAGACCAGCCAGCCGGACTCGCCGGGGCAACCCGGGAAGTGCAGCGCCCGGTCGGGCCGCGCCGGACTCCCCCAGCCGATCCAGAGCCGGCCGACCTGGTTCGCCCGCACCGCCAGGTCGACGCGGGAGTCCGCCCGGACCGCCAGGCCGGTCTTGGCGAAGAGCCGGGCCGGCCCGGCGTCGCCGGTCGGGGACGGCTCCAGCCGGTGCGGCGTCATCGCCACCGCGCCGGCCAGCGCCGGCCAGCCGTCCGGTGGCGCGTCGACCCGATCGACCACGTGCGCACAGGAGAGGACCGTCCGGGCACCGCCCGACACCGGTACCGTCCCCGGCGACCCGGCGGTGGGCGTCGCGGTCGGCGTAGGCGTCGCGGTCGCGATGGCCGGCCCCGGCCCGGTGCATCCGGCTGCCAGCAGGCCGGTCGTGACCAGGCCCGGCATGATCCGCAGTATTGTCCGCATACCGGAACGAGTCGCCGCAGCGTACCCCGGTTCCGGCTCGCCCCGGCGCGGCCGGCGAGGCGAGCGCCACGTGCAGCCGACCGCATCGAGCCAGCGGGCAACCGGCCACGCCGAGCGCAGCGGTCAACCGGCCACGCCGAGCGCAGCGGTCAACCGGCCACGCCGGACCCAGCGGTCAACCGGCCGCGTCGAGCGCAGCGGTCAGGTCGGCGACCAGGTCGGCGGCGTCCTCGACCCCGCAGGAGAGTCGCACGAATCCGGCGGAGACGTCGTCGCCCCACTGAGCCCGCCGGTCGGCGCTGGTGTGCAGGCCGCCGAAGGAGGTCGCCGCGAAGACCAGCCGACTGGCGGTCAGGAACCGGGTCACCCGGTCGGCGTCGCCGAGGTCGACGGCGACGATCCCCGGCACCCGCCGCAACTGTCGGCTGGCGATCGGGTACGCCGGGTCGTCGGCGAGCCCTGGCCAACGTACGCCGGAGACGTCGGAGCGGGCCCGCAGCGCCGCCGCCACCGCCGCCGCGTTCGCGCTCTGCCGGGCCAGCCGCAGGTCCAGCGTGGCCAGTGACCGGTGTGCCAGCCACGCGTCGAAGGCACCGGGAATCGAGCCGGTGCTGGTCCGCCAGCCCCGGATCGTCTCCAGCAGCTCGGCGTTCCGGCTGGCGACGTACCCGAGCAGCAGGTCGGAGTGCCCGGTCAGCGCCTTGGTGCCGGACGCGACCACGAGGTCGGCGCCGAGTTCCAGCGGTCGCTGGCCGAGCGGTGTCGCGGTGGTGTTGTCGACCGCCAGCAGCGCACCGGCGGCTCGCGCCCCGGCCGCCAGCTCGGCGATGTCGCAGACGTCCAGGCCCGGGTTGGCCGGCGTCTCGACCAGCACCAGACGTACGCCGTCGAACGCCGGGTACGGGCCGGCGGTCGGCACGAACTCGACGCGTACGCCGATCCCGCGCAGCGTCTCGGCGGCGAACGCCCGCACCGTGAAGTACCCGTCGGCCGGCAGCAGTACGGTATCGCCGGGCCGGAGCACCGCAAGGAGTACGGCGGTGATCGCGGCCTGCCCGCTGGCGAAGGCGAGACAGTCACCGCCTTCCAGCTCACCGATGGCCGCCTCCAGCCCGCGCCGGGTCGGGTTGTCCGGCCGGCCGTACCCGTTCGGGGTCGCCTCCGGGCCGATCGCCGGGTCGAGATGGTAGGGGCCGGCGAAGACCGGCCCGGGCAGGAACGGCTCCCCCGGCGTCGGCTCCGGTAGGCCGGCGTGCACGCTGCGGGTGCCGTCGCCGTAGTTCGACTGGTCGGGCATCGTGTCCTTCCGCGGCTCGGTTCGGGTCACTCCGGTCTCGGCTTGCGGGTCACTCCGGTTTCGGCTTGCGGGTCACTCCGGTTTCGGCTTGCGGCTCATCAGGGCGGCCATCGCGGCGTGCGGGTCGGCACGCTCGTGACAGACCCGCTCGACCTGCTCGGTGATCGGCATCTCCACCCCGCGTGCCCGGGACAGGTCCCGGATCGCCAGGCAGCTCTTCACCCCTTCGGCGGTCTGCCGGGTCGCCGCCTGTGCCTGCTCCAGGGTTTCGCCCCGGCCCAGGCGCTCGCCGAAGGTGCGGTTGCGGGACAGCGGCGATGAGCAGGTGGCTACCAGGTCGCCGAGGCCGGCCAGCCCGGCGAAGGTGAGCGGGTCGGCGCCGAGCGCCACCCCGAGCCGGGCGGTCTCGGCCAACCCCCGGGTGATCAGGGTGGCCCGGGTGTTGTCACCCAGCCCCATCGCGGTGGTGATGCCGTACGCCAACGCGATCACGTTCTTGACCGCGCCGCCCAGCTCGCAGCCGATCACGTCGTCGTTGGTGTACGGCCGCAGGTACGGCGTGTTGACCGACGCCTGCACCAGGGTCGCCCGGTCGGTGTCGGTGCAGGCGACCACGGTCGCGGCGGGCTGCTCGGCGGCGATCTCGGCGGCCAGGTTGGGGCCGGAGACCACCACGACCCGGTCCGCCGCCACCCCGGCGGCCTCCACGATCACCTCGCTCATCCGCTTGGTGGTGCCGAGCTCGATCCCCTTCATCAGCGAGACCAACGACGAGTCGGGTTCCAGGTGCCGGGCCCACTCGGCCAGGTTGCCGCGCAGCGTCTGCGAGGGCACCGCCAGCACCACCAGGTCGGCGCCGGTGATCGCCTCGGCGGCGTCGACGGTGGGGCGTACCGCCGCCGGCAGCCGCAGCCGAGGCAGGTAGTCGGGGTTGGTCCGGGTGTTCCGGATCGCCTCGGCCACCGCCGGTCGGCGGGCCCAGACCACCACGTTCCGGCCCGCGTCGGCGAGCACCTTGGCGAAGGCCGTACCCCAGGAGCCGGCGCCGAGCACCGCCACGTGGCTTCTCATGCCGATTCCTCGGTACGCCGGTTCGGCTGCGCCGACCAGAGCGGTGGTGGCGTCCCGCCCCGGATCTCGGCCAGCATGTCACGCAGCCGCAGCATGATGGCGTCGGTCATCTCGTCCAGTACGGCCTTGCTCGGCGCCGCGTCGGCCCAACGGCTCAGGTCCACCGGCGGACCGGCGACCACCGTCACCGGGGTACGCGGTCGGAGGCTGACCTTCTTCGTCCGCGGGTCGAAGATCCGCTGTGGTCCCCACATCACCACCGGCACCACCGGGGCGCCGGTGGCCAGGGCGAGCCGGGCGGCGCCGGTCTTGCCACGCATCGGCCACAGCTCGGGCTCGCGGGTGGTGGTGCCCTCGGGATAGATCACCACAGCGGCGCCGGAGCGGATCGCCCGGTCCAGGGCCTCCAGCGACCTGGCCGCGTCGACGGTGCCGCGCTCCACCGGGATCTGGTGGCACTTCAGCAGGATCCTGCCGAGCACCGGCACCTTGAAGACGCTCGCCTTGCCCAGGTAGCTGGGCCAGCGGCCGGAGTCGTAGATGAAGTGCGCCGAGACGAGCGGGTCGAAGTGGGAGAGGTGGTTCGGCACGATGATCACGCCACCGGACGACGGGATGTGCGCCATGCCGCGCCAGTCGCGCCGTGTCCAGACGGTCAGCACCGGCTTGACCACCGAGACGGCGAACCGTCGCCAGAATCCCAGCCTGCGCCGTGTCACTGTGCCTCCTCGTCGTCCGACCCTGGCGCGGCCCGGCCGGGGCGCCGTGTGGGCGTCCTGGCTCGGGTGGCGAGGTGACACCGCCGGTGCCCACCCCGTCCGGCCCGTCACCGACCCGGGCCCGGGGTGCCGCCGCCCGCAGCCGAAATCATGCCTGCTCGTCCTGGCTACGGCCAGCCAGGGGTATCCCGATGGCGGGTATGCCACTCGCAGGGTCGACGACGGCCAACTGGCAGGATTGCCACGTGGCGGAGCGGAACTGGACCGTGGTGGTGCCGGTCAAGCGCCTCGGGTCGGCGAAGAGCCGGCTGCGCGGTGCGCTCGACGGCGTACCGCACGAGCTGCTCGCCCTCGCCCTGGCCGAGGACACCGCCGAGGCCGTACTCGGCTGCCCGGCCGTCCGGGAACTGCTGGTGGTGACCAACGACCCGGAGGCCACCCGGGCCCTGGGCCGGCTCGGCGCCCGGATCGTGGCGGAGCCGCCGGCCGCCGGGCTGAACCCCGCGTTCACCCGGGGCGCGGCAGCGGCCTCCGGTGGCCCGGTGGCGGCGCTCACCGCCGACCTGCCGGCACTGCGCCCGGCCGAGTTGGCCGAGGCGCTGCGGGCCGCGGCCGGGCCGCCCGGCGTACGCCGGTTCGTCGCGGACGCCCCCGGCACCGGAACGGTGCTGCTCACCGCCGCACCGGGGGCCGACCTGGATCCCCGGTTCGGCCCGGGCTCGGCGGCGGCGCACACGGCCTCCGGTGCCCGCCCGCTGACCGGCGCCTGGCCGACGCTGCGCCGCGACGTCGACACCCCGGCCGACCTGCGTGCCGCGGTCGCGCTCGGACTCGGCCGGCACACCGCGGCGGTGACCCGACGGTCGGCGCCGGCCTGCCGAGCACGCGGCCGCGGTGACCCGACGGTCGGCGCCGGCCTGCCGAGCACGCGGCCGCGGTGACCCGACGGTCGGCGCCGGCCTGCCGAGCACGCGGCCGCGGTGACCCGACGGTCGGCGCCGGCGGACAGGGACCGGGTCACGGGCACTGCCGAGCGCACAGCCACGACCTGCGTGGCGGTACCGTGCCGTCGCCCTCGGCCCGCCCCACCGCCCCGCCGTCCGGTGTACGGTGCTGGGCATGCAGGGCACGGTGGCCGACTACGACCCGGAGACCCGGACCGGCACGCTGCTGCTGGACGACGGCTCCCGGGTCACGTTTCCGGCGACCGCGTTCGACGCCTCCGGCCTGCGGCTGCTCCGGCTGGGCCAGCGGGTCCGGCTGGAGCACGACGACGCCGGGCGGCTGGTCCGGATCACACTGCCGACCTTCCCCTGATCCGCTCGGTCAAAGTTCATTTTTGGTTCACCGCCGCCGGGGAATGATGGGGTGGTGAGCCCGCCGCCGTCCCCACGCACCCGCCCCGCACACCAGCCCCCATCCGGCCCTGACGCACGGTCGACGCCGGCAGACGCACGGTCGACACCCGCAGACGCACGGTCGACGGCGACAACGGACGGCACGGGCGAATCCCGACAGCCGAGCCGGTCCGGACCGCCGGGGCGCGCCGCGCGCGAGCCGGCGGGGGAACCGGACGCGCCGCTGCCGCCGGACCGGTTCCTCAACCGGGAGCTGTCCTGGCTGGATTTCAACGCCCGGGTGCTGGCCCTGGCCGAGGACCCGGACACCCCGCTGCTGGAGCGGGCCAAGTTCCTCGCCATCTTCGCCAACAACCTGGACGAGTTCTACATGGTCCGGGTCGCCGGGCTGAAGCGGCGGCTACAGGCCGGGCTGCCGGTCCGGGGCGGCGACCAGATGCCGCTGAGCACCCAGCTCGAACTGGTCTCCGAACGCGCCGCCGAACTGGTCGCCCGGCAGTCGGCGTGCTTCGTCGAGGAGGTGATGCCGAAGCTGGCCACCGAGAACATCGCGCTGCTGCACTGGGACGACCTGCCCACACCGGAGCGGCAGCGGCTGCGCAGGTACTTCCGGGAGCAGATTTTTCCGGTGCTCACCCCGCTCGCCGTCGACCCGGCGCACCCGTTTCCGTACATCTCCAGCCGGTCGCTCAACCTGGCGGTGGTGGTGCGTGACTCCGACGGCGGCTCGGAACTCTTCGCCCGGGTGAAGGTGCCGAACAACGTACCCAGGTTCGTCCGGGTCGAGCGGGACGTGCCAGGTCAGCGGTTCCTGCCGTTGGAGGACCTGATCGCGGCCCACCTCGACCAGCTCTTCTCCGGCATGCAGGTGGTGGAGTGCCACCTGTTCCGGGTCACCCGCAACGCCGAGGTGGAGGTCGACGAGGACCGGGACGAGGACCTGCTGCAGGCCCTGGAGCGGGAACTCGCCCGGCGCCGCTTCGGCCCGCCGGTACGCCTGGAGGTGGCCGCCTCCGTCTCCGACCGCGTCCTCGACCTGCTGGTCAGGGAACTGGACATGGACAGCCAGGACGTGCTGCTGGTGCCGGGGCTGCTCGACCTGACCGCGCTCTGGCAGGTCTACAACGAGTCCAACCGGCCCGAGCTGAAGGATCCGCCGTTCGTGCCGGCCACCCATCCCCGGCTCGCTGAGGGTGAGGTGCCGCGCAGCGTCTTCGCCACACTGCGCGACGGCGACATCCTGGTGCACCATCCGTACCACTCCTTCTCGACCAGCGTGCAGCGGTTCATCGAGCAGGCCGCCGCCGACCCGAACGTGCTGGCCATCAAGCAGACCCTCTACCGCACCAGCGGGGACTCCCCGATCGTCGACGCGCTGATCGACGCCGCCGCCGCCGGCAAACAGGTGGTGGTGCTGGTGGAGATCAAGGCCCGGTTCGACGAGGTGGCCAACATCGGCTGGGCCCGGGTGCTGGAACGGGCCGGCTGCCACGTGGTCTACGGCCTGGTCGGGCTCAAGACGCACTGCAAGACCGCGCTGGTGGTCCGGCAGGAGGGCAACCGGATCCGGCGGTACTGCCACATCGGCACCGGCAACTACCACCCGAAGACCGCCCGGCTCTACGAGGACTTCGGCATGCTCACCGCCGACCCGGAGATCGGGGCCGACCTCACCGACCTGTTCAACGTGCTGACCGGGTACAGCCGGCAGACGTCGTACCGGCGGCTGCTGGTGGCGCCGCAGGGCATCCGGCGCGGCCTGATCGAGCGGATCGAGGGCGAGATCGACCGGGCCCGGGCGGGCCTGCCGGCCCTGGTCCAGTTCAAGGTGAACGCGCTGGTCGACGAGGCGATCGTGGACGCGCTCTACCGGGCGTCCCGGGCCGGGGTGCGTGTCGACCTGCTGATCCGGGGAATGTGCACGCTGCGACCGGGTGTGCCGGGGCTGTCGGAGCACATCCGGGTGCGCTCGATCCTCGGCCGCTTCCTGGAACACTCCCGGGTGTTCCGGTTCGGCAGCGGGGTCACCGCAGACGGCGGCTCGGCCGCCGGACCCGATGGCGGCTCAGCCGCCGGATCGGACGGCGGCGTCGAGTTCTGGATCGGGTCGGCCGACCTGATGCACCGCAACCTGGACCGCCGGGTGGAGGCGCTGGTCCAGGTGACCGACCCGGCCGCCCGGGCCGACCTGGACGCGTTGCTGACCACCGCGATGAGCCCGGAGGTCTCGGCGTTCGAGCTGGCCGGGGACGGCTGCTGGACCAGGCACGCGGGCACTCCGGGCGCACGGCTGGTGAACCTCCAGGAGTCGCTGCTGCGCCGGGTCACCGGCGCCAAGTGACCCGCCCGGTGACCCGCCCGGTGACCCGCCCGGTGACCCGCCCGGTGACCCGCAGCCGGCGGCGGGCCGTCGGCCGAGCCGACATTCCGGACTAGGCTTGGCCGATGCTGGAGGAGGAGCGGAAGTACGACGTCGACCCGGAGTTCGCCCTGCCCGACCTCACCGGAGTCGTGCCGGACGGCGTACGGGTGGTCGAACTGCCTCCGGTGACGCTCACCGCGACCTACCTCGACACCAACGACCTGCGGCTGGCCCGGTCCGGGGTGTCGTTGCGGCACCGCAGGGGCGACGAGCTGCCCTGGACGGTCAAGCTCCCGGCCGGCGGTCCCGGCCTGCGGCACGAGATCTCCCGGGCGGGCCGGCCGAAGAGCGTCCCGGCCGACCTGGTGGCGCTGGTCACCGTGTACACCCGGGGCGTGGAACTCCGACCGGCCACGGTGGTCCGCACCGTCCGGCGGGCGTACGAGCTGCGCGACCGTGCCGACCGGGTACTGGCGGAACTCGCCGACGACTCGGTGCAGGTACGCGACGGCAAGCGGGTCCGGTCGACGTTCCGCGAGATCGAGGTGGAGCGCAGGGACGGCGGACGGGAACTGCTCGACGCGGTGGAGTCGGCGCTGACCGGGGCCGGCGCCCGGGCCGGTGACTTCACCCCGAAGCACGTCCGGGCCCTCGGTGCGACGGCCGAGGCCCCGCCCGACCTGGTGCCGCCGGGTGAGCTGCCGGAGCGGCCCAGCGCCGGTGACGTGGTGGCCGTGGCGGTCCGCCGGAACGTCAACCGGCTGCTCGCGCACGATCCGCTGGTCCGGTTGCGGGCGCCGGTGGGCGACGACGACACCGCCGTACACCAGATGCGGGTCGGCTGCCGACGACTCCGCAGCGACCTGCGGACCTTCCGGCCGCTGGTCCGCACGGCGTGGGCCAGGCCGCTGCGGGACGAGCTGAAGTGGCTGGCGGGGGTGCTGGGGCAGGCCCGCGACGCGGAAGTGCTGTCCGCCCGGCTGTCCCGGACGGCGGGGGCCGACCCGCTCAGTCCGCTCGACCCGGCGGCGGTGCGACGGATCGACACGGTGCTCGCCGACCGGCACGCCGCGGCGCTCACCGCCGTCGACGAGGCGCTGGGCTCGGCGCGCTACCACGCCCTGGTCGAGGCGCTGGTCGACGCCGCCCGGGCGCCGCAGCTGACCGCCAGGGCCGACCGACCCGCCGCCGAGGTGCTGCCCCGGCTGGTCGCCCGACCCTGGCACCGGCTGACCGACGGCGACGACGAGACCGACGGCGCAGCCGACCTCGACCCCGACCTCCCGGACGAGCGGTGGCACGCGGTACGCGTCAACGGCAAGCGGGCCCGGTACGCCGTCGACGCCGTCGCCGGGGTGCTCGGCGGCGACGCGGCGAAACTGGCCAAGGCGCTGGCGAAGGTGCAGGACCTGCTCGGCGAGCACCAGGACGCGGTGGTCGCCGCGCAGACCTGGCTCTCGATCGCGGAACAGACGAAGGGCGACCACGCCGTCGCGGTCACCGCCGGCCGGTTGGTGGAACGGGAACGGGCCGCCGTCCGCGCCGCCCGGGCTGCCTTCCCGGACGCGTGGCGCCGGGCGAGTGGAAGACGGCGGACGGCATGGCTGGGGTGACACCGGTCCGGGCGGCCGGTGGCGTGGTCTGGCGCCACGGCGAGGACGGCGTCCGGGTGTGCGTGGTGCACCGTCCCCGCTACGACGACTGGTCGCTGCCAAAGGGCAAGCTGGATCCGGGGGAACATCCGCTGACCGCCGCGGTGCGGGAGGTGGCCGAGGAGGCGGACGTACGCGCCGTGCCTCAGGTACGGCTCTCGCCGGTGCACTACCGGATGCGCGACGGTACGCCGAAGACGGTCGAGTTCTGGTCCATGCGGGCGGTCGGCAGCGGCGGTTTCCAGCCGGACACCGAGGTCGACGACGTCCGCTGGCTGCCACCGCCCGAGGCCGCCCGACTGGTCAGCTATCCGCACGACGTCGGGGTGCTGGCGGAGTTCGCCGCCCTGCCCCCGGTCAGCGTGGTGCTCGGACTGGTCCGGCACGCACCGGCGGGCAGCCGGGGCACCTGGTCCGGTCCGGACACCGCCCGCCCGCTGGACGACTCGGGTCTGGCCCAGGCCCGGGAGTTGGCCGGACTGCTCGCGCTGATCCGCCCGGTACGCCTGCGTTCGGCGGCGCCCCGGCGCTGCGTGCAGACGCTGCAACCCCTCGCCGAGCTGCTGGACCTGCCGGTCGAGGTGGATTCCGCGTATGACGAGCCGAGGCCGGGGCAGGACGCCGAGGAGAACGCGCTGGCCGCCGCCGGAGCCCTGTTCGAACTGGCCCGGGCCGGGGAACCGGCGGTGGTCTGTAGCCAGGGCAAGGTGATCCCGCAGGCGCTGACCCGGCTGGCCGCCGCATCGTCCGCCCGGAGCGATGCGAACGGACCGGCGGTCGTCCTTCCCGCGTCGGCGCGGGATTTCCGGACCGGGAAGGGCACCGGCTGGCTGCTCGCCTTCAGCGGCGACCGGCCGGTCGCCGCGAGCCGGCTCGACGGCGCGGACCGGTTGCCCACCGTCGCACCCTGAGGCGACCCGTCAGCGGTCGGGAGAACGTGGCCCCCGACCCGGACCCTGACCGCGTGACCCGACCCTGACCGCGTGACCCGGGTCGTGACCGCGTGACCCGACCCTGACCGCGTGACTCGCGCCGGGACCGTCTCCCGCTCCGCTGGATTCTGCCGGGACGACCGCCCCCGGGGCCCCCAGTCGGGTCCGAGCCGGGCCTTCAGGCCGTCCAAGGGCCGCTGAGCGGGGTTAACGCCCCGTTCGGGGGGCTTCCGTTCGGGGACCTGTCGGGATTCCCGTCCGGGGCAACGTGAAGGGCGCCCCCGGACGAGCCGGAGGCGCCCTGACCGTACCCGGATCAGCGCTTGGCGGCCTTCTTGGCCGGAGCCTTCTTGGCCGGAGCCTTCTTGGCCGTGGTGGCCTTCTTGCTCGCCGTGGCCCGGGTGGACGTGCTCTTGGCTGCCGCCGTCTTCTTCGCCGTCGTCGTCTTCTTGGCTGTGGTGGCCTTCTTGACGCCGGTGGCCTTCTTCGCCGGTGCCGCCTTCTTCGCCGCCGCCTTGGTGGCGGTCGCCTTGGCGGGTGCCGCCTTCTTGGTCGTCGTCTTCTTCGCGGTGGTCGACTTGGCCGTCGTACCCGTGGTGGCCTTCTTCGCCGCCACGGTGTTCTTCGGGGCCTTGCCGCTCGCCACCATCTCCTTGAACCCGGCGCCCGGCCGGAAGGCCGGAACCGATGTCTTCTTCACCTTCACCGATTCACCGGTACGGGGGTTGCGGGCTGTTCGAGCACCGCGCACGCGCTTTTCGAACACCCCGAACCCGGTGATGGCCACCCGATCGCCCTTGGTGACCGCCGCCTGGACCTCGGCGAGGACCGCGTCGAGCGCCGACGTCGCCGTCTTCCGGTCTCCCAGACGAGCGGCGAGAGCCTCGATGAGCTCGGCCTTGTTCACGACTTCCCTCCCAATGTGCAACTGGACTCAACGCGAGCCATTCTGCGCGCACGGTATGCCCTGTGCCACCGGGACACAAACATCTGCTCGAAAAAACCCATTGTGTCGCAACGGATTCGCCCCCGCCGGACGAACCGGCGGGGGCGAAATCGACTGTGCGGTCGGCGGTTCGACCTATGCGACCACGGGCCGGAAGGGTGATCTCCGGCCCTCGTACTCGGTGATGTCCGCCTCGTGCCGGAGGGTCAGTCCAATGTCGTCCAAGCCCTCCATCAGCCGCCAGCGGCTGAAGTCGTCCATCGGGAAGGACCAGGTGTCGTCCCCGGCCCGGACCTCTCGGGCGGTCAGGTCGACCGTGATCGGGGCGGTCGGGTCGGACTCCGCCAACTCCCACAAAGCCTCGACGGCCTTCAATTCAAGCTCGACCGGCAGGAGACCTTCCTTGAGCGCGTTCCCCCGGAAGATGTCCCCGAACCGGGGGGCGATGACGGACCGGAACCCCCAGTCGCGCAGCGCCCACACGGCGTGCTCCCGGGAGGAGCCCGTGCCGAACTCGGGGCCGGCCACCAGAATCGACGCCTCGGAATATGAAGAATCGTTGAGTACGAATGCCGGGTCCTCCCGCCAGGCGCTGAAGAGGCCGTCGGCGAAGCCCGTCCGGGTCACCCGCTTGAGGTACACCGCGGGGATGATCTGATCGGTATCCACGTTGGACCGGCGCAGCGGGACCGCCGTACCGGTGTGCACGGTGAACTTTTCCATCTCGGGTCAGCCCTTCACAGGTCGGCCGGCGCGGCCAGTCGGCCGACCACGGCGGTGGCGGCGGCGACCGGTGGCGAGACCAGGTGGGTACGCCCACCCCGGCCCTGCCGGCCCTCGAAGTTGCGGTTGGAGGTCGAGGCCGAGCGCTGGCCCGGCTTGAGGGTGTCCGGGTTCATGCCGAGGCACATCGAGCAGCCGGCGAACCGCCACTCGGCGCCGGCAGAGGTGAAGACCTGGTCCAGCCCCTCCCGCTCGGCCGCCTCGCGGACCGCCGCCGACCCGGGCACGACGAGCATCCGTACCCCGTCGGCCACCCGGTGCCCGCGCAGCACGTCGGCGGCGGCCCGGAGGTCCTCCAACCGGCCGTTGGTGCAGGAGCCGACGAAGACCACGTCCACCGGTACGTCCCGGAGCCGGGTGCCGGGCTTGAGGTCCATGTACTCCAGGGCCCGCCGGGCGGCCGTCTGCTCGGCGTCGGTGACGAAGTCCTCCGGGTCCGGCACGGCAGCGTCGAGCGCGGTGCCCTGCCCGGGATTGGTGCCCCAGGTGACGAACGGACTGATCCGGCTGGCGTCCAGCACGACCTCGCTGTCGAAGCTCGCGCCCGGGTCGGTCGGCAGGCTCCGCCAGTATTCGACGGCGGCGTCCCAGTCCGCCCCCTGCGGGGCGTTCGGCCGCCCCTTGAGGTAGGCGAAGGTGGTCTCGTCCGGCGCGATCATCCCGGCCTTGGCGCCCCACTCGATGGACATGTTGGCGATGGTCATCCGGCCCTCCATGGAGAGTCGGCTGATCGCCTCGCCCCGGTACTCCACGATGTGGCCACGACCGCCACCGGTGCCGACCTGGGCGATCAGCGCCAGCACCAGATCCTTGGCGGTGACCCCGGGGGCCAGCTCGCCGGTCACGGTCACCGCCATGGTCTTCGGGCGGATCTGCGGCAGGGTCTGGGTCGCCAGGACGTGTTCGACCTCACTGGTCCCGATTCCGAAGGCCAGCGCACCGAACGCGCCGTGGGTGGCCGTGTGCGAGTCGCCGCAGACGATGGTCAGCCCCGGCTGGGTCAGCCCGAGCTGCGGCCCGATCACGTGCACGATGCCCTGGTTCTCGTCGCCGAGCGGGTGCAGCTTGACGCCGAACTCCGCGCAGTTGCGGCGCAGCGTCTCGATCTGGGTCCGCGAGGTCGGGTCGGCGATGGTGAGCAGGTCACCTCGCCGGGACCGGAACGACGGGTCGTCGTAGCCGGTCGGGGTGTTGTGGTCCTCGGTCGCGAGCGTGAGATCGGGCCGACGGACCTTGCGGTTCGCCATCCGCAGCCCGTCGAAGGCCTGCGGGCTGGTCACCTCATGGAGCAGGTGTAGGTCGATATAGAGCAGATCCGGCTCACCGTCAGCGGATCGCACCACGTGAGCATCCCAGACCTTCTCGGCCAAGGTCCTGGGCGAGGACGGCTCTGGAGTGACTCCCACCATCTGGACATCCTAAATTCTGGGAGGTAGGTTTCGGCTTGTGGGACACAGTATGAGCGGTGTCGGCGTTCTCGACAAGGCGGTGGTCATCCTGGCCGCCTGCGTAGACGGCGCCAGCCTGGCCGAACTCGTCGATCGCACCAAGCTGCCCCGGGCCACGGCCCATCGCCTGGCCCAGGCCCTGGAGATCCACCGGATGCTGGTCCGGGACACCCACGGACGCTGGCGCCCCGGGCCGCGCCTCGGTGAGTTGGCGAACGCCGCCCCCGACGTGCTGCTGACCGCAGCCGAGCCGCTGCTGTCGGCGCTCCGGGACGCGACCGGCGAGAGCGCCCAACTCTACCTGCGCCGCGCCGACGAGCGGATCTGCGTGGCCGCCGCCGAGCGGGCCAGCGGGCTGCGTGACACGGTGCCGGTCGGTTCGGTACTACCGATGACCGCCGGTTCGGCCGCGCAGATCCTGCTGGCCTGGGAGCCGCCCGAGGCGGTCATGCCACTGCTTCCCCGGTGCAAGTTCACCGGCCGCACCCTGGCCGAGGTACGCCGCCGGGGCTGGGCGCAGAGCGTCGCCGAGCGCGAGGCCGGGGTGGCGAGCGTCTCGTCACCGATCCGGGACCGGACCGGTCGGGTGATCGCCGCGATCAGCATCTCGGGGCCGATCGAACGGCTCGGCCGGCGCCCCGGCGACCGGCACGCGATGGCCGTGGTCCGGGCCGGCCAACGGCTGAGCGGCCTGTGACCGGCCCCTCCCCGGCCCGGCGTAGGCGCCAGCCCTGGGGAGGCTGAGCTTGTCCCACACGGCGCCTCGCCGACACCCGCTCGGAATGTCGAGGGTCGACTGGTTCGTTTCGGTTACCAGGGCCCGCGTGGTGTGCGATGCTCGACACCGGGACCGGTCCGACCACCCGCCCGAACGCGGGGCGCCGGCTCGGACGCAGGGACGCCAGCTCGGAGATGGGCGCGTCCCGAGGCGTACGAACAGGAACGGCCCGCACCAGCGAAGTGATGCGGGCCGTCGACCGTAGCCCCGACCGGATTCGAACCGGCGCTACCGCCTTGAGAGGGCGGCGTCCTAGGCCGCTAGACGACGGGGCCAGGACTTTCCATTGTTGACCTTGCGGTCAACCGCTGCTGAACTCTACCAGAGACCAGCTACCGGCACCCTTTCGGGTTTCGGTGGCTGGGGTACCAGGACTCGAACCTAGACTAACTGAACCAGAATCAGTCGGGCTGCCAATTACCCCATACCCCATCGGTGCTCGTCGCACCGAAAGCGAACTTTACCGGACCCGGTGGTCGAGACCAAATCGGGTCGGTACCCGGCGACGCGGCACCGCCGCCGCCGACCCACCCTCAGTCGAGGGCCACCACCGGGTTCGACAGTTCGCCGATTCCGCCGATGCGGACCGTGACGGTATCCCCGTCGACGATCGGACTAACCCCCGCCGGAGTGCCGGTCAGCACCACGTCGCCCGGGAGCAGGGTCATCACGTGGGAGATGTAGGACACCAGGGTCGGAACGTCGAAGACCATGTCCCTGGTCCGGCCGAGCTGGCGTACCTCCATCTCGTCCACGCCCCGGCCCACCTCGCAGCGCAGCTCGACGTCGCCGACGTCGATGCCGGTCGAGATCCACGGGCCGAGCGGGCAGAACGAGTCGAAGCCCTTGGCCCTGGTCCACTGGCCGTCCGCGCGCTGCAGGTCCCGCGCGGTCACGTCGTTGGCGCAGGTGTAGCCGAAGACGGCCCGGGCGGCGGCCGCCCGGTCGGCCCGGCGGGCACCGGGTGGCCCGATCACCACCGCGAGCTCGGCCTCGTGCTCGACCTGCTTGGACTGGGCCGGCAACCGGATCGCGTCCCGGGGGCCGACCACCGAGGTCGACGGCTTGAGGAAGAGCAGCGGCTCGGCCGGTACCTCGTTGCCGAGTTCGGCGGCGTGCTCGACGTAGTTGCGCCCGACACACACCACCTTGCTCGGCAGAATGGGCGAGAGCAGCCGGACGTCCGCCAGCGCCCAGCGGGCGGTGGTGAACCGGATCTCGCCGAACGGGTGGCCCTCGATCTCGGCCACCGTCAGCCCCTGGGGGCCGCCCTCCGGGTCACCCTCGACCACGCCGAACGACATTCCCTTTGCATGAGCGAAACGAGCGATGCGCACGCCGCCAATCTATCCCGACGCTGAGACCGGGCCGGCGCCGCGTGCGGGTGGGGTGGTCGGGGTGGCGGCACCCTACCGCAGCGGCACGACCAGCGGCGGGGGTTCGATCCTTCCCCGCCGGCCGGCCACCCGTCCGGCTTAGCGTCTGGGCGGGAGGAGACTTCGTGATGCCTGCATCGATCCGACTACGTGCGGTGGGAGCGGTGATCGCGGGTTGCCTGCTGGCCGTCGCCGCGCCCGGCGCCCCGAGCCAGGCCGCCATCCCGCCCCGCGCCCCGAGCCAGACCGCCGGCGCGCCCGTCCGGCCGACCGACCCGCTGATCACCGTCGCGATGACCACGTCCGGCGATCCGGCGCCCAGGTACGACATCCGGGTGCAGAACGCCACCGACGGCATGGTGAGGACGACGGTCCGGCAGGAGTTGCCGCCCGGCGCCACCCCCGCAACGATCAGCCAGGGCGGCGGGGTCGGCACCGTGCCGGGGAGGTCCGGTACCGAGGTGGTCTGGCAGGTCCAGATCGGCGCCCGCGCCACCGCGGTGCTCAGCACCACGCTGGCGCCGCCGGCCGGCGGGTCCGACGTGACCGCACCGGCGTGCGCCTTCGTCGCGGGCGGCAACACGCCGTACGACTGCGCGACCGCGACCTGGAACCGGGCACGGGCCGCCGCCGGCCCGGACGACCCGGCGCGGACCCAGGCAGAGGCGGTCGCCTCCCCACCCTGGTGGCGCCGGGGCGCCCTGCTGGGTACCGCGCTCGCCGTGCTGGTGCTGCTCGTGGCGGCCGGCGGTGCACTGTGGTGGCGGCGACTGCGTCGGCGGCGCGCCGCCGACCAGGCCAACACCACGCCTGTGGCGGGCAGGGACCGGCGGGCGGCCCGACGTGCCGCCAAGCGGGCGGCGGCGCAGCGACGCGCCGCCGAGCGGCGGGCAGCGGCGTCGGCCCGGCCGGTCCGCCGGTCCGGCAACCCGATCGCCCGGGCCCGAGCCCGGGTACGCGGGGAGCACAAGATCCCGGTGCCGGAGAGCGTACGGCGGGCCACCGGCCACCCCAGGATCGGCGGCGCCGCGCTGGAGCAGCGACGACCGGCCGACGATGACGCGGTACTCGACGACGCGGCACTCGACGACGCGGTACTCGACGACGGCGGGCTGCTCCGGGACGGCGGGCTGGTGGCGGCCGACCAACCGGGGAGCGACGAGCAGCCCGGCCTGGTCGGCATCGCCGGTGGGGCCCGGTACGTCGGCCAGGCACCGGTACCGCCGCGGGCGGCAGCGCCGACCGAGAACGACGAGCCGACCGAGGAGCCCGTACCGGAGCCGGCGGAGCCGACCGACGAGGAACTCCGCCCGGCGGTCGGCCGGGCCCGTCCCGCAGCGCACCCGGCCGCCACCTACCGGCCACGCCGACGCCGGCCCAGGCCGCCGGCGTGGGCCGCGGTCAGCTCCGCAGCCCTGCTGGCGGCCGCCCTGGCCGCGCTCACCGCGTGGACCGGGTCGAGCCAGGTGAGCGCGCTCAGCGCCAACCGGCAGCCGTCCAGCGGGGCATGGGTGGGCCGGACCGTGGCCGGCTCGGTCGGTACGAGCCTGCGGGAGAGCGCCTTCGAGTTCACCGTCTACCGGCTGACCTGCCCGCCGGCTGCGGGCGGCTGCCAGGCGATCCTCGGGGTACGCAACCTGACCGACAAGAGCCAGCAGTGGCACGGCACCCTGCAACGGGCGTACCTGCCGAACGGGGACTGGGTGGGCGCGGACGTGCCGGCGACGCAGATCGCCAACGCCGGGAAGGACCCGTTCGCGGAGCCGGTGCCGGCCGGACAACGCATGATCACGCCGCTGGTGTTCGCTCCGACCGGCGGGGTCGAACCGACCCGGATCGAGCTGCGCAGCGCCGTCTTCTCCGCCGGGGTCAGCATCGACGTGCCGCGCTAGGAGAGCCCGCCACGCCAGAAGGCCGCGCCGGGAGAGCCCGCCGCGTCGGTGGGGTCGACCGACCCGGTGCCGGACCCGGGTAGGGCGGCCGGCCGGCGCCGTACCCTGGAGCGGTGACCGCCGCCCTCGCCCGTACGACCGTGCTCGACGCGGCGGACTGGCGCGCCCGGCGGGCGGCCCACGAGCGGCGGGTGGACGAGTGGCTGGTGCCGCACCTCGCCCGGCGCGGCAGTGGGATCCGGCATCCGGTGGAGGACTTCCTCTTCACCTACTACTCGCACCGGCCGGCGCAGTTGCGCCGCTGGCATCCGGGCGCCGGGATGTTGCTCCGGGACGCCGACCCCACCGAGTTCGGCCGGGACTACCGCGCCGGGGACGGCGGCCTCGTCCTCGACACCGAGGCGGTACGCGGGCGCCGGGGTGACTCGGTCGGGTGGATCCGCACCCTGCTGACCCGTACCGCGGGCCGGCCCGGTCAGTTCGGCTGCTTCGGGATGCACGAGTGGGCGATGGTCTACCGGCAGACCCAGGCGGAGGTACGGCACAACGCCTGGCCGCTGCGGCTGTCGCCCGAGCAGACCGCCCGGGTGGTGGAGGACAACCGGATCCGGTGCAGCCACTTCGACGCGTACCGGTTCTTCACCGCGCCGGCCCGACCGCTGAACCTGCTCGCCCCGACCCGTCAGACGCAGCACGACAACGAGCAGCCCGGCTGCCTGCACGCCAATATGGATCTTTACAAGTGGGCGTACAAGCTCTCCCCGCTGGTGCCGAGCGAGCTGGTCGCCGACGCGTTCGCGCTGGCCCGGGAGATCCGTGCCCTGGACATGCGGGCCAGTCCGTACGACCTGGCGGCGCTGGGCTACCCACCGGTCCGGGTGGAGACCCCGGAGGGCCGGGCGGAGTATGCCGCGGCGCAGCGCCGGTTCGCCGAGCGGGCCGCCCCGCTCCGGGCACGGCTGCTCACCGCGCTGGCGACCGCCGGGCCCGGCTGACCGCGACCAGCGGCGTCGCCGGCCGGCCCCACGGCGGTCACCGCGAGGCCGGCGGCGGTCGGGGGTGCCGGGCGCTGGTCGAGATCAGATGATCCCGCCGTTGGCCCGCAGCACCTGCCCGTTGATCCAGTGCCCGGCCGGGCTGGCCAGGAAGGCGACCACCTCGGCGATGTCGTCGGGGGTGCCGAGCCGCTCCAGCGGCGGCTGCGCCGCCAGGTGGGCGACCCGCTCCTCGCTGTTGGCTCGCAGGAACAGGTCGGTGGCGGTCGGTCCGGGTGCGACGGCGTTGACGGTCACGTCCCGGCCGCGCATCTCCCGGGCCAGCACCATGGTCATCGCCTCGATCGCGCCCTTGCTCGCGGCGTAGGCGCTGTAGTTCGGGAAGGCGAGACCGACGACCGAGGAGGAGAGGTTGACCAGCGCACCGCCGGGGCGGAGCCGGCGTACCGCCTGCTGGTCGACGACGAAGGTGCCCCGGATGTTGGTCCGGTGCAGGTCGTCCAGGTCGGCCAGGTCGAGTTCGGCGAGCGGCGCCAACGGCATCCGGCCGGCCGCGTTCACGACCACGTCGATGCCGCCGAAGGTCCGCTCGGCGACGTCGAAGAGCTCGGCGACCTCGTGCTCGTCGGCGACGTCGGCCCGTACGGCGACCGCCCGGCCGTCGGTCGCCTCGACCTCCTTGACCGCGGCCTCCGCCTCGGCCCGGTTGCCGAGGTAGCCGACCACGACGGCGAAGCCGTCTGCGGCGAGCCGGGCGACGACCCGGCGGCCGATGCCGCGCGAGCCGCCGGTGACCAGGGCGGTACGCGCGTTCGGGGTGCTGGTGGGTACGGACGGAAGGGACACGGCGTTCTCCTTGCTCTGCTCACGGTTTCTGGTTGCGTGCGGGTCGGCGTCGTCCGGTCGGCCCGGGTCAGCCGGTGGCGGGCCGGTCGGCCCCGGTCAGCCGGCGGCGGGCCGGTCGGCCAGTCGGGTCAACCACTCCCGCAGCAGGCCGGACTCGGCCGGTGAGAGTGGACTGTCCGGCAGCGCCGGCAGCAGCGCGCCGAGCTTCGCGGCGGCCACCGCGACCTCCGCCTCCGGTCCGGCGCCCCGCTCCGGTGCGGTGGAGGTGTCGGGGGTGACGACGGCGGTGACGATCGCCTCGCGTACCCGGGACGACACCTGGGCGGCCTCGGTGTAGACCGTCGGGCGGTTGATCAGCAGCAGCGCGACCCCGACCGCCGCCGGCATCACCATCTGGGCGGCGAGCTGTGGACTGGTCCGGAGCCGGCCCACCCGCGCGCAGCGTTCGAGCACGCCGAGCAGCAGTTGGTGCGCCTCGGTCGCGGCGGCGGGCGGGGTGGAGAGCCCGGACGAGTACATCAGCCGGTAGAAGTTCGGCTTCTCCAGCGCGAACGCGACGTGGTTGTCCCAGCCGTCGCGGAGGTCCCGGACCGGGTCGTCGGAGGGGACGGCGCTCCGCTTGCCGGCCAGGTACTGCTCGAAGCCGAAGTCGACCACGGCCGCGAGCAACCCTTCCTTGTCACCGAACTGCCGGTAGAGGACCGGGGCGCCCACTCCGGCGGCCTCGCAGACCGCCCGGGTCAGCACGTCGGCTTCCGGCGAGCGGGCCAGGAGGTCCGCCGCGGCGGACAGTATCCGCGTTCTCACGTCCACGTAAACGACGATAACACCTCTCCCTTAGCGTCGCTACCCGTATCAGGTAATCGTCGTTACGGACGCCCTGGCCCGGCGTACTACGCTGGCGGAGTGGATCTAGCTAAGGTGCGGGAACTGTGGAAACCGGAGCCGGGCTGGCTGAACACCGCCAGCTACGGGCTTCCGCCGGATCCGGCCTGGGATGCGCTGCAGGCCGCCCTCGCCGACTGGCGGACCGGGCGTACGTCGTGGGAGGGCTGGGACACCGCCACCGGCCGGGCCCGGACCGCCTTCGCCCGGCTGGTCGGGGTACCCGTGCCGGACGTGACCGTCGGGGCGACCGTCTCCCAACTTCTCGCCCCGGTCGGGGCCGCGCTGCCCGCCGGAGCCACCGTGCTGGTGCCGGAGGTGGAGTTCACCTCCAACCTCTTTCCCTGGCTGGTGCACACCGAGCGCGGGGTGCGGGTCCGCACCGTGCCGACGGACCGGCTCGCCGAGGCGGTCGACGCCGACACCGACCTCGTCGCGTTCAGCCTGGTCCAGTCGGCCGACGGCAGCGTCGCCCGGTACGACGAGATCGTGGCCGCCGCCGAGGCGCACGACGCGCTGGTGGTGGTCGACGCCACCCAGGGCTGCGGCTGGCTGCCGTTCGACGCGAGCCGGGCGGACGTGGTCGTCGTCGGGGCGTACAAGTGGCTGATGGCACCCCGCGGGGCCGCCTTCGGCTACCTCGCTCCCCGGATCCGGGACCGGCTCACCCCGCTGGCCGCGAACTGGTACGCCGGCTCCGACCCGCACGCCTCCTACTACGGCCCGCCGCTGCGGCTGGCCGAGGGCGCCCGCCGGTTCGACCTCTCCCCGGCCTGGTTCTGCTTCGTCGGCGCCGCCCCGGCCATGGAACTCCTCGTCGAGGTGGGACTGCCGGCGGTCCGGGAGCACAACGTCGGGCTGGCCAACCGGTTCCTGGCCGGCCTCGGGCAGCCGCCCCGGGACAGCGCGATCGTCACCGTCGACATACCGGGCGCGGCGGAGAAGCTGGCGGCGGCCGGCGTCCGGGCGGCGGTCCGGGCCGGTCGGGTACGCGCCTCGTTCCACCTCTACTCCACCGAGCAGGACGTCGAGCTGGCCCTGACCGCCCTGACCTCCTGACCGTCCCGGACCCTCGACCTCTCCACCGACCGGTCGGGCGGATGCGTCAGCCCGCGGATGCACCGGGGGCGTCACTCCACGTCGGGTCGGCGCATCTGCTTGAGCTGGCCGCGGCGCTTCTTCTCGGCGAGCCGGCGCTCCTTGGCCCCGCGACTCGGCTTGGTGGGTCGTCTCGGCGGTGGCGGCGGCGCGATCGCGTCGGCCAGCAGCGCGGCGAGCCGGGCCTGCGCCGCCTCCCGGTTGCGGAGCTGGGCGCGGTGCTCCGAGGCGGTCACCGTCAGTACGCCGTCCGAGAGTCGGCCGGCCAGCCGGTCCAGCGCCCGGGTCTTGAGCCGCTCCGGCAGCGCCGTCGTGTTCGCCACGTCGAAGGAGAGTTCGGCCCGGGAGTCGGTGGTGTTCACGCCCTGCCCGCCCGGGCCGCTGGACCGGGAGAACCGCCAGTTCAGTTCCGCCTCCGGGATGACGATGCCCGGTCGGATGGTCAGGGGTGCCATGTCGTCAACCGTACGGCTCAGCCGCCCTTGCCGATGATGGTGTCCGCGGTCTGCTGCACCTGCTCGATCGGGATGGCGAAGCCGATCCCGATCGAGCCGTTGCCGTCGATGGTGGCGATCGCGGTGTTCACCCCGACCACCTCGCCCCGGGCGTTGACCAGCGGGCCACCCGAGTTGCCGGGATTGATCGAGGCGTCGGTCTGCACCGCGCTGTGCCGGTTCTCCCCCAGCTTCACCTGACGGTCCAGCGCGCTGACGATGCCGGCGGTCACCGTGCCGGCCAGCCCCAGCGGCGAACCGACCGCGAGCACCGGCTCGCCGACCCGGGTGGCGCCGGGCTTGGCCAGCGGCAGCGCCGTCAGCCCGGTCGACGGCGGCACCCGGAGTACCGCGATGTCGCTGCTGGAGTCCCGGCCGACGATCCGGGCCGGGAACTGCCGGCCGTCCGAGGTCTCCACCATCACCGCGCCGTCGGGCTCCCCGCCGCCGCCCCGGGCCACGATGTGGTCGTTGGTGACGATGTGCTGGAGGTCGTCGATGGCGAACCCGGAGCCGCTGGCCGACTTGCCACCACCGGCCACCATCACCGAGACGACGCCGGGCACCACCTGTGCGGCGGCGGCCACCAGGTCGGCCGGGATGGCGGCCTGCGCCGCTCCGCCCCGCTGTCCGGAGGTCTCCTGGCTGGCCACCCAGCCGCCGGCCAGGCCACCGGAGCCGATGGAGAGCGCGACCACCGCCAGCGCGGCGAGCAACGCCCGGCGGCGCCGGGCCGCCCGGTCGATCGCCAGCACCTGCGCGGGTACGCCGGGAACGCCGCGCCCGTCCGGTTCCAGCTCCGGTGAGATGAACCATGGGCCGCGGGGTTCGCCGAGCCCGGTCTGCGTTGCCATAGCTCACTCCTCGTCAGTCCATCGTCGCCATCGCCGGCAGCAGGTGCGCCGCCCGCCCCGGTGGGACCGAGCCGGGCCGGCGGGATCTACGGCAGCCGGGAGAACCAGGCCATCGAGCCGCCCGCCGCCGCCAGGGCCAGCAGCAGCCCGATCCCGATGAACCGGGCGGCGATGTCCTGCTTCTCCGTGCGGTAGCCGACCGACGTTCCGATGTCCTCGTACACGGCACGCAGTTCGGCGCTGCTGCCCGCCTCGTGGTAGCCGCCCTTGGTCTGCTCGGCGACCGCCCGCAGGGTCTGACCGTCCACCGGCACCCGGATCGGCCGGCCACCCCGGGCGACGTAGCCGGTGGCGGTGCCGAACGAGATCGTGTGCACCGGCACGCCCACCTGCACCGCCTCGTCGGCGGCGGAGATCGGGTCGCGCCCGGAGGTGTTCGCCCCGTCGGAGAGCAGCACGATCCGGGCCGGCGGCGGGTTCTTCGCGGCCTGGGTGTCGAAGGTCTTGATCGCCTCCAGCGAGGTGCCGATCGCCTCGCCGATCGCGGTGCCCTGCACTCCGGTGCTCCCCTCGGCCAGCCGCCTGATCCCGGAGTGCAGCGCCGATCGGTCGGTGCCGGGCGGCACGAGTACCGCCGCGCTGCCGGCGAAGGCGACCAGCCCGACGTTGAACTCGTCCGGAAGCGTGTCGGCGAACCGGTGCGCCGCCGACTTCGCCGCCGCCAGCCGGTCCGGTTCGACGTCGGTGGCCAGCATGGAGGTCGAGACGTCCACCGCCACCATCACGGTGGCCCGCTCCCGGGGCACCCGCACCTCCGCCTCCGGCCGGGCGAAGCCGACGACCAGCAACGCCAGCATGGCCAGGAACAACCCGGCCGGCACGTGCCGGCGCCAGGACGGCCGGTCCGGCGCGACCCGGTCCAGCAGCCGCAGGTTGGTGAAGCGGACGGCGTACCGGCTGCGGCGGCGTTGCAGCACGACGTACCAGATGCCGAGCCCGACCACGCCGAGCAGCAGCAACAGCCGTTCCGGAGACTGCCAGGTCATACCGCGCCTCCCCGTACCGCTGCGGCGGGCGGCCGGGCCGCGCCGGCCAGCCGCCGCTGGGTGTGTACGTGCCGGACGATGTCCGCGATCCAGTCCCGGTCGGTACGCAGCGACAGGTGCGCGGCCCCCGCCCGGCGCAGCGCCTGCCGGACCAGTTCCCGCTGGCTGGCAGCGGCTGCGGCGTACCGCTGCCGGAGCCGGCGGTCCGCGGTGGACACCTCGCGTCGCCGGCCCGTCTCCGGGTCGACCAGGGTGACCAGTCCGACGTCCGGCAGCTCCAGTTCGCGCGGGTCGACCACCTCGACCGCCAGCACCTGGTGGCGTACGCCGAGCCGGCGGACGGCCCGCTCCCAGGCCGGCGTGCCGCCGGAGGTGTCGGGCAGCCCGTCGAGGAAGTCGGAGACCAGCACCGCCAGTCCCCGGCCGGCGCTGGCCCGGTGCAGTGTGGTCACCGCGTCGGCGAGCGACGGCGCGCCGCTCGCCGGGTCGGGCCGGGGCGCCGCGAGCAGCATGTTGAGCAGGCCCAGCAGGTGGGCCCGGCCGGCCCGGGCCGGAAAGCGGCGGATCCCGGCGTCGTCGAGCAGGTGTACGCCCAACCGGTTGCCGACCCCGGCGGTGAGGAAGCCGACCGCCGCCGTGGCGGCCACCGCGAGTTCCCGCTTGTCCAGGTCGGCCGTGCCGAAATGCATGCTCGGGGTGGAGTCGACCAGCAGCCAGGTGGTCAGTTCCCGGTCGGCGTCCACCTCACGGACGTGCGGCAGGGTGGTCCGGGCGGTCACCGCCCAGTCCATCCGGCGGACCTCGTCCTCGCCCGGCCGATACTCCCGGGCGCCGCTGATCTCGCTGCCGGGCCCCGGCAGCAGGCCGAGGTGCTGGCCGTGCAGCAGCCCGTCGAGCCGCCGGGTGACCAGCAGCTCCAGCCGGCGCAGCCGGTGCTCGGGGACGAGTTGCCGCAACGTCGGGTCGCCGCTGTCCCGGTGCACGCCGTCCGGGCCGGTCCGGCCGTCCCGAGCCGCCCGACCGGTCCACCCCGGCTGGCCGAGCCGGCTCACGCGACCGCCAGACCGCGCCGCTGTTCCTCACGGCTCGGCGCGATCCTGGGCGGTGGGACCGCCTCGACGAGACGGCGTACCACCGACTCCGCCGGTACCCCGTCGGCGATCGCGTCGAACGACAGCACCAGCCGGTGCGCGATCACGTCGCAGGCGAGATCGCGTACGTCGTCCGGCAGCACGTAGTCCCGGCCGCGCAGCAGCGCCTGGGCCCGGGCGGCGGCGACCAGCCCGAGGGTGGCCCGGGGACTCGCCCCGTACGCGAGCAGCGGCGCCACCTCCGGCACCCCGAACCGGGCGGGATCCCGGGTGGCCAGGATCAGCCGTACGACGTACTCGGCGAGGGCGTGGTGCACGAAGACCCGACTGGCCCGGTCCTGGAGTGCCCGCAGCCGCTCCGGATCGAGGACCGCCCGGGCGGTCGGCCGCTCCGCGCTCATCCGGTAGAGGATGGCCAGCTCGTCGACGTCGGTGGGATAGTCGACGAGGATCTTCAGCAGGAACCGGTCCCGTTGCGCCTCCGGCAGCTGGTAGACCCCCTCCGACTCGATCGGGTTCTGGGTGGCCAACACCAGGAACGGCTCCGGTACCGGATAACTGCGGCCGCCGATCGAGACCTGCCGCTCGGCCATCGCCTCCAGCAACGCCGACTGCACCTTCGCCGGCGCCCGGTTGATCTCGTCGGCCAGCACCAGGTTCGCCATCACCGGCCCCAGCTCCACGTCGAAGCTCTCCGACGAGGCCCGGTAGATCCGGGTACCCACGATGTCCGACGGCACCAGGTCCGGAGTGAACTGGATCCGGGAAAAACTCCCACCCACCGCCACCGCCACCGTCTGCGCGGCGAGGGTCTTCGCCACTCCCGGTACGCCCTCCAGCAGGCAGTGCCCGTCGGCCAGCAACGCGGTGAAGAGCCGCTCCACCAGCCTGTCCTGCCCGACGATCACCCGCTTGACCTCGAAGAGGGCCTGCTCCAGCTCGGGGCCGGCGGCAGCCGTCTCGACCGGCCTGGGGCGGGTGGCCACGGTGTCTGACATGTCCGTCACGGTGCGGGCTTCCCGACCTCGCCGACGGCAAACCCGGGTCGGCACGGTGTCCGGAGAAGTTCCGGCACGGCCACCACTCGGGACACCCGGAACCTCCCGCGTACCAATAAACTCGGCCGCACACAAACCCGTCAGCGAAGCCGGGACGGGACGAAACGCCGGAGGCGCCTGTGTTGCTGCGACGGTGCGGAGCGGTACTGCTGGCGGTCGCCTCGGCGGTGGTTCTCGCGGCGCCCGCGGCGGCGGCCCCCGATCCGCTTCCCCCGCCGAGCTACGCCGGGTTCCGGCTGGTCAAGGCGATCCCCGGCGAGCCCGGCACGCCGCGGATCACCCTGCCCGCCGGCTACGAGCTCGTCCCCGGCGCCTCGACCCAGGTGGCCAGCCGGGCCGAGTACTACTCCTTCGTCCGGGGGCCGCGCAGCGAGGCGGTCACCGTCACCGTCGACTGGCCGGGCACCTGGGTCGGCTCGGTGGTCGCCACCGACACCCGGCTGGCGATCCGCCGGCACGCCGGTGCGCCCTACCGGATCAGCTTCACCCTGCCGGTGACCTGGTCGTCGGTGAACGCCAACCAGGCGACGGTGCAGGTCTGGAGCATGCTCAGCCCGGAGACCTCGACCGGGCTGCACTGGCGGATCGAGCACAACGACCCGGACCGGGTGGCCGGGCCGTGGACCAACGTCGCATGGCCGGCGACGCAGGCCGCCTCGGTGATCAACTACATGGTCGCCAGCGAGGCGGTGCTCCAGGACTCCGGGCTGGTCGCCGAGGCCCGGCGCAGGGGCCACTTCTTCTCGCTGATGGGCTTCGAGACCAACAACGCGCTGCACCCGGACAACCCGCCGCACTGGCACCTGGCGTACTACCCCGGCCTCACCTACGGCGCGCCCCGGGCGCACGTGCCGCACTTCTGGGTCGACGCGCAGGGCCGGACCTACTACAACGGGATGGACATCCAGGGTCAGGGCCGCAGCCGCTTCTACGCCGGTGATCCGGCGCAGATCCGCGACGCCGACGACAACCTCGTCGTCACCCTCACCATCCGGGCCGACGGCGGACTGGACATCGACCCGCCGGCCGGGCCGCGCTACTCGATCACCGCCCCGGACGGGAACTTCTCACACCAGGTCGACGTCGCCCGGGACGGGGTGCCGTGGCGCTCCGTGGTGAGCCGGGACCACGTGAAGATCGGCGTACTTGTCGTCCAGGTGCGGGACCGGCAGTCCAGCCGGCCGCACCGGACCACCGTGCACCAGTACGACGCGCTGACCGGGGTGCTGACCCACACCTGGCCCGGCCCGCACTAGGTCCGTACCGTCTGCACGCGCTCTTCACCAGCCCTCCACAATCGACGGCTACCTTGCCGTCGTGGATGTCGATCTCGCACCGGAGCCGCCGCCGGCCGCTCCGGTCCGGACCCGTCGGCGACTGCTGACCGGGCTCTGCTGGCTGCTGTCGCTGCCGGTGCCCGGCCTGCTGGCGGTACGGCTGACCGGGCTGGAGCGGGGCCCCCTGGTGCAACTGGTGGCCTTCACGCCGTACCTGCTGGCCTGGGCGTCACTGCCGCTCGGGCTGGCCCTGGCCACCCGGCGTCGATGGGCGGCGGGCACCTCGGCGGTCGCCGTGCTCGTGCTGCTCGTGCTGGTCGCGCCGCGCGCGCTGCCGGACCGGCAGCCGGCCACCGGCGGCACTTCGCTGCGGGTGCTCACCGCCAACCTCCTCGCCGGGGCCGCCGAGCCGGCGGCGCTGGTGGCGCTGGTCCGGGCCGAACGGGTCGACGTGCTCGCCGCGCAGGAGTTCACCCCGGACGCCGAGGCGGCACTGCACCGGCTCGGCCTGGCCGAGCTGCTGCCGTACCGGCAGGTCAACCCGGAGCTCGGCACGACCGGTTCGGCGCTGTACTCCCGTCATCCGCTCCGGCAGGCCGGTACCCGACGCAACGGGGGCGGCTTCTCCCAGGCGTACGCGACGGTCCATCCTCCGGACGGGCCGGCGGTGCTGGTGGAGTCGGTGCATCCGTTGGCGCCCGCCTCCCTGACCGGGCTGCCGGATTGGCGGGCGGACCTGGCGGCGCAGCCACCGGCCACCCCGGACGGTCCGCTGCGGGTTCTGGCCGGGGACTTCAACGCCACCCTCGACCACGCCCCGCTGCGCGATTTGCTCGACACCGGGTACGTCGACGCGGCCGACTCGGTCGGGATGGGGCTCACCGGCACCTGGGGCCCGTACGACGGCGATCCGATCCCGCCGGTGACCATCGACCACGTGCTGGTGGACCGGCGGATCGCGGTCGACCGGGTGGCGGTGTTCCGGCTGCCCGGCTCCGACCACCGTCCGGTCCTCGCCGACCTGGCCCTACCCACCCGCTGCCCGGCTCCGAGCCCTACCCACCCGCTGACCGGCCCCGAGCCCTTGCCCACCCCGCTGGCCGGCCCCGAGCGTCCGGGTCTCGCCGCAGGGTCGGGTCGCGGTGCCTGCCCACCCGCTGGCCGGCCCTGATCCCTACCTGACCGGCACCCGGGAACGCCGCCGGCCTCCGTGTCCGTTCGGGGGGACACGGAGGCCGGCGGGCACCGGGGGTCAGGGCAGGAACACCGCCAGGTGGAAGCTCCGGTTGGCCGGCTGGTTGGCCGCGTTCCAGGTCTGCACGAAGACACCCTGGGCCAGGTTGGTCCGACCGACGACCGAGATGAAGCCGGACGGCGAGGTGCCGACACTCCCGGTCAACCCGATCGTGCCGACGAACGCCCCGTTGTTCACCGGCACGTTGAAGACCACCTGGTAGAGGCCGACGCCCAGCAGGGTCACCGAAACCGCCTGGCTGCCGCGGATCAGACCGCCGTTCGCGCTGACCACGGCGAAGAGCTGCGCGCTCGACGCCTGTACGGCGGCGTCGCCCTTGAGCAGCGCGGCCCTGGCCAGGTCGATGTCGGCCTGGGTCACCGGCGGCTGCTCGACCATCTTGCCGTTGATCCGGACCGCGTCGGGGTCGCCTCGGTGGCTCGGGCCGGCGACGGCGATCCCGCCACCGACGAGGGTCAGCGCGAGTGCTCCGACGGCTAGCAGGATCGTCTTACGTCCAAAGAATCTGGCCATGACGTCATCTCTTTCTTTCTACCCAGGATGGTGATGGTCTCTCCGATGTTGGAGATGGTCCGAACTGTCGACCTGCTGTTCCGGGTACACCCCGTCCGCACCCGACTCGTGACCAATGACTGCCCGACAATTGCACGGACGGTTTCAGCACGAATCACCGACGGACGGGAGGCTGCGCCAGTGCCTGACGCACGATTGTTTCGCCTTCTGAACGCCCGACCGGCGCCGATCGTCGCCCCGCGTTCACCAGCTAATACTACTTAGAGTGGCCACTCAACAACCATGAGCGAACATAGCATTCGGCAAAGCAGCAGGTCAATAGCGGTTTCATCTGCCCGTGGCCGCCGATCCGGTGGGGCGCACAACGGGCCGCCACAGCCGGCGTGCGATTTTCAAGAATGCGTACCACTCTCGAGTCTCACATTGAACCTTTTTCAACCTCCCCTTGCGGCCCGACGGACCGCAAGGTCGGACGCGGTGCATGAGCAGCGCGCGGTCCAGGTTGAAAAAGGTTCATTCGTTCCTCGCCTTTTCGGATTGGTGGCCGGGAGGGTCCGGGCAAACGGAACGGCCCCGCTCGCGGTCGTCACCGCGGGCGGGGCCGTCAGTCCGGTCGTCGGTTCAGACCTCGGCCGGAGTACGCGCCACACCATAGGTCAGCGCGTCGACGAGGGCGTGCCAACTCGCCTCCACCACGTTCGGGTGAACGCCCACCGTGGTCCAGTCCCGGCCGCCGCTGTCGGCCGTCTCCACCAGTACCCGGGTGATCGCGCCGGTACCGTGGCTGCCCTCCAGGATCCGCACCTTGTAGTCGGCCAGCTCGAACCCGCGCAGCTCCGGATAGTGTCGCTGCAGCGCCACCCGTAGGGCCTCGTCGAGGGCGTTGATCGGCCCGTTCCCCTCGGCGGTGGCGATCACCCGCTCGCCGCGCACCCGCAGCTTCACCGTCGCCTCGGAGACCACCGCACCGTCCTCGCGGTGCTCGACCAGCACCCGGTACGACTCCAGCGAGAACGGCCGGGCCGCGTCCATCCCGGGCAGCTCGGCCCGGACCAGCAGCTCGAACGAGGCGTCGGCGGCCTCGAACGACCAGCCGCCGGCCTCCATCTCCTTGACCCGCTTGGTGACCCGGGCCGCCGCGTCGGGATGGCCGGCCAGGTCAAGCCCGAGCTCACGGCTTTTCAGCTCGATGCTGGCCCGGCCGGCCATCTCCGTTACCAGGATCCGCATGTCGTTCCCCACCACGGCGGGGTCCACATGGTTGTAGAGCAGCGGATCCACCTTGATCGCACTCGCGTGCAGCCCCGCCTTGTGAGCGAAGGCGGCGGCCCCGACGTAGGCCTGGTGGGTGTCGGGGGCGATGTTGGCGATCTCCGCGATGGCGTGCGAGACGCGCACCATCTGCGCCAGGCACCCGTCCGGTAGGACCGGTAGCCCGAGCTTGAGTTGCAGGTTGCCGACCACGGCGAACAGGTCGGCGTTTCCGGGCCGTTCGCCGTAGCCGTTGGCGGTGCCCTGGAAGTGCCGTACCCCGGCCTCGACGGCGGCGATGGTGTTCGCCACCGCGCAGCCGGTGTCGTTCTGGGTGTGGATGCCGAGCCGGGCCGGGGAGATCCCGAGCCGCTCGGTCAGCGCGCCGATCGCCGCGGTCACCTGGGACGGCAGCATGCCGCCGTTGGTGTCGCACATCACCACCACCTCGGCGCCGGCTTCGAGGGCGGTCTCCACCACCGCGGAGGTGTACGCCGGGTCGTACCGGAAACCGTCGAAGAAGTGCTCGCAGTCGAGGAAGGCCCGCCGCCCCTGCGCGACGAGATGGGCCACGCTGTCCCGGACCATCGCCAGGTTCTCGGCGCCGGTGGTGCGCAGCGCCCGCTCGACGTGCCGGATGTCGGACTTCGCCACCAGGCAGACCGCCGGGGTCTCCGCGTCGAGCAGCGCGCGCAGCTGCGGGTCGGCGTCGACCGCCACCCCGGCCTTGCGGGTGGCGCCGAAGGCGACCAGGACGGCGTGCTTCAGGTCCAGCTCCGTCCGGGCCCGACGGAAGAACTCGGTGTCCTTCGGCATCGCCCCCGGCCAGCCCCCCTCGATGAAGCCGACGCCGAACTCGTCGAGCAGCCGGGCCACGGCCAGCTTGTCGACGACCGAGTAGCTGATGCCCTCGCGCTGCGCGCCGTCGCGCAGCGTCGTGTCGAACACCTGGTACGTCATCTGATCTCCTTCGAGAAGGGCGCAGCCCCTGCTCCGATGCCTTCCTGGCCCGACAAACAAAATGACCCCCCGCGAATGCGGGAGGTCTGCGCGCTCGGCGGGGGAGGATGCCGGCGCGCTAGTTGCCAATAATGAGTGCGGAGCAGGTCACGGACCGTACTCTGCCACGGCAGGTAGGGATGTGGGAGGAAAAATCCACATGGCGGGACGGCATCCTCACGCCGACCGGGTGTATGGATCGACCACCCTGGGTAGGTGTCTCCGGGACAGCGGAAATGTCGAGACAGTCGAGAAGAGGAGTGATAGCCAGTGGACAGGCTCGATCCTCAGACGACCCCGCAGCGGCAGACGCCGGATCCCCTGATCCACGGCGGTGGTGGCGCGCTCGCCGGCGGCGCGGTGCCGGGCGGCGAGCCCGCGGGCGCGTTCGATCCGTGGCGCTACCGCGACGACGCCGGGGTGACCGGCGCCGACCTGGTGGGCTACAAGGTCGAGGCGACCGACGGCGGCATTGGCAAGATCGACAGTGCCAGTCACGAGGTGAACGCCAGCTACCTGGTGGTGGACACCGGCCCGTGGATCTTCGGCAAGAAGGTCATGTTGCCGGCCGGCGTGGTGAACCACGTCGACCACGACGACCAGAAGGTGTACGTCGACCGGAGCAGGGACCAGATCAAGGCCGCTCCGGAGTTCGACGGCGCCGGGTACGACGATCCGGCCTACCGGGACAAGCTCGGTGGCTACTACGGCGGGACGTACGGCTCGCCCGGCTGGGCAGCTCCGCCGGGTCGCGCCATCTGACCCGCGACCCGCGGTCGACTGGCCGGCGAGGGCTCCCGCCCCGCCGGCCAGTGGCGTCGAAGGGGGTCCGACCACCCGGCTCCGCCCGGAGAGCACCGCCCACCGGAAGGCCGGCGCAGCCCGGGTAGAGGGAAAGCCGGCGCAGCCCGGGCAGAGGGAAAGCCGGCGCAGCCCGGGCACCGGGAGACCCCGAGCGGAAACGTCCGGCCCAGGCACTACGGTGGTCGGGTGGACGGAACTTCGACCCGTACGACGGTCTTCGAAACCCTCTTCAATTTCCGGGACGTCGGCGGCGTCTCCGGGCTCGACGGTCGGCCGGTCCGCCGGCAGCGGCTGTACCGGTCGGACTCGCCGCACCGGATCGACGGCACCGACCGGGAGGCGTTCGAGTCGCTCGGCATCCGCACCGTGGTCGACCTGCGCCGACCGACCGAGGTACGCCAGCAGGGCCGGATACCCGCCTATGACGGGCTGGTCTACCAGCACATCCACCCCGAGCACGCGCTCTGGGAGGCATCGGCGTACTCCGATGAACTCGGGCTGGCGCGCTGGCTGGCCGACCGGTACCACGACCTTGCCACCACCGGCTCGGCCGGCCTGGTGGCGGCGATCGAGGTGATCGCCGACGCCGAGTCCGCCCCGGTGCTGGTGCACTGCGTCGCCGGCAAGGACCGGACCGGCGTGGTCTGCGCGCTGACCCTTTCGCTGCTCGGTGTCGCCGATGCCGACATCGCCGAGGACTACGCGCAGAGCACCGCCGCCTCGGCCCGGTTCGGCGAGTGGCTGGCCAGCACCATGCCGGACGAGGCGCCGCTGCCGGCACCGTTCCTCGCCTCGCCGGCCGAGGCGATGACCCTGTTCCTGGCGGAACTGCGCGGCCGGCACGGCTCGGTGCCGGACTACCTGGTCGGCGCCGGCCTGGCCCCGGCCCGGATCGACGCTCTCCGGGCCCACCTACTGAGCTGACCCGCACGTGCCACCCATGGCCGCACCGCCTTCCGGCGCCGCCGGGCAAGATCGCGCTACATCCCCGAAATAGTGCCTTCGGACGCGCGCCGAAGGCACTATTCCCGGAAAGAACACCTCACCGAAAAACATGATCTTGCCCACGACGGAGGTGCGGGTGGCGAGTTCCCGCCGCCGCGCGCTCAGGCGATCCGGTGGATCCAGCCGTTCCGGTCCTCGGTCCGGCCCCGCTGGATGTCGACCAGCTGCTGCCGCAGCCTCATGGTGACCTCGCCGGGGCTGCCGTCGGCGATCGAGAACTTCCCGTCGGGGGAACAGACCTGACCGATCGGGGTGATCACCGCGGCGGTGCCGCAGGCGAACACCTCGCGCAGTCGGCCGCTGGCCGCGTCGGCCCGCCACTCGTCGAACGCCACCGGCCGCTCCAGCACCGTTCCACCGGACTCCCGGACCAGGGTGATCAACGAGTCCCGGGTGATGCCGCGCAGGATGGTGCCGCCGAGCGGCGGGGTGACGATGGTCCCGTCGTCGTAGACGAAGAAGATGTTCATGCCGCCGAGTTCGTCGACGTACCGGCGCTGCACCGCGTCGAGGAAGACCACCTGCTCGCAGCCGTGCTCGCTCGCCTCCGCCTGGGCGGCCAGCGAGGCGGCGTAGTTGCCGCCGAACTTCGCCTCGCCGGTCCCGCCGGGCGCGGCCCGGGTGTAGGTCGGCGAGACCCAGACGTTCACCGGCTGCACGCCCCGGGCGAAGTACGAGCCGACCGGCGAGGCGATCACCGCGTAGAGGTATTCGTTGGCCGGGCGCACCCCGAGGAAGACCTCGTTGGCGAACATGAACGGCCGCAGGTAGAGGCTGGCCTCCTCGGAGGTCGGCAGCCATTTCCGGTCGACCTGGATCAGGTGCCGCAGCGAGTCCAGGAAGACCGCCTCGGGCAGCTCGGGCATGGCCATCCGGCGGGCCGAGTCGTTGAACCGGGCGGCGTTGGCGTCCGGTCGGAACATCGTCACCGAGCCGTCCACCGCCGAGTACGCCTTCAGCCCTTCGAAAATCTCCTGGGCGTAGTGCAGCACCGCGCTCGCCGGGTCCATCGGAATCGGCGCCCGGGCCTCCACCCGGGCGTCGTACCAGCCCTTGCCGTCGGCGTACCGGATCGTGACCATGTGGTCGGTGAAGACCCGACCGAATCCCGGGTTGGTCATCAGCGCCGCGCGCTCGGCGGCGGCTACCGGCTGAGGATTCGGACGGATCTCGAAGTCGAGCGTGTCACCACCGCTCATCGTGCTGACCTCCAGAGAGTGGACCGGTGCCCGGGCACGGGCAGGCCGGAACGTGGGAGTTGTGCCTGAAACTTACCCGAACGGTCGTTCAACCTCGACCCTCCGGGATGACCGGCGGGCCGCACCACGCGCACCTTCGCGCAGATCCGGCGGTCCGCCGGAGCTGTTCGCGGAGCGTATCGGCCGGCTCAGGCGGCCGCGTGGGCGGCGAGCCGGTCTCCGATGTCGGCGGTGCGCCGCGGCGAGCCGGAGCCCCGGGAGGCCAGCTCGGCGGCGACCGCCTCGGTTACTCGGCGGGCCGCCTCGGGGTGGCCCAGGTGGTCGAGGAGCAGCGCGATGGAGAGCACCGCGGCGACCGGGTCGGCGACGCCCTGGCCGGCGATGTCCGGCGCCGAGCCGTGCACCGGCTCGAACATCGACGGGTACGCCCGCTCGGGGTTGATGCTGCCGCTGGCGGCCAGCCCGATCCCGCCGGTGACCGCGGCGGCGATGTCGGTCAGGATGTCCCCGAAGAGGTTGTCGGTGACCACCACGTCGTACCGCTGTGGCTGGGTGACCAGGAACATCGCGGCGGCGTCGACGTGCTGGTACTCGGTCTCGACGTCCGGGTGCTCGGCGGCCACCGCGGCGAAGGCCCGGGCCCAGAGCGAGCCGGCGTGGGTCAGCACGTTGGTCTTGTGCACCAGGGTGACCTTGCGGCGCTCCCGGCGCCCCGCCCGGGCGAACGCGTCCCGGATCACCCGCTCGACGCCGTGCCGGGTGTTCAGGCTCTCCTCGGTGGCGATCTCGGCCGGGGTGTCCCGGTGCAGGGTGCCGCCGGCTCCGGCGTAGAGCCCTTCGGTGCCCTCACGGACGACCACCAGGTCGATCTCGTTCGGCTTGACGCTGGCCAGCGGGCCGGCGGTCCCCGGCCAGAGCCGGGACGGCCGGAGGTTCACGTACTGGTCGAACTCGAAGCGGAGCTTGAGCAGCAGGCCGCGCTCGAGCACCCCGGGCGGCACGGTGGGGTCGCCGACCGCGCCGAGCAGGATCGCGTCGTGCCCGGCCAGCTCGGTGAGGACGGAGTCCGGCAGCACCTCGCCGGTGCGGTGGTAGCGGGCGGCTCCGAGATCGTATTCGGCGGCCTCGACTCCGGGCAGTACGGCGTCAAGCACCTTGCGGGCCTGCGCGACCACCTCCGGCCCGATGCCGTCGCCAGCAACCACCGCGATCCGCGCCACCGCCACGTCCCAGCTCCCTTGCCTCCGTCGTGTCTAGGGAACGTTAAGGGAACGTCCCGGGTTCCGGTACGACGCTCCCGAAATATGGAATGCCAACCGCACAGGAGCTTCTCAGCCAGCACTCATGCTGCCACCATCTTCGCTGCCTAGGGTGAGCGCGAAGAACGGGTTCGCAGGGCTGGAGGACGCCCCGGGGACCGGAGTGGCGAGACGCGGATCCAGGGGGCGAACGTGCGGATCCAGGGGGCGAACATGCGAATCCCGGGAGCCGGCCGTGGCCGGGGACAGCGTAGCCGGTACCTGCCGCCGGCGCCCGCCGTGGGCCGGGGACGGCCGGACCTGCGGCTGGGCGCCGGCTGGCGCAACGTCCGACCCGGCGCGGTGCTCGCCGACCGGGTGGTCGCCCGGCACACCGTGCAGACCTCGATCGCCGACTACACCCTGGTGCTGAACGGGATGGGCGCGGTCGGCTGGCGCGGCGTCGGCGACGCGCTGCGGGACGCCGTCGCCGAACTGCGGGCGATCGACCTCACCTACAGCCCGGCCCGGCCGGCCAGCCTGGTCTCCCGGCTGCGCCGGGGCGAGATCTCCGCGGACGCGTACCCGCCGCTGGCCGACATCGTCGCCCGGTGCGTCGCGATGCGGGCCGCCACCGACGGCTGGTTCGACGCCTGGGCGGTGCCGGGCGGTTTCGACCCGGGCGGCCTGCTGGTCGGCTGGGCGGTGGAGCGGGCCGCCGCCCGACTGCGCGCCGCCGGCATCGAGGACTACGCCGTGATCAGCGGCGCCGACCTGGTGGTACGCGGCCACGCGCCGCACGGCGGCCCGTGGCGGATCGCCGTGCACCACCCGACCCGGGGCGACCGGCAACCGATGATCCTGGAAATGACCTCCGGGGCGATCGGCACCTCCGGGGTCGCCGGCCGGCGCGACCACGTGATCGACCCGCGCACCGGGCAGCCGGCCCGGAAGCTGCTGGCGGCCACGGTCACCGGCCCGGACCTCACGGTCGCCGACGGGTACGCCACCGCCCTGTTCGCCGCCGGCCGCCCGGGCCTGGACTGGTTCCCCACCCGGGACGGCTACCGCGCCCTCTTCGCCACCCCGCGCTGACCGGCACCGACCCGCGCTGACGGGCACCGACCCGCCGGACGGCCGGCACCGGGAGCGGCGCTCCCGAGCCGTCCTGAGCGACTACAGCGACGTGACGGCGGAAACGCGATCGGCCCCCGCGATCTCGGCAACGATCGCGGGGGCCGATCAGCGACGAGTGCGCGTGGCTCGCGCACACGGGGGTGCTGGCTACCCGGCCGGCGCGACGCCTCATCACCCGAAGACGAGTCCACGCCCAGGAACTCGCCGGGTATCCGCGTCAATACGCTAGCGACCCGATGCGAGTCCCCGCAAGGGTGCCCGTTCCGCGTGTCGGCGCCGTATCCGAGCGAAGGTCACCAACTCAGTGGCACCCTGTACCCCCATGAGTTCTGATCTGTCAACACTCTTGGGACACGGGAGCCCCGCGTGAGTTTCGATCTGATCGTATGGGCGCTCGAGCCCGGCGCCGCCGCCGAGGACGTCCGCGCGGCACACGACCGGTGCCGGCAGGGAGTGCACGCCCCGGGCCATCCGGAACCGCGGATCTCGGCGTTCTACCGGGCGATCGTCGCCGGCTACCCCGACCGGCCGGGACCGGACTCGCCGTGGGCGGTGACGCCGCTGCACGTCGCCGCCGACCATGTCGAGATGAACCTCGACGAGTCCTGTGCGGACCAGGTGCTGCTCGACATCGAACGGCTGGCCGCACGGCACCACCTGATGCTGCTCGACCCGCAGGACGGCTCGGTCTATCCGCCACCGACCCCGGTGAACGGCTGACCCGGACGGGGCGGCCGTGTGCCGATCCGCCCCGTCCGGGCACCGGGTGTCAGGCCCCGGTCACACCTCCTCGTCGCGCAGGTCGGCGGCGCTCGCCGCGACCGCGCCGATCGAGTCGGCCGCCGAGCTGAGCAGCTCCGCCGCGGCCGCCGAGTCCACCGTCAGGGTCATCAGCGCCTCACCGCCGGCCTCCCGCCGGGCCACCTGCATCGCCGCGATGTTGACGCCCGCCTCGCCGAGGATCGACCCGATGGTGCCGACCACGCCGGGCTTGTCGGCGTAGCGGAAGAAGAGCAGGACGCCGTCGACGCCGAGTTCCAGGTCGAAGCCGTCCACTTCGGTCAGCTTGAGCACGTCGCGGGTGCCCGTGTGCACGGCGGTGCCGGAGACCGACACGGTCCGGCCGTCCGGCAGCGCACCGCGCACGGTGACCAGGTTCGGGTGGTCGATGGTCTCGGCGTGCGTGGTCAGCGCCACCGTGACGCCCCGGTCGGCGGCGAGCAGCGGGGCGTTGACGTAGCTCACCTGCTCCTCCACCACCGAGGTGAACAGGCCCTTGGTGGCGGCCAGCTTCAGCACCGAGACGTCGTTGGCGACGATCTCGCCGCGAACCTCGACGGTGACGCTGGCGGCGACCCCGCCGGCCACCGCGGTGAAGACCTTGCCCAGCTTCTCGGCCAGCGGCAGCAGCGGCCGGACGTCCTCGGCGACGACGCCGCCGGCCTGCACGTTCACCGCGTCGGGCACGAACTCGCCCTGGAGGGCGAGTTTGACGCTGCGGGCCACCGCGAGGCCCGCCTTGTCCTGGGCCTCGGCGGTGGAGGCGCCCAGGTGCGGTGTGGCCACCACGTTGTCGAAGGCGAACAGCGGCGAGGCGGTGCAGGGCTCCTTCGAGTACACGTCGATGCCGGCGCCGCCGACCCGGCCCTCGGCGATCGCGTCGGCCAGCGCCTGCTCGTCGATCAGGCCGCCCCGGGCCGCGTTGACGATCCGGACGCCGGGCTTGACCAGCGTGAGTTCCTTCTCGCCGATCAGACCGACCGTCTCCGGGGTCTTCGGCAGGTGGATCGAGATGAAGTCGCTCTCCCGGAGCAGCTCCTCCAGCCCGACCAGGCGTACGCCGAGTTGCGCCGCCCGGGCCGGCTGCACGTACGGGTCGTACGCGATCAGCCGGGTGCCGAAGGCCGCGATGCGCTGCGCGAAGAGCACCCCGATCCGGCCGAGCCCGACCACCCCGACGGTCTTGCCCTGGATCTCCACACCGGTGTACCTGGACCGCTTCCACTCCCCCGCCTTCAGCGCGGCGCTGGCGCTCGCGGTGTTCCGGGCGACGGCCAGCAGCAGCGCGACCGCCTGCTCGGCGGCGGAGACGATGTTGGATGTCGGGGCGTTGACCACCATCACGCCCCGGGCGGTGGCGGCCGACACCTCGACGTTGTCCAGTCCGACGCCGGCCCGGGCCACCACCTTGAGCCGGGGTGCGGCGGCGATCGCCTCGGCGTCGATCTGGGTGGCGCTGCGTACGATGACCGCGTCGGCCTCGGCGAGCGCGGCCAGCAGAGCGGGGCGGTCGGTGCCGTCCACGTGGCGTACGTCGAAGTCGTGCGCGAGCACGTCGATTGCGGCGGGAGCGAGCTCTTCAGCGATCAGTACGACGGGAGTCATTGGTCCTCGTATATGTCGTCCGGGCGAGGTCTGCGGCCACGTGGGCGCCGCACTGCGTCCCGCGCTTCCGCCATTCGGTCGTCCCTGCGGTGCGGACGCACCTATCTGCCGATCGTAGGCGTCCTGCTGCGCAGGGTGCGGCGCCGAACCGCGTGAGTGCCCTCACAGGGCGTACACCGGCCCGTCGCCGAGTCCGGTCGGGACGGCACGCCGACGGCGCACCGACGGTTCAGGCCGAGGTGTAGACCTCGGGTTCGGGCAGCGCGGGGCGGGGCTGGAACTGGGTGACCAGTGACCGGGCACCGAGCTGGCGGAAGGTCCCGGCCTCGGTCTCCAGTACGCCGCGCAGCAGGTCCAGGTCGAGCGAGCCGACCGGCGGGTAGATCCGCTCCCGGGGTGGCTCCTCACCGGGCGCGAGCGCCTGCTGGGCCACCATGAACTCGAGGATCGCCTGGCGGACCGGGGGCAGCGCGACCGGCGAGTGGTAGAGCACGTTCAGCGCCTGCATCCGCATGCCCTGCACGTGGTCCTCGCCCTTGTTGTCGTGGAAGTGCGGGTTGCGGGTCTCGATCTGGAGCACCGGAACGGAGCTGGCCATCACCTCGGGGTGCGCGGTGTCGAGCAGGCCGCCGAACTGCTCGAACAACTCCACGAACTCGAACGGTTCCACCGCGAAGCCGCCCGCCAGCCGCATTCGCAGCCCGAGGTCGAGGCTGATCGCGTGCTCGCCCGCGTTTCCGGTGGCGATCACCTCGGTGCCGAACCCGGAATACTCGGCCACCAGCCGGTTCAGGAACTCGTTGGTGATCTCGGAACTCCGGCCGCGCCGGCTGAAGAAGAGCCGCCCGTCGCGCAGTTTCGGCTTCGAGTGCCAGGAGATCCGGACCATCGCGTACGGATTGGCCGCCAGGTGCAGGCCGGCGGCGTACACCTTGACGTACTCGTGCACGGCACCCGGGACGTAGTTGTCCGCGTCGATGTAACCCAGGTACTTCCGTCCGGTCAGCGCGGCGACCGCCATGCCGATCAGCATCGCCTCGCCCTTGCCGGGCCGGACCAGCCCGTCGTCGGCGATCAGCTCGGGCATGCCGGCGGCCTTGAAGGCGGCGGCCAGTCCCGGATCCTGCTGGTGCACCATGACCGCCGGCCGCTCGGTCGCCCGGCAGTACTGCTCCAGGGTCTGCGCTTCCATGTCGTAGCGATCGACCGGCGCTCGGGCGCTGTTCGAGACCAGCACGATGAGGCAGTCATGAGGAATCCCCGAGAGCACGCCTTCGATTACTCTGCGTGTCTCATTCATGCAGGGAATGACGATGACCATCTGCCGCTCGATCGCGCGCATCGCCGCCTGCGAGACGATCCCCTCGCCGGTGGTTCCCGTGGCGTCTCCCGAGTCCAGCTGTATGACACGCTGGAGTTCGTGGATACGGACGGCGCCGAAACGCTCGGTGCGGTGCGATTGCTCCAGACGCATGCGGCGACAGTACCCGAGCGGAAGCATTAACCGCGCGTAACCGCCACCCATTTCCTGGTGACAACTGTGGGCTGGCCATTGGGTGTCGAATGGCAATGAACCGGCAACTCACCGGAGAAGATCGATAACGACATTGCTCTCCAGTCCGGCACGGCCGCTGTCCCGGGCCGGCGGTCCACCGGCCCGGGACAGCACCGGATCAGGCGGTCTCGGTGATCGGCCGGTCGACCCAGCTCATCATGCCGCGCAGCTTCTTGCCGGTCTCCTCGATCGGGTGCGCCGCGCCCTCGGCCCGCCACTTGGTGAAGTTGGGCCGGCCCGCGTCGTCCTCGGCGATCCACTCCCGGGCGAACTCACCCGACTGGATCTCCGAGAGGATCTTCCGCATCTCGTCCTTGACCCGGGCGTCGACCACCCGGGGCCCCCGCGAGTAGTCGCCGTACTCTGCGGTGTCGGAGACGCTGTAGCGCATCCGGGCGATGCCGCCCTCGTACATCAGGTCGACGATCAGCTTCAGCTCGTGCAGGCACTCGAAGTACGCCACCTCGGGCGCGTACCCGGCCTCGGTGAGCACCTCGAAACCGGTCTGCACCAGTGCGGAGGCGCCGCCGCAGAGCACCGCCTGCTCACCGAAGAGGTCGGTCTCGGTCTCCTCCTTGAAGGTGGTGCGGATCGCACCGGCCCGGGTGCCGCCGATCGCCTTGGTGTAGGCCAGCGCGAGCGGGAAGGCGGTGCCGGTGGCGTCCTGCTCCACCGCGACCAGGCAGGGCACGCCCTTGCCGTCGACGTACTGCCGGCGGACCAGGTGACCCGGGCCCTTCGGGGCGACCATCGCCACGTCGACGTCGGCCGGCGGGGTGATGAAGCCGTACCGGATGTTGAGGCCGTGGCCGAAGAAGAGCGCCTTGCCCGCGCTCAGGTGCGGCGCGATGGCATCGGCGTAGAGCGACCGCTGCGCGGTGTCCGGCGCCAAAACCATGATCACGTCGGCCTCGGCCGACGCCTCGGCCGGGGTGAGCACCCGTAGGCCCTGCTCCTGCGCCTTGGCCCGGCTCTTCGAACCCTCCGGCAGACCGATCACCACGTCGACGCCGGAGTCGCGCAGCGACAGCGCGTGGGCGTGGCCCTGGCTGCCGTACCCGAGCACCGCGACCTTCTTGCTCTGGATGAGCCCCAGGTCGGCGTCGTCGTCGTAGAACACCTCAGCGGTCATGACTTTCCTCTCCTGCGGCGCGACCCGGGCGGGTCCGCCGTTGCCAATCGTTATCGCGGGGTCCGCCGTGCTCAGGCGGCCCGCAGCGCCGAACCGGTGGTGATCGCCCGGGAGCCCCGCCCGATCGCCACCAGACCCGACTGCACCATTTCCTTGATTCCGAACGGTTCGAGATCGCGCAGCAGCGCGTCCAGCTTGTCAGCGGTGCCGGTCGCCTCGATCGTGAGAGTGTCCGGCGCGACGTCCACCACCCGGGCCCGGAACAGGTTCACCGTCTCCAGCACCTGGGCCCGCTGCGAGCGGTCGGCCCGGACCTTGACCAGCACCAGCTGTCGGGCCACCGAGACGGCCGGGTCAAGCTCAACGATCTTGAGTACGTTGACCAGCTTGTTGAGCTGCTTGGTGACCTGCTCCAGCGGCGAGGTCTCGGCATTGACCACGATGGTGATCCGGGAGACGTCCGGGTTCTCCGTCTCACCGACCGCCAGCGAGTCGATGTTGAAGCCCCGGCGGGAGAAGAGCCCACTCACCCGGGCCAGGACACCGGGCTTGTTCTCCACCAGCACGGAGAGCGTGTGCTTGGTCATCTTTCGGGCCTCACAGCTCGTCGTCGTCGAATGCGGGGCGGACCCCACGGGCGAACATGATCTCGTCGTTGCTGGTGCCGGCGGCCACCATCGGCCACACCATCGCGTCCTTGCCGACCACGAAGTCGACCACCACCGGTGCGTCGTTGATCTCCATCGCGGCCTTGATGGTCTTGTCCACGTCGGCCCTGCTCTCGCAGCGCAGCCCGACGCAGCCCAGCGCCTCGGCCAGCTTGACGAAGTCCGGGATGCGGTGCTTGTGGGTGCCCAGCTCGGTGTTGGAGTAGCGCTCGCCGTAGAAGAGCGTCTGCCACTGCCGGACCATCCCCAGGTTGCCGTTGTTGATCACGGCGATCTTGACCGGGATCCCCTCCAGGGCGCAGGTCGCCAGCTCCTGGTTGGTCATCTGGAAGCAACCGTCGCCGTCGATGCCCCAGACGGTGGTGTCCGGCCTGCCGACCTTGGCGCCCATCGCCGCCGGCACCGCGTAGCCCATCGTGCCCAGGCCGCCGGAGTTGAGCCAGGTGTGCGGCTTCTCGTACGAGACGAACTGGGCCGCCCACATCTGGTGCTGGCCGACCCCGGCCACGTAGATCGCCTCCGGGCCGGCGATCGCACCCAGCCGCTCGATCACGTACTGCGGGGCGAGGGTGCCGTCGGTCGGCTCGTCGTAGCCGAGCGGGTAGCGGTCGCGCAGGTCGTCCAGCTGTGCCCACCACTCGGTCCGGTCGACCTGCGCGGTCTGGCCGGCGGTGGCGGCCCGGACCGCCTCGATCAGCTCGTCGATGACGTACCTGGCGTCGCCGACGATCGGCACGTCGGCGGCGCGGTTCTTGCCGATCTCCGCCGGGTCGATGTCGGCGTGCACGATCGCCGCCCCCGGGGCGAACGAGTCCAGCTTGCCGGTCACCCGGTCGTCGAACCGGGCCCCCAGCGCCACGATCAGGTCCGACTTCTGCAGGCCGTAGACCGCGGCGACCGTACCGTGCATGCCCGGCATGCCCAGGTGCTGCGGGTGGGAGTCGGGGAAGGCGCCCCGGGCCATCAGCGTGGTCACCACCGGGATGCCGGTCAGCTCGGCCAGCTTGCGCAGCCCCTCGGTGGCGCCGGCCTTGAGCACCCCACCGCCGACGTAGAGCACCGGGCGGCGGACCGTGGTCATCAGCCGGGCCGCCTCCCGGATCTGCTTGCCGTGCGGGTGCAGGGTGGGCCGGTAACCCGGCAGGTCCAGGGCGGGCGGCCAGGAGAAGGTGGTCTGCGCCTGGAGGACGTCCTTGGGGATGTCGACCAGCACCGGACCGGGCCGACCGGAGGCGGCCAGGTGGAACGCCTCGGCCAGGATCCTCGGGATCTCCTCGGCGGTCTGGATCAGGTAGTTGTGCTTGGTGATCGGCAGGGTGATGCCCTGGATGTCCGCCTCCTGGAAGGCGTCCGTGCCGATCGCCGGCCGGGCCACCTGACCGGTGATCGCCACCATCGGCACCGAGTCCATGTACGCGTCCGCGATCGGCGTGACCAGGTTCGTCGCGCCCGGCCCGGAGGTGGCGATGCAGACCCCGACCCGGCCGGTGGCCTGCGCGTACCCGGTGGCGGCATGCCCGGCGCCCTGCTCGTGCCGGACCAGGATGTGCCGCACCGACGAGTCGTAGAGCGGGTCGTACGCCGGCAGGATCGCCCCGCCCGGGATGCCGAACGCGACCTCGACGCCGAGCGCCTCCAGCGACTTCACCAGCGAGCCGGCCCCGGAGACCTGGACCGGCGCCACCACCTGCCCGCCGCCGGCCCCGCGCACCGGCTCGGCGAGCGGGCCGGCCTGGTCGCCGACGGGCGGGCCGCCCGGGCGGAGTCGGCGGGGGAACTGGTCGGCGGGGTCGTTGCCCCCCTCGGCAGCGACGGAGCGGTGCCGCCGCGCGCTGTTGGCCAGGGTCTCAGGTGTGGGTCTTGTCATGGCTATTCAGGCCTTCGGCTCGGAGCAGTGATCTTTCGAGGTGTACGGGCGGTGCGGGGCCGGCCGCCTCGGCCGGGCGACCCTCGGGCGGGGGTCGATCCGCACGAACCGGCAAGGACCGGTACGCCCAACGAGGTGACCGCCCTGCCGACGAGGTACGTGGCCAATAAAAAGGGCCCTCGTGCTGATGCACGGGGCCTGCGCACTCTCGGAAACCGAGAGTGCGCTCAGATAAGTACTCGGAAGGACCTGGTCGCAGACATGTGGTTAAGCCTGACGCATCTCACGCGATGAGTCAACTGATCCCGCATTTTGGGCACGGCCGCTTGCCGGGTCCGCCGGCCCGTCGCTCGGCCTGCGCTGCCGGGGAGCGCTCCGGCTGTTCCCGGCCGTACGAGGGGTGGACTCGGCACCGTCGCCCTTCGGGCGGGACTCCCCCGCATTCCCCTCGGGCGGGCTGGCCGCCTCCAGCATCGCCTCCAGGTGCTCGGCCGGCACCCCCCAGCCGAAGAGCTGGCCCTGCCCGAACCGGCAGCCCGCCTCGACCACGGCGGCGAGTTCCGTCGGGTTGGTCACCCCCTCGGCGATCACCTCCAGTCCGAGCTGGTGGCCGAGCCGCACCACCACGTCCACCATCGGGGCGAAGGCGCGGCCGTCCGGCGGCTGGACCGGCTCCGGGCCGGCGACCAGGCTGTGATCGATCTTGAGGATGTCGATCGGCAGCCGGCGAAGCTGGCCGAGGGAGGAGTACCCGGCGCCGAAGTCGTCCAGCGCGATGCGTACCCCGGTCAGCCGCAGCGCCCGGAGCCGCCGGATCAGCTCGTCCAGGTCGGTCGCCACGGCGTGCTCGGTCACCTCCAGCACCAGCCGCTGCGGCGGCACCCGGTGCGCGCGCAGCGCCTCGGTGACCTGGACGACGTACTCCGGTGCGTGCAGTTCCCGGGGCGAGACGTTGACCGAGACCCAGACGTCGTGCCCGGCGGTGAGCCAGAGGGAGAGCTGGTGACAGGCCCGGTGCAGTACCCAGGCGCCGAGCTTGGCGATCATCCCGCACTCCTCGGCGAGCGGGATGAACTCGTCCGGGCCGACGTTGCCCAGCTCCGGATGGTGCCAGCGGAGCAGCGCCTCCGCGCCGACCGGCCGGACCGACGGGACCGCCGCCACCGGCTGGAACGCCAGGTGCAACTCGTCCCGCTCGATCGCGCCGCGCAGCTCGTGCTCCAGCGTGGTACGCCGGCGCAGCAGATTGTCGTAGGCCACGTCGTACCGCTCGACCCGGTTCTTGCCGCGCTGCTTGGCGTACCGCAGGGCCAGGTCGGCGTTGCGCAGCAGGGTCTCCACGTCGGCGGCGTCGGCGCTGTCGGCCACCCCGATGCTGACCGACAGGAAGACCGCCCCGGCATCGTGCGGGTACGCCGAGCCGACCACCCCGAGCAGTCGCTGCGCGATCCGCTGCGCCTCGGCGGGCCGGGCCCGCATCAGTACGGCGAACTCGTCACCGCCGAGCCGCGCCGCCAGGTCGCCGGGGCGCAGGTTGCTCCGCAGCCGCCGACCCACCTCGATCAGCACCGCGTCGCCGACGTCGTGCCCCCGCATGTCGTTGACGTTCTTGAAACCGTCCAGGTCGAGCCCGAGCAGCACCCAGGGCGTCTCCCGGTCGGCCTGCTGCTGCACCGCCCGGAGCAGCCCCCGGCGGTTGGCCAGTCCGGTCAGCGGATCGGTGTGCGCCAGTTCCCGGAAGTGCGCCTCCCGCTCGGCGAGCCGAGCCGCGTAGGCCCGTACGTCGGCCAGTGCGAGGTACTGCCGGGCGACCAGGCCGAACCCCTCGACGATGCCGGCCATCACCGCGAGGATCGTGAACTCGCCGCCGACCAGCCGGTGGTAGACGGCGGAGACGGCCATCGCCACCATCGGCAGTACCGCGTAGGTGCCGCGCCGGATGACGTCGCCGTCCCGCCCGCCGGCCAGCTCGGGCGCCCGGCCGGCCAGGGCGACCAGCAACAGGCCGACCGGCAGCAGCACCGATCCGACCAGTGCGACCGCCGGGCCGGCCTGGCAGATCCCGGCGGAGATGGCCAGCCCGGAACCGGTCACCAGGTTCACGCCGGCGCCGGCCAGCAGCAGCCCGCGCCGGGGCGTCCGGGCCCGGGCGCCGACGATGACGGTCAGCCCGACCGCCACCGCCGCGGTGACGGTGGCCACCAGGATGGCCAGGCAGCCGCTCGGGGTGAGGCCGCCGAGCACCCGGGTCGGCTCGGCGAGCAGCACCCAGCCGACGAACCAGAGCGCCGCCCCGATCACCAGCCCGTCCAGTACCAGCCGGAGCGCCGCACCGGGAGTCTCGGCGACGCCGGGCAGCCGGAGCAGACCGGCGCAGAGCAGCGTCCCGCTGCCCGCCATCCCGATGGCGATTCCGGTGGCCAGGGCGGTCCGCTGGGCCTGCTCGTGCTGCCAGTGCTCGGCCATGGTGACCAGCGCGTACAGCCCCAGGGCGGCGCTGGCCGCCGCGAGTGCGCCACCGACCGCGAGCAACCAGTGCCCGACCCGGCGTGCGCCGATGTGCCGGTACGCCGACCGCACCAGCATGACCGGCCCGCAACCGGAGGCGAGGCCGGTCGCCACGGCAAGCGCAGCCGGCACACCGGAGGTGAGTTGCACGGGTTCACTCTGCCGGATCGACCGCACTCCATGGGGGAGCCCGCGCCGGTTCCTCGATCAGAGGCACAGACCGCCCATTCGGGCATCGGGTGTGAGGAAGGGCCCCCGCTTATCGTCAGCGGGGCCCTTCCTCACCCGCGTCGCGTCCCGCTGGCTGGACGCGACGGACTGTGGGGGCGGCGGAACGCGGGCCCGGGTGCCACACTTGTCGGATGCCTGACCTGCGGTCGAAGACCTCCACACACGGCCGGACGATGGCCGGCGCCCGCGCGCTGTGGCGGGCCACCGGGATGACCGACGACGACTTCGGCAAGCCGATCGTCGCCATCGCGAACAGCTTCACCCAGTTCGTGCCCGGGCACGTCCACCTGAAGGATCTCGGCGGCCTGGTCGCCGACGCGGTGGCCGAGGCGGGCGGCGTCGGCCGGGAGTTCAACACCATCGCGGTCGACGACGGGATCGCGATGGGGCACGGCGGGATGCTCTACTCGCTGCCCAGCCGCGAGCTGATCGCCGACGCGGTCGAATACATGGTCAACGCGCACTGCGCGGACGCCCTGGTCTGCATCTCCAACTGCGACAAGATCACCCCCGGCATGCTGCTCGCCGCGCTCCGGCTGAACGTCCCGACCGTCTTCGTCTCCGGCGGCCCGATGGAAGCCGGCAAGACGGTGGCGATCGAGGGGATCGTGCACGACAAGATCGACCTGATCGATGCCATGATCGCCTCCTCCAACGACGCGGTCAGCGACGACCAGCTCGACGCGATCGAGCGCTCCGCCTGCCCGACCTGCGGCTCCTGCTCCGGCATGTTCACCGCCAACTCGATGAACTGCCTCACCGAGGCGATCGGCCTGGCCCTGCCCGGCAACGGGTCGGTGCTGGCCACCCACGCCGCCCGCAGGGCGCTCTTCGAGGAGGCCGGCCGGGTCGTCGTGGAGATCGCCAACCGCTGGTACACCGACGACGACGCCTCGGTGCTGCCCCGGTCGATCGCCTCCCGGGCCGCGTTCGAGAACGCGGTCGCCCTGGACGTGGCGATGGGCGGCTCCACCAACACCGTGCTGCACCTGCTGGCTGCGGCTCGCGAGGCGGAGCTGGACTTCGCGGTCGCCGACATCGACGAGATCTCCCGCAGGGTGCCCTGCCTCGCCAAGGTCGCCCCGAACTCCCCGAAGTACCACATGGAGGACGTGCACCGGGCCGGAGGCATCCCGGCGATCCTCGGCGAGCTGGACCGGGCCGGGCTGCTGCGCCGGGACGTGCACTCGGTGCACTCGACCGACCTGGACCGGTGGCTGGCCGACTGGGACATCCGGGGCGGCAAGGCCAGCCCGGAGGCGATCGAGCTGTTCCACGCCGCCCCCGGCGGGGTACGCACCACCGAGCCGTTCTCCACCACCAACCGCTGGTCCAAGCTGGACACCGACGCGGCCGAGGGCTGCATCCGGGACCGGGAGCACGCCTACACCGCCGACGGCGGACTGGCCATCCTGCACGGCAACCTGGCCCCGGACGGCGCGGTGGTGAAGACCGCGGGCGTGCCGGCCGAGTGCCTCACCTTCCGGGGCCCGGCCAAGGTCTACGAGTCCCAGGAGGCCGCGGTCGAGGCGATCCTCGGCAAGCAGATCGTCGCCGGTGACGTGGTGGTGATCCGCTACGAGGGCCCGAAGGGCGGGCCGGGGATGCAGGAGATGCTCTACCCCACCTCGTTCCTGAAGGGACGCGGCCTCGGCCGGGAGTGTGCGCTGATCACCGACGGCCGGTTCTCCGGCGGCACCTCCGGGCTCTCCATCGGGCACGTCTCCCCGGAGGCGGCCGGCGGCGGACTGATCGCGCTGGTCGAACCCGGCGACGAGATCGTCATCGACATTCCGAACCGGAGCATCGAGCTGGCGGTACCGCCGGAGGTGCTCCAGGCGCGGCGGATCGCCCAGGAGAAGCGGGATCGGCCGTACACGCCGGTGGACCGGGACCGGCAGGTCTCCGCCGCGCTGCGCGCGTACGCCTCGATGGCGACCTCGGCCAGCGACGGTGCCTACCGGCGCGTCCCGGAGTGAGCCCGACGGCGGGCGCGGACCACCCCGGACGGGTGAGCCGCGCTCGCCGCTCCGTCAGGCCTGGCGGGCCCGCAGGGTGTTCACCATCGCCACCGCGGTCGGCACGTCCCGGCAGGTGACCAGCCGGCGGGTGCCGTCGGTCAGCCGGAGCGCCAGCGCGGGGCCGGGCAGCAGCGGCAGGTCGCGGGCGGTGGCGCCGCGCAGCATGGAGCGGAGCAGCCAGTCCTCCACCGCCAGGTGGTCCGGCTCGGCTTCCGCGATGGCGGAGATCGGCACCCGCCGTCGCAGCGGGCCGACCGCCACCCGGACCGCTTCGCCGTCGATGACCAGCCGGTAGCGGGTGAACGGCAGCATCGCCAGGGCCGACACCATCGGTGCGGCACCGGCCCAGCCCACGACGCCGACCAGGGGCACCAGCACGGCGACCATCAGCACCCCGGTCAGGGCCAGCGCCCCGATCGTCCAGATCACCGGACGCAGCGCCCGGAACTCCCACCAGAGCAGCCGCTCGTCGGTACCCGCCGCCAGCGCCGGCCCGGCGGCCACGTCCCGAACGGCGGCCTGGTTCGGGACGGCGGCCTGGTTCGGGACGGCGGCCTGGTTCGGGACGGCTTGTTGGGCCGCCGCCCGGGTCAGGGCCGGGGACCCGGCGCCGGGTGACGCCGGGGGCGCCGCCCCGGCCAACAGGTACGCCAGCAGCCCAGCGACCGCCGCAGCCAACATCGGCAGCGCCATCAGCGCGGCGAAGTAGCCCCAGGAGAGGCGTACGTCGGCGGCGGTCGGCGCGTCCAGTGCGGCGGCCAACGTCATCAGCAGCACCGTGCCGGCCGCCGCCGCGGTGCCGTTCACCGCGACCTGGGCGCCGAGCCGCAGCCAGTGCCGCGCGGTGCCGGAGATCCGGCGGGTCAACGCGAAGACCAGCAGCCCAGCCGCCCAGACGGTGAGCGCGGCGCCGAGCAGCACGGCGGCGAGGGTGTCGACCGCGATGGTGTCGACCATCGGCCGGTCACCGACGCCGCCGGAATTGGGCAGGCTCTCCGGTAGGCGGCTTCGCCAGGCCAGGGTCACCGCCACCGCACCGCCGATCAGGGCAGCCGGCAGCAGACCGCTGCCGACCGTCCACCGGACGTTCCTCATACGCTCACCTCTTTCGAATACTGCTGCCGCAGCAGAGCGACCGCCTCGTCGAAGCCGACGCCGGCGCGGCGGGCAGCTGTCACCAACTCCCGTACCGACTCGATAACCCGGGCGCGCTCGTGCGGGATCTCCCCGGTCACCACCGCACCCCGGCCCCGGCGCAGCTCGATGAGCCCCTCCTCGCGCAGCGCCGCGTACGCCCGGAGCACGGTGTGCATGTTCACGTCGAGCGTGTCGGCCAGCTCCCGTGCGGCCGGCAGCCGGTCTCCGCGGCCGATCGCTCCGTCGGCCAGTGCCCGGCGCACGCTGCCGGCGATCTGCTCGGCCAGCGGCACGCCGCTGCCCGGTGACACCCGAAACAACATGTTCGTATTCTACTAGAACAAGGGGCACTATCCGCAAGCCCGCAGCGGATCCGCCCAGCCGATTCGCGACCGACCCGTCGGTGGCGGACCGGAGGTCGGTGGCGGACCGGAGGTCGGTGGCGGACCGGAGGGCAGCCGTGGCTCAGCGGGAGAGGTACGCCGTGATCAGTTCGGCCAGCTGGCGCGGGCGTTCGGCCACCATGGCGTGGCTGGCGCCTTTCAGCGGGAGCACTGTCAGGCAGGGGTTGTCCCGGACGGCCGCCAGTCGCTCCAGGACCCGACGCCGGTGCGCGACGTACAGGTCATGGAAGGGGCGCTGTTCGGGCATGTCCACTGTGGCCAGTACGAGCAGCAGCGGGCAACGGACGGCACGGTAGGCCGGTACGAGGTCCAGCGACTGCATGGCGAGCCGCAGTTCCTCGGTCAGCTCCGGATCGGGGCGCAGCCGGCTCGCCCCGTCGTCCGCCGGCACCAGGTTGCGCCGGAACGCCTCGACCCAGACCTCCTCGGCGGCGCCGTACTGCCGGGCCATTACCCGCTGCCCCTCGATCGCCGCCGCGACCTGCTCCGCGGTGAGCGGCCGGGCCAGCGCGGCGGACATCCCGGCGAAGACCTCGCGGAGCCGGGCGAGTTCGGCCGCCGCCCGGTCCGGCGCCAGGCCGGCGAGGTCCTCCGGCCGGCTCGGGGTGGGGTTGCCGTCCAGGCTGACCGCGCCGGGACAGTCCGGGTGGCGGGCCGCCCAGAGGCTGGCGAGCATGCCGCCCAGCGACATGCCGGCCACCGCCGGGCTGGTCAGCTCCAACTCGTCGACGACGGCATCGAGGTCGTCGAGGACCTCGTCCCACTTCCAGGGGCCGTCGCCGGAGCGGCCGTGCCCGCGCAGGTCCACCGTGACCACCCGGTACGCCGGGCGCAACAACTCGGCCAGCCCGGTCATGGTGACCAGGTTGCCGCCCGCGCCGTGCAGCAGCAGCATGGGTGCGCCAGCGCCGCCGAGGTCCCGGGCGACGATCGGTACCGAGCCGGATCCGATGGTTGTCTCGCAGTTGCGGGGTGTGTCAGGCACGGCGGGGCCGTCCTTCCTCCAGTAGCCGGTCGCGAACGGAGGAGGGCAGCACGCCGCCTTCCGGGTGACGGGCCAGCTTGCCCCGGTTGACCAGGTCGTGGACGCCCTGCCGGGTGATCCCGAGCATCGCCCCGGCCACCGCGTACGTCACCGATTCGGCGGTGGGGTGCCCGACCCGACGCGCCACGACCTGGCCCAGCGGGCTGCGCCACCAGTCGAGCGGAGGCGCGAACGGGCCGTCGCTGGGATAGAGCGTCGAGACGACCCGGATGACGATCCCGATCGCCTCCCGGTCGTCCCCGTTGACCATCCGGTGCGCCCAGGCCACGGCCCGGGCGCGGACCGCGGCGCGGAGCGCCTCCACCACGTCGTCGCCGTCGAGCAGGATCTCCAGCGGGTCGAGCAGCCGGACGTCCATCGTCCGGATGAGTTGCTCGACCAACTCGCCATGGCTGGGCGGCATCTGACCTCCTCCTACTTGACGGTCATCGTCAAGTACTTGACGAAGTCTGTCAAGTTCGCCATCGACGCGGGCCGCCTCCCGATCCGGGAGGCGGCCCGTGGCTCTCGCTTCGACTCAGCCGATGAAGCCCTGCTCCGTCATCCAGTCCGCGACGACCTGTCCCACCGGCTCGCCCTTGACGTCGACACGCTCGTTGAGCTGCCGAATTGTCTCGTCGTCCAGCTTGGCGGTGATCGGGTCGAGCAACGTCACCAGCGACGGGAACTTCGCGGCGATCTCCCCGTTGATGGTCAGCGCGGGGTTGTAGATCGGGAAGAAGTTGAGGTCGTCCTCCAGCGGCACCAGGTTGAGGTTGCTGATCCGCCCGTCCGTGGTGAACACCTCGCCGAAGTTGCACGAGGTGCCCTTCTGGGTCTCGGTGTAGACCACCCCGGTGTCCACGGTCTTGATGTTGCCGGCCGGTACCTCCATGCCGTACTTCTTGGTCATCCCCGGCCAGCCGTCGTTGCGGCCGACGAACTCGCTCTCCAGGCAGAACGTAGCGTCCGCCGGGTGGCTCCTGATGAACGCGGCCAGGTCGGACAGCGTCTTGAGGTTCCACTCGGTGGCCTTCGCCTCGCGTACCGCGATGGCGTAGGTGTTGTTGGCCGGCGCGGTCTTCGCCCAGACGACGTTGTTCTTCTCCTTGTCCTCCTTGACCACCGCTTCGTACTGCTGCGCGGCGTCCGGGATCGGATCCGTGTGGTTGAGGTACGTGATCCAGGAGGTGCCGGTGTACTCCCAGTAGACGTGCACCTCACCCGCGAGTAGGGCCTTGCGGACGTTCACCGAGCCCTTGATGTTCGTCCGGTCCGTCACGGTCGCGCCGGCGGCCTTGAGCGCCGCCATGGTGATGTGGCCGAAGACGATGTTCTCGGTGAAGTCCTTCGACCCCACCACGATGGTCTGCCCGACCAGCGACTCGTCCCGCTTGATCGACCCCTCCCCCACGGCTACGTCCGCGCCGGAGTCCTCCGTGGTCACCGAGCATCCGGTCAGGGCCAGGCCAATGATCACGGTGCCCGCCACCAGGCGGGCCATCAACTGTCGGGTACGCATAACTAACCTCCTTGGCGCCGCAGCACCGGTAGGTGAAGAAACGGAAGGGAACGGAGTCGACCGACTGGGTGGATCAGTCGAGCCCGCGAGGACGCAGCAGGTCGGAGACGACTCCACCGAGCCAGTCCAGGGTCAGCGCGAGTACGGCGGTGAGCACGGCGCCGGTCACCAGCACGGAATCACGCTGGAGCTTGATCCCGGTGACGATCAGCCCACCGAGCCCGCCGGCGTTGATGAACGTCGCCATCGTGGCGACTCCCACCGCCAGCACGAGCGCGGTCCGTACGCCCGCGAGGATGACCGGCACGGCCAACGGCAGCTCGACCCGGACCAGGACGGCGAGCGGCGACATGCCGATGCCCCGGCCCGCCTCGATCAGGTGCCGGTCGACCTGGTTGATTCCGACGATCGTGTTGTGCAGCACCGGCAGTACCGCGTAGGCGACCAGCCCGATCAGCGCGGTCGTGGCGCCGATGCCCAGCCAGATGCTGAGCAGCACCAGCAGTCCGATCGCCGGAGTCGCCTGGCCGATGTTGGCCAGCGCGGTGGCGACCGGGGCCAGCCAGCTCAGCGCGGGCCGGGTCAGCAGGACGCCGGCGCCCACCGCGATGACGACGACGAACAGCGTGGTCAACGCCGTCAGCGACACGTGCTGACCGGTCACCCGGATCAGGTATTCAGCGTTGAGCGAGCGTCGCTCGATGTCGTCGAGGTTGCGGGAGCCCAGCCACAGATAGGTGCCGAGCAACGCCGAAACCAGCACGACCGGCATGACCCAGTGCCGACGCAGCATGCCCCGCCAACGCGACGGCGGGGCCGACAGGTCCGGCTCCGCGACGACCGTCGCTGTCACCGCTGCTCTCCGGTTTCCGTCGCAGTTCGCGGACCGGGCACGGTCGCGATGCGCCACGGCGGCGGTTCGGCGGCACCTCGGTCGCGCCCGCGCTCCACCGCGCGCATCTCGCCGATGGCCCGCATCAGTTGGTCGATGCTCAACACCCCGCGGTAACGGCCGGCGTCGTCGACCACCACCACGGCGCCGCAGCTGGAGGCGAGCATCGCGTCGAGCGCGTCGTGCAGCGTGGCGCGCGGCTCGACGGTGGTGACCGGAAGACCCACCCCGTCGAGGTCGTTCTGTGCCGGCTCCAGGTCACGTGGCCCCACCCAGCGCACCGGCCGGCGCTCACTGTCGACCGTGAGCAGGGCCCATTCGCCGGTCTCGGCCAGGCGACGCAGCACGGACGGGGGCGACTCGTCGAGCTGGCACAACTGGGCCTCGTCCCAGTCGACCGCGTCGACGCGGCGCAAATTGAGCTGCTTGAGTGAGGCGCCGGCGCCGATGAACCGGGCAACGTCCTGATCCGCCGGGCTGGCCAACAGTCTCTCCGGAGTGTCGAACTGCCGGATGACCGACCGATCGCCGAGCACCGCGATCCGGGTACCCATCTTGACCGCCTCGTCGAAGTCGTGCGTGACGAACACGATCGTCTTGCGCAGTCGCTCCTGAAGCCGGAGGAACTCGTTCTGGAGCCGGTCGCGGGTCAGCGGATCGGTCGCGCCGAAGGGCTCGTCCATCAGCATCACCGGAGGGTCGGCGGCCAGGGCGCGGGCGACTCCGATCCGCTGCTGCTGCCCGCCGGAGAGCTGGCGTGGCAACCGGTGCCGGAACTCGCCCGGCTCCAACCCGACCAGGTGCAGCAACTCGTCCACCCGCTCCTCGACGCGACTCCGGCTCCAGCCGAGCATCTTCGGCACCAGCCCGACGTTGGTCGCCACGCTCATGTGTGGGAAGAGGCCCACCTGCTGGATGACGTAACCAATCTGGCGTCGCAGCTCGGTCGGGTTCAGCGCGGTCACGTCGGCCCCGTCGAGCAGGATCTGGCCGCTGGTCGGTTCGATCAGCCGGTTGATCATTTTCATCGTGGTGGTCTTGCCGCAACCGGAGGGGCCCACCAGCACGACGATCTCGCCGCGACGGATGGTCATCGACACGTCCTCCACGGCCGGGGCCTGCTGCGTCCGGTAGGACTTGCTGACGTGGCGCAGCTCGATCATCACGTCGTCGGTCATCGGAGCACTCCCGCTTCCGTCGTTGTGGTGACCGGGATCGGGGCGCCGGCCACCGGCGTGGTCTGAGCACCGGCCGGCAGATCCGCCCGACTCACCCCGGCCAGCCGGGTACCGCCGGATCGGGCCCGGCGTCCGGGCTGGGTGAACACGCCGAGCAGCCAGAGACAGAGATCGACGAGGAGGGCGAGGGCGATCACCCCCACGGTGCCGACAAGAGTCTGGTTCAGCGAGTTGACCCCACCCAGGTTGGCCAGGCCCGAGAAGATCTGGTTGCCGAGCCCCGGCCCGCCGACGTATGCGGCGATAGCGGCGATACCCATCGTCATCTGGGTGGAGATCCGGATCCCGGCCAGGATGACCGGCCAGGCCAGCGGCATCTCGACCGTGGCCAGTGCCCGGATCCGGCTCATCCCGATGCCCCGGGCCGCCTCGGTGAGGGCGGGGTCGACCTCGGTGAGCCCGACCACCGTGTTACGGATAATCGGCAACAACGCGTACATGCTCAGGGCTGCGAAGGCGGGGAGGTAGCCCAGCCCCAGCGGGGTGATCAGGAGTCCGAGCAACGCGAACGACGGCACAGTCAGGATCGCGGCGGCGACCGCGACCGCGATCGCCCGGGCCCGCGGATGGCGGTAGGTGGCGACACCGATCAGAACTCCGAGGACCGTCGCCAGCGCCACCGACATCAGCACGATGCTGGCGTGCTCCACGGTCTGGGCGATCAGCAGGTCACGACGGCTTTCCAGGTACTCCAGGAAGGTCACGTATCACTACTCCCAGCGGGTTGGTCGGAGCGGCACTCGGTCCGGGACCGGCGTACAGCCCGCCGTGGACGGAGCCCTCCTCTCGCGCAGATACCTGCATAGCTGCAATCATTGTAAGGTGGCACAGTACGCTAGCGGTCCTCGCGGCTCTCGCCTGGCCTCGACGGGGACTGGCGTGGCCTCGGCAGGGACTACCGGTGCGGCGAGGACTACCGGGGCATCGGGCGAGGCGTCGGGCGACCTTCCCGACCGGCGTCCCGGGGAGGTCCGGCGGGACGACGGCGACACGGCGCCACCCGGGCCGGACGAGGTGAACCTTGCCTATCGGCCGGATCTGCCGGCATCGTCCGCCGTCATCCGGGACGAACTCGTGGCGGCCCTGGCGGCGCTGAGTCGGGTGCTGGTCGGGCTCACCGCACGCAGCCTCGGCTCGCTCGACATCGACCTCACGCTGCCCCAGTACCGGACGGTCGTGGTGCTCGCCACCCACGGACCGCAGCGCACGATCGACCTGGCGCGGGCGCTGGGTGTGCATCCATCCACGGTCACCCGGCTCTGCGACCGGCTGATCCATCGCGGTCTGATCCATCGCGAGCACCGGCCACCCGACCGGCGGGTGGCCTGGCTGATCCTCACCGCCGAGGGCAGGGAGGTGGTCGAGCGGATCATCCAGCGCCGGACGGCGGCACTCGCGAAGCTCGTCGAGAGCGCCCCCCTCGACGGGGCCGAACAGGTGGTCCGGCTGCTTTCCGCCCTGGTCACCGCCTCCGGCGAGCAACCCGAACGGCAGTGGCGATCCGTCGGCCACACCTGACCCACGGCCGTCGGGGTGCCGCTCGGTTCCGGACGGCGCACCCCGTCCGGACCGTCGGCGGCACGTTCGCCACCGTCCCCGGGACCAGCTGGTCCGGGACTGGAGCCGGTCCCGGACCGGATAGTGAACCTTTTTCAACCTCCCCTTGCGGTCCGTCGGAGCGCAAGGCAGGACGCGGTGTGTGAGCGCCGCGCGGTTCAGGTTGAAAAAGGTTCAGTGGTCACGCCGTTCTAGCGCCCTGGACGCCGTTGCCGGTCAGTAGCCGGGGAAGACCCGGCGCAGGTCGTCCAGGTCGAGCGCACCGGTCACGGCCAGCGTGTCCGGCGTGTGCTCCGGCGCCAGCCGGCCGGCGGCCAGCCGCAGGAACGCCTCGGCCGGTCCGCTGATCTCACCGGCCGGCTGCTCCGGCAGCTCCACCAACTCGACCCGGTCCGTCAGCCGCAGCCCCAGGGACCGGTCCGGGTCGGTCAGCCGCAGCGCCAGCTCCACCGGCCCGGCACCGACCGCCTCCGGCCGGCCGATCCAGCCGAGCAGGCCGTCGAGCCGGTCGAGCAGCAGCGGCACCGCCTCCGGGGCAACCGTCGCGTACCGGTTGAAGGCGACCTCCACGTCCCACTGGTGCAGTGCGAACTCGCTGAGCCGCATCCCGGCCGCGGTCGTCAGGTCGACCGGCTCGGGCAGGAAACCGAGGTCCATCCGTACCCGGGACCGGGTGGCCGCGTCCAGCGACTCGTACCGCTCGACCAGCCGCCGGTTGGCCTTCAGAAAGCCCTCGGCGTGCGCGATCGGAGTCATCGCGTCCCACCGGGCCCAGACCTGCTTGTTGAAGTCCGCCTCCAGCGCGGGACGCTCACCCAGCGCCACGTCGAGGGTGGCCTCGTTGATCTCGGCGCCGCTGCCGAGGTGGCTGAGCACCTGCGACACCTGCCACTCGCTGGCCCCGGACGGCCGGCTCAGGTCGGTCGGGCCGAGGTCGCGGACCAGCGCCGCGAGTTCGTCGTGGCCCGAACGGAGCGCGGCGATGGTCGTGTCGGCGGTAGTGGCCATGTCTTCCTGTCTCCCGGTCGTACGTCGCCGACTCCGGATCGGCCGGCGCGGCACCTGCCCATCATGCCCGCCGGGTCCGACCGGGCGCCGACCCTCCGACCACCGAATCCACTCTGCGGACGGCCCGGGTCGGACGGTTGGTCCACGGTCGATCGGTGGTCGTCGGGTGGCGGCGGCGGGTGGGTCAGCCGATGCACTCCTTGTCGATCCTCGTGCCCACCTGCACGAACTCGTTCTGGAGAAAACTTCACCGGGGACGGCCCGACGGCCTGCTCTGCCGGAACTCACGCTCCGGCAGAGCAAGCCGCCGCATTCGAGTACGTCGGTCAGACCCTGAAATCGATCCTGGCCTGGGGAATGTCGGACCCTCCGATATTGGAGGTATTCAGCACCATCCAGGATTGGGTGCCGGAGGGGTTGTTGACATACTTCGAGATGTAGCAGGTACTGGTTTGGTAGCAGAACTTGGATGTGATGCCACCCTGGGGCGACGAGGTCAGGTAGACAGCTGCACTCGTCGTGGACGTGCACTCGAGGGAGGCACTGAGGAGAAGCCGAGATCCCACCGTGGTGGCATCCACGTAGTTGCGGCACTGGAAGGTCTTGCCGGAGCCGAAGTGCGTCTTCCAGGGACCCCATGCCTGCCAGCCCTGCTCTGCCTGCGCCGGAGCGGCAAACGCCACCATGGACGCCGCGACGAGGGCGAACGTCGCTAACGCCATTCGGAGTAGTCTCATGTGAACCCGTCCTCTCACCGTACGGCTCGGATCGTGCTCGTTCGTTGCCGAGCCTGCCGCAACCATCCAGTCCCCACAAGACAATCTCTGTTCGGATCAGTTCGCGTCTTTTCCTTCTAGCCAGTATTCGTCCGGACGACGTGTTCACAGAGCCGACAACGGCACGACGGAGGATACGTTTCTTCGAACAGTTCCGAACAGCCCCGAACAGCGACGGTCCGAGTCGCGCCCACGACGGCGTGGCTGCTGCCACGTCCGTCACGGACGCTCCCTACGGCGATCGGCCCGCTCGGTCAGGCCCGGTCGCCTGTCTCCGTCCGGAAAGTGCGGAAACCCCGGCGGTGATAGTTGGGCAGGGCGCGGGGATGGTCCATCGACGACGTGTGCAGCCAGAGCCGCCGTACCGTGGGAGTCAGGTCCCAGGCCCGCTGGATCCCGAGGGTCAACGCGTACCCGCCGAGGCGTCTGCCGACGAACTCCGGTACCAGCCCGAAGGTCTCGATCTCCACCTCGTCGCCGGGGTGCAGGTCGTAGGCGACCAGGCCCACGGGCTCGCCCTCGAACGACAGCAGCCAGAACATCCGGTCCGGATACCGGGCGAACCAGGCAGCCCAGTCCGCCTCCGTCCGGCTGGCGCACCTCCAGCCGTAGGGGGTGCCGATCCTGACCTGCAGCTCGACGACCAACGGCGAGTCGCGGTGCAGGGGTTCCAACGTCAGGCCGGGCACCGGATCGGCCGGGTCGAGCTGCTCACGGGCCGTCATCTCCAGGTACGTCACGATCTCTTCCACTGGTCGAAGAGTACGTATCGTCGGACCCTGCTCCCGGTGGAGCCGGCCGTGTCGTGTCGTCTGCCGGGGAACGAGTCCGTAGCGGGCGCGCCGCGAGGCGCGACGGCCCCACAACGGTCGCCTGCGGGCCCGCCGCTGGCACCGGCCGGTGTCGTACGGACCCGGGCCGCACGGCAACGGGGGCGGCCGTGCGGCCCGGTTAGCAGTAGCGGTGGCGGTGGCGGTGGCGGGTCAGACTCCCAGGGCGCGGAGTTGGGGCAGGGCGGACTTGGCGACGGGGCGGCTGGTGCCGTTGGTGGCCCGGTCCTCGGCCTGGGTGCGGTTGGGTTCGCGCAGGTCGCCGACGACCACGTTGGAGCTGCCCACATGACCGTTGTAGGCGGTGCACTCCCACCACTTCTCGACCGGGTAACCGGGATCGCGGGTCCGCCTCTTCACACAGTCGGTCGGGGTGAGCTTGGCGACGACCGCTTCGTAGCTGCGGATCTGGTCCTGGATGACGAGGTTGATGCCGTTGGTCAGGCCGGCCCTGGCCCGGGCGGCGACCACGATCGCGAACAGCGACGGCAACACGTGGCCGATGTTGTCCACCGCCGCCGGGGTGGTGACCGTGCTGACGTACGAGGTCGCCAGGGCGGCGCAGCCGGTGGCGTTCTGGGCCCACAGCTGCCGGACGGTGTTGCTCATGTTGTCGATGTCGCTGAACTCGATCGTGTGCTGGCGGGCGCAGGCCTGCACGTCGGCGGCGGCGATCAGGTCGGTGTGGGCGATGATGTCGCGCTCCGTCTGCTCCACGGCGGCGATGATCTGGTCGACGGCCGCCTGCAGCGACGGCGCCTCGGAGCTGCCGCCGGAGAGCAGGTGCCCGGCGACCGCGACCACGAGGCTGGTCCAGTCGAAGAACATCACCTGCATGTCACCGGTACGCGGCGCGGCCTGAGCCGGTGTGGCGACAGGTGCCACCGCGACGGCCACCGCCACACCGGCGGCGATCACGCAGTTGCGTAGTCTTTTTCTCACCACGGTCTCCTAACGTTCCATCCTGGCAAGGGTCTGCTTGGCTGCCAGCCAGGCGGAGTCCTTGGCGGCTGCGGCCTTGAGGGCTTCCTTGTCGGGCGGTCCCTTGACCAGGACGCCGCCAGTGACCATCTCGTACCCGACGGCCTCGTTGCCGTTCGCCGCCTCGCAGGTGTGGGTGAAGGTCATGTCCCGAGGGGTGTTGTCCGGCGCGGGCACCCGGGTGCACGTTGGTTCCAGGTCTCTGACGATGTTCTGCATGAGCGTGACGTAGTCGGTGTCGGCCCTGCCCACCAGGTTGTTCAACCCGGCGTCCGTGGCGACCGACAGCAGGGTCGAGTAGAGGCTCTGTCCGGCCAGGCCGATCTGGTCCTTGGCCACGCGCGACTGGACCGCGTGGTACTTCTCGAAGGCGTTGGTCGCGAAGCCTGCGACCGTCCACGGGTACGTCTCCCGCCAGATCTCGTTCTCCCGCATCACCTGGTATTCCGACATCTCGTACGAGACCCTGCGGAGGTGCCCCAGTACCTCGGACGCCTCAAGGCCGTCGATGTGGTCCCGGATGGCGTTGTCGGTCGCGCTGACCGCTCCGAGCACCAGCTGGACGAACTGCGCGATCTGTTCGGCCGTGAAGCCACGGGCCTTGAAGACCTGGTACGCGAGCAGCGCCAGATCGGTGACGTTCTTGCTTGCGCCGTCGGCGTTGGCGTGTGCCGGTTGGGCCGCCCCGGATAGCAGCATCGCGAGCGCGACGGCCAACGCCACGATGCCCCGTCTGAGTGTTCTCCACATGTCGGGAGTGTGTCGGCGCCGGAGGGTGCGCGTCTTCGTGAGCCGTACGCAATCACGTGGTGGCGTTTGTCAGTCCGCGCAGTGGTCCACCGCGGACACCTCAACCTCGCTCAACCTCGAAGAGCCGTCGTGCCGGGGAACCGGTTCGCAGCCGTGGCCACCGCTGCTCGGTCCAGGCCCGCAACAGCCACTCCATCGGTCCGTACCGGAACCGGGCCATCCAGGCCGCGCTGACGGCGAGCTGCACACAGTAGATCGCGACCGCGATGAACACGACGGCCAGGGGTGCGACGGCACCGGCGAGGCCCAGCCCGACGCCGGTGAAGACCAGCACGCAGAGCAGCGACTGACCCAGGTAGTTCGACAGGGACATCCGGCCGGCCGGCGCGAGCACGGCGACGACCCGGCGTCCCCGGTCGGTCTGGAAGAACTGGAGCAGGGTGGCGGCGTACGCGGCCGCGAGCAGCGGCGCGGTGAGCACGCCCGCCGCCAGCCCGGTCAGGTTCGCGGTGCCCCCGCCCGATGCGAAGATCACCGCACCGGCCAGGCCGACCGGATAGCCCACCCGCTGCACCCGGCGCAGGAGCTGCCGGTGCCCGCCGACATCGGTGAGGAGCCGGCGCCGCCCGGCCACGTAACCGAAGAGGAAGGCGGAGAGGGCGAGCGGCCCCTGCACGAGGAGTGCGCCGAGCATCGCCGGCAGCTGGCGTACGTGCTCGGCGATCAACGAGCCGAGCCCGCCCTGTAGTGCCTCGGTGGACCGCTGCCCCGCCGCGAGTGCCGCCGCCGGGTCGGTGACCAGTTCGGTCCCGCCGGTGGCGGCGAGCGCGAGGACGAAACCGATCCCACCGGTCAGCAGTACGGCGGCGCGCAGCGCGGTCCCGACGCGGACGTTCCGCATGGCGAGCAGGACCAGACCGAGCAATGCGTACGTGGTCAGGATGTCGCCCTGGAACAGCAGCACCGCGTGCAGGATGCCGAGCACGAAGAGCCCGGCCATCCGGCGCCGGAACCGTGGGACAGGGTCGACGCCGCGCCGCGCGGCGGAATCGAGCTGGAGCGTGAAACTGTAGCCGAACAGAAAGGAGAAGAGCAGGTACGCCTTCATCGCGAACAGCATCTCGATCAGCCACCGGACCGCCTGGTCGCCCCACGAGTCGTGCGCGGGATCCGGAACCAGCTGGAAGGAATAGCCGTCGGCGAAGTAGGCGATGTTGACGACCAGGATGAGCAGCAGCGCCACGGCGCGCAACGCGTCGATGTCGACGATCCGGGAGGGTGTCCCGGAGAGCGCTCGACTCCCGGCGGGCGGGTCTTCGACGGACAGATTCACTCTGACTACCTCCGGACGGACAGGAATCATTTTCTATGCGTTTCCTGCGACCCTATGAAGCAGTCTGTCCGGATGACAGCCGGTGAGCGGGAATATCGCCGGTAGGGGAGGCCCTACCGGACCTGGTCAGACCACCGCAGGCTGCGGTTTCACAGCCGGAATCGGCCGGTGCGCAGAGATCGGCTCGATCGGATGGTGGGTCCCCGGACCGCCGGGTCAGCCGGCGAGCAGCAGCCCGGCGCTGACCAGGAACCCGGCGACGAGCATGACGCGGATCAGCCGCTCGTGCGCGATCCAGGCCAGGTCCCACCGGTTGTCGTCGCTGTAGCGCAGGTTGCCGATCGTCATCGCGGACCGGCCCAGCCCGAACCCGATCCCCGCCGCGACCGCCCCGAGCGGTCCGGCCAACAGGGCGACGCTCAACGCGGCGGCGTGTGGCAGTGCGCTCGGGGTGTAGGTCCGCATGCTGGTCCCCATCTCGAAGCCGAACTGGAGCGGGCCGAAGACTCGGCCGTGCCGGTTGACGTGCTCGGGGACCAGCCGCTTGTTCTGCGGCAGCCAGAACCGCAGCACCCCGAACTCGCGCAGCGCCAGGGCGCCGATCGTCGCGGCGAGTACATAGCGCCAGACCGTTTCCGGCGCGGCCAGCCGGAGCAGCGATCCGGCCAGGAGCAGCCCGAGCGCCGTGGTCAGCGCGCCCAGGACCAGCCCGGTGCAGAAGAAGTACCTAGCTCCACGACCTCGCCAGACCGACGAGTTCAGCATGAACGCCGAGTTGCGGCTTCAAACCGAGCCACTGGTCGCGAAACCGGCGGTCGCGCCGAGCATCGTCCACAGCAGGAAGCCCGGACCGGTGTCACGGATCGCCGCGACGGCCGCGAGGGCGGCGACGCCGGCGAGGCAGCCGGCGACGAGCACCGGATGCCATCGGCGGCGGATGGGCCGGGGCGCCGACGGGGCACTCATCCCCGCGCCCGGCAGGTGGCGCTCACACCCCGCGCCCCGCAGGTGACGCTCACACTCGTGCCCGGCAGATACTCAGGTAGGGGCCGTACTTCTTGTTGTCGGACATCCGGAAGACGATGCTGTTTCCGTCCGAGCAGCGCCAGAGCCGCCCGTCGCCGGTGGCCCACCGCCACGCGTTCCGGGCCGGGTTGCCACAGACGTCGGATCGGGGGGTCATGTGCCAGCACCACTTGTTGTCGGCCGACCGGGCCCAGGTCGACCGGTGCCAGCCGGCCGAGGAGCACCAGTTCCAGCCCCGGTACGACCCGCCGTAACAGGCCGGCGGCGCGGTCGTGTAGATGCCGTGGGTGTCCGGGGTGGGGGTGTAGTTGATGCCGCCGCAGCCGTCGTGCCCGGTCAACCCGCCGGGCCCGGTCTCCGCCCAGGCCAGCCTGGTACGCCCGCCGAAGGGCCCGGCCAGGGCCAGCGCACCGATGGTGATCCCGGCGTAGCCGATGGCGCGCAGGAAGGATCGCCGATGGCGCTTTCCGGCTACGGCGGAGAGCACCGTGGTCGGCTCAGGGTTCTCCGGCGCCTTGTCGGCGTCGACGATGCTGTCCAAGGTCAGCTTCATGTCGCACTCCTCTCCGGGACCATCCCCCAGGCCGTCAGCGCGGCGGTGACGTCTCCGGGTTGCGTGGGCAGGGCCAGCTCGACCACCTGACCGGTGGCGTCGACCGTCATCAGCACCGGCGGTGACAGGTGGGCGAGCCGCTGCCACGACTCCGGGTCCTGCCGGACCGTCAACGGGGTGCCGTGCCACTCCTCGGGCGGCTCGTAGGTGAGCAGCACGGACGACGGTGCCCGTTCGCCCAGCTCGGCGGCGGCTCCCTGGCAGGCCGAACAGGTGGAATCGGCGGCGAGGACGACGGTCCTGCCGGGGTCGGTCGCGAGCGCGGGGAGCGCGAGCCGTACCCCGGAGGCACGGGCGCCGCCGTCGGCGCGGATCGCGGCCAGCTCGACGCCGAGCCGGTTGACCCGGTGCAGGGTGGCCGCCAGCCCCAGATAGAGGACGAAGAGCGCGACCCAGGTCAGCACCACGACCGCGAGCCAGGGGGACATCAGCCCTCCCAGCGCGGGTTGAGCTCGTAGAGCCACTCGAGCAGGACCTCGTCCTTGACCTCCGGGTGTGGCGTCTCGTGCGGTTCGGACGTGTCCGGGAAGACGATCTCCGCGATGGCCCGGGTGGTGCCGAGCAGGTAGACGAAGGTGTTGACCCCGTCGCCTTTCCGGTCGGGCAGCTGGCCCTCCCGCTTCCACAGCTCGCCGTAGCGGGTCGGGGTGCCCTTGTAGTCCGGTCGCAGGTCGGCCGCGTTGTCGTTGGACGGCACGGTGATGGTGCCCCGGCCGTCCACATAGACCGAAACCGCCTCCGCGCTCAACTCCAGGTCACCCCAGGGCCGGATCACCATGCCTTCCGGCGAGTCCCTGAACTCGAGCTGCTCGAAGAGCGAGATGACCTCCTGGCGTCCTGGCGGTGGGCCGCCGTAGATGGTGACGACCTCGTGATAGTGGTCGATCAACCCCACCGAGGCATTGACTCCGTCCAGACCGGTGGCAATCCGTACTTCCCGTCCGTCGAAGACGAACCGGTCCCTGACCACGGCCGGCATCAGGCTTTCGTTGCCGGCCTGGTAGAAGCCGGGCTGGCCGACCTGGAAAACCCGGGCGAACCTCCCGCCGACAAACCGTGCCGTCATGCTGGAAGTGGACACCGGGGGATCCGGGGCAAGACCCAATAGGAGGGCGTTTCCGCTGGGCGCACGCAGGAGCAGATCCTGGGCCATCGACCCACCTCTTTTCGGAGTTGGCGAGATGTTAACGTAACAATCACCAAGATCAGAATGGTGCCGAAGTGTCGGACCCAAGTCACCAGGCGAATCATCCGGGACGCCACAGGTGCCCAGAAACGTACGGATTGCCACGAAGCTACCGATACACGGAATGCCATTCACCAGTGCACGGAATGACATTCATCGGAATTCCTCCTGCCACTACGCCGGCTCACCCGCAGCATCCGCACCTCGGATCAGCCGCTGACGCTCTTCGCCTGACCCGGAGTGTCCTCGCTGCGGCACTGCCATATCGGTGCCATGCCAAACCACACCGGGATCCGCACGAGGTTGCCGGACCAAGATCGGCGTTTGTGCCAGTCCAGTCCCCCGGTCAGGGCGAAGGTTGGAACCTGCCGACGATCCATCCATCGTCGCGACATGAGCCGGGACAGGAGTAGCTGATGATCACCGATAAAACGCTCACCCACATCAACGAAGGCGCGCAGTTGCATCATCACCAAGGCCAGCGTAAAGCTGCTCGCGACTTGTTCGCCCAGATCTGGGACGAGATCGGCGGCGAGCGAGGCGATCCCTCGCATGCCTGCGTACTCGCGCGCTGAAACGCCCGCCCGGCCCCCGCCGAATCTGGCCAATTTCTAAACGGAATCGCTGATTCGCCATCCACGGCCGAAAATTCTACCTACGAGGTCACCGCTAGAACGGCAGCTTTCCGCGCGCGCGAGCACATCGACAGGACGAAGGTTGGCTATCGGTGCCGGGATTCCGCTTCCCCAAGCATCCCACCCGTCGAAGAAGAGATGATCGTCGAGATAGGCGCCGAACACCCCCATGCGTGCCACACGCGCAATTTCCGCGTTGAGTTCTTCGAGTAGTCGCCCGAGAGAAGATGCCGTTTCCGCTTTGCCGGCTCCACCGCTCCAGCAGCCGACCCAACTACTTCCGGTCGCCAAATCGTCCGGCGCTACGCATACCCACAATCGAGTTGCGGCAGCGGCGTCACAAGCTACAACTGCGGCAACGAACCGCTGCTCGCCACTGATCACGAACTTGAATAACGCCATCACGGAGGTGTAATCACAAACTCGATCAAAGTATCCGGTGACCTGTCTCCCGCTCACGCCGGACGTGCTCGCTCGGAGCCTCAGCCTTTCAGCGTCGGTTGTTCCTGGCGCGGTTCTGGCTGCGTAGCTGGTCCAGCAGCTCGGTCCAGCGTCTCGGCACGCCCAGGTCGAGGAACTCCGCCTTCAGGGCGGCGATCTTCGTCTCCCGGTCGGCCAGCATCGCCTGCACCGCCGCGGTGAGCTGGGACAGGAAGGCCGCCTCACCCAACCTGGCCAGGGTGCCGTCCGCAAGTTCCACGGTCCAGTAGAGGGCGCCGGTGGTGCGGACGACGATGGCCCCATCCGGTGACGTGCCGACCGCGACCACCTGGTTGAGCGCCTCCGCGTATGCGGCCTGTCCCGGGATCGGGTCGGGTGGGCTGTTCGGGTCGGGAGCGACGCGGAAGGAGGCCAACCGTCGCTCGTGGAGGTCGTCCTGGGACCGCTGGAAGGCGACCCACATCGCCTGGCCGAGACGGCTCAACTGATGCGCGAGGTCGGCGTCGGTGTAGCGCCCGAAGGCCGCGTAACTGAAGCTGATCCGCAGGTCCGTGCCGTCGGTGGTCACCGCCCAGATCGCCCCGTCGGGAGACGACGCGGAGATCTCCGGTCTGCGTTCAGGGCCTGGATCGCTCACCTCTCCCCGTTTCGCTGGTACACCTGCAACCGGCCACCCTGCGACCAGCCACGTGGCCGGCACATCTCCGAAGCTCCCGGGCGCGACACCCCTGGCTGCGCGTCGCCGTCTGGACCCGGCTTTGGCAGCGGAAGGAAACGGGGCGCCCGGCAGTGCGCGACTGTGTTAAGACTAGTCTATGTATCGATCTGCGCGGTATCGATCTGCGCGCGGACTCGTTGCGGCGCTCGTCGCGGCGGCAATGATCAGCGCGCCCGCGCCCGCGCCGGCCCTGGCCGACGCCGCGACGGCGACGCTCTACGCCGGCAGCGGCGAGGCGGGCTATTCCGGCGACGGCGGCCCCGCCGCCGCAGCGGCGCTGAACGGTCCTGGCGGGATAGCGGTCGGGCCGGACGGGGTCGTATACGTGGCCGACACGGAGAACTGGGTCGTCAGAGCGATATCCACCGACGGCATGATCAGCACCGTCGCGGGCCGGGGGCGATCGGGGCAGGAGTCGCCGGAGACACCCGTGCCGGCGGGGGCCACGGTTCCCGGATCTGAGGTCATACTGCGCAATCCGGCCAGCCTGGGAGTTGCTGCGACCGGAGCCGTCTACATCGGCGACGGCGGAAACGCCCGCATCCTCTCGCTGTCGAAAGCAGGGGACGTCACCCTGGTGGCGGGCGGTAACGGTGCCGGATTCGCCGGTGACGGAGGACCGGCGGTCGAGGCCCAGCTTCGCGACGTCACCGGCATCGACGTCGGAAGCGACGGCGCCGTGGTCTTCGGCGACCTGCGGAACTACCGGGTCCGCCGGATCGGGGCTGACGGTCTCATCGACACCCTCATCGGCAGTGGCGACGTCGGGCTGGTGGCGGGTGGTGAGGCCAGTTCGTTCACCTTTCCCTACGCACCGATCTCGACCGCGGCCGGCCCCGGGGGCGACCGGTGGGTGGCAAGTACCCTGCTGTACGGCCTGTCGGGCACGCGGATGCGCGCGGTGGTCCGGGACGGTGACGACGCATGGTCCTACTCCGATTCCCAGGGCGCCTCGATACCGGCCGGTGCCTGGCGTGGCAACCTGCACGTGGCCGCGACCGGCAACGCCGGGTACCTGTCGAGCGACGAGGGCCTGTACCGCTTCTACCCGGACGGCAGGGTGGAGACTCTGCTGACCGACCCGTCGATCGTGGGACCACTGACGATGGTGGACGACCGGGTCGGCTATCTCGCCGATACCCGCCAGAACAAAATCTACCGGCTGGATTTTCCCGGACTGTCGGGTGAGGATTCGATCGGCGACGGTGAATGGTGGCGACAATGGTGGGTGCTGGCGATCGCACTTACGATCATCGTGGCCCTCGCGGTCACGGTGATGGCAGTGGTGGTGTCACGCCGCCGCCGAGCATGAACGAGGAACGGCTCGTAGCGCTGTTGCCATAGAGCTTGGCTGATCATCGACGGGGGTGATGGTGGTGCCGGAAGATGTCACCGGTGGCGACCTGTACGCCTTGTGGCGGGTCTCCGAGGCCCTGCTGCCGCGCATCGCGGACGCCTACTACGACGCGAATCGTCTGGTCGCGGGGGCGAGCGGTGCTGCCGGGCTGACCTTCGCCCTCACGATGTGGAACACGCTGCGAGACGAGTTGCAGGAAATGTACGCCGAGATCGGCGGCGTGGTGATGGACGGTGCCGCCGCGGTCCGGCAGGCGCGGCTGGCGTACGAGGCGTCCGACGCGCATGCGGCCGGCGAGTTGAAGAGCATCCTCGCGGACCCGTACCGGAACTCCACCGATCCCGCCGTCGCCCCACCGGCACCGGGATCCGAGGACGATCCGGGCACGCCGATCCCGGTCGAGGGGCCACCAGGCACCTCCTGACCGACAGACGAGGCCGATCCCGGGGCCAACTGGCGCACGACATGCGGCAATTGAACATGCGGCAATTGAAGCGGTTGTTCACGGAGGGGCCGAAGACTTGTGGGTAACGCCGACACACCGTCCGAGTACACGAACGCGAACTTCGTGCCAGCCCTGACCCAGAAGGCGGAGAAGCTGCGTCAGGAGTTCGTCCGGCAGACCCTCCAGGACATGAACTCCTACCTCGACGCGCTCCTGCAGGAATACAACAAGGCCAATCCGGACAGGCCGGCGTTGACCGTCACCTCCGGCGGTTTCTCCGTCATCATCAGTGAAGGCCCCGGGCTGCCGAACAGCGAGCGGCTGATCACCGAGGCGGAGATCCGGGAGTGGCAGCACGCGATCGAGCACGAACACTACGCCTGGGTCGTCCCCACCTTCGAGGGCTATCTGGCGCCTGACCCGGACGAGGCCAACGTTGCCACCGACAACCTCGGAAAGATCGCCGAAATGTTCGGCGGGGCAGCGACCGAGTCCGGGAAGCTGGGCAACCGTGATCTCGGGCTCACCGGGCTGCAGACCGTCCGCGACCAGATGGAGAATCACTGGACAGGCTCGTTCCAGCAGACCTTCATCGCCAACTTCGTCGCACCGTTGGAGAACGGGCAGGCATGCCAGGCCGCAGCGGCCCGGATCTCCAAGGAACTGCTGGAGGCCAACAAGATCAGCAAGATCGCTCAGCGGAAGGCCATCCTCGACCTGCTGGACAAGGCGATCGCCGCGCTGGGAGATCTCGGAGCGGGCGGCAAGTCCGCCAAGAGCTACGTCTGGAGCACACTGGTCGGCATCGCCACCGGCACCCTCATCGCCACCACGGGCGGCATCGCCGCCTGGATCGGTGCGGTGATCATCTCGACCAGCACGTTGGCCCAGGGGCTGGAGGTCGGCAGCGACAAGGAGCCCGTCGAGCTCGGCGGCGCCACCGCGCAGCAGGTGGCGATCGCGGTACAGCGGGCGTTGACCAAGCAGAACGAAAAGTTCGTCGAGGACGAGACCAAGGTGGCGGACGCCCTCACCCGGTTGCAGCAGGACGTCGCCGCCGCGCGCAAGGTGGTCGGCCAGCTCGGGGTGAACCGGCCCGACCTTTACGGCGCCACCGCCACCGACATCCGGCGCGGCCTGACGCCGTCGAGCTGACCACCAGCCCGATCCGGAGCAGCGGCGGCACCGTCGCCGCCTCGATGCGGTGGCATCGATTGCCGTTTGTGGACGTCGATCTTGACATGCAAGGATCTCTCGAGGGCAAAGCCCGTCTGGATTCGGAGATCCCGGTCTCTTTCCGCACTGCTCGGCCTGCGGCGCGTTCCGGGGAGCAATGCACAACAAGTTCATCGCGATCACAAAGGGCGACACCAAGCTGGTGCTGCAGACCTCGACGAACCTGGACGCCAACCAGGCGAAGCACGCGCAGAACATGCTGATCGTGCGGGATGACAGCAAGCTGTTCTCGGCCTATGTCACCTACTGGCGTCCTGGTACGCCTCCTCCGCCGACCGCCGAACCGACTCGCTCTCGTTACGCCGCCCCGGACACACCCCTGAGCAGGATGATCACGCCGCCGGGGTGTTCGACTACGACGCGCACCTGCTCGACGCGATCGCCGACCTGCGGCGGGAGGATTCGTCTTCGTCCGGGATTTCGACGGCACGATCACCGGGATCATCACGGCAGCGAATATCGTGCAGAAGCACGACGAAACTGCCAGGCCGTTCCTGTTGATCGGCGAGATCGACCAGGAGCAGTGGGCGAACTGGTGGTTGGTTGCGGCTCGTCCGGGTCCTGCTCGGGTTCGGTGGACGCGATGACCCGGTGCGTGAGCGTGGCATCGTGGCCCGGCAGCGGCACTGCCGCCGGGCCACGATTTCCGCGCGGAGCCCGTTACGCGGAGATGTCCACCACCCAGTTGCTGGACGGCGCGGGGAACAGCGTGTCGTGGGCGTGGAAGTACACGTCGTTGTTCAGGATGTCGGCGCCGACGATGATGCCGGCGATCAGCACTTTGCCGCCGACACGCTTGATCACCGCGCCGCCGCTGTCGCCCTCTGTCGCCATCACCTTCCGGTTGTCGGGACGGAGCGCGTCCAGGTGGCAGGTGGTGACGCCGTCCCTGAACACCGCACATGCGTCCCGGTCGATAACGGTGCCCCAGCAGACCTCACCCGTCACGGCCCCGTTGGTGCAGTACCGCTTGCCGAGGATCGGCAGGTCGCTGCCGCCGATCGCCTCCGTGGTGTTGCTGTTGACCGAGCCCGTGTAGGTGCGCGCGGTATACGCGCTCCCGCCGATGCGCGCGTAGTCGTACCCATGGTCGGTCCACTCGCTGTGCGCCGTCGTACCCACCGGGGTGTTCCCGTTGCGCCAGACGGTGCCGGTCGGTCCGCAGTGCCCGGCGGTCACCAGTTGCCTGACCGGATTGAACACGCTCAGGGAGCGCACGACGTAGCCGCCCGTACACCCACCGCCCAACGAGCTGTGGATGAGGATGCCTCCGTCCCACGGCTGCGTGTCGTTGGTCCGCCCCAGCCGCTGCGCGCGGGCCGCCACATGCAGTTCGACCCGGGCGCCGAACCGGTCCCTGACCGCTCGGGCGACCTGCGGGGTGATCTCGGTGACGCCGACGGACACGACGTTGCGCTCCACGTCCATGGAGTACCGGGAGATGACCGGCTTCAGCGTGGTGTCCGTCTTGATCTGTTCGCGTACCGCGTCGAGTTGCTCGGTGCTGCGCGCGACCTCGACGAGGCGTACCTTGCTGCGCTTGCCGCCGCCGGCCGTGACGCCGGTGTGTGCGGCCAGTCTCGCCCGGGCGGCGGCCCGGCCGGCGCTGCCGGCGTAGCGCACGACGATGGTGCCATCATCGTCGATGCTCATCCCGGCGAACGTGGCGCGTTCCTGGGCCACCGACCGCGCCAGCGCGTCGATGCGCGACTCGTCCACGGCCATCTCCTCGGCCGCGCCCGCTGGCGCGGCCTGGCCGCAGACCACCACGAGCAGCGCGGACAGCGCCAGCGTGCCCACCCGGGATCGATGTTTCAACATGCGCTCCTCCTTTGGTTGAACCCAGCGCCTGGTGGGCTCAGAATCGGGCCAGCCAGCGGCCGGAGGCGAGGGGTCCTGCGGTGCGGGACTGTCCCGGGCCGGCAGGCGCCCAGCCGGTACAGTTCGCATACATGCGGATTCATCGATAGGGCCGGGGTCGGGATGAGCCAGCTGCGCAACGGCGAGCGCCAGCCGGTGAACGGCGACGGCCAGCCGCCAAACGGGAGCGGCCGGCCGGTGACCGGGAACGGCCAACCGGTGACCGGCGACCGCCAGCTGGCGAACGGGGACGGCCAGCTGACGAACGGGGACGGCCGGCCGGATCCCGGCGCGGCGGACACGGCCGCCGAGTTCGTGAACGCGCTGCGGCGGCTGAAAAGCTGGTCCGGGATGGGCCTTCGGCGCCTGGAGCGCCAGGCCGCGACCGCCGGACAGGCGCTGCCGCGCAGCACGATGGCGGCGGTGTTCAGCCGCGACGTGCTGCCCCGCGAGGACCTGGTCGTGGCGCTGGTGCGCGTCTGCGGCGGCGACCAGGACGAGGTGGACCGGTGGCTGGCAGCCCGGCGGCGCATCGCCGCGGGAACGCCTCGCCCGGCCCCACCGCCGGACGGTACCCCGCAACCGGTGCGGCGTACGCTGCCGATCGACCAGGCGGTCTTCGTGGGCCGGGACAAGGAGCTGGCGCAGATCACCGCCGCGGTCGCCGACGCCGCCCTGGCCGGCGGCGTGATCGCCATCCACGCGATCGACGGCATGCCGGGCATCGGCAAGACAACCCTGGCGGTGCATGTCGCGCACCGGCTGACCGACCGGTTCGGCGACCGTCAGCTCTTCATCGACCTGCGCGCCCACACGCCCGGACAGGCGCCGGTGCCGCCCGAGGAGGCGCTGGCCCAGTTGCTGGTCGCCGACGGATTGGACCCTCGCCTCGTGCCGGAGACCCTGGACGGCCGGGCATCGTTGTGGCGGGATCGGATGGCCGGCAAGCGGCTGCTGCTGATCCTGGACAATGCCGCCAGCAGCCGCCAGGTCGCCCCGCTGCTGCCCGGCTGCGCCGAGGGCCTCGTCCTGGTCACCTCGCGGCGCAGCCTGGCCGACCTGCCCACCGCGGTCCCGATCGGGCTCGATCTGCTCTCCACGGAGGAGGCGGTCACGATGTTCCTCCGCCTGGCCCCGCGCGCCGCTCCCGACCGCCGGGCGGTGGCCGAGCTGGTGCGGCTCTGCGGGCACCTGCCGCTGGCGATCTCGATCATGGCCAGCCTGTACGTGCGGCACCCGACCTGGTCCATCGAGGAGTTGATCAAGGAGGTACGTCAGTCGGTTGGCGGCGGCCCGTTGACCCTCTCCGCCGAGAGCCGCACCGTCGCCGACGTCTTCGACGTGTCCTACCAGCAGCTCACGCCGGACGGGCAGCGGTTTTTCCGCTTGCTGAGCGTGCATCCGGGCACCGAGGTCGACCCGTACGCGGCCGCCGCCCTGGCCAACATGTCGCTGCGGGACGCGCTGGCGCAGCTGGACCGGCTGCACGCCGACCACCTGATCGAGGAGTCCGCCTATCGCCGCTACCGGATGCACGACCTGATCCGCGCCCACGCCGCGACGCTTGCCGCCACGACCGATTCGGCCCAGGTCCGGCGGGAGGCGCTCGGGCGGCTGCTGGACTTCTATCGGCACACCGCCACCGTGGCCGTGCGGGTCGCCTATCCACATGCGCGGCCACCCGGCCGGGACGGCGCGCCGGTCAGCGGGCCAGCGGGGTCGTTTCCCCGCCCGGCATCAAAGTCTTCCGGCCCGGCATCGAGGTTTCCCGGTCCGGCACCGAGGTTTCCCGGTCCGGCACCGGAGTTTCTCGGCCCGGATCAGGCCGCCCGATGGCTGGACACCGAACTGGCGAACCTGCTCGCCGCAGCCGAGCAGGCCACCGAATACGAGTGGCCCGAACACCTCTTGCAACTGTCGGCCCAGTTGCACCCGCACCTGTTCATTCGCGGCCACTACCGCGAGGCCGAGGCGCTGCACCGGCGCGCTCAGCAGCTTGCCCACCGGCTGGACCGGCCGGCGGCCGAACTCGACGTGTTGATCTGTCTGGGCCACCTCTACCGGATGCAGGACTACGACCAGCAGGCCACCGATCACTACCGCCAGGCACTGGGCATGGCCGGGAATATCGGCGACCGTACCGGTGAGCTGCACGCCCTGCTCGGCCTGGGGGCCACGCACCGGGCGCGGGGTGGTCACGAGCAGGCGGTCAGCCACTTCCAGCGAGCGCTGCGCATCGCCGAGGTCATCGGCGACCGCAACGGAGAACTCGACGCGCTCAACCGCCTGGGCGAGACTCGCCGGATACAGGGCCGCCACGACCTGTCCGCCGACAATTTCAGACGGGCGATCCAGGTCGCGCGGGCTCTCGGAGACCGCGGCGGGGAGCTGAACGCGGTCAACGGTCTGGGCCATGTCCACCGGTTGCAGGGCCGCTACCGGGAGGCCGCCGACCACTACGAGCGGGCGATCCAGCTCGCGCAGGCGGTCGGCAGCCGCAACGGAAAGCTCAACGCGCTCAACGGCCTCGGGCATGCCCTACGGTTGCAGGGCCACTTCCCGGAGGCCGCCAGCCACTACCAGCAGGCGCTGGAGATCGCCCAGGCGATAGGCAACCGCAGTGGGCGGCTGACGGCGCTGATCGGCCTCGGCCACACCTACCGGTTCCATGAGCACTACGACCAGGCCACCGACACCTACCGGCAGGCACTCGACCTGGCCCGTGAGATCGGCAGCGGCAACTGGCAGTTCGAGGCATTGCAGGGCCTGGGCCGCCTGCACCAGACCATCGGCCGCCCGGACCTCGCCCTGAGCAACCACGAACAGGCCCTCGAGCTGGCGACGAAGCTGGCACAGCCGGCCGATCAGGCTCGTGCCCACGACGGCCTGGCCCGCGCCCACCGCGACGGCGGCCGCGAGGACCTGGCCCGCCAGCACTGGCAACTGGCCCTGGATATCCTGACCGAGCTTGGCGCCGAACACACCGACGAGAGCCAGGTCAGCGCCGCCAGCATCCGGGCCAGCCTCGCCGGCGGCTGAGCCCCTGGCCATCGGGGCGGCATCAGCAGCACACGACGTCCACCAGGAGTTGGTCTGGGACGAACGCGCGCTGGCGGCGGCGGACTCGCTCACCGATGCCCGGGGCGCGCCGGCCGGCGTGCCGATGTCGGTGGCGGGCCTGTATCCGTCGCTGCACCTCAACCTGGCTGGCTGCTACCGCCGGCTCGGCGATCTCGGCCGTGCCCGCGAGTGCCTCCAGCGCGGGCGGGGATCGGCGCGCTCGTCCCAGCTCTCGCCCTGGATGAGGCGCAGGTCGCCGGTGTTGCGGACGTGGTCGGTGAGGGTGATCGTGACCGTGAGGCGCAGCCCGAGGACGAGCCGGACCAGGTCGGCCAGGGGCGGCGCGTCGGGCCGGCGGGCCAGCACGAAGAGCCGGACGCCGGGTTGGCCCCGGGCGGCCCAGCGCAGATACTCGGTCAGCGGGTCGGCGTCGGGCCGGTGCAGGGTGACGGTGCCGTCCCGGAGATCGTGGTCGAGACTGCCGCCGCCGTCGAGTTCGACCAGGTCCTCCGGGCGTACGCCGAAATGGTCGGCCCAGCCGGCGAGCCGGAACTGTTCGGGGAGTTGGTGTAGCGGTTTGCCGCCGGGGTGGGTTGCCACGTGCGGCGCCGGCACCCGTCGGCCGGTCCGCCAGCCGGATGCGTCGTTGCGCCAACTCAGGTGCACGACCCGGCCGGCGAGATCGGTGATCGCGATCGCCGCCTCGCAGGGGAGTCGGCGGGTGCCCCGGCAGGTGAAGCAGCGCAGCAGTGACGGGCTGCGGCCGGAGCCGGCACACTTCGGGCAGTCGGGATCGGCACGGTCGGTGCCGAGTCGACAGTCGCAGCGTCCGGGGAGTGTGTATGCCCAAGCAGCAGTACCAGGTGCTCGCGGACGAGCTCCGTCAGAAGATCGAGTCAGGAGAGTGGCCGCCAGGCACGAAGCTGCCCAGCCGGTCGCAGCTCTGCAAGGACTACGGCGTCTCGGACACCGTGGTCGGCATGGCCATGATGATCCTTCGGGCGACCGGGCTGACCGAGACGCTTGAGGGCGTCGGCGCATTCGTGGCGGAGCGCAAGTAGCGAGCGGTGCGACGGCAGCGGAAGGCAGCAGCGGGGCCGCACGTCTCGACTCTCTCGAACGGTCCCCGAGTCGTCTGAGCCGGAGCCGACCAGGCCGGCACCGCGACGCGGTCCGCGGTCGGCGACACGCCGAAGCAGACATCGTCCATCTCGCTCGCCGCGAGCGAACGGATGAGCCGGTTGGTCGCCAAGCTGCTGGATCGCGGGTGCCGGAGTCACGCGCCGGATCGCTTCCCAAACAATGGCCTCAGCACATTACCGGCCATCAGGGGCTCGACCCGTTGCGTCGACTGGTCCGTTGCGACGGAATGCCCGGCGACCTGGCTTCCTCCGTGCATCGATGCCAAGCTCTTGTCCGTGGACACGGTGACGGTGATCATTACGACGCTCGGCGGCGCGCTCTCGGCAACGCTCGGCGTTCTCGTGGGCGGTCTGGTCACCCGTCGGGTGCAGGAGCGGCATTGGCTGCGCGACAAGCAACTGAGTGCGTACGAGGAGCTGTTCTCGCAGTACGCCCGGTTCATGATGGCGCTGCGGCGCGGGCACCTGGCCCGTACGCCGGTCGATGTCGACTGGGCCGCCTGGAGCGTCTCGCTCACCTCCGCCAGCCTGGTCGCTCCGCTGAGCGTGGCGCGGGCGATCTCTTCGTTCGGCAACGCCGTCGGCGTCTTCCTCGGCACGGTGGCGGCACGGGATCCTGTTACGGATCCGGTCGACGAAGAGGGTCTGACCGAGGCATCGCGTCCGGCGGCGGTGGCGCACCTGGCTCTGCTGAACGCGATCCGCCGGTCCATGGGAGGCTCACTGGAGCAGTTGCCGTTCTACCTGGGCGGTACGGTCGGTCGCCATCCGGAAGGAACGGACCCGCCCCGGGAAACGATTACCCCAGCCGAGGAGGTCCGACCGTGAGCGACTCTTCATCGGTCAGGCCTGCGCGCTACCTGGGTCCGGCAGTCACAACGGTCCGAGCGCGGTGTCCGGATCCGCGTCCAGCGCCAGGGTCTCCAGCACCGTCAGGAGCTGGCGTTCCTCGTACCGGAAGTGGGACTCCATGATGGCCGCCACGCCCTCCAGGTGCCGGTCCAGCTCGGACGGTGGAGCGCCCCGAGCCACCGCCGACTGGAGGCCGGACAGCAGGTACCCGATCATCGAGTGGTCCTGCCGCAGGCGGCGCAGCGTCTCCCCCAGCTCGGGATGCTGCTCGGCGATCGCCGGAAACAGGTCCCGGTCCTCGCCCTCGTGGTGTGTGGTCAGTGCCGCGCAGAACCCGTGACAGAAGAGCAACAGGTCTCTGGTCGCCGGCTCTGCCGGCGCGCCGTCGGCCACGGCCTCCCGGACGATGCGCAGCGCGTCGCGGAGCCTTCCGTGGACGCGGCGCAACTCCGAACTCCAGGCCACCAGCCTGGTCTGCTCGCCCTCACCCACAGGTGGAGGGCGAAGGGACGACACACATCGTCGTGATCCCTTCGGTCCGGCGCCTCCATGCCTGACACGGTCTGCCACCGGCACGCGACGCTGGGATCGAAGCTACCACGGAGTGCCCGGTAGGCTCCGCGGCGTACCTGCCACTCCCGCGCCCGCTGCTGCCGCGGGCCGGCGGGCACCCGCCGGGCCTGGCACCGGCCGGCTTTCGGCTGGCGCCGTTGGCCCTTGCCGCCCTCGACCACGGCCCGGCTCCGAAAACTCGGCAGCCGGGTCACCGAAACTTTCGGTCACCTGACCGTCCGGGCGAGAGGTATCGCCCGGTCGGACAGGGTATCTCGACTAGCCCGCGTCACGCGGCTAACATTCGCGCGACTGGATTCGTGACAGCGATTCGGAAATATCGCCGTCGCGTCGTCCCGCCCGGGTAGGAGCCCTTGATGCGCATCGGATGTAGACCGGCAAAACCATCTCGGAAAATGACCGCTTTTGTCACATCATTACTGCTCAGCATGGCCGGATCGGTCGCGCTCGCCGCCCCCGCCCAGGCTGCGGACCGGGTCGTCCTGGCCAACGATTTCGAATCGGGTTCCTACGCCCCGTGGGGACCGCGCGGAGCCGTCACGCTCGGGATAACGGCGGAGGGAAACGAGAGCGCGAACAGCCTTTCGGTCACCGACCGTACCGCGAACTGGCAGGGCGCGGCGATCGACGCGGCCGCGAGATTCGAGCCTGGCGGCACGTACATTATCAGCGCATGGGCGAAACTTCCGGCCGGTACCACCGGGCCGGCGGGCGTCCACTTCACCGTGGAGGCCACCCCGGCCGGCGGCGGTGACAACACCTACACCTGGGTCGGCGACAACGTCTCCACCACCGCGGAGAACTGGGTACGGATCGGCGGCAGCTACACCATGCCGGCGGACCTGGCCGCGGCCACCCTCTACGTCGAGGCCGAGGGGACCACCCCGTACCTGCTGGACGACATCAGCATCACCACCCCGGATGGCGGCGGCGGGCCGGAACCCGGCACGGTCGTGATCGACACCGACTTCGAGGACGGGCTCGACGGTTGGGGGCCGCGGGACGGCGGACCGGGCGCCCCTACGGTCGCGCTGACCGACGTCGCGCACGGCGGCGAGGCCGCGGCCCTGGTCAGCAATCGGGTGAACCAGGGCGCCGGCATCGGCCGCGACGTGAGCACGGTATTCGAGACCGGCGTGACCTACGAGTTCAGCGCGTGGCTGCGGTTCGCCGAGGGACAGCCGACCGACCAGATCTGGCTCAGCCTGGCCAGTACGAGCGGCGACAGCCAGTCGTTCAGCACGCTCGCCCAGTTCGACGGGATCACGAACACCGGCTGGACCGAGGTGACCGCGAGCTTCACGATGCCGGCGGCCGACAGCGCGCTGCTCTACTTCGAGTCCCGGTGGCAGGACGGCGAGACCGGAAACACCAGCGACTTCCTCGTCGACGACGTCGTGGTACGCGTGCCGGAGCCGCCGGTCATCGAGGATCTCACGCCGATCCACGAGACGACCGACTTCCCGATCGGCGTCGCAATCGACAGCCGCGAGACGGTGGGCGCCGCCGCCCAACTGCTGACCCGGCACTTCAACAACATCACGCCGGAGAACCACATGAAACCGGAGGCGTGGTACGACGAGGAGCGCAGCTTCCGCCCGCACGACCAGGCGATCGCCCTGATGGACTTCGCCCGGGCCAACAACCTGGGCCTCTACGGTCACGTACTCGTCTGGCACAGCCAGACCCCGGCCTGGTTCTTCCAGGACGAGGCCGGCGACCCGCTCAGCACGTCAGCCGCCCACCAGCAGGTCCTCCGCGACCGGCTGCGTACACACGTCTTCGCCGTCGCCGAGTCGCTGAGTGACCGGTACGGTCCGTTCGGCTCCGCCACCAACCCGCTGCGGGCCTTCGACGTGGTCAACGAGGTCGTCGCCGACAGCGGCGAGTTCAGCGACGGCCTGCGCCGCAGCGAGTGGTACCGGATCCTGGGCGAGGAGTTCATCGACCTCGCGTTCGAGTACGCGGACGAGGCGTTCAACGACGTCCACGCGGTCGCCGGCACCGACCCGGTCACCCTGTTCATCAACGACTACAACACCGAGCAGAGCGGCAAGCAGGGCCGGTACAGGGCGCTGGTGCAGCGGCTGATCGCGCGCGGGGTACCGGTCGACGGGGTGGGCCACCAGTTCCACGTCTCCCTGGCCACCCCGACCGCCAGCCTCGGGGCAGCGCTGGCCGCGTTCGGGGACCTGCCGGTCATCCAGGCCGTCACCGAGTTCGACGTCACCACGGGGACCCCGGTGACGAGTGCGAACCTGATCGAGCAGGGCTACTACTTCCGGGACGCGTTCCGGATCTTCCGGGCGTACGCGGACGACCTGTTCGTGGTCACCGTGTGGGGCCTCACCGACGGCCGGTCCTGGCGGGTCGGCAACGGTGCCCCGCTCGTCTTCGACGACAACCTCCGGGCCAAGCCCGCGTACCACGGCGCGGTGGACGGCGAGCTTCCGGCCCGGCTGCGTACCGCGAACGTCTTCGCCGGCGACGTCGCCCTCTCCGGCACCGCCACCTCCGACCTGACCTGGCGCAAGCTTCCGCTGCACCCGGTGGAGGACCTGGCGAAGTTCCAGCTGCGCTGGGCTCCGGACCATCTGACGGCATTCGTCACCGTCTCCGACCCCGCCGCCTCGGCCGGCGACCAGGTCAGCTTCGTGCTCGGTGACCAGACCTACACGGTGGCCCGGAACGGCACCGGGAACGTGCCCGCCGTGGCGAAGGAGCGCAGCGGTGGCTACGACATCGTCGCCCACCTGCCGCTGACCGACGCGGCCGAGGGCGACACGGCCACCCTGGACGTCCGGGTCGGCAACGACGGTCGTACGGCCGCCTGGAACGCCCCGGGCGCGATGGGCACCCTGGCCCTGGTCGAGGAGCTGTCGTACCTGGAGGTCACCCAGGCCCGTACGGCGCCGGTGGTCGACGGCGCGGTGGACACCGCCTGGGCCGACGCCCGCGCGGTCACGACCGCGAAGGCGGTCTCGGGCGCGGACGGCGCGATCGCCACGGTCCGTACCCTGTGGCGGGACCAGACGCTCTACGTGCTCGCCGAGGTCGCCGACCCGGTCGTGGACGTCTCCGGCTCGGACCCCTGGACCCGGGACTCGGTGGAGATCTACGTCGACGGGGGCAACGTCAAGAACGGCCCCTACCGCTACGACGACACCCAGATCCGGATCAACGCGGAGAACGGCGTCTCGTTCGGCACCGGTGACGAGGCGTTCCAGCGGGGCCGGCTAACCAGCGCGGCGGTCCGCACCGACACCGGGTACACCGTCGAGGCGGCGATCAGCCTGCTGGAGTACGGCGGCCTCGGCACGTTCCACGGGTTGGACTTCCAGGTCAACGACGCCACCGGCGGCAGCCGTACCGCGATCCGGAACTGGGCCGACCAGTTGGGCACCGGCTACCAGACCACCTCGCGTTGGGGAGTGGGTCGGTTGGTCGGCCCGGCCGACGGCAACGTCGATCTCGTGGTCGAGAACTTCACCCAGTGGGACTCGGACGAGGGCGGCGGCTACTGCGCGACCGTCGTCGCCACGAACAGGACCGACAAGCCCGTCGACTGGTACGGCTACGTCGAGCTCGGCGGCCAGATCTACACGGCCTGGAACTTCGCACGGCAGCTCCAGGACGACGGCACCTACCGGATCCGTGGCGATGCCTGGAATCGGACCCTCAAGCCGGGCGCCAGCACCTTCAGCGTGGGCTACTGCGCCAACAACCGCTGAGGAGGTTGGGCGGTTAGCAGGGGCCCTTCCTATCCAGAAGGCGATAGGAAGGGCCCCTCCTTTCACCTGACGCGGAGGTGGTCCACGACGCGGGTGCCGGGCTGCCTCAGTGCCGCCGCCCACGACCCTGCCGTACGGCCAGCGGTGACCCACCACGGCGCTGCCGTACCGAGAGGATCGTCGCGCCCAGCACGCCGGCACCGAGCAGGATCACCCCGGTGGCCGTCGCGACCCGCATCCCGAGGCCCGCCTCCGGGATGAGGAAGCCCGCGAGGTCGACCAGGAACGACGCGGACGCGACGACGGCGAGCGCCGCCGCAACCCGGTTGAGCCGGCCGTCCAGCTGCGCGGACCGCACCGACGACTCCGACAGCAGCGAGGCCCCGACGTGGTTGAGCAGCCGCTCCGCCCGCTCGTGGGTCCCGTCCAGCCCGATGATGTCCCGAGCGGCGAGATAGGTGGCCCGATGCCCCTGACCGGACTCGACCCGGTACGCGTCGAGCTGGTAGTAGTCGGTCCAGACCGCGTCCAGGAAACGCCGGAACGTCACGCCCTCCAGCCCGAGCGGGGTGGTGGCCCGGGCCAACCCGCCCAGGATGCGCCGGCCGCCGACGATCGCGTCGACCAGGATGGACTGCTGGGCGACCGCGATGTCGGCCGGCTCCAACATGGTCAGCAGGGCGCCGAGATCGTCCCCGGACGCGTCGGCGTCCCAGGCATAGGTGTACGGAAGCAGGATCCGGCACCGGGGCCCCATGACCAGATCCGGCACCCGCGAGTCGGGGCTCCACCCTGGACGGGGCAGGACGAAGTGACAGTTGTACCGGACCGAGCGGGGGTCGATCGACGTCCAGTCCCGCGTCTCGTTGAGATCCGGCGGTAGCACCAGCCGCTCGAAGAGCCCGGCCTCGACGGCGGCGGCCAGCACCTCCGCCAGGATCGGCGCGTCCGCCTTGCGCAGCGCCCCGTTCACCTCGGCGTCCAGGTCGGCCAAGCCCTGCGCGTCGAGGTCACTCAGGTCCCGCGCATGCCGCAGCAGGTAGCTCACCAGGACGGCGCCGGCGGCGAGTGCCCGGGCGTGACAGCGGACGATCGTGATCCCGGGCAGCGTCACCGCCGGCCGGATCAGGTCGGTCAGGTCGACCTCGACGGTCCGGTCGGGGTTGTAGGCGAGCGAACCGAGGGTGCCGGGTACGAGGCGCACCTCGCCCCGCTCCGGCACCACGAACGAGGTCAGCGACAGGTTCAGCGAGGCGTAGTGCAGCGGGTACGCCCGGGTCTGCACGTGCAGCACGTCGGTCACGCCCCGGCCACCGCCACATGCTCGGGCACCAGCTTCGCCTCCGGCACCCGCACCTCGCCGAGATACCGACGCTGCACGTCCTCCGGGCTGTGGTTGGTCACCGGCCGGCCGAGGATCCCGGAGATCTCGCCCATGGTCAGATAGCTGGCGTCGTCCGGGACGTTCCGGGTCCGGAACCAGGCGCGTTGCGCCGCCAGCACCGCATTGTCCGCTGTGTCGGCCGGCCAGTAGCTGACCAGGTCGAGTCCGGCACCCAGGGCCCGCCCCAACCCGATGACCTCCCGGGCGGACCGCTCCGAGAGGTAGAAGACCAGACCCTCGGCGACGTACGCGACCGGCCGCCCGGCCGCCCAGTCCCGGGCGTAGGTCAGGAGGTCCCGGCGGGCGTCGGGATCGTCGAGATCCACCCCGAGGTGGGTCACGTCGCGCTCGTCGAGCAGCCCCGCGGCGGTCAGTTCACCGGCCCGTCGGCGCTTCGCCGCCACCATCTCCGGCAGGTCCACCTCCAGCGCGGCGCTGACCGGCAGCAGCCACGGGTACGCCGAGAAGCCGGCCCCGCACACCACCAGCACCGTGGCCGGGTCCCGCTCCAGCCGCCGGGCCAGGGTGTCCCGGATCAACCGGCCGCGCAGCGAGACGACGAGGTCGTCGTACGGGTACACCGCCTCGGCGTACTCGTCCCACAGCCCGCGTACGGTCGGGCGCTCCGGCTCGGGAATCCAGTGCATGGCCGTCGGATCCCCGGCCAGGTCCGGGAGCCGGGCCCGCGATTCGTTCACCAGGTACGCCGTCGCCGCTACGCCACTGTCCATATCCCCTATGGAATCACGGGTGATCCACCCAGCCCCGGCCGGCCGACTTACCCACCCGTGCGCGGACGGGGTGTCAGGAAGGGCCCCTTCTACACCAGAAAGCGATAAGAAGGGGCCCTTACACCCGAAGCATGTCGTTGACGCAGCGGAGCACCGGAGGGGTGGTGAGCGCCGCCGGGTCCAGTGCTGCCGTGGACCGGACGGTGAAGGTGGTCGACTCCCCCGGCAGGAGCGTGACCAGCGCCTCGTCGACCTCTGCGGACGGGTCGAGCCGGTCCGGGGCGAGCACCAGGTCGCGCAGGATCGTCCGGGCGGTCACCCGGACCCGCACGCCGTCCGGCGACGGCTCGACCGTCGCGTCGTAACCGGCCGGTGGGTAGGCCAGCTCACGGTCCTCGGCGAAGAACCAGAAGGCCCGCTCGTCGTCCCCGCCGTCGGGATCGGCGACCAGCAGCTCGGCGCGTGGGTCGTCCGGGGTGGCGAGGTCCGCCGGCAGCGGCCAGGTGTGTTCCGAGTACGGCGGCACCGCCAGCTCGACCGACGTCTTGGCTCGCGGCTCGCCGGCCAGGGTCAGCCGGGTCACGTCCACCCGACCGGTCCACGGGGCACCGCCGTCGTTGACCGCGACCAGGGCCAGCCCGCCCTGTCTCGGCTGGACGGTGAGCAGCCGGTCGGCGTAGGCGCGGCGCAGCGCGTACCAGAGGGGTTTGCGGCGGCCGTCGCCGTCGACGGCGGCCCAGGAGGTGACCGGCCAGCAGTCGTTGAGCTGCCACACCACGCTGCCCATGCAGACCGGCCGGTACGACCGCAGGTGCTCCACCCCGACGCTGATCGCCCGGGCCTGGTTGAGCTGGGTCAGGTAGTGCCAGTCGTCGAAGTCGCGCGGCGCCGGCAGGTGGGCGACCAGCCCTCGGGCCAGCTTGCGCCGGCCGTCCCCGGCCTTCTGCCGGTGCGCCATCGCGAGCGAGTCCTCGGCCAGCCCGCGCGGATCGGAGATCGCCCGGCGCAGGGTGGCGAAGCTGGCCGGGCCCTGCCAGCCGAACTCGGCGACGAACCGGGGCAGGTAGTCCCGGTAGTGCGCGTAGTCGAGCTGGTTCCAGACCGTCCAGATGTGCATGCTGCCGTGCGCCGGGTCGTTCGGGTGGATCTCCGGCCGCCCCGACCACGGACTGCCCGGCCAGTACGGCCGGGTCGGGTCCAGCTCGGCGAGCAGGTTGGGGAGCAGCGCGAAGTAGTAGCCGGCGCCCCAGCTCCGGTCGGCCAGCTCCGCCTGCCAGCCCCAGTCGTGCCAGCCCCAGATGTTCTCGTTGTTGCCGAACCAGAGCACCAGGCTCGGATGGCTGGCCAGCCGGACGACCTGCTCGGCCGCCTCGGCCCGGACCTCGGTGCGGAACGGCTCCTCCTCCGGGTAGGCGGCGCAGGCGAAGAGGAAGTCCTGACCGACCAGCAGGCCCAGTTCGTCGGCGAGGTCGTAGAAGTCCTCGGACTCGTACCGGCCGCCGCCCCAGACCCGCAGGAAGTTGACGCCTCCGTCGCACGCCTGCCGGAGCCGTCGCGCGTAGCGCTGCCGGGTCACCCGGTGCGGGAAGCAGTCGTCCGGGATCCAGTTGACGCCCCGGGCGAAGACCGGCAGGTCGTTGACGACGACGGTGAACGCCGAGCCGTGCTCGTCGGCGGCGGTGTCGAGGCGTACCGAGCGGAAGCCGATCCTCCGCTGCCAGCCGTCCAGTTCGCGGTCGCCCGTGTGCAGGGTGACGGCGAGCGGGTAACGCGGCTGGTCGCCGTACCCCCGGGGCCACCACAGCTCAGGGTCGGCGACGGTGACGGTCAGGTCGACGCCGCGCTGCCCGGGCTCGAGCACCGCCTCGACGACCTCGCCGGCCACGGTGGCCCGGACGGTGAGCGGTGCGTTGGCCTCGCCGCCGTCGACGGCGACGACGGTCTCGGCGGCGTTGGCGGCGTTGGCGGCGTTGGCGGCAGCGAGGTTGGCGGCCTCGGCGGCGTCGGCGCGGTCGACCTCGACGCGTAGCTCGACCCGGCCGTCGGTGCCGGCGACGGTGACCCGGGGGCGTACCTCGGCCAACCGCGCGGTCCGCCAGGTGCGCAGCCCGATCTCCTGCCAGATCCCGGCGGTGACCAGCTCCGGCCCCCAGTCCCAGCCGAAGTTGCAGGCCATCTTGCGGATGAAGTTGAACGGCGTCGGGTACGCGTTCGGTCGGGCGCCGAGCCGTCGTCGCTCCGCCTCGGCATACCGGTACGCCGAGTCGAACCGCACCCGCAGCACGTTGTCGCCGACCCGCAGCGCCGACCGGACGTCGAAGGAGTAGCTCCGGTGCATGTTGGCGGTGCGGCCCAGTTCCACGTCGTTCAGGGTCACCGTCGCTACCGTGTCGAGGCCGGCGCAGACCAGGTCCACCCGGTCGTCGTCCTCGCCGCCGTCCCACCGGAAGGTGGTCTGGTAGCACCAGTCGGTGCGGCCGATCCAGCCCAGCGTGCGCTCGTGCTCGTCCAGATAGGGATCCGGGATCAGTCCGGCGGCGAGCAGGTCGGTGTGCACGCAGCCGGGCACGGTGGCCGGAACCGGGGTGGAGGCGACCGGCTCCGGCAGCTCCGGGTTGCCGGTCGCGGTCAGCGACCAACCGTCGTGCAGGCTCTGCCAGGACGTCACGGGCACCTCGGGAAGTACGCTCAAGACATCGACGAATGTCGACTGAACCGGATAAGTAAAGTCACCGTACGGGCGCCCCTCCACCCTGTCAACGGTCCGCGATCCGACCACGGACGGCCTGTAGTCGATGGCCGAGTGGTCCAGATCACGCCCGAACCAGCCTTCCTCTATCTCGAAACTTCCGGAGGCTCTCCGTGGCCCGAACCGGCCGGCTGGCCCTGTCGGCACGATAACCGCATCGCTATGCTTAACCGGGAAAGTTCCGCGCCGACCCGGGTTAGGGTCGGCGCGGACGAAACTGCCGACCCGGGTTAGGGTCGGCGCGGATGAAACTGCCGACCCGGGTTCGGGTCGTGCAGACGAAACTGCCGACCCCGGGTCGGGTCGTCGCAGACGAAGGAGCGCCGGGTGAAGCGGCCGACAATCGCGGATGTGGCCCGCCGGGCCGGGGTCTCCAAGGGCGCCGTCTCCTACGCGCTGAACGGCCAACCCGGTGTCTCGGACGCCACCCGGCAACGCATTCTCGCCATCGCCCGGGAGATCGGCTTCAACCCGAACAGCGCCGCCCGGGCGCTCTCCGGAGCCACCGCCAACGCGGTCGGGCTGGCGCTGTGCCGACCCGCCCGGATCCTCGGCATCGAACCGTTCTTCATGGAGCTGATCAGCGGCGTCGAGGCGGAACTCTCCGCCCGGTCGTACGCGCTGACCCTTCAGGTGGTGGCGAGCCCGGAGGCAGAAATCGCGGTCTACCGGCGCTGGTGGGGCGAGCGGCGGGTGGACGGCGTGCTCGTCTGCGACCTGCGGGTGGACGACCGCCGGGTGCCGGTACTGGAGGAGCTGCGCCTGCCGGCGGTGGTGATCGGCGGGCCGGGGCACAGCGGCGGGCTCGACCACGTCTGGTCGGACGAGGCGGTGGCCCTGACCGAGGTGCTCGAATACCTGGTCGCGCTCGGCCACCGCCAGATCGCCCGGGTCGGCGGACTGCCCGGGCTGCTGCACACCGAGATCCGCACCGAGGCGTTCGGCACCGTCTGCCGTCGGCTCGGCCTCGACCGGACCGTCACCGTCTCCTCCGACTACAGCGGCGAGGAGGGCGCCCGGGCTACCCGGCGCCTGCTCAGCTCCGCCGACCGACCGACCGCGATCGTGTACGACAACGACGTGATGGCGATCGCCGGGCTCTCGGTGGCCCAGGAGATGGGGCTGGCCGTCCCGACCGACGTCTCCATCGTCGCCTGGGACGACTCCCCGCTCTGCCAGCTCGTCCACCCGTCGCTGACCGCGCTGCACCGGGACATCCCGGCGTACGGCGCACACGCCGCCGGTCGGCTCCTCGCCGCCATCGCCGGCCAGCCGCTCGGCGACTTCCAGGACGAGACCGCCCACCTGATCCCGCGCGGCAGCACGGCACCGCCCCGGCAACCCTGACCGCGACCGCCGGCAGCACGGCGCCGCCCGGCGCGGGGCGTCGGCTGCGGCCGTCCGACCGGCAGCCGATACCATCGGCGGCGAGGCGGAGCCCAGCCAGGAGGACGAGATCGTGCACGTACCACCGATTCCCAGCCTGACCGCCAGCGACCCGGAGCTGGCGACGCTGATCGAGTCCGAGGCCACCCGGCAGCACGACAAGCTGCGGATGATCGCCTCCGAGAACTACGTCTCGACCGCCGTCCTCGAGGCCAGCAGCACGGTGCTGACCAACAAATACTCCGAGGGCTATCCCGGCCGCCGCTACTACGAGGGCCAGCAGTTCATCGACCCGATCGAGACGCTCGCGGTGACCCGGGCCCGGGAACTCTTCGGGGTCGACCACGCCAACGTCCAGCCGTACTCCGGCTCCCCGGCGAACCTCGCCGTCTACCTGGCGTTCCTCTCCCCCGGCGACACCGTGCTCGGGATGGCGCTGCCGATGGGCGGCCACCTCACGCACGGCTGGTCGGTCTCGGCCACCGGAAAGTGGTTCAACCCGGTCCGCTACGGCGTCTCGGCGGAAACGGGCCGGATCGATCTCGACGAGGTACGTGACCTGGCCCGCCGGGAACGCCCCAAGCTGATCTTCTGCGGCGGCACCGCCGTGCCGCGCACCATCGACTTCGCCGGCTTCGCCGAGATCGCCCGCGAGGTCGGCGCCGTGCTGGTGGCCGACATCGCGCACATCGCCGGCCTGGTCGCCGGTGGGGCGCACCCGTCGCCGGTCGGGCACGCCGACGTGATCACCACCACCACGCACAAGACCCTGCGCGGCCCGCGCGGCGCCATGATCATGACGACCGCCGCGCACGCCACCGCGATCGACAAGGCGGTCTTCCCCGGTCTGCAGGGCGGTCCGCACAACCACACCACCGCCGGCATCGCGGTCGCGCTCCGGGAGGCCGGCACCGAGGAGTTCCGCCGGTACGCCCACCGGGTCGTCGCCAACGCCAAGGCGCTCGCCGCGGCGCTGACCGAACGGGGCTTCACGCTCTCCTCCGGCGGCACCGACAACCACCTGATCCTGGCCGACCTGAGCAGCAAGGGCATCGCCGGCAAGCCGGCCGCGCAGGCGCTGGACCGGGCCGGCATCGAACTCAACTACAACACGGTGCCGTACGACCCGCGCAAGCCGTTCGACCCCTCCGGCATCCGGCTCGGCACCCCGGCGCTGACCACCCGGGGCCTGACCGAGGAGCAGATGCCGCAGGTCGCGGCCTGGATGGACGAAGCGGTCACGGCCTCGCTCAAGGACGACGAGGCGACCCTCGACCGGATCGCCGGTGAGGTGCGGGAGCTGCTGGCGACGTATCCTATGCCGGGCTACGCGGCCGGCTGACCGGCCGTCAGCGGGACGGGCTGGGAAACTCCTCCAGGTACGCTTCGACCCGCTCGGCCGGAGCGGGTCGGGACAGGGCATACCCCTGGCCGAGCCTGCAGCCCGCCTTGCGGGCCTGCTCCACCTGCCCCGGCGACTCCAGGCCCTCGGCGATGATCTCCAAGCCGAAGCGTCGACCGAGGCTGACCAGTACGTCGATGAAGGGCTTGCTCTCGCCCTCCCGGTTGCCGCCCTCGGTCACCAGCGTCCGATCGACCTTGAGGAAATCGACCGGCAGCCGGCGGAGTTGGGCCAGTGACGCCTGCCCGCTGCCGAAGTCGTCCAACGCGGTCCGTACGCCCAGCGCCCGCAATCCGGCGAGCTGGGTCACCACCGCCGGCACGTCGACCCCGCCCCGCGGCTCCGCCAGCTCCAGCACCAGCCGGTCCGGCTCGATCCGGTGCTCGGCCAGCGAGGTGCCCACCCAGTGGACGAAGTCGGGTGCGACCAGTTCACCGGCCGAGATGTTGACCGACATCCAGAGCCGCCGGGGCCGGTCCGACCAGGCGGCCAACTGCCGGCAGGCGTTGTCCAGCACCCAGCGGCCCAACTCCTCGACCAGCATCAGGTCCTCGGCCACCGGCAGCAGTTCGGCCGGCAGCACCGTACCGAGCACCGGGTTCCGCCAGCGCAGCAGCGCCTCGGTCCCCACCGGCTGCCGGTCGTCGAGGTCAATCACCGGCTGGTAGACCAGGTCCAACTCGCCCCGCCGCAGCGCACCCGGCAGCTCGCGCTCCAGGTCGAGCCGCCGGGTGAACTGCTCCTCCAACTCGTCGTCGTACCACTCGACGCGGTTGCGGCCGAGCTGCCGGGCCCGCAGCCGGGCCAGATCGGCCCGACGGAGTACGTCGTCGACACCGTCTCCACCGGAGAGGTCGGCCAGCCCGATGCTGGCGCCGAGCTGCAGTACCGCGCCGGGCATCTGGTACGGCTCGGTAAGCCCGGTCAGCAGCCGGGTCGCCATCGCGTACGCCAGCACCGACCGGTCCACGGTCACCACCGCGAACTCGTCCCCGCCCAGCCGGGCCACCAGGTCGGCGGCCCCGACCCCGGTCCTGAGCCGCCTGCCCGCCTCGGCGAGTACGGCGTCGCCCATCTGCCGCCCGTGCACGTCGTTGATCCCGGACGTGCCGTGCAGGTCGATCACCAGCAGCGCGCCGGTGTGCCCCGGCATCGCCCGCTGGGTGACGATCGTTCGCATCAGTTCGCGGCGGTTGGCCAGCCCGGTCAGCTCGTCGGTGAAGGCCAGCTCGTTGAGCCTGCGCTCCAGTCGCCGCCGTTCGCTGACGTCCCGGACGTGCACCACCAGCGCGGCCACCTCGGGCACGGCCCGCTGGTCGCTGATGGTGGACTCGGTGTCCCGCCAGGCACCGTGTCCGTCTAGCAGCCGGGCGGTGACCAGTTGCGGGCGCCCGGTCGGCACGTCCCGCCCGGCGAGCACGTCGGTGAGCACCCGGGTGACGTCGGCGGCGTCGTCCGGATGCATCAGGTTGGGGAACGCCCGACCCCGCACATCCGCGTCGGAGAGCCCGAAGAGCCGGGCCGCGGTCGGCGACTGCCAGCGGATGAGCAAATCCTCACCGACTATCATGGTCAAATCGTTGGCGCCGGAGACCAGCGACCGGAAGTGCGCCTCCTGCTCCACCAGCCGCCTGGCGTACCGGCGGATGTCCAGCATCACCAACACCTCGCGGACCACCAGGGTCGGGATCACGGCCAGACCCAGCAGGATCGAGGTGGTGTCGAAGTGCCCGGCGGTGGCCAGGTGCCAGAGCGCGGAGAGCGTCGCCAGGATCGCCGGAATGGTCAGCAGCGGGTAGGCGGTGAGGGTGGTCTGCGGCTCGGTCGGCACGGTCGGCGGCTGGGCCAGCGGATGGGCCCGACGGGCACCGGCGGCGATCAACGCCGGGCCGGCGACCAGCGAGATGGCGACCAGCGGCAACGCCCGCGCCGGTGCGCCGTAGGCGATCAGCACCGCGATCAGCGAGTGCCCGAAGATCGCCAGTCCGGCGCCGGTGCCGCAGAGCGCGGCGGAGCGGCGGAACTCGTACGCCCGCAGGGTGGTGATGGTGACCACCGGCAGGCCGACGACCGCGAAGAACGCGGCGACCATGGCGAGCGGCGGCAGGTCGTCCGGCGGGATCACCCAGGCCGAGAAGGCGAGACTGATGCCGAGACTCAGCCCGTCGAAGGCACGGCGCAGCCGTACCGGCACCGTGCTGGCGGCGCCGGGCAGCATCACCATGCCGAACAGGTAGAGGACGAACGCCAGCGCCAGGCCACCGAGCGCCACCATCGAGTCGGCCCCGGCCGGCGCCAGGAAGAGGACGAGCGCGGAGAGCGCGCTGGCGACCAGGCCGAGGCCGAGGAAGCCGGCGCCCCGACACGGGCCGAAGCCGGTCCCGTTCCGGTGCAGTCGGATGGCCAGCCGGACCAGCCGGGCGGCGGCCACGGCGGCGGCCGCGCCGACGGCAGCCGCGATCGTGGCGTACGGCGGCAGCGTGCCGGCGTGGGCGGCGAGCAGGACGCCTGCGGTGAGTAGCGGGACACCGGTTTCGGTGGTCCGGACGACCAGCCGGCGGGCTCGGCCGTCCGCGATGTGCGCCACGAACATGGCGGGAAGCCTTCGCAGAGGGGGCACGGACGTGGTGCAGGTCAGGTCCGGTCCGGCCGAAGGGCCGAAACCAGTCCTATCAACCCCCAACGATCGACAGGGGGCGTGGTTACGTTGAACCTTTCCAAGCCCCCGCCGGTGCGCGCTCGTGGCCGTAGGCGGATGCCGGGGCGCATGTACCGCGCCGCCGGGTTGAAAAGGTTCACTCCGCTTGCTCGAAATTCACTCCTGTGTACTCGACGAATCTTCCCCCAGGCGGTCAAGTCCGCTCCACCCCGGCCGGCCCGGGAACGGTTCGGGGAGCGGTTCGGGCGATCCGACCGCACCCACCAGGTCCGGCCGGCCGAGGCCCACGGCCGGCCGGCCGGGTCGGAGTGCGAAAATCACCAGGTGGGAAAGACCGGCACGCTCCGCTTCCGGCACAGCCAGGCGATCTGGGTGGCCGCCCTCATCGCGTTCCTCGGCACCCTTCCGTTGGCCACCGCCCGCTGGTATCTCCTGCCGCTGCTGCTGATTCCGCTGGCGGTCGGCGTGTGGGCCTGGCGGGCCGGCACCGACGCCGACCGGGCCGGGGTACGGATCCGGGCCCTACTGGGCGAGCGCCGGATCGCCTGGTCGGAGATCGTGGAGCTGGCGTCCGACCCGCGTGGCCAGGCGGTGGCACGACTCCGGGACGGCCGTACGGCGGCACTGCCGGCGGTCCGGGCCGCCGACCTGCCCGGCCTGGTCGCCGCCAGCGGTCAGCCGCTCGGCAGGTCCCGCCCCACCCCCGAGTCCCGCCCCACCCCGGAGCGACCCGACCCGGCCGGTGACTGAACACCCGGGCCAGCACCCGTCGAGCGCCCCGGGTCAGTACCCGTCGACCACCACGTTGATCAGCGGAGTTCCGGCCACGAACCGGCGCAGCTGCGCGCCGGCCAGCCGGTAGGCGCGCGGCAGCAGCCCGCGAACCGATCCGCCGACGTGCGGGGTGAGCAGCACGTTGGGCAGGTCCCAGAGCGGGTGTCCGGCCGGCAACGGCTCGGGCTCGGTGACGTCCAGTGCCGCCGCGAGCCGGCCGCTCGTCAGCTCGGCGACCAGGGCGTCGGTCTGGACCACCGGTCCACGCGCGGCGTTGACCAGCAGCGCACCGTCCGGCATGGCGGCGAGGAAGCCGGCATCGACCATGCCCCGGGTGGCCTCGGTCAGCGGCACCAGCAGCACCACCATGTCCGCCTCGGGCAGCAGCGCCGGCAGGTCGTCGACGCCGTACACCCGCTCGGCGGGGCGGGCGGTCCGGGCGACCATGGTCAGGTCGACCTCGAACGGCGCCAGCCGGGCCCGGGTCGCCGCCCCGATCGAACCCGCGCCGACGACGAGTATCCGCTTGCCGGCCAGCTCGTCGGTGGGGGTGACCTGGTCGTTCGACCACTCGTGCCGGGCCTGGGCGCGTGCGAAGAACGGGAACGAGCGCAGGTACGACAGGATCGCCGCGACGACCCACTCCGCAGTGGACGAATCATGCACACCGCGCGCGTCGCAGAGGGTGACCCCGGCCAGCCGGCCGGCCCAGATGTCCGCCCCCGCCGAGAGCAACTGCACCACCCGCAGGTCGGGCAGCTTGGCCGCGAGCGGCACCGCGGCGGCCTGGGCGAGGAACGGCGGCACCCAGAACCGGACTCCGACCGGGTCCGAGGGGAGTTCGTCCGGCGCCGGCGCGACCTCCACGGTGACCCCGTCGGGGATCTCGCCGAGCAGGTCCAGGCCCTCGGGATGGGGGATCCACACCTTCACGGACGCCGACGATAGCCCCCGGCGGGCGGAACCGGACGTTCGCCCCTCGCCCGGCGGGTTCTTCCGCCGCCCCGACCGGGCATGCCCGGCGGACGATCGATGGAATACCGGCGGAAGATCGATGGAATGATCGAGCGGCCCGACAGTGCGGCGCGGGTTCGGACTACGCTGGTCCGGGTGAGCGCTCGTCCGTACCCCAGACCCAGCCGTCGACGCGCGGCGGTCGCGCTCTGCGCGGCGGCCGTCTTCGCCACCGGCGGCTGTGCCTTCGGCGAGCCGGAACCGGATCCGGCCGGCGAACCGCCAAGGTTTCCCACCCCGTCGGTCTCGCCGACACAGGGCGGGGCCGGGCAGCAGGCGGCGGCCACCGTCCTGGCGACCGGGCTGCGGGTCCCGTGGGGGATCGCGTTCCTGCCCGACGGCGGCGCGCTGGTGACCGAGCGGGACACCGCCAAGATCCTCAAGGTCGGCCCGGAGTCGGACACGAAGGGGCTCAAGGTGAGCACCGTGCAGACCGTCGCCGAGGTCGACGCGGCCGGCGAGGGCGGGCTGCTCGGCATCGCCGTCTCCCCCGACTACCAGCGGGACAAGACGGTCTTCATCTACTACTCGACGTCCGAGGACAACCGGATCGCCAAGCTCACCCTGGGCGCCCGGCCGACACCGATCGTCACCGGCATCCCGCTCTCGGGCATCCACAACGGCGGACGGCTCGGCTTCGGCCCCGACGGCTTCCTCTACGCCACCACCGGGGACGCCTCGGAGCGCGGGCTCTCCCAGGACCTCAAGAGCCTCGGCGGCAAGATCCTCCGGATGACACCGGCCGGCAAGCCGGCGCCGGGCAATCCGTTCCCGAACTCCCTGGTCTGGTCCTACGGGCACCGCAACGTGCAGGGCATCGCCTGGGACGCCAACAAGCGGCTGTACGCCACCGAGTTCGGCCAGAACCAGTGGGACGAGATCAACCTGATCACGCCGGGCAAGAACTACGGCTGGCCCGAGGTCGAGGGGCGCGGCGGCGGGACGGACGCCGAGAAGTACGTCGATCCGCTGGTCACCTGGACCACCGCCGAGGCGTCCTGCTCCGGCGCGGCGATGATCGACCGGGTCTTCGTCGCGGCCTGCCTCCGGGGCGAGCGGCTCTGGCTGGTGGAACTCACCGCGAACGGCACGGTGCTGGGCCAGCCCCGCCCGCTGCTGGTCGGCGAGTACGGTCGGCTCCGGGCCGCGGTAGCCGCGCCGGACGGCTCATTGTGGATCTCGACCTCCAACCATGACGGCAAGCGGGACCCCGCCCCGGACGACGACCGGATCATCCGGCTGGTCTTCTCCGGCGGTGCGGCCGGAAAGAGCTGACTGCCCGGCGCGAGTGGGAGCCGGGCCGGCAGGCCGGCTCATACCCGGGGTGGAAATGGCCCCGGAGCTGCGGCGGGTTATGAAGATGTCGCTTTGGGCAGGTGATGATGGAGCATGGACAGGCGGAGGAATGACACCCGGGCCGCCGGGGGCACATCGCCCCCGGCGGCTCGGCGTGTGCCGCTCCCGGAGGCTTTCGCCCGCCGGGTCGGCCCCGCCGCCCGTGCCGCAGTCCGCCGGGTCGGCCCCGTGGCCCGTGGCGCAGTCCGCCGGGTCGGCCCCGTGGCCCGTGCCGCAGTACGGGGCGGTCGCGCCGTCCTGACCTCGAAACCGAGCCGTCGGGCCGGAGCCGCACTGTCGATCATCGGCGTCACCGTGGTCGGGATCGTGCTCGGCGCCCTGCTCGGTGGGCGGATGCAGACCGACATCGGGCCGTTCCGGGCGGAAATGGCGATCACACCCTCGCTCGACGGCGGCACCACGGTCACCATTCCGCCGCTCGGCGCGCTCCAGCTCAGCAGCCATTCCGGTCCGGCGCACCTCTCGGTCCGGCTCGGCTCCCTCGACCAGGGCCGCACCGAGGCGCTGATCGACGACCCGGCCAGCATCAGCCGGGCCAGCCAGACCGCGGTCGGTGACGTGACCAACGGGGTGATCCGGGTCGGCGTACGCACCATCGCGGTCTCCGTACTGGCCAGCATGATCCTGGCGGCGCTGGTCTTCCGGCGTACCCGCCGGGTGGCCTGGGCCGGTGGACTGGCGCTGGTGATCACCGGCGGCAGCCTGGGTATCGCCGCGCTGACCTTCCGGCCCGACTCGATCGAGGAGCCCCGGTACGAGGGGTTGCTGGTCAACGCCCCGGCGATCGTCGGCGACGCCCGGCGGATCGCCAACGACTACAGCCGGTACGCCGACCAGCTCCAGCGGATGGTCGGCAACGTCAGCCAGCTCTACACCACGGTCTCCACCCTGCCGGTCTTCGAGCAGGAGCAGGGCACCGTACGGGTGCTGCACGTCTCCGACCTGCACCTGAATCCGACCGCCTGGCAGGTGGTCCGGACCGTCGTGGAACAGTTCAAGATCGACGTGGTGATCGACACCGGGGACATGACCGACTGGGGCAGCGAGCCGGAGGCGTCCTTCGTCGGCTCCATCGGCCTGCTGAAGGTCCCGTACGTCTTCATCCGTGGCAACCACGACTCGCCGGCCACCGCCGCCGCCGTCGAGCGGCAGCCGAACGCGGTCGTGCTGGACAACTCGATCGTCGACATCGCCGGGTTGACCATCGCGGGCATCGGGGACCCCCGGTTCACCCCGGACAAGGAGACCTCGCCGGCCGGGTCCGGCAGCCTGCAGGAGACCGTCGACCAGGTGGCCGGGGCGGGACAGAAGCTCGCCTCGACGATCCGGGTCTCCGGCAAGCCGGTCGACATCGCCCTGGTGCACGATCCGGCGTCGGCCGGCGCGCTCTCCGGCGTCGTACCGCTGGTGCTCGCCGGGCACACCCACCACCGGGAGGTACGCGAACTGCCACGGGTGCCGGGCGCGATGCCGACCCAACTCCAGGTGCAGGGCTCCACCGGCGGGGCGGGGCTGCGCGGGCTGGAGGGCGACGAGCCGACCCCGCTGGCGATGTCCGTGCTCTACTTCGACCAGCAGCAGGCGCTCCAGGCGTACGACGACATCCTGCTCGGCGGCACCGGCGAGGCCCAGGTCAACCTGGAACGGCACGTGGTCGAGGAGCCGGAGCCACCGATCCCGGCCACCCCGACCCCCGCAACGCCCACCCCGGTCCCCCCGGCCGGCGCCCCACCACCGGACCCGACCCCGACCGGCTGATCCCGCCAGCCCGAGATGCGTCAGGAAGGGCCCCCGCTACATCAGAAAACGACAAGCGGGGCCCTCCCAACACCTCAACCCTCGACGCCGAGCCGGGACAGGATCAGCGAACGGACGGTCTTGGCGTCCGCTCCCCGGGTGCTCTTCATGACGGCCCCGACCAGGGCGCCGGCCGCGGCCACCTTGCCGTCGCGCACCTTGGCCGCGATGTCCGGGTTGGCGGCGATCGCCTCGTCCACGGCAACGGTCAGCGCCCCGGTGTCGGAGACCACCTCCAGCCCCCGCGCGGCCATGATCTCGCTCGGCGAGCCCTCGCCGGCCACCACACCCTCCAGCACGGTACGGGCCAGCTTGTCGTTGAGCTTGCCCGCGTCGACCAGCTTCTGCAGCTCCGCAACCTGGGCCGGGGTGGCGCCCACGGCGGCCAGCTCGACACCGGCCTCGTTGGCCCGCCGGGACAGCTCGCCGAGCCACCACTTCCGGGCCCCGGCCGGGGTGGTGCCGGCGGCCACCGTCTGCTCGATCAGCTCGACCGCACCGGCGTTCAGCACCGACTGCATGTCGTGGTCGTTGAGCCCCCACTCCTGCTGCAACCGCCGCCGGTGCACCCGGGGCAGCTCCGGCAGCGCCGCCTTCAGCTCGGCGACCCAGGCCGGGTCCGGGGCCAGCGGCACCAGGTCGGGCTCCGGGAAGTAGCGGTAGTCGGTGGCGGTCTCCTTGGACCGGCCCGACGTGGTGTCGCCGGTGTCCTCGTGGAAGTGCCGGGTCTCCTGCACGATCCGGCCGCCGGAGTCGAGGACGGCCGCCTGGCGCAGCATCTCCGAGCGGACCGCCCGCTCGACCGAGCGCAGCGAGTTGACGTTCTTGGTCTCGGTCCGGGTGCCCCACTGGGCCGACCCGGCCGGCGACAGCGACGTGTTCACGTCGCAGCGCAGCGAGCCCTCCTCCATCCGGACGTCGGAGACGTCGAGCGAGCGGATCACGTCCCGCAGCTCGGTGACGTACGCCCGGGCCACGATCGGGGCCTTCGCGCCGGTACCCGGAATCGGCTTGGTGACGATCTCGACCAGCGGGATGCCGGCCCGGTTGTAGTCGACCAGCGACTCGGTCGCGCCGTGGATCCGCCCGGTGGCGCCGCCGACGTGCAGGGTCTTGCCGGTGTCCTCTTCCAGGTGCACCCGCTCGATGCCGATCCGGAACAGCTCGGGCTGGCCAGCCTCGCCGACGATTTCCACGTCGAGCCAGCCGTCCACGCAGAGCGGCTCGTCGTACTGGCTGATCTGGTAGTTCTTCGGCATGTCCGGGTAGAAGTAGTTCTTCCGGGCGAACCGGCCCCACGGCGCGATCGAGCAGTTCAGCGCGAGGCCGATCCGGATCGTCGCCTCGATCGCGGCCCGGTTGGCCACCGGCAGCGAGCCGGGCAGCCCGAGACAGACCGGGCAGACCCGGGTGTTCGGCTCGCCGCCGAAGTCGGTCGGGCAGCCGCAGAACATCTTGGTCTTCGTGCCCAGCTCGACGTGGGTCTCCAGGCCGATCACCGGGGCGTAGCGCTCGACGACGTCGTCGTACGAGGGCAGGACGGTCGTGCTCATCTAGACTCCAGCTCTCGGGCGGCAGCCGGCCCCCCGGCGGCATCCGGACAGAACCCTGCAAGCCTAATCGTTGCCCCGATCCGGGCTCGTCCGGGTTTAGCGGCCGCTGCCGGAGTAGGGATCAGGGCGCCGGGCCGGCCGGAGTAGGGATCAGGGCGCCGGGTCGGCCGGCGTGCCGGGGCGGACCAGGCCGGTCTCGTACGCCACGATCACCAGCTGCACCCGGTCCCGGACGCCGAGCTTGGCGATCGCCCGGGTGATGTGGGTCTTGGCGGTCAGCGGGCTGATGAAGAGGCGCCCGGCGATCTGCTCGTTGGACAGCCCGGTGGCGACCAGCCGGAGCACCTCGCGTTCCCGTTCGGTGAGCACCGCCAGCCGCGCCTCGGTGTCGGTGGCCGCCACCGGCCGGTGCGCGAACTGCTCGATCACCCGACGGGTCACGCTCGGCGAGAGCAGCGCCTCGCCGGCGGCGACGATCCCGACCGCCTGGCGGAGCTGGGCCGGCTCGATCTCCTTGGTGAGGAACCCGCTGGCGCCGGCCCGGAGGGCGGCGAAGACGTACTCGTCGGTCTCGAAGGTGGTCAGGATGATGACCCGGCAGCCGGACATCGCCGGGTCGGTCACGATCCGTTCGGTGGCGGCGAGCCCGTCCAGGCCCGGCATCCGGATGTCCATCAGCACCACGTCCGGGCGCAGCGCACGGGCCTGCCGGACCGCCTCGTCACCGCTGGCCGCCTCGCCCACCACCTCGATCTCCCGGCCCCGGCGCAGCAGGCTGCGGAACCCGGCCCGCACCAGGGCCTGGTCGTCGGCGAGCAGCACGCGGATCGTCACGGCCGGAAGCCTGCCACAGGGATCGTGGCCCGAACCGCGTAGCCGCCGCCGTCGGCCGCTCCGGCGGTGAAGGTGCCGCCCAGGGCCGCCACCCGTTCCCGCATTCCGTTGATGCCGTGCCCCGGCACCGCCACCGGCCCGGGGCCGGCGCCGTCGTCGACCACCTCCACCCGGACCGCATCAGGAGTGATCGCCAACCGCACCGTCGCCCGCCGCGCGCCCGCGTGCTGCACCGTGTTGGTCAGGGCCTCCTGGATCACCCGGTAGCAGGCCAGCGCGACCGGCGCGGCGACAGCGCCGGGGTCGCCGGTGACGTCGAGCGCCACCTCCAGGCCGCTGGCCCGGGTGCGGGCGGTGAGTTCGGCCAGGCCGTCCAGGTCGGCCTGCGGGGCCGGGACGCTCTCCGCGTCCGGCCGGTCGTCCGGGGCACGCAGCACGTCGATCAACGACCGCAGGTCTCCCACCGCCCTGGCCCGGACCTCCTGGGCGGTACGCAGCGCGGCCCGCGCCTCGTCGGTGGAGTCGTCCAGCGCCTCGTCCACCACCCGCAGCTGCACGCCCACCACGGTCAGCGTGTGCGCCACCACATCGTGCAGCTCGCGGGCGATCTGCAACCGCTCCTCCGCGGCCCGGCGGTCCGCCTCCAGCCGCCGCTCCTGCTCGGCGTGGGCCAGCCCGGCGGCGAGTTCGGCGCGCCAGCGCAGCCAGTTCCGGAACGCGACCGCGACCGCGATGGTCAGGGCCAGGCCGAGTGCCTCCCCACCGACCTCGCCGATCGCCCGCTGCACGTCCTGGCCCTCGACCGTCCACTGCCAGTTGACCGCGAAGGCCAGTTGGAACAGCCCGGCACCGACCGCCCACCGCAGGCCGTGCCGCCGGGGCGTGTCGTCGGCCGCCAGCAGGAAGAAGATCACCGACGCTGGCCAGACCCAGCCGGTCTCGGTCAGCCCGGCGCCCCGGAACGCGGTGACGGCGGCCAGGCTGGCCAGCAGTACCAGCACCGGCCAGCGGCGGCGCAGCAGCAGGAAGAGGGCGAGCCAGGTGGCCAACGGCAGGGTGCCCTCGTACGTGATCGGCGCCCCGGCGACGGCGGTGCCGACCGGCACCCCGAGCAGGGTCAGGGTGACCAGACCCAGGTTGTTCCAGCGCGGCCGGCGCCGGAGGGCCGGACCCGCCGGCGGACTTCCGTCGCGGGTCGGCGTTCCACGTTCACCTCCGGCACCGACGGCAGTGTGCTCGGGGCCGCCCGCCGCCCCGCCCCGGCCCGGTACCCACGGAACCGTCGTCGCCATCGTGACCTCCTCCTCCGTAAGCCTGCCCCACCCCTCGGCGAGGTCGACGGGATCGACGCTAGGCAGGAGGGGCCGGCGGCGCGTCGGCCCGTGGCAGACACCCGCGGCTGCCCGGCTGGAGCAGCACGTACACCGGACGGAGTACCGGTCGACGACACATGTCCGGTGAGCACTCAGGAGGTGCCGGCACCGCCGAGCAGGACGGCGACGGTCAGCGCGCAGAGCAGCCCCACCGGCAGACCCCAGCGGACGGCCCGGGTACGCCAACCGGGCGCCTCCGGGGACGGGCCGACGGCCCGGTCGGGGAGGAGCCGGCCGGAGACGAGCGGCCACCAGGCCGCCACCAGCAGCAGCACGCCGGCGCCGAGCGGAAGCCAGCCGGGCAGCCGGAGAGCCACCTGGGGCCAGAGCAGCACCGGTACCGCCGTCAGGGCGATCGCGACCGCGCCGACCAGACCGAACCGCCAGTCCGGCGCACGCCGATACGCCCGGCCGGGCCGGAACAGCAGCGCGACGACGAGGACGATCCCGGCCATACCGGCGAGCGCCGAGACGAGCTGGCCGAAGGTGACCTCGGCGGTACCGTGCCCGGTCACCGCCTCCACCCCGGCGAGCAGCGCCATCACCCCGACCAGACTGGCGGCGGCGACGAGGCCGCCCGGCCAGGGTGACCGCCGCCCGCCCGGGTCCGGTCCCGCCGAGTCGAGCCCGTGCGCGAGTGCCGCCGCGTACTCGGCCGGCTCGCCGAACGCCTCGGTCGGGTCCGTGCCCGGACCGGAGCAGTAGGTGTCGACCTCGGCCAGGGCCGCGCGGATCTCCGCACGGGGCATCCCCCGCCGCCGGGCCTCAGCAGCGAAGGCCGTACGCCAGGCGTCCAGGGACGAACTCCGGGGCATCATCGGACTCACCCATCAACCCCCCTCGCATGGCTGGTCTTGGGAGAGGTCCAGCGCTGTCGGGTCCACCGTGACCCCATCGCCTGAATCGCCCGTCATGACAAGGAACCTAATAGATCACGGCGGTGTCACCGGCCCAAGGCAACCACCCGGCCAGGTGTGGCTACCGGCGAGCTGCGCCGCCCGCCCGCCCGACCGGCGGCACCCGGTGCAGTCCGGCGATCCGGACGTAGACCTCGCGGCGCTCGACGGCCTCGCCATGCCGATCGAGCACGTAGCCGGTGAGCCAGATCCAGCCATAGTAGGTCGGCCGGTCACAGACCGACACCACCCGCAGCAGCAGCGCCCGGTCACCGGCGAACTGCACGCTCGCCGCCGCGCCGATCCGCAGCACCTCGCCGGGTCTGGGCCGGCTCATCAGGGCAGCGGGATCAGGAAACCGGGTCCGCCGGGGTGGAGGCGTACCCAGCACAGCTCCGGGTCGCCGCAGACCGGGCAGCGGCCGGCCTGGTCGGGCGAGTGTGCGTCGGCCAGCTCGGCAGAGCGGAGCAGGATGTCGACCGAGGTGTACGGCACCGGCTCATCCGGCCGGTGCCAGGCGACGAACCGGTTGTGCAGCCATCCGGCGGGTACGTGTCGCAGATCCTCGGCCGCGACCGCCAGCACGTTCCCGAGGTACGCCCCGAGCGAGCCGCGCAGCGGTCCGAACTCCGCCCGCAGCTCGCGGCGGCGGCTGGGGCAGGGCCAGTCGGCAGCGCAGGTGGCGCAAATCCAGTCCGGGCCCACCGGATCGTGTTCGGTCATCCCTGATCCTCCTCGGTCAACCAGTTCGCGCGACCGATCGGAACGTGCTGCCTGCTGTGTCACGGCCCGCCGGCCCACCGAGGCTAACTCAGATCATTGAATTAGGATCCTAAACCCGTGGTACAGATAGTCCCCCAGTATGGGAAGGGTGGCGCGGCGGAGGTGTTCGCCGGCAGCAAGCCCTCATACTCAGACAATGGTCAATCCGACGATCCAGCGACGGCGGCTCGGCAACGCGTTGCGGCGGGCTCGCGAGGCTGCCGGTAAGACCCAGGACGAGGCTGCGGTAGTGATCGACGCCGCCTCCAGCAAGGTGAGCCGGCTCGAACTCGGGCAGTCCGGCCTCCGCCTCACCGACCTCAACCTGCTGATCCAGCTCTACGGCGTACCCGAGGAAGAGGCCGCGTCAATGCGGGAGCTGGCCCGGGCCGGACGGCAGCGCGGGCGGTGGAGCAGCTATCGCAACGTCGTGCCGGACTGGTTCCGGGCGTATCTCGACCTGGAGGGCGACGCCTCGCATATCCGCTGGTACCAGGCGGAGGTCATCCCGGGCATCCTCCAGACCGAGGCGTACATCCGTGGCCTGCACGCCACCGCCCAGCCACGGCTGGAAGCCGACGACATCGACGACCAGGTGGCGGTGAGGCGGACCAGACAGGCGATCCTCGACCAGCCGGACGCCCCGGAACTACACGTCATCCTGAGCGAGTCCGCGCTCCGCCGGAACATCGGCGATGCCGAGACGATGCGGGAACAACTGCTGCACGTGGCGAAGATGTCCCGCCGTCGTAACGTCCGGGTCCAGGTCTTCCCGTTCTCCGCCCAGACGTACGAAACGGCGTCGTTTGGCTTCACGATCCTGCGCTTCGGTGACGAGGCGACCTCCGACGTGATCTACGTGGAGGACTTCATCGACGCCGAATACCTGGATCGACGGGACGCCGTGCGGGCCTACACTCGACTGTGGGACCGGCTCATTGCCGCCGCTCTGGGGCCGGTCGAGTCACGCCGGCTCGTCCAGCGGCTGGCAGACGAGTTGGAGCGGCCCGACACCTGACGAGGTCCACCATGAGCACCCCTCGGCTCACCGGCCTGGTATGGCGCAAGTCCAGCCGAAGCGACAACAACGGAGGGCAGTGCGTCGAGGTCGCAGCCCTGCCCGGCACGTTCGCCGTACGGGACAGTAAGGATCCGTCCGGCCCGGTCCTCACCTTCACCCCGCACGCCTGGACGGCCTTCGTTACCAATGCGACCCGGTTCGACGGCTGATTCGCCTGCTCACGGCCTTGAGCCAGTTGCCGGGGGCGGTCAGCCCTCGACTCGCCGGGTCCCGTGCGCCGAACCGAGGGCCGTCGTCCGGGTCTCGGAGCCCGGCCAGCCCCTGCTCGTCAGAGGCGGCGATAGCCGATCCTGGTGAGGGTGTCCCGGGTGTCGGTCCACCAGCGTCGATACGCGGGCACCGTGCTCAGCCGATCCAGCGACACGAGTTCACCCAACTGACCGTAATGGTCGCCGATCGAGCGCCTCACCCGAGCCAATACCTCGTTCAGCACCCGCTTCGGATCCGCTATCCGCTCCACGTCCTTTGGATGCGCCGGCAGCCCCATCGCCGTGTCAGTCCAGCGCACCCCAAGCGCGCGACGAAGCCCGTCCCCGTCCGCGAGCAGCCACGCCTCCGTCTCCCGCACCGGTACGACGGCGACCAGGTGTTCCGGCCGATCTCCCCAGATCTTCCGAAGCGGGCGCAGCCACTCCTCTTCTACCCGGTCGGCACTGGCGCCCTGGTCGTGGTGAAAAAAGATGATCGAGAAGCTGGCTGCGTTGCGCTGGACCAACTTGATGACGTCTGGCAGTGCGCAGGGGCCCTTGCGATCACGTAGCGGTTGCACGTCCGCTACCTCGACCGGGTCGGCGAACTCCGTCCAGCAGAGTTCCGTCAGCGCCCGTCCGAGCAGCCGCGGAAGGAACTGGTCGTCGGTCACACCCTCCGAGATCAACGCGGACGCGAGATAGCGCATCAGCCGTTCAACTCCGCCTGGACCTCGAACTCGGCGATTTCGGACGGACTGACCACCTTGCCGACGAGTACGTCGTCGATCTCGAGTTGCCGCCCTCCACTGATCGCCCGGTGCCGGGTCACCCGGCTACGGGGCTCACCACGCTGGATCCGGGTGACCAGGTCCATGAAGATTGCATCACCACGCAGCCCCGATTCGACGGGTTCCAGCGCACGCAGGATGGCCGGCGAATGGCTACTGAGCAGCAACTGCGTCAATGCCGCGTCGCTGGCTTCCAGCTTGGCGTCGAGCGCCCGGGCGACCAGGCTGCGCAGATATTTCACAAACTGCGCCAGTCGCTGCGGAAAGATGCCGTTCTCCGGCTCCTCGAAGCAGATCAGTCCCGCGCCACGTGGATCGTAGAGGGCGGCGAGCAGAGCCATCGCGCGTAGCGTACCGTCGGATGCCACCCGGGCGGAGAACGGCGCCTCCTCCCGGGTCAGGACCTCGACCTGCCGCTGCCGGCGAGCCTCGTCCTCGCGCAGGTGCACTCCGATCACTCCGGGGATCACCGCCGCGAGGTCGGCCGACAGGTCGTTCAACGCGCCGTCCGGCCGGTCCTCGGTGCCCGTCTCGTCCGCCAACCGGCGAAGGGTGTTCGCCAGGTGCGCCCCGTTCGCCGACAGCACGTCCGGGTCGTCGTACGAGTCGGGAGTCCGCAGCGCACTCGGGTCGAGGTGCAGCAGGCGCCAGGACTGCAACTCTCGTTTCAACGCGTACAGCAGTGGAAAATCGGTCGCCGTCGTGAGGCTCGAGAGCACGGTGGCGGTCGCCGCCGTCGCGGGCAGTTTGCGCTTCCGGCCCTGAACCCCCTGCTGTCGGATGCTGAACAACGGGCGGCCCTGCTCGTCGAGTTCGGTCTCCAGGAGGTCTTCCGCGCCGCCGCTATAGACCGCCAGTCGCTTTCGCTGGGCGGGCTGGGACTTGAGCCACCCATCGCCGGACTGCCGGATGCGCCGAGCGGCTTCACTGACGACGTAGGGCCGTCTGCTTCCGCTGTGGGTGGTCGACCTCAGGTCGATTGTCAACTCGTATCGCAGCCGGGAGTGATTGACCTCCGCCGTGTCGCCGAATGCGTCGGTAACGGACCGGTCCAGCAGCACCTCGACCGCGAACGACATCCGGCCGACCTGGTTGCCGTCGATGTGTCGGTGGAATAGGTCGACGAGGTCACCACGCATGGCCTGTGCGGCGTCCAGCACCGGTTCCCCGGCCAGGCGGCTGAGGAACTGGATCGCGTCGAAGAGATTCGACTTTCCTGCGGCGTTCCGGCCGATAATCACGAGAAATGGCGGCACGTCCAGTGCGAATTCGCGAAAGGACTTGAACCCGTCGATCTCGATCCTCGTCAGCATGCTCTCAACTTAGAGCTCCGGCGGGGTGAGGGTGCCGATCACCGACTCCAGCGCGGCGCCGACCCGGTACATCCGGTCGTCCGCCATCGTCGGGGCCATGATCTGCAACCCGACCGGCAGCCCCTCGGAGAGCCCGCACGGCACCGAGATGCCGGGCCCGCCGTAGAGGTTGGTCGGGATGGTGAAGAGGTCCGCCAGGTACATCTGGTAGGGGTCCGCCGTCCGCGAGCCGAACGGGAACGCCACGAACGGCGTCGTCGGTGATATCAGCACGTCGGCCTGCTCGAACGCGGCGGCGAAGTCGCGGGTGATCAGGGTACGCACCTTCTGCGCCTGCCCGTAGTAGGCGTCGTAGTAACCGGACGAGAGCGCGTACGTGCCGAGCATGATCCGCCGCTTGACCTCGGGGCCGAAGCCGGCGTCCCGGGTCAGCGACATGACCTCCTCCAGGCTGCGGTTGCCGTCGTCGCCGACCCGCAGCCCGAACCGCACCCCGTCGAAGCGGGCCAGGTTGGAGGAGCACTCGCTCGGCGCGATGAGGTAGTAGGCCGGCAGCGCGTACTGGAAGTGCGGGCAGGAGACCTCGACGACCTCGGCACCGAGCTTGGTCAACGCGTCGACGGCGTCCCGGAACGCGGCCGTCACACCCGGCTCGGCTCCCTCGCCGGAGAACTCGCTGACCAGGCCCAGCTTCACCCCGGTCAGGTCGCCGGAGGCACCGGCCCGGGCGGCGGCGACCACCTCCGGCACCGGTGCCGGGATCGAGGTGGAGTCGCGGGGGTCGTGCCCGCCGATCGCCTCGTGCAGCAGCGCCGCGTCCAGCACCGTTCGGGCGCACGGGCCGGGGGTGTCCAGTGACGACGAGAAGGCGACCAGGCCGTACCGGGAGGTGCCGCCGTAGGTCGGTTTCGCCCCGACGGTGCCGGTCACCGCGCCCGGCTGCCGGATCGAGCCACCGGTGTCGGAGCCGATCGCCAGCGGCGCCTCGTACGCGGCCAGTGCCGCCGAGCTGCCCCCGCCGGAGCCGCCCGGGATCCGGCCCAGGTCCCACGGATTGCCCGTCGGCCCGTACGCCGAGTATTCCGTCGACGAGCCCATCGCGAACTCGTCCATGTTGGTCTTGCCCAGCATCACCGTGCCGGCGGCGCGCAGCCGCTGCACGATCGTCGAGTCGTACGGCGGGCGCCAGCCCTCCAGGATCTTCGACCCGACGGTGGTCGGTACGCCCTTGGCGGTGAGGACGTCCTTGACCGCCACCGGCACCCCGGCCAGCGGGCCGAGCCGCTCCCCGGCGGCCCGCTTCGCGTCGACCGCGCGGGCCGTCTCCAGCGCACCGTCGGTGTCGACGTGCAGGAAGGCATGCACCCGGTCGTCGACCTCGGCGATCCGGTCCAGGTGCGCCCGGGTCACCTCGACCGCGGACGCCTCGCCGCTGGCGATGAGGGACGCGATCTCCGTCGCGGTCATCCTGGTCACGTCAGCCATGCTGGTCACGCCTTCCCTTCCGCCGGGCCCTCACCGCGCGGGCTGGGTGGCTCGTCCTCGTCCAGGATGCGCGGCACCCGGAACCGGTCCTCCTCGCTGTCCGGTGCCCCGGAGAGCGCCTCCACCCGGGTCAGCCCGGGCACCACCACGTCGTCGCGCAGCACGTTGGTCAACGGCACCGAGTGCGAGGTGGGCGGGATGTCGGCGGCGGCCACCTCGCCGACCCGCGCGACGGCCTGGAGGATCACGTCGAGCTGGCCGGCGAAGGTGTCCAGCTCCTCCTCGGTTACGGCGAGCCGCGACAGTCGCGCCAGGTGCGCGACCTCCTCGCGGGAGATGGCGGACATCGGTGCCCCCTTCGTGCCTTGACGTCTACGCGGCTTCCGCCGTCGACCTTCCCGGCACAGGCCGTCGGCTTCCCGGCGCAGGCCGTCGAATTTCCCGGTGCAGCGTGGCAGGCGCGCCGCGACCTCAGCGAGTCTATTTGTCCCACCGAGCGCCGCCGTCCCCGGCTCCCCCGGCTCCCCTGACGGTCCGGGGTGCGGCGTTCACTCCACGCTCGGATGCAGCCGGGCCGCCGCCTCGGCCCTGGCCGGGCCGCCGTGCTGTCCGGCCCGGCCAACGTCCCGTCCGGGGTGGCCACGATCGCGTCCGGGATGGCCACCGTCACGTCCGGGGTGGGCAGCGTCGCGTCGGGCACGGCCGCCGGTGCCGGTCCGCCCCGCGCCGGGCGGGTCGGCCTCGCCGGCACCGGTCCGGGCGGCGGGGGTGATCGGCCGGTACCGGGCGAGCCAGGTGACCAGGTCCTCCGCCGGCATCGGTCGGGCGAAGAACCAGCCCTGCGCCGCCTCGCAGCCGGCCTCGTGCAGCAGCCGCCAGGTGCGCTCGTCCTCGACACCCTCGGCGACGACCCGCAGCCCCAGGGCACCGGCCAGTTCGATCACCGACCGGACGATCGCCGCGTCGTCGGCGTCGGCCACCATCCCGAGTACGAACGACCGGTCGACCTTCACCTCGGCCAGCGGCAGCCGCCGCAGGTGCTGCATCGACGAGTAGCCGGTGCCGAAGTCGTCGAGCGAGATCGCCACCCCGATCCGGTCCAGCCGGGAGATGGTGGCCAGCACCCGGCGGGGGTCGGCCATCAGCGCTCCCTCGGTCATCTCCAACTGGATCCGGGACGGCGGTACGCCGTACCGGGCGAGCCGCTCCGCGAGCTGGTCGGCGATCTCCCCGGTGTGCAGGTCGCGGACGCTGACGTTGACCGAGGCCCGCAGCTCCAACCCGGCGGCGGACCACTTCGCGAGCTGCTCCACCACGTCGTCGACGACCCGGCGGGTCAGCAGCCGCATCACCGCGCTCTGCTCGGCGACCCGGATCAGCTCCTCCGGGTCGACCATGCCGCGCCGGGGGTGCCGCCAGCGCAGCAGCGCCTCCACCCCGACCACCTCACCGGTGGCGATCGCGATCTGCGGCTGGTAGTAGAGGGTGATCTCACCCGCGTCGTCGGCCCCGGTCTCCAGCACCCGGCGCAGGTCGGCCAGGAGGCTCAGCCGTTCCGCCGAGTTGTGGTCGGACTCGGCGGCGTAGACCGCGACCGGGTCGCCACGGTGCTTGGCCTCGTACATCGCCACGTCGGCATGGCGCATCAGGGTGGCGAAGTCTGCGCCGTGCTCGGGGTAGAGCGCGATCCCGATCGAGCCGTCGACGTCCAGCGGCAGCCCGTCCAGCGGTACCGGTTCGGTCAGCTCCCCGACCACCCGGTCGGCGACCCGCCGGGCGTCGGCGACCCCGTCGAGCCGGGTGGCCAGGATGGCGAACTCGTCCCCGCCGAGCCGGGCGATCACGTCCGGTGGGCGTACGACGGCGGTCAGCCGGGCCGCGACCTCGACCAGCAGCCGGTCCCCGACGGCGTGTCCGAGCGCGTCGTTGACGTGCTTGAAGCGGTCCAGGTCGAGCAGGAGCAGCGCGAGCTGCCCGCCGGGCGCCTGCCTGCCGTGCAGCTCGGCGTGCGCCGCCACCTGCTCGGTCACCTCGGCGAGCAGCGCCTCGCGGTTGGCCAGCCCGGTCAGCGGGTCCTGCCGGGCGAGCTGTTCCCGTTCGGCGGAGAGCCGGGCCATCCGGGAGACGGCGTAGAGCGGCAGCACCACCATCGGTACCAGCGCCGGGCTGGTCCGGGCGGCGGCGACCAGCACCGGGGCGAGCAGCAGCAGCGACCCGGTGGCGAGCAGTTCGAAGCCGAGCCCCTGCCGGAACCGGGTCCACCACCGACCGCCGAAGCGCAGCCGGACGGCGCTGGCGACCAGGCCGTGGTTGACGGTCAGCCAGGCGCCCGCCGCGCCGATCGCGACGAGTACGTCGAGTGGGCGGAGCCGGCCGGTCACCGCGTACCCGTCGCCGGGTGCGAGCCGGACGACCGCGTCGGCGGCGGCGAGTGCGCAGGCGTACTGGGCGATGTTGAAGACAGTGCGCCAGAGCGCGTACCGCATCCGCCAGCCGGAGACCAGGACGGCGGCGGCCTGCACCGCGATGGCCGGGCCCGGTCCCCACTCCAGGGCGATGGCGAAGGTGAAGCAGATGGACGGGAAGACGGACATGCTCCGCCGTTCCGCGTACGGGCTGAACGGGCGGGCGTCGAAGGTGACCGCGAGGGCCGCCATCAGCCAGAACGCCAGCGGCAGCCCGGACAGCTCGCCGGGCAGGGCGAGCAGCGACCCGGCGGAGACCCCGACGGCCAGGCCGACGACAGCCCAGACGAAGCCGAAGAACGGCGCCGTCCGATCTGGAGGAACGGAGTTCCGCAGCACGGCGGCCTCCATGTGACCTCCCGAGCCTCTCGGTCTGGGCGCGGCGGGTGCCGCGCGACGTGCCTCCCATGAAACGCCCTGACCCGCACCGTACGGGAGACGACAGACGCGAATCGGGCCTAGTCGTGACTAACTTGAAATACGACGCATCTTGCCCAGACGGTTCCGTCACAGAGTGCTGACTGACCCATCACTAATCGTCACTGACTACGAGCCTACCCGCGGCCTCCGGCCCCTCCGCGAGCAGCGCCGCGAAGCCGGCCTCGTCGAGCATAGGCACCTTGAGGGCGGCAGCCTTCTCCGCCTTGGACCCAGGGTTGTCGCCGACCACCACGAAGTCGGTCTTCTTCGAGACGGACCCGCTGACCTTGCCACCCCGGGTCCGCACCTCCTCGGCCGCCCGGTCCCGGGTGTACGTCGACAGTGTCCCGGTCACCACCACGGTCAACCCCTCCAACGGGCGCGGACCCTGCTCGATCCGCTCCTCGGCCATCCGTACGCCCGCCTCGGCCCACTTCCGCAGCACCTCGCGGTGCCAGTCCACCTCGAACCACTCCCGCAGGCTGACCGCGATCGTCGGCCCGACACCGTCCACCGCCGACAGTTCCGGCTCACCGGCCGCCCTGATCGCGGCGATCGAACCGAACTCCCGGGCCAGCGCCTCGGCCGCGGTCGGCCCGACATGCCGGATCGAGAGCGCCACCAGCACCCGGGCCAACGGCCGGTCCTTCGCGGCGGCGAGACTCACCAGCAGCTTCTGCGCGTTCCGGCCCAGTGTGCCGTCCTTGCGGACGAAGAACGGCACCCGGGCCAGCCGCTCCTCGTCCAGACCGAAGAGGTCACCCTCGTCGGTGATCACTCCTGTGTCGAGCAGCGCACCGACCGCCTTGAAGCCGAGCACCTCGATGTCCAGCGCCTCCCGGCTGGCCAGATAGAAGATCCGCTCCCGCAGCTGGGCGGGGCAGGTCCGGGCGTTCGGGCAGCGGATGTCGACGTCGCCCTCCCGGGAGGGTGCCAGCGCGGTACCGCAGGCCGGGCAGCGGGTCGGCATCACGAACTTCCGGGCGCCCTCCGGCCGCAGCTCCACGATCGGCCCCAGCACCTCCGGGATCACGTCACCGGCCTTGCGGATCACCACCGTGTCGCCGATCAGCACGCCCTTGCGGTCCACCTCGTGCGCGTTGTGCAGGGTCGCCCGGGCCACCGTCGAGCCGGCCACCTTCACCGGCCGCAGCTCCGCGAACGGGGTCACCCGACCGGTCCGGCCGACGTTCACCTCGATGTCGAGCAACTCGGTGGTGACCTCCTCCGGCGGGTACTTGAAGGCGATCGCCCAGCGCGGCGCCCGGCTGGTCGAGCCGAGCCGGCCCTGGATGGCGACCGGGTCGACCTTCACCACCACCCCGTCGATCTCGTGCTCGACGTCGTGCCGGTGCGCGGCGTAGTACTCGATGTAGTCCCGGATGCCCGCCAGGTCCGCCACCACCCGCCATCGGTCGCTCGTCGGCAGCCCCCAACCGCGCAGTGCCGCGTACGCCTCGGACTGGGCGGCCGGGATGAATCCCTGCCGCGCCCCCAGCCCGTGGACGACCAGTCGCAGCGGCCGGCTCGCCGTGATCCGTGGGTCCTTCTGCCGCAGGCTGCCCGCCGCCGCGTTGCGCGGGTTGGCGAACGGCGGCTTCCCCTGCTCGACCAGCCCCGCGTTCAGGTCGGCGAAGGCGGCCACCGGAAAGTAGATCTCGCCCCGCACCTCCAGCAGCTCGGGAATCTCCCGGACGCCGTCGGCGAGCCGCTCCGGCACCTCCTTCAGGGTGCGTACGTTGGCGGTGACGTCCTCGCCGACCCGGGTGTCGCCCCGGGTGGCCGCCCGGACCAGCCGGCCCCGCTCGTAGACGAGGTTGATCGCCAGCCCGTCGACCTTCAGCTCGCACAGGAAGTCCACCGGACCGCCCGCGTCCCGCTCGATCCGCTCCACCCACCCCGTGAGCTGCTCCGGGGTGAAGGCGTTGTCCAGCGACATCATCCGCTCGATGTGCGGCACGGGGGTGAAGAGCGTCGAGAAGGTACCGCCGACCCGCTGGGTGGGCGACTCCGGGGTACGCAGCGCCGGATAGCGCTCCTCCAGCGCCTCCAGCTCGCGCAGCAGGGCGTCGAACTCGGCGTCGGAGACGATCGGCGCGTCGAGCACGTAGTACCGGTACTGGTGGTCGGTGATCTCGGTGCTCAGCTCGGCGTGCCGGTCCCGTGCCTCGGCGGTCGGCTCCTCGCCGGCCGCCGCCTCCTGCTCGGGACCGACACCCCGCGGGATCGCTTCCTCGGACACCTCGACCTCCTCGACCTCCCCGCAAACCTAACCGCTGTGCAAGGAAGGGCCGCCCGTTATCGCTGCCGGTGGTAGAAGAGCCCTCTCCTGACCGGTGGGGCGGGCGGGGGTCAGTTCCAGGCGGCGCCGAGGGTGTGGAGCTGGTCGGCGTACTCGATCCGGTCGGGCCAGCCGGCCGGCCAGGCCGCCATCCCGTACGCCGCGCCGACGAACGCGCCGGCCAGGCAGGCGATCGAGTCAGAGTCGCCGGAGGTGGTGGCGCCGCGGGCCAGCGCCGACACCGGGTCGTCGGAGTGTCGGATCGCGCAGAACAGGGCGGTGGCCAGTGCCTCCTCGGCGATCCAGCCCGCACCGGTGGCCGCGCAGGCGTCGGTGCCGTCGTCCGGCCCGGCCAACGCCGCGTCCAGCGCGTCGAGCACGCCGAGACACTCGTCCCAGCCCCGGGCGATGAAGGTGACCGGGTCGTCGACGCCGGGCCGCTGCCACAGGTCGCCGAGCCAGTCCGCCCGGTAGACGGTGCGCTGCCGCTCGGCCCGGTCACGCAGCAGGCCGGGCAGCTCGGCCAGTGCGGCGCCGTCCCGCAGCACCCGGACCGCGTACGCGGTCAGCTCGCTCGCGGCGAGCCCGGTCGGGTGGCCATGGGTCAGCCCGGCCTGCAACTGGGCGACTCCGGCCAGCGTCTCCAGGTCGTAGCCCGGGACCAGGCCGACCGGGGTGACCCGCATGTTCGCGCCGCACCCCTTCGAGCCGGCGACCGTCGCCGCCTGCCATGACAGCCCGTCGGCCAACCCGCCGCAGGCGCGCAGGCAGGTCATCCCCGGGGCGCGGTTGTTCTCCGGACTGTGCGCCCAGGCCACGAACCGCTGCCGCAGCAGCGGCTCCAGCACCTCGGGCGTGACCGCCGGGCCGGCGTCGTGCAGCGCCCAGCCGACCGCCAGCCCCAGCTGGGTGTCGTCGGTGACCAGGGCCGGCCGCCCGACCAACTCACGCGGGCCGGCCGGGCCGTATCGCCGCTGGATCTCGTCGACCGGCAGGAACTCGGTCGGTGCGCCGAGCGCGTCACCGTAGGCCAACCCGAACAGCGAACCGGAGGCGCGGGCGGCGGCAGCCGGCGACGCGGACGGGGATACCGCGCCCGGCAAGGGGGGTGGGACGGCGAGTGGATCATGCATGGCCGCCATCCTCCCGGGGCGGGCCCGGCATCGCCACCCCGCCGGTCCGGGCGGTCGGGTCAGTCGTCCCAGCAGAGGCAGAACGGGTGGCCGACCGGGTCGGCGTAGACCCGCCAGCCCTGGCCAGAGCCGGTCAGCCGGGTGGCGCCGAGCGCCAGCACCTTCGCCTCCGCCGCCTCGACGTCGTCGACGGTGACGTCCAGGTGGAACTGCTGGGGGCGGCTCGGGTCGGGCCAGCGCGGCTCCCGCAGGTTGACCGCCTTCTGGAAGGCAAGCCGGGGATGTTGTCCGGGGTCACCGCCGAGCACGACCCAGCCGTCCTCGGCGCTTCGGTCGTCGACGGGCAGCCCGAGCAGCTCGGCATAGAAGCCGGCCAGGGCACGGGGGTCGGGACAGTCGATTACGACGGTACGGAGTCGACCTATCATGCGGACATCCTGCCCCAGGGGTGGGACAGGAAAACCTAGTCCTCGGCGAGTCGGCGGCCGGCGTCCCGGCAGGCGGTGAGGACGGCCCGGGCGTACTCGTGGGTGGCGCCGGCCAGCCCGCAGGCAGGGGTCACCACCACCTGCTCGGCGAGCCGGGCGCGGGGAAAGCCGAGCCGGTCCCAGAGCTGGCGTACCCGATCGGCGACCCCGGCCGACGACGGCCCGCGCCCGCCCTGCGGCGGCAGCGTCGGTGCCGCCCCGGCGAAGAGGCCGAGCCCGGCGTCGATCGCCTCGCCGACCGGGTCGAGCCGGTCCACCAGGGCCAGGTCGAGCGCGACCGCGACCGCACCGGTGGCCCGGACCAGGTCCAGCGGTACGTCCCGGGCACAGCAGTGCAGCACCACCGGCGCGTCGACCGCCGACACCACCGTACGGAGCAGCCCGGTCGCCGTCGCCGGCTCGACCGGCCGGTACGTCCCCAACCCGCTCTCGGTCGGAATCCGCCCGGCCAGTACGGCGGGCAGCGCCGGCTCGTCCAGTTGCAGCAGCACCGTGGCCCGGGGCAGCCGGCGGCGGACCTGCGCCACGTGCGCGCGCAGCCCCTCGGCGAGCGACTCGGTCAGCTCCCGGACCGCGCCCGGGTCGCGGAGCAGCCAGCCGCCGGCCGGCCGCTCGACGTTGGCGGCCAGGGTGAGCGGGCCGGCCGCCTGGACCTTGAAGGTCCCGGTGAACTCGCCGGCCTGCTCCGTCATCTGGTCCAGGTCACGTTCCAGCAGGTCGAGGGCGCGGCGCAGGTCCCGGCCCGGACGGCCGGCGATCCGCCACCGGGCGGCGTACAGCTCGACCGGCAGGTCCACCAGCAGCCCGCCGCTGCGGCCCACCAGGTCGGCGCCGGGTCCCCGGGCGGGCAGCTCGGGCAGGTGCGGCAGGGCCAGCTCGCCGAGCACGACCCGCTGGGCCTCGGCGATGTCGGTGCCGGGCATCGAACCGATGCCGGACGCCGCACCGGCCGGCCACGGCCACGCCGCCCCGGTCGCCGCCGTCGGTTCCACCGGTTGCTCGGACTGCCCCTGTCGATCGGTCACCTCGGCAGGTTACTCCCCGGCGCCGGCTCAGCCGGCGGCGCTGATGGTGGCGGAGCCGAGCACGACATCACCGCCCGGGTCGGGCCGGTACGCCACGATCGCCTGTCCGGCCGCCACCCCCCGCACCGGCTCGCGCAGTTCGGCGTGCAGCGCCGTGCCGTCCAGCCGGACCGTCGCCGGCACCACCTGGCCGTGCGCCCGCAACTGCACCTCGCAGTCGAGGGCACCGGCCGGCGCCGGCCCACCGGTCCAGACCGGGCGCTCGGCGGCCACCGTGGACACCTCCAGCGCCTCGGCCGGGCCCACCGTCACGGTGTTGGTCTTCGGGGTGATCGAGAGCACGTACCGGGGCTTTCCGTCCGGGGCCGGCACGCCGAGCGCCAGCCCCTTGCGCTGCCCCACCGTGTAGGCGTAGGCACCGCTGTGCGCGCCGACCACCGCACCGGTCCGGGCGTCGACGATCTCTCCGGGTGCCTCGCCCAGCCGGTCGGCGAGGAACCGCCGGGTGTCGCCGTCGGCGATGAAGCAGATGTCGTGCGAGTCGGGCTTGTCGGCGACCGCCAGGCCACGGCGGGCCGCCTCGGCGCGTACCTGTGCCTTGGTCGAGTCGCCGAGCGGGAAGATCGACCGGTCGAGCTGCTGCCGGGTCAGCACCGCCAGCACGTACGACTGGTCCTTGTCGAGGTCGACGCTGCGCCGGAGCAGCCCGTCCGGACCGAGCCGGGCGTGGTGCCCGGTGACCACCGCGTCGAAGCCGAGCGCCACCGCCCGGTCCAGGACGGCGGCAAACTTGATCTTCTCGTTGCACCGCAGGCAGGGGTTCGGGGTACGCCCCGCCGCGTACTCCGCGACGAAGGTCTGCACCACGTCTTCGTGGAACCGGTCGGCCAGATCCCACACGTAGAACGGGATGCCGAGCACGTCCGCCGCCCGCCGGGCGTCCCGGGAGTCCTCCAGGGTGCAACAGCCCCGGGCGCCGGTCCGGTAGGTCTGCGGATTGCGCGCCAGCGCCAGGTGTACGCCGGTGACGTCGTGTCCGGCCTCCACCGCCCGCGCGGCGGCGACCGCCGAGTCGACCCCGCCGGACATCGCTGCCAGTACCCTCACCGGTCCATCCCCTTCACCCGACGAGCGTAACCGGCCCGCGGCGCCTCAGCTCCGGGCGGACTTCACCGCGCCCGCCCGGCGGGCCCGCTCGACCACTCCGGGCAGCGCGGCGACCAGCGCGTCGACGTCGGCGGCGGTCGAGGTGTGCCCGAGGGAGAATCGCAGGGACGACCGGGCCCGGTCGTCGTCGGCACCCATTGCCAGCAGCACGTGCGAGGGCTGGGCCACCCCGGCCGAGCAGGCCGACCCGGTCGAGCAGGCGATCCCCTGCGCGTCGAGGAGCATCAGCAGGGCGTCTCCCTCGCATCCGGGGAAGGAGAAGTGCGCGTTGCCGGGCAGCCGGTCGGCCGGATCGCCGTTGTAGAGCGCCTCCGGCACCGCCTGCCGGACCCGGGCCACCAGGTCGTCGCGGAGCGCGGCGACCCGGGCCGCGTACTCCTGCTGGGTCTTGACCGCGACCTCGACCGCGACGGCGAACGCGACGATCCCGGCCGCGTCCAGGGTGCCGGACCGGACGTCCCGCTCCTGCCCGCCGCCGTGCAGCACCGGTGTGCAGGCGACGTCCCGGCCGAGCAGCAGCGCGCCGACTCCGACCGGCCCGCCGAGCTTGTGCCCGCTGAAGGTCAGCGCGGCGACCCCGCTGGCCGCGAAGTCGACGGGTACCTGGCCGACCGCCTGCACCGCGTCGGTGTGGAACGGGATGCCGTACGCGGCGGCCACCTCGGCCAGCGCGGCGACCGGCTGGACCGTGCCCACCTCGTTGTTCGCCCACATGGCGGTGACCAGGGCCACCTCGTCGGCGTGCGCGTCGAGTTCGGCCGCCAGCCGGTCCGGGTCGAGCCGGCCCGCCTGGTCGACCGGCAGCCAGCTCGCGGTCGCCCCGTCGCGGGCGGCCAGCCACTCGATCGAGTCCAGCACCGCGTGGTGCTCGACCGCGCTGGCCACCACCCGGGTACGGCCGGGGCCGGCGGCCCGGCGCGCCCAGAAGATGCCCTTGACCGCGAGGTTGTCGCTCTCGGTCCCGCCCCCGGTGAAGACCACCTCGGACGGCCGGGCGCCGAGGGCGGCGGCGACCCGCTCGCGGGACTCCTCCACCCGGCGCCTGGCCCACCGTCCGGCGGCGTGCAGTGACGACGGGTTGCCGACCTCGCGGGCGGTCGCGACGTACGCCTCCAACGCCTCGTCGAGCATCGGAGTCGTGGCCGCGTGATCAAGGTAAGTCATCAGCATCCAGCCTAGTGCCAGAACCTGGCCCGCCGGCTCGACCACCCGCCCGCGCCCCGGCGGTTACCGCCGTCGGCGGATCTCCTCGGCGGCCTGCGGTACGACCTTGAGCAGGTCACCGACCACACCGAAGTCGGCCAGCTCGAAGATCGGCGCCTCGGCGTCCTTGTTCACCGCGACGATCGTCTTCGAGGTCTGCATGCCGGCCCGGTGCTGGATCGCGCCGGAGATGCCGAGCGCCACGTAGAGCTGCGGTGAGACGGTCTTACCGGTCTGTCCCACCTGGAACTGGTGAGGATAGAAGCCGGAGTCGACCGCCGCCCGGGACGCGCCCACCGCGCCGCCGAGCAGGTCGGCCAGCTCCTCGACCAGCTTGAAGTTGTCGGCGTTGCCGACGCCGCGCCCGCCGGAGACCACCACCGACGCCTCGGTCAGCTCCGGCCGGCTGCCCTTCTGCTCGGCCACCCGGTCGACCACCCGGGCCAGCCTGTCGGCCTCGCCGAGCGCGACGTCGAGCTGCTCGACGGTGGGCGTGGCGGCGGCCGGGCTCGGGGTGACCGAGTTCGGCCGCAGGGTCACCAGCGGCAGGCCCCGGGTCACCTTCGAGGTGACGATGGTCGAGCCGGCGAAGACGACCTGGGTGGCGGTGCCGTCGGCGGCCAGCCCGACCACGTCGGTGAGTACGCCGTTGTCCAGTTTGACCGCCAGCCGGGCGGCGATCTCCTTGCCCTCCTGGCTGGAGGCGAGCAGCACGGCGGCCGGCTGTACCCGGCGGACCAGCTCGGCCAGCACGGTCGCCTTCGGCGCCACCAGGTAGCCGTCGATCTCCTCGTGCTCGGCCGCGTAGATCTTCTCCGCGCCGTACTCGCCCAGCCGGTCGCCGAGCGCGGCCGCGGCGCCGGGACCGCCGAGCACCACCGCGGCCGGCGTACCCAGCTCGCGGGCGAGGGTGAGCAGTTCGAGGGTCACCTTCTTGACGCCGAACTCGCGGGTCGCCTCGACGACGACGAGAACCTCGGTCATGACTTCTCCTCCTGATTCCCGGTCGCGCTCAGACGAACTTCTCGGTGGCGAGGTACTCGACCAGCTTCGTACCGCCGGTGCCGTCGTCGGTGACCCGCTCGCCGCCGGAGCGCTCCGGGCGGCGGCTGTGTTCGAGCACCGTGCTGGTGGCGCCGGCGAAGCCGACCTCGTCGGCGGCGATGCCCAGGTCGGCCAGGGAGAGCGTCTGCACCGGCTTCTTCTTGGCCGCCATGATGCCCTTGAAGGAGGGGTAGCGCGGCTCGTTGATGGTGTCCCAGACCGAGACCACGGCCGGGGTCGCGGCGGCGACCACCTCGTAGCCCTCCTCGGTCTGCCGTTCCACCGTGAGGTTGCCGCCCTCGACGGTCAGCTTGCGGGCGCCGGTCAGCGCGGCGATGCCGAGCCGCTCGGCCAGCATGTGCGGCATGACCTGCACCCGGCCGTCGGTCGACTCGGCGCCGCAGAGCACCAGGTCGGCACCGAGCTGGCCGAGGGCGGTGGCGAGCACCTTGGAGGTGGCCACCGCGCAGGAGCCGTGCAGGGCGTCGTCGAGCACGTGCACGGCCTTGTCCGGGCCCATCGACAGCGCCTTGCGGATCGACTCGCCGGCCTTCTCCGGGCCCATGGTCAGCACGGTCACCTCGCCGCCGTGCGCCTCCTTGATCCGCAACGCCTCCTCGATGGCGTACTCGTCCATCTCGTTGATGACGTTGTTTGCCGACCCCCGGTCGACGGTGTTGTCGTCACTGCGCAGGTTGCGGTCCGCGCCCGAGTCGGGCACCTGCTTGACGAGTACGACGATGTTCATCGCGCTTCGACGACCCTCCTGTGTATGGCGATCCCCGCCGATCGTGGCGATCTCGATCGTGGCGATCCGGCCGGGTTGCTCGGGAGCAGCCTCCCGTCTCCTTAACGATCGGTCAACCGACGACCGGCCACTCGGAGCCCGAGAGGGTGTGGCGTTCCTAACGGGCAATGTTACCCGCAAGTAGCATAGGGGTCGGGGAACCCCGGGGTGACCCGGCTCACCGTCCCCGGCACCGGATCAGCCGGCGGCGGCCCGGCACCCGGATCAGCCGGCCGCGTCCAACGCCTCCCGTACGCTGGCCAGCACCGCCGTCTCGTTCGGGCTGATCCCGTCGTGCGCCCGGGCCACCTCCTCGGCGGCCCGCAGCACCGCCGAGCGGTAGCTGGCCACCTCGTCGGGGACCCTCGACCGGAGGATCTCCACCGAGCGGCGCAGCGCGGGCAGCACCGCCGCCGACACCTCGTCCGGCGACCCGGCCGGCAACCGGGGCAGCGCACCGGTGGTGAGCAGCTCCCGGACCAGCCCGGTGGTGCCGGCGAAGGCGTCCGAGGCGGCCAGGCTCTCCCTGAGCATCGCGAACGCGCCCGGTTCGGCGCTCGACACCAGGAAGACCGCGCCGAAAGCGGCCCCCTTCAGGGTGGCCCGCTCCTCCTCGGTCAACGGTCGCGTCACGGGTTCGGAGTGTAGACGTACGGCGTGGTGGTGGTGACCGGGACGAAGCCGAGCCGCTGAAGAATCGGCCGGCTCTCCTCCGAGGCGTCCACCTGCAACAGACTGAAACCCCGGGCGTCGGCCAGCCGGGCCCGGTGGGCCAGCAGCGACCGGTAGATGCCCCGACGGCGCCAGTGCGGCAGCGTCGCCCCGCCCCACAGGGTGGCGAACCGGGTGCCGGAGACGAACCGGACCCAGGCGGCGCTGACCAGCTCGTCGTCGGTCTCGGCCACCACGATGGTCAGCGGCGGCTGGTCCAGCTCCGCACCGGCGGCCAACTCCCGCTCCAGCCCGTCGGCCAGCCAACGCCCGTCGTCGTCACCGCCCCAGACCCGCGCCTTCAGCTCCGCGATCCGGTCCAGGTCCGCCCGGGCGGTCACCTCGCGCAGGCGTACCCCCGCCGGCGGCACCGGCAGCGTCGCCGCCAGCGACGCGACCGGGCCGATCAGCACGGTCTCCCGCTCCTCCGGCACGAAACCGGCGGCCACCAGCCGGTCCGGCAGATCGGCCGGCAGGTCGTGACCGTGCAACTTCCACTCCACCGGCTGGCCGAGCCCGGCGAAGAGATCCCGCTGCCGTACGATCAACTCGTCCAGCGCGTCCCCGGTCAGTCCGGCCAGGTCGCGGTAGGTCAGAAAGCCGCCCCGGTCCAGCCCCTGGATCCGCAGCAGCGGGCCGTCCCGGTCGACCGTCACACCCGGCGGGACCGGCTCGGGCGGGCGGGCCCGCAACTGGTTGTCGTAGGCCGTGCGCAGCAAATCGGCGTCGATGTCGCTCACCCGCCCAGGTTACGGGCGATGTCCACCCGATAATCTTCGAACGTGTACCAGTCGGTCCGGCGGTGGTTCGACCCGCGCGAGTTGCGGCAGGTCGGCGAGACGCCGGACTACCGCTTCTCGCTCGCCAACGAGCGCACCTTCCTGGCCTGGCTCCGCACCGGCCTGGCGCTGGTCGCCGGCGGGCTCGCCATCGCGCAGTTCCTCCCGCCGCTGCCGGTACCGCACCTGCGGGAGGCGCTCGCCGTGGCACTGCTGCTGCTCGGCGGCGTGGTGGCGGTGCGGGCGGTCGACCACTGGGCGCGTACCGAGCGGGCCATCCGGCTCGGCGAGGAGCTTCCCGCCTCGCGGTTTCCCGCCGTACTCGCCCTGCTGATCGGGCTCGGCGCGGTACTCCTCGTGGTGGCGGTGCTGATCCAGGCCGCCGGAGACCAGTGAGCCCGCGACGGGCCGGGCCGGCGCATCCGCCGCCGCCGGAGCGGGACGCCGGGCTGTCCGGCGAGCGGACCAGGCTGGCCTGGCGGCGCAGCGTACTGACGGTCGGGGTGGTGGCGGTGCTCACCGCCCGGCTGGCCCTGATGAACGGGACGATCGGGGTGCTGGTCACCGCCCTGGCCGGGCTGGGCTGGCTCGGCGTACTGGTGGTGGCCTTTCCGCGCTCCGCCGGCCGCGGCGACCCACCCGGGCCCGCGCTACCGGTGATCGCCCTGGTCACCGTCGGTTTCGCCGCACTCGGCCTGCTGCTGGTCCTGACGTCGGTGCGCTGAGGCGATCGGGTACGTCATCATGGCCAGATGGTCCGCCTCTACGCGCTCCTCGCCATCGGACAGCTCATCCTGGCCGTCTTCGCTCTGATCAGCTGCCTGTCGGCCGAGGACGACGAGATTCGTGCGCTTCCCCGGTTCGCCTGGGTCCTGATAATCCTCTTCTTCCCGCTGGTCGGCTCGATCGCCTGGTTCGTCGCCGGCCGTCCGGTCAGCCCGGAACGGTCGGCCACCGGCAACCGCCCGGCGGGTCGTCGGGACCGCCAGCCCTCGCTGGCCCCCGACGACGATCCGGAGTTCCTCCGTTCTCTGGACGAGAAGCGGTCGAAGCAGGACCGCGAACTGCTCGACCGCTGGGAGCAGGACCTCCGGCGCCGGGAGGAGGATCTGCGCCGCCGCAACAGCCAGCCGCCCCGGGAAGAGGACAAGCCGGACGTCTGAAAGACAAGCCGGACGTCTGACCGGTAGCCGGCGACCGACTGCCGGCGACCGACTGACCCGCGGGACCGCCACCGGATGGTGCGGAGTCCGCCGTTCCGGGGACCTGCGGCCGACAGCGGCCGTAGCATGGCCCAGACCGGTGCCACCACCCCTCGCACCGCTGTTCGGCGCGGCCGCGCCCGGGGCGAAGGACGACAGGCATGACACACGGGGTGGTGACCGGGCCGGCATGGCCAGCGGACGGCTCGCCGGAACCCGACGACCGCCGGCCGGACCGGCCGGGGTGGGTCGAGGGCTCGCCGGCCAGGCTCGGCGGGCTGACCTTCGGACTGGCCCAGGCGGTACTGCTGTTCTGGTGGGCCGCCCGCTATCCCGGCCTGTTCAGCCCGGACTCGCTCGACCACGTCTGGCAGGCCACCACCAGCAACTGGAACACCCACCACCCGGTCAGCTACACCGCACTCGTCTGGTTGTCGGTGCGGCTCACCGGCGGGATCGGCGCGCTGACCCTGGTGCAGACCACCGCCCTGGCGGCCGGCCTGGCGTACGCGGTCACCGGTCTGCGCCGGATCGGGGGGCCGGCCTGGGCCTGGGGCACGGCGGCGCTGGTGGTGGTCGCGCTGCCCCCGGTCGGCACCTTCACGGTCTGCGTCTGGAAGGACGTGCCCTTCGTCGTCTGCCACGTCTTCCTGCTCGGCACGGTGGCCCGGATGCTCGCCACCCGCAGGCCGGAGGTCACCGGTGCGCGGACGCGGACGCCCGGTCGCGGTCCGGAGGCCGGCTGGTCCGGCCGGGCGGACTTCGGTGCCGTCGTCCGGCACGCCGCACCCGCGCCGCGCACGGCCGGACGTCCGACCGGGAACGCCCGGCGGATGTCGTGGGCCCTGCCCGGCATCCTCGCCGCCGAACTGACCCTGAGCTGCCTGTTCCGGCAGAACGGCTTCGTGGTGGCGTCGATCGTCGCGGTGCTGCTGGCCCTGCTGCTGCGCGGGGTGGCTCTCCGGGTCCTGCTGGCCGGGGTGCTGGCCACCACGGTCGGGCTGCTGACCAACTGGACCCTGCTGCCCGCCCTCGGAATACGGGACAGCGAGTCCATCGTGGCCTACGAGGCCTTTCTCGCCGACCTCGCGATCGGGTACGCCGAGCGCCCCGCCGACTTCCCCGCCGCCGATCTTGCCCTGCTGACCCAGGTGGCACCGTTGGCGCACTGGCGCCAGTCGGCGGACTGCTACACCGTCGACTCCACCGTCTACCACCCCGACTTCGACCGTCGGGCCGCGGCGGCGCACCACGACGAACTGCTGTCCGCCTGGTGGCGGCTGGTACGCCGTTCGCCGGAGGCTGTGCTTGCCGCCCGGATCTGCCGGAGCTCGATCGCCTGGCGCCCCACCCCGGCCGGCGGGCTACGAGCCAATCCGACCGCCTGGGCACTGCCGGTCTACCTGGAGCGGGATTCGAGGTTCCAGCGGGCCGAGGTGCTGGCCGTAGCGTACAGCCGGCCGCTGGCCGAGCAGGTCAGCGACGTGGCCGACGTGCTCTCCAGTCGGGTCGGCAAGCCCGAGTGGCTGCTCTGGCGCGGCGCGACCTGGGCGTACCTGGCGTACCTGACGGTCGGGCTGCTGGCCTGGCGCCGGCGGGACCGGGCACTGCTGGCCCTGGCCACGCTGAGCCTCGGCAACCAGCTCTCGGTACTGGCCGTCAACAACGCACAGGCCGCCCGCTACATGGCCGCACCATTCGTACTCGGCGTACTGCTGCTGCCGCTGCTCGCCGCCCACCGTCCCGACCGGTCCGGCCCGGACGCCGGGCGGGCCTGGTGGGCCGGCGCCTCGGCCGATGCCGACCGGGAGCCGCCGCTCCGGGTCACCGACCTGACGGTGGTCGCCGACACCGGTACCGCCGGACCGACCGACCCTGCGCAGCAACCCGACCCGGCACAGCAACCCGACCGGGCGCCCCAACCCGACCCGGCACAGCAACCCGACCGGGCGCAGCAACCCGACCCAACCCACCAACTCGAGCTGCCCGACCGGGCCGACCGCGTCGACACGGCGGACGAGCCCGGGCTCCGGGAACCCCCGATCGGCCCGGCCGAGTGGTGGACCGACCCCGCCGACCGGTCCCGCTGACCGCCGGGCCGGGTCAGTTCGGGGCCAGGCCGGGCCGGGTCGGGGTCGGGGTCGGGGTCAGGCGAGGTTGGACGAGCGCGGGTAGGCGTCGGCCGGGTCGGGGTCAGGCGAGGTTGGACGAGCGCGGGTAGGCGTCGGCCGGGTCGGTCAGCACGTTGACCAGGTAGGGCACCCCGGCGTCGAACGCCCGCTCCAGCGCCGGGCCCAGGTCGGCCGCCTTCGCGACCGTCTCGCCGGCACCGCCGAGTGCGCTCACCACCTGGTCGTAGCGCAGCTCGGGCTGGAGGTCGGCGGCGACGTCGTAGCCGTACATGCCACGCATCGGGTGCTTCTCCAGGCCCCAGATGCCGTTGTTGCCGACCACGATCACCACCGGCAGCTTCTGCCGGACCAGCGACTCGACGTCCATCAGCGAGAAGCCGGCCGCGCCGTCGCCCATCAGCACGCAGATCTGCCGGTCCGGGTAGCTCACCCGGGCCCCCATCGCGTAGCCCATGCCGGTGCCGAGGCAGCCGTACGGGCCGGGGTCGAGCCAGGTGCCGGGCTGGGCCGGCTCCAGGTAGCGCCCGGCGTACGAGACGAAGTCGCCGCCGTCGCCGATCGTGACCGCGTCGGGGGCGAGCACCCGGCGCAGCTCGCCGTAGACCCGGGCCGGTTTGATCGGGTCGGTCTCGGCCGCCATCGCCGCCGCGTCCCTGGCCCGGGCGGCCTCCTCGGCGGTACGCAGCCCGTCGATCCACGACTCGTGCTCGGTGCGGTCACCGGAGTACTCGGCGAAGGCTGTCAGGGTCAGCCGCAGGTCGCCAGCGGGGCTCACCGCCGGCTCGACGTGCCGGGCCCGCTGGCTCGGCGCGTCCACGACGTGCACCACCCGGGCGTCGCCGAAGTCACCGAAGCCGAGCCGGAAGTCGAGCGGGGTACCGACCACCATGACCAGGTCGGCGCCGGCGAGCGCGGCCCGGCGGGCCTTGGCGAAGCCGAGCGGATGACCGGGCGGCAGGGCGCCCCGCCCCATCCCGTTGGTGAAGACGGGGACCCGGAGCGCCTCGGCGGCGGCCCGCAGCGCCTCGACGGCGTCCCCGGCGTAGACGTCGGAGCCCGCGATGATCACCGGACGTTCGGCCCCGGCGATCAGCCGGACCGCCCGGTCCACCTCGTCCGGGTCCGGCTCGACGGGTCCGATCGCCGGTCCGGTCGGCGGTTCCGCGTCACCGGTGGAGAAGATCACCTCAAGCGGCAGGTCGAGGAAGACCGGGCCCCGGTGCGGGGTCAGCGCCGTGTCGAGCGCCCCGGCGACCGCACCGGGTACGTCGTCGGTCGACAGGACCGTGGCCGCGTGCTTGGTGACCGGGGCGACCAGCGGTACGTGGTCGATCTCCTGGAGACTGCCCGAGCCCCAGCGGAAGGCCGGGGCGCGTCCGCCGAGCACCAGCACCGGGGAGGCGTTGAAGAAGGCACTGGTCAGCCCGGAGATCCCGTTGGTGACCCCGGGACCGGCGGTGAGTACGGCCAATCCCGGCCGGCGCTGCAACTTGGCCACCGCCTCGGCGGCGAAGACGGCCGACTGCTCGTGCCGGACGTCGTAGATCGGAAAGTCGGTGCGGTGCGCCGCGTCGTAGAGCGGGAAGACGTGGCCGCCGGAGAGGGTGAACATCTCCCGCACGCCGTACGCCCGCAGGGCCGCCAGGGCCAGGTCGCCGCCGTGTCCTTCGATCCGTTCCGTCATCGCCGCTCCCGCCGCTCGTCCGCCGTGCTCGTCCGCCGTACCCGCCGCTCGCCCGCCGGGGTTCGTGCTCCTCGGCGGGGTTCCTGCGAGGTTACCGGCCGGTCGGAAAGCACATGAACAACACTCACCCGTCCCGGACGGCGATCATCGACCGGTGAAGTCGGGACGGCGCTTCTCGACGAAGGCGGCCATCCCCTCCCGGCGGTCGTCGGTGGCGAAGAGCGCGGCGAAGAGCTGGCTCTCCCAGGCCAGCCCGGAGGCGAGATCCATCTCCAGCCCGCCGTCCACGGCCTGCTTCGCCGCCCGCAGCGCCTGCGCCGGGCCGGTCAGGTACGGCCGGACCAGCGCCACCGCCTCGGCGTAGACCCGGTCGGCCGGAGCCACCCGGTCGGCGAGGCCGATCCGGAGCGCCTCGGCGGCGTCGACCATCCGGCCGGACATGATCAGGTCCTTGGCCCGGGCCGGGCCGACCAGCCGGGCCAGCCGCTGGGTGCCGCCCGCGCCGGGGATGATGCCGAGCTTGATCTCCGGCTGGCCGAGCTTCGCGTCCTCGGCGACCACCCGCCAGTCACAGGCCAGCGCCAGTTCGCAGCCGCCGCCGAGCGCGTACCCGGTGATCGCCGCGACCACCGGCTTCGGGATCCGGGCGAGCGCACCCAGCGCACTGGAGAGATCGGTGGCTCGCTGCGCCATGTCGACGTACGACATGTCGGCCATCTCCTTGATGTCGGCGCCGGCCGCGAAGACCTTCTCCCCGCCGTACACGATGACCGCGCGGACGTCCGGATCGGCGGAGACCGCACTGGCGGCGGCGCGCAACTCCTCCTGAACCTGGGTGTTCAGCGCGTTCATCGGCGGCCGGTCCAGCCGGATCGTGCCGATACCCTCGTTGGTGTCCACCCGGACCAAGTCGCCCACAGCCCACCTCCACGTCGCAGTCGCGAGGCTCACCCTAACGGGCGTTCGGCCACCCCCGGCAGGTCGGTGTGGATTCGGCGCGGCCCCTGCGGGGTACCGTTCGGGCGATACGCTGAGCACGTCGGAATCGGCCGAGCGGAACGACGATGACCACGTACGGAACGGCGATGACCACTTACTACGACGACCGCACGATACGGATCACCTCGGAGGCGATCCGGGTCGACGGTCGGGCATATCCACTGGTCGAGATCGCCCGGGTCTGGCACGTCCGGGGCGCCCGTTCCTGGGGAACCCTCGCCAACCGGGGCGCGCTGCTGGCCGGGCTCGCCGGCCCGCTGGTCGCCGCCGCGCTCGGCATCCTGATCGCGGTACGCCTGCACACGTCGCCGACCGCCACCATCGCGATCGTCGGCGTCTCGGTGCTGGTCGGGCTGGCCGCCGCCCCGATCGCCGACTACCTGCTCGAACATGTGGACCGCAGCTACGCGCGCGGCGCGCACCGGCTGGAGATCTGGGCGCAGTGCCGTGGGGTGCCGGTCCGGTTGCTGAGCACCGCCGACGCCCTGCGGTTCGGCCAGGTCTACCGGGCGTTGGAACGCGCCGTCGAGCAGGCCGCGACCCCCACCCGCAACCGCTGACCGACGGGAACGCGCTGACCGGCGAAAGCGCCGACTAGCCGTAAACCGTCACGTCGGGTGTCGTACCCGTCTCGTAACGTGCCCGCATGCCCAGTGCAGAACACGAGTCCCCGGTCGCCCTGGCAAAACTCGACCCGAGCCTGGTCGCCTGGCTACTCACGCACGTGTTCAACGTCAAGGTCCCCGACTACCACCACGCCCGCCCATACCCCACCGACGTACGAGTCCTGGTCCCCCGCACCTACCACGCAGACGGCATGCTGCTCTACTGCGACCCCACCGACCAGCCACTCCTCGCCGTCGTACTCGAAATCCAACGCCGCTGGGACGCCACCAAACGACGCACCTGGAAGCTCTACGTCGCCCATCTCGAAGCCGAACTGAACGTCGACGCCGCCCTACTGGTCTACTGCCCCAACCCACGAACCGCCCGCCGCTACCGCAGCCTGTTCGAGTTCGACGGACTGAGCCTGTCACTACGACCGTTGATCTTCACACCCAGCGACGTACCACTGGTCGTGGATGTCGACCTGGCCCGAACCAACCCCGCACTCGCCGTCCTCTCCGCCATCTGCCACGGCCACGACCCCCAGGTCGAAGCCACCTTCCCCGCCCTGATGGCAGCACTTCGCTCAGTCAATCCGAAGACCGCGATCTTGTACTATGACGTAGTACTGGCCGGACTGCCCGCAACAGCCCGGACCCGTTGGGAGGCCTTCATGACCACCACCGCCGGCTACGAATACCGCAGCGAACTACTGCGAGAACTCGCCGCCCGACACGAAGAGCAGGGCGAGGCGCGAGGTGAGGCCCGAGGTGAGGCCCGGGCGATTCTGACCGTGCTCGAAGGGCGCGGCGTGGACGTACCCGCCGAGGCCCGCGAGCAGATCCTCTCCTGCACCGACCTGACCCAACTCGACACCTGGCTACGCCGAGCCGGCAACGCCACCACCGTCGACGACGTCCTCGGCAAATAGCCGCCGCCAGCCGGCGCTGCCAGTTTGCTGGTGGCGATCGCGGACCACGGGCCGTCGATCCAGTACCAATTGATCTAAGTTCTTGACCCTCTTCCGCCTGCCCTCCTACTGTTGCGAGCAGGTTTCGTGCTTCGATAGGCCGCTGTGAAGCGGCGTCGATCCCACCCGCAGCGGCGCGAGGAGACACGATGGCGACTTTCCCGTCCGGCCCGGCCATTCCGCCTGCGGCCTCCCGCTCCGCGCGCCCCACGCTCGACCGGCGCCGCCTGCTCGGCGGTGCCGCGTACGCGGCCGGTGCGCTGGCCCTGCCCGTGGGGCTGGCCGGCTGTGAGAAGCCGACCGAGGGCGGCAGCGGCGGGACGGTGACCTTCGGCTCCAACTACTCCGACGAGGTGCCGAAGAAGGCGCTCGCCGAGGTGCTCGCCAACTCCGGGCTCGACGTGAAGATCAACACCGTCGACCACAACACCTTCCAGGAGAACATCACCCGCTACCTCCAGGCGACGCCGGACGACGTCTTCAGTTGGTTCTCCGGGTTCCGGATGCAGTACTTCGCCGCCCAGGGGCTGGCCACCGACATCTCCGACATCTGGCAGTCGATCGGCGGCGACTTCTCGGCCGCGATGAAGCAGGCTTCCACCGGTACCGACGGCAAGCAGTACTTCGTGCCGTTCTACTACTACCCGTGGGCGATGTTCTACCGGAAGAGCCTCTTCCAGGAGAAGGGCTACCAGATCCCGAAGACCTGGGACGACCTCAAGGCGCTGGCCGGGAAGATGCGCTCGGACGGGATCGTTCCGATCGCCATGGCCGACAAGGACGGCTGGCCCGCGATGGGCACCTTCGACTACATCAACATGCGCACCAACGGGTACGACTTCCACGTCAGCCTGATGGCCGGCAAGGAGTCCTGGGAGGACAGTCGAGTCAAGCAGGTCTTCACGCTCTGGCGGGAGCTGCTGCCGTTCTGCCAGCCGGGGGCGAACGGGCGGACCTGGCAGGAGGCGGCGCAGTCGCTGGGCCAGAAGCAGACCGGGATGTACCTGCTGGGCATGTTCGTCGGCCAGCAGTTCCAGGGTGAGATCGCGGACGACCTGGACTTCTTCCCGTTCCCGCAGATCGTCGAGGCGCACGGGCAGGACGCGGTCGAGGCGCCGATCGACGGCTTCATGATCTCCAGCAAGGTGAAGAACCTCGACGGGGCGAAGGACCTGCTCCGCTACCTGGCCAGCGCCGAGGCGCAGAACACCTACCTAAAGTCCGACCCGAACAACGTCGCCACGCACAACGGCGCCGACACCAGCGGCTACAGCGCACTGCAGAAGAAGGCGGTGGAGTTGGTCGGCGGTGCGAAGCAGATCTCCCAGTTCCTCGACCGGGACACCCGGCCGGACTTCGCCTCGACGGTGATGATCCCGTCGTTGCAGAGCTTCCTGAACAAGCCGGACGACATCGACGGGCTATGTAGCCGGATCGAGTCGCAGAAGAAGACCATCTTCGCCTCCTGAGGACTGAGGACAGGTCGCCGGTGACTCCGACCCCGACGGCACCGCCGGACCAGGCTGGGCGGGCTGCGGACGTACCCCGGTCGCCGGCCCGGCGTCGACGGCGCCGGATCGGCCGATTCACCCCGCGCGACATCGCGGTGATCGGGCTGCTGCTCGGCCTGCCGCTCCTGCTCGACCTGGTGCTGATCTGGGGTCCGACGCTGGCCTCGATCGGGCTCTCGTTCACCTCGTGGGACGGGCTGACCGAGATCCGGCCGGTCGGGCTGGAGAACTACGTCAACATCGTCAGCAACTATCCGCCGTTCTGGCCGGCGGTCCGACACAACCTGATCTGGCTCGCCTTCCTCGGCCTGGTCGCCACCCCGTTCGGGCTCTTCCTGGCGGTGCTGCTGGACCGGGAGATGCGGTTCACCCGCTTCTACCAGACCGCGTTCTACCTGCCGGTGGTGCTCTCGCTGGCGGTGGTCGGCTTCATCGCCCAGCTCGTCTTCTCCCGCGACTACGGTGCGGCGAACGCGATCCTGGGCCGGACCGACAACCCGATCGACTGGCTCGGCGACCCGTCGATCAACCTCTGGTCGGTGCTGCTGCTGGTCGGCTGGCGGCACGTCGGATACGTGATGCTGCTCTACCTGGCCGGGTTGAAGGCCGTCGACCCCGGGCTGAAGGAGGCGGCGTCGATCGACGGGGCGAACGAGGTACAGACCTTCTTCCGGGTGGTCTTCCCGACGCTCCGCCCGGTCAACGTGATCGTGCTGGTGATCACCGTCATCGAGGCGCTGCGCGCGTTCGACATCGTCTACGCGATCAACCGGGGGCGCAATGGTCTGGAGCTGCTCTCGGTGCTGGTCACCGACAACATCGTCGGGGAGGCCAGCCGGATCGGGTACGGGTCGGCGATCGCGGTGATCCTGCTGCTCATCTCCACCGGCTTCATCGCGGTCTACCTGGTGCAGGTCTTCCGGCGGGAGGACGGGGCATGAGCGCTGAAGTCGGCACTGCGGAGCGGGCCGCCGCCGGCCGGCGCGGGGCGACGGGGCCGGGCAGCCCGCGTCGGAAGCGGCCGGTGAGCCCGTGGCGGTGGGTGATCCGGGTCTTCCTCTGGGCGATGGCGCTGGGCTGGCTGGTGCCGCTGCTGCTGCCGCTCTACGCCTCGCTGCGGCCGTATGCAGAGACCGCCGCCGAGGGATACTTCTCGCTGCCGAAGACGCTGAACTTCGACTACTACGTGCAGGCGTGGCAGGGCGGCAACCTGCCCCAGCACTTCCTGAACACGCTGCTGGTGGCCGTGCCGGCGGTGCTGCTGACGCTCTTCTTCGCCTCGTTCGTGGCGTTCCTGATCTCGCGGCGCCGGCTGCCCGGCGGCCGGATGCTGCTGATCCTCTTCACCGCCGGCAACCTGCTGCCGCAGCAGGTGGTGCTGACCCCGCTCTACCTGATGTACACCAAGATTCCGCTGCCCTGGTGGATGAGCTGGCCGTCGGAGCTGGTCTACGACTCGTACTGGGGGATCATCGCGATCCACGTCGCGTTCCAGACCGGGTTCTGCGTCTTCGTGCTGAGCAACTACATGGACACCATCCCGCGCGAGCTGATCGAGGCGGCCACGGTCGACGGGGCCGGGGTGTGGCGGCAGTACTGGCGGGTGGTGCTGCCGCTGGTCCGGCCGGCGCTCGGCGCGCTCGGCACCCTGGAGTTCGCCTGGATCTACAACGACTTCCTCTGGGCGGTGGTGCTGATGTCCACCGGCGACAAGCTGCCGGTGACCAGCGCGCTGAACAACCTCCGGTCGGTCTACTTCACCGACTACAACCTGCTGGCCGCCGGGTCGATCCTGGTCGCCCTGCCGACACTGATCGTCTTCTTCGTGTTGCAACGGCAGTTCGTCGCCGGGCTGACGCTGGGTGCCAACAAGGGCTGATCCTCGGCGCCAACAAGGGCCGATCCGCAGCGCCGACAAGGGCCGACGCTCGGGCTGACCCGAATCCGACCGTCTGCGGCGGTGGCGCCGACAGCGGGCGCCGCGCTTTGCTGGAACGGTGACGCTCTATTACCGGGACGACACGGTACGGGTAACCTCCGAGACCATCCACGTCAACGGGCACAGCGTGCCGATCGCCGAGGTGTCCTACCTCTGGCACGCCCGAGGCCGGGGCACCGCCCGGACCCGGGGACGGCTCGCCGGGCGAGGAGTGCTCATCTTCCTGCTCTCGATCCCGCCGCTGGTGGTGATGGTCTGCGTACTGTCGCTGGCGTACTCGGCCCAGGACCGGGGCGAGTGGAAGCTGGCCGCGATCGTCCTGGCGGTCTGCGTCGTCGGTGCGCTGGCGCTCTTCCCGTTCCTGGAGGTGCCGCTCTACTGGCTCGACCGGTCGTACGAGCGCGGTGCGAAGGTGCAGGAGCTGTGGGTGCAGTACCGGGGCGAGGAGGTGATGCTGCTGCGCAGCTCGGACGCGCTGCGGTTCGGGCAGATATACCGGGCGATCCAGCGCGCCATCGAGCAGCACAGCCCGGAGCGGTGACGGTCAGCCGGCCGGGACCGGGACCAGGACAGTGGTGCCGGACCAGTCGATGTCCTCCTCGGCGACAACCTGCGCCGGCTCGCCGTCCTCGTCGAGTAGGCCGAGCGAGGCGTAGTAGCGACCGAATCCGTACGCCCCGGCGTACGTGTCGGGTGCGGAAGCCGGCAGGGTCAAGCTTCCGGTCGACCGGCTGGCCCAGTTCGTGCAGGTCTACGAGATCGAGCCGAACGAGGCGGCCGAGCGACCAGTCCTGCAGAAGCCGGGCCTCGCACGCACTACAGCCGTTCCGGCCCCGCGCGCACGCCCACGAGATCCGGTCGGTCAGCCAAACGAGCACAGACCGTGGTCGACCGGCTGCGACCGTGCCGATCTCTTCGCCAACGGTCTCGGCGATCACCTCCGGGGATCGACGCTTGCCTCCAAGATGGCACGCGCGCCGTCGACCGCATGGCGAAAGATCGGGGACAACATCCTGCCAATCTCGACATCCCAGTTCGCGTTCACGGGAGCCGCCATCGGCGACCCATCGCGGCGACCGGCTCACCCCGCCGGTGGAGTTGAGGCGTCCGAGCCCGACATCAATGGCTACGCTCCGTTCAGCAGGGGTTGGTGCTGGTCCTCGTCGCCGACTTGATCTCGCGCCCGTCCGGCAGAATGATCGCCACGTACCAGCGCTGGGTCGGCGGGCCGTCCGGCAGCCCGGTTTCGTACTCCGTGAACCGGGTGGGCCCGCCGTCCATCGGGGAGCCCGCCCAGTTGTCGTTGCCGAAGTCCATGCGCAGCCACGCCTCCTTTGCCCGGCTGGCATTGTGCAGTTGCGCGGTCACCCCGAGCCGGAAGCTCCCGCCGCTGCAGAACGGCGCGCTGCTCGCGGTGACGTACGGCTCGGCCTGGGCCGGGGCCTGGGTCGGCGTGGGGCGCTTGGTCGCGGTCGGCGGTCTGGTGGCGCGGGCCGGCGTGGTTCTGGCCGGGGGCCGGGCCCGGGGCGGGGTGGTCCGGACGACGCTGGGTGTGCCGCCGGCCGGCGGGGTGAGCGAGGGCAGCGGGGTGGCACCCAACGGTGGGAGAGGCACCGCGGGGACCGGCGGCGCCGCGCTCGGCGGTGCGGCAACGTCCCGTTCCGGCCGGGACGGCGCGGCGCCGAGCCAGGCCGCGACCGCGACCGCGATGACCACCAGTACGGCGGCTCCGACGACCAGACCGCCGGAAGACCGCGAGGAGTCGCCGGACCCGACGGAGGCGGTACCGGGTTCCGCCGTCCCGTCCGTCGCCGTCCCAGCCGTCGCCGTCCCAGCCGGCGGTGTCCGGGACACCCCGGCTGCCGTCGTGCCGTCAGCGCGGTCCACCGGTCCGGCCGCCGCATCGCCGGCGGGGTCACGCCCGGGTGCGGCGCTTTCGACATTGCCGGTCCGGTCCACACTTGATCCGCCGCTCGCGGAGTTGCCAGCCTGGTCCACACCGAATTCGGCGCTGGCGGAATTGCCGGGTCGGTCCACACTGGCTTCATCGCTGACCGGTGGATCGTCGGGAACCGCGGATGGCTCGCCGGCCGGGCGGCGACCGGGGTCCGCACCGGTGTCGCTGGCGCCCTCCAGCAGCCGCGCACCACAGGCCGGTTCCAGGCAGTAGGCCGAGTCGCTGTCGTCCACGGTGCCGCAGGCGGGGCAGACCTTGGTGGTCATCTCGCCAGTTCCTCCTGATGATTGGGCTGGTGCGGGGCGGCAACCGGGAGGCCGGGCGCTGACAGTGGATTGTATGGACCATGGGTGCTCCCGGTGGTGGCGTCCGGACCAGCGGGCTCGGCGCCGGGAGGGGTCCCCGGCAGTCCTCGCTACAAAAGGGTGGACACCCGAGCCCAGCACCAGGAGTCGAAGATGACTGTCTCTACCACCGGAGCCGGCGTGGCCCGCACGATCTCGTGGCAGACCGGATGCGCGCTGCTCGCCGTACTGCTCTCGACCGGGTGCGGCGCACGTCGCGACGGCGCCGCACCGGAGAGCCCGGCCAGCACCGCCGCGTCCCCCGTCGCCACCCCCTCGCCAAGCGCCACCCCCGCTCCTGATGCCGCCACCACCCCGGCTCCGGTCCGGATCGCCGCCGCCGCCGATGGCCGGCGCTACGCGGCCTGCGCGGACGGTACCTGCGAGGTGGCCGTCTCCAAGCCCGTCCGGATCAGGGTGGACGGCGGCACCTTCTCGGTGACCAAGGTGAAGCGGGACGTGCAGATCGACTTCAAGCTGACCATGTCGACCGGAGCCGGCGGATCCGGCACGTTGAAGAGCTGCGGGGTGACGAAGTTCTATCTCGGCGGCGGCGGAGGCGCGATCACCTGCGGCGCCGACGGCGTACCGAAGCGGCCGGCGCCGGAACGGGGAGCGCTGCTGGTGCAGTTGGCCGGCTGGACCGCCGACGGTGCCGGCGTGCTGCGCCTGGTGTCGGGTTAGGCCGCGCGGAGACGGTACCCACAATCGGGGGCGGGCGGACGGGTCCGGTGCGACAGCCGGGCCCGCCCGTCCGGTGGGGGTGTCCGGTGCTCGGACGGGCTGCCCATGGCCGGGGTGCACTGACTACAGTCGCACCATAGGCGGGCGGGTCGATGTGACTGCTCTGGGTGATCGTGTCGGCGACCGCACTACGGCGCACCACGGCACCGGGAGGGCGGGAGTTGAAGCCGCTGCTGCCGTCCGACCCGGACGGTGTCGGCCCGTACCGTCTGGTGGCCCGGCTGGGCGCGGGCGGGATGGGTCTGGTCTACCTCGGACGTTCGCCCGGTGGCCGGGCGGTCGCGGTCAAGGTCGTCCGGGAACGGTTCCACAGCGACTTCGAGTTCCGGGCCCGGTTCCGGCGCGAGGTGGCCGCCGCCCGCACGGTGGCCGGCGCTTTCACCGCGTCGGTACTGGACGCCGACCCGGAGGCCGCAGCGCCGTGGCTGGCCACCGCCTACCTGCCGGGCCTGTCGCTGCGGGAGGCGGTACGGGCCGAGCGACGCCTACCACCGTCCGCGGTACGCCTGCTGGCCGCCGGACTGGCCGAGGCGCTCGTCGACATCCACCGGGCCGGCCTGGCCCACCGCGATCTGAAGCCCGGCAACGTCATGCTGACCGCCGACGGGCCACGGGTGATCGACTTCGGCATCGCCCGACCCGAGGACGCCACCGCGATCACCCAGGTCGGCTCCATCATCGGCACCCCGGGATTCATGTCGCCGGAGCAGGTCTCCGGTGGCGTGGCCGGGCCACCGGGCGACATCTTCTCGCTCGGCGCGGTGCTGGCGTACGCGGCGACCGGTCGGGAACCGTTCGGGTCCGACGCGACCCTGGCCACCATGTACCGGGTACAGACGGCCGAGGCCGACCTCGACGGCATCGACGATCCCGCGCTGTTGGACCTGATCACGACCTGCCTGCGGGTGGTGCCCGGCGAACGCCCGCCGGCCAGGCAGCTGGTGGACCGGCTCGGCGTGCTGCCGACGGCGGTGGCGGGTACCGGATGGTTGCCCGCGCCGCTGGTCGAGGAGATCGACCGACGCACCGCCCTGGCCCGCGACCTGCTCGGCTCGTCGGGGCCCGGAGCGGCGGCCGGCCCGCCGGCCACGGCAGGTAACGGGAACTCCGCAGAGCCAGCCGAGAACACCTGCGAACCGGGCCAGGACACCCGGCCACCGGGCCAGGGCGCGCGGGAGCCGAGCCAGGAGACACGGCCACCGGGCCAGGAGACGTGGGAGCCGGGCCAGGGCGCGCGGGAGCCGGGGATTGCGGATCCCGGCACGGCAGTGGTCCCAGGTGCCGTGGTCGGGTGGGCGACGGCCGGGGCGGCGGCACCGCCGGAGCAGCCCCGCACCCCCAGCGGCAACCGGCGGCTCGACCGGCGGCACCTGCTCGGCGGTGCCGTGGGCGCCCTCGCCGTCGCCACCGGCGCCGGATTCCTGCTCCGCGAGCGGGGCTCGGACCGGGCCGCCCCGACCGGTACGCCGGACTCGTCCAGCCCCGCGCCGGGCACCACCGCCGCCCTGCCGTCGGCGGTACCCGGGTGGCGGACGAAGGTGAGCGACTACTACCCGGAGCTGTTCACCCTCGGCGGTGTGGTGCTGGCGAAGACGCGGGAACAGGAGTTGCACTCGCTGGACGCGGGTACCGGCCGGACCCGCTGGAAGCATCCCGCGACGCTGCTCGGCCTGGTCACCGGCGGCCTGGTGCTGGAGTCGCAGAGCAGCAATCCCCGGCTGACCTCCGTCGACCCCGGCTCCGGCGCCGTCCGGTGGAGCCACCGGGTCCCGTTTCCGGAGATTCCCATTTTTCCGGTGGTCGCCGGGTCGGTGCTCTGCTCCGGTCGGGGGGATCCGATCAGGGCGCGGGACGTACGGGACGGTCGGGTGCGGTGGACGGCCCGGATCGGCGAGGTCAGAAATCTCGCCTCGGGTGACGGACTGGTCGTCGCGGTGAACGACACCGAACTGATCGCCCTGGACGCGAGCACCGGGCGGACCCGATGGCGGTCTCCGGTCGACTACGCGCTCTACCTGCTGGTCGGCGAGGGACTGGTGTTCACGATCGACCGCACCCGGGCCCTGGCCGCGGTACGCGTCGACACCGGGGCGACCGCCTGGCGGATAGCGACGTTCGTCGGCAGCTCACCACCGCAACTGGGCGGCGGCACGCTCTACGCCAGCGGCGGTCTCGGCGAGGTCTTCGCGCTGGCCGCCGCGACCGGTGAGCCGCGCTGGTCCCGGAGCCTGGATGCCGACAGTGTGCTGCGGCTCTCCGGTGACACGCTCTACGTGGCAAGCACGGACCAGGTCGTGTACGCGCTGGACGCGGCCGACGGCCGGCCGCGCTGGACCTACGAGGCGAGCGTCGTCCCGCGGCCGGTCTCGGACAACAGCGGCCTGGTGAGTGCGGGCGGCGTGCTGTTCGTCGGCACCCGAGAGGGATATGTGGAAGCCCTGGTTCCGCCGACGGGAGGCGCCGGTGCGACCGCTTGAGCGGCACGATCCGCGAGTGATCGGGCAGTACCGCATCCTCGCGCGGATCGGCGCGGGCGGGATGGCACTCGTCTACTTCGGTCGGTCGGTCGGCGGCCGGGCGGTGGCGGTGAAGGTGATGCACGCCGAATTCGCCGCCGACCCCGGGTACCGGGCACGCTTCCGGGCCGAGGTCGCCGCCACCCGGGCGGCCGGCGGCCGGTACAGCCCCGGGCTCCTGGACGCGGCACCGGACGCCCCGCGCCCCTGGATGGCGACACAGTTTCTGCCCGCGCTGTCGCTTCGGGACGCGGTACGCCGGTTCGGTCCGCTGCCCCCCGATCCGGTCTGGGCGCTCGCGGCCGGCATCGCGGAGGCGCTGGCTTCGGTCCACGCCGCCGGGATCGTGCACCTGGACCTGAAGCCGGCGAACGTGCTGCTGACCGGCGACGGCCCACGGGTGATCGACTTCGGCATCGCCGCCGCGACCGGAGCCGGCCTTCCGGCACCGGGCGGCACCCGGGCCGGCTCGTGGGGATTTCTGTCCCCGGAGCAACTCGCCGGTACGCCGGTCGGCCCGGCCAGCGACGTCTTCTCGTTCGGCGCGACGATCGCGTACGCCTGCACCGGCGCCCCGCCCGGCAGCACCGGATTGGCCGGCGTCCCCGACGACGGGTTGCGGGAGCTGCTCGCCGCGTGCCTGCATCCCGATCCCGCCGTCCGGCCCAGCCTGCCCGAGCTGACCGGTCGACTGGCCTCGACCGTCCGGGAGCGACCGGCCGGTGCCACCGAACTGCCACCGGCGGTGACGGCCGAGATCGACCTCCGGGCCAGCGAGGCGCAGAACCCGCCGCTCCCGCTGCCGCCGGAACCGCCCGTCCCGCCTCGGATGCCAGACGCGACGGTCCCGCCCCTGCCGTCAGACGCGACGGTTCCGCTCCGGCCGCCAGACGCGCCCGTCCCGCCCCGGATGCCAGACGCGACGGTCCCGCCCCGGGCGCCGGAGGTGACTTCGCCGGGACCCCGAGGCGGGCCCGATCGGCAGGTGCCGGTACGCCGGCTGGACCGGCGTACCCTGCTGCTCTCCGCTGGGGTGCTCGCGGTGGTCGGTGCCACCGCCGGGCTGCTGGCGCTGCTCCCGGACGGGTCCGAGCCGGCGACGACGGCGCCCCGGCCCAGCACCTCGCCCGCGCCGCCGCCGGCCAGCACCCCGGTGCGCCAGACCCGCACCCTGGAGTTCTACATTTTCGGCAGGACGACGGTGAAGTCCCTGACCACCACCGTCAACGGCGAGGCGGTGACGGTACGCGACGTGCCGCTGCCGTACCGGCGTACCGTCGAGATACCGGCGGCGCCGCAGCAGACCAGCTGGCAGATCGACTACCACATCACCACCGGCAACCTGAACTACGTGATCCTGGTGGACGGCTTCCAGTACGCCAACGGCAACGTCTCCACCACGGGCAGGGAGACGCAGGAGTCCGCGGGCGGCAAGCTCTGATCCGGGACCCCTCCCGGAGCGGATCGCCTACGGTGGCGCCGTGGCTGCGGCAGCGGAAGGAGACGGGCGGTGGCGATGTCGTTTCCCAGGTCGTCCAGCAAGGTCGGCCTGCTGCCGAGGGAGACCGGCAGCCTGGCCCGGGGGCTGCCGCCAGCCCGGCCGGAGACCCTGTTCGTGCTCGGGGTCAACGGCGGGATGAGCGTCGCCCCGGACGCCGGCTTTCCACTGGTCTTCGGACGTAACGAGCCGCAGGTGCACGTATGCGTCGGCGTCGGCGATCCCCATGTGAGCCGGCGGCACGGGATCATCACCCGGGAACACTCCCGCTGGGTGCTCAACAACATCGGCCGGCTGCCGATCCGGTTACCCGGCTCCTGCCTGGTGCTCGGCGGCGACCGGGCCGAGCTGCCGCTGGGCTACACGCCACTGTTCATCGTCGGCCCGCGCCAGGACCACCTGCTGGAGGTCCGGGTCGCCGCGTCCACCGCACAGAAGGGCGAGCCGGACGGGCACGAGGCCGAAACGCGTGACCGCGAGAAATGGCAGCTCAGCCCGGTCGAGAAGCTGGTGCTGGTCTGCCTCGGCCAGCGATACCTGCGGCACGAGCCGCAGCCACAGCCGCTGACCTGGGCCCAGGTCGCCGCCGAGCTGAGCGCGTTGCAGCCGACCGAGGACTGGAGCTGGCGACGGGCGGCCCACATCGTCGCCAAGGTCCGCACCCGGCTCAGCCGCAAGGTCTCCGGGCTCCTGGAGAAAGAGATTCCGCCACCGGTCGGCAACACCCTCAACCACAACCTGATCAAGGAACTCCTGCTCACCACGACGATCACCCGCGCCGACCTGCGGCTGCTCGACGAGGAATCGGCCGAACCGGCGCCGCCCGAATGAGACCCGAACCGGCGCCGCCCGAATGAGACCGCAGGCGGCGCCGGGAGGTCAGCTCCCGGAGCGGTACCGCCGCGCGAGGTCGACCGTGCGGCCGGCCGCCGCCACCATCGCCCGGTCGGCGAAGCGGCCGTCCGGCAGCACCACCGTGCCGGAGTCCCGGGTCTGCGCCTCGGCCACCGCGTCCAGGAGTTCCCGGGCCCGGGACACCTCCTCGGCCGAGGGCCGGAACGCCTCGACGATCACCGGTAGCTGCCGGGGGTGGATCGCGGTCCGGCCGACGAAGCCCAGCCGGCGGCCGGCCGCGCACGACTCGGCCAGCCCGGCCAGGTCGGTGACGTGGGGATAGACCGGCAGCATCGGCGGGGGCAGCCCGGCGGCCCGGGCGGCGACGACGATCCGGCCGCGTACCCAGGCGAGCCCTTCCTCGGCGGTCACCCCGAGGTCGGAGCGGAGGTCCGCCTCGCCCAGCCCGATCGAGGCGACCGCCGGATCCGCGCCGGCGATCTCGTACGCCCGCTCCACTCCCACCGCCGACTCGACCAGCGGATGCAGCGGCACCGGCACCCGGGCGGCGACCGCCCGCACCGCCTCCGGCGACTCCACTTTCGGCAGTCGCAGCCCGGCCAGCCCGGGCGCACCGGCCAGGGCGTCGAGGTCGGCGGCGACGTCCGGGCCGGTCAACTCGTTGACCCGGACGAATACCGGCACCCGATAAGGGGTGGCGACGAACTCGGCGGCGGCATCCCGGGCGTACGCCTTGCGGGCCGCCACCACCGCGTCCTCCAGGTCCACGATCACCGCGTCGGCACCGGAGTCGACCGCCTTGCCGAACCGGTCCGGCCGGTCCCCGGGCACGTACAGCAGGGTCAGCAGCATCAGATCGCTCCCGCCGCCCGCAGTTGCGCGATCTCCTCGGCCGTGAGGCCGAGCGCCGCCAACACCTCGTCGGTGTCCTGGCCGTGCGCCCGGCCGGTGTGCCGGATCCGGCCCGGGGTCGCCGACATCCGGAACGGCACGTTCTGCATCCGCACCGGCCCGAGGTCGGGATCCGGCACCGAGACCGCGGTGCCCAGCGCCGCGTACTGCGGGTCGGCCAGGATGTCGCGGACGTCGTAGACCGGCGCGACCGCCGCCTGCGCCTCCTCGAACGCCGCCACCACCTCGTCGCGGTCCCGGGCCGCCACCCAGGCCCCGACGGCGGCGTCGAGCACGTCGGCGTGCGCGGCCCGGCCGCTGCCGGTGCGAAACCACGGCTCGTCGACCAGTTCGGGGCGGCCGACCAGCCGCAGTACCCGTTCGGCGATGCTCTGCGCACTTGTCGAGACCGCCACCCAACGCCCGTCCGCACACCGGTACGTGTTCCGGGGCGCGTTGTTGTTCGACCGGTTCCCCAGCCGGGGCTGTACGTAGCCGAGCTGGTCGTACCAGGTGATCTGCGGACCGAGCATCGCCATGATCGGCTCGATGATCGCCAGGTCGACCACCTGCCCGGCCCCGGTGACGTCCCGGGCCCGCAGCGCCAGCATCACCGCGTAGGCGGTGGCCAGCGCGGTCACCGAGTCGGCCAGCCCGAACGGCGGCAGCGTCGGCGGGCCGTCCGGTTCACCGGTCGCGGCGGCAAATCCGCTCATCGCCTCGGCAAGGGTGCCGAACCCGGGCCGCCGGGCGTACGGGCCGGACTGGCCGAAGCCGCTGATCCGGGCGATCACCAGCCGGGGGTTCACCTCGTGCAGTTCGGCCGGGCCGATCCCCCAGCGTTCCAGGGTGCCGGGCCGGAAGTTCTCCACCAGCACGTCGGCGTCGGCGACGAGCCGGCGCAGCAGCTCGGCGCCGGCCGGGTCGGAGAGGTTGGCGGTGACAGTCCGCTTGTTGCGGCCGAGCACCTTCCACCAGAGCCCGACCCCGTCCTTGGCCGGCCCGTGCCCCCGGGACGGGTCCGGTTTGGCCGGGTGCTCCACCTTGACCACCTCGGCGCCGAAGTCGCCGAGGAACGCGGTGGCGAGCGGGCCGGCGAAGAGCGTGGCCAGCTCGACCGCCTTCACCCCGGCCAGCGCGGCCGGGCCGGAATCCTCCGCCGTCACGGCAGGTCCTCCCATCGGATCGAACAGCGGCCTATCGGATCGAACAGCGGCCGGATCGAACAGCGGCCTATCGGATCGAACAGCGGTCACAGGTCGACGGCGCAGCGGAAGCCGATCGACTCCGATCGGGTCAGTCCGGCGCCGAGGGTCAGCAGCTTCACCGAGACCTCCGGCGGCTGCGGGCCGCCGTCGAGGTACCAGTCCGAGCCCTCGGCCCGGTACGCGGCGCCGCCCTTGAGGATCACGAACCGGGTACGCCCGTCGGTGTGCTCGCTCTCGGTCAGGTTCCAGACCAGCGGTTCGGCCCGGCGCAGCAGGCCCCGCTCGGCGGCGACCTGCCACTCGTCCTCGGTCGGCAGCCGCAACCCGGCCCAGGCCGCGTACGCGCGCGCGTCGGCCAGCTCGACGTGGCTGGCCGGCGCGTCGGCCGGCCCCGGGACCCCGCCGTCCGCCCACGGCCAGCGCTCCGGACGGATCGGGCGGTAGCCGGTGGCCCGGACGAACTCGGCGTACTCGGCGTTGCTCACCTCGCGTTCGGCGATCGCGAACCGTCCGATGTCGACGGTGCGGTGCAGGGTCACCGGCTGGTGCAGCCGGGGCGGCAGCGGCTTCCACTCGTCGACGTACGGCGCCTCGCCGTACAGCCCGGTCTCCCGCTTGCGGTAGCGGACCAGCAGCTCCCGGCGGCCGCCGTCGACTGCCCGCATCCCCTCGGGCACGTCGCCTGAGCGCGCCACCGGGGCGGGCACCCGGACCGCCGAGCGGGCCGGGAAGTTCGGGTCGCCGTCGGCGGGGGTGTGCCGGGGCAGGGCCGGCTCGTCCACGGTGGCGAGCACGGCGGCGATCCCGCCGGCCGGCAGCGCCCCGCCGACCGCCACCCGACCCGGGCCGGCCGGGGTGGGGAACAGCTCGGTGCCGGTGGTCAGCTCGTACCAGCGGTGCCCGGGACGGTCCTCGGTGACCAGCCACGGCCCGTCGTACGCACCGCCCCGGTTGGCGACCGTCCACAGCGGAGTCCCGTCGTGCTGCCAGCGCGAGGCGTACACCTCGGTGCCGGCGACGTGGTCGGCGAGCGGGGTCCAGTCCTCGGCGCGCAGCCAGGCGGCGTGACCGCGCTGCACCCGGCGCATCGCGGCCAGCACCGCCCGGTCCCGCTCGTTCCAGCCGACCCAGACGCCGAAGACGCTCTCCCAGACCAGCATCCCGGCCCCGTTGAGCCAGGCCGAGTGCAGCTCGTCGAGGTGGTCCCGGTGCCAGCGCCGGGTGTGGTGCAGCACGTGCCGCCGCTCGAACCACTTGGCCCGGAGCACCCCCGGCACCGGCGAGTCGGCGAACCACTGCGCCCAGGACATCGCGTGGTCGGCGATCCGGGCCAGCGGCACCCGCGACTCCCCCTCCAGCACGACACCCGGCCGGACCGCGTCCAGGGTCTTGCGCAGCTCGCCCGCGCCCTCCTTGAGGGTGTCCAGGAAGACCCCGTCCACCCCGAGCCAGTCGACGAGCGCGGCCACCTCGTCGGCGTCGGTGCGCCGGGCCCGGCGGGTGCCGACGTCCCACGGGTTGTAGTCGACGAAGACCCGTACGCCGCGCGCCTGGAACGCCCGCACCACCTCGGGCAGCTCCGGTACCTGCCGGTAGAAGTCGAACTGGTTGCGCTCGTCCAGCCCGATCACCGGGTACGCGTGCCAGAGCACCACCCCGTCGAAGCCGCCGAAGTCGCGCTCCGCCGCGTCGAGGAAGCCGTCGACGGTGAAGACGCCCCGGTCGGCGTCGTACAGCGTCTCGTCCCAGAGCCAGGCCAGGCAGACGGTGAAGCAGTCCCCGGCGATCTCGGCGTAGTGCCCACCGTGGTAGCCGAGCCGCTCCCGCGCCTCGGCCCGCCAGCGGGTCAGCCGGTCCCGCCAGGCCGGCCAGTCCGCCGGGTCGTCCGGTGCGGCGAAGACCTTCGCCTCGTCCAGCACCGACAGGTCGGCGCCGGCCGACAGCGGCACCGCCGTGGGCAGGTCGATCGGTCTCGGGACGTAGGGGTTGACGGTCATACCAGCTCCGGATAGCTCTGCGCGTAGAGGGCGTCGATCTCGTCCCGGGTGGGCAGCGCGGTGGCGGCGCCGGGCCGCCGCGCGCAGGCGGCACCCGCGGCGCAGGCCCAGCGCAGCGCCGCCGTCACCGCCGCCGGCTCGACCGGCCCGCGCCGCCGCGCCCAGGCCACCGCCAGCGCACCGGTGAAGGCGTCCCCTGCGGCGGTGGTGTCGACCGCCTCGACCGTCGGTGCCTCGACCGACAGCCGCAGGCCGAACCGGTCGGCGTAACGGGCGCCCCGGGCCCCCAGGGTCAGCACCACCCGGGGGACCAGCCGCAGCAGCGCGTCCAGCAGGGCGTCGACGGCGGTGTCGGCGGCGAGGCCGGCCACCATCGCCGCCTCGACCTGGTTGACCACCAGCACGTCGACCGCGTCGAGCAGCTCCGCCGGCAGCTGCCGGGCCGGCGCGGCGTTCAGCACCACCGTGGTACCGGCGTTCCGGCCCCACCGGGCGGCCTGGGCCACCACCGACAGCGGCACCTCCAGCTGGCACACCAGCACGTCCGCCGCCGCCACGACGGCCCGGTCGTCGGCGTCGAGGCTGGTCAGCTCGGCGTTCGCGCCCGGCGCCACCACGATCAGGTTCTCGGCGTCGGCGTCCACCGCGATCAGCGCCACCCCGGACGGCCCGGGCACGCTGCGCAGCCGCCGCAGGCCGATCCCCGCCTCCGCCAGGTTGGTCCGGAGCTGGTCGGCGAAGCCGTCCTGCCCGACCGCACCGACGAAGTCGCACCTGGCCCCGGCCCGGGCCGCCGCCACCGCCTGGTTGGCGCCCTTGCCACCGGGAACGGTCCGCAGCGCGTCGCCGAGCACCGTCTCGCCGGGCCGGGGCAGCGTCGGCGTCGACACCACCAGGTCCAGGTTGGCGCTGCCGACCACCACCACCCGGACGGATGCGTCCGTCATGTTCCCTCCCCATCCCGGGCCAGCCGCGCGGTGCGGGCGGCCAGCTCGGCGAACTCGACCTGCGCGAAACCGGCGATGCTGCTGTGCAGCCGGCCCCGCAACGGTCCGGTCCACTCCGCCGGCAGTCCGGCGGCACCGGTCAGCGCCCCGGTCACCGAGCCGACCGTCGCCCCGGTGGAGTCGGTGTCCCAGCCACCGCTGACCACCGCGCAGATCGACCGGACCAGGTCGCCCCGGCCGTACGCCAGGGCCGCCGCCACCAGGGCGGCGTTGTTGCGGACGTGCACCCAGTGCAGGTGGCCGTGCCGGGTGTAGAGGGTGTCGAGCACCGACTCCCAGTCCGTCCCGCCGGCCGCCGCCTCGGCGCCGAGCGCCCGGGCCTCGCGTACCGCCGCCGCGAAGCGGCTGTGCGGCGGCAGCACCGACTCACCGGCGTCCAGCACGGTGTCCACGTCGGAGGCGACCACGGCGGCCGAGGTCATCGCCGCGACCCAGAGCGCACCGTGCACCCCGCCCCGGACGTGACTGACGACCGCGTCCCGGTAGGCCAGCTCGGCCGCCAGGTCCGGCCGGCCCGGGCAGACCCAGCCGTACACGTCGGTGCGGATCTGGGCGCCGATCCACTCCCGGAACGGGTTGTGCCGCAGCGCGGTCGCCGGTGGGGCGAGCCCGAGCAGCAGGTTCCGGTACGCCACCCGCTCGGCGGTGAAGACCCGCCCGCCGGGCAGCCAGTCCAGCCAGGCCTGGGCCACGTCGGCACTGCTGAACTCCCGGCCGTGCGTCTCCAGCACCCGCAGCGCCAGCAGCGCGAAGTTGAGGTCGTCGTCCTCGGGCATCCCGTCGATCTTCTCGGCCAGGCTGGTCGGGGCGCTGCGCCGGTTCCACGGCCAGCGGGCCGCGACCTCGGCCGGCAGCCCGACCCCGGTGAAGTAGCCGGCCAGCGGCCACCGCCCGGTCGCGGTCAGGATCTCCCGGATGCCCTGCCGGGGGATCTTCTCCACCGGCTTGCCCAGCAGGCAGCCGACCGCCCGGCCCAGCCAGCCGCCGTGCACCCGGTCCGGGTCCGGCCCCCCGGTCGGGAGCCCGTACTCCGCCGGCCAGCTCGCCCGGATCGCGGCCAGCTCGGTCGGCTCGACCGCCGGTCCGCTCGGCGGCTCGGTCAGCTCGACCGCCGGTCCGGCCGGCGGCTCGGTCGGCGGTCCGGCCGGCGGCAGCGCGTCGCACTCGTCGAGCAGTTCCGCCGCCAGCGCCCGCAGCCGGGGGTCGGCCGGCTCCGGGGAGGCCCCGCCGACCGGTGGCAGCACCGAACCGCCGGCCGCCGTCCAGCGCTGGGCGACCGCCGAGACGTCCCGCCCCTCGTCGGCGCTGGCCGCCAGCTCGTGCGGCAGCAGGTCCTCCGGCTGTACCCAGGTGAGTCTCACCAGCGCCTCCCGACCGCCGGGCCGACCAATCGCGCCCGCATACCGGTCGTCACGACAGCCCCGCGAACCGCTCGGCCCGGCGGGCGAACCGCTCCCGGTCCCGTGCGAAGACCTCCGCCGCCACCTCGGCCAGCTCCCGGGCCGGTGCGACCAGGTCGGTCCGGGACGCCTCGGCGACCGTCGCCGACCACTGCGCCGGGACCGCGGCCGCGCCGCCGAGCGCCCCGGCGATCGCCCCGGCCATCGTCGCGGTGGAATCGGCGTCCCGACCGTAGTTGACCGCCCCGAGCACCGCCTCGCGCAGCTCCCCCCGGGCCACCACGAGCATGCCGAGAGCCACCGGCAGCTCCTCTATCGAGTGCAGCCGGCTCGGCCGCCGCGCCCCCAGTCCCGGGTTGCGGTACTCCTCCCCCACCGTGTCGTACGGGGCGACGGCGGCGCGCAGCGGCGCGATGGCGTCGGACCAGTCGGCGTACCCCTTCGCCTCCTTGACCACGGCGGCGATCGCCGCGCGGGTGCCGTCCCGGGCCAGGTCGAGCACGGCGGTCAGCACGTCGTCCACGCCCGCGCCGGGGGCCATCGCCGCCGCCACCGCCGCGGCGAGGACCGCCGCCGCCTCCCGGCCGTAGCTGTGCTGGTGCGCCCCGGCGATCTCCACCGCCTCGGCGTACGCCCCGGCCGGGTCGCCCGCGTTGACGATCCCGACCGGGGCCATGTACATCGCCGCGCCGCAGTTGACGATGTTGCCGACGCCACCCTCCCGAGGGTCGACGTGCGCGTGGTGCAGGCGGGTGACCAACCACCGCTCGGCGGCGGCGAGCCGGTGGAAGGTCACCCCCTCCCGCTCCAGGTCCGGGATGTAGACCACCCGCTCGAGCAGGTCGGGCACGAGCAGTTCCACCACGTCGTACGCGTCGAGGTGGTCGCGCTTGCGCGCATACGCCCGCACCAGCGCGTGGGTCATCAACGTGTCGTCGGTGATGTGCCCGTCGCCCTTGTGGTACGGCGCGAGTGGCCGCGCGGTGGCCCAGTCGGCGTGGAACGGGGGTGCGACGCCACGCACCCAGTCGCCGTAACGGGCCCGGATCTGCTCGGGCAACGCCGTTTCGGTGGCCCCGCCGAGGGCGTCGCCCACGGCGGCACCGACCAGGCAGCCGACCGACTTGTCGAGCAAGTGTTCCATGGTTACCTCAGGACCTGCTTCCCACCGTCGACGAGCTGCGTACCCAGCTCGTCAAGCGTGATCTTGTTGGCGAAGTACTGCTGCAGGGCCGGGGTGGCGTACTTCAGCTTCCACTCGGGATAGCCGTCGACCATCTGGAACGGCGCCACCGTCAGATCCTTGGCGCTGTCCGCCGCGACGTCCCAGCCCTGCTTGCCGCCGGTCGCCTTGACCAGCTCCTCGTTCGCCTGCTTCCCGGTCGGCACCAGCCAGTCGCCCTTGGCCAGCTCGGCCATGTTGGTCGGGTTGAGGAAGTACTCCAGGAACTGCGCCGCCTGCTTCTGGTGTGTGGAGTCGGCGGCGACCGAGAGGGTCTGCGGGTTGGCGGCCTGGTTGGCCGAGATGCCCTTCACCGGCGGGATGGTCACCCACTCGAAGCCGGCCGGCGCCTGCTCGACCATCTGCTGGCGCAGCGAGACCGAGCCGGGGATCATCGCGTACTTGCCGGCGAAGAAGCCGGGCAGGGTGTCCGCGCCGCTCATCCCGAGCGCCTCCGGCGAGGCGGTCTTGCTGGTGTAGAGCATGTCGTGGATCCGCCTCGGCACCTCCTTCTCGGCGTCGCCGATCCGCACCTCGGTCTTGCCCCCGTCGGTGTAGAAGAACTTGCCGTCGAAGTTGAGCGAGAGGTTCATCACCCGGTTGGTCGGCGACTTCAGCGCCCAGGCGACGCCGTACTTCCCGGAACCGGTCAGCTTCTGCGCGTTGGCTTGGAACTCGTCCCAGCTCCAGCCGCCGTCGGCGGGCGGCACCGTGACCCCGGCCGCGTCCAGCAGCTTCTTGTTGGCGATCACGACCTGCGACTCCAGCAGGAACGGCACTCCGGTGACCTTGCCGTCGAAGGTCGCGGTGTCCCAGATCCCCTTGTCGATCTGACCCTTGAAGTCGTCGGAGAGCAGGCCGGAGAGGTCTGCCAGGTAGCCCTGCTTGCTGAACTCGCCGATCGACGCCGCCTCGTAGTGCACGATGTCCGGGGCGTCACCGCCCTCGAAGGCGGTCAGCAACTGGTCGTGTACGGAGTTCCAGTCGCCCTGGACGTACTCGACCTGGATGTCCGGGTGATCGGCGTTCCACTTGGCGACCAGATCCTTGTTGGCCTGGAGCGACTCCTTCTGCCAGGCCAGGCTGAGGAACCGCAGCTTGACCGGACCGGAGCTCTCGTCGTCTCCGCTCCCGCCGCCGCAGGCGGCGAGCGCGCCCAGTCCCACGACGCCGGCCAGCGCGGCGGCGGCGAGTCGGCGGGACACTCTTCGTCGGGAAACCCTGTCGAGCACGGGGAATACCTCCTGTTGCTGGTTGTGGTGGGGTGTGGCTATCCCTTGACGGCACCGGCGAGCGACCCGGAGGCCAGCCGGCGCTGCATGAAAGCGAAGAAGACCAGGCTGGGCAGGGTGGCCAGCAGTGAGCCTGCGGCCAGCGGCCCGAGCCGGGCGGTGCCCTCGATGCCGACGAACCGGGCCAGCGCGACCGGCAGGGTCGCCAGTTCCGGAGTCTTGATCAGCACCAGGGCGAAGAAGAACTCGTTCCATGCGGAGATGAACGCGAAGAGCGCGGTGGCGACCAGGCCGGGCGTGAGCAACGGGAAGATCACCCGGCGCAGCGTCTGGAGCCGGTTCGCGCCGTCGACCGAGGCCGCCTCCTCCAGGTCGCGCGGGATGTTGCGGACGAAGCCCTGGAGCATCCAGAGCGCGAACGGCAGCGCCCAGACCACGTAGATCAGCACCAGCCCGGCATGTGTGTTGGCGAGCCCGACCTGGCGCAGCACGAGGAAGATCGGGATGATCAGCAGCACGAACGGGAAGAGCTGGGAGAGGAGTACCCAGCCCAGGGCGACCGTGCCCAGCCGGGTCCGGAAGCGCGCCAACGCGTACGACGCCGGAGTCGCGATCAGCACGGTGAGCAGTGCCGAGGCGAGCGAGACCTGGAGGCTGTTCCAGGCTGCCCGGCCGAGTTCCTGCTCGGTGAACGCCTGCACGAAGTTGGCCAGGGTCGGGTTCTCCGGTATCAGCGTCGGGTGCAGCCTGACCAGTTCCCGGGGTGGCTTGAACGAGGTGGAGAGGAGCCACACCAGGGGAAACGCCAGGAAGATCAGGTACCCCGAGAGGGCCAGATACTGCAGGCCCCGGCCGACCCGGCGGCGGCGCCCGGCCTGCGCCCTCGTCTCGGCCCGCTCCCTCGTCTCGGTCCGCGCCATCGTCAGTTCGCCTCCCGTAGCCGGCGCCGCAGGTACACCGCGAGCAACGCCACGACGATCACCACCATCACGTTGCCGAGCGCCGCCGCGTAGCCGTAGTTGCCGTACCGGAACGCCTCCTCGTAGGCGAAGAGCATCGGCAGCATCGTGCGACCGCCCGGCCCACCGGCGGTGAGCACGTAGACCAGGCCGAACGAGTTGAAGTTCCAGATGAAGTCCAGCGAGGTGATCGCCACGATCACCGGCATCAGCGACGGCAGCGTCACGTTGCGGAACCGCTGCCACGCGCTGGCCCCGTCCATCGCGGCCGCCTCGTGCAGCTCGCGCGGCACCCCCTGCAACCCGGCCAGGAGTACGACGGTGGTCTGCGGCATGCCGGCCCAGACCCCGACGATGATCACCGCCGGCAGCGCGGTGTTGAAGTCGCCGAGCCAGGTGGTCCGGAGCCCGTCCGCGCCGATCCGGTGCAGGAACTCGTTGAGCAGTCCGGCGTCCGGGTGGTAGACCAGCCGCCACAGGATGCCGACCACCACCGGTGGCATCGCCCAGGGCACCACGGCGAGCACCCGGGCCACGCCCCGGAACCGCAGCCGCTGGTCGAGCAGGAGCGCCAGCCCGAGGGCGAGCAGGAACTGCAGCAACGTCACCGCGAAGGCCCAGAGCAGGCCGATCCGGAACGAGTTCCAGAACAGGCTGTCTCCGAGCAGTTCCCGGTAGTTCGCGAGGCCGGTGAAGCTGACCTCGACGTTCCGGCCGGCCCGGGCATCGGTGAACCCGAGGTAGATGCCGCGCAGCAGCGGGAAGACCGACAGCGCCAGGATCGGCAGCAGCGACGGGAGCAGCAGCAGGTAGACCGTGGTCCGGTCGGACCGGCGGCGCCGGGACCTGTCGCCCTGCCCGGTCCGCTCCACGTCGGGTCGCTCGGTCAGCGTGGTCACGAGGGCACCCCCACCGGCCCACCGGCCGGCGCCGCCGGGGTCCCGGGCCGGCTCGCCGGGGCGGTCCGCGGCCGCCGGGGCGCCGCCGAACCGCCTCGGACCGGGGCGTCGACGGCTGCCGATCCGCCTCCGGTCGGGTCGTCGACGGCTGCCGATCCGCCTCGGACCGGGTGGTCGACGGCGCTGGAGGCCCGTACCACCAGGCTGGGCGCGACGTGTTCGCGCCGGGGCGGCAGGGCGGGATCGGCGATCCGCTCCAGCAGGAGTTCGGCGGCCCGGCGCCCCCGGGCCGCGGAGCCGAGCGAGACGCTGGAGAGCTGCGGAAAGGCCATCTGCGCCAGCTCGGTGTCGTCCATGCCGACCAGCGCCACGTCCTCGGGCACCCGGCGGCGGTCGGTGAGCAGCGCGTGCAGGGCACCGACCGCGATCAGGTCGTTGGCGCAGAGCAGGGCATCGGGCTCGGCCCGGGCGAACAGCCGGGTGGCCGCGTCCCGGCCGGCGGCGTACTGGAAGTCGCCGACCTCGATCAACCGCTCGTCGACCGGGATGCCGTGGCTGGCCAGCGCGGCGCGGAAGCCGGCGTCCCGGGCCGCGCCCGGCACCGTGTCCAGGGGGCCGTTGACAAAGCCGATCCGCTGCCGGCCGGCCGCGACCAGGTGGTCGACGGCGAGCGCCACGCCGGCCCGGGAGTCGGTCCGGACGTTGTCCACCGGCGCGTCGTCGGGTAACTGTCCGACCACGACGACCGGGACCGGGCTGAGCACGATCGCGTCGAGGTGGCGGTCGGTGATCCGGATCGGGGACATGATCATGCCGTCCACGTACCGGTTGGCCAGCCGCCGCAGCAGGTCGGTCTCGCTGTCGATCTCGCCGCCGGTGGCGTGCACCAGGAGTTGCCGGCCGGAGGACGCGACGACCGCCTCGATGGCCCGCATCATCGCCACGTAGACCGGGTTGCCGATGTCGGCGACGGCGAGCGCGACCAGGCCGGTGCGCTGGGCCTGCAGGGACCGGGCGATGGCGTTCGGCACGTAGCCGACCTCGGCCGCCGCCTCGCGGACCCTGCGGACCGTCTCCGGGCTGCCGCCGATCCCGTTGAGGACGCGCGAGGCGGAAGCGATGGAGACGCCGGCCCGGGCCGCGACGGTGTGCACCGTCGGCCGGCCGTCGGCGGAGGGCTGTAAACGTTTACGACCCATGCACCGAACCTCCGCTCCGGACTTGTAAACGTTTCCGGGGAGTCTGCTCCGGTCTCGGCTGACCCGTCAAGAGCCGTTACAAAAACGTTTCGTACCTGCTCAGCGCGGTGCCGCCCCGCGGACCAGCGCCACGGGTCGGCTCCGCGGGTCGGCTCCGCCGCCCGGAAGGCTGCCGTTGCCGCCCGGGGAGGCTGCCGTGCGAAGGAGCCAGGATTTTCCGGCGACTTCCGTCGACGACATGTCGATCCGGGCGGTCGCCGTTCGTGTAGAGGTGGAGAGGTCGCCGGTGCCGTACCGGCGGCGCGAGGAGGAGGTCGCGGACCATGCAGCAGTACCTGCTCAGCATCTACCAACCCGACGGCGAGCCACCGGGCCCCGAGATCCTGGACCCGGTCATGCAGAACCTGGCGGCCCTGAACCAGGAGATGAAGGCCGCGGGCGCCTGGGTGTTCTCCGCCGGACTGCACCCGGCGAGCACCGCGACCGTGCTCCGGCCACGCGACGGCGAGATTCTGATGACCGACGGGCCGTACACCGAGGGCAAGGAGCACCTCGGCGGCTTCACCGTGATCCGCGCCCCCGACCTCGACGCCGCGTTGGAGTGGGGCGGCAAGCTGGCCCGGGCGATCGGCCTGCTGCCGATCGAGGTACGGCCACTGGCCGACGAGGCGGACAGCTGCGACCCGGCCGGTGTCTGAACCCCGGGCCCGTGCGACCGCCGCCGACGTCGAGCGGGTGTTCCGCACGGAGTACGGCCGGGCGGTCGCCGTCCTGATCCGCGTCCTCGGCGACATCGACGCCGCCGAGGACGCGGTGCAGGACGCGTTCGCCACCGCGATCCGGCGGTGGCCGGTCGACGGCACACCGCCGAGCCCGGCCGGATGGATCATCTCCACCGCCCGGAACCGGGCGATAGACCTGATCCGCCGCGAGTCCACCCGGGCGGACCGGCACGCCCAGGCCGCCCTGTTGCACACCCCCGACGAACCGGCAGGGCAGGCCGGGAGCGGGCCGGACGAGGAGGGTCCCGTGCGGGACGAGCGGCTACGCCTGATCTTCACCTGCTGCCATCCGGCCCTCGCCCCCGCCGCCCGGGTCGCGCTGACCCTGCGCCTGTTGGGCGGACTGACCACCGCACAGATCGCACACGCCTTCCTGGTTCCCGAGCCGACCATGGCCCAGCGGCTGGTACGCGCCAAGGGCAAGATCCGGGCCGCCCGGATCCCGTACCGGGTGCCGGCCGAGGCCGACCTGCCGGACCGGCTCCAGGCCGTACTCGCCGTGCTGTACCTGGTGTTCAACGAGGGCTACACCGCCAGCTCGGGCGACCGGCTCGGCCGGCCGGACCTCGCCGTCGAGGCGATCCGGCTCGCCCGGCTGCTCGCCGACCTCATGCCCGACGAACCGGAGGTGCTGGGGCTGCTCGCCCTGATGCTGCTGGTCGAGGCGCGCCGGCCCAGCCGCTGTGATCCGGAGGGCGGACTGGTGCTCCTGGCCGAGCAGGACCGTGCCCGCTGGGACCGGCGGCTCGTCGCCGAGGGCCAGGCGCTGGTCCGGCGTTGTCTCCGGCGCGACCGGCCGGGGCCGTACCAGATCCAGGCGGCGATCAACGCGGTGCACGCCGACGCGGCAACCGCGGCCGAGACGGACTGGGCGCAGATCCTGACGCTCTACGACCACCTGCTGGCGCTCGCCCCGAGCCCGGTCGTGGCGCTGAACCGCGCGGTCGCGGTCGCCGAGGTCGCCGGGCCGGCCATCGCGCTGGCCCTGGTCGACGACCTCGACCTCGGCAACTACCACGTGTTCCACGCCGTCCGGGCCGACCTGCTGCGCCGGCTCGGCCGTACCGCCGAGGCCGCCCTCGGCTACGACGCGGCCATCGCGCTGACCGGCAACGCGGTCGAGCAGGACTTCCTGCGCCGCAGCCGCCGGGCGCTGACCGGCACCGACTGACCCGGCCCACCGAACGTCGAAGCGGCGGCGTCAGCCCGCCGGGGCGGGCATCGCCCCCGGGCGACGGAGGTCGTCGACCTCCACCACCTCGCGGCCGAGCGGCCAGAACGCCGCCGGGACCAGCTTGAAGTTGGCGATGCCGAACGGGATTCCGATGATCGTGACGCAGAGCGCGACCCCGGCGACGATGTGCGCCAGCGCGAGCCACCAGCCGGCGAGTACCACCCAGAGCACGTTCGCCAGCCCGGAACCGAGCCCGGCACCGGGCTTCGCCACCAGGGTCCGGCCGAACGGCCAGAGCGAGTAGTAGGCCAGCCGCAGCGCGGCGACTCCGAACGGAATGGTCACGACCAGCACGAAGCAGATCAGGGCCGCGATCCCGTAGCCGATGGCGAGGGCGATGCCGCTGCCGAAGACCAGCCAGAGCAGGTTGAGGACGAAACGCACCATGCTCCCATCGTGCGCCCTCCGATCAACTCGTACGCCCTCCGGTCGACTCGTACGCTCTCGGGTCACTGCGCCGGCACGTAGAGGGCGTCGATCTCGGCCCGCAGCGGCAGCGCGACGGAGGCACCGAGCCGGCGGGCACAGGCGGCGCCGGCCGCGCTCGCCCAGCGGACCGCGTCGACCAGCTCCCTGCCCTCGCCCCAGGCCACCGCCAGCGCGCCGGTGAAGGCGTCCCCGGCGGCCGTGGAGTCGACCAGATCCACCGTGACCGCGGGCACGTGCACGGCGGTACCGTCGCGGTCGCCGTACCAGGCGCCGTGCCGGCCCAGCGTCAACACCGCGCGGGGCACCACGGCGAGCAGCGCCGCCGGGTTCTCCTGCCCGCAGCCGGTGATCGCCCGCGCCTCCGCCTCGTTGACCACCAGCAGGTCGACCGAGTCGAGCAGCTCGACCGGTACCGGCTGGGCGGGCGCCGCGTTCAGCACCACCCGGGTCCCGGCGGACCGGGCCGCCCGAGCCGCCCGGGTCACCGTGTCGACAGGGATCTCCAACTGCGCGACCAGCACGTCCGCCTCGCGTACGGCCGTCAGCTCGCCCTCGGTGAGTCCGGTGAACGCCGAGTTCGCGGCCGGGGTGACCACGATCGTGTTCTCCCCCTCGGCGTCGACGGTGACCACCGCCACCCCGGATGCGCCGTAGACCACCCGGACCCGTTCGGTGTCCACCCCGGCGGCCGAGATCCGGGCCTTGAGCGTCACACCGAACGAGTCGGAGCCGATCGCCCCGAGCAGTGCGGCGTCGGCGCCGGCCCGGGCGGCCGCGATCGCCTGGTTGGCGCCCTTGCCGCCGGCCACCATCACGAAGTCGGTGCCGAAGACGGCCTCCCCGGGTTTCGGCAGGGCGTCGGTGGTGACCATCAGGTCCATGTTGGCGCTGCCCATGACTACGACCCGCGGCCGGCTCACCGGCGGCACCTCCCGTTTCGGCGACCGCCCGGGTGAACCCCTTTCCGCCCCCGACCGGTCCGTCGTGGCCGGGGGCAGGGGTCGAGGGGCGGCCCGGGCAGCTCAGGCGGAAAGGGGTTCAGTCTAGAGCCGGCCGTTGTCGGTGTCGTCTGGCAGGCTGCCAGACATGGGACAGATGCCGATCGGAGTGATGTACCGGTGCGACACCGCCCCGGAGCAGCTTCCGGCGTACGCCCGGCTGGTGGAGCGGCTGGGCTACGACGAGCTGTGGGTGGTCGAGGACTGCTTCTACGGCGGGGCGGTCTCCAGCGCCGCCGTCGCCGCGGCGGTGACCGACCGGCTCAGGATCGGCATCGGCATCCTGCCGGCGGCGTTCCGGAATCCCGCGCTGGCCGCCATGGAGCTGGCCAACCTCGCCCGGCTCTTCCCCGGCCGGATCCTGCCCGGGTTCGGGCACGGGGTGCCGGAGTGGGTCCGGCAGGTCGGTGCCGGGCACCCCTCCCCGCTGGCGGTCCTCGGAGAGACCGTCGCGGCGGTACGCGCCCTGCTGGCCGGGGAACGGGTCACCGTCGCCGGTCGGCACGCCCGACTGCGCGAGGTGGCGTTGGACTTCCCGCCGGAGCAGCCGCCCCCGGTCTCGACCGGCGTACGGGCCGAGAAGTCGCTGCGGCTCTCCGGCCGGGTGGCGGACGGGACGATCCTGGCCGAGGGAGCCAGCCCGGCGTACGTGCGTTGGGCGCGGAAGTTGATCGACGAGGGTCGCCGGGAGGCCGGTCGTACCGACGACCACCGGCTCACCGTCTACGCCCACCTGGACTTCGACGAGGGCCGGGCAAGCGCCCGCCGGGAGTTCGCCGCCCAACTCGCCGGCGGCTGGGTGCTTCCACCGGCCGACGCCGACCTGGCCGACGAGATCACCGGCATGCTGGCCGGGTCGTCCGGCGTCGAGACGCTGGCGGCGGCCCTGCCCGAGCACTACCTCGACCGGTTCACCACGGCCGGCGGCGTCGCGCAGTGCACGACGGCGGTGACCCGGCTCCGGGAGGCGAGCGCGGACGCCGTGGTCTTCGTCCCGCCCCGCGACGCCCAGTCGGCGGTCGCCCAGGTCACCCTGGCCGCCGAGACGCTGCTTCCGGCGATCCACGACGCCACCGCCCGCTGACCGACACCCACCCGCCGATCCGCCGCCATCCACCTGGACACCAGATACGTAAAGCGTGTGTCGTGACGCCTCTGCCGTCCAGGTGACGGGCCGACCCCACCCGACGACAGCCAGCCCGCCCACGCCAGCCAGCCGACGACGACGGGCGGGCCGGCGACGGGCGGGCGGGCACCGCGTGCGACAGCGAGCGGGCACCGCATGCGACGGCGAGCGGGCACCGCATGCGACGGCGAGCGGGTCGGCAGGGCGAGCGGTGGCGGGCGGGTGCTCAGGCGGCGCGGGCGGTGAAGCGGTCGCCGGAGAACTCCACCACCAGCGGCACCCCGAAGGTCTTGGAGAGGTACTCGCCGGTGACCGTGTCCGCCAGCGGTCCCTGCGCCACGATGCCGCCCTCGCGGAGCAGCATGGCGTGGGTGAAGCCCGGCGGGATCTCCTCCACGTGGTGTGTCACCATCACCATCGCCGGTGCGTCGGGGTCGTGGGCCAGATCGGCGAGCCGGGCCACCAGGTCCTCCCGGCCACCGAGGTCCAGCCCGGCCGCCGGCTCGTCGAGCAGCAGCAGCTCCGGGTCGGTCATCAGCGCGCGGGCGATCTGGGTCCGCTTCCGCTCGCCCTCGGAGAGGGTCCCGTAGGTGCGGTCGGCCAGCGGCAGCACGCCGAACTGGTCGAGCAGGGCGTTGGCCCGCGCTTCGTCCAGCTCGTCGTACCGTTCGCGCCAGCGGCCCACCACCGACCAGGCGGCGGTCAGCACCACGTCCCGGACCCGCTCCTCGGCCGGGACCCGCTCGGCCAGCCCCGCCGTGGTCAGCCCGATCCGGGTACGCAGCTCGGCCAGGTCGGTGCGGCCGATCCGCTCGCCGAGCGCGTGCACCAGGCCGGTGGTCGGGTGCATCCGCCCGGCCGCCAGGTTGAGCAGTGTCGTCTTGCCCGCGCCGTTGGGGCCGAGGACCACCCAGCGCTCGTTCGGCCACACCCGCCACGTCACGTCACGCAGCAGTGGGGTGCCGGAGCGCAGTACGCCGACCCCGTGGAAGTCGATCACCACGTCCGGGGGTACCGGTGCCGGGGAGCCGGCGTCGGCAGGGACGGAAACCGGATCATCACGCACCCGACCATCCAACCACGCAGCACCGCTCCCCCCGCGACCAGCGTCCGGGCCGTAGGGTGAGGCGCCGTGTCGTACGTCACGTTGCCCGGAGGTGAGGCGTGCCGGCGGTGTCGTACTCGATCCTCTGGCCGACCGTGCTGCTCGGGCTGACGGTGCTGGTCGTCGGCGGCGCGTTCGCCACCTTCCGCCGCCGCGACCTGGCCTGAGTGGTTGGTAAGGAAGGGCCCCCGCTGCAACAAAAAACGACAAGCGGGGGCCCTTCCTTACATGTCAGACCCGGCTGACTCGGATGGCGTCGGCGATGATCAGGCCGGTGCCGCCGGTCCACCGGCTCACCGCCACCTTGTTCCCGTCACCGGCGGCGAGGGTGAAGGTGCCGAGAGTCCGCCACACGCCACCGCCGGAGCGCTGGTCGACGTAGACGGTCTGGTTACCGGTGGTGGTGGCGATGATGTACGGCGCCGAGCTGTTGTATCCGGGGTCGGCCGGGTACCAGGCGTCCACCCGGTAGCTGCCGGTCTCCGGGATGTTCACCTTGTACCAGGCCGGGTCGCTCGACTCGACCGGGTTCGCGAACCGGTAGTCCGCGCCCTGCTTCTGCCCGGAGTACGACGAGGTGCCCCAGTTGGCGCTCGCGGTGAACCGGTCGGCGGCGGAGTTGTCGACCGTCTGCGACCAGCCGCTGGGCGGGGTGGTCGAGCCGGTGACGAGCTCCATGTAGTACGTCCAGTTCCAGTGCGGCCCCGGGTCGGTGTGGGTGGCGCCGGGGACCTGGTTGTGCCCGATGATCCGGGTCCGGGTCTTCGGGATGCCGTACCGGTCGCAGAGGTGCCGGGTCAGCGCGGCCGAGGAGCGGTACATGGCGTCGGTGAACCAGGATGCCTGGCTGACGTACCCCTCGTGCTCGATGCCGATCGACTGGGTGTTGTAGGTCCAGTTGCCGGCGTGCCAGGCGATGTCCTTCTCCCGTACCGACTGGGTCACCGCACCGTCCGAGGAGCGGATCGTGTAGTGGGCGCTGACCTGCGAGGCCGGGTTCTGGAACCAGCTGATCGCGCCGGCATACGACCCCTGGGTCACGTGGATCACCACGTAGTTGATCGGGTACGACGACTCGCGGCTCGACGCGGTGTAGTTGGCCGAGTGGGCGGGCGCCCAGGCCGCCGGCCCGTAGTCGGTGCTCATGATGCCCATCCCGTCGGTGCTGCCGACCGGGGCCACGTCGCGCAGGGCTCCCCGGTCCGGGGCGACCTTGCGGGCGGGTACCCGTACCGGCCCTTCGGCGGTGGCGGCGTCGAGGCCGGAGCCGAGCAGGTCGTAGACGGTGTCGGCGTAGAGCCGGGCGACGGCCGGGGTGCTGGCGCCGCCGTACCGCACGATGGTGCCGTACCAGCGGTCGACGTCGCGGCGCTGTGCGGCGGTGAGTCCGGCGGCGTCGGCGTACGACCGCAGCACCGCTGCCGCACCGGCGACGTTGGCGGCGGAGTCGGTACGCAGGGCGTCCCGGTCCAGGCCGGTCAGTGCGGCGGCCTCGTCCAGGGTGCGCAGCTTCGGGTTGCTGGTCAGGTGCATGACGCCGTAGCCGCCGGAGGCGCTTGGCGCGCCCGCGTGCCCGTCGAGGTGCGTCTCGGCGTAGCCGAGCGCCACGAGCAGGTCACGGGGTACGTCGTACCTGGCTGCCGCCGCGTCGAAGGCGGCGGCCAGCGATCCGTTCACCGCGGCCGGGGCGGGCGCGGCCGGCCGGTCGACGGGTGCGGATGGTCCGGCCAGCGCGGGCTGGCCGGTGAGGCCGATGGCGAGGGACGCGATCAGGGTGGCGCCGAGCAGGTGGCTCGGACGCGATTGGGGGTTCCGAACGGTCACCGTCACTCCTCCCCGGAGAATGGACGTCCCGAGGGTCGGGACGCCGGGTGGCCGTACCGTATAGCCTTACTTCTGTCTATGTCGAGACCTTGCACCCAACTCCTGGCTCATGAAAAATATCTACATGTCAGCGCGACGGGTGCGCCCGGCCGGCACCCACGGGTGCGGCAGTTCGGTCGGGCGGGGAGCCGGCCACCTCGTCGCGGACGGCGCCGAGGGCCAGCAGTCAGCCGAGCGTGGAGCCGCACACCTCGTCGCCGCCGAAGTCGAGGATCACGAAGTCGAGGATCACCGGTCAGCCGAGCGTGGAGCCGAACACCTCGTCGCGGACGGCGTCGAGGGCCACCCGGAGGGCGCCGCGCAGCACCGGCTCGTCGGTCAGCTCGGTGGGTACGACCCTGGGGGTGACCAGGGTGATCGCGGCGACCTCGTGCTGCACCCGCTCGGCCAGCGCGGTGCCGCCGGCCTGGCCGACCTCACCGGCCAGCACCACCAGCGGCGGGTCGAGCACCACGCAACTGCTCGCCACCCCGAGCGCGAGGCGCCGGGCGACCTCGTCGAGCACCGGCCCACCCTCGGTACCGGCCGCGATGGCGGCCCGGATCGCGTCCGCCGCCGAGCCGGCCCGGAAGCCGTGCTCGCGGGCCACCGCGCGGACCGCGTCGGAGCCGGCGAGCTGGCCGAAGGCCGGTTTCGCCCGCCGGGAGGCGTCCCGGGGAATGGGCGCGCCGGGCACCGGCAGGTAGCCGATCTCGCCGGCCGCGCCGGTGCTGCCGTGGTGCAGCCGGCCGTTCAGCACGATGGCCAGACCGACGCCGACGCCGAGCCAGACCAGCACGAAGTCGTCCACCCCGCGCGCCGCACCGGACTCCGACTCGGCCACCGCGGCCAGGTTCACGTCGTTCTCGAAGACCACCGGGGTGTCCAGATCCTCGCGGAGCGCGGCGAGCAGGCCCCGGTGCCAGCGGGGCAGGTTGAACGCGAAGGTGATGTCCCCGGTGGCCGGGTCGACCAGGCCGGGCGTGCCGAGCACCACCCGGCGTACGGACGACAGCTCGGCCCCGGCGTCACTCGCCGCCTGCACCACCGCGTTGTGCACCACACCCACCGGGTCGTCGGTGTCCCGGGTGGACTGCTCGACCCGGCCGATCACCTCGCCGGTGATGTCGGCGCAGGCCGCCACCACCCGGTCCGGCCCGACGTCGACGCCGACCACGTGCGCGGTTCCCGGCCGGACGGCGTAGAGCTGCGCGTTCGGGCCGCGACCGCCGGCCTGCTCGCCGACCCGGCTGACCAGCCCGCGCTCCTCCAGGCGTTCCACGAGCTGGGACGCGGTGACCTTGGACAACCCGGTCAGCTCGCCCAGCTGCGCGCGGGTGAGCGGCCCGCGCGAGAGCAGCAGCTCCAGCGCGGCCCGGTCGTTGAGCGCGCGGAGCAGCCGGGGTGTACCAGGTAGCCGGGTCGTCGCCATGCGGTGTCCCTCGTTGTTTAAGAAGCTTTCTTAATAGCTAGGCTAGCCTTCATGGGAGTAGCCGTAGCGTAATGGCCCGGTACGGCCGGAGCGTTAAGCCGATCCGGTAGCGCTTGGCCGCGAGATGGTCCACCCGGGTGCGACACTCGGAGCCGGGAAAGGGCCGAAGGGGGAGGAACGTGCCGACCGATCCAGGAATCCGGCGCCTGGCGCTGGGCACACTGCTCGCCGCCTTCCCCGGCACCAGCCCGCCCGGCTGGGCGCTCGACCTGCTCGCCGACGGGCTGGCCGGGCACACCCTGTTCGGCCGGAACATCGCGCACCCCGACCAGGTCGCCGCCACCACGGCCGCGCTGCGCCAGGCCCGGCCGGACGTACTCATCGCGATCGACGAGGAGGGGGGCGACGTCACCCGGCTCGCGCACGCCACCGGCAGCCCCTACCCGGGCAACGCCGCGCTCGGCGCGGTGCACGACGTCGGGCTGACCGAGCGGGTCTACCACGCGATCGGCAACGACCTCGCGGCGGTCGGGGTCAACCTCAACCTCGCGCCCACCGTCGACGTCAACACCGCCGACGACAACCCGATCATCGGCACCCGGGCGTTCGGCGCCGACCCGGCCCGGGTCGCCACGCACGCCGCCGCCGCGGTCACCGGGCTACAGTCCGCCGGGGTCGCCGCCTGCGCCAAGCACTTCCCCGGGCACGGTGCCACGGTCGCCGACTCGCACCTCGAACTGCCCACCGTGGACGTACCGGTCGAGCTGCTCCGGGCCCGCGACCTGCCACCCTTCGCGGCGGTGGTCGCCGCGGGCACCAGGGCGATCATGACCGCGCACATCCGGGTGCCGGCGCTCACCGGCGACGACCCGGCGACGTTCAGCCCCGCCGTGCTGGGCGACCTGCTCCGGGGCGAGTACGGCTTCACCGGCGCGGTGCTGACCGACGCGCTGGAGATGCGTGGCGCGGCGGTGGCCGCCGGTGGCGTCGGGCCGGGCGCGGTCCGGGCGCTGGCCGCCGGGGCCGACCTGCTCTGCATCGGCGCGCAGGTCGACGCCGAGCTGGTCGAGCTGGTGGTCACCGAGATCGTCGCCGCATTGGCTGACGGCCGCCTCGACCGGGGCCGGGTCGAGCAGGCCGCCGAGCGGACCGCCGCGCTCGCCGCGTGGACCAGGGCCGCCGCGCCGGTCCGGGCCGCCGGAACAGACCTCGGGTACGCCGCCGCGCGCCGCGCCATCCGAGTCGAGGGCAGCCTCGACGGGCTCGGCACACCGCTGGTGGTACAGCTCTTCGCCGCCTCCACGATCGCCGAGGGGCGGGTGCCGTGGGGTCTCGAGCCACACCTGGGCGGCACCGAACAGCTCGGGGTCGTCGCCGCCGAGACGGACGCGGCCGCCCTTCGGAAACGGGCCGCCGGACGGCCGATCGTCGTGGTCGGCCGGCACCTGCACCGGCTGCCCGGCGGCCCCGAACTGGTCGAGGCGCTGGCCGGCAGCCACCCGGTGACCGTGGTCGAGATGGGCTGGCCCTCCGGCTGGCGCCCGGCCGGGGTACGCGCCTTCGTCACCACGTACGGCGCCAGCCACGCCAACGGCCGCGCCGCCGCCGAGGCCCTGCACCTGACCCACTGACCGGCACGACCCACTGACCGGCACGACGCACTGACCGGCACGACGCACTGACCGGCCCGCTCCGGTCGGCCCTGCGATGAGGGCCATACCTTGATCCCTACCAGGTCAAGTCCGCCGAACGGCCAGTTCGGACGAGGCCGCCGCAGGCTTGTAGAAGTTCGAGACGAATACGTAGCGTTACCGATACTGCGAACGACGTCACCACCTGGACCTCGGCCTGGGAGAGGACGCGGACCGTGGACCCCGGCGCGGGTCCACGGTCCGCGGACCACCCGCACGTTCCACGCTCCGCGGCTGACCCGCACGCGTGGCGCCAGGGCGACCGGCTGTTCCGGGCGGCGTCGCCAGCGCTTCGCATCGGACGCCAAACCGTGGCGCGGAGGGGCCGCTCCTGATTGGACCGCTCCGGTCACGACTCCGCCGGCTCGCCCCCCGCTCCGGTCACGGTCCCGCCGGCTCGCCCTCCCGCTCCAGTCCGTATGCGGACCAGCCCCGGTCGTCGAATCCGGCGGCCTCGGCGACCCGGGCCGACGCGAGGTTGTCGGGGTCGTGCAGATATGTCGGCACGGCGCCCTCGTCCAGGACCCGCCGGGCCGCCTGCGCGACCAGCCGACGGGCCAGTCCCCGGCCCCGGCCCGCCGGCTCGGTGCCGACGGCGATCTCGTGCCCGTAGCCGTCGTGCCGTTTGACGCCCACCCCGGCGAGGTAGCCGCCGTCGGAGTCCCGCACCACCAGCACCTCGCCGCCGAACGGCCGAAGCCACGGTGGCACGACCGGGTCGGCGGCGTCGACCCACTCACCGCCGTCCGGTAGCGGCGCCGGGGCGAGCGTGTAGCGGAACACCGCCCGGTAGCCCGCCCAGCCGGGCAGGCCGACCACGGCGGGCAGGTCGGCCAGCAGCGCCGCGATCGGCCGGCGTCCGAGCGCGCGTACGGCGGCGACCCGGGCCGGCGGCACCGAGAGTACGACCCCGAGCTGGTTGCCGACCCCGATCACCGGATGCCGCTCACCGTCCCAGCCCGGTTGGACCCGGCGCTCCGAGCCGACCACGTCCAGCGACCCTCCGGCCGGCCACTGGCCCAGCCAGGTCACCAGATGGTGATGCAGCCGCTGGTCGAGCATCCACCCGCCCCCGATCAACCGCCGGCCCGACAGGCCCGCCCCGGACAACCCGGTCGACGAAGATTATCAATGGCGGCCCGCCGACTCCCGTCACCAGGGTGAGCGGCGGTGGCGGCGGTGGCGACAGACCGACCGACCGGAGTGGACACACCGGGACGGCATACTGTCCCCGACAATCTCCGAGTCCGCAGGCCAACCCACCCAGGACTGTCCCAAAAAGGTGATCTTCGTTCAAACCGGGGGTTGAGGCATCACACCGGGCGCTGCTAGCGTGCGCCGGTACTCAAAGATCGTGGATGCGGCTCAACGGCGCCCACGACGCCAGAACCTGGCGAGTAATCGATCATTCGGCCTTCGACCGGCACGGGACGGTGTAATGGGCTTTCGTGCTTCGAGCCTGCGTACCAAGGTTGTCGCCCTGCTGGTCACCCTGACCGCGCTATGGGCGTTCGGCGCGTGGGTCACCCTCCGGGATGGATTGAACCTGGTCTGGGTGCAGACCCTGGAGGCTCAGGTGTACGCGCCGAGCGAACCGCTGGTGCTGAACCTGCAGAACGAGCGACGGGTCTCGCTGGCCTACCTGGGCGCACCGGAGGCACCGCCCCGGGAGCAACTGGAGGCGGAGCGCCGGAAGGTACTCGCGGACGTGGCGATCTTCCGTGCCAACGCCCAGGGCTGGTTCGCCGAGCTGGCGGCGCGGCCGGAACTCGAACAACGGATCGAGGAGGCGCTGGCCAAGCTCGACGGGCTGGCCACGGTCCGGGAGGCGGTGGACGCCCGCCGCATCGAGCGGCTGGCCGCCGGGCAGGCGTACACCGAGACGATCGGGGCGATTTTCCGGATCTACGGCTCGCTGGGCAACCTCGACGCCGGTGACATCGACCGCCGGGTCGAGAACCTGATCCGGTTCACCAGGTCCCGCGAGGTGGCCTCCCAGGTCGACGCGCTGCTGACCGGCGCCTACGCCGCCAGGCGGATCAGTCCTGCCGAGCAGGCCCGGGTGATCCAGCTGATCGGCGCCGAGCGGATGATGGCCGACGAGGCAATGGCCGAACTGCCCCGGGCCGACCAGGAGCGCTACCGCCGGGCGCTCCAGCAGGGGCCGCTTGCCCGGCTGCGCGCGGCCGAGGACCGGATCGTCCGGGATGGGCGCGTGAACGGCCGCCCGGCGGTCCCGGCGGACGAGTGGCGCGGCACCATCGATCCCGGCCTGGAGGAACTGCTCCGGTTGCAGGTGGCCGGCGGCGACGAGGTGGTCAAGGCCGCCACCCCCGGCGCCATCGGCACCATCGTACGAGTGTTGATCATGGCCATCCTCGGCCTCGTCGCCGTCGTCATCTGCGTGAACACCGCGCGGTCGATGGTGCGCCAACTCGAACGGCTCCGCCTGGCGGCACTCAAGCTCGCCAACGAGCGGCTGCCGGACCTGGTCGGTCGGCTCGGCCGGGGCGAGACGGTCGACGTCAGCGCGGACGCCCCACCGCTGGAGGCCGGTCCCGACGAGATCGGGCAGGTGGCCCGGGCGTTCAACGTCGCCCAGGAGACCGCCGTCCGGACCGCGGTGGAACAGGCCGAACTGCGCCGCAGCGTCCGGGACATCTTCCTCAGCCTGGCCCGGCGTACCCAGGCGCTGATCCACCGGCAGCTCACCCTGCTGGACGCGATGGAGCGCCGGGAGAACGACCCGGAGGAGCTGGAGGACCTGTTCCGGGTCGACCACCTCGCCACCCGGATGCGACGCAACGCGGAGAACCTGATCGTGCTCTCCGGCTCGACCCCGGGCCGGGCCTGGCGACGGAACGTCCCGATGATCGACGTACTGCGGGGGGCGGTCGCCGAGGTCGAGGACTACGCCCGGGTCACCGTGCTGCCGGTCGGCGCGGTGGACCTCGCCGGCCGGGCGGTCGGTGACGTCATCCACCTGATCGCGGAGCTGGTCGAGAACGCGCTCTCCTTCTCTCCCCCGCACACCGGAGTGCAGGTCAGCGGTCAACTCGTCGCCAACGGCTACGCGGTGGAGATCGAGGACCGCGGGCTGGGCATGAGCGCCGAGGACCGGGCCGCCGCCAACGAGCGGATCGCCACCCAACACGAGTTCACCCTCGCCAGCGGTGCCGCCCAGCTCGGCCTCTACGTGGTCAGCCGGCTGACCGAGCGGCACGGCATCCGGGTCAGGTTGAAGGAGTCGCCGTACGGCGGGACCACGGCGGTGGTACTGCTCCCGCCGGCCCTGATCACCGACCGCAGCGCCGAGGGCGAGCCGATCACCGGCTCGATGCCGGTCGAACGGCTCGCGGCGAGCGCGGTCGGCGGCAGCGTACGGCGACCGTCGGGTCGGGAGATCGGCCGCCTGCCGGGACGGGAGTCGGCACGCCCGGACGGGCGGGAGTCGGGTCGTGAGTCGGCGCAACGCCCCGGCCGGGAGTCCGGGTCGGATCAGGCGGAGCCGCATCGGGCCGTCGAGTTGCCCGGCGCCGGAGCCCCGCTCAACACCTCCGGTCGGCCACCCGGCGCACCGCCGAAGCCCGACCTGGCGCCGCCGCCGATGCCGGACGTCACGGCCGGCCGGCCCGACCGCTCCTCGACCCGGCCGGCGCTCGGCACTCCCCAGCCGGACCCCGGATCGACCGGATCGACGGCACTGCCGGGACCGGGCGGGTCGACGGCGTTCCCGGGATCGACCGGGTCGACGGCGTTCCCGGGGCCGGGCGGCCCGACGGCGCGGTCCGGCCTCTCCTCCCGGTCACCCGAGGCGGCGAACACCCCGTCCGAGGTGATCGCCCCCGATGTGGCGACGAGACGGTCCGATGTGGCATCGCCGGATGCATCCGGTGCGCGCGTCGCAAGGGCCACCGGGACCGGCGCGGCCGGCTCCTCCCCGCCGGGGGCGGGGCCGGCTCCGGCGAGCGGCCCGGCCTCGCAGACCCCGTCCGGCCTGCCGGTCCGGGTTCGGCAGGCGAACCTCGCCGCGCCGCTGCGTGGCGAGGACGACCGGACCGAACCGGAGCCGGCGGAGGAACAGGCCCCCCGTACTCCTGAACAGATCCGCCGGATGATGAGTTCCTATCAATCGGGCACCCGGCGCGGACGGTCCGACGCCGGGCGCCCGGTGGACGACGATGACGCGACCGGCTCGGCTCCACCCGAGTCCTGACCGCGCCCCGGGTCCGAGATGGCGATATCACCGGTAGAGAGAGGGACGAACCCGTGCAGAAGACAGCGTCCAACCTCGACCTGACCTGGTTGCTCGACGACCTGGTCGGTCGGGTGAAACAGACCCAGCACGCCATCCTGCTCTCCGTCGACGGGCTGCTCATGGCCTCGTCGCGGGAGCTGGACCGGGACGACGCGGAACACCTGGCCGCGGTTGCCTCCGGCGTACAGAGCCTGGCCCGGGGTGCCGGCAAGCGGTTCGGTGGCGGACCGGTGCAGCAGACCATCATCGAGATGCGCTCGGCGTTCCTGTTCGTCACCGCTGCCGGCCACGGCGCGTGTCTGGCCGTACTCGCGTCGGAGGACGCGGACGTCGGCCTGATCGCGTACGAGATGGCGATGCTGGTGACCCGGGCCGGCAAGTACCTCGCGTCGAGCACCCGGACGCCCGACGCAGCCTCCCGACACCAGTGATCCCCGGTCATGACCGAGTACGAGGAGCCTCCCGAAGTCCACTGGGTCGACGAGCACGCCGGCCCGGTGGTCCGGCCGTATGCGGTGACCCGGGGTCGCGCCCGGCCGGTGACCGGCAAGTTCGACCTGATCTCTCAGGTGAGCACGGTGCGGACGGTCTCCGCCCGGGACGTCGGGCTGGGGCCGGAGCATCTGGCGATCGTCGCGCTCTGCCGGCGGCGGCTCTCGGTCGCCGAGGTCGCGGCGCATCTGGATCTGCCGCTCGGCACCATCCGGGTGCTGCTCGGTGATCTGCTCGAACGACGGCTCGTCCGGGTGTACGAGCCACGGCCGACACCGGTCCTTACCGATGACAGCATCTTCGAACAGGTGATAAATGGGCTACGCGCACTCTGACGGTGCCGACCAGGCCGGGACGCCCGGCGAGCCGATGCCGACCGCCGTCAAGATCCTCATCGCGGGCGGCTTCGGCGTCGGCAAGACCACCATGGTCGGCGCGGTCAGCGAGACCCGTCCACTCAGGACAGAGGAGCTTCTCACCGAGGAGGGCGTCAGCGTCGACGATCTCTCCGGGGTGGAGGCGAAGACCACCACCACGGTGGCGATGGACTTCGGCCGGATCAGCATCAACGACGAGTTGGTGCTCTATCTCTTCGGCACCCCCGGTCAGGACCGGTTCTGGTTCGTCTGGGACGAGTTGGCGCTCGGCGCGCTCGGGGCGGTGGTGCTCGCCGACACCCGCCGGCTCGCCGACTGCTTCCCGTCGGTCGACTACTTCGAGAAGCACGGCACGCCGTTCATCGTGGCGGTCAACTGCTTCGAGGGCGCCCGGCAGTACCAGCTCGACGAGGTGACGCAGGCGCTGAGCCTCGATCCGGGCGTGCCGGTCATGCTCTGCGACGCCCGGAAGCGGGAGTCCGGCAAGGAGGTGCTGATCGCCGTGCTCGAACACGCGATGCGCAGCCACCGGGCGATGTCGGCGGCCAGCGCCGGCTGAGCCGCCGCCGACCGGTGCCACCCGACCGGCCCGGCCGCCCCCGACGGGGGCGGTCCGGAACCACCCTCCGACGAGCTATCCGGGTCGGAGGGTGGTGACCGTGCCTGTCAGAAGACGTAGCGCTCGGCGAGGCCGGGGTAGTCGAACTGCTCGTCGGCGCCGAACCAGAGCTCGGACTCGTACTTCGCCTCGTCGATGCTGCCGGAGGCGTGCACCAGGTTGGCGATGGCCTTGCCGGTCGCCTCGGCGTACCCCTTCGACATGTGTGCGAAGTCGCCCCGGATGGTGCCCGGCGCCGCCTGGCCCGGGAAGGTCGGGCCGATCATGCGGCGGACGTTCGCCACCGCCTCGACACCCTCCAGCAGCAGCGCCACCACCGGCCCCTGCTGCATGTAGCTGGCGGTGGCGTCGTAGACGCCCTTGCCGTACCGCTCCTCCAGGTCGAAGTAGTGCCGGCGGGTGAAGTCCGCGTCCATCCGCTTCATCTTGATGCCGACGATCTTCAGGCCGGCGTCCTCGAAGCGCTGCACCAGGCGTCCGGTCAGCCCGCGCGCGACCGCGTCGGGCTTGAGCAGGACAAGAGTACGTTCTATGGCCGCCACCGTGGCCCCTTCCTCGATGATCTGGTCGGGCCTCCACGAGCTGGACGCCCGGGTGCCCGACATCTGGGGCGTGGGGCACCCGCTCCAGCGGCAGGCCGCTGGGATCACGATAGTAGTCGGCCCGATCACGCCGGTCGGGCGCTACCGTCCGGTCGCCGGACCGGGCTACGGTCCGGCCGCCGTTCCGGGGTTACCGCCCCGATTGCGGGGCCGGGGCTACCGGCCGGTCGCGGAGCTGGTCTGGCCGGCGGCGGCCAGCGGGGTCTGCCGTTGACATCCCCTCTGCCCTGAAGGACGGAGGTTCCCTCCACGCTGCGTGTGGACCGCGCGGCGTCCGGGTGGGTTACCGCTTCACTGCGCGGTGCCGGGACGAGTCCTGGTCTTACCTGCGCTCCACGGTCGTTTAGCCTGTCCGCCTGTCCGGCGGCCAGGATGTTGATGGCGGCGTTGCCGTCTCGGTCGTGGGTTGCTCCGCAGGGGCAGTCCCACGACCGGACGTTAAGCGCCATCTTGTCGTTGACGCGGCCACAGGCCGAGCACAGCCGGGTGGATGGGAAGAACCGATCTACCCGGCCGAACGTGCGTGCGTACCGTTGCGCCTTGTACTCCAGCATGGCGGTGAATCCGGCCCACCCGGCGTCGTGGACGCTCTTGGCAAGCCTCGTGCGGCCGAGTCCGGCAACGGCAAGGTCCTCGACGTACACCGCTTGGTTCTCGCGGATGATCGCCGTGGACAGCTTGTGCTGCCAGTCCCGCCGGGTGTCGGCCACCCGGGCGTGCGCCCTGGCGACCTTCATGACGGCCTTCTTGCCGTTGGCCGAGCCCTTCCGTTTGCGTGAGAGAGCCTGTTGCAGTCGCTTGAGTTTGCGGGCCGCGCGGCGCAGGAACTTCGGCGCGGCCACTTTCGTGCCGTCCGACAGCACCGCGAAGTTCGTCAGTCCCAGGTCGATACCGACCTCCGGCTCAACCGGCGGCGGCGCTTCGCCCTCGGTGGTCCGCACGACGAACGAGGCGAAGTACCGCCCAGCGGCGTCCTTGGTGATCGCCACGGACGATGGATCAGACGGCAGGGTGCGCGACCACCGCACCGCCAAGTCGCCGATCTTCGGCAACCTGAGCCTGCCGTTGTCGCAGACCTTGAACCGGGAGTTCTTCGTGAACCGGATGGCCTGCCGGTTGTCCTTGCGGGACCGGAAGCGCGGCGGGGCCACCTTGCGGCCCTTGCGTTTGCCGGTGACCGAGGCGAAGAAGTTGCGGTATCCGGTGTTCAGATCCGTCAGGGCCTGCTGCAACACCACGGCCGACACCTCGACCAGCCACGCCCGCTCGGGGGTCTGCTTGGCCTCGGTGATCAGACGACGCGACAGCTCCCCGTCGGAGATGTACTTCTCGCCCGCCTCCCGCGCTTGCTGGCGCAGCCTGAGCCCGTCGTTGAACACCACCCGCGCACACCCGAACGCCTTCGCCAGCTCGATCTGCTGGCCAGGCGTCGGGTAGACACGGAAGTTGTACCGGAGCTGCACGACAAGCACCGTACCATATTGGTTTATGGCTGAACTTCAAGGCATCCGCACTGGTAGACACTGTGTTTCCGCAATGCATGTCCACTTGGTTTTTGTGACGAAGTTCCGGCACAAGGTCTTCGCCGACCGGCACCTGACCCGGATGGAACAGATCATGCGAGACGTCTGCGTCGACTTCGAGGCGGAGCTAGTCGAGTTCAACGGCGAGAACAACCACGTACACCTCCTGGTCAACTTCCCACCCAAGGTGGCCGTCGCCCGGCTGGTCAACTCCCTCAAGGGCGTCTCCTCACGGCGACTGAGGCAGGAGTTCCCGGACCTCGTACGCCACTACTACCGGATCAACAAGCTCTGGTCGGGCTCGTACTTCGCGGGCTCCGTCGGCGGCGCACCGCTAACCGCCGTAAAGCAGTACATCGAGCAGCAGAACCGTCCCGGTTAAGACACGGCCCTAGCGGCCCTCCCAGCGCGGGCCTTCACCCCCGGCCTGAAGGCCGGAGAACCGGCCCGCATTCCGGTAGCTGAGCCGGCGGAGCAGCACCTCGGCCGGGCCGCGCCGCCCCGCCCGGCGCATCGCCTCGGCGAGCAGCACGGTGCCGAGCCAGACGCCGAGGGCCACCGCCGAGGCACCCGCGTCACCGAGCCGCCCGCCGAGGCCGGCGGCCCAGGGCGAGAAGAGCGCCACGAACGCGACCGACTGGAGCAGGTAGCAGGTGAGCGAACGCTGCCCGCAGGCGGCGAGCGCGGTGGCGATCCGGCCGGGTGAGCCGGGTGAGCCGGGTGAGCCGGGTGAGCCGGGTGAGCCGGGTGCGGCCGCGAGCCGGTGCGCGACCAGACCGGTCAACGCGGCGTAGCCGAGGCCGGCGCCGATGCCGGTCACGCTGTGCAGGACGTACGCCGGTACGGCGGTGGCGGCGCTCCAGTCCGTCCAGATCCTGCTGTCGATCAGCGCCAGCGGGGTGCCGCCGAGGACCGCCAGGCCGATCCCGCCCAGCGCGACCCAGGTCAGCAGCCGCCGATGCCGGCCGGGCTCGTCGAGCAACCGGCGCCGGGCCGCCCAGATGCCGAGCAGCATCGGTGTGACCACGTCCAGGGTCAGCATCGGGGCGAGCACCGCCCAGGTACCGACCCGGGGACCGACCGCGGCGAGCGGAGACTCGGCGCCGGTCGGCATCGGCGTCGACCCGTTCTCGATGATCCCGAGCGGCGGGACGACGGAGACCGCGACGAAGACCAGCGTCCAGAGCCCGGCGACCCACAGCAGGGTACGGTCCCGGGCCCGGAGCATGCCGACCAGCACCAGCCCCAGCAGGCCGTAGGTGGCGAGGATGTCGCCGAAGAAGAGCAGCAGCGCGTGTACGAAGCCGAACACGATCAGCCAGCGGCTGCGTCGGCGCAGCAGGTTTCGCACCTGGGGCCAGTCCGCGCCGGATGCGGCCCGCCGATCGGCCAGCCGGACCATCCCGTAGCCGAAGATCGCGGCGAACATCGGCAGCGCGCGGCCGTCCACCAGCAGCACCTGGAGGCCGGCGACCACCCGGTCGACGGTGCCGCCGTCGGTGCGGTAGCCCCGGAACAGGGTCTCGCGGCCGTAGAGGTACATGTGGGCGTGGGCCAACGCGATGAGCAGCAGCATCGTTCCCCGGGCGAGGTCGGGGGCGAGTGATCGGCCGGGCGGGGGGCCGGTTGGTCGGGCTGGCGCGGCCAGGTCGCTGGGGCCGGAGAGTCTGGACATGGTTCCCCCGTCAATCCAGGGATGTGGGCACGGAAGGTCGCGACGCGCGGATGACGGCCGGCGGGCGGCAGAATCATCCGGGTCGACCGCGACGATTAGCTACGGATGTGTATCTAACACCGAGAGGATAGGATACGCAAGCGTTTCTTATTGGAGAGGCAGCATGCACGAGAAGGAAGCCGGTCCGGGGCCCCAGCGGCGTACCCGGCGGCGCGGCGAGGAGCTGATCCGGGCCATCCACGCCGCGGTGCTCCGTCAGGTGGCAGAGGTCGGCGTCGGAGGGCTCACCATGGAGGGCATCGCCAAGGAGGCCGCCACCGCCAAGACCTCGCTGTACCGGCGCTGGCCCTCTCCGCGCGAACTGCTGCTCGACGCACTGCACCAGGCGCACCCGCAGGAGGTGCCGTCCCCCGGCGCGGACGACCTGCGCGGCGACCTGATCCGGGCCCTGCGTCAACTCGTCGCCTGGATGACCACCCCGGCCGCCGGCGCCGTGATGGCGATCATGATGGAGAAGCATCGTCACCCGGACCTGGTGGCGGCGCTCTACGCCCGGGTCTTCGACGCTCGGGGCGGCACGTTCACCAGTACCGTGCTGCGGCACTACGCCGCCCGGGGCGAGATCGATCCCGCGCTGCTCACCCCGGTGGTGATGGACATCGGCGAGGCGCTGGTGCTCAAGTACGGCACCGACAACGACCACCTGCCCGACGACGACGTCCTCGCCGCCATCGTCGACCAGGCGATCCTGCCGGCCGTCGGGATCGCACCGGCCGGCCGTGGGCCGGCGGGCCGAGCCGGCTGACCAGCCGCGTACGCGAGCCGGGGCGGTTGCCCTCCGCCGCCGGTTCAGCTCCGCTCTGGCACGGTCATCTCGCCGAGGATCGACCAGTCGTCCTGCGGGACGGTGGTGTTCACGATCTTCGGCGTCTCGGCGAGGTGTCGCGGCAGGCTCCGCTGCGCCTGCCGGAAGTGCTCGGACCCCACGTGCGCGGCGCCCGCGTCGCCGTCCCGGAACGCCTCGACCAGGATGTACTCGGTCGGGTCGTCGACGCCACGCGCCCACTCGAACCACAGGCAGCCGGGCTCGGCCCGGGTCGCCCGGGTGAAATCGCCGACGATCTCGGGCCACCTGTCGGCGTACTCCGGCAGCACTCGGAACTTCGCGGTGATGAAAATCATCTGAATCTCCTCGTACGGCTGGTCAGGTGCCCACGACCGCTGTCGCGCCCGCAGAATCCAGTGTCCCTGATAGGTCCGTCCGCTTCCTGTCGATCATGGCCTTTCTGCGCTTATCGCCGACATCGGGTGGTTCCGCACCAGGCCCGCGTCGAACCGCCGACCGAGCAGGGCCCGCCGGACCCGGCACGGGCTAGGCTTTCCCGCGTGATCGAGGCGGACGACTCCGGAGCCGACGAACGGCTGCGCCGGATCGAGGCGGTGACCGACTCCGCGCTGTCCCGGCTCGACGTGGAGGATCTCCTCGACGAACTACTCGCCCGGGTCTGCGGGCTGCTCGGGGTCGACACGGCCGCGATCCTGCTGCTCGACAAACATGCCCAGCAACTGGTGTCCACCGCCACGAAAGGGCTGGAGGAGGAGGTACGGCAGGGTTTCCGGATCGGCGTCGGGCGAGGCTTCGCCGGCCGGATCGCCCGGGACAAACGGCCGGTGGCGCTCGAACGGGTCACCCCGGCCGAGGTGGTCAGTCCCGTCCTGCATGACAAGGGCGTCCGGTCGATGCTCGGGGTACCCATGTTCGCCGGCTCCGACCTGGTCGGCGTCCTGCACGTCGGCACCCTCACCCCGCGACGGTTCGGTGCCGACGACATCCAGCTGCTGCAACTCGTCGCCGACCGCGCGAGCCTGGCCAGCCAGGCCCGGCTGGGCAACATCGACCGGACCGCCGCGCTTGCCCTGCAACGCAGCCTGCTGCCGGCCCGGCTACCGGAGGCGGCCGGCGTCGACATGGCCGCCCGGTACGTCCCGGGCCACCACACCGGGGTCGGCGGCGACTGGTACGACGTCTTCTCCCTCCCCTCCGGCTGGCTCGGCATCGTGGTCGGCGACGTCTCCGGGCACGGCCTGCCGGCGGCGGTGGTGATGGGACGGCTCCGCAGCGCGCTGCGGGCCTACGCCCTGGAGTGCGACGACCCCGCCGACGCGCTGTCCCGGCTCGACCGCAAGATCCAGCACTTCGAGGCGGGCAAGCTCGCCACCGTGCTCTACGCGCTGGTCAGCCCGGACCGGACCCAACTGCGCATCTCGCTCGCCGGGCACCTGCCACCGATGATGGCCCAGCCCCGCCGGCGGGTCGGCGCCATGTCGCTCCCCATCGACCTGCCGCTCGGCACCGGGCGTCCGAAACCCCGCCGCAGCACCGTCGTCGACTTCCCCCCGGGCGCCCTGCTGGTCTGCTACACCGACGGACTCATCGAACGTCGGGACGAGCTCATCGACGTCGGGCTGGAACGGCTGCGGTCAGCCGTCCGGACCGGGCCGGCCGAGACGGTCTGCGCCAGCGTGATGGCCGCACTCTGCGTCGAACAGCCCCTCGACGACGTGGCGTTGCTGGCGCTACGCCGCCAACCGGCCAGCAGGTAGCCGCGCCGACCGCGGCGCCGGTAGCCTCCTCGCCGTGACCGGTGGCCCGCACTCGCACTGCTCGTACTGCGGCACCTCCTATTCGGCACCCGGCTGGCCCCGGGTCTGCGCCCACTGCGGGCAGACCACCTGGCGCAACCCGTCACCGGTGGCGCTGGCGATCCAGCCGGTGCGCACCGCCGACGGCATCGGCGTGGTGGTGCAGCGCCGCGACATCGAGCCGGGCCGGGGGCTGCTCGCGCTCCCGGGCGGGTTCATCGAGTACGACGAGGACTGGCGCGACGCGCTGGTCCGAGAACTCCGCGAGGAGACCGGACTGGTCGCCGAGGCCGGGACCGTCCGGCTCTACGCGGTGCACAGCGTGCCGGCCGCTGGCACCATCCTGATCCTCGGCGTACTGCCGCTGCGGGCGGCCGACTCGCTGCCCGCCTCGGCGCCCACCGCGGAGGCCACCGAGTGGCTGGTGCTCACCGAGCCGGCGGAACTGGCCTTCGCCACCCACACCCGGGTAGTGGCAGAGTTCCTCGCCGTCAACCGGGCGTCCGGATCCGCCGGGCCGGGCCGTACCCCGCCCCGGTCGCCCGGACCGACCGAGCCGGGCAGCACCCCGCACGCCGGCTGACCGTCGGTCGGCCGGCTCAGTCGTCGCCCAGCGCGGCCCGGACGATCGCGCCGGCCAACTCCCGGGTCAGCTCCGGGGTGACCTCGTCCGGCGCGCTGCTGACCAGGGTGAAGAGCGCACCACCGTAGAGCGCGACGAGTGTCGGCACGGCCTGCGGCGGAATCGCCAGGTCGAGGTCGGCGTGGTGTCCGGTGGTGAATGCCACCGAGCGCTGGAGCAGCCCGCGCAGGGCGTCGGCGAGGACCGGCCGACGCAGGCTCTCCAGCCGGAGTTCGAAGATCGCCAGGTAGCGGTCCCGGTACACGGTGGCCGCGGTGAGCAGCGATCCGGCGATCAGGTTCGCCGCGCGCTCGCGGGTGCCCGCCGCGCGCGGCCGCTCCGCCGAGCCGGCCGCGTCCATGTCGGCGTAGTGCAGCTCGCCGACCCGTTCCGCCGCCGCGACCAGCAGCGCCTCCCGGCTGCGGAAGTAGTTGGAGGCCGTGCCGGTGGGCAGGCCGGCCCGCTTCTCGACCGCACGGTGGGTGACTCCGTGCACCCCGGTCTCGGCGAGCAGTGCGATGGCGGCGTCGGCGAGTTCGGCCCGGCGCCGACGGTTGGGTGGTGGCATGTCCCGATGCTATGCCAATATTCGTAGTACAACGATCGTAGTGAACGGGGTGCGGCATGGACGTGGTCATCATCGGCGCCGGCATCGGCGGACTGGCCCTGGCGAACGGCCTGGTGGCGGACGGGCACCGGGTCCGGGTGCTCGAACGGGCACCGGGACCGCGCACCGACGGTGCGGCGGTGACCATCTTCGGCAACGGCGCGGCGGCCGCCGCCGGCCTGGGCGTACCCCTGGACGGGCTCGGCGGCGACGTCGAGACGCTGGAGTTCCGCACCCAGGACGGGCGACCCTTCGCCCGCGCGGACCTGCGGGTGGCGCGCCGGCACACCGGCTTCGGGGTGGCGACCGTGCCGCGCGCCGCGATCCTCGAACGGTTCGCCGGGGCGCTGCCGGCACAGACCGTCCGGTACGGCTGCGCGGTGTCCGACCCACGGGTCGGACCGGAGGGCGTGACCGTCGCCGGGGAGTCCGCGGACGTACTGGTCGGCGCCGACGGCTACCGGTCGGTGGTACGCCGTACCGTGCTGGACGGGGCCCCGGCGATCCGGAACGGCTGGGTGAGCTGGCAGGGGCTGACCAGGTCACTGCCCGAGTTGGCCGGTGACGTGCACGCCCGTTGCCTGGTCGGTCCCGCCGGACTGTGCGGGCTGATGCCGGCCGGTGCCGGCCTGCTCCAGTGGTGGTTCGACGTGCCGGCCTCCCCACCGGACGACGGTGCCGTCCTGGCGTGGCTGCGAACCCGGTTCGCCTCGTACGCCGAGCCGGTCGGCGAGTTGCTGGCCGGGCTCGACGAGTCGGACGTGCAGCCGTACCCGCACGTGCTGCACCGGGTGCCGGCCCGCTGGGGCAGCGGCCCGGCGACCCTGCTCGGCGACGCGGCGCACGCCTTCCCGCCGTCCCAGGCGCAGGGGGCCAACCAGGCGCTGGAGGACGCCTGGCTGCTCCGCCGCGCGCTGGGTACGCCCGGCGATCCGGCCACCGCACTGCGCCGGTACGAGCGGATCCGCAGCCGCCGGGTGCGCCGGATCTCCCGGCTGGCGGCGAGCGAGGTCACCAACCTGCCGCCCGGGCCACTGACCCGGCTCGCCGGCCGGCTCCTCACCCCCGCCCTGACCGGCCGGCTGCACCTGGCGACGATCCGCCAATGCAGCAGCGTCCTCAACGACGACCGCCCCTGACGGACGGGATGGGGTATCCTGCTCGGCGATGAACACCTCTATGCGCAGATTGGGGGTCCAGTCCACCCAAGGTGAGTGCTGATGCATCCATCGACTGTGGACAGGGACTCCCGGCTAGCCCTCTGGCGGTGGGTGCGCGAGTTCGCCGTACCGCCGCAAATGATCGAATTGGCGACCGCCCGCCGTGCTCTCGGCGACTGGGCCGGAGCCTGTGCCGCCGCCCGCGTGGACGTCGATCTGCGACCGCGCGCCGTGGCCCGCACCTACGGCCGGGAGCTGGCCGCCCGGCTCCGGTCCGACCTCTACCATCTCGCTCCTGACCTGCTGCGCTGGCACCTGCCCCGGGTGGCTCCGGACGGGTTGCTGCGACCGGGCCTGACCATCGCACTGGCCCGGTACGGCGACACGGACGCCGGCACCCCGCACCTGGTGGTCCGGACCCCGCCGGCCTGGGCGGACGCCGGGCAGCGGATCAGCCTGGGCCTGTGGGACCCGACGCGCCCGGCCGGACGCTCCGGCCCGCATCCGCACCCCCGCCCGGACCGCCGGTTCCGGCTCGACCTGCACCGTCATCTCTGGGACGTACGCCGAACCGGGGAGCTGCGGGTCCGGGCGGGTGCGGACCGGCAACCCGACCCGGCGGACCGGCAACCCGACCCGGCGGACCGGCGACTTGCCGGCCGGCACGAGGCGCGGCGGCATCTGCCGCACGGCTTCGACTGTGCCGTGACGCGCTGGGCCGCCGAGGCGCGGCTGCTGCTCGACGCGGACAACGGCAGCCGCACCACCGTCGTCGTCCGGCTCGGCTCCCGGCACCGGCTGCTGCTCGACCTGGTGCCGGAGCCGGGTGGCGGTCCCGCCGGGTGGCGGAGCCGGGCGGTACCGGCGTCGCGCCAGACGTCCGGGCTACCGGTGCTGCCCGACGCGGCCACCTGGGTACTGCCCGACCTGGCGCTGCTCCGGGCGGGGCTGATCGAGCCCGACCGGCTGCACCCGCTGGTCGCCCCGGCGCTCGTACCCGACCGGTCGGCCGCCGAGCCGCGACCGACCCCCGGCGACGGGTCCACCACCCGGTACGTCGAGTGCCGTGGCGCCCGGCACCGGATCGGCCTGCTGGACGGGGTACTCGTGGCGCTGGACCACGATCCCGCCGAGATCCGCCGCGAGCGGTTACTGTCCGCGCTGACCGGCACCCCGCTGCCCTGTCTGTGGGAGATCGAGCGCGCACACCGTCAGCCGGCGAACCTCGACGACATCCGGGCCCGCCTGGAGCACGGCGACACCGACGGCGCGGTGACGGCCGTCGAGCGGCTGCTCGGCCCGGCCGCGCTGCTCGGCGCCGGCGCGCTGCGGGACGAGCTGGAGACGGCGGCACGCCGCCGGGTCTCGCACCGGCTGTACCGGGCCGGGCTCGGCGAGTCCGCACCGCATCCGGCCAGCGGGCTCGCCGGACGCCTCCGGGACCTGTCCCGGCAGACCGCCCGCGCCGCGCGTCCCTCCCGGGCACGTCCACGGCACGCCAGCGCCCGCTGACCCCGCGCCGCCTTCCCGCTCCCCTGCCCTTCCCTGGCACAGATGCGACCGGTCCCGCCCGGTCCCGACCCGATTCCAAGGTGATCTCACATGCGTAGCTCCGTACCGTCCGCGCCCTGCTCCGTCGCCTCCCCCGCCCGCCTCGCGCCCCCATCCCGCACACCGGCGCCGGCCGCCGCCCCGGGCACCCCGGCCACCGCCCCGGGCACTCAGGCCGCGCTGGCCGGGGCGGGGCAGCTCGACGTCGCCGCCGAGCTGCTCGCCCTGCTGGGCGACACCGCCACCGAGCCGCGACCCGACCCGCAGTTGGAGGCGCTGACCCTGGCCGTCGCCGCCGACCTGCCGGTACTGCTCTGGGGAGAGCCGGGAATCGGCAAGACCGCCGTACTGAACCAGCTCGCCGCCGCCCTCGACCTGCCACTGACCACGGTGATCGCCAGCGTGCACGAACCGTCCGACTTCGCCGGCCTGCCCGTGGTCGGCGACGACCCGGCGGTACAGGGCGTGCCGATGGCCCCGCCGGACTGGGCCGTACGCCTGGTGCGGGCCGGCCGAGGGCTGCTCTTCCTGGACGAACTCTCCACCGCCCCGCCGGCCGTACAGGCGGCGCTGCTCCGGGTGGTGCTGGAGCGGCGGATCGGGGCGCTGCGGCTGCCCGCCGGAATCCGGATCGTCGCCGCCGCCAACCCGCGCGCTTCGGCCGCCGACGGTTGGGAGCTCAGCCCGCCCCTGGCCAACCGCTTCGTGCATCTCCAGTGGACGCACGACCACCAGGTCGTAATCCGGGGACTGGGCGGGACCTGGCCCACCGCCACACTGCCCCGGCTCGCCCCGGAGCGGCTGCCCGAGGCGGTGGCGTTCGCCCGACGCGCGGTGTGCGCGTTCCTGACCGCCCGTCCCGGGCTCGTGCACCGGCTGCCGGACAACGAGGCCCGCCGGGGCGGCCCGTGGCCGTCGCCGCGCAGCTGGGACATGACCCTGCGGCTGATCGCCTTCGCCACCGCGGCCGAGTCCGCCCGGGAGGTGCTGTCCATGCTGGTCAGGGGCGCGGTCGGCGACGGTCCAGGGCTGGAGCTGCTGGCCAGCCTGGACCGGCTGGACCTGCCGGATCCCGAACTGCTGCTGGCCGACCCGGTCCGGGCGGACCTGCCCGAGCGGGGTGACCTGCGGCAGGCCGTACTCGACGGGGTGGTCGAGGCGGTCCGGAAGCGGCTCGACCGGGCCCGCTGGGAGGCGGCCTGGCAACTGCTGGTCCGGGCGCTGGAGACCGGCGCCCCGGACCTGGTGGTGGTACCCGCGAGCACGCTCGCCGCGCTCCGCCAGCCCGACTGGGACCTGCCGGAGTCGATCGACCGGCTCGCCGGTGTGGTCTCGCTGACCCGCCGGGCGGACCAGGTCGCGACCCGGGTCGCCGCCACCGCCGGGGCCGGCCGATGACCCACCCGAGTCCGCTGCCGGCCGGGCCGATGACCCCGGTCTCCGGCCAGGCCACCCCGACCGGTGCCCTCGACACCGCGAAGCTCTTCACCGCGCGGCTGCACGCGGCCCGGGTCCGGCCCTATCTGGCGACCGCGCTCTTCGCGCTGCACGTGGTGGAGTCCCGGCAGGTGCCGACGATGGCCGTGGACCGGCACTGGCGGTGTTACGTCTCGCCCGCGTTCGTGGACCGCACCCCGGTGGAGCAACTGGCCGGGGTCTGGGTGCACGAGGTCTCGCACCTGCTCCGCGACCATCACGGCCGGGGCGACCGGGTCGCCCTGCGGCGCGGGCTGGTCGGACCGGGCGAACGGCTGCGGATGAACATCGCCGCGGACTGCGAGATCAACGACGACGTGTACGGGGACGGGTTGCCCCATCCCGACGGCGCGGTCACCCCGGAGCTGCTGGGCCTGCCACCCGGCGAGCTGATGGAGGACTACCTGCGGCAGTTCCGGCTCGGGCCGCACACCCAGGACTTCGTCTGGTTGGACTGTGGCAGTGGTGCCGACGGCCTGGACCGGGAGTGGGATCTCGGCGCCGAGGGCGCGCACGGGCTCACCGCCCAGGAACGGGACGCCGTGCGGTTCCGGGTGGCACAGGGCATCACCGGCCGGCCGGGTACCGCCCCGCGCGGGTGGCAGCGGTGGGCGGAGCGGGCGTTCCATCCGCCGCAGCCGTGGCGGGACCTGCTCGGCGCGGCCATCCGGTCGGCGGCCAGCAGCTCCGGCGCGGGCGACGACTACACGTACGGCCGCCCCGCCCGCCGCTCCGCCAGCCTGCCCGGGGTGATCCTGCCCAGCCTGCGCCGCAGACCGCCCCGGGTCAGCGTGGTGATCGACACCTCCGGCTCGGTGAGCGACGCCGAACTGGGCAGTGCGCTGCTGGAGGTCGCCGCGATCGGGCGCGCGCTGGGCGGCCGGCGTGACCTGGTCAGCGTCTTGTCCTGCGACGCGGCGGCCCGGACCGTGCACCGGCTGTGCCGGGCCGAGGGGATCGCGCTGCTCGGCGGCGGCGGCACTGATCTGCGTACCGGCTTCGCGGCGGCGCTGCGGACCCGTCCCGCCCCGGACGTCGTGGTGGTACTCACCGACGGCCAGACCCCGTGGCCGAGTACCCGGCCGGGGTGCCGGACGGTGGTGGGGCTGTTTCCCCGGCCGGCGGCGGCCCGGGCCCGGCGCGAGAACAACCCCGACTACGTACCGGACGCGCCGCCGGACTGGGCTCGGGTGGTCGAGATCGGTTAGCTCGGTACCCTGCCGGCGCCCGGCATGCCGACCGTCGCTGCGCAACCGCACACCAGGAGATGCCTCGCTGCTCCGCCCGGCACCAGGATTCTGGGGTACCAGTGGATGGCGATAGCGAAGGAGGTAACTGTGTCGACCAGAGGCTTGCGCTCGGCACTGCTGGTCACGGGTGTCTCGGTGATGACCGTGATCGCCACGGCGACGGCCGCGACGGCCGGCCCCGCACCCGTCGACGGCGCGGATCCCTGTCCGTCCGGCTCGCTCTGTCTCTACGAGGGCTCGAACTTCACCGGCGAGCGGTTCACCGCGACGTCGCTCAACCCGGGTGGTATCTGTGTCAGCCTGGTCGATCACGGCTGGGGTGACCGGGCCCACTCCGCGATCAACACCCACGGCACCAGTGCGGCCATGTTCACGAACGACGACTGCGTCGGCGGCCCGTACCTGGTGCCGGCGAATTCGAGCCTGTCCAGCCTCGGCAGCTTCAGTCCGGAGAGTGTCTGGGTTCCGTACCAGGCCTCCTGACGGCTGCGCCGGACGCGACCGACCGCGGCGTCGCGTCGATATTCTCGTTTCCGTGCCTGTTCGCGTCGCCGCGCCGCCGCGGTGTGCGGCGACGCCTTTCTTCCGAGAGAAGAGCCGGCCATGACCACCAGTCGTGAGATCCATCTGATCGCCCGTCCCCCCGACGACCTGCCGGTGCCCGGTGAGGTGGCCATGGTCGAGGTTCCGGTGCCGGCACCGGAACCGGGTCAGGCCGTGGTCCGGAACATGTACATGGCGATCGACCCCGGGCTGCTGCAACGAATGCGTGATCTGAGCGCCCTGCACGTCCCCCATTTCCCGCTCGGCGGTCCGATGTGGGGGCACGCCATCGGCGAGGTGGTCGAGTCGGCCGCACCGGAGCTGCAGGTCGGCGACGTCGTACTGCACCACATGGCGTGGCGGGAGTACGCGGTCGGTGACGTCAAGGAGTTCACGGTGCTCGACACCACCCGCTACCCGTCGATCTCGCACCATCTCAGCTCGGCGATCGTGGCCTACTGCGGCGTGCACCGGATCGGCATCGACCGGGGTGACACCGTCGTGGTCTCCAGCGCGGCCGGCGCGGTCGGCAGCGTGGTGGGTCAACTGGCGCGGCTGCGCGGAGCCGCCCGGGTCGTCGGCAGCGTCGGCTCGGCCGAGAAGGTGCGGTTCGTCACCGAGAAGCTCGGCTACGACGAGGCGTTCGACTACCACGACGGGTGGCCGGCGGATCTCGGCGGCGTCGACGTGTACTACGACAACGTCGGCGGCTGGCAGCTCGACAGCGCCTTCAACGCCATGCGTCCACACGGCCGGATCCTGCTCTGCGGAAGCTCCGAGGAGCACCGCACCGGTCGGCCGCACCCGCACCGCGGCATGCAGATGGTCATCGGCAAGCGGCTGAACCTGATCGGCTTCACCACCAACGACCACCTGGACCTGCTGCCCGAGTTCGAACGCGAGTTCCCCCCGCTGGTCCGCGACGGCGCGGTGGTGCTGCACGAGACCTTCGTCGACGGCCTCGACCAGTTGATCCCCGCCATCAAGTCTCTGCTCGACGGCGCGTACCTGGGCAAGGTCCTGCTCAGGTTCTGACCGTCCGGACGCGCTGGAACCTAACCGGAGGGAATCCCGCCGTGACGTCACCCAGTACCGGGCCGCTGGTCTCGGTCGTCATCCCCACCTACAACCGGCGAGAGCAGCTGCACGACAGCCTGCACCAGCTGACCCGGCAGCGGCCGGGTACGCCGGAGTTCGAGGTCGTGGTCTCCGACGACGGATCGTCGGACGACTCGGCGTCGGTGGCGCGGTCCTTCGCGGACCGGCTGCGCCTGAAGTACCACTTCCAACCCGACGAGGGCAACCGGGTGTCGCTGGCCCGCAACGAGGGGGCGCGGCTGGCCTCCGCGCCGGTCCTGGTGTTCCTGGACACCGGGGCGGTGCCCGGGCCCGACTTCGTCCGGCGGCACTTCCTCGCCCACCGGGACGGACCGCGCTGCGCCCTGCTGGGGTACGCCTACGGGTACAACCCGGAGGCTCCGATGTGGGAGGTGCCGGACATCCTCCGGCGGCACACGCCCGAGGAGGCGGTACGCCGCTACGGCGAGGTGCCGGAGTTCCTCGACCTCCGGGAGAAGCTGCTCGCGGAGTGCGGTGACGACCTGGAGCGCCGCGGCATCCCCTGGCAGGTGTTCTGGACCATCAACTGCTCGGTGCGGACCGAGGACTTCTGGGCGGTGGGCGGCTTCGACGAGGGTCACCGCGGCTGGGCCGGGGAGGATCTGGAGCTCGGCTACCTGCTGCACCGCAGCGGCCTGCCGATCCGGTTCGACCGTACGGCCTGGGTGATCGAGTCGCTCCAGGAGCGCAAGCGGCGCGAGCAGCTAGACGAGTTCAAGCGGAACATGCTCCGCTTCGTCTCCCGCCATCCGGAACCGGTGAGCGAGATCGGTTGGGCACTCGTCGACGACGACCTCTTCTGGCCCTGGGAGGACGAGTACAACGACCTGCTGCGGCACACCCGCAAGGTGCGCGACCTGGAGGTCGCGGCCGAGATCGAACAGGCGTTGCGGGGCAGCTCCCCGACCGGCACGGTGGCGGTCGTCGGCTGCGGTGCGCAGCTCCCCGACTCGCTGCGGCCGGCCACGGTGCTGGACTTCGACCGGGAGCTGGTGGACCGGGCCGTACGCGACGGGCGGCACGTCGGCCACCACGCACTCGGGCTGCGTACCCCGCTGGCCGACGGCTCGGTCGACGTCGTGGTCCTCACGTCCCGACTCGCCGGCCTCTGGGACCGGTGGAAGGACCGGCTCCTGGCCGAGGCACACCGCATCGGGCGCGACGTGCGCTGCTTCGCCTAACCCGCGAGGCGCGCTGCGGCGCATGAAGCCGCGAGGTACGCCGCTTCACCTGCACCGCGGACGACGACCGGGGGCTGGCGTGGACGCCGGCCCCCGGTCGTGACGTGCCGGGCGGTCAGAGGTACATCGTGTTCGGGGCGAGCCCGCAGAGAATCCGGCCGTACAGCTCCGCGTTGGTGTTCGGGTGCATCAGCGCGTGCATGTTCAGCGTCTGGATGTCCCGGTCGATGCGCTGGATCGGCACGTCGTCGTAGATGGACGTGCCGCCGCTGCCGGTCTTCAGCACACCGACCGCCTCCTTGGTCAGCTGGAAGACCCGGCCCAGGTGGGCGCGGGCCCGGACCCGGTCGACCAGCTGCCACGCCTCGCCGGTGGCGTACCTGCCGTCGAGCAGCTCGACCAGCCGCCGACCGTGGAACTCGGCCTCCTCGGTCTTCATGGCCGCCTCGGCGACCTGGAAGTGGGTGATCGGCGCCTCGCGCTGGCTCGCGTACTCGGTGTAGGTGATCTTCCGTTCGCCGAGCCGGTCGAGGAACGCGTCCAGCGCGGCCTTCGCCAGCCCGACCGCGGCCGCGGCGAAGGTGGCGCACCCGGTCGGGACCAGCGGCTGGCGGAACATCGGCGATCCGGCGTTGGCCTTCGAGGCGTACTGCTCGGCGAGGACCGCCACCATCGGCAGTACCCGGTGTCGTGGCACGAAGACCTGCTTGGCGACCGTACTGACGCTGCCCGTGCCGCGCAGGCCGGCGGTGTGCCAGTCGTCGACGATCTCCAGGTCGGAGATCGGGACCAGTGCCATGACCGGCCACTGGGAGCCGTCCGGCGCGGGTCCCATGGCGAGGATCGCCTGCCACTGGCTGTGCAGCGCCCCGCTGATGAACCGCCACCGCCCGTTGACCACGAAGCCGCCGTTGGTCGGCTCGGCGCCGGCGGTCGGACTGAGCACTCCGCACACCCGCACGTCCGGCTCGGCGAAGACCTCGTCCTGGGCCTCGTCCGGGAAGAGCCCGGCGATCCAGTTGCTGATCGACCAGACGGCGGTGTTCCATCCGGCCGAGCCGTCGCTCCCGCTGATCCGGCTGATCACCTCGCTGACGGTGCCGGCGTCGCTCTCGTACCCGCCGTAGCGGGCCGGTACCCGCATCCGGAAGATCCCGGCGGCAGACATCGCCTCGACGACCTCGTCGTGCAGCCGCCGGTGCTCGTCCGTCCAGGTTGCGTGCGACCGCAACAGCGGCACCAGTTCCTCGGCCCGCCGGACGAGTTCCATCCTTGGTGGAACCTCGGTTCTCAACACCATGACCTCCTCCAGACCTGCGCGAGAAGCGGACCGGCCGCCCGGCCGCCCCACCTCTGACCGTGACATTTCGGCATCAACCACGCACCTTCCCGAATGCGCAATGACCGGCTCAGCCGGTCGCCGGCGCCGTCCGATCCCGACCGCCACCGACATCGGCACCGTCGCCGCCACCGTCCCGGTCCCCGTGGCCGCCACCGTCCCCGTCGCCGTGGCCGTGGCCGTGCCCGTGGCCGTCACCGCCCTGGTTGCCAGGTCGCCGGTCGGCGAAGGCGATCAACCGGGCGTTGAGCACCACGCCGACCAGCAGCGGCAGGAGTCCGGCCAGGGTCCAGCCGAGGCCGACCAGTTCGGCGGACCACCCGACCAGCGCGGGCCCGATCAGGATGCCCGCGTAGGTGAAGGTGGTGAAGCGGGACAGGAACGTCGCCGCCCCCGGCCCGTCACCCCCGGCGTGCCCGACCGCGCTGAAGACCAGGGGCAGCAGCACCGACCCGCCGAGGCCGAGCACTCCGAACCCGGCGATGGCGGCCGTCGGAGACGGGACCAGCAGGACGACCGCGAGGCCGCAGACGGCCAGGACGCCACCGGCGCGGAAGAGCGCGGGCGCCCCGTACCGCACGTGCAGCCGGTCGCCGACGAGCCGGCCGGCCGTCTGGCACGCGGTGAACGCGGTGAGGCCCAGCGGAGCCAGCGCGAGCGTCGCGTCGTGGTAGTCGTGCAGGAAGACGCCGCTCCAGCTGATCACGGTGGCCTCGGAGACCATCGTGACGAAGCCCATCGCGCCGAACAGCACCAGGGTCCTGGTCCAGCCGGCCCGCCAGCCGAGCCGAACCCGCCGGCGGCCCGGAGACCGTGGAACGTGGTCGGCCGAGGGCGGCAGCAGCCACGCGGTGACCAGCAGGCCGACGACGAGGAAGACCGCGCCGACCGCCAGGAAGTGCCCGGTGGGCGAGACGCCGGCCCGGGTGAACCCGGCCGCCAGCAGCGAGCCGGTCGCCGCGCTGACGCTCCAGGCCGCGTGGCAGCCGTTCATGATCGGGCGGCTCCGGACCCGTTCCACCGCGACGGCGTGGGCGTTCATGGAGACGTCCAGTACGCCGATCACCGTACCCAGCACCAGCACCGCCAGGCCGAGCTGGACGGCGTCGCCGGCCAGGCCCACGCCGACCAGGGCCACCGGGAGCCCGACCAGGGTCAACCGGATGACGCGGGCGCTGCCGAACCGGGCCACGAAGACCCCGACGAGCTGCATCGTGAGGACCGCGGCCACGCCGTACACCGTCAGGATGAGACCGAGTTCGCCGTCGCTGAGCCGGTGTTCGGACTTCAGCCCCGGCAGCCGGGCGATGTAGCTCGTCATCAGCAGCCCGTTGACGAAGAACACGGCGGTCACGGCCCAGCGGGCCCTGGTCGCCACCGCGGCGCTGATCCGCGGCGGTTCGTCGGCCGTCGCCGCCTCCAGAGTGTGCTCGCTCATGCGTCGCCCCGGCCCTCAGTAGCGGTCGTGGTGACGCAGCCAGCCGGCCTTGTCCTGGATCAACGGCCGACCCTGCGGCGTGAGTTCCAGGTAGTTGTCGATGCCGTGCAGCAGCGCGGCGCCCTCCCCGTAGGTGGAGTAGGTGTGGTAGACGTCGCCGTCGCCCCGGACGAAGACGCTGACGCCGCCCGCCTCGCCGCTGGTCTGTCCCCCGGTCCGCTCCAGCGTGGCCCTGTCCTGGTAGTTGTATTCGACCGGCGCCACCGTCTCGTCCAGGGTGACGTGGAAGTCGTAGTTGAAGTCGCTGCCGTGGGACGAGTACCACGGCAGGTTCCAGCCCATCCGGGCCTTGAACGCCTCGATCTTCGCCAGCGGCGCCCGGGACACCAGCACCAGCGTGGTGTCCCGGGCGTGCAGGTGCGACAGGTGGCCGATGTTGTCGACCAGGTACGAGCAGAACTTGCACCCGTGTTCCCAGGCCGGGTCGAACATGAAGTGGTAGACGATCAACTGGCGGCGCCCGGCGAAGAGGTCGAGCAGCTCGACCTTGCCCTCCGGGCCGTCGAAGACGTACCTCTGCTCCAGCTTCACGGCCGGCAGCGCCCGCCGCTGCGCACCCACCTCCGCCAGCCGGCGGGCGGCCTCCTCCTCGCTGGCCAGCAGCTGCCTGCGGGCAACCAGCCAGTCCTGCCTCGACACCACCTGTACGTCACTCATCTCGCTGTCTCCTCTCCGGCCACGACGGGGCTCTCATAGGTAGGTCGGAGCCGAGGGGCCGGAGGACGACACCCGGCCGCAGGTTCCGGTCAGAGTCCTACGGCCCGGCGACCGGTGCGGGCCGGACCCGGTCGTCCGGGGCCGGGACCACGGCCCGGCGGCGGCCCGGCAGCGCGACCGCGAAGGCGAGCGCGACCAGTGCGAACGCCACACAGGCGACGAAGCCGGCCCGGAAGCCGTTGGTGAGCGCGCTGGGCTGGTCGGGCCCGGTGGAGAAGGAGACCGCCACGGTCGACACGATGGCGATGCCGAACCCGCCGCCGACCTGGAAGGCGGCGTGCACGAGCCCGGACGCCAGGCCGGACTCCGACTCCGCGACCCCGGTGAGCGCGACGATCGAGGCGGTGGTGTGCGCGATGCCCAGACCGAGGCCGAAGATCACGAAGGGGAAGAAGAGGTCGCCGAGATAGTCGCCCCGGACACTGATCATGATCAACATCGTGCAGGCGACGCCGAGCATCACCACACCCGGTACGGCGGCCGGCCGGAACCCGCGCCGGGTGACCACCGCCTGCCCGACGTACGCCCCGACGACAGCCATCACCGGCATGATCGAGCCCAGGAAGCCGTACTCGATGGCCGAGTACCCGAGCACCTGCTGTCCGTAGAGGGAGGAGAGGAAGGAGAGCGAGAAGACCAGCATCGCGACCACGACCATCAAGAGGTTGCCCGTCGCGACGCTGCGCATCCGCAGCGTACGCAGCGGCACCAGCGGCGCGCTGGACCGGGCCTCGATCCCGACGAAGACCACCCCGAGCACGACCACCAGGGCGAGCAGGCCGGTGGTCCGCACGCTCGACCAGCCCGCCGCCGGCGCCTCGGAGATCGCGTACACGAGCGCGACCAGCGCCGCCGTACTGGTCAACGCACCGGCCAGGTCGAACGTCCGCCGCCGCCCGTGGTCCCGGCTCTCCCGCAGCACCAGCGGACTGACCAGCAGCAGGACCAGCACCACCGGGACGTTCACCAGGAACACCGACTCCCAGCCGAGGTTGCTGGTGAGCCAGCCACCGACCAGCATCGCGGCGGTGGCGCCGATGCCGCCGACGGCCGACCACGCGGCGATCGCCTTGTTCCGCTCGGCCCCCTCCTCGAAGGTGCTCATCAGGATGGAGAGCGCGCTCGGCACCATCATCGCCGACGACACGCCGTGCACGGCCCGAGCCGCGATCATGACCTCGGCGTTCCAGGCGAAACCGGAGAGCAGCGAGGTGACCAGGAACCCGACCAGGCCCACCATGAAGATCCTGCGCCGGCCCAGCAGGTCCGCCGACCGGCCGCCGAGCAGCAGCAGGCCGCCGAAGGTGATCAGGTTGGCGGTCAGGATCCACTGCGCCGCGCTGGCGTCGAGGGCCAGCGCCGACTGGATCGCCGGCATGCCGACGATGACGATCTGCGAGTCGAGAATCACCATGAAACTGGCGCAGCAGAGTACGACCAGCGCGGTCCAACGACGTGGATCGCGCTCGTCGCGCCCGGCGGATGTTGCGGTTACCCCGGCTGGTTCCATCTCCGCTCCTCCTCGTTACCCCGATGGCGACGTCGCCGCCGCGAGACGACGACGTCCGGCACGGCGGTCGGCGCAGCGACAGTGCTGGCGGACCGTCCGGCCGGGTCAACCTCCGCTCGACCGGCGCCCGACCTCCCGCGCCCGACGGCCGCCGGTCAGGGTCGGAAACAACACCCGCGAGACCATCGCCGGCCGCATCAGCGCCTCCGGCCGGTCGACGAGCCCGGCCACCCGCATGAAGGCGCGGGCAACGACCGGGTCCTCGGTCGCCGCGGCCTGCAACCTCGGCAGGTACGCGTTTCCCAGCCGTACCTTCACGGTGCGGCGGCCGACGACCCCCGGAAAGCCGAGGTCACCGCCGGCCGACATGTCCCAGGGCGGGTCGATCGCCCGGGCCAGGTCGCGGAAGTACCGCCGCGCATCCCGTGCGCCGCCCGCCAGGTGGTCGCGGAGCACGACCGCCCCGATCGCCGCCACCGTCATCCCCTGCGCGTAGATCGGGTTGAACACGCACGCCGCGTCACCCAGCACGAGCAGCCCCTCCGGCAACCGCGCCAGCCGCTCGTACCGGCGGCGGATGCTGCTGGGAAAGCGGAAGGAGACCGGAGTCGTCAACGGCTCCGCCCGGCGGACCGACTCGAAGATCTGCGGTACCGGCAGCGAGCGGACGTACTCCAGGAAGCCGTCCGGGTCGGTGGGAGGCCGGTCGCCGAGGATCCCGTTGAGCGAGACCGAGTAGCGGTCGGGCAGCCGGGCGAAGGTCGCCCCGCGCGGGTTGCCGGGGGTGGCGACCGAGATGATCGCGATGTCGTCGCCGATGGGATCCGTGTCCAGCGGCGCGTGGAAGTCGCACGTCGTGTAGGTCAGGTCCATCCTGACCTCCTCCTCGACGACCCGCGGACAGCCCAGCTCCGTCAGCCAGCGGGGGGTCCGCGAGCCGCGCCCGGTGGCGTCGACGACCAGGTCCGCCGGCAGCGCCCGTGGGCTGCCGAAACCCTGGGCGTCCCGCCGGTGCACCGAGACACCGGTGATCCGGCCACCGTCAGGGCTCGCGTCGAGTCCGACCACGTCCGTCCGGTCCAGAAAGGAGACATTGGACAGCTCGCCGACCCGGGCGCGCATCCGCTCCTCCAGCAGCCAGCGACCGGGCGAGATGCACACCAGGTCGGTCTCCACCTTGCGGATCATCCGGCCGCCGAAGTGCCAGCCCAGGCTGGTACCGAAGTCCCGGGTCGGCACGCCACCGGCGGCCATCTCCTTGGTGAAGCCCGGGAACAGCTCCTCGATGATCTGCTGGCCGCGGGCGAGCAGGCCGTGGATGTGGTGTCCCTGTGGGACGGCCCGGCGGGGCCCGGTCGCGCCGACCAGCGGGTCCCGGTCCACCACCGTCACGGCGCGGTAGAAGTCCGCGAGTACCCGGGCGGCGAAGAGGCCGGCCACACTACCGCCCAGTACCACCGCCCGGTCACCGACATGCTCGTTCAAGGGGACCTCCCGGGCTCCGCCACCGTTCAGGCGACTGTCACACCGCGGCCGGAGGTCGCGCATCTTCACCGTTGCTGTCACGCGGCTGCGGCGGCACCGGGTCCGTCCGGGGAGCGGCTCGGCACCGTCGACGAGGCCGGCGAAATCCACGGCTCCCCGCCGGAAGCTGATAGCCTCCCGGCGGTGACCTGACGCTCACGAAAGGTGGCGACGGTGAAGTACCTGCTGATGGTCTGCGTCGACGAATCCGTCCAGCTCAGTCCGGAGGAATCCGAGGCCGAGGTCAAGGCCGCCACCGCGTGGGCTCAGCAGATGCAGGCGCGCGGCGTGCGGGTACTCGGCGACCGCCTCCGTCCGACCAGGGAGGCCACCACGGTGCGGATGCGCGACGGTGAGCTGCTGATCTCGGACGGTCCGTTCGCCGAGACGAAGGAGCAGCTGGCGGGCTTCGACGTCATCGAGTGCGCCAACCTCGACGAGGCGATCGAGGTGGCATCCGCCCATCCCGGTGCCCAGATCGGCACGGTGGAGCTGCGCCCGTTCTGGCAGGAGTGACGGCGTGATCGAGCCGTCCTGTCCGGGGTGGACGTCGTAGCCGGGCCGCCCGCTCCGGAGTGGACGACGTAGCCCGGCCTCCCTCAGCGCGCCGTTACCGGGCCGGCCCAGCCACCAGGCGCGCCGCCCGGTCCTCCAGGTAGCGCCGCTCCAGCAGACTCGCGGTCCGGCCCGCCGCCAGCCGGTAACACGAGTGCGCGGCCGTGTGGTCGCCCGCCATCTCCAGCAGGTGCGCCCGGGTGGCTTCCAACCGGTGGTGCCCGGCCAGCCGGTCGTCGGCGGCGAGCCCGCCGAGCAGGCCGAGCGCCACCTGCGGGCCGTGCACCATCGCCACCGCGACGGTGCGGTTCAGCGCCACCACCGGGCTCGGCGAGACCCGCTGCAACAGGTCGTACAGGCCGAGGATCTGTGCCCAGTCGGTCTCCTCGGGCCGGGCCGCCTCGGCGTGCACGGCCGCGATCGCGGCCTGGAGCTGGTACGGCCCGGCCGGTCCCCTCGGCAGGGTGCTGGTCAGCAGCGATATTCCTTCCCGGATGGCGTCCCGGTCCCACCGGCTGCGGTCCTGCTCGCTCAACGGGATCAGCGTGCCGTCCGCACGGGTCCGCGCCGCGCGCCGGGCGTCGGTGAGCAGCATCAGCGCCAGCAGCCCGGCGACCTCACCGGCCGCCGGCCGCCGGCGGTGCACCTCCCGGGTCAGCCGGATCGCCTCCCCGGTCAGCTCGCCGCGCTGCAACCGCGGCCCGGACGTCGCCGTGTAACCCTCGTTGAAGATCAGATAAAGCACGTGCAGTACGACCCGCAGCCGGTCGGGCAGTTCCCGCTCGGGTGGCAGCCGGAACGGGATGCCGCTGGCCCTGATCCGCTGCTTGGCCCGGCGGATCCGCTGCGCCATGGTCGACTCGCTGGTCAGGAACGCGTTGGCGATCTGTCCGGTGGTCAGGCCGCCGACGGCGCGCAGCGTGAGTGCCGCCTGGGCGGGCGGGGAGAGCGACGGGTGGCAGCAGAGGAAGAGCAGCCGCAGGGTGTCGTCCTGGTCGTCCGGGCGTTCGGCCTCCGGGCCGGGTACCCACTGCTCGTCCGCCGGCAGTCGGGCCGCGGTGGTCACCTCCCGGCGTCGGCGGGCGAGTTCGCTGCGGTACTGGTCGGTCAGGCGGCGACTCCCGACCGTGGTCAGCCAGCCGCGCGGGTTGTCCGGCACACCCTCGCCGGGCCACTGCGTCGCGGCCGCCAGCAGCGCGTCCTGGACCGCGTCCTCGCAGGCGTCGAAGTTCCCGTGCCGCCGCACCAGCGTGGCGAGCACCTGGGGGGTCAGCCGGCGCAGCAGATCGGCGAGATCGCCGTCAAACTCCATGGCTCCATCATGCAACGACCGGCCTGGCCACGGGCCCGGGTCTCGTCGTTCCGGCGGGCCACAAGCCCAGCAAGTTGGAAGAATATTCGAAACTGACCGGCGTCTATGGTGATGACGTGATCGAGCGATCCGGGCATCCGGGCACCGATCGAGCGGCGCAGCAGCGACCACCCGCAATTCTGATTCCCGGTGCCCGCCTGCCCATATCCGGTTGATTCGCGGATTAGCCACTGGAGGTACCGAGCATGGAGAAGGCTGTCTGCCCATTCGTCCTCGACCCGGAAGGCCGGGACACCCACGCGGAAACCGAGCGGCTGCGCGAGCAGGGCCCGATCGCCCGGGTGGAACTCCCGGGCGGCGTCCTCGCCTGGTCGGTGCACAGCTACGAGTTGGCCAAGCAGATCCTCATCGACGAACGGTTCTCCAAGAATCCGCGCCGGAGCTGGCCGGCGTTCATCAACGGGGAGATCCCGCCGGACTGGCCGCTGATCACCTGGGCGGTGATGGACAACATGGCCACCCACGACGGCGCGGACCACACCCGGCTGCGCGGCCTGCTGCTGAAGGCGTTCACGACGCGCCGGGTCGAGGCGATGGCACCGCAGTTGGAGACGACGGCGAAGGAGCTCCTCGACGACCTGGCCACCGCCGCCCGGGACGAGGTGGTGGACCTGAAGACCCGGTACTGCCAGGCGCTGCCGGCCAGGATGATGTGCGACCTCTTCGGCGTGCCGGACGAGGCCCGGGCCGACGTGCTGCGCGGCGGGCACGTCAACGTGGACACCCGGATCACCCCGGAGGAGGCGGCCGCCAACGTCGACCAGTGGACCAAGGCGATCGCCGATCTCGTGGTGCACAAGCGGCAGCACCCCGGGGACGACCTCACCACCGCACTGATCGCGGCCCGGGACGAGGACGGCTCGCGGCTCACCGACGACGAGTTGATCGGGACGCTGCACCTGATGCTCGGCGCCGGCTCGGAAACGATGGTCAACTCGCTGAGCCACGCCATCATCGCGGTACTCGACGATCCGACACTGCGTGCCCAGGTGATGGCCGGCGAGGTCTCCTGGAACGAGGTGATGGAGGAGACCCTGCGGGTGGAGTCGCCCGTGGCGCACCTACCGTTCCGGTTCGCCACCCAGCGGTTCGAGATCGGCGGCGTGACGATCGAGCAGGGCGACCCCGTGATGATCGACTACGCCGGGCTCGGGCGGGACCCGGAGCTGCACGGCGAGACCGCCTGCGTCTTCGACGCCACCCGGAAGGACAAGACCCACCTCTCCTTCGGCCACGGCGTGCACTACTGCCTCGGGGCGCGGCTGGCCAAGCTGGCAACTTTGATCATGTTGCCGGCGCTCTTCGACCGCTTCCCGCACCTCGAACTCGCGACCCCGAAGGACCAGCTCGCACCGCAGGGCACGTTCATCATGAACGGCCGCCGCGACGTCCCGGTCCACCTGTGGGGCCGGGTGGCCGCATGAAACCCTTCCGGATCGCGATCCCGCAGGCCGACCTGGACGACCTGGACCGGAGACTGGCCGCCACCCGCTGGCCGACCGAGATTCCGGACTGCGGATGGGACCGCGGCGTACCGCTCGGCTATCTCCGGGAACTGGTCGACTACTGGCGGACCAGCTACGACTGGCGGGCGGCCGAGGCGCAGCTGAACTCGTACCCGCAGTTCACCACCGAGATCGACGGCGCGAACCTGCACTTCCTGCACGTCCGCTCGCCGGAACCGGCGGCCGTTCCGCTGCTCATCACGCACGGCTGGCCGGGCTCCGTCGTGGAGTTCCTGGACGTCATCGGCCCGCTCACCGACCCCCGGGCACACGGTGGGGATCCGGCCGACGCCTTCCACGTGGTCGTACCCGCCCTGCCCGGCTTCGGCTTCTCCGGCCCGACCCGGGAGCCGGGCTGGAACGTCCCCCGGATCGCCGCCGCCTGGGCGCAGTTGATGCACCGCCTCGGCTACCAGCGGTACATCCCGCAGGGTGGCGACGTCGGTGCGTGGATCACCCTCACCCTCGCCGGGCTCGACGCCGAGCACGTGCTCGGGGCACACGTGAACTTCCTCTTCACCGCTCCCCCGCCCGATCCGGCGGCGCTGGCGGGCCTCGAACCCGCCGACCGGGAACGCCTCGAACTGCTGGCGAGGTTCCTCGCCGACGGCTCCGGTTACATGCTGCTCCAGGCCACCCGCCCGCAGACGCTGGCGTACGCCCTCACCGACTCGCCGGTCGGGCAGCTCGCCTGGATCGTCGAGAAGTTCCGGGAGTGGAGCGACTCGGCGAAGGTCCCGGAGGACGCGATCGACCGGGACCGGATCCTCACCAACGTCATGCTCTACTGGCTGACCGCGACCGCCGGCTCCTCGGCCCAGTTCTACTTCGAGACCGCCGACCAGCTCCCGACCGCGGCGACGCCGCCGGCCCCGCCACCGCCGCTGCCCGTACCGCTCGGCGTGGCCGTCTTCCCCCGCGACTCGGCCCGGCCGGTCCGGCGCTTCGCCGAGCCGGCGTTCCCGAACATCGTGCAGTGGCACGAGTTCGACCGGGGCGGCCACTTTGCCGCGCTGGAGGAGCCGGACCTGTTCGTCGACGACCTCCGACGGTTCGCCCGCGCCACCCGCTGACGACAGGTGCGGGGAAGGGCCCCCGGCTACAGAAAATGCTGTGCGGGGCCCCTCCCCGCATGTCAGTTGTGCGGCGGCGAGAGGTCCGGTACGGCCGCCGCGCCGGCGAGCCGGTCCGAGACGTGTCCGGCACGGTGCAGCCAGCGGACCGTGTCGCGCAGGGTGGTCTCGAAGGTGGTGCCGGCCGGACCGAGGAGCCGGTCGGTGGCGCTGGTGTCGACGGTGCGGCCGACCAGGCAGGTGTAGATGGCGCCGTACTCCGCCGGGATGTGCACCGGCACCAGCCGCTGGACGAGGCTGGCCAGCGCGCCGACCGGCAGCATGGCGGCGGCCGGGAGGTGGACGGCGGGCAGCGTCCGGCCGGTGACCCGGCGCAGCACCCGGACGAATTCGCGGGTGCCGACGTACCGGCCCTGGGCGAGGAACCGGCGTGGTCCACGGCCCGGGCTCAGCACGGCGGCGTGCAGCCGGGCGACGTCCCGGACGTCGCCGACCGGAAAACCGCCCGACGGCCACATCGGCATGAGACCGCGCAGGGCGTTGCGGACCCGGGCGGCCTGGTCGCCGAGCTTCGGGTCGTGCGGGCCGAGGGTGGCCAGCGGGTAGGTGATGACCACCGGGGCACCGGCCCGCTGGGCCCGCCGGGCGACCGTCTCGGCGCGGGCCTTCGTCGCCAGGTACGTCTCGCGCGGCACGCCGACCGGGGAGTCGGTGCCCAGCGGTTCCCGGTCGGTGGGGAGCAGGGCGGCGAAACTCGACACGTACACGATCGGGTCGGCGCCGGCCGCGCGGGCGGCGTCGAGCACCAGTTCGGTGCCGCGGACGTTGACCGCGCGCATGGCGGCACCGGCCCGGCTGTCGAAGCTGTACACCGAGGCGGCGTGCAGTACCGCGTCGCAGCCCCGGACGGCCCCGGCCACCGCGTCCGGGTCGGTCACGTCGCCGGGGCGGAGCTCGACACCGTGGTGTCGGAGACCGCGAACGCTCCCGCTGCCAGGGCCGACGCCGAGCGGCCCGAGCGCGGGGGCGACCCGGGCCGGGTCACGGACCAGCAGGCGCACCCGGTGACCCGCGCGCAGGATCTCCGCCACCGAATGGCAGCCCAGGAAGCCGGTACCCCCGGTCACCAACACCAGCACGTCGCATCGTCCAGTCCCGGCCGGTCGGCCGCTAGGTCGAACATCCTCGATCCAGCAGAGCGTCGCCTCAGCCGGCGTGCACGGTCATCGGCAGTCCGCCACGGATGCGCAGCGAGAGCATCGGCTCGGGCACCACCCGGTGGCCCGGTACCAGACTCAGCCGCAGGTCACGGGCGACCATGGCGACGACGAAGACCGCCTCCATCATCCCGAGATGGTTGCCGACGCAGAACCGCGGCCCGGCCCCGAACGGGATGTACGCGTACCGGGGCCGGTGCCCCGCACCGGCGCGGGCCGGGTCGAACCGCTCCGGGTCGAAGCGCTCCGGGTCGGCCCAGAACCCCGGGTGCCGGTGCAGGGTGTACGGGCAGATCAGCACGTCGGCGCCGGCCGGAACCCGGTAGCCACCCACCTCGTCGGCCTGTTGGGCGAGCCGGGAGAGCATCCAGACCGGCGGGTAGAGCCGCATCACCTCTTCGACGACCATCGTGGTGTACCGGAGTTCGCGCAGGTCCTCGTACTCCGGCAGCCGGTCCCCGAGCACCCGGCGGGCCTCGGCGCGCACCCGTTCCCGCACCCGCGGGTGCCGGTCGAGCAGGTGGAAGGTCCAGCCGAGCGTGCTGGCGGTGGTCTCGTGGCCGGCGAGCAGCAGCGTGACCAGTTCGTCGCGCATCCGCCGCCGGCCGACGGCCGGGTCGCGTTCCTCCGACGTGGACGTGATCAGCCGGGAGAGCGCGTCGTCGCCGGACGGATCCCGGGTCCGGTCCCGGACCAGGTCGTCGACGATCCGTTGCAGCTCGGCGCGGGCCCGCCGGAACCGGAGCTGGTGCGGCAACGGCACCCACATCGGGACGGCGCTCATCGACACCATCTCGAACATCGCCTGGTCCTGCATCGCCTCGAAGGCCTGCCCGAGCGTTCCGAAGCCGCCCAGGTCGGCGTCGAGCAGGGTCCGGCCGAGTACGCCGAGGGTCAGCCCGGTCATCTCGCGCACCACGTCGACCGGTTCGCCGCCCTGGCGGGCCCGGAGCCGGACCATCAGCTCCGCCGCCTCCTCGGCGATCACCCCGGCCTGCCGGGCGATCCGGCGGTGCTGGAAGACCGGCTGGATCACCGTGCGCTGCTTGCGCCACAGCTCGCCCTCGCTGGTCAGCAGCCCGTCGCCGAGGGCTCGCCGGGCCTGGGCCAGGCCGAGTCCCTTGTGGTAGTTGCCGGGGTTGTCCGCCAGCACGTACTTGGCGTGGTCGGGGTGGTTGAAGAAGTAGAGCACCTTGGGGCCCATGGCGATCCGGACGGCGTCGCCGTACGCCTCGGCCGCCGAGGACATCAGCCCCAGCCGGTCCCGGACCAGTTTCCACAGCAGGCGGGGCGCGGAGCGGGCCGGTGGACCCGGCGGGACCTGGACGGGGGCGGTCAGGGACACGTCGTGGTCACCTCGCTCACGTCGTTGGTGCGGGCGGCCGGGCCGGTCCGGTCGAAGCGGCCGCGCAGGAAGACCAGCGGGTCGGCGCCGTCCGGCTCTGCGACCGGGAGCTGTGCGGCCGAGAGCACGGTGCCGAGGAAGATGGTGTGGTCGCCGCCGTCGTAGCTGCGCCAGACGTCGCACTCGAAGTGCGCCAGCGCGCCGGAGATCAGCGGCGCCCCGGTCACCGGTCCGGGCCGCCAGTCGACGGAGTCGAACTGCGCGGCGCCCAGCGGCCGCCGCCGGTCGGCGAAGTACCGGGCGACGGCCTCCTGGCGGGCGGCGAGCACGGAGACCCCGAACGACCTCGTGCCGTCGAGGCAGCCGTGCATGATCGCCTTCCGGTCGATGCAGACCAGCAACAGCGGCGGCTCCAGCGACACCGAGGCGAACGAGTTGGCCGTCATCCCGTGTGGCACCCCGCCGCCGACGGTCACCACCGTGATGCCGGTGGCGAACGCCCCACACGCCCGGCGCAACGACTGGGCGTCGACCGTGCTGCGCGCCTCCAGGGTCATGGCTGGCTCCCCGCCGGGAGGTACGCGTCGAGCGCCCGGGCCAGCGCCTCCGGCACCCGGGCCGGCGCGGTGGCGCCGTTCGGCCCCCGCATGCAGGCCACCCGCTGCCGGCCCCGGGCGACCAGGGTCTGCCCGCCGCCCGGGTCGAGCCGGAGGTAGTCGAAGCCGAACTCGAGCTGGGTGTGCGCCAGGTCCACCAGCCGCATCCGGACGGCGAGTTCGTCGAAGGCGGTGATCTCGGCGAAGAACTCGCAGTCGACCTTCAGGGTGAACAGCTTCAGGTCGGCCTGGAGGTCCGCCAGGACGTCCGGGGCCCGCTCCTTCAGGAACATCTCCCGGCACCGGCCCTGCCAGCGCAGGTAGTTGACGTAGTAGACGTTCCCGACCAGGTTCGTCTCCTCGAACCCCACGGTGTGCAGGTACTCGTAGTACTTGTCCGTCATCACGACCACCCGTCGGTGAGTACCGCGACCACCACCGGCGCCGAGACGCCGTGCAGCCGGGTCGCGAGCGTGACGATCCGCAGCGTGCCGGAGGCGAGGACCAGCCAGCCGTCCCGGCGTACCGCGCCCAGGGTGAGCGGGGCGTGCGCCGGCAGGCCCGCCTTGGCCAGGCACTCCAGCGCCGTCCAGATCCGGGTGGCGGCGGTGTCCGGGTCCTCGCCCAGTTCGGTGGCGGTCAGCTCGGCCAGCCCGGCGTGCTGGCCGAGCAGCGCCCGCCAGTCCGCCCGGTCCCGTTCGGCGACCGGCTCGACGTCGCAGCCGAGCGTTCCGGTGGCGGCGACGCAGAGCGTCACCCCCGCGCCGTGCGAGACCGAGACCGTCCGGTCCCCGTCGACCTCGGGCCGGCCGTCGGGGCGGTACCGGAGCCGCGTCGGGGCGCCGAGCGCCCGGCCGGCGGCCACCGCGGTGTGCCGGCGGTCCCGGGCCGTCCGGTCCGCCGGCACCGGCTCCACCGCGACCCCGATCCGGGCGCCGACGACCTCCTCCAGCGCCCGTTCCAGGTACGGGCCGAGCAGCGGTGCCACCCACGGACCCCGGCCGTCCCTCTTCCGTACGGCGCGCAGCCGCAGCCCGTCCCACCGCTCCACGACCGTGCCGTCCGGGGTACGCACGGCGATGTCGTAGACGTACGTGTCGCCGTCGCGGCCGCGTTCGGTGGCGCAGAAACGCACCTCGTCGAGGTCGTCCAGCGCCCGGCCGGCCGGGTGTACCCGCTCGACGCCGGCCGGCAGCAGCGTGGCGTGCGGCACGCAGACCTGGTTGCCGTGCATCAGCGCGTCCCGCATCCCGGGGTCGGCGAGCAGCCGCGCGCCGGGGAGGAACGGCGCGATCCAGTCGACGGTCGCCTCGACGGCCAGGTCGGCGTCGACGTGCCGGGCGGCGGCCCGGTGGTACCGCCGCAGCCGGTGGAACCGCTCGCCCTGGAACAGCGTGTCGCCGTAGAGGTCCCGGGCCGGCTCCAGCGGCACCGGCGGCAGCCCGGCACCCGTCCGCTCCGGTGGGCCGTCGGGGACGGCGGCGTCGGTGAAGCGCAGCCGGGCCAGGAAGTGGTCGACGACGAAGTCGGTCTCCGCGCTGCGGATCGCCACCGCCACGGTGTCGTCGTCGACCACGGTCGCGGCGACCCGGATCGTGGTGCTGCCGTCCGGCGGTACCACGATCGGGCGCGGGAACTCGACCTCCTCCAGCACCGGCACGGTGTCCCGCCCGGTGACCGCGACCGCGGCCTGCACCATGGCCTCCATCCCGAAGACCGCCGGGAAGAGAAGGTTGCCGTCGAGAAGGTGGTCGCCGAGGTAGCGGTCGGTGCCGGGGTTCAGCTCCACCTCGCAGACCAGCTCGACGCCGTGGTAGCGGACGAGTGGACGGTCGACGAAGCGCAGCAGCGGCAGCTCGGGGACGTCCCGGCGTACCGTGTCGATCCCGTCGGTGCGGCCGCTGACCACCACGCAGGTCGGCGCGTCCGGGTCGGCGAGCAGCCGCCGCAGCAGGCGTACGCCGTCGTCGGGGGTGATCGGGGTGATGCCGTCCCGGTACAGGCCCTCCAGCACGGAGAGCCGCTCTCCCATCCCGACGCCGGACCAGACCGACCACTCCAGGCAGAGCGCGCGGCAGCCGGGGTGCCGGGCGGCGACCTCGGCGGTGAGGTCGGCGAGCCACTCGTTGGCGGTGGCGTAGTGCGCCTCGCCGCGCAGCCCGGCCCGGCCGATGATGCTGCCGAAGCTGACCAGCAGCCGCAGCCGGTCGGGGTCGACCGCGTCGAGCAGCGCGCGCAGGCCGTCGACCTTCGGCGCGAAGGTGCGGCGGAACGCGTCGGCGTCGAGGCTGGCCAGGGCCGCCGGTTCGTTGCGGCCGGCGCCGTGCAGGACGGCGGTGACCGGTCCGAGCGCGGCGGCCACCTCGGCGACGGCCCGCCGCACCTGGGTCGGGTCGGTCACGTCGGCGCGGGCGTAGTGCAGCCGTACCCCGGCCGCCGCCATCCGGCTCAGGTTCGCCTCCAGTTCCGGGTCGTCGGCCGGGTCGGAGCGGCCGAGTACCGCCATCCTCGCCCCGGTGTCGGTGGCCAGCGCCAGCGCGCACTCCGCGGTGATGCCCTTGCCGCCGCCGGTGACCAGCAGCACGTCCCCGTCGTCGAGCGGCGGGACGACCCGGGTCGGGCGGACCGGCATCGGGCGCAGCGTCGGTACCCGCCGCACCCCGGCGGCGTCGTAGTACGCCTCGGCGAACCGGGTCGTGCCGCGTACCTCGGCCACGACGTGGTCGACGGCGGCCGGCGTCGGCGGCACGTGCGCGATCGTGGTACGCACGTGCGGCGCCTCCAGCCGGAGCGTCTTCGCCAGCCCGGCCGCGCCCCGGCCGTGTTGCACCAGCACGAACCGGTCACCGGTGGTGCCGGCGGCGGCCGCCTTGGCGCCGAGCAGGGCCAGTTCGAGGTGCTGCTCGGTGCAGTCGGGCGGCAGGCAGACCAGGGTGCCGGCGCCGAGGCCGGCGCGTTCCAGGGCGTGCCGCAGCGGCTCGGCGAGCGGGCTGTCGGCGGGCGCGTACACCCGCCACCGGCCGCTGGCCTCGGGCTCGCCGCGCGGGGGCGGCCCGGTCTCGTCGAGGTCGACCCGGAACGCCCGGGACCAGGACGCGGCCCCGGCGACGACGGCGGGCGGCCCGGCGGCGCCGGCCGGCGCGTTCTCGGCCAGCTCCGCGAGCGCGTCGGCCAGTTCGCGTACGGTCGCGGTGGCGAAGTTCGTCGGCCCCTGCGGGGCGGCGACGGCGACCTGCTGGGCCACCTGGTTGACCAGCTGCCCGACGGTGATCGAGCTGAGGTGCAGGTCGTCGAGGAGCCGGCTCTCCTCACGGACCAGTTCCAGCGGCAGCTCCGCGCGCTCCGCCGCCAGCCGGCGCAGCGTGTCCACTATCGACTCGCCGGAGTGCTCCGTCGGGTCCGGTGCGGCGGGAGCCTCGACGGGCGCGTTCCGGCGTACGGCGCTGCGCAGCCGCAGCGGCGGGGCCGCCTCGCAGGGACTCTCGAAGAAGGTGAACTCGGCGCCGACCTGGAGCGGGCGGACGAGACGGCCGTGGAAGAGCCCGGCGTGCACCGGGGCCGCGCCCACGACGTACGCGGCGCCGACCACGGCCAGCAGCCCGGCGAGCGACTCGTCGTCGGTGTCCAGCGGTACGGCCGGCACGTCGGTGGCCGCCGCCGCCAGCCCGCTGAGCACCCGGCCCGGGCCGACCTCCACGAACAGGTCGATGTCCTTCGCCACCAGGGTCACCGCCTGGGTGAAGAGCACCGGATCGGTGATCTGGCGGCGCAGCAGCGCCGGGACGTCGGTCTCGGCCGCCAGCGGCTCGCCGGTGACAGTCGAGACGATCCGCCGCCCGACCGGTCCGATCCGCTCCCCGGTCAGCCGGCCCGCGAAGGCTTCGGCGGCGGGCGCGACGAGCGGCGAGTGGAACGCGTGCGACACCGGTAGGCGGCGCCAGCCGATCCCGGCGGCGTCGGCCCGGCGGCCGACGTCGTCGAGCGCCGCGACGGTGCCGGCGACCACCGTCTGCTGTGGTCCGTTGTAGGCGGCGACCACCACCGGTAGCCCGGTCAGCAGCGGCTCCACCACCTCCGGGGACTCGTTGACCCCGAGCATGCTGCCGGAGGCGCTGTGCTCGGCCATCGTCCGGCCCCGGACCGAGGCGATCCGCAGCAGGGTCTCCTCGTCGAACGCACCGGCCCAGTGCAGCGCCGAGATCTCGCCGAGACTGTGCCCGACGGCGGCGGCGGCCTCGACCCCGAGCATCGACAGCGCGCGCAGGCCCGCCGCCGATCCGGTGACGATCCTCGGCTGGGCGACCGCGGTCGCCACCATGTCGCCGCTGCCGGGCAGCGCCGCCGAGGCGTACACCTCGGCCACCTCGGCGAAGCGGCGGCGCAGCGCACCGCCGCTGGTGCCCCGGCCGGATCCCTGGCCCGGGAAGAGGAACGCGATCCGGCCCGGCCCGCTGGCGTGGCCGAGGAAGCTCCGCCCGTCCGCGGTGAAGAGCGTGGTCTCGCCGGCGTCCAGCGCCTCGCGGAGGCCGCGCAGCCGCCGCTGCGCGTCGTCCGGCGAGGAGACCACCACGGCCGCCCGGTACGGCCCGCCGCGCAGCTCCCGGTGCAGGGTGGCGGCCAGGTCGGCGAGCTGGGCGTACGACAGGGCCGGCACGAAGTCGAGCACCATCTCCAACCGGGTACGCAGTTCCGCCGGGGTGACCCCGTCGACGACGAGCAGTTCCACGTCCTGCACCGAGGCGGCCAGCGCGCGGGTGCGGGTGTCGAAGGGCACCCGGCGGGCCCGGTCGGTCTGGTCGAGCACGATGTGCGTGTTGATCCCGCCGAACCCCATGGCCGTGACACCGGCCCGCACGGCGGTACCGGTCGGCCACGGCTCGGCCTGGCGCAGTACCCGCAGCGCCGCCGTCTCCTCGTCCAGCAGTTCGTGCGGTTCGACGCAGCCGACGGCCGGCGGGAGCACCTGGTGGTGCACCGCCATCGCCGCCTTGATCAGGCCGGCCACCCCGGCCGCCGCCTTGGTGTGCCCGATCATCCCCTTGATCGAGCTGATCGCGGCCGGCGGCGCCGCGGAGTCCGCCGCGCGCCGGGCCAGGGAGAGCGCCCTGAGTTCGGTCGCGTCCCCCACCGCGGTGCCGGTTCCGTGCCCCTCGAACAGGCCGACGGTCTCGATGCCGAAGCCGGCCCGCTCGTACGCGCGACGCAGCGCGAGCTGGTAGCCGCTCACCTCGGGCCGGGTGATGCCGCCCTTGCCGTCCGAGGAGATGCCCCAGCCGGCGATGGTGGCGTAGACCCGGTGCCCGGCCCGCCGCGCCTCCCGCTCGCGCATCAGCACGACCATGCCGCAGCCCTCGCCCGGCCAGAAGCCGTTGGACCTGCGGTCGTAGATCCGCATCTCGTGCCGGGCCAGGGCGCCGGTCTTGGCGAACCCGACGATCTCGAACGGGTCGATCGAGAGGTCCACCCCGCCGGCGACCGCGACGTCGACCTCACCGTCGACGAGTGTCTTGCAGGCGGTGGCCACCGACAGCAGCGAGGAGGAGCAGGCGCCGTCGACGGTGTACCCGCCGCCCTTGAGGTCGAAGTGGTTGCAGATCCGCCCGGCGATGGTGTTGGAGAGCCCGCCGGCCAGACTGTCCTCGTCGATCGCCGGGAACGGGCTCTTGAAGGTCTCCTCGAAGTCGTCCAGGAAGGTGGAGAGCTGGTCGTCGTCCCAGTCCTGGTCCTTCAGCGCGGCGGCGACCATCCGGCGGACGTACGGCCAGCGCAGCCGTAGCTGGTTGGCCCGGGAGAACTCGCCGGTCAAGGTGTTGCCGACGACCACGCCGGTACGCTCGCGCGGCAGCCCCTCGGCCATCGGGAAGCCCGCGTCGGCGAGCGCCCGGGCGGCGGTGTCCAACGCCAGCCAGTGGGTCAGGTCGGTGGAGCGGTAGGTGCTGCCGGCGATCTTGTAGGCGATCCGGTCGAACCGGTACCCCTCGATGACCGCCGCCATCCGGGCGTAGAACCGGTCCGGTGTGGTGGGGTCGGCGTCCCAGTAGTCCTCCAGCCGCATCCGCTGGTCGGGCAGGCGCCGGAACGCGCGCCGGCCGGCCAGGGCGTTCTCCCACAGCTCCTTGGGCGAGGTGGCGTCCGGGTACTGGCACGCCATGCCGACGACGGCGATCCTGGTCATGCGGTCACCACCTCCTTGCCGGCGGGCTCCTCGTCGGCCCGGTCCCGGCCGTTCGGGGAGGCGACCAGGACGGGGGAGGCCGCGGCCGCCGCCGCGGCGGTGGCCGCGGCCTCACGCTGCTCGCGGGCCTGGTTGACGAAGTGGATCGACCAGAGGAAGCCGCCCCGGATCAGGCAGACGATCGCGGTGGCGAAGAAGATCCCGTACGCGATGCCGGCGCCGGTGACGATGCCGTAGACGACCGCCACGCCGGCCCCGAACGCGACCTGGGAGGCCGGGCGGGACGGGCTGGTGCCGGGGTCGGTCACCATGTAGTTGGTGAAGAGTACGAACGCGACGCCGGTCATCATCGCCAGGGCGGCCGTGATCGAGGTGTCCAGGACGATCCCCCGGAAGACCGCCTGGAGGGCGAACGCGCCGAGCCAGCCCATGATCAGCCACATCCGGCCGGTGAGCATGCCGTTGATCATCGTCCCGCCGAGGATGATGACGGCCGGGATGATCCAGTCCACCGGACCGCCGACGTGCTCGGTGAAGTGGTACGGCGGCGCGACGCTCGCCCAGGGGAAGAGCAGCAGGATCACCGCGATCCCGAAGTTCGACGGGTTCATGTAGTGCCGCAGCCGGCCCCGTACCGGCGCCCGCAGCACCCACTTGGCGCCGATCGCGACGGCGATGCCGAACATCATCGGCAGCACCCGGTCGTTGACGTAGATCAGCATGTTGAGCGCGAGGCTGGTGATGTGCGCCGGGTAGAGGAACTCGACCATGCCGCGTACCCCGCCACCGAGGAACCGCGGGGACCGCCCTTCCGACCGTGCGCCGATGACCTCCAGGAAGATCTCCACGGTGTATCCGGTGAGGATCGCGATGAACGGCCAGGTCCAGGCCTGCTCGAAGCCGAAGAGCGTGTAGCCGAGGATGTTGAACACCGTGATCGAGATGGCGAAGTTGCGCAGTGCCTTGATCACCTTTGGGTCGTGCCGGGGTGGATTCTTGGTCTTCTCGGCCATCTCCGTCTACCTCTCCCGCGCGTGCGTACCGAGCTCGAGCGCGTGCCAGCCCGGCTCCAGTCGAAGATCCTGTTGGTGCAGCTGCCCGGCGCGGTCCCGCCACCGCAGGTGCACCTGCACGGGCCCGCTGACGTCGCGGCCCAGCCCGATGTGCACCTCGTGGCTGCGCTTGCCGGAGTGCCCGCTGCCGCCGTCCACCCGGCCGAGCAGGGTCCGCCCGTCCTCGGTGGTGACCGTCACCTGCGCCCCCACCACCGGGGACCCGGGTCCGGGGGCGGGCTGCGCCGCACCCGGGACGGGCGACGTCTCCGCGCCCGCCGCAGCCGGCGGTGCCGCGTCGGTACCGTCCGGGGCCGGCGGTGCCGCGTCCGTACCGTCCGGGGTTGGCGGCGCCGCGTCGGTACCGCTGGAAGCCGGCGGGGTGTCGGCGGCCGGTGCGGCCGGGTGGCGCAGTCGCAGGCCCAGGAAGGCGCCCGGGGACGGGCTCTGGTTGTGGTAGAAGACCGGCGCGTCCCACTGCCGGGCGACCGCGAAGTCGAGCCGGCCGTCGCCGTCGGCGTCACCGGTCGCGATCCCCCGGGTCGGCACCGGAATCGCGAGCCCGAGCTGCCCGGCCACGTCGGTGTAGCGCCCGTGCCGGTTCCGGACGAAGAAGTGCAGGCGCTGGGCGCCCCCGATGTCGTCGCCCGCCTCCAGCCTCGGCCAGAACTCCGGGTGCTCCAGCAGGCCGTCGTTCGTCATGGCCAGCTCCTGGAGCTGGGGCCAGCGGTTGACCTCGCCCTTGAGGAACCCGGTGGTCTGGGCCACCTGCAACTCGCCGCTGTTGTCGAAGTCGGCCAGCTTCACGTCCCAGCCCCAGCCCGACCAGGCGAGTCCGAGCGGCGCGCTGCGATCCTCGAAGGGCGCCCGGCCGTCGCCGAACCGCGCGCGCAGGTCGTCGGCGTTCTTCGCGGTGTTCACGAACGCGAAGTGGCTCTCCTCCAGCCCGAACGTGGTGGTGATGTTGCTGACGAACATGTCGTACAGGCCGTCGCCGTCGATGTCGCCGAAGTCGACACCCATGCCCTTGAAGGAGTCCGCCCCCACCCGCTTCGAGTTGGGCACGAACGCCTGCCGTGCGGCCTTGACGACCGAGAACCTGAACCTCCCCGGCGTGGACTGGTTGTAGAGCAGCCGGTCCGGGCCGAAGTCGTGCGCCAGGTAGAGCTCCGGCAGGCCGTCGCCGTCGAAGTCGTTGCCGCCCGAGGCGAGCGCCCAGCCCTTGGAGACGTCGGTCGGCAGGGCGTCCGAGACCATCTCGTAGGTCACGCTGGGCTGCGCGCCCGAGGTGGCGCCGGTCCACCGGAACAGGTAGTCCTCGCCGCCGTTGAAAGCGTGCGACATCGACCGGTTCATCGCCACCCCGCCGGCCTTGGTGTCGTCCAGCACCGGGCCGTGCGGGAAGTAGTTGCCGAGGTAGATGTCGAGGTGGCCGTCGCCGTCGAAGTCGTCGACCGCGGCCGTGTTGGAGTTCCACAGCGGACCGTTGTACTCCGCGCCGCTGGCACCGGGCACCAGCTCGACGGCCCGGTAGGCCGCCGGGCCGAGGGAGGTGGCCCCGGCCCGCGCCAGGTAGAGGACGGGGGTACGTCCCCACAGGTAGACGAGCAGGTCCATCCGGCCGTCCTCGTTGAAGTCGCCGGGGACGCAGCCCATCGGGGCCGACGCCCGGTGCGTCGGCAACGCCGTCAGGTCCACCGCGAACGGCGGGTACCGGTCCGCCCGTGCCCCCGGCACCGGGGTCACCACCACCTGGTCGATGCGCGGGTCGGTGATGCACAGGTCGTTGGCGAACCCGTCACCGTCGAGGTCGTTCATCGCGACACCGGCGCCGACCGAGGAGATCCAGGCGTCGATGTGCCGGTAGTCCTTGTTCACCCGGCGGATCGTCTGCTGCGGGAAGCCGCCCGGCATCGCCACCGAGTACGGCGTGAACTCGAACCGGCTCGCCAGGCCGTCGAGTTCGGCGGAGGAGGCGGTGGGTAGCCGGGCCGCCTGGAAGAACGTGGCCATCAGGGCCAGCGCGACGATTCCGGGCAGCTGCCTGCGCAGCCAGCCAGCTTTCTGAGCCATGTGCTAGCACCTTCCGATAGAGACGAACTCGTGGGCGACGCGCCGGCGCCACACCTCGTAGCCGGGCACGTCGCCGCGAACCGGGCCCTCCGGGCGGTTCCCGTCGCTCAGCCGCGCCGCCTCGGCGGTGGACATGCCGCAGAAGACGCCGGTGGCGACCTCGTTGTGCGGCACGACCAGGCCGGCGCGCAGCCGGGCGGCGGCGGCGAACGCCGCGCCCTGGGCCAACTGGGGCCGGCAGTCCCCGGCCGCGTCCCACAGGCTCCCCAGCTCGGACTCGTCCGCCCCGCCCGCATAGGTGGCCGCCAGGCCGGCTCCGGAGTACAGGTCCGGCCACCGGTGCCGGGGGAACGTCTCGATCGTCTTCACGACGAGCGCCGGGGCGGTGCCGCAGACGAACCAGAGCGCCCGGCCGACGCCCTGGTCCAGCACCCGGTCCGCGTACCACCGTGGACCCTCCACCGGCCAGGGGAACCGCTCGGGCCGGTACCGCTGGTGCACGTACCGCCCGGTGTGGAAGTACGCCTGGTGGAAGCCGTACCCGTCGAGCGCGAGCCAGCGCAGGACCGGATCCGTCGGTGCGATCCGGGACCAGCGGGCCCGGGGCAGCCGCGCCATCGCCCAACCGATGCCCACGTAGGCCATGTAGACGTGCGCCCCGCCCGCTCCGGCGAGGAACCGGGGGATATTACCGCCACGACTCAACGGAAGCGCGTCACGAATGGCGAACCCCATCGCGGCACCCTCGTAAGCGAATCCGCGAAAGCGCACCGGGATCCGTTCGAGTTCCGATTCCGCCTCGTCGGCGGTACGCGCCTGCGCGGCATGCGCGAAGCCGGTCAGAAAGGTGCTACCAATCTTCTCCAGCAATTCCTTGGAGGCCGCATCCTTCTCGTGGAAGCCGCGTACGTCCAGTCTGGTCGCTGAGGTACTCGGGGTCAGAATGCGCCGCCGCAGCCCTCGCCAAACACTAGTCAACTCTCCCCCCAAGGCATTGGATGGCCGTTGGTCGGTGGTTTGCGCCCCAGCTTCGCAGAACAATCCGGACCGCGTCTTCTTCCGCATTGCTGCGGTCTTCTTCGAAGATGCTTTCGTGATTGCGGCAGGCACACCACAAAACAGCCCCGGCAAGTAATGCCGGCGACCTACGAATTAATGAACCTTTTTCAACCTGAACCGCGCGGCGCTCACACACCGCGTCCGACCTCGCGCTCAGACGGACCGCAAGGGGAGGTTGAAAAAGGTTCAATTGACGGGCGAATCAGGAAACGCGGTCGGCCACGTGGAGTGCGCCGATCCGGCGCGCGGCCGCGTAGCTCGCCCACGCCGCCGCCTCGACCAGCGCGGCGTCCCGCGGCTCGGCCAGCCGGAACTCCCGCACGGTGTCCTCGTCCACCTGGTGCGAAGCGAACGCGGTCAGCAGGGCCAGCCGGCCGGCCGGCCGGTCCGGCACCGGAAGGTCGGCGACGAGCCGCTCGCACCACTGGCGACTCAGACCCGCCTCCTCACCCCGCCAGCCGGCGAGCCGGTCGAGCACGAGGTGCCGCACCGCCGGCGACAGGGCCCGCTGTCCGGCGCGTTCGAAGGCGGCGAAGGACCGGGCCACCGCCTCCGCGATCTCCGGCTGCCCGGCCGCCCAGCCGGCGTCCGCCGGTAGCGGTGCCTCGGGCAGCAGCCCGAGCGAGCGGCCCGCCGGGAGTACCTCCCGCAGGGACGGGCTGAGCATCAGGCTGATCCCGTGCTTGACCCGGCGGCGGGCCCGGGGACCCAGCCTCGGCGGGAGGAGGAAGTTCGCCAGGAAGACGTTGACCATCCGGCCGAGGTAGTGGAAGCCGACGACCACACCCACCAGCTCGGCCCGTTCGGCCGGCGAGAGCGGCGGTCGTGGCGACGCCTCGTCCGGCTGGTGCGCGGTCCGGGCCCAGACCGCGAGGTCCCGGATCCGGGGATCGGCGATCTCGTCCACCCGGTCGCCCGCGACCGCCTCCGCGTCGTGCTCGGTGGCGAGGTCGTAGATGCCGATACTGTGCATGTCGACGCAGTACGGGCAGATGTTGGCCACCGAGACGGCCGCCGCGACCGCCTCCTTCCCGAGCCGGTCGACCGCGCCGCCGGCCAGCAGCGGCTCGCGCATCAGCATCCAGTACCCGGCCAGGGTCTCCGGGGCGGGTGAGTGCAGCAGGACCGGTGGCACCACCAGCCGCAGTTCCTCCCCGACCTGCCGGTAGACCGCGGCGACCAGCCCGCCGGCCCTGCCGGGCGGGACGGTCCGGACGTACTTCACCTGCCGCTGCACCACCGACGAGATGACCCGACCGGCAACCATTTCTCCTCCTGCGCCTCGACGACCTGGCGTCCGGCTCACGAGCGGGCCGCTACGACCACGGCGCGGTCGGGTACCAGGGGATGATCTCGCGGCGGGCCAGCAGCCGGACGTCCCAGTAGAGGAACGTGAAGACGCCGGCCACCAGGAGCGCGACCGCCGTGATGGTCGCGACCCGGCTCGGCCTGGCGGCCAGCCACCGCCGCAGGCGCGGGCCGCTGACCAGCGTCACGGTGCCGAGGAGCACCGCGATCACCAGGATGTTGCCGAGCGACTGCAACATGAACGCCAACGCGCCGTAGAGCGGGTTGCCGCTCTCCGCAGCGTCCCGGAACATCTGCCGGAACAGTGCGAAGGGGCGGCCGACGAGGAACCCGCCGATCAGCGCGCCGAGGACGACCATCGGCGCGTTCGGGAACCGTCGGGAGACCCGCGCGAACGGGTCGGGCACGATGCCGAGGGCGGCGAGCCCCAGGTAGGTCATGGCGAGCCCGATCAGGCCGAACACCACCAGCGACTGGACGCTGCGCGCGGAGAGACCGCCGGCGGCGTTCGTGGCCGTCGAGAACTGCGGCATCGCGGTGCCGACCAGCCCGACCACCGCGCCGTAGCTGGCGGAGACCGCGATCATCCCGACCGACAGCCACCCCAGCGGCCCGAACATGTGCCGCAGCCGGCTCCAGCGCCCGCCGGTACCCAGCACCGGGGCCATCGCGCCGAACGCGGCGATGTTGCAGGCCGTGAAGGTGCCCGCGAGTCCGGAGACGAAGGCGAAGGCCACCCCGGCACCGATCCCGGCGATCGGGGTCCCTTTTGCGTCGTGCCCGAGCAGCGTGTCCGCCACGCTGTCTCCGATCGTGCGGTCGACGAACTCCGCGGACCAGACGACGGTGAGCAGGAAGCCACCCAGCACGCTCAGCCCGAGCACCCACCACCGCCGTCGCGGGAAGTGCCCGTTGACCAGCAGGGACGTGGCGCGTGGCGCCGATTTCGACGGGGCGGCCGTCGCCTCCGTCGGTCCGATCTCGACACTCGTCCGGCGTGCCATCGTGCCTCCCCTGCGGTAAGCCGACCTTCCCGTACCCGAAAGCATGCGACGGCCGGCCGCGGCGGTGTTCTCCCAGGATGCGCAGCAGTCGGCGGGCAGTGAGCAACCTGGAAGAACGAGCCCGCGACCCGGCACGACTACGGTCGGCCGGGACCGGTAGTTCACCGCGGGAGGGAGACACCCATGGTCAGCGGTTCGGCGCTCACCCCGCCATCTGGTCCGATCGCCCGGTTGAACGGTGGCCAGCACAGGGCGGCGTTGCACCTGTACCTGTTCGTCGTCGTCGCACACTGGGCCGAGCACCTGGTGCAGGCGTACCAGATCTGGGTGCTCGGCATGGCGCGGCCGGAGGCCCGCGGGGTACTCGGATGGTATTACCCCTGGTTGGTCACCTCCGAGTGGCTGCACTACGGCTACGCGATCCTCATGCTGGTCGGCCTCTTCCTGCTCCGCCCCGGCTTCGTCGGCCGGGCACGGACGTGGTGGACGGTGGCGCTGGTCATCCAGTTCTGGCACCACGTCGAGCACCTGCTGCTGCTCGTCCAGGTGCAGGCCGGCGTCAACTTCTTCGGTGCGGCGCAGCCGACGAGCGTCGCCCAGCTCTTCCTCGCCCGGGTCGAGCTGCACCTCTTCTACAACTCCGTGGTCTTCCTCCCGATGGTGATCGCGATGTACCTGCACCTGCGTCCGAACCGGGCCGAGTTGGCCGGCTACACGTGCAACTGCGTCACGCGCTCCCGGGCCGGCCGGCCCGCGACGTCGGCGGCCTGACCGGTCATGCGCTCCCGCGCCGCGGTACCGATGGCGCTGGCCCTGCTCGGTGTCGCCGCCGGCATCCTGCTGGCGACGCCGGGCACCGCCAGCGCCCGGGGCAACCTCGTGTCGAGCGATCCGCCGGACCAGGCGGTGCTCGCCACCGGGCCACCCGGCGTACGGCTGACCTTCTCCCGCCCGCCCGTCGCGGCGGGCTCGCACGTCTCCGTGCTGGACCACAGCGGCGGCACCCTGACCACCGGCCCGCTGGCGGCCGTCCGCGGTCGGGCGGTCTGGCAGCCGATCGCCGTCCAGGCGCCCGGTGACGTGGTCGTCGCCTATCACGTCGCGTTCGCCGACGGCGGTGCCGCCGCCGGCGTCCTGCGCTTCAGCGTCGGTACCGGGGAGCCACCCGCGCGGCTGCGTGCCGCCGTACCCACCGGGGACCATCCGCACGGCGTCGATCCGGTGAGCGCGTTCCTGCTCGTGGTCGACGGGCTCGTCGCGCTCGGCGTACTGGCGCTGCTCTGGCTGCGCCGCCCGCTCCCGCCGTGACCGGGAGTCGTCCCGCACACCCCGACGGGCCCGGCGGTCGGGACGGCTACCCCGATGTGCCGGGGAGTCGGGACGCCACCCGTGCCTCGACCCGCTGGCGCCAGACCTCGTAGGCGGGGTCGGGGCCGGGACCGAACCCGTCCGCCGCCACGTCGTCGGCGAGCGTCGCCGCGGCCGGGACGGTCATCCCGGCGAGGACGCCGGTGGCCAGCTCGGTGTGCGCGGGCACCAGGCCGGCGAAGTCCCGGGCCTTGGCCGCGAACACCGCGCCCTGGGCCAGGTGCGGGAGCAGGTCACCGGCCGCCCCGCGTAGCACCGTGAGGCCGGCCGCGTCGCTGCCGCCCGCGAAGGTGGCCGCGAGGCCGACCCCACTCCACAGGTCGGGCTGACGCTCGGTGGCGAAGCGGCCCACCGCCGCCGCCACGTCCGGCGACACTCCACCGTGGATGAACCAGAGGGCGCGGCCGATGCCCTGGTCGACGGCGCGGGGAAAGTAGTCGGCCCGGCCCTGCCAGGGGTACGGCGCGAGGCGGCGCTGCCCGGTGACCCAGCGGTCGGTCTCGAAGTAGGCGCGGTCGAAGCCGTACCCGTCGACGGCCAACCAGCTCATGGTCGGGTAGTACGGCACCCCGGTCAGGTCGGGCAGCACGTTGCGCCAGAGGATCCGTGGCAGCCGGGCCATCGCGAAACCGATCCCGATGTACGTGAGGAAGGTGTGCGGCCGGCCCGGTCCGCGCAGCAGGTCCCGCGCCCGCCCACCCCGCCCGCCCGCCATCGCGTCCCGCACCGTGTAGGCCATCGCGGCCCCCTCGTAGGCGAACCCCCGCAGCTCCGGCTCCACCAACTCCAGCCGGCGCTCGACCTCCCACGCGGTCCGCACCTCGATCGCCCACTCGAAGCCGCAGAGCACCGCCTGGGGAACGGCCTCCAGCCGGCGGGTCGCCTCGGTGGCCCGGACCGGAAAGCCGCGCGCCGCGAAGGTCACCTCGGCGAAGGACGGTGTCAACGCCAAACGGCGCAGCGAACCGAGCATCGGCATAGCGCGCTCCCAATCCGAACCGTGGGACATCCCGTCTCATGGTGCCGCGCCCGCCACGAAAATCCGTCTCCTGTCGTGCGCTTCCGGCCCCCGGGGACCGGTTTCCGCCGCACTCGATCCAGCGCAACTCAGAAGATGATTTCCAGCCTCCGCATCGGAAGAATCGTCGTCTGACGGATCGGATTACGCCACTTCCGTGCGCACCTTCTCCGGAACCATTACCGGCCCGGTCGATCGGGTCATTCCGAGCAGGACGCCTCCGACGGGATCCGTCACGAGAGGAGGAAATGCCGTGCAGCCCGACGGACAGGACGCGGGGCCGGCCCGTACCGCCACCATAGAGGCATTCGCCGACACCATCGTCCCGGGAGCGAAGCGGTCACCCGACGACCGGGCCGTCGCGGGCGCCGACCCGACCGGGGGCGCGGTCGCGGCGGGCGCCCTCGAACTGCTCGAACAGCCCGGCGGCGGGTTGGCCGAGGCGTTGGATTCGCTGTACTACACGCTGAACGACCACGCAGTCGGGTACGCCGCGACGCACGGCCTCACGCTCGACGACGACGTACCCGCCTTTGTCGCGCTCTCGTTCGCGCACCGTACGGCGCTGGTGCGTGAACTCACCGCACCCGAACACCCGGAGAAACAGATGTGGGTGGCTCTCGCACTATTCAGCAACATGGCATTTGACAGCGCCGCACACATCAGCACGACGGAGGCGCTCGCGGCAGGGCATCCGGGCCTGGTGGGAATCGGCTATTTCCGGCCGGATGCCGACGGCCTTTCCCGCTTCCCGCAGTACTCGTACGGACGGGCCCTGGCCCCGATCCACCCACAGACGACGGCGGCAGGTGATCCGACATGACAACAGCCACGGAGTCGACAGATGTCGTCGTGGTCGGCAGCGGGTTCGGCGGCGCGATCGCCGCCTACCATCTCGCCGCCGGCGGGGCCCGCGTCGTGGTCCTGGAACGCGGACCATGGCTTCGGGCCGAGGAATTCGACCACGACTACAAACTGGGTTCGTCGTACACCCGCGTCTTCGACTTCGTCGTCGGTGACGGAATGAGCGTGCTCGGCGGCAACTGCGTCGGCGGCGGCAGCGTGGTCTACTTCGCCACGATGCCCCGGGCGCCCCGGTTCGTCTTCGAGCGGCAGGGCAGCATCGGCCGCCGGATGTGGCCGGCCAGCATCGGCCGGGACAGCCTCGACCCCTGGTACGACCGGGTTGTCGAGGCGCTGCCGGTGACCCAGCAGTCCTGGGACCGGGTGCCGTACGCGGGCGGTCTCTTCGCGGCGGCCTGCGCGCACGCCGGCCGCACCGCCAACCCGCCGCCGTCCGCGGTGGACGTGGACGAGTGCGTCAACTGCAACTGGATGATGGCCGGCTGCCGGTTCGACGCCAAGCGGTCGCTGCTGCTCAACTACCTGCCCGGCGCGCTCGCGCACGGCGCCGAGATCCGGCCGCTGCACGAGGTGCAGCGGCTGACCAGGAACGACGACGGCGGCTACCGGGTGCACTACCGGGTCGTCGATGCCGAGGACTACCGGATCCTGCACGAGGGCGACGCGATCGACGCCAAGCTCGTCGTCCTCGCCGCGGGTGCGGGCGCGACGCCGGTGATCCTGCAGCGTTCGGCGGCCGCCCTCGGCCCGATGCCGCACGCGGTGGGGCGGTACTTCTCCGGCAACGGCGAGCGGCTCAACACCGCGGTCTTCGACGAGGACCGGGTACGCGAGGTACTGGGACTGTCGCGTCCGGGCGGGCAGGCGTACGCGGCGTACCAGATCGGGCGCGGGCCGACCGTGGCGAGTTGGGACCGGCTGGACGGCCGGCTGCCGGAGTACGAGCGCTTCTCGCTGGAGCAGTTGTACTTCCCGCCCGGGCTCGGCACGATCCTGGCCCAGGTGCCCGGCGCCACCGGTCCGTCCTGGTTCGGTGTGCAGAAGAAGGAGATGCTGCGGCGCTGGCAGTCGTGGCTGACCGTCTTCACGATGTCCGAGGACGACAACGAGGGCGTCTTCGGGCCACCACCGGAGACCGGCAACGCGCACCGGCTCTCGATGCAGATGTTGGGCGACGGGCCGCTGCGGTACCGGCCCACCCCCAACACCTGGCGCGGCTGGTCGCTCGCGGACGCCGAGGTGAAGGAGATCCTGGAGCGCGACGGCCTGGCCCGGGTGGCGCCGTGGACCAACGACCTGGTCGGGGCCTACACGGTGCATCCGCTGGCGTCCTGCCGGATCGGGGACGACCCGGCGACCTCGGCGCTCGACGACCGGCACGAGCTGCGCGGGCATCCCGGCATCTTCGTCACCGACGGCTCGGCGGTGCCGGGGGCGTTGACGGTCAATCCGGCGCTCACCATCGCGGCGCTGGCGGAGCGGGCCATGCCCGGGATGGTCCGCGCCGCCCAGGAGCGGGGCGTCGCCGTGCGGTACGGCGCTCCCGGACCCGGTGCCGGTGCGGCCGCCCGGGTCCCGACGGCCCAGCCGGCCTGAGCCGGGGGTGCGTGGTGGGATCGCTGTTCGCACGGGTCGCCCGCCGGGCGTCCGCGGCGCACGTCCGGCACGTCACCCCGGTCGTGCCCGGGGCCGAGACCGGGCTGGTGGCCCGGGTGTACCGGCAGATGGAGGCCGACTTCGGCATGGTGGCACCACCGGTCGCCCTGCACGCCCCCGCACCGGAGGCGCTGGCGGCGAGCTGGCTGATGCTGCGGGAGTCGCTGCTGGCCGGCGGGGTGGTCGACCGCTCGGTCAAGGAGGCGGTGGCGGCGGCGGTGTCGGTCGGCAACCGGTGCCCGTACTGCGTCGAGGTGCACGGGGCGGCGCTGGCCGGCCTGTCGTCCGGTGCGGAGGCCGCCGCGATCGCCGCCGACCGGTTCGACGCCGTCGGCGACCCTCGGGTGCGGGAGTTGGCCCGCTGGGCCCGGCGCAGCGGGTTGCCGGAGGCCGGTGGGCGACCGGTTCCGTTCCCGGCCGACCAGGCGCCGGAGATCATCGGGGTGGTGGTGACCTTCCACTACCTCAACCGGATGGTCACCCTGTTCCTCACCGAGTCGCCGCTGCCGCCGGTGCCGGCTCCGGCGCTGGCGGCGGTGCGGCGGGGAGCCAGGTTCGTCATGGGGAGCCTGGCGCGGCGACGCCCCGCGCCGGGCACCTCGCTGGATCTGCTGCCGGACGCGCCGCTGCCGCCCGAGCTGTCCTGGGCCGCCGGTCGGCCGCCGGTCGCGGCGGCCTTCGCCCGGGCCGCCGCCGCCGTCGAGGAGGGCGGGGGACGCGCCGTGACGGCCGAGGTACGAGGGCTGGTGCTGACCGCCCTGGCCGGCCGGGCCGGCATCGGGCCGGGGCTGCGCGGGCCGGCCTGGCTGGCGGAGGCGACCGCGGCGGTACCGGCGCGGGACCGGCCGGCCGCGCGGCTGGGCCTGCTCACCGCGTTCGCCCCCTACCGGGTGACCGACGAACTGATCGACGAGGTCGGGACCGTGCTCGACGAGGCGGGGCTGGTCCGGCTGACGTCCTGGGCCAGCTTCGCTGCGGCGCGGGCGATCGGTACGCGGTTGTGGCGGGCTGACTCGGCACCGCGCACGGGGCGGCGACACATTTGACGTGGGACGTTTCCGGACGATGACGGGGCGGCCACCCCGGTGAAGTAGTGCGCACCGCTATCCGATTTTAACTTCACGATTGCTCTGCGGATCGACAACTGCAAATCTCAGTGTTGCTGGGAAGGGTCCGCCTAAGTTAACCTCGACGTGGCGGAACACATCGACGGGGACAAGAGGACTGAAGCACCGGGGGCCTGGAGCTTCGAAAACCTTCTGTTATCTACCATTCGACTCGTGCTGCCGGGCGGCCAACGCCGGCAGGGCCCTGCTCGCTACCCTCTCCGCTGGTTCGACCACTACCGACACGTTTTGGTATCCGAATCAAGGCCTACCATTCGATTCCTCGGGAGGAGCAGGAGTGGACGATCCGATCGAAAAGGCCGTGGGTCGCGCTATCGCGGCAATGCGCGAAAACCTCGGAGAGCAGCTCACGGTGGATGACATCGCCCGTGCTGCCATGTTCAGCAAGTTTCACTTTACCCGGATATTCCAGCGCGCGACCGGAGTCTCTCCTGGTCGCTTTCTCTCGGCACTGCGATTGCAACGGGCCAAACATCTCCTGGTGTCGACGTCGCTAAATGTAGCAGACATCAGTGTCCGCGTGGGGTACAACAGCGTCGGCACATTCAGTACCCGCTTCAGCAGGAGCGTGGGAATGTCGCCGACGGCGTACCGCAAGCGCTCCGGATTCGCACCGCACATTCCGGTGGACCCGCGCCTCTGCCCGGACGGCCGCTCGTCCGGCCGGGTCTCCGGGCGCGTCTGGCCGGCCCAGACCGAAGAGGACAGCCTCATCTTCGTCGGGCTCTTTCCCGATCGAATTCCGCAGGGGCGGCCGGTACGGTGCGCGATCCTGTCCGGACTGGGCCGGTACCGGTTCGACAGCGTCCCCTCCGGCACCTGGTACCTGCTGGCGCAGGAGGTGACCGGCGATCCGCGCGCGGCGATCGGCGAGCCGGACGGTGCCGACGGTTCGGTCTCGGTCGCCACCAACGGTCCGCTGACGATCGGGCGGGAGACGTTCATCCAGGCCGACCTGGTACTCAAGCCGGCGGGCACACTGGACCCGCCCGTGCTGCTCGCCCTGCTCGACGCCCGGAACACGGCGCTGGCCAGGGCCACGGAACCCGATTCGCCCCGTGCCGTGCCGGCCCGCGCGGCCGTGGACACCGCCCCGGTGAGCATTCTCATGTCAGGCAACACCATAAGAAACGACACAAAGGGGCGTATTGACGTCGCTGATAATCTTGGCGAGCTGAACCAGGTGCGGCGCGGCACCTCTGTAGCCACAAGCAACGCTTGCGGGGAGCTAGATGCGCATATCCGATCTCAGCCGGCGGACCGGGGTTCCCGTTGCCACGATCAAATTCTACCTACGCCGGGGGCTGCTTCCCAAAGGCGTACCGACGCAGCGGAACCAGGCCGAATACGACGAGAGACACCTGCACCTGATCCGTCTCATCAGGGCCTTCACGAACATCGGACAGCTCGATCTATCCACCGTCGGCGAGCTGCTCGCAGCCATCGATGACGGAAGGCTGTCGGTCCCGGACCTGTACGAGGTCGTCAACCGGGCGCGTTTCCCCGAGCGGCCGACGCTCGACGACCCCGGCGGCATGCCCGGCGTACGTTCCGACGTGGACGGGTTCATCCAGCGGCTGGGCTGGTGCGTCGACCCGGAGGTGGCCGGCAGGCTGGCGCACGTGGTGCTGACACTGCGCCAGCTCGGCTGCGAGTGCGACATCGACTTCTTCCGACCGTACGCGGCCGCGGCCGAGCGGCTCGTCGTCCAGGAGCTCGACCTGCTCCCGTCGAGCGCAGCCGGCATCGACCGGGCCGCCGCCGTGGTACGGATGGTTCTGCTCGACGCCGCGCTGGCGACGGTACGTCGGATGGCGCAGGAGCACTTCGTGGCCCAGCGGTTCGACGCGGCGCCGCCGGCCAGGGCGAGCCGGGCGGCTTCAGAAGGTGTGCCCGCGACCGGGGAAGCGGAGGCCGTCGGTCACCCCACCCGAGTCGCGAACTGACCGGGGCGACGCCCGGCACCGGCCGGCCCCCGGTAGGCCTGCGCGATGTCGAGCCACCGGTCGGCCTCCGCGCCCGTCGCCGTGAGGTCCAGGTCGTCGCGGTGCCGGCGCCGGGTCACCAGCAGGCAGAAGTCGACCGCCGGACCGCTGATCCGGTTGTCGCCCCCGGCCGGCCCGAACGTCCACACGACGCCGGACGGCGCGGTCAACTCGAAGCGGAACTCGACGTCCGGGGTGGTCAGGCCACGCGCCTGGTAGCCGAAGTCCCAGGTACGCACCGCGAAGGCGACCAGGTGACCGATCCGGTCGGTGTGCTCACGGCGTACCCCGAGCGCGTCGGCGATGTCCTGACCGTGCCCGAACAGCTCCATCAGGCCGGCCGAGGCGAGCACGGCGGCGGGGAGCGGGCGCACCAGCCAGGGCACGACGCGGTCCGGCGGCACGGCCGCGAGGGCCTGCTCCGCCCGAGCGCGTTCGGCCCGCCAGCGGGTCAGCAGCACGTCCGGCGGTTCGGCCAGGAACTCGGCCAACGCGTGCGCCACGTTCGCGTCGAAGTCGGCACCGAGCCGGGCGGTCATCGCGGTGAACCGGTCCGGATCCGCCACCGCCAACGCCGCCATCCGGAAGGTCGCGGCCAGGTGGGCGATCTGGTGGGCGACCGTCCAACCGGGTGCCGGGGTGGGCAGTCGCCACTGTGCCGCGTCCAGCCCGCGTACCAGGCCGTCGACCTCGTCGCCCTCGGCGACCAGGTCCCGGACCACACCCGAGGCGTTCATGCCGCTGCCACCTCTCCCCCGGGTGCGGCGGGATCGCGCGGGCAGTTGTGGTAGATCGCCAGCAGCCACGCGTCAGCGCGCTTCACCAGGATCCAGGAGGCCCGGATGGCCGCCTCGGCGGAGAGTTCCGACTCGCCCGGAGCCAGTACCCCGCCCACGGTCGTCAGCGCGACCGCGCCGGGCGCGAGCGGGATCACGTCGACGGGCTGGCCGGTCACCCGGGTACCCCGGTAGGCGCCGGCGAATTCCGCGGCCATGAACGCACGGATCTGGTCGCGTCCCCTGCGATGGACTCCCGGAAGAATGAGTGTGCCGTCCTCGGTGAAAAGCTCGGCGAATCCGTCGGGATCGTGCTTCGCCCAGGTTTCCACCATCCGCGCCGGGACCGCCGCTATCGCGGCCCGATCGGCGTCGGTGACAGCTGTCGCCGGTCCGGTGATCGTCATGCCTCGCCTCGCCTTCCTGTCGTTTCTACGTGGGTCGCCGAACCCACCGCCGGCGCTCGCCGGAACGGGCCCCGACCCGGATTCGTGCGTGCTCGGTACGCCTATGTCCGGGGAATGTCGAACAGCTGCGGAAATCTCGCGGTCAGCGCGAGGTCGCCCCTGGTCTTCAGCTTTCCCTTCATCGCCAGCGTCACCGGATGGGCGTTCCCGGTGACCATGCGGAGGAAATCGACCGCGCCGACGGTCAGGGTGAGCTTCGGCTGCCGCAGTGGGGCCGCGGAGAGCGCACAGGCACCACCGTCGATCACGATCTCGTAGACGTCGACGGCACCGTCCGGGCCGTCGCCGATCCTCCAGTGCACCACCGCCGACGTGCCGCCGGCCCGGTCGCCCCGGAAGACGTCCGGCATGCGCCCGAGCACCACGTCCAGCACGGCCCGGCGCCGGCTGCCGCACATCAGCTCGCGCAGCTCGGCGGTCGGAGTCGCCTTGACCAGCAGGGCGAACTCGCGGGCGTCCAGCTTTGCCGGATCGAGGTCCTCGATGGGCATCTCATCCTCCCGGTGGCACGGCCGCACGGAGCGTCGCCCGGCCCGGCCACCGGCCGCCACAAAGCCGTGGCCGGGCCACCGGCGGCGGGCGAGCCGAACTGGTGCCCGTCCATCGTGGTCACCGGCAGGGGCGCCACTCATCTCCTGAGATGCTGTCCTCGGTCGGACCTCCCGGGCTGGGCCGCCCGGCGGCCGACCGGGCCGGCGGACAGCGCTACCCGGCGGCCGAGCCGGCCGGCGGACCGACCCGGCGGGCCGAGCGGACCGGCGTACCGGCCGGCGCGCCGACCCGGGCGACGTGCAGCAGCCGGTCCGCCGGCACGCCCAGCGTCGCACCCAGCGCGTCGCCGGTCGCCGGAACGTCGATGAGCTGGCTCAGCGGGTGCGCCGCCACTCCGGCCGCGTGCAGGGTCAGCCAGACCCGCATCAGCACCCGCCCGAGGCCGACCCGGGTCGCGCCGTCCGTCCCGGCGGGTCCGACGAGGACCAGCACCGCACCGCCGAGTGCCAGCGGGTTCCCGGCCGCCGCGGCGAGCAGCCGGGGAATCCCCAGCCGGCGCAGCCCGGGGTACCCGGCCAGGGCGGCCCGCAGCCCGGTCGCCTCGGCCCGGGACAGCCCCAGGCAGCGGTCGGTGAGCCCGTCGGCATGGTAGGCCGGATGTCCCGGCGTCAACCGCAGCCACGAGCGCAGCTCGGCGACGACCGCCGGATCGGCGTACAGCCGCCGGTCGGCGAGCCGGAGCAGCCGGGCCAGCAGGTCGGCGTCCGGCACCACCCGGACCGCCCCGCCGGCCTCCCGGGCCACGGCGTCGACGGCCGCGACGAGGCCGGCCGGCGGGCCCGCGGAGAACCGCCCCCGGTGGGTACGCCGTCCGCGCACCTCCGCCGCACCGAACGGACTGCGGTAACGGCTCGCGGACGCCCGCAACCAGCCCACCCGGCGGTCCTCGGCACAGTGGTCCGGCACGAACCGGACCCGCAGCCCGGCGTCGGCCGCGACGACCAGGCAGGTCTCGACGAACGCGCCGAGCGAGAGCCACAGGTCCCGCCCGGACGGGTCGGCCGCCGGCAGCGCGTCCGCCGGGTCCCAGCCCACCCGGACCTCCGTGGCCCGGTAGTCGAGCCGCCACGGTTGGCTGTTGTGCGCGCTCGGCGCCCGCCAGCAGAGCGGTTCCAGCGCGCGGAACGCGGCGACGTCCACCTACAACGCCTTCTCGAAGAAGGTGTACCCGTGCAGCGGCCGGCCGCCCATCCCCCGGAACTGCGCCGCCGACGCCGGGTTGTCCCGCCCGACGTACGTACTGCGCAGTGTGTGGTAGCCCCCGGCGTGCAGGTTCCGGTGCAGGTGCGCCGAGAGCAGCCGCTGGTAGCCCCGCCCCTGGTACTCCGGGAGCACGCCCTTGACGATCAGCACCGCCTCCCGCCGGTACCGCCGCCGGGTCGCCAGCAGCCGGAGCTGGTTGACCAGGTTCAGGTTGCCCCGTACCCGGATCACGAACTCGCTGATGTCCGGGATGCAGAGAACGAAGGCCACCGGCCGGTCCGCCCGGGTCAGGTAGAGCAGCAGCGACTCGTCCAGCAGGTACGCCAGCCCGTCGGTCTGCTGGCGCAGCTGCGCGATCGAGATCCCGGTGTAGTAGCCGAGCTGGGCGAAGGAGGCGTTCAGCATGTCGCGCAGCAGGTGGAGCTGCTCGTCGAGCCGCCGCAGGTCGCCCCGGTGCACCCGCAGCAGCGGATCGCCGAGAGGTGAGCCGTCGAGGGCCGGATCGGCGAGGGGCGGGTCGGCGTCGGCTCGGGTGACCGGGCAGATCCAGGTGTCCGACTCGAAGCGGCGGGCGAAGCCGGACGACTCGTAGGCGGTCACGTACCTCGGCGGGTTGTAGGCGCTGTCGACGAAGCCCCGGTCGGCGTAGCCGGAGGTGATGACGCCACCGGCCTCGTTGGGCAGCAACGCCACCGGGCCGAAGAGCGCCTCCCGGTCCCCGGCGGCCCGGCCGGCGGCGGTGATCGCCGCGAAAAGCGGCTCCGCCGCCGGCTCGGTGAACTCGGTCAGCCCGAAGAGCTGGTACCGGCGGCCGAGTTTGGCGTCGAAGCCGGCGTCGGTGTGCAGCGTGGTCCGGGCCACCGCCGCACCGGTGGTGACGTCCCGGAGCAGGTACATCGGCACGCCCTCCCGCCACCAGCGCCGGAGCTGTGCGCGCATCGGCGGTACGAAGCGCGGCTCGTCCGCGTACACCCGGTCGGTGAGGGTGAGGAAGTCCCGCAGCCCGCGCCGGTCGACGACGCGTTCCAGCGTCGGGGTGGCGGTCATCGCCGCACCGCCGGGCCGGTCGACTCCGCGCCCAGCGGGGTGAAGGTCGGGATGTGCGCCATCTCGGTGGACTCGGCCCGCCACACCCCGTTGGAGTAGCCGTCCGGCTCGGCGGTGTAGAGCCGGATGAAGCCGGCGGTCGCGTTCCGGGTGCCGTCGGTGATCCAGACCATCAGCCGCCGGTGGTGCCGGGAGCGGGCGAACCGCAGCATCGCGTCCCGGTCGGCGAAGAACGCGACGGTGCCGAGGGTGAGCGGGAACTGCCAGTAGACGGTGTGCCAGCGGTATCCGGACATCCGGCGCATGTCCCGGAGCATCCGGCGCCAGGCCGGCCAGAGCCGCAGCAACGTCAGCGGGCTCCGGTAGCGGGTCGCGCCGATGAACATCGCGCCGGCCCGGGCCTGCGCCGGGGCCTGGGAGAAATCCCGGGTACGCATGCCTCAACCTCCCAGCAGGTAGGTGTTCTTGATCTTCTGGTCTCCGGCGAACGGACCGGTACCCGCCTCGTGCAGTTCCACCCGCAGCTCACCGGCGGTCGGGTCCTCGGTCAGCGACTGCGCGAAGTCCCGGGAGACGGCGGCGAGGTGCCGGCGTACCCCGTCCCGGCAGGCCGCGGCGAGAGCGTCCCGGACCGGTCCGGCCAGCGGGCGGCGCAGTTCCAGGTGCACCACCGGCCGGGTCTCCAGCCCCGCGTCCTCGACCAGGGCCAGCCGGAACCGGCTGATCTCGGCCGCGTACGGGTTGCCGGCGTAGAGGCCGTACTCGACGTCCTGCGGGTAGAGGTTGGCGCCGAGGTAGGAGACGGTCGAGTCGCGCCGGCCGAAGAGCAGCAGCACCGGCAGGTTCATCCGCTCGCCGGCCAGTGCCGCCGCGCAGTCCGCCCAGCGTGCCGGGTCGGCGCGGACCAGGTCGAGGATCCGCCGGTACGGCAGCAGCACCGCCTCGTCGCCGACGTTGTAGCGCAGCCGGGGCTGGAGCACGTCCAGGCTGGTCACCGTGCAGAGCAGTTCCCGCCGGTCGTTCGTCTCCAGATAGGTGGCCATCGGGTTGTACTGGAACGCCATCGGCAGCCGCTGCTCGTCAGCGCCGAGCACCGCGGCCCGGAAGTCTGAGTCGGTCCAGAGTCGACGCCGCAGCCAGACCGTGAACGCGGTCTCCGCGCCGATCCCGATGGTCAGGTCCGAGGCGCCGTACGCGGACCGTACCCGGAGAAATCGCTCCTCCAGGTAGCTCCGCAGCGCCTCGGTCATCCCCTCCCCGCCGCAGCTCGCCGAGATGCGGTAGCCCGACCAGTCGAAGCCGTCCGCGTCGAGCCGGTCCCGCAGGTGCTTCAGGAACGGCGGATACGCGGTCACCAGGTAGTCGAAGTCCGGGCCGAACTCGCGGAGCGTGTCGACGACCTTGCCGAGGTCGGGGCCGGTGTTCTTCACCACCGCGATCCGGGCCATCGCCGCGCCGGTGGTGGTCCCGGTCGCCCAGGCACCCATCGAGTAGGCGTTGATGACGAAGGGCCGGCGCATCGGGAAGACCAGGCTGGTGTAGCCGGCGATGTCGTGGTGCACCGCCCGCAGCTCCCGCTCCCCGCGCGGCCAGTTGAACGGCCGGCCCGACGAACCGGCCGACTCGTCCACCACCACACCCCGGACCGGCAACCGGCCGCCCCAGCAGCGCCGGGCGGCGGCGTGCGGCACGACGTAGTTCTCCTTGTCGGTCTCCGGGAAGTCGCCGAGCCGGCGGCGGGCCCGTCCGGCGGTCGGCCGGGCCCGCAGGAACGCCCGGTACGCCGGGACGTCCAGGGCGGCCAGCGCACAGACCGCCCGGGCGTTCGCCGCGGCGATCCGGTCGAGGACCGGATGGTGCCGGCCGGCCAGCCACCGCCAACCGGCCGGATGGCGCAGGGCGAGCCGGAGCACGGCCGTACGGAGCCGCCCGGCGGCGGAGAGGCGGACCCGACGCCAGCGTTCGCGGAGGGTCAGACCCGGCGACGCGAAGGTGGACGGAGCGGGGTACCGGCGCAACGTCTCGGTCATCACAGCAGTGTCGGCCGGTCCGGTCCGGAACACCTGAGTCGTGGTGCCCGACCGGCACTGAGTAGCCGTACCCAGCCCCGACCGTCGGTGATACCCGTCAGCCGATCGCCTCGCGCGGCGCGGGTGTGCCGACGACGTCCACCGTCGATGGCTGGTACCCGCTGGCCTGGAGTTGGAAGAGCCGGGCGTACCGGCCGTCCCGGGCCATCAGCGTCTCGTGTGACCCCTGCTCGACGACCCCACCGCCGTCGAGCACCACGATGACGTCCGCGTCCCGGACCGTGGCCAGCCGGTGCGAGATGAGCAGGCTGGTACGCCCCTGCCGGAGCTCCCGCAACCGCCGGTGCACCTCGTGTTCGGCCTCGGCGTCCAGCCCGGCGGTCGGCTCGTCCAGGATCAGCAGGTCCCGCCGGTTCCGGAGCAGGGCACGGGCGACCGCCACCCGCTGCCACTGCCCGCCGGAGAGCGTGACCCCGGCCCGGGGATCCGCCGCGTCCGCGTCGTCGAGGAAGATCCGGGACAGCAGGGTGTCGTATCCGGCAGGCAGCGCGGCGAGCGTGTCGTGACAGCCCGCGAGCCGGGCGGCATCGACCACCGCCGCGCGGTCGTCGATCCGACCCAGGTCGCCGAGACCGATGTTCTCCGCCGCCGACAGGTCGTACCCCATGAAGTCCTGGAAGACCACGCTGAGCCGTTCGCGCAGCCCGCGCACGTCGAACTCGCGCAGGTCCGTGCCATCCCAGCGGACGCTGCCCCGGACCGGATCGTAGAACCGGCACAACAACTTGACCAGCGTGCTCTTGCCGGCCCCGTTGAGCCCGACCAGCCCCACCGCGGCGCCGGCCGGGATGACCAGGTCGACGCCGCGCAGCACCCACGGTTGGCCGTCGGCGTACCGGAACCACACGTCGCGCAGTTCGATGGCGTGCTCCAGCGGCCCCGGCCGCACTCCGGGGCGGGACGGTTCCGGCAGGTCCGGAGGAGCGGCCAGCACAGCCCGGTAGTGGTCGAAGAGCAGCAGCGCGTGATGGGTGGCCGCGCCCTGCGCCACCATGCCGCCGAGCGCCGTCTGCACCCCGGCCACCGCGGCCACGAAGAGCATGACGTCGCCGACGCCGAGCCGGCCACTGGCCGCCAGCGAGATCACCCAGGCCAGCCCGCCGGCCGCCACCGCCGCCGCCAGCAGCGCCAGACCCAGCTGGCCGAGCATCTCCCGCCGGTCCATGGTGTCCTGCTCGCGGTTGACGTGCCGCAGCTCGCGCAGCAGCCGGGCGTTGAAGAAGTCGCCGAGCCCGAAGAGCCGGATCTCCTTGGCCGCTTCGAGACTGGTCAGCAGCCGGGCGTAGAACAGCTCGCGGCGCTGTGCGTGGCCCAGCCGCCAGGCGAGCGCGGCCCGCTGCCGGCTGAGCCGGATCTCCACCCAGGTGGTCGGCGCCGCCGAGACGATGACCACCAGCACCATCGCCGGGGCGACGGCCAGCAGAGAACCGACGAAGCCGAGCAGGGTCAGGACGCCCTGCGCGACGCCGAGGCCACCGCTGACACACTGGGCCGGACCGAGCCGCCCCGCTCCCTCGGCGAGTTGCAGCCGGTCCCGGAGACGCGGATTCTCCAACCGGGCCAACCCGGCGAACGCGTTCACCGCCGTGTAGAGCCGGCCCGTCACCAGCAGTCGGAGCGCCCGGCCGCTCACGCCGTCGACGTACCCGGCCAGGTGTGGTTGGGCAGCCACCGCCGCCCCGACCACGCCGAGCGCGGCGGCCAGCGCCAGCAACTGGCCGGGGTGCCGCCCGGCCTGGCCCGCCGCCAGCCGGTCCACCACCAACTTGGTGAGCCAGGCCAGCACCACCGGGCCGGTTCCGGCCAGGATCGCGAGCAGCAGTTTGGCCACCGTCGCGGCGGGCGCCGCGCGCCAGGCCAGCCCGAGAGCGTCGACCAGGTACCGCCCGGCGGTCCCGGCACCGAGCCGGGGCGCCGACGGTACCGCCTGCCATGGGCCCGAGTCGCGACCCCGGCCGGCATCGGCACGGCTCGGGTCGGCGGCACCGGTCATGTTGCGGGTAGTTCGGGCAGCCGCTCGACCGCGGTGGCGCTGGCCTTGACCCGACCGTCGCCGTCCAGCACGCACATGGCGGGATAGCCCTGGACCGCGAACGCCTGGTGCAGCGGGCCGTCCTCGATCTCCACCACGACCCGGGCGACCGGTTCCAGCAGGGCCACCAGCTCGCGGGTGGCCTCGGGCGTACCGACGGCGACCGCGAGGACCCGGTCCGAGCCGCTCGCCGCTGCGCGTTCGACGAACCGGGGCGCCTGTTCCCGGCAGGGAGCGCAGTTCGGCGAGAAGAAGCCGACCAGCGTACCCCCGGCCGTGAGGTCATCCGGCCCGATCGGCACGCCGACGCTGGTCGTTACCGGCGCGAACGGGCGCGGTTCGGCACCCGCCGACAGAATGAGCTCCGGTTCTGGGCGGCCACCACCGGCCATGGCGTCCAACCGGGCGGTGTGCTCGCGCAGCCGGCGGACGACACCGTAGGTGAAAATCAGATTGGCTCCGGCGAGGAGTCCCAACAGGACGGTCGCCACGACGAGATAGGACACGACGGATTTCCCCCGGGTCGGTCAGGCCCAGAGCTCGACGATGTCGTCGAGGTGGATGACGAAGGTTGCCAGGATCACGGCGGCGCCCGCCGAGAGCAGCACGCCGGCACCGTCGACGGGCCGGGCCGCCCCGGTCGACAGTGCCGCCAGCAGGCCGGTCCCGCCGACCAGGAACAACGACAGATTGCGTACGACGTGCCGCACGCCCAGCCGGGCCGGACCGCCGCCGAAGCACCGGCAGCGCACCTCCAGTCGACGCCGGACGACCAGCGCCACGCCGGTGGCCAGTACGCCGAGCAGCCCGGTGGCCAGCCCGAACCCCCAGGCGGGTGCTGCCAGCAGCAGTGGCGGCACCAGCGCCTCGGCGACGGTGAGCAGCACCGCCACCGGCCCGGTACGCCGGACCAGTGGGGCGAGGGAGTCGGCGAACTCCCGGAACGCGGCACGGGAACGCAGCCTGCTGCCGGCCGACCAGCCGAAGACCACGGCCAGCAGTACCCCGCAGGAGATCATCAGGTACGCCACTTCCCGCACCTTTCTCGATCCGCGCCACGCCGGCTCAGCCGGGGCAGCTCGACGGCGCCAGCCCGATGGCGCCAACCCGATGGCGCCGGCTCGGCGGTGCCGGCTCGGGCGTTCCCGTTACCGTGTCGGCACCGCCGAGGCGTCGGTCACTAGCAGCCGGTGGGCCCGCTCCGGGCCTGGCAGCTACAGCTGTATCCGCTGCCCTGAGCGCAGCACCGCTCGTAGTAGAGGTAGCTGGACCGGCAGTAGCAGTAGCTGCCCCACCAGCAGGGTTGGGCCTGGGCTTCGACCTTCGGAACGGCCATCGTCACCATTGAGTCGGCGACTCGGCGGATGAAACTCTTCATCCTGTCCTCCTTTCGCACGATCGGCCCCACGCTAGGCGCCGGCCATACACCCGGCCGTACACCCGGCCGTACAACGTCCGCTCACGGCGGCTGGAGCCGCTGGAGAACGACGGCTCAGACCCGGCGGAGCACGACGCCGAGCAGCCGGTCGGCGGTGACGTAACCGTAGTGCCGCGAGTCGTAACTCGACGCCCCGTTGTCGCCGATCGCGACGAGGTGGTCCGGCGGGACGACCTCGTCGGGCAGCGTGGCCAGTGCCGGACCGGCCTCGCGCGGCACCGGATCACCCGCCACCGCCACCGCCCGCTTGACCAGCCACCCGTCCGAGGACCACGGTTTCCGGGCGCCGGGTCCCCGCGATGGTCCCGGACCTGCCTCCGCCCGGCCGGCCACCGTCATGCCGCCTACCGCGATGCCGCTCAGCTGGGTGTCGACTTCGGCGAAAACGACCAGGTCACCGGTGCGCAGCTGCGCGGCCCTGCGGCGGCGGACCAGGACCCGGTCGCCGTCCCGCATCGTCGGCTCCATGCTCGGGCCGCGTACGGTCACCACCACGAACCGCCGACGGAGCAGGGCTACCCCGGCTACGGCCGCGAGCACGCCCGCGACTCCGAGCAGAACCGCGAGCCCGACCGGCCACGCCCCGTCCATGGCTCCATACTGTAGCCACAGCTACGGCCGTGGTCGGGTGCTGATCACTGGACCATCCTTGGCGCACCCTTCCCGATGCTCGTCGGGGCCGTACGCCGGGAGTCGTCGGGGGCCGTACGCCGGGAGTCGTTCGCCGGGAGGAGGTGCGGGATGCGGGATGTCGGCCGCGAGGCACTGCCCCGGCTCGTGACCGGACTGCCGACCCGGTGGCGTACGGCGGTCGTCGCGGCCGGTGCGACCGGGGACGAGGAGACCATCAGCGCCGCCGGTGCGGAGTTGCTCCGACGGTGGCGTGAACCCCACCGGCACTACCACGACGTGTACCACCTGGCGGCCGTACTCGCGGTGGTGGACGCGGCGGCGGACCACGCCGCCCGGCCCGACCTGGTCCGGCTGGCGGCCTGGTGCCACGACGCGGTCTACGACCCCCGGGCCGGCGGCGACGCCAACGAGCGGGCCAGTGCGGAACTCGGCGCCGCCCTGCTGACCGGGCTCGGCGTACCGGCCGAGGCGGTGGCCGAGGTGGTCCGGCTGGTACTGCTCACCGCCGGGCACCGGGCCGCGCCGGAGGACCGGGACGGCGCCCTGCTCTGCGACGCCGACCTGGCGATCCTGGCCTCCCCCGCCGCCGAGTACGACCGCTACGCCGCCGCGATCCGCGCCGAGTACGCACACGTCCCCGAGCCGATGTTCCGGGCCGGCCGGGCGGCGGTGCTGCGGAACCTGCTCGCCCTGCCGGCGCTCTACCACACCCCGGAACTGGCCCGCCGGGCGGAACAGCCGGCCCGGGAGAACCTGCGCCGCGAGCTGACCGCGCTCGACGTCCCGGACTGACCACGCCCGACACCACCATGGCAGCATCCGTCGCCCTGTCCATCAGACGGGCTACGAAAAGGGACTCATGTTGGGTAGTGTCTCCCTCGCTACTGAATGTAAATAACACCGCCACTCCGCCGTGCACTCCAGCGGAAGGACGACATGGCCAGCGTGGACCAGGTCAGAGCCGCACTTGCTGAAGCAGCCGCACAGAGCAACACGAGGACAAGCCGGTTCCCGGCTGAGCAGGGAAACCGACGGCGGATCAAGCCCGCCACCACCTTCCTGGGCTGCGCCGAGGCGACCCGGCAATACATCGGCGTCGTTGGCTGACCGTGAGCGTCGGCGAGGTCAAAGCCGCGCTCGGAGAAGCGAACCGACTGCTTGACCAGGGTAGGACGACGATCGAGGAAATCGGCGACGACCTGCATCAGGCTGCTGCGCTCCTGCTCGCCACCTTGCATGACAGCCGACGGGACGAGGCCGAGAAGGCTCGCAAAGCCACCGCCGATGCCGTACGCGAGGTGAAGCTGACCCTCCGGGCCATCAATGCCGCCCAGCAGAGTGCGAATGAATACCGGAAGAGGCTGGGATGAGCAGCCTCCTCGCCCAGGCCGTGGCCCAGCTCAGATCGGCCATCGATCAACTGGACGGTCTCGCGGTTCGGGCCACACGCGCCGCCGAGGACGTGGCCCAGGGACACGCCCGATACGCGGACGCTAGCAGGGGAACCGATCATCCGAAGCTCCGGGCCGCAGTAGCCGAAAGCCGCATCGGGGTCGACAAAGCCCGCCGGCTCGCCCGGCTGAGCAGCGAGGCCGCTCGGCATGTCGCGGCCTATCTGAACGCGGTCGCCCCTGGCTCGGCTCCCCAGCCGCTCGCTACCGCGTCGGGGCCACCATCCGGCGAGGACTTGTTGGCCGACAGCGGGCGACGGGATCTCGCGCGTTCCCGGGCGCGGGGGTTCCTCAGCCGCTCCGTCCGGAAGGCCGACGAGTTGCAGGAACAGGCGTCCAAGGCCACCGAGATGGTGCAGCAGTCGATCAAGGTCTTCCGCAATCCCAAGGGACCCGGCGGGACACACTCGACCGGAACAGGTACCCCCACGGCCTCGGGCCTCCCAGCACGGCCGAAGATGGATGGGGCAGAGGCCGCCGGGAATCTCGTGGTGGTTGGTTTGCTGGCCGGTGTGGCCGTGCACAGGATCTCATCAGTGATCGGCGAACGAATTGCGAGGTTCAGAGGACGTGAACGTAGACGCGCTGAGCGATCTGATCCGGGCTCTGGCGAACGCTGACTGGGACACCGCCGACGCCCTGGTCCTAGAAATCGACCGTGGCGGCTGGGCTGGCGGCCTACAGGTCATAGGTGCCGCATTTGCTGTCGCGGTCAACCAGCGCTTCGGACCCGACGCCACCCCGAACGACGTAGCGGCCTTCGTGTCGAGCGCCCGCGCCCAGTACCAGGAGGGAGACACTCTGCCAGCTCTAGAGATGGAAGGGCTGATCCGGGCAGCCCTCGGTGAGCCGGAACTCGCCGACAGCATTCCCGCCGAAACGGCGCTCGGTGCCGAGATCTTCATCCTCGGACAGCTGCTTCAAGAGGCAAAGCTGACCCCCGCTGAGTTGGATGAGTTCGTGGCCGAGGCACGGCAACTAGCTGCTGAGCATCTGTAGCACCGGGTGCCGAGGGCGAGCGCCCATCTCGCAGCAGACCCGATCACCGGGTCCCCAGTGCACATCACCTCTGGCTGAGGTCCGTCCTGATGCCGCTGATGAACGCGTCCCAGGCGGCCGGCTCGAAGCTCAGCATTGCCACGGTGGGTGCCTTGGAGTCGCGTACGTCGACCTGGGCGCCTCGGTCGCGCACCTCGACGCACTGGCCGTTGCTGCCGGAGCGGCTCGACTTACGCCAGATGTTACGAAGCATGCTTGCTCAGCTCCTTGCCTTCAGGTGGTGATGAGGTCCCTCGCGTCCTGACAGAATTGGCGAACAGCGGGCGTACGCCGGTAGGGGGTCAAGGTGCCCACCAGGTTGCGCACGTGCTTGATGCACCGTGCGGAGGTGACCTGGCCGGTCAGCGTCCCAACCGCCTGGTCCCCGAGGGCAAGCGCCTTGTCCAGATCGGGCTGGCTCTGCCGAACGTACGTGGTGGCGAGTAGGGCGTTCCGCAGCGCCCCCTCACGGGTGTACTCGTTGCCTTGCATGCGCAACGCTGTGCGTAGGTGCTCTCGGGCGTGTGACCAGTCTTCGAGCTTGACGTAGCAGTAGCCGGCTTGCGCGTGGGCCTGCGCTTGGTTGATCCAGTAGGACCAGTCCGGGTCGCCGTGGTCTGGTCGGTTGCCCGTGAGCCGGCCAAAGGCGCTGTCGATCGCGCGGTGGGCGTTGACGGCCGACCCCTCGTTGGCGTACGCCTCAGCCGCTCGTAGGTCGAGAATCGCCGACACCTTCGGGCTCGCGCCCGGGTAGCCGGCTCGCGCGGTTTCAGCGAGGGTCACGGCTTGCCGGAGCTGACCAAGGTCCTTGGCCTGGCAGGACATGAAGCCGAGAATGTTTGCGCCGAGTCCACGATCGCCTGCCGCGTTCGCCTGGTAGAGACCGGCGATATCCAGAATCGTTGTGCCTGACTGTGTTGGCCGCCATCGAAGGCGAGCCAGCCTGCGAGGCGTAGTAGCTCACCGGCCGTGGCGTGCAGGCGCCGGCCGACCGGGTCGGTGTAACGGCGGTTGCGCAACACGTCAATCACGCTGCTCAAGTGCTGGCGGACCAGGCCCAGGGTTTGACCGCTGCCGAGATGGTCGTCCATGCGTCGGAGGCTGGCTGTCACGGCGTCCATGTGATCGACGACCTCGCCGGAGAGCGGACGACCGGCGGTAGACGCGACGCTCTCGGGAGGCTGAGCGAGCATCCACTCGTGCGCTGGTGACGTCAGTGCGGAACCGAGCAGGGTGAGGAACATCCGCCGGTGCAACATGCCTTCAGACTCGCTGACGACATCAGCCGCCTGCAAGGCCCCCGCCGATGACCAGGGCAGATCCAGGCCCGCAGAGGCCGGCGCAGATTCGAATCCGTCGTCGGGCCAGCCTAGTTCGTCAAGCGTGATCGTCCGCTGCAACTGCTCGGACAACAGCGCAGTCGTCAGAGACGGCCAAGGACTGCGGGGCACGTCGCCTTTCTTCCACTTGTATGGCGTCTTGGGGTGCAGCCGTTCGGCGCGGCCATGCCGTTCGGCGGACTCGTTGAGTCGCCTGGCGAGTTGTTCGGGTTGCCAGCCCACCTCGGCCAGCAGACGGGTGATCGAGTCTCCGCTGGTTGGCACCTTCCCCGATCCTTCATGCGTAGCGGCAACTCATACGCACAGTATCGGACTCACCGATGAGCTGGGGTCCCCCGCACTGATCCGCACCGATAGGCACCGCGCGCACCTACCCCGCCCGCTGCCCCGCCCGAGGTCAACTGGCCCATGCGAATCAGCAACTGGTTCGAGTCGCAGGAGCGCTGGAGGCGGGGTGCGGCAACGCCCGGCCTCCGGCCTCGCCAGAAGGTGAGAGTGACCGTGGTTCTCCGCATCTTGTTGATCGCGCTCGGCGGCCTGCTCCCGGGCTTCGCGCTCGGACTCCTCGCGTTCCGGGCCAAGTCCCGCTGGTGTCCGCGCTGCGGCGAGTCCACCCACGCCATCCACCGGACCCAGACCCGATGACCACACCGGATCCGCCCGACCGCACCGACCTCCCCATCGGGCGCCGCGTCGCCCAACTCCGTACCCGACTCGGCATGACCCAACAGGTATTCGCCGACCGACTCGGCAGATCGAAGAGCTGGGTCGACAAGATCGAGCGTGGCGTGCGTACCCTCGATCGGCTCTCCGTCATCGAAGCCGTCGCCGCCGTCCTCGGCGTCGACCCGGAAGTCCTACTCCCCCATCCCACCCACCGCGCACCCGCCACCGGCCTCACCGTCGCCATCGAACGCGTCCGCGCCGCACTCGCCTGCTACCCCACCCCCGCCACCACCACCGACGAACCCCAGCAACCCTCGCCGCCGGCACACCTCGACAGCCGGCTAAGGCACGCCTGGGCCGCCTACCGACACGCCCACCACCCACAGGTGATGCGGCTGCTACCCGATCTGCTCACCGACATCCGGCACGCCGAGACGACCGCCGGCACCGAACACACCGCCGATCTTCTGGTACGCGTCTACCGCCTCGCCGCCCAAACCCTGGTCAAGCTCGACGCCGCCGACCTGGCCTGGCTCGCCGCCGATCGGGCGATGGCCGCCACCGGAGGCGACCCACGGCGTACCGCCGTCGCCGCCGTCCCGCTCGCCCAGGCACTACGCGCGCTGGACCGGGGACGGCTCGCGATGGCCGCCACCATCACCGCCGCCCACCGCCTCCTCCCCGCACACTCCCGCGCCACCACACCGAACGATCTCGCCCTGGCGGGCACCCTGCTCGCCGAGGCCGCCATCGCCGCCGCCAGCTGCGCCGACGCCACCGCCGCACACGACCTCGCCAACCGCGCCACCCGACTCGCCACCGCCCTCGGCGACCATCCCCGCCCCGACAACGGCGATCTCGGATTCGGCCCCACCACCGTCGACCTCGCCCGCGCCCTGATCGCCACCGAACTCGGCGACAGTCAGCAGGCCATCGCCACCCACCAGCACGCCACCGCCAGCGGCGCCTGGAACCGGCTACCCGCCGAACACCGGGCAGCTCACCTGATCGACATCGTCCGCGCCCACCTCGACGCCGGCGACCCGCAGGCAGCCGGACGCGCCCTCGTCACCGCCGACCGCATCGCCCCGGCCGAGACCCGTACCCGCCCCACCGCCCGCGCCGCGCTGACCGCCGTACTCCGCACCGGCCCCACCCCCGCCGACGTCACCCGACTCGCCGCCACCGTCGGCCTGACCCGACGGTGACCGCAGCACGCCACGACACCCACCAGCTCTTCACCGTCATCGGAAGCACCTGACCCAACGTGCGAACCGACCCGGGCATCGGCATCAGCGCAGGTCGTACCGGTCGAGGTTCATCACCCGGTCCCACGCCGACACGAAGTCCCGCACGAACTTCTCGTCCGCGTCGGAGCTCGCGTAGACCTCCGCGTTGGCCCGGAGCTGGGAGTGCGCGCCGAAGACGAGGTCGACGGCGGTGCCGGTCCACCTGATCTCGCCGGTGGACCGGTCCCGGCCCTCGTAGACGTTCTCCGCCGACTCGGCGACCTTCCATTCCGTACGCATGTCGAGCAGGTTGACGAAGAAGTCGTTCGTGAGCGTCCCGGGCCGGTCGGTGAAGACGCCGTGCGGTGACTGCCCGGTGTTGGCGTTCAGCACCCGCATCCCACCGACCAGCACCGTCATCTCGGGTGCGCTCAGGTTCAGCATGAACGCCCGGTCCAGCAGCAGGGTCTCCGGCGACAGCTTCTCCCCGGCCCGCAGGTAGTTGCGGAACCCGTCGGCCTTCGGTTCGAGCACGCCGAACGTCTCCACGTCGGTCTGCTCCTGTGCCGCGTCCGTCCGGCCGGGCGTGAACGGGACCGTGATGTGGTGGCCGGCGTTCCTGGCCGCCTGCTCGACGGCCGCGCACCCGGCCAGCACGATCAGGTCGGCCAGCGACACCTTCCGGCCGCCGGACTGTGCCCCGTTGAAGTCCTGCTGGATCCGTTCGAGTGCCGCCAGCACGCCTGCCAGCTCGGCCGGGTCGTTGACCTCCCAGTCCTTCTGCGGGGCGAGGCGGACGCGGGCCCCGTTGGCCCCACCCCGCTTGTCGGTGGCGCGGAAGCTGGCCGCCGAAGCCCAGGCGGTGGCGACCAACTGGGCGACGGAGAGCCCCGACCCGAGGACCGTCTCCTTGAGCGCGGCGATGTCCTCGGCGGTGACCAACTCGTGGTCCACCTCGGGAACCGGATCCTGCCACAGCTGCGGCTCCGGAACCCACGGGCCGAGATACCGCGAGACCGGTCCCATGTCGCGGTGCAACAGCTTGAACCAGGCCTTGGCGAACGCCTCCTCCAGCTGCTCCGGGTGCTGCCAGAACCGCCGGGCGATCGGCTCGTAGCTCGGGTCGACCTTCAGCGCCAGGTCCGAGGTGAGCATCATCGGGGCGTGCCGTTTCGACGGGTCGTGCGCGTCCGGCACGGTGCCGTCCGCCGAGGCGTCCTTCGGCCTCCACTGCTTCGCCCCGGCGGGGCTGGTCGTCAGCTCCCAGTCGTACCCGAAGAGGTTCTCCAGGTAGTTGTTGTCCCACCGGGTCGGCTCGGTGGTCCAGGCGCCCTCCAACCCGCTGGTCAGCGTGTCGGGGCCCCTGCCGGTGCCGTAGGAGTTCTTCCAGCCGAGACCCTGCTGCTCGACGGGGGCGGCCTCCGGCTCCGGGCCGAGGTACTGCGGTTCGACGGCGCCGTGCGCCTTGCCGACCGTGTGACCGCCGACGAGCAGCGCCACCGTCTCCTCGTCGTTCATCGCCATCCGGGCGAAGGTCTCCCGGATGTCCCGGGCGGACGCCAGCGCGTCCGGGTGGCCGGCCGGCCCCTCCGGGTTCACATAGATCAGACCCATCTGTACGGCGCCGAGCGGAGCCGTGAGTTCCCGGTCGCCGCTGTAGCGCTCGTCACCGAGCCAGGTGTCCTCCGGACCCCAGAAGATCTCCTCCGGCTCCCAGATGTCCTCGCGCCCGAACCCGAACCCGAAGGTCTTGAACCCCATCGACTCGTACGCGCAGTTTCCGGCGAAGACCAGCAGGTCCGCCCAGGAGAGCTTGCGGCCGTACTTCTGCTTGATCGGCCAGAGCAGCCGGCGGGCCTTGTCCAGGCTCGCATTGTCCGGCCAACTGTTCAGCGGTGCGAACCGCTGCGAACCGCTGCCGCCCCCGCCCCGACCGTCGGCGATCCGGTACGTGCCCGCGGCGTGCCAACTCATCCGAATGAAGAACGGCCCGTAGTGGCCGTAGTCGGCGGGCCACCACTCCTGCGAGGTCGTCATCAGCGCGAAGAGGTCCCGCCTGAGCGCGTCGACGTCGAGTTTCCTGAATTCTTCCCGGTAGTTGAAGTCCTCACCCATCGGGCTGGTCCGGGGCGCATGCTGGTGCAGCACCGAGAGGTCCAACTGGTTCGGCCACCAGTCCCGGTTCGTCCTCGGCCGGGTGGCCTTGACGGTGGGCGCGGGGATTGCCGGGTTTTCACTTTCGCTGACGCTCTCGGTCGCGGCCTTCTTGTCAGACACGTCTGTCCTTCCTGTCTCGGTCTGCTAACTGATTCCCCCTCCCATTGGTTGCTTTGGCCTGGCGCGGTGTCCGTCGGTCCGAGCGACCCTGCCCTACTCGTCCTCGGCTCGTTCCTACTCGTCCTCGGCGAAGACGACGTCCCGGCGCTTGCGGATCGCCGGCAGGATGGCGAGGACGAGCGCCGCCACGGTCACGGCCAGCAGCACCGCGGAGATCGGCCGGGTCACGAAGACCGACGCGTCGCCGCGGGAGATGATCAGCGCCCGCCGCAGGTTCTCTTCGAGCAGCGGTCCGAGGACGAAGCCGAGCAGCAGCGGCGCCGGCTCGCACCCGCACTTGATCAGGACGTAGCCGAGGATCCCGAAGAACACGATCGCGTAGACGTCGTAGGCGTTCAGACTCAGCGAGTACGTGCCGATCGCCGCGAACAGGATGATCATCGGGAACAGCACCTGGTACGGGATGCGCAGCATGCGTACCCAGACACCGATCAGTGGCAGGTTCAGCAGCACGAGCAGCACGTTGCCGATCCACATCGACGCGATCAGTCCCCAGAACAGCGCCGGTTCGTCGGTGATGACGTTCGGGCCGGGAGTGATGCCGTGCACGATGAAGGCGCCGACCATCAGTGCCATCACCGGGTGGGCGGGCAGTCCCAGGGTGAGCAGCGGGATGAACGACGTCTGTGCGGCGGCGTTGTTCGCCGACTCGGGGCCGGCGACGCCTTCGATCGCGCCGCGCCCGAACTCCTGCGGCCGCCCCGACACCCGCTTCTCGACGGCGTACGAGGTGAACGAGGCCAGCACGTGACCCCCGCCGGGCAGTACCCCGAGGGCGGAGCCGAGGCCGGTGCCCCGCAGGATCGGGCCGACGATCCGGCGCCGGTCCTCCGCGGTCGGCCAGAGGTTCTTCACCCTGCCCACCACGGCCGAGCGGGTCTGCTCGTTCTCCAGGTTCCGCAGGATCTCGGCCACCCCGAACATGCCGACGGCGACCGACACGAACTCGATGCCGCCGTACAGTTCGCGCTGGTCGAAGACGAACCGGGGGGTACCGGTGTAGATGTCCTGGCCGACCGTGCCGAGCAGGACGCCGAGGGCGATCATCGCCAGTGCCTTGAGCGCCGAGCCGCGCGCCAGCGCGATCGACACGATCAGGCCGAACAGCACCAGCGAGAAGTACTCGGCCGGGCCGAACCGCAGCGCGACACTGGCCAGCGGCGGGGCGGCGACGGCCAGCGCGACGGTGGCCACCGTACCCGCGAAGAAGGAACCGATCGCGGCGACGGCCAGCGCCGGCCCGGCCCGGCCCTGTTTGGCCATCTCGTGACCGTCGAGCGCGGTGACCGCCGCCGACGACTCACCGGGCAGGTTGATCAGGATGGCCGTGGTCGAGCCGCCGTACTGCGCGCCGTAGTAGATGCCGGCCAACATGATCAGCGCGGTCACCGGCTCGAAGCTGAAGGTGATCGGCAGCAGCATCGCCACCGTCGCCGTCGGCCCGATGCCGGGCAGCACGCCGACCGCCGTCCCGAGCAGTACCCCCAGGAAGCAGTAGAGGACGTTCTGGACCAGGAAGGCGGTCGAGAAGCCCAGCGCCAGGTTTTCTAGAAGTTCCATGCCTCGTTCCGGTGATGTGTCAGAACCGGATGGTGCGTCGGACCCGGATGGTGCGTCAGTGCGTCAGAACTGGAGCCACGGGCCCCACAGCGGGATCCGCAACTGGAGTCCGACGACGAAGATGAGCGTGCTGGCGACGGTCAGCACGGCGGCCACGGCCACCGCCGTCAGCGGCCGGACGCGCCGGCTCGCCAGGGTGGTGAGCAGGGCGGTCACCGCCGAGGTCGGGACGAACCCGAGCCGCCGGACCGTGAGTCCGAAGAACACGACCGCGAGCACGATCGCGGCCAGCGCACGCCAGGGAACCGTCCCGAACGAGGCCACCTCGCCGGCGACGAACCCCTTGACGGCGATCCCCAGCCCCAGGGCGGCCACGATCGCGCCCACCAGCAGCGGAAAGTAGCCGGGGCCCATCCGCAGCAGGGAGCCCAGCTCGTAGCCGCGCGCGCCCACCATGAACGCGGCTCCGATCAGTACGAAGACTCCCCCGGCCAGGATGTCCGGGAGGGAGCGTCGACGCTCCACCTCAGGAGACCCCGACCCCGGCGTCAGCGATGATCTTCGACCAGGTGCCGAGCTGCTCCTCGAGGTGCGCCCGGTGCGCCTGCGGAGTCGCGTCCTCGGCCGGCACCGGGGCGGTGCCGAGTTTGGCCATCTGGTCGATCACTGCCTGGTCGGCCAGGGCCGCCTTCAGCGCCTCGGAGAGCTTCTGGACGATCTCCTCCGGGGTGTCGGCCGGCACGTAGAGGCCGTGCCAGACGCTGACCTGGAGCTGCGGCAGCCCGGCCTCGGCCGTGGTGGGCAGGTCGGGCAAACTCTGCACCCGCTCCGGGGTGGTGACCGCGTACGCCTTCACCTTGCCCGCGGAGATCTGGCCGCTGGTGTTCGTGGTCTGGTCGCACATGAAGTCGACCTGGCCGCCGACGAGGTCGGTCAGCGCGGGACCGGTCCCCTCGTACGGGACCTCCTGGAGCTTGACCCCGGCGGCCTCCTGGAACAGCAGCCCGCACAGGTGGGACGCGGCACCGATGCCGGCGTTGGCCAGGGTGACCTTGTCCGCGTTCGCCTTCACGTGGCTGACCAGGTCCGGCAACGTCGCGGGCGCGAAGTCCTTGCGGGCCACGATCGTCATCGGCACCTCGGTGACGAGCCCGACCGTCTCGAAGTCCTCGACCGGCTTGTAGCCGAGGTTCTTGTACAGGGCGGGTGCGGTGGACATTCCGATGTGGTGCATCAGCACCGTGTAGCCGTCGGGCTCGGCCCGCGCGACCTCGCCGGCGCCGACCGTACCGCCGGCACCCTCGACGTTCTGGATGACGATCTTGCCACCGAGTTGCTTGGCCATCGGGTCGGCGATCATGCGGGTGACGGTGTCCGTCGGGCCGCCCGCGCTGAACGGTACGACGATCGTGATGTTCTGGTCCGGATAGTTCCCGGCGTCGCCTCCACCGCCCGCGCCCCCGTTGTCGGCGCAGGCCGCGACGAGCGAGACGACGCCGATCGCGGCGATCGTCCGCGCAACAGCCCGGTGCCTGGTGGTCGTTCCCATATCGCGGCCTCCTCCGTGCAGCGCGCAACCGTCGGCGGGTACGCGGCCCCAGTCTCGGCCGACATGGCCGCGGATGGTGTCAGAGAAATCCCAAGGAATGCGTCGGATGTCAGAGAAATCCCAAGAACTCGGGAGGGGACGTGAATACCTCCCGGAGTTCGAGGCAGACGCGAGCGTCGATCCGGCCGTACAATCCGCCGGTATGCGGATCACCGTCATCGAGGATGACGACCGCGTGGCGCGCGGTCTGGTGACCGTCCTGGCCCAGGCGGGCTTCGAGGTCCACCGCATCGCCACCGCCGCGGAGGCCGGGCGTGCCGCCTCGTCCGACGTCGTCCTCGTCGACCTGGGCCTGCCCGACGGCGACGGACTCGACGTGATCCGCAGGCTGCGCGACCGGCCGGAGACCGCCGTCATCGCGGTGACCGCCCGGTCCGAGGAGCACGAGCGGGTCCGTGGCCTGCGCGCCGGTGCCGACGACTACATAGTGAAGCCGTTCGGCATCCCCGAACTGCTGGCCCGGATCGACGCCGTGCTGCGGCGCACCCGGGCGGCCCGGGCCATGGGCCACCCCGACGAGCCGCTCGTGCGGGGTCCGCTGCGGATCGGCGTCGGCACCCGCGAGGTCACCGTCGGCGGCACGCCGGTGACGCTCACCCGCAAGGAGTTCGAGCTGATCCTGCTGCTGGCCCGGCGGGCGCCGAACGTGGTCAACCGGGACGCGATACTGGACCAGATCTGGGGCGCCACCTGGGAGTCCTCCAGCCGGACCCTGGACACCCACATCGCGGCGCTGCGGCACAAGCTCGGACCGGAGGTACCCATCCGGACGATCCACGGGGTCGGCTATCGGCTCCTGGCCGACCAGCCGGAGCTGATCGGCTGACCCGCCGTGCACCGTCGCCTGCTCGCCGTCCTGGTGCCCCTCGCAGTGCTGCTCGTCACCGCGCTCGGGGTGCCGCTCGGCATCACCGTCGCCGAGCGGGAGATGCAGGAGACCTACGTCGACCGACTGGGCGACGTCGGCCGGTACGCCTCGCTGGCCGAGACCGCGCTCTCGACCGGGCGTACCGAGGCGCTCCAGCAGGAATTGACGCGCTACCACGAGCTGTACGGCATCCCGGTCGCGGTGATCGACACGTCGGGTACGGTGCTGCTCGGGCCGGCCGGCGCGTACCAGGCGGCGGCGCGCTCCGAGCCGGCGCTGCCCCGGATCGTGACCGCGGCGCTGGCCGGGGCGAGGTCCGAACCGTCCGGGGAATGGGCACCGTGGGACGACTCCGCGCTGGTGGTCGCCGAGCCGGTGGGGCGGGACAGCGAGGTCGTCGGCGCCGTCGTGACGATCTCCGACCTCTCGGCGACCCGCGACCACATCCTGATGCGGTGGGCCCAGCTCGCCGGGCTCGGGCTGCTGCCGATGCTGGCGTTGGTCGCCGTCGCCTGGCCGGTGTCGGCGTGGGTACTGCGACCGGTGCGCGGGCTCGACGCCGCGACCTCGCGGATCTCCCAGGGTGACCTCACGATCCGCGCCGACGCCGAGGCCGGCCCGGTCGAGCTGCGACGGCTGGCGCGGTCGTTCAACACGATGATGGACGCGGTCGAGAACGCCGTACAGCGGCAGCGGGCGTTCGTCTCCGACGCGTCGCACCAGTTGCGCAACCCGCTGACCAGCCTCCGGCTCGCCGTGGAGAGCCTGGAACCGCACCTGCGACCGGACGGCGACGGGCGGCAGGTGTACGACGTCGCCGTCGAAGAGCTGAAGGCGATGCAGCGGCTGCTGAACTCGCTCCAGGCCAGTGCACGGATGGAGAGCATGCGACCGGCGTCGCCGGTGGAGCTGGACCCGGTGCTGGCGACCCGGGTGAACCGGTGGCGTGCGTTGACGTCGACAGCGGGGAAGACGCTGGTGGTCGACGTACCGCCGGGGCTGCGTCTGCTGGAACCGCCGGGTGGGCTGGGCAGCATCCTGGACGAGTTGATCAGCAATGCGTTGCGGCTGTCCGACGCGGAGGTGGTCCAGGTCAGCGCCCGGGTCGTCCCCGGCGGTACCGGCGACGGACCCGGCGACGGCGACGCGACCGGCGGGGTGGTCACGATCGCCGTCCGTGACGACGGTCGGGGCATCGAGGCGTCCGAGCGGGCCAAGGCGCTCCGGAGGTTCTGGCGGTCGCCACGACACCAGAACGTGCCCGGCACCGGTCTGGGACTCGCGATCTGCGCCGACCTGGTCGGGGCGGCCGGCGGCGAGCTTCGGCTGGAGGAGGGCCTGCCGCGCCCGGACGGTTCCGGGCATGGATTCGCCGCGGTGGTCGCGCTGCCGGTCGTACCCCGGGCGACGCCGCCGGCTGCCGCCCCGGCGCCACCGCCGGCATGACCGCGCCGCCGGCATGACCGCACCGCAGGCATGACCGCCACGGCCGGCATGACCGCCACCGACGACATGACCGCACGGCCGGCGTGACCGAGGTCCGGGTTTCGTCGGCGGTCAGCGCTTGTGGTCGCGGAACCAGGCCGCCGCGCCCGGGTGCAGCGGGATCGACGCGGTGGAGATCCCGGTACGCACGTTGATCTGCCACACCTGGGGAAGGGCTTCGGCGTCGCCCCGGCCAGCCGACGTGATCGTGCCGGCGTGCACGAAGACCGTGTCGGTGATGGCGTAGACCAGATCCTCGGGCAGGTCGTCACGGACGAGAAGCACGTTCGGCACGGCGACGGTGCGGGTGGCCTGGACCCCGGCGTAGGCGGTCGCGGTGATCATGGCCGGTGCGTAGGGGCCGGGGTACGCCACGACGAGCCCGCCGGCCTGTTCGTCCAACGGGATCAGCCGGATCGGGCGCCGCTGCGCCAGATCCGTTATGGCGGGTGTCGGTACGCCGGTCAGCGAGAACATCGCGTCGATCTCGCCGTCGCGCAGCGCCGCCGCCGACTCGGCCTGGCTGAGGTACCGGCCCTCGGTGTCCGTCGGCCCGAGATCGAGCACCCGCAGGGACGTGAACTCCGTGCCCGAGTCGCGCGCGCCCAGGGAAACCCGTTTGCCCTCGATCTCCCGGAACTCGTCGATCGTCGAGTCGGCCATCACCACGAGATGCAGGTGACTGTCGTAGAGCCGGCAGATCGCCGAGAGCCCCTCCGGCACCCGGCCGTCGGTGGTGATCACCGCGTCCAGGCTGGACAGCCCGAGCTGCACGTCGCCACCGAGCAGCATCCGGATGTTGTCGGTGGACGCCCCGCTCGGCACGGTGCTCACCGTGGCGCCCGGCACCTGCCGGGTGATGCGTTCGGCCAGCGCAGCGCCGATGCGCCGGTACACCGCCCCCGCCGGGCCGGTGCCCAGGCGCAGGTGGACCTCGTCGACCTCGGGCTGCCGCGAACAACCGGCGAGCAGCCCTCCGGCGGCCAACAGCGCCGCCCGCCGGCTGAGCCGCAGCTCCGGGATCAGCTCCATGCCGAGATGGTACGGACGGAGGCTCTCCCTGGCTGCTCACCGCGGTCGCCCACGGCGTCGTCCGGCTACCGGATCTGCCGCGCCGCCACGTGGAACTCCCGGCGGTACCACAGCAGTGGTTGGGCCGACGCCTGGGTACGCACCTCGACCGGCTCACCGAGCAACAGATCGTGATCACCGGCCAGGATCCGGTCCACCCGCCGGCACCGGAACGCGGCGTGGGCGTCGGCCAGCAGCGGCACCATGGTATCGGCGCAGACGAGGAAGTCCTGCTCGGCGAAGCGGTCTATCCCCCGGGTCGCGAACCGGCGGGCAACGTGCTGATGCTGCTCGCCGAGGAGGTTCACCACGAACCAGGGTGCCTCGGCGAGCACGTCGAGGCAGCTCGACTCGTGCGCCACCCCGACCAGCACGAGGGGCGGGGTCAGCGACACCGACATGACCGAGCTCGCGGTGAACCCCCACCACCGGCCCTCGTGATCCCGCGTCGTCACCACCGCCACGGGTGCGGCCAGGTACGACATCGCCTCCTTGAAGGCGGCGGGATCGAGACCGGCCTGGCCGCTGTACGCCTGCAACCCCACGACCTGCCTCCGTTTCGTGGATTCCGCGGACTTCCCACTTCCCCCGCCCGTGCCCGAGGTGCCCGGACCTGACCTCGGTGTCCGCACCGTCACCCGGGCGTCCGCAACGCCCTTCCGCATCGGCGGGCCACCGCCTCGGCGCCGCGCAACCGCTTCGGGGTCGCCGTGCCCAGTCCGGCGTGCACCTTCCGCAACCCGTGGCTGCGCGCGACCTGCCTCGGCCCGTGGAAGATCAGGCACGCGTAGAGCGCCCGGCGGGCCGGGCTGCTGTGCTCGGGGAGCCCCACCTCGTACACCTCCAGTTCGTCGTGGAAGCGCAGCAGGGTGAGGACGCCCTCCTCGTCCCCGGCCCGGGCGTGCAGCACGAGGACGGAGACCTCCGCGCAGTCGTCCCACTGGTCCATCCGGTACCGGACCAGCGCCGGGTGGTCCGTCGTCTGCATGCGGTTGTTGTGCGCCGCGATCAGGTCGCAGGCGCTTCCCCGGTAGTCCCGCCACGGCACCGCCTCGACCGTGATGCCGTGCTTGGCCATCTGGCGTTCGTCGGCCCGGATAGTGTGCCGCACCTTGCTGGGCAGCGCGTCCGGGGACCCCAGCACGACCTCCTCCGGGTACGCGAGATCCTCGTACTCGGCCAGCCATTCCATCGGGCCGAACAGCGTCTCGGCCAGCCGCTGCTGCCGAGGGTCGAGGTAGCCGAAGTAGAGCGACCGCCCGGCGAGTTCGGTAACGGTGGCCACCGCGTCGGAGACCGCACGGAGCACCTCCGGCTCCTCCCGGCACCGTAAACTCCCCCGGATCTCCAAACGCCCGCCGATCAGGGCGCTCTTCTCCGGGACCGGCGACTCCGCCTGGCCCCAGGCGACCGGCGAGTGGATCTGGTCGGACCACTGTTCGCCCCGGCCCAGATAGATCGGCAGCGCGGCGCACAGCCGCGGCCCGTCGCGGACCACGACGTACCGCGGCTCCCAGCGAGGGTCGTTCGACATCTGTACCAGCCGGCCGTGGCAGCCGAGCGCGCCGACCGCCTCGTCGAGCTGGAGGAACTCCTCCGCCCCGACGTCGTCGAGGTTGTCGGTGACCACCGTAACGAGCGCCATGTCCTACCCCGCCCGGTATTCGAGTGCGGTTACCGACCAGCTGAAGCCCATCCCGCTCGCGGCCAGCAGCACCAGGTCGCCGTCGTCGAGCGCCGCCCGGTCCCACACCTGGCGCAGCGCGATCGCGGTGTCCGCGCAGCCCATGTGCCCCAGCTCCGAATGGTTGAAGACGCTGCGGTCCGGGGACAGGTCGAGCGCCTTCAGCAGGCGGTGCTGCACGTTCCGGTCGTTCTGGTTGACCAGCAGGTAGCGCACGTCCGCCAGCCGCCGCCCGGCCCGCTCCAGGGTCTGCTCGACCAGCGCCACGTAGTTGTCCGTGTACGCCTCCGCGAGCCCCTTCCGGTTGCCCCGGCGCCGCAGCCGGATCCCCCCGTCGTGGTACTCGCCCCCGTAGTGGTCACACCAGCTCGGATCGGTGTGTGCCGACGACGCCAGGTACCCGAAGGAGTGACCGGACCCGCCGACAAGCAGGGCCGCCGCCGCGTCGCCGAAGTTGAACAGCCCCTTCGAGTCCGGATCGGCGCGGTCCACCACCCCGCTGAACCGCTCGCCCACCACCACCAGCGCCCGCTCGTCGCCGCCGGGGGCGATCCCGCCGGCGGCGATCCCGAGCCCGGTCATCAGGGCGTTGCAGAAGTTGACCACCTCGAAGCAGTGCGCCCCGGTGATGCCCAACTCGTCGGCGACCTTGGCCGCGGGTGACCAGAAGGGCATGTCCCAACAGCCGCTCCCGGCGTAGATGACCTTGCCGACGGTCGCCGGGTCCGTGCCGGTACGGTCCAGGATCGTGCTGGCGGCGTCCACCGCCAGCTCCCACGCCTGCTCCTCCGGCGCCAGGACCGGGAACTCCTTGCCGTGCGTGATCTCCAGGATCTCCGGCAGGGAGACGCCGGAGCTCTCGTGCAGCTGGTCGACGGTGATCCGGCCCTCCGGGAACGCGACCTCGACGTCCACGATTCCGGCCCGGGCCGGCGCCCCGGGTTCGATCGGCATCACCGGTCACACGCCTTTCGTAGCTGGTCGAGGCGGGTCAGGCCGGACAGCACCGAATCGACCGGCAGGCCGAAGTCGATGAGGCAGGCGACCTCGTCCACCCCGGCGTCGCGGTACTGGTCGACCACCTGCCGGGCCTTCGTCACGGTGCCCAGCAGGCCATGGTCGAAGTACCGGGTGAAGGCGCGGTCCAGCAGGAACTCGGTGTCCTCGGCCGACAGCTTCGACAGGTCGACCGCGCGCTTGCCGTCCGGCCGGGAGCCCACCATCAGCCCCAACGAGCTGCGCATGTACCCGGTCAGCGGCTCCCGCACCAGCTCGCGGGCCGCCGCCTCGTCCTCGTCGAGATAGGTGTGGATCATCAGGGCGACGTGTCCCGGCCACCCGTCGGCGTCCGGGCGACCGGCCAGCGCCGCGCGGTACTCCTTGATCTTGACGGAGAGGGTGTCCAGGTCCTGGTCGAGCAGGTGGGTCAGGACCCCGGCGCCGAGCTGGCCGGCCATCCGGAACGTCTCCACCCCGCCCGCGCTGGTGATCCAGACCGGCAGCTCCGGCTGCACCGGGCGCGGGTAGACGCGTACCTCCTGTGTCTCCCCCACGCCGTCGACCACCGAGACCGCCTCGCCCCGCCACAGTCTCCGCACGGTCGCCACGTACTCCCCGAGCAACCGCTTTCGCTCGGCGTAGTTCTCCGGCCGGAGCGCGTAGTCGGTGGCGTGCCAACCGGACGCGAACGAGATGCCCACCCGCCCGTGCGAGAGGTTGTCGACCACCGACCACTCCTCGGCGATCCGCAACGGATGGTGCAGCGGCGCGACGACGCTGCCCGCCCGGATCTTCACCCGCTCGGTGACCGCCGCGATCGCGGCGCTGGTCACCGACGGGTTGGGGTAGAGGCCGCCGAACGGGTGGAAGTGCCGTTCCGGGGTCCAGATCGCGGCGAACCCGAACGCGTCGGCGAACCGGGCGCCCTCGCGCAGGAGCCGGTACCGGTCGCTGTCCTCCTCGTTGCTGTTGTTGGCGAAGTAGAAAAGACTGAAATCCACTGTGACCTCCCCGATCGCAGATTCGGTCAGCTGTCGGTCGCGGCGACAGGGCTCGCCGCGGGAGGAACGGGCTCGGGCGTGCCGGTTGCCGGGTCCGAGGTGGAGCCGCCGGGAGCGGCGACCGGTCGGGTGCGCCGCGCCCACCGGGTCAGCGGTGGCACGACGGAACCGGCGACGAGGAACACGACGGCGAAGACCAGCCAACCGCCGTACCCGAGCGCGGCGAGCGCGCCGGTGATGGCGAGCGGGGCGACCATGGAACCGAGCTGTGTCGACGTCTCGAACAGGCCCTGGTACTGCCCCTGCGCGCCGTCCCGGGCCAGGCCGTAGCTCAACGACCAGGCTCCGGCGCTGTGCCACATCTCACCAAGGACGTGGGCCAGGGTGCCGGCGATCAGGATGATGGCGGCCAGCCACACCCCCTGCCCCTTGGCCAGGGCGAAGATCACGCAGCACAGGGCGAACGCCAGCGAGGCCCGGCGCCAGATCCGGACCCCGCCGGCGACGTCCTCGGCGCCCCGGCTGGCCCGCACCTGGAACAGGATGACGGTCGCGGTGTTGATCAACAGCAGGACGGTGAAGAAGAACGGCGGTGCCGAGGTGTGCTGGCTGATCCAGATCGGCATCGCGACGATCAGCAGCGCGTCACTCATCACCAGCACGCTGTTGACCAGCGACACGGCCGCGTACGGCAGGTCCCGCAGCACCACCCACTTCGGCCCGCCGTCCTCGTCCGAGGCGGTCGGGGTGGCCGGTACCGCGGGCACCCGCAGGAAGGCGAGGCCGGAGAGCACGAACAGCCCACCGGCCGCCACCAGCAGGGCCACGTACGCCGACCGCGAATCGATCAGCAGCGCCGACCCGCCGATCACGGCACCGAGCGACACCCCGATGTTGGCCATCGAGCGCATGTAGGCCCAGGCCCGCACCCGCTCCTCGGGCGCCAGGAGGGCGGCCAGCAGCCCGCCCCGGGCGGCGTTGGAGCCGGACTCGATCGCGAGTACCACCGCCGCGGCCAGCAGCAGGCCGACGAAGTTGGTGACCAACGCGTACCCGCAGGTCACCAGCCCCAGGACGAAGAGCAGGGTGACGGTCACGCCGCGCGCCCCCCGCACGTCCGCCAGCCGACCGGCCGGCACGCTGGACAGCATCCCCGCCCCGGCGCCGACCGTCAACGCGAGGCCCACCCGCTCCGGCGCGATCCCGACGACCCGGGTGAAGTACAGCACGCTGATCGTCATGATGATGCCGTGCGCCGTCGTCTTGGCAAGGTTGCTGATCGCCAGCAGCCGGACGAGCCCGGCGGGGGGAATGATGTCCCGGAGGAATGACATGGTCCGTGCGCTCCCGTCAGCCGTTGCCGGCCAGAACGGTCTCCCGCAACGCGTTGCGGTCGACCTTGCCGTTGACGTTGAGGGGGAAACTGTCGCGGTGGTAGAGCCGCCGCGGCACCAGGTGGATCGGTAGGTAGGTCCGCAACCACCGGGCGAACTCCGGGTACGGCAGGTTGCGGCCGGTGTAGAAGGCCACCAGCTCGGTGGTGTCCGCCTCGCGTACCGTGACCGCCGCCGCCTGGGTGACGTCCGGATGCCGGGTCAGCACCGCCTCGATCTCGCCCAACTCCACCCGGTAGCCACGAATCTTCGTCTGCTGGTCGAGCCGGCCGAGGTGGACCAGCTCGCCGTCCTCCCACCGCACCCGGTCCCCCGTGCGGTAGTAGTGCTCGGGCGCGGGCACGGTCTCGTCCGAGGGCAGGAACCGGTCGCCCTGCGCGGCCAGGAACCGCCCGCGGTTGTCGTCCGGGTCCAGGTATCCACCGAACCGCTGCACCCCCCGGACGCAGAGTTCGCCCTCTGCCGCGGACCGGCCCTCCTCGTCGACGATCACGTGGTCGAGGAACTCGTACACCGGCCCGATCGGCACGGTGTCGTTGGACGTCCGCGGCCACCGGTCCGGATCGGCCGGCAGCCGGTACTCGGTACAGGCCACGGTCAGCTCGGTCGGGCCGTACACGTTGTCCAGGTGGGCCTGCGGGGCGATCGCCCGCCACGCCCTGGCCTGCCGGTAGGTCAACTGCTCACCGATGAAGATGCTCTGCCGCAGCACGGTGGGCCGGTCCGTCGGCAGGTTGCCGAGGTTCGCGCTGACCGAGACCACCGACGGCACCGAGAACCAGTGGGTGATGGCCCGGTCGGCCAGGTAGTCCACCGGCGTCAACAGGTCCGTCCGGGTCGGTGGCACGAGCGTCGCCCCGCCGCCCCAGGTGACGAAGAGGTCGAAGACCGACGGATCGAAGGTGAGGTCGAAGGTGTGCGAGACCCGGCAACCGGGCCCCACCTCGTACCGGGCGATGTTGCGGGCCACGTACGGCGACGCGTTGCCGTGGGTGATCGGGACCCCCTTCGGCGTACCTGTGGAGCCGGAGGTGAAGAGCACGTACGCCACGTCCTCCGGACCGGTGCGGTACTCCGGAAGGGCGTCGGGCCGCCCACCGAGCACGTCGGCCTCGGTGAGCCGCAGCACTGCGCCGACGGTCCCGGCGAGGTCGTCCAGCTGTGCCGCGCCGCTCTCGTCGGCGATCAGCGCGTCGGCACCGATCGTCTTGCAGATGACCTGGTTGCGGTAGCTCGGGTGGCCCGGGTTCAGCGGCACCACGGTGGCGCCGAGGCGCGCCGCGGCCAGGTAACCGGCGAACGCCACCAGGCTGCGGGTGGCCAGCAGCACCACCCGGGCCGGCGGGCCGTTCCGCGCCGCGAGGATCCGGCTGGCGATCACCTCCGCGCACCGGCGCAGCTCCCGATAGCTGAGCACCGGGTCGACGAGGTCGAGCGCGGGCGCGTCCGGCTGCCGCTCCACCGTCCGGGCGAACCACTCGTAAAGGGTGGTGGGAACCCCTTCCGACACCGGCAGCTCCCACCGGACCAGGTCCGTGCCGGCCCGCAGCAGGTCCACCGCGTGCACCCTCATCGTGCTGGGCGGGCACCTGCGCTCCGGCCGGAGGTGCAGCCGCTGCACCCCGTCCGTGGCGTCCGGCACGTCGAGGTGGCAGTCGCACGGATCATCACCGAACCCGGCGAACCGGTAGGCCACCTCCATCATCCGATTGCGGTCGGTCGACCGGAAGTCGGCGACCACATGGCTGCCCGCCGAGGCCGCCCGGTCGGAGATCCAGTTCAGCAGCACCGTTCCCGCACCGAACACGACCACCCGGCACGACGTCGCCAGAAGCTTCAGGTGCCACACCGCCGGATACTTCTCCAGCAGGACGATGCCGACCGCGCCGTGCGGCCCGAAGCGGTCGCTCATCGTCACGACGAGGACCTCGTGCCGAGGATCGGTCAGCAGCGTACGCAGCGTCGCATCCGAGTAGTGCACGCCGGTCGCGTTCATCTGACTGGTACGCAGGGTGAGCTCCTCCGCCCGGGCGAGGTCCTCCTTGTCCGCCCGCCGGATCCACATCCTCAGGTCGAGCGTGCGCAGGAACTCCTCGTCCGGTCCACCGAACTCGGCCCGGGCCGCGTCACGCGCGAACCCGGCCTGGTACATCACCCGGCGACGCCGGGAGTCCTCGGTGACCGTACTCGGGGTGAACTCGGGCAGGTCGAGCAGCTCGGTCGCCTGTTCGGCCGGATAGCACCGCACCTCGGACAGCCGGTAGGCGACCTCCGCCCGCTCGCTCGGCTGGTCGTCGATGAACGCGATGGTGCGCGGCGCGAAGTTCAGCTCGTCCGCGATCGCGGCGATCGCGTCCGACTTGCGCCCCCAGCCAATCTGCGGCAGGACCAGGTACTCCGCCACGCCGAGCCGCTCCAGCATCGCCCACGCGTGGTCGTGATCGTTTCGACTGGCCACGGACTGCAGGATGCCGCGCTCGTCGAGCCCGACGATGACCCGGCGAATCTCGTCGGAGAGCCGTACCTCGCCGTCTTCCAGCAGCACGCCCTGCCACAGGGTGTTGTCCAGGTCCCACACCAGGCACTTGACCGCTTCGGAACTCACCTCGGGCACCTCCTCACATCTCCCACAGGGTCACCGCCCAGGCCGCCACCGGGCTGTTGTTGAGGACCAGCACGTGATCCCCCGTCGACACGTCTCCGCTGGTCATGAGCCGGTCCAGATTGAGCACGACGTCCATGGCACCGAGATGGCCGTAATCCGCCAGGTGCGTACGGCAGACCGGATGGATGGGGATCCCCAGCAGCGTCTCGTAGAACTCGAACGCCGAGGCGGTGACGTTCTGCATCACCGCGGCGGCGACCTGGCTCCGGTCGAGTCCCGCCTCGGCGAGCACCTCGTCGACCATCCGGCCGAGCCGCATCCGGCTGTGCATCGCCATCTCGAACCGGTACCGGTCCGGCGACTCGCACACCTCCCGCCACTCGTACCAGGGCGCCTGCTTGTAGTCCACCCGGAACAGGTCGTGGAAGCTGCCGTCGGTCTCCATGCGGTGGCCACGCAGCACGGGGCGTCCACCCCGCACCATCGTCATGGCGTAGGCGCCGTCGCCGATCACCGTCACCGGGTAACGGACCCGGTCGACGCCGGTGGGGCGGCTGCCATGGGTGATCAGCACGCTGGTCCGACCCGGATCGGCGACCAGCAGGTCCCGGGCGAGCGCCCACGCCGCACTCGAACCCGTGCACCCCAGTCCGTCGACGGTGAACGCGAAGCTGGACTCCAGACCCACCTCCGCCTGTACCCGGCACACGTCCGAGCCGAGCAGCACGTCGGGCGAGCGGGGTGCGACCATCATCAGCAGGTCGGGGTGGCTCGGGGCGGCGGCGAGCAGTTCCCGACAGGCCCGGGCGGCCAACTCGCCGATCTCGGCGTCGGGAAGGACCCCGACGGTGCGGACCCCGGATTCCGCGACGAACCGGGCCTCGTCGTGGCCGAGCAGCTCGACCTCGGGCAGTTCGAGAACCTTGACCTGTTCCTCCGGCAACACACAGTGGATGCGCCCGATACCGATGCCGCCGTTGCCGGTGCCGCCGCTGCCACTGCTGTCCTTGCCGGTGCCGCCGTTGCCGGTGCTCATGTCCACAGCTCCCGCGCGTGCCGGGCCAGCAACAGTTGGCTGATCTCGCTGCTGCCCTCGATGATCTCCATCAACTTCGCGTCCCGGTACGCCCTGGCCACCACGTGCCCGTCCCGGGCGCCGGCCGAGGCGAGGACCTGGACGGCGGCAGCGGCGCCCCGGGCCGCCTGGGTGGCCGCGAAGTGCTTCGCGGCCACGGCGGCAGTGACCTGCTGCGGTGAGCCGTTGTCCCAGCAGCGGCTGGCGTGCTCGCACATCCGGGTCGACGCCTGCTCGGCGACGAGCAGTTCCGCCAGGTGGCGGGCGACCAGTTGATGCTCGGCCAACGGTTTGCCGAACTGCTCCCGGGCCTGCGCGTGTGTGGTCGCGGCGGCCAGGCAGGCCCGCAGGATGCCCACGCAACCCCAGGCCACCGAGAGCCGGCCGTGGGTGAGCACCGACGTGATCAGCCAGTCCAGGGGCAGCCCGGCGGCCAGCAGCACACCGTCGGCCGCGGCGAGCGTGACCCCGTCCAGCTCCACATCGGCGTGCCCGGCCGCCCGGCACCCCATCGGGTCCGCCACCCGGGTCACCCGCACGCCGGGCGCGTCGGCCGGTACCAGCACCGCCGCCGCGCCGTCCGCGTGCTGTCCGAACACCAGGAGCAGGTCGGCGTAGGCGGCCCCGGTCACCCACACCTTGCTCCCGGAGACCTCGACCCGGTCACCGGTGAGGGTGATGCGGGTGGTCATCGCCGCCAGGTCGCTGCCGGCCCGCGGCTCGCTGAACGCCACCGCGGCCAGCGTCCCGGAGGTCAACCGGCGCAGGTACGTCGCCTGCTGGTGCTGCTCCCCGAACCGGCGCACCGCCCACGCCACCATGCCCTGCGACGTCATCAGGCTGCGCAGGGACGAGCACCGGCTGCCCACGTACGCGGTGAACTCGCCCAGCTCGGCGGCGGTGAACCCGAGCCCGCCGAACTCCGCGGAAACACCCGGGCAGAGCACGCCGTGGGCGGCCAGCCGGCGCAGTACGTTGTCGGGGAGACGACCCGCGAGGTCCCATCCGTCCGCGTCCGAGCCGACCGCTTCGGCGACCAGTTCGGCCGCCGCGGCGTACCGGTCAGCCACCGTTACCCTCGCGCAACCGCAGCACGAGTTCGGTGATCGCCGCCACGCTGCGGAAGTTGGCCAGCTTCAGGTCCGGGCCCTGTACGGCCACCCCGAACGTACTCTCGACGTACGCCACCAGCTGCATCGCGAAGAGCGAGGAGACCAGGCCGGTGCCGAAGAGGTCCACCTCGGCGGTGACGGTCTTCTTGGTCTGTCGCGCGATGAACTCGACGAGGTTGTTACTGATCTCGTGCGCCTCGATCGGTGCGGTCGACGTGCTCATTGCGCTCCCTCGTAGTCGAAGAACCCTCGGCCGGTCTTGCGGCCGAACTCGCCTGCCTTGACCTTGGTCAGCAACAGCTCGCAGGGGCGGTAGCCCTCGTCGCCGGTGCGCTCCAACAGGACGTGGAGCGAGTCGACGACGTTGTCCAGGCCGATGAGGTCCCCGGTGGCCAGCGGACCGGACCGATGGCCGAGGCAGCCGGTGAAGACGGCGTCGACCGCCTCGGGAGTGGCGATGCCCTCCTCGACGACCCGGGCCGCCTCGTTGATGGCCCGCTGCAGAATCCGGTTGATCACGAATCCGGGACCGTCGCCGACCAGCACCGAGGTCTGGCCCAGCTCGGCCAGCAACTGTTCCGCCGCCCGGATCGCCGCGTCCCCGGAGCGCGGACCGCGGATCAGCTCCACCGTGCGGATCAGGTACGGGGGGTTCATGAAGTGGATGCCGACGAGGTCCGCCGGCCGCGTCACGTGCTGCGCCAGCTCGTCGATGGGCACGGCCGAGGTGTTGGAGACCACGAGGGTGCCCGGGGCGACGGCGGCGCTCGCCCCGGCCAACGCCGCGGCCTTCGCCTCCATCCGTTCGGTGACCGCCTCGATCACGGCGGTGGCACCGGCCACCCGGGCCAGGTCCGTGGTGGTCTCCAGCTCACCGGCGGTGGTCGTCGCCGACAGGTGGCCCAGGAACTGCGCCAGCCGCACCTGCCGCGCGACCTCCGCCCGCGCCTTGGCCAGGCGCTCCTTGTCGATGTCCACAAGCACCACGGGAACACCGCTGCCGACGGCCAGTGCGGCGATGCCGGTACCCATCACGCCCGCGCCGAGGACCGCCACCCGGCTGCTCGTCTGCCTGCTCATCGCCTCTCCTCGTGCGTGTCGGGGATGCTCGGGCCGGAACTGCTCACGGCGGGGCTGCTCGGGCCGGAACTGCTGCCGGCGGAGGTGCTGCTCGGGCCGGGGGTGAGGAGATGCCCCACCAGATCGCCGACCCGGGCATCCCGCCGGGCCAGGTACTCGATGCCGAGGCGTACCGTCTCGCCGGTCAGCTGCGGATCGAGCCCGTGCCGGCGCAGCCACGGTTGCCAACCGGTCGCCTGCACGCCCAGTTCGTCCTCGTCGTGCCCTTCCAGCTCCAGCAGGGCCGCCGCGGACAGGATCGGGTTGCCCTTGGCCAGCGCCAGGTCGCGGACCCGCTGCTGCCATTCGGCCAGCGGAATCGGCTCGGTCGGCAGACCTGCCGCGCCCAGCATCGCGAAGAGCCCGCGTACGCTCACCGCCCGCTCCGCGATCAGGTGGTAGGCCCGGCCGACCGACCCCGGGGAGAGGGCCAGCTCGACGATCCCCTTCGCCACCAGGTCCACCGGCGCGGCCGGCAGCACCCGGTCGTCCATCGGGTAGGCACCGACGGCGAGGCCACTGACCAGCGCGAAGTAGATGAGATCCCGGTCGTTGCAGGCGCCGGTCCGGGTGGACGACATGATCAGGCCGGGACGGAACACGCGTACCCGCATGCCGTCCTGGTCGGCCCGGTCGAGCAGCCGTTCGCAGACCCACTTGCTGGTGCCGTAGCTGCCCGACCTCGGGTCCAGTGGCTGCGCCCGGGTCTCCAGGTAGCGGCCGGATCCCATGGCCATACCGGTGGCGGCGACCGTCGAGACGTAGCTGAAGTCCCGGATCCCGCAGCCGCGTGCCCAGCTGAGCAGGTCCACCGTCGGCAGGACGTTCTCCTCCCGCAGCGTCCGGTACGGCTCGGTGAAGACCACCTTCGCGGCGCAGTGCACGATGTGGCCGACCCGCTGCTCCAGTTCACCGTCCCGGTACCGCTCGCCGAGCTTGCCCACGTCGCGCAGATCCCCGGGCACCACGTGGACCCGGTCCGGGTCCGGCTCGGGCAGCAGGAACTTCGTTGCCGCCGCCCGCAGGCGGTGCATGCCGGACTCCTCGTCCTCGGCGCGCACCAGGCAGTAGATCCGGCCCTTGGTGTGCTCCAGCATCTCGTGCAGGAGGAAGGCGCCGAGGTACCCGGTCGCACCGGTCAGGAACAGGTCCTTGCCGCGCGAGCGGCGTGCCGACAGGGTGCCCAGGGAGAGCTTCAGGTCCGCGTCGACGAGATCGTCGTCGCCCCGGTCGAGGGCGTCGTCGAGGGCGTCGGGGGTGGCGGCCGCGCCGCGCTGCGCCCGGACCAGCTCGGCGAGACGGCTCACCGTGACCTTGCTGCCGCCCGCGCGGTGGACGTTCACGGCGCAGCCGAAGCGATTCTGGATCTCCAACGTCAGCTGTACCGCCAGCAGCGACGTGCCGCCCAACGCCCCGAACTGGTCGGTGGGACCGAGCGTCCGCACGCCGAACAGTCCCCGCCAGATGTCGAGCAGAGCCTCCTCGACGTCGTCCCCGACGGCCGGCGCCGGAGATCCGGACGGCGCGTCGGGCCTCGGCTCGACAGCGGCCGTGACCCGGTCCAACGCCCAGTACCGCTGGCGGGTGAACGGGTAGGTGGGCAGGGTGACCCGGCGTTCGCGGCCCGACCAGAGCGGCGTCCAGTCGACCGCGACGCCGTGCAGCCACGCCTCGACCAGGGCGGCGTCCAGCTCCTCCCGCAGATCCGGCGGGTCCTGCGGTGCCGGCACGTCGGGCCGGTCCAGCCGCAGCACGTACCGGCCCTGGCCGGCCTCTCCGGCGCCGACGAGGATGACGAACCGGTCAGCCGGCACCGCCGCCAGGTTCGGGAACAGCTCGGTGTCCGCGGGCAGGGCCGCCCGCAGCCGCTCGTGGGCGTCGGCCGGGAAGCGCACCTCCGCCGGTACGACCAGGGCGGCCCGGCGGGGAGAGCTGCGCCGGGTCTGCACCGCCGGCGGGCGGGGCAGGCGCAGCGCCGCGGCCAGCCGACCCGGTTCGGCGACCACCACCCGGCGCTCGTCGAAGTGTCGACGCCCCACCCGCAGGGTGTAGCTGACGTCGTCGATCGGCACCTCGGTCTGGTCGAGAAAGTCGGCGAGCCGGCGGGACAGCGCGTCGAGCTCGGTCCGGTTGCGCGCCGACAGCACGAGCCGAGCCCGCCTACCGGCGCCCGCCGCCGGGCCGGTCGGGGCCGTCCTCCGGGCCCTCGGCGGCGGTGGGCCGAGCACCACCGCGGCGTTGGAACCACCCATGCCCACCGAGTTGACCAGCACGTAGGGCTCGTCCGGGCACCGACCGGGCTCGGTGGAGATGACGAACGGGCTCTCCGCCAGCAGTCCCGGGTCGCGTGCCTGCTCGAAGGCGGGGTGCGGGGGCAGTGCCCCGGTCCGGGCGACGTGGACCGCCTTGATGACACCGGCGATCCCGGCGGTGGGGCCGGTGTGCCCGATGTTCGACATGGCCGAGCCGAGCCGGCAGTAGCCGACGGGTCCACCGGGCGCGCCGACGGCCTCGGTCAGCGCCGCCAGTTCCACGTGGTCGCCCAGGGCGGTGGCCGTGCCGTGCGCCTCCACGTACCGCAGCCGGTCGCCGCCGATCCCGGCGACGCGCAGCGCCGCGCGTACCACCCGGGCTATCCCGGCCGGGCTGGGCGCCGTGTAGCCGATCTTGTCAGCGCCGTCGTTACCCACCGCGCTGCCATGCAGGACGGCCAGTATCTCGTCGCCGCCGGCCAGCGCGTCCGCCAACCGGCGCAGCACCACCACCCCGACCCCGGAGCCGTGGTTCGTGCCGCTGGACCGGTGGTCGAAGGAACGGCACGAGCCGTCCTCGGACAACGCGCCGCCGGGCACGTGCCGGTAGCCCAGCAGCGGTTCCTGCACCGCGGAGCCGCCGGCGAGGGCGATGTCGCACTCGCCGGCCAGCAGGCTCAGCGACGCGTAGTGCAGCGCGTACAGCGACGAGGAACAGCCCGTCTGCAGGCTCACCGCCGGCCCCCGCAGACCCAGCTTGTACGCGGTACGCGAGGGCAGGAAGTCGGCCTCGCCGCCGAGCGTGAGGTCCAGGTCGGCCACGGCCGCGGCGAGCCCGCCCTCGCGGGCCTTCGCGGCGAAGAGCGCGGCCGAGTAGTGCCCCACCCCGCTGCCCGCGAACACACCCGTCGTGGGTCCGGCTGCCGTGCCGCCGTGACCGGCCCGCTCCAGCGCCTCCCAGCAGACCTCCAGGAAGACGCGGTGCTGCGGGTCGATCAGCTCGCTTTCCCGGGGTGTATAGCCGAAGAAGTCCCCCGCGAACTCCGCCACACCCGGCAGTTGGGTACCGACCCGGACGTAGTCGTCCGCCCGCAGGGTCTCCTCGTCGACGCCGGAGGCGCGCAGCACGTCATCCGGGAGCTCGCGCATGGAGACGACGCTGTTGTCGACGTTCGCCCAGAACTGCTCCGGCGTCCACGCGTCCGGAAACCGGCAGGCGACGCCGATCACCGCGATCGCGGTCTCGTTCATACCGCGGCACCGCCTCCGACCGGCGCCGCGGCGGCCCGGCGGCTGGCCAGCAGGGACCGCTGCTCGGGCACCGCCGGTTCGGCGGGCTTCGCCGCGTCGGGGGTACCGACCAGCAGTGCCGCCTGGGCCCGCACCGTGGCGTGCTGGAACAGCTCGGACAGCTTCAGCGGCCGGGAGACCAGGGTCTGCAACTCCTCCCAGAGCATGACCAGCAGCAGCGAGTTGCCGCCCGCCTCGAGAAAGTTCACATCCAGCGGCACGCTCTCGGCCGACGTGCTGCCGAGCACCTCCGCCCAGGCCCGGCGGACCTCCGGCAGCAGATCTTCCTGCGTCCGTTCGCTGGTGTTCACTGGGACCCCCTCGTGTCGTCGGTGCCGCTGCCCGTCCTGCGGGAGCGCACGTCCTCAATCACCGCGCTGATGTCTCGTTCGCCCAGTCCGTCCCGCACCGCCGCCGCGAGACGCTGCCGCGCCGCGCCGATGACCCCGGCCGGGTCGGCGCCGGCGGACAGCGCGAGCGCCAGGTCCTTCTCGGCCAGGCCGAGGGCGAACTGCGTGGGAAAACTCTGGTTGCCGATGCGCTCCCGGATGCGTTCCACGAACGGACCCACCGCGCTTCTGGAGAGCAGTTCCAGCGTCGTGTCCGCCGGAACCCCGAGCCGGTCGCCGAGCGCGTACACCTCGGCGATGACAGCGAAAGACGCGATGTTGACCGCGTTCGCGACCAGCTTCGCCGCGGCGCCGGACCCGAGCGGCCCGAGCCGGGTGACCGGACCGAGCACCGCGAGTACCGCTTCGCAGCGCGACACGTCGGCTTCCGCGCCGCCCACCAGGATCTGCAACTGACCCGCCGTCGCCTGCGCGACGCTGCCGACCACCGGCGCGTCCACCAGACCGATGTCGGGTCGAAGCCGGCGGCGCAGTTCGGCGAGCGGGTCGGGTCCGATGGTCGACATCTCGATCACGACACCGCCCGGAGCGATCCCGGTCTCGGCCCCGTCGGTGCCGAACAGCACCGACGAGACCGCGGCCGCGTCCCGGACCATGGTGATGACCAGATCGGCGCCCCGGACCGCCTCCGCCGGGGTGTTCGCGGTCCGCGCTCCCGCCTCGGCCGCCACGGCACACTTCCGCGCGGTACGGTTCCAGACCGTCACCTGGTGCCCGGCCGCGACGAGCCGGCAGGCCATCGGTACGCCCATCCGGCCCTGCCCGAGCAGCGCGATGCCGATCGGTCCGTCGATCCTCATCCGACCCGTCCCTTCTCGGCGGTGACCGCCCCGGCGAGCAGGTCCGCGACGGGGCCGCCGGAATGGGCGGTCGACTGGTGGGGCCCGTCGGGAGCCGCGGCCGCGTGCGCCGCGGCCTGGGTCCGCAGCGGCTCGCCCAGGCTCACCTCCTCGCCCGGCTCGGCATAGCGACGCGGGACGACGCCGCTGGTACGGCGGACGATGGTGATGCTGTTCTGGGTCAGCTTGTGCGGCTCCAGCAGGTTGACGATCTCGAACTCTCCCGGCCGGCTCCGTTGCTGCGCGGCGAGGTACCGCAGGAATCCCTCGCCCTCCGGGTACGTCATCAGGTAATGCATGACCATCAGACCCCCGTCCGGATTGATCAGCTCGAAGAAGTTGTCGAAGAAGTAGAGGCACTCCCAGGCGTCGACCCAGGCGAGGTCGATGGGTTCGAAGCCGGCGGGGAACCGGTCGGCACAGTCCCGCAGGTTCGCGTTCACCACCGTCACCAGGTGGTCGAGCCCGAGATCACGCAGCACCTCCAGGACGCGCCCCGACGACGACTCGGGGATCGACAGGTCGTCCACGGCGACCAGCCGGGGCGCGTACGGCGCGTGGTAGAACTCGGGCGCCAGTAGGGCGGGTGCGGTGTTCAGCCACTCCTCCGTCAGCGGGGCGTCCGCCTGGAGGTAGGGCCGGGTCTTCGCGGCGAGCGCCGGTGACTCGACCCGTACCTCCTCGGCGACCTCGGCGAGCGCCGCGGCCAGGAAGGGCGTGGTGTAGCCCATCCCGACCTCCAACACCCGCCGCGGGCGGACCAGTTTGACCAGCGTGGCGAGGAGCGGGGCCACCGTCTCCGTCCCCATCACGGGCACGTGAAGCTCGGCGACCGCCGCGCGGAACCGCTCGTCCGAGGTACTCAGGACAGCCATGTCACTCCCCGGCGGCGGAACCCTGGAGAACCGCCATCACTTCGATCTCGATCACGGCCTCCGGCAGGAACAGCCGGGAGACCTCGACCGTGGTGCTGGTCGGTGGCTGATCGGTCGGCAGGTACTTCATCCGCACCTCGGCGTACTCGGTCAACGCGCCGAGGTCGGTCAGATAGGTCCGGATGTTGACGATGTCGGCGAACGACGCGCCGTGTGCCTGGAGGATCCTGCCGATGATCTCGAAGATCCGCTCGGACTGCCCCCGCATGTCGCCGGGGGCCACGACGTTCAGGTCGTCGTCGACGGCGACCTGCCCGGACAGGATCAGGATGGCGCCGCCGCCGACCTCCAGCCGGGCGACGTGGGAGTACCGGCCCGGGGGCGGCTTCGGCACTCCGTCAGGGTTGTCGATCGTCTTGATCATTCTTTGTCTCCGTACGTCAGAGGTTGTCGATCAGGTCACGGGCACTGCGTCTGATCTGCCGGCCGCCGATGTCGAACTGATATGAGATCCCGTCCATGATCATTTCTGTGGTGCTCGCCAGAGCCGCATGGTCTGGCACGTCCCCGACCACCAGATCGAGATCGTGGGTCTGGTAGCCGCCGACCCGGACCCCGGGCCGGACGAACGGGTGATAGCCGGTCACTCCGGGCACTCCGTCGAGCGACTCCCGCCCACTGACCGCGCAGACTCGACCCGATTCGGTCGGCGCGGGTGTCGTGAACTGGAAGTAGACCCGATCGGGGTCCGCCGGCGAGAGTTCGACGCGTGCGCCGCGGGAGATCCGCATGGCGATGTCGACCAGATCGATCCCCGCGGCACGCCTCGCGAGCTCCGGGATGTACCCACCGGCACGCCCGTTCACCTCGATGATCCGGGGCCCGTCCGGGGTCAGCTTGAACTCGGTGTGCAGGATCCCCGTCCGGACGTCGAGTGCCTTGACGGCCTGGTCCGCCGAGAGCAGGACGGCCTCCCGGGTGGCCGGGTCGAGCCGGGCCGGCCAGAACTGGCCACATTCCCGGAACGGCGGCGCCAGTCGCAGCTTTCCGGTGATCGCGAGGTGGCACCGCTCGCCCTGGTGCACGACCGTCTCGACGGAGACGTAGTCACCGAACGGGGGGTCCACCTCGACGCCCCGCAGGTACTCCTCGGCGACCACCCGGCCCTCCTCGCGCAGCAGCCGGTCGAGCTGCGCACGGCCGGCCTCCCGCTCTCCGATCAGGACCGTGTTCCGGCTACTCACACCCTGTACCGGCTTCACCACGACGGGGAGGCCGAGATCGCGCACCACGGCGTCCCACTGGGCGACGTCCGACACGACCCTGGAGGCGGTGGAGTCGACGCCGGCCGAGCGCAGCCGCTCCCGCTGGGCGGCCTTGTCCGTCAGGAGCCGCACCGTCGCGGCGTCGTGGAACGGCAAACCGAGGTCGGCGGCGACGAGGGAGGCGGCCAGAAGCATCGGCTCGCTGAAGGTGACCATGCCGGTGACGTCGTGCCCGCGCAGCCGAGGGATCAGGTCGACGTCCGCCAGGTCGTACACCGCGGCAGCGGCCTCCAGGAACAGTGGACGGATCCGCTGGGCGTGCTCCGACGGGCCCACGACCACGACGAGAGGGCAGCCCGGATCGGCGGCTTGGACGATCTCCGTCGGCGAGACGGCGCCCTGGTCGTAGACCACAACTATGGACACACTTCACCCCGTTAATCACACGTTCACAAGGATGCTGCATTGTGAAGACACACAGGCGGATCCTCGGATTCGAAGGAGTACCCGAACGAATCCACGGCGCGATACCCGCGCCAAGCTAACAACAAGCTGACTTCATCTCGGCTTCAGCTTGGACATCAATCCGACAACGGAGACATCTTGTAGCGTCAGTGGCGCAGGTGGCCCACGAGCACTTGGTCAGCCACTACCCGCAGCTCACCTACAGGCCACCACAGCGGGCCTGGACATCGCCCCGGGTCCGGAGTCGATACAGCGAGAACGGGCTGGTCAAGCCGTTCAGCCGAGGACACAGAAAGATAACCGACGCATCGCCCCCCGAGACGTTGATCAATTTGCATCTTTAACGTACCCGACACCACTGCGACTGTCCAGCAAGAGTTCCCGACATTGGGACGGTGACGCTTCCGTCGAAGTGCAGACGCCGGTAGCAGGCCAAACAGCAAGATTCATTCCGGCGCGGATGCGACGGGGCTGGCCCGATCGACCGGGCGGAGTAAGCTTCCCGACTCCAAGCAATTTCGATCATGATCTGACAGGTCCCGGCCATGCCCTCCCGTGCCCGCCTCGCGGGTGCCCGGATGGGACACCGCGACCCGCGGCGGGCTCCTCCGGGCGACCTCGGTCGCGCTGCGAAGGGTCGACGACCGAGCGCCGTCGACGGGAGTCACCGATCCACACCGTCCGAACTGGGCATACGCGGTCCAGCAGGGATAGGCGGGCGGCGCCGGCGAGGGAGCAGACCCGGTCGCCAGCTGGTCACGCGGCCGATGCGCGCCACGGCCGGTGGGCCGCCGGGGCACCCGCCGACGACCTCGGCGAGGTGGTGTTCGACCGCCAGGTCAGCCCCCCGGCGCCCAATGTCTCGAACCTTTCGGGACGCGTCCGGAAGATTCACGTTGGAAAATCCGGAAAAGTGGATTCAGGCGGGCTCGTCCGCACTCACGTTGACCCCTCCGACGTGGTCCTTCCGGAATGACGAAAACGACCCCAGCCCGTACGCGGTTGACGAGCTGCCGGTAGGCTGCGCATTTCCTGGCTCATCGCCGAGCGATGGTCAACGGGTCATTGGGCTACCCCGCATGTTCATCCCCGTGCTGGCGGTCCCTGCCGGCGGAGTGTTGCCTTTGGGTCGCACACCCGAATCGGACGGGACGCGGGCAGCGTCGAGGATCGCGTACGCGGCAGCCGGATCCTGGTCAGGGCCGAGGCCAGACCATTACCTGTCTTACCCGGGCCCCTCACTTCACCGGCAGCCGAGCGATTCACGTGCAATTCCCATCTGCGCGGAGACAGTTGCACACCCTCTTCGCTCAACTCGGGGTCATCCGGACGCTCCGTCAGTGGAAATGCCGGTCGGCCAGGGCCGGACCATCGCCGGATCCGACCCCGCATCGCGCCTCCGAACGCTTCTCCGACGATGATCGAACCTTCGATGATCGAACGTACGATGGCCGAACCTTCGACGCCCCGGTGGCGGAACACGCAGAGCCAGGTCCGGCAGATGGCTGTCGGCCCGAGCTCGACAGACACCGAACCGGGCCGAACCATCGCCGTCGACCGTGCCCACCGCCCATGGACGCCCAGGGCCTCGAACCGGGCATGGCTCGGTGACGAGGCTTGACTGACGTCTTACGTCATACGACTATGTCCATCAATATAGATGTTGGCGTGCGTCCAACCCGGGAGGGTTGGCTTCCGGAGGAGGAGACCGACCTGTGGTACAGCGCAAACTCTCGGCCCGCCAGATAGGGACGGTCCTGGCTGCCATGGTCGTGGTCGCCGCCGGGGCCTACGTCACCACGACCGTGACGCCGGCGACCGCGGCGACCACCGCCGGCTGCGGTAAGGCCCCGGGACTGAACAGTGGCACCCACACCATCTCCAGCGGCGGCAAGAACCGCAGCTTCATCCTCCGGCTCCCCGACAGCTACGACAACACCTACCCGCACCGGCTGGCGTTCGGGTTCCACTGGTGGGGCGGCACCGCCAACGACGTCGCCTCGGGCGGGACCGACGGCTACGCCTGGGCCTACTACGGCATGCTGTCGCAGTCCAACAACACCACGATCTTCGTAGCACCACAGGGCATCAGCAACGGCTGGGCCAATTCCAACGGTGAGGATGTCACCTTCACCGACGACATGATCCGAGTGATCGAGAACGCGCTCTGCGTCGACACGACACAGCGCTTCTCGGTCGGGTTCAGCTACGGCGGTGCGATGAGCTACTCGCTGGCGTGCTCCCGCCCGACCGTGTTCCGTGCTGTCGCGGCCATCGCCGCCCCCGGGGAGATCAGTGGCTGCAGCGGCGGCACTCAGCCCGTGGCGTACCTGGGGATTCACGGAATCAACGACAACATCCAGAGCGGCCGGTCGCTACGCGACAGGTGGGTCCGGAACAACGGTTGCGCCGCGCAGAACGCCCCCGAGCCCGCACCGGGCAGCCTGACCCACATCATCACGACGTACTCGTGCCGGGCCGGCTACCCGGTGGTCTGGGCCCCGTTCGACGGCGGTCACCAGCAGGGTCCGGTGGATGGATGCGCCGGCTGTGAGAGCGGGGCGCGAAGCTGGGTCAAGCCCGAGGTGTGGCGGTTCTTCACCCGGTTCGGGTCCACCCCGCCGCCCACCAGCACGCCGCCACCATCCAGCACCCCGCCGCCCACCAGCACGCCGCCGCCCGGCCAGCAGAATGTGCTGGTCACCGGTGCCCAGTCGAACCGTTGCATCGACGTGCCGAACTCCAGCACCGGCAACGGAACCCGGGTGCAGCTGTGGGACTGTCACGGCGGCACCAACCAGCGCTGGACGCACACCGCCAACCGCACACTGACCGTCTACGGCAACAAGTGCCTGGACGCCAGCGGATCGGGCAGCAGCAACGGCACAGCCGTGATCATCTGGGACTGCCACGGCGGCGCCAACCAGCAGTGGAGCCTGAACAGCAACGGAACCATCACGGCCGCCCAATCCGGACTCTGCCTCGACGCGGTCGGCAACGGGACGGCCAACGGGACGCAACTTCACCTGTGGACCTGCCACGGCGGCGCCAACCAGCAGTGGAGTACCCGCAGCTGACCGCCCGGCAGGCGCAGAGCCTCGCGTCGCCTCTCTGTTGGCGACGAGTGAAAGGAGCAGTACGTGAAGTCAGCCTTTTCCGCCGCTCGGAGGTCGTTGCCGGCAGTTGCGGTGCTCGTCGCCGCCATGCTGCCAGCCGCGCTCGCACCTCAGCTACCGGCTTCGGCCGCCGCTCAGGAGACCTACTATGTCGCTCCGGATGGCAACGACGCCAATCCTGGAACGATCCAGGCACCATTCAGAACCGTGCAACGCGCGCGGGATGTCGTCCGTACGGTGAACGCGAGTATGTCCGGCGACATCCAGGTGTACCTGCGCGGCGGGCGCTATCCGGTGAGCAGCACGATCGAGTTCGGGCCCGGTGACTCCGGCACGAACGGCCACCGGGTCATCTACGCCGCCTACCCCGGCGAGACGCCGATCCTCGACGGCGGGGTCCAGGTGACCGGATGGAGCCAGCACAGCGGCAACATCTGGAAGGCTCCGCTCGACCGGACCAACAAACTGCGGACGCTCTACGTCAACGACAAGCGGGCGTTCATGGCCTCGAAGACCATCAACTCGGCGGGCTGCCACGGGACGTACAACATCACCGCCGGGCAGGCCGCATGGGCCTGGGAGTCGGGGTCGCAGTGCGACGGTGCCCGGTACAACTCGGCCGACTTTCCTGCCATCGCCCGCAACCAGGACGACATCGAGATCGAGACGGCGACGACCTGGACCACGGCGATCGTGGGGGTCCGCCAGGTGACCACCGACGGCGGAAGCCGGGTCGCGCTGTTCCAGCAGCCGGGCGCGGCCATCGCCCAGGGTGCGTTCAACGGCAACGCCCAGGTCAACGGCAGCCACAAGGTCATGAACGCCTACGAGTTCCTGGACGCGCCGGGCGAGTTCTTCTTCGACAAGAGCAGCCGGACCCTGTACTACTACAGAGCCAGTTCCGAGAACATGTCGACCGCGACGGTCTTCGCGCCGAACAACGTGACCACGCTGCTGCGAATCGCCGGCACGTCGACGAGCGGCCACGTCCGCGATATCACCTTCTCCGGCCTCACGGTCCAGCACTCCGACTGGAACCTTTTCAACGTGGCCGGCTCCTCGTTCAAGCAGGCGCAGCAGGGCAATCTGGGAGCGCAGGCGTACGCGAAGGGGAATTTCCACGTCTACTACTACCGCAACGTCGACGTCACTCCGGGCATGATCCAGATCCAGAACGCCGACGGCATCCTCCTGCAGCGCAACCGGATCCAGCACACCGGCGCCGACGGGATCAGCCTGGTCAACGACGTGCAGAACTCGCAGCTGATCGGCAACCACACCAACGACATCGCCGGTTCGGCCATCTCGGTGGGCCACCCGCAGCACGTCTACATCGGCGACCACACGTCGACCAATCGTGAGAAATACTCCCCGCAGGCCGAAGGACTACCGAAGAACATCGACATCAGGAACAACTACCTCTACGACAGCGCCGTCCTGTTCAACGGGCACAGCCCGATCACGGCGTACTTCGTCGACACCGTCGCGATCCAGCGCAACCGGATCGAGAAGGCCCCCTGGTCGGGCATCACGCTCGGCTGGGGCTGGTGGAACTTCGACGGGTCATCGGGCTCGATCGCACCCAACCGGCCGACCACGACGGCGAGAAACAACAACATCAGCTACAACCACATCATCGACACGGTGCAGCGGCTCAGCGACACCGCCCCCATCTACACCCTGGGCAGCCAGCCGGGGACGACGATCACCAACAACTATCTGCAGGGCGTTCCCGCCGGCCACAAGTACGGGCTTCACCCGGACGAGGGTTCGGCGTTCATGACCTTCCGCGACAACGTGCTGAGCGTGGACAAGAACATCACGTGGCTCATCAACTCCGACGACTTCGGACGCAAGCACGACCTGAGCATCACGCAGATCTACGGTCCGATCAACAAGGTCTCGAACAAGAACCTGCCAAACAGTACGATCCACGACATCCTCGTCTCCACCGACTATGTCTGGCCGGCGCCGGCGTACAGCATCGCCGCCAACTCCGGCCCGGAGGACGCGTTCCGGGACATCATCCCGGCGGCCAACCTCTCCCTGCCGAACTACGTCCTGCCGGCCAGCACGTTCGTCACCAGCCCGACCTCGTCGATCCCGATCCGCAGCACCGGCGACGCGACCCGGACGGTCTGGCTGGCCCCCGCTGGCACGACCGGCTTTGCCGCCGGCCCGACAATGACCCGGGCGGCGGGCAACGCCACCTCGATAGCCGTGCCAACGGCGCAGGGTGAGTACCGGCTCTACGTCCTCGACGCGCAGGGCAACCGGTCCGCCGAGTCGAGTTCGATCGTCCGGCAGCAGGGCACCGGCAGTGGTCCGCAGGGCGGACGGCTCGTGGGTGGACAGTCGGGCCGCTGCGTCGACGTGCCGAACTCCACCACCACCAACGGCACCCAGGTCCAGCTCTGGGACTGCTCCGGTGGCACGAACCAGCAGTGGACCTACACCGCCAGCAAGCAACTGACCGTGTACGGAACCAAGTGCCTGGACGCGAACAACGCCGGCACGACCAACGGCACCACGGTCATCATCTGGGACTGCCACGGCGGACTGAACCAGCAGTGGAACCTCAACGCCAACGGCACCGTCACGAACGTCCAGTCCGGACTCTGCCTCGACGCCAACGGTGCCGCCACCGCCAACGGCACAAAGATCATTCTCTGGTCGTGCAACGGTGGCATGAACCAGCAATGGAGCCTGCGGAACTGACCACCCCCGGGGAGCCGGACCGGACCAAGGCCCGGCCGGGCTCCCCGGGCAACTACCGCCGGTAACAAGCATGCCGACCGAACAGGTCATCGACCGGGACGAATGCGGGTCTCCGAGGAGGGCTGTCGGTGGCGGACAAGGACGCCGAGATCGCCCGGCTGCGGCGCGAGGTGGCTGAGTTGCGGCTGGAGAAGGAGATCCTGCGCAAGGCAGCCCTCTTTCGCCAAGGAGATGGATCGGTGTCCACCCGCTCCCGGTTCATCTCCACCCACCGCGCCAGGTTCGGCGTCAAGCGGCGGTGCCGGGTCCTGGCCGTGTCGCTCCGGGTTCTACCGCTGGACGGCCGGCGATCCGCGGATCATGCGGCGGCGGGGATGCCGTCGGTCGGCATCCCCGCCGCGGCAAGCGGAGCCGGCTCAGGGATTCTGCACCTGCCACTTCTGGTTGTCGCCGCCCCAGCAGGCCCAGAGCTGAACCTTGGACGTGCTGGTGTTCACGTCCAGGCAGAGGCCGGAGTGGACGCCGCGGATCGTGCCGTCGCCGTTGACCGTCCACCGCTGGTTATCGCCGCCGTTACACGCGTACGTGCCGACGACGGTGCCGTTCGTAGTCCCCCGGTTGTACGCGTCCAGGCATCGCTGGCCCCCCAGCGCGGTGAGCTGTCCGCCGGCCGTTACGGTCCATCGCTGGGCGGCGGTGTTGCCGCACGGGTACACCTGCACCTGGATGTTCGCAGTGGTGGCGCCGGGAATGTCCAGGCACTGCCCGGTGCCCACGTTGCGTAGCAGGTTGGCTGCCGGTTCCGGCACACCGCCGTCGCCGAGGCCCCAGGCGTACCTGAGCCGGTCACGACCGCTGGCGTTGGGGGTACTCAGGGTGAGATTGCTGCCGGTGCCGTGCAGCTTCTGCATGGCGTACCAGTCGTCGCTCTGGCCGGCGGTGACCTTGCCACCCAGGCCCGGCCAGTAGATCGAGCCGATCCGCAGCTCCCGCAGCACCGTGGTGGTGGCCCGGAAGTAGCGCACGAAGTTGTCGGCGCTGGCGGCGTCGTGATAGTTCAGCCCGGTGTCCATCGGCGCGCCGAACTCGTCCATGACGGTCCGCTCGGCGCAGGAGCCGATCGCGTCCCGCAGGAACGCCACCCACTGGTCGTAGTTCTTGGCACCGCTGAAGAAGGTGTAGTGGTGCAGCGACAGGAGTGTCCCGTCGAGGCGGCGGTCGGCGCACATCGACTTGATGTCGGTGTTAAGGCCGGCGCCGCTGACGAAGACGCGGTCGCGCGGGATCGACGGACGGGCGTTGAGCCAGCTGTTGACCACGTTGGCCCAGTCCGCGGCGCTGTGCCCGGCAGGCTCGTTCATCGGCTCGAAGTAGACCAGGTCGTTGCCGCCGTACCGGGCGACAACGGTGTTCCACATGTTGTTGAAGGCGGTCATGTTGACGATCCGGCCGCCGCTGGCGGCCACGCCGTCGTCCCAGTACGACAGGACGACCTTGAACCCCTTCGCGGTGGCCGCGTCGATCGCGCCGGTGTACGCGCTCCACCAGTTCGTACCGACCGTGTAGGTGTTGATCGGCAGCCGGACCGTGTTGGCGCCCAGGTTGTCCTGGAAACCGGTGTAGATCGCATTGGCCTTGGCCAGCACCGTCGCATAGCTGTCGGAGCTGCCCAAGCCGTACAGGACCAGCGGTCCGGCATGGAAATTGTCGCCCAGCCGGGCCCAGTTGACACCGCGGAACCCGGTGGTGTCCGCGGCTGCCGGCGAGACACCGAACACGGTGACCGGCATCGCGCCGAGCGCGACCAGGGCGCAGCCGAGTACCCGCGCCAGGTACCGCCCCGAGCGGGACCGTGCCCAGCGAGATGGGGCCGAGCGGGACCGGTCCGGCTCGGCCCGGTCGGCTGGCGTGTCCTCCGCCATCTCAGGCCCTCGCCCAGCGTTGGTTGGCGTTGCCGTGGCAGCTCCACACGATCACCCCGGTGCCGTTGGCGGTGTTGTTGCCGTTGACGTCCAGGCACAGTCCGGTCTGAGCGTTGCTGATCGTGCCGTTGCTGTTGAAGACCCACTGCTGGTTCGCGGCGCCGGTGCAGTCCCAGATCTGCGCCCGGGTACCGGCGGCGGCATTGTTCGGCACGTCCAGGCACTTGCCCATCACCTGCAGCGCCCGCCCGTTCTGGGTGAACTGCTGGTTGGCCCCACTGTGGCAGTCCCAGATGAGCATCTGGGTGCCGTTGGCCGAGCTGGCACCGTTGACGTCCAGGCACCGGCCGGACGCCTCGTTGCGCAGCCTGTTGCCAGTCGGATTCGGGGGGTTCGTGCCGCCGTTGAGGGCGTCGAGGACCGCCGTGTACGCGGCCTTCTTGTTGCCGGCGCAGTCGAACAGCAGGGCATTGTCGCTGCCGCGCCAGGAGTCGCAGTCCCGCACCCCCCAGACGGTGATGCCGGTGCAGCGGGAGACCGCCAGGCAGGCCCGGGTGACGGTGGCGTAGATGTTGGCCTGATTGCCTCCCTGGGTGACGTCCAGCTCGGTGATCTGCACGTCGACCCCGAGGTCGGCGAAGCGTTGCAGGTTGGCCTGGTAGTCGCCGGGGATCGAGGTGCCCAGGTGCGACTGGAACCCGACGCAGTCGATCGGTACGCCCCGGGCCTTGAAGTCCCGGACCATGTTGTAGACACCCGTCGACTTCGCGTTGATCCCGTCGGTGTTGTAGTCGTTGTAGCAGAGCTTGGCGTTCGGGTCGGCGGCGTCGGCGGCCCGGAACGCCGCCTCGATCCAGTCGTTGCCGGTGCGCTGCAGGTTCGAGTCACGCCGGCCGCCGCTGCCGCCGTCGGCGAACGCCTCGTTCACCACGTCCCAGGAGTGGATCTGCCCCCGGAAGTGGGTGGCCACCTGGGTGACATGGTTGATGGCGGCGTTGCGCAGGTCACTGCCGGAGAGGTTCTGCGCCCAGCCGGGCTGCTGGGCGTGCCACAACAGGGTGTGCCCGCGCACCGTCATGCCCTGCGATCGGGCGTGGCTGACGATGCGGTCGCCGGCCCCGTAGTTGAACCCGCCCCGCTGCGGCTCGGTCGCGTCCCACTTCATCTCGTTCTCGGCGACCAGGCTGTTGAACTCACGGTTCAACACGGACATGTACGTGTTGTCGGAGAACTTGTACGTACCGACCGCGGCGCCGAAGTAGCGGCCCTTCTCTGCCGCCGAGGCACCCAAGGTGGTGGCCGCGTGGGCAGCGCCGACGGGCACCAGCACCATGCCGGCGGTCAGCAACCCGGTCGCCAGCGTCGACAGCACCGTCTTGGTCCGCCGTGATCGCTGCGGAGAACCGCTCGAACGTACGAGGTCTTTCATCTGCGTCAGCCCTTCGGAGACGAACCAGGTACGGCGTGTTAGCGCTAACATCAAGGGCCAGGCGGATGCCCAGCAAGCGGTACGGGAGGCGGGGGAACGCTACACGTCGATGAACCCGAGATTGCCACAAAGTTTCAGGGCATTCAAGTACATCATTGCAATGCGGGATAGCCGCTGGTCAACGGGGGTAGCAGCGCATCGGACCGTCCCCGCCGACCAGGCCGCGAGCGTCCCGCAGGCCCGATGGCGCGATGCCTGCGACGGCGGTCACCGCAGGGTCCGGTGGATGGCTGCGCCCGATCATCGACGCCCACGCACCGTTCCTGTCCACAACAGGGGCGGAAAGTCCCTCGCCCGCAGTGGCGGTCCGACGGCTCCGGAGCACCGTCGAGCACCCGGACCACGGCACGGGACATGAGAAGGGCCCGGACTCAGGTTAAAACCCAGGTCAGGGCCTTGATCGTTGGTGCGCCGCCAGGGACTCGAACCCCGAACCCGCGGATTAAGGGTACGAAATCTTCGATGCCGGGCTCTGCCGACTGATGCCGGCCGACACCGTTTGAGCAGGTGAAGGAGCCGGTGACATGCCGCCACGTGTCACCGGCTCCCGCACCGTTTCGGGACGTACGGACTCCCCTCGGTCTCCCCTGACCCTCCAATGGAGCCAATCCACCCGTTTCGGGTAATCCGGGCTTGCATTGTGACCCAGTTAACAAGAATCTCCGTTGGGGCTGCCGTCGCCGAGCGAGCCGGGCCTGAAGAACGTGTCTCTCGCTACGACGCGCTGCTCACCAAGGCCGGGTTGGAGTCGGCCCGGACCGTAGACCACATGATCGGTCTGATGATCCGGTTCGGGCTCTTACCATTGCCGGCATCGACCAGCGATTGACTCTCGCGGCTGATCCGCCGTTGCCGGCGGAGGTCCTTCCGCTCAGCGACGAGGAGAAACACCGTGAGGACTCGCTGCGGTGGCGCTCCCGGTTCGGTCGTCTGTCCCCGCGGGTGCTGAAGCAGCTCCTGTGAAGGAGGGTGGTCTGGCGTGGACGCGGATCACCACCACGGTCGACAGGATCGCCGGCATGCTAGATGTGGACCCGGACAGGGTCCGCCGGGCGATCCTGGTGCTGCTCAACGAAGGGGACTTCTCCGTCGAGCGGCAGGGCGCTGCCGCAGATGTGGAACGTTCGCCGGTCATCAACGGTTCGACCCGCTCCTTGACCCGGAGAAGTTCCGCGAGCGCGGGTCGTAGCGGTTGAACGGAACGATCGAATGTGACGACGCCCGACAGGCGACGGTCAACGCGCTACGCCGGTCGGATGATGTCTGCCGATAAGCCGCAACTCGACGATCTTGTTCACGAGCGGGAATCCGTCGAACACCGGTCCGCCGCTGCGGACCTGTACCAGCGTGGTCAGGCGCTCGCGCAGCGCCTCCTGGTCGACCGGGCTGGTGTCGTACCAGATGTTCTTGACCAGGTTAAAGTAGCTGCGGTAGTCATGCCGCCTGCCGGGTAGCGCTGTCTCGTCGAGGACGGGGAACAGGCGCGGCGCAATGAAGTGCGACAGCTTCGACGAGAACACCCCGGAGTTGTTCCGCGTCGGCTTGATCAGAGCGGCGAGGTCCAGCAACACCTGGACCCCCTCCCAAGTGACGGTCGTGATATCGCCGGCCAGCCGCGGCTGGATCACGGTCCGCCAGATCGTGACCAGATCGGCGTGGTGCTGCTGAAACCGGACGTCGAGGTCCGCGTAGCTCGCGCCGCGGGTAGCCCGCCAGTCATACAGCCTCCGTCTGGTCCGCGTCCACCAGGCCGGGGAAAACGTGCCGTCGGTGATCGCGTGCTGATCCCTGTAGAACGCGTTGTGGAGGTCGGACGGCCACTGCCGCCGGCTGGCCCAGTACGCGACGCCGTCGTCGAACTCCCGCAACGGATCCACGATCACCAGCGCAGGGTACCGGCCGCCGTTCAGCACCAGCAGCCGGCAAGCCCGAGCACTCCCCGCACTCCTAGGGCAGCCTGCAACCTTGCGGAAGACGGTGGCGTTGATGGGGAACAACCGTTCGCCGACGGCCCCTCGGCCCCCGCGCGGCTGAGGGAACGGCTCACCCAGCCGGCTCCGACGCTAACGCCGTCGCCCTCGCCGCGCTGCCGGACGGGTTCACCCTGCCGGTCAACACCCCGCCGCAGGTAGTGACCGCGATCTTCTGGTCGGTCTGGCAACTGGGCACGCCCCACCACTTCGTTGCCGAAGGGCATACCGGCTACTAACCAACGTGGAAGTCCCGCTCCTTGGCGGTGCCGTCCTCGGACCAGCGAATCCGAAGAACCGCGCCATCGGAACCGCTGGCGGCATACATCACCGAAAGCCGACGACTCTGTCCCTTATGGATAACGGTTGGGCTCTTTGAGCCCCCCAGCACCATGAGCTGGCCAGCGCCAGGTATCGCTTCGCAAGTCACTGCGTCGGCATCACGGTCACCGGTGTTGGTCACGTCGATCCAGTGTTTGGTGGTATAGCGCGGCGCACCCTTCGAGGTGGTGCCGGAAACCTCACGTGCCTGATGTGGCTGAACCAGGAAGTCAACCCCGGAGGGATTTGTGATGACGGCAGCATTCGGAGCGAGGTCCAGCGTCGTGATGTCGTGCTCGATCGCCTTCCACACTTCATGATTCAGCTGGTCCGGGTTGCTGAATTCGCCGAGCAGACCCTTTGCCTGCATGTCCGCCTTAAACCCGCGCAGCGCTTCCAGTTGCGCGGTGTCGATGCTGTGAGGCAGTGGCGCCGTCGAGAAGTAGAGGTGAACCGGCTTGCCGTTCTTCACGGCCCTATCGATCTCCTCAGCCGTTCCGGACACCGCATCCAGCGTAGGTGAGCCGAGCCGCCCACCGAACAGTGCAAACACGATGTCCGAGTCATCCACGCCCTGGGCATTGATGAGCGCTTGAGGGTGTCCGCCCAGGAACGGAACCGCAGAGGTCTCCCACCGCCAGGGCTGAAGGATTACACTCTTCTGTCGGGCGTTGGCATCATTCCAGCTGTAGATCGCTTTCTCCACCGCGTCTCTGGCGTCCGGAACGTCCGACGGCGATGCGATCATGACTCGAAGTACGGTGGCTGAGTAAGACACGGCGTCCAGCATAGCGTCACAACTGCGACGTCATCCGGATGCGAATCGCGCTCAGAAGTACCACCGTCGGCACCTGCCCCATACAAGGCGGGCTTCGGGCACACCCAGCGCCCCAACGGCACAGTTAGTCCTCGTCGGCGTACGCGGGGTCGGTGTCTCGGACGTACGCCAGTCCGAAACCGCTCATGATATTCAGTGGACATAGCCGATCGGCTATGTCCACTGAATATCGCTGGTGCGCCGCCAGGGACCCGAACCCCGAACCCGCGGATTAAGAGCGGCCAGACTTCGAGGCGGGTGCAATGACCGAGATATTGCGTTACCACCCAATAGGAGCCCCAGAAGGCCGGTTCGGAGAGCGAGGTCCGCTTTCCGGCGAGGGCACAGGCCACGAGGTGAGCGTCGTGGCGTGCCAACGGGAGGGCCGCCAACAACTCGTGCGCCACCCACTCGTGCTCGGCGGTGTAACGTAGGTAGCAAGGAGCACCCTCGGCGGTTTTCACGGTCAGCAAGTCGCCTTCAAGCGAGGGAGTGCTGAGGTAGGCCACCAGATCGCCGTCGTCCTCGCTCGTCGACTGCGGCTGCCGACAATGTTTCGACCTCACCCGGTCGCCCGGCCCAAACGGATGACTAGAACCGAGTCAGATCGTTGAAGATCACGAGCCAGTTGCCGGACACAATGAGCAGGGCCTTCACAGAACATAGTAGATCGTGCACATTGCGTACATGTCGGTGGAGGGGGTTGCCGAGACGGCGGTATCGATCGGACTGGTGACGCCGAGCTTGCAGGACCGCGAGGCCATTGAAGCGGCTATTCAACTCGGGAACGCGGCGCGCTCAACCCTCGGTCATATGCCGTTCTCTGCGTACCGTGATGCGGCGGCCAAGGGCACCTTGCTGCTGGCCTACGCTGGAGATACTCCGGTCGGCTATGCCCTGTACGCGCTGGCACGCCGCCGTGTCCGGCTCAGTCACCTCTGTGTCGACCCCGCCTGGCAGGGCAAGGGCATCGCCCGGCTTCTCGTCGAGCACATCAGCGAGCACCACCGAGACCATCTCGGGATCGCCGCACGCTGCCGACGCGACTACCGGCTTGGTGAGATGTGGATTCGCCTCGGCTTTGCGCAGCGTGGTGAACGCCCGGGCCGTGGCAGCACCGGGGAGCCGCTGATTGACTGGTGGCGCGACCACGACCACCCCAACCTGCTCTCGGCAGACACCGATACCGTCCTGGTACGCGCGGCGATCGACATGAACATCCTGCGCGACCTTGCCGAGGCCAACCGCACCAACGCCGACGAGTCCTCCGCGCTGCTCGCACCTCACCTGGTAGGACTACTGGAAATCGTCCGCACCGCAGCCTTGAACACCGAGATCGACCGCATGGACAGTGATCTGCGCACACGGTGCACCGACCGGGCGCAATCGTTCCCTGCGGTACGTTCCGACCCTGCAGCACGCACCCGGATCGTCGATGAGCTGCGGCAGCACACGCGTCTCCTCGATCCCGGGAACCCGAAGGACACCCAGGACCTGCTTGACCTCCAGCACGTCGCTGAGGCAATCGCCGCCGACCTGAACGTCCTCGTCACGAACGATCAGGAGCTGACCCGAATCTATGGCGGGGTCGCTGAGCGGTATGGCCTGCGGATCATGCGACCCGCCGACGTCGTCATCCACATCGACGAACTGGCACACGCCGAGTCGTACCGGCCCGCCAGCCTCCTCGATACCGGCTACGTCGAACGGCGCCTGCGCAGCGGCGAGAACAAGACCGTCGAACCCTTGCGTAACCACATCTCGAAGGAACGGCCCCGCGACCTGCAGAACACCCTGAACAGGCTCGCTTTGAGCGGCGCGCAGCGGCTGGGCGTCTACCAGCCCACTGGTGAACTCGTCGCGGCCTACGCCACCACTACAGAGGTTGAAAGGCTGAAGTTCGGGTCGTCACGGTAGTTCGGGGTCGAGGGTCATGCCGGTGTTGGCGAAGAAGCCGGCGAGGAGGTCGGTCTGTTGCTGGCAGGCGCGTAGCCGTTGTCTGACCAGGTCGGCGAGGTGGTCGACGCCGTGGGCGGCGATGTTGGTGAGGCCGCGTTTCATCCACCGCCAGACGCCCTCGGTGGGATTGAGGTCGGGGGCGTAGGACGGCAGGCGGATCACGGTCAGCCACGAGCGGGCGGCGATCAGAGCGTGCATGCGGCGGCTGACGTGCACGTTGAGGTTGTCCCAGATCAGCACGATCGGCGTTCGCAGGCGCTGGTGGGCCTGATCGAGGAAGGCGATGTAGTCGTCCTCGCTGAAACTGCCGCGTTCGCCCGCACGGCCGCGGTGTAGCCGGGTCCGCCACATCAACCGGCCTCGTTGTCCGGGCTTGAGGCAGACCAGGCCGGCGATCGAGACCCGGGCGGAGCCCTTGCCCGAGACCTCGACCAAGGGCGTGTGTCCGCGCCGGGCCCAGGTCTTGCTCACCGGCGGCCGCAGGACCTGACCTGCCTCGTCCTGGAAGCAGATCCAGGCGTCCCGCGCCGCCGCTAACCTCTTACCGACGGCCACCGCCCGCGGTGCCAACTCGCGATCGCCTCGGGGTCACGCTCGACCGCCCGCCGGGTCGGGACCTGCTGGCTGTAGCCCAGGCGGTGCAGCAGATAGGACACCCCACGCAGCGTGTAGTTGACCGCGAAACGGCGTTCGATGACCTCGGCGACACGGGCCAGGGTCCAGCGGGCGTCCTCCCAGCCGTGGGCAAGAGGACCTTCATCGAGCATCTCCGCGAGTTCCTTCCGCTGGTCAGCGGAGAGCTTGCAGTCCGAGCCACCCGGCCCGGTCGACGCCAGGGCGTTCGTTCCGCCGGCTACCCATCTACGTCGCCACTCACGGACGGACTTCTCGGAAACCCGCAGCTCAGAAGCGATCTGAGCAGTCGGTTTGGACTCTTCGAACATGGTCGCGGCCAGGATCCGGACCTTCTCACGCCGGACCCGGGCTGCCGCGTTCATGCCACCACCAGCCGGATACCTCATCACCCCGACCTACCCAAACCATCGACGCAGATCACGCGGGCACGTCGAACGACGTCAGCCTTTCAACCTCTGTAGCACATCAGGCGTCTTACGGGTGCCGCTGCTTCGCGTGGCGAACCAGCCACTGGCCGATACCCTCGCGCGGCAACTGCTGTTCCGACTACGCCAGTCGGCGCGCGACGCTAGGCTTCCGATGATCCAGATCTCCGATCCGCACCTGTCACCCCAGGCACGCCTTGCCGCTGTTGGTGACGGCTTCATGGAAGCCGACGGCGTCCTCTACGGCTACGCCATCGCCGCCGTCGGTCCTGCAACCGAGGTCGAGCAGGTCGCGATCTCGGCCGCCAGGGTGGCCGGAATACCCGAGCCCGTGCCGTTAAGATCGGGTATGCCCGCAGTCGCCGCCGCCGAACTCGAACGGATCTGGTGGCCGATTAAGATCGTCGACAGCGAGCTACCGACCTACCTGATACCCATCCAGCAGCCATTCTCGACCCAGCTGCTCGGTGTCCCCGCCAGCATCTTCCCCCGCCGCGACGCCTTGGGTATCAGTAGGGAACACATTTACTACCGAAGTCCCGGCGGCACCCGGCCGCAGGCACCCGCTCGGCTGCTGTGGTACATGAGCGAGGGCGGGAACACCACCCAACAGCCTGCGGCCATCATCGCTTGTTCACAACTCGACGCGGTCATCGCCGCGCCCTCGGACGAACTCTACGATCGCTTTCAGCACCTCGGTGTTTGGGATCGAGACACTGTTCCGCACCGGGTTTGATGGAGACATCGAAACCTGGGAGGAACACTAGCGATGCCGGCACCGAAGAAGTACAGCGATGAGCTGCGTGAGCGTGCTACCCGGTTGGCGGTCGAGGCCCGCCGGGATCCGGCGTCCGCGGTCGGGGCGATCCGGCGGATCGCCGGTCAGCTCGGGGTTCATCCGGAGGCGTTGCGCACGTGGGTGAAGCAGGCCGAGACCGACGCCGGGCAGCGGCCGGGGACCACCAGCGGCGACGCCGAACGCATCGCCGCCCTGGAACGGGAAGTGCGTGAGCTGCGGCGGGCGAACCAGATCCTGAAGTCCGCGGCGAGTTTCTTCGCGGCGGAGCTGGACCGTCCGTCGCGATGAAGGTCGACTTCGTCGACTCCCAGAAGGCCGAACACGGTGTCCAGCCGGTCCTGCGGGCGCTCGAAGACACGCCGGCGCAGATCGCACCGTCGACCTACTACGCCGCCAAGACCCGCCCCGCCAGCGCCCGCTGTCGGCGCGACGAGGAGCTGACCGCGATGATCGAGCAGGTCCACACGGCCAACTACGGCGTCTACGGCGCCCGCAAGATCTGGCACGAGCTGCACCGCCAAGGGGTGCGGGTGGCCCGGTGCACGGTCGAGCGGCTGATGCGTGAGTCCGGGCTGCGTGGGCTGCTGCGCGACAAGTCGCCACGCACGACCCGCCCGGCAGCCGAGACCAGCCGCCCTGCTGACCTGGTCAGACGGGACTTCACCGCAGCCGGGCCGAACCAGCTGTGGGTCGCGGACCTGACCTACGTGCGCACCAGCGTGGGCTGGGTGTACGCCGCGTTCGTCCTCGACGTGCACTCCCGCATGATCGTCGGCTGGCAGGTGTCCACGAGTCTCTACACCGGTCTGGCCCTCGACGCGTTGAAGATGGCGATCTGGCGCCGCGAGAATCAAGGCGCTGACCTGGGCGGACTGGTCCACCACTCCGACCGGGGAGTCCAGTATCGAGCGATCCGCTACACCCAGCGGCTGGCCGAGGCCGGCGCCGTCGCCTCGGTCGGCTCCAAGGGCGACTCCTACGACAACGCCATGGCCGAGGCGTTCAACTCCCTGTACAAGGCCGAACTCGTCCGCAACAAAGGCCCGTGGCGTGGACTCGACGACCTGGAGATGGCCACCGTCGAGTACATCGACTGGTACAACAACCGGCGCCTACACGGCGAGCTCGGGCACGTCCCGCCCGCCGAGCACGAGGCACTACACGCGATGACCCAGCCGGTCACCGCACCCCTGGAAACCAGCTAACCAACTCTCCATCAAACCCGGGGCTTGACAGTTTGTTCCGTTCGACGGCCCGGACCATACCGCCCGACGGTTCCGCCTCCATCAACTACCCTGGCCGTCCGAGACGCTCCGTGGGCTCGCCGACGCAGCGGTGCAACTACGGGTCACCCTGTCATATTTCATTGAGCCGACCGCATCCCGGCGGGGCTGGCGTCGCCGCTACGCCTACGCCTCGCACAGCCTACGATTCGATCTGAACGCACCCCTCGAACCCCTCGATGCCTTCGTCGCCCGAGTCAACCGCGCAGCACAGGACGAAGAAGCAGGTGCCCGCCCACGCAGTGGATCAGAGCGCTGGCTCGTCGGGGGCAACCAGCGCAACCTCGGCTCACTCCACCACGACATCTGGGAAGGGTACGGAGCGGAACTCGCTGACTGCAGCCTTATCGCCGTCCACCCAGTGGGTGGCTGGTGGAAGAACAACAAGCGTGCCGACCGTGCAGATCTTCCCCTGCGCTACAGCCTCATCGTCTCCCTGCGCACAGCCAGCCAGGACGTCGACCTTTACACACCGATCGCCGTACAACTCGCCGTCCCAGTCAAAACCGAGATCAACGGGGCATGAGCAAGACCCTTCGGCCGGCCACTCCCACGAGATCGGCACGCAGCCGGCGCGGCTGCGGACCTCCGTCCCCTTCAGGCGACCTCGCGTGGCCGGCGAGTAGCTGTCGAACGCGGTCCTGACAGGCCGATCAACACCTACCGAACCCGTGTCAGGGTGCACGCTGCACCGTCCTCAGCTACTGTGCAGGGCATCTCCGATCGGCTTGGCCGGTTCTGCCGTCCAACCGCAGGTACGTTTTCGCGTCTCGGTGCTTTCAGGCCGGCGGGCGTAGCAGCGCCACCGCCAACCCTTGGCGGTACGGTGTAGCGCGATCATTGTGCTGCCACATGCTTCGCACAGCGGTGGTGGTTGGCTGAACTGCGCCGCGCGTTCGTGCTCGAGTAGCTTCCGGGCGAAGTGGGCGCCTTCCATGACGAGCATGACCTCGCGGCTTTGATGTTGCGAGAGTACGTTGAGGCTTCCGAGGAGCACGAGCCGCTCGTCGATGACGACGATCTTCTGGTGCATCTTGTACATCTCTACGATGGTGGGGCCGGCTGCTCGCAGCGTCGTCAGGTTCTGCTGTGAGTTGTCGGTTCCCTGCGTGTAGTCCCTGGCGTCGCGGACGAAGACGACGACCTTGACGCCGCGCGCGACTGCTTCGGCGAGTACAGGCGCCACCGACTTGGTGCGGTTTGCCGTCCAGGTGGCCCACATCCAGATCGAGTGGCGCGCGGTCCCGAGATGGTCGGCGAAGGTTTCGTAGAACCGCTTTTCGTCCTGGATCTCGGCGACGCGGACATGTTGGGCCAGGGTTTCGGCCAGCTCGGTGCCGAACTCTCCCAGCACTGGTCGGTCGGGTTCAGGTACCGATGGTGCGGTGATCAGCCGTTCGGCGGTACGGTGCGGATTTTGTTGCCGAGCAGTGGTGCGACGCGGGCGAGTGCGGTGTCAGGGGGTGCCTCTTTGAGGCGGCGCCGGCTGCCGATGAGGTAGAGGCGGTTCTTGGTTCGGGTGACGGCGACGTTGAACAGCTTGAGGCCTTCACGGGCGTAGCCGCCACGGGAGGCGCTGGCCTGTGCGATCCACCGCGGCTGGGCGTCGTCCTCAACGAGATCGAGGACCACGACGTCGAACTCCCGGCCCTGGAAGCGGTGAGCGGTGCCGACTTCAGTGGGTTGGGAGCCGGTCTCCTCCCGATCGCGAAACGCTTCGAGGGTCGCGTCGGCTTGCAGGTTGTACGGGGTGATGACGCCGATGGTTTCCCCACGTGAGCGGTGGTAGTCAGCCAAGGCTCGGCTGATGAGCGCCCCGGCCGGCCACCAGCCTTTGCTGGGGCCGGTCGCTCGTACGATGGCGAGGTCACCGAGCCCGTCGGTGTCGATCAGCACTATTTCCGGGTCGTCGGTGTCGCGGACTCGAATGTTGGGCGCGGCGCGCAGCAAGCCGTCGTAGGCGACGGCGTTGGCCACGTGCATGACGTCGTGACCGAACCGGTGCTGCTCGTCGAGGACGGTGCAGCCGGGGTGGGCGATCGCGTCAGCGGCGACGGTGATGCCGCACAGGCCGAACACGTCGTCGCACAGCCAGCGCTGCACGTCGGGACGGTCGCTGGCGGCTATGGGCCTGGGTAGGACAGGGCCGAGTTGCATGAAGTCACCGAGGAGCACGGCGGTCGTGGTGGCGCGGGACACCGCCAGGAGGGTTTCGGGGATGCTGGCTGCGCCGACTTCGTCGACGAGCACGACGTCGTAGGGGCCGTCGAGGAGGACCTTGGCGGTGCGCAGCCGCGCGAGGGTGGTAGCGATCACGCGGGCCTGGCGGATCAGGGTGCTCTCCGCGTCGCGGCGGAGGCGGTCGTAGTCGTCGTGGGCCTTGGCGTGTGCTTGCTCGAGGCGAGACCGGTTAGGTGCTTCAGCAGTCACACGGCGGCGCAGCGACTGCATGCGCTCGTACTCGGCGAGCAGGTGGTAGCGGTCGGCCCGTTCGACAAGGGCTCGCTGTGCTGGCGTGGCACGTGGGGCTGCCTCGGCTGCGAGTAGCCGCTGTTGAGCAGCCTGCTGGTCGGCGATGCTTGCGGACAGATCAGAGGCCACCGCTTCGCGGACACGCTGCGTTTCTGCCAAGTTGCGGTTGCGGGCGTCGACCTGGTCGCGGCTGAAACGTGCCTTGGCCCGCAGTGCTGCCACCTGAGGTTGGGTAGAGCGGTGGAACCGGGCGAGGAGTGACTGATTGTGCTGTACCTGCTCTTCGAGCGTCGCCACCGTCTCCCGTTGCGCCTGCAGCAACCCGCGAAGGCGAATCAGCTGACGCCGGTTGCGCGGGCCCGGGTCCACGCTCCGCCGTCCTGGACGGAGGTTAGGTCCGACTCGATGCGCCCGCATTCAGCTCGCGCGGCGAGCAGTTCCACCGCAACCCGATCGGCCTCCTGCTGGGCCAGCGTGGCCTGCCGCTGGATGCCGTCGAGTGCGTCCAAGGCCGCTCGGGAATCCGAGGTTTCCGCGACCGCTGCACGGGCGGCCTGAACGGCGGCATCGGCTTGTGCCAGAGCAAGCCGGCGTATGGCGACATGGTCACCGGCGTCCGCCAGCTGTTGCGCGAGCCGAGGCATGTCTCGGTCCCGGTTCACCGCCGCCTGGGCACGCGCGTGCTCGTCGGGGCTGAAGTCCGCGACGAGCTCTTCGACGGCACGCAGATCCTTTACCGTCTGTTTGAGGGCCAGGAGTTGGTCCTGCAGGGTCAGCCGCCGTTTGTCGGCCTCCGCCAGCGAGGTCTTGACGAGATGCGTGAGCGATACGTTGGGGTCGGCGGCTATCTCCCGCAGGTGGGGCGGCCCGACACGGATCAGATCTCCGGGACGGTGCCGACGGTGCCGCATGACTCCAGCGAGGGCGTTGTCGACGGCGATGTTGGTGGCCGACACCAGCAGGACCCGCTTACCAGCCGCGATCAGGGAACTGATCGCCTCGCTGAGTACCCGCGTCTTTCCAGTACCCGGCGGTCCCCACACCAGCCGCACCCCCGGACGCAGACAGGACGTGTATGCCTCACACTGCGCCGGCGTGAATCCCGCGACATGCTCCAGCGTCCGCGGTACGGCGGCTAGACGGCCGGCAGCGAGATCTCCAGCCAGTCCCGCCGGATCTACCGTGGCGAGGGCGTCACGCAGCCGATCCAGCAGATAGGCAGGAGACTGGCGTCGCTGCCACAGATGGGCGTCGGCGAGGTCCACGAACTCGGCCACCCGAACCCGTAGCTGCTGTTCCTCCTGCAGCACCTCGAGCGGCCGGTACCCGCCGTCAGCCCCTGTCGGCCGTGTCGGGCCGGCCACACGCAGCGCGTCGATCTGGTCGACGTCGGCACGCGACCCACGTAGATCGACGCTGTACCAACCCGCCTCCCCCATCGCATGGGCCCGCCCCACGCGTCCCCACGTCGCCGTACTCGCACCGCCGACGGTTGACCTCCACATGTCGACGACGGAACAGACGTCCTCGCGCCACCCCACGCCCATCACCTCCGGTCGCTCGCCGGATTGCCTGAGGTGATCCCACCCTCAGTCCCGGTGAGCAGTTGGGCCGACGCCATCGCGCTGTCAGGAAACCCGCCGCTTGTCGAACCCGAGACGCTGCCGCTCGACCATGATGATTCGCTGTGCGAGTGGTATCGCCTCATCCGTGAGGAGGTCGTGGTCGACGTAGCGGCCGTCGGTAGCCAACGGGTCCGCTCTCTTCGCGACGCTGTCGTGGGCGTAGGCCCGGATCAGCGCGGACTTGCGTCCGAGCATCTCCAACAGCCGCTGATCGACGGTGTCCTTGGCGAGCAGCCGGTGAACCCGCACCCCGCGGGTCTGGCCCATCCGGTAGCACCGTCGAATGGCCTGCTCTTCATGGGCCGGGCTGAGCTGCGGTTCGGTGAGCACGACCACCGACGCTGCCGGGAGGTTCAAGCCCACCCCTCCGACTGTGATCTGACTGATCAGGACAGCGTGACCGTCGACGCCGCTGAACTCGTCCACGACCTGTTGCCGAGTAGCGGAAGCGACGGTGCCGTTGATCACGAATGTCGGCGCACCGTGGAGGCTCGCGCGCACGCGGACCAGAACCTCCAAGAAGAAGGAGAAGACGACGACCTTCCACCCGTTGTCGGCGGCCTCCTGGACGATTTCGCGCAGCCGTTCCACCTTCGCCGGTACCTTCGACCCGTCGCTGACCACGGCGGCGCGTCGCATGTCGAGGAACTTCCGGTCCTGCACTGCCTGCCGGTAGGTTCGCGCCTCTGGCTGGCCCAGTTCCACCCAGTCTTCGACCTCGATCAGGTCCGGGAGCTCGGCGAGAACATCTTTCTGGTTTCGACGTAGATAGACATCCGCGACTTTGCGGCGGAAGCTGGCCGCACCGGCCAACCCGTCGGTGACGCTGATGTTGGCTGCCACCTGCGGGTTGAGGTAACCAATGAGGTTCCGGAACTCCTCGACCCGGTTCATCATCGGCGTGCCGGTCAGGAAGACGGCACGAGGAGCGCGAGCAAGAAGGACGGCGGCAGCCTGGGACCGCCGGGCATCCGGATTTTTGATGTACTGCGCCTCGTCGACGATGACCAGGCCCGGCCGGAGATCGTCAGGTAGGGCAAGCCTGCCCAGCGTTTCGAAGGTCGTTACCGCCACGCCGCCGGCGCGGCTCCATTGGCCGATCGCTTCATCGCGCTGCGGCCCGTGTAGCCGGTGGGCGGTCAGCGTGCTGTGCAGGGCTACCTCACCGAGCCAGTTCACCACGAGGCTCGCCGGGCAGACGACGAGAAAGTGACGCTCGCCGCCGGTGGCGAGGTGAGCGCAGACAGCGATCGCCTCGATGGTCTTGCCAAGCCCCATCTCGTCGCCGAGGATGCACCGCCGCTGCGCGAGCGCGTACCGGACACCGAACGCTTGATAACCGCGCAGCGTCACCCGCAGCATGCTTACGTTAAGGCTGATCTGCGCAGCCTGATCCTGTACAGCTTGGGGCAGATGGCCGTGGGCGGCCGCACCGTCCGCTGTCCTACCGCTGACGCGCTCCAGGAGGGTGTGGTAGGCGGCGGCGTCTCGGGTGAACTCCGCCCACAACTCCTCGTGGCCGACAGCGTGTACCTGCGCCATCAAGCGGGTCCACTCGGCAAGGAGGGCGACGGCCGCTTTCGCTTGACGGCTGGTCAGCAATCGCGCGACGTCCACTGCCGCCGCTCGGGCAGCAGCTTTGGTAGCTGGCCGTGCGAGCAGCAGGCGGATGCGGCTGTTGGCTGGTTTGGCTCTGCGCAGCGCGTCCGTGAGATCGGCGGGAAGTGAGCCGATGCTGGCGGCGGCGTCGGCGTGCAGTTGTGTGACAAGGCGCAGTGCCCGTAGGGCGCGCAGGAGCGGATCGAGCGCGGGGTCCTTGCGGTCGGCGTCCAGGCGTACAGCGGTGTTCTGCTGGACGATGCGATGCAGGTCCCTCGCCGCCCGCCGCATCGTCGCGGCGCTATGTTCGCCTACTCCCTGAAGGCGTACAAGCTCGTCGTGCGGCGCCTGCAGCACGTCCAGGACCGTCCGGTATCCCGCTCGCTCGACGTTGGACGCAAGTCGAAGACGATGACCTGCGGACCGGAGTTCCCGGACCGGCATCGCACGCAACTGATCAAGCACGGTAGCCTCGTGGGCTTGGCGGTAGAGCCTTCCTACCTCGCGCTCCTCCGCCGCTGGGGCCGACCGGAGAGCGGCGAGTTGCTCCACCAGTGCCTGCCCGCGGCGCCATGCGTCACGTGCGGCCAACCGATCGAAGGATGATGCCCCTGCCGCGTCCCGAGGCTCTGATTGGGCAGCCTCCCGTCGCCCCACAGTCTCATCCACTCCCTCGGCTCATCGGGACACTCAGCCTCCGCCAACCGCACGCGCCATCACAACGGTGCCACCGTGTCCGATGGATGATTGACAAAGTCCCGTCACTGCGGCGCCCGATCCGAAATTGGTCACGGTAGACATCGAGCCCCTTTCGCCCGCCTCCGAGCCGTCAGTAGGTAACGAGTTGTGTGCAGCACGATCAGGCGGGCAACCATCTGTAGTCTCGTCCATCCGCGCAGAACAGACATCGATTGCCCACCATGTGGCCGTCCGGGTGGCCGCCACAGCGCCGAACCGTCGCCGAGGGTTCGGCAGCCGGATCATGGATGCCAGATTGGTCGTGCTGCAGTCTTGTCGGAGGAAGTGACGATGAGTGGTCAGGGTGCCAGCCCTGCCGCTCGCCGTGCCGCTGCCATAACTCGGGACAACCAGGTCTGGGGAGCCAGCGTCTGCTGAACGCTGAGCAGGTAGGCCGCCGGCGCGACCCGAGCGGCTTCGGCCTTTGCTCGGGCGGTTCGGCGCAGGCTTAGCGCACCGAGCGCAACGCCTGCGGTGACCGCCAACTGCGGCTGGACGAGCAGGCCGGTGGCCGCCAGCCCAGCGGGCAACTCGAACTTGTTGTTCAGCGCGAGGGCGGCGGTGTCGATTCCAACGTCCGTCAGACCACGACGGAGTCCGTCCACCGGCGCCTTCGCGTAGCGGGAGACGGCATCGGACATGTACGTGTTGAGGATGACCGGCGACTCGACATGTCGCAGCTGGTCGGCCAGGCCAGCGCCAACCCTGTCGATGTATTCGCGCCACCGGTCGAACTCTGCACCGAAACGACGTCGTACCTCGATGATCTTCTCCACCGGTACCTGGTCGAGATCGCGCGGCACGACTGCGGTGACACAAAGCAGGCCGAACGTGTCCGAAATATCTGGCCGGTCGATCATCACTGGGTTCGAGCCGGCGTCTGGCGCGAAGGTGAGCGGACCGGAGATAACGGCATGGGCCGCCAGCTGATCGGTGGTGGCGGCAAGGTTATTACGTCGAGCCAGTTCCTCAGTCAGCCGACATTTGTAGATCCAGGCCAGCTCCGGATGCATGGCGAACCAGTCACCACGAGCCGGTACCGCCAGCCCGGCATCGATCATGTGCTCGGCCAGGTGGGGTGCCAGCTCACTTGCATGGACGCCGGCGAGTGCGCCAGCACGGATTCGTTCAGCCAGCCGTTGCGGATCCGCCCACTGCGTCGGACCATAGCGCTCCAGATCGGGAACACAGTCAGGTTCCGTACCGGTCAACGGAAGCGGCTGCGGTGCGGCAAGCTCCTGCGGATCCCGGTACGCCAGTTCCCGCCGTAGCCGCCAGGCCTGATGACGCTCGCTGGGGAGCGTGTTGACGAACTCGAGGAACGATCCGACCATCGTCCGCGCCGCCGTAGTCGGCGAATGATCGACCACAAACCCGAGTTCGTCCTGCAGTCTTTGCACGAGGCGAGAGTTGCGAGTCGGGTAGTCCGGATGCACGATCCGCACCATGTGTGGCCAGTAGAGCGCCGCCACCTTCAACCAACGGGCGTCGCGGAAGTGGATGTACGGGTAGTAGACGGCCATCCGCGGCAGCCGCGCACCCGATTCCGCCATCGCGCCTTCGAGCAGACCCACCCGAGAACTTCTACCACGTGTGGCGGGGAAGGCAAACTTCGATCGCGCTCCAACCCCTCATGCCAGGTTGGATCGAACTCGGTCTGCGCTTCCTCGCAAGCGCAGGCTCCAGGATTACATGGTCGCTTACCGTCAAACTTAGCCATGCCCCTGATTGCCGACCTGCATCCGGGCACCGCCAGGACCGACGTCGCAGCGCCAGGTCGACGCTGTCGCGATTCGCCGGTGGCAGCATGGCGCCGCCAGCTATTCCTGCCCCTCCGATCCCTGAACTCTCTCGCGTTGGCCGCGGCTGATCCGGTAGCAGGCGGCGGTCCCGTCCTGGGACGCCGTCAGCGGGTGGAGGCCACAACAGGAGACGCCTTCCTCAGCACCGACTCCTCGGAAGCGCGGCGACCAGGATCTGGCCCTGTGCGCAGAGTACGGCCGCACCCGTTCCGTTTCCACCTCGGATGTCCTGGAGCCGGCTCGGCTAACCGTTCGTGGAACTTTTCACCGAACCCGCGCATGCCCGCCTGCTCGGAGTCTCGTCCGCGCGACCCGGCGGTGTCTCACCGTGTCGGCTCCGCCTGAAAACTGGCTCTGGCACATATTGTCAAGCCCCGGGTTTGATGGAGAGTTGGTTAGCTGGTTTCCAGGGGTGCGGTGACCGGCTGGGTCATCGCGTGTAGTGCCTCGTGCTCGGCGGGCGGGACGTGCCCGAGCTCGCCGTGTAGGCGCCGGTTGTTGTACCAGTCGATGTACTCGACGGTGGCCATCTCCAGGTCGTCGAGTCCACGCCACGGGCCTTTGTTGCGGACGAGTTCGGCCTTGTACAGGGAGTTGAACGCCTCGGCCATGGCGTTGTCGTAGGAGTCGCCCTTGGAGCCGACCGAGGCGACGGCGCCGGCCTCGGCCAGCCGCTGGGTGTAGCGGATCGCTCGATACTGGACTCCCCGGTCGGAGTGGTGGACCAGTCCGCCCAGGTCAGCGCCTTGATTCTCGCGGCGCCAGATCGCCATCTTCAACGCGTCGAGGGCCAGACCGGTGTAGAGACTCGTGGACACCTGCCAGCCGACGATCATGCGGGAGTGCACGTCGAGGACGAACGCGGCGTACACCCAGCCCACGCTGGTGCGCACGTAGGTCAGGTCCGCGACCCACAGCTGGTTCGGCCCGGCTGCGGTGAAGTCCCGTCTGACCAGGTCAGCAGGGCGGCTGGTCTCGGCTGCCGGGCGGGTCGTGCGTGGCGACTTGTCGCGCAGCAGCCCACGCAGCCCGGACTCACGCATCAGCCGCTCGACCGTGCACCGGGCCACCCGCACCCCTTGGCGGTGCAGCTCGTGCCAGATCTTGCGGGCGCCGTAGACGCCGTAGTTGGCCGTGTGGACCTGCTCGATCATCGCGGTCAGCTCCTCGTCGCGCCGACAGCGGGCGCTGGCGGGGCGGGTCTTGGCGGCGTAGTAGGTCGACGGTGCGATCTGCGCCGGCGTGTCTTCGAGCGCCCGCAGGACCGGCTGGACACCGTGTTCGGCCTTCTGGGAGTCGACGAAGTCGACCTTCATCGCGACGGACGGTCCAGCTCCGCCGCGAAGAAACTCGCCGCGGACTTCAGGATCTGGTTCGCCCGCCGCAGCTCACGCACTTCCCGTTCCAGGGCGGCGATGCGTTCGGCGTCGCCGCTGGTGGTCCCCGGCCGCTGCCCGGCGTCGGTCTCGGCCTGCTTCACCCACGTGCGCAACGCCTCCGGATGAACCCCGAGCTGACCGGCGATCCGCCGGATCGCCCCGACCGCGGACGCCGGATCCCGGCGGGCCTCGACCGCCAACCGGGTAGCACGCTCACGCAGCTCATCGCTGTACTTCTTCGGTGCCGGCATCGCTAGTGTTCCTCCCAGGTTTCGATGTCTCCATCAAACCCGGTGCGGAACATATTTTGTGAGTCGCGCTCGTCGGTAGTTCGGGTTGGGTGCCCGGATGGAGATCATCTCGGCGTTGCTGCCGCATCTGGTGGGCCTGCGGTTGGACGCGGTGGTGGTCCGGGGCGTCGGGGTCAGGATCGACGCGGCGACACAGACGGTGAGGGCGCGGTGCGGCGCTTGCGGCACCTGGTCGACCACGGTGCATGGCCGCTATGTGCGGCGACTGGCCGATGTCAGGTTGGGTAGCCATGAAGTGCTGGTCGCGTTGACGGTCCGCCGATTCGCCTGCGTTAGCAGCAGCTGCCGGCGGCGGACGTTCGTCGAGCAGGTGCCCGGGCTGACCCGCCGGCATGCCCGCCACACGGATCTGGCGGCGGGTGACCTGCAAGCGGTCGCGGTGGCGTTGGGTGGTCGGCCCGGAAGCCGGTTGGCGCATCGTTTGGCGGTGTCGGTGTCTCGGATGACATTGATCCGGATGATCCGGCGGATGCCCGATCCACCGCCAGTGACGCCGACGGTGCTGGGCGTGGACGACTTCGCCCGACGCCGTGGGCACCGATACGCCACCGTGCTGATCGACATGCACTCTCGCAGGCCGATCGACGTGCTGCCTGACCGCAGCGCCGACACCCTCGCCGACTGGCTGCGCGAGCACCCCGGCGTCGAGATCATTTGCCGGGATCGCGGTGGCAGCTACGCCGACGGCGCCCGCAAGGGAGCACCTGACGCGATTCAGGTCGCCGACCGGTGGCACCTGCTCAAGAACCTCAGCGACACCGTCGAAAAGGTCGTCCGTGGGCACCGCCGATGCCTACGGACGCACACCGATCCGATACCCGCCCTGGCCGCGCCGGCCACGCCCGAACCGGGAACCACCGGACGCCGGGCGACGAACACCCGCCAACGCCACGCGGCCGTGCACGCCCTACGGGCCGAAGGCCTGTCGATCAGCGCGACCGCCCGCCGGCTCGACATGAACGTCAGAACCGCCCGCAAGTACGCCCACGCCGCCACCGCCGAGGCGTTGATCGGCCCGAACACCAGCAGCCGCCCCAGCATCCTGGCTCCGTTCCACCCCTACCTGCGGCAACGACTCACCCACGGCGTCCACAAGACAGCTGACCTGCATGCCGAGATTCTGGCCCGCGGCTACCAGGGCAGCCTGCGTGTGCTGCGGGACTGGCTCGCCACGAACCGCACCCGACCCACCCCAGCGGCCGTCCGGGTGCCGTCGGCCCGGCGGATCACCGCCTGGATCATGCGACCCGGCCGCAAACTCACCGACGACGACCGCACCGACCTCGCCGACGCCCGCAACCGCTGCCCGGACCTCGACACTCTCGCCGACCTCGCCCGCGGGTTCGCCGCACTGGTCCGCCACCAGGGCACCGGAACCTGTCAAGATCAATGAGACAGGGATTGGTCACATTGTTTGTGTGGCGGCTGGTGGTTGGTTGATCCAGGCAGCGCCGGGGATGGGTGGCGGCGTGGGCTGCCGTGGGAAGCGGTTGGGGTTGGCCGCGTAGGCGGCGTTGAGGACCTCGGCTCGCTGGAGGCGGACCTGGTCGGCAGTGCCGAAGTGCACTGATGCCGGGGTGTGCAGGCCGATGCCGGAGTGCCGGTGTTCGTGGTTGTAGTAGGTGAAGAACTCCTGGCAGAACGCGCGGGCGTCGTGGATGGAGCCGAACCGGTCCGGGAACGCCGGGCAGTGTTTGAGGGTCTTGAACGCCGATTCGGAGTAGGGGTTGTCGTTCGATACTCGTGGGCGGGAGTGGCTGCGGGCGATGCCGAGGTCGGCCAGTAGCACGGCGACGGGCTTGGAGGTCATCGAGGTGCCGCGGTCGGCGTGGACCGCCTTCGGGGCGGCGCCGATACGGGCGATCGCGTCGGCGATGAACTCCTCGGCCAACTCGCCGGACTCTCGTGGCGCGACCTGCCAGCCGACGACGTACCGGCTGTAGATGTCGAGCATCACGTACAGGTCGTAGTAGACGCCCCGGTACGGGCCGTGCAGTTTGGTGATGTCCCAGGTCCACACCTCGTTTGGGGCGTGGGCGACCAGTTCGGGACGCACCCTGGGCGGATGCGCCGCTTGGCGGCGGCGCTCGCGCACCTCACCGTGGGCGCGCAGCAGCCGGTACATGGTCGCCTCGCTGCACAGGTAGGTGCCCTCGTCGAGCAGGGTCGCCCAGATCTGGGCCGGGGCCTTGTCGGCGAAACGGGGTGAGCGCAACACCGCCAGGACCTGCGCCTGTTCCGCCTCCGACAGTGCGTTGGCCGGTCTGCGCCGCGGCGCCGGCGGCGCCTTCACCGCCGCGGGCTTGGCCTGCCGGTAGTGGGTGGCCCGCGACTTGCCCAGCAGGTCGCAGGCTCGCTTGGTCGAGGTCAACGGCGCCAGTTCGGCGAACGCGTCGTCGATCACCCGCGCCGCCGCCGTTCGGGTGTCGGCTCCGCGCTCTCGGAGAGCAACCCCAAGAGCGCGTGTGCTTTTCCCACCACGTCCAGCGCCGCTTTCGTCCGCGCCAGCTCCGCCTGCAGGCGTTCGTTGTCCCGCCGCAGCCGCTCGTTCTCCGCCTGCTCCGGGCTCTTGCCCGGCCGCCGGCCCGGCCTGGACGCCGGCCCCGCCAAGGCTCCCGCGTCGCGGGCGCGGCGCCACTCGATGATGTGCGAGTGATACAGCCCCTCCCGGCGCAGCAGCGCACCCCGCGCGCCGGCCTCGGACAGGCCGTCGTACTCGGCCACGATCGCCAGCTTGTACTCAGCGGTGAACGTCCGACGCTTCGGCCGATCCGAGCGGGGTGAAGAGGCTGAACTCATCCGCCCATCCTCGCCCAGGCCGATGCCCATGTCAGCGATGCTCAAGGTCACGATCGTTGATGATCCCGTCTCGCCCTACTTCAGAAAATCCGGTTCTCCGGTGTCTCACAAGATCCTGGCAGAGAGGGCACCGGCCGCCACCTCGACGCCTGGATCGACCGCGCACGGCACGCCGGATATCCCGAAATCCGCGGCTTCGCCGCCGGCCTGGTCAACGACCGCGACGCCGTCGTCGCCGGCCTCACCCAGCCCTGGAGCTCAGGCGCGGTCGAAGGCCACGTCAACCGCATCAAGACCATCAAGCGACAGATGTACGGCCGCGCGAACCTTGATCTCCTCCGCAAACGAGTCCTTGCCACACCATGAGCTGACACCAAGATCATTCACAGAATGTGTGCCAGAGCCAAAGTTCAACCGGCGTTGACACTACGACCGCCTCCGACTCCCTCCCAGCCAGCGATCCACTTCCCGAGATCATCGGTTATAGGACGCCACGCTCCGGCAACACTCCGCAGGTCACCGGGCTGGGGAGGGTCTCCCCAGTTCCCGCCGCCACCATCTGAACGTTCCGCGCCCCATACGCCGGGGAGTCCTTCGCGGCTGCAATCCAGGCACTACACCGCTTCCATGGCCTTCACCCTGAATTCGGGGGCTCGGCACTCCCTCTGCCCCACCCGAAGGCGAGACCTCTAACGACGCCGCAGGCTTCGCTTGATGCTACGGACCGCTCAGTCGCTCCCCCACAGGGCTTTCGACGCTGGGCTTCGACCCGACCCGTTTCCGGACCGAGCCGCTAGCCTGCTACCGGGCCTCCTGGCAGCTACCCGGACCGGACTCACACCGGCAGGCGACGACGAGCTTACGACTGCAGCTGAGCTACACACTCACCTCCAGGTCCGCTGGGCGCACGAACGATCGAGGCTAGTGCCTCGTCTTTGAACGTTGATCGTGTAATCCGTCGGTTCTGAGGATCTATCGGGCAGGCTGTCTCCCAGCACTCGTGGTGGGAGGTGATGGCCGGTGGGCAGACGGCCAGAGGTGTTCGTCCGGCAGGTGTCGATGGCCGAGGGCCAACGGCTGCAGAAGATCACCCGTACCGCAAAGGACCCGGTCAAGCTGCGGCGGGCGATCGTGGTGCTGATGTCGGCCCAGGGCCAGCCCGCCCCGGACATCGCCCACCTGCTGAAGGTAACCCAGGATTACGTCCGCGACGTGATCCACGCGTTCAACGACCGGGGGTTCGACGCGTTGTCCCCAAAATGGAGAGGGGGCGCACCGAGACGGATCGATGAGCAGACCAGAGACTGGATCTGCGTCATCGCCCGGTGTGACCCCCGCTTCCTCGGCCGGCCGTTCTCCTGCTGGTCCCTGGCCAAGCTGCGCGACTACCTCATCGAGTCGGGCTACGTCACCACGATCAGTATCGAGACCGTCCGGCAGATCCTGCACGAACGCGGGATCTCCTGGCAGGCGACCAAGACGTGGAAGGTCAGCACCGACCCCGACTTCACGTCGAAGATGCGCCGGGTCCTGGACCTGTACGACCACCCGCCCGCCGACGGTCGAATGCTGTGCGTGGACGAGTTCGGGCCGCTGAACCTGCAACCCCGCCCCGGCCGCGCCTGGCGCCCACGGGGTCAGCCGGTGCGACAGCGGGCCACCTACACCCGCGACCAGGGGGTACGGCACATGATCGCCGCCTTGGACCTGGCCACCGGCCGCCTGCACTACCGCATCCGTGACCGCAAACGCTGGCGCGAGTTCTTGTCCTTCCTCAAGACCCTGCGCGCCCGCTGGCCCGACCAGAAGCTGTACCTGATCGTGGACAACTTCTCCCCGCACAAGCACCCCGAAGTCCGCGCCTGGTACGCCGCACACCAGGTCGACCTGGTGTTCCTACCGACGTACTCGTCGTGGCCGAACTGGATCGAGGCCGAGTTCGCCGCCGTGCGGTACTTCGCCCTCAACGGCACCGATCACCGCAGCCACACCGAACAGGACACCGCGATCGGCGACTACATCCGCTGGCGCAACCAACGCGCGAAGCCGAAGACATCATTCGCCGCCGGCTCCAAGATCCGCCACCCGGATTACCCGTTCAAGGCTGCATGACGAGGCACTAGTACCCTCCTAGAAGTTCAGTAATTGCGGCGACAGGAACGATGTACCGCCTACCAATGCGAAGAATCGGTACCGGAAAGTGCCCCTCCCGAGCGAGTTCGTAAGCCTTGGTTCTCCCTATCCCGAGAATCGAGGCCGCCGTCACAACATCCGTTACCGTCCCAAGGGCACGCACATCGCTTACAGTCCATACTCTCCTGGACCTAGCTTCGTCACTCATGTCGCACTCCCAGGCGTACCGCAGGTCATCTATTCATCAGCGGGTCGCGAAGATCGATCTCCACATTGTCATCGGGTCGAACCCTGAACCTGGACAGCACCAACAGTTCGTCCCACAACAGCGACAAGTGGCGACCAGGCGAAGCGTCGTCCCTGCAACCGGGTGCAGGAGCCACTGTCGACGCATGAGTGCCACGCACCAGCACAACCCTCTCTTCTCAACGAGCGACCGCAGTGCAGGATCCTGCACTTAGGGCAATATCTTGCACTGACAAGTCGATTCGCAGCGACTTGTCTGAAGCCTGTGACCGAACCCCCGCCAGCTGTGGATCTTGCGGCTCTCGGTCATGCCGTTGCAAGAGCCCGACAGGGCGTCGACCTCACCCTCGAAGGGCTCGCGGAGCGCAGCGGAGTGTCCCGCCGGATGCTGGTCGAGATCGAACAAGGCCGAGTAAACAGCAGTATCGGGGTTCTGCACTCCATCGCGCACGCCGTCGGTCTCACATTAGGCGAGCTCGCGCAAGCGGCGTGCACGGACGAGCCGACCATTGATAAGCACTTGGACGCCCGCGACAGCCAAGGACAATAGGGCAGCCACAACGGTCATAATAAGGGCGTCCGTCGAGGTCGGAAGCCATTCATTGATGACGGCCAGGTGGATGGTGGCCTGTAATGTACGGGAGCGAGCCTCAGGGGCTCGGTGCGTGATCACCACAAGACAGCCGGCCACGACATGAACGGCAGACTTGGGCTGCTGTCGACCTGGAATAGATGTCCTTGAGCTTAAGTGACCCTGGACAGACCACCAGCCTCCCGTGACACAGACAGGGCTGGACGTCGCTTCGACGACCAGTACATCGGAGGACAACCGTCTGCTCCCCTGTCGCCTCGTGGTTCGTCTGCCCGGACTATGTCCGGAAGGAGATCGGAAATCCCGGCCCATGTTTTTCAGGGCGGAGCCGACAGCTGTGACCTGCGCTTTCACTTGTAGCGGGGACAGGATTTGAACCTGCGACCTCTGGGTTATGAGCCCAGCGAGCTACTGAACGTTCCACCCCGCGTTTGCTCGTCCACACTGCGTCATGTGCCGAGGTCGGCCAAGGGTTTGCGGTGGATTGAGGATCTTCGTATGTCGGAGGTCGAGATGTGGCGAGGTCTCCAGAAGATGATTCATCGACCGGGCAGAGCCTGAACCGAAGACACCGTGCAGACCCTAGCGGTGACGAGGCAGCGCGATCCGACCGACGCCCAGTGGGCAGTGCTGTGGCATTGTTGCCGGCACCGAAGCGGTCGAGCGTCCGTCGTGATGGACCCGGCAGCAGGTGATCGATAGGACTCGGTGGCGCATCCGGGCGAACATCCAGTGGCTGAACGCATGCCCCACGTAGGTCTTGGTCGACGGCGTACACCTTGTTCCCCCGCTGACAGCGCAACGGGACCTGGGAGCGTGCCCTCGACGCTTGCAGGCCGTCGCCGGCTGGGGGGCAGGGTTACCTGGGAAGTGTCCGTGGACCCGATCAGCATCCGAGCCCACCGATACGCGGCCGGTGCGAGCAACAGGATTTCCAGGCTGAACCGGCGATGAGGCGACGGCCGGATCACTAGCAGGCACCTGGAGCTTTCCTAAGATATCGGGCATGCTAAACAAATGCGGCAGGCAAGAGGGAGGCAACCGTGCCCGATATTCGCAACAACAAGGAGTTCCGCAAGCGCGCCATTCTGTTACGAGATGAAGCCGTACTCCGCGGATTAATCATGAATTCAGCGGAGGCCACAGATACTCTAGCAGAGCATCTGGCCATGTGTGCCAACCGCCTCGGCGTTACGCAGCAAACGATTCTCTACCGCTACCTACGGACCGAGGAGGTCGTTGCCTTCGCCGGAGTCCTGGCAAATGCTTCTGCGCAGTACCGGCAGACGATTGATGACACTGAACCTATGAGGTTGCTCACGAAGCATGTCGGCGACGTGGTTTCCGCACTCGGCATGGTGGTCAAGTTGGCCACCGATCACGTCGAGACGGCACCCGCCGATGCCCTAGGCATACTCACCGACACCGCCGACGCTATCGCCGGACTTGGGGCGGCAGTCCGCGAAAGTGAGGACGCCTCCTGGGGCTCCGTCGACGGCCCGACAGTGGCTTACAGTCGAATAGCTCTTGAACGCGCGATTGAGCTAATTGACAACAGAAAGTTCGTTTGCCCATGCCGCAGCCAACATCTTCCGGAGGCAGGTCGGTGCGAACTTGCACAGAAACTTGCCGCAACCCTGAAGTTAGTAAAGCCGTGAGCCCGACTCAGGCAACTATTTTCGACAGCCCTACGCCGCTGACAACGTCGCTACACAACAAACTAGACGATCCAAGGTCACCAATATCCGCAGAGCAGGGCGGTTGTTCGACGGACATTTGAACTTCGGGACCCCTCGATACAGATGACGTGGTTGGTGTTCAAAGAATGCGGAATCGGTCCAGTCACGTGACTACTGTTGCCTACCTGCGCTCGTTCCCGGCAGACGGCCAAGGATCAAGATAGCCTGGTGGGCAACGCCCAAGACGGTCATGGGGTTGTTCAGATTATAGTGGCACAGATAGTTGCGCACCACAGGGGCAAAGGGGCATGAGAGTCTTTCTAACGACCCAATTCTACGGAATCTCCAGGCGTCAACTCTCCGGAGTGTGGGCTGGATTCATTAGCCCAATTAGGACGATACTTTCCAGCCAAAACGTCAGCAACAAGATTCGAAACCACAGCAGACACCGCGAGATCCGGACGCAACTCTCGCAACTGCCTGACCTCGCTTTCGGTCAGTCTGATCTTTACCTGCCGATCTCGCTTTGGCCGTTCTGGCAGCGGAGGCAGCGTAGGGTCCACCGAACGTCGCGGCATCGAAACTCCTCGTAACTGGCGACTGGGACAGGTGGACCTTGTCATACGTGCCCGCAATCGCCAACAACTTGCCCGCCAGTTCGCCTGGCGGCCTCTTTACATCATGTCTGGTACCTTTTTTAGGTACCTAGATCAACTGCCCCTCACCAGGGCCGCGCAAGCTGGAAGGAGCAAGTCGTGAGCGGCTCCACGTACAAGAGATGCCGATGCCGAGGAGAGGGTGGCCGCGAGCTAGGCGCATCCTGCGCCTCCCTACGCCGCAAGGACGGGGCTTGGAACCCCCGACATGGCCAGTGGTACTTCCGAACCGAGCTTCCCGTTGTTCACGGAGCCCCACGGAAGGTTATGAAGCGAGGCGGCTACGCCACGCAGACCGCAGCCGAGAACGTTCGCCAGCAGGTCGAGTTGCTGATGGCCATCCCTGACGCTGGCGTGACCGGCGACCAGGCTCGACGCGACATCCTCGACGCCATCGAGCGGGCCTTCGAGAAGAAGCAGCCCCTGCCGAACTACGACGAGATCCGCAAGCGCTACCAGCCTGGGCAGATTATCAACGGGGACATGCTGGTCGGACAGTGTCTCGACGAGTGGCTGACTGGCCGACGCAAGATCGCCAAGGGCACGCGCCGGTCATACGAGGGCCACATCCGCCTCTACTTGAAGCCCCACCTCGGGCACCTGCCGATCGACCGGCTCCGGCGGGTGCACATCTCCACGATGTTCGACACCATCGACGCCGAGAGCGAGTTCGTCCGAGCGGCACGAGTCTCGGGCGACCCCGAGCAACGGAGGAAGGTGCGAGGACGGCGGGTTGTCGGCGCCGCGACGAAGCAGCGGATCAGGGCAACCCTCCGGGCCGCTATCAACCACTGCATCAGGGAGCAGATGATCACGCTCAACCCGGCAAAGCTCGTTGAACTTGAGTCGGGCAAGCGTCCGAAGGCCCTGATGTGGACCGACGAGCGCGTCGAGGCGTGGAAGGAGAACCGGTCGCAGCGCGCCGAGGTAGCCCTTGAACTCGGGGCCGCTCGCGAACGACGCGACGCCTCAGCCGTTCACCGGCTACTCGTGGAGATCGACCGGTTGGACGCGACCGAGCGACCCTCGCCGGTGATGGTCTGGACCGCCGCCCAGACCGGCTTCTTCCTCGATTTCATCCACAACGAGCGCCTGTACGCGCTCTACCACCTGATCGCCTATCGCGGTCCTCGTCGCGGTGAGGCGTGCGGCTGTCGCTGGGTGGACCTGCACAAGGGTGCACGGACACTCACGATCAGCGAACAGCTCGTGCAGGTCGGTTGGGAGGTCGTGCCAGGGGCTCCGAAGAGCGAAGCGGGCGGACGCGAGCTCACGCTCGACGACGCGACGTTCAAGGTCCTTGAGGTGTGGCGTCGGCGTCAGGTCGCCGAGCGCCTGGCCTGGGGCGAGACGTGGATCAACTCGGGACGCATCTTCACCCGGGAGGACGGCAGCGCCTTGCATCCGGCCGACGTCACCAAACATTTCAACGAGTTGGTCGCCGCCTCCGGGCTGCCGCCGATTCGCCTGCACGATTTACGGCACGGGTCCGCCACCCTGGCCCTGGACGGCGGAGTCGACATCAAGGTGGTCCAGGAGGAGTTGGGCCACTCCTCCAGCACGCTCACCCGCGACACCTACACCAGCGTCTCACCTCGGCTGGCCCGCGACGCGGCCGAGAGGATCGCCTCGATGGTGCCGCGCACCATCCCGCCGGTCAGCGACGGGATGGCTACGGGGACGGATGGTCTCCCTTCGGGCTCCCCTGACTCGAAAACGACGAAGCGCGTCCTCTCGCTTGGAGAGAACGCGCTGGTCATGCGTGGTGCGCCGCCAGGGACTCGAACCCCGAACCCGCGGATTAAGAGTCCGCTGCTCTGCCAGTTGAGCTAGCGGCGCTCGCTGACAACGGGAGAAACCTTAACACGGCCGCGCGAGGAGGTTCCAATCAGTTGCCCCGCTGACCACGACCGGCTCGTCCCGGCGAGCAAAACGGGCATTCCACCCATAACTTTCGGCGACCGGGATCAAAACTGTGGCTCCCATAGGGCACGATGTCTCCCGGGATTCGAGTGGACCGAGGTGGGGATGGGCAGGAGCACGCGCGACTGGGCGATGATCATCGCTCTGGCGGTCGCCACGCCGCTGGGTGTGGCGGCGTGCGGCGACGACGGAGACAGGAAGCCACAGTTCGCCAGCGGTAACGGCGGGGCGGCGGGAGCGAGCGCGACTCCGACACCACCCGCCGAGCCGATGGACTTCGCGGTAACTCCGGCCGACGGCGCCAAGAAGCAGCCGGTGAGCGTCGAGATCGGCACCAGCGTCAAGGGAGGGACGGTCAGCGACGTCAGCCTGACCGTCGCCGGAGGGGGCGCGGTCAAGGGTGCGATGCGACCCGACGGCTCGGCCTGGGTGCCGGAGGCGCCCCTGAAGTACGCCAAGACCTACACCGCGCAGGTCACCGCCACCTCCCCGTCCGGGCAGACGGAGACCAGGACGACCACCTTCACCACCATGGCCAAGCCGAGGTCGGTGATCGGCTCCGGCCTCTACCTCTTCGACGACAAGACCTACGGCGTCGCCATGCCGGTGGTGGTGGAGTTCTCGCCGGGGATCGCCAAGAAGGACCGGGCCAAGGTGCAGCGGCGGATGTTCGTCGACTCCGACCCACCGCAGCCCGGTGCCTGGCACTGGGTCTCCAACGGCACCCAGGCGTACTACCGGGCCCCGGAGTACTGGGAGCCCGGGACCACGCTGCGGGTACGGATCGGGCTGGAGGGCATCCCGCTGAGCAACGGCCGGTACGGCAACGTCGACCGCAGGGCGACAGCCAAGATCGGTAGTAGGTTCGAGATGAAGGTCGACAACAAGACCAAGAAGATGACCGTCTTCGAGAACGGCAAGCTGGTCCGGACCATCCCGGTGAGCCTCGGCAAGAAGAGCACCCCGTCGTCGAGCGGCACCATGGTGGTGATGGAGAAGAAGGAGAGCACGGTCTTCGACACCCGCGACGACCCGGACCCGGCCAACCGGTACGTGACCGACATCGACTTCGCCCAGCGGCTCACCTGGGGCGGCGAGTACATCCATGCGGCGCCGTGGTCGGTCGGCGACCAGGGGCGACGGAACGTCTCGCACGGCTGCGTCAACGTCTCCACCGCGCACGCCCGGTGGCTCTTCGAGAAGACCAAGACCGGCGACCCGGTGACGATCACCGGCACCGAGCGGAAGCTGGCCTCCGGCAACGGCTGGACCGCATGGAACCTGCCCTGGAAGGAGTATGTCAAGGGCAGCGCCCTGCCGGTTTCCGCCGACCTGGGCAACTGACCGGGGTTGATCATGGACGACACCACAAACATTGCACCACCAAGGGGATGAATCGACCCCGCACGATGGTGTTTTTCGGCACGGCAGGAAACGAAAATTTGCCCACGAACGTCATTGCGAGAGGATGACCGTACGGACCGAGTGGGTACAGCTGTGGAAAACAGCAGTGTGAGGGGATCATGCGACCAGGCCGAGATCAGTTGACCCGTCGTACCTCCGACCGGGGTGTGGCGACGCGGGTCCGACGACCCGTGCCGCTCCGCGCGCTCGCCTCGGTCCTGATCGCCGGCGCCCTGGCGATCACCGGGACCGCCTGCACCGGCAACGGCGACAAGGGCGCCGGGCCGTCGTTCCAGGGCGGCAGCGAGGCCGAGCAGGGGCCGAAGGCCTCCGCCGCGATCACCACCCCGGCCGCGGACGCCCGGGACGTACCCGCCGCCACGGAGATCGTTTTCACCAGCAAGGACGCCGTCGAGACCACCGTCGAGGTCGAGAACGCGGCCGGTGAGCCGGTCAAGGGCGCGCTCACCGCCGCCGGGACATGGCTGCCGGAGAAGGCGCTCGAATACGGTACGACGTACACCGCGACCGTGACCGCGACCGGCGACGACGGCAAGCCGGCGACGACGACCAGCACCTTCACCACCATGGCCAAGCCGAGTAAGCAGATCCGGGTGACCAGCTTCCTCGGCGACGGTCAGACGGTCGGGGTCGGCATGCCGCTGATCGTCAAGTTCAGCCGGGCCGTGCCGGAGGACTACCGGGACGACGTGCAGCGCCGGATGACCGTCCGGTCCACTCCGGCCCAGGAAGGGATCTGGCACTGGGTCAGCCCGACCGAGGTGCGCTACCGCCCGAAGACGTACTGGAAGGCCAACACCGAGATCTTCTACAAGATCCAGACCGGCGGGCTGCCGGTGGGCGGTGGCTGGTACGGCCGGGCCGACCTGACCGTCGACATCAAGACCGGACCGGCGGTGGTGATGACCGTCGACAACAAGACCAAGAAGATGACGGTCAAGAAGAACGGCAAGGTCATCAAGACCATCCCGGTCAGCCTCGGCAAGAAGAGCACCCCGTCCTCCAGCGGCACGATGGTGGTCATCGAGAAGCTGAAGGAGACCGTCTTCAACACCATGGACGACCCGAACCCGGCCAACCGCTACATCACCGACATCGAGTACGCCCAGCGGCTCACCTGGGGTGGCGAGTTCATCCACGCCGCGCCCTGGTCGGTCGCCTCGCAGGGGCGTACGAACGTGTCGCACGGCTGCGTCAACATGTCCACCGCCAACGCGAAGTGGCTGTTCAACCAGACCCGGGTCGGCGACCCGATCGTGGTCAAGGGCACCGAACGCAAGCTGCAGAACGGCAACGGCTGGACCGACTGGAACATGAGCTGGGCCGAGTACGTCAAGGGCAGCGCGATCCCGGTCGGCGAGACGGCGACCGCGCCGACCACCACCGAGCCGACCGCCGGCACCGCCGCGGGCTGAGCCGGCGGCGAGAGCCTCCTGGCGCGCGACGTCGCCCCCGCTCCCCCGCGGAACCGCCCCGGGGAGGCGGGGGCGTTCCGCTGGAGGGCCACCAGAAAGCGCGAGGGCCACCAGAAGCGCGAGGGCCACCAGAAGCGCGAAGGCCACCAGAAGCGCGAAGGCCACCAGAAGCGCGAAGGCCACCAGAAGCGCGAAGGCCACCAGAAGCGCGAAGGCCACCAGAAGCGCGAAGGCCACCAGAAGCGCGAAGGCCACCAGAAGCGCGAAGGCCACCAGAAGCGCGAAGGCCACCAGAAAGCTTCAGACCCCCTCCGAGGAGGGGGTCTGACTGTGGATCCGAGATCCACAAGTGGGGTGACTGATGGGATTTGAACCCACGACACCCGGGACCACAACCCGGTGCTCTGCCAACTGAGCTACAGCCACCATGTTCAGTTAGATCACGAACGTCCAGATCACGAACATCCCGTCACCGGGTCGGCGGACCCGGTGGGGCGACGACCAATGATAGCCACACCTGGCGCCCCGCCGTCGACCGGGTTACACCCTGATCCACGGCAGCGGCGCGACCACTCCGCCGCCGGCCCTCAGAGTTCGGCGGCGATCGCCTTGGCGGTGTCGACGTCCGGCCCGGGCAGTGGTACGAAGATCGTCCGCCGGTAGTACTCCAGCTCCCGGATGCTCTCCCGGACGTCGGCCAGGGCGCGGTGGGCCAGCCCCTTCGCCGGTTGGCCGAAGTAGACCCGGGGGTACCAGCGACGGCACAGCTCCTTGATCGACGACACGTCGATCATGCGGTAGTGCAGGTGAGCGTCGAGTCGTGGCATGTCCCGGGCCAGGAAGCCGCGATCGGTGGCGATCGAGTTGCCGCAGAGCGGCGCCGTACGCGGATCCTTGACCAACGAGGTGACGTACTCCAGCACCAGGTCCTCGGCCTCGCGCAGGCTCACCGTCGAGCGGCGCGCCTCCTCGGTCAGACCCGAGCGTTCGTGCATCGCCCGCACGATCTCCGGCATCCCGGCCAGCGCCGCCTCGTCGGCGTGGATCACCACGTCCACACCCTCGCCGAGCACGTTGAGATCACGATCGGTGACCAACGCAGCGACCTCGATCAGGGCATCCTTGCCAAGATCGAGTCCGGTCATCTCACAGTCGACCCAGACGAGAAGATCAGCCACGACGATCAGACTACGCGTAGCTCAGGGACCCGCGCCTCAACGCTGTGGACAGAACGGCCCGCTAGGGTTTTCCCGTGTCAGCCGAACCCCCCGTGCCATCTGCCACCGACGACGATCCCGGCGGGCGCACCGCACGGCAGATCGTCGTCGTGGTGCTGGGCGCCGCGGCGGTGCCGCTGCTCTATCTGCTCAGCAACCCACACAACTTCTACGATCTCAAGATTTACATGAGCGCGATGCGGTGGTGGGCGGACGGAAACCCGCTCTACGACTACGTGCAGGCGGACATGTTGCAGGGCCAGTTGTACTTCACCTACCCGCCCTTCACCGCCCTGCTGTTGCGCCCCTTCGCCGAGCTCAAGATCGGGATCACCGCCGCCGTCTTCACCGTGCTGACCGTACTGGCGCTGCTGGTGACCAGTTGGTGGCTCGTATCGTCGGTTGCCGACCGGCACGGGGTGTCCCGGTGGTTCGCGGCGGGACTGGCCGTGCCGTTCGCCTTCGCCGTGGAGAGCACCCGGGAGACTCTCATCTTCGGCCAGATCAACATGCTGCTCGTGACGCTGGTCCTGGCCGACCTGCTCCTCGCCGTACCCCGGAACTCGCGCTGGGCCGGCGTCGGGATCGGGCTGGCGACGGCGCTCAAGCTCTATCCGGGGATCTTCATCGTCTATCTGCTCGCCACCCGGCGCTGGCGGGCGGCGCTGGTCTCCTCCGCGACGGCGGCCGGCGCGACGCTGCTGGCGGCGGCGATCGCGCCGCGTGAATCGTGGCGGTTCTGGACCCACGAACTCTGGCTGACCGACCGGGTCGGCCGGCCCGACTACACCGGCAACCAGTCGCTCTTCGGGCTGCTCAACCGCTTCACCACCCCGGAGAGGCCGAACCAGGTGCTCTGGCTGGTGCTGGTGGTCGCCGTGGCGGCGTACGGGCTGTGGCGGGCGACCCGAGCCGCCCGGGCCGGTGACGAACTCAGCGGGCTGACCCTGACCGGGCTGGTCGCCGTCCTGGTGAGCCCGATCACCTGGACCCATCACGCGTACTGGTTCATCCCGGCGGTGGTGGTGCTGGTCGACACCGGGCTGCGACCCGCCGATCCGGCCGCCGGGCTGCGAACCGGCGACCCATCCACCGGACTGCGGCCAGCGGATCCCGCCGCCGGCCGGGCCGGCCGTCGCCGCAGGGTGGCGATGCTGGCGCTCGCCGCGCTGGTCACCGCCGCGATCGTGTACGGGGTGGTCTCGTACTACGACTGGGGACGCGCCTACGACCGGACCGACGCCCCGGTGGAGTTCGTGCTGCGCAACATCTATGTGCTCTTCGCGCTGCTGCTGCTCGTCGTGCTGCCGATTCGCCGGCAGTCACCCGATTCGCCGGCAGTCACCTGAGACGGACTCGGACACCGACACTCCGAAACATGAACCAAGTAGCCAGCAGTAGCAAGAAGTTGCACCAAATGGACAGATCTATCTAGTACCCCTCGATGCGGCTAATCTGGGGACAACATCTGAAACGTCCCTTCGGTACACCGATCCCCCGGTGAAGGTGGCCCCCCGTGTCGGCAGCGCGGGGGGCCACCTGCCGTCCATCCCCGAGATCCCCAGCGGGAAGGGCCCGGGCCCGACTGCTCAGGCGGCCCGGGTCAGCGAGGCCTCGGCCTCGGACTGGGTCGTCTGATCTCGCCCGCCCGCCCTGCCGGTTCCTCGTCCTGGGTCGCCGCCCGCTGATGCCCGGGCCCGACGTTGCCACCGTGCCGCCCCGGCGGAACGTCCAACGCCGCCGCCATCGCCGCCGTCCTGGTCGCCGGCTCGTAACCGCTCGGCCGATTCAGGACGGAACGCCCCGCACCCGGCTGCCCGACGTCGTACACCGCCGCTCCCGGGGTCGCCGGACGCAGCGAGATCCGCCGAACCGATCGCGGAGCGACGTTGCCTGCCGGAACCGGTACGGGCCTCGGTGGCGCCGGCATCGGTGGTGCCGGGACCGGCAACGGCGGCGTCGGCGAGGGTGCCGGTACCGGCGCGGGTGGTGGCGCGGGCACCGGTGCGGGTGCGGGTGCGGGTGCGGGCGCGGGAGCACGGGCGGCCGGGTTCATCGGCGGCCAGACCAGGCGCGCGGGCGGCGGCGACTCGGCTCGTATCGCTGTGGACTCCGCTGCGGGCTCGACTCGTACCGCTGTGGACTCCGCTGCGGCCGCTGCAGGCTCGACCCCTACCGCTGTGGACTCCGCTGCCACCGCTGCGGGCTCGGCCCCTACCGTCGCCCCTCTCGCCGGAGTGCCGGCGGTCGGGGTCAACACGTCCGCCAGCGTCGCCGGCCGTCCTGGCGACACCCGCCGGTCCGCCGGCACCAGCCTGCCGGGCGCCGTCCCGGTCGGCACCCCTTGGTCCACCGGTCGATCGGGCAGGCCCCCCGCCTGAGCCGGCAGGTTCACTCGGCGCTCCGGCGCCGGCGCCCCCACCGGACAGGCCGGGGAATCCTCGATCTCGTCCAGGGCAGCGACGCCGAGCCTGGCCGCGAGCGCCGGCACCTGACTCGGCTCGACGACGAACACCACCTCGCGCGGCCGGACGGGCCGGGCCAGCAACACGACGCCGAAGAGCGCCAGCAGGCCGCCGAGCGCCAGCGAGCTCCAGGCGACCGGATCGAGCCAGCCGGGGCGTACCTCGGCACGAAGGTCGGCGACGAAGCCGGCACCCGCGTCCGGACGCATGACGACCAGGCTGAGCCGGGGTGCGCGTACGTCGTCGGCGGTCAGGTCCAGGGTGCCCAGGCCGCTGCGGATCCAGAGTCCCCGCTCGGCAGGGAGCGCGGGTGCGACTGCCGTGGCCTGCTCGTCGGCCTGGTCGACGCGTACCGGCAGGCTGCCCCGGGTCACGCTGACCCGGTCGACCCGGGCATACCGGGAGGTGCCGAGGTAGCTCGCGACCTCGGCCGTGGGCGCGAGACCGAGGAACGCCGGCTCCGCCCCGGTGCGGGCGACGACTCGAAGCCCGGTGCGGCCCTCGGCCAGGAAGGGCGCGTCCCGATCCAGCATCGCGGCCAGGTCGGGCACGACCAGGGCGTGTCCGCCGGTCTCGACCCGGTCCAGCGGGGCGACGAAGGCCCCTTCGCCACTGCGCTGTTCGGAGAGTGTCCACAGTCCACCGCCGACGAGGAGCACCGGCAGCCCGATCGTGAGCAGGAGTATCCCGGCGATCAGCCGCACGAAGCGCATGTCGTCTCTTTCCCTCCGGTCGCGGTCTCCGCCGACGACGCCGTGCGACCGGCGGCGGGTCGCCGTACCCGCCGTACCATACCGAGCGAAATCACTTCAACACGGATTATCAACCGAAAACGCCGCTGGCCCGCCGGCAGGACTGCCGACGGGCCAGCGAGAGCACCGTTTGGTGCGGGAAGAGATCAGGCGGCGGGCGGCGTGGCCTGCCGGCGGGTACGGGCGAACGCCAGCCCGCCCAGGGCAAGACCGGCGAGGCCGGCAACCAGGCCCGCGATCGCCAGCCCCAGCGCGGCCGAGTCCCGGTCGTCCTCGTTCGACGCCGCCGGCTGGTCCTGGGCCACGGCCGGGCTGGAGGTGGCCGGCGTGCCGGCCTCGGCCGCCGGAAGCAGCTTCAGCACCGGGGCGGGGTCGTTCTCCGGCTCGGTGCCGTCAGCGGCCGGCGGCTCGATCCAGCGCGCCGTCTTGCCGTCCGAGTAGTGCTGGAGGACCCGGAAGACCAACTTCTCGACCTTGGGCAGCGGCCCCATCGAGACGGGGAACTCGTGGAACTCGCCGGGCTTGATCCCGGCGTCCGCCGACGCCGTCCAGGTGATCTTGGAGACCACCTCGCCGACCTGGCTGCCGTGCACCTCCACCGGCGGATCCACCTTGCGCTTCTCGATCGCCACCGTCCAACCTGGGACCGGCATGGTGGAGACGGAGGCGAGCGGCGCGTCCTCCGGGAACGCCACCTCCAGCTTGACGGTCGACGCGGTGTCGCTCTCGGTCGGTACCCGGAACGCCACGCGACCGTAACCGCCCTGGGTCGCCTCCCTCGGGTTCACCGTGACGTGCGCGGACGCCGACGATGCCAGCCCGAACACGCCGATCATGGCGGCTCCGAGGACGAGGGCAGCGGCGCGCGCGGCCCGACGGTGATGGATCATGGTGTACCTCTCTACTTGATGGGCACGGTGCTGGTCACGGTGGCCTGGTCGATGTCTGACACCCGGACTGTGAAGCTGAGCTGCCAGCTGCCCGCTGTCGGCAGGCTGATCTCGCCGGTGGCGTGGTTGTCGGTGAGCGGCAGCAGGGGGATCTCGATCGGCTCGACACCCTGGTCCGGCAGGGCGGCCGTGGCCCGCCACTCGACCACCGGCAGGGGCTTGTTGTCCGGGGTGTAGGCGTAAAGGTGGATCGTGTTGCTGCCGACCCCGGCCGGGTCCACCTCGACCTGCAAAGAGTAGAGCGAGCTGGTCAGCGTGGTGCTGTAGTAGCCGGCACCGCCAGCGTCACCGTACTCGCCGACGGTCCGGGCCGGCGGGGTCTGCACCAGTACGGCAGAGAGGGCCAGCACGACCGCGGTGATCGCGAGCTCGACCCAGACCGCTCGGCGGATCCGCCCGGCCGAGCTGGCGGCCCCGGAGCGCTCGTCCGCGGCCCCGACCTCGTCCGGCTCGTCCGGCTCAACGGCATGGTCGGACTCAACGACGTCATCGGACTCAGGGGCGTCGTCCGGCTCGTCCCGCTCGGGGCCGTCCTCCGGCCCGTCTGACTCGTCCGACTCACCGGGCTCGTCCGGCTCGGCAAGGTCGTGCGGCTCGGCAACGTCGTGCTGCTCGTAGTCGACGTAGCCGTCCTCCGGCGTCCCGGCCCCGTCGGCGAAGAGCCGCCGCCGGACCAACTCCCGGGAGTACGCGGCCACCGCGATGACCGCGGCGAAGAGCACGACCTTGGCGATGATCAACCGGCCGTACGTGGTCGACACCAGCGCGGAAGTGGAACCCACCTCGATCAGCGCCTGCACGATTCCCGCGAGCAGCAGCGCGGATACGGCGACGGTCGCCCAGCGGGACCAGACCGGCAGGATCGCGTCGAGTTCCCGGTCGTTCGCGCGGCGGAGCAGGAACCCGCCGAGCATGACCAGCCCACCGAGCCACACCGCCATGCCGGCCAGGTGCGCGCCGTCGACCACGACGGAGACCGCCGGCACCGGCGAGGCGGCCGCGTGCCCGGCGATCGGCCAGGTGAACAGGCCGGCCACCCCGAGCACGGCCAGCAGGATCTGGTCGCCCCGACCGGCCCGGCCGACGATCAGCGGGCGGAGCAGGATCACCGCCGCGGCCAGGATGCCGAGCCGGATCAGGTGGGCCGCGCCGAAGGTACTGCCGAGTACGTCACCGAACGCGCTGCCGCTGACCGCGAACGCCCCGCCACCGGTGGTGTACGGGACCTGTAGCCAGAGCCCGGCGAGGGTGGAGAGCGCGATCAGCCCGATGCCGGTCCAGATCAGCCGGGCCGGGCCGCCCCGGTCGAGCCGTCGGGGCCAGAGCAGGCTGAGCACCATCACGGGACCGATCAGCAGCAGCAGACCGGCGTAGCCGACGTACTTGAAGATCCGCACCGCCGCGCCCACCACGGGGTTCACCTTGTCGGCGTCGCTGGCCGACGGCGGCGTCGACGGGGCACCGACGGAGTAGGTGTACGCGCCGGCCACCGGATGGCTGTCGGCCGAGATCACCCGATAGCTGACCAGGTAGGTGCCGTCAGCTCCGGAGGTGTCGACCGGGATGGTGATCACCGCACCGTTGAACGTCGGGTCGCCCCGGTCCACCCGGGTGCCGTCCGGGCCGAGGACACGAATCTTGTCCGGGACCTCGCGGACGCTCTCGCTGAACGTGAGCACCACCTCGGAGGGCGCGTTCGGCAACACCACGTCCGCGGCCGGGCTGCTGCTCACCAGCACCGCGTGCGCGCTGGCCGGGGCGGCCGGGCCGAGCAGCAGGGCGAGGGCAGCCAGCAGCAGGCCGAGACTGGCGCCGGCGCGGGCCGCCCATCGACGATTCGCAGCAATCATGTCCGTCATCGTGGCCGACCAGACCGGCCGGGCGCGACCTCGGGTCACGGCCGGTCCGCCTCGGTCATATCGACCGGTCCCGGACGGCCGCGACCGGCCAGCGGCCCCGGACGACGGCAGGCCATCCCGAGCCGACCCGCGACGCGCGAAATGACCTGCCAGTCGTCGGCTGCTCGGCGCGCGAGCCCGGTCCCGTCAGATGCCACGGATCGATAGTCGGCACCGGGCGCGGAAAAGTTCCCGACCAGACGACGCGGTCCAGATTGTGGACCGGCCGACGACGGCGGCGGCTTATGCCCGGTAATGCCCACCTGTCACGACAATCCCCCCTACCGTTGGTGAGCGTGATCTCACCCGGTACGGCGTCCGGAGACCGACGCCACAGCGGAGCCGGAAACCCTTCCACCCACCCAGACGACTAAATGACTGTGACTGAGCGGACCACAGCAAGCACCCCGGCAGCGGGCCGTCGCCGCTGGCGGGCCGCCCGCCCGTGGCTCGGCACGGCTGCCCGGCTGGGTCTCGCCGCCGTGTGGCTGGTCGCCGGGGGGACCAAGGTCGGCGACCTCGCCGCCTCGGGCCGGGCGGTCAGCGCGTACAAGATCTTCCCGTACGACCTCGCGATGGTGATCGGCGCGGCGCTGCCGTTCGTGGAACTCGCCCTCGGGCTGATCCTGCTGGTCGGGCTCGCCACCCGGCTCGCCGCCGGGATCTCCGCGGCGCTCCTGGTGATCTTCATCGCCGGAATCGTCTCGGCCTGGACCCGTGGCCTCTCCATCGACTGCGGCTGCTTCGGCAGCGGTGGTGACCTCGCCGCCGGCCAGGATCCGACATATGGCACGGAGATCCTCCGCGACGTGGGCTTCCTGGTACTGGCCGGCTTCCTGCTGATCTGGCCGCGTACCCCGATCTCGGTGGACGCGGCGTTGGTTCGGGACACCCGCGAGGAGGAGGGCGACGATGAGCGACCGGAACCGTAAGGGGACGAGTGACCGAAATCCCAGGGGGACGAGCGGCCGGAATCGCCAGAGGGCGAGTGACCGGAATCGCAAGGGGCAGCGCCGGCCCGCCCGGGTCGTACGGGAGCAGTTGGCCCGGGAGCGGCGCCGCAAGCGCACCCTGTGGACCTCGGTCGGCGCGGTCGTCGTGCTGATCATCGCCGGGTTGATCGGCTGGGGCGTCTCGGCCAGCCAGGACGCCGGCGACTTCACCCCGCCGGGCGGGGCCAACCCGGAGGGCACCGGCATCGTGATCGGCTCCGGACCGGTCAACATCGACGTGTACGAGGACTTCATCTGCCCGATCTGCCGCACCTTCGAGCAGCAGGCCGGCGCTACCCTCGACCAGCTCGTCGCCGAGGGCAAGGCACGGGTCACCTACCACCCGGTGGCGTTCCTCGACCGCTTCTCCAGCACCAGGTATTCAACCCGGTCGTCCGCCGCCTCCGGGTGCGCGGCACAGAGCGGCAAGTACCGGGAGTACTCGAGGGCGCTCTTCGACCGGCAGCCGCCAGAGGGCGGCCCCGGGCTCAGTGACGAGCAGCTCGTCGAGGTCGCCACCAGCATCGGGCTGGCCGGGGACAGTTTCCGCAACTGCGTCGAGGAGAATACCTTCGAGAAATGGACCAAGCACGTGACGGACGAGGCCGCCCGGGCCGGAGTGACCGGCACCCCGACCGTGCTGGTCAACGGCACGAAGGTGCAGGCCAGCGCCGAGGCGATCACCGCGGCGGTGGCGGCGGCCGGCAAGTGACCCGCCCCGGAGCCGGCCGCTGCCGGACCGGGCTGCTCCGACAGGTCGCGGCCGCCCTCCTGCTGGCCCTCGTCGGCGTACTCGCCTGCGCCGCGCCGGCTGCCGCGCACGCCGCCGACGCCCCGGACGGCACCAACTACCGCGCCGAGGTCACCGAGGTGACCCCGGCGCTGCCGGGACTCCGGGTACGGGTGGTGGAGGGCGGGGCCCGGCTCGAACTGGTCAACCGGACAGGGCGCACCATCGAGGTGCTGGGCTACGCCGGGGAGCCTTACCTGGAGATCCGCCCCGACGGCGTCTACGAGAACACCGCCTCCCCGGCGACGTACCTGAACCGGACCCTCGCCGGGGACACTGCGGTGCCGGCCGGGGCCGATCCGACCCGGCCGCCGTCCTGGCGACGGGTCGGCACCGAGCCGGTGGTCCGCTGGCACGACCAGCGCAGCCGCTGGCTGGAGGAGGCGCCGCCGCCCGAGGTCGCGGCCAGCCCGGACCGGCCGCACCGGGTCGGCGGCTGGGTGGTGCCGCTGCGCGACGGACTGCGCCCGATGGAGATACGCGGCACGCTGGACTGGCAGCCGCCGCCCGACCCGCTGCCCTGGTGGAGCGTCAGTCTGATCGGCGCACTGGCGGTGGGGGCACTCGGCGTGCTGCCCCGGAACTCCCGGCCGGGCCGTCGGGCCACGGTCGCGCTCGGCGTACTCGCGATGGTCGGCGGGGCGGCGGCGCTGGCCTTCGCGCTGGCCCGGGGCGCCGACGCCGGATTCGGCGGCATGCTGCTCGGGCTCGTCACCGGGCAGCTCTGGCCGACCCTGACCGGCGTCGCCGCACTGGCCGCCGGGGCGTACGCGCTGCCCCAGCGACCGACCGGCGACTTTGTCCTGGCGCTGGCCGGCACCTGCCTGGCCCTCTTCACCGGGGTGACGAACGCGGCGGTCTTCCTGCACTCGGTGGTCCCGGTGCCCTGGCCGGCGTGGTCGGCCCGGGTCCTGATCGCGGTGGTGATCGCGGTCGGCGGTGGGCTGGCCGCCGCCGGGGTACTGCGACTGCACGCCGCCGGCCGGCCGGCCCGCACCGGGCCGACCGGCACCGCCGCGGGCAGCCCGCCGGTCCGCCGCTGGTCGGTGAGCCTGCCGGCCGACGACCCCGACTCCACCGCCGACGAGCGCCCCACCGACGGACCCCCCGTTCGCGAACGCCCCGCCGATGAACCCCCTGCCGACGGACCCCCCGTTCGCGAACGTCCCGCCGACGGACCCCCTGCCGACGAACCCCCCGTTCGCGAACGTCCCGCCGACGGACCCCCTGCCGACGGACGCCCCGCCGACGAACCGGCGGTCAGCGGTTAGCCTCGACCGGGGTGCCGGCGGCAAGCCGGGCAGGCGGCCCGCCGGAGCGGTGACTCAGCCGTTGGCGGCGAGTTGCCGGACGGCGATCGCCGGGTCGAAGCCGTACGGCAGTTCCAGGCGATGCCGGGCCAGCAGGTCGGCGTCGGCGAGGATCTCGGCGGTCACCCCGTCCGCGACGATCCGGCCGGTGTCCAGGACCACCGACCGGTCACAGAGTTCCAACGCGTACGGCAGGTCATGGGTGACCATCAGCAGGGTCACCGGAAGCCGGCGCAGGATCCCGGCCAGCTCGCGGCGGGCCGCCGGGTCGAGGTTGGAGGAGGGCTCGTCCAGGACGAGGATCTCCGGGCGCATCGCCAGTACGGTGGCGACCGCCACCCGGCGGCGCTGCCCGAAGGAGAGGTGCTGGGGCGCCCGGTCCCGGTGCTCGACCATCCCGACCGCGGTCAGCGCCTCGGTCACCCGCTCGGCCAGTTCGGCGCCACGCAGGCCGAGGTTCGCCGGGCCGAACGCCACGTCCTCGGCGACGGTGGGCAGGAAGAGCTGGTCGTCGGGGTCCTGGAAGACGATGCCGACCCGGCGGCGGATCTCGGCCAGGGTTTCCCGGTCCCGGTCCACGGTCAGCCCGCCGACGGTCACGGTGCCGGCGCCGCCGCCGAGAATCCCGTTCAGGTGCAGCACCAGGGTGGTCTTGCCGGCGCCGTTCGGGCCGAGCAGGGCGACCCGCCCGCCGCGCGGCACGGTCAGGTCGACGCCGCGCAACGCGACCTGCCCGTCGGGATAGCTGAACCGCACGCCGCGAACGTCCAGGGACGGCGGCTCTGCGGCGGCGCCGGGCACGTGCCCGATCACCGAGAACCGCCCGGGAATGTCCTGGCTCCCGCCATCGGGAGGAAGGGGCGGTCCGGGGTGGTGGTGCTCGTTGCCGGCATGGCGTCGACTCCTGTGTGGGCGGAGGAGGGCGGTCGGGTGCGCGCCCGAGCCGGAAATCCCCGGCAACCAACCATAGGGAGGGGTCAACCCAGCACGACGGCGGCGGCGGCGATGCCGGTCGCGGCGAGCGGCACCGTCGCCCCGACCAGCCAGTGCCGGGCGGTGGCCGCACCCGTGTCGAGCCAGGCCGCCGGCAGCCGCCCCTGGTAGCCCCGGGAGACCATCGCCAGGTAGACCCGCTCGCCCCGCTCGAAGGCACGCAGGAAGAGCGCCCCCACCCCGGCGGCGAAGCCGCGCAACTGCCACAGGAACCGGGGATCGTCGCCCCGGGAGATCCGGGCGACCCGCATCCGCTGCGCCTCGCCGACCAGTACGTCCAGGTAGCGCAGCATGAAGGTGGCGATCTGGGTGAGGATCTGCGGGCAGCGCAGCCGGTCCAGCCCGAGGATCAGGTCCCGCATGGTGGTGGTACCGGCGAGCAGCAGCGAGGCCAGCACCCCGAGGGTCCCCTTGACCAGGATGTTCCAGCCACCGTAGAGCCCGTCGACGGAGAGTTCCAGCCCCAGCCAGCTCACCCGCTCACCGGTGCCGAGGAACGGCAGCACGAACGCGAACACCACGAACGGCAGCTCGATCAGCGACCGGCTGGCCAGCCAGCCCAGCCCGACCCGGGCGACCGCCGCCACCAGCAGCACCAGCAGCAGGTACCCGCCGAAGGCCCAGAACGCCTCTCGGGGGGTGGCGACCACGGCGAGGGTGAAGACCACCATCGCCGTGATCTTGACCTCGGGTGGCAGCCGGTGCACCGCTGACCTTCGGTCCCGGTAGAGCACGTGCGCGTGCCCGGCTCCCATCTCCGGCGCCCCTATTCGGCGCCGTCGGAGCCGGTCCGACCGGCGGGAGTGGCGGTGGACGAGTCACCGTCGCGCGGTGCGGGCGTAGCCGAACCGCTCCCGGCGGCGGCCGCAGGACCGGGCGAGGTGCCGGCGGTGCGGACCGAACCGGCGGCCTGTGCTGACCAAGCGGCCTGCGCGGGACCCGAAGCCTGCGCGGGACCCGAAGCCTGCGCGGCATCGGAGGCCGGGCGGCGGCGGGTCAGCCAGAACAGGCCGCCACCGACGGCGAAGGTGATCAGCACGCCGAGCACCCCGGAGAGCCCGGTGGAGAGGAAGGCGTTGTCGACGCCCCGGACCCCGTAGTCGGCGAACGGCGAGTCCGCCAACTCGTGCTCCTCGGCCTGCTGGGCGGGGCAGCTACCGCCGGTGATGTTGTCGTCGGCATCGAAGGTGCAGCCCTCACGCAGCGACGAGTCCAGTCCGTCGGGATGGGCCGAGGCGAAGTTGCTGACCACTCCGGCGAGGAGGAGCGCGACCAGCAGGCCGCCGAGGACGAACGCGCCGGAGCGCTTCGGGATCCGGGTTCGTCCCGTCGTCATCGGGCACCTCCGGCCACCGGCAGCTGATCGACGACCGGAAGCGGACGCAGCGAGCGCAGCGCGTAGACCAGGTCGGGCCGGACCTTCGCCACGGTGACCACGGTGGTCGCGGTGATCAGGCCCTCGCCGACGCCGATCAGCAGGTGCACGCCGGCCATCGTGCCTGCCAGGCCGCCGAGGCTGCTGCCGACATCGGTGGTCCCGCCGAGCCAGTACTGCGCGACGAAGCCCTGCGAGGCGACCAGCACACTGAACACCGAGGCGACGAACGCGGTGGCGGCCAGCCCGCTCACCGTACGGGGCAGGATCCGCAGCAGGAGCGCGATCAGCAGGTACGCCACCACGACGCCGATCAACGCCATGTTGGTGATGTTGAGGCCCAGCATCGCCACCCCGCCGTCACCGAAGATCAGCGACTGCACGATCAGCACCACCGCCACGCAGAGCGCTCCGACCCAGGGTCCGACCAGCATCGCGGCGAGTGCCCCGCCGAGCAGGTGACCGCTGACCGCGCCGGTGAAGATGGGAAAGTTGAGCATCTGGACGGCGAAGATGAACGCGGCGACCAGCCCGGCCATCGGGGCGAGCCGGTCGTCCAGGTCCCGTCGGCTGCGGAACACGCAGAGCGCGAGCGCCACCAGGGCCAACGCCCCGAATGCCGCCGCCACCGGACCGTTGATGATTCCGTTCGAGATGTGCATTGCCAGGTTGTCCACGCCACCTCCCGGATATGCCGGCGCGGGATCCGTCCCGCCGGCTCAGCCTAGGAGCAGGTAGTCGTTGTTGCCAAACTTTTGCAAGAGCAGTACACCACCCCGCAATCTCCAACCCACCCAGGCGATAGGGTCACCGCATGACCTCGCCGATCCGCCTCGCCCCCGGGGACGCCGCGCCGGACTTCGCGCTGCCCACCGACACCGGCGAGACGCTCTCGCTGAAGGACCTGCGTGGCCGCAAGGTGGTGCTCTACGCCTACCCGAGGGCGATGACGCCGGGCTGCACCAAGCAGGCCTGCGACTTCCGGGACTCGCTCGCCTCCCTCCAGGCCGCCGGCTACGAGGTGGTCGGCATCTCACCGGACTCCCCCGCCGCGCTGGCGAAGTTCCGGGACCGGGACGCCATCACCTTCCCGCTGGTCTCCGACCCGGACAACGAGGTGCTGGTCGCGTACGGGGCGTACGGCGAGAAGCAGTCGTACGGGCGGACGATCACCGGAGTGATCCGGTCGACCTTCGTCATCGACGAGGAAGGTCGGATCGAACGGGCGCTCTACAACGTCAAGGCGACCGGGCACGTCGCCAAGCTCCGCCGGGACCTCGGTCTGGACTAGGTCCGCCTGTCGGCCCAGACGACTGAGTCCGCCTGTCGGTCCAGACGACTGAGTCCATTGGCGGTCTGGACGACCGAGCCTGCTGTCGGTCTAGACTTTGGGCGCGAGCGGGAGTGGTGTAATGGCAGCCACGCAGGATTTAGGTTCCTGTGCCTTCGGGCGTAGGGGTTCGACTCCCCTCTCCCGCACAGTTCTGGCCGACCGGGGCCCCGGCGCCGGCCGCGCCAGCCACCGGCTGCCCGGACGGGTCCGCTCCGGTCGGCGTACCCGGGACGGGCGTCGGCGACGCGGCCGGGCTGGCACTGGTGCCGGGGGTGGGTGAGCCGGGCGGAGTCGGTGCGGCGGTCGCCCGGGCATCCTCGTACAGCCGCACCGTGCTGCGCTGCGTCTGGCGGGGCGTCAGTCGGATTCCGGTGGCGACCGCCTCGTGCCCGTAGGCGTCGGTCACCCGGATCGAGTACGGCCCCGGGCCCATCCCACCGTCGATCACCCAGTAGTTGTCCGAGCCGCGCTTCGCCGCCCGCCAGGCTGCACCGGCCCGCTTCACCGCCACCGACGTGACCGGGTTTCCGTGGTTGCCTATCTGCACGGCGAGCCAATACTGCGACACGCCGCTCTTGAGCCGGAAGGTGAGCGGGCCGGGCAGCGGCGGGTCGACCACCGCCCGGTAGCGCACCGGAACGATGCCTTGGGACAGGTCGGCGATCCTGGCGAATGCCTGCCTGGACAGGTCGATCTTGTCGTTCGGGCAGCCGGCGCAGCGGTCCAGCACCATCACCCGGACGGTGCCCTTCGGGCCGGTCACGTCCAGGAAGCTGCCGCAGGCGGCCGAGCCGGCGTACTGGCCGGAATCGAGCGCGACGTAGAGCCGGTTGGCGGGTGGACCGGGCAGCGAGCAGTTGCCGCCGGAGCTCCCCCCGTCGTAGTGCGACGCCGTTCCCTTGTAGACGGTCGTACCGACCGGCGGCGCCAGGCGGTCCAGCGGCGGCGGGACGCGGTCCAGCGGCGGTGCCGGACGGTCCAGCGCCGCTGGGACGCGGTCCAGCGGCGGCGCGGCCAGCGCGGCGGCGCAGGCGGCCGGCTCGGAGAACTGCCAGACCAGCACCAGCCCCAGGACGGCGGCGAAGACGGTCGCGAACCCACCGGCCAGCCAACGTCGAAAGGTACGCCGCCGCGAAGGCTTCCGATCCCCATCCCGGCCGTCGCCAGGCTCGGGACCAGCCGTCGGAGCACCGCCGCCCGTACCGTCGGGAAGTTCCGCCTCGATCATCGGGGGCATGGTGCCGTAACCGTCACGCGGTTCGCAAGATCTCCACCGGGTCGCCGACGGTGAGCGTGCCGAGCGCACCGGACGGGTCGGGAGCGGAGACCGGCACCAGGTTCTGGCCGAAGACCAGCTGCCGGTTGATCCGGCGGTACTTCGCCAGGGTGCGCAACGGCTCTCGGCCGCGTACCCCGGTCTCCTGGTCCGTTGTGGTGACCAGGCAGCGGCCGCAGGGCTTGGCCACCCGGAACGTGACCGGACCGATCCGGAGCAGACGGCCGATCCAGTCGTCCTCGGCCCACGGGACGGCGCCGCCGACGACCACGTTGGGGCGGAACCGGGTCATCGGCAGCGGCGCCTCGCCGTCGCCGGAATCGGACAGCGAGGAGTTCAACGCGTCCAGCGACGCGCGGTTGGCCAGCAGCAGCGGGTAGCCGTCGGCGAAGCTGACCCGCTCGGCCGGGTCGGCCAGGTGGGTGTCCGGGATCGGGCGCACCGTCGGGTCGCCGAGCCAGACCAGCCGGACCTTGCGGTCGAGCAGCCGGGAGAGCCAGTCGTCGGCCGCCGACGCCGCCCGCCGGGCCGGCACGTCGGGCATGTTCGAGAAGACGCGTACCGCGACCGGTTCACCACCGGTCGACTCGGCGCCGGTCCACTCGGCGCCGGTCCACTCGGCGCCGGTCCACTCGGCGCCGGTCCACTCGGCGCCGATCGGCTCGGCGCTGATCGGCTCGGCGACCTCCAGCGCCGGACGGCCGGCGGCGCGCAGCACCAAGCCGCCGGGGCGGAGTTCCGGTCGGATGGCCACCAGGCCCGCCACCTGGCGCTGGGTGACGCCTACCCCGTCCTCGTCCACGATCATCCAGCGCCGGTCCCCGGCCAGGCCCCACGGTTCCACCCGGGCGGTGTCGAGTTCGCGCCGGTAACAGCCCTTGACCGGGTACGTGTACAGGGAAACCAACCGCATGGAGTTCACCCTGCCACAGCGGTTCCGGCGACCGGTGAGGTGCTTCCGTCACCAGGCGATGCCGATCCCGTCGCCCGGGTACCAGTGCCGGGCCGGGGTCTCCCGGTAGGCGAGGAACCGGCGGCCGGTCCGCTCGGCATGCTCGGCGAGCACGTTGGTCACCATGACGTTGTCGGTGAGCAACATCGCTCCGGGAGCCAGCTTCGGGGAGACGGCCTGGAACTCCCGGCGCTCGTGCCCGCTGCTGTGGTCGCTGTCGTGCAGGAAGAGGTCGACCGGGCGGTCCAGCGCCGCTATCGAGGCGAGTGAGTCCCCGATCACCAGGTCGACCACGCTGGCCCAGGGCTCGGCCCTGGCCAGGTAGCCGGCCTCCGGATTGATGTCCAGCGAGCTGACCCGCCCCGGCTCGCCGTCGGCCGCGTTGCGCAGCAGGGCCGCGGCGAGTACGCAGGTGCCGAGCCCCTTGTCGACCCCGGTCTCCACCACGTGCCTCGGTCGGGTGGCCCGGACGATCGCGTACCAGCCGATCCGGCGGGCGTACCGGACGCGCCGGTCGGCCAGGCCGCGCCGGTCGGCGGCGGCGGTGGCCCGCTCGATGTGCCGCCGCAGCGGCTCGTCCTGCTCGATCTCGGCGAGGTACGCCCGCACCTGCCGCACCGGCACCGCACAGGGCACGCTGACGAACCAGGCGAGGTGCTCCCGGCTGAGCCTGGTCAGGTCGTAGGTGTAGTTGTGGTGCTCGCGGGAGGTGAACAGCCACCTGACCGAGGCACCGATCACCCGGGCGTCGTGCCGGGCCACCCGCATGAACCGCCTGGGAAACGCCGCGACCGGGGCGAGTTGGGTGCGGGCGAGGGCGCGCCGGAGGTTCGTACCATCCACCCAGAATGTTGTACCAGGTTCCCGATGTCCCATTGCCCGTTGAATGATTTTATGCATAGAGTCTTGCTGTGAATGACAGCGCTGTCATCGCGGCGCCGCCGACGGACCTCCCCGGCGCGCTTCCGGGCGATGTCCAGACTCGGGTGCTCGACCTGTTCCAGGGCATCCGGCTGACGCCGACCCAGCGACGGATCGCGCACAGCCTGGTCCAGCACGCCGCCTCCGCGGCCTACCTCTCCGCGGCCGAGGTCGCCGAGCTGGCCAAGGTCAGCCAGCCCTCGGTGACCCGGTTCGCCATGGCGCTGGGCTACGACGGCTATCCGGCGTTGCGCCGCCGGCTCCGGGAGATCACCGCCGCCGGCCCCGGCCGGCCCGACCCGGGCACGCCCGCCGGCAACGAGATGCAGCGGGCGATCCGCGCCGAGGCCGACAACCTGGATCGGCTCGCCGAGCAGCTCGTCGACCGGGCCGGGGTGACCGCCGCCGGTACGCTGCTGGCCGGCAGCCGCCCGCTGGTCGTACTCGGGCTGCGCGCCGCCGCCCCGCTGGCCGGATACTTCGCGTACTTCGCGGCGAAGGTGCACCCGGACGTACGGGTCCTCGACTCCGGCGGGACGCTGCTGACCGACCGGCTGGAGCAGGCTCGGGCGGCCGGGGCGAGCGCGCTGCTCGGCATCGTGCTGCCCCGTTACCCCCGGGAGTCGCTGGACGCGCTCCGGGACGCCCGCGACGCCGGGATGTCGGTGGTGGTGATCACCGACTCGGCGGTCAGCCCCGCCGCCGAGTACGCCGACATCGTGCTGCCGGCCGCGGTCGGCGCCCAGCTCGTCTTCGACCTGCACACCGCGCCGATGACGCTGTCCATGGTGCTGCTCCAGGCGATCTGCGACGCCGCACCGGCCGATGCCCAGCGCCGGCTGGAGGAGTTCGAGCAGTCCGCCGCCCGCCGCCAGTTGTTCGTCGGATAGCCACCGCCACCGATCCCACCGCAGGATCCCACCGCAGGAGGAGTTGAGATGCCCGAGCCGATCCGCGCCGCGCGCGGCACCACCCGGACCGCCGCCGGGTGGCCGCAGGAGGCGGCGCTGCGGATGCTGATGAACAATCTCGACCCGGAGGTGGCCGAACGCCCCGACGACCTGGTGGTCTACGGCGGGACCGGCCGGGCCGCCCGGGACTGGCCGTCGTACCACGCCCTGGTCCGGACCCTCCGCACGCTCGCCGACGACGAGACCATGCTGGTGCAGTCGGGTCGCCCGGTCGGGGTGCTACGGACACACGAGTGGGCACCCCGGGTGCTTATCGCCAACTCCAACCTGGTCGGCGACTGGGCCAACTGGCCGGAGTTCCGCCGCCTCGAACAGCTCGGCCTGACCATGTATGGCCAGATGACCGCCGGCTCGTGGATCTACATCGGCACCCAGGGCATCCTCCAGGGCACCTACGAGACCTTCGCCGCCGTCGCCGCCAAGCTCGCCGCCGCCCGCGCCGACGGGCAGCAGTCGAGCGGCGGCTCGCTGGCCGGCACCCTGACCCTGACCGCCGGCTGCGGCGGGATGGGTGGGGCGCAGCCACTCGCGGTGACCATGAACGGCGGCGCCTGCCTGATCGTCGACGTCGACCCGGAACGGCTGGCCCGCCGGGTCGCCACCCGCTACCTCGACACCGTGGCCGGCTCACTGGACGAGGCGGTCGAGCAGGTGCTCGCCGCGAAGCGGGAACGGCGGGCGCGCTCGGTCGGGGTGGTCGGCAACGCCGCCACCGTCTTCCCCGAGCTGCTCCGCCGGGGCGTCGAGATCGACATCGTGACCGACCAGACCAGCGCGCACGACCCACTGTCGTACGTCCCGGAGGGGGTGGAGCTGGCCGACGCCGCCGAGCTGGCCCGGGCGAAGCCGGCCGAGTACACCGAGCGGGCCCGGGCCGCCATGGTGAAGCACGTCGCCGCGATGGTCGGCTTCCTCGACGGCGGTGCCGAGGTCTTCGACTACGGAAACTCGATCCGGGGCGAGGCGCGGCTCGGCGGGTACGACCGGGCGTTCGCGTTCCCCGGCTTCGTACCGGCGTACATCCGGCCGCTGTTCAGCGAGGGTAAAGGTCCGTTCCGCTGGGCGGCGCTCAGCGGTGACCCGGCCGACATCGCCGCCACCGACCGGGCGGTGCTGGAACTCTTCCCGGAGAACGAGTCGCTGGCCCGGTGGATCCGGCTCGCCGGCGAGCGGGTCGCCTTCCAGGGCCTGCCGGCCCGGATCTGCTGGCTCGGTCACGGCGAGCGGGACCGGGCCGGGGTCCGGTTCAACGACATGGTCGCCAGCGGTGAGCTGACCGCCCCGGTCGTCATCGGCCGGGACCACCTGGACGCCGGCTCCGTCGCCTCCCCCTACCGGGAGACCGAGGCGATGGCCGACGGCTCCGACGCGATCGCCGACTGGCCGCTGCTGAACGCGCTGGTCAACACCGCCAGCGGCGCCTCCTGGGTGAGCATCCACCACGGCGGCGGGGTCGGCATCGGCCGCTCCATCCACGCCGGTCAGGTCTGCGTCGCCGACGGCACCCCGCTGGCCGGGCAGAAGATCGAGCGGGTGCTGAGCAACGACCCGGCGACCGGGGTGCTCCGGCACCTCGACGCCGGCTATCCGGAGGCGCTCGCCGCCGCCGCCCGCGGCAACCTCCGCATCCCCACGGGCGAAGTGTAAGGAAGGGCCCCTTGTCATCGGATTCTGTTGTAGAAGGGCCCCCTCCTTTCACGCAGCTCTGGGCGGAGATCGCGCCGATCGGACGCGATCCGGGAACCGGCGGCTATCTCCGGTACGGCTTCACCGAGCCGGTACGGGAGCTGGAGCGGTGGTTCCGGGGCGTCGCCGAGGCGCACGCGATCGAGGCGGACGGCAACGGCAACCTGATCGCCTGGTACGGGCCGCCGCCCGAGCGGGGTGACGCCGTACTGCTCGGCAGCCACTTCGACTCCGTCCCGTACGGCGGCGGCTACGACGGCCCGCTCGGCATCGTCAGCGCCCTGCTGGCGGTCCGGGCACTCCAACAGGAGGGTCGCCAGTTCCGCCGTCCGGTCGGGGTGGTGGCGTTCGCCGAGGAGGAGGGTTCGCGGTTCGGCGTACCCTGTCTCGGCTCCCGGCTGCTCACCGGGGCGCTCGATCCGGAGCGGGCGGCGGCGCTGACCGACGCCGACGGCGTCACCCTGGCCGAGGCGCTGGGCCGCCGGCCGGCGGGAGCCCGACCGGAGCTGCTGGGCCGGGTCGGCGCCTTCGTCGAGCTGCACATCGAGCAGGGCCGGGCCCTGGTCGACCTCGGCGCACCGGTCGGGGTGGCCAGCGGGATCTGGCCGCACGGCCGCTGGCGGCTGGACTTCACCGGCGAGGCCAACCACGCCGGCACGACCCGGATGGCCGACCGGCGTGACCCGATGCTCAGCTACGCCTTCGCCGTGCTCGCCGCGAACAAGGAGGCCCGGCTGCGCGGCGCGCACGCCACGATCGGCCGGGTCGAGGTGGAACCGAACGCCACCAACGCGGTTCCGGCCCGGGTCCGCGGCTGGCTGGACGCCCGGGCCGCCGACGCCGGCACCCTGGAGGCGCTGGTCGAGGGGGTACGGGCCAAGGCCGCCGACCGGGCCATCCGGGACGGTACCAGCCTGTCCGTCACCCGGGAGTCGTTCAGCCCACCGGTCGAGTTCGACGGCGGACTGGTCGAGGTGTTCCGCCAGGTGCTGGCCGACGGCGTACCGGTGCTGCCGACCGCCGCCGGGCACGACGCCGGGATCCTGGCCGAACACGTGCCGACCGCGATGCTCTTCGTGCGGAACCCGACCGGGGTGTCGCACTCCCCCGCCGAGGCGGCCACCGACGACGACTGTGTCGAGGGCGTACGCCGGCTGGCCGACCTGCTCGACCACCTGGCCGCCGGATGATCGGCACCGATCCGGCGCGCTACCACGCCGAGTACGCCTGGCTGCCGGACCGTCCGGAGCCCGACGCCGACGTGCTGATCGAGGTGGTCGACGACCGTTTCGGCACGGTCACTGCCGGGGTGCCGGTGCCGCCGCCGGACGCCCGGCGGCTGCCCGGACTGACCCTGCCGGGGCTGGCCAACGCCCACTCGCACGCGTTCCATCGGGCACTGCGCGGGCGCGGCCAGGGCGGCCGGGGCGACTTCTGGGACTGGCGCCGGCAGATGTACGAGGTCGCCGACCGGCTCGACCCGGAGCGGTACCTGGCGCTGGCCCGGGCCACGTATGCCGAGATGGCGCTCGCCGGGATCACCTGCGTCGGCGAGTTCCACTACCTGCATCACGCCCCGGAGGGCGTCCGGTACGCCGATCCGAACGTGATGAACGCGGCACTGGTCGAGGCCGCCGCCCAGGCCGGGATCCGGCTCACCCTGCTGGACACCTGTTACCTGACCGCCACCGTGGACGGTGCGCCGCTGGCCGGCCCGCAACTGCGGTTCGGTGACGGCGACGCGGCGGGCTGGGCGCGGCGGGCCGGCGCGTTCACCCCGGCCGGCACGCATGCCCTGGTCGGTGCCGCGATCCACTCGGTCCGGGCGGTACCCGCCGACCAGCTCGCCGAGGTGGCCGGCTGGGCCCGCGAGCGCGCCGCACCGCTGCACCTGCACCTGTCGGAGCAGCCGGCCGAGAACGAGGCGTGCCTGGCGTACCACGGGAAGGGCCCGACCGCGCTGCTGGCCGAGGCCGACGTGCTCGGCCCGGCCACCACGGCGGTGCACGCCACGCATCTCTCCGAGAGGGACGTCCGGGCGCTCGGGATCAGCGGTACCGGGATCTGCGCCTGCCCGACCACTGAGCGGGACCTGGCCGACGGAGTGGGGCCGATCCGGGAGCTGGCCGACGAGGGCAGCCCGATCAGCCTCGGCAGCGACAGCCACGCCGTGCTCGACCTCTTCGAGGAGGCCCGGGCGGTGGAGCTGAACCTGCGGCTTGCCACCCTGGCCCGGGGGCACTTCACCCCGGTCGAGTTGCTGCGCGCCGCGACCGAGGACGGGCACGCCACGCTGGGCTGGCCGGACGCCGGCCGGCTGGAGCGCGGCGACCGGGCCGACCTGGTCACCGTCCGGCTGGACAGCGCCCGGACCGCCGGGGTGCCGCCGGCCGGGGTCTTCTTCGCGGCCGGCGCCGTCGACGTGACCGACGTGCTGGCCGACGGCCGGGCGGTGGTCCGGGAGGGCCGGCACGTCCGGTTCGACGTGCCGGCCGAGCTGGCGGCCGCGATCGCGGCGGTGACCCGATGAACCCGTTGACCGCGGGCGGCGACGCCGCGAGCCCGCTGATCACGAGCGGCGACGCCGCGAACCCGCTGACCGGGATGGTGACCCCGTGAACCTGTTGGTCGACAACATCGGCGAGTTGGTCACCAACACCGGGATCGGCGAGGGCGGGCCGCTCGGCATCCGCCGCAAGGCCGCGCTGCTGGTCGAGGAGGGCGAGGTGGCCTGGATCGGCCCGGCCCGGTACGCCCCGGCCGCCGACCGGCGGATCGACGCCGACGGTCGGGCGGTGCTGCCCGGATTCGTGGACAGCCACGCCCACCTGGTCTTCGCCGGTGACCGGGCCGCCGAGTTCGCCGCCCGGATGGCCGGCGAGCCGTACACCGGGGGCGGCATCCGGACCACCGTCGCCGCCACCCGGGCCGCCGACGACGACCTCCTCCGGGACACCGTCGGGCGGCTGCGCGCCGAGGCGGTCCGGCAGGGCACCACCACGATCGAGATCAAGAGTGGGTACGGCCTCACCGTAGCCGACGAGGCCCGCTCGTTGCGGATCGCCGCCGAGTTCACCGCCGAGACCACGTTCCTCGGTGCCCACGTGGTGCCGCCGGAGTACGCGGACCGGCCGGACGACTACGTCGGACTGGTCTGCGGGCCGATGCTCCGGGCCGCGTTGCCGTACGCGAAGTGGATCGACGTCTTCTGCGAGCGGGGGGCCTTCGACGCCGACCACGCGCGGGCGATCCTCACCGTCGGGCAGGCCGCCGGACTGGGCGTCCGGGTGCACGCCAACCAGCTCGGCCCCGGGCCGGGGATACAGCTCGGGGTGGAGCTGGGCGCGGCAAGTGTCGACCACTGCACCCACCTGTCCGATATCGACGTCGAGATGCTGGCGATGTCGGAGACGGTGGCGACGCTGCTGCCCGGGGCGGAGTTCTCCACCCGGTCGCCGTACCCGGACGGCCGGCGACTGCTCGACGCGGGGGTGACCGTGGCGCTGGCGACGGACTGCAACCCCGGGTCGTCGTACACCTCGTCGATGCCGTTCTGCATCGCGCTCGCGGTCCGGGAGATGGGCATGACCCCGGCGGAGGCGGTCTGGGCGGCCACCGCCGGTGGCGCGCGGGCGCTGCGCCGCGCTGACGCCGGAGTGCTCCGGCCGGGCGTACCGGCCGACCTGAGCATCCTCGACGCCCCCTCCTACCTGCACCTGGCCTACCGGCCGGGGGTTCCACTGATCAGCCAGGTCCTGCACAACGGAGTGCCGCAATGTCAACCATGACCCGACCCGTCGTCGTCCAGCCCACCGGTGTCTCCCCGGCCGACGTGCTGGCGGTGGCCCGGGGCGACGCCACCGTCGTCCTTGATCCGTCCACCCTGGACGCCATGGCGGCCAGCCGGGCGATCGTGGACCGGATCGAGCAGACCGGACGCCCGGTCTACGGCGTCTCGACCGGGTTCGGCGCCCTCGCCAACACCTTCGTCGCGCCGCAGCGGCGGGCCGAGTTGCAGCACGCGCTGATCCGCTCGCACGCCGCCGGGGTGGGCGCCCCGATGCCCCGCGAGGTGGTCCGGGCGATGATGCTGCTGCGGATCCGCTCGCTGGCACTCGGCCACTCCGGGGTACGCCCCGAGCTGGCCCGAGGGCTCGCCGACCTGCTCAACGCCGACATCACCCCGTGGGTGCCGGAACACGGCTCGCTCGGCGCCTCCGGCGACCTCGCCCCACTGGCGCACTGCGCGCTGGTGCTGCTCGGCGAGGGCTGGGTGCGCGGCCCGGACGGCGAGCGGCAGGACGCGGCGGCGGCGCTGCGGGCGGCCGGGCTGCGCCCGGTGACGCTCGCCGCCAAGGAGGGACTGGCGCTGGTCAACGGCACCGACGGGATGCTCGGAATGCTGCTGCTGGCGATCGTCGACGCGCGTCACCTCCTCACGATGGCGGACGTGACGGCGGCGCTCGCCATCGAGGCGATGCTCGGTTCGGATCGGCCGTTCCTGCCGGAGCTGCACGCGATCCGTCCGCATCCGGGGCAGGGGATCTCGGCGGCCAACATCCACCGACTGCTCCAGGGGTCGTCCATCATGGACTCACATCGGGACGACCTGTCCCACGCCGTCCAGGACGCGTACTCGATGCGTTGCGCCCCGCAGGTCGCCGGGGCTGCCCGGGACACCCTCGCCTTCGTCGAGCAGGTCGCCGGCCGGGAACTGCGCTCGGTGGTGGACAACCCGGTGGTGCTGCCGGACGGCAGGGTCGAGTCGACCGGCAACTTCCACGGCGCCCCGCTCGGCTTCGCCGCCGACTACCTGGCCATCGCCGCCGGCGAGGTCGGGGCGATCGCCGAGCGCCGGGTCGACCGGCTGCTCGACGTCACCCGCTCCCGGGACCTGCCGGCGTTCCTCTCCCCCGACGCCGGGGTCAACTCCGGGCTGATGATCGCCCAGTACACCGCCGCCGGCATCGTCGCGGAGAACCGGCGACTCGCCGCACCCGCCTCGGTCGATTCGCTGCCGACCAGCGGCATGCAGGAGGACCACGTCTCGATGGGCTGGGCGGCAACCAAGAAGCTGCGTACGGTGCTGGAGAACCTGACCAGCGTGCTCGCGGTCGAGCTGATCGCCGGGGTACGCGGGTTGCAGTTGCGGGCCCCGCTCGCCCCGTCCCCGGCCGGCCGGGCGGCGGTGGCGGCGCTGCGGGACGTGCTCGGCGAGCCGGGGCCGGACATCTTCCTCGCCCCTGCGATGGAGGCGGCCCGCGCGGTCGTCGCCGGTCCGGAGTTGCGCGCGGCGATCGAGAAAGAGGTCGGACCCCTGGGGTAGACCCTCCGGCATGGGTTACCCGACGACGTTCACGGGCCGGGTCGACATCTCGCCACCGCTCAACCCGGCCGATGTCGACCCGGCGGACGGACTTACGTTCGCTCCGGTCGAGGGCTGAGGCCGACCGCGACGCCGTCCACCGCCACCGCGCCGACCAGCTCCGATGACCCTGTCGCGGGCGTGCCCGGCGCGGTGAACCGGCGCGACCCGGTGGTCGCCGCGGCCGGCACGGTGGTCGCGGTGGGCGTGGCCGGCGCGGTGGGCGTGGCCGGAGTGTTCGATCCGCGTCTGGTCGCCAGCACCGAGCCGCCGAGGATCAGGGTGAACGCGGCGACGACCGGGACGGTGAACGGCTCGTCGAGCACCAGCACGCCCGCCGTGACCGCCACCGCCGGGTTCACGTACGTGAAGACCAGCGCCCGGCTGGCGCCGACCTCGCGGATCAGCGCGGCGAAGACGACGAACGCCACCGCCGTACAGACCACGGCCAACCCGGCGAGGGCGGCCAGGACCCGGCCGGTGGGCAGCGTCGCCGGCCAGGCCAACGCGGCCGGGACGGTGTACACCAGCGCGGCCCCGCCGAGGCAGACGGCGGTCAACGGCAGCACCGGTACGTCGGCCAGTCGCCGCGCCAGGATCATCGGGGCGATCGCGTAGCAGACGGCGACGAGCAGCACCTCGGCGATCGAGCGCAGGTCTCCACCGCGCAGCCCGGGCGCGGCCAGCACCACCACCCCGGCGAGCCCGAGACCCAGACCCGCCAAGCGCGGTCCGCCGAGCCGCTCGACGTCACCGGCGAGCCGCCCGACCAACACGGCGATGATCGGCGAAGCGGCGATCAGCAGACCCGTCATCGAACTGCTGAGCTGCCGTTCGGCGTCGGCCAGCAGCCACCACGGGATCATGATCTCAAGCGCCGCGAAGGCGGCCAGCGGTCGCCAGTGCCGGCGTAGTTTCCCGACTCCCCGCAGGGCCAGCGGCAGCAGCACGACGGCACCGACCGCCGTCCGGACGAAGACCAGCACCGGCACCGGAATGCCGCCCTCGACCGCCACCTTGATCAACAGATATGGGATGCCCCAGATGACACTCATCGAGGCGAACAGCAGCCAACCGCGCTTCGTCACCGTACTCTCCTCAGTGGAATTCCGGATCCCGGTTGCGGGTCCGCTTGAGTTCGAAGAAGCCGTCCGTCCCGGCCACCAGCAGCACACCGTCCCAGAGCCGGCCGGCCGCCGCGCCGCGCGGGATCGGCGTCACCACCGGCCCGAAGAACGCGATCGGCCGGCCGTCCGGCCCGGGTACGTGAACCACCGGCGTGCCGACCTCCTCCCCGACCGGCTCCATCCCGGCCAGGTGGCTACGCCGGAGTTCCTCGTCGTACTCGGTCGAGTCGGCGGCGTCGGCGAGTTCGACCCCGAGGCCGACCTCGGCGAGTGCGGCGACGTACAGGTCCCGCCCGATCGGCACCCGATCGTGATGGTGCCGGGTGCCGAGCGCGGTGTAGAGCGGACCCAGCACCTCCGCGCCGTACTTGCGCTCGGCGGCGATCGCCACCCGGACCGGGCCCCACCCGATCTCGAAGAGGTCCCGGTACCGCTGTGGCAGATCGGTCCGGCCCTCGTTGAGGACGGACAGGCTCATCACGTGGAACCGCACCTCGATCTCCCGCACCTGTTGCACCTCCAGCAGCCAGCGGGAGGTGATCCAGGCCCACGGGCAGATCGGGTCGAACCACATGTCGACGGGGGTCGGCGTCATCGGAGGTTTTCCCTTCGGAGGTTCTTCCACTGCCACCTGTGACGTTAGGTGAGATATTGGCACCATGTAAGCTCCAATTCTCAGCAACTTGATTGGGCCAATCGAGGAGACATGGAACTCCATATCCGGCTGACCGGCCGGGGCGACCTGACGACCCAGATCTACCGGCAGTTGCGGGAGGCCGTGCTCGACGCGCGGCTGCGGCCCGGGGAGCGGCTGCCGCCCACCCGCGAGTTGGCGGAGCGGCTCGGCGTCGCCCGCAACACGGTGGCGACGGCGTACGACCGGCTCACCTCGGAGGGCTTCCTGGTCGGCCGGGTCGGCTCCGGGACGTACGTCGGTGACCGTCGGCTGATCGGCGAGGCGCGCCCCCGGACCGCCCCGGTCGGCCGAGGTGTCCGCCCCCGTCCCGTCTGGGACTCCGTCCCGGAGGTCCCCCGGGCCGGCACCCTGAGGTACGACTTCCGGGTCGGCGCCCCCGACCCGGCGCTGTTCCCCCTGGAGGTCTGGCGCCGGCTCGTCACCCGCCAGCTGCGGGCCGCGACCGTCCGGTGCCCGGCCAACACCGAGCCGGCCGGACACCCCGGGCTGCGCGCGGCGCTCGCCCGACACCTCGGCGTCTCCCGGTCGGTGCGGGCCGGCACCGGCGACGTCCTGGTCACCCAGGGCGCTCAGCAGGCGCTCGACCTGGTCGGTCGGGTACTGATCGAGCCGGGTGACCGGGTGGCGGTGGAGGAACCGGGCTATCCACCGGCACGCCGCCTGTTCCAGACCCACGGCGCCCGGGTGAGCGGGGTGCCGGTCGACGCGGAAGGGCTCGTCGTCGCCGCGCTGCCGGCCGACAGCCGGCTGATCTACGTCACCCCGTCCCACCAGTTCCCGCTCGGCGTACCGATGTCGCTGGCCCGCCGCACCGCCCTGCTGGACTGGGCGGAGCGGCACGGCGCGGTGGTGGTCGAGGACGACTACGACAGCGAGTATCGGTTCGCCGGCCGCCCGCTGGAACCGCTGCAGAGCCTCGACCGACGCGGCCGGGTGATCTACGTCGGGTCGTTCTCCAAGACCCTGCTGCCGATGCTGCGGGTCGGGTTCCTGGTCTCGCCGGCCTCGCTACGACCCGCGCTGCGCACCGCGCGGCAGCTCAGCGACTGGCACGGCGACCTGACCACCCAGGGCGCGCTGGCCGAATTCATCGACGAGGGACTGCTGGCCCGGCACATCCGCCGGACCAGCCGGGAGTACGCCGCGCGCCACCGACGCATCCTCGCCGCGCTGGCCACACACCTCGGCGAGCGGCTCCACCCGGTGCCCTCGGCCGCCGGCCTTCACCTCGCCGCCCGGCTCGCGCCCGGCAGCACCGATGACCTCTGCGCGGTGGCGGCACGGGCCCGCGAGACCGGCGTCGCGGTGGAGAGCCTGGCCAGCTACTGCGGCGAGCGGCCCGGACAGGCCGGCCTGGTCATCGGGTACGGCGGCATCGCGCTGGCCGACATCGACGAGGGGATCCACCGCCTCGCCGCCGCCTTCGGTCCGGAACCGTAGCCGGGGTGGCCGGTCCGGGCGGCGGAACACCGGCCGGACCCCCGCCATTCAGTACCGCTCGGCGTACCGGGTCGGCGGCTCGCCGAACATCTTCCGGAAGTCCCGGGTGAAGTGCGCCTGGTCGGCGTAGCCGAGTTCGGCGGCGAGCACGGCCCAGTCGACCGGTTCACCCCGGCCGAGCCGCTCGGTCACCTCGCGCAGCCGGTAGCGCCGGATCACCCACTTCGGCCCGATGCCGACGTACTCGGCGAACAGCCGTTGCAACCCGCGTACGCCCAGGCCGAGGTCGTCGGCGAGCGCGTCCACCCGGTTGAGGCCCGGACTGTCGGCGATCCTCGCGACGATCGCGGCCACCTCCTCCGCCCGGGGGTCGGGCTCGGGCAGGCGGCGGCGCAGGTAGTCCTCCACCGTCGGCAGGTCGAGCGGATCGGGCAGGGCGCCCGGGAAGACCTCCGCCGCGTCGATCGACCGGTCGGTGATCGTCGAGACGGGCGCGCCCAGGAACGGCCGGAAGCAGCCCGGCCGGAACGCCACCCCGAAGATCTCGTCGACGCCGGCCAGGATCCTGACCTGGTGTCCGCTGCTGACGCCGGTCACGATCCCGCGACCGCCACGGAACGTCAGGTGCACGTTCGGATACGGCACGATCAGCTGGCGGTACGGCTCGGCGTACTCCCAGGAGACGATCCAGTAGCGCTCGACGTACCGGGCGAGGTCGGCCGAGGGGGCCGCGAAGGCGTGTCGCTGGTGTCTGGTCCACGCCCCGCCGAGCTCGCGTACGTCCCTGGTCACGCCCGCCAGATTATGTCGCGTTCGTTCAAGACGGCCGTCCCACCTCGTGGTTTGCTTGCCGACATGGCTGATGCACAGTTGGTGGCCCGGGCGGCCACACCGCTCGTCGAGATCATCCGGGACATCACACCCGACCAGCTCGACAACCCCACCCCGTGTGCCGAGTACGACGTTCGAAAGCTAATCAACCACCTGCTGTTCTGGGGTCCGTCGCTGGAGGGTGCCGGGCGGAAGGAGACCGTACCGCCGCCGGCCGGCAGCGAGGCGGAGCTGGACCTGACCGGCGGCGACTGGGCGGCCGAGCTGACGGCCGGGGTGCAGCGGATCGCCGACACCTGGGCCGAGCCGGGCGCCTGGACCGGCACCACGCACATGGGCGGCCCGACCGAGCTGCCGGCCGCGCTGGTCGGCGGGATGATCGTGACCGAACTGGTGGTGCACGCCTGGGACCTGGCGCGGGCGACCGGCCAGCAGCCGAGGTGGGACGACGAGCTGCTCGGCTACGTGCACGACGAGGTGGTGAAGACCGCCGAGCAGGGCCGGCAGATGGGCGTCTACGGGCCCGAGGTCGAGGTGCCGGCCACCGCGCCGACCCTGGACCGGATCCTCGGCGTCGTCGGCCGCGACCCCGGCTGGAGCCGCTGACCCGGCAACCGGCACCGAACCCGCTGTGCCGGCGGCGCCCAACCCGCTATGCCGGCGGTAGCACCCTGGCGACCACCTTCGCCAACGCCCGCAGCGCCTTGCCCCGGTGGCTGATCGCGTCCTTCTCCTCCGGGGAGAGTTCGGCGTTCGTCCGGTCCTGCCCGTCGGCGAGGAAGATCGGGTCGTAGCCGAAGCCCCCGTCGCCACGGGGCGCCCGCAGCAGCCGTCCGGGCTGACGGCCCTCGATCAGGTGCTCCTTGCCGCCCGGCAGCACCAGGGCCGCCGCGCAGACGAAGGCGGCGCCCCGGTGCTCGTCCGGTACGTCCGCGATCTGCGCCAGCACGAGTTCCAGGTTGGCCCGGTCGTCGCCGTGCCCGCCCGACCAGCGGGCGCTGAACACCCCGGGCATGCCGTTCAGGGCGTCGACCGCCAGCCCCGAGTCGTCGGCGATCGTCGGCAGGTTGCTCCACTTGACACCCTCGCGCGCCTTGAGCAGCGCGTTCTCCCCGAAGGTCAGCCCGGTCTCCGGGACCTCCTGGTACTGCGCGACGTCGGCCAGCCCGACGAGTTGGATGCGCTGCACGCCGAGGGAGTGGTCGAGGATCCGCTGGAGCTCGGTGAGCTTCTTGGCGTTGCGGGTCGCCAGCAGCACCCGGGTCATTCGGCCAGCGCCTTCCGCTGGGCGTCGGTCAACTCGGCACAGCCGAGCACACCGAGGTCGAGCAGCGCGTCGAGCTGCTCGCGGGCGAAGACGCCGGCCTCGCCGGTCCCCTGCACCTCGACGAAGTCCCCGGTACCGGTACAGACCACGTTCATGTCCACCTCGGCCGCCACGTCCTCAAGGTAGTTCAGGTCGAGGCGCGGCTCGCCCTCCACCACGCCGACGCTGACCGCCGCCACCGACCGGTGCATCACCTTCGCCGGCTTGCCGGCCAGCGCCTTCCGCTCGGCCAACCAGTTCACCGCGTCGTGCAGGGCCACGTACGCCCCGGTGATCGCGGCGGTCCGGGTGCCGCCGTCGGCCTGCAACACGTCACAGTCCAGCACGACCGAGTTCTCGCCGAGCGCCTTGAGGTCCATGCAGGCCCGCAGGCTCCGCCCGATCAGCCGGGAGATCTCGTGGGTACGCCCGCCGATCTTCCCTCGTACGCTCTCCCGGTCCGAGCGGGTGGTGGTCGACCGGGGCAGCATCGAGTACTCCGCGGTGACCCAGCCCAGGCCGGAGCCCTTGCGCCAGCGCGGCACCCCCTCGGTGACACTCGCCGTGCAGAGCACCCGGGTATCGCCGAACTCGACGAGGACGGACCCCTCCGGATGGACGCTCCAGCGTCGGGTAAGGGTCACCGGTCGAAGTTGGTCGGGCCGCCGCCCGTCAGGTCGCGCCATCCCCGCAGCCTATGTGCTCGCCCGATCGCGCCGCCCGAGGGTGTCCCGCGGCCGGGCTACACCTCGTACCGGGCGCCGGGCCGGACGATCTCGACCGGGCCGGCGAAGGCGGAGAGCGCCGCCTCGTGGGTCACCGCCTCGCTGCCCCAGGCGGCGACCAGGTGGGTGAGGAGCAGTCGCCCCACCTCTGCCTTCGTGGCGATCTCGCCCGCCTCCCGCCCGGTCAGATGCAGGTCGGGCGGGTTCTCCACCCCGTCCAGATAACTCGCCTCGCAGAGGAACAGGTCGGCGCGGTGGGCCAGTCGGAGCAGCGACTCGCAGGGGGCGGTGTCCGAGGAGTAGCAGAGCGACCGGCCACCGTGCTCCAGCCGTACCCCGTAGGTCTCCACCGGATGGTTGACCCGGTCCACGGTGACCGAGAACGGCCCGATCGGGAAGGTCCCGGGCTGCAGGCCGTAGAAGGTGTAGACGTCGTCGAGCGTCCCCTCGTCCAGGCTGTACGCGTTGGCGAGCCGTTCCGGCGCCCCGCTCGGGGCGTACACCGGCAGCGGCGGATAGGGACCGTCCGGTGCGTACCGCCGCACCACGATGTACGGGACCGCGTCGAGGATGTGGTCGCCGTGCAGGTGGGTCAGGAGAATCGCGTCGAGCGCCTTCAACCCGACGTACCGCTGCAGGGCGGAGAGCGAGCCCGAGCCGAAGTCGAGCAGCAACCGGAAGCCGTCGGCCTCGACCAGATAGGCCGAACAGGCCGACTCGGGCCCCGGGAAACTGCCCGCACAGCCGAGGATCGTCAGTCGCATCAGGTTGCCCCGCCATTACAGATGGTCACGGACAGCCCGCCGACCAACGCGTGAACGATCAATGCCGGATGGTCTGTCACGGTGCGCAGCCTACGCCGCGACACCTGGGCACAAGAAAGATCTGCGGACTGTTGTCGCCAACGTGACAACCGGTCTGGGCGACCCGGCCCGGTAAGGGCCAGACGCCGCAAACGGCCCGAGCGTTACGTTCCGTCACCTTCTGCGGTCATGTCGGCACCGCCTCCCGCCGGGCCGGAACGGTGCACCCTGCAACCGGCCGGCGGGTCCGCCGTCAGGCCCAGAGCTGACCGTCCAGGGCGTTCTCGGCGTCGGCGAGGGTGCCGCCGTACGCACCGGTCGACAGGTACTTCCAGCCGCCGTCGGCGACCACGAACGCGACGTCGGCCCGCCGGCCGGCCTTGACCGCCTCGTGCGCCACGGCGAGCGCGGCATGCAGGATCGCCCCGGTGGAGAACCCGGCGAAGATCCCCTCCACCTCGACGAGCTGCCGGGTACGCAGCACCGCGTCCCGGGTACCGACCGAGAAGCGCCGGGTCAGCACCTGGGCGTCGTACAGCTCCGGGACGTAGCCCTCGTCGATGTTGCGCAGCCCGTAGACCAGTTCGCCGTACCGGGGCTCGGCGGCGACGATCTCGATCTCGTCGATTTTCTCCCGCAGGTAGCGCCCGGTCCCCATCAGCGTGCCGGTGGTGCCCAGCCCGGCGACGAAGTGCGTGATCGTCGGCAGGTCGTGCAACAGCTCCGGACCGGTGGTCTCATAGTGCGCCCGCGCGTTGCCCTGGTTGCCGTACTGGTAGAGCATCACCCAGTCCGGGTGGTCGGCGGCGATCTGCTTGGCGGTCGCCACCGCCTGGTTCGAGCCGCCGGCGGCCGGCGAGAAGATGATCTCGGCACCGTACATCCGGAGCAGTTGCACCCGCTCCGCCGAGACGTTCTCCGGCATCACACAGACCAGCCGGTACCCCCGGAGCTTCGCCACCATGGCCAGCGAGATCCCGGTGTTTCCGCTGGTCGGTTCGAGGATGGTGTCACCCGGCCGGAGCCGGCCGGCCCGCTCGGCCTCGCGGACCATGAACATCGCCGGCCGGTCCTTGATGCTGCCGGTCGGGTTCCGGTCCTCCAGCTTCGCCCAGAGCCGCACCGGCGGTGCCCCGTCGGGCACCGTCGGCGAGAGGCGGGGCAGCCCCACCAGCGGAGTACCGCCGCACGCGTCGAGCAGGCTCTCGTACCGCGTCATGGCGGCCTCCTCAGCGGGCGGCGGACGGGGCCGGCACCGACCTGCCGTGCCCTGGCGCCGCTGCCGCCGCGCTGTGCCCGACGATCGCGGCTGCCGCCGCGCTGTGCCCGACGATCGCGGCTGCCGCCGCGCTGTGCCCGATGATCGCGGCTGCCGCCGCGAAGCCGAACGCGCCGCCGGCCACGGCCGGCAGGATGGTCACGGTGTCCCCGTCGGAGAGCTTGGCGTCCAGCGCACCGAGGAACCGGACGTCCTCGTCGTTGACGTAGACGTTGACGAAGCGGTGCAGCGCGCCCTGCTCGGTGACCAGCCGGCCGCGCAGGCCGGAATACTTGCCGTCCAGGTCGGACAGGAGTTCGTTGAGGGAGTCGCCGGACCCCTCGACGACCTTGGCGCCGCCGGTGTAGCTGCGCAGGATGGTGGGGATGCGAACCTCGATGGCCATGATTGCGTGCTCCTTGGGAAACGACGGACTGGGGAACGGACTACGACAACGGCTGCTGAGTTGTGGAAGTCAGCGGCCGGAACACTCGTAGTCGACCGTCGCCGGGCTCTGCCCGAACATGTACGACTGCACGGCGTTCGGGTCCACCGTGGCGTCGACGACCCGGATCGGCTCCTCGGTCACCACCCCGTCCACGATCCGGAACGAACGGATCTCCTCGGTCTCCGGGTCACGGGTGGAGACGAGCAGATAGTGCGCGCCCGGCTCTCCGGCGAAGGAGATGTCGGTGCGGGACGGGTAGGCCTCGGTCGAGGTGTGCGAGTGGTAGATCACCACCGGCTCCTCGTCGCGATCGTCCATCTCCCGCCAGAGCCGCAACTGCTCCATCGAGTCGAACTCGTAGAACGTCATGGACCGCGCGGCGTTCACCATCGGGATGTGCCGGGTCGGGGTGTCGGTGCCGGCCGGGCCGGCGACCACGCCACACGCCTCGTCGGGGTGGTCCCGACGGGCGTGCGCGACGATCGCGTCGACTATCGACCGGTCGATACTCAGCACGCGCCCAGCCTACCGCCTCTCGGGCCGACCCGGAGCGGTCGGTCTCGGCCGGCGGGAGTGGCCGACCTCACCCGTCCCGCCTGGCCGGCGGCGCCAGCCCGCACAGAAGCGCCCAAACCAGACGTCTGCGGTGAAGTCGCCCGCAGAACATTGCGGTGAGCGCCGTCGGTCCCGGCGGCACGCCGATGTCGGCCGCGGGAGCCGTCGCCCGGCGGGGAGGAGCCGCCCGGCGGGGAAGACCGGTCGGGCGGGGAAGACCGGTCGGGCGGTCAGTGTGCGAGCCTGCCCTCGACCAGCGCGCGGAGCAACGACTCCTGGAGATAGCCCAGATAGGCGTAGATGGAGAGCTGGAAGACCCGGGTCGAGGTGGGGTCGTGCAGCACCGCGTCGTCCAGCTCGTCGCCGAGGTCGGTGTCGGCGGAGATCTCCAGGCGTACGCCCATGGCCAGCCGGGCGTCGTTGAGGGCACGCAGCCACGCCTCCGCCGCCTCCGCGTCGAGCCGTACCTCGCCACCGGTCACCGGGGGCAGCGCCGCGAGTACCGCGCCCGCCTGATCGATCTTGCCCGTCTTCAGATCGCCCTCGGTGTACCGCCGGAGGTCGGCCGAATCACCCGGACTGTCCGGATAGGTGTCCGGGAACAGTCGCCCGACGACCGGGTCGGAGTGGTCGAAGCCGTCGGTGAGCAGGCCGACCACCTCGGAGGCGACCTTGCGGAGCACCCGCACCTCGTCGGCGGCGAAGGTGGCGACGCAGTGCTCGCCCTGTCGACGGAACGTACTCACGCCTGGTCCACCGTCGCCCACAGCCCGTACGCGTGCAGTTGGGACGCGTCGTGCTCCATCCGCTCGCGGGCGCCGCTGGAGACCACCGCCTTGCCCTTGTGGTGCACGTCGAGCATCAGCTTCTCGGCCTTCTCGTGACTGTAACCGAAGAGTTTTTGAAACACCCAGGTCACGTATGTCATCAGGTTGACCGGGTCGTCCCAGACGATCGTCACCCATGCCCGGTCGGCGACCGGCACCTCTTCGGTGTCCGGCGCGTCGACCGGTGCAACCTGTGGAGCCGCCATGCCCCCCATCGTGCCACCGCCGGAGGCGTTGCGAGGAACCGGAACGCCGCCGGGGTGCGAACCGGGCCCCTTCAGGCGAGCAGACGGCCGTGCCGGACCGCCTCGGCCAGCACGTCGGCCAGCGAGGCGGCGACCGCCTCGAACCGCCGGGACACTTCGCGGCACAGCTCCACCTCGGTCTCCCGCAGTGTCCGGCCCAGCCAGGACCGGGCCTGGCTCGGATCCGCCCGGAACGGGTTGCGCCAGTACTGGTAGCAGCCGCCGGAGAGGCCGACCCCGAGCGGCGGCAGGATCGCCCCGCCGGTACCGCAGGGATAGCCGGCGAGCGCGCCGACCGCGCCCAGCCCGTGCACCGTCTCGACCTCGCCGGTCTCCCGGATCAGCAGGACCCGGTCGAAGTCCCGGGCGGAGCGGTCGGCGGCGAGTCCCCAGCCGACCGCGGCGGCGGCGCGCAGCCGTACGCCCTCGTCCGGCACCTCGCCGAAGACCAGGGCGAGCGACTCGACCAGCATCTTGTCCACGCCCGCGTCGCAGGCCGCCACCACCTCCAGCGACAGCGCCTCGACCTCCCGGTCGAGCAGTCCGGGCAGCCCCGGTACGCCGGCGCTGCCGACGACCCCCCGCACGCAGCGCAGGTGGATGGCGGCGATCTCCAGCGCGATGTCCTTGCGGAGCTGGTGGGCCAGGCCCCGGGAGCGCCGCTCCAGCCGGTCGGCCCAGCCGGAGGTCCGGGCGGCCGGCGCGACCGGAACCGTCCGGGTTGCCCCGGGCGCGACCGGCGAGACGAGGCTGGCCCGGCGAAGCCCTTCGGCAGCGGCCCAGTCGATCAGGGCCCGGCGCAGGTAGGCGGTGTCGGCCGCGGCCGGGTCGAGGTCGATCCAGTCCACCCCGCCGAGCGCGGGCACCGCGGCGACCAGGCCGGCCCGGCGCGCCTCCAGCCAGCCTGCCGGCGACCCGTCGGGCGCCGGTCCCTCGCCGTCGTGGCCGGGTCCGACGAAACCGGTGGCGGTGGGCGCGGCGAACCCGGCGGGGGTGCCCGGACCGCCGGGCCAGCCGGCCTCGGCGCCCGGACACGCGGGTGGGCCGGCGCCGGCGCCCGGCATGCCGACCAGGAAGACGGCGGCCTCCTCCGCCACCTCGGCGAGCAGGTCCAGTTCGGCGGCGGCGACCGGCTGGTCGTCCGGGAGTACATAGAGCAGCGCGCCGCCCCGTCGCACGGCGTCGCGGACCACCCGGACGCCGGCCACGCCGAGCGTGCCGGTGTCCGGCGCGTCGACCAGGGCGAAGTGCCGCAGCAGCGGGGCGGGCACGGTCAGCTCGACCCGGCGCGGCGGGCGGGCCAGGGCCGGACCGGCACCGACCGGCTCCGGCCGGTACTCCCGGGAGGAGCGCAGCCCGGGCACGTAGGCGGCGCCGCCGACGGAGGGCGCGTAGTCGACCACCAGGAAGCTGCCCGCCGGCACCCGCAGTGGCGGCGCGGCCGCGCCGAGCAGTCCGGCGAGTACGGCCCGGCGGTTCCCTGCGGACGGCCCGATCGTGATCACGGCGAGCGGTTCGTCGGGTGGCGGCTCGACCAGTGCGGGTCCGTCGCCCGCCCTACGACGGGTTGTCCGGGCACCGGGCGTTCCCGGCGGCCCGGGGACGGGAAGCGACCGGAACTCCATCGCTGTCTGCACCTCCAACCTGGCCGGAACGCTCCGGTCGGGGCCGCTGCCGTTGGCAAGACCCGACCGGTGGCGCTGGCCGGGTCCGCCGAATATCGGAACGCTACGTGTCGATGCCCACACGCTACGAGCACCAACGATACTCATGGATGCCCGACAAGCTACTCAAATTCATTCAGTCACCAGGCGCGCGCGGATGGCACCCGGTCTATATGCTGCCCCGATGGGGCGGTGGAGCTTCGTTGGTCGAACGGATGAACTCAGCCGGTTGGTGAGCGCCGCCACCAGCCCGGGAAGTCGAGGAATATTCTTCAGCGGCACCGCCGGAGTCGGCAAGAGCCGCCTGCTCAGCGAGGCGCTCGCGGCGCTGCCGGCGCACGGCTGCGCCGTCTGGTCCGCCTCCGCCAACATCGCCACCGCCGGGATACCGTTCGGCGGGCTCGCCCAGGTCCTCCCGGCCGACCAGCCCGCCGGCCTCTCCCCGGCCGGCATCATGCGCTGGGCCGTCGATGCCCTGCACCAGCAGGCGGCGGGCCGGCGGATCGTGATCGGCATCGACGACGCGCACCTGCTCGACCCCTCCTCGGCCGCCCTGGTCTACCTGATCGCGCGCTCCGACAACGCGACGGTGCTCGGCACGCTGCGCAGTGGCGAGGCGGTACCGCTGCCGATCCGCGCACTCTGGACGGACGACCTGGTCGACCACGCCGAACTGGCGCCGCTCCCGCCGGGCGACAGCAACGACCTGCTCACCGCGATGCTCGGCGACCCGATGGACGCACCGTCGGCGGACCGGCTGTACCGGCTCTCCGCCGGCAACGCCCTGATGCTCCGCGAGCTGGTCATCGCGGCGCACGCCAGCGAGGAACTCACCCGGACGTACGGCGTCTGGCGGTGGACCGGCCGCAGTCAGCTCCCGCCCAGCCTCGACGAGCTGATCGACGTCCGGATCGGACAGCTCGACCCGGGCGTACGCGCGGTGGTCGAGCTGGTCGCCATGGGTGAGCCGATCGGACTGACCCTGCTGCACCGGGCGACCGACAGCTCCAGCGTGGAGACCGCCGAGGAGCGGGGCCTGATCCGGGTCGACGTGCACGACCGCCGCTCGGACGTGCGGCTCGCCCACCCGCTCTACGGCGAGGTGGTCCGGCGCCGCTGCCCGGTCACCCGGGCCCGCCGGCTCAACGCCCACCTTGCCGACCTGGTCGAGCGGGCCGGCACCCGGCGCCGCGACGATCTGCTCCGGGTGGCGGTCTGGCGGCTCGACTCCGGCACCGCGCAGGACCCGACGCTACTGCTGCGCGCCGGTGGGCAGGCGTTCAGCCAGTTCGACGTACCGCTCGCCGCCCGGCTGGCCCGGGCCGCGCTGGAGGCCGGCGGCGGCTACCAGGCCGCCGAACTGCTCGCCACCATCCTGATGTTCAGCGACCAGGCCGAGGAGGCGATCCGGGTGCTCGACTCGGTCGCCGACCAGATCTCCTCGGACGAGCGGCGCAGCCGATGGCTGACCGTACGCGGCATGGTCTCGTACTGGGGGCTCGACCGGGAGTCCACGGTGGTCCAGATCGCGGCGGACGCGGCCCGGCTGACCGACCCGGCGGACCGGGCCCGGGTGGTCGCCTTCGAGGCGATCATGCGACTGCACCGGGTGGAGTGTGCCGAGGCGCTGCGGCTGAGCCGCTGGGTGCTCGACCGGCCGGCCGCCACGGTGGCCGCCCGTGGCCTGGCCCGGTGCACCATCGCGCACCTACAGGCGGCCCGGGGCGAGCTGACGCTCAGCGGCCGGGCCATCGACGGGGTGGCCGCCGAGGCCGCGCAGTGGCGGGCCGAGATGCCCTACCTGCAACTCGCGCTGGAGCTGGCCCGGGGCACCCGGCTGGCGCTCGCCGGCGACCTGGCCGGGATCGACGCGATCGTCGCCGCCGAGTTCGCCGACCTGGCCGACGCCGGCGACTTCCGGCTCGGCTCCGGCTACCTCTCGATCCTCCGTGCCCAGGCCGCCCGGCTGCGCGGCCAGACCGGCGAGGCGCTGCGGACCAGCCTCGGCGCCTGTGCCGTCCTCGCCACCAGCCGGGTCTTCGCCGGGCTGGCGCACGCCGAGCGTGCCCAGGCGGCGGCGATGCGCGGCGACGTCGAGTCGGCGGTCGAGGCGATGGCGGAGTCGGACCGGTCGCAGACCGCCGGGATGGCCGTGCTCTACCCCTGGCTGGAGCAGGCCCGGGCCACCGTGCAGGCCGCCACCGGCGAACTCGCCACCGCGGTCGGCACGCTGCGCGATCTGGTCCACCGGCTCCAGACGGACGGTTTCGCCGGGCACGAGGTGCTGGCCCTGCACGATCTGGTCCGGTTCGGCCGGGCCGACATCGAGGTCGGCGAGCCGACCGTGACCGGCCGGCGGCGGACCGTGGCACAGCGGCTGACGGAGCTGAGCGAGAGCGTCGACGGTCCGCTGCCGTCGCTGATGGCCCGGCACGCCCGGGCCGAGTACGGCCACTCCGGCGATCAGCTGCTCGCCGTCGCGGAGGGCTTCGCCGAACTCGACCTCAATGTCTTCGCGGCCGAGGCGACCAGCCGGGCGGTGATCCGGCTGCGGGCGGCCCGGTCGAACCGGTCACACGAGGCGAACCTGCGGCTCGCCGGGCTGCTGCGGCGCTGCGACGTGCTGCGTACGCCCGCACTGTCGCTGCGGCAGCCGGCGCTGACCGAGCGGGAGCGGCAGATCGCCCGGCTGGCCGCCCGGGGGCTGGCCAGCCGGAACATCGCGGAGCAGCTCTACATCTCCACCCGCACGGTGGAGAACCACCTCCAGCGGGTCTACAACAAGCTCGGCGTGGCCGGCCGTGGTGAGCTGCGGCCCGCGCTGAAGGCGATACCGGAGCAGGACGGCGACCCGGACCACTGAGCCGGAGGCGGTCCGGACCACTGAGCCGGAGGCAAGGAAGGGCCCCCGAATATCGTGTTCTGTCGTAGCGGGGGTCCTTCCTTGCCTCCGGGGCGCGGCACGGCACGCTTAGGCTGGCCTGGTGCACAGTTCCCGCCCCGCGCTGCTCACCGACCACTACGAGCTGACCATGGTCAGCGCCGCCCTCCGGGACGGCACCGCCGACCGGCACTGTGTCTTCGAGGTCTTCGCCCGCCGGCTGCCGGCCGGCCGCCGCTACGGGGTGGTCGCCGGCACCACCCGGCTGGTCGAGCTGCTGGCGGACTTCCGGTTCGACGAGGCGGACGTCACCTTCCTCCGGGAGACCGGGGTGGTCGACGAGTCGACCGCCGAGTGGCTGTCCGGTTACCGGTTCGGCGGCGACATCGACGGCTACGCCGAGGGTGAGCTCTACTTTCCCGGCTCCCCGATCCTGACCGTCTCCGGCACCTTCGCCGAGTGCGTACTGCTGGAGACGCTGACGCTGTCGGTGCTCAATCACGACTCGGCGATCGCGGCCGCGGCGGCCCGGATGGTGACCGCCGCGCGCGGCCGTACGCTGATCGAGATGGGTGCCCGGCGGGCCAACGAGGAGGCGGCGGTGGCCGCCGCCCGGGCCAGCTATCTGGCCGGGTTCGGCTACACGTCGAACCTGGCCGCCGGGAAGCGCTACCGGATACCGACGGCCGGCACCGCCGCGCACGCGTTCACGCTGCTGCACGACGACGAGCCGACCGCGTTCGCCTCCCAGGTCGCGACGCAGGGCAAGAGCACGACGCTGCTGGTCGACACCTACGACATCGCCCAGGGCATCCGGAACGCGATCGCGGTCGCCGGGCCCGACCTGCGGGCGATCCGGATCGACTCCGGTGACCTCGCGGTGCTGGCTCAGCACTCGCGGGAACTCCTGGACTCGCTCGGCGCCACCGAAACCAAGATCATTGTCTCCGGCGACCTCGACGAGTACGCCATCGCCGCGCTCGCCGCCGAGCCGGTCGACATGTACGGCGCCGGCACCGCCGTGGTGACCGGCTCCGGCGCCCCGACCGCCGGGCTGGTCTACAAGCTGGTCGAGGTGGACGGCCGGTCCGTGGTCAAGCGCTCCGAGCACAAGGCGACCGTCGGCGGGCGCAAGGTGGCCGTGCGGCGGCACAAGCCCAGCGGTACGGCGACCGAGGAGGTCGTGGTGTCGCAGGGTGTCCCCGAGCCGCAGCCCGGCGACCGGGCCCTGCAGCGGCGGTACGTCGCGAACGGCGAGCCGCAGCCGCTGCCGAGCCTGACCGAGTCGCGGGAGCACCTGCGGCAGTGCCTGATCTCCATTCCCTGGGAGGGACTCAAGCTCTCGGCGGGTGACCCGACCATCCCGGTCACCGTCGTCCCCGCCGACCGACCGGAAGGGGAACGATGAGTCAAGCATTGATCATTGTCGACGTACAGAACGACTTCTGCGAGGGAGGATCCCTCGGCGTGACCGGCGGCGCCGCGGTCGCGGCCGGAATCTCCCGGCTGCTCGCCGCCGAACCGGACCGCTGGGAACATGTGGTGGCGACCAAGGACCACCACGTGGATCCGGGCGGGCACTTCGGCGACCCGCCCGACTACGCCACCTCCTGGCCCCAGCACTGCGTGGTCGGCACCGACGGTGCGCGGTTCCATCCGGACCTGGCCACCGACCGGGTCGAGGCGGTGTTCCACAAGGGCGAGTTCGCGGCGGCGTACTCCGGGTTCGAGGGGACCACCGAGGGTGCCGAGGGGACCGAAGGGCTGGCCGACTGGCTCCGACGGCGCTCGGTCGACCGCGTCGAGGTGGTCGGGATCGCCACCGACCACTGCGTCCGGGCCACCGCGCTGGACGCGGCCCGGGAGGGCTTCGCCACCACGGTGCTGCTCGACCTGACCGCCGGGGTCGACCCGGGGACGACCGACGCCGCGCTGGCCATGCTCCGCGAGGCCGGCGTGACCCTGCGCGGCACGCCGGTGCTCGGCTGAGCCGCCGCAAGCCCCGATCCGCGGACAGATGCTCGCGGCCGGTACCGGGCGGAGGAGTCCGCCGGTACCGGTCGCGAGATCGAACGGGTGCGGGCTACCGCCGGTCGATGTTACTGGCGGTGTCCTCGGTGTAGCTGGCGCCGTGGTCGGACTCGCTGGTCAGTGGCTTGGCGCCGCCCTCGGGTGGGCCGGCCAGCGACTGCCCGCCAGCGGCCAGCTCCGGGAACTTCGCGTCGAAGGCCGGCCGCTCGGAGCGGATCCGGGGCATCCGGTCGAAGTTGCGCAGCGGCGGCGGGCAACTGGTCGCCCACTCCAGCGAGTTGCCGTGGCCCCACGGGTCGTTGACCTCCACCACCGGACCCGCCTTGTAGGACTTCCAGACGTTGTAGAGGAACGGCAGGGTCGAGATGCCGGTGATGAACGAACCGATCGTGGAGACCATGTTCAGCGTGGTGAAGCCGTCCAGCACCTGGTAGTCGGCGTACCGCCGGGGCATGCCCTCGTTGCCGAGCCAGTGCTGCACCAGGAACGTCATGTGGAAGCCGATGAAGGTCAGCCAGAAGTGCACCTTGCCGAGGCGCTCGTCCAGCATCCGGCCGAACATCTTCGGGAACCAGAAGTAGACGCCGGCGTACACGGCGAAGACGATGGTGCCGAAGAGCACGTAGTGGAAGTGCGCCACCACGAAGTACGAGTCCGAGACGTGGACGTTGAGCGGCGGGCTGGCCAGCAGTACGCCGGTGAGGCCGCCGAAGAGGAAGGTGACCAGGAAGCCGATCGACCAGAGCATCGGGGTCTCGAAGCTGATCTGGCCCCGCCACATCGTGCCGATCCAGTTGAAGAACTTCATGCCGGTCGGCACCGCGATCAGGAAGCTCAGGAACGAGAAGAACGGCAGCAGCACCTGGCCGGTGGCGAACATGTGGTGCGCCCAGACGCTCATCGACAGCGCGGCGATCGCGATGGTCGCGCCGACCAAGCCCTTGTAGCCGAAGACCGGCTTGCGGGAGAAGACCGGGATGATCTCGGTGATGATGCCGAAGAACGGCAGCGCCACGATGTAGACCTCGGGGTGCCCGAAGAACCAGAAGAGGTGCTGCCAGAGCATCGGGCCGCCGGTCTCGGCGTCGAAGACGTGCGCGCCGAGCAGCCGGTCCGTGGCGAGCGCGAGCAGGGCCGCCGCCAGCAGCGGGAAGACCATGATCACCAGAAGGCTGGTGACCAGGATGTTCCAGGTGAAGACCGGCATCCGGAACATCGTCATGCCGGGCGCCCGCAGCGTCAGGACCGTGGTGATCATGTTGACGGCGCCGAGGATCGTACCCAGACCGGAGATGACCAGTCCGAAGATCCACATGTTCGCGCCGATCCCAGGCGAGTGCTCGGCGTTGCTCAGCGGGGTGTAGCCGAACCAGCCGAAGTCGGCCGCGCCGGTGGGGGTCATGAAGCCGGCCACCGCCAACGTCCCGCCGAACAGGTAGAGCCAGTACGCGAAGCTGTTCAGCCGGGGGAACGACACGTCCGGCGCGCCGATCTGGATCGGCACCACGTAGTTCGCGAACGCGAAGACGATCGGCGTCGCGAAGAACAGCAGCATGATCGTGCCGTGCATGGTGAAGAGCTGGTTGTACTGCTCCGGCGACAGGAACTGAAGTCCCGGCTGGCCCAGCTCGGCGCGCATCAGCAGCGCCATCAGGCCACCGATCATGAAGAACGCGAACGCGGTGACCATGTACATGATCCCGATCTGCTTCGCGTCCGTCGTACGCAGCAGCCGCGTGAGTGCCGAGCCCTTGACCGGCTGGCGGACCGGCCATGGCCGGGTCACGATCGGCTTGGGTGCGACGGTGGTCACGAGTGGCCTCCGGTTCTCGTTAGTCCCACTCGGCACGCGCTGTGGATCTGCGAGCCGTACCTCGCAGGCAGAATAGTCCCCGGCAGCGGCGGGTCCCTCCTCGGGTACGCCCCGACCCGCCGACACCGCCCCGGCGGGCCGCTCGGACCGCCGGCCGGACACCGTCAGGTGCCCGGACAGCCGGCCAGACACCTCAGGTGCCCGGACACCGTCACGCCGGGTCGACGAGGAGCCGGTAGTGCTCCTGGAAGATGCGGTTGCCCCGGATCCGCAGCAGCGGGTCGCGCAGCGGCGGGGGTACGTCCCGGGTCCGGTTCCGGTCCCGGGTCCGGTCCAGCACCCACTTGATCCGGGGCCGGCGCCGGTACTCGTAGCTCTCCAGCGCCTCGCGGACGGTCGCTGACCGGTCCAGCGAACGGGCCAGCACCAGCGCGTCCTCGCACGCCATCGCGGCACCCTGGGCCAGCGTCGGCGCCGTGGCGTGTGCGGCGTCGCCGACCAGCACCACCCGGCCCCGGGACCACGCGCCCAACTCCACCTCGTCGGTCCGGGTCACCCACACCCGGTCCAGCGCGCCCAGGATGGCCGGTACCGGGTCGCCGTACCCACCGAACAGCTCACGTACCCGGGCCAGCGGGTCCGTCGGTGTCGCGGTGCCGACCTCGTCGGCGTAGCAGTGCAGCCGGTCGGCGCCCATCGGCACAGCGACGAAGGCGGCCCGCTCGCCGAGCAGCCCGGTCCAGTCGGCCAGCGGCGGACCGCCGCGGACGACGCCGTGGTACACGATGTGCCCCGCCGGCCGGGCCAGGCCGCCGAGCGCGGCCAGCGCGCGGACCGACGAACGGCGTCCGTCCGCGCCGACCACCAGGTCGTACTCGGCCTGGCTGCCGTCGCCGAAGGTGACCGTGACGGCGTCCGGGTGCAGATCCAGGGCGCGCACCTCGGTGTCGTACCGCACCTCGCCGCCGGCCCCGCTCAGCAGTACCCGGTGCAGGTCGGACCGGGGCAGTGCCCGGCACTCGCCGACCCCCGACCAGAGCTTGTCGAGGTCGACCTCGCACAGTTCCCGGCCCTGCGCGTCCAGAAACCGCTGGTAGCGGATGACCTGGCCGAACGGTCGCACCGGGTCGTCGAGCCCGATCTCCCGCAGCGCCCGCTCCGCGTTGCCGGGCAGGTAGAGGCCGAACTCGGGGCCGTCGGCTCGCGCCGACCTCTCGATGATCTCAGGCCGGAACCCGGCGAGCCGGAGGGTACGCGCGACCGCCAGGCCGGCGATCCCCGCGCCGACGACGAGAACACGCAGGTGGGGAGCGACCATCTGGTGACGCCTCCGGAGGGATCGGCACGCGTTGAAGGCAAGACACTACTCCGCGCTATCACTCCAACGGAAGATCCGATCGGGTCTGCCCAGGTCACAACCGGTCAGCGCCTCACCTCTGCACCCGGGCGCCCGCTCCCCGGACGAGCGCCTCGACCTCCTTCAGGCTCGCCATCGAGGTGTCGCCGGGGGTGGTCATCGCCAACGCGCCGTGCGCCGCGCCGTACTCCACCGCGCTGGCCAGGTCGCCGCCGGTGAGCAGCCGGTAGATCAGCCCCGAGGCGAAACTGTCGCCGCCGCCGACCCGGTCGAGGATCTCCAGGTTCGACCGGTGGGTCGCCTGCACGAAACCGCTGCCGGCGGACCAGGCGATCGCTCCCCAGTCGTTGACGGTCGCGCTGCGTACGGTGCGCAGCGTCGTCGCCACCACCCGGAAGTTGTCGTACTCCCTGGTGACCGCCTCGATCATTCGCTGGAAGTTCGCCACCTCCAGCTCGGCGAGGGACTCGTCGGTGTCGGGCACCTCGAAGCCGAGCGAGGCGGTGAAGTCCTCCTCGTTGCCGATCATCACGTCGACGTACCGGGCAAGTCGCCGGTTGACCTCCCGGGCCCGGGCCTGGCCGCCGACCGCCTTCCAGAGGCTGGGCCGGTAGTTGAGGTCGTACGAGATCAGGGTGCCGTGCCGGCGGGCGGCGGCCATCGCGGCCTCGATGGTCTCCGGGGTGACCTCGGAGAGCGCCGCGTAGATGCCTCCGGTGTGCAGCCAGCGCACGCCGAGGGTGCCGAAGAGGTGGTCCCAGTCGACGTCGTCCGGGCGGAGCTGACTGGCCGCGGTGTGTCCCCGGTCCGAGGTGCCGACCGCGCCGCGTACCCCGAAGCCCCGCTCGGTGAAGTTGAGCCCGTTGCGCACGCTCCGGCCGATGCCGTCGTACGGCACCCACCTGACGAACGAGGTGTCGACCCCGCCGGTGAGGATCAAGTCCTCCAGCAGCCGTCCCACCTCGTTGTCGGCGAACGCGGTGACCAGGGCGGTCCGCAGCCCGAAGCACCGGCGCAGTCCGCGCGCGACGTTGTACTCGCCGCCGCCCTCCCAGGCCCGGAACGTCCGCGCCGTGCGCACCCGGCCCTCACCCGGGTCGAGCCTGAGCATCACCTCGCCGAGCGAGACCAGGTCGAAGCGGCAGTCGTCGGCGGAACGGAGCGGCAGCATGGCGGGCCTTTCTGGCGGGCCGGACGGTGCCGGCGGTTGTGTGGTTCGGTGACTCAGCCGGCGGCGCGGCTGGCCTCGACGGCGGCCCGGTCAGCCGGCGGCGCGGCTGGCCTCGACGGCGGCCGCGGTCAGCCGGGTGACCTCGTCCCAGCGGCCCTCGGCGAGCAGGGTGGGGGCGACCATCCAGGTGCCGCCGACCGCGAGCACGGCGGGCAGCGCCAGGTAGTCGCCGAGGTTGCCGGTGTGCACCCCGCCGGTCGGGATGAACCGGACCGAGCGGAACGGGGCGGCCAGCGCCTTGACCGTGCCGACCCCGCCGAGCTGCTCGGCCGGGAAGAACTTGACCGTCTCCAGACCGGCGTCCAGCGCCATCTGGATCTCGGTGGCGGTGGCGGCGCCGGGAAAGACCGGCAGCCCGCGCTGCTGACAGTGGCGTACCACCGCGGGCGAGAAGCCGGGACAGACCACGAACCGGGCGCCCGCGTCGGCGGCCTGGTCGACCTGGGCCGGAGTCAGCACGGTGCCGGCGCCCACCAGCAGGTCGGGGCGCTCGGCCATCGACCGGATGGCGTCGGCGGCGGCGGCGGTCCGGAAGGTCACCTCGATGGCCCGCAGGCCGCCCGCGGTGAGCGCCGCGGCCAGTGCCGGCGCCGAGGCCGCGTCCTCCAGGACCACGACCGGCAGGATCCGGGTCGCCGCGATGGACTCGGCTACCCCCACGAACTGTTCATCATCTTGAACGCTGGTCACATATGCGACCCTACTGTGCTCGCCGACCCTGTCAAGTCGACTAGAGTGGCCGACATGACGACGGGGACGACCAGCGGCGCGGAGCTCCGGCCCGCACCGGCCGGCGCCACCGCTCCGCCCGGTCCGGTCGAGACGTTCCAGCCGGTGAAGTCGGCCGGCCGGACCCTCGACGTGCTGGAGGCACTGGCCGACTCACCGCAGCGGCGCTCCCTGGTCGAACTGGCCCGCACGCTCGGCATCCCGAAGAGCAGCCTGCACGGCCTGCTGCGCACGATGATCCAGCGCGGCTGGGTGGAGGCGGACGCCACCGGCACCCGGTTCGGGCTGGGCGTACGCGCCCTCCAGGTCGGTGCCGCCTACCTGGAGACCGACGACACCACAAGCCTGCTGGCCGGGGTGCTCGACGACCTGGCCGCCGAGTTCGGCGAGACCGTGCACCTCGGCCGACTGGACGGGCCACACGTGGTCTACCTGGCCAAACGCGAGTCCGTGCACCCGCTGCGGCTGTACAGCGCCATCGGTCGACACCTCCCGGCACACGCGACCGCGCTCGGCAAGGTGCTGCTCGCGCAGCGCACCGACGAGGCGGTGGACCGGCTGCTGAGCTGGCCACTGCCGGCGCTGACCCGGCACACCATCACCGACCCGGACCAGTTGCACGCGGAGCTGGCCTCGGTGCGGGACCGGGGCCACGCGGTGGACCGCGAGGAGAACACCGAGGGCATCGTCTGCTTCGCGATGGCGGTGCCGCTGCACTCCCCGGCCATCGACGCGATCAGCCTCTCCGTGCCGGCGACCAGGCTGGACGCGGAGTGCGAGGAACGGATCGTCGCCGCACTGCACGGCGCGGTCCGGCAGGTGCGGGCCGCCCGCACCCTGCTGGCCGGCGCCTGAGCCGGACCGGCCGCAGCCCGCCGACCCGACGCCGCCCACCCGCGCGACGTCGTACGCCGTTCAGCCCGACGGCGCAACCGCCATAACCGGCTCATCGCCATGAACAACCCCCGGCCGACCCACGCCCGGTTGCTTTCCGATTTCAAGCATGTAAATGTGTCTCCAGCTGCCCATGGGAGCGCTCCCTCGCACCACCCGCCGCACGCCCGGCACCACGCGGCACCGCACCACTCCACGGACACCCACCACGCCAAGGAGCATCATGAGACGTCCCGTCCCCGTCCTCGCGGCGGTCGCCGGCCTGCTGGCCAGCGCCGCCGTCGCGGTACTCAGCGCCGCCGGCCCCGCCCAGGCCGACGTGCAGATCTGCGAACAGTACGGCTCGACCACCATCCAGGGCCGGTACGTGGTCCAGAACAACCGCTGGGGCACCACCGCCCAGCAGTGCATCAACGTCACCGACAACGGGTTCTCCATCACCCGGCAGGACGGCCAGAGCAGCACCAGCGGCGCCCCCGTGTCGTACCCGTCGGTCTTCCTCGGCTGTCACTACACCAACTGCTCGCCCGGGACCAACCTGCCGATGCAGGTGAGCCAGATCAGCAGCGCGAGCAGCAGCATCAACTACAACTTCGTCGGCGGCGCCACCTACAACGCCTCGTACGACATCTGGCTGGACCCCACCCCGAAACGGGACGGCGTCAACCAGATGGAGATCATGATCTGGTTCAACCGGCAGGGTTCGATCCAGCCGATCGGCTCCTCGGTGGGCAACGGCACCGTGGGCGGACGTACCTGGGACGTGTGGCGCGGCAACAACGGCGGCAACAACGTCATCTCGTACGTCGCACCGTCGCCGATCAGCAGCTGGAACTTCAGCGTGCTGGACTTCATCAACGACGCCCGCAACCGTGGTGCGATCACCAACTCGTGGTACCTGACCAGCATCCAGGCCGGCTTCGAACCGTGGATCGGCGGCACCGGGCTCGCCGTGAACTCCTTCTCCGCGTCGGTGAACGGCGGCGGCCAGCCGACGAACCCGCCGACCAGCCAGCCGACGAACCCGCCGACGAACCCGCCGGGCGGCAACTCCTGCCGGGTCGCCTACACGGCGAACTCCTGGAACAACGGGTACACCGCGTCGGTCACCATCACCAACACCGGCTCCAGCGCGATCAACAACTGGTCGCTGACCTACAACCTGCCGTCCGGGCAGCAGATCGGCAACGCCTGGAACGCCACCGTCACGCAGAGCGGATCGGCGGTGACCGCCCGCAACATCAGCTGGAACGGCAACATTCCACCCGGCGGTACGGCCTCGTTCGGCTACCAGGGCTCGTACAGCGGTACGTACTCGTCACCGACCTCGTTCAGCCTGAACGGTTCCCCCTGCAGCCGGGCCTGACCCACCCCTGACGCACTCCCATCCGGCTCCGGCCGGTGGCCGGGCGCAGCTGGCGACCGGTGCTCCCGCCATCCGTTCCACGGGTGGCGGGAGCATCTCGTCCGGCCGCCACGTCGGGTCGAGGCGACCCGGGAGATCGCCGACCGACTGCGCGGATCGACCGGCTACGGGGGTCGACCGGCTACGGGGGTCGACCGGCTACGGGGTCGACCGGCTAGGGAAGGGCGGCGGTCAGCGGGTGGCGAGCCCGGGGCCGAGGTCGAGGCGCTGGCCGGGAAGCTGCCGGTGCACCGTGCGAGGGTCGGCGAAGACCACCCGGCTCAGGTCGTGCCCACCCGGGTCGCCGGCCAGCACCCCGGGAACCGCCGACAGCATCGCCGAGCCGGCCGGCGGCACCGTCGGCAGCGCACCCGGCCGGCCCGGCGGGAGTACCGGCGCCAGGGCGCGGAAGGCCGCGCGTACCCGGTCGGCGCGGTAGTCGGCCGGATCGTCGGTCGCCCGGAGCAGTGCTCCGCCGTGCCGCAGCGGCCGTACCTCGGCGAAGGCACCGCTGGTCCGGAGCCGCTCCGCGCCACCCAGCCCGGGCACCAACTCCCGGGGGCAGACCGTCACCCACTCGTAGCCGCGCAGGTGCGTACGGCTCTGCTCGGCCGAGGACTCCGCGGTCCGGCCGAGCGCCGCATCCAGCATCGTCGCCGGGGAGAGCAAACCGGCGTTGGCCACGATCTCGCCGTACGCCGGGTCCGTCGCGTCACCGACCAGCCCGGCCAGCTCGACCAGCGCCGGCAGCACCAGCGGCAGCCCGCCGGGCCGTCCCTCGAAGCCGATCGAGATCTGCAACCGGACGTGCCGCCCACCGGCGAATCGGGCCAGGAAGATGTCCAGCTCGGAGGCGATCGAGGTCGGCGCGACGTCGAACCACCGGGCCGAGAGCTGGGCGAAGTCCGGGGTGATCCCGTCCACCCAGCGCTCCGGGCGGCGCCGCCGCCCGCGCCCGCCGGGATTCTGCTCGAACGCGGTCAACGAGGTCGCCGGGGCGGCGGCACCGGCCGGGTGTACGAACGGCAGCAGCACCCGACACACCTCGTCGTGCCACCAGCGGGCAAGCGAACCAAGCCAGCCCGGATCCTCGACCCGGTCGAGATAGAGCAGCCAGGTGACGAAGTCCGGCTCCGGCCCGTCCTCCCCCGGCCCGGGTTGGCCGAGGCCCCCGCCGAGTAGCTGGTCGTACATCCCGCACCCTCCCGTCGCCACCGGCCAGGGTAGCCGCCCGGCGGCGCGACGGGCTCGACGGGCTCGACGGCCGTCGCGACGGGTTCAACGGCCCATCGCGTCGAGCTGGCGCCGCTCGCCCTCGCTCAGCGAGAAGTTGAACAGGTCGAAGTTCTCCCGGATCCGGGACGGCGTACCCGACTTCGGGATCACCACGATGCCGTGGTCGAGGTGCCAGCGGAGCACCACCTGGCCCGGGGTGACCCCATGGCCGCGCGCGATTTCCACGAGTACCGGTTCGTGCAGGTCGGTGGTCTTCAACGGGCTGTACCCCTCCAGCACCACACCCCGCTCCCGGTGCTCGTCGAGCCGGCGCGGATCGTGCAGCGCCGGACCCCACCTGACCTGGTTCACCGCCGGTGCCTCCTCGGTCGCCTCGATCAGCAGGTCGAGCTGGCCGGTGTGGTAGTTGCTCACCCCGACCGCCCGGGCCAGCCCCTCGTCCCGGACGGCCAGCAGTTCCCGCCAGCTCGCGATGCTGGCCCGGTCCGACGAGGGCGGCCAGTGGATCAGCCAGAGGTCGACGTACCCGGTGTCGAGCGCGGCGAGGCTCTCCGCGATGGTCTGCCGCTCCCGGCCGGCCCGCTCCGGTGGGAGCTTGGTGGTGACGAAGACGTCCTCCCGGGGTACCCCACTGTCCCGGATCGCCCGGCCCACCTCCTCCTCGTTGCCGTACATCGTGGCGGTGTCGAGGTGCCGGTAGCCGACGTCGAGCGCCTCGCGGACCGCGTCGTAGGCGTGACTGCCGCTCAGCTGCCAGGTGCCGAAGCCGAGCGTCGGCATCCGCACCTCGCTCGGCAACTGAACGGTGGGTTGGTCGATCGCAGAGGTCATGGTGGTTTCCTACCCGGACCGGCCCTGGCCATGCATTCCGACACTCGGCACCGGATCGGCGGAGAATGAACGCGTGGCTCTCACCACCCGGGCCGGTGACCGGACCGGAATTTGACAACGACGGCCTCACGGTACTAGGCGTTGAGTGGTTATGTCTCACGCCGCGAATCGGGTCCGGGCGACCGGATCGAGCGAACCAGTTGACGTACCGAAGCACCTCGACGGGGCCGACGCGGAGACCTGGCGCGAGGCGGCCGCGATCCTGGCCACCAACTGGACCGGTACCCACACGGTGCCGTCCCGCACCCTCTATCCGCACCAGTGGAGCTGGGACGCCGGCTTCATCAGCGTCGGGCTGGCCCACGTCGCGCCGGACCGGGCCTGGCGGGACCTGCGCAGCCTCTTCGAGGCGCAGTGGCCGGACGGGCGGGTTCCGCACATCGTCTTCGACCCCGGGGTCACCGAACGGGACTACTTTCCCGGCCCGGCCTTCTGGCGCGGCGACCCGCCCGGTCCCGTCGGCGGTCCGACGCACGGCGGTCCGCCCAGCCCGAGCGGCGGCCCGACGCACGGCGGGGTGGGCGCTCCGGGCAACGGTGCCCGGTCGGCCAGGCGGACCAGCGGGATCGTGCAGCCACCGGTGCACGCGATCGGCGCCTGGGAGGTCTACCGGCGGGTGCCGGACGAGGTGGCGGCGGCGGAACTGGGCTGGCTCTATCCGCGTCTCGTCGCCCAGCAGGAGTACCTGGCCACGGCCCGGGACGTCGGCGGCGCCGGCCTCGCCGCCATCGTGCATCCGTGGGAGTCGGGGTTGGACAACAGCCCGGCCTGGGACGAGGCGCTCGCCGCGGTACCGGTGGTGGCGGAGGTGCTGCGCCGGTACGCCCGCCGGGACAACCTGGTGGTTTCCTCCGACCACCGTCCCACGGACGAGGACTACGCCCGCTACCTGGTCATCGCGCTGTCGTACCGGGACGGGGGGTATCGGGACGAAGCCCTCGCGCTACGACACCCGTTCCTGGTCGAGTGCCCCGGGTTCAACACGTTGCGGGGCGCCGCCGAGCTGGCGCTGGCCCGGATAGCCGAGGTGGTCGGCGCCGACCCGGCTCCGCACCGGGACCGGGCCGCCGCGATCACCCGTCAGCTGGTGGACCGGCTCTTCGTCCCGGCCACCGGCATGTTCCACGCCCGGGACGTCCGGACCGGCCGGCACAGCCCGGCCCGGTGTGTCAACGGGCTGCTGCCGCTGGTCCTGCCGGGACTGCCGGCCGGGCACTTGACGAGCCTGGTGACCGTCCTGGAGTCGGCCCGGTTCGGGGTGGATCCCCGGATGCCGGTGCCCAGTTACGACCGCTCCGCCGTCGACTTCGACCCGTTGCGGTACTGGCGCGGCCCGGTCTGGTTCAACATCAACTGGCTGCTCCTGGCCGGGCTGCGTACGCACGGCCAGAACGGGCTGGCCGACGTGCTGCGCTCGGCCCTGCTCGACCTGGCCCGCCGCTCCGGCCACTACGAGTACTTCCACCCGGGCAGCGGTGCCGGGATCGGCTCTCCGGCGTTCAGCTGGACGGCCGCACTAACCCTCGACCTCCTCGCGGAGCCGATGGACTGAGAGGCCGAGCCGATGGGCTGAGAGGCCGAGCCGATGGGCTGAGAGGCCGAGCCGATGGGCTGAGAGCGCGGCCGTAACCCGGTCAGCCGGTCGGTGGCTCGTCCTTGCCGGCCTCCTCCATCGCGTCGGCCTCCTCCTTGGTGTGGTGCACCGCCTGGTCGGCGTGCTCCGGGGGGCCGTAGATGGTGTAGAGCACCAACGGGTTCGGGCCGGTGTTGACGAAGTTGTGCTTCCGCCCTGCCGGTACGACCACCAGGTCGCCCTGGGTCACCTTGCGGGTCTGGCCGCTGACCCGGGCCTCGCCGGTGCCGCTGACGAAGGTGAGGATCTGGTCGATGTCGTCGTGCACCTCCTCACCGATCTCGCCGCCCGGCGGGATCGTCATGATGACCAACTGGGAGTGCTTGCCGGTCCACAACACCCGGCGGAAGTCCGGGCTCTGTTCGGCGACGGTCGCGATAGTGAAGTGCTCCATGCCTCTTCCTTACCCAGAATGCGGGGCGTTGATTCGGCGCCCGCGAGGCAGGAGTGACTGCTGGGACCCCCGAACGGCCGGGCCGCCCCCTACCAGGTTCGGCCCGGCCCCGGGTTTGCTTCCGGTCGGGGTGGGAAACCCCACACACAGCCGGAACGACCGACGCGCCGTCCCGGCCGAGCCAGGTCCCCGCGGGCGTACCGCCGATGGGCTGCGTGGGCGGGAGACGGCCAGAGCGCGGCGACGCCACGTTCCACCGGCGGCGCCGCGCGCTCGTGGCCGGGTCGGCCCGGCCGGCGGCGGGTGCTCGTCGATGGAGCGGACCGGTCCCCGCGGCGCCGGGCCGCGCCGCGGGGACCGGGGGCCAGACGGTGTCGCCTGGCCCGAGCAACGCCCGGCCGGTGGCGCGCCGGCCGGCGTCGCTGGCGGGTGGTTCAGGAGGAGATGTGCAGGTGGAAGGCGCGGTCGGCGGGCACGCCCGAGCTGTTCCAGGTCTGCACGAAGACTCCGGCCGCCAGGCCGGCTCGGCCGACCACGGCGATCTCGCCGGGCGGTGAGGCCCCGAGGCTGCCGGTCAGGCCGATGGTGGCGGTGAAGGCCGAACGGGCCACGCTCTGGATGAAGACCACCTGGTACTGGCCGACGGCGAGCCGGCTGGACGAGACGACCCCGAAGCCCCGGGCGAGGGTCCCGTTCGCGTTCACGACGGCGAAGTGCCCCTGCGCGGTGGCCGGGAGTCCGGCAGCGGTGGCGGGGACGGCCGCGACGTCGATTCCGTCCGCCTCGATGCCCTCGGTGGGTGGTTGTTCGCCGATGGCGACGTCCGGCTGTTCGTCGGCTGCGGCGTGCTTGGATTCACTGGTCTCGGACATGGCGGTACTCCTTGCTGGTCGGGCCGTTCCCGGCCCGTCGACGAGGGATTGCGGGCGTGGCCACGGTGAGTGGTGCGAGCCCCGGGGGCGGTACCTGCCCAGGTCGACATTACTCTCCGTCCACATTCGATCACACTTAGTACGCCTGTCCGATCGAGGACACCCGCCCGGACCGGGCAAGAGCAGCGCCCTGGACAGCACGGCACCGAGGTAGTTCGATAGCTATCAATGGATGCCAGGCGCTGACGCAGTCGTACCCCGTACCCCCAGAAAGGCTCTCGCCATGTTCGGACGCAAGCTGCACGCCGCCGCCCTCGCCCTGGCCCTGGGCCTGGCCCTGCTGGCCGCCGCTCCCGCGCAGGCCGACCCGCTGATTCCGCTGCCGCCGCCCGGCCAACCGGTGGCCACCGACATCACCCCGACCGGTGCCAGGCTGACCTGGGCGCCGCCCGCCGGCCCGGTCTTCCGCTACTCGATGCTGCGACTGGTGGACGGTCAGTGGCAGGGCTTCTCCTCGATGCCGTTCAACACCGTCACCTTCGTGGCCCTGACGCCCGGCACCGAATACACCGTGGCGGTGCGCGCCGCCGCGCTGCCCGGCTCCGGTTACTCGTTGAGTCCGCTCTCGGAACCGCTCACCTTCCACACCCCGCCGGCCGAGGAAGGCTGAGGCTTCTCGCCGCGGACGGCTGAGGCTTCTCGCCGCGGACGGCTGAGGCTTCTCGCCGGGGCGCGTACGGCGAGGCAGCATGGACGGGTGAACGAACCCGACGCCGAACGCTACGCCCGGCTGGCGCGGCTGCTGACCGGCGGCGACGTCGTCGTGCTCAGCGGTGCCGGGCTGTCGACCGACTCCGGGATCCCGGACTACCGAGGGCCGAGCGGGGCGCTGCGCCGGCACACCCCGATGACGTACCAGACGTTCGTCGGTGACCCGCTGGCCCGGCGCCGCTACTGGGCACGCAGCCACCTGGGCTGGCGGACCATCGCCCGGGCCGCCCCGAACGCCGGGCACCGGGCGCTCGCCGAACTCGACCGGCGCGGGCTGCTGGCCGGCATCCTGACCCAGAACGTGGACGGCCTGCACCAGGCTGGCGGGGCCCGCTCCGTGGTCGAGCTGCACGGCAGCCTGGCCCGGGTGGTCTGCCTGGGCTGTGCCGAGACCACCGACCGGCAGACGCTGGACCAGCGGTTGCGGGCCGCCAACCCGAGGTTCGCCGCCCGCGTCGACACGGTCAACCCGGACGGCGACGTCGAACTGCCGGACGAACTGGTCGAGGGCTTCCGGACCGTGGACTGCCGGACGTGTCCGGGCGGCATGCTCAAGCCGGACGTGGTCTTCTTCGGCGAGACCGTCCCGCCGGACCGGGTCCGGGCCTGCTTCGACCTGGTCGAGCGGGCCCGACTGCTGCTGGTGCTCGGCTCCTCCCTGACGGTGATGTCCGGCCGCCGGTTCGTGATCCGGGCGGCGAAGCTCGGCATCCCGGTGGTGATCGTCAACCAGGGCCCGACCCGGGGTGACGACTACGCCGAGCTGACCATCGACGCTCCGCTCGGCCGGGTACTGCCGGCGCTGGTCCGGTTCACCGCTGCGGCCCGCTCCGCCGGACCGGCGGTCCCCGGCCGGCGGTTGCGACGATGGGCGTCCGGCCCGCGAGGCTACGCCGGTGCGGCCGGCGAGCGGGTTGGAGGATCGGTCGCGGCGACCGGCGACCTGGCGGCGAGCACCACGGCCGCGCCGAGCAGCGCCGCGCCGACCAGGCCGACCGGGCCGAGCCGGTCCCCCAGCAGCAGCGCGGCGAGCACCGCCCCGACCAGCGGCTCCAGCAGCGCCAGCAGCGCCGCGGTACCGGGCCGGACGGTACGCAGCCCGCGGAAGTAGAGCAGGTACGCCACCGCGGTCGGCCCGACGCCGAGCGCGACCAGTAGCCCGAGGGCGGCGAGACCGGGCTGGAAGCCCAGCCCGACCGTGCCGGCGGCCAGGGGCACCACCAGCAGCCCGCCGAGGGTGAAGCCGTAGCCGGTGCCGGCGAGTTCGTCGAGGTCCGGCACCGGCCGGGCGCCGACCAGGGTGATCGCGGCGAATCCGGCAGCGGAGACCAGCGCCAGCAGGGTACTGAGGAGCACCACGACCGCCCCGAAGCCACCGGCCGGCAGCCCGACCAGCAGCACCAGCCCGGCCACCGCCAGGGCACAGGTTCCGGCCGTACCGCGGTCCACCCGGCGCCGGCCGGCGACCGCCTCCGCGGCGAGGACCAGCAGCGGCGCGGCACCGATGGTGACCAGGGTGGCGAGGCTGACCGAGGTCAGCGACACCGCGCCGAAGTAGCAGACCTGGTAGAGCGCGGCCAGCACCCCGAGGACGACGATCCGGGTCCAGGCCGCCCGGCCGGACGGCGGGCGGCGTCCGGTGAGGGCGAGGAAGGCCACGATCAGGATCCCGCCGACCGCCAGCCGGTATCCGGCGACCGCGACCGGGGAGAGCCCGGTGTGCCGGCCCAGCAGGCTGCCGGTGAGTCCACCGGTACCCCACAACGTGCCGGAGATGATCAGAAACCAGAGGCCGGCACCGGACCGGTGACGCGCGGCAGCCGGTGATGCGATTGCAGCCGGTGGTGCGGAAGAGGTGTGCATGGGAGTTCGCGCTCCTGCGACGAGAGGGAAGGTGGTCGCGGAAGCGGGGCGAACCCAGGAATCACCCGACAGGAAGCAGCGCATCGACCGGATCGGCACGATGCGCTGGGGTCGTCGCCCCGCTCAGGAGCGCGGCGGCGGGGTGATGGGGAAGCGATGGTGCACGGCTGGACTGTACCGTACCGGCACCGAGCCGCCCGCCGGCAATCCCGGCCGGCGGACGGCCCACGTCCTCGCGGAGTACGCCCGTCAGGTCGCCGGACCCTGCTCCGCGAAGCCGAACTGCACCGCGCCCTGCGCGTCGACCGCGGCGTCCAGGGCCTTGTCGTCGAGGATCTGCGCGGCCTGCGGGTCGAGGAAGACCCGCGCCCCGTTGCTGTCCACCACCTGGTCGCCCTGGGCGGGGCTCTCGGCCAGGGTGAGGTTGAGCGACCCGGCGTTGATGTCGCTGGCGATACGCAGGCCGGCGCCGTCCGGCACCTCCTGCTGCGCAGTCAGGTCCCGGATCACGAGTACGGCGTTCTCGGTCATGGTGAGCATGCAGACTCCTCGTGGATTTTCGTGTGCTCGGCCCGTACGCCCATCCAGCGGGCGCGTCCCGGGCACCCGCGTGAGGCCAACTTCGCCTTCGGACATCGCGGCGGCCATCGGTCATGTAGCCAGCCTGTTGATCGGCCCACGCGCTGCGCGGACCGGGCTGACGCCTGGGTACGGCCGGTGCACCTCGCACCCGGTCCCCCGCGCTCGCGGCGACGGGCCGTACTTGCCCTACGTTGCCGGCTCCAACCCGATTCGTCAAATGCGGTGAGCCGCCCGGCGGGACGTGTTAGAAGCTCGCCCGACCCTGTCCAACTGGACGTTTCACCAGGTCAGCGCGGCGTTCCGGCCGGTGTCGCCGATGCGTCGAGCAATCGCCGGATCTCCCGTACGGCGGACCTGCCGGCCCGGTTCGCGCCGATCGTGCTCGCCGACGGCCCGTACCCGATCAGGTGCACCCGGTCGTCGGCGACCACCCGGGTCCCGTCCATCACGATCCCGCCCCCCGGCCCGCGCAGCCGCAGCGGAGCGAGATGGTCGAGTACCGCCCGGAATCCGGTGCACCAGAGGATCACGTCGGCGGCGAAGGTGCCGCCGTCGGGCCAGACGACGCCGTCCGGGGTGATCCGGGCGAACATCGGGAGCCGGTGCAGCAGCCCGCGTTCGCGCATCCGGCGCAGTTGCTCCGTCCACACCAGACCGGTCGCGGCGACGACGCTGGCCGGCGGCAGGCCGGCGCGTACCCGGGCGTCCACCCGGGCCACCGCGGCCCGGCCCCATTCCGGGCTGTAGGCGCCCTCGACGATCACCGGCGGCCGGCGGGTGACCCAGCGGGTCTCGGCGGCGACGGTGGCGATCTCGTCGAGCAACTGGAGGGCGGAGGTGCCGCCGCCGACCACCACGACCCGGCGACCGGCGAACTCGGCCGGGCCCCGGTAGTCGGCGGTGTGCAGTTGCCGGCCGGCGAACGAGCGCTGGCCGGGATAGTACGGCCAGAACGGGCGCCGCCAGGTTCCGGTCGCGTTGACCAGTGCCCGGGCACGCCATCGGCCGGCGTCGGTCCGCACGTCCAGCCGGCCGTCGTCCCGGTCGTGCACCCCGGTCACGTTCACCGGGCGGTGCACCGGGAGGCCGAACTCACGCTCGTACGCCGCGAAGTAGCCGGCGACCACCTCGGCGGCCGGCCGGTCCGGGTCGACCTCGCCGAGCGGCCGGCCGGGCAGGTCGTGCACGCCGTGCACGGCGGACATCCGCAGGGTGGGCCAGCGGTCCCGCCAGGCGCCGCCGGGTCCGGCGCCGCCGTCCAGCAGCACGTAGCCGGTTTCCGGCGCGAATCCGCTCCTGCCCAGGAAGTAGCCGGCGGAGAGTCCGGCCTGACCGGCTCCGATCACCACGACGTCCACGTCCCGCGCGCTCATTACCGGAGTAACCCCGCCCGGCGACCGATCGGTACCGGAAACGGAGGTTTCCTTGGTCACAATCGGATGTCATCATCTAGCCATGCGGATACGTAAATTTTCGCCACGCTTGGCCGCACGGTCGGCACTCGTCTTCATACTCACCGCCGGCACCCTCGGGATGCCGACGCTGGGGGCGGGGTCGGCCAGCGCCGCCGAGCCAGATCCGACGATGAACGACGCGGTCTTCAACCGGCCGACCGGCTCGGCCGCACAACAGAACGCGATCTTCATCCAGCTCGCCCGGATCATCGACCGGGTGCCGCCCGGCGGCGAGATTCAGATGTCCTGGTTCGGGTTCAGCGTCACCGACGTCACCGACTCGGCGACCACTCCGGACCTGCCCGGACGGCTGCTGAACGCGCACCGGCGGGGAGTGCAGGTAAAGATCATTCTGGACCACGAGCAGGTCAAGGGGCGGCCGTACCAGCGACTGCTGCCGGTGCTCGGCAGCAACGACACCGCCGGGTCGTACATCGTGCACTGCGCGGACAGGTTTCCCAGCGCCGACCGCGGCTGCATCGGCACCCGGAAGATCGACTACACGAACTCGTCGGTGACGGCCTACAACCACAACAAGTTCCTGATCGCGTCCAGCATCGTGCTCAACGACGGCTCCACGGTGTCCAACGTGGTCTTCCAGGGTTCGGCGAACCTGGGCTGGTGGGACGCGAACGAGGCCTACAACAACGGCCTGACCTTCAGTGACGCCACCATCTACCAGGCGTACCGGAAGTACTTCGAGGACCTGCGGTCGTACCGCTACAGCTCGGCCGGAAACAACAACTACTACTGGGGCACCCCGACCGGTACGGCGTACCGGGCGTACTTCTTCCCCCGGCGGGAGCGCTCCGGGCAGCCGATCAGCGACCCGGCCACCGACACCGTGGTCAACTCGCTCAACTCGGTGACCGCCTGCTTCTACGACGACAACGGCACCAGGCGGCAGACCGACGTACGGGTCAACGTGTACTCGTTCAACCGCCCCGAGGTGGCCAAGAAGCTCACCGCGCTGAGCAAGCTGGGCTGCTGGGTCGACGTCGTCTACACCGAGGCGAACGCCGGGGTGCTGAACGCGCTGGGCAGCGACATCCAACTCACCAAGTGCAACTACAACGTCGGACCGGGCCGGGACATCCGCACGCACAACAAGTACATGCTGATCGACGGAGCGTACGACGACGACATCGTGCCCCGGGTCTTCACCGGCAGCCACAACTACGCCGTCTCCGCGCTGCGCCAGGCCGACGAGGCGATGCTGCGGGTGATGGGCCGGGGCATCCACGACGACTACCTCCACGAGTTCTGGCACGTCCGGGACACCTGTCGGCAGAACGGCGGCAAGATCCGCTGACGGTACGGCACCGCGATCCCCGTGATCGGGGCAGATCAGGTCGGGCCGGAACAACCGGAACGCCGTACCCTGATCACGGGGATCACCTAGGAGGAGGTCGGCGATGAAGCTGCCGCAGGGCGTCCGGGTCACCGGACCGGTCAACGACCGCTACCAGGAGATACTCACCGGCGATGCGCTCGACTTCGTGGCCCGGCTGCACCGGTCGTTCGACGGTCGCCGCCGGGAGCTGTTGGCGCTGCGCGACGAGCGGGCGGCGGCGCTGGCTGCCGGGGGCACCCTCGACTTCCTGCCCGAGACGGCCGAGGTCCGCGCCGGTGACTGGCGGGTCGCCGACCCGGCACCCGGACTGGTCGACCGGCGGGTCGAGATCACCGGGCCGACCGACGCGAAGATGACCATCAACGCCCTCAACTCCGGCGCCAAGGTCTGGCTCGCCGACCACGAGGACGCCAACACCCCGCTCTGGCGCAACGTGATCGAGGGGCAGCTCAACCTCCGGGACGCGATCGCCCGCAAGCTGGAGCTGCGCACACCGGAGGGGAAGCACTACCGGCTGCACGACGGCGAGCTGGCGACGATCGTGGTCCGGCCGCGCGGCTGGCACCTGCCGGAGAAGCACATCCTGGTCGACGGCGAGCGCACCTCCGGCAGCCTGGTCGACTTCGGCCTCTACTTCTTCCACTGTGCCCGGCCGCAGCTCGACGCCGGCTCCGGTCCCTACTTCTACCTGCCCAAGCTGGAGAGCCACCGGGAGGCGCGGCTCTGGAACGAGGTGTTCCTGGCCGCCCAGGAGTGGCTCGGCATCCCGCGCGGCACGATCCGGGCCACCGTGCTGATCGAGACCCTGCCAGCCGCCTTCGAGATGGACGAAATACTCTACGAGCTGCGCGAGCACTCCGCCGGGCTGAACGCCGGCCGCTGGGACTACATGTTCAGCGTGATCAAGAAGTTCCGCACCCGGGGGGCGGAGTTCCTGCTCCCGGACCGGAACGCGGTGACGATGACCGCGCCGTTCATGCGGGCGTACACCGAACTGCTGGTCCGGACCTGTCACCGGCGCGGCGCGCACGCGATCGGCGGGATGGCCGCCTTCATCCCGAGCCGCCGCGACCCGCAGGTCAACGAGACCGCGCTGGCCAAGGTCCGGGAGGACAAGACCCGGGAGGCGAACGACGGCTTCGACGGCTCCTGGGTGGCCCACCCGGACCTGGTGCCGGTCTGCCGTGAGGTCTTCGACGGCGTACTCGGCGACCGGCCGCACCAGCTCGACCGGACCCGAGCCGAGGTACGGGTCAGCGCCGCCGAACTGCTCGACGTGGCCGCCACCCCCGGCGCGCCGACCGAGGCGGGACTGCGCAACGACGTCAGCGTCGGCATTCAATACCTGGCGAGCTGGCTGGCCGGCTCGGGCGCGGTCGCCATCTTCAACCTGATGGAGGACGCGGCGACCGCCGAGATCTCCCGCTCCCAGGTCTGGCAGTGGCTGCACAACGACGTCACGCTGGCCCACGGCGCCCGGGTGACCCGGGAACTCGTGGAGCGGATCGCCGACGAGGAGATCGACAAGCTCGGCGGCGACCCGGGCCGGTACGCCGAGGCACGGGCCCTGTTCATGGAGGTCGCCGTGGCGGACGAGTTCGTCGACTTCCTCACCCTGCCCGCGTACGAACGGATGCCGTGACCGGGCGGCACCGACCGATGCCCGGACCGGCAGCTGATGAAAGGTCCTGACCGGCAACTGACGAAAGGCTCTGACCGGAGCGGAGACCGGAGGTCGACGGATGGCCCGACCCGAGATCGAGAGGTTGACCGGCGAGCTGCGCGACGCCCTCGGCGACGAGCAGGTGATCGACGACCGGGCCCGGCTACGGACCTACGAGTGTGACGGGCTGGCCCAGTACCGGGTGGTGCCGGCGCTGGTGGTGCTGCCGCGCAGCGCCCAGGAATGCGCCCTGGTGGTCCGGGCCTGCGTCGCCGCCCGGGTGCCGTTCGTGGCCCGGGGCTCCGGCACCGGGCTCTCCGGCGGTGCGCTGCCGCACGCCGACGGGGTGCTGATCGTCACCTCCCAACTGCGGGCCATCCGGGAGGTGTCGCCGGCCGACGAACGGGCCGTGGTCGAACCGGGCGTGATCAACCTGGCCGTCACCCGGGCCGCCAGCCCGTACGGCTACTACTACGCCCCGGATCCGTCCAGCCAGCAGATCTGCTCCATCGGCGGGAACGTCGCGGAGAACTCCGGCGGGGCACACTGCCTGAAGTACGGCTTCACCACCAACCACGTGCTCGGACTGCAGGTCGTCACCCCGGACGGCGACCTCGTCCGGCTCGGCGGTGCGGCGCCGGACAGCCCCGGTTACGACCTCGTCGGCGCCTTCGTCGGCTCGGAGGGCACCCTCGGGATCGCCACCGAGGTCACCGTACGGCTGGTCCGGCTGCCGGAGACGGTGCGTACCCTGCTGGCCGCCTTCGCCAGCACGGACGCGGCCGGTGCGGCGACCTCGGCGATCATCGCCGCCGGAGTGGTGCCGGCGGCGGTCGAGATGATGGACGCGCTCGCGATCGAGGCGGCCGAGGCGGCGGTGCACTGCGGCTATCCGGCCGGCGCGGGCGCGGTGCTGATCGTCGAGCTGGACGGCCCGGCCGCCGAGGTCGAGGCGCAGTTCGCGGAGGTGGAGCGGCTCTGCCGGGCCAACGCCGCGGTCGAGATCCGGGTCGCCACCGACGACGCCGAACGGGCACTCTTCTGGAAGGGCAGGAAGTCCGCCTTCGCGGCGGTGGGCCGGATCAGCCCGGACTACATCGTGCAGGACGGGGTGATCCCGCGTACCGCCCTGCCGGAGGTGCTGCGCCGGATCGGCGAACTCGCCGCCGAGCGCGGCATCCGGGTGGCGAACGTCTTCCACGCCGGGGACGGCAACCTGCATCCGCTGGTCCTCTTCGACGACGCGGTCGACGGGCAGGCCGAGCGGGCCGAGGAACTCTCCGGCGCGATCCTCGACCTCTGCGTCGCGTACGGCGGCTCGATCACCGGGGAGCACGGCGTCGGGATGGACAAGGCGAAGTACCTGCCCCGGATGTACACCGACGACGACCTGGACACCATGCAGTTGTTGCGCTGCGCCTTCGACCCGCGCTCGCTGGCCAACCCCGGCAAGATCTTCCCCACTCCACGGCTCTGCGGCGAGGTGCCCGGCCGGCGCAAGGGTGCGCATCCGCTCCAGGAGGCCGGACTCGCGGAGGTGTTCTGACCCATGCCCCGACCCGACACCACCGCGCAACTCGACGCCCTCCGGGCCGCGATCGCCACTGCCGGCGGGGACAGCGAGACCGGCAGAAGCAACGAGACCGGCAGGGACGGCAGGGCCGGCGAGGACGGCGGCGCCGGCTCGGCGGCGGTCCGGCTGGCCGGGCCGGCGGACGCGGTCGGCGGGGTACCGGCCCGGATCGTCGCCGCTCCCGGATCGACCGCGCAGGCGGCGGCGCTGCTGCGGGCCGCCGCCGGGCTCGGGCTGAGCGTGGTCTTCCGGGGCGGCGGCAGCAGGTCGGACTGGGGCAACCCGCCGCGCGCCCTCGACCTGCTGGTGGAGACCCGGCGGCTGCGCGGCGTGGTCGAGCACGCCGCCGGCGACCTGATCGTGGTGGTCCGGGCCGGCACCCCGCTGGCCGAGCTCCAGCGCGCGCTCGCGCCGGCCGGCCAGCAGCTCGGGCTGGACGACCCGGTCGGCGGCGCCACCGTCGGCGGCGCGGTAGCGTGCAACGCCAGCGGCCCGCGCCGGATGCTCTACGGCACCGTCCGGGACCTGCTGATCGGGGTCACCCTGGTCCGCGCCGACGGGGTGGTGGCGCACGCCGGGGGTCGGGTGGTGAAGAACGTCGCCGGCTACGACCTGGGCAAACTCGTCACCGGGGCGTACGGCACCCTCGGCCTGGTCACCGAGTGCGTGTTCCGGCTGCACCCGGTGCCGGCCGCCCGGGCGTACGTCCGCTGCCGCACGGCCGGTGCCGGGACGGCCGGTGCCGAACGGGTCGGCCGGCTGCTCGGTACCGTCCTCGGGGCCCAACTCGTGCCGACCGCCCTGGAGGTCGACGCGCCACCCGGCGGCGATTACCAGACGGTGCTGCTGCTGGAGGGGACCCCGGCCGGAGTGGCCGGCCGGGCCGAGGCGGCCACCCGGCTGCTCGGCGCCGACGCGGTGCACGGCCCAGCGGCACCGCCATGGTGGGGCCGCTACCCGTGGCAGCCCGGCGACACCGGCCTCAAGCTCACGGCGGTGCTCTCCGGGGTACCCGACCTGCTGGCCACGGCCCGGGCGGCGGGTGACCGGCACGATGTGCCGATCGCGGTACGCGGCTCGGCCGGCACCGGCGTCCTCTACGCCGGCCTGCCGGCGGCGGCCGGACCGGACCGGGTGGCCCGGGTCGTCGAGGAGCTGCGCGGGGCGGCCACCGAGGCCGGCGGGCACGCGGTGGTGCTGACCGCGCCGGAGCCGGTCCGCACCCGGGTGGACCTCTGGGGCCCGGTGGAGGGGTTGGAGCTGATGCGCCGGGTCAAGCAGCAGTTCGATCCCGACGCGCGGCTGGCGCCCGGACGCTTCGTGGGAGGTATCTGATGTCGACACCCGACCCGGTCCCGCCCGATCCGCCGTCGCCGGCCGGCACCCCCGACCCGCCGTCGCCGGCCGGCACCCCGCCGGCCAGCGTGCCCCGGGACGTGCTCGGGCTGCTCGGGCCGACGTCCGGCGGCCCGGCCTTCGACGGGTACCGGCCACCGCCGTCCGACGTCGTCGCCGACTGCGTGCACTGTGGATTCTGCCTGCCGACCTGCCCGACGTACCTGCTGTGGGGCGAGGAGATGGACTCGCCCCGGGGGCGGATCCACCTGATGCGGCAGGGGTTGGAGGGCGAACCGCTGCGCGACTCGATGGTGGGGCACTTCGACGCCTGCCTGGGCTGCATGGCCTGCGTCACCGCCTGCCCGTCCGGGGTGCGCTACGACATCCTGATCGAGAACACCCGGCAGCAGGTGGAGCGCCGGCATCGCCGCCCCGCCCGGGAGCGGGCGCTCCGGGCTGCCGTCTTCGCGCTCTTCCCCTACCCGGGACGGCTGCGGCTGCTGCGCGGGCCGCTGCGGGCGTACCGGGCCAGCGGGTTGCGCGCACTGGTGGCCAGGAGTGGGCTGCTGCCCCGGTTGGCGCCGAGGCTGGCGACCCTGGAGTCGTTGGCTCCCCGGCTGACCCGGGCACCGAAGGCCCCCGACCGGGTGCCCGCGTACGGGCGGCGCCGGGCGGTGGTGGGGATGCTCACCGGTTGCGTGCAGAGCGCGTTCTTTCCCGGCGTGAACGCGGCGACCGCCCGGGTGTTGGCCGCCGAGGGCTGTGAGGTGGTGCTGAACCCGGCCCGGCAGGGCTGCTGCGGCGCGCTGAGCGTGCACAATGGACGATTGACGGAGGCGCGTCGGTTCGCCCGGGACCTGATCGACGCCTTCGCCGAGACCGGCATCGACTACTTCGTGGTCAACGCCGCCGGCTGCGGCTCCTCCCTCAAGGAGTACGGCGAGCTGCTCGCTGACGACCCGGCGTACGCGCAACCGGCCGCCGAGTTCGCCGCCCGGGTACGGGACCTCGCCGAACTCCTCGTCGAACTCGGCCCGGTCGCCCGTCGACACCCGTTGCCGGTCAGCGTCGCCTACCACGACGCCTGCCACCTCGGGCACGCCCAGGGGATCCGCAGCCAGCCCCGGGAGCTGCTGCGGGCCGTTCCGAAGCTGGAGTTGCGGGAGATCGCCGACCCGGAGCTGTGCTGCGGCTCGGCCGGGGTGTGGAACATCCTCAACCCCGAGCCAGCGGCCCGGCTCGGCGAACGCAAGGCCCGGGACGTGCTCGCCACCGGCGCCCAACTGCTGGTGACCGCCAATCCGGGCTGCCTGATGCAGATCGCCGCCGCGATCCCCCGACTCGGCGGTACGGCCTCGGCACGGCCGGCCGGCGCGGGTGGTATCGCCGTGGCGCACACCGCGCAGGTGCTGGACGCCTCCATCCGGCGGCTGCCCGTCGAACGGCTGCTCTCCCCCGGCTGACGGCGGTTCCGCGCCGCGTCGGCGCCCCCCGGGCGCAGGCGCCGGAGCGGACCTACGGTGGTCAGCCCTGGTAGAGCTGGCGAGCGTACTCGGTGCCGTAGTAGCGCTCCAGGTCCTCCAGCGACTCCTCGGTCTGCTGGATCCGCTTGACGATCTGGGGGTGCGGCGGCAGCGCCTCCGGATGCCAGCTCTCCGGATGCCACAGCGCCGACCGCAGGAACGCCTTGGCGCAGTGGAAGAAGATCTGTTCGATCTCGACCACCACCGCCAGGACGGGGCGGTGTCCCTTCACGATCATCTGGTCGAAGAACGGCGCGTCCCGGACCAGCCGGGCCCGGCCGTTGATCCGCAGCGTCTCGCCCCGCCCGGGGATCAGGTAGATCAACCCGACGTGCGGGTTTCCCAGGATGTTGCGGAAGCCGTCCGCGCGCCGGTTGCCCGGGCGTTCCGGGATCGCGATCGTGGTGTCGTCGAGCACCAGGGTGAAGCCGGGCGGGTCGCCCTTGGGCGAGACGTCGCAGTTGCCGGCCGGATCGGCCGTGGCCAGCAGGCAGAACGGTGAGGCCGCCAGCCACTCGCGGTCGAGCTCGTGCAGTCGTACCCGCTCCTTGGTCACCGCCCGGGGCTTCGGCTCGCCGAGCAGCTCGCGCAACTCCGCCTCGGACGTGACCTCCAGCAGACCGGCCGGTGCGACCATCTCGACCTCCCCCGTCAGATGCCTGCCCTACAGCCTACGCCCGCATCGCACGGTCATCTCCGCACGGTCATCTCCGCACGGCGGCCGTCGGGTCGACCGCTCGGGCGACCCGGCGCAGCCCCCGAGCCGCGAACCGTCGGCCCCGGACGGCGGCGTCGGCGATCGTCCGGGGTGGCGGCGCCGCCGGACCCGGCAGTCGGGGCAGTGGTATCCGGGCCTCGGTCGACTCCTCGTTGACCTCGGCGAGATAGTCCGCGAAGACGGCCCGCCAGAGCACCCGGTGCAGTAGCCGTTCGTCGCCCGGCCCGCCGCGCCCGGCAAGCAACTGCTGCCAGGAGGCGGTCACCACGGCCGGCTGGTGCGCGTCCGCCCAGACGTCCCGGTCCGCGACGATCGCGGTGATGAGGTCCCGGTCCACCGCCCTGCCCAGCCGGGGCACCCAGACCGGCGGCACCAGCCCGGCCGGACGCCGGTAGTACGGTTCGTCGCGCCACTGTGGAATCAGTCGTGTGGTGACCGCGCGGTGCAACGCGTTGTCGCGTCGTTGCGCCGGGGTGATGTCGAAGGCGGCCCGGATGAACTCGGGCACCAGCAGCGGCACGATCGTCCCGGCCCGGTCGGCCGTCGTGCCCCAGCGGCGCAGCCGTTCCGCCAGGTAGAAGTAGTCGAGCACCTTGGCGTCGCCCAGCCCGCTGACGAACGCCGTGTCCAGGGTACGGCGGATCTGCGCCGTCGAGGTGAGCCGGGCCGCGGCCGAGAGCCCCAGCCGACGTACGATCCGGCCCGCCAACCGCTCGGTGAAGGCGTCGAGCCGCTCGGGGTACCGGATCTCGGCCAACTCCGCGTGGTCCGGTGGATAGAAGTGGCCGTGTGCGATCTCGCCTGCCGCCCCGCTGATGCTGAGGTGCGGTGCCGGGGCGATTCGGCCCGGTGCCGTCGTCGGAAGGTAGCTCTCCGGTCGCAGTCCCTCCTGCAGCCGGTGCCAGGCCAGCACGTTCGGCAGCACGGGGGCCCGCAACGCCAGGCCTTCGGGCTTGGCCGGGCCGTTCGGTTTCGGACGATCGATCCGGTGGCTGACCCGCCCGGCCATCGCGGCCGGAAGCGCCGCGACGAGTCGTTCCGCGACGTCGGCCTCGCCCGGCTCGGCGCCGTTCGTCACGAACTGCACCTCCAGCCCGGCGGCCAGCACCGCCGCAGCGCAGAGCCGGGAATCCCGCCCGCCGCTGAGTCCCAGAACGACCTTGCCCGACCAGATCGGATCGAGGGACAGCGCGAGCCGACGAAGGGACTCCGCCACCTCCTCGACCCGGTCGGCCGCGAGACCGTCGCCCCGACCCTCCGCCGACCAGGTCGCCAGGGCGTCGACCACGCTGAGGGTTCGGCCCGGCCCGGCCGGGTCGTAGCCGATGGTGGCCCCGCCCGGCACGGCGTACACGTTGCTGAACGGGGTCCGGTCGCCCTGGAACCAGCCGGTGGCGGCGAACATCCGCCAGCCGTCCCGGTCCGGCTCGGCCCGGACTCCGGCGAACCGGCAGGCCGCAGCCGGTCGGTTCGACCAGACCCAGCCGCCGGGAAAGCGGAGTTCGTAGAGCCGCCCGAGCCCGATCCCGTCGGTGTGCAGCCGCAGCCGGCCCCGGGCGGGGTCGACCGAGGCCACCACGAACGGCGCGGTCAACTCGAGCACCGACGACGGGCGCTCGATCAGGGCCCTGGCCAGTGGCACCGCCGCCCGCGCGGGTTCCACGGCGCCGACGAGCCGCTGGTAGTCGACGGGCAGATAGAGGGTGGCCACCGCCAGATCGGCTTCCCGCTGCCAGGACGGCCAGCGCCACGGCGACGGATCGACGTCCCACACGTGCAGTCCGATCCGGCCGACGTCCAGGCCACTCCGCCGGGTCTCGTCGCGCCACCGGGACGTGTAGTAGTCCGTGACCCGACCGAGCCGGAGTGGCACATCGGACGCACCCTCGACACGATCGAATGCGTACGCCAGAAGCAGCTGCATGGAGGATCTCCCCGATCAGAATCGCCGCTAACCGGAAGTCGGAGATGACGGCTCGTCATCATCGCATGGGTTCCAGTAAATGTGGGGGCGATTCGATACCGTTGACGAGATGCCGATCCTGAAGAAAGGAAAATTCGGGCTTACAGAAAGGAGGATTCGGACGACTGCGGCGGGAGTGGGCCCTCGCCTCGCTTTTCGGCGACCGGGACCCCTCCGCGCACATCCTAGAAAGTGATCAACGGATCACCGACGAAGTCGGCGATGAAGTTGACGAAGAAGAAGCCGAAGAAGAGCACGTTCAGCACCAGTAGCACGTAGTGCCAGGGGCGCGGGCGGGCGGGCCGGGGCAGCCGGCTGTTCAGGTAGATCAGCAGGAACGGGTAGAGCAACGCGCCCAGGTTCGACATGTTGGCCGACCACTGCACCAGGTTGACCGGCACCGCCAGGTGCAGCACCACCGATATGATCACCAACAGCAGCAGCATGAACGGGTAGTAGAACCTCCGCGGGTCACCCTCCAGCAGCCGGCGCAACCGGGGACTGGTCGCGTGCGCGGCGTCGGTGCTGACCCGTACCATTCCCTCGAAGATCCCGAGCTGGGTGCTGAACAGCACCAGTACGCCGACCAGCAGCATGCCGTAGAACATCATCGGCCCGTAGTCGGGTTCCAGGGCGGTGGCCACGAAGGTCGGTACGTTCGCCGCGGTCGGCGTCTCGCCGGAGAGCTGCACCGCCCGTGCCATCAGAATGGTGGGCAGCAGCATGCCGAGCATCGCGCCGACGAAGAAGACGCCCCACATGTCGACGAGCAGCAGCCGGTACCAGCGCCGCCACCGGGCCGCGTTCGTCGGGTCGTCCGGGAAGGTGACCCCGGTGGCCAGCAGTTCCCGCCGGTCACCGCGGAGCCCGGAGATGTAGCCGGTGCGGAAGCCCATCCCGTAGCCCTTGTCCCGGTAGTGACCCATGACGTACCAGTTGAGGCCGGAGACGAGCGCGGTGAACCCGGCCAGCCCGCCGAGCTGGGTGGCGGTGATCCCTTCCGGCGGCGCGGCCGGGGTGACGAAGCCTCGGATCCCCTCCCACCAGATGTCCCACGGGACCACGAAGAGCGCCACCAGCAGCAGGGCGAGCAGGATGCCGCTGACCATCACCCAGTTGGCGAGTTCGAGGGCCCGGCTGATCCGCTTCGCCCCGGCGGCGATCAGGAAGACCAGCACCAGCAGGGCGATCGCCCAGAGCCGTGGCTCCTCCGCCCCGGACGGCGGGGCCTCGCCGTGCACCAGCGCGTACATCCCCTGGCCGGCCGAGGCCGCCCAGCCGCCGGCAATGAACGCGAAGATCACCAGAAACACCGACGCCGGTACCCAGAGCAGGTAGCCGGGCGGCACCCTGCCCCAGCCGACCACCGGGGCCTCGCCGGTGGCCATCACGTACCGGGAGCACTCGATGTTGTAGAAGGTCTGCAGCACCGCCGAGACCAGGATGACCCAGCCGACCCCGACGAAGCCGAACTGGCCGACCGCCTGCGGGCCGAGCAGCCACTCACCGCTGCCGATCGAGATGCCCAGCGCGATCAGGCTGGGGCCGAGAGCGTACTTGACCAGCTCGCGGGGGCCGAGCCGGCGGACCTTGAAGACCTCCTCGGGCTCGGGAAGATCGGCCACGGCGAGCGGGGGACGGCTGACGCCGAGTGGATATGAGTGGAGATCCGGGACCTGGGTTGCCTCCGCCATGAGACACCTCCTTGGAGATCCCCCCGGACATCAATCGTCATCCATCGGAAACCCATACGCAATGAACCTTTTTCAACCTCCCCTTGCGGTCCGTCGGAGCGCAAGGTCGGACGCGGTGCGTGAGCGCCGCGCGGTTCAGGTGGAAAAAGGTTCAATAATCGATCCTCGCCAGCGCGCTTCCGGACCTCCGGGCTTCCTCGTCGGCCGTCGCGGCATACACACCCGTTCCTGCGACGCGGTTGCACCCGATCGGGGTGCAACCGGCGCCGTGTCGAGAACCGACTCCAACCGTTGACCAGACCGGAGCACGGTGAAGGGTCAGGATCCGATCACGCTCCGGGGGCCCGAGGCCCGCCGGCCAGGCCGGCGGGTGGGGTGCCGACTGCCGCGGACGCCAGAGCAGCCAGGTGGTACGCCATGCCGTTGCAGCGTCACGACACGTCCCCGGTACCACGCCCGGCCGGGCTCGTCCCGCCGGACGCCGACCTGTCCGGGGTCACCGAACTCCGGCTGCACGGGGTGGGCGGCACCACGCCGGAGGACCTGCTCGCCGACGACGCCCCGCAGTGCGTGTCCGGCGACCGGATCGCCGGCTTCTACCGCACCGCCGACCTGCCCGGCCGGCACGTCGAGGCGTACTCCTGGGGTGGGATGACCTCGCGCAGCGGCGCCCGGGTGCTCTGGCTGCTGCTCTTCCCGTTCGCGCTGGCGAACGTGGCCGGCTGGATGTGCAGCCCGGCCACCCACCAGCGACCGGCGCTGTTCCGGCTGCACCGGGCGGCGGTCCGCTGGGCAGCCCTCGGGCTCACCCTCAACCTCCTGCTCATCGCCGCGATGACCGGGATGGAGCTGCTCGGCTACCAGTGCGGCGGGCAGTCCGGCTGCGCCGACGACGCCTGGCCGGTACGGCTACTGCACGCCCCGCTGCTCGCCGGTTACCCGGCCCGGCGGATCCTGGCCGGCGCCCTGGTGCCGCTGGCCATGGTGGTCCTGCTGGCGGTCCTCGCGTTACGCACCGTCAAACGCTACGAGGCGGCCGGCTCCGGTGCGCCCGGCGCCGATCGGGGGCAGGAGTCCCGCGGCGCGGCGCGGTGCCGGTCCGGGCTGGCCGACCCGGACTTCTGGACCGGCCGGCGCAGCGCGCTCGAACAGGGCTATCTGCACATCGCCGCCGGGCTAGCCTTCGTCGCGCTGGTGCTCGAACACACCGTACGGGAGGCGGCGCGGCCGGCCGGGGCATCGGTACACGCCCCGGTGCCGGCCCGGGTGGCGCTCGCCCTCGCCGTGGCGGTCCTGGTCGGGGCGCTGGTCCTCGTGGCCGCCGAACGCTGCCCGCCGGCCGTCCCGGCCGTACTGCTCGGCGCGGCGGTTATCTCGGTCTGCTGCGCCGGCTGGTTCGCCGCCGTGCAGCCGGCGTACCCGCAGCCGTTCGGCTACCTGCCCGGCATGCGCGCGGTGGCGGGACTGACCCTCGGCGGGGTGCTCGGCACCCTGCTGGTGGTGCTCGCCGCCGTGCTGCCGGGCGGCTGGCGGCGAGGCACCTTCGTGATCTTCGGACCGTTCGTCGCGCTCACCCTCGGCGTCTTCGCGCTCAACGTGGTCCTGATCAGCCTGATGAGCCGGGTCGCCGCGATCACCGCCGAGGTCTCCACCCGGGTGCATCTGCCGGCCGGTCCGCCCGAGCGGGTCGAGTTGTACCTCTATCCGTTCCTCGGCCGGCTGGTCCACTACCTGACCCTCTTCCCGCTGGCGCTGATCCTGCTCTTCGCCGGCTACGAGCTGGTCGGCTACTGGCGGGCCGGACCGGACCGGACGGCCCGGGCCCGCCGGTTCGCCCGGATACTCCGCGACGTCGACAAGCTGCTCACCGCCATCGCGGCGATCGGCGTGGTCCTGCTGATCGTCCTCCAGGTCCGGTACTGGGTCTTCGGCAAGCTGCCCTGGGGCACACAGTGGACGTTCACCATCGGCAGCTACCTCGCGGCCGCCATCCCGGCCATGATCATCCTGGTACTCCGCAGGGGCTGGCGTGACCTGCACAGCCGGCGCCGGATCGGAGTGATCTGGGACGTGCTCACCTTCTGGCCGCGCGCCTACCACCCGCTGGCGCCGCCGTCCTACGCCGAACGGGCGGTACCGGAGCTGCAGCAGCGGCTGTGGCGGATCCACGACAGCGGCGGGCAGGTGGTGCTGGCCGCACACAGCCAGGGCACCGTGCTGGCCGCCGCCGCGCTGCTGCAACGGGAGAACCGGCCGGACGACGGTGTGGTCGCCCTGGTCACCTTCGGCTCGCCTCTGACCACACTGTACGGATGGGCGTTTCCGGCCTACTTCGACGCAGACGTGCTGGCCGGGCTCACCCCGACCGGCGGCGCCGCCGGGGTGGCGCTGCACGCCTGGCGGAACTTCTCCTACCGGACCGACTACATCGGCGGCCGGATCTTTCCCGCCGGACGGCCGCCGACCGAGATCGACGTGGAGCTTCCGGACCCGGTCGGCAACGGGCACATCCACGGGCAGCCGGCCCCGGCGGCGGCCCGACACTCGGGGTACTGGGTCGACCCCGCCGTCTGGCGGACCGTGGACGATCTCGCCGAGGCCGTCGGTGCGGTACGCCGGGTGCCCCGGCAGGACCGGGCCGCGCTGCACGAGGAGGCGTGACGCGGCCCAACTCCTGGGCTGGTTGGTTAGAGGCCGAGGGTGCCGATGGCGGCGGGGAGGGTGGGTGCGGTGGCGAGTTGGCGTACGTCGTGGTGTTCGCGGAGCCAGATCTGGCAGGTGGCGCTGTCGTAGTGGGCGGCGACGGGTTGGCCGGGGTGGTGGCGGGCGAGTCGACGGAGTAGGGGTATCGGGTCGTCGACGGTGGTCGGGGTCGGGTTCTGGGGTACCGGGATCGGTTCGTCGGGGTTGTCGGGGATGTTGCCGGCGATGGCGAGTTCGAGGTAGTCCAGGCAGAACGTGGTCGCGGCTTCCGGGCTGGCGTGGGTGGGCGGGTCGGCGGGGGCGGGTGGCCGGTCGGGGTGGTTGATGGTGACGTCCCAGCTCTCGCCCTGGATGTAGCGCAGGTCGCCGGCATTGTGGCTGTGGTCGGTGAGGGTGATCGTGATCGTCAGGTGTAGTCCGAGGACGAGCCGGACCAGGTCGGCCAGGGGTGGCACGTCGGGCCGTCGGGCGAGGAGGAACAGTCGGGCGCCGGGTCGGCCCCGGGCGGCCCAGCGCAGGTATTCGGTGAGTGGGTCGGCGCCGGCATGATCCAGGGTGACGGTGCCGTCGCGGAGACTGTGGTCGAGGGTGCCGCCGCCGTCGAGTTCGACCAGGTCTTCCGGGCGTACGCCGAAGTGGTCGGCCCAGCCGGCGAGCCGGAACTGGTCCGGGAGTTGGTGCAGCGGTTTGCCGCCGGGGTGGTTCGCCACGTGCGGTGCCGGCATCCGTTGACCGGCCCGCCAGTGCTCCTCCCCCGCCGGCCCGGCCGGCCCGTCGCCTGGCTCGTCGTCTTGTCCGGTGGGGTTGTCCTGCCAGGTGAGTTCACCGGTCTGCCAGCCCTTGGGGCCGGTGCGCCAGTGCAGGTGTGCGACCCGGCTGGCCAGGTCGGTGATGGTGACGGTCACTTCGGTGTGGAGGCGGTGGCTGCCCCAGCAGGTGTAGCAGCGCAGCAGGGAGGGGCTGCGGCCGGAGCCGGCGCAGCGCGGGCAGTCCGGGTCGGTGCGGTTGGTGCCGAGTCGGCAGTCGCAGGCGCGCAGGCGGCTGTGTGGGTCGCAGTCGGGGCAGTCGACGTACCCGATCGGTGGGCCCTGCCACGATGGAGCCGGCGGCTGCCAACCCCGACGCAGCACCGGTGTGCGGCGGCTCTGGATCTGGCCGGTGGTCCATTCGGTGAGGGTTTCGGTGGTGCCGTCGGGGCGGAGGGTGGTGTGCCACCAGCGGCCGTCCCGCCAGATCGCTTGTGCTCCGGGGTGCGGGTTGCCGGTGGTCAGGTCGGTGCAGTCGGCGAGGATCCGCCGTTCGAGCTGGTCCACATCGATTGCCGGCGGGCCGGGCGACGGTGGGGTGATGATGAGTTGGTGCGCGGGGATGGTGCGGCCGCGTTCGTCCAAACCGTAGAAGGCGTCGAGGTCGCTGGTGGTGGTGATCGCGATGGTCAGATCAGCGGCGTAGCCATAGGTTTCGGCTGGTACCGGCCCGCCCGGCACCTCAAACCGGACCGCCCAGGTCAGCGCGTCGGTAGCCGCCAGACGGCGGGCCTCGACCACCAGGTCCAGGCAGAGCAGGCCAGCCAGCCGGCACCACCGGCCCAGCTTCCCGGCCGCGTCCAGGTGCGGTGTCTCGGTGGTGCGACCGAGGTAGAGCCGCCACGCATCGAGGCTCTCCCCCGCGATCGCCTCCGCTTCCCACTCCCTGCGGGCCGGCTCGGGCTGCTCTGGTCGCCAGGCGCGGGGCAGCAGGACGAGGGGCCCATCCGGGTCGCCGGGCGCACGGACGTCGGTCCACGAGCCGACACCGACCAGGACGGCCAGATCCTCAAGCAGCGGGCCGAGTGGCAGATGCCAGCTCCCACCACCATCCCCCGCCCATGGGGCGGGTTCGACAACGCCGGGTACGACGCTCGCCGACGCGACCGCCCCGGTGTCCAGGTTCGCCATCGTCAACACCAATTGCGTCCGCCGCCGGCCGGTCTGCCGACAGTCGTGACAGGGCCGGGCGAGGGTGCCGACCCCCTGACAGTCCCGACAGTCCCGGTACGCCTCCCCTGCTAGGCCGCTGGCGTCGTTGTCGGTGACGAGGAGCCGGTTGCCGCCATAGGTGCAGCGGCACGGGTCGAGAGTGAACGCGAGTCCGTCACACGAGCGGCACATCACCACCGGCGGTCCGGCCATCAGCGCCCCGCCAGTTCCTGCGCGGACGGCACCTGCCGGGTCTGCCACCGCCGCAACGCGTCCTTGATCCGGGCATTCTGCTCCCGCACCCGAGCCAACCCGGTGTACGCCCTGGCCAGATCACCGGCCACCTGATCGAGAAACGCGGTCACCTCGTCCGGGTCCACCCCCCGCTGTCCGAAGCCGACCCGGGTGAACCGACGAAACCGCACCTGCGACGGCCACAACGGCCGATACGTCGCCGAGCGGTAGGCCGTTCTGAGCCGCCGTGCTGACCTCCCCTCCCGCCGGAACAACCACCGAAACAGAGCACGCAACGACCTCACCAACCCTCCGATAACAGGCAGAACGTGGACGGGTGGCCCGGCCCGAATCCCCGGGAACGCTCACCCCGGACCGGGCCACCCCGCCCCACCGGTGCGGCCAGGAGCAGCACGTACGTCAGCAGGGCGTCATCAGGGCCGGCACGGTCAGCGGGGAGATCACCAGCCGTGCCAGCAGCGTGGATGCCCAACCGGAGGGCCGGTTGCCTACCAGGCTTTCCGTTGCCAGGCGTCCCGCAGAGGCAACTTACAATGCAAAGCATGGGAGGGCAAGAGCTAACCATGCAAAGCAGGCAAAGTCTTGAGGCTTCGTTGGCGATCATGAGAAGATGCAGGGGCCTACCAGGAAGTTGCCATGCCCCGAATCTCAGATCGCCAACGCATCGCTCAGGACATCCGCAACAAGATCGCGTCGGGTGAGTACAAGCCGGGCGACAAGCTGCCGTCGCTCCGCGAGCTGATCGCGATCTACAACGTGTCCGCCGAACCCGTCCGCTCGGCCCTGCTGATCCTGCAAGCAGAGGGCCTCCTCGAAGGCCACCAGGGCAAGGGCGTCTTCGTGACCGAGCCGAGGTAAGGGCTGCCACGACTCGACGCCGCCAAGCGAGCGGCCGGGCTGCGTGCCAGGCGGTTGCCGCCGTAGATGCAACGACACGGGTCGAGCGTGAACGCGAGTCCGTCACACACGATCGGCACAACACCGCCAGCGGTCCGGCCATCAACGCCCCGCCAGTTCCCGCGCCGACGCCACCTGCCGGGACTGCCACCGCCGCAACGCCTCCTTGATCCGAGCATTCTGCTCCCGCACCCGAGCCAACTCGGTGTACGCCCTGGCCAGATCACCGGCGACCTGATCCAGAAACTCCGTCACCTCGTCCGGATCCACCCCCGCCGACCGATACGCCGACCCCAGCCGCCGCGCCGACACCACCTCCCGCCGCCACAACCAACGAAACCGAGCACCCACGGGCCTCACCAACCCTTCGACAACAAGCAGTAGACGGACGGCTGGACGGACGGCCCCGGCCCGAATCCCCGGGCACGCTCACCCCGGACCGGGACCACCCCGCCCCACCAGCGCAAACACAAGCAGCACGTACGTCAGCAGGGCGTGACTCAGAAGCCGGGACGGACAACCCGTACGAGCTGGCCGCCCCGACCGGGAGGTGCGAGGGCTGCACAGGTTGGAGACCAAGAGAGCACTCGCAGGAGGGAACTTAACCTAACTAGTTCCGTCTGGTCAATACGCAACTGGTTCGTTCTACACGGAACTTGCTGCGTACACCCTCGTTGTGATCTCATGGCAGGTGGAGACCAAGGAGTGCCCATGCCTGCCACCAAGTGGGAAACGCTTGCTGCCCATATCCGGGACCAGATCAAGTCCGGAGAACTGAAGCCGGGCGACAAGCTGCCGTCAACGGCGCAACTGAAGAACGAGCATGGCGTATCGAACGCAGTGATCCGCTACGCCATGCATGCGCTTCGAACCGAAGGCTTGGTCGACAGCATCCACGGGGTCGGCGTCTTCGTAGCCGAGCGGAAGTAGCCAGCCACGCGACGGTGCCGAGAAGCGACAGCGGGGCTGTACGCTTCGACCCTCTCCGATAGTGTTCGATCGACCACGCCGTGATGTCCAGCGCCGGCCGCTGCGCTGTGCACGTCCGCTATCTCACGGCAGCCGGCAACCGGGGAGATCGCATGGCCAGCATTGAGGAAGTCAAGGCCGCACTCGCGCAAGCCGCCGAGCAGGGCAACGCAACACTGAACCAGATCCACGCGGCCGCAGGGCAGACCGAGCAGGTCCTCACTCGACTCCGGGGAGTCGCCGCCGGCACCAACCACGCCAAGGTCACCGAAGCCATCCAGCGCGCCCACGAAGGCAAGCAGCGCCTCCAGGAGGCTGCCACCCTGATCCAGAACAGCGTTACCGCCGCCCGTGAATACATCAGCGTCCTCGGTTAAGCAGGGGTGGCGCGGTGAACGTCAACGAGGTTAAGCGCACGATCCGTGCGGGCAACCAAGCCGCCAAGGAAGCTAAGACCACCTTGGACCAGACAGGTGCCGAAGCAGCCGCCGCAGAACAGCTTGCTCGGGTCACCATCCACGACAGCCAGGACGAGGACGCTCAGGCTGGACTAAAGATCCTTCAAGGCTTCGGGCGCGAGGTCGAACTGGTAATACGCCGTGTCGATGCCGCTGTCGAGCACGCCAACGCCTACCTCGCGGCTCTCGGATGACCGCGCCTATGCCTGAGGTGGTGGCTCAACTACTCGACGTACGTGAACGTCTCGCCGCCGCTGCGGTTACCGCGATGAGAGCCAAGGCTGATGCCGACCAGGTCCACGGACAGTATGCCGAGGCGGCACAGGGCACCGAGCATCCGCAGATACAAGAGGCTCTCACCGACATCCGGGCAGCCAGCGAGAAAGCGGCCCGGACAGCTCGCTTGTTGACCGAGGCAAGGGCACGCTTCACCACTTACCTCAACAAAATCGCTCCTGGCTCTGCGCCTGATGCAGAGATCTCGCACGCAGAAATGCCATCAGGCGAGCATCTCGTAAGCGAAGCAGAAACTCGGGCAGAAAGTGCGTCGGACATCGGCGCGTTCCTGAGAAAAACAAGCCGCAACATTGAAAATATTCAGGACGCCGGCAAGAACGCCACGGAGATAGCACAGAACACAGTCAAGGTAATCAGAAACCCCTTCAATCCTCCAGGCTCACAGACAACAAGCACAGCGACAGTGTCTCCTGCCCAGCCGTCAATCCTCCAAAGGATCGATGCCCCGGAGGCAGTGGGCCATCTTCTCGTCGTAGGCGTAATTGCGGGCACATCCCTCCATAAATCAATCCAACTAGCACGAAAAAGCATAGAAAGGTTTCGGAAGCGTGGAGACAAGGAAAGAACCCAGCGACCTCATTCGCGCGATAGCGAAACGTGATTGGGACCGCGCGGATCGACTACTGGAACGACTGGATCAAGTCGGGTGGACCGGAGGATCACAGATCATCAGCGCCGCCTTCGCCCTCGCTGTTGACCGCCGATTCCGCGGGAAGGGCCTCCAAGAGATCGCCCAGTTCGTCGCAAACACCCGCGCCCGCTACCAGGACGGCTCCGAACTCCCCGCTCTTGCTATGGAGGGAATGATTCGTGCCGTGCTCGGGGAGGTGCACCTCGTCGACGACATCGCCCCCGATGTCGCCTTCTCCGCACAGATCGCAATTCTAGGCACACTGCTTCATGACGAGAACCTGAGCGATTCACAGCTTGATCAGTTCATCCAGCAGGTCGAGCAGACCGCAGCAGAGCACATGTGAAGTGAGTGTTGAGCAAGTACAGCAACAGAAAGCCTCACACCCTTCAAGCATTGTTTGACGGGTCTCCAGCTGCCTTTCGGAAGGGGCAGGTGGCAAAGGGTCGCACAGTCAATGATTGGTATCTGGATAAGGACTCGTCCTCGACGGATGACGGGATTGATGACGACGTCGCCGATCGCGGGCCCGATGCGTGGCTGGACCGCTGGCGGCAGTAGTGGAAGCGCGCGACCGCGCCGACTACCGACGCCGCGACCGATTCACGCCCCGGGACGCCGGGTACGCCGCCAGTAGCCAAGCGAGGCGGCGCTGAGCCCCAGCCCCCAGGCCAGGTACGCCGGGATCGAGACCCAGAAGAACCAGAGCGGATACCCCCCGTCGCCCGGATCCCAGCTCCCGGTGACCGTCTGCACCGCCAACTGCCCGGTGCCGATGCCGAAGTAGACGACCATCAGCAGGCCCAGCCCGAAGCCCGGCCCGAGCAGCAGCCAACGGGGTACCCGGCGGCCGGCCAGCAGCGGCACCCAGCGCGGGAAGACCCGGCCCCAGGAGTGCACCAGGGCCAGCGGCAGCAGCACTCCGGCGAGTAGGAACCCGACCTCGAAGGCGAGGGCGGCCGGCCCGTCCCCGATCATGATTTCCGCCGCCCCGACGGAGTACTGGGCGGCCAGCCGGGCCAGGCAACCGGCCACCGCGAGATAGGCCGCCGCCCAGGCCCACCGAGGCGTACCGGTGAGGGACCTGCCGAACAGCGGACGGTCGCCCCGGTGCCGCCGCCGGTACCCGTTGGTGGCGACCGCCAGCAGCACCGCACCGGCCAGGCAGCCGAGCCGGCCGGCGATCCCGGCCGGGTCGACGGTGAGACCCAGCCCGGGAATGAGCAGGGCGACGACGTCCAGCAACAGCAGCGGACAGAGCATCGCCAGGGCCCCGCTCACCCCCCAGGCCGCCCCGGCCAGCGGCCACCGCCAGCGGTCCGCCCGGTCCAGCGCGACCGCCAGCAGCGCCGCCGCACCGACCAGGGCGACCGCGCCCCAACCGGCCACCGGGAGGAGATCGGTGCCCAGCGGCGGAAACTCCGGCGCGTTCCCCAGCGCCCAGTAGGCCCGCAGCCCCCCGTACCCGAGCGCCCAGAGCAGGACCGCGTACGGCGCCCAGGCCGTCGCGGTCCGACCGGGCGCCGGCCCGGCCGGCGACCCCTCGGGGCGCCGTGACAATACGTCGATGCCGTGCCGTCTCCTGGTCATGTCCCGAGCCTCGTCGGCGGCGGCCGGGCTGGGATCCCCCGCGCGGCGGGCCGGCCTCCCTCGCCGGAGGGAGGCCGGGCGGTGCGGAGACCACTGGTACGGGCGGGACGGCAGCAGCTGCACGGGACTCCCGAGAACAGGCATTCCGGACCCCAGCCGATACCACGATCTCTAGCCTGGATGTGTTGGTTTGTCACGAAAGGGGAATGAGCCGAGACGCTTCGGTGGCCGAGATGCCTCATCGAGCAAGAAGGACGTCGCACGGTATCCAACGGTCCGAGCAGTGGGCGCAGCCAACGCCCCGGCGGATCGGCAGAGAATCTCGGGCCGCGCCCGCCGCGCTGCCGATGCCCCGGACCGGCCGGGCCCTCGCCGGGCAGCTCCTCAGCACCCTGGCCCTGCTCGCCGCGCTGGTCTGGATCGGCCGCGCACACCTGCGGGCCGGCCGCCCCGACACCTGGCTGCTCAGCCCGCTGGACGGGCTCGCGATCGCCCTCGGCGGCGACGGGCCGCCCCCGATGCGGCAGCGACTCGGACTGCTCCTGCTGGCCCTGGTCTGCTTCGCCGCCTGGCGGCACCGGCGGCGGGCCCGGCTCGCCTACCGGCCCGGACCGGTCGACGTACACGAGTTCACCGACGCCACCCCGGGCCGCAGCGCCCCGGTCGACGATCTGAAGAGCCAGTTCTGCCAGCGCCTCTCCGAGACGCACATCTACCCCCCGTACGCCGGACCCGCCGACCCGCCGCCGGAGAACTTCCTCGACGTGGCCGGCGGGGTCGACCCGCGCAGCGGCAACCCGCTGGTCATGCTGCTCCAGATGCTGCCCCGGCTCTGGCCGAGGATCGGCTACCGGGTGACCGGGGTGTTGCAGGTCCGGGCCCAGGAACCCTGCTACGGCGTCTCCGCCACCGTCACCTCGTTCCTGCACGGCGGCCGGAGCGCGATGACGACCCAGTGGGGTGGCACCTGGGAGGAGGCGACCCGGCGGACCGCGTACTGGGTGCTGGCCACGATCCTGCCGGTGACCCGGCTGGGCCGGGCCGCGCCGTGGCGGAACTGGTACGGCCGGGAACTGCCGGCTGCGCTCTTCGCCGCGTACAACAAGGGTAAGGAGTTGCAGGACCGGCGGCAGTTCGACGAGGCGCTCCGCTACTACGGCGAGGCGCTGCGGCTCGACCCGTTCAACGCCGACCTGCGGGTGATGGTGGCGAGCGTGCAGGAGGAGATGGGACTCTTCCTGGACGCGCTGGACACGTACCAGTCGGCGCTGGTCCTGCGCGAGCAGGGCGGCTGGTACGACGACTATCTCTGGACCACCCGCACCGACCGGCTCCGTAACCTGCCCCGGCACCTGCTCGGTACGCTGCGCCGGCTGCGCCACCGCCCCGACTCGATCAAGCTGCGCTACCAGTACGCCTGCACGCTGGCGTACACCGAACGGACCGTGCACCAGTGGTTCAAGTCCGACGGTGTCGGCGACCGGGAGAAGGTGCGCCGCCAGATGCGGGAACGCCTGGAGAAGGCGTTCGTCGACCGGTACTGGCCGGTGGTGGTGACCTTCGCCGACGCACCCGGCGAGCCGGCCGCCAAGGAGTGGCTGCGCCGGGTACTGCGGGAGTTTCCGGAGGCGACCCGGGTGGTGTTCCAGGTCGCCGCCGCCCAGGAGCTGTATCGGCTGCGCGAGGACATGGTGCTCGCCTGGTTCGTCCGGAGCACCCGCTCCGAGGTGACCCACTCCACGTTGCTGCTGCTCCGGGACGTCTGGGCACCGCTGCGGCTGGCGAAGGCGTGGCACGACTGGGCCGCCACCGGCTGGCAGCCGGCGGTGTTCCCTGCCACGCACGGGCCGGTCGGGCCGTTCGACGACGGTGGCTGCCTGGCCGGCTGGTGGCGGCGCGGGCCACGCACCCGGGCCTGGCGGTTGAGCCGGGAGTGGCCGTGCGGCGGCGCACTGCTGGACCGGGCGATCCGGCGGGCCCAGCGCCGCCGGTGGCCGAGGCGCCCGCTGCGGTCGTTCGACTTCTACAACGCGGCCTGCACCTACGCCTTCGCCCTCAAGGGGTACTTCCCGGACCTGGAGCGGTCCACTCCGGCGTACCTCTCGGCTGCCGGCCGGGCGCTGTGGCGGGGCCGCCGGCTGATCGCCGACGCGCTGCCGCTGGCGTACCCGCCCCGTTGGCACCGCCGGCCGGCCACGCCGGCCGTCCCGGCCCGCCCGGTGGTCCCGACCGCCACCCCGCATCCGTTGCCGCCGCCGGTCGCCCCGCTGGTGGCGAAGGCCGTGGAGCAGCTGCGGGCCGCGCTCGCCTGCGCGGAGAGCGGGGTCGCCGCCGACCGGCTGCGGCGGTGGATCCTGAGCAGCGAGCCCGACCTGGCGCCACTGCGCCGGTTGCAGGACTTCGGGTACTTCGAGGAGGAGGTGTACCCGAGCCTGAAGGTGGTGCTGCCGCGCCCCGACAAGGTGATCAACTCCCGGATGTCGGCGTACGCCAAGGAGCTGCTCTGCCAGGGCGCCGTACTCCTCGAACAGACCTGGCACGACCGGGCCCTGCCGCCGCAGACCGCCGACCCGCACCAGCTCATCCGCTGGCTGGACCTGGACGCGGAGACCTGGGACACGCTCTGCCGGATCGCCCTGGACCACGCCCGGTACTGGCGGGACCGGGCCGAGTTCATCCGGCTGCTGCGCGAGGCGGTCGACCCGGTCCGGATCGCCGAGGCCCGGTTCCCGCCGTCGATCCCCCGCTACGACGACCTCTGTCTGGCCGGCTCCGACCGCCTGGTCGGGGACGGCAGCCGGGGCGCGGAGAGCATCGAGCGGCTGGCGCGGCACAACATCGCGCTGGTGGACCGCCGGCTCAACGCCATCTACCAGACCGTCGCCGAGCACGCCGGGGACGGCAGCCTGCGCGCCCGCCGCCGCCTCGCCGAGCTGGACTACCGGGGCGAACCGCTGCGCGGCGACGAGGCGCAGGACATCTGCACCCGGCAGGCCGGGCGGTGGCACCAGGTCGCCGAAGAGATGCGCGAGACCGGCCCGGTGGTCGACACCAGCGGCCTGACCGCGCTGCGCCCGCGGGAACGGGAACGTTGACCCCGTCGAGCCAGCCCTCAGACCTGTCGAGCCGGCCCTCAGACCAGGTCGGCGTCGTGCACGAGCAGGGCCACCTGAACCCGGTTGGTCAACTCCAGCTTGGTCAGCAGCCGGGAGACGTACGCCTTCACCGTCGCCACGCTCATGAAGAGCGCGGCGGAGATCTCCGCGTTCGACCAGCCCCGCCCGATCGCGACCGCGACCTCCCGCTCCCGGTCGGTCAGCCCGTCGAGCAGGCGTACCGCGCGGTCCCGCCGCAGGTCGGCGTCCCGCCGGCCCGGCGTACCGGCACCGGTCACGTGCGCGATCAGCTTGCGGGTGACCGTCGGGGAGAGCGTCGCCTCGCCGGCGGCGACCCGGCCGATCGCCGCGACGATCTCGGCCGGCGGGGTGTCCTTGAGCAGGAAGCCGCTGGCCCCGGCCCGCAACGCCCGCAACACGTACTCGTCGACGTCGAAGGTGGTCAGCACCAGCACTTCCGGCGGGTACGGCAGCCGGCGCAGCGCCTCGGTGGCGGCCAGCCCGTCCATCCGGGGCATCCGGATGTCCATCAGCACCACATCGGGGTGGTGAGCGGCCACCGCCGGCAGCACCTCGCTGCCGTCGGCCACCTCGCCGACCACCCTCAGCTCCGGCACCCCGCCGAGGATCATCGACAGACCGGCCCGGACCAGCGCGTCGTCGTCGACGATCAGCACCCGTACCGGCCCGGCGGCCGCCTGCTCGCTCACGCCGGCCACGGTAGCCAGGCCGTCGGCCTCCTGCTCGCTCACGCCGGCCACGGTAGCCAGGCCGCCAGCCGGAAGTCACCCGATTCGGTACGCCCGTGCTCCAGCCAGCCGCCGAGCAGCGCGGTCCGTTCGCCGAGCCCGACCAGCCCGGTGCCGGTACCCGGGATCCGGGGGCCTTCCGGCTGGCCCACCGGCCACCGGTTGCGTACCTCGACGCTGAGCCCCAGCCCCGGCCGACCCCGCGCGGTCACCAGCACGCTGGTCCCCGGGGCGTGCTTGCGGGCGTTGGTCAGCCCCTCCTGCACGATCCGGTACGCCCCCCGCCCGACCCCGGCCGGCGCGGTCTCCGTGGAGATCAGCTCGGTACGCAGGTCCACCCGCATGCCCGCCTCCCGGGACTCCGCCACCAGCGCAGGCAGGTCGTCCAGGGTGGGCTGCGGCCGCTCCGGTGCCCGGGACGGCGGTTCCGGCGCCCCGGTCGCCGGCAGGGGCACCGCCGGGTACGGCGGGTCCGGCGGGTACGCCTTCGGCCCCGAACCCCAGCCGCCGGAGACCGGTGCCGGCTCGACCGCCCGCGCTACCGCCTGCTCCGGCTCCGCCCCGGCCACCGGCTCCGCCCCACCCTCCGGCGGGTCCTCCCGGAGCACGGTGATCACCTCGCGCAGGTCCTGCAACGCCTGGTGCGCGCTGCTCCGGATCACGCCGGCCGCCCGGACGATCTCCTCGGGCGGCGCGTCGGGCCGGAACTCCAGCGCTCCGGCGTGCAGGCTGAGCAACGAGATCCGGTGCGCGAGCACGTCGTGCATCTCGCCGGCGATCCGGGTCCGTTCCAGCCGCCGGGCCGCCTCGACCCGCAGCCGCTGTTCGGCCTCGGCCCGGTACGCCCGGTCCCGCCAGGAGAGCACGAGCTGCCGGCGGGCCCGGATGAACATCCCCCAGGCCAGTACCGCGGCGGTGAGCACGGCGCTGAGCACCATCCCGACCCATGGCCCGTCGGTCGGGTCGGGATTGCGGTACTCGTAGAGCACCGCCGTCCCGAGGTGTGCCACGACCAGCGGGCCGGCCACCGAGAGCGGCCGGTGCACCACCAGGGTCAGCATGATGATCAGGATGGCGACCCCGGACGGGGTGGAGAAGAGCGCCACCGGCAGGGCGGCGGCGGCCAGTGCGACCGGCCAGCGGCGGCGTACCCAGAGCGCGAGGCAGAGCCCGGTGGTCAGCACCGCGTCGATCATGATCGCCAACTCCGAGTCGGCCCGGTCCGCCACCAGGGTCGGCTGCGGGCGCAGTACGTCCCAGAAGGCGACGAACGCGTAGCCACCGGCGATCAGGAAACAGATCGTGTCGACTATCCAGTCCCGGGTCGACCGGCGCGGGCGGCGCCGGCCGGCGGCCGGGTCGGCGGTAAGGGCGGCCGGCAGCAGCCAGGGATGCTCGGGGCGGGCCGGCACACCAGTCATCCGCCAACTGTACGAACGGGGTGCCGGTACCGGACAGCAACCAAAGTCGACGTCCGGATGTAGCCGAAGGTTTCCGGGTATGAACTCCGGGCCGCAGCGCCCGACCGGCCGGACCCGGCAGGCTCGACCGCATGATCAGTGTCGAACACCTGACGAAACGGTACGGCCGGCACACCGTGGTCGACGATGTCTCGTTCCGCTGCGAACCGGGCACCGTCACCGGGTTCCTCGGCCCGAACGGGGCCGGCAAGTCCACCACCATGCGGATGATCTGCGGTTTCACCCCGCCGACCGCCGGCGCTGCCACCGTCGACTCGGTCGACTACCGCCGGCTGCCGAACCCGGGTCGCCGGGTCGGGCTGCTGCTCGACGCCTCCGCCCAGCACCCGGGCCGGACCGGGCGGGAGACGCTGATGCTCGCGGCCCGCACCATCGGGGTCTCCCGGCGCCGGGTCGACGAGTGCCTCGACCAGGTCGGGTTGAACGCGGTCGCGGCCCGGCGGCGGGTCCGGGCGTACTCGCTGGGAATGCGCCAGCGGCTCGGCCTGGCGCAGGCGCTGCTCGGCGACCCCCGGGTGCTGATTCTGGACGAGCCGGCGAACGGCCTCGACCCGGAGGGGATCTACTGGATGCGCGGCCTGCTGCGTGACTTCGCCGACCGGGGCGGCAGCGTGCTGCTCTCCTCGCACCTGCTCCGCGAGGTGGATGCGGTGGCCGACCGGCTGGTGGTGATCGGCGCCGGCCGGGTGGTGGCGCAGGGCAGCAAGGACGAGTTGCTGGCCGGCGCGGGCGCGCTGGTCCGGGCCCGGGACCCGGAGGCGCTGCGCGGCGCCCTGGACCGGGCCGGGCTGCCGGTGCGGTCCAGCACCGACGGCGGGCTGCTGGTCGGGGCCGAACCCGGCGCCGTCGGGCAGGCCGCCGCCGACTCCGGCGTGGCGCTGTTGGAACTCCGGCCGGCGGAGAGCGCCGGCCTGGAGCAGATCTTCCTGACCCTGACCGCTGGCGATTCCGTCCGGGAGGCCGTGAAATGACCACCGACGCCACCTCGCGCACCGCGATTGCGCCGGGTACCGGTGCTGACCGGGACTCCGGCACACACCAGCCGGACGGGTACGACCGACCAACGCTGCTCCGGTTGACCCTGGTCGAGCTGCGCAAACTCGCCGACACCCGGGCCGGCTACTGGCTGTTGATCACCATCGGCCTGATCTCGGCGATCATCGTGGCCGTGATGCTGTTCACCGCACCCGACAGCGACCAACGGTTCGAGTACTTCTTCGCACTGTCCCAGATTCCGGTTGGCATCCTGTTGCCGATCCTCGGCATCCTGTTGGTGACCAGCGAGTTCTCCCAGCGCACCACGCTGACCACCTTCGCGCTGGTGCCGCAGCGACACCGGGTGGTCGTCGCCAAGCTCGGCGCCGGGGTGGTCGCGGCGCTGATCTCCGTGGTGGCCAGCATGGCGACGGCGGCCCTCGGCACGGTGATCGCCGGGCTGGCCGGCGACGGCGGGGCGTGGTCCACCGGCGCCTGGACGTTCCTCGGCGCGGCGGTCTTCCAGGTGGTCAACGTCACCCTGGGCGTCGCGTTCGGCCTGCTGTTCCAGAGCACCCCGCTGGCCATCGTGCTCTCCCTGGTGCTGCCGATCGCCTGGTCCATGCTCGGCGAGATGATCGAGCGCCTGCGCTCCGCCGCCGAGTGGCTGGACACCGGGCTCACCACGGCCGGGCTGGTCGAGCCGCCGAACGCCGGGGACCTCGACGGTGGCCAGTGGGCCCGGCTCGGCGTCTCGGTCGCGGTCTGGGTGCTGGTGCCGCTGGTCGCCGGGCTGATCCGGACGGTACGCCGGGAGGTGTCCTGAGGTGGGCCGCGACGCGATCCCGCCGGAGTGGACCCGGGCGTCCGGGGAGCCGACCGTGGTGGCCGAGCCGGCCAGCCTGGTCGCCCTGGTCTGGATCTCCTTTCCGCTGCTCGGCGCCGCCCTGCTCTGGCTGGTGCAGGCCTCGGCGGGCTGGGTGGTCTCGCTGCGCTGGGCACCCTGGCGCGGCCTGTTCAAACTGGTCGACGCCGTCGACGAGCCGTGGGCCACCGGCGGCGCCCTGCTGCTCGGCGCCCTGGGTGGGCTGCTGATCGCCGCCATCGCCGCCGACGAACGGTTGAGCGTCACCGTCGCCCGGGACGGGGTGACCCTGGTGCGGGGCGACGCCACCCGACGGGTCGACCGGGCCGAGATCACCGGGGTGTTCCGGGACGGCAAGCGGCTCGTCCTGCTCGGGCCCGTCGCCGAGGAGCTGGCCCGGGAGCCGTCGGACCTCCCCGCCGACCGGCTCCGGGCCGTCTTCGAGGCGTACGGCTACCGCTGGTACGCCGACGGCGACCCGTACCGGGCGGACTTCCGGCGCTGGGCCGACGGCGACCCGGAGCTGCCTGTCGGGGCGAACGCGCTGCTCAAGGCCAGACAGCGGGCACTGGACAAGGGCGACAAGGCGGATGTGGCCGAGTTGCGGACCGAGCTGCCCCGGCTCGGCGTGGTGGTCCGGGACGAGGGCAAACGGCAGTACTGGCGCCCGACCAGGCCCGCCGACAGCGGGCGGTCGTTGCCGCCCTTTCCCGGCCGGCAGTAAGGTTCCGCGAATGAGCCTCCAGCGCAGCGTCGACCCTGATCAGGTCGGCTTCGACCCGGCGAGGCTGGCCCGCGTCGATCACCACTTCGCCCGGTACGTCGACGCGGGGCAGTTGGCCGGCTGGCAGATCGTGGTGACCCGGCGGGGCGAGATCGCGCACTCCTCCAGCTACGGGATGCGGGACCGGGAGGCGGGGCTGCCGGTCGAGCCGGACACCCTCTGGCGGATCTACTCGATGACCAAGCCGATCACCTCGGTCGCCGCGATGATGCTCTGGGAGGAGGGCCGGCTCCAGCTCACCGACGAGATCAGCCGCTGGTTGCCGGAGTTCGGCGACGCCCGGGTCTACGACCGGGGGTCGGCGCTCAAGCCGTACACCGTGCCGGCGGTCGAGCCGATCCGGGTCTGGCACCTGCTCACCCACACCGCCGGACTCACCTACGGCTTCCTGCAGACCTCGGTGGTCGACGGGCTCTACCGGGCCGCCGGGTTCGACCTCTATCCGCCGCCGGACGTCGACCTGGCCACCGCGACCGCGGGCCTGGCCCGGCTGCCGCTGCTCTTCCAGCCCGGCACCGCCTGGGGCTACTCGGTCGCCACCGACGTGCTCGGCCGGCTGGTCGAGGTGGTCTCCGGCCAGCCGTTGGACGCCTTCTTCGCCGACCGCATCCTCGGCCCGCTCGGCATGACCGACACCGGCTGGTGGGTCGAGGGCGCCGACGCGGACCGGCTGGCCGCCTGCTACGCCGCGCACCCCGGCACCGGCCAGGCGCTGCGGTACGACCAGGTCGGCGCGCTGGCGCTCCAGAAGCCGCCGCTGCTCTCCGGCGGCGGTGGGCTGCTCTCCACGGCGGCCGACTACCACCGGTTCACCCAGTTCCTGTTGCGCGGCGGGGAACTGGACGGGGTACGCCTGCTCGGTCCGCGTACGGTCCGGTTCATGACCCGTAACCACCTGCCGGAGGGGCGGGACCTGGGGCGCCTCTCCACCGGCGGGTTCGCCGAGACCACCTTCGACGGGATCGGCTTCGGGCTCGGCTTCGCGGTGGTACTCGACCCGGTGCCGAGCCGTGCCCCGAGCAACACGGGCGAGTTCTACTGGGGCGGGATGGCGAGTACCGCGTTCTGGGTCGACCCGGTCGACGAGGTCACCGCGTTGCTCTTCACCCAGCTCGTCCCCTCCAGCACCTTCCCGCTCCGTGCGGAGCTGCGCCAGCTCGTCTACGCGGCGCTGGTCGACTGAACCTTTTCCACCTGAACCGCGCGGCGCTCACCCACCGCGTCCGACCTTGCGCTCCGACGGACCGCAAGGGGAGGTGGAAAAAGGTTCACTGATCACCCGGCCATCCGGTCCGGGTGCGGCATCCGCGGCGGTCGCTCCGGCGAACCGTCCCGGGGGCCGCCGCCGGGCCGGCGGGGCTGGCGCGGCAGAGGTAGCGTGTTGATCGCACCGGGGGAGGTTCGCCATGGCGATGAGGGCGAAGCGGGTGAGTCTGCTCGACATCGGGCTCGACTCGTCGTTCGACGCGGCGATGACGTTCGTCCAGTCCACGTTGCAGAACATCAACGCCGAGCATCAGCAACCGATAGTCGACATCGACTTCGTCCGCTCCCGTGACCCGGACACGGTGCTGACCGCCTTCACCGCCTCCTGCGACGTACTGCACGTGATGGCGCACGGCGACCACAGCAGCACCCCCACCTTCGCCAGCAGCGACGGCCGGACGAAGATCTCGCTGGAGGCGCTCGGCGAGGAGGCGGCCGCCCGGGGGCGGGGCATCTCGGCGCACGCGATCCTGGCCGACGGCTGCCGCACCGGCACCGGCGCCTGGCAGAAGGCGGTCCGGGACTGCCTCCAGGACGAGGTGACCTACATCGGCACCTCGGCGCAGATCGGCTGGCACGAGAGCGGTGTCTTCTGCTCGGCGTTCTACGGGGCGCTGTTCCGCAACCGGGGCCGGGGCATGACCCCGGCCGAGCAGGCCCAGGACGCGGCCGAGCGGGCGATCGAGGCGTACACGCTGCTCACCGACCGGCACTGCCCGTTCCGGGTGCTCACCCTCAGCCCCAGCCGCTGGGCGCGGATGGCACTGGCCTGACCCGGGCGGGCGCCGGCCAGGTTTCTGCTGGTCAGGCCGCCGATCTGGGGGTGGTCGCCCGGGAGAACCGGCTCGACCCGCCAGTCCGGCGCACGGCCGGAGCGGGCGGCCGGGAGGTGCTCGGCGGGGTGACCGCCTGCTGCCAGTGGTCCAGCATGGGCAGCAGGTCCCAGCCCACCTCGCGGCGCCGGGACGCGGCGGTGGCGCAGCGGGCCCGCCAGCTCCACTCGTTCAGTGGTACGGACGGCCCGGTCAACTCGGCGCGCAGGTCGAGCAGGACGTCGACGGAGTGCCGGAACGCGGTGCGACCCCGCACGCCGTCCGGCTGGTCCAGCAGCCAGCCCAGGCCCCGGCCCGCGCAGGTGGCGCAGTCACAGTGCCACATCCCGTTGTCCGGGTGGCGGCGCATGGTGGCCTCGATCTCCGGCAGCGGCGCGTACGACAGGCACTGCCGGACGACCGCCGACGGTCGGGGCACCCCGGCCGGTGGGCGGGACCCGGCCGGGCGGCGTGGGTCGAGCCGGCGCAGCGCGGGTTCGGTGCCGATCGCCACCGCGGTCGCTCCGGAGCAGAGCACGCCGAGCGCCGGCAGGTCGGCCCGGAGCACCAGCACCGGTACGCCACAGCCGAGCAGTTGGAGCAGCCCGCGCACCGTACTGGCCGGGCTGAACGGGTTCGCCGACTCCTCGACGACCACCGCCACCGGTACCCCGACCGCCGCCACGTAGCGGACCAGGGTCTGCCGGGCGATCCGGTCGGCGAGCCAGCACGGGTGCATCGGCAGCAGCGCGATGGCGTCACCGAGTCGGGCGGCCCGTTCGAGGATTCCGGCCAGGCCGGCGGTGTCGTCCCGGTCCAGGTAACCCGAGTCCGTCAGTACCGGAAGCCCGAGGTCCCGCTGGCAGTCGATCCATCGCGGGTCGAACGGGGCGGCGGCGGGCAGCCGGGCGTCACCGGCATACCGGGCCGCGTCCAGCAGTACGGGACGGCGGTAGTGGTCGACCTCCCGCAGGTGCCGGGCCCGGCTCAGGCAACCGCGCAGGTTGCCCCGGTCGGCGGTGACCACCAGGCCGCCGCCGCTCCGGTCGGCCACCTCGGCCGCCTGGGTGACGTGGCTGGTCCGGCAGTGCAGCAGCAGACTGCGGTCGAGACTCCCGATCCGCCGTCCCATTCCATCCGATCGCCCGTCAAGGTTCCGCGCCACGAACCCTCACCCCGCTGATCGTCGTCAAGACATTGATCACCATGAGTGCTTATATGGTAACTCGACGCAACCAGACGAGGTAACCGGGGTGCAATTCCTTTGGCAGATCGCGGAAAGTGCCTTGGCGGCCGCGACCGGTTCCGGTAACGGAACCCGGCGCCGTCCGGATGGACACGCAACCCCCGCGCCGAGGGTGACCCTCACCCTCGGCGTGGCCCGCTTCTCGAATCTGAATGATGTCGAGCCGCGAGACGGTCCTGCGCGACCCGCCCGGACGGCGGTCGGTTCAGAGCACCATCTCTCGCCAGCCCGGACGCCCACCTAGCCAGGCGTCCGCGAGGATGCGCGCGGACGCCTCACCTGGGCACTGTTGCACCTTCGAGCGCCCTTGGGCGCCCCCAACCTGGGCCTCGACTTCCCATCGTTGCCCATCCGTACGAATGTAGACGTCGCGCCGTGAGCGCGGACCCCGATCGCCGTTCCACCAGTGCCGCTCGACTCTCACCCGGTCACGGTATAGCACGGACGGACCTGCTGGATATCCTCATCAACCAAACCTTGACCTCCTGGTTATCGTCCGGCCCCCGTCGACGTCCCGAGAAGCCGGACCGATCAGGTGGCGAAAGCGTCGGATCGGGTGCCGGCACCGACCGGAACGGAGACGCGCGATTCGCCCGAGGCGGCGCCGGATGCCCCGACGACGAGGCGCGGGCCGGGCGGGGTCGGCGACCGGCGTCCTCGGTGGATGACCGCAGGTGCCGGAGGGGTCGGCACCGGGGCGGGCTGGGCCGGCCGTCAGCTACGGGGGAAGGTGACGGCCGGGCTGCGGGCACCCGCCCCGGGCCTGTTCGGAGGTCGGTCACCGGCGGGACGTCGCCGGTGACCCGTCCTCCCTCAGTCCGCCGCCACAACGGCGGAGGGCGGCCCGCCATCGTCGGGTCGCGCGGCGGACCGACCAGCGAAGCATGTCGTCGTCTCGGATCCCGATGGCGGACAACCGGTCCGCCAGCCCAAAACCGCCGACGCGTCCGGCCCGGAATCGCCTACGGGCATTTCCCGGATCCGGTCCCGTACCCGGGCCGCCCGATCGGCCCCCACGGTAGCGGTGCGAACCGGCCGGAACCGGTCACCCGCCGGCGGCGGCCCGGAGGATCTCGGTCCGTCCCACCGGCGCCGGCCAGACCTGCAACAGATAGTCCTCCGCCCGATCGGCACAGGGGTGCCGGCCCCGGGCGTGCACCCGGATCCGGTAGCTGCCCGCGCCGCGGAAGCTGACCCGGGGAAAGTCGGTACCGCCGCCGCGCGCCGACCGGACGTGCGACTGCCCGACCGCCGTCCGGTAGGAGATCTCGACCGCGTCGTCCCAGCCGGTCGTCTGCGCCGCCGGCCGTTCACCGTGCAGTTCGACGGTGAGGTTGACCCAGCCACCACCGCGGCCGGTACGCACCAACATGGCCCCTTCGGTCGCTCCCACCAGGCCGTTGTCCCGGGCGTTCGCCTGCCAGTGCCAGCGTGGCGGCGGATCGGGATCGGTCAGGGAGAAGAAGAACCGGGCGACCCGTACGACCCCGGCGCAGACCCACTTCGCGTCGGTCACCCGGTACTCGAGCAGCGCCCCCGCCCCGAGCGGTATCAAGGCCGCGCACCCGTTCCACGTCGGGCGGTGATGAACCACACTGCGCCTCTCCCCGCACCAGCGCATCAGACAGTTGTTCTCGTAAATGTCTTCCCTTGCACTCTGACACAGCACCTTGATGCCGTCCACTCGCTTCCCGCGGTGACCTGGGAAGCGCACGTGCATTTGTGGTTTGCAGACGCCACGTGCAATCACCCTCTGTTTCGGTCACTGTGCGCAGTGGTGTGATGCCCGGAACGACCGCCCATGCCGCGCAACATCGGTCGTATCGCCCTGTTCCCTCGCGGACGGGTCAACAGTAAGTTAGCTGCACAGACAAATACCTGTCTCGCGAGATGCAACTTGCACCACGGCATGCCACTCTCCCGGAGGAGCAACTCGCGCGTCAGACCGGCCGCCGCCCACATTCGCCATCCAGCGGGGATGGCACTACGGGCAGTGACGTTCACACCAAGAATGGAGGCGCTGTCAGTGGCGAACCACCAGCTGATCCGGCCGCTGAGCTCCCGCGCGGGCAAGGAACCCATCCGTCATGCTGCTCCGGCCTGCCCCCAGGTTGACCTCGCGTCCGACGCGCGCGCCGCGCGCCAGGTCGAGGAGCGGTGATGACCGTGACGCAGTTCCAGGACGCCCGGGGCGACCTGTTCGACAACCCGCTGCCCCGGCGTTCTCCGGGCGCCCAACTGGACAGTGGCGGCGAGGAGGCCCTGCCCGAGAGCGCCTTCCAGCCGGTCGCCGGCCAACCCCGACCGGGCCAGTCGGCCCTACACGCCGAGTTGGGTGCGCTCCGGGACCGGGTGCCCGGGGTACGCGGCGCGGTGCTCGCGGGCGTCGACGGGCAACTACTCGGGCACGACCTCACCGCCGGCCCCGAGCCGCTCGACCTCGCCGCGCTGGCGGCGACCACGTTCGGGCTCGGTCGGCAGTGCGGGCTGACCCTCCAACAGGGTCCGCTGCGCGAACTGACGGTCCACAGCCACCAGGGCTACTTCACGGTGTACGGCGTGAGCGACCAGATACTGCTCGCCGTGCTCGGCGACGACCGGTTGAACGTGTCGTGGCTGCACCTGGAGGCGGGACCGGTCGCCGAGCGGATCGCTGACCTGCTGCACGTCGGCGGCACCACGTAGCAGCATGGGCTGGGGCCGGCGTCGGGTTCGCCCGACGCCGGCCACCCGCCACCCGCCACCGTCCCGGGCAAGGGCGGCCCGGGGCGGGTGCGGTCAGCCGATCATCAGATACCGGGTCACCACCCCGGCCGCCGCGGTCACCGCCTGGCGCAGCGTCGCGGCGGCGTCCACTATGCCGGCGTCCAGTGCGGTGACGTACGTTCCGGAGACCACGTCGAAGGTGACTCCCGGACCACGGCGGCGCAGGTCCGCCGGTCCGGCCACCGGGTTCCGCCCGGCGTTGCGCATCAACTCCTCGTAGGGCGCGACCAGCGCGTCGACCACCACCGTGTAGCCGAGCGCCTCGTCAGGACCGCGCGGCAGCCGGGCACCGATCCGCCCGGCGACGGTGAGCAGGGCCGCCCCGCCCCCGGGCACGAGTCCCCACTCCACGGCCGCTCGCGCGTTGCGCACCGCGTCGTCGATCTGCCGCTTCCGCTTCTTGAGCTGGCCCTCGGCCGACTCGCCCACCCGGATCACCGCCACCCCGCCGCCGAGCCGGGCCAGCCGCTCCCGGAGCAGGTCCCGGTCGTGCCCGGCCGCCTGCCGCGCCAGTTCGGCCCGCAGCTCCTGCATCCGACGGCGGGCCAGGCCCGGATCGCCGGCCCCGTCCACCACCGTGGTGTCCCGGCGGGTGGTGATCACCTTGCGGGCGCCGCCCAGCACCTGCGCGGTGGCGGCGGCGAGCCCGCCCTCGGCCTCGGCCACCACCCGCGCCCCGGTGAGCAGCGCCAGGTCCGCCATCATGGTGCAGCGCTCCTCGTCCGGCCAGGGCAGCCGTACCGCGACCGAGTTGAGGGTGTGCCGCATCTTGCCGACGATCAGCGCGGTCAGGGCGGCGTCCCGGACGTCCCGGGCGAAGACCGCCAGCGGCCGACCCGAGCGGCCGACCTCGTCCAGGAGCGGCTGCAACTCCGGTACGGCGGAGAGGCGCTGGTCGACGACGAGGATCGACGGATGGTCCAGCACCGCCTCGGCCTCCTCCGGGTCGGTCACGAAGTACGGCGAGACGTGCCCGGCCGGCACCCGGATGCCCCGGGTGAGTTCGAGTTCGAGCCCGAAGAGGTTGCTCTCCTCGACGATCACCACGCCGTCCCGGCCGACCCGCTCCATCGCGGTGGCCAGCAGGTCCCCGATCACCTCGTCGCCGGAGGCGATCGTGGAGACCTTCTTGAGCTGCTCCGTCGTCTGCACCGGCACGGCCAGGTCGCCGAGTTCGGCGAGGACCGCCAGGGCGGCGGACTCGATCCCCCGGCACAGTGCCACCGGGTTCGCGCCGGTCCGCAGCGCCGCCGAGGCACCGTCCAGCATGGCCTGGGCGAGTACCACGGTGGTGGTGGCACCGTCGCCGACCCGGTGCCGTACCCCCTCCACCAGTTCCCGGACGTAGTTGGCGCCGATTGAGTCCCGGGTGTCGTAGGCGGTGAAGAGCCGGACCACGCCCGCCGCGTCGGCCAGCTCGTGGTACGCCCCGGAGGCGTCCTCCACCAGTACCCGCCGGCCGAGTGGGCCGAAGGTCCGGCGTACCAGGTCGGCACCGGCCCGGAAGCCTCGGGCGACGATCGCCTGGTGCCGGTTGTAGTTGCTGGGCCGGGGCGGCACCGCGGCGGTCGCCTTGGCCACCCCGTCCGGCCGGTTGTCGCCGGCACCGGCCGGGCTGGTCGTCGGCGGTACGGTGGCCAGATAGATGTGCGGCTCGGCGTTGTAGGCGCTCCACTTCGGCTTCTGGTCCGGTCGGCGGCGGACCACGCCGTCGTGGACGTACCGGAACAGCTCGTCGACGCCGACCCGCCCGTCACCGTCCAGGTCGGCACCGCCGGTGGCCAGCCCTTCCAGCAGGACATCGGTGAAGATCGAGCCACGGGGCGCGGACTCGACCAGGCTGTCGGACTCGAAGGCGTACTCGTAGCTGTCGCAGGCGCTGATCACCACGTACCCCCGACCGGCCTGGCCCTCCAGCGCACCCTGGGGCGCCGCCTTGAAGCCTTCGGCGAACGCGCCGGCGAAGCAGCAGTCCAGGACCAGGACCTTGGCGGCGGCCCGGCACGCCTCCAACTGCTCGTTGACGAAGGAGCGGGAGATGGCGGTGCTGGCCGGCCGGGTGCGCACGGTGTTGGCGGCGGCGAAGTAGAGCCGGTGGAACGGGTCGACGATGCCGTGGCAGGAGAAGTACAGCAGCACCAGGTCGTCGTTGACCCGGTCGCTGAGCAGGTCCTCGATCTCTCGCCGTACCTCCTGGTCGGAGGCGTCCTGGAGGGTGCGGACGGTGAAGTTGCCCACCGAGGGGTCCTCCAGCACCGCCGCCAGCCGTTCCACGTCCTGCTCGGGCGCCCGGAGCTGGTCCAGCGACGGATCGTCGTACTCGCCGACCGCGACGAGCAGCGCGTACCGGCCGGCTGGCGGGTTAATCCGCACCGCGGCCGGTGCCGTTCCGGGTCGGCGGCACACCGAGCCACTCGATCACCATCTGCTCGGTGTCCTCGCCGGGCGCGCTGATCGTCAGGGTACGGCGGCCGTCCCGCAGGGTGATCCGCCGGGCGGCGCCGCGTTCGAGGAAGGCGACCGCGACCTGGGCCAGCGCCGCGACGGTGGTGGCCGAGAAGAGGCCGGTGACCACGAGTTCGGCCAGCGATCCGGCGGCGCCGCCCTTGCGGGCGGACGGGCCGGTGCCGCCGAACCCGGCGAGGTCGGGCGAGACCGCCGGTTCGTCGACACCGGTCCGGACGACGTGCAGGATCGTCCGGGTGTGCAGCTCCCGGGCCAGCGCGGAGGCGGATTCCGCGTCGCCGCGCGCACTGCCGGGGACCGGCCCGGAAACCACCAGGGTGAGCACACCAGCATTCATAGAGTAATGGTGTCGTGACAATAAGTAACTGCCTGTCGGGTTGCCGACACTATCCCGTCAGCCTGCCGACACCATCGACGCAAGGAAGGGCCCCCGCATATCGCTTTCTGTTGTAGCGGGGGCCCTTCCCAACCCGTCAATCGCAGGTGTTGCCGTTCAGGGTGAAGGCGGTCGGCGCCGGGTTCGGGCCGGTGTTCGAGGCGAGGAAGCCGAACTGGACGGTACCGCCGGCCGGGATGTCCCCGTTCCAGTTGGCGTTCCGGGCGGTCACCACCGCGCCGGACTGGCTGCCGACGGCGTTCCAGAACGAGCCGGCGCGCTGCGCGGCGGGGAAGGTCCAGCCCACCGTCCAACCGCTGACCGGCTCGGTGCCGGTGTTGGTGACCGTCACGGTGGCGTTGAAGCCGGTCCCCCACTGCTGGTCGACCCGGTAGCTGATCCGGCAGCCGACCGGCGGGGCGATGGTGCCAAACTCGATCTTGTGTAGCTGGCCCGGCAGGTCGTTCACCAGGTACAACTCCCCGTTGGCATCCTGGCCGAGGCTGGTCGGCTGGATGGTCAGCTCGGTCAGCGCCCGGGTGGCGTACGCCCCACCGGGGGTGGCCGGGGGCCGGACCACGAACGCCGTGCCGGAGCAGTAGTCGGTGGCCAGGTAGGTGCCGGTGGCGATCTCGGCGAACTCCTCGCCCCGGTAGACGTACCCGCCGATCACGGCGCAGCCGTCGGTGGAGGTGCGGTACGAGTAGATCGGCTCGACGTACTCGGCGCCGTCCTGGCAGCGGTCGGGGTTGAAGACCTGCGGTCCCTCCCGACAGGACCAGCCGAGGTTGGCGCCGGCCTGGTCCGCCCGCAGGTGGTCGATCTCCTCGAAGGTGCCCTGCCCGACGTCGGCGATCCAGAGCGAGCCGTCCCCGCCCAGGTCGTGCGAGAACTTCCACGGGTTGCGCAGCCCGTACGCCCAGATCTCCGGCCGGGCGTTCGCGGTGCCCACGAACGGGTTGTCCGCCGGTACGCAGTACGGCCGCCCGTCGCAGGAGCGGCTCACGTCCAGCCGGAGGATCTTGCCGAGCAGGGTGTTCAGGTTCTGCCCCGAGTCGAGTACGTCGTCCGAGCCGCCGCCGTCGCCGATGCTCCAGTAGAGGTAGCCGTCCGGCCCGAAGGCGACGTGCCCGCCGTTGTGGTTGGAGAACTCGGCGTGTGCCTGGGTCAGCACCACCTGCTCCCCGTCCGGCGGGATCGGCGTCTGACCGGCGGTGTCGAGGGTGAACCGGGAGAGCGTGACGGTGCCCTCCGGCAGTGCGGTGTAGGTGACGTACAGGGTCCGGGTCTGGGTGAAGTTCGACGTGGTGACCAGGCCGAGCAGCCCGCGCTCGTTGCCGGAGGTGTCGACCCGGTCCCTGATGTCGAGCAGCGGGTCGGTCGCGAGCCCGGTGTCCGGGTGGTAGACCCGGATCGTCCCCTGTTTCTCGGCGATCAGCAGCCGGCCGCTGCCGTCGTCGGGGGCGAAGATGGCGGTCGGCCTCTGCAGTCCGAAGGCGACCTGGGTGGTGGTCACGGTGAGCTGGTCCAGGGGTGGCACTGCGGCCGCCGCCGCCCAACCGGGGGCGGGCTGGCCGGCAGCCGGCGGCGTACCGAACGCGACGAGCGGGGCGATCAGGGCGGCCACCCCGACCAGGCAGAGGCGCCGGACGGATTGACTTCGCAACATATTCACTCCCATCGGTTAACAGGAAGGTAATGCTGCGGACGACCCCTAGATCACCTTGTCCCGAACTATGGGAACGCTCCCACGCACCGCTACCGGGCATTCGTACGCATGCCGCGCAACTGCTCGAGGTGCGCCGGCAGGTGGATCCGGCCGTGGATGTCGAGCATCCGGCCCCACGGCAGAGACTCCTCGATGTGCAGCTCGAAGCCCTCCCGCAGGTGCGAGTCGACCGGCGTCTCCGCCTCCGGCCCCAACCGGTCGACCAGGTCGCAGAGCCGCTCACTGGTGGCCCGCAGCCGCGCGACCAGCTCGGGCAGGCCGCCGTCGCGCGGCAGCATCGCGTCCACCCGCGGCCGCAGCGTCGACTGCCCGTCGTAGTACGCCCACGGTGAGCCGGCCAGCACCGCCTCGGTCGCCTCGGCCAGCAGCTCGTCGTTGGCGGCGAGATGCACCAGCACCTCCTCGACGGTCAACTCCCCCGGCGGCGGTGGCCCGAACGAACCTCCGTCGACCTCGGCGAGCAGGTCCGCGTACGCCCGGCGCAGCTCGACCGTCTCCATTCGACCGAGTTTAGGTGGCCGACCACCTGGCGGCGGCCACTATCACGGACTGCGACACGTCGACGGGCCCACCACCGAGACGCGAGACCACCGGCGCCCCGGCGGAGGGACGGAGGCAGCCGCCGCCCTCAGTGGGTGGACAGGAGAAGCTGCCGTGCGATGCCGCACATCCACACCACCGCGAGCGGGATGATGACGGCATTGCGAAACGCGAACACCACCAGGTCGTAACGGGTCGCGCGGGCGCCGTCCACCAGCAGGCCGAGCCCGGAGGCGGCCAGGTTGAGCAGCGCGAAGGCCAGGATGAACACGGCTATCCGGGTGAGCAGGGCCGGCCAGTGGTCGACGGCGCCGTCGAGAAGCCGCCGGCCGACGCCGCCGTCGCGCAGCCATGGCTCCTCGGCGACGAGCAGGCCGATCACCACCGCCAGCAGGAGCAGTCGGAAGACGAGCGTGACGATGTCGGCGAGCGCCGCCAGCACGGCCGGTCGGGAGGCGGCCCACAGGACCGCGGTGGTCCGCTCGGCGACCGGTACCGCGGCCAACGCCGCGACGACAAGTGCGTGCCGCGCGACGAAGGCGGCCGTCCAGAGCGGGACGTCGACCGCCGCGCGGACGAGGTTGGTCATGATGTTGGTCACCCAGATTCATGATCGAGACAACAAAGCGTTAGGACATTTATTTAGCTAAAGTTTTTAGATAAATTTTGTCGCTGAGGCACGGCGCGCCCTCCGTGGCCAGCCGGATGACCGAGAATCGTGGGAGACTCACGCAACGAAGGGACGCAGCGGTGACGGAGAGTAAGGCCCACCCGACGGCGGAGAGCAGCCGGACCGACGGATCCTCTGCGCTGCGGCAGGAGCTGGGCCGCCAGTTGGGCAGCCGGTTCAGCAGCGCCGTCGTGCTCTTCCACTCGGCCATCGCCGAACGCCTCGGCCTGAACGTCACCGATTTCAAGTGCGCCGAGATCCTGATGCGCATCGGACCGACGCACCCGGGCCGGCTGGCCGAGATCACCGGCATGTCGTCGGCGGCCACCGCCCAGGTGGTCGCCAGGCTGGAACGCGCCGGTCTGGTCAGGAGGGAACCCGACAGCGCCGATCGACGACGCACCGTCATCCTCCCGCTGGAGGACAACGCGGTCCAGCGGGAGCTTGTCCGGACGTTCACCGGCTTCGCTCAGCGCATCGGGACGGTGATCGACCGGTACGGCGACCGGGAGCTGGAAGCCATCGGGGACTTCGTCGCCCGGGTGACCGAGGTGCTCGAGGACGAGGCGGTGAGCCTGCGGCGGGCTGGTCAACCCTGACCGGCGCCGATTGCGCTGGCCGCGGCGGCGCGGCGGCTGCCGGCGCCGGCCTCGGCGACCGCGCTGATGGCGGCCGCCGTGATCGTTGCCGAGACGGCCCAGAAGGTGAGCGCGACCAGCAGCGGCCGGGGCGGCTGGTGGAACAGGTTGACCGGCCCCTGGAACTCGAAGAAGGCACCGAGGAGCCAGATGATCGCGGCCAGTCGCGGGATCCGGTGGCGCAGGCCGGCGGGCCAGGCCGGCGAGACGGATCGGTACAGGAAGGCGAAGCAGACGGCGAAGACGACGTAGCCGCCGAGGATCGGGGCCGGATTCTCGATCGTGAACGGGAGCGGCTCGATCTCCTTCCAGACGGCGATCAGCTTGGCGCTCTGGGTGTCGGGGTCGTACAGCAGGCCGGTCTCACCTTCGCCGGCGCCGCCGAACTGGGCGAAGGTGAGGAAGAGACCGGTCACGAAGGCCACGCCGCCGACGAGGCCGCTGGCGATGGTCCGGAGAATGCCGGGTCGCTGGTTCATCATGCTCCTCACGCGAAGATGCGGTTCTTCACCGCAGGAAGGGCGTTGATCAGCCGGAGGCTCGTCTTGGAGGCGAAGAAGGCGAACCGGTTCTCGGTCACCGACTGCTCCAGGGCCCGCACCGAGGCCTTCGCCGCCGCGAAGCCGTACTCCCGCATCTGCCGCTCGTAGTCGCCGATCGCGTCGGCCGGGTGAACCCCGCGCCGATCGGCCTCGACCAGCTTGCTACAGAGCAGGCTGGCGTCCCGGAGGGCCGTGTTGGCACCGATGCCCCGGGACGGGGGCATGCTGTGGATCGCGTCGCCGAGCAGGGTCACGGTGCTGGCGGGCCAGGCTTCGACGGGTACCGAGGTGTGGATCCTGAGGAAGTTCACCGTTGTCGGGTCGGTACGTCGGACGAGCTCTGCCACCCGGGAATCCCAGGTCCGGGTGACCGAGAGGGCGAGCCGGTGCAGAGCCTGGCCGTCGAGGCTCTCCAACCGGGAACCGGTCGGGAAGGCGTGCGGCCGCGCGCCGATCGCCCAGACGAGGTAGTCCTCGCGGTCCGGGGGCAGCAGGTGGGCCGGCACCCCGGCACGGGCCGGGTCGTGCTCGTGCGTGGCGAGGAACATGTTGATTCCACCGGGGGCGAGGATCATCGCCGGTCCGGTGCCGAGGTGGTCGGGCAGCAGGGCTCGGGCATCCGGTTCGAGGGCGATCCGGCCGGCGACCGTGACCACGCCCGTGTCGACCCGGTTGGCGTGCGGCAGGAGTTGGGCCCGTACCCGGGACGAGGTGCCCTCGGCGCCGACCAGTACGGAGCCGGTCGCCTGGGTGCCGTCGGCGAAGTGGGCCGTGACGGTCGTGTCGTCCCTGCGCTCGTACCGGGTGAACTCCTTGCCGAACTGCACCACGTCGCCGAGGCCGTCCAACATCACCTGGCGTAGCGTGAAACGGTTGATCGACAGGTGGGTGGCGATCGGGTCCGCCGCGGGGTCCGGTGCGGCCACGTCGACCGCCAGCAGTTCACCGAGTCCCTCGGTCAGGAAGGCGAACGAACGTGGCGGGCGACCGCAGGCGGCACGCAGCAGCGCGTACCGGTCGGAGGGCAGACACGAGTGCAGGGCGCGACTGCCGTCGGGGTCGAGGTGGATGCGGTAGCCCTCCCGGAACGCGTCCGCCGACGGCGCCCGCTCGAAGACGGTCACCTCCACGCCGGCTCTGCGGAGTCCCTGGGCGAGGCACAGGCCGCCGATCCCTCCGCCGGCGACGAGCACCCGAAGCCGCTGTGGCATGGAACCTCCAAGGTCCAGTAGAAGTACGGATTTAGCTAAAATATTTAGCTAAATTCTTACCTCATTTGGCCGGGGCTGTCCAGTCGTCAGCCGACGAGGGGCGGAATCCGGGTAGTGAGAACGGCGGTGAGGGCCGCGAAACCGGCTGATAACCGGAAAAGTCGCACAGGCGGCGGCAGCAGTGGTGGTGGTGGCAGCGGTGGGGCTTTGCTGAGCCGTGCTGCACTGCGGCTATGAGCCGTGTGCACTGCGGCTATCGGCCGCGCCGCGCCCGCAGGTAGTCGGAGACCACGTACTCGCCGAGGTCGTCCAGGTCCGGGGTGAAGATCCGGCCGCCGCAGCGCCGCGCCATCGCGTCGACGAACCGGCGCAGCCCGGGATCCTCGCCCAGCATGAACAGGTTCATCGTCGCGCCGTACCGGGTCAGCCTGTCCACCTCGGCGACCGTCAACTGGATCGTCTCCGGCAGCGACGGCCAGTTGAAGACCCCGCCGCCGTACTCCGGATCGAGGTGTGCGGTCGGCTCGCCGTCGGTGACGACCAGCACCACCGGCTCGGAGCTGGAGTGCCGGCGCAGGTGCCGGCCGGCAAGCATCAGCGCGTGTTGCAGGTTGGTGCCCTGCACCATGTCCGGCTCCACCCCGGCCAGCTCCTGCTGGGTCAGCGGCATCGCCTCCCGACCGAAGCCGATGATCTGCAACGCGTCCTGCGGGAACCTCGTGGCGACCAGGTGCGACAGCGCCAGCGCGGTCTGCTTCATCGGGCCCCAGCGTCCCTCGGAGACCATCGAGAAGGAGAGGTCGACGCAGAGCGCCACCGCCGCCGAGGCACGCCGCTCGGTCTCCACCACCTCGAAGTCCTCGACCGCCAGCGCCACCGGCACCCCGGCACCGCCGCGCCGGACCGCCCGGCCGAGCGTACGCACCACGTCGAGTGGCTGCTCGTCGCCGTACTCCCAGGGGCGGGACGCGCCGGTCACCTCACCGGCGGCACCGGCCGAGCGCAGGTCGTGCTGCCCCTGCCGGCCGCCGCGCAACTCGGCGAAGATCCGGCGCAGCGCCGTACCGCCGAGCCGGCGCAGCGCCTTCGGGCTCAGGGTCAGCCCGTCGGCACCCCGGGTCAGCCAGCCCTGCCGGCGCAGCTCCCGCTCCAGTTCGCGCAGCCGGCGTACGTCGTCGGCGGCGTCCCGGCCCAGGTTGCGGCGGACCGACTCCACGTCGATGTCGTCCAGGGTCGCCCCCGGGTGCTCCTGGCCGAGCTGGTCCAGCAGGTCGTCCAGGTCGGCGATCTCGCCGAGCGCCCCGGCCGCCTCGCCGTAGCCGAGCGGCTGGTCTCCCCGCACCCGCTCCCGGCGGTCCCAGGCCAGGTCGGGGCGGAGCGAGCGCAGGTTGGCGTCGAGCGCTGCGAGCTGCCCGGCCAGCTCCGGGCCGAGCGAGGACTCCATCAGCCGGGACAGTTCCTCGCGCTGGGCCGGCGAGAGCGAACGCATCAGCCGTTCCCCGGCGGCGGCCCGCCGAGCCAGCGCGTCGACCAGTTCCTCCACCGTCTCCGGATTCTCCGGGAAGAACTCGCCGTGCCGCCGCATGAACTCGGCGAACGCGTCGGTGGTGTCCTCGCCCCGGTCGTGCCGGGCCAGCAGGTCGTTGAGGTCGCGCAGCATCTCGGAGAGCTGGCGCTGCACGGCCGGGTCCGCGGCACCGCGCATCGCGTCCCGCACTCCGCTGAACCGCTGTTCCAGCACGTCCCGGCGCAGCCCGTCGAGAATCTGCCGATAGGCGGCCCGGGCCTCGTCGCTGGCCCACTCGTAGCCGGCCAGTTCCTCGACCGCCCGGGCGGTCGACGAGGGCAGGTTGTCCAGCACCGCCTCGGCGAACCGGGCGTTGTCGTCGTCCCGGCCGCGCAGCTCGTCGCGCTCGGCGGCGAGCGCCTGGTCGAGCAGGGCCCGGGCCCGGGTCACCGCGCCGTCCAGGTCACCCCGGCGCAGCGCCTCGCGGCGCATCCGCCGGGCCCGGGCGACCAGGTCGTTCAGGCCGCCCCGGCCCCGCGGGCCGCGCCGCAGCAGGTTGCGCAGCGCCTCCCGCAGGCTGCCGCCGGCCAGCACCTCGGCGCCGACCGAGTCGACCGCGGCCCGTACGTCGTAGGGCGGGGCGAGCGGGTCGGGGCCGCCGCGCCAGGAGCCGTACCGGAAGCGGTTTCCGCCGGCCACGCTCAGGCCCAGTCGTCGTCGCCGGCCGAGCGGCCACCGGGCCCACGCTCACCGGGGCCACGCTCACCGGGGGAGCGTCCGCCGTCGGGGGAGCGTCCGCCGTCGGGGCTGCGGCCGCCGTAGCGGGTACGTCCCTCGTCGGTCACGTCCTTGGCGAGCCGCCGGGTCAGGTGCAGACCTTCGAGTACGAACTCGATCCCGGCCGCCGCCTCGGCCGGGGTCGGCGCGTCGCCCAGCCCGAGCCGGTCCAGCGCCTTGGCCAGCCCCGGCACGGTGCCGACCTGCCGGAGCAGCTCGGTCGGGCCGACCAGCTCACCGGTCTCGATGATCGCGCCGTCGGCGACCAGCGCGGTGAAGCCGGAGACGTCCAGCCCGGCCAACCGGGCCCGGAACGTCTCGGCGGTGGCGGTCCGGAGCAGGTGACCGAGGATCTCGATCTCCCGGCCCTCCTCGCCGCTCTCGAACTCGACCTTGCCGCGCAGGGTGCTGGTCACCGAGACCGCGTCACCGACCCGGGCCACCGGCTCGGTGTCGGCCGGGGCGGCTGGCTGCCCGTCCGGACCGCCGGCACCGAGCAGACCGGCCCGGCGCAGCGCGGCGGCCGAGACGGTCTCGGCGGCGGCGACGGCGAACCGGGCCGAGACACCCGAGCGCGGGTCGACGGCCGGAGACTCGCGTACCGCGCGGGCGAACCGGGCCAGCACCTCCAGCACGTGCTCCGGCACGGCCGCGACCAGCGCCGCCTCCTGCCGGATCAACTCCAGCTCCAGTTCGAGGTCGAGCGGGTAGTGGGTACGGATCTCGGCGCCGAACCGGTCCTTGAGCGGGGTGATGATCCGGCCCCGGTTGGTGTAGTCCTCCGGGTTGGCGCTCGCCACCAGCAGCAGGTCCAGCGGCAGCCGGAGCTGGTAGCCGCGTACCTGGATGTCCCGCTCCTCCAGCACGTTGAGCAGCGCCACCTGGATCCGCTCGGCCAGGTCGGGCAGCTCGTTGACCGCGAAGATGCCCCGGTTGGTCCGGGGCACCAGCCCGAAGTGAATCGTCTCCGGGTCGCCGAGGGTGCGCCCCTGGGCCACCCGGATCGGGTCCACGTCGCCGATCAGGTCGCCGACGCTGGTGTCCGGGGTGGCGAGCTTCTCGCCGTACCGCATCGACCGGTGCAGCCAGCCGACCGGCAGCTCGGCACCGGCGTCGGCGACCGCCCGGCGGGACGCCGGGGTCAGCGGGTGCATCGGGTGCTCGTTCAGCTCCGAGCCCCGGATCACCGGGGTCCACTCGTCGAGGAGCTGGCCCAGGGCACGGATCAGCCTGGTCTTGCCCTGGCCGCGCTCGCCGAGCAGCACCATGTCGTGCCCGGCCAGCAGGGCCCGCTCGACCTCGGGGAGCACGGTCTCGTCGTAGCCGACGATGCCGGGGAAGCGGGGCTGCCCGGACCGGAGCCGGGCCAGCAGGTTGTCCCGGAGCTCCTGCTTGACGGTCCGGTACCGGTGCCCGGTGGCACGCAGCTCGCCGAGGGTGCCGGGCAGCTCGGCCGGCGAGGTCGGTGGGACCTGGGAAGTTTCCGTCACGCACCTACGCTAGCTCTCGATCGAGCCGGTCGCGGGGTACGAACGAACAAGTCAAGATCAAACCGGTACCCGCAGCCGCAGGACCGACCCGCACCCGCAGGACCGACCCGCACCCGCAGGACTGGCCCGCACCCGCAGGACCGATTGGTCAGCAGCGGTCGCAGGCGCCCCGGCGGCGCAGGTGGTAGGCGAGGGTGGCGGCACCGAGCGCCACGCCCCAGACCGGCCAGAGCAGCATCGGCAGGACCGTGAGGGTGCTTCCGCCCAGTCCGTCGAGGAGATCCGGCTGCCCGTAGAGGGCCAGGCCGGCGGCGGTGATCGCGACCGCGACTCCGGTGGCGGGGACGACGGCGAGCTTGATCGGCACCCGACGACCGGCCAGCCCGATCATCCAGCGCGGGAACCGCTCGCCCCACCGCTGCACCAGGCCGAGGGTGAGAACCGCGCCGACCAGCCCGAACCCGGCCAGTCCGGCGCCGACCCAGACCAGACCGGTCCGGTGCATCTCGCGCAGGAAGCCATCGGTGATGCCGAGCGGGATGCCGACCACCCAGGCGAGTCGGACGATCGCGTACAGCACCGGGATCACCGCCGCCACCCAGGCCGCCCGGCGTCCCCAGCGGGCCGCCGATCCCGCCGAGGTCCAGCCCTCGCCGCCGGCCCGGCGCCCGCACCACGGGCAGGCCCCGGCGGTACGGAGCTGCCAGGTGAGCACGGCCCGGGCCAGCAGCAGCCCGGTGGCGACCGAGAACACCTTGTAGCCGAGCGCCAGGGTGAAGAGTTCGGAGTAGTCCACCGGCGGCCAGCCGAACGGCAGCCCGCCGATCAGCATCGGCGCGTACCCGAGGTAGGCGAGCACCTGCACGTCCGGGACGAGCAGCAGCAGCCCGGCCACCACCAGCCAGCCGTAGCCGAGCAGGGCGAGTCGGGCTGCGCCGCGCAGGCGTACCGCGTGCGGGCCGGTCATGGCCAGGGCGGCGACCGCCGCGCCGAGCAGCAGCACCGCGAAGACCGGCGCCCCGACCTCGGCCGGTACCCGCCAGAGCAGGCTGTTGGAGCCGTCCCGGTCGGCGGTGCCGAACGGGTAGCCGTGCCCGGTGACGGTCCAGATCAGTGCGAGTGACCCGAAGAGTGCGGTGATGCCGGCGGCCAGATAGCCGATCCGGTGCCGATGCTGGCGCGGTTGCTGCTCAGGCTCCGGCTCGGACCGGGGTTGCGGCCCGGTCCGAGCGGCCGCCCGGCCGGTGGATACGGTGCGGGACATCGTCGTTCCCTCTCCTCGGCTCTCCCGGGCCGGCGACCTGTGCCGCGCCCGCTGCCCATACCATCCGGGCCGGCGGAGCCGCAGACCTCACGTACCGGAGTGACCTGCCTCCCCCAGCAGAGGGAAGGAGTTGACCTCAACCACGATCGAGGTATCACGCTGGTGCTTTGTCTACAGAAAGGCGTTGCCGTGATGAGCACGAGTTGGGCGTACCTCTACGAGCATCCCGGCACCGATCCGGTCACCGACCGGGTGATGCTGGACCGGGCCGGACAGCGGACCTCGCTGGTGCCCGTCCCGGACGAGTCGCTGGCCGCGACGATCGCGGTGCAGTTGGTCGAGGATGGCGTGGGGTTGATCGAGCTGTGCGGCGGCTTCTCGGTGCCGGCCGTCGCCCGGGTGATTGAGGCGGTGGCTGGTCGGGTACCGGTCGGGCACGTCACCTTCGGCGTGGAGTCGGTGGCCGGCGCCGCCGCCTACAGCGCGCAGTTCGGAGCGGCTTCACCGCACTGAACGGGCCAGTACTGGCGGCAGGTGGCAGGGCTACCGCTCGTCGAACACGTCGTCGAGAAGCAGATCAGTACGCGACTGCGCTGGAATCCCACCGCCAGTACCCTGGCTCCGGCCTACCCTCGGTCAGCCAAATCAGCCGGCCGGGTCCTCCGTCGGTCCCGGTTTGCCGGCCTCGAAGAGGGCGACGCAGCCGCGTACGGTGAGCTGGATGTCGGTGAACCGCTGATCGAGCTGCCAGCGCAGGCCGGCCAGGTCGTCGTCGGCGTTGTGGAAGATCCCTCGGGCGTTGTAGACCTTCATCAGCCGCCGCGCCGGGACGCTGACCGGCACTCCGGAGGAGAGGATGGTGCTGCCGAAGATCCGCCCGCCGGGCCGGAGGGCCGCCACCGCGTTGTCGAGCATGACGCCCTTCTCCGCCCAGGAGCCGGGCAGGCAGTGCAGCAGGAAGTTGGCGCCGACCGAGTCGTAGTGACCGGTCCGGAGCATGCCGTCGTCGAAGGGAAGTGGCTGGAGCACGTCCGCCCGCACCACGGCCGGATGATAGCGGGCCACCCGGGCGGCGCTGACCCGCAGCACGGTCGGGTTCAGGTCGACGAGGGTCAGTTCCGGTGTCGTGGCCGGGAAGCCGCACCGGTCCAGGAAGTATGCCGTGCCGGGGCCGAACTCGACGTGCCGGGCTCCGACGTTGCGCCGGTAGTTGTCCAGCATGTGCCGGTTGGCGCACCGCCAGACGAGTCGACAGTGGAAGCCCAGCACGACCACGTCGTAGCCGGCGAGCATCAGCCGGTTGTAGACGGCCTGGCCGGCGATGACCTCCTCGGGCGGCGGTGGCACGGCGGCGTTTCCTCCCACCTATTTCCCTGGTCGATGACCCGCAATCTCAGCTAACCGGCTCGCGGAGGGTCCCGCCAGCCTGGGGATACGGTTGTGCACCCAGTGCCGAACAGGGCCGCCAGCACAGGGATGGAATGGTCCTCAAGATTCTTGTCGGCTTAGGGTTCTCGGCGAACCACAGATCACCAAGAATCTTGCAGGCGCCTCACCCTGCCGAGGTTGACTTCGAAGGCGCCACTACCCCTCGCCCGGCTGCCCGACCGAGCCGGACGCCTCCCGCCGCCGGATGATGTCCAGGCGCGGGGTCACCCAGCCGAAGAACCGGGCATACATCCGGGCCGGATCCGGCCCCGGGTCGGGGTTGAGCCCGTTCGAGCCCGGCGGGGCGTTCCAGACGCGGAGGTGTCCCCGGTTCGCCGGCCGTACCCGGCCACGCACCGACGGTCTGGGCAAGGGCGGCAGCGGTGGTGGCGACGCCGGCATCGGCGGCGGAAGCATGCCGAGGCAACCCCACCGGTGCCCGCACCGGCAGTACCGCCAGAGCCGCCGCCAGTCCCGGCGGTGAATTCTCGGCGTACGTCGAAACCAGCTCACACCCGGTTACCTCCTCGATGGTGGAAGCGGGGGCCGCCTCGGGTGGGGAAGGGAAACCGACGGCCCCCGCGCGGTTCCGCCCGTCCTTTCCGAGGCCATGGCTCCGAGCGGTTCCGCTAGTGACACTCTGCTGTGGATGGCACTACGCTGAGGAGCTTCTCGATCGGTACGACCCGTACGTATCCGCGTTTATCCCGCCGGTATCCCCTTCGTCATGGAGGAGTCATGGAACGGTCCCCGATGCTCGAACACTTCGCCGAGGAGTTACGGCTCGCCCGCAACGCCGCCAACATGTCCCAGACGGCGCTGGCCGAGGCGATCAACTACTCCCAGCCGATGGTCGCCAAGGTGGAGAGCTGCGAACGCCGACCGAGCCTCGATTTCGCCCGGCGCTGCGACACGGTCTTCAACACCGACGGCCGCTTCGTACGCATCCAGAAGCGGATCAGCCGAGAGATCGTCGTCCAGTACTTCCGCGAATGGGCCGGCATCGAGCAGGAGGCGAAGGCACTGCGCTCGTTCGAGCCGGCCTATGTGCCAGGACTGTTGCAGACCGAGGCATATGCCCGCGCGGTTCTGTCCGGGCCGGGGCTGCTCTCCGTCGAAGAGATCGAGGAGCAGGTGACCGCCCGACTGGACCGGCAGGAGATCCTGTCCCGAGCCAAGCCGCCGCTGCTCACCTTCGTGCTCGACGAATACGTGCTTCGCCGCCCGATCGGCGACCGGGCGGTGATGCGCGAGCAGTTGCTGCACCTGGTCAAGACCGGCACGAACGTGCCGCAGGTGAAGATGCACGTCGTGCCCGCCTCGGCCGGCTCCTACGCGGGGCTGGACGGCTCGTTCGTGCTGGCAACTCCCCCGCTGGGTGAACCGGTCGTCTACTTCGACGGGCACCGGCACGGTCAGATGGACGACCGGTCGGACTACGTGAACTATATGATCGATGTCTGGGAAACCGTCCGGAGCGTGGCACTGCCGCACCAGCAGTCGCTCGACCTGATCGCGGAGGTGGCGGAGACATGGAGCTGACCGGCGCCAAGTGGCGTAAGAGCACCCGGAGCAACAGCACCGGCGGCAACTGCGTGGAGGTCGCCGACAACCTGAGCGGCGTCGTGGCCGTGCGGGACAGCAAGGATCCGGGTGGGCCGGCGCTGGCCTTCGGGCCGGAGGCCTGGCGGGCCTTCGTCAGCGACCTGACCCGGCGGTAGGGCGGGTGGGGTGGCGTACCCAGACGTTGGGTTCGACGTAGACGGCGTAGTCGTGTGCGAGGGCGCAGCGCACCGGGACCAGCCCGCCGGGGATCTCGATGTCGCCGTCGCGGTCGAAGGGTAGCCCGGTCCACTCCCGCCACTGGGCCAGTGACCCGGCCACCGTCATCGACGCCGGGGCGATCCTCTCGATGGTGCCGCCCGCCCGGACGTGCACCCGCAACCACGGGTCGGTCGGCAGTCCGTCGTCGCGCCGTTGCCGGACGTACTCGCTCATCGGCAGGTGGGGTTGCAGGTGCTTGGCCGTCGGGCGGACCGGTGCGAGCAGCGCGTCGTGGCCCTGCTGCCCGGCCGCCTGCCGCAGCGCGGCGACCATGTGCCGGGACAGGCCACGGCCGAGATAGTCGACGTCGATCGTGATCTCCAGCGCGCTGGCGACGGTCGGCGGGTTGCCCCGGCGCCGGTCGTTGAACGCCCAGACCAGCACCACGTCCCAGCCCTGCGCCGGCAACTCCTCCCGCCCTTTCAACACGGCGTTGAACGGGACGGCGAGCCCGCGCGCGACGACCCGGCCGCCGTCCGTCGCCACGACGCAGTACTCCGGAAACTCCCCGGGCACTCGCAGGTGCAGTGCGCTCGCCATCAGGTCCTCGCCGGAGAAGACCGGCCAGGTGTCGGTGATCTCGTAGATCCGGGCCGTCAACTCCGGGCGCTCGGCGAGCGTGCTGATCTGGATGCCGTCGAGGTCTGTCACGACCGGGCATACTGCCATGACCAGGAAGTTCGAGCCAGGCATTTGGCGTACGCCGCCCCAACCCGCGCCACCCGGATGACAGGTGATCTCTCAGCCGTCCGGCGACGGCACCACGAACCCCGCCTCGTACGCGGCGATCACCGCCTGGGTCCGGTCCCGGGCACCGAGCTTGGCCAGTACGTTGCCGACGTGCGTCTTGACGGTCTCGACCCCGAGCACCAGCTCGGTGGCGATCTCGGAGTTGGACAGGCCGGTGGCCATCAGCCGCAGCACCTCCCCCTCCCGCTCGGTCAGCCGGGCCCGACCGAGCCGGTCACCGGCCGGGCCGGAGGCGTGTGCCGCGACGAGCCGGCGCAGCGCTGCCGGAAAGAGCAGCGACTCGCCCTTGGCGACCACCCGGATCGCGTCCACCACCTCGGCCGGTCGGGCCCGCTTCAGCAGGAAGCCGTGTGCGCCGGCCCGGAGCGCTTCGTAGACGTACTCGTCGTTCTCGAACGTGGTGATCACCAGGATCCGGGGCGGGTCGGCCGAGGTGGCGAGCAGGTGCCGGGTGGCCTGGATGCCGTCGATGGCCGGCATCCGAACGTCCATCAGCACCACGTCGGGCCGCAGCCTGGCGACCAGCGGCGGCACCTCGGCCCCGTCGGCGGCCTCGCCGACGACGGTCAGGTCCGGCTGCGCGTCGACGATGGCTCGCAGGCCGACCCGGATCAGCTCCTCGTCGTCGACGACCAGCACGCTGATGGTCATGTCTGCTCCGTTCCGCGCCGCCGCCGCCGCTCTTCCGGCACCGGCCTCGGTCGCTCCGCCACCGGAGCCGGGGGTCCGGCCGTTGTGGTCGGCAGCCAGACCGCGACCCGCCAGTCGCCCTTCTCCGGGCCGGCGCTGACCCGACCGCCGAGCAGGACCACCCGCTCCCGGATGCCGGCAAGCCCGCGCCCCCGACGCTGCCCCGGACCGGGACGGCCCCGGGCCGCCACGGACGGCTCGCCGAGCGCGTTGACCAACTCGATCTCCAGGCCGTCGTCGTGGGCCGCGACCCGCAGGGTCACCGGCTGCCGGGCAGCGTGCCGGGCCGCGTTGGTCAGCCCCTCCTGGACGATCCGGTAGCCCTCCCGGGCCACCACCGCCGGCACCGCGCCGAGGTCGCCGGCCAGCTCGACGGTGACCGCCAGCCCGGTCGCCCGGGTGTCGGCCACCAGCCGGTCCAACTCGTCGAGGGTACGCTGCGGCGCCCGCACCGCGCCGTCGCCCGGCGGATCGCCGTCGCCCGGCCGCTGGCCGTCACCGCCGGGCGGGCCCGCGTCGCCGGGCGACTCGGCGTCACCTCGCCGGAGCAGCCCGAGGACGTGATCCAGGTCGGCCATTGCCGCCCGGCCGGTCTCCTCGATCGCCCGCAGCGCCCGCCGGACGAACTCCCGGTCGGTTTCCAGCAGCTCGCCGGCGGCTGCCGCCTGGAGGGTGGCGACGGTAAGCGCGTGACCGACCGAGTCGTGCAGTTCCCGGGCCAGCCGGTTGCGTTCGGCGAGCCGGCTGGCCTGCTGCTCCAGCGCGGCGATCCGCTCGGTCGGGGACGGGCCGAGCAGCGCCGGGGCCATCAGCCTGGCCAGCGCGCCCAGCCCGGCGACGGCGTAGCCGAGCAGCACCAGCATGCCGGCCCCGACGAGGCTGAGCCAGCCCGGATGCCAGCCGCCGAACGGGCCGACCGCCAGGTCGCGGACGGCCTCCTTGCTGACGCCGAGCTGTGCGAAGAGGAAGAGCAGCGCCATCGGCAGGGCCGAGATCAGCGCGAACCCGACCAGGCCGCCGGAGAGCAGGTGGATGCCGATCCAGAGGGCGCAGCGCAGCCGGCTCTCCCGGTCGATCCCGCCGTCGGTGGCCGGCTCGGGCAGTTCGACGTCGAGCAGGGCCCGCGCGGCGGCGATCTCCAGCGCCCGGGTGCCGCGCAGGAACAGCGGTACGGCGGCGATCGCCGTCGCGACCGCGATCAACACCAGCACGGCCGGTCGGGGTACTGCGTCGGTCCGCAGCATCTCGGCGAAGACGGTGCCGAGCAGCAGGTACGGCAGCAGCAGGACCCCGCCGAGCAGCAGGAACACCGCTCGGCGGTAGGTAGCGCCGCTGGTCAGCGGCGCCATGGCGGCCCGGAGCGTCACCCGGCCATTCTGCCTCGGGACGGCTGGGGCGCCGTGGGTCCCCGCCGAGGTGCTCGCTGTCGGGTAGCACGCGCCGCCCAGCGCCCCCGCCCTGGGGCCCGCGCCCGGCCCGCCCACGCCGAACGAGCCGAGAACATATCGGCTCCTGTCGGTAGGCTGACCCGGTGAGCCAGCCGTCTAGCGAACCTCCACCGTCGGACCCGCCACATTCCGGCCCACCAGCCGGGCCGTACCCGGCCGGGCCATCGTCAGCCGGACCGTACCCGGCCGGGCCGCCGCCGGCCGGGGCCGTCCCGCCCGCTCCGCCGTACCAGCCGGGAACGCCACCGCCGCGGAGCCGACGCCCGCTGATGATCGGCCTGGTGGCCGCGGCCGTGGCGATCGTGCTCTGCCTGGGCCTCGGCTGCGCCGGCCTGGTGGTCTACTACACGCAGCTCGGCGACGACGGCGGCAGCTCGGAGGCGGGCGGCGAGGGTACGGGAAGCACCCCGGAGCCGGGATCGCGCACCGCGTCGGCGCAGTGTGCGGGCAGCATCACCCCGGCACACGACCAGACCAGGGCGGTCGGATTGCCCGACTTCGACGCCGCGTCGCAGACCGGCACCGCCACGATGCGGCTGAGCACCAACCTCGGCGAGATCGCGATCAGCATGGACCGGGCCCGCACCCCGTGCACCGTGGCGAGCTTCCAGCATCTCGCCGAGCGGAAGTTCTTCGACGGCAGCAGCTGCCACCGCCTCGTCACCGAGGGGATCTTCGTGCTCCAGTGCGGTGACCCGACCGGCACCGGGATGGGCGGACCGGACTACAAGTTCGCCGACGAGAACCTGACCGGCGCGCAGTACGGTCGCGGCGTGGTGGCCATGGCGAACACCGGGCAGCCGGGCACCAACGGCAGCCAGTTCTTCATCATCTTCCGGGACAGTTCGAGCGGGCTCCAGCCGCTCTACACCCCGTTCGGCACGGTGACCACCGGCCTCGACGTGGTGGATCGGGTGGCGGCCGGCGGCCACGACAACTCCATCGCGGCCGGCGGCGGTGCGCCGAAGGTCGGGATCACGATCCAGAGCCTCTCCGTGGCCTGACCGGTTGGTGGGCTGACCGAACCGCGCCAGCCCGCCGTGGACTGACCGAACCGCACCAGCCCGCCCCCGCCTGCCCGGAAGCGGAGGGCGGGCTGGTGCGTCACCGGGGTACCGGTGTCATCAACCGCTCGACTTCACCACGGGTCCTGGCTACGTCCGTGACCGCTGGTCGATCCGGTCGACATGCGTCCTCGCCTCACCGTCATCCCTGGACCTCCTCCGATCCTGTCGGGCTTCCCGCCGCAACGCCGTCGGGACTCCGACCGGCCATCCCTGGCTCCGAGGGTGCCCCAGCGACCTGGCGTATAGCCGGCAAGAACCTTGAATTCGCTGGTCAGCCACCGATTCTCGGGAGATCGGCTCGGCTGCTGCCCCGACGAGACACGGAAGTTCCGATTTTGCGCGGTACTAGCGAAAGTATCGCCATAAAGGACAGAATTCCCCGCATGGCTGTTGGAGAGTTCCAGACGCAGGTCGTCCGGCGTGCCCGGGGAGTCAGCGCCGCCCTCAGCACGCCGCCCTACGTGAAACCCGGGCACTTCTACTCGCCGGCCACCTCGCCGGCCGACCGGGCGACCGCGATCGGCTGGCGCGAGCTGACCCCGGTCGGTGTCGACCTGCGAGAGCCGGAACAACTCCGACTGGCCACCGAGCTCGGTCCACTGATGCGCGAACTCCCCAGCGACCGCTGGCACGACCACAACGGCATGTACGGCCGCGCCGATGCCGCCGTGCTGCACGCGATGCTGCGACATCACCGACCGGCCCGGCTGATCGAGGTCGGCTCCGGCTACTCCACCGCGGTCGCCCTCGACGTCGCCGACCGATACCTGCCGGAGCTGCGGATCACCTGCGTCGAACCCCATCCGGAGCGGCTACGCTCCCGGCTGCGCCCCGGGGACCGGGTCGACCTGGTGCAGCGCCGGGTCCAGGACGTCGACCGGTCCAGCTTCGCCAGGCTCGACTCCGGGGACATCCTGCTGATCGACTCGACACACGTGGCGAAGGCCGGCTCGGACGTCGTCTGGCTGCTGCTGCACGTCCTGCCCACGCTGCGTCCGGGGGTGATCGTGCACATCCACGACATCCACTGGCCGTTCGAGTATCCCGAGCGGTGGCTCCGGGAGGGTCGGGACTGGACCGAGGTCTACCTGCTCCGGGCGTTCCTCACCGACAACGCGGCCTGGCGGGTGCTGCTCTTCACCTCGTGGCTCTGGTCGTGCCGCCCGGAGGTGCTACCGCCCGAACTCCGAGGCCTGCCCACCGGCGCGTTCTGGATGCGCCGCACCGAGCAACCGGCCGGCACCCGCTGAACGGCACCCGCTGACCGACGCCCCCTGGTACCGGGACCTCACCAGGCCAGGTCGGCGTCGCGTTCCGCCGCCTCGACCGGCAGGATCGGCCGCAGGCCGCGTGGCGGCTTCGACCGCTGCTGCCACTCCCGTGGATAGCCGAGCGACACCTCGTCGAAGCGGACCCCGTCGAACCAGTTCACCCTGGGGATGTGCAGGTGCCCGTAGACGACGGCGGCGGCCCGGTAGCGCCGGTGCCAGTCGGCGGTGTGCACCGTGCCGCACCACTGCGCGAAAACCGGATAGTGCAGGACCTCGGTGACCTCGCGGACCAGCGGAAAGTGGTTGACCAGGACGGTCCGGGTGTCGGGTGCGAGTTCGGCCAGCCGACGTTCGGTGTACTCCAGCCGGGCGGCGCACCAGTCCTCCCGGCTCGGGTACGGGTCCGGGTGCAGGAAAAGCTCGTCGGTGCAGACGATCCCGGCCTCCTGTGCCAGTGCCAGCCCCGCCTCCTTGGTCTGCGCGCCCGCCGGCCGGAAGGTGTAGTCGTAGAGCAGGAAGAGCGGTACCACGGTCACCGGCCCGCCCGCACCCGTCCACACCGGGTACGGGTCCTCCGGGGTGATCACCCCGATCCGCCGGCACATCTCGACCAGCAGCTCGTACCGGGCGACTCCGCGCAACTGGACGGCGTCCTGGCGGGGTGTCCACAGCTCGTGGTTGCCGGGCACCCAGACCACCGTGCCGAAGCGCTCCTTCAGCAGCCGCAGCGCCCAGTAGACGTCCTCCACCCGGTCGGCGACGTCGCCGGCCACCAGCAGCCAGTCGTCCTCCGAGTCCGGCACGAAGCCCTCGACCAGTTTCCGGTTCTCCGCGTAACCGACGTGCAGGTCGCTGACGGCCAGCAGGGTGCCGCCGGTACCCGAGATGGCCATCGGGCGATCCTACCGGCCCGGTACGCCGGCCCGGCCGGTCGCGCTCAGGGCTCGACCCAGCCGTGCGACCGGGCCAGCCCGACCAGCAGTTGCCGGATCACGCCGATCTGGGCACCGGTCAGCGACGGTACCTTCTCGATCAGCAGCTCGGTGATCTCGCCGCTGAACTCGGCTGCGGGAAGTACGTCGCAGAGCTCCTCGTCGCCGGCCGCCCGGCCGGGGCGCGGCGGGGCGGCCGGTCGGTCGGTGATCCGGATCGCCGAGGCCTTCAGCCCGCGCTCCCCCTGCTCGACCTCGTATTCCAGGCGCATCCCCGGCTGGATCAGGTGCTTGTCCTCGCCGAAGTCGTTGGCGTGCACGAAGACGTCCTCGCCCCCGCTGTCGGGGGCGATGAAGCCGTAGCCACGCACCTCGTCGAACCTGAGCAACTTTCCCGACGCCACCACAACCACCGCCACCCCTACCACGACATGCTCGCCCGCACTACGACATGTTCGCCCGCACTACGACGTGATCGCCCGCGCCCACGGTACGACGAGCCGCTCGATCGCCACCACCAGGTAGAACAGCCCTCCGCCCATCAACGCCAGCAGGACCAGCGCGGCGAACACCAGCGGGGTGTCAGCGGAGTTCCCGGAGTTGATGATGACCGCGCCGAGCCCCCGGTCGATGCTGATCAACTCGCCGATGACCGCGCCGATGATCGCCAGCGACATCGCCACCTTGAACCCGACGAAGATCTGCGGCAGCGCCCAGGAGAGCCGTACCTTGACGAAGGTCTGCCACCAGGAGGCGGAGAGCGAGTGCACCAGCTCGCGCAGGTCGTTCGGGGTCGAGGTCAGCCCGGCCATCGCGGAGACCAGGATCGGGAAGAAACAGAGCAGGATCACCATGATGATCTTGGGTTCCGGCCCGAAGCCGATCCAGATTAGCAGCTGCGGCGCGAGCGCCACCTTCGGTATGGCGTTGGCCGCCGCCATCAGCGGCATCGTCATCCGCTCGACCGTCCGGGACGCCGCCAGCAGAAGCGCGACCAGCAGTCCACTGCCGGCGGCGATGCCGAACCCGATCGTCGTCTCCACCAGTGTCACCCAGGTCTCGGCGAGCAGGTAGCCGGGCAGCCGTACGAAGGCGTCGACCACGTCCGCCGGCGTCGGCAGGTAGAACGACGAGATGTTGAAGAGCAGGGCGATCAGCCACCAGAGGGTGACCGCCAGCACGACCCCCAGGATGGGCAGCCCGACGTTGAACCAGAGCCGCGCCGGGCGGGTTTTCGTCGGCGAGCTGGTCATCACGGCCTCCTATGGGGTGACGCGGCGGGTGGGGGTGGCCGGCGACCGGGCCGGTGCGCCGCCGGGGTGGCGTGGACGATCCGGGACGGCGGCCGAGGCGACCGCCGTCCCGATCCGGGTCCGGCACCGATCGAGCCGTCAGGGGCCCGGTACGACGCCCTCGACCCTCAGGCCTTCGGTACGAAGTTGAAGTCGACGACCTTGTCCGGGGTCAGTCCCGCGGGGATGAGACCGGCGCCCTGCATCACGGCGATGGTCCGCATCACCCGCTGCTCGTCCATGAACCCGATCGGCGCGCCGCCGGCCGGTGCCACGTAGGGCGTCATCGACTTGATCTCCCCGACCCCGGAGGGCACGGCGTAGCTCGGCTCCGCCTTGTTGAGGATCTGCGCCGCCTCCTCCGGGTGCTCGATCGAGTACTGCAAGCCCTTCAGCAGCGCAGCGGTGAACCGGCGGACCAGGTCCGGGTTCTTCTCGATCAGGGCCGGCGTGGTGATCACCGCGTTGCCGAACAGGTCCCGCAGGTAGTCGCTGTACGGCAGCACCACCACCTCCTTCTTGGAGATGTTCGTCAGTGCCGTGCGGCTGAGCAGGAAGGTGCCGAGGGCGTCGACCTTCCGGGACGCCATCAGGCCGTTCAGCGTGGTGGCCTTGACACCCTGGACCTTCACCTTGGCGATGTCGACACCGGCCAGTTTGGCGTACGCCGGGAAGAGCAGTTCGGTGACCGAGCCGGCGCCGGTCGCCATGGTCTTGCCTTCCAGGTCCTTCGGGGTGCTGATGTTGGTGTCCTTGGTGGTCATCACCGAGATCAGCGTCTGCTGGTGCACCGCGGCGATCGCCCGCCAGTCGGTGAACTCGCCCTTACCCGCCTGGATGACCGCACCGGTGAAGTCGAGGGCGCCGAACTGGACCTTGCCCGACTTCAGCGCCGTCAGGTTCGGGACGTTACCCGCGCCCTTCTGGATGTTCACCTCGATGCCGGCCTCGGCGAAGTAGCCCTTCTCCTTGGCAACCCAGACGAACGCGTCCCGGCCGACCGCGCCGAAGGCGGTGATGTAGCCAACCTTATCCGGCTCCTTCTTGGACGCGTCGGCGTCCGTTCCGGAGTCCCCGCTGCACCCGCTCGTGACCGCCAGCGCCGCCGCCAGAAACGCCGCGGCGAGCAGGCGTGAACGTGTGATCATGTGTGCCTCCCGCTTGTGGAATGGACCCGAGGGCGGCAATCGACGCCTCCCGCGCGAACAGCGCGCCGCGACCCCTCGGCACGTATCCGGCACTGCCGGCCCTCGTTCGGTCGAGAATCGTAAATGAGCCTTGTCCGAAATGTCATCGACAAGATCCGGTCAAGATTCAGGCAAGCAGGTGCGTGGTCGCTTACCACACGGCAGATATCAGCAGCTCACGATGTTTGACATTCGGCAGGACGAGCAGCCAACCTGTCCGCAATATTGTTGATAATTCGGGAGACAACGTTGCGGTCAGCCGTACTGAGCTGGGGATTGGCGGGGGGTCGGCACCCGGCCGACCCGATCGACGCCGGCCCCATCCCGCCGGTGTACCGCCCCGTTGGCGGGCACACTCCAGCCAGGGTCCGACGCGTGCATAGTCCCGTCGACACGGCGGACTACACAGACCCGACGTCCCAGTCTCGCGGTCCCGAGCGTTTTCGTCGCGACTGCCGTCAGAATCGCCCGAATGTTGACAGATGCTGGACCTACGACAGATTCGCGCCCGGATTGACCGGCCATAGACCGCATCGGCGACTAGATCATGACTGAATTCCCACCGAAGGAAGCGCCAACCGGCCGAGGTCGTCCGCGGCGTGCCCGGCAGCCGACCGCGGTCGGCCAACCGGAGCCCGGCGACCCCGCCGGCCCGTCCAACGCCCCGGCACCGCCGACGGCCGGCCGGCGCGGCCCGAACCGGTCCGCGGACGAGGCGTACGACCAACTGCGGCAGCAGATCCACCGGGGCGAGCTGATGCCCAACGAGCGGCTGATCGAGGTCGAGTTGGCGAACCGGTTACAGGTCAGCCGGGCGACCGTCCGGACGGTACTGGTCCGGCTGGCCCAGGACGGGCTGGTCGTGCTCACCCCGAACCGGGGCGCGCACGTGCGGCTGGTCACCGAGGAGGAGGCGGTCGAGATCCTCCAGGTCCGGGCTGTGCTGGAGGCGCTCACGGCGCGTCAGGCCGCGCTGAACGCCACCGCCCGGGAGATCAGTACGATCCGCCGTGCGCTCGCCAGGATGGCCCGGAAGCTGGAGCAGGACGACCTGCTCGGCTACTCCGAGGGGAACGCCAAGCTGCACGCCGCGATCATCGCGGCGTCCCGGCACGAGACCGCGGCCCGGCTCATCACCGGGCTCCGGGCCCAGCTCGTCCGCTTCCAGTACCGCACCATCCTGGTGCCCGGCCGGCCCACGCTGTCCTTCGAGGAACACACCGCGATCGTCGAGGCGATCGCCGCCCGGGACCCGGACGCCGCCGAGGCCGCGATGCGGCGACACCTCGGGCACGTCGAGTCCACTCTGACCAGAACCGCCACCGCGATCCGGCGCCGGGGCGGCCGGGCCTGATCCAGCCGTCCGGGCCGGGGCAGGGCTCGGCGCTCAGCCGTCGGTGGCGACCTCCACCACCGGCTCGTGCCGCACGGGGAAGTTGACCGAGCTGGCGATGAAGCAGAGCCGGTGTGCCTGCTCGTGCAGCTCGGTCGCCCGCTGCACCATCTCCGGCGCGGCCACCGTCACCCGGGGCCGGAGCACGACCTCGGTGAAAGCGCCGCCGCCGTCGCCGCTCTCGACCATCGTGCCGACCGCCTCGTCGACGTACCCGGTGACCACCACCCGGTCCCGGGCACAGAGACTGAGGTACGACAGCATGTGGCACTGGGACAGCGCGGCGACCAGCAGCTGCTCCGGATTCCACCGGGTCGGGTCGCCCCGGAAGGTCGGGTCGGCGGAACCGGGGAGCGGCGCCCGGCCCTCGGCCTCGACCAGGTGGTCCCGGCCGTAGTCGCGGTAGTTGACCGTGCCGGCCTCGCCGGCTCCGGTCCAGGTGACGGTCAACGGGTAGTCATGACTTCTCGGCACTGTCTCCTCCTCGGCTCGCTGCCGCGAGTATCGACCAGCCGAGTGTGCGTCCGTTACCACCCCCCGGCGGGGTGGTAGCCGAGAACGGTAAGGGGACGCCGGATCCGGGGCCCGGCTCCGGAAGGCGCTAGAAGTCGTCCGGGGTGCGGATCCGGTCCCGGATCCAGGCCCCGGCCTCCTTCAGCCGTGCGGTGCCGCCGAACTCGCCGGCCGCGCAGGTGCCGGGGGTGAAGACGGCACCGGAGCGGAAGTCGTCGGAGAAGTTCCAGTTCACCCAACTGATCTTCCGGCTGGCGAAGAGGTCCAGGTAGCGCTGGGCCATGACGAAGTCGTTGGGGCCGTCGCCGGAGTAGTCCTGGGTGCCGAACTCGGTGACGAAGAGCGGCAGCCGGTCCGCCGCCGCGCTCACCGTGTCCAGGTAGTAGTCGTCGTGCGATCCGGCGTAGAAGTGGAAGACGTACATGACGTTCGTCGCGTCGACCGGGTTCGCGGCGATCACGTCGGCTCCGCCGCCGCTGCCGGAGGCACCCAGCGACGACCAGTCCGGGGTGCCGACCAGCACCACCGCGTCGGCGTCCCGGCTCCGGATCACCGGGATGACCTGGTCGGCGTAGCTCTTGATGGCGCTCCAGGCGACCCCGTTCGGCTCGTTCGCGATCTCGTAGATCACGTTGTTCTTCGCCCGGTGCCGGTCGGCGACCTCCGCGAAGAAGGTACGCGCCCGCTCCAGGTTGTGGTTCGGGTCGCCGGGGGTCAGCATGTGCCAGTCCACGATGGCGTACATACCCCGGGCGGTGGCCAGCTCGATGTATTCGTGCACCAGGTCGGTGAAGCGGCGCGGGTCGGTCTCGTAGCCACCCTCCTGGATGTACATCGAGATCCGCAGCACGTCGGCCCGCCATTCCTGCGCGAGTACGTCCAGCGAGGCCGGGGTGGCGCAATTGGCGTACCACTGGAGACCGTGTGTGCTCATCCCGCGCAGCTGGATCGCCTTGCCGGCGGCGTTGCAGAGCTGCCGCCCGCAGACCCGGAGCTGCCCGTTCGCCGCCACCGGGGTACTCCCCGGCGGCACCGTCGGGGTCGGGGTCGCAGTGGCGGTCGGGGTCGGCGTCGGAGTCTGGGTCGGCGTCGGAGTCGCGGTGGCCGTCGGAGTCGGGGTGGGGCCGCTGCCGCCGCCGCAGGGCTGGCCGTTGAGCTGGCAGCCGTTCGGGGCGCCGGGGCCCGCTCCGATGAACCCGAAGGTCACCGAGGCACCGGGGGCGATCCGGCCGTTCCAGGACAGGTTGCCGAAGGTGTGGCGCTGGCCACTGCTGGACCGGGTGGCGTTCCAGTGCGCACCGACCGTCGTTCCGGCCGGCAGGTCGAACTCGACCCGCCAGGAGGTGATCGTGGTACTGCCGCCGTTGGTGATGGTGTAGCGGCCCTCCCAGCCCGAGCCCCAGTCGGAGACCTTGCTGAACGAGGCGGTCGGGGTCGCGGCGGCCGGGGCCACCGCCGCCTGGGCGACCACCGCCACGGGTGCGGCCGCGACCGCCGCGACGAGCCCGGCCAGCAGCAGCAGTCTGCGGGTACGCCTCACGATTCCTCCGGGCACTCGGCTGTCCTCAACGCACTCGACGGCGGCGGCCCGACCGGCACCCGGCAAGCCATCCACTTCCGTCGAACTATAAGGACGACTAACTGTGTCCCGCAACACGACCGCCCCGGTGCGGTCGCCCCGGCCACCAGAACCGCTCCCCGAGCAGCGTCGCGATCGCCGGAACGAGCAGGGTACGCACCAGCAGCGTGTCCAGCAGTACGCCCACCCCGACGATGACGCCGATCTCGGTGAGCGTGACCAGGGGCAGTACGCCCAGCACCGCGAAGACCGCCGCGAGCAGGATCCCGGCGCTGGTGATCACCCCGCCGGTGGCCGCGAGCGCGGTCAGCACACCCCGGCGGGTCCCCTCCTCGACCGCCTCCTCCCGGGCCCGGGTGGAGAGGAAGATGTTGTAGTCCACCCCGAGGGCGACCAGGAAGAGAAACGACAGCAACGGGACCTGCGTGTCCAGGGCCGCGTAGTCGAGCACGTGCACGAAGAGCAGATTGCCGACGCCCAGCGCCGCGAAGTACGTCGCGATGACCGTGCCGACCAGGACCAGCGGGGCGACGAGGGCCCGCAGCAGCAGCACGAGGATCACCGACACCACACCGATGACGAGCGGTACGACCGTACGCAGCCCGTCGATCGACGCCGTGCGGGTGTCCAGGTTCGCCGCGACCGCCCCGCCCACCAGCGCATCGGCGTCCGGTACGGCGTGCACGGCCGTACGCAACGCCTCGATCGTGTCGTAGCTCGCCCGGCTGTCCGGCTCGGCCTCCAGTACGACGTCGACGGCGACCAGGCCCTCCCCCTGTTCCGCCGGACGGGCCTGGGCGACCCCCGGGGTACCGGTGACGGCGGCCAGCACCTCGGCCTGCCGGTCGGCCCGGGCGACCACCACGGTCGGATCGGCGGCACCGGCCGGGAAGTGCCGACTCAGGGTCTCCAGCGCCTCGATCGACTCGGCCTGTACCCGGAACTGCTCGGTCCGGCTCAGCCCGAGCCGCGCGTCCGCCAGGCCGGCGGCCAGGATGGCGAGGAGGACCAGCGAGAGGGCGGTGATCGTCCGGGGCCGGGCGGCGACGACGGAGCCGGCGCGGGCCCAGATCCCCTGGTGCCGGACCGGCTGCCCCGGGCGCGGCACGAACGGCCAGAAGAGCCGGCGTCCGCAGACGACCAGCGCGGCGGGAAGCACCACGAGGCTGAACAGGGCGGCGACGGAGATGCCGATCGCTCCGGCGGCCCCGAGGGTCCGGTTCGTGGTCAGCGGTGCGGCGAGCAGGGTGAGCAGGCTCAGCGTCACCGTCATCGCGCTGGCGGCGATGGCCGGTCCGGCCGAGCGCAGGCTGCGGCGCATCGCCTCGCGCCGGTCGTCGTGCCGGCGTAGTTCCTCGCGGTATCGGGAAATGAGCAGTAGCGCGTAGTTGGTGCCGGCGCCGAAGACGAGGACGTCGACGATGCCGATCGTGGACGGGTCCAGCCGCAGCCCGGCCTCGCGGCTGAGCAGCGCCAGTACGGAGTTGGTCACCAGGTCGGCGAGACCGACGGCGGCCAGCGGGACGAGCCAGAGCCACGGGCTGCGGTAGGTGACGAGCAGCAGCGCCGCCACCACCAGCACGGTGATCGCCAGCAGTGTGACGTTGGCTCCGGAGAACGAGGAGGCGATGTCGGCCTGGAAGCCGGCCCCGCCGGTGACCTGCGCGGTGAGCCCGGCCGGCAGCCCGTCGGCGGCGACGTCGCGTACCTCGGTGACCCGGTCGATGGTCTCGTCCACCGACCGCTCGGCGGCCAGCGGTACGGCGACCAGCGCCGCCTGCCCGTCCGGGGCCGTCACCGGCGGCCCGACGCGGCCGCCCTCGGCCAGCGCCGCGAACCGGGTCGACTGGGTCGCGATCACCCGTCGGTCCGCCTCGGTCAGCGCGGCGCCGTCCCGGGCGTAGACGACGAGGGCGGGGTTGAGCTGCCCGCTGGGTAACCGGTCCCGCAGCGCCTCGACCCGCGCGGACTCGGCGTCTGCGGGCAGCCCGCCGGCCGGATCGTCGTCGGTGGTGGCGCTGCCGCCGAACGCGATCACCACGGCCGATGCCAGCACCACCACGGACAGGACCAACCACGCTCCCACCCGGCCGGTGATCGTCTTCAGGATGGTGCCGATCAACCGCTCTCCACCGCCCACGAGCCCAGCCCTCCCCGACCGATAACCTCGTCAGGAAAGCATCTTGGCATAGAGTTATCTCGTCCGCCGAGATAGCCGCTCCGCGAGCTGCTTGGCCAGCGGTATAGTGTCGGGCGGCCGGAGAGGGGGCAGATGTTGGCCGACACGATCTTCCAGCGCCCCGACGAGCCCCGCGCCCGCCTGATCAGCTCGATCGTGAGCCAACTGCACCTCTACGTCGCCCATGCCCAGCACATCGGCGAGTCCTTCGCCGCCCGCTACGCACTGGGGCACGCCGATCTGCACGCGCTGCTGGTGGTGATGGAGGCCGAACTCGCCGGCCGACCGCTCACCCCCAGCGACCTGCGCGCCGAACTCAACTTCTCCTCCGGCTCGGTGACCGGCGTCGTCGACCGCCTCGAAGCCGCCGGCCACGTCTACCGGGACCGCGACACCGCCGACCGTCGCAAGATCTTCCTCCGGTACGCCGAACCCGGTGTCGCCGTCGCCCGCGAATTCTTCGCCCCGCTCGCCCGGCGTACCGAGCAGGTGATGCGGGGTTTCGACGACGAGGAGCTCGAGACCGTGCAGCGGTTCCTGACGGCCATGGTGGGGACCGCCCGGGAGCATCGGGACGAGTTGCGCGCCGAAGCCTCGACGGCACGCCGGATCCGCACGGGTCGACCGAAGAAGGCCCCGGAGAGCGGTTCCGGGACGGCGCCGCCGGGTACGTGACCCCCGTCCGGCGGTGACCGAGGACACGGTGCATCCGGCCGCCCCAGAGAGGTCCAATCAGATGTGCGCGCAGAATCCCGCCCCGCGAGTGACGTTGTGAACCGCACACTGCCGACCCCCGATCCTGGTCTCGCCGCTGCCGACCCCGCCCCGTCGCCGGAGGCGTCGGCTCAGCACGCGGCGGCCACCTACCGACAGCGCTGGGCGGTCAGGACGATGGCCGTCGCACCCCACGATCAGCTGTTGGAGATCGGGTGCGGGCGCGGTGTCGCCGTGTCCCTGGTCGCCAGCCGGCTCGAATCCGGCCGGATCGTCGCGATCGACCGCGCCGCGACGATGGCGCGGGTCGCGACCGAACGCAACGCCCGGCACATCCGGGCGGGCACGGCCGAGATCCGGTACGCGGAGTTCGCCTCGGTCGACCTACCGACCCGCTACTTCACCAAGATCTTCGCGGTGAACGTCAACCTGTTCTGGCTGGGTGCCGCAGCCCAGCAGATCGATCGGATGCGGAGCCTGCTTGCACCGGGAGGGAAGCTCTACGTCTTCGGCGAGCGGCCCGGGTCCGCGCACCCCACGGCGCACCTCGGCTCGACCGAGCGGTTGCTCCGCGCGCACGGGTTCGCCACCACCAGGGCCATGGAGCCGCGCGGGCACGGCCGGATGCTCACCTGCGTCACCGCCAGACCGACGCGATGACCGGCACAGGGGCGGGCCACCCGGTCGCGCCCGGCGGCCCGTCGCGGGATCAGCCACCCACGGTCAGGTCTGAGTTGCCGCTGCTCTGGTATCCGACCGTCGCGAGGATCATGTAATAGCGGAAGTGGCCCAGGTTCATGCCGTTGCGGGCCCACGCGTCGAAGTGGTTGCCCGTGGTGATGGTCCCGCCCGTCCTCTTCGACTGCCGGACACTCCAGATCTGGTGGAACGTGGTGACGCCTTCGACGGAGGCGGCGTTGTATCGCGTCGTCAGCTGGATGTCGTACGTGCCGCCGTCGCTGGTGACCGTGCCCAGGTGCCGACCGATCGGCCGGTAGCTGCCCCAGTTGTCGACGATGTAGTACTCCACGAGTGGGTTGGCCGTCCATCCGTGCAGCGCCAGATAACCGTCGGACGGGTCGAAGCTGCCGGAGTAGTCCACACTCCTGCGTCCGCCGGTGCTCCAGCCCTTGCCGCAGAGAAAGCTCCCGCAGTCGGTCCACGTGGTGCGGTACCTGCCGCCCGAGTCCAGGGTCATGGCGACCGATCCACCGCCATCGGTCCAGAACGAGTAGTAGAAGCCGTTGTTCATTCCCGTTTGGACTGTGGTGACGGTCGTCGCGGCACTGGCGCTGGCGGGCGACATCGTGGTGGCCGCGACCAGTCCCAGTGCGCCGGCACCGCCGAGGAAACTCCGCCGGCCGATCGGGCGGGTGCGGGCGTGGTCCATGGCAACAGTATCGAAAGATTTCAATGACACTGTCAATGGCCGGAGTCGCCTCTCCGAGGCGGGGCGTGGGTCAGGCGGCCGTGGCGGGCTTCCCGGTGAGGTCGGCCGAGGTGGCACCGCGAGCGGGGCGACGGGTCAGAACCCGGGGGCCGGAAGCCGTGATGGCGACCGTGTGTTCGGAGTGGGCGGTGCGGGAGCCGTCTGCGGAGCGGATCGTCCAGCCGTCCTCGTCGAAGACGACCTTGTCGGTGGATCGGCAGAACCAGGGCTCGATGGCGATGGTGAGGCCCGGCTCCAGTTTCAGGCCGCGACCGGCCCGGCCCCGGTTGGCGAGGTGCGGGGCCTCGTGCATGGTGCGGCCGATGCCGTGCCCACCGAACTCCCGGTTGACGCCGTAGCCGTAGGAGCGGGCGACCTCGCCGATCGCGGCGGAGATGTCACCGAGGCGGCCGCCGGGCTCGGCGGCGGCGATGCCGGCCGCCAGCGCGACCTCGGTGGCCTCGATCAGCCTCAGGTCGGCCGGGTCCGGGGTGCCGACGACGACGGAGAGCGCCGAGTCGGCGACCCAGCCGTCGATGCCGACCGCCATGTCGATGCTGACCAGGTCACCGTCGCGCAGCCGATAGTCGTGCGGCAGCCCGTGCAGCACCGCGTCGTTGACCGACAGGCAGAGCACGTTGCGGAACGGGCCGCGGCCGAACGAGGGGGCGTAGTCCCAGTAGCAGGATTCGGCGCCGCGTTCCCTGATCCGCCCGCGTGCGTGGTGTTCGAGGTCCATCAGGTTGACGCCGACCGCGGCGACAGCCCTCAGCTCGGCGAGCAACTCGCCGACGAACCGGCCGGCCACCGCCATCCGGCCGATCTCCTCGTCGGACTTGAGCTCGATCATCGCGGCCTCCCTCTCCCTGTGCGGTATTTTTATACCACGCCACGGTGCGCCGCTCCGAAGGGATATCCTGCCGGCATGGTTCGCCAACCACTCACCGCCGAACAGATCGCCGCGGGCCAGCGCCTCGGGGCCGCCCTCCGGGCCGCGCGGGCCGGCCGCAGCCTCGTCGAGGTGGCCCTGGCAGCCGGCATCTCCCCCGAGACGCTACGCAAGATCGAGGCGGGCCGCCTGCCCGCACCGGCGTTCGGCACCGTGGTCTGCCTCAGCCAGGCCCTCGACGTGCCCCTCGGTGACCTGGCCGACGTCTGGCTGGCCGGTATGCCCATCCGGCAGGCGTCCTAGCGGCCGGGACCGCTCCGGGGCGCCGGCCGGCGCCCCGGAAACGCTGCCCCGTCAGGCGCGGTCGGGCTGGAACAGTCGCGGCGCGAAGTCGATGAGGTTCTTCTGCCACGCGTCCCAGCCGTGCGGACCCGGCGTCACCCCGGCGAACTCGTACCGGATTCCGAGGGTGTCGAAGGTCGCCATCGTGGAGAGCACGATGGGATAGACGAAGTCCGTCACGTTGCCGGTGTACATCCGCAGCAGCTTCGTGCCGTCGTTGACCGCCGCGACGTCGAAGCCGGTGGAGTTGAAGACCCCCGCGGAGAACGTGCCGATGTACGCGAACTCACCGGGGTGCGTCCGGAGGATGTCGAGAGCCTGGAACCCGCCCATGGACAGGCCGGCGAGCGCCTGCCGCGCCGGGTCGTGGGAGATGTGGTACGCCGCCCGGGCCGCTGGGACGATGTTCTCCAGCAACTCCTTCCCGAAGTCCGGCACGTTGCCGTTGCCCATCACCACCACCATCGGCACAAGCTTCCCGTCGCGGAAGCCGCGGTCGAGGATCTGCTTGGCGCGGCCCATCTCCACCCAGTCGGTGTAGTTCTGGCCGCCGCCGTGCTGGAGGTACAGCACCGGATACGGCTCCGGGCGGGCGGGGTCGTAGCCGGGCGGTGTCCAGACGTACGCGGTACGTTCGGCCGCGACCACGGTGCTGGGGTAGGTCAGCGTCGCGAGCGTGCCGCCCCGACCTGCCGGGACGTCGGTCAGCGGACGGGCGGCCCGGCCGGGGGCGAGGAACGTGCTCCAGGTCGGTTCCGAGGTGATCTGCGTCGGGTTCGCGGTGTCCTTCTTCGACACCAGGTCGACGATGAACTTGTAGTAGTAGAACCAGGGCTTGAGCGGACCCACGGTCCCCCGCCACCGGTCACCGGTACGGGTGAGCGGAACATTGACCCAGCTTCCGCCCGGCGCCCAGTTGCCCCAGAGGGTCACCCGGCCCGCGCTCGCGAACTCGCTGCCCGTCTCGACGGTGACGAAGGTGTCTCCGTTGGCGTCCTGGGTGAGCCACGGCGTCGGCGTGCTGCCCGGAGCCGGCGTCGCGAACTCGCGGATCAACGGCAGGTGACCGACGCTCGGACGGTGGTCGTGAACCGGCCGGAACAACCGCGGCAGGAAGTCCGCCAGATTCTCCCGCCAGGCGTTCCAGGTGTGGCCGTCGTCCGGGTTCACCCCGTCGAAGTCGTGCCGGACCCGGGACCGGTCGAGCGTGCGCAGGGTCCGGTAGGTCGGGTTGTGGGCGGGGTCGGTCATGTTCCCGGTGTACAGGCGCAGCAGCCGGGTTCCGGCGTTGACGGCCCGGCCGTTGATCCGGAGGTGTTCGTCGGTCAGCGGGCCGGCGAACGAGCCCACGTAGCCGAACTCCCCGGGATGGGTGAGGACGGAGCGCAGCACCTGGGTTCCGCCGGCCGAGGCGCCCGCGAGTGCCCGGCGCGCGGGGTCATCCGCGATGTTGTACTCGCGCCGGACCGCCCGTGCGATGGCGCGTAGCTCCTGCCGGAAGTCGCGGCCGTTGCCGTCGCCCAGTACGACCACCATGGGTTCGATCCGCCGCCGCACGGCGAGGTTGTCGAGGATCTGCTTGGCGCGTCCGAGGTCGAGCCAGTCGGTACGGCTGCCGTCCGCGCCCTGCTGGAGGTAGAGCACCGGGTACGGGTGTCTCCGGTGCGCGTCGTAGCCGGGTGGGGTCCACACGGTGGCGGACCGCGCCTGCCGCGGCCCGGCCGGGTAGCTGACGGTGCCGAGGGTGCCGCCCTGACCGGCGGGCACGTCCGCGAGCAGGCTCGCGGAGTCACCCGGGACGAGGAACGTGCTCCAGGTCGGGTCGGAGGTGACCGTGGTGGCGTTGGTCTGGTCCTTGAGGAGCTTGGTGCCGTCGGCCCGGATCCGGTAGTGGTACAGGCCCGGCCGCAGCGGGCCGATCACCGAGGTCCAGGCGTCCCCGGAGCGACCGAGGCCCAGGTCCGCGATGGCGAAGGACGGACCGAAGTCCGCCTCGACGACGACGCTCGACACCGTACCGAACGCGCTTTCGAGGTCGGCCGCCGGAACCCGGAACGACGCGAAGCCGTCGGACACGGTGAGCCACGGGGTCGCCGCCACGGCCGGCTGGGCTCCGGCCGGTACGACCGCCGCCGCCAGGACGAGGGTGCCGAACACTGCCAGGCAGCGGCGTACCCCGGTGCGGCGCATCCGCCACCACTGCTGCCTTCCTGCCATTCCCTCAACTCCTCGCGCGCTGTGCTGGGGCAACTGCCAACCACCGCCACCCGGCCAGGTGTGATCGCTAACATACTCAACGCATTCAATTGCGTCAATCGATGACGAGCGGTGTGTGAGCGCCGCGCGGTTCAGGTTGAGAAAGGTTCAATGGGAGACCCCCGTTCGATAGGGTCGGGCATGCCGTCTGACGGAGCGGGCTCCTTTGCCGAACGGGTCGAGACGATGCGCCGCATCGAGCATGGCGAGCAGCGGTACGCCGACGGCAGCCCCGCGCTCCAGGCCACCGCGTACTATCTCGACCACCTGCTCGCCGACGCGGTCGACCGGGCCCGGGCCGCCAGTCACCTGCCCCGGCGCAGGGTCGACGTGCTGATCAGCCTCTGCGGCTTCGCGGCCACCCCGACGGTGCTCACCTACGAGTTGCTCCGGCCGAGCCGGCTCGTCGTGATCACCTCCAGGGACGCACCGGACAGTGTGGACCTGATCGGCCAGCGCCTGGTCGGGCCGGACCGGCTGCGGTTCCAGGATTTCCGGCACGTCCTGGTCGACGCCAGCGACCCGCTCGACATGTACCAGCAGATCGCCCGGGAACTGGCCGGACGGGACGGGCGGCACGCGGTCATCGACATCACCGGCGGCCGGAAGGTGATGAGTGCCGCCGCCGCGCTGGCCGCCTGGCAGCTCAACCTCGGGCTGACGTACGTCGAGAACCAGTTCGACCCGGTGACCCGGCAGCTCCGGCACGGCGAGGTCCGGCTGATCTCGCTGGAGAATCCGACCACGCTCTTCGGCGAGCAGGAGCTCGCCCGGGCCCTGGAGATGTTCCGGTCCGGCGCGTTCGAGGCGGCCCGCCGCCGCTACGACGAGATCGCCGAACGGATCGCGGTACCGGGCCGGGCCCGGCTGATGCGTGCCCTCGCCGAGCTGTACCGGACCTGGTGCGACCTGGACCTGGCCGCACTGCCGGCGGCGGTCGCCGGGGTGGAGCAGAGCCTCCGGCAGGGCCGTCGGAACCTCCACCCGGAGACCGCCGCGACGATCGACCGGCAGCTCTGGTTCGCCCGCCGGTTGGCCGACGGCGACGCCACCGCCTTCGTGGTCTGCTTCTACGTGCTCGGACTGCACTACCAGCAGCTCGGCCGGCACGACTTCGCGGCGCTGCTGTTCTACCGGACCGTCGAGGCGTGCCTGACCAGTCGGCTGCGACACCGCTACCCCGGCTTCGACCCGGACGACTGCGACTGGTCCCACCTCGGCGACCCCGCCGACGTCCGGGCCGGCTACGCGGAGGTGTCCCGGTCGCTCACCCCGCCCGCTCCCTCGGGGCCGCCCAACAAGCTGACCCTGTTCGCCGCCGCGATCCTGCTCGCCTCGCTCGACGACGAGCTGGCCCGGCGTACCGGGCTGGTCGACCCGGGGCGGCTGCGCGAGCTGCGCGACCGGACCTGGGCCCGGAACAAGTCGGTGCTGGCGCACGGCACCGAGCCGATCGCCGCCGAGCACACCGAGTCGCTCCGGGCGGAGGCGTCCGGGCTGCTCACCGCGTACTGGGGGCTGCACGGGGACGGGAACGACGTCGACGAACTCTGCGCCGAGCTCCGCTTCCTCCGCGACGATCGGTGATGGTGCGGCCGGGGATGGAGCAGCTACGTGTGCCGCAGTCGTGGGCCGAGGAGTACTGCCGGGCGACCGAGGCCGAGCTGTTCGCGCCGAGCGCGGCGGAGCGGACCGAGGTGTGCCTGTCGTACCCGCAGCGGGCCCGCTGGCTCGCCGAGTACGACCTGGAGGAGATCCGGGCGGACCTCGCCGGAGGTCTGCTGGTCGAGGAGCGGACCGGGCGGGACGGCCGGTACTACCGGCTGGCCGGTACCCGGTTCGAGGTCTTCGCCCAGGCGCGCGGCGCCCGGGACAGCGGGGTCCCGCAGGCGTACGTCACGTCGGTGAAGCCGGCGCGCGGGCTGGGCCGTACCGAGACGGTCCGGCCCCGGCAGGTCCGCCTGGTGCCGGTCTGGGACGAGGAGTACTGCCACCTCCCGGAGCTGGTGGAGACGTTCGCCGAGGGGCTGCGGACCGTCCAACGGCGGCGGTCGGTGCGCGACTCGGCCGCCCGCGAGCTGCACCGCGGCACGGCACCGCCCCGACCCCGCGGCGACCTGCACGCCCGGGTCCGCCGCCGCTATCAGCCGCTGCTGGCGATGCTGGAACTGCTGGAGGAGCGCAGCATTCACGAGGGCACGGTGCGCGGCACCGCGACGGTGGTCGGCGAGGGCCGGCTGGCGGAGCAGCCGGTGCTCTGGCTCCGGCTCGACCAGCCGGCCAGCTTCGCCGAGGGGCGTACGGTGACGGTGCTCGCCCCGGAGAGCGAGGCCAAGCTGCGGCTGCTCTCGGCCGGCCTGGACGGCGACGAACGGATGCTCGCCCTGGACGGCGACGAACGGATGCTCGCCCTGGACGGCGACGAACGAAACCTCGACCTGGACGGCGGCGATCGGATGCTCGCCCTGGCCGCGCCAGGGACACCGATCGCGGCGCAGACCCCGGTGCTGCTGGTGCAGCAGGGCCGGTTCGCGCTCGGCAAACACAGCGCCGCGCTGTGCCGGTTCCTCGACGAGCAGGTCGAGGGCGACTGGGAACACCTGGCGCTGCTGCTCTGCGCCCCGGGGCGGCTGCCGGCAGTGAAGCTGCCGCCCCTGCCGGCGTACTTCGACGACCGGCTCAACCCGGAGCAGCGGGCGGCGGTGAGCGCTGCCGTCCGTACCCCACATGTCTGTCACGTGCAGGGTCCGCCCGGCACCGGCAAGACCACGGTGATCACCGAGGTGGTACGCCAGCTCGTCAGCCGGGGCGAGCGGGTGCTGCTGCTCGCCCCGATGCACGTGGCCGTCGACGAGGTGCTGCGCCGGCTCGCCGACCAGCCGGGAATCCTGGCGCTGCGGGTTTCCTGGGACGAGTCCCGGGTCGCCACGGAACTGCGCCGGTACCTGCCGAGGGAGGTCAGCCGGACGTATCTGCGGCAGGCCCGCCGCCCGGCGACCTCGCAGGCCGGCCGCTGGCGGGCCGAGGCGAACCGGATGCGGGAGCGGCGGAACACGGTGGACGCCTTCCTGGCCGCCGACGGCCGGCGACGGGTGACGGCCGAGGCGCTGCGGTCGGCGGAGCGGGAGCGCGGCGCCTGGCGGGAGCGGCTGGCGGCCGACCTGGCGGCCAGCCGGGCCGGCGAGGCCGAGGCGGCGGGCGTGCTGGACCGGGTGGCGGCGGCGCTGCCTTCGGTGGCGGCCCGGACCGAGGCGCTCCGGGCGCAGCTCGCGGCGGTGCCGCCGACCCGCCGGTTCTGGTCCCGGGTGCGGGCGTTCTTCGAGTCTCCGGACGACGTGGCGCGGCTCGGCGACGCCTACCGGGCGAGCGAGGCGGAGCGGCGCCGACTCGACCACGACCAACGGTCCTGGGCCGGCCGGCAGGCGGCGGCCCGGACCCGGATCGCCGCCCTGGAGGCGGAGCGGGTCCCCGGGGAGCGGTGGCACGGCGCGGAGGTGCGGCGCCGGCAGTCGGAGGCCGCGGCGGCCCGCGCCGATGCGGGCCGCGCAGCAGACCGGGTGCGCACGCTGATCGACCAGGACCCTGCCGGCCGGCCCGAGCCGGAGGTACGACGCTGGCGGGACCGGTTCGACGCCGAACTGACCCGGCACGAACGGCGGATCCATCTGGAGCAGCGCTGGTTCGAGCTCTCCGGGCTGGCCGGCGGCTCCCCGGAGTCGCTGGCCGACCAGGTCGACGCCGACCTGCTCCGGTCGGCGAACCTGATCTGCTGCACGACCACCGGGGTGAGCCGGGATCTCGGCGACGCCGACTTCGACACGCTGATCGTGGACGAGGCGAGCCGGGTGGTGGACAGCGAATTCCTGATCGGTGCGGTCCGGGCCCGTCGCTGGGTGCTGGTCGGCGACGAGCACCAGCTTCCGCCGTACGTGGAGCCGAGCGACGAGCACCATCTGCACGCGCTCGCCGCCCTGCACATGGTCGGCCGGGGTGCCGCCGCCGACCTGGGCAGCGCCGTCGACCACCTGGCCGCGATCTGGACCGAGGACGAGGAGTTGCACCAGTTCCGTACCGACACCGTGCTGGCGACCGCGGAGCGGCTCCGGGAATCGGGCAGCTGGCCGGAGCTGTACCGGCGCGGTTTCGAAACCGCCTGGCGCCGGCTGGGCCGTGACGGCGCGGACGCCGAACGTATCCTGCTGACGGCGATGCGTGATCACCTGGTACGCAGCCTCTTCGAGGTCTCGGTCGCCGGTGTGCCGCCGGCGCTGCGGCAGCGGCTGCGGGTGCAGCGCCGGATGATCGAGCCGATCGCCTCGCTGGTCTCCGGCCCGGTCTACGGCGGCGACTACCTGACCCCGGACCGGCCGGAGGTGCTTCCGCTGCGTTACGGCGGCACCAACACCCCGGTGGTGCTGGTGGACACCTCGGTCTACGGCGGCCGGGCGAAGGAGCGCACCGTCGGCAACGGCTTCGTCAACGACCTGGAGGCGGAGCTGGTCGCCCGGATGTGCCGCTCCTGGGAGACCCGGTTGCGACGGTCCGGCGGCGAACGGGTCACGGTGAGCGTGCTGACCTTCTACCGGCGGCAGGCGGCCGAGTTGCGGACTCGACTCGGCGGGCCGGCGTTCGACGACTTCCGCGCCCTGGACTTCCAGGTGGTCGACGCGATCGACAAGATCCAGGGCCAGGAGAGCGACCTCGTCTTCCTGTCGTTCTGCCGGGCCTTCGTCGGTCGGGGCACCCCGTCGGCCCGGTACGGTCGGTGGTTGCAGGACGTCCGGCGGCTCAACGTCGCCTGCACCCGGGCCCGCCGGGGACTGGTGCTGGTCGGGCACGCCCCGACGCTGCGCCGGCTCAACGGCGTACCGGCGGCGGAGGAGTTCTATCGCAACCTCTTCGGGCTGCTCGAGAAGCGGTCCGACATGAAGATCGCGAAGGGCGTCGGGTGACCGGGGCGAGCGGCGGTCGGGTGACCGTGCTGGGTGTCGCATGATCGAGTTCGTTCCGGCCGAGCCACCCGCCGAACCGGCCCCCGGCACCGCCGCCATACTGCCCGAGGTGCTGGTGCCGATCCGCTGGTGGCGCGGGGTGCCGTTCGAACGCGCCTCGCCGGTGCAGATGACCCCGCTGGAGCGGTTCGTGCTGGAACTGGCGACGACCACCGGCCGGGCCGACCCGGACGAGTTCTTCGAAATCACCAACCTGCCCGGGGCGACGCTGCTGCCGGTGGCGGCGCGCCGGCTGGTCGCGGCCGGAGCACTGGCCCGGGACGGCGACGGGTACCGGCCGCTGTCGCCTGGCGCCGAGCGGGCCGCCCGGACCCGGACGGTCTACCGGCAGCGGCTGGTCAGCCTGGACGTTGTCCTGCTGCCGCGCACCGGCGACCTGCTCGCGCTCGATCCGCACTCCTCGGGGCTGCGTGAGATCGACCGGCTCCGCCCCCGGTCGGTCGGGAACGCCCCGGTGCCGCCCCGGCTGGCCGGCCGCACCCTCGCCGACGAACTGCGCGCCCGGCTGGCCGCCGGAACGGTCGCCGGGGTGGACGAGGAGACCACCGGCGTGGCCGAGTCCGCCACCGGGTCACCGATGATCAGCCGGAACGGCTGGTGTCCGGTGTACCGGTGCCGGGGCGAGCTGCGGGTGGATGGTGACCGGTACCGGCCGGTCCTCACCCTGCGCGGGGAGGGCAAGCACGATCCGGTACGCCTCGACCTGCCCGGTGCGAGCCGGCTCGCCGAGAACTGGCTCGGGTTGGCCGACGCGCTGCACGACCCGGCCACCCGGGCCCGGGCCTGGGACGCGCTGCTCGGCGGGTCGCAGCGGGTGGCGCCGCAGGCGGAACGGATCGGCCCGGGCCGGTGGCGCTGCTGGATCTCCGGGGCGCTCGCCCGGCGCCTCGCCGACCGGGGCCGGAACCTCGCCCTGCCGCTCGGGCTGGCCGCCCGGGGCGAGGACGCCGTGGTCGAGCTGGCGATCGACCTGGTCGGCGCCGATCGGACCGCCGAGACGCTGATCGAGGTGGATCGGCGGATCACCGCCGCTGCCGGGCCGGGCGCCGACATCGCCGCGCTGCCCAGCAGCCCCGAGCTGCGCGACCGCGCCTGGCGGTTGGGATTCCCCGGTCTGGTCTACGCGTTGCGCGAGGCGGAGGACTTCGGCTATGCCTGACGGTGCCGTCCTGCCGGAGGAACTGGACCTGGGCGCGCTCACCGCGCCGGAGGGGTACTTCCTGCTCCGGGACGTCTCCGGGGAGCCGTTCCCGGACGCGCCCGACACCGACCGGGAGTACGGGCACCGGTTCACCTACCGGGGTTCCGTCCCGTCGATCCACCGGGCGGCGATCGAGCTGATCCAGGGTGCCCGGCACAAGATCTTCCTGGCCAGTTTCCGGATCGGTGACCGGGATCTGTTGGACGCGCTCTTCGCCGCCGTGGACCGGCTGCGCGGCGGGGTCTACGTGGTCAGCTCCTGGACCGAGCAGTCCCTCAAGCGGGACCTGTCCAGTCTGGAGGACGTCGACGAGGTCGACGTGCAGGCCCAGAAGAAGCGGTTCGACGAGCTGACCCGGCGCGGGATCGCGCTACGCGGGCACGAGGGCTGCCACGCCAAGTTCCTGGTCGTCGACGACACGTTGGCGCTGGTCTCCAGCGCCAACCTGGAAACGAGCGCCCTGGTCGGCACCGCCCGGAAGCGGGCCACCGGGGAGAACGGGGTGCTGGTCGGCGATCCGACCGAGGTCGACCGGCTGGCCCGGTTCTTCACCCGGCTCTGGTTCGCCGGCTGCACCTGGGCCGCACTGCCCGGTACGGAGTATGCGCTGCACCAACGCGTTCCGGTGCCGAGTCCGGTATCCGTGCCGACGCTGCCCGCCGGGCCGGGGGTGATCTGGACGTATGACGGCGACGACGGGGACGGACCGCACCGGGAGCGGGGCATCCTCGCCGCCCTGCACGACGTGATCGGTCGGGCCCGGCGGGAGCTGCTGCTCGCCACCTTCAGCCTGGTCGGCATCCGGGACCGGCCCGAGCTGCTGCTCGATCCGCTGCGCCGGGCGATGGCCGCGCACGATCTCGACGTACGGCTGCTGGTCCGGGCCCGCAACAACGTCCCGGAGCACCGGGCCGACACGGCTGCGCTGGCCGAACTGGGCGTGACGATCCACGCCGACTCGGACACCCATGCCAAGGGCGCGATCGCCGACGGCCGGTACGGGGCGCTCTTCTCGGCGAACTTCGACGCCGTACACGGGATGTTCTCCGGTGTCGAGGTCGGCACCCGGCTCGACGGCCGTCCGGCGCTGGCCGAGGCCCGGCGGTACTTCCGGTACGCCATGGAGCACGCCGACCTGTCCTTCGTACCGGCGCCGACCCAGCGCGAACTCGACCGAGGGCTCGGCGCCCGGTGGCGGCGCCGCTGGCCGCACGGCGCCCGACTCACGGTGTCGGCCACGGACGCCGACTGGCGGCGGCTGGTCGACGCGGCGGCCGCCGGCCCGGTGCTCTGGGAGGAGGACCGGGAACTCCGGCTGTACGTCGGGGACGTCGTCGCCACGCTCCGGCCGGCCCGGGCCGCGCGGTTCCAGCTCACCGTGGCGGAGAGCCGGCCCGCCGCCACCCGGATACAGGACTGGTACGCCGAACGACCCGACCCCGGCAGGGCCGGCAACGGCCCGAGCCGGGGTTGTTGCCCGGCGGTGCTGACCCGGCTCCGCTGAGTCGACGTCGGGCACGGGAGCGGATGACACCGGTCCGCAGAAGCCTTCCGCCCCGGAGGTCCGCCGCGTGGGCGCGGCGGGCCTCCGTGCGGTTGGCGGTCGGTCAGGCTCCCGCCCGAATCGCCTGCAGGGTCGGCAGCGACTGCTGAGCGGTCCACCGGCTCGTGTTTCGGGTGGCGTCCATGCTGATCCGGGCACGGTCGAGTGGCGGCCCCTGCAACCTGCCGCGGTAGTACAGCTCGAAGTCCCACGCCCGATCGCCGTTGTACGCCACACAGGTGTGTTGGATCTCGACGGTGACCAGCCGCCCCATGGAGTCGTACTCCCGGATCGTCTGGTCACTGCAGCTCGGCGCCAGCTTCGTGACGACCGACTGGTAGCCGCTGATCAGGCCGTCGAGCAGGGCGGTGGTGGAGAGGCCGTACTTGGCGAAGGCGACCATGGCGATCGCGTAGATGACCCCCATGAGCTTGCCGATGGTGTCGGCCGCCGGAAGGCTCTGCACGGCGTTGAAGTACGACTTGGACAGCGTCGCGCAGTCGACGGCGCCGTTGACGAACGGGCCGAGCAGGCTCCCCGGCATGCTGTCGATCTGAGCGATCTTGGTGACCGCCGCCTCGGTGCAGGCCTGGACATCGGCGGCGGCGATCGTGTCGATGTGGTTGAGGATGTCCTGCTTGGCGTTCTCGACGGCGGCGATGATCTCTCGCTTGGCCCGTTCGAGATCACCGCCGCCCCCACTACCGAGGCTCTGCACCACCTGCACGGCGATGGTGGCCCAGGTGGCCCAGGACGCCTGGACCGGCCGTGCGGTGCCGCCGACGGTGAGCGCCACGGCAACGGTGGCGGCGACGACGCCGTTGACGAATCTACGTCTCATGTACGCACTTCCTCCTCGGATGGGCATCACGGGCGTTACGGGAGTGGGACGCCGTTGCGCAGCAACACGTCCAGGGCCTGCTGCGCGAGCACTCTGGCGGTGTTGGCCATCAGGAAGTCCTGGACGACGGCCTCCCTGATCATTCCTGGAATCGGCGGGCCGCCGTCGATGGAGTACGTGTTGCTGCCCGCCCAGTACACGGCGCGCACGCTCCGTCCGTCGTACGAGCAGCCGTACGAGATCATCCCGGCGTTGGGGACGCCACCGTAGCTGCAGTTCGGGGTCATCTCCCGGATGAGGTATTCCAACCCCTGCCGGAAGTAGGGCCGTTGGGCCTGCGCAAGGTTCGTACCCTCGTCGGCGTCGACCATGAGGTAAGCGGCGTTGAGCTCGGTGAACAGTACGATCATCGCTTTGCCGACGTCGTTGAGCGCGGCGTCCGAGTCCTTGACCGTGCCCAGGTGTGCCTTCGCCGAGTACGCCGCGTCGTGCATGCTGTTGATCGCCGGGCCGGCAAGCCACGGCACCCGCAGCAGCTCGGCTTTCGTCAGGGCCGCCTCGGCCTTGCCGCGGAGTTCGTTGGTGGTCTCGCTGTCGAGCCGCGCGAGCACATCGGCCTTCGCCCCGTTGACAGCGCCGATCACCTCCTGGATCAGCTCGTTGATCTCGGCCGGGGTGTACCGGCCGTCGCTGCCCTTTTCGTAGGCACTGATCAGGATGTCGACGAACACCCAGTAGCTGCCGTTGCTGTCACTGGCCTTCGCGGGCGTCGGGGTGCCCGCCAGGGTCATGGCCAGAGCCAGCGCGACGGCGGCGACGCCGCGCAGCAACTGTCTCGCCGCCCGCACTCTGATTCTTCGCATCGTTGCCTCCTCCTACCGTGCCGCGCAGCGTGGGGAGGGCCCGAGGCGCGGTCGCGTAGCCGGTGCCGCCCATGCAAGCAACGGCGCGGCAGCGCGCGGGTCGCCGTGATCTTTCCGTTACCGACATTGCCCAATCACGCAACCGGCCCGGATTGCCGGTCGCCCCTCTACTAGACGCAGGTGCCGCAGAAGTGGTCCTTGCGCGGCTGGCTGACCTGGCCTGGCGTCGGGTCGAGGACAGCCGGCGAGGGCGGCGGGACGGACGGCCTCCCGGTGGCCTCGCCGGTGATCGTGCCGCTGGCGCCGGCCGCCGCCGCTGGCACGGCAAGCGCCAGTGCCGCCACGGCCACCATGATTCGCTTCACCAAGATTCGCCTCATCGTTCACCCTCCATCTCCGCAGGCCCGGTGCCCGGTGGCTCGATCAGGTTCTGGGCGCCTACGGCGAGCCCGAGTTGGAAGCGGTTCCCGACGCCCAGCCGGTCCATCAGGGCACGGAGCGTGCTCGACACCGTCCGCCGGCTGATCCGCATCGCCCGCGCGGCGCTCGCGTCGGTATGCCCCTGCGCGAGCAGCCTCAGCAGGTCCCGTTCCCGATCGTCGAGCGTTGGCCGCGGCGCCCGGCGCTCCTGCCGGGTCACGGACGCCTCCCACTGCCGATGAAAGAGCGCGACCAGCGCGCCGACCACCGCCTCCTGGGTGATCTCCAGGTATCCGTGGTCCAGGTCTTCCGGGCTGACCGGTAGCAACGCCGTGCGGCGGTCCATCACGATCAACTTCACCGGTGTCTCGGTCGCCTGCCGGTACTCCGGCCGCAGGTCGTCCTCCTGCCGGCCGTGCGCGACCAGCGGGTCCTCCGCGTCCGCCGGCAACGCGCCCAGCACCCGCACGCGTACGCCACGACTGAGCAACGCGCGATCCATCGGTACCGCCGAGCGGGCCGACTCGGCCTCGTACGAGCGCTCCGGCTGCATCGCCAGGTGCTCGTGCCGTACGGTCCTGACGAGCTCGGCCAGCCGGGCCCGGGTCAGCTTCCGGCTCGGCAGGTGTCGCATGCCGTCGTCGAGTGGCACCGGGCCGCGCAGGACCTCGGGCAGCCTCATGGACCGGCGGGCGGCCCGGGCGCTGGCGTAGTGGCGCCGCTCGCGGAGTGCCGGCACCACGCGGCTGGGCTCCAGCGGCGTCCAGCGGAGTGCCCGGCGGCCCGGTCGATGGTCGACCGCGCCCGCCGAGAACAGCTCGTCGAGGCCGCGGGCGACCCGGTGCCGGGACATGCCGAGGCCGCGCTCAAGCTGCCCGGCCGTCTGCGAGCCGAACATCAGCATGCAGCGGAAGATGAGATCCGCGTCCGGAGACAGGCCCCAGACCGACAACGACGGCGCTTCGGGACCGAGCACGACGCGGTCGGTCGGAGGCGCCTTCCCGAATCTCGACCTCGGTGCGCCGCCAAGGTCAGCCACTGCGTGGTCACGCATCCCGCGTCTCCTGCCCGTGTGACCGCGCCTGAGCCTGCCCTCCGGCCAGGCGCCTGCGCCAGAGGATCGCGTCTCCGCGGGGGCGCGGGTATCCGTGAAACTACGGAATCTGTCGAGCCCCGCCTATCCTTGGCCCAGCAGCGAGTCTGGGGAGGCGCCGTGGCCGCGGATGCGCCGCTCGTCGGCCGTGATGCCCAACTCGCGGCGCTGGACCGGGCCGTGGCGGCGGTGGCCGGCGGCGGGTTCGCGGTGGTCAAGCTGGGTGGTGAGCCGGGCATCGGCAAGACCCGCATGCTGCGTGCGCTGGAGCAGCGGGCGGCAGCGGCCGGCCTGCTGGTCTGCGCGGGCCAGGCCACCGAGTTCGAGCAGGATGTGCCCTTCGCGACGTACGCGGAGGCGCTCCAGCCACTCCTGTCCGGGCAGGACGTCGGCGAGGAGGGCGACGCCGTGTCGCGGGCGGTCAGCGGCCACGCGGCCACCGGCTCGGCCTCGTCTGTTGGCCGGGCGCGCATCTATTCCGGGGTACGACGGCTGCTCGACGGTGCCCGCCCGCCCGGCGTCGCGTTGCTCCTCGACGACCTGCACTGGGCGGACTCCCCGTCGCTGGAGCTGACCGAGTACCTGATCCGCAAGCCACCGCGGCGGCCGGCGCTGGTGGCGGTGGCCTTCCGTACCGAGCAGCCACCGTCCGGCGTGGTCGACGCGATCGCGCACGTCGGTCCGGCCGCTACCCAGATCAGCCTGCCGCACCTCGGGCCGGCAGACGTCGACGCACTCCTGCCGGAGGTGCCGCGTCGCCGCAGAGCACTGATCGTGCGCGCCAGCGGCGGGAATCCGCTCTACGTCCAGGCGCTGTCCCGGCTCCGCGACGACACACTCGCCGCGCTGGTGGACGAGGACGACCTCGACGCCTCGGAGAGCCACATCCTCACCGGTCTGGTCACCGACATCGCCGATCTCGACGAACGGCTGCGGCGCATCGCGTACGCGGCGGCGGTCGCCGGTTCCCACGCGCCGATCGACCTCGTCGCGTACGTGGCCGAACTGCCGACCGAGGTGGTCATCGCCGGCGCCGACCAGCTGCACCGGCGCGGGCTGATCGACGTCGATCGCGGCCAGATGCGGTTCCGCCACCCGCTGGTACGCGCCGCCGCGCACGAACTGGCCGGCCCGGCGTGGCGGGTCGCCGCGCACGCCCGCGCGGCGGAACACCTACGGGCGGGCCACGGCTCGCTTCAGGTGGTGGCGCACCACATCGCGCGCTCGGCCCAGCCCGGTGACGCAGCCGCCGCCGAGGTGCTGATCGAGGCGGGGCTGGCCTTCACGTACAGCGCGCCCGCTCAGGCCGCCCGCTGGCTCGGCATGGCCCTACGCCTGCTGCCGGATCCCGACCGCCTCGGTGACCGGCGGCCGACGGTGTTGTTGCGGTACGCCCGCGCGCTCGGCCTCGGCGGCGATCTGGAGGGCAGCCGGGAGGTACTGCGCGAGCTGGCGCACGCCGACGACCCCGTACGCACCGAGGCGGCGGCCTTCCGCGCGGTCGTCGCCCGCCTGCGTGGCGACATAGACGAGGCGGCGACGCTGCTCACCGCGGAACTGGACGGCAAGCGGCTGCCCGCGACGGCCGGGGGGAAACTGCACGTGGAACTCGCCGCGATCGGGGCGCTCCGCGAGGACGGCGAGGCGACGCTGCGCCACGCGGAGCGTGCACTCGCCCTGTTCGGCGACGATCGGCCGCCGCTCGCCGCCGCGGCCCGGGCGCTGCAGGCCTTCGGCTGCCTCCAGGAGGGCGACGTCGCCGCCGCTCGACGCCATGCCGCCGCAGCGGCCAGGCTGGCCGACGTCGCGACCGGCCCGACGCTGCGCCCGCACGTCGAGCTGTTCGGCCCACTGGCGTGGGTCCACATGCAACTGGGCGACCTCGACGCGGCCGCCAGGGAACTCGACCGGGCGGCTGAGGTCGTGGAGAGCGCTCGGGACAGCAGTGCGCTGCCGTACCTGCTGATCGTGCGGGCCGCGTTGCAGACCCGGCTCGGGCACCTGGAGCCGGCCATCCAACTGACCGAGGAGGCCGTGGTCGCGGCCGGTCGGATCGGCAGCGTCGAGATGCGGGCCATGGCGGAGGCGGTGTCGCTGCGCCCGCTGCTCTGGACAGCCGGACCGTCCGCCGCCATCGCCGCCGCCGACCGCCTCCGCGCGACCGGCCGACCACGTTCCCGGATGTGGTGGCGCGTCGCGCAGGTCAACCTCGCCATCGCACACCTGGCCGCCGGTAGGACCCGCCCCTGCCTGGAAATCGTCTCCGGCCCGCCGGAGTCGTGGCCGACCGGGCCGCCGACCGCCGTGCCGCGCGACGCCCTGCGCGCCATCGCGCTGGCCCGGTCGGGTGACATCGGCGGCGCTGGACGGTTTGCCAGCCGGGCTGGAGCGCTGGCCGACGCCGCGGGCCTCCGCTATGAAGTCGGCTGGGCGACCTGTGCTCGCGCGTACGTGGCGACTCTGGCCCGTCGCTTCGACGAGGCCGCCGCGCTGGCCGACCAGGCCGCCGACCGGCTCGCCACCGCCGAGGCACCCGTCGAGGCGGCACTTGCGCGGCACCTGGCCGGCATCGCACACCTCCGGGGTGGCCGGCCCGGCACTGCCCGGGAGGCCCTGCGGCGCGCGCGGGACGGCTACGAGGCGTACGGCGCGACCTGGCTCCTGTCGGTGCTCGACCGGCATCGGGCCGAAGCCCCGCCCCGGGTGGCACTCTCGGCGCGCGAGCGCGAGATAGCCGAACTGGTACGGACCGGGCTGACCAACCAGGAGATCGCGTCCCGCCTCTTCCTCAGTCGCCGCACGGTCGAGTCGCACCTGTCACGCGTCTTCGCCAAGCTGGGCGTACATTCGCGCACCGCCATGGCCGGCCGGATCGCCGCCGAGTTCGAAGCCGAACCCAGGGGTTGAGCGGGTCGACATCGGACGGTCGTCGACGACGTCCACCTGGGCGATCTTACCCGCCGGAGCGATCGGGCAAGGTGAACAGCACGGCGTCCAGGAGCAGTGGGGCCTTGTGCCAGGCCCGGTTGAAGTGCCTTCGTCGCGGAATCCCACCCTGCGGCCCGAGGAACAGCCGGCCGCGTGCGCCGGTGACCCAGCCGGCGCGGCAGCGCAGTACCGCGAAGCAGCCGCGCTGACCCAGAACCAGGTCGAACGGCGATATCTCCGACGCCGGGCCCACCACCTCGACTGGCCGACCTGCGGCCGGCGGCCGGAATGCCGCAGGGCGGTTCAGGCGACGAGCAGGCGAAGGCCGAGCTCTGCCGTGTCGAGGGCGAGGAGGTCGCGGTTGCGCTCGGCCCACCGGCCGGAGGAGAGGTCTTCGCGGAGAGTGCTGACTGCCCGTTGCTCAGCCTGCGGTCCGACCCTGGTCCATACCGAAACCGCGCGCCGGACATGCTCGTCCAGGTACGCCTCGGGCCGGCGCCAGTACGCTTCGAAGAAGCCGTCAGCGCAGTCCCAGGGGACCGGCACCGGCTCCGCACGTCCACCGATCGCGTGGGTCAGGTCGGCCAGGGAGGGCCAGCCGACGAGGAGGTCTGCGAACTCGGGCAGGTAGTCGCGGGTGAGCCAGAACCGCTGACGCCAGCCGGTGTCATCGGCGTCGTAGGTGAACACCACCACCCGGCGGGCCACACGCCGCATCTCGCGCAGCCCGGCGACCGGATCCGGCCAGTGATGGACGGTGCTGACGGCCATCGCGGCGTCGAAGGACTGGTCCTCGAACGGCAGACTCTGCGCGGCCGCCGCCACGCAGGGCGCCGCGTCCGCGGGACGCTGCGCCCGCATGACCGCCGACGGTTCCACCGCCGTGACGTCGCGGTCGGGGGGTTCGTAGGAGCCGGTACCGGCCCCGACGTTCAGCACCGATCGGGCGTCTCCCAGCGCATCCCAGATGCGCGCGGCGATCCGTGGTTCGGTGCGCCGCGTCGCCGGGTAGGCGGATCCGATGGTGTCGTACAACCGGGCACCGAACACTTCAAGCTGTTCTTCCGGCGTCGTCCTGATACCCATTGCGCGCGCCTCCAGTTCCCTGTCTATGGCCGTCACCATTGAACCTTTTTCAACCTCCCCCTGCGGTCCGTCTGAGCGCAAGGTCGGACGCGGTCTGTGAGCGCCGCGCGGTTCAGGCTGAAGAAGGTTCAGTCAGATGGACGGTCTCGACGCCACTCCAGTGCGGTACCTGCCCAGCGCAGCCGCATCACAGTCCTCGGCGGTGAGGTGGGCGAACCGGGCCGGGTCCAGGGCGCTGGTCACCGCTTTCAGACCCTGCTCGTCGTGCATCATGGCGGCGAGCACGCGGGCGGCTCCCGCGGCATGGGTCACCCAGATCGCCTCGGCCACCCAGAGACCGTCCGGTCCGGCTCGACCGACGAGCGGCATCTTGTCGGGTGTGATGGAGAGGACCCCGGCGACACGCCGCTCCGGGGACCAGCGCTGGGCATCGGGGAACGCCTGCAACGCGGCGGCGATCGCCTGGTCCATTGGGGTACTCGACCAGGGCACCTCTGCGGTCCACGTGAGTTCCGGCGCCGGCACCGGATCGTGGCCGGACGTGCCGAGCCCGTCTCGATCGCCGTGGTCGCGGGCGTAGCTGCCCAGATCTGGCCAGCGGACCAGCGGAGCGGCTCGGTGCGTCGCGGTGTGGGCGGACGCGTAGACGTACGGATGGACCACGGGGACCAGAGGGAGCCGCACGCCGGCCAGCGCGGAGATCCGAGGACCCCAGATGCCACCGGCGATGACGACGTCGTCGGCCGGGAACGTCTCCGTCGGCGTGTGAACGCCCGTGATGCGATCACCGCGCGTCCGCATGCCCGTCACGTCAGCGTTGGCCACGAACCGCGCGCCGGCGGCCCGCGCACGTGCCCTCAGTTCGGCGGTGATGTACGTGGCGTCGGCGGCGCCGTCCAGCGGCAGGTGCAGACCGAGTCGTGCCCGTGCACCGTCCACCATCCGCGGAGCCAGCCGGGCAGCCTCATCCGGCGCGCAGAGGCGCGCGGGAATATCTGCGGAGTTCGCTTGCTCCAGCCGACGCAGGAGCCCACGGCACCCCTCCGCCGTCCATGCGATTTCGACGGCACCGGTGCTACGGAACGCCGAGCGACCGCCTCGGTCGAGCCGTCGATACAAGCGGATGGTGTCACGAGCCAGCTCGATCATGATCGGATGGTCGGCGATCATGCCGACAAATCCCGGGGCGTGGCCGGTGGAGCCGGGCAGCCGACCTGCACCCGCCCGATCGACGACGGTCACGGAGCAGTCGCCACTGAGACTGAGCTGCTCAGCGACCGCCGTACCGACAATGCCGGCACCAATGATCACAATAGAACGAGACACGGCGATGCACGATAGCAATCGCTCCCAAACAAGATCAATAAAAGTCCCGCCTTTACATGCGCCATGATGATATGTCAAGCAGCTACTGGCGCCCCGATCTGATGAAACTCCCTTGATATGATCTACGTCCCCCCTTACATTGATCGATGTCCGCCAGGATGGGCGGCTAGACGGCCCGCATGCCGTCGAGTGGATCACGGGGGAAGTAACGGTGGATCATGTCCACGATCAGGTGACCGCGACGGTCGACGGCATTCCGATCTTCGACGTTGTCGGCATTGGATTCGGCCCAGCGAATATTGCGCTCGCTGTTGCGCATGCCGAGGCTGGCGGCACGGAGTCGATGCATTTTCTGGAGGCAAACTCCGGGCCTGCGTGGCAACCGGGAATGCTGATGGACGGCACCGACATCCAGCACAACCCGCTGCGCGATTTCATCACTCCCAAGAATCCCTGCAGTCCTTTCGGGTTCCTCAGCTATCTGAAGGCCAACAATCGGCTGTTCCACTTCCTCAACCTCGACTCTCCCTATCCGCCCCGATCAGATTACGCCCGCTACGTGTCCTGGGTGGCAGACCACTTCGCCAGCCAGGTCTCCTACAACACGCAGGCGACCTCTATCGCGCTGGGCAGGCTACGGGACCCCGCCACCGGGCGCCGCCTGGTCCGCGTCAGCACTGAATCCGGCGACATCCTCGGGCGGGCGCTATCCTTCGCACCGGGACGGTCGGCGAACATTCCGGAACCGTTCGCGAAGCTCCTCGGAGATCGGATATTTCATTTCACGGAATACGTGCAGCGACGTGACGGGTGGCGAAAGGACAAGAAGCCGGCGAGCGTGGCGGTGATCGGCGCGAGTCAAAGTGCCGTCGAAATCCTCCTTGACCTCCACGCAACGTTCCCCGACACCAGGATCAACAGCGTGTTTCGAGCCTTCAGCTATGTGCTGAAAGACACCAGCCCTTTCACCGAGGATCTACTCTTCCCCAGCCACACGGACTACTTCTACCAGGCGTCTCCGGAGTCGAAGAAGGCCCTTACCGAGCAGGTACGGAGAAGCAACTACAGCTCGGTCGACCACGACGTTCTGAAGCACCTGTACTTCCTCCGGTACGAGCAGGCGGTCCGTGGCGACGAATCGATCTCCGTGCGGAACAACACCGACGTGCTGGAGGCCGCCTGGCATGGTGACCAGATCCGGATACAGCTGCTGGACCGGCACACCGGCGACGCCGACGCACTCGACGTGGACGCCGTGGTGCTCGCCACCGGATTCCGCAACTTCGGTGTCGGTGAGCACGAGGAAGTTTCTCATCCGTTGATGCGTGACCTGTACGGTCGCTACGAGAAGAATCCCGACGGAACCTTGCGGGTCACTCGTGACTACCAGCTCGTTCCCACTGCGGCTGACGCCGACGCACCGCCGGTCTTCCTCAACGGTCTCTGCGAGTCGACCCATGGACTTGGCGACGCCGGCTCGTTCAGCCTGCTGTCGTACCGGGCGTTCGACATCCACCGCACCCTGACCGCCGCGGTGAGCGGGCGCGCACTCACCGACCTCTGACCGGAGTTCCTCATGTTTGTAGCGCAGTTCAACATCTCGAAGGAACGCTATCAACTCGACCACCCGGTCATGAGTGACTTCATGGCCAGCCTGGATCCGGTCAACGGGGCCGCCGACGACTGGGACGGGTTCGTCTGGCGGTTGCACGACGAAAGCGGCAACGCCACCGCCATCCGGGCCTTCGACGACCCGACGATCATCTTCAATCTATCGGTCTGGCGCACTGTCGAGCAGCTCAAGGAGTTCGTGTACCGGTCAGCTCACGCGAACGTGCTCCGCCGACGCCGTGAATGGTTCGAGGTGATACCCGAGCGCAGCTACGTCCTCTGGTGGGTCGACGAGTCCGGGTTTCCCACATTGGACGAGGCCAAGGCGCGGTTGCGGCACCTGCAGGAGCATGGCCCCACGCCGTACGCTTTCACCTTCGACCGAGTCCCGGCCGTGCGCCCGGGTAGTGGCGATGCCTAGCCGATCCTATCCGTATCTGACCGACGGATACCGCAGCAGTGATCCGGACCAGGTGCTTCACCTGATCGACCAGTTCCCCCTGGCAACGCTCCTGCCCGAGGACCGCGCAGACCGCAGTGTCACGTTCCTTCCGGTGATCATCGACCCGCACCATGACGCTCGGCCGGCGCTTCTCGGGCACCTCGACAAGAGCAACCCCTTCCATCCGATTCTCGACGGTGGACGCGTACGCGCCATCTTCCACGGGCCGAACGGTTACATCTCCCCTGCGGACTACGTGACGGAGCAGTTCCCTACCTGGAACTACGCAGTCGCACAGGTAGTCGGAGTGAGCACGCTGATCGACGAGCCCGATGTCAAGCTCCAGCACCTCGCACTAATGATCGAGGTGCTGGAGAGCGGGCATGGCACGACATACCGGTTCGACCCAGAGGCACACGTCCTCGACGGCCTGCTGGCCCGCATCACGTTCTTCCGGCTCGTCGTCGATTCCATGGATGCCACCTTCAAGTTTTCACAGGACAAGGTGTTCGGGGACCGCCTCGGCGCGTATCGAGGCCTGCTGAACCGCCTCCATGCCCGGCAGGAGCGTGCGGTCACCCGTTTCGCCGAGGACGTTGCCCAGACTGGTCAACGCCGCCCCGCGAAGCCACAGGAGACCCGGGAGAGCAAAGAATGACGCAAACAGCAGCCCGTCCGCCCAACACTCCCGTCGAGGTGCACGACAACATACTCGGGGCAATCGGCAATACCCCCATCGTGCGCCTCAACCGCGTAGTCGAGGGTGTCGGCGCGCGGGTGTTCGCAAAACTTGAGTTCATGAATCCCGGCGGTTCCATCAAGGACCGAATCGGCGCCTGGCTGCTGGAGGACGCCGAGCGGCGCGGTGTGCTCCGGCCCGGCGGGTTGGTCGTGGAGGGGACCGGGGGCAACACCGGAATCGGCCTGGCCATGGCTGCCGCCGTGAAGGGCTACGAATGCGTCTTCACCGTCCCGGACAAGATGTCCGAGGTGAAGATCAAGGTGCTGCGTTCACTCGGCGCACGCGTGGTCGTCACACCGACGGTCCCCCCGTCGGATCCACGCAACTACTGCAACGAGGCGCGCCGGATCGCCGCGGCCAGGCCTGGCTCGGTCTACATCGACCAGTACAACAACCTGGCGAACCGGGAATACCATTACCGGCACACCGGGCCCGAGATCATCCGTCAGCTGCCGCAGGTGGACGTCCTGGTAGCCGGGCTCGGCACCGGCGGGACGCTGTGCGGCACCGGAAGGGCCCTCAAGGAGTACAGGCCGGACATCAGGGTCATCGGTGTGGATCCCTATGGTTCGGTCCTTCATGAGGCGTACCGCACAGGCGTGATGGGCACACCGGCGCCCTATCTCATCGAGGGCATCGGCAAGGACTGCATCCCGTCGAACATCGACTTCGGGCTCATCGACGACGTGGTGCGGGTAGGTGACCGCGAGTCCTTCCTGATGACGCGAAGCCTCCTCAGGCGAGAGGGAATCTACGCCGGCGTCTCGTCAGGCGCGGCGGTGGTCGGTGCCTCCCGCTGGATCCGGGGAGCCGGAGCGCACCTGTCCGGGCAAACGGTTGTCGTCATCCTTCCGGACAGCGGCAGCCGCTACGTCACAAAGGCGTACGACGACGAATGGATGGCGGCGCAGGGCTTACTGGACGAGGAACCCGAGGTGGGCGAAGGGCGGCCGAGCGATGACTGAGTGGACCGCTGTGGAACGGGTCGACGGGATCAGCCGACGAGACTTCTACGGGGAGTACGTCACAAAGGGACGGCCGGTCGTCGTGCGCGGCATGATGTCGCAGTGGCGGGCGCTCGACTGGGGCGTCGACTACTTCCGCCAGCACACCTCTCCGGCGCCGTTGGGTGTCAAGAAGGGCAACGTCGCCGAAGGCAGGCGAGAGCAGGTCACGCTCGCTGGATACACGGAAGCGCTCGAGGCCTACGAGGCCGGGCTTGAGGGCGGCGAGCCGGTCGAGATGCCGGGCTACCTGCACGACGTTCCCCTGTTCCGGTCCTTCCCGGACCTGGTGCGAGACGTGCAGCCCTTCCCGTCGGACCTCCTTCCCAGCTGGTACAGGCGCAACTGGCCGGAGTACGTCCAGTACTTCATGGGACCGACCGGCAGCGTCACGCCGCTGCACTTCGACACGCTGCTGACCAACAACCTGTTCTTCCACATCGCCGGCCGCAAACAGTTCACTCTGATCCCGGCCGGCCAGCGCAAGATCTGTTACACCTATGGTTGGCGGTGGGCACGCTTCGACCCCACGGCGCCCGACTACCAGAAATTCCCCAGGTCGACCGCCACCACACCGGTCACCGTCGTTCTCGAACCCGGCGAGATGCTCTACATGCCGCCGGGCACGCTACATCACGTCCGCAACCTGTCGATGACGATCTCCTTCAACATCGACTGGCACACCGCTGCCAGCGCCCTGTCGGGAATGGCTAGCGTCCTGCGGGGAGCGCCACTCAAGAACGGCTACTACAACGCGCTGTCGTTCGCGGGGGTCGGCATCGGAATCCCGTCGCAGTACGTGTTCCCGCTCTACAAGTCCTACCTCACCTACGTCAGCTGAGACACATCCACGGGGGGCGGCACAATGACCCAGGCACGCACGGTCGACCGACCGGCAACGGATCTGGAGAACCTCGAGTCAGAAGTGCGCAGCTACTGCCGGACGTGGACGGCCACGTTCGTCCGGGCGGTCGGGGACCGCATCGTCGATTCGGACGGCCGTTCCTACCTCGACTTCTTCATGGGCGCGGGGGCGCTCAACTACGGCCATTCCAACCGACACCTGCGCAGGCGGTTGATCGACTATCTCAACGACGACGGTATCGTGCACGGCCTCGACGTCATGACCGAAGCGAAGGCGACTTTCCTGCACACGCTACGCGAGCGGCTGCTCGTTCCGCGAAGGCTCGACTACAAGGTCCAGTTCACCGGCCCGACGGGGGCGAACTCGGTCGAGGCCGCACTCAAGCTCGCCCGCAAGGTGACCGGCCGGCGCACGGTCGTCGCCTTCACCAGGTCCTTCCACGGGATGAGCCTGGGTGCACTGGCTGCCACCGCAAACGCGGACAAGCGTGCCGCCGCCGGAGTGCCGCTCGAACACGTACTGCGACTGCCCTACGAGAGGTTCGGTGGACACGGCGTCTGCGGTCTCGACCTCCTGGAGGACCTGATCGGCTGCGCTGGTAGTGGCGTCGAGCTCCCTGCGGCGGTGATCGTCGAGACCGTCCAGGGCGAGGGCGGCGTCAACGTCGCCAGCCCTTCGTGGCTGCAACGGCTTGCCGAGATCTGCGCCCGGTTCGGCGTCCTGCTCATCGTCGACGACATACAAGCCGGATGCGGTCGCACCGGCCCCTTCTTCAGCTTCGAACCCAGCGGCATCCTGCCGGACATCGTCTGCCTGTCGAAGTCGCTGAGCGGATTCGGGCTGCCGATGGCGGTCACGCTCTTCCGACGAGAGCTGGACGTGTGGCGGCCCGGCGAGCACAACGGGACCTTCCGCGGCAGCGGACCGGCGTTCGTCACCGCGACCGAGGCGCTGGAGCGGTACTGGAGCAACGACGAACTGGCGCGGGCTACGGCGGAGAAGGAGGAGCCGGTCGCCGTCCGGCTCCGGGATCTCGCACAGGCCTTTCCCCATCTCGGTGTCACCTACCGCGGTCGCGGTCTCTTCTGGGGCGTTGAGTTCGGCCGTCCCGGCGTCGCGACGGAGGTGAGTCGGCAGGCTTTCGACCTGGGTCTCCTGGTGGAGACAGCAGGGGCATCCGACGAGGTCGTGAAGCTCCTGCCGTCGCTGCTGATCCAGGAGTCCGATCTCGTCGAGGGCCTGGAGATCCTCCACGAGGCCACCCGGCGCGTCGCGGGCAGCGCCGCGTGAACGCCCGCGGGGTGTCGGCGGTCGTCGTCTTCGCCTTCCTGACGGCCGTGGTGAACGTCTATGCCGGCAGCGTGTTCCAGTCGCTGTCGCCAGCCGGCGTTGCCGCGATCTCGTTCTCGCTGGCCTGCGTTCTCTTCACCGGGATCGGTCTGGCACGGCACGGGCTCGCCGCGCTGCGGCCGTTCGTCGACCAGGGCCGCGACGTGCTGGCCATCAACGTCACCACCGCCGTTGCCTGGCTGACCGTGCTGTTCTCACTGCAGTACATCGAGCCGGCGATCGTGAACGTGGTCAGCCTCGCCGTCAGCCCCGTGGTCATCGCCCTGGCCGGGCCCCTGATGCGGCGGGGCAGCCGGGTGATGGCGGGTGAGCTCGCCGCATCCGTCGGCATTCTCGCATCGCTGGTGGTCCTTGGTTGGGGGTCACTCTCGGGCCGTAGCGCGGTCGGTGAGATCGGGTACGCGGACGCCGCGCTCGGCATGACGCTCGCGGTCGCGTCCGGACTCGCTTCCGCAGGCAACATCGTCTTCTCCAAACGACTGAGTGACAAGGGTCTGAGCCCGACCGCGGTCATGGCGGTTCGTTTTCCCGTGACCATGGCGGGGGCATGGGTACTGGTCTCCGCCACTTCATTGCCCGACCTCGGCGCCGCGCTCGGCCCCGGGCTGCTGCTCGCCGTGATCTCCGTGATCGTCCCGCTCTACCTGCTGCAGATCGGCGTGCGTCACGCCGAGCCGATCACCGTCTCGCTGCTGATATGTCTGGGGCCGGGATTCACGCTCGCGTTGCAGACGCTGGACGGAAGGCTGCGAGCTTCCGCGCTGTCGATCTCGGTGATCCTCGCTATGACCGCGTTCGTCGCGCTCGGCACGCTGGCCCGGCAGCGGGCAGCTGGTACGGGGGCGGGAGCACCCCGGATCGCCGTGGTCGACGCCCATTCCACCGGTGGTTACCTGCCGGACGCACTGCGCGCCCGCGGCGCCCAGTGCATTCACGTGGATTCCGGGATGCCGGACGTTCACCTGACCCTGCGTGCGTCGGGATTCGTGGCGTCAGTCCGGCACGACGGCGATCTCCGGACAACCGTCGCGGCACTTCAACGACTGTCGGCCAGCGCCGTGGTCGCTGGCGCGGAGTCCGGGGTCGAGCTGGCCGACGAGCTCAATGCGGCACTGGGGACACCGGGCAACGGCATGTCGCGGCCGCGCGCCCGGCGCAACAAGTTCGAGATGGTCGAGGCGCTCCGGGAGGCGAACGTCGCACACGCGGCGACCATCGTCTCGAGCGTCCCGGGCGAGATAGTGCAGTGGGCAGAGTCGTCCGTGGGGTGGCCCGTCGTGCTGAAGCCGGTGGCGAGCGCGGGTACGGACAACGTCGTGTCATGCGCGTCGGCGGAGGAGATACGAGCTGCCGCCGAGAAGATCATGTCGGCACGGGACCGCTACGGCCGGGCCAACTCCCTCGTACTCGCGCAGGAGTTTCTCGCCGGCGACGAATACTTCGTCAATTCGGTCAGCCGAGACGGCGTACATCGGATGGGCGAGATCTGGCGGTACTACAAGCGTCACCTCCACGACGGGCACATCGTCTTCGACCACCACGAACCCATTGCGCCGGACGACCCGATCGCCCTCCGGCTGGGCCGCTACACCCGGGAGGTGCTCGACGCCCTGGAGATCCGGAACGGCGCCGGGCACAGCGAGATCATGTTCACCGAGCGCGGTCCCGTGCTGGTGGAGTGTGGTGCCCGGCTCGGCGGTGGCCAGGTTCCGCACATCAACATGCGCTGTCTGGGCACGAGCCAGGTGGATCTGCTGGCGCTCTCCCTCACCGATCCCCCGGCCTTCGCCACGCTCGACGAGATCGCGTACCGGATCATCGAGCGCCCCCGTCACGTTTCCCTCATCAATCCGTACCCGTGGGGACGGGTGCCGCCCGACGATTCGCTGGCCGAGATCCGCGCCCTGCCGTCGTATGCGCACGACGTGCTGGCGTTCCCGGCGGGACACCAGATCCCACGGACGATCGACGTGGTGACCTCACCGGGCTTCGTCTATCTCATCTCACCGGATCGACAGCAGATCATCAACGACTACGCCCGGATCCGCGAGATCGAGCGGGAGTATCTCTATACGTCCCGATGAGCGGCCTTCCATGCCGCCGCCGTCACTCGGTAGAGCAGGCAGTCCCGGCCACCGCCGTCCAAGCGACGACCGTCCGGGACCGCACCGATCTTTTCGACAGCGCTCCGGGAGCGGGCGTTCTCCGGAGCGACCAGGAAGATCACCGAGTCGACCTGGCGAAACGCGTGGCGCAGCATAAGTCGCTTCATCTCGCCGTTGACGGCTCCACCCCAGTACTTCCGAGCGAGGAACGTCCAACCGATCTCGATCTCGCTGGCCTCGGGGTCGTACCCGTGATATCGGGACGCGCCCATGATCTCGCCGTCGGATGTGTCCTCGGCGATCAGCGCGCCGCCGGAACCGAGCGCGTCGTCGAAGAAGCGGCGGAACGCCTGCGGGGTGTGGCGCTGCCGGTCCGGGTGCTGCGCCCAGATCAGCGGATCGGATGCCGCCAGTTGCAGACCGGACAGGTCGTCGGCGGTGAGCGGCCGGAGACGGACGAGGCTGCCGGTGAGCACCGGTTGTCGGTCAAAGGACACGGCCATCAGGCTACGGGTCAGCGGAACGCGACGGGCATCGATGTTGTGCACCAGTTCGACATCATGAGACCTGAGAGATCACGGAGGCCGGTCCTGGGCGCCATCACATGGGCGCGGACAGGGTCTGCCGGTCGGCAGCCTTGACGCCGGCTGGACAATGTCCGGCGTACCAGAACATCCACCGGACAGCCCCAGACGCCGGTCCCGAGGGGCGACGCCGCCGGCAGCGGGCGGCGGCGGTCTGGTTCGACGGAGGGAAGCCCGGTTTGCGCGACAACCTGATCAGCCTCGGGATCATCGCCGGCGCGGCTGCCGGCGCCGTCCTCCTCATGACGGTGGCCTACCGGATACTGCGCTACCTTGGCCGCCGCTCGATCCTCCTCGCCGAGCTGGCCCGGCGTGCCTATCCACCGGCATCGGTGATCGCCGCCCTCGCGGCGATCTGGCTGGCCGTGCCGGCCGCCACCAGCAACGGCTGGCACGAGCCGTTCTTCCGGGGAATCCTGCTCGCCGTGATCGCCTCCGTCGGCTGGCTGATCGCCGCGCTGACCGACGTCGCCGCCGACACGGCGCTGCGGACGTTCCGGATGGACGTCCGGGACAACCTCTCCGCACGGCGGGTGCACACCCAGATCACCGTGATCCGGCGGGTGGCCGTCGCCGTCATCGCGGTGCTCACCATCGGGGCGATGCTGGTGACGTTTCCGCAGGCGCGGGCGGTCGGAGCCAGCGTGCTGGCCTCCGCCGGTCTGGCCGGGATCGTCGCCGCGCTCGCCGCGCAGAGCATGCTCGGCAACGTTCTGGCCGGCCTGCAACTCGCCTTCGGCAACGCGCTTCGGCTCGACGACGTCGTCGTGGTGGAGGGCGAGTGGGGCCGGGTCGAGGAGATGACCCTCGGCTACGTGGTCGTCAGGATCTGGGACGAGCGTCGGCTCATCCTCCCGTCGTCCTACTTCACCTCGACGCCGTTCCAGAACTGGACCCGTACCGGCGCCTCCGTGCTGGGCACGGTGGAAATCGACCTGGACTGGTCGCTGCCGGTCGAGGAGATGCGCCGGGAGATGCGCCGGATCCTGGAGGGCGAGGCGGACCGGCTCTGGGACGGGCGGGTCTGCGTCCTCCAGGTCACCGACGCCACCGGAGGCATGATCAGGGTACGGCCGCTGGTCAGCGCCGCGAACAGCTCCGCCCTCTGGGATCTGCGCTGCCTCGTCCGGGAGAAGCTGGTCGCCTGGGTCCAGCAACAGCAGCCCTCGGCCCGCCCTCGGGTACGGGCGGACCTCGAACCGGCCGGCGCAGGCTCGGCACAGTTGCCGCCGACCGACGGCGAGTCGTTCGTCGACGGCGCGGGGCGAGCGGCGCGCACGGCGCGGGAGGACGGGGTGGAGGTCGCCGACGGCGCCGGCGCCTCGGCGGGCGCGGAGAGCGCCAACTCGCGCCCGGCGCCGGCACAGCGGACCGACTGACCCTCCCTTCCAGGGCCAGCTTTCCTCCAGGGACTCACCTCGCATCACGCCTTCGTCAGCCGGCAACGGCAACGGCAACCCCGAAAGCGGACCGGCTGCCTGGCAGCCTCCCACCTCGTGCGTGATGATCATCACCGTGACGGAACTCTGACCTCCCCAGACGGTAGAGTCCGTGCGGGTCGTCGAGGTGCGGCTACGGCCCCTCGCGGTCTTCTTCCGGGCGACGATGCTCGGGTCCGTCCGGAACATCTCTGATCCGTACCGATTGGGGTAATGCGCCGTTGCCCCAATGGGTGCGGCATCGTGTGTGCGCCCCGCGTGCACACCCTGAGTGAAAAGGCCGTATGTCTTCGTTGCTGTCCCCGGTCGTCCGACCGCGTCTGTCCCGTCCGTCCTGGCTCTCGCCGAAGGTGTTCCGGACCGAGGTCCTCGCCGGCCTGGTCGTCGCCTTGGCGTTGATCCCGGAGGCGATCAGCTTCTCCATCCTGGCCGGGGTGGATCCGCGGGTCGGGTTGTTCGCCTCGTTCACCATGGCCGTGGCCATCTCGATCTGTGGTGGCCGGCCGGCGATGATCAGCGCGGCGACCGGCGCGATCGCCCTGGTCGTCGCACCACTGGCCCGCGATCACGGTCTGGATCACCTGGTCGCCGCGGTGATCCTGGGCGGGGCGATCCAGGTGCTGCTGGCCGCCCTCGGGGTGGCGAGGCTGATGCGGTTCGTTCCACGTAGCGTGATGGTCGGCTTCGTCAACGCCCTGGCCATCCTGATCTTCGCCGCGCAGGTGCCGTACCTGCTCGGGGTGCCGTGGCTGGTCTATCCGCTCGTCGCCCTCGCCCTGGTGATCATCGTCGGGCTGCCCCGCCTCACCCGCGCCGTCCCGGCCCCGCTCGTCGCGATCATCGTCCTCACGGTGATCACGGTGGCCGCCGCCGTGACCGTGCCGACCGTCGGCGACCAGGGTGAACTGCCGAAGAGTCTGCCCACTCTCGGCCTGCCGCAGATCCCGTGGACGATGGAGACCCTGGCGCTGATCGCCCCCTACGCCTTCGGTGTCGCGCTGGTCGGGCTGATGGAGTCGCTGATGACCGCCAAGTTGGTCGACGACATCACCGACACCCACTCCAACAAGACCCGCGAATCCTGGGGCCAGGGCGTGGCGAACATCGTCACCGGCTTCTTCGGCGGCATGGGCGGCTGCGCCATGATCGGCCAAACGATGATCAACGTGAAGGCATCCGGCGCCCGCACCCGCCTGTCGACCTTCCTGTCCGGCGTGTTCCTGCTCATCCTGGTCGTGGCGCTCGGCGACGTGGTCGCGACCATCCCGATGGCCGCTCTCGTCGCCGTGATGATCATCGTTGCGGTCTCCACCTTCGACTGGCACTCGGTCGCCCCCGCCACGCTCAAGCGCATGCCACTGGGTGAGACCCTGGTCATGGTCACCACCGTCGCCACCACCCTGGCCACCCACAACCTCGCCATCGGCGTCGTCGCCGGGGTGCTCACCGCCATGGTGATCTTCGCCCGTCGGGTCGCCCACCTCGTCGAGGTCACCAGCGTGCTCGACCCTGACGGCGGCACCCGCATCTACTCCGTACACGGCGAACTCTTCTTCGCCTCCAGCAACGACCTAGTCTACCAGTTCGACTACGCGGGTGACCCCGAGAAGGTGATCATCGACATGAGTCGCGCCCACGTCTGGGACGCCTCCTCCGTCGCCGCCCTCGACGCCGTCACCACCAAGTACGCGGCCCGCGGCAAGACCGTCGAGATCATCGAACTGAACAAGCCCAGCGCCGCCATCCACGGCAGCCTCGCCGGCACCCTCACCGCGAATCACTGATGCCAGGCGCCCTCCCGGCTGCCGGACCGCAGCACACCTGCGGTCCGGCAGCCGGGCGACCCATGCGGATCGGCGAAACCACCCAACGCATAGGTCGGTGGGCGCTCGGCCCTTCCGGAGGTATATGGCCGGCCACGGGGAGAACCCTGGCCCTCAGCGGGAGCGCCAGCGCACTCCTCGACCGCACCGTCGCTAGCCGAGTAGTTCCGATATCCGGTCCCGGATCACCTTCTTGATCAGCGGCAGCGCGGCGCGTAGCCGTTTGTTGTGGCCCGGCCGCTGGGGAAGGTACGGGAACATGTCGGCCGCGCGGCGGAGAGTGCGCTTGGCCACGCGTCGCGCTGGACGACGTCAAATGCGAGGTTCGATGCGAGGCACCGCCCCGGCGTGGGCGAGCAGTCCGTCGACGAAGGCCCCAAGCGCCGCGGCGTACGTGTCCTGTGCGGCGAGGGCGGGCCATCGGTTGCCGATACCGGCCAGGTGCGGCAGCCGGGACAGGTCGGCGCGGTCGAAGAAGGCGTCGTCGGGGGCGTCATGGGCGTCGCCCGCGCGCCGACTGTCGGAGTGTGCGCGAACCAGGATCTCGCCGACGGTGTAATACCAGATACCGCGAAAGAGGTGGACGGCTTGCTCGGACGTGCACCCAGCTTCGGCGGCCGCGCCGACGATGGCCTCGACCATCTCCAACGCCGGCTGGCCGAGGCGGCGCAGGAAGCCGTCGGCGGTGAGGACTTCGGCAGCCCAAGGCCAGGCGGCGAGCGAGTCGTGGATGGCGATGGCCGATGCGACGATGCAATCTCGCGGATCGCTGGGCAGGTCGCGGCGCAGCGTCTGCTGGGCATGTTCGTTGAGCAGCTGGATCAGCAGATCCTCGCGGTCGCGCACGTGGTGGTACAGGGTCGTCGGCCCGATCCCGAGCTCAGCAGCCAGCCGGCGCACCGTGAGCCTCTCCCAGCCATCCCGGTCGATGATCTTCCTGGCGGCCTCCAGGATCTCCGCACGGGAGGTCAGTGGCGGCCGGCCAGTGCGACCGTGGGATCGGGGCATGAGCCCATCATCCTCCGCGGTTCAGGTCCGCGAAACGGGGGCGGGTCGCGTCATCGACAGGGGCAGCACACATCGCTGGCTGACTCTGAAGTTGTCCTCCGGTTTGGCGGGCGCGCATGTCGTGCTATCTTTCGGAACATGTTCGAGAAGTCGCTTCGGTTGCGCGGTACCCGCTCCGACGCGCAACCAAGTTAGGTGCAGCCAGCATCGGTCGGGAAGGGACCAGCGCGATGAACATCACCCGAAGAGGGCTTGTCGGTGGCGCCGCGTTCGGCATCGGCATGGCCGTGATGGGGACCCCGGCGTCCGCGACGACCCGCTCCCGTGCCTGCGAGTTGCAGTCCGCCCTGGACGCGATCCACCGCGCCGGAGTACCAGGCGTCTTCGCTGAGGTACGCGAAGGTCGTGACACGTGGCGCGGCGCCTCCGGGGTCGCCGACCTACGAACGGGCCGGCGGGCCACACCGACCCAGCGGCACCGCATCGGCAGCATCACCAAGACCTTCACCGCCGTTGCGGTCATGCAGCAGGTCGAGCGGGGCGCGGTCGGCCTCGACGCACCCATCGGCCGCTACCTGCCGCGGCTCGTGCCCGGAGTGCGCGGCGACAGGATCACGGTGCGGATGCTTCTCAACCACACCAGCGGCCTGCCCGACTACCTTCCCTACGCGTTCCCGTCCCTCCAGACGTTCCCCGCAGCCGGATCCACCAGGAGCCTCGACGACAACCGGTTCCGGCAGTTCAGCCGAGCAGAGCTGATCGCCATGGGCGTCGACGCGCCTCCCGCCGGCGAACCGGGGGCACCCAAAGGGGTGTACTCGAACACCAACTACCTGCTGCTCGGCGAGCTCTTGGAGGCGGTGAGCGGCATCGGAGCCGAGCAGTACATCACCCGCAACGTCATCAAGCCCGCCAAGCTGCGGAACACCGGCTTCCCGGACGGGGAACGCATCGTCGGAGCGCACCCGAAAATGTACGAGTCGTTCTTCGGCCTCATCGACCCGCCGCGGGACTACAGCGTCTACAACATGTCCTGGGTGTCGACCGGAGCCGGCCTGGTGTCAACCGTCGAGGACGTCAATCGCTTCTACGGCATGCTACTCGGCGGCAGGATCGTCAGCCGGGCGTCATTGGAGCAGATGCAGGCCACTGTCCCGGTCATCAACCAGATTGGCGAGCCGGTCACGTACGGTCTGGGCCTGCACAGGTTCGCCATTGCCGGCTGCGGCCCGATCTGGGGTCACGACGGCACAGTCTGGGGCGCACAGACGATGACGATGGTCAGCGCCGACGGCAACCGGCAGCTGTCCGTGGCGATGAACCTGGTGCGGTGGAACACGCTGGACGCTTCGGGGCAGCCACAGCACCACCCCATCGACGACGCACTGTCGAGCCTGTACAAGCAGGCGATGTGCGACTGATCTGACGATCGTTCTTCTCAAGACTCTCACGTCAACGCGGCACACTGGCCTGCGCCAAAAGATGGTGGCGCAGGCCAGTGTGCGCAACGCTTCGTGGATGTCGTCACGGGTCGTCGGCGGTCGCGGCGAGCAGAGTGAGCGCCTCGCGGATGTAGCGCCAGGCGGTGGCCACTCCGACGGCGAACCCGGCGGCCAGACGGGCAAGGGTGTCGCCGTTGCGCAAGTGGGCCAGGACGAGCAGCGCTTGGCGGCCTGGGTCGAGCCGGCGCCACCGGGATCGTCGCTGGTGGCGATGAGTACGGATCAGGTCGGCGACGTGGTTGAGGATCGGGTGGACAGCGGATCGAGGCAGGTAAGACAGCAACGAGGCTCCCGGTAGGGGCATCTTTCTTGGTCGACGCTTCTATATGCGTGGTGATCGAGTCCGGGATTCGTGATCCGCTAGGTTCGGTGCTGGCCGTGACGGTGTGACCCCACAGCAATCTGACCATCGACGAATGTGTCGTGTAGTCGACCTGTCCACCGTCGCGGCCGGCGCCGGCCGCCACCCTCGCTGGCCTGATCAGAAGCATGTCCGCAGCTCGCGCTCGCGTGACCCATCACAGATCTGCCGGCGGGTGGACCTTCCCGGGCCGACGCCATTGACCGGCATCGCCCCTGGAGGAAGGAACACCCCTCGTCATGCACATCGACGCTGACCAGCCCACCGAAGTCACCGATCGGCGCCGCTGGGCGGTCGGTGTTGACACCCACACCGACACCCACACCGCTGCCCTGGTCGACAGGCTCGGCGCCGCGGCCTCGACCCGATCCAGGTGTACGCCTACCTGCGCCGACTCGCCGCCGAGATCTCCCGGCTCCGCCGGGCCGAGTCAGCCGCCCGGACCGAGGCAGACCGCCTCCGCGCCGAACTACACCGATGGCAGGCCCGACACGCCCGCTGCTGGTTCGTCGACCCGCACCGCCACACTCTCCCCGGTGCGCCCAACCGAGGCCACTGGTAGCTCGCCCTCACGCCTGGGGCCGCGCCTTCGGCCTTCGGCGATGGGCCCGGAAAACTTCGACTCCTACCTGCCGTCGATAGCGTCGAAGAGGCGTCGGCGCATCATCTCGAACTCCCCTGACATGTCCTGGGCCATCCGATCGAGTTCGTCGGCGGCGCGGGCGGCATCGGCCGCAGCGGATGGAGTGCCGGCAGGGTCACCAACATCGACGGCTCTGGCAAGCTCCTGTCCCACCTGCACACCCAGATCCTCGTGCGCGCGGCGCAGCGCCTCCAGGATCGATGCGCTCAGCGCCGCAGGAGGCTGCCGCATCGCCTCGGCGTCGATGGTGAGTTCGCTGGGTATGCCGTCACCGTCGATGGCGACCCGCACCAGCCCGTCCTCCGACCGCCCATGGCCGCTGACCCGGTCCAGCGCGGCCAGCACCGGATCGGCGACGGGGTCCCGCTCCGGCTCGCCGCTCATTACCATGGGTCCACCTCTCGACCACCCAGCGATGCCTCACCATACCGTCGATGCCAGTTCGATCGGAGGCCGCGAATGGATGTATCGCCCGAGGCGCGATCGACGATCCGAACCCGTCCTGCCGGTAGCGCATCCCGCTCGGCGCTCGGCCGCGGTATGGAATTCGCGGGCGCCGCGCTGCTGGCCGCCTCGACCGTCGTGGCGATCGTCGCCGTCGTGCTGCTCGGCATCCGGTGGGCATCCGGGGACGATCTGCTTCTCGCCACCGGTCTGTTCCTCTGGGCCGGCCGAGGGCTCTGTGTCGCCGCGCCGCTGATGTTCGTCGGCAGGTACGTCCGTCGCCAGGCAGCGCTGCTCAGGGACTTCACGTTGGTGCTCGACGACACCGGGGCGCACTGGTCCGGCGCCGTCGCCGGATCTGTCGCCTGGACGGAGCTGGACCACGTCGTCGTCACGGCCCGACCGCGCCGGTCGCGTCGGCTGATCTTCGCGAGGCAGGTACCCGGACAGGCCGGCCCGACCGACGCGACCGTCCGGGCCTCCCCCGTGACACATCTCGTCCAACGCCTGGTCAACCCGTCCCGCTGGGTCCTCGACGTACCCCTCGACCGCTTCGAGCAGCCACCGGAGGCGCTTGTCCGGGTCATCCGCTCGGCATCCGGCGGCCGATTTCCCGATCTCTACCCGACCGAGCAGTTTCCCCAGATCGAGGAGACCTCATGAGCGGCATATCGGCCGACCCGGATCACCTGCGCAGCGTCGCAGCCAGGCTGGCGGAGCTGGCAGGCCGGGTTGACGCCCTGTCCCGCGGCCTCAGCGACGGCGGCGCGGTACCGGACCGGAGCCAGTTCCCGGAACTCCCCGTCGGACAGCGGGCCGCCACGGTCTGGAGCGACGGAAACTCGGCCTTCGTCGACGGTCTCTCGCTGGTCGGACAAAGCCTCTCCCGGTTCACTGACAGCATCCTGGCGGCAGCGGCCGGATACGAACAGGCAGATCTGCGCGGTGCTGACCGGATGCTACGCAACCTGCACGGAGAGACGCATGGCTAGCGTGGCCGAGAAGTACGGCATCGACATGTCGGACGTCCGGCGAATAGAAGGCTTGTACGGTCAGAGGCTGCCGGACATCCTCGAACCCCTGCGTCAGGCCGACGCCGATTTCGAGGCGCTGCGATCCGCCGCCGAGCAGCATCGCTCGGTTGCCGAGGAGGCCCTCCGGGTACACGGCGACCTGACGCAGCTCCGCAGCGACATGTCATGGGGCGGGCAGGCCGGCAGTGCCGCCGCGAACGCCCTCGACGTGGTGCTGACGGTACTCAAGTGGATTGCCGCGATCATCCTCTTCGTGGTCGGGGCGCTGCTCGCGCTCATCGCGATGCTCCTCTACGCAATCGCCGCGATCCTCCGCTGGATCGGAAAGGCCCTCGCGGCCTGCGCCGCCGTCGTCGCGGTCGTCGTGACGATCGTGGTGATCATCCGATCAGGCGGACGGGGACAGTCGGGACGTTTCAACATGATCTGGGCGGCGCTTCGGGCCGTCTTCAACACGACGTACCTCGCCACGCTGGGCATCACCGGCGCGCTCGGCGACGGGTTCGGCTGGGTGTTCGAGCAGGCTGCCAAGGGCGTCATGTGGCTGGCGCTCTACCTGATCGAGGTCGGCGGCAACCTGACGGGGACCCCGGACGAGGAGATGGGTCCGCTACGCAAGGAGCGCAACAAGCTCTTCGACTGATCCCGTCCCACCCCGCTGTGACAGCAAGCGTCAGTTGGCAGCCCGGCCTTCTGAACGGCAGCAGCTACGGGCCGCGGCGGAGTGCGCTGCGGCTGGAGCGGCCACTATCCGAAAGCCAAGATCGGGTGCACTTACTTCGGCTACTTGTTTCATTGGCCTGCGACCGTGGCCGGGCCAGGCTTCGGTCGAGGCGCCCGGGCTGTCGCTCTCATTTCGGCTGCCCACGCTGTCGTGTGGCTCTCATCTGGCCTGCGCGGCCCGGGCGTCGCCCCAGGGCGGGGAGAGGCTCAAGGGGCGGGGAGAGGCTCAAGAGCGCCTCTGTGTGTCAACCCGTACCGGTGGCGAGTTTGAGTTGATCTTTGATGAGGTGTCGGTAGAGGACGTTGGCGAGGCGTCGTTTGAGTGCGCGGCGGGCTTCGGCGGGTGTTTTCCCTTGGCTGAGTTTGCGCTGGTAGTAGACGCGGCCGGGGCCTTCGTCGCGGGCTTGGACGAGCGCGATGGTGTGCAGGGCGGTGTTGAGTTGCCGGTTGCCGGTGGGGTTGAGCCGGTGGCGGCGCCGTTCGCCGCTGGATGCCTCGAGTGGCGAGGTGCCGGCGTAGCTGGCGAAGTTATCGGCGCTCGGGAATCGGCTGATGTCGCCGACGTGGCCAAGGATCTTCGCGGCGATGATGTGCCCGACACCGCGGATCTCGGTGATGGTGGATTGCGTCTCGTTCAGGACCTGCCGGATCTGGGCCTGGTTGGCGTGCAGGCGCCGGTCCAGGTGGCGTAGGTCCGTGATCATTTCCCGTGCCAGGTCGCGGCGGCAGCTGTCGGTGGCGGTGAGAGGCCGGATGTTGCGCAGCAGCGCGGTGGCCTTATCCGCGGTGAGGTCCAGCGCCGCGCCGCCGGGGAGCAAATCACGCAGCAGCACGTGAAGCCGGTTGAGTAGTCGGACGCGTTCGCGAGCCAGGTCGTCGCGGCGTTCGGAGAGCAACCGCAGCCGGGTGTGATGGTCCTCGGCGACGACCTGACGCAACCGCTGGTGCCGCATTGCGGCGTGAGCGACGCTGGCGGCGTCCGCGGCGTCGGTCTTGCGGGTGCCGCCCGTGTCCAGCAGCCGCGCTCGAGCGGCCAGGGTGGCTGGGACGTCGACGACGTGTTCGCCGGCGGCGGCCAGCAGTTGCGCGATACCCCGCCCCAGCCCAGCGGCGCCTTCGACAGCAAAACGGCGCTGCGGCCAGCGGGCGACCCAGTCGGTCAGCGTCTTGTATGCGGCGGCGTTGACGGTGATCCGCCTGGTCGCCAGCAGGTGACCGGTCTCGTCGAGGGCGACAGCGGTCAAGGAGGACTTGTGTGGGTCGATGCCGATCGTGATCACGGGAAGCTGGGTTCCTTCCGCCAAAGCGAACGAGGATCACCGTGGCGGGCAGCCTGACTTGCGGAAATTCGGTGAGCACGCCTCTGTTGAGCCACGCCACGGCCGGGCGCCGGCCAGCGGCGGCACGCTCTTGAAGAGCCAACCCGAGGGCGGCAAGGGGTTTGCGAGCCAGTGCCGACCGACGCCCTGACGCTACGGGCTGCAGACCCCAGCGCCTGACTCCAGTAGACAAGTCAGGGGTTTGCTCGGCTCGAAGTAGCGTTGCCCTCCCGGCTCGACAACCCAGGTGGATCGAGCATCGGAGGACGCGGTGAGTGGCACGTCAGATCGTGTGGTCATCGGGATGGACCCGCACAAGCGCTCGGCAACGATCGAGGTCATGGCCGGCGACGAGACCATCGTCGGCGGCGGCCGGTTCGACACCGACCGCGACGGCTACACGGCGATGAGAAAGTACGCCAACCAATGGCCGAACCGGGTCTGGGCGATCGAGGGCTGTCAGGGCATCGGCCGGCACATCGCCAACCGGCTACTCGCCGACGGCGAGGAGGTCGTCGACGTTCCGCCGAAGCTGTCGGCCAGGGCGCGGGTGTTCGCCACCGGTCAGGGCCGCAAGACCGACGCCACCGACGCCCACTCCATCGCCCTGGTCGGCACCCGCATGGCCGGGCTCCGCCCGGTCGTCAACGACGAACAGCTCGCCCTGCTGCGGATCCTGGTCGACCGGCGCCGCTCCTTGGGCGAGGACCACACCCGGATGGTGTCCCAGCTGCACCAACTGCTCCTCGAACTCATCCCGGGTGGGGCGAAGAAGAGCCTGTCCGCCGCCCAAGCCAAAGCGTTGCTGGCCACGGTCCGGCCCCGAGACACGGTCGGCAAGGCCCGACGGCGGGTCGCCGCGGAGCTGATCGGCGACCTCGAACGGATCTACCGACGCACGAAGGACGCCGACAAGGAACCGAAGGAGCTTGTCGCTTCTACTGGAACCACGTTGATGGACCTGCATGGCATCGGACCGTCCGGCGCTGCCCGGCTGCTGGTCGAGGTCGGCGGCATCACCCGGTTCCCGAACCGGGCCCACTTCGCCTCCTGGAACGGCACCGCCCCCATCGACGCGTCTTCCGGCGAGCAGGTACACCACCGGCTCTCCCGCGCCGGGAACCGGCAGATCAACCGGGTACTGCACATCATGGCCACCGTCCAGCTGCGTAACCCGACCGAGGGTCGCGCCTACTTCGACCGGAAGAAAGTCGCCGGCAAGACGTCGATGGAAGCGATGCGAGCGCTGAAACGACGCCTGTCCGACATCGTCTACCGACGCATGATCGACGACGCCACGACCACGGTGACGGGCCCGGGAGGACAACGGGGAACGACTACTGACTCCAGCGTGACCAGCTCACATCCCCAGGCCGGCTCTTCGGAGAAGTCACTTCCCGGACCCGCCACCAGTCAGCCTAGAACACCGCCCCCGACCAGCGCTTGACAGAGAGGGGTGCCAGATCCGGAAGCGATCGGCTCGCGGCACTCGGGAACACTCGTGTTACGGACGGTTATCCTCGGCGACCCTCGCCAGATCCGAAGTTCGGGAAGGTGTCCGATCACTGGGGACGGGCTGACCCGGTGCAGGGTCTGCACTTCGAGCCGTACTTGGCCTTGTCCTTCTGCCGGTACCCCGACAACGACCCTCGCCCGGCGAGAGCACCAGGCGCAGCGACCGGTTCGCTGGCCAAGGTAAGCAGCATCCGGTCGTTGCGATCCTCGCCGGGCACGGGCAGATACCGGCGCGCCGAGCGACTCAGCCGTGCCGTTACCGGAAAGCCGTCCGGGTCCCGCGCTGAACGTGCTGCGTCAGGCGGCCGAGGGTGCCGCCTACCTCGGCCTGCTCGTCGGCGCGGGGCTGCTGATTTCCTGTTCGTCCTGCTGTGCGTCGACGCACCGGTCCTGCGGCGCCGACTGCTGCGGGTTCGCCGCCTGGCAGGACGGCCGGCACCTGACCGGCCTGGCAGACGCCTCCCTGTGGGCGGCCGGCCTCACCTCGACGGAGGGACTGAGTTGCCTGCTCGCCCTGGTTACCTCGGCCGCGGTCGGTGCCGCGCTGCTGGCCTGCGCGGATCTGGCCGCCCGCCGGGTTCTCGCCCCGACCGAACTGCCAGTCGGGGTGCTCACCACGGTCCTCGGCGCCCCTCTGCTCGTCTGCCTGCTCGCCAGAGCTAACTGCATCGGGAGGACGAACTACGCGCCACCCGGCTCGGCCTCGGCTACCACTGCCGCACCGTGATCACCGGCCTCGACCTGCGAATCTCGCCCGGCCGGATCACCGCCGTCGTCGGCCCAACGGCTGCGGCAAGTCGCCACTGCTGCGAGGTCTGGCCCGACTGCTCCGCCCGAACACCGGGACGATCCTGCGCGACGGCCGCGACATCCACCGCCTGCCGACCCGCGAGGTCGCCGCCCGCATCGGCGTACTGCCGCAGCAGCCCGTCACCCCGGACGGCATCACCGCCGGTGACCTGGTCGCCTGGGGACGACATCCGCACCAGACGTGGCTGCGACAGTGGTCAGCCGCCGACGAGCCGTCGGCCACCACCGCCCTGGCCGCCACCGGCGTCACCGAACTGACCGTCCGACCCGTCGACGAACTCTCCGGCGGCCAGCAGCAACGCGTCTGGATCGCCCTGGCCCTCGCCCAGGACGACCTGCTGCTGCTCGACGAGCCGACCACCTTCCTCGACCTCGCCCACCAGCTCAAGGTCCTCGACCTGCTCACCGATCTCAACACCGCCGGCCGCACGGTCGTCGCCGTGCCGCACGACCTCAACATGGCTCCCGCTACGCCCACGAGATCGTCGCGATGCGCGACACGCCGTGCTCGCCCAGGGTCCGCCCGCCGAGGTCGTCGACGCGCGACTGTTCGAGACGATGTTCGGCGTACGGCCCCGCGTCATTACCGATCCGACGACCGGAACACCACTCGTTGCTGCCGGAGCCGCGAACCACCCGGACCCATGACGGCTCCCGGCAGGTCGTCCTGCCGCAATCTCCTCCTCGGGAACCGGCGTCGAGCGGGTACTTCAGCGACCGATCCGTACGTAGCGACACGGGCCGGCACCGCCGTACTACACGATTCTGCGCCCCACATTTCGGCCCCGGTATCCCGGACAGCCCGAGAGGCAGTAATAATCCCTGGTCAGCGGCGATTTCTTCGGGCGTTCCAACACTGGTCGCCGAGGCGTAGTGTGGTGCGCCGGGTGATCAAAACTGTGATCACAAGATCACAAATAATCGGCACCAGTCGATGACTAATGCCGATTCACCCGCACAAACACAAGGTGGAGCCGAGGGGACTCGAACCCCTGACCCCCACACTGCCAGTGTGGTGCGCTACCAGCTGCGCCACGGCCCCTTGCTTCACTGCCTGCCCGGTCTCCCGGGCACCCGCGCAATAGTACACACCTTCGCGGCCACGGTCATCCGAGGGGGCAGCGCGCCGTCCCGGCTCAGTTGAGCAGTACGTCCGGTGGGAAGTGCGCGACCGCCGCCATGATCCCGCCCTGCCGGCGGAGCACCATCGGCCACAGGTCGTCGGGGCGCTCCATGAACGCGTCGCCGGGCAGCGCGTCCAGCACGAACCACGACCCCCGGGCCACCTCCTCCTCCACCTGCCCCGGGGACCAGCCCGAGTAGCCGGCGAAGACGCGTATTCCGGTGACGGCGTCCCGGAGCCGGTCCGGGTCGACCGAGAGATCGACCGTGCCGACCGATCCGGTCACCTGGTGGATGCCCTTCACCCGCTGGGTCGGGGTACGCATCCGGGCCAGGCAGATCGCCGACTCCGGCTGCACCGGACCGCCCTCGAAGAGCACCGCCGGGTCCCGGGCCAGTCCGCCCCAGGCGCCGAGCACCTCGGAGACGGGCACCTCGGTGGCGCGGTTGAGCACCACCCCGAGCGCACCGCCCGCCTCGTGGGCGACCAACAGCACCACGGTCCGGTCGAAGTTCGGGTCTTTCAGCGCAGGGGTCGCGACCAGCAACTGCCCGGTCATCGACTCCATCGACCGCCCCCCGATCGCCTGCCCCTCGCCGAACACGCCAGCCATCCCGCTACTCGGCCGGCCCGAGGACCAGGAACCACTCCCCGGGCCGCCGCCGCGTCTCGTCGTCGGTCACCCCGACCCGGCCCTTCACCGGCCTTGCCGGATCCGCAGGATCGATGGTGATCCTGCGCGCAGGAAACGCCATGCCACGCACCATAGCTTGCGTCACTGGCGCTGGTTAAGGTCTGTAGGGCTAGTCCACAGAGCGCTTTGACGACAATTGGCAGTCTGGAAGAGAGCTGAGCAGGAGAGGGTGGGGCATGGGTCCGCAGGCGGAAGTCGCGGTGATCGGCGGATCCGGGCTCTACGCCCTGCTGAAGGACGCCACCGAGCACCGGGTCGAGACGCCGTACGGGCCGCCGTCCGACCCGATCACGGTGGCGCAGGTGGCGGGTCGCGCGGTCGCCTTCCTGCCCCGGCACGGGCGTGACCACCGGTTTCCACCGCACCGGATTCCGTACCGGGCGAACCTGTGGGCGTTGCGGTCGCTCGGCGTACGCCAGATTCTCGCTCCCTGCGCGGTCGGCGGGCTGCGGCCGGAACTCGGTCCGGGCACGTTCGTGATTCCCGACCAGCTCGTGGACCGGACCAGTGGCCGGGCGCAGACCTACTACGACCAGGGTGCGGTGCACGTCTCGTTCGCCGACCCGTACTGCCCGCGTGGCCGGAGCACGGTGCTGACCGCCACGGCCGCGCACGGGATCGGGGCGCACGACGGCGGCACGATGGTGGTGGTGGAGGGACCGAGGTTCTCCACCCGGGCCGAGTCCCGCTGGTACTCCGCGATCGGTGGCGCGATCATCAACATGACCGGGCACCCGGAGGCGGTACTCGCCCGGGAGCTGGCGCTCTGCTACACCGCCGTGGCGCTGGTCACCGACCTCGACGCCGGAGTGGAGGGTGGGCACGCGGTGACCCAGGAGGAGGTGTTCCGGGTCTTCGGCGAGAACACGACGCGACTGCGCAACGTTCTGCTCGACGCGGTCGGCCGGCTCTCCGCCGAGCGCGACTGCCCGTGCCCGCACAGCCTCGACGGCATCAAGCTGCCAATCGACCTGCCCTGAGCGTCCCGCCGATCTGCGCCGAGGACCCGAAGCACCGGGCAGCGCCCCACGCATCGGCACCCGCCCGCGCCGACGTGTCGTCAGGTCTCTCCGCCGATGTCCGTCTGGTACGCCTCGTAGACCAGGTCCGCGCCGCGCTGGCGGTGCCGGGAGAGTTCCCGGAGCAGATCGGTGGCCCGGCTCCGGAGTTCGGTCACGCTGATCTCCGGCAGGTCGACCCGACGTTGCAGGGCGGCCATCGCGGCGACCACCGCCGCGTGTTCCCGGATCAGCACGTGTACGCCCCGAGCCAGTCGGGGCGCATGGTCCAGCAATTCGGCGTAGAGCCCGTCCGGTCCCTCGGTGCTGCGCATGTGCTCGGCGAAGGCGCCCCGCAGTCCACCCAGACTGGATCGGACCCGGGGCCGCCACTCGGGATCCCGGATCGGCGCGACGATCGCCCGCTCCAGGATGTGGGTCTCACCCAGCAGTACGGCCCGGCGGCATCGGACCATCCGTAGCGTGGCCGACTCGGTCACCGCTGCCGGCGACGGCCTGGAGAAGGGCACCGGAATCGACAGCTGGTGCTGGTTCGGGTCGGTCGGCATGACCACCTCCCGCAGAGCGACAGCTACCGGTGGTAATCACGATGGTGCGGCCCACCACCTGCCGCTGTCGACCCTTGCGGTCCGGCTCATCTGTCCCGTACGTCTCACCGAGCACAGCGGGGCCCACCAGTCACTTCAGCACCGGGTGAGGTTGTCGCAGGAGGGTCGCGCAGGGTGGTGCCGGCGCCCCGGGGAGGCCTCGGGTCGGCCCGGCGGGCGGCGCGGAGGCGAGGCGGAAACGAGACGACTGCGCCCCGGTCCTGCCGAACCGGGGCGCAGTCGTTGTCGTGGAGGTGCCGGGAATCGAACCCGGGTCCTTCGTCGCCTTGCCAGGGCTTCTCCGAGCGCAGCTCGCTGTGCCTCTACTCGGCCCCTCCGATCACGCGAGCGAGTCGGTGTGACGGGCCCAGTCGCTGATTAATCTCGCCGCACGGACCCCGCGACCGGGTCCGGTTGGCCAGCCTCCTAGCTGATGCCGGCTAACTGGGTCGAAGGCACTCCCAGGCCGACAGACTTGCTACCCGCCTCAGGCGGCGAGAGCGAAGTCAGCGCGATTCTGCTTGGCGCTTATTGGTTTCCGACGAACGATTCTCGAGACGACGTCGGCTTCCTCGGCTCGCTTCCCCTGCCGCAACGTACGAAGTCGAAACCAGTCACCCCCTGTGTCCTACCGACCCGACTGTCCCGCGGACCGACGTGGGCCGGTGGAGTTTCCGCACCGCCTGTCGGCGGCCACTCCAAGCCTAACGCCTCGCCCCGCCAACTTCATTCCGGATACCGCCCGGCACACCGCCGGAACCGGACGACTCGGCAGTAACGTGCGTCACAGCGGCCCCAGACACGGGGCGTCCTGACCACCACCGGCCAGCCGAGGACAGACCGTCACCCCATACCCTTGCCACGCCGGCCAGCGACTCGGGAGATCTCCCGTTCGGCGTCCCGCTTGGCCAGGTCCTGCCGTTTGTCGTACGCCTTCTTACCCTTGGCCAGGCCGATCTCGACCTTGGCCCAGCCATCCGAGAAGTAGACCGAGAGTGGCACCAGAGTCAGGCCGCTCTCCTTCAACTTGCCGATCAGCCGGCTGATCTCCTGCCGGTTGAGCAGCAGCTTTCGGGTACGCCGGGGTTCGTGGTTGGTCCACGTCCCCTGGGCGTACTCCGGGATGTGCATGCCGTGCAGGTAGATCTCGCCGTCCCGCTCCTGCGCGAAGGCGTCGACCAGGGACGCCCGGCCGGCGCGCAGCGACTTGACCTCGGTACCGGTCAGCGCCATGCCCGCCTCGTACGTGTCGAGGATGGCGTAGTCGTGCCGCGCCTTGCGGTTGGAGGCGACGACCTTCCGCCCCTTCTCCCGTGGCATCGGCGCCACATCCCTTCCTCGTCGTACCCCTTGCTCGTCGTACCCGTGGAACAACCGCGCAATGCTACCTCGCGGCGCAGGGCCCCCGGCTCGCGCTTTTCACGCGTGCCGGAGGCCCTGCGGTCGATCGACGGCCGATGCGGGCCGCGAAGAGCGGGACCGAGCTAGACCCTCAGGTAGAACCTGAGCGTCACCCAGGCGGTCATCGCGCTGACCAGACCACCGACCCCGGCCATGAACGGGAACATCAGCAGCACCGTGCTCCACTCGATCGGCGTGAGCAGATCGGTGAGGTCCCGCAGCGAGCCGTCGAGCAGGAAGATCTTGCCCAGCACGAGCGCGCCGAACCCGATGATCGCGCCGAGCAGCCCGGCCACCACGGCCTCCAGCACGAACGGTGCCTGGATGAACCAGTTGGAGGCACCGACCAGCTTCATCACCGCGACCTCACGGCGCTTGCTGTACGCGGCCACCTGGATCGTGTTCGCCACCAGCAGCAGGGCGGCGATCGCCATCACCGAGGCCGAGACCAGCGCCATGTTCTGGATCGCGCCGAGGATGTTGAAGATCTGTTCGAGCAGCCGGCGCTGGTCGATGATGTCGTCGATCCCCTCGCGGCCCTTGTAGGTGTCGAAGATCTGCTGGTACTGCTCCGGATCGACGAGGTTCACCCGGAACGACTCGGGGAGCTTGTCCGCCTGCACCGCCTTGACCAGGTCGGGCGAGTCCGCGAACAGCCGCTGGAAGCGCTCGTACGCCTCTTCCTTGGACTCGTACTTGACCTCCCGGACGAGCGGGTCGGCCTCCAGGTCGGTCTGCAACTGGGTGCGCTGTTCCTCGGTCACACCGGAGACGAGGAAGATCGACACCTCGATGTCCTTGTAGTACGCGTCTTTCATCGCGTCTACCTGGAGGTACATCAGGCCGCTCGCGCCGAGCATGGTGAGTGAGACCGCCATCGTAATGATCATTGCGATGGTCATGGTCACGTTGCGCCACAGCCCGACCAATACCTCGGACAGGACGTATTTCAAGCGCATCGGGGGTTCCTTCCGGATCTCCGCAGGAGTCGTTCGTCGTCGAGTCAGCGGCCGCTGCCGGGCCGAACCGGGGGCTGTTCGGCGCGGGCGCGGTGGGGCAGGTCAGCCGTAGACGCCCCGAGCCTGGTCCCGCACGATGCGACCACTCTCGATCTCGATGACGCGACGGCGCATCTGGTTGACGATGTTGGAGTCGTGGGTGACCATCACGACCGTGGTACCGGTGCGGTTGATCCGGTCCAGCAGGCGCATGATCTCGATCGAGGTGTCCGGGTCGAGGTTTCCGGTGGGCTCGTCGGCCAGCAGGATCAGCGGCCGGTTGACGAAGGCCCGCGCCACCGCGACGCGCTGCTGCTCACCGCCGGAGAGTTCGTGCGGGTAGCGGTGCTCCTTGCCACCGAGCCCGACCAGTTCCAGCACCTCGGGCACCACCCGGCGGGCTACCGCCTTGGTCTTGCCGATGACCTCCAGTGCGAACGCGACGTTCTCGTACGCAGTGCGGTTGGGCAGCAACCGGAAGTCCTGGAAGACACAGCCGATCGAGCGCCGGAAGTTCGGGATCTTCCAAGAACGCATCGAGGTGACGTCCTTGTTGTTGACCATCACCCGACCCTTGTTCGGGGTCACCTCGTGCAGCAGCAGCTTGATGATTGTCGACTTGCCGGAACCGGAGGGACCGATGAAGAAGACGAACTCACCCTTCTCGATCGAGACCGACACGCTGTCGAGCGACGGCCGGGACGCCTTCGGGTACGTCTTCGTCACTTGCTCAAGCTGAATCACGGGTGGTGAGTCTACGCGTCGTAACGAAAAGGCCAAGTCCGGAACCCGGCCTGTCCGGGCGACATTTATCGGGAAACTGCTCTGCGTCCGGTACCCCTCACGCCCCGCACATGGAAACGATCACCGATGTCGACACACCGCAGCGACGCGGACGCGAGCCGTGTTCACGCGGCGTCACCGGCGAGCTGCCGCTGCTTGCGCCACCGGATGCCGGCCTCGATAAATCCGTCCAAATCACCGTCGAACACCGAGGCGGGGTTGCCCGTCTCCTGCTCCGTACGCAGATCCTTCACCATCTGATAGGGGTGCAGGACGTACGACCGCATCTGGTCACCCCAGGACCCGGCGGCGTCGGTCTTCAGGCCCTCCAGTTTGGCCTGCTCCTCCTGGCGCTTCCGCTCCAGCAGCCGGGCCTGGAGCACGCGCAGCGCCGACGCCTTGTTCTGGAGTTGCGACTTCTCGTTCTGACAGGTGACCACGATCCCGGTCGGGACGTGCGTGATCCGCACCGCCGAGTCGGTGGTGTTGACGCTCTGCCCGCCCGGACCCGACGACCGGTAGACGTCGACCCGGAGCTCGTTCTCCGGAATGTCGATATGGTCGGTCTGCTCGGTGACCGGCAGCACCTCGACTCCGGCGAAACTGGTCTGCCGGCGCCCCTGGTTGTCGAAGGGGCTGATCCGGACCAGCCGGTGCGTGCCCGCCTCGACACTGAGCGTCCCGTACGCGTACGGGACCTTGACCGCGAAGGTGGCCGACTTCAGGCCCGCCTCCTCGGCGTACGACGTCTCGTAGACCTCGGTCGGATAGCCGTGCCGCTCGGCCCAGCGCAGGTACATCCGGAGCAGCATCTCCGCGAAGTCGGCCGCGTCCACGCCGCCGGCACCCGCCCGGATCGCGACCAGCGCCTCCCGGGAGTCGTACTCCCCGGACAGCAGGGTGCGAACCTCCATCTCCTGGATGGCCTTGGTCAGCCCGCCGATCTCCGCCTCGACCTCGCCGAGCACCCCCGCGTCAGCCTCCGCCTCGGCGAGCTCCAGCAGCACCCGGGCGTCGTCGAGCCGACCGCGCAGGCTCTCCAGCTTGGCGATCTCTCCGTTGACGTACGAAAGCTTGGAGGTCACCCCCTGCGCGCGGGCCTGGTCGTCCCAAAGGTCCGGCGCGGAGGCCGCCTCCTCCAGTTCCGCCTTGGCCTGACGCAGCCGGTCGACATCGAGGACGGTCTCGATGTTGCGAAGCGTGGCGTCAAGATCCTTGAGTTGGTCGGCGTATTCGGCAGCGGTCACGACAGTCAAGAGTACTGGTCGTCCGCGGGACCGGGTCGGCGCCAGCGGCGAAGCGCTTCGGCGCGTCCGCCCGGGCGTCGTCCGGAGCTGCCGGCCGGGTCGGGAGCCGGATCAGACCGGTGCGTTCTTCAGCCAGGACAGCGCCGCCTTGTGGTACGCGACCGCGAACTCCAGCGCGGCGGCACCGTACGAGTCACCGGTCTTCTTCGCGTCCCGGGCCTGCTCCCTGGCTGCCGCGAGCGCCTCGGTGTGGTACTCGTTCGCGTTGCTCACCAGGTTGCGCAGCTGGGTGGCCGAGTGCTGCGGGCCGAAGGCCACCCGGAGCGCGGTCGGGTTACGCACCGTGTCCCGTCCCGGCATCTCGGTGAGCCAACGGGAGAACGTCCGCTTGCCGGCCGCCGTGATCGCGTACGGCTGGCTGGACCGGGGGCCGGGCTTGCCGAGCCGGACCAGTCCCTGCTCGGCCAGGGCCGGCAACTCCCGGTAGACCTGGCTCCGGGTCATCGACCAGTACGGCGCCAGGCGCCGCTCGGCGGCGGCCATCAGCTGGCCGCCTGTCATCGGTCCTTCGTGGAGCAGCCCGAGCAGGGCTGCCGCCGTGGGATTGATTGCAACATCCGCCATGCCCTCCACGCTGCCACTTTGCCGGCGCCGCGTCCAGGATTTGGCACTATCCGCTGGTCATCGTCTCCATTGTGCACTGTTCTGGGGCGACAGTCGGCTGAGGACGATCGATGGATCGGGGCTCGCCGGGCACGGCGGAGCCGACCATCCGACGGAGGGCACCCACCCCCGCTCCGCGCCGCTCCGGGTCGCCGCACCGCGGGCCCGGCGGGCGCACTACACGGCCCGACGCACACTCCCGGTCACCGGCGCTGATCGAAACGGACCCTCCGGTGATCCGGCGACCGGACACGCACGACCGCGGACCGGACACGCACGACCCGGGCCGACTGCCGGTCGACGGCCGGCGGCGCCTGATCAGGGCAAGTGTCAATTGCGGAGGTTAGTAAACTTTCATCGCTTATGTAGGCTTTTGCCGGAACAATCGCCGCCGGCCGGGCGGTCGACCGCGCACGAAACACGCGGTCGACCGGGGCACGGGACGCCGGGTGGTCAGCCCATGTGCGGGTACCGGTGGTCGGTCGGCGGGGCGAAGGTCTCCTTGACGGTGCGCGGCGACATCCACCGGGCGAGGTTGTGCCAGGAGCCGGCCTTGTCGTTGGTCCCGCTCGCCCGGGCCCCGCCGAACGGCTGCTGCCCGACCACCGCACCGGTCGGCTTGTCGTTGATGTAGAAGTTGCCGGCCGCGTACCGCAGGGTCTGGCTGGCCCAGTCGACCACCCGGCGGTCGGTGGCGAAGATCGCACCCGTCAGCGCGTACGGCGCGACCGACTCGGCCTGCCGCACCGTCTCCTCGAAGCGCTCGTCCTGGTAGACGTGCACCCCGAGGATCGGCCCGAAGTACTCGGTGGTGAACGATCTGTGCCCCGGGTCGTCGCACTCGAACAGGGTCGGCCGGACGAACCAGCCGACCGAGTCGTCGGCCGTGCCGCCGGCCACGACCCGGCAGGCGGGGTCGCTTCCGATCATGTCGAGTGCGGCGGTGTGCCGGGCGAACGCCTTGGCGTCGATCACCGCGCCGCCGAAGTTGGTGAAGTCGGTGACATCGCCGTACGCGAGCCCGTCGGCGGTGGCGGCCAGCCGGTCCCGCAGCCCGCCCTCCCAGAGCGACCGGGGCACGTACGCCCGGGACGCGGCCGAGCACTTCTGCCCCTGGTACTCGTACGCCCCGCGGATCAGCGCGGTGTGCAGCGCGTCGACGTCGGCGCTCGGGTGCGCGACCACGAAGTCCTTGCCGCCGGTCTCGCCGACCAGCCGGGGGTACCCCCGGTAGTTCGCGATGTTCTCGGCGACACCCTGCCACAGCTTCTGGAACACCTTGGTCGACCCGGTGAAGTGGATACCGGCCAGATCGGGGTCGGCGAGGGTGACCTCGGAGACCGCGATGCCGTCCCCGGTGACCATGTTGATCACGCCGGGCGGCAGCCCGGCCGCCTCGAAGAGCCGCATGGTGAAGTGCGCCGCGAGCTGCTGGGTCGGCGCCGGCTTCCAGACCACCGTGTTGCCGACCAGCGCGGGTGCGGCCGGCAGGTTGCCGGCGATCGCAGTGAAGTTGAATGGCGTGACGGCGTAGACGAAGCCCTCCAGCGGCCGGTGGTCGAACCGGTTCCACACGCCGCTCGACGACAGCGGCTGCTCGGCGAGGAGCTTGCGGGCGAAGGCGACGTTGAAGCGCAGGAAATCGATCAGCTCACAGGCAGCGTCGATCTCTGCCTGGATCGCCGTCTTGGACTGGCCGAGCATGGTGGCCGCGTTCAGGGTGTCCCGCCAGGGTCCGGCGAGCAGGTCGGCGGCACGGAGGAAGACCGCAGCCCGCTCCGCAAAGGACAAATCCCGCCACATCGGGGCGGCTTGCTTCGCGGCCGTCACCGCCGCCTGCGCATCCGCGTTGGTTGCGTTGTGGGTGACCCCCAGCACATGCTGGTGCCGGTGCGGCGCTACGACGTCGATCGCGGCACCCGCGCCCATCCGTTGCGTACCGCCGACCGTCATCGGCAGTTCGAGCCGCTCGGCGGCCAGTTCACCGAGCCGGCGTTCCAGGCTGGCCCGCTCGGCACTGCCCGGCGCGTAGTCGCGGACCGGTTCGTTGCGCGGCTCGGGTACGGAGAGTACGGCGTCCATGGGATTCTCCTGGGCGATCTCGACAGCGATGGCGAAACCGGACCCGCCGGTGCCGACCGGTCGGCCGGACACCTCGACCCCGTGCCCCGGGAGATGCCGGGAGTACGGGGGCGGGACCTGCGTCAATCCTTGCATGGTTGCCGCTGCCGACCGGCTCGGCGGGGCACGCCCGTGGAGGCGGCCGCGGTCGACCGCCGCCCGTCGGGTACTCCCCGGTCACCGGGACGGCCAGCACCGGCCGGCCGGTCGACGCCACCCGTCGCAAAGATGCGCTGCGGCCCGTCCGTACCGGCACCGGGCCAGCCCCCGAGCGGCCCGCGTACGCTGAGGAATCGGCGACCGGGCCGGACCACCGCAGCCTCCCGTCGCCGCTCCGCCGCCGAGCCGGCCATCCGCTGAAGGGGAGATGATGACGACAGAGTCCGGCACGACCGCGACCCCGGCCCCCGACCAACCGGTCGAGCCGGAGGCGGCGGTGATGGCCGCCCCGCCCTCGGTGCCGGCGCCCGGCGCGCTCGTCCTCGCGGTACTGGCCCTGGGCTGGCTGGCCGCGATGCTCTGGTCGGCCAGGGCGGAGATCTCCTCGGCCGGGCTAAGCTCGATGGCGACCGCCCTGACCGCGTACGCGCTGCCCGGGCTGATCTCGGCGAACCTGCTCGGCGGGGCCGCGGTCGGCCTTGTCCTGGGCAACCTGATGACCCGGGTCGGAATCTGGCGCAGTACCCCCCGGTTCGCCGTGTCGCTGGCCGTCGGCCTCTCCGTCGGGTTCCTCGCCGCGCTGGTGGTCACCCTCAGCTACGGCGAGGGTTCGGCGATCATGGTCCTCGCCGGCACCGTCGCGGCGGCCGCCACGGTCGGCGCCATCGTCGGCGGGCTGCGCAACACGCTGGTGGTGGCCGCCATCGTCGCCGCCGGGCTGGCCGTCTTCGCAGTCGGCTACGCACTGAACTACGTCAAGGACCCGTTGCTCGCCCTCTACGGCTTCGGCGACACCGAGGAGTCGCAGCTCACCGCGTACCGCTGGTTCGGCCGGACCGTCTCGCTGGCCGGCGGCCTGGCCGCCGGTCTGCTGGTGTTCGGCTACCTCCGGACGGCCGGACGACGGGCCGTCGAGCGGACCAGCGCCGCCCTGCCGCCGCTGCGCTGGCCGGCGCACCTGATCGCAGGTGCCGGGCCGGGGCTGCTGCTGCTCACCACCGAGATCCTCGCCCGGACCGCCGGGGCGGAGGTGATCCGGCTGGCCGGCGCGATCAGCGACGCCGACCAGACCATGCAGGCCGACCTCGGCCGCTCCCGGATCAACCACCTGCTGCTGGTGCTCTTCGTCGGCGCACTCACCGCGCTGATCGCTTTCGGCCGTACGCTCCGGCCGGCCGAGGAGTCGACCTGGACGCCGTCCGGCCCCGACGACTCCGACCGGGGCGGTGCCGAGGGCGCAGGGTCGACGGACAGGGTCGACGACCCGGCCGAGGATCAGACCGCCGAAGACCTCGCCGCCGAGGATCAGACCGCCGAGGCCACCGAGCCGTCCGCCGAGGGCGAGGAGAGCCCACGGAGCGACGGGGACGACGACCACCAGCCGGTAGACCGCCCCGAACCGGTCGCCAAGGCCGGTCGCTGAGCGCGGCCCCGCATTCCGGTACGCGCCGCACGCCGCCCCCCTCGCGCCGGCCCGCCGCATCTGGCCGGCGCCCCGGCACACGCCGCGCCAGGTCGCCCGGATCATCGTGCGGTGGTCGAGGCCGCCGCCCGTCAACTTGTGATCGATCAGCGCTACTGCGGGGCCCGGCGTGTCCCGGCGGCCGGAGCGACGAGCCGGGGGCCACCGATCCGAAGCGGCGAGACATAGACTGACATCATGGTCAACATCCTCAGAACGGCCGCCGCCACCCTCGTCGCGGCAGGGCTCGCGCTCGCCCTGGCCGGCTGTGCGGACGACGCCCCCGACCGAGATGACGTGGTGGCGAAGGTCCGCACCGACCCGCGAATGGCGGGTACCTCCGAAAAGGCGATCAACTGCCTGGCCGACTGGTACATGGAGAACGCGACGGTGGAGCAGCGCGAGGCGTACGTGGCGGGCGAGAAGAGTACGAACCCGGACGAGATCGCGGCGGTCGACGGCGCCGTGCTCAACTGCCTCAGAACGGCGGCCGGAACACCCTGAACCGCCGCACCCGGACCACCGGCTCTGGGTCGCAGGTCCTGGACTGGGTCAGCCAATCGCGCCGGAGAGCGCGTCCAACTCGGAGGGGTCGTACCACTCCAGCTCGTGGTCTTCCGCGCCGTCCACGGTGAACTGCGCGTCCGGGTCGCCGGCCAGCGCCTGCTCGACCGCCTCCACCGCAGCCTCGACGTCCTGTTCGGCGTCGTCGCCGTCCACGTGGATCGCGGCCACCGCGTCGATCCCGAGCCGCTCGCCCAGCCGTACGGTGCTGGAGCCGAGTTCGGGATCGGGCCGAGTGACGGCCCCCGGGGGCAGATCCACGGCGACCACGACCCGGCGCCTGGGCGCCCCGGGATCGGCCCGGAGCAGTCGCAGCCCCTCCTGGGCGGCTCGGGTGAAGGCGACGTACTCCAGCTCCTCCTCGTCGCCCTCGGCGTACCACTCGCGCAGCTCGGGAGTGACCGCGTGCCCCTGGGCGGCCACGATCCAGCCCTGCTGGCGCAGCTCGGCGAGCATCGGCAGAGTGGCCGGGACGTACACCCGGACGAGTTGCTCTGGCACGCTGGTTCTCCCCCGCTCGACGCCGGCCGGCGACGGCGCCCGATCCGGGCCACGGCCGTCGCTGACGTTCACCCGCGACGGTAGTACACCGACGGCGTGCCGGACGGCAGCGGACCCGCAGATCGGGTCGGGTCGCACCGCTCAGGCCCGCGCCGGGGCGGTCAGCGGGTCCACCGCCCGGGTCACCAGCTCGGCCCCGACGCTCTGGACCGGGAAGCCCTCTCGGATCCAGTACTCGATGCCGCCGATCATCTCCTTGACCCGGTAGCCCCGGCTGCTCAGCGCGAGCGCCGCCTTTGTCGCGCCGTCACAGCCGGGCCCCCAGCAGTAGGTCACGACCGGGATTCCCGGGTCGAGCAGCCGGGCGGCGCGCATCGGGATCATCCGGGTCGGCAGGTGAACCGCGCCGGGGATGTGTCCCTGCCGCCATGAGGCCAGATCCCGCGTGTCGAGCAGGACGAAGCCGGGATCGTCGCTGTCGAGCGCGGCGTGCACGTCGGAGACGTCCGTCTGCACCGCCAGCTTGGCGACGAACCAGGCGGCGGCCTGGTCGGGCGCGGCAGGCGGGACCGCCAGCACCGGGTTCGTGGTGGTCGTGGTCATGTCCGTAACGGTACGGCCGCAGCCTCCACATCTGAAGGCACGTTCCCCGGTTGCGGCAAGGGTCTGCCGGGGAATCCCCGGTATTCTGCTCCTGTGACCGACGGTTCACCGACACTCGATGCGACCGACTGGCGGATCCTCGCCGAACTCCAACGGCACGGGCGGGCCAGCTTCGCGGAGCTTGCCCGGTTGGTGGCGATGTCGCCGAGTGCGGTGACTGAGCGGGTACGACGGCTGGAGGAGACCGGGGTGGTAGCCGGCTACCGGGCGGTGGTGGTGCCGGAGCGGATCGGCCTGGACATCCTCGCCTTCATCCGGCTCCGCTATCCGAGCGGCAACTATCGGCCCTTCCACGCGCTGCTGAAGAGCACTCCGGAGATCGTTGAGGCGCACCACGTGACCGGCGAGGACTGCTTCGTACTCAAGGTCGTCGCCCGGTCGATGCGCCACCTGGAGCAGGTGGCGGGCCGGATCGCCGGGCTCGGCCCGGTCACCACCAGCGTGGTCTACTCCAGTCCGCTGCCGGGTCGGGACCTGACGGCGGAGGCGACCACACCGCAGTCGGTGGCAAACTGAGGCGGTCACCAATTACCGGGAGTTCTCTTGGAACCCAGGTTCCTGCTCTTGTCCGATGTAGCCGCCGAGCTGAACGTCTCGGACTCGCAGGTCTACCACATGGTGCGCAGCGGTGAACTGCCGGCGATCAAGATCGGCGGCCGAGGGCAGTGGCGGGTGGAGCGCGCCCGCCTGGAGGAGTACATCCAGCGCAAGTACGCCGAGACCGCCGAGTGGGTGGCCGACAACCCGCTGGTGGAGCGCCTTCCCGATTAGCCGCCGCAGCACGGGACCGGTGTCGGACCGGTCGGCTAGCGTCCACCCCAGACAGCTCACCACCGCCGCTTCCGCCAGGCTGCACGCCAGGCCGAGCGGGGATCGCGGCGCGCAAGCCCTCGGGTGATCTCTGCCCGCACCCCCGGCGCCCGTGCCAGCAGGGAGCCGTGCCGCCCGGCCATCGGGGCAGCTCTGCCGACCCATACCCGGCAAACGACTCAAAGCCATTGACGACTGCCAGTGAATGGGCTAGAAAAATAGCTGTCGGAGGCAAACGAAAGCAAACGCAAGATCAAGAAGGGAACGAGGATGCCCCTCGCCCGCACCCGGCCGCCCGTCCGGCCCACCGTGCGCCTGCGCCCCGTGCCGCCCCTTGATCCGCCCTTCGACGACGAATGCGTCCCGGAGACCTGGGTCGACCCGGCACCCTCACCCCGAGTCGTCCGGAACGGTGTCGAACGTTTCCGGCCGGCCGCCGCCGAGAGCCGCCACCCCGGCGCGGCGACCCGCCCGGCCACCGTGCCGAAGGCCCCCGCCCGACCCGTCGAGCGGGCGGCGGCTTCGGCTGTCCGCTCCGACCATGGCGACGGCGGTCGTCCGCCGCTCGCTGCCGCCGTGGCCGGCGCGACACCCGAGGCGAAGCAGGCGGCGAAGCGGTTCCTGGACACCTGCCTGGAAATCGTCAACGGCTACCGGCCGGCCTGGCACGTGCGGGCACTGGCCAGTCCGCCCGACGCCGCCGGGATGGTCGCGCAACTCGCCTCCGCCACGAGCCGGGTCTCCGGCCGGAGTCGACCCGGGCAGCCGGTCCGGACCGTGCGGCTGCGTCGGTTACGGGTCTGTGAACCGCGGCCCGGGGTCGTCGAGGCGGCCGCCGCGGTCGGCGTCGCCGGGCGTACCTGGGCGATGGCGTTCCGGATCGAGCGGCGCCGGGGCAGCTGGGTCGGGACCGCCGTGGCCCTGCTCTGAACGGCCCAGGCCGCACGATGGCGGTCTCGCCGACGGCCGTCCCCACCAGTTCCGAGGTCGCCGGCAGCACGCGTCCCGGGGCCTGGCCGGGGCCGCCGCGCAGCAGTTCCTCGGCCTGGTCGGCCCGCCACGGCACCGCCCGGGCGATGTGGGGGCTACTGACCGACCGGGTCTAGCCCTCACCAGTCCCGGGGGCCGGGCCGGCGGCAGGCGTCCCGGGGCCGGGCGCGTCACCCAGGTCGGCGCCGACCACCCGCCGAGCCCGCTGACCGGGCAGCCGACCACCCGCCGAGCCCGCTGACCGGGCAGCCGACCACCCGCCGAGCCGGCTGACCGGGCAGGGGTGCCACCGGCCCGGAGACACCGGTGCCCCCGGCCACCGGACGGTGGTCGGGGGCACCGGGACTGATCAGGCGCCGCCGGGCGCTCCGTGGCAGCGCTTGTATTTCCGGCCGGAGCCGCAGGGGCAGGGCGCGTTCCGCGATGGGGCATTGGCCGCGGTCGCCTGGCCCTGGGCGGGTCGACGGGACGTCGAGGGCGGCGGCGGGCCGCCCACCCCGAGCGCCGGTGCCTGCGGACGCTCGACCGCCACCCCACCGGTTGCCGGAGCCTCACCGTCGATGGTCGGCGCCGAGTACTGGAGACCCTGGGTCCGGGGTGCCCGCCCCAGCCCCTTGGCCCGGATCTCGACGGGCTGCTCCGCCGGCATCGGCATCGGGGCGGGACCGGAGTCGGCCGGAGCCGGCTTCGCCTCCTCCACCTGGACCTCCAGGTTGTAGAGGAAGCCGACCGTCTCCTCCTTGATCCCGTCCATCATGGTGGCGAACATGTCGAAACCCTCGCGCTGGTATTCGACCACCGGGTCACGCTGGGCGTAGGCGCGGAGGCTGATGCCCTCCTGGAGGTAGTCCATCTCGTAGAGGTGCTCGCGCCACTTGCGGTCGATGACCTGGAGCAGCACCATCCGCTCCAGCTGGCGCATCGCCTCGCTGCCGAGTTCCTCCTCGCGCCGCTGGTATGCCGCGAAGGCGTCCTGCCTGAGCTGCTCCAGCAGGAAGTCGGCGTCCAGGGTGCTCCGCTCCCCGCCGGACTCCTCGACGATGTCGTCGACGGTGACACCGATCGGGTAGAGCTGCTTGAGGCTGGCCCAGAGCTGGTCGAGATCCCAGTCCTCGGCGTAGCCGTCCGAGGTGGCACCGGTGACGTACGCCGACACCACGTCGTCGATCATGTTCCTGACCTGGTCGTTCAGGTCCTCGCCGTCGAGCACGCGCTTGCGCTCGGCATAGACCACCTGACGCTGTTTGTTCATCACCTCGTCGTACTTGAGGACGTTCTTGCGGATCTCGGCGTTCTGACCCTCGATCTGGGCCTGCGCGCTCTTGATCTGCCGGGTCACCATCTTGGACTCGATGGGGACGTCCTCCGGGATGTTGAACCGCTCCATCACGGCCTCGACCGCGCCGGCCCGGAACCGCTTCATCAGCTCGTCCTGGAGCGAGAGGTAGAACCGGGACTCGCCCGGGTCACCCTGCCGGCCGGACCGACCGCGCAGCTGGTTGTCGATCCGCCGCGACTCGTGCCGCTCGGTGCCGAGCACGTAGAGACCGCCGACCGAGGAAACCTCGTCGGCCTCGGCGTCGCAGGCCTCCTTCCAGCGCGGCAGGATCTCTTCGAGCGCCTTGGCGTAGTCGTCGCCGTGCTCCACCGGGTCGAGCCCGCGCTGCCGCAGCTCGGTGTTGGCCAGGTACTCCGGATTGCCACCGAGCAGGATGTCGGTGCCCCGGCCGGCCATGTTGGTGGCCACCGTGACCCCGCCCTTCCGCCCGGCCTGGGCGATGATCTCCGCCTCCTTGGCGTGGAACTTCGCGTTCAGGACGGCGTGCGGAATGCCCCGGCGGCGAAGCAGCTGGGACAGGACCTCGGAGTTCTCCACCGAGACCGTGCCGACCAGCACCGGCTGGCCGGCGGCGTGCCGCTCGGCGATGTCCTCGACCACCGCGTTGAACTTGGCCCGTTCGGTCTTGTAGATGACGTCCGGGCGGTCGATCCGGACCATCGGGCGGTGCGTCGGGATCGTCACCACCCCGACGTTGTAGACCTTGTTGAACTCGCCGGCCTCCGTCTGGGCGGTACCGGTCATGCCGGAGAGCTTGCTGTAGAGCCGGAAGTAGTTCTGCAGGGTGATCGTGGCAAGAGTCTGGTTCTCCTGCTTGATCTCCACGCCTTCCTTGGCCTCGATCGCCTGGTGCATGCCCTCGTTGTAGCGGCGGCCGTGCAGGATGCGACCGGTGAACTCGTCGACGATCAGGACCTCGCCCTCGTTGACGATGTAGTCCTTGTCGCGCTTGTAGAGCTCTTTGGCCTTGATCGCGTTGTTGAGGTAGCCGACCAGCGGGGTGTTCACCGACTCGTAGAGGTTGTCGATGCCGAGCCGGTCCTCCACCTTCGCGACGCCGCGCTCGGTCACCGCGATGGTCCGCTTGGCGTAGTCGACCTCGTAGTCGCCCTCGCCGTCCTTGCCGGGCTGGAGCCGGGCCACCACCCCGGCGAACTCCGTGTACCACCGGGCGGAGTGCTCGGCCGGACCGGAGATGATCAGCGGGGTCCGGGCCTCGTCGATCAGGATCGAGTCGACCTCGTCGACGATCGCGAAGTTGTGCCCGCGCTGGACCAGGTCATCCCGGCTCCAGGCCATGTTGTCCCGGAGGTAGTCGAACCCGAACTCGTTGTTGGTGCCGTACGTGATGTCGGCCTCGTACGCCGCCCGGTGCTCGGCGGCCGGCCGGTTCGGCAGGATCACCCCGACGGTCAGGCCGAGGAACTCGTGCACCCGCCCCATCCAGGCCGCGTCGCGTTCGGCAAGGTAGTCGTTCACCGTGACGATGTGTACGCCTTTGCCGGACAGCGCGTTGAGATAGGCCGGCAGCACCGAGGTCAGGGTCTTGCCCTCACCGGTCTTCATCTCGGCGATGTTGCCGAAGTGCAGCGCCGCGCCACCCATGATCTGCACGTCGTAGTGCCGCTGGCCGAGCACCCGCGAGGCGGCCTCGCGTACCGTGGCGAACGCCTCGGGCAGCAGGTCGTCGAGGGTCTCGCCGTCGGCCAGCCGTTCCCGGAACTGGTCGGTGAGCGCCCGCAACTCCTCGTCGGTGAGGTTGACGTAGTCATCCTCGAGCGAGTTGACGGCATTGGCGATCGCCTTGAGGCGGCGCACCATGCGCCCCTCGCCCGCGCGTAGGACCTTTTCCAGAATCGACACGGATCAACGCTCCCCTAGACAGTCTGCCGAACCATCGTAGGCGCATCACCGGCCCGATCGTCAGTCGCGCCGCCCCTCCTGTTCAGCGAACCGGACATTCTGTCCGATAGTAGCCGTGAGGGCCGGTAAATCCGGTTACGCCCAGCGCGAATGCTCCGGCACGATGACCGGATGGACCAGAACAGCCGCCCGGTGAACCGGAGCAGCCGCCCGGACGGCGTCGAGATCGTCGAGGCGGGACTGCGGCTCCGGCCGTGGCGGGCCGAGGACGCCGACGACGTGTACCGGGCATGCCAGGATCCGCAGATCCAGCGCTGGACCAACGTGCCCAGCCCGTACCGGGTCGAGGACGCGATCGACTTCGTGACCAAGCGGGCTCCGCAGGCGTGGTTGAACGGCTCCGGAGCGCCGTTCGCGGTCTGCGACGCCGACACCGGAGAACTCCTCGCCTCCTGCGGCCTGATCACCGTCGACTCGGTGCTCCGGTCCGGGGAGGTCGGCTACTGGACCGCCCCCTGGGCCCGCGGCCGCGGCGTGGCGGTCCGGGCGACCCGGGCGGTGAGCAGGTGGTCCTTCCAGGAGCTGGGGCTGCGCCGGATCATCTGGCAGGCGGAGGTCGGCAACCACGCCTCCCGGCTGGTCGCGCTGCGGGCCGGCTTCCAGGTCGACGGACGGCTCCGGCTCGCCGCCCCACGTCCGGGCGGCAGCCGGGAGGGCTGGATCGGCTCACTGCTTCCGGAGGACCTGACCGGCACCGACCCGGATCAGCCGGACGGCGCGGCGCAGCCGGGTGCTCCGGCCGGTGCCGGCTCACTCCCGGCGCGCCGGGCCGCCGTCTTCGCCGCCGCCCAACCGGTGCTCTTCGCCCGGACCGCCGACGGTACGGAGCTGCGGCTCCGCCCCCTGCACGAGCCCGACCTGGAGGCGATCGTGGCGACCTGCCGCGACCCGGAGAGCATCCGCTGGACCACCGTGCCGGACCCGTACCAGCGGTCGGACGCGGAGTACTTCGTGCACGAGTACAGCCGGACGGTGTGGCGTCGGGGCACCGGCGCCGTCTTCGCGATCGCCGACGGATCCGACCGGTACAGCGGGGTGATGGAGCTGCGGATCTCCCCGGGCGATCCCCTCGTCGGCGACCTGGGTTACCTGGTCGCACCCTGGTCGCGGGGGCGTGGCTACTGCCCGGCGGCGGCCGCGGCCGTTGCCGCCTGGGGCTTCACCGCCCTGGATCTGGCCCGGCTCGAGTGGCGGGCCAACGTGGGCAACACCGCGTCGCGCCGGGCCGCCCAGAAGGCCGGGTTCACCATCGAGGGCACCGCGCGGCACGCCCTCAGCCACCGGGGCAACCGGGTCGACGCCTGGGTCGGCGCCCTGCTCCCCGACGACCTCGGGCTCTTCACCGACGCCGATCGGCCGGGGGTCGGGGGCTGATCGGCGGAACCTCCAACCACCGCCCCGGCGACGGTTGACGGGCGGGGATGGTCATGCCCACCGGCCCTGGGGACGAGCCCCGGGCCGGTGGGCAACGGTGGAGTCAGCTGGCCAGGGCGATGATGCCGTAGTCGTAACCCTTGCGCCGGTAGACGACGCTGGGGCGGCCGGACTCCTTGTCCAGGAACAGGTAGAAGTCGTGGCCGACGAGTTCCATCTGGAACAGCGCGTCGTCGACCGTCATCGGATCGGCCGGGTGCAGCTTCTTCCGGGCGATGCGCCAGGGCTGGCTGTCGTCGTACTCGTCGTGCTCGTCGAACTCGGGTTCCTGGGCCGCACGGCCGTTGCCGGTCGACCGGGCCGGTGCGGGTGCGGTGAGGGTGGCCAGCGCCGAGTCACTCGCGTCGACGACCGGTAGCCCAGCGGTGGCGGCGGCAACGGAGACCGGGGCATGCCGGCCACGGTGCACGCGACGCCGGTCGGCGGCCCGGCGCAGTCTCGTGTCGAGCTTCGAGATCGCCGCGTCGAGGGCACTGTAAAAGTCCTTCGCACATGCCTCCGCCCGGACCACCGGTCCCCGGGAGATACAGGTAATCTCTATTCGCTGGCAGTGATCGGACTGTCGCGGATTGCGTTCGTGAAAGAGTTCCACGTCGATCCGAATAAGCTTGTGATCGTACCGTTCGATCTTGGCGAGCTTCTCGGCTACGTGCACACGGTAATGATCCGGCACTTCGACGTTGCGACCCTTGACCACGAGATCCATGCGTGACCTCCCTGCGCCATCGGAGAGTCTGCGGAAACAAAAAAGCCCCGGTCAGCCCGCCCCTGGAGGATCCATTCGGCTTGACCGGGTCGAGAACAACGGCGGTGCCTCCCTCCACGCATCCGAGGGGCGTTGGAACATCCGTCATACCCTCGGTAACCCAGACGCTAACCCCAATCGCCCCGACAGTCACCCCGGTCACCAAGAACGGTGGGAAGATTTGCATGAGATGCACGACAGGGTGAATGTCGCGGCACGTAGAGTGACTTTTCTGCGGAGTGGCTAACCACGCCCCCGTCGGACGGTGGCGGCCAGCACCGCCGCCGCGTACACCGGGATTCCCGCGCTCTCCAGCCGCCCGGCCACCGCCGCGAGCGTGACCCCGGTGGTCACGATGTCGTCCAGCAGCACCACCACCCGGCCGGCGGCCATCCGGCGGACCGGGTCCGACCGGCCCGACCGGAGCTGGAAGGCGTCCCGGGCCGCCGCTGCCCGGCCGGCGCTGTCCAGCGTCGCCGAGTCGGGTCGGGGCGCCGCGCGCAGCGGGTGGGCCACCACGACCGGCCAGCCGGCAGCCCGGAGCCGGGCGGCGCAGTGCCGGGCAAGCCGGCGCAGATGGTCGCCGTGCCGGGCCCGTACCGACCGTGCGGTCGCCGGTACCGGCACCAGCAGCACCGGTCGGCGCCCAGTGGCGGCCTCCGCCACCACCTCCGCGAGCAACCTGCCCAGCGGCCGGGCCAGCCCGTGCCGGCCCCGTTCCTTGTACGACAGCAGCGACTCCCGCAACGCGCCCTGGTAGCTGCCGAGCGCCACGCAGTCCGGCAGGCCCGGTGGCGCCGGGATGGGGCGTACCGGGGCCGGGCGCAGGGCCCGCAGCGCGGCGGCACAGCCTGGGCAGGCACCCTGGCGCAACGGCAACCGTTCGGCGCGACAGCCCGCGCACTCGGCCGGCAGCACCAGATCGGTCAACTCGGTCCAGACCCCCGCCAGCACCACGCCTCCCCGGGCAGCAGCTCAGTAGAGGTAGAAGGAGGCGGTGGCCGAGTTCGCGTTGGCCGGGGGCTCGCCCGCACCGGGTGCGACCTGGCTCCGGGTGATGATCGTGTCGGAGACGAAGGCCACCTCGTTCGCCTCGTACGTCAGGGGCAACGGCCGCACCGCCAGGAAGGTGGGGTCGGCGGCCAGCGCCTCGACGGGGGCGGCACTGACGTACCTGATCTGCCGCGACTCCAGCGTCCCGTCCACGTTGATCCGGTTGATCGCCTTGGCGTCCTCGCCGTCCAGACCGGCCACCACGAGCAGGTTCTCGCCGAACCAGTCCACCGCGCTCAGCGAGTGCAACGAGGTGGCCAGCTGGCGGGGCAGCTCGACGTTCAGCCCGCCGTCGATCGGCCGTACCCCCGCGACGTAGAGCCGGCCGCCGGATACGAAGGCGATCCGGTTGCCGTCCAACGACGCCGCCACCGCCGTCACGCTCAGATCCGCGCCGGAGAACGAGACCCTGGTCAGCCGGGGATTTCCGGCGGTGAAGGTCCAGAGCCGGCCCTCGGCGACGACCAACCCGACCGGTCCGCCGATCAACGCCTCCTTCAGCCACACCGGCCGGCTGATGTCGTCGTACTTCTCCTCGCTGGTCAGCAGGCTGCTCGCCACCCCCGGACCGGTGCCGGTACGCAGCCGGAGGGAGTCGCCGTCCCGGACGACCAGCGCCACCGCCACGTCGTCGCGGTTGCGGCTCAACCCGGCGGTGACGATGTCGTGGTTCTCGGCCGCGGGAATCGGCACCGGGTTCGGCTCGCCCGGGCTGGTCAGCGGATAGATCCGGCCCGCGAAGACGCCGTACCGGGCGGCGGCGCCGTCGAGCTCGTAGAGCGGGTTGTCCCGGCGGTAGTCGGCGGCAACCTCGATCATCTTCGACTGGTTCTGGATCTTCAGTTCCAGCTCGTTGTCGAGCAACTGGTTGGTCCGCAGCGACCAGACGATCTGGGTGAAGAGCCTCTCCAGGTCGCGCTCGGTCTCCAGGGCGCCGGCCTTGACCGCGAGGTTGATTTCGAGCCGGCCCCCCTCCTCCGGGGCGGGCACGTTACCCACCGGACTGGTGCCCTCGGGCAGCGCGACGGCCGACTTGAGCCACTCCGACGGGCCGCCGGTCAGCCATTCGAGCACGGCGGTGGCGTGCCGCTGCACCGGCACCGTACGCGGCAGGTAGCGCAGGTCCGGTACCAGCGAGGTGCCGTTGGTGTTCCAGAAGTAGATGGTGTGTTCCTGGTAGTAGTCCTGTAGGGCGTCGTCGGTCATCAGCAGCACCTGTGGCTTCTCCAGCACCCACAGCCCGCCGCCCGGCCCCGGGTCGGTCGGCGCGGCGCCGACGACGAAGGAGTACGACGTGTCCTGCTGCACCGGCTCGCCGATCGAGCCGTTCGCCCGGAGTACTCCGACCTGCTGGACAGTGACGATCACCTTGCTGGTGCCGTCCTTGTTCTGGGTGACCTGGATCCCGCCGGGCTCGACCCGGACGACGTTGATGTCACCCTTCTCCGCTTTCGAGTCGAACCTCGCGCCTTCCAGGATGTACTCGTTGACCCGCTTGTAGGCCTCGCCGGCCTCGCCGGCCGCGGCGGTGAGGAAGTTCTTGGCGAACGTCTCGGGATCGCTGCCGCTCGCGGTACGTCCGGGCGGCCGCGCCGCCGGACGGTCGGCCGGGGCGGCGTCGGCCACCGGCCCCTTGCCGTCGATCCGCACGTCGCTCTCGCCGGGGATGCCACAGGCGGCCAGCCCGGAGAGCAGCATCGCGACGGCACCGAGCGCGATGCGGCGCCGGCTCATCTGGTCACCTCGCTCCGCTCGGCGTCGGCCGGCGCCCGCGGCGCGGCCAGCCCGCCCGGTACCGGATCGACGGCCTCGTCCGGCGTCGCCGTCCCGGCCGGGGCGTCGGCGGCGGCCTCCGCACTGTCCGCGCCGGGCGGCGGCGTGGCGGGTCCGTCGCCGGCCAGGGTCGGTACGGTCCAGCCGAGGATGTCCGGGGCCGACACCGACGCGTCGGCCGGCACCAGCCGCAACGGTGACGAGGTCAGCCGGTCGCCGGCCCGGGCCGGCAGGGTCAGCCGGAACTGGGCGCCCTCGCCCGATGCGCCCCACGCCTCCAGCCAGCCACCGTGCAACCGGGCGTCCTCCAGGCTGATGGAGAGGCCGAGCCCGGTGCCACCGGTCTGCCGGGCCCGGGACGGGTCGGCCCGCCAGAACCGGTTGAAGACCAGCTTCTCCTCGCCGGGCCGCAGCCCCACACCGTGATCCCGGACCGTGATCGCCACCGCCGTCTCGTCCGCCGCCAGGACCACCGTCACCGGCTTCCCGGCACCGTGCTCCACCGCGTTGCCGACCAGGTTGCGCAGGATCCGCTCCACCCGGCGCGGGTCGACCTCGGCGATCACCGGGTTCTCCGGCACGGTCACCCGCAGCGGCGTACCGCAGCGACCGGCGAGCGACTCCAGCCGGTCGACCACCCGGTGCACCACCGGCACCAGGTCGGTGGGCTCGGCGTCCAGCATGGCGAACCCGGCGTCGAACCGGCTGATCTCCAGCAGGTCGGTGAGCAGGTCCTCGAACCGGTCCAGCTCGGCGTGCAGCAGCTCGGCGGTACGGGTGACCGCCGGGTCGAACTCGTCCCGCTCCGCGTAGATCAGGTCGGCCGCCATCCGTACGGTGGTCAGCGGGGTACGCAGCTCGTGCGAGACGTCCGAGGTGAACCGCCGTTGCAGCCGGGACATCTCCTCCAGCCGGACGATCTGGCGTTGCAGGTTCGTCGCCATCTGGTTGAACGACGAGGCGAGCAACGCCAGGTCGTCCTCGCCGTTGACCACCATCCGCTGGTCGAGCAGCCCCGCCGAGAGCCGCTGGGCGGTGCGGGCGGCGACCCGTACCGGATTGACCACCAGCCGGGTGACCAGCCCGGAGAGCAGCCCCAGCAGGACGACCAGGGCGAACCCGGTGGCCAACACCGTCGCCCGGGAGCCGTCCGCGATCTGGTCCCACCGGGTCAGCGGTACGAAGTAGTAGAGCTCGACCTGACCGAGCCGGGTCGGTACCGGTGAGCCGTAGACCAGATATTTCGTCGGCCCCTTGTCGAAGAGGTCGCCGGTGCGGAACTGGTGCGCGATGTCGCCGCCCCTGACCGCGTTCTCCAGCCCCGGAGTCAGGATGTCGCTGACGTCGACCTGGGGCGAGGTGGCCGGCGCGACGCCGCTGACCCGCAGCGCGACCACCACCCCGCCGAGCTGGGCCGGATCTCCGCCGGCCAGGTAGTTGACGGTGTCCTCCAGGGTGGCCCGCACGCCCTGCTCGGCGACGGTGGTGTGGTTGCTGAGCTGCTCGGAGGCGTACTGCTGGCCGTCCTCGAGCCGGGCCTTGACGTCGGTGGTGGCGTTGTCGAGCACGATCTCGGTGATGTTGTCGGCGACCAGATAGGCGAATCCGCCGACCAGCAGGCTCGACGCGACCAGGGTGATGGTGACGACCCGCACCTGGAGCGAGCGCCGCCAGGTGCGGTGCAGACCGGTGACCGCCCTCGCGACCCGGACCGAGCTGACGCGCCGCAGCCGCCGCCCGGCCGTGGCGGCACGGGCGAGGATGGCGGACGACGAGGTCAGGGTGCGGGCCACAGTGCACCCAAGGCTATCCGGTGCCCGCCTTGTAGCCGACTCCCCGCACCGTCAGGATCACCTCGGGTCGCTCAGGATCCGGCTCGATCTTGGCGCGGAGCCGCTGCACGTGCACGTTGACCAGCCGGGTGTCGGCGGCGTGCCGGTAACCCCAGACCTGCTCCAGCAGGACCTCCCGGGTGAAGACCTGACGCGGCTTGCGGGCCAGCGCCACCAGCAGGTCGAACTCCAGCGGGGTCAGCTTGACCTCTTCGCCGTCCCGGCTGACGGTGTGCGCCGGCACGTCGATGTTGATCTGGTTGCCGGGCGGCCCGATGGTCAGCAGCTCCGGTGCGGCGTCCTCGCCCCGGCGCAGCCGGGCCCGCATCCGGGCGACCAGTTCCTTGGGCTTGAAGGGCTTGACCACGTAGTCGTCCGCGCCCGACTCCAGCCCGAGCACCACGTCGACGGTGTCGCTCTTGGCCGTCAACATCACGATCGGGATGCCCGACTCGGAGCGGATCGCCCGGGCCACGTCGATGCCGCTCATTCCGGGCAGCATCAGGTCGAGCAGGACGATGTCGGGCCGATTCTCCCGGAACGCGGCCAGTGCCCGTTCTCCGTCGGCGACGAACGAGGGCAGAAACCCCTCGCTGCGCAACACGATGCCGAGCATCTCGGCCAGCGCGGGGTCATCGTCGACGACCAGTACCCGGGCTCTCATGACACTAATATTCCACTCTCCGCTCCACGGCGGTGTCCCGCCTCCCGGCGCGGCGTACCGCCGGCCCTCTCCCCGGGCACGAAGCGCAGAAGCCTACCCTGGTCGACCGCCCGGGAACCAGGGGCGGAACCCGGGAGCTCCGCCCTCGGTGACGCACACCGAACCGTGACGTGGGAACCGGCCGAGCGGCTCGGCCCGGGACGGGCCTACGTGACACCATGACTGCTGCGGCGTATCCCCCCGCCCGTCCCGAAGCCGCCAGGAGTACGTTTGCCCGACGCCGCCCCGATCGCCGTACTGCCGCTGCGGCCGCTCACCGTCGGTGAGCTGATCGACTCGGCGGTCCTGCTGCTCCGCGACCACGCCCGGGTGCTGGTGCCGGTCGCCCTGGTGCTGGCCGCGCTGGAACAGCTCCTGCTGTACCCGCTGCGGCTGGTCGCCGGGGCCACCCCGCCGGCCTACCTGCCGACGTTCGACAGGCTGCCGGCGTACTGGTTCCTGCTGGCGGTCGGCGCCGCCTGCGAAGGAGTGATCATCGCGCTGCTCGGCAACCTGACCGCCCGGGCGGCCGGTACGGTCCTGCTCGATCCCGGCTCCCCGGCCCGCGGGCTGCTCCGCCCGCGCGGGGCCCGACTGCCGGTGGCGCTGCTCGTCGCCCTGCTGGCCGGTGCGGTGATGTTCGTTGCGTCCCTGATCATGCCGCTCTGGGTGGTCGGGTTCGCGCTGCTCGGCTCCGTGGCGCCGGCGATCGTGCTGGACCGGGTCGGGCCGTTCCGGGCGCTGTGGCGCTCCGCCACGCTCGCCCTGCGCACCGGCGGCCGCGCGGCGGCGGTACGGATACTCGGTTACCTGGTCTGGTGGCTGCTGCGGATCGGGCTCGCCGTCGGTGCCGTCACCGGTCTGCACTCGGCAGGACTGCTCGCGGCGGAGTGGCACCTGCCGGTCGGCCTGGCGGTCTGGACCCTGACGAACGGCGTCGCCTATCCGGCGCTCGCCTGCATCGACGCGGTGGTCTACCTGGAGGCGCGGATCCGCACCGAGGGGCTGGACATCGTCATCGACCGGGCCCGGCGGACCGGGTCGGCCATGCTCACTCCGCCGGCAGGTCGCCGGTGAGTTTCAGCCGCTGGTGGACCGAGACGACGGCCGCGATCGGCGACCGTCTGCCGCTGCCCCTCGTCGCGCTCCTCCTGGTGCTGGCCGGCGTGCTGGTCGCGCTCGGCTGGTTCCACTACCCCGCCTGGGTGCCCCGGCGGCTGCCGCGCTGGCGCCTGCGCCGGTGGCGGCGACGGCGGCAGCCCGGTCCGGCGCCGGCCACCGGGCCCGAGCCGGAGGCGACGGCCGACGATCCGGAACTGCCGGACGTACCGGCCGGGACGCTGGTCGCCCTCGCCGACCGGTTGGCCGCCGAGGGCCGGTACGCCGAGGCGGCCCGCGAGCGGTTCCGGGGGATGGTCCGGGAACTGGTCGACCATGGGGCGCTGGAACACCGCCCCGGGCTCACCGTCACCGAACTCGCGACGGCGGCCGCCCGGAACCGCCCCGAGGTGGACCACCCGGTCTCCGAGGCCGGCCAGGTCTTCTCCGACCTCTGGTACGCCGAGCGTCCCGCCCGGCGCGAGCACGACGACCGGATGCGGATGCTCGCCACCGAGGTGGGCCGGATCCTCGCCGGCACGGACCACCCGGCGCCGGGAGGACCCGCCGAGCCGGCCCGGACCGCTCCGGAGCCGGACCACCACCCGACGGCCCGGCCCGGGACGGCACCGAGATGACCACCACCCCCGACCCGACCACGCCCACCACGGGCGCGACCGCCCCCGGCCCCGGCCCGACCGTCCCCACCCGCGGCCCGACCGTGGCGGCCGGCGATCCGCGGGAGGGCCCCGGGGCGTCGGCACCGCACGGTTCGCCGGCACGGTCCGGGACGGGCCGCCGGCGACGCCGCTGGCACCGGCTCGTGATCCCGCTCGGCGCCGTCGCCGTGCTGCTCGCCGTTACCGGGATCACCCGGGCGATCGACCAGCCCGACCGCGGCTCCCCCGGCTTCCTCTCCCCAATCAACGTCGACGACGAGGGCGGGAGCCGACTCGCCGACCGGCTGCGCGCCGAGGGCGTCGTCGTCGAACGGTTCACCAGTACCCGCCGGGCGCTGATCCAGGCGACAAGCCCGGGGTTCACCCTCTTCGTCCCCTCGCCGGGCCTGGTGCACCCGCTGTACCTGCCGTACCTCGCCGAGCCGGCCGACCGCGCCCGGGTGGTGCTGGTGGACCCGCCGCAGCGGGTGCTGGACGGCGCCGGACTGCCGCTGGTCGCCACCGGTCGGCGGTGGGCGGCCGGCGCGGTCGAGGCCGCCGCCGACGACCGGCCCTGCCCGCTGCCGGAGGTGACGAGGGCCGGGCGGGCCGCCGCGCTGCTGCAGCGGTTCGCCAGCCCGCCCGGGCTGCCCGACCGCACCGACTCCTGCTACTCCGGCGGGTTGGTCCGGACCGAGCCGCGCGACGGCGAGGCCACGGATCGGCGCGGCAGCGAGGTCGTGGTGATCGGCGCCAGCGACCCGTTCCGGAACGACCGGATAGCCGAGCGGGGCAACGCCGCGCTCGCCGCCGGACTGCTCGGCATCCACGACCGGGTCGTCTGGCTCGACCTGGCCGGGCCGGAGCCACCGCCGCCGTACCAGCGGGACGACGAGTTGGACCCCTGGACGTCGACGCCGGACGGCTCCGACAGTTACCCCGACGGCGAGTTCGAGGAGCGGGACCGCACCCCGGAGTACGACGAGCGACCGCAGCCGCCATCCGGGCAGGACGACCAGGCAGCCCCGCCGGAGCGGCGCAACCCGCTATGGGACGCCTTCCCGCCCTGGTTCTGGGCCCTGCTGGCGCAGCTCGCCCTGGCCCTGCTGCTGCTGGTCCTCTGGCGGGCCCGTCGGCTCGGGCCACCGGTCGCCGAGCCGCTGCCGGTGACCGTCCCGTCCGCCGAGACGGTGCGGGGTCGCGGCCGGCTCTACCAGCGGGCCCGGGCGTACGGGCCAGCGGCGGAGACGCTGCGCGCGGCGGCGCTGCACCGGCTGGCGCGGTCCCGGGGCGTGCCGTCCGACGCCGGGCCGGACGAGGTGGCCACCGTCGTCGCCGCGCGTACCGGCCGGAGCGCGACCGAGGTGCACGACCTGCTCCACGGTCCGGCCCCGGAGACCAACCAGGAACTACTCGACCTGGCCCGGGCACTCGACGACCTGGCCGGCTCCCCCGACACCGCCCCGCCCGGCCAGCCCCGGCACGACCGCCCCAGTGAAGGAGAAGCCTGGTGACCCGACCCGCCGGAACCACCGACCCGCGCCACGCCGCCGCGCCGTACCCGGTCCCGGCGCAGGGCGGCGCCCCGGCCGAGGCCGACCAGGCCCGCGCCGCCCTGCACCGGCTGCGGACCGAGGTCGCCAAGGCGGTCGTCGGGCAGGACGCCGTCGTCACCGGGATGGTGATCGCGCTGCTCTGCCGGGGGCACGTGCTGCTGGAGGGCGTGCCGGGGGTGGCGAAGACGCTGCTGGTGCGGACCATCGCGACCGCTCTCGACCTGGAGTCCAAACGGCTCCAGTTCACCCCGGACCTGATGCCGGGCGACGTCACCGGCTCGCTGATCTTCGACCCGCGCACCGCCGCCTTCACCTTCCGGGAGGGACCGGTCTTCACCAACCTGCTCCTCGCCGACGAGATCAACCGGACGCCGCCGAAGACCCAGGCCGCGCTGCTGGAGGTGATGGAGGAGCGGCAGGTCTCGGTGGAGGGGAACCGGCGCCCGCTGCCGGACCCGTTCATCGTGGCCGCCACCCAGAACCCGGTGGAGTACGAGGGCACCTATCCGCTGCCCGAGGCGCAGCTCGACCGGTTCCTGCTGCAACTGACGATGCCGCTGCCGAACCGGGACGAGGAGCTGGGCGTACTCCGGGCACACCACGGCGGCTTCGACCCGCGCGAGCTGGCCGCCGCCGGGGTACGCCCGGTGGCGAGCGCGGCCGACCTGGCGCTGGCCCAGACGGGGGTCAGCCGGGTCGGTGTCGCCGAAAACGTGCTCGGCTACATCGTGGACCTGTGCCGGGCCACCCGGACGGCGCCCGCGCTGGAACTCGGCGCCTCGCCCCGGGGCGCGATCGCGCTGCTGGTCACCGCGAAGGCCTGGGCCTGGCTGGCCGGGCGCGACCACGTCACCCCGGACGACGTCAAGGCGATCGCCCGGCCGACGCTGCGGCACCGGCTGCGGCTGCGGCCGGAGGCCGAACTGGAGGGCGTCACCACCCGGTCGGTGCTGGACGCGGTGCTCGGCACCGTGCCGACGCCACGATGACGCCACGGGCGGCGGCCCTGCTCGGTGCGGGCGCGCTGACCCTGCCGCTCTGGCCGGCGCCGTGGCTCGGCGTACTGGTGATGTCCGGGGTGGTGCTGGCGCTGACCGTACTGGACTGGCGGTTGGCCGTCCCGCCGGACGCGGTCGAGGCGAGCAGGGACGGCGACCGGGCGGTACGGCTCGGCGACACCGCCACGGTCTCGGTGTGGCTGCACAACACCTCGGGCCGGCCGCTGCGCGGGCTGGTCCGGGACGCCTGGGTGCCGTCCGCCGGGGCCCGGTTCGACTTTCCCGGCGCCCCGAAGGTGCGCGTCGAGCCGGGTGCCCGGGTGGAGCTGCCCAGCCGGCTGACCCCGACCCGACGCGGCGACCGGCCGGCGCTGCGGCTGACCCTGCGCTCGTACGGGCCGCTGGGGCTGGCGTTCCGGCAGCGGAGGGAGCGGCCGCCGACCCCGCCGTGGACCCTGCGGGTGCTGCCCCGGTTCGAGTCCCGCCGGCACCTGCCGGAGAAGCTGGCCCGACTGCGGGTCATCGACGGCACCGAGGTGGCCCGGGGGCGGGGCCAGGGTACCGAGTTCGACACGCTGCGGGAGTACGTGATCGGCGACGACGTGCGCTCGGTCGACTGGCGGGCCAGTGCCCGGCGGGCCGACGTACTGGTCCGGACCTGGCGACCGGAGCGCGACCGGCGGGTGGTCTGCGTACTCGACACCGGGCGCACCTCGGCGGTACGGGTCGGCGACGAGCCCCGGCTGGATGCCGCCATCGACGCCGCGCTGCTGCTGGCGGCGCTGGCTGCCCGGGCCGGTGACCGGGTCGACCTGCTGGCCGTGGACAGCGCGGTCCGGGTCGCGCTGAGCGGGGGTGCCCAGTCGACGCTGCTGGCCCGGATGGTCGACGTGCTCGCCCCGCTCCAGCCGACCCTGGTGGAGACCGACTTCGAACTGGTCGCCGGGGAGATCCTCCGGCGGGAGCGCCGGCGATCGGTGGTGGTGCTCTTCACCGCCCTGGAACCGGGCGCCCTCGGCGAGGGGCTGCTGCCGGTACTGCCCCGGTTGGCCACCCGGCACCGGGTGATCGTGGCGTCGGTGCACGACCCGGTGCTGACCGACCTCACCACCCGGTCACCGGAGACCGTCCAGGACGCGTACGCGACGGCCGCGGCCTGGCGGGCACTGGGCGACCGTGACCGGGTGCGCGCGGCGCTGGCCCGGCACGGGGTGACCGTGGTCGACGCCCCGGCCGACCGGCTGGCGCCGATGGTCACCGACACCTACCTGCGGCTGAAGGCCCTCGGCCAGCTCTGACCCCACCCGCCCGGTCAGGCTCGGCCCGGCCCGGCGGCAGCCGCGCGGCGGCCGAGGACGCACACGTAGCCGAGGAAGCCGAGCCAGGCGAGCACGCCGATCCCGATCCGGATCCCGGTGGGGACCGCCGCCGGGGTGACGAAGGCCTCGATGAGGCCGGCGACCGCGAAGAGCCCCACCAGGCCGACCGCGACCAGCACGCCGGAACGGCCGGCCCGGGCGACCGCCTGCCCCCGGGTCAGCTCGGGCGGCGGCGCGATCCAGGCCCAGCCGATCCGCAGGCCGACACCGGCCGCCACGAAGATCCCGGTCAGCTCCAGCAGGCCGTGCGGCGTGATCATGCTGAAGAAGACGTCGGTACGGTCATAGGCGGCGAGCACCCCGCCGGTCACGCCGATGTTGAGGGCGTTCTGCCAGAGCAGGTAGAACACCGGCACGACCAGGATGCCGGAGGCGAGGCAGCGGGCGGCGATCCAGGCGTTGTGGGTCCAGAGCTGGAAGGCGAAGCTCGGTGCGGCGTACTCGCTGTAGTAGCCGACGAAGCGCGCCTCGAACGCCTCGGCCGCGGCCTCGTCGCCGATCAGCGCGGCGGCGGTCTCCGGATGCCCGGCGGTCCAGTACATCAGGAAGCCCGCGACCAGGACGAACCCGGCGCCGACGGCGGTCCACCACGGCCAGGCCCGATAGACCGCCAGCGGAAAGCCGGTGCGGACGAACCGGCCGACGGCGCCGAGGGAGAACCCGGACCTGCCGGCCAGCCGGCTCCGGGCGGCCAGCACCAGCTGGGAGAGCCGGGCGACCAGCACCGGGTCGGGCGACCGGCTGCGCACCACCGACAGGTGCGTGGCGACCCGCTGGTAGAGCGCGATCAGCTCGTCGGCCTCGTCGGCGTCGAGCCGGCGCCGCCCGGTCAGCTCGGCCAGCCGCCGCCATTCCCGGTCGTGCTCCGCCGCGTACGCGTCGAGATCCAACTCAGCTCCCCAGGGTTCGCGACCATAGTGTTCACTGTCCTGGTGACAGCGCAACCACCGAGATCCGCCCGTGCCCGGTCGGCACACCCCGGCGGTTACGGTGCGGACGCCGGGCTGGTCAGCGGCGAAGCGGTCGAACTGGACATCCGGGCCGCCCGGCTCGGTTCCCGGGTACTGGCGCTGCTCGTCGACATCCTGGCCCAGGTCACCCTGGCGGTGATCATGGTGATCGGGGCGGGGATTCTGCTCACCGCGTTCGTCGGCCCCGGCGCGCTGGACGCGGCGACCCTGCGCGGGTTGCAGACCGTCGGCGTGGTGCTGATCCTGGTCGGCTATCCGGTGGCCTTCGAGACCCTCAACTCCGGCCGTACGGTCGGCAAGCTCGCCGTCGGGCTGCGGGTGGTGCGCGCCGACGGTGGCCGGGTCGGTTTCCGGCAGGCGCTGACCCGCAGCCTGGTCGGCGTCGCGGTGGAGTGGCCCGGTCTGGTGCTGCCGCTGCTGACCTGGGCGGTCGGGGTGACGGTGATGCTCACCGACCCCCGGGGTCGACGGCTCGGTGACCTGGCCGCCGGCACGCTGGTCATCCACGACCGGAGCCCCGCCGGCACCGGCTACGTGCCGACGATGGTCCCGCCGCTGGCCGGCTGGGCGGCGACCCTGGACCTGACCCGGCTGGACGACGGGCTGGCGCTGGCCGTACGCCAACTGCTCAGTCGCACCTCCACGCTGACCCGGGACGCCCGGCGGCGACTGACCCGGTCACTCTGGGCGGAGGTGGCGGCGGTGACCTCCCCACCGCCACCGCCGGGCCTGCCCGAGTGGGCGTACCTGGCCGCCGTACTGGCCGAGCGGCACGCGCGGGCCCGGCAACGGCTGGCGCGTACCCGGTCGGTGACCGCGACCCTCTGGCCGGAACTCGTCGCGCCGGCCGCCGAGCCTCCGGGGTCGGCAGCTTTCCGGCCAGCGGCCCCGGCCCTGGCGCAGCCGCCCGTGCCCGAGCCGACCGTGGCGCAGCCCGCCGCCCCCGAGCCGGTACCGGCGCAGCCCGCGATGGCACAGCAGCCGGTGGTGGCCGGTTCCGGTAGGCCGAACGGGTGGACCGGATGAAGGCGTTCCTGCCCTGGCTGCTGGTCCTGGCGCTGGTGATCGCTCTGAACGCGCTGCGCCTCCGGCCGCTCGGCGCGGTGGTCGCGGTCGCCTGGCTCGGCTACTGCGTGTGGACCTGGTTCCGGCCGCGTCCCCGTTGATCCGGGACCGGCTGGCGCAGTCGGGTGGCCGGGACTCGCTCATACCGACCGTGGCAGTGCTCGCCACCAGTGTCACCGCCCTGGCCGCCGGGCCGATCGCGGTCGTACTGACCTGGCGGGCGGGACGGCCGGTCCCGTCGGGATGCGGACCCGCTGGCCCTGAACGAGGTGCCGATCCAGGATGTCGATGTTGATCAGGCAGAGGCTCTTGTGATGTCGGTGGCCAGCGGCACCCTGACCGAGGTCTCCGACATCGCCCGTGAACTCCGCGAGCTCTACGTCTGAGCCATCACACCAACCCTGTCGCGGACGCCGGAGGTACCGGCGTCTGACGGGCAAGCCCGGGACGCGCACGGCTGCCGTCCCGGGCTCGTCGGTCGATGCTCAGTAGCGGTAGTGCTCCGACTTGTACGGGCCCTCGACAGGTACGCCGAGGTAGGCGGCCTGCTCCTTGGTCAACTCGGTCAGCTTGGCGCCGAGCGCGTCCAGGTGCAGCCGGGCGACCTTCTCGTCCAGGTGCTTCGGCAGCGTGTAGACGCCGACCGGGTACTGGTCGGTCTTGGTGAAGAGTTCGATCTGCGCGATGGTCTGGTTGGCGAACGAGTTCGACATCACGAAGCTCGGGTGCCCGGTCGCGTTGCCCAGGTTCAGCAGCCGGCCCTCGGAGAGCACGATGATCGAGTGGCCGTCGTCGAACTGCCAGACGTCCACCTGCGGCTTGATGTTGATCCGCTGCACGTCGGAGCGCTTGGCCAGTCCGGCCATGTCGATCTCGTTGTCGAAGTGGCCGATGTTGCCGACGATCGCCTGGTGCTTCATCCGGGCCATGTGGTCGTTACGGATCACGTCGAAGCAGCCGGTCGCGGTGATGAAGATGTCGGCGGTCTCGACCACGTCGTCCAGGGTGGAGACCTGGTAGCCGTCCATCGCGGCCTGGAGTGCGCAGATCGGGTCGACCTCGGTGACGATGACCCGGGCACCCTGGCCGCGCAGCGACTCGGCGCAGCCCTTGCCGACGTCGCCGTAGCCGAGCACGACGGCGGTCTTGCCGCCGATCAGCACGTCGGTGGCCCGGTTGATGCCGTCGATCAGGGAGTGACGGCAGCCGTACTTGTTGTCGAACTTGCTCTTGGTCACCGAGTCGTTGACGTTGATGGCCGGGAAGAGCAGCGTGCCGTTCTGCTGCATCTCGTAGAGCCGGTGCACGCCGGTGGTGGTCTCCTCGGTGACGCCCTTGATACCGGCGGCGACCCGGGTCCAGCGCCGGTCGTCCACGGCGAGCGAGCGGTGCAGCAGGTCGAGGACGACCGCGTACTCCTCGGAGTCGGCGCTCTCCACCGGCGGTACCGCGCCGGCGCCCTCGAACTGGGCACCCCGGTGCACCAGCAGGGTGGCGTCGCCGCCGTCGTCGAGGATCATGTTCGGCCCCTGGCCGTCCGGCCAGAGCAGCACCTGCTCCGTGCACCACCAGTACTCTTCGAGCGACTCGCCCTTCCATGCGTAGACCGGTACGCCGGACGGGGCGTCCGGGGTGCCGTCCGGGCCGACCACGATGGCGGCGGCCGCGTGGTCCTGGGTGGAGAAGATGTTGCACGACGCCCAGCGGACCTGGGCGCCGAGCGCCACCAGGGTCTCGATGAGCACCGCGGTCTGGATCGTCATGTGCAGCGAGCCGGTGATCCGGGCACCGCGCAGCGGCTGCTCGGCGGCGTATTCGCGGCGGATCGACATCAGGCCGGGCATCTCGTGCTCGGCGAGTCGGATCTCCTTGCGCCCGAACTCGGCGAGGGAGAGGTCCGCCACCTTGTAGTCGCCCTCGGCGAGGGTGCCGGGCCGGGGCGCGGCGGACGAACCACCCGTGGGTGCCGGGAGAGTGCTGGTCATGAAGGCTCCTGTCGTACGGTCTGCGGCGCGACCCTCCACGTTACGCTCCGGCCGTACCGCGACGGACTCCGGTCGGGTCGCAATCCGGACAGTACGGACCGGGGGCTGTCCTGAGCGGCGGGAGGTTCCCGGGCCGAGGTCGGGACAGCGCGCGGGGCGGTCGGTCCGGGCGGTCTCCCACCCAGTCTCCGGCCGCCCCGCGCATCCCCCCGGTTTGGTTCCCCCGCGCGTGTCTCGGACCTGCGTCGCGATAACGCTGCGTACTCATAGCGTCACACTGAGCAGGAGGGGTGTCAAGCTGATCCGCAAATTCCCGTTTCGCGGTGACTCGCGTTTGCCTCGCCGCACCTAGTCGTCGGGGCGCTCCCGGTCACCGTCGCCGGACGAACATTCCCCGCTGTGGAACGACGTAGATCAGCCCCTGCTCCACCAGCAGAGCAACGGCCCTGCGGACGGTCGTCCGGGCGATTCCATAGGTGCCGACGAGTTGGTTCTCCGACGGGATCGCCCGGTCAGGTTGCCAGTCGCCGCGTTCGATGCGGGCGGCCAAGATGGCCGCAAGCTGCCGGTACGGCGGCACCGGCCCCTCGTGGTCTATCAAGTCGTCGGGTCCCACTGACACGACGCTAGGCATGATGCGTCGAGTGCGAGCGACCTCCTACAAGGCTGTACATAGCGCTATGTAGCGCTATATGCTCTCGTGCTGGGCCTCCTGCTCGGTAGCACATGTCGGCGTCGGGTGGGGGTGCCGCGCAAGAGAGGGCTGCTGCCGGCACTTCCCCCAGGGTCTCCGGCGCCCGGCAGCAGCCCTCGGCCCCGACCCGCCCAGGAGGTCCACGTGCACCCCCAGCCGTTCAACCGCGCTCAACTCTTCGATCGTGCCCAGCCGTTCGACCGTGCCCAGCGGCCATCGCAGGACGCCGAACGCCAGCTTCACCGGCTCAGGGAGGAACTGGCCTCCTGCCAGCAGGTCATGTGCGAGATGCAGGGCCGGCTGAACGATGCCCGCTCCCGACTGGCCGTGATAGGGAGGATCGCCCGGGACGACGCTCGATGCCGGCGGGCCCCCACCGTCTCCTGGGCCGCTGTCCGAGCGGCGCTCTACTGCCAACCCGACATGCTCGACCGGATCGGTCCGGACCTGCCCCGCCGGTGACCAGACCGAACTCCAACCGAACCGGGCCAGCCGGTCCGACCCCTCAGCGGAGTCCCACCGACGCGACGTAGAGCTCGCCGTCGCCGCTGACGGTCATCGGTCCGCCGTCGGCCCGGCCGATCGCCGCCGCACCGGGCCCGAGCAGCGCCGACCCGGCGGCGTCCGCCACGGTGACCTCGCCGGCCAGGCAGAGCGCGATCCGGGGGCCCCGCAGGTCGAGCCGGGCCGACCCGACCCGCTCGTCGAGGCGTACGCCGTGCAGGGCGAAGTCGTCCACCGGCACCGGCCAGGTCACCACGGCGGGAGACACCTGGACCGGGCTGACCACCGGGTCGGCCAGCACCTCGAAGCGGAGCACCCGGAGCAGTTCCGGCACGTCCACGTGCTTCGGGGTCAGTCCACCGCGCAGCACGTTGTCGCTGGCCGCCAGGATCTCCACCCCGGCGCCGTACAGGTAGGCGTGCAGGTTGCCGGCCGGCATCCAGATCGCCTCCCCCGGGGCCAGATCGAGGTGGTTGAGCAGCAGCGCGACCAGCACGCCCGGATCCGCCGGATAGCGCCGGGCCAGCCCGCGGGCCAGTTCGGCCGAGGTGGCGAACCGCTCTCCGACCTCCGCATCGGCCACCGCCGCGACCAGCGCGGCCCGCTCCGACGACGGCCAGCTGAGCAGGGTGTGCACCGCGTCGCGCAGCCCGTCGACGCCGGCCCGCAACGCGGCGACCACCGGCGCCAACGCGGGTACGCCGAACGCGTCGAGCAGGTCCGCCGAGTCCCCCGGATCGCGGAACCCGCACAGCGCCTGGAACCGCGAGATCGCGACCAGCATCTCCGGCTTGTGGTACGGGTCGACGTAGTTGCGGTGGGTCAGCTCGGGATCGGTCGTCTCGGCCGCGTACCCGGCCCGAGCCTGCTCGGCGTCCGGATGCGCCTGCAACGACAGCGGCGCCTCCGGGGCCAGCACCTTGAGCAGGAACGGCAGCCGCTGGCCGAACCGGTCGACCACGTCGGCGCCGAGCCAGCGCCCCGGATCCTCGGCGAACGCGTCGAGCAGGCTCAGCGGCGCCCCGCCCCGGTTCAGCGTGCTCGGGTCGCCCGGATGGGCGCCCAGCCACAGCTCCGCCTCCGGGCCATCGCTCGGCACCGGGCGGCCCTGCAACTGGGCGAGGATGGTCCGCGATCCCCAGGCGTAGTCCCGGATCCGACCGTGCAGCGGTTCCACTGCTCAGACTCCCTTGAGTTGCGGCACCCCGTCCGCGGGTTGCTCCACGTTCCGGTAGATGTCCGGCTCCAGGTAGATCACCCGGGCGATCGGTACCGAGTTGCGGATCCGCGCCTCGACCGAGTTGATCCCCTCGGCCAGCTCGGCCGCGGTGGCGTACGGCCGCACCGCGACCTTCGCCGCGACCAGCAGCTCCTCCGGCCCCAGGTGCAGGGTCTTCATGTGGATGATCCGCTCGACCTCGGAACCGGAGGTGATCGCCTGCTCGATCCGCCGGACGTCCTCCGGGGTGGCCGCCTCGCCGAGCAGCAGGCTCCTGGTCTCCAGCGCCAGGATGACCGCGATGGCCACCAGCAGGATGCCGATCGCCGCCGTGCCGGCCGCGTCCCAGTAGCCGTTGTCGGTGATCAGGGTCATCGAGACCCCGACCAGGGCGAAGATCAGACCGAGCAGCGCACCGAGGTCCTCCAGCAGCACCACCGGCAGCTCCGGCGCCTTCGCCCGGCGGACGAACTCCGTCCAGGACGCCTTGCCCCGGACCACGTTCGACTCGACGATCGCGGTCCGGAACGAGAACGACTCCAGGATGATCGCGACCACCAGTACCACGACCGGCAGCCACTGCCAGCTCTTGATGCCGTACGGGCCGTCCGCCGCCTGCTCGTGCCACTTGTGGTACGCCTCGTAGAGCGCGAAGAGGCCACCGAGGGTGAACAGCACGATGGAGACGATGAACGCGTAGATGTAGCGCTCCCGGCCGAACCCGAAGGGGTGTTCCGGGGTCGCCCGGCGCCGGGCCCGGCGCCCGCCGAGCAACAGCAGCGCCTGGTTGCCGGAGTCGGCCACCGAGTGGATCGACTCCGCGAGCATCGACGACGAGCCGCTCAGCGCGAACGCGACGAACTTGGTCACCGCGATGCCCAGGTTGGCCAGCAGGGCCGCGACGATCGCCTTGGTGCCGCCACTCGCGCTCACGACCGGTCCTCCGCCGGCACCGTGCCCCGGTTCACCGGCACCGGGAAGCAATCCAGATGAGCACCAAGATCGGCCGGACCCTGGGCCACGGCGGCCCCGACCCGGGTGGTCTGCTCGGTCACGGGTTGGCAAGCTCCTTCATCTCGGTGATCGCCGGTACGGCCATCGGGTCAAGTCCGTGCGCAAGCGCCAGGTAGATCGAGGCGAAGTCGGGCACCGCGATCAGCGAGGCGAGCCGTTCCAGCGCGGACCCGCCCTCGGCGGTCACCACGTCGCAGCGCACCCCGCGCCGCTCGGCGAGGGTCTGCACGGCATCAGCCCGGCGCTCCTCCACCACCAGCGGCTCGTCGGTGTCGTCGTCGGCGTTCAGGCCGCCGTCGCGGAGCAGCACCACCCGCAGCCGGGTGCCGGTCGACTCCTCCTCCGGGTCGGCGAAGATGTCCCGGCTCGACTCGCCGAGGCCGCCGAAGACGCCGTCGAGCAGGCCGACCCGGCCGCGCCCCGCCTCGCCGAGCGCACCGGCCACCACCGGGTAGCGGGCGTTCGCCGAGAGGGTGTCGCCGAACCGCCGGGCGGCGGCGGTGGCCAGCGGGGACGAACCCCAGACGATCGGCACCGAGCCGGCCAGGCCCAGCGCCAGCGACTTGGCCGGATTGACGAAGGACTCGGCGGACGGGCGGCACCGGTCGGCGTCCGCGTCCAGCCGGGCCGCCGTCTCGGCCAGGTCCGCCTCGTTCACCTTGACCAGGCCGAGCGTGCGGGCGGCCATCAGCACCGGCACGGTGAGCGCCCAGAGGCTGGCCCGGGCCGGCGCCCGGCGGGGTACCGGGATGAACGGCGCCCGGGCGCCCTCGGCCACCGACTGGAGCCGCGAGTCCGGCGCACCGACCGCGACCAGCCGGGCTCCGCGCCGGGCGGCGGCCTCGGCCGCGCCGAGCGCCTCGGGGCCGCGTCCGGAGGCGCTGACCGCGATGACCACGTCCGCCGCGCCCACCCAACCCGGCACCCCGGCACTGCGGTGCTGGATCACCGGGACGGGACAGCGCGGGCCGGCGACGGTGGCCAGCACCTCACCGGTACGCGCGGCGGTGCCGATGCCGGCGATCACGACCGCCCGGGGGCGGCCCTCGTCGGCCAGCATCCCGAGGTTGGCCTCGGCGGCCAGCGCGGCGGACTCCCGCACCTGGGCCCCGGCCGCGGCGGTGTGCCGGAGCATTCCGCCCGGGTCGGTCTCGTTCAACACCGCGACGTCGTCGAGCAGCGTCTCGTCGGCGACCGGGCGACCACGCAGCCCGGCCGTACCGTCCATCATCGCTGGTCCGTGGTGCCGCCGGGGGCGGCGGCCGGGCCGGTCGTCGCCGGTCCGCCACGCGCCTCGTCCAGCAGCAGCACCGGCACGTCGTCGCGCACCTCGAAGATCCGCGCGCACTCCGTGCAGGTCAGGGTCTGCGCCGCCGGATCGTAGTCCAGCGGTGCGTGATGGGTGTCCGGACAGGCCAGGATCTCCAGTAACTGCGGGTCGAGGGCCACCGTGCGGCTCCTTCCACTCCTCGTGCGGTAGGTCGGGTACGGCGGGTCCCCGACCAGCGCGATGGATCTTATCGGCGAACCAGTCCGAGTACCTCGTCGCGGAGTGCCACCATCCGGTCCGGGGTGGGCGCCTCGACGTTCAGCCGGAGCAGCGGCTCGGTGTTGGACGCGCGCAGGTTGACCCAGGCGCCGTCCGGGAAGTGCAGGGTCAAGCCGTCCAGCTCGTCGATCTCCGCGTCCGGGTAGGCGGACCGGACCTCGGCGAGCTTGGCCCGTTGGTCCGGTACGGTCGAGTTGATCTCGCCGGAGGAGGCGTACCGCTCGTACGCCCGGCCGAGCTCCGACAGCGGGCCCTGCTGCTCGCCGAGCGCCGCCAGCAGGTGCATCGCGGCGAGCATGCCGGTGTCGGCGAACCAGAAGTCCCGGAAGTAGTAGTGCGCCGAGTGCTCGCCGCCGAAGGCCGCGTTCGTCCGGGCCATCTCGGCCTTGATGAAGGAGTGGCCGACCCGGCTGCGCACCGGCTCGCCGCCGTGCTCACGGATGATCTCCGGCACCGCGCTCGACGTGATCAGGTTGTGGATGATCGACGCGCCCGGATGCTTGGCCAGCTCACGGACCGCCACCAGGGCGGTGATCGCCGACGGCGAGACCGGTTCGCCCCGCTCGTCGACCACGAAGCAGCGGTCCGCGTCGCCGTCGAAGGCCAGTCCCAGGTCGGCACGGTGCTCGCGTACCGCCGCCTGGAGGTCGACCAGGTTCGCCGGGTCCAGCGGGTTCGCCTCGTGGTTGGGGAACGAGCCGTCGAGTTCGAAGTAGAGCGGGACGATCTCCAGCGGCAACGCCGGCAGGACGGTGTCGCCGAGCACGGCCGGTACGGTGTGCCCGCCCATCCCGTTGCCCGCGTCGATCACCACCTTGAGCGGGCGGATCCCGGTCAGGTCGACCAGGGTGCGCAGGTGGGCGGCGTACGCCGGCAGCAGGTCCCGGCGCTCCAGCGGCGGCAGCGGCTCGTCCGCCAGCCGCGGCTCGGCCTTGTCCAGCAGCGCCTGGGCCCGGTCGCGCAGCTCGGCCAGCCCGCTGTCCTGGCTGATCGGCCGGGCGCCGGAGCGGCACATCTTGATCCCGTTGTAGGCGGCCGGGTTGTGGCTGGCGGTGAACATCGCGCCGGGCAGGCTGAGGCTGCCGGAGGCGTAGTAGAGCAGGTCGGTGCTGCCGAGGCCGAGGTGGAGCACGCCGAGCCCCTCCGCGCGGACCCCGTCGGCGAAGGCGCCGGCGAGGCCCGGTGAGGACGCCCGCATGTCGTGGGCGACGGCTACGGTCCCGGCCGGCTCTCCGGAGGTACGGAGAAGCTGCGCGAAGGCCGCACCCAACGCCTCGGCGGCCCGCTCGTCCCACTGGTCAGGAACCGTGCCCCGGACGTCGTACGCCTTGACGATTGCGGACAAATCAGACAAGATCTCGCCCCTCAGCCGGACACTCGGTCAACGGCCTGAGCGTATCGGAGCCGGAAGCCGCACCCCGCCCCAAGGCGATCTGCCGACGGCGGCAGGTGCCGTCCGCCCTGTTCGGCGTGCCGTGGTATCCCCCGCTGTTGGGCGTGCGGTGGCATCCCCGCTGTTCGGCGTGCCGTGGCGTCCCCGACACGCCAGGCCGGACGGCCGCTCGGGCTACGACTCAGGGCGCCGGGCCGGCGGCAGGATCAGGGTGGCGTCCGGGCCACCCGCCGAGGGCGGCTCCGACGGTACCGGTCCGCCCGGTCGGGGCGGCGCGGCACCCGGCTCGGCCGGCGGCACGTCACCGGAGGGCACGGAGCCGCCCCGGACCGGCGGCGCCACCTGCGGCGGGGACGGGTGCGAGGTTGCCCCGTGCGGCGGGACCGTTCCGGGCTGCCGGGGCGGAATCGACCCGGCCGGGCCCGACGGAGCCGACCCGGCGGTGGGCAGGATCAGCGTCTGATCACCGACGACCGGCGGTACGCCGCCCGCCGCTCCGGACCGGTCGGCCGCCCCGGCACCGGGCAACGGACCGGCAGGGCCTGCGCCGGGCATCCGGGCACCGCTGCGGAAGACCTGGCCCGTCGGCGGAATCCGGGTCGTCGGGTCGGCGCCGGCCGGCGCGATCCGGGTGGTCTGCTCCGCGCCGAGTAGGACGATCCGGGCGGTCGGATCCGCATCGGCCGCCGTCGCGCCGACCGCGCGGCCACGCTCGGCCCGGCCACGCCGGATCAGCAGCACGATCAGGGCGACTCCGATCCCGACCATCACCACGCCGACCACCATCACCAGGCCGCCCAACCCCAGCGACCCGCCGGAGGAGCCGGCGGCGGCCGACTTCGTCGGCACGGCAGCGGCCGCCGCCTGAGTGGCCTCCACGACCGGCTCCTCGGTGGCCTGCACGGTCGCCGACGGGATCACCAACTCGGGGGTACGCTCCGGCGACTCCGGGCGGTCCCCGGTCCGGCCGGTCACCCGGGCCGAGTCGGTGCCCCGGCCGAGCAGTCGCCCGCCCGCCCCGTACGCCTCGGCCAGCAGGGTCACCCGGCCACCCGGCACGCCCTCGGCCAGGTTCACCCGGTACCGGCTCGACACGCTCTTCTTCGCGCAGAGTTCGGCCTTGTCCGGTGCGGTGCGCTCCCCGACGACGATCCCGTTCGCGGCGTCCGCGACCGGCACCCGGCGCCAGTCCCCGTCGGCGGCGACCCGCAACTCGACCTGGTCGGCGGTCAACCCCGGCAGGTGCACGGCGAGCACGGTTCGGACGTTGACACAGCCTCCGCTGCGCATCGAGACGCTCACCGTCACCGAGCCCGCCGAGCCGCCCGCGCTGATCGATTTTGGCGCGCGGACGCGTACCGACTCGCCCTCGGCCACGGCCGGGGCGGCAGCGAGTGCCACCGCCGTGCCGACCACCAGGCAGACGGCTCCCCACCAGGTTGCGGCGCGCCGTACCGACATGACCACCTCGCTCGTCGCAGGGCAAGATCCGGGCACAGGCTACCGGTGGACCGGCAGCCGCCTTCTCTGATGCCCGACCCGCGCGGTGTCGAATCCTCCGACGGCGCCGGAGATGCCCCCGTACCGCAACCCGGGACCCGCCCGACGACGGCCACCGCCCGCCCGGCACCGGCAGAAGTCGACGAAGGGTTGCGCCCTCACCTGCGCCCCTCCCCGGGCGGAAGCCACCGGAGGGCTCCGACCGTCACACGCCGGTGAGCTTGCGCAGCTCGGCCCGACAGAGCCGGTCCGCCTGCCGGGTGGACTCCGGCAGGCGGTAGCGCGGAGTGAGCCGGAGCACCTGAGCGCAGGCGTTGTCCAGATCCATCCGGTGCCCGACCGAGACGAAGACCGGTTTGACGTCGTCCCGGGTACGCAGCACCCGCCCGACCTGCTCCGTGCCGTCGACCAGCGGCGCGGACGACCCGCGCCGCCGCCCCGGCCCGTCCCACGTCCCGACCAGCGGGGTCTTGCCGACGCCGATCGACGGACGGTCGGTGAGCACGCCCAGGTGGCAGGCGAGCCCGAACCGGCGCGGATGGGCGAGCCCGTGCCCGTCGCAGACCAGCAGTTCCGGCTCGACGGTCAGCCGGGCGAGCGCGGCGAGCAGGGCGGGTAGCTCCCGGAAGGCGAACAGCCCGGGTACGTAGTCGAAGGCGGCCCGGCCGGTGGCGACCGCCGTGTCCAGCACTGCCAGGGTGGTCGGGTCCAGCACGGTCACCGCGGCGACGAGCCGCTCGCCGTCCTCGGCGTACGCCACGTCGAGTCCGGCCACCGTGCGGGGTGCGGTCGGCCCCGGCCCGGTCAGGTCGACCAGCGGGCGCAGCCGGTCCTGCACCGCCGCCGCCTCGGCGGCCGTGGCCGGGGTCTCGATCGTGGCGGAAACGGTGGTTAGGTCGGGCGGTCGGTCTACCACTCGATCCCGCTCAGCACCATCACCCGGGACTCGGTGTAGTCCTCCATCGCGCTGCGTACCCCCTCCCGGCCGACGCCGCTGCCCTTCACCCCGCCGTACGGCATCTGGTCGGCCCGGTACGACGGCACGTCGCCGACGATCACCCCACCTACCCGCAGCGTCCGATACGCGGCGAAGGCGGTCCGCAGGTCGTGTGTGAAGATCCCGGCCTGCAACCCGTACGCCGAGTCGTTGACGGCGGCGAACGCGGCCGCGTCGTCCGGCACCGGCGCCACCACCAGGACCGGCCCGAAGACCTCCTCGGTGTTGACCCGGCACCGCGGCGGCACCCCGGTCAGCACCGTCGGCGGGTAGTTCGCGCCCTCCCGGAGACCGCCCAGCTCGATGGTGGCGCCGGCCGCCACCGCCTCGTCCACCCAGCTCTCCACCCGCCGGGCAGCGGCCTCGTCGATGAGCGGCCCGACCTCGGTCGCCTCGTCCGCCGGATCCCCGGTACGCAGCGCGGCCACCGCCGCGACCAGCCGGGGCAGGAAGCCGTCGAGCAGCCACTCGTGCACGTAGACCCGCTGCACCGCGATGCAGCTCTGCCCGGCCTGGTAGTTGCCGAAGGTGGCGATCCGCCGCGCGGCGTGGTCGAGGTCGTCGAGGCTGGCCCAGTCCGCGCAGACCACCGCGGCGGCGTTGCCGCCCAGCTCCAGCGTGACGTGCTTGTCCGGCACCGACTGCCGGATCGCCGCGCCGACCGGCCCGGAGCCGGTGAACGACACCACCGGCAGCCGGGGGTCACGGACCAGGTCACCGGCCCGGTCGTTCGGCAGCGGCAGCACCGAGCACATCCCGGCCGGCAGGCCGCTGCCCGGACCGTCCGGCTCGGTCGCCTCGGCCAGCAGCTCGCCGAGGAGCAGCGCGGTCAGCGGGGTCGCCGGGGCCGGCTTGACCACGATCGGCGCCCCGACCGCGAGCGCGGGGGCGACCTTGTGCGCCACCAGGTTCAGCGGGAAGTTGAACGGCGTGATGCCGAGCACCGGTCCTCGGGGCAACCGGCGGACCAGGGCGATCCGGCCCTCCCCGGTCGGTTCGGTGTCCAGCCGCCGCATCTCGCCGGACCACCGCCGGGCCTCCTCGGCAGCCCAGCGGAAGGTGGCGACCGCGCGGGCCACCTCGGTCCTCGCCCATCTGACCGGCTTGCCGCTCTCGGCGGTGATCAGCCGGGCGACCTCCTCGGCCCGTTCGGCGAGCCGGCGCGACACGTGCGCCAGGGCTCCGGCCCGGACGTGCGCCGGCAGCGCGGCGGCCCGGTCCGCCACCTCGGCGGCGGCGGCCACCGCCGCCTCGACCTGCTCCGGGTCGGCGAAACTGGTCCGGCCGACCTCGCGACCGTCGTACGGATGCCGGATCACGAACGGATCGGCGCCCTGCGCCGGCCGACCGGCGAGGAGGAACGGCACGCACTCCACGCCCGGCAGCCTAGTGCTCCGGTACCGGTCGACGGGTCACCGCTGGCCGTCTCCACCCGGCACGGTGCTCAGGCCGCCGACGGGTCATTGCTCGCTGCTCCTCCGGCCGGCACGGTGCCCAGGTAGTCGTGTAATCGGCTCGACCCTTCGAGCATCGCGGTGGCCCGCTCGGTCAGCTCCTGCCGGCGGCGCGACACGGCGGCCCGCAGCGCGACCGTGCTGCCGGTGCGGCGGAGGCCGTCCAGGATCGGCCGGATCTGCGGCAGCAGGTAGCGGCTCCGCCGGAGCATGCTGATCATCTGAGCGTCCCGGATCTCGGCCGGGCCGAACCGGCGGTACCCGGTGCCGGGTTCCCGCTCCGGTACCAGCAGGCCGGCGGCCTCCCAGACCCGCAGCGCCGACGTACGCACGCCGAGCCGGGCCGCCAGCTCGCCGATCCGCAGCGTCAGCCGGGACACGCTCGCCGACTCGGTCTCCTGCTCGGCGACCGCCTCCAGAGCCGCAGCGGTCTCGGCGAGCGAGCGGCGCTCCTCGTGCAGCCCGGCATGGCTGGCGTCGACCAGCGCCAGCGCCGACGGCAGGTCCCCGGCGTGCACCGCGTGCATGATGGACCGGGCCGTGTCCCAGCCGTAGCCCTTGGCCAGCGCCCGGTAGGTCAGCAGTGCCCGGCGGTGCCGGTCGTCGAACTGGCGGTACCCGGAGTCGCTCCGGGGCGCCGGGGGCAGGACTCCAGCGTCGAGATAGTTGCGGACCTGCTGGGTGGAGATGCCGGCCAGCCGGGCGAGGTCGACCGGGCGCAGTCTCCGCTCCGCCGGGCTCACCGCGCCGTCCCGCCGGCCGCAGGCCGGTAAGCCGGGTTGAGGGTTGCCAGCCACATCCGCCCAGGTTAGGCCCTGAGGTTGCCGCAACTCTCAAGATGATGCCCTAGAAATCTCAAGGTGGTGCCCTAGAAATTGTCGAGTTGCTCGGTCAGGTCGGCCAGGTCGTCGGCGTGCAGGTCGAACCGGTCCGCGGAGGTGGGTGGGTCGCCGACGGGGCGCGCGACGTAGGCGGTGCGCAGGCCGAGGCCCTGTGCTCCGCGCAGGTCCCAGGCGTGCGCGGCGACCATCAGCAGCCGCTCCGGCGGTCGCCCGGAGACGGTGACGGCCAACTGGTAGACCGCTTGGTCCGGCTTGTAGGTCCGGGCGTCTTCGGCGGACAGGGCCTGGTGCCAGCGAAGTCCGGCGTGGGCGTTGAGTCCCAACAGCGCCGTCCGGCTCGCGTTGGAGAGTCCGATCAGCGGAAACCGTTCGGCGAGTCGGGCGAGCCCGGCCACGGTGTCGGGCCACGGCGGGAGCCGGCGACCTGACAGAGCCAGTGCCGCTACGGCGCTCGGGTCGTCGACCCCGGCGGCGTCGGCGACGAGCCGGGCGGCTTCCAGGTCCAGGGCGTCGCTGGTGAGGTAGGGCCGGACGCCGTCGAGGATGTCACGTTGCTCGCGGTCGATGTGCTGCTGCCACAGCGACAAGAGCTGCTCGATCCTGGAATCGTCGAGCGACGGGGCGAGCTCACGAATGCCGGCGCGGATACCAGCGGGTTCGTCGACGAGCGTGCCGAGCACATCGAACACCACAGCATCGATCTCTAGCTCTGACATGGGAGAGGTCTCCTGGGCGAAGCAGGGGCGTGAAAGTGGCGCTGTTACCCGAACGTAGCAGGAAGCCAACCTCGTTAAATGACGGTGCGCCGACGCCGCCGGAACCGATAGCCTGCCTTCGTGGCCAGTCCTGTCGTCCCCGCGTACCCCGACCACTGTGGTCGGTCGGTGCTCTCGCCCGGGTCGGTCGGGACCTTCGGCCGACGGCGTCCGGTGGCTCGTTCCCGAGCCTGCCGAGGCCGCCTGCGCTGACCAGCCTTGATCACGACCGGCGGACCGATCCGCCGGTGCTTCCGTACGTCGGTCAGTCCGCTCCCCCATTGGTCCGGTAACGGACCGGAGCGAGAGGCGTACCCGGGATGAATCTCGAAACCCTGCTCACCGACCGGCTGGCCCGGTCGTTCGCGATCGTGGCCAGCGGTCCGGTGGATCCGACCGTCCGGCGGTCCCGGCACGCGGACTTCCAGGCCGAGGCGGCGCTGGCACTGGCCCGCCGGCTCGGCCGGCCGCCCCGGGAGATCGCCGCCGAGGTGGTCGAGCGGGCGGCGCTGGCCGATGTGTGCTCGTCGGTGACGGTTTCCGGCCCCGGCTTCGTCAACCTCACGGTGTCGGACGGCCTGCTCGGCGACCTGGTATCGGCGATGTCCGCCGACCCCCGGCTCGGCGTGCCGACCGTGACCACTCCGGAGACGGTGGTGGTGGACTACTCGGCGCCGAACGTGGCCAAGGAGATGCACGTCGGGCACCTCCGGTCGACCATCATCGGCGATGCCACCGCCCGGCTGCTGGCGTGGCTCGGTCACCGGGTCGTCCGGGCCAACCACCTCGGCGACTGGGGTACGCCGTTCGGGCTGCTGATCGAGCACCTGGTCGACCTCGGCGAGGCGGCGTCCGTGACCGAGTTGTCGATCGGCGACCTCGACTCGTGCTACAGGGACGCCCGGGCCAAGTTCGACGCCGACGAGACGTTCCGGGAACGGGCCCGGCGGCGGGTGGTCGCGTTACAGGGCGGCGACGAGGCGACGCTGCGGCTGTGGCGGCTGCTGGTCGCCGAGTCGGAGACGTACTTCCTGGCCGTCTACGACCGGCTCGACGTGCTGCTGGCCCGGTCGGATTTCGTCGGCGAGAGCCACTACAACCCGATGCTCGGCCCGGTCACCGACGAACTGGACCGGCTCGGCCTGCTCGTCGAGAGCGGCGACGCGGCCTGCGCCTTCCCGGCCGGTTTCGCGGGCCGGGACGGCGAGCCGGTGCCGCTGATCGTGCGCAAGCGGGACGGCGGGTACGGCTACGCCGCCACCGACCTCGCCGCGCTCCGTTACCGCACCGAAGAACTCGGCGCCACCCGGCTGCTCTACGTCGTCGGGCTGCCGCAGCGGCAGCACTTCGAGATGGTGTACGCGGTCGCCCGGCAGGCGGGCTGGCTGCGGCCGCCGGCCAGGGCCGAACACGTCGGCTTCGGGCTGGTCCTCGGGCGGGACGGCCGGAAGCTGGCCAGCCGGGCCGGCGACTCGGTGAAACTGGTCGACCTGCTCGACGAGGCGGTGGCCCGGGCGGCGGCGCTGGCCCGGCAGAAGAACCCGGGCCTGGACCAGGCCACAGCGGCCGAACTGGGCCGGGCGATCGGCATCGGCGCGGTCAAGTACGCGGATCTCGCCAGCGACCGGACCCGGGACTACGTCTTCGACTGGGACCGGATGCTCGCGCTGTCCGGCAACACCGCCCCCTATCTTCAGTACGCGCACGCGCGGATCCGGTCCATTTTCCGGCGGGCCGGCCGGGCGGCGCCGGAGGGCGTACCTGTCCTGGTCGTCGAGCCGGCCGAGCGGGCGCTCGCGCTCGAACTGCTCGGCTTCGGCGCGGTCGTCGGCGCCGTGGACCGGACCCTGGAATTCCATCGCCTCGCCGGCCACCTGTATGCGGTCGCGGTCGCGTTCAGCGGATTCTTCGAGCAGTGTCCGGTGCTCCGCGCCGAGCCGTCCGTCCGGGAGAGCCGGCTCGTCCTCTGCGACCTCACCGCCCGGGTACTCCGGCAGGGCCTGCACCTGCTCGGCATCGCGGCACCGGATCGAATGTGAGCGTCCCGCCGTTCACCCAACCGGATGTGAGCGTCCCGCCGTTCGACGAGGAGCCGCCGCCCAGCAGGGAATAACTGTAATAGCGCAGGCAGTAACTGGAAGAGCGTCCTTCGCGCCCCCTGAGCGACGCGATGGACGCCACAATCACCGGCTACCGGGCCCTTACGCTACGCCCCACCCATGGTAACAATTGGCGTACTTGGTGGGAGAACCCCAGTATTCGCAAACCTGGACGTGGACGCCGTAACCATCCGAGAAGAAGTTACCCTGCACCGAAACACAGCTGCCATTGTTGGATGGATCCTTGACCACCACTCCTTGCCCTCCATAATCACCGGCAAGGACCGCATGGATCCCGCGGCCATCGGAGCGATTGTCGCAAACCGTAATCTTTTCGTACGACGGATACCCGGCCAAATCGGCGTCGAAGAACACTGCGCCGCTTCCGCTCTTGGTGTAGAGCCAGCCCACGTTCGCAGGCGGCACTGCCGCATGCGCTTGTGTGCCCACCCCGAGAACGATTGTCGCGATCGCTGCCACCACCACACCTGATCTCCGCAACCAGCGCATACCTGCTCCATTCCTAACTCTCTTGAATGGTCGATTCGGGCCCCGACCCCACACGCCAATTGCCTTCCGAGTCCGCGGGTCAGGCGACTCTCAGTTGATTGAATCTACGGTGCCCGTGGATCTGCGCGCCAGATTCACCGGCGCCTTGAGGAAAATTTGAGCTATCGGCGCCCGCGCCTGGGATCGATGTAGCCGGCCTCGTCGGCCAGCGCTTCAACTGCTGGGTGACACCCGCCCGGCACGGCGTCTTCCGAAACGACTTCCGACGTGTCGAAACCAAGCCGGTTCCTGTGCGCAGGTCGGCGGTTGACGCAGCGCGGTCCCGGTCAGGAGAGTTCGGCGAGGATTCCCTCGCAGCTGCGTACCACGACTCTCGCGGCGCGGCGCTGGTCGACGCCGCGCAGCGGGTCCTCGGCCAGGTCCTGCCATCGGCGCACCGCCGCCGAGCCGCGCGCCCACAGCTCGTCGCCGGTGACGTCGTGCTCGACGCCGAGCCGCGCCGCCAGGCTCGCCCCGTCCCCGCCGATCAGCCGGTTGGCCTCGGCCGACAGCTCCGGGTCGAACCGGAGCTGCCCGCCGAGCAGCGCGGCGGAGAGCCGCAGCTCACGGAACTCGTGCGCGCCGGCCAGCACCTGCTCCAGCCGGGCGAGCAGCTCCGCCGCGCCCGGTCGCGGCTCGGCCCGGAGCAGCGACTCCAGCGCGATGAGCACCGCGCGGGCCTTGAGCACCGGGGCTCGGTCCACGAAGTACCGGGTCATCGACTCGCGCAGCTCGGTCAGGCCGCTGCGCCGGACCAGTTCGGCGGCGAGCCGGGCCCGGCTGTCGGCGCCGGTCCGGACCAGGGTGGTCGACAGGCGTACCCCGAAGATGCCGAGCCGGTCGAGCAGCCGGTGCCGGATCTCCGGGTCGAGCGGGATCGGAAAGTCGGCGGTGAGGAACCTGTCGGTGGAGAGCAGCAGCCGGTCGGTTTCCGCCCTCGGCAGCGCGGCCAGCGCGGCCAGCGCGGCGTACTCCGACTCGCTCAGCATCCGGCCGGCGAGCGCGACGAGGCCGCCGAGCGCGACCACGCTCAGGCAGTACGCGTTGATTCGCGGGTCGCGGCGGTGCCGGCGGGCGAGCTGCCGGGCGGTGAGCAGCGCGTCGACCCGGGCGCCGGCCAGTTCGTCCACCCTGGACAAGACCAGGAGTACGTTCACCGGCGCGGCCCGGGCCACCGAGCCCGGCTGCGCCGCCTGGAGCGACCACAGCTCGTCGCCGCTGCCGTCCCGGCTCAGATAGAGCACCGCATCCGCCTCGCGGACGATCCGTTGCACGGTGGCCGCACCCCCGCCTGAGCCGCCGACCAGTTCGGCGTCGCCCCCGGCGGTCGGCCCCGCCCCGAGGGCCAGCGGCCCGTGGCCGGCCCCGGAGTCCTCGCCGGCCGTCCGGTCGTCGGCCAGGTGGCTGACCGCCGGAGTGTCGATCAGTACGGCGTGCCGCAGCGCCCGGGTCGGCCACTGCACCACGATGTCGTCGACCCGATCCCACCGCCCACCGCCGAGGTCCACCCGCATCCCGCTGGCGGTACGGGTCACCGCGAGGTCCCGGGGCGCACCCCCGGCCGGGTACGCGGTGACCCGGGGCTCCGGCCCGTCCTCGTACCAGGTGAAGACCTGGCGGCCGTCGGCCACCTCGACCGGCGCGACCGCCTCGCCCATAACGGCGTTGACCAGTGTGGACTTGCCGGACCGCCACGGGCCGGCGACGGCGATCCGCAGCGGCTCCTCGAACCGGGCGAACTGCCGGTGCAGCTGCTCCACCGCCCGCGGATCGTTGCCGTAGACCTCCAGCGCCTCGTGCACCAGCCCCCAGGCCGCCTCGTCCAGCCGGCCCAACCGATTCATGGTGCAAGCTCCGGACCGGTGCTCCCGGTGCTCCCGGTGCGCCCGGCGCCGAGGGACTGCCCGCCGGCCAGCACCTGCGCCCTCTCGTAGAGGTCGGCCAACCGCTTCATCTCCAGGGCGATCCGGCGCTGCCGCTGGTCCCGCTCGGCCGCGTCGGCCTCGGCCGCCTGCTTGGCGGTCCGGAACGACCGGACGATGCCCTCCTGCAACTCCTCGGTCAGTCCGGTGAAGTGGTCCCGGAGCATCCGCTGCACCTGCCGGGCGGTGTCCTTGCAGTCCTTGCTCAGCCGGAGGAAGAAGTCGTCGACGTGCCGCTGGGTCGCCGTCTTCACGGCCGCCTGCCGGCGTTTGAGCAGCGACTTCCCCTCGTCGCGGACGCTCTTGCCGCCGAACAGCGCGCCGGCGCCGAGCGAGATCGGGTTGATCAGCGGCATCCCGGCCAGCGTGGTGGCCAGGCCGAACATCAGCACACCGCCGTACGAGCCACGCAGGCCGGTGACCAGCTTCTGGGTCCGGGTGAACCTCTCGACGGTCGGCTGCTCCATGATCTGGATCCGGTCGCCGAGGTTCTCCGGTACCCGTACCGACCAGCTCGGCAGCGCGTCGAAGCCGTACCTGTCGAACTGGCCGGCGACCCGGTTGGCGATCCAGCCACAGCGTTCGGCCAGCCAGGCGTAGTTCGCCTCGGCCGCGTCGGTGAGGTTCTCGGTCAGCCACTCCTGGAAGGTGTCCCAGCCGGTCAGCGGGTCGGCCCTGTCGAACGCCTCGTCCACCTTGCGCAGGATCTGCCGGGTACGGTCCCGCAGGTCGTACTCGACGTCGGAGATCAGGTCGGCCATCTCGTCGTTCAGGGTGTTCTGCCAGCGCACCGAGCATCGGCGCAGCTCGTCCACCTCGCGCTGGGCGGCGTGCAGCTTCGAGATCGGGCCGGACTGCTCGACGGCGGCCTCCTTCGAGACCGCGAGTTCGGCGCGCAGCGGTGCCGCGAGCTGTTCGAGGACGGTCCGGGCGCCCAGCGCCACCGCCGCCCGGGCCAGCGCGTCGGCCTTGCCGGCCTGGTCACGCTTGATCCGGTTGATCAGCTCGGGGAAGTGCGACTCGGCGTTGAGCTCCTTGTCGTTGCTCCGGGCCGCCTGCAACCGCAGCGTCGCGGAGACCGGGATCAGCGTCGCCGGTACGCCCGCGTCGGCCAGGTGCTGCCGGTTGCGCTCGACCACCGCGCGCCAGTGCGGCACCATGTCGATTTTGCTCTGCACCACCGCCAGGTTGGCGTGCGACTGCGCGATGTGCAGCAACAGGTTCAGCTCGGCGACCGACAGCTCCCGGGTCACGTCCGAGACCAGCAGCACCAGGTCGGCCTGGCTAGGGGTGGCGGCCGGACTGATCGCCCGGCCCGGGTCGGTGCCGTCCACTCCGGGGGTGTCGACGAGGACGAGTCCGGAGGCGAGCAGCGCCCGGGGGAGGCCGATCTCGGCGTGTTCCAGCCCGCCGCCCGGCCGCCGTCGCATCGTCCCGCCGCCGACCGTCCGCCCCCCGCCGGACGGCCCGGCCACCGCCGAGCCGGCGGGTACGTCCCCGATGCCGCCGCCGCGGCCACTGATCCGGGCCGCGATCTGCTCGATCGGTACGGCGATCCGTTGCGCCGGTCCGGGCACCGCCATGCCGGGGCGGGCGCCGGCCACGGGTGCGCCGCCCGGGCCGGCCGGGCCGCTCCGCACCGATGGTCCCTGGCCGGCGCGACGCCGGCCGGGCGGTCGCTGCGGGTCCTGACCGTTCGCCACCTGGTCGGGTGCCGGTGGCGGGCTCCAGACCAGGGCGGCGGTCGGCGCCTCGGCATGCCCGACCACGGTCGGGATGGTGGTGCTCACCCCGTCTCCCACCGGGCAGACCGAGGCGTTGAGCAGCGCGTTGACGAGCTGGCTCTTGCCCTGTTTGGGCTCGCCCACGATCAGTACCCGCAGTCGCGGGTCCAGCAGCTGGGCTCGCCGGAGCCGAAGCCACGAGATGAGGTCACCCCGACCGTGCGCGCCGGAGACCCGCACGATCTCGTCGAGTACGTCAAGCCAGGGGGGCGCCATCACGCACCAAGTGTGCCGGTTACGCCGTAATTATCAAGAGGACCGAAGGCCGGACCGTGGGACCACGGTCCGGCCTTCGGCGGGCCTCACGGGCTTCCCGCGCTCAGAGAAGGTCGTCCGTGATTCCCAGGAGGCCGCCGGAGGTGGAGGCGTCTACGTCTCCGGCATGGCCGCTGTCACCGATGACACCCGAGGTGGTGTCGCTGAGAGTGTTGCCGAGGCTGCCGGTGAGGCCGGTCACCGCCGAGGTGGTGCCGTCGAGCACCGGCGCTCCGGTGGAGCCGAGTGGTTCGAGGTCGAGCGCGTCGCCGACCCCGGTCACCGTGTCGGTCACGCCGCCGACGGTGCCGGTCACGCCGCCGACCGTGTCCGTCACGCCGCCGACCGTGCCGCCGACGCCGAGCGAGTCGACCAGCCCGGTGACGTCGTCCAGCGTGCCCCGCACGGTGTCCCCGGCGAAGTCGACCAGGCCGACCTGCCCGCCCTCGACGGCCTCCCCGACCGGACCGTCGGTGGAGCCGACCGCGTCGCCGGAATCGGTGAGCACCGGGTCCACCGCCTCGGAATCGAGGGTGTCGGCGACGTCCACACCGGTCGGCACCAGCGGGTCGACCAGACCCAGCGGGTCGGCGAGCGGGACGGCGCCGAATCCCGGCAGCACGCCGCCGAGCGTGCCCGGCGCGACACTGATCGCACCCAGCGTCGCCGCGGTGACGTCCGCGCCCGAGCCGGTCGACTGCGTGGGGACGCCGAACTGCGTGGCAACGCTCTGCAACTGACCGATGACACCGCTCGGGTCGAGCTGGAACTGACCCAGGCCCATCTCGTCGCCGACCGGCGCGAGCGAGGTGAGGCCCTGGACCGGCGCGTAGTCCACCACCAGCGGCACCACGTCCTGGACGTCCGCGACGCTGATGTCGGCCAGTCCGGCGTCGCGCAGCGTCCCCTCCGGGTCGATCTCGAAGGCCGACCGGGCGTCCGGATTGGTCAGCAGGTTCAGGACGAAGTCGTGCAGTGTCTGGGGCGAGCCCATGTGCCGGTCTCCTCGGTGCGGTCCCGCCCGGCCCGGGTCCGGTGGGGTGTGGTGGCCGCGTGTACGCCGCCGCCGGATGTCTGCCCCAGACGGTAGACCGGTTCCGCCGAGCCTGACATCGGGGACCGCGCCGGGGTTCCCCGACGGGTCCGCTAGGGCCGTGCCTTAGATCTGCGTTAGGGGCATAGGGGATGCGTTCCGGCCGAGTTAGGGTCCCGATGGCGGATAGATCTCTGGTACGAAAAGATGACTCCCTAACGGCCCACCGGGCGATCCCAGCCGCCCGGGGTCGTGCCCGGATGGGCTGCGACACGGTACGCGCCGTCCCGGGGTGATGACTCGCGGTGAAGGAATGATCGGATGCCCTACGTCCTCGGAATCGATATCGGCAGCACCGGTACGGCTGCCGCTGTCGCCCGCCTCCGGGGCAACAGCTGGGATCCCCCCGAACCCGTCCGGCTCGGGCCGGCGGGCTGCTCCGTCCCCTCCGTCCTGCTGATGTCGAGCAACCGGTCGATCACGGTTGCCGACCCGGACGAGTACGACGGCCCGGTCGACAGCGGCTGGGTCGCCCGTGGCTTCGGCAACCGGATCGGCGACGACGTACCGCTGCTGGTCGGCGGCGAGACGTGCTCGGCGCAGGCGCTCACCGCGATGCTCGCGATGTGGGTGGTCGAGCGGGTGGTCGACCAGGAACGCGAACGTCCAGAGGCGATAGTGCTCAGCCATCCGGCGGGCTGGGGCGACTACCGACGGCAGTTGCTCGGCGATGCGCTCTGGGAGGTCGGCCTCGCCGACGTGACCCTGCTGCCGGCGCCGGTCCTCGCGGCGGCCAGCCACGCCGCGCACGGCTTCACCGGCCGGACCCTCGGGGTCTACCTCCTCGGCGGGCACACCTACTCCACCGCCGTCGTCGACCGGGCCCAGCCACTCGGCTTCGACCTGCGCGGCGGGCTCGCCGACGCCGAGCCGCCCGCCGGGGCCGACTTCGACGAGGCACTGGTCGAACACGTCCGCGCCGGGCTGGCCAAGGAACTCGCCGATCCGACCGATCCACTCGTCCGGCAGGCCCTGCTCGGGCTGCGCCGGGAGTGCCGCCGGGCCAAGGCGGAACTGACCGCCGCCGACACCGCCGACGTACCGGTCCGGCTGCCCGGCCGGCAGACCCGGGTGCCGGTACGCCGCGCCGAGTTCGAAGACCTGATCCGGCCCGCCGTCACGCTGACCGTGGACGAGCTGACCCGTACGGTCCGGTCCTGCGGCCTGGCGCCGCACCGGCTCGACGGCGTCCTGCTGGCCGGCGGCTCGGCCCGGATCCCGCTGGTGCGGGAGCTGCTCGCGGCCAGATTCCCGGTACCCGTCGAGGTCGAGGCCGACCCGCAGCTCACCGTCGCGGCCGGCGCCGCGGTGGCCGGCAGTCAACTGCTGGACCGGCAGCGGGGCAACCGGCCACCACCCCGCCCGCCGGTGATGCGCCCACCCCGACCCGGTGCCCGGCGCGCGGAATCCCCGGCCCGCCGGCAACCCGGCCGGCCCGGCGACGGCCGCGAACCCGGCCGGTACGACGAGGAACGCTCCACACTGCCGCCCCGGCCGCCGGTCAAGATCACCCCCTTGGAGTTGCCGATGCGGGCACTGTCCCGCCTCGGGTCCGGCCGCGACAGCCGGGTCATCGGGCTGGCGGTCCTGGTGGCCGCGCTCGGCCTACTGCTCGGCGCGGCCGTCGGGGCGGATCCGCTGACCGTCGCCGCCCCGCCCGGGTGGGGCCGGTGACGACCGCCTTGACGCCGCGTACCGGCACCGACGCCCCGCTCGTACTGGACGAGCAGACCACCGCCTTCCTGGCCCGGGTCGACGCCGATCCGGGCGCACCGCTCTGCACCGCCGTACAGGCGGCGGGCGGGCACGGCAAGACGGCCGTACTGGCCCGGCTGCGCCGGGGCTACCAGCGGGCCGGGGTGCCCGTGCTCGATTCCTGGCGGGAGCTGACCGACCCGGCGGACCCGGACTGCGCCGTACTGGTCGACGACGCCCACCTGCTCGACGCCACCGCCCTGGCCGAGCTGCGCCGGCTGGCCGAGACCGGCCGGGCCCGGCTGGCGGTGGCGTTCCGGCCCTGGCCCCGGCCGGTCGGGCTGACCGAGCTGGCCGAGGTACTGCACCGCGGCGGTCCACCGGTGCTGCCCGGCCCGTTCACCGAGGCGCGCACCGCGGCCTACCTCGGCACCGCGTACGGCTCGGCACCCCCGCCCGGGGTCGCCCGGCTGGTGCAGGAGCAGACCGGTGGCGTACCCCGGTTCGTCGAGTGGCTGGCCCGGGCGCAGCGCCCGGCCGACCGCCGGCCCGCTCGCGTGCAGCGGCCGCACACCGGTGCCGACCGCCCGGCGCCGACCCTGGAGGTGCCCCGGTCGGTACTGCTCCAGTTCGCGCCGGAGCTGGAGAGCCTGGACATCGAGGTACGCCGGCTGCTGCTCGCGATGGCGGCCGGCCCGGCGCTCCCCACCGACCTGCTCGGCGCGCTGCTCTCCCGGCACCCGGACGAGCTCGACGAACTGCTGGCCGCCGCCCGGGCCGCCGGGCTGCTCGGGCCGGACGACCGGCTCGCTCCGATCGTCCGGCGGGCGATCGCCGCGCTGAGCCCGGCGAGCCAGCGGGCGGCCGTCTGGCAGCGCCTGGCGGAGTTGCAGCTACAGCGTGGCGGCCGGGTACTCCCGCTGGTCCGGTCGATGCTCGACGGCGGCTTCGGCGGCAGTTGCCCGGCCGGCGTCGCGGAGGCCGCCGGTGACGAGGCGCTGGGCGACGATCCGGCGCTGGCGGCCCGGCTCTTCGCGGTTGCCGGTGCGGCGGGGCGGCCGGTCGCCGCCCGGCGGGCGATGGCGGCGGCGCTCTCCGCCGACCTCGACTCCGCGCTGCGCCTGGCCGACCGGCTGATCGCCGCGCCGGACTCGCCGGACCGGGCGGACGGGGCGGCGGTCGCCGCGACCGCGCTGGTGCACCGGGGCCACACGGATCGCGCGGTCGAGCTGTACGGCTGGTCGGGTACCCCGTCCTCGCTGGCGTTCGCCGCTATCGGCGCGGCCGGCGCCGGCCGGGTCGAGCAGCTCGATCGGATCCTCGCCGACCCGCCCGCCGACGGTCCGCCGACGCTGCTCGCCAGTGCCGCGCTGCTGATGGCCCGAGGGTTGCGGGAGACTCTCTCCGGCCCGCCCACCGCCGCCCTCTCCACTCTGGTGCAGGCGTCCGCCCTGCTCGAACCGGCCGGCCGGTCGGTGCTGCTGCCGGAGACCCCGGCGGCGCTGGCCGCCCTGGTGGCGTTGCACTGCGGCGAGCTGGACATCGGCGAGCGGGCCCTGGACCGGGCCGTCGCCGCCGGGCTCGGCGCGGCGCTGACCGCCCGCCGGCACCGACTGCTCCAGGCCTGGCTGCTGATGGTCCGCGGCCGGGCCACCGAGGCCGCCGCACAGTTGGCGGCGGTCACCGCCGGCCCGGTACCGCTGGAATCCCGCGACCTGATCTTCGCCGCCGCGCTGGACCTCGGCACCGCCCGGCGCAACAGCGACCTGCCGGCCCTGCAACGCGGCTGGGAACGCGCCCGGGAGGCGGTGGTACGCCACCCGGTCGACCTGTTCACCCTGCTGCCGCTCGGCGAGTTCGCCATCGCCGCCGCCCGGCTCGGCGAGCTGGACCGGCTCGCCCCCTATCTGGGCGAGGCCCGGGACCTGCTGGCCCGGCTGGGCGACCCACCACTGTGGACGACTCCGCTGCACTGGAGCTGCCTGCACGCCGCGATCCTGGCCGACCGGCCGGCGGTGGCGGACGAGCACGTCGCCGCGCTGGCCGCCGCCACCGGGCACACCCGGTACGCCTCGGTGGTGGCCGCCGCCGGGCAGAGCTGGGTCGAGGTGCTGCGCGGCGCCGTCGACCCGGCGCGGGTGGAGACGGCCGCCCGGGGCCTGCACGGCATCGGACTCTGCTGGGACGGCGCACGGCTCGCCGGCCAGGCCGCGATCCGCACCTCCGACCGGAAGGCGATGACCACCCTGCTGGACTGTGCCCGGATGCTCCAGGGCCGACCGGCCGGCGCGAAGGGCGGCACCGCAGCGGCGGGTACCGGACCGGGCCGGGTGGCGGACGACATCGCGGTACCGGCCGAGAACCGGCTCAGCGAACGGGAGCGGGAGGTCGCGGAACTGGTGCTCAGCGGCCTGACGTACAAGCAGATCGGCGACCGGTTGTTCATCTCCGCCAAGACCGTCGAACACCACGTGGCCCGGATGCGTCAGCGGTTGAACTGCGCGAACCGAAGCGAGCTGCTGGCCCGGCTGCGTGCCATCGTCGAGGAGCGATCCGGCGGCCGTCCGGTCGGTTCGCCCTGGCCACAGCGGACGGCACGGTGAAGGCGGCGGCCCGGCGGATGGCGGCGCTCGGCTCCGGCCTCCGTCGAGGGGGTGCCGCCCGAGGGGGTACCACCCGTACCCCGGCGGACGCCGCACCCGTGGACGGCCCGGTCGGCCGGGCACGGCCGGCGGAACAGCCGGGTGACCGGGCACGGCCGGCGGAACAGCCGGGTGACCGGACACGGCCGGCGGAACAGCCGGGTGACCGGACACGGCCGGTGGATTCGGCGGAGCGGCCGGTCGGTCCGGTGCCCAGCCGGATCGTGGCCAAGGCTGCCGCCCTGCTCGTCGTCCTGACCGTCCTCTGGAGCTACGCCACCTTCCTGACCTCCCGGGACGCGATGGACCTGCTCGCGGTCCGCGCCCTCGGCACCCAGCTCGGCCAGCCGACCGACGCGCTGATCCTCGGCCTCCAGGCGGAACGCCGGCTCAGCATGGTCGAGCTGGCCGCGCCGGGACGGCACCGGGCCGCCCTGCGCGAACAGCGCGGCCGCACCGACGCGGCGGTCGGGGCGCTGCGGCGGTTCACCGGGGAGACGGATCTCCGGCTGGTCACCGTCGGCGGGGTCCGGGAACGGGCGGCGGAACTCATCCGGCGCCTGGACGACCTCCGGTCGCTCCGCGACGACATCGACGGCAGGCGGGTGGACCGGGCCAGCGCCGCCGCGTCGTACGCGAACATCATCGACGCCGGCTTCGCGGTGTACGGCTCGCAGTGGACCAGCCGGCGCAGCGACCTGATGGAGGAGACCCGCACCCTTCTCGCGCTCTCCCGCGCCGCCGAGCTGCTCTCCCGGGAGGACGCCCTGGTGGCCGGGGCGCTCGCCTCGCCCCGGTTGACCCCGGCGGAGCACGCCCGGCTGGTCGACCTCGTCGCGGTGGCCCGGTTCGTCCGGGCCGAGGCGGGTAGCGGACTGTCCGGGGCGGAGCGGGCCGACTTCGACCGGCTGGTCGACGGTCCGGTCTTCGCCACCCTGCACGCCGCCGAGACGGAACTCCTGGCGGCCGACTGGAACGGCGGAAACCCGCCGGTCCCGCCCGCCCGCTGGCAGGCGGCGACCGAACCGGCCCTGTCCGAACTGCGGGCCCTGGTCACCGCCGGGGTCCGGGACAGCGTCGACCGGGCCACCCGGGGCGCCGCCGGGGTGGTCACCCGGGCCGGCCTGGTCGGTGGACTCGGCCTGGTGGTGCTGGTGGCCGCCGCCGTACTGACCCTGCGCGGCTCCCGGCGGATCGTCGCCCGCCTCGACGAGCTGGGCGGTGAGAACGCCGCGCTGGCAAGTGCCCGGGACGGCCTGAGAGCGGAGCTGGCCGCCCAGCGGAACCGGGCCGCCACGCTGACCGACCGGGCGACCGAGCTGGCCGCGCAGCGCAAGCGGCTCGCCAGCCAGCGGGAGCAGCTCGTGGCGCAGACCGGGCGACGGCAGGCGGAGACCGAGCGGGTGACCGAGCGGGCCGCGCAGATCTCGGCCCGGCTCGCCGCGCACCAACGGGCCCGGGAGGTCAACGTCTGGTTGACCCGGGAGAACCAGAGCCTGCTGCACCGGCAGATCGGTCTGCTCGACGCGATGGAGCGGCGGGAGACCGAAACCGAGGAGCTGTCCGAGCTGTTCCAGCTCGACCACCTCGCCACCCGGATCCGGCGCAACGTGGAACAGCTGATCAGCCTCTCCGGCGGTACGCCCGGCCGGCGGTGGCGGCGACCGGTGCCGCTGGTCGACGTGGTGCGGGGCGCGGTCGCCGAGGTTTCGGACTATCCACGGGTACTGGTGGCGCCCAACTGGTCCGGGTCGGTCGCCGGACGGGCCCTGCCCGACCTGATCCATCTGCTCGCCGAACTCGTCGAGGCCGCGCTCGCCGGATCGGCCCCGACCACCACGGTCCGGATCGCCAACGAGGTACGCGACGGCGGTCGGGTGATCATCATCAGCGACGACGGTGTGGGCCGGGGCCCGGCCGAACTGGACGCGCTCAACCAGTTGATCCGGGACACTCCGAACACCGGCCCGCTCACCGGCGCCGTCGGGATGTACGTGGTCGGCCGGCTCGCCCGCCGGCACGGGGTCACCGTCGAATTGACGGCCGGCCCTCGGGGCGGGACGGCCGCGATCGTGCTGGTGCCGGCTACGCTGCTGATCGATACATCCGATCCCGCACCGACCCCTGCCCCGGGCACCACCGCCGCCCCGGGGCGGCCGGCCGACACCGTCGTCGGACCGCCGGCTGGTGCGCCCCGACCCGGGGCCGCCCCGGCGCTGCCGGTCCGGGTCCGCCGTCCGGACCCGGGCTCCCCGGTCGGCATCCCGAGCCGGGGGGCCGGCTCCGCTCCGAACGGCGCGCCGGTCCGGCGTGCCGCAACCGACTGGTCGGCGACGATGGAGCTGCCGGTAGCGCTCCCGGCACCCCGCGACGACCAACCCGAAAGCAGCGAGAGGACGACAGGTGACTCACGCAGTGGTCACGACGGATAACCTGGTCCGGATACTCGACGAGTTCGTGGACCGGGTCTCGGCGGCCGAGCACGCCGTGGCGCTCTCCCCCGACGGGCTGCTGCTCGGGGTCTCCCGGGGAGTCGGCGGCGAACTCGCCGACCAGCTCTCCAGTGTGGTCGCCGGGTTGCAGGCGCTGGCCCAGGCCGCCAGCCGCTACTCCGGTCCCGGCGGGGTCCGGCAGGTCATCGTGCAGATGCACCGGGCCTTCCTCTTCGTGGCCGCGACCCGGGGCGGCGCGATCCTCGCCGTCCGGTTCGCCGGGGACGCCGACGTCGACGAGATGGCGTACGAGGTGGCGTTGGCGGCCGGCCGGGCCGACACGCACCTGCCCACCTTTCCGGTACCGGCCGATGATCTGACCGGGGGGTGACACGCGGTGCGCACCGGTGCAGGAGGTCGGCACGACGACGCCTGGTACGACCAGGACGCCGGGCCGGTGGTCCGCCCGTACGCGATGACGCGGGGCAGGACGCAGCCGATTCGGGGACAGTTCGATCTGATCTCGCTGGTGGTGGCCCGCTGGCCGGTGCCGCAGCGCGCCGATCTGACTCCGGAGCAGTCCGAGATCCTCGCCAGTTGTCGCCGGCCGCTCTCGGTGGCGGAGATCGCCGCCGCGCTGGACCTGCCGGTCGGCACCGTACGGGTGCTTCTCGGCGACCTGCTGGAGGCGGGACTGATCGACACCCACGAGCCACCGGTGCTGGACGCGCCCTCGGAGGATCTGCTGGAGGCGGTGCTCGCCGGGCTGCGGGCCCTCTGATCCGCAGGGCCCGGGCCTGACCGGCGAGAGCGGCGCGGTGTCGCCGCCCGTGCAGCGAAAGGGGAGTCACGTGCGCAAGGTTCGACAACGTCCGGCGCGTACCCTGCCGGTCGCCGTCCTGGACGCACTGCTCGCCGGGGTCGCGGCGGTCCGTGCCCTGGCCCGCCGGATGGTCGGGCTGCTGCCGGTACGTCGCGGTGACCGGGTGGCGGCGGGCCTGATCGTCGCGGCGGCGCTGGTCGCGGTCATCGGCACCGGATTCCTCGTCGTCACACTGTTCCGCACGCCGGACCGGATGGCTCCGCTGGGTGTGGCGCCGCCGCCGTCGGCCGAGGCCGAGGTGGACCCCGGGGACGGCACGGACGACGGGGTCAGTGGCAGCGCGACCCCGCCCGCGGCCTCGCCGCTGCCGCCGTCGGCGACCCCGTCCCGGGCCGGGACCCGGAGCAGGCCGCAGCGCCCGGCGCCCCCGTCACCGGCCCCGCCGCCGACCCTGACCGCCCGGTACGCGACCGAGGACGTCACGCTGCTCAACTACACCGCCTCGGTGACCATCACGAACCCCGGCCCGGGTCCGGCCACCGGCTGGCGGCTCGTCATCACGCTGCCCCGACAGACCCAGTCCGTCGCGGCGGTGGATGGTGCCCAGGCCAGCCGCGAGGGCGCCACCTGGACCTTCGTCCCGGACCGGGCGACCAGCCGGGTGCCGCCGCGCGGCTCGGTGCAGGTGCGCTTCCGGGTCGACGGCGCGCTGATCGACGGCGAGCCCACCGCCTGCACGATCAACAACCGCCCCTGCCAGGCGTAACCTCCCGCCAGGGATCCTCCCGCCGGGTCGCTATTCGATCGTCCAGTCGAGCCGGCCCTCGGCGTCGACGGTCGGGCCGTACCGTCCGGCGTACGGCTCGCCGGTCTCCAGCGACCTCGCCACCCCGTTCAGCAGTTCGGCGACCGACGCCGGCCAGCCGTCGAACCCGGTACCGTCCTCGGGATAGAACTCGCCGACCCGGCCGTGCCCACCGGGCCGCTGGTCGACCAGCAGGCTTCCACCGTCACCCGCCGACGCGAACGGCACGAAGGACGGGTGCCACCAGTCCTCGTCGACCGGAGCATCGGCTCGGACCCTGCAGTTCACCGCCATGTCGGCGGCGATCTGGTCGAGCCGCATCGGCTGGTAGAAGGGGGGCAGATCGAAGTCGTCCGCGCCGTCGTGCCGGCGCAACGAGGCGACCAGGTCGGCCGGGAACGGCACCGACATCCGGGTCTGCAGGGCGGCGATCCGGGCCGGCGCGGCGGGCGGACGCAGGCCGGCCCGGCTACGCGGGGCATGCCGGGCGAGCCAGCGCTCGATGCGTAGCCAGGCGGCGTCGACCCTGGCCCTGGTCGCCGCGTCCGGCACGGTGGGGACGACCTTTCCGGTCGGGTGCGCGCAGGCGGCGACCGACGGCGACCGGGACGGAGTCGGGGTCCGGAGCGGCACCGGGGGCCGGGCGGTGGGCCAGGTGGTGACCGGCACCGGGAGCCGGGCGGAGGGCCGTGTGTCGTCCGGCGCGACCTGGGTCGTGCCGATCCGGTACCGGGTGACGGTGGCCGGATTGGTCGGCGCGACGACGTTCAGGCCACAGAGCAGCAGCACAGAGCCGAGAAAGACCACGAGCAGGACGATCAGCACCCGCTTGCCGCTGACCGTCCGGCGGGCCGGGGCCCGGACCAACCGGCGACCCGGCGGCTCCGCCGGGTCGCTGCCTGGTGTGGTCGGCGGTGCAGCCCCGGGCGGCGCGGCAGCGGTGGTGGCGGTTGGGCGACGGGTGGCGTGCAGCAGCGGATCGAGCCAGCCCGGGGCCGCCGCCCGGAACTCCTCCGGCCGGTCGGCCGCGTCAGCCGGGATCCGGCCGGCCAGCCCGACCGGCAGCCCGGCGAGTTCGTCGCCGTCGCCGACCGCGACGATCGTTCCGGCGAGGTCGCGTCCGGCGAGGACGTCGAGGGCCAGCGTGGTGTGGTTGGCCGCGTCCGGCCCCAGGTCGGCGACGAGCACCATCGGGGCGCCGAGCGCCCAGGCCAGGTCCGCGAGGGTCCAGCCGGCACGACCCAGCGGTACGACGAGACCGGGTGCCCCGGTCACCAGGACCAGCCCGTGGGTGCGCGACAGCGCCCCGACGAGCCCGACCAGGTCGTCGACGCCCACCGGGGATGCGGCATCGGCGCGCACCTCGACATGGCTGACGAGGCTGTCCCGCAGCAGCGTGCGCCGGTCGTCGGGACCGCCATCGGAGATGTCGTCGGGACTGCCGTCAGGACTGCCGTCAGGATTGTCGCCGGGATTGTCGTCGACGATCCGGAGCACCGCCGTCCGGGCCGTCGACGCCGCGCAGAGGGCGGCGGTGGCCAGGGCCCAGCTCGCGCCCGACGAGGTCGGGGCAACCACCCACGCTCCACCGTCCGGCCAGGACATCGCGGCCTCCCCAGGTCACCCCCGCCTGCCTCCCAGGTCGCCCGCAGCCTACCGAAACCGACCGGTACCCGCGGTACCGCTCCGGCCGACCGAGACCGCCGCCGCGCCCGTTTCGCCCGGGGTGCCGATGGGCAATTGAAGGACGGCGAGATGCGGACCGCAGCTCGGCGAAAAATCTGGAGGACACGATGGGCATGGGAGACAAGATCCGGCACAAGATCGAGGAAGTCGCCGGAGCGGCCAAGGAGAAGGTCGGCGAGGCGACCGACAACGAGCGGCTTCAGGCCGAGGGCGCCACCGAGCAGACCGAGGCGAACGTCAAGCAGGCCGGTGACCACGTGGGCGACGCCGCACGGGACACCCGGGACGCGTTCCGGCCCTGAGTTCCGCACCCGAACCCGGGTGGTGGCTGCCTCGACCCTGGGCACCCACCACCCGGGTTCGTCGTGCCGGCGCTACCTGTGTCGTGGTTTCCATTCGGCGGCGAGCAAGGCTAACCTAACTGCGAAATAGGAGAGGCTTACCTTAGTAAGGAAGAAGCAATGCCGTGCGGCTCTACCTGACCGCGCTCAACCCGACCGACTCGGTACTCGACGGCTTCCTGCCGGCGGCCGCCCGACTCGGGCTGCCGGTGACGGTACTGACCGACCAGCCCGACGCCTGGCCGACGAGCCCGGAACAGCGGTCCGGAGCGGAGGTGTCCGGCGCGGACGTCCGCGACGTGCGGGGCGTACTCGACGCGGTGCACCGGGGCGGCGAGCCACCGGTCGCACTGCTGTCCAACAGCGACCATCTACAGACCCCTACCGCGCTCGCCGCCGCATACCTGGGACTGCCCGGCAAGGACTGGCGGGCGACGCTGCGGAGCAAGGACAAGCTGCTGACCCGGCGTACCGTCGCCGACGCCGGACTGGACCGGGTGGCCGTGCTGGCGCTCGGCCCGGAGGATCCCCCGGAGCGGGCCGCGACCGTGCCGTTCCCGGCGGTGGTGAAGCCCCGGGAGGGCGTGGCCAGCGAGGACGTCTACCTGGTCGACGGGATGCCCGAGCTGCGCCGCCGGGTCGCCGAGATCCGGGCCCGCCGCCCGGGTCAGGGCCTGCTGGTCGAGGAGTACCTGGCCGGCGACCTGCACACCCTGGAGACCATCGGCGACGGCAACAGCACCGCCGTGCTCGGTGGCTGGCGGACCAGCCTCGGCCCGCCGCCGACCTTCACCGAGGAGGCCCTGGACTGGGCGCCCGACCTGCCGGCGCCGGTACTGGCCCAGGTACTCGCCCAACTCGACGCGCTCGGCGTCGGCTTCGGCGCCTGTCACACCGAGTTCGTCGTCTCCGGCGGCCGGGCCCGGCTGGTCGAGGTCAACTACCGGCTGATCGGCGACCGGGTCGACCTGGTGATGGCCGACCTGCTCGACCTGCCACTCTTCGCGCACGTGATCCGGATCCACTCCGGTGAGCCGCTGCCCGCGCTGCCCCACCCGGTCAGCCTGAACCGGCACGCCCGGGTCGAGTGGGTCTGCGCCACCCGTTCCGGGACCCTGGTCGCCGCACCGGGCCCGGTGGACGCGACCGGGCCGGCCGGGGTGCTGCTCGGCTCCCGTCCACTGCGGACCGTCGGCGTGACCGCACCGCTGACCGGGACCAATCGGGACTACCTGGCCGCGCTGCACGCCATCGGCCCCGACCCGAGGTCCGTGCGTGACGCACTGCGCGACCTCCGGGCGACCCACCGCTGGAAGATCGAGGGTTGACCACCCTGGACTCCGGGGCGGCCCGGTGAGCGGGACCGGCGCCGGTCGGCAACTCCCGCAGCGGGTGGACGCCGCCGAACGGCAGCTCTTCCAGCGGGTACTGGACGCGCTGCTCCGCGAGGACCACCTCGGCCTGGCCGGCAACGGGCACCGCAGCGGCCGGTGGTGGCTGACCCGGATCCCCGGCGCCCGGCTGCGGCTGCCGGTCCGGCCCGACGGCTTCCAGCACGAGCTGTGTACCGCCCGGCCGGAGCTCGTGGTCCTGCCGGACGGCGGGCCGGACGGGAAGCGGGTGTCATCGGACGGGGAGATCGACTCCGGTGGCCCGGGGCGGGTGGTCCGGCGCCTCGCCGAGTTGCTGGACGTTCTCGCGCCGGTGGACGATCCGGACGCCGAGGCGGGCTGGGCCGCGTTCCGCGCCGAGTGCCGGGACGATCTCGTCGCCCGCCGGCTCGCCGCCGAGACCCGCTACCGGGTCCACGCCGACCTGCTCGCCGCCCGTGCCCGTACCCCGGACGGGATGGCCGGAGCGCTGCTCGACGACGTACTGGCCGCCCGGGCGGACCACCCGGTCTATCCGACCAGCCGGGCCCGGATCGGCCTGGACCGTGCCGCCCTGCTCGGGTACGCCCCGGAACACGCCCCGACCTTCGCGCTGCGCTGGCTGCCGGTGCCCCGCGCCGAGCTGACCCTGAGCGGTGCGCTGCCGGGCTGGTGGCCCTCGGCCGGGGAGCCGGAGACCGTGCTGCTGCCGGTGCATCCGGTCACCGCCGACCGGCTGCGCCTGCCGGTCGGCGGTGACGTGCCCGAGGTGCGCGTCCGGCCGACCCTGTCGACCCGGACGGTGGCGCTGGTCGCCGACCCGTACACGCACCTGAAGCTGCCGCTGGCCACGGCGACGCTCGGCGCCCGCAACGTTCGTACCATCGCGCCGGGCACCCTGGTCGACGGCGCGGAACTGCACCGGTTGCTGGCCCGGATCGCCGCCGCCGAGCCGGCGTTCGCGGGCCGGATCCTGCACGCCGACGAGAGCTGCCACGGCCATGCCGGCGACCCGGTCCGGTCCTTCCTGGTCCGCCGCTTCCCGGCCGGGCTTGTCGGGCGGGCGGTGGTCCCGGTCGCCGCGCTGGCCGCCGAGGACCCGGCCGGCGGGACCGTCGCGCAGCGGGTGGGCGGGCCGGACCCGCGCCCGCTGCTGGAGTCCTACCTGGACCTGCTGGTCGACTGGCACGGCTATCTCTGGCTGCGGCACGGCATCGCGCTGGAGGCGCACCAGCAGAACATCCACCTGGTCCTCGACCCGCCCGACGACACCTCCCCCGGTGGCGGGCTCCGGCTGCTCTACAAGGACAACGACGGTGCCCGGTTGGCCCGGCGGTCCGGGCCGGCGCTGCGGGACGAGCGGATGTGGGTCGCGGACCCCGGCGAGCTGGCCGACGTCTTCACCACGATCACCCTGCACCTCGCCGCGGCCGCGCCGCTGCGCGCCCTCGCCGAGCGGGGCGTACCGGTACCGGCGCCGGGTCCGGCGCTGCGCCACCGGCTGCTCGCCGCCCGGGACCGCTGGGCCGGCCCACCCGCCGGCTGGGACGCGGCCGCCGGCTGGGACGCGGCCGCCGCCGGGCGGCTGCTCACCGAACGCGTGCTGACCGCCGACCGCCTACCCGTCAAGGCGATGCTCACCGCTGGAACACTGCTGCCGAAGCAGCGCACCGGCTGTGCCGACATCAACAAGTACTACCTGCGTACCGGCCCCAACTACCTGCGGTCCGATCGGTGAGCGGGGTCCGATGGTGAGCGCGGCCCGGGCCGGCCGCGTCGTGGCAAGGAGCTGTCGATGACCGCCGCTGTGTCCCGGCCCACCGCCGACGTCGCCAGCACGCACACGCTGCTCGGCTGTGTCGCCCGGGAGATCGCCGGTCCGGACCGGCAGACCACGCTGGCCGACGGTCACGCCGTGGTACGGCTGCCGCGCAGTGCCGTACTGCTGCGCTGCGCGGTGGCCCGGGTCTCCGAGGTGGGTGCGCACCGCTACGAGGGCCCGGTGCAGCGGTTCTCCGGCGGCGTCTGGTCACCGGTCGACGCGGCCGGGCTCGCCACCCTGGTCGCCGACGAGCTGGCCCTGCGCACCGGGGTCCGCAACGACGAGTTCACCGGCCAGGTGGTGGCGAGCCGGGACGCGCTGGACCGGGTACTCCGGCTGCGCCCGCCGGCCGATCCGGACCCGACCGGCGACCCGGTCGTCGACTCCTACGTGGACTCCGAACAGTCGCTTGTGCACGGTCATCCCCGACACCCGGCCCCGAAGTGGCGCAGCGGCGACGTCGATGCGTGGAACGCGTACGCCCCGGAGCTGCGTACCAGCCTGCGGCTGCGCTGGATCGCCGTACCGGAGGGACTGCTCGGCTCGGAGGGACCGTTCGACGAGCTGATCGAGGTACTCGATCCGCCCCGAGCGCCGGCCGGGCACGCCGTGCTGCCGGTGCACCCGTGGCAGTACGAGCTCTCCGGCCCGCTCGACTCCCGGCTGCGCGACCTCGGGACCGCCGGTGCCGTACTGCGCCCGACCGCCAGCGTGCGTACCCTCTACGCGCCCCGGGCCGACCTGTTCGTCAAGACCAGCCTGCACGTCCGGATCACCAACTGCGTGCGGAAGAATGCCCGATACGAGTTGACCGGCGCGGTGGCGCTCACCCGGCTCCTCGCCGGGCTGCCGCTGCCGGCCGGGGTGGCGCTGCTGCCCGAGCCGGCGTACCGGACGGTGGAGTTGCCGGAGCTGGACGAGACGTACGGGGTGATCCTGCGCGGCGGGTTACGTCCGCACCTGGCCGAGGGCGAGACGCCCCTGCTCGCCGCTGCCTTGGCCGCCGCACCGCTGGCGGTGGCGGATCCGGTCGGCTGGTGGGAGGCGTACGTCCGGCTGCTCGTTCCGGCCGTGCTGGAACTCTGGGGGCGGCACGGAGTGGTGCACGAGGCACACCTGCAGAACGTGGTGGTGGTGCTGGACGCCGAGCGGTGGCCGGTGCGGATGTTGCTGCGCGACCTGGAGGGCGTCAAGCTCGACACCGAACGCCGGGCCGACTGGCTCGCCCGGCTGCCGGCCCCGATCGGGTACGACCCGGAGCAGGCGTTCAACCGGGTCAGCTACTGCCTCTTCGTCAACCATCTGGTGGAGCTGGCCGGGGCGCTGGCCGACGCGCACCCCGGGGTCGAGGCGCGGCTCTGGGCGACGCTGCGCGAGGTGGTCCGCGAGACGTCGGCCCGGCTCGGTGATCCGCCCCGGCTGCGGGCGCTGCTGGCCGGCGTACCGCTGCCGGTCAAGGCCAACCTGCTGGTGCGCTGGCAGCGGGCCGCCGACCGGCACGCCGACTACCTGCCCTTTCCCAATCCGCTCGGCGGAGACCGCTGATGAGCGCGAGCCGGTCCCGTCAGAGTCAAGACAGGTAAGGCAGACGCACTCGAACAACTCAATCAGCAAACGATCATAGAAAATGAAATGCTGCTCCTCTGGAAGTTCCTAGGAGATCTCGAAGACGAGAAGCTTAACGGGTTTCTGCGTGATGTCGACACGCTTGCCGAGCAATGGAGCAAGGAGTGACCAAGGGCAACTACCGAAAGGCCGCCCAGACTCAGTGAGCGCGAGGAGTGAGCCGGGGTTGGCGAGTCCCGCAGCGCGTACGAACGGCGACCCGGTGACCGGGCACGCCAAGCCGAGCTACTGGTACGACCTGGCCGGGCTGGACGTTTCGGCGGCGACGATCCGGGCCGCGTTGCCGCCCGGGGTCGAGCTGCTGTACGCGATGAAGGCGAACCCGGACCCGGGAATCCTGCGTACCCTGGCGCCGCACGTCGACGGCTTCGAGGCGGCCAGCGGCGGCGAGCTGCGGCACCTGGCCGAGGTCTTCCCGGGCACTCCCCCGGCGGCGTTCGGCGGACCGGGCAAGACCGATGCGGAACTGGTGGCCGGGCTGGCCGCCGGGGTACGCCGGTTCCACGTCGAGTCCCCGACCGAGCTGCGCCGGCTCGCCCGGCTGGCCGCGACCCGGGGTACGGTCGCCGACGTCCTGCTCCGGGTCAACCTGCCGGTGCCGGTCGGCGAGGCGGTGCTGGTGATGGGCGGCCGGCCGAGCCCGTTCGGGATGTCGCCGGAGGACGCGCGGGCCTGTGCCCGGCTCGATCTGCCGGGGATCCGGATCCGCGGCGTGCACGCTCACCTCGGCAGTGGGCTCGGCGCGCCCGCCGCCGCCGAGGTGGCCCGGACGGTCGTCGAGTGGGCGGTGGCCGAACTCGACGCCCGGGAGGTGAACGTCGGCGGTGGCATGGCGGTCGACTACGCCGATCCGGCGGCCCGGTTCGACTGGCCGGCGTACGGCGCCGCGCTGGCGGGGCTGCTCGCCGCGCATCCCGGCCGGACGTTGCGGATCGAGCCTGGCCGCGCGATGACCGTCTACTGTGGACATTATCGGGTCGGGGTGCTGGACGTGAAGTGCTCCGGTGCCGAGTGGTTCGTGGTGGTGACCGGGGGCACGCACCAGATCCGCACCCCGGCGGCGAAGGGGCACTCGCAGCCGTTCACCGTGCTGCCCCGGTCGGAGTGGGACTATCCGTTTCCCCGGCCGGTCACCGGGGCCGGCCCGGTGACGATCGTCGGGCAGCTCTGCACCCCGAAGGACGTGCTGGCCCGGGTGCCGGACGCGGCCGGGCTGCCTCCGCCGGGCCGGATCGCGGCCGGCGACACGATCGTCTTCGGCATGGCCGGCGCGTACGCCTGGAACATCAGTCACCGGGACTTCCTGATGCACGATCCGCCCGAGTTCCGGACCGGAGTGCCGAACGACTGACCACCGAGACACCAGCCCCGCCCCGCACCGCACCTCACCGAGGTGAGGCGCCGCAAGATTCTTGGTGATCTGTGGTTCGTAGGGAACCGTAGGTCTCCGAGAATCTTGACGGCCGTTCCACATGGTGGGCATCACCGACGTCGCAACGCTGGAGAACTGACCGCGCGGGGATCTCTGACTACAGTCAGAGGAATGACCGGGATGCCCGCACAGGGGGCGATGATCGAACAGGCGCGGTCGCTCCGCGACTTCAACCGCTACTACTCCCAGCGGATCGGGCTGCTCACCGACCGCTATCTAGGGCAGGACCGCCCGCTCAGCGAGGCGCGGCTGCTCTACGAGATCGGCGCCGGAGCCCGGCCGAGTGGTGCGCGGCGGGCGGGGGCGGCCCTCCGCGACCTGCGCGGCCGGCTCGGCTGGGACTCCGGCTACCTCAGCCGGTCGCTCCGCTCCCTCGAAGGGCAGGGCCTGGTCCAGCTCCGGACAGCCGAGACGGACGGTCGGGTCCGGATCGCCGAGCTGACCGCCGCCGGCACCGCCGAACTCGCCGAGCTGGACCGGCGGTCGACCGCCGCCGCCGCCGAACTGCTGGCGCCGCTCACCGGCACGCAGCGGGCGGAGCTGATCGCGGCCCAGCGGCGCACCCGCCGACTGCTCCGGCTGGCCACCGTCACAATCGAGGGCATGGGGGCCGACTCGGCCGCCGCCCGCGAGTGCCTGACCGGGTACGCCGCCGAACTGTCGCACCGGTTCCCCGAGGGATACGACAGCCGGGCCCTGGCAGACCCGGCCGAACTCGGCGGGACCGGCGGCGCGTTCCTGGTCGCCCACGAGCAGGGGCGCCCGGTCGGCTGCGGCGGGATCCGGACCCTTGGGCCGGGCGTCGCGGAACTCTGCCACCTGTGGGTGCACGGCGACGCCCGCGGCCTGGGGCTCGGCCGCCGGCTCCTCGCCGAGTTGGAACGGCAGGCGGTGACCCGTGGCCTGCACACCGTGCGGCTGGGCACCCACCGATCGCTGCCCGAGGCGGCGGCGCTCTACCGCTCGGCCGGCTACCGGGAGATCCCGGCGTACGGCGACAGCCCGTACAACCAGGTCTGTTTCGAGCGGACGGTCGCCGGGGGCGTACCCGGAGGCTCACCGCCCTCGCTGGACGGCCGGCGGTTCCGCGCGGTGGCCGAGGTCGACGGCGGCGAGGTCGGCGCCGAAACCGTCTTCGACTACCGGGAGCGCGACGGAGAGATCTCGGCGGCGTACTCCGGGGGCAGTGTCCGGCGCGGCCACCTGGTCGGCACCCGGGACGGCGACACCCTCGACTTCCGCTACGTGCAGCTGAACACCGCCGGCGAAACCTCCACCGGCCACTGCCACAGCCGGATCTCGATGCTGCCCGACAACCGCCTCCGCCTCCACGAAACCTGGTCCTGGGAATCCCGCACCGGCTCCGGCACCAGCACCGTCGAGGAAATCCCCTACCGGTGACCTACTTCAGGGAAAGAGTGGGCTCGCCGCGCGCTGTAGGCACTCCTTCCGTGAAGTAGTGCCTCCCGTCTCGGCAGCGGAAGGTGTCAGACCCCGGAGGGGTAGGTTTCCAGTTCGCCGGGGGCCGGTGATGCGGGCAGCGGGTGTAGGGCGGTGGTGTGGTCGCACCAGATGAAGGCGTCGTAACGGTCGCCGAGCCGGGTCGGCACGTAGTTGCCCCACGCCTCGAACGACGGGTCGTAGACCACTCCGATCGCCCGGTGGTCGGCCTCCTCGACCAGCCAGTCCGGCCGGTCGGCCGCGCCCCCGTCGGCCGCGCCCCGGCGCGCAGCGCCCCGGTCGGCCGCGCCCCGGCGCGCAGCGCCCCGAGTGGCGGGGTCGAAGACCAGCAGGGCCCGCTCGGGGAGCAGGTGGTGCAGCCGCTCCTCGACCGAGCCGGCCCGGGCCGCCGGCACGGTCAGCACCTCGGCCGGCGCACCCCACCGGTTGGCGGCGACCACACTGCCTTGGTAGCTGCCGAAGCCGACCAGCACCACGTCGTCGGTGCCGTAGCGCTCCCTCGCCAGGTGGCCGATGTTGACCATCCCGCCGGTGGCCATGTCGGTGGCCCGGGCGTCGCCGACGTGCGTGTTGTGCGCCCAGACCACCGCCCGGGCCCGCGGGCCGTAGCGGTCGAGCAGCCGGTCGAGGGTGTCGATCATGTGGCTGTCCCGGACGTTCCAGGACTGCGGGCCGCCGCCGACCATCGCCCGGTAGTACCGCTCCGCGCCGGCCACCACCGCCGCGTTCTGCCAGGCCGAGAAGGCGTCGGCACCGTCGGCGGCGGCCCGTTCCCGGGTACGCGCCAACAGCCGCACCACCTCGTCCTCACACCGGGCCGAGACGAACCGGCTGGCCAGCCCGTACTCCTCGATCCGGCTGCCGTACGGCTCGAAGCACCGGTACGCCTCCTGGGCGGCCTCCAGCGACGCCGGGTCCTCCTCGCCCAGGTAGTCCAGGATCGCCTGCATCGAGTCCCACAGGCTGTAGACGTCGAGCCCGTGGAAGCCCACCCGCAGATCGTCCGCCCGGTCCAGGTTCCACGCCCGCAGCCACCGGCAGAAGCGGGCCACCTCGGCGTTCGCCCACATCCAGGTCGGCCATCGCTGGAACCGCTCCAGCGCGCGCTGCGGATCGTCGTCGCCGCCCGGTGCACCGGTCACCGAGCGGTGCACCAGGTCGCAGTCCGGCCAGTCGCCCTCCACCGCGACGAACGAGAAGCCGCACTCGGCGATCAGCCGCCGGGTCACCTGCTCGCGCAGCCGGTAGTAGTCGTACGTGCCGTGGCTCGCCTCGCCGAGCATCACCACCCGAGCCGAGCCGATCCGTTCCAGCAGCGGATCGAAGTCGTCCGGTGCCCCGAGCCGGTGAACCTGCATGGGCGCGGCTACCCCACGGCCCGGGACGGTAAACCCGTGGTGTGGCGGGGGAACGACCGGGTAATCGACCGGGTATGCGAGCCAACGCGATCCAGTTCCAGGAGTCGCTCGCCGGCCTGGACTACCCGGTGTCAAAGGAGGACCTGGTCCGCTGGGCCCAGGAGACCGGGGTCGACACCCAGACCCTCAGGTTGCTCCAGTCGCTGCCGGTCGAGCAGTTCGAGACCCCCACCGAGATCGGCGACGCGATCATCGAAGTCTCCTGACCCGCTGTGAAACAACGGTTCAGGCGCCGGCAGCGCCGTTCAGGTATGCCAGCACCGCCAGCACCCGGCGGTTGTCGTCGTCCGACGGCGCCAGGTCGAGCTTGCCGAAGATGCTGGCGGTGTGCTTGCCGACCGCGCTCTCGCTGAGGAAGAGCCGCTGCCCGATGGCGCTGTTCGAGCGCCCCTCCGCCATCAGCTCCAGCACCTCCCGCTCCCGTGGGGTCAGCCGGGCCATCGGGGCGTCCCGGCTGCTCCGGGCGACCAGCTTGGCGATCACGTCCGGGTCCATCGCCATACCGCCGCCGGCCACCCGGCGTACCGCGTCGACGAACTGCTCCGCGTTGAAGACCCGGTCCTTGAGCAGGTAGCCGACCCCGCCGGTGCCGTCGGCGAGCAGTTCCCGGGCGTAGAGCTGCTCCACATGCTGGGAGAGGACCAGCACCGGCAGGCCGGGCACCTCCCGGCGGGCCGCCAGCGCCGCCTGGAGCCCTTCGTCGGTCTGGGTGGGCGGCAGGCGTACGTCCACCACGGCCACGTCGGGACGCAGCTCCAGCAACGCCGCCAGCAGCTCCGGACCGGTCTCCACCGCCGCCACCACCTCGAAGCCGTGCGCGGTCAGCATCCGGGAAAGGCCGTCTCTCAGGAGATAGAGGTCCTCGGCGAGGACAACGCGCACGGCACCTCCAGCTTCACCGTCGTCGGGCCTCCCGGCGGGCTGCTCAGGTCGACGACCCCGTCGAATGTACCGAGCCGGCGGACAATGCCGCGCAGTCCGCTGCCCCCCGTCTCGTCCGCGCCGCCCCGCCCGTCGTCGGCGACCACGATCCGCAGCCGGCCGTCGGCGTACCCGAGATCGACGGTGATCCGGGCGGCTCTGGCGTGCTTCACCGCGTTGGTGAGCAGTTCGCTCACCGCGAAGTACGCCGCCGACTCGATCGGCGGCTCCGGCCGGCCCGGCAGGTCGACGGTGACGTCGGTCCGGACCGGGAGGTCCAGGGCGAGTGCCCGGACCGCGTCGACCAGCCCGCGCTCGGCGAGTACCGGTGGATGGATGCCCCGGACCAGGTCGCGCAGTTCGGTGAGCGCCTGCGCGGACGCCTGCCGCGCCTCGGCCAGCAGCGCGCGGGCGGCCTGCGGATCCCGGTCCATCAGGTACTCGACGTTGCCGAGGTTGATCCCCATCGCCACCAGCCGGGCCTGGGCGCCGTCGTGCAGGTCGCGTTCGATCCGGCGCAGCTCGGCCGCCTGGCTCTCGGTGGCGTCGGCCCGGGTCTCGGTGAGCCGCTGGACCCGCAGCGCCAGCCGGGCCTTCGCGGTCGGGGCGAGCAGCAGCGCGACCCACCGGCCGTTGCGCCGCAGCACCGCCGGGGCGGCCAGCAGGCCGAGCGTGGTCAGGGCCAACCCGACCGGGATCGCCGCCGCCTCGGAGCCGGCGACCGAGGCGTACCAGTCGGTGCCGCCGTCGGTCCGCAGCCCGACCAGCATCCAGAACCGCGGCAGGGCCAGGCCGAAGATCCCGTAGCCGATCGCGGCGAGCGGGGCGGCCAGGGAGAGCCCGCCGACGAACGGGTCGAGCAGCAGCCAGCCGAAGTCCCGCCAGCTCGCCGGATCCCGGGTGAGCCAGCGCAGTCGCAGGTTGTAGGCCGCCCACCGCTCGGTCTGGTACAGGTGGTTCCCGACCTGGTAGCGGCCGTCCGGCCGCCGGTCCGGCATCCCCGGCCGGGGCAGGTACGGCGACTCCACCGGCACCCCGCTCCACCGCCCGGCCAGCCGGCGGCGCAGGTCCGGCAGCCAGCGGATGTTCTGGATCACCGGTGGCAGCACCACCACGATCCCCAGCCCGTAGGTCAACAGCAGGGCGACGGCGGAGAGCACGGCCAGCGGCAGGGCGGCCAGGCTCAGCCCGAGCAGGCAGAGCAGCCGGAGCAGCAGCATGAGTTGGCGGCCGTACCAGACGCGGAGGCGGCCGGGCTGGCGATCGGTCGGCGCCAGCCACCAGCGGGTCCACCCCAGGTGCAGGGTACGCAGCCAGGGCGCCACGGCCAGGCCGGCGGCGGCGACGGCGAGCCCGGCCGGTACCGCCCACCAGTGCCGGGCGGCGTTGCTGGCCGCATACCAGGCACCGGCGGCGACCAGCCCGACCGGCAGGCCGCCGAGGAGCAGCCCGACCGCCGGGGTGAGGGTCATCCAGCCGAGGTCGCGGAAGGTGGCCGAATCCCCGAGCAGCCAGTCCAGCCGGCGGAGGAACGCCGGCACCCAGGGCCGCCGGTAGAGCCGGTTGTCGTGCAGATAGCGCCCGTCCGCCTCCGGCCGCGGCGGCGCCGGCCGGGGCCGGTACGGCGAGCCGAGCGGCGCGGCGCCGGCCCCGGCCACCCGCCGTACCAGATCGGTGTGCCGCCGCCCGGCCAGGATCGGCACCGGCAGCAGGAAGATCAGCCCGAGCCCGAACCCCGGCAGGAAGAAGACCAGGTGCACCAGGAGCGACACCGCCCCGGCCAGGCCGAGCCCGGCCAGCGCCGCCCCGTGCAGCAGGGCGAGCCCGGCGGCGCGTACCGCTCTGGTTGTCATGCGATCAAGTCTGGCCTCTTCCGGTCGGCGGCGGCAGTGCCGGAACGCGCCGGGCGGGGGTGGGGTTAGCTACACCCCGGGTCGGCATCCGGCCCCATACTGGCCATCGCCGGGCATTCCTACAGTTCCTGCTATGAACGACAACTCCTCCCGGCCGGCCGAGCGGGCCGCCGGGTCGGCCGCGCTGCGGCTCACCGGGCTGACCAAGCGGTTCGGCCACACCACCGCCGTCGACTCCGTGGAGCTGACCGTGCCGGCCGGCTCGTTCTTCGGCCTCGTCGGCCCGAACGGTGCCGGCAAGACCACCAGCCTGTCGATGGCGGTCGGGCTGCTCCGCCCGGACGCGGGCCGCGCCGAGATCTTCGGTGTGGACGTCTGGCAGGACCCGATGGAGGCCAAGCGCCAGGTCGGGGTACTGCCGGACGGGCTGGCCTTCCCGGAGCGGCTCACCGGCCGGGAACTGCTCGGCTACTTCGGGCGGCTTCGGGGGATGCCGGCGGACGTGCTGGCCGGGCGGATCGACGAGCTGCTGCGGGTGCTCGACCTGGAGCGGGCCGAGCGGACCCTGGTACTCGGCTACTCCGCCGGGATGCGCAAGAAGATCGGCCTGGCCACCGCGCTGCTGCACGCGCCCCGACTACTCGTCCTGGACGAGCCGTTCGAGGCGGTCGACCCGGTCTCGGCGGCGTCCATCCGGGCGATCCTGCGCCGGTTCGTCGCCGGTGGCGGCTCGGTGGTGCTCTCCAGCCACGTGATGGCGCTGGTCGAGCAGGTCTGTGACTCGGTCGGGGTGATGCACCGGGGACGGGTGGTCACGGCCGGACCGCTCGCCGAGGTCCGGGGTGACCGGAGCCTGGAGGAGAGGTTCGTCGAGTTGGTCGGCGCCCCGGTGCCGAGCGGGGAGGAGCTGTCATGGTTGGCGTCCTGTCCGCCGCGAACACCTGACACTGCTTCCGGTACGTCGCCGCGACCTGATCCTCGGGCTCTACGGCGCCGCCCTGACCGGGGTCGGCCCGGCCGTCACCCTGATCGCCTCGACCGCCCTGGTGGCGTACGGCGCCCGGCTCGGCGTCGTACCGGCGCTGGTCGGGGTGCCGGCCGTGATCCTGCTGGTACTCCTGCTGGTGGCGCTCGCCCGACTGGTGGTGGCGACCCTCGGCGCGGTACTGGGCAGCCGGCCGAGTGCGGCACTGAGCGCGCTGCCCTGGGCGGTGCTCACCGCCGGGATGGCGCAGTGCTGGGTCGTCTTCGTCGCGCTCGGCGGCAGCGCCCGGCCGTTCGCCGACGGGCTCCCGTCCGCCGCCGCCCGAACGCTGCGGATCCTGCCGTCCGGCTGGCCGGTCGTCGCCGTCGAGTCGGCGCACCGGGGCGACTGGGCGCTGGTGGCCGCCGCCCTCGCCGGGCTGGCCGTACTCGCCGCGCTGGTCCTGCTCGCCTGGGCCTGTCTCCTGGACCGCCCCGCCGCCGCCCCGGTCTCCAGGGTCGCCCGGCGTACGAGTTCCCGGCCGCCGGGCTCCGCGTTCCACGCCGTACTCGGCAAGGAACTGCGTACCTGGTGGCGGGATCTGGTCCGGATCCACTACCTCAGCTTCGCCCTGGTCTACGGGCTGGTCTTCGTGCTGATGCCGTTGGTGATCCGGATCAGCGACCTGCTGCCGCTGGCCGGGCTGGTGGTAGCGATCATGATCGCCTCCTCCTCGGCACACCTGTACAGCTCCGACGGCACCGCGTTGTGGATGACCCTGATGGCGCCCGGTACGGAGCGGATCGACGTACGCGCCCGGCAGGTCGCCTGGCTGCTCGTCGTCGCGCCGCCGGCGGTGCTGCTCACCCTCGCCGGCCTGGTCGGCGCCGTGCACTGGTGGACCCTGCCCTGGGTGGCCGGGCTGCTGCCGGTGGTGCTCGGCGCCGGTTCCGGACTGGTGGTGCTGGTCTCGGTGCTGGTGCCGGTCCGGATGGCGGACCCGCACCGCCGGGGCGGCAACCCGGGTGAGGACGGCGGTCCGGTCGGCGGACTGGTCTGGCTGATGCTCGGGCTGCTCGCGGTGGCCGCCGCACCGACCGCCTGGCTGCTCTACCAGGGCACCCGGGCCGGCGACTCGACCATGCTCTGGTCCGCGACCCCGGTCGGGGTGCTCAGCGGGCTGCTGCTCGGCTGGGTGCTGGGGCGGCTCGCCCACCGGCGGCTGGCGGCTGGCGGCCCGGAGTTGCTGGCCCGGGTCGGCAGGGCCTGAGCAGCCGCCCGGCGAGTCCCGGGTTCGGGTTGGCACGGGGCGGCCCGAACCCGGGACTACCGCAGCAACGCCTCGGCCCGGCCAGACCGGCGAACTCGCGGTCAGGAGGGCAGAGTGACGGTCCTGCCCTGTTCGCGGGCGGTCTGCGCGGCGGCGAGCACCGTCACCACGTCCCGGCCGAACCGCACGTCGCACTGGTGGTCGCGGGTGCCGCTGTCGACCTCGGTGCAGAGCTGTTCGATCGCCAGCCGGAGCGCGTCCACCGGAGGGCCGGTCCGGTCCGGCACCACCGTGATGCCGTCCTCGCCGTAGAAGGCGAACTCGACGGTGGTCGAGGCCGGCGGGGCGTCCAGGGCCAGCGACACGCTGCTGGTCGCGGTCTCGCCGTGCGCCAGCGTCAGGTGCACGCTGTTGCGGGGCCCGCCCATCGCGGCGACCCGGGTCACCTGGCCGAGCACCGGCAGGATCAGGGAGAGCGCGTGCGGGCCGACGTCCCAGAGCGCGCCGTGGGCCCGCCGCCACGCCGATCCGCCGTACGGGTTCCCGGGCTGGAAGATCGACGCGTGGTGCACGCCCCGGGCACCGTGCCAGCCCCCGGTCGCCGCCGCGCCGGCCAGGAAGGTGGAGATGGCCGGATGGAAGCGGTTGGTGAAGAAGACCACCGAGGCGACCCCGCTCTGCGCGGCGGCCGCCACCACCCGGTCGGCGTCCGGCAGGCTCAGCGCCAGCGGCTTGTCCAGCAGCAGGTGCCGGCCGGCGGTGGCGGCCCGCACCGCCAGATCAGCCTGGACGTCCGGCGGCAGCGCCACGGCCACCGCCTGCACTGCCTCGATCAGCGCGTCGGCGTCGCGGTAGGCCGGCACGCCGTACCGGTCGGCCAGGGCTTCGGCCTTGGCCGGGTCCCGGCCCCAGACTCCGGCGAGGCGGGCCCGGGGATGCCCGGCGAGCGCGGCCGCGTGCACCTCCGCCGCCCAGTGACCGGTGCCGAACAGTCCGAACGTGAGCACGCCAGTCCCCTCTTCGCGCCGCTTTGAGCAGGGAGTTCTTCCTAGCACACCGGGGCGGTCCCGGCCGACCTAGCCGGCCCGCCGCTTCCGTCGCCGCCGGTCACGGCCGTGCCGCTGGTTGAACCGCTGAATCGTGTGGTACGCCTCCCGCGCCTCGGCGACCGACCGGTTCGCCTCGGAGAGCAGTTCCCAGGCGGCGGCCTCGGCGGTCCGGGCCTCCTGCTCGGCACGCCGGGCCCGGGCGGCAGCCCGGTCGTACCCCCGGCGCGCCTCGGCCAGGCACATCCGGGCGAGGTCGAGTCGCCGTTCCCGCTCCTCCTGCGCCGGGTCCCAGTTCCCGGTACGCCGGAACACCTCGCGCAGTTGCGACAGCGAGAGGTCGCCGCGCCGGTACGCCGCCAGGGCCGCCCGGGCCACCGCGCGGTCCCGTTCCGGGTCGGGACCGGAACCGCCGGCCGGTGCGCCGGCCGCCGCCTCCCGGCCGGCGAGTACCGCCTGCCAGGCCCGGTCGTACTCCCGCTCGGCCGCCTCCTGGTGCGCCCACGCCTCGTCCCGGTGCCGTTCCGCCTCGGCCAGCGACACCCGGGCGGCGGCGGCGATCGCGGCGGCCCGGCCGGCCTCGGTCTGGGTCGCCACCGCGTACGCCTCCAACTCCTCGACGGCGGCGCGCAGCCGCTCCGGGTCGGGGCGCGGGGTCCTCGGCCGGTCCGCGACCACGGCGAGGACGAGGAGGGAGAAGAGCACCACACCACCGGCGATCAGCAGCGCGGAGAGCGCGTCGATGCCGGACAGGTCCACGCGGCGGGGCTCCCGGTGAGGTGGCGGGGTCGGGGGTGTCGCCAATCATAGAAGGTGCTGATATTCCCACCATGATCGCCCAACCCCCGGCGCACCGGGCCGACCCGGACCAAGGGCCTACTACGCCGGTTAGTAGACTGCGGCGGTGAGCAGAGACCGGTCCCGCGCCGCCGCGCTGCCATCCCGCACCGGCGTTCACCCCGGGGCCGGCCGGTGAACGACTTCCTGGTCACGTCCTCGATCGTGCTCTCGCTGGTACTCGCCGGCTGGAGCCTGGTGACGACCATGCGCAACCGGCCGCCGGACGTCTCCCACCTCGCCGGCCTGGCCGTGCTGGAGCTGGTGCTGCTGGCGCTCGCCGCCGCGGCGGTGGCCGCCTGGATCGGCGGCGAGCAGCCCGCCGAGGCCGGCACCTTCGCCGGTTACCTGATCACCCTGGTCTGCCTGCCGCCGCTGGCCGGCGTGCTGGCCCGGATGGAACCGACCCGCTGGGGCTCGGTGATCGTCACCGTCGTCTGCCTGGTGATCCCGGTGGTCGTGCTGCGCCTGCAACAGACCTGGCAGATCCCCGGTGGCTGAGCCGGTGGCCACCGAGCCGACGACCTCCGGCACGCCGCGCAGGCGGATCAACAGCGGTCCGGGGCGGGCGCTGGTCGCGGTCTACATCCTCTTCGCGATCGCCGCGAGCTGCCGGGCCGGGGTGCAGATCATCACCAAGTTCGACGAGGCCCCGGTCGCGTACCTGCTCTCCGCGCTCGCCGCGGTGATCTACATCGTGGCCACCGTCGGGCTGGCCCGCGGTGACCGGGTCGGACGCCGCACCGCACTGGTCTGCTGCACCGTGGAACTCGTCGGGGTGCTCAGCGTCGGGGCGTTGAGCCTGTTCGATCCGGCGCTCTTCCCGGACGACACCGTCTGGTCGGACTTCGGCGGCGGCTACGGCTACGTCCCGCTGGTGCTGCCGGTGCTCGGCCTGCTCTGGCTGCGCCGCACCCGAACCGCCCGGAGCAGCTGACGGCAGTGGTCACCTGACGGCAGTGGTCACTCGACCGCGTCGGAGCGGTACAGCCGGATCCAGCGGTAGCCGTACCCGGCCAGTTCCAGCGCGTCGAGCTTGCCCACCGGCGGGTACTCCCGGTCGGCGAGTACGTCGATCGGCATGTCCGCCTCCGGCAGGAGCGCACCCAGGTTGACCACGGCCGGCCGAGCGCCGAGGTTGTGCAGGAAGAGCATGCAGCCGGTGAGCCCGTCTGCGCGGTGCGCCAGGACGCCGGGCGGCATCTCCTGGTCGACGTGCGTGCACGAGCCGGAGCCGACCTCGGGTGCCTCCCGCAGGGTACGGATCATCCGCTCGAACCAGGCCAGCAGGGATTTCGGGTCGTGCCGTTGCGCGGTGACGTTGACCCGCTCGTAGCCGTACTCGCCGCTGTCGATCACCGGCCGGACCAGCCTGTCGGCGGGCGCGGTGGAGAAGCCGGCGTTCGGCTTACCCGACCACTGCATCGGGGTACGGATCGACTCCCGGCCCGGCAGCGAGAGGTCCTCCCCCATCCCGATCTCCTCGCCGTAGCGGAGCACCGGCGTGCCGCGCAGCGAGAACTGGAGGGCGTACGCCAGCTCGATCCGGCGCCGGTCGTTGCCGAGCATCGGGGCGAGCCGTCGCCGGATGCCCCGGTCGTAGATCCGCATGCTCTCGTCCGGGCCGAACTGCTCGTAGACCTGGGCCCGCTGCTTGGCGGTGAGCCGGGACAGGTCGATCTCGTCGTGGTTGCGCAGGAAGGTGGCCCACTGGGCACCGGCCGGCAGCGCCGGGGTGTCGCGCAGCGCGTCGATGATCTGCTCCGGGTCCTGCCGGGCCAGCGCGAGCATCAGCCGGCCGTTCAGCATGAAGTCGAAGAGCATGTGCAGCCGGTTCGCGGAGCCGCCGCTGTCGCCGAAGTAGTGCACGAGGTCCGCCGGTTCCACGTTCGCCTCGGCCAGCAGCAGCGCGTCGGCCTGGCGCCACTGGACATGCTGGCGCAGCTCGGTGAGGAACTCGAAGTCCTTGGGCGAGTCCGGGTTGCCCGGCTCGGTCAGCTCGATGATGAACGGCGCCGCGTCGAGCCGGAACCCGGACACACCGAGCTGGAGCCAGAACGACATGATCTTCTTGATCTCCGCCCGTACCGCCGGGTTGCCGAAGTTGAGGTCCGGCTGGAAGCGGTAGAAGCGGTGGTAGAACCAGGCCCTGGCGGTCCGGTCGTAGCTCCAGGTCTCCTCCTGTTCGCCCGGGAAGACCATGCCCTGGCGCCGGTCCGGTGGCGCCTCGTCCGACCAGACGTACCAGTCCCGGTACGGCGAGTCCGGCGACGACCGAGCGGACTGGAACCACGGGTGCTGGTCGGAGGTGTGGTTCACGACGAGGTCGATGATGACCCGGATGCCCCGGTTGGCGGCCTGGTGCAGCAACTCCGCGAAGTCCCCGAGGGTGCCGAGTTTCGGGTCGACACCGTAGAAGTCGGTGGCGTCGTAGCCGTCGTCCCGATGCGGCGAGGGGTGGATCGGGTGCAGCCAGAGACAGGTCACGCCGAGCCGGGCCAGATAGTCGAGGCGGCCGATCAGCCCCTTGATGTCGCCGACCCCGTCACCGTCCGAGTCGGCGTACGTGTCGATGTCCAGGCAGTAGACGACAGCCTTGGCATACCACCGGTCCCTCATAGCCGAAGCTCTTTTCCAATCGGCCGGACCGGCAAACCGGAGGTCGACCACACCCGCAGGATTCTCGTGGATCCGCGGTGAGCGATTCCCGTGGATCCGCGGTGAGCGACTCCCGTGGATCCGCGGTGAGCGACTCGACGGTGTAACCGGGGCGATCACGGGGTAAAGCAGACCTCCTCCCCGGGCTCTTCCCTGGATCTCCGGGGCTTTCCGCCGAACCGACCTACGAGCCGACGAAGGAGTGGGTGCGCGGTGGCCCTCGCCCAGGACGTGGACCCGACGCACCTTGGCGGGCTGACCGGCTGGATAGCCGGGGTGATCGACGCGATGGGCGTACCCGGGGTGGGTCTGCTGGTCGCGCTGGAGAACGTCATCCCGCCGGTGCCGAGCGAGCTGGTGCTGGCGATGGCCGGCTACCTGGCCGGCGAGGGCCGGATGAACGTGGTCCTGGTGGTGATCTCCGCCACCGCCGGCTCGGTGCTCGGCGCCGTACTGCTCTACTGGCTCGGCGCGGCGCTCGGCGAGGACCGGCTCAAGCGCTGGCTGGACCGGGTCCCGCTGGTGGACACCGACGATCTGAACCGGGCCGACCGCTGGTTCGAACGGTACGGCTCCTGGGCGGTGTTCTTCGGCCGGATGATTCCGGTGTTCCGCAGCCTGGTCTCGATTCCGGCCGGCGCCGACCGGATGCCGGTGAGCCGGTTTCTGATCCTCACCACGCTGGGCAGCGGCATCTGGAACACGGTCTTCGTCGGCCTCGGCTACGGTCTCGGGTCCCGTTGGCAGCAAATCGACAGGTACGCCAGCTACTTCGACTACGCGCTGCTGGCCGTCTTCGCGGTCATGATCGGGCTGTGGGTGGTCAAGAAGCTGCGTCGGCGCTCGCACCGGGGCCAGCCCGCCAGCCCGCGCTGACCCCCCGGCGCCGTACCCGGCAGGGGCAGGGAAGGGCCCACGCTTGTCGCTTTCTGTGGTAGCGGGGGCCCTTCCTCGCACCTCAGTGGCGGAAGGTGAACCAGTTGAGGTTGGCGAAGTCCGCCGGCTGGCCGCTGCTGAAGGTCAGATAGACCGTCCGTACCCCGGTCACCGCCGAGACGTTGCCGGGAATCGACTGCCAGCTCTGCCAGCCGCCGGTGTTGCCGACGGCGAGGCTGCCCAGCACCGGACCGGTCGGACTGTCCACCCGGACCTGCACCAGACCGCTCACCCCGCCGCCCGCGCCGGAGGCGAGCCGGGCCACGAAGTCCCGGGGCGGCGTCGACCCGAAGTCGACCCGGTCGTACCGGACCCAGTCACCGTTGGCCAGCCAGCCGATGTTCTGGCCGCCCTCGCTGCACGTCTCGACCCCGACACCCTGCTGCCCCTGGTACGCCTCGGCCTGGATCGTCGAGTACGCGCTCACCGTGCCGCCCGGCGGCGGCGTGGTCGGCGGCGGGGTCGTCGGCGGGTTGGTCGGGTTGCCGCCACCGCCCCGGCTGTACACGGCGACGTAGTCGACCAGCATCGGCCGGCCGGAGACGGTCGCGGAGGTCGGGGTGGTGCCACCGGCCACGCCGTTCGGGAACGAGCCACCCATCGCGACGTTGAGCAGCAGGAAGTAGCCGGCGTGGTCGGTCATCTGTGACCAGTACGAGCCGACCTGGGACTGCGTCACGGTGTGGTAGTGCTGGCCGTCGACGTACCAGCGCAGTTGCTGCGGGCTGACCGAGGCGTCCCACTCGAACCGGTAGGTGTGGAACGCCGACTGGCAGGTCGAGCCGGGGCAGGCGCGCTGGGCACCGATGCCGTTGAACTCGTTGCACGGCCCGCCGGGCGCGACGCCGCAGTGCAGTACGCCCCAGACCGAGTTGATCCCGTTGACGTTCTCCATCACGTCGAACTCGCCGATCCCCGGCCAGTTCTGGTAGTTGCCCCGGTACGGCGCGCCGAGCGCCCAGAACGCCGGCCAGTAGCCGGCCGCCGCCGCGCCGGTCACGTTCGGCATCTGGATCCGCCCCTCGATCGCCAGCACCCCGCCGGCCGGCGGTTTGAAGTTGCTGCGGACGGTCTCGATCCGGGACGAGGTCCACTGGCCGGAGGCGTTGCGGACCGGGGTGATCCGCAGGTTGCCGCTGCCGTCGTGGCTGACGTTGGCGGTGCTGTTGGTGTAGGTCTGGATCTCGCCGGTGCCCCAGTTCGCCGGGCCGCCGGGATAGCTGGTGCCGGTGTCGATGATCCAGTTCGTCGACGAGGGCAGCGTGTTGGCCGCGCCGGTGAAGTCGTCGCCCCAGACCAGGCTCCAGCCGGAGGCCGGCGGTGGAATGGCGGCGCGGGCCGTCACGGTCACCGTGCCGAGGGCGGCGGCGAGCAGGGTGGACGCGGCGACCAGCAGGGCGAGGCGGCGTCTGGTGTTCCGGCCGGCGGAGACCGGCCGGGCGACCCGGATGGTGTTCATGTGCGGGCCTCTCTACAGGGGACGGGGGGTGCCCCACGTAGTGGCGGGCCCCTACGTGGGGGTCGGAGCTGAGAGAGCGCTCTCTCAGGAGTTGTACGTCCCGGGCCCCCACATGTCAACACTTGTCGATGCCCTGCCGCACCGCAACACCTGGATGCCACGATCGGTGGGGGGCGGATGCCGCGATCGGCGCCCCAGGGAGTTTTCCGGCATCGACACTGAGGGTAATGAGCTACCGGTCGCGCCAGCGACGCTGTGCCGAGCGAGTGACGGCGGTGATGGTGATGGTGATGGTCGATGAGACGGCCGCGCCCGCAAGACCCGTACCGGAAGCCGGACCCGACCCCCTGACGGTCGGGGTCGAGGAGGAGTTCCTCCTCGTCGACCCGGTGACCGGCGCGGCGGCACCCGCCGTGGAAGCGGTACTCGCCGAGGTGCCGGACGAGTTGCGCGGGCAGGTACAGCACGAGTTCCAGACCAGCCAGATCGAGATCGGCACCCCGCCCGGCCTGGAGCTGAGCGCACTGCGGCACTCGCTCGGGCTGCTGCGTACCGGGCTGGCCGACGCGGCGGAGGCGGCCGGGGTACGCCTGGTCGCGGTCGGCACCGGCCCGGTCGACGGCCCGATGCCGCCGCTGGTGGAGAACCCACGGTTCCACCGGATGATCGAGCAGTTCGGGTTGATGGTCCCGTCCCCCGGGGTGAACGGCATGCACGTGCACGTCGGGGTGCCCGAGCCGGAGATCGGGGTGCAGGTGCTCAACCACCTCCGCCCGGCGCTGCCGATCCTGCACGCCGCCACCGCGAACTCGCCCTTCTACCAGGGCCGGGACACCGGGTACGCCAGCTGGCGCTCGGTGCTCTGGGAGCGCTGGCCGTCGGTGGCGCCGACTCCGTGGCTGGAGTCGCACGCGCACTACGAGAGCCTGGTCGACGATCTGATCGGCACCGGGATGATGCTCGACGAGGGCATGCTCTACTGGTACGCCCGGCTCTCGTCGAGGTATCCGACGGTGGAGATCCGGATCGGCGACGTCTGCCCGGGCCTGGACGACACCATCCTGATCGCGGCCCTGGTCCGGGCGCTTGTCGACACCGCGCTGGCCGACATCGCGGCCGGGCTGCCGGCGCCCCGGGTGCCGCACCACATGCTGGTGGCGGCGCACTGGCGGGCGGCACACGACGGACTCGAAGGGCTGGCCGTGGACCCGGTCGACGGCGGTCTGCGGCCGGCCTGGCACCTGATGCGCCGGCTCTTCCACCGACTCCGACCGGCGCTCGAACGGCACGGGGACCTGCCGGTGGTCACCGAGCTGCTGAGCCGGTTGCAGGCACACGGCACCGGCGCCGCCCGGCAGCGGGCCGCCTACGCGGGGCGGCACGAGATCTCCGACGTGCTGGACGATCTGGTCCGACGTACCCGGGGCAGCGCCGGCCATGCCTGAGAAGCTGGTGGTGGTGGGCGCCGACGCGGCGGGGATGTCCGCCGCGTCCCAGGCCCGCCGCCGCCGGGACGCCTCGGAACTGGAGATCGTGGCGTTCGAGCGCGGCAACTTCACGTCGTACTCGGCCTGCGGCATCCCGTACTGGGTGGGTGGGGTGGTCGACGACGTGGACCAGCTCGTCAGCCGGGATCCGGCCACGTTCCGCAGGGACTTCCAGGTCGACGTACGCCTCCGGCACGAGGTGGTCGACATCGACCTGGACCGGCGTGAGGTGGTGGCCCGGGATCTCGCGCGCGGCGGGCGCGAGGTCCGGGAGGGCTTCGACCAGTTGATGTACGCGGCCGGCGCGGTACCCGTCACCCCGGACTGGGCCCGCACCGACGCGGCCGGGGTGTTCGGGGTGCAGACCCTGGACGACGGCGCGGCGCTGATCGACTGGCTGGACGGAGATCCGGCGCCGCGCCGGGCGGTGGTGGTCGGCGGCGGCTACATCGGCGTCGAGATGGCCGAGGCGATGATCAAGCGCGGCCTGTCGGTCAGCCTGATCGAGCGGGGCCCCGAGCCGATGTCGACGGTCGACCCGGACATGGGCGCCCTGGTCCGTCGCGCGCTGTGTGGGCTGGGCCTCGAGGTGCGCAACGGGGTCCGCGTGACCGGGCTGGAGACCCGGGACGGCCGGGTCACCGCCGTGGTCACCGACGCCGGCACGCTGCCGGCCGACGTCGTGGTGCTGGGTCTCGGGGTACGCCCGAACACCGCGCTCGCGGCCCGGGCCGGCCTGCCGCTCGGCCCGACCGGCGGGATCCGGGTGGACCTGCGGATGCGGGTGGTCGACACCCCCGGGGTCTGGGCGGCGGGCGACTGTGTCGAGTCGGTGCACCGGGTCTCCGGCCAGGCGGTATTCGTGCCGCTCGGCACCCACGCCAACAAGCAGGGCCGGGTCGCCGGGATCAACATCGGCGGCGGCTACGCCACCTTCGCCGGAATCGTCGGCACCGCCGTCACCCGGGTCTGCGACCTGGAGGTGGGGCGTACCGGGCTGCGCGAGGACGAGGCGGCGGCGGCCGGCTTCGAGTTCGTCACCGTACTGGTGGAGTCGATGAACCGGGCCGGCTACTACCCCGGGACGAAGATGATGACGGTGAAGCTGATCGTCGAACGGCGCAGCGGGCGGCTGCTCGGCGCCCAGATCGTCGGCCGTTCCGAGGCGGCGAAACGGATCGACGTGCTGGCGGTGGCGCTGTGGAACCGGATGACCGTGGACGAGATGGCCGGGCTCGATCTCGGCTACGCGCCGCCGTACGCCCCGGTCTGGGATCCGGTGCTGGTCGCCGCCCGCAAGGCGGTCGAGTTGATCCGCTGAGCCGGCGGTTCCGGTGTCACAGCGTTTTCGATCCTCAGGAGTCGGTCCAGCACGGGATCCACGTTGGGTCCGGTGAGTTCGCCGATGATCGCCAGCGCTTGCAGACAGTAATCGTACGCGGCCTTCCGGTCCCCGCGGGCCCGGAAGGTGTCCGCCAGCACCGCCAGTCCGGCCGCCCGGCGTCGCGAGTCCGCGATCGCGGTACTGAGCGCAATCGCCGCGGACGCCCGCTCCAGCGCGGCCGCGTGGCGGCCGAGTACGCGCTCGGCGTCGGCAGCGGTGATCAGAATGTCACAGCGAGTGGTATCGTCCCGGCCCCGCGCCTGGATCGCCAGCGCCAGTTCGCAGCGGCGCAGCGCCTCCTCCGGCCTGCCGGTGTCCAGCCACAGCGCCGCAAGCCGCTCGTGGGTCATCGCCTGGTCACGCCACGTCCCCAGATCCTCCCGGATCGCCAACGCCTCCTCGTAGCAGGCGGCGGCCCGGTCGTACCGGCGCAGTTGCTGGTGCGCGTCACCCAACCGGTGCAGCGTAGCCGCCTGGCCGAGCAGGTTTGTGCTCTCCCGGCAGCCGGCCAGCACCCGTTCGAAGATGCCGATCGCCGTGCGGACCTCGCCGGTCTTGAGGTAGACGTTCGCCAGGTTGTGCGAGCAGACGTCGATCGGACCGCCCGTACCGATCTCCTGGGCCAGTTGCAGCCCGGCCTGGAAGGCGCTTGCCGCCCGATGGTAGTCGTGGAGCACGAAATAGGTCCCGCCGAGATTGTTCAGCGTACCGATCTGCCCGATCCGGTGCCCGTCCGCCTCGGCGGCCGTCAGCGCGATCTGGTGCATGACCAGGACGTCGTCCTGGCGCCCGTACCGACCGAAGGCCTCGTGCACCGCACCCGGGATCTGCCATGCGTGCCGGTGGAACCCCTGGTCCGCCGCCGCCCGTACCACCGCGGCCAGGTTCGCGCGCTCCGCCTCGCACCAGCGCTGGGCCTCGCCGTCGCTGTCGAACCGCAGCGGCTCGACCTTCTCGCCGCTTGGCAGGTCCGGCACCCGGCGTCGGTGCGGGGTCAGCACCCGGGCGGCGTCGACCGCCGACAGCAGGTACCAGTCGAGCAGTCGCCGCAGCGCGGCCCGGCGGCACTCGGCGGGCTCGTCCTGCTCAGCCCGGTGCGCAGCGTAGCGTCGCAGCAGGTCATGCAGTTGGTACCGGCGGGCGGTGTCGTGGTTGACCAGGTGGCGCTTGGCAAGCGCGTCGAGCAGCCGCTCCGCCTGCCTGGGCTCGATGCCGACCAGCGCGGCGGCGGCCGCTGGACTGACGTTCCGGCCGGGATGCAGACCCAGCAGGCGGAACAGCCGGCTCGCCGGCGGGTCGAGTTCGTTGTACGACCAGGCAAAGACCGTACTCAGCCTGACGTCTTCCTCATCGTCCTCCGGGAAGTCCAGCAGCCGGCCCCACAACTCGTCGACGAGGTCCGCGATGCTGGCACGAGGGCGGGCGGTGATCTGCTCGCCCATGATCCTCAGTGCGAGTGGCAGTCCATCGGAGAACTGTGCCAGCGTCTCCACGGGTCCGGGTTCACCTCCGGCCCGGTCCGTGCCGATCACCCGGCTCAGCAGGGTACGGCGGTCGTCGTCGGGAAGCGGCGGCACCGTGATGCTGCGGATGCCCTGCCGGATGGTCAGGCTCATCAGCCGGTTGCGACTGGTCACCACGGTCACGCAGCCCTCGGCGGCGGGAAGCAGCGGGCGGACCTGGTCGGAGTTGCGGACGTTGTCCAGGATGATGAGCATCTGCCGGCCGGCGAGAAGTTGGGTGAACCGCTCGCGGCGCTGCTCACCTCCGGTGGGGACACGGTCGGCCGGGACGCCCAGCGCGCGCAGGAACCGTCCCAGGGCGTCCTCCGGGGACACCGGCAGCGTCGGTCCGTAGGCGTCGGCGTTGAGGTAGAGCTGCCCGTCCGGGAAGCGGTCACGGTGCCGGTGCGCCCAGTGCAGCACCAGGGTCGTCTTGCCCACTCCCGGCATGCCGTTCACCACGACGACCCGGCCGCCGGCCGCCGGGGTCCGCGCGGCCGCGTCGAGTTCGGCCAACACCGGGCGGTGGCCGGTGAAGTCGGGGATGTCGGCGGGTAGCTGTCGCGGCGGGCTGAACGCCGCCGGCTCGTCGGGGTCCCGCCCGGTGGGTACGGCGCGCACGGGTTGATTGCGCATGCGTAGTGCCGGCAGATCAATTGTCGGCTCGGTCCGCATCTTCCGTCGGTATCGCTGACGGAAATCGATCGAGAACCGCCGGCCCTCATCCTCGCGCCCGCTCGCGTAGAGGGCGGTGATCCAATACCGTGCCAGGGTCTGATCGACGTCGTAGGTCAACAGCAGCGGTTCAAGCCGACTGAGTACCGCGTCGTAACGGCCAATTCGGCCATGGCTCTCGGCGAGCAGCTTGTGCGCCGCAAGAAATCCCTCCCTCATGGCCCGGCGGATGTGTTCGGATCGGGCGCTTCGAAGATCGGCGAGTGGCTGACCCCGCCACAGATCGACCGCCGTGCACAACAGTGCGACGGACCTTTCGTGATCGCCCTCGTCGGCAGCGGCGCGGGCGGTCTCGACCAGGCGACGGAATCGGTGGTAGTCGACCAGTTCCGGATCGACGCCGAGCCGGTACGCCTCGCCCGGCATCCGGACGAGAGCGTCCGGCAGACCGGCCGACCTCAGCACGGCACGAGCGCGGCTGACCAGGGCGTGCAGGTTTCCTCGACAGGCATCGACCGGCCGGTTTCCCCACAGGTGATCGACGATCACGTCGACGGACACCGGGGAACCCTTGTGATAGAGCAGCAGCGCCAGTAGACCACGTTGTTTCGCCGCACCCAGCGACACGAGGTGGCCGCCGACGCGCAACGCTGTGGGGCCGAGTATCACGAACTCCACGGGCGTCGTCCCTCCGTCGGACCGACTTACCCTTCATCAGTTTCTTCCCGACCACTTCGACGACCAAGCCCTATTCCCATCGTCAAACTTCCGACATTCCGCTATGTGGACGCTGCAAGCCGGCTGCAAGCCGTCCTGCAAGCCGACCGGCAACATTGTCACCGACTCTCCCATCGTCTACGACGAGACGAAGGGGAGGATGAGATGAATACCCATGAATGGTCACGGGTGCCCATTGGAATCGAGGCACCACAATGGGTTACCAGAAATGGCTGCCGTGAAGTGTTGATCGTCGCACACACCATTGTCAGCTGTCATCGACTGCTGGATGCCGTCGAGTTGTTGGAGGAGGATTCCCGGATCCAGACGGTCTTCACCGTCCCGCCGGACGCGTTCAACCGGGGCGTGACCCGGCGCCTGCACCAGATCGGCGCGCTCGTGCTGCCCTGGCAGCAGGCCATCCGGGAGAGGTTCGACCTCGCGCTCACCGCCGCGTACGGCGGCCTGGCCGATCTGCACGCACCCGTGCTGCTGATGGCGCACGGGGCCGGACACGGCAAGCCGACCCGACCGTCCGGCCAGCGCGGGCCAGCGTTGGCAACGGCACCGGTGTACGGGCTCGACCCGCAACGGCTGACCCGCAACGGCGAGGTACTGCCGTCCTCGATCGCGCTCGCCACCGAACACGAACTCGAGATCCTGCGACGGCAGTGCCCGGAGGCGGTGCCGGTGGCGGTGGTCGCCGGCGACCCGTGCTTCGACCGGCTCGTCGCGAGCCTGCCCGAGCGGAGCCGGTACCGCCGGGCGCTCGGCATCGACGACCGGGAGTTCGTGGTGGTGACTTCGACCTGGGGCCGGACGGGCCTCTTCGGCAACTGGCCGGACCTACTGCCGCTGGTGATGGACCAGCTCCCTCCGCAACGGTTCCGGGTCGCGGCACTGTTGCATCCGGCGGTGTGGTCCGCGCACGGCCACCGGCAGGTCCGCGCCTGGCTGCGGAGCTGCCGCGAGGCCGGGCTGATCCTGCCCGACCCGGAGGACGACTGGCGCAGCCTGGTCGTGGCCGCCGATCATGTCATCGGCGATCACGGCTCGGTAACCACGTACGCGGCGGCGCTGGGTCGCAACATCCTGCACCTCACGCCCGGCCTGGCCGCCGTGACCGAAGGCTCGGCCCAGGCGGCGGTGATCGCCGGCACCGACCGGCTCGACCCGCACCGGCCGCTGCTCGACCAGCTCCGCGTGGTACGTCCCATCGACCCGATGGCGGTGGCGGCCCGGCTCACCTCCCGGCCGGGCCGGGCGAACTCCCTGCTCCGGCAGGCCATGTACCGGCTGCTGCGGCTCCCCGAACCGGGCCGGCATCGCCGGCCGGCACCGGTACCGGAGCCCCGGCTCCGCCCGGAGCACCCGGCGTGAACGGGGCGCCGGAGCCGGTGATCGGGTGGATGGGCCCGTCCGGGGTAGCACCCCGACAGGCTGGGCTGGCGGACGTACTGGTCGCGGTCGCAGACCGGCAGGTCCTCGCGGACCGCTGCACGTACCTCTTCGGCCGGTACCCGGGGCTGACGCTGGTCCTGTTCCTGCCCGGCGGAGTCGGCACCGCGTCCGGCGGTCTGCCCGACGGCGCCGGCCACGTCGAGACCTGGGACGGGCGGCCGTCCCCGTCCGGGCGCCGCCTCGCCGCCGGGCTGCGCGACGGCCTGCTGCTGACCGTCTCGGTCGACCGGTCACGCCGCACCGCACCGCATGGCGGCGACCGGGACGGGGACTCGGACGTACTCGCGGCGGGACGTGTCGAGCAGGTCGCCAGCTGGATCTACACACACTGGTCGCTCGGCGTCGACCTGACCGGTTCAGCCGGGCGGGCTCTGGCCGCGACCGCCGGGTTCCGGCTGCACACCCGGACCGTCCGCTGGTCCCGGCGGCGACGTCGGACCGTTCCCACCCGGGCTGCCGGCCAACTCGGACAGGTGCCGGTCGACGTCAACCACTCGTGACGAATCCAGCCGCAGAAAAATCTCCCGCGCCCGCTGGTAGTGCTCCCGCGCGGCGGTGGAGTCCCCCCGCCGCCGCGCGACCCGTCCGAGCTTGCCGAGAGCCTCCGCGTACTCGTATTCGGAGCCGAGCTCGCGCATCCGCCGGGCCCCCTCGGTCGCGGCCCGATCCGCGCCGGCCAGATCCCCGGTACTGAACAGCGCGCCGGCCAGGGCGATCAGCACCCGGGCGCCGTTGTACGGGTCGACCGAGGTCAGCTCGGCGAAGATGCACTCCGCCTCGCGCAGAAATCCGATCGCCTCGTCGGGCCTGCCCACCTCGGCGAGCAGGGTTCCCAGGTTGATCAAGGTGAGCCCGATGCTCCGGTCGTTGCCGAAGGCCCGGTTGTCCCGGACCAGCCGGACGAGGAGTTCCACCGCTTCCGCCGGCCTGCCCGACTCGCGGTAAAGGGTGGCCAGGCCGGCCTCGGCATCGAGGCAGCCCCGGAGGTCACCAGCCTCCCGGTAGCGCTCGATGGCATCCCGGAGGTGCCGCTGCGCGGCCTCGTGGTCACCGAACTTGCGCAGCAGCCGCCCCAACCGCTCGAGCATCACCGCCTCGGCCCAGGGGTCGCCGCAGGAACGGGCGGCCTCGACACCGCACCGGTCGACCTCCAAGCGGTCGACATAGTGCTTCCGGTACAGCAGGAGTGGCCACACCACGTCGGAGAGCTGCCAGGCCAGCCTGGCGTAGCCGCACCGCAGGGCCGTGCGTCCCGCCGTGAAGAGGTTGGCCCGTTCCCGGTCCAGCCACGCCAGCGCCGACCGCCGGTCCGGAAACCGGGGCAGCTCGGCGGGGCTCCCGACGAAGTCGTACGGGAGCCGGCGACGGTAGGGGGTCAGTACCAGGTCGGCCCGAGCCGCGGCGGCGAGGTACCACTCGAGCAGCCTGCGGAGCACGATTCGGCGTTCCGGCTCCGGCTCGTCCGTCTCTGCCTTCTGCCGCGCGTGCAGCCGCATCAGGTCGTGGTAGCGGAAACGGTCCTCGGCGACCTCTTCCAGCAGGCTCGCTGCCAACAACGCCTCGACCAGGTCCGCCCCGGCAGGTCCCTCGGGCTCGTCCCGGCAGGCGGATCCGTCGGACCGCTCGGGACCCGGATCGTCGGGCCCGCCCGGTCTGTTGGGCGGTTCGGCGGCATCCTCCGGGCTGGTGTCTCCCAGGGCGGGTACCGGCAGCACCGCCGCAACGGCACCGATGCCGAACTCCGGGCCCGGATGCAATGCCATCCGCCGGTAGACCGCAGCAGCCTCGACCGGCAGGGATCGGTAGGAGATGTCGAAGATCGCCTGCACCGAGAGTCCGTCCACGGAGGACAGCTGACGTAACCGGTGCGTCTCGGAGGCAAGGTCCAGCGTCATCCGGCGCACGGACAGGCGTGGCCGAGCGGCCAGTCGCGCGGCGGCGACGCAGAGGGCTATCGGCAGTCCGGCACAGATCTCGGCAAGTCGAGCCGCCTCGGCCGGCTCCCGGTCGATCCGATCCGGCCCGGCCGCCCGGGACAGGAGCAGAACGGACTCCGCCGGGCGAAGCGGACTCAGCTCGATGAGTCGACCGCCGTCGGCGACCAGCCCGACCAGGCGGGCCCGGCTGGTCACCAGTACCTTCGAGCGCCCGGCGGGTAGCAGTGCCCGGACCTGGGCAGTCGAGCGCGCGCTGTCCAGGAGTACCAGGACGGCCCGCCGGGCGGTCGCCGACCGGTACAGCGACCGCCGCTCGGCGAGCGTCACCGGGACCCGCTCCGGCGGGCTGCCCAGCGCCCGGAGAAGTTCGCCCAGGGCTTCGCTCGGATCGACCGGCTCACCCTCACCGAACCCGTTCAGATCGACATGGAGTTGTCCGTCAGGAAAGCTGTTCCGCGCCTTTTCTGCCCAGCGCACGGCCAATGCCGTCTTGCCGACACCGCCGGGACCACTGAGGACCGCGAGCCCAGGGACATCACCGCCCAGAATTTCATCAAGTTCGGCCATCTCCCGCTTCCTGCCGACGAAGTTCGGGGTCGAAACCGGGAGCTGACGCGGAATTGGGGGTACGTTTTCTTCTGACGCATGAATGTGCACGTTGCCGGCAACGGAGCCGACCTGCAGGCTCGGTCCACTGACCGTTCCCGACATGACGTTGGACGTTCCCGAACCGGGTGTCGCGACGTCGTTGGTTCGCGGGTCTCCGTCGGACCGCTGTCGCACCGGCGCCTCCGCAGATCGGCGTACAGATACTCAGAGTGAGGCGTCGCCTCCGATGTCCCGGGCCTGCAGCACCCGGTCGGCAACACCGCTGAACTGGTTGATCACCCCGCCGGACTGCATCGCCAGCTCGGCTGCGGCGCCCCGCCACAACGCTTCCACCCGAGTGCGGAGATCGGGATCCGCGGCCATGAGCCGGCCGATCTTTTCGGCAAGTTCGACCCGGTCGACCTCGCCCGGATCATCTGTCGCCGCGTCCAGACCCGACGTTCCGACTCCGCTGGAACGGAATCGATCTCGCAACAACCGGTAGAGCCGTCCCAGGGCACCACCGCCGCCCGTGATCAGCGCTTCGCTTCCCTTGGTCGCCAAGGCGGTGGCAACGGCCAGAACGAGTTGATCCTGCATCGGCGATCTCCGTAATCCTCCGACAGGTCGCACCCGGGGTCACGGATTGATCAATGTGAGCGACCCTGCTCGATCATTCCGGTAACCAACACTCTACCGTCCGCACCAGCGGCACCCCCACCAACCGAGAGAACCTACGGGTTGTCCCTTGCGCGACAACACGTCAACAATACCCAAAAACATTGACGGATCAGAATAAGTAAGAGGCAAGCTGCCAATTTCGCCAGAGACATGGCATCCCGGCTGAAACCACAACGGATGCCTAGGGTAGGTTACCCGCCGTGGCCGCCGCCTTGATCATCCTGGTCGTGAATCTCGTCAGCCCGATAGCCTTGAAGCCACTCTCAGTAACATATTGGATCGCTTGGGTAATCAATTGGATGGACTGGCTGGCGATCGGTCGGAGGTCACTAGACGTGATTATTGCGTCGCTCTCCTGATATCCCCGGCGCCGAATGCCACCACTCCACTGGTTGCCGGAGACCACAACTCGAACGGTCCCTTTGCCAGCCGAGGAGACGCCGACGCTTCGGGCTGCCCCGCCTTCCGGTGCCGCCCGCTAGGCTGTGCCACCGTGGAGCGCGAATCGCAGGACGACGCCGACCGGATCCGGGTCTCCGACCGCGAGCGCGAGCAGGTCGTCGAGCTGCTCGGGACGGCGGCCGCCGAGGGCCGGCTGACCCTGGACGAGTACGCCGACCGCGCCACCGCCGCGCACGTCGCGAAGACCCGGGGCGAACTCGCCCGGCTCACCGACGACCTGCCGACCGACTCGACGGCCGCGCCGTTGCCGGCCCGCCGACCCGGGTCCGCCGTCGCCGGGCCGGCTCAGGAACGCCTGGTCGCCATCTTCGGCAACGAGTCCCGCAAGGGGCGCTGGCCCGTCCCGGCCCGACTGGAGGCGCGTTCCGTCTTCGGCGACTGCCACATCGAGTTGCAGGACACCACGCTGCCGCACCCGGTCGTCACGGTCGAGGCGACCGCGATCTTCGGGTCGGTCACGATCTTCGTACCGGAGGGAGTGGAGGTGCGGCTCAGCGGTACGGCGATCTTCGGCAGCAAGGAGTCCAAGCTGCGTGGCGCCACCTCGCCCGGCGCCCCGGTGCTGGAGGTGCACTCCAGGGTCATCTTCGGCTCGGTGACCGTACGCCCACCGGACCGGCACTGACCGCCCGCCGCCAGGCCCGGGAGGTCTCTTCGACGTCGACTCCCGGGCCCGACCCGGTGGCACGCACCTCCAATCTTCATCGCCGCGCCCGGTTCGAATGTGGCGGGCACCCAGCAGCGCTCTTGTAGCCCGGCAGCACCCGGCGGTGTGGCCGGGACGACCCCGCGAGTCGCTTCCCCGACCTTGACAGTGCGGGGCGCTGGTTGGATGGTTAGTTACATGAGTAATGAACCAACGAAGCCGAACCCGGCCGCTCCGCCCCTTGGACCCGGGCGGTGGGCGGGCGGGTCCGGCTGATGGAGGACGGGCGTCCGATCTTTCTCCAGATCGCTGAGCTGATCGAAAACTCGATCATCGACGGCACCCTCGCCGAGGAGGGTCAGGTGCCCTCGACGAACGAGCTGGCCGCCTTCCACCGGATCAACCCGGCGACCGCCGGCAAGGGCGTCAACCAGTTGGTGGACGACGGAATTCTCTACAAGAAGCGAGGTATCGGCATGTTCGTCGCCACCGGCGCCCGCGCGAGACTGCGGGACCGCCGCCGCGAGGAGTTCGCCCAGCAGTTCCTGCACCCACTGCTCGCCGAGGCGAACAAGCTCGGCATCGACGCCGACGAACTGAAACGGATGATCGACCGATGGGAGCAGGACCGATGACCACGGCGGTGCGGGCCGAGCGGGTCACCAAGCGGTACCGCGACGTCACCGCGCTCGACGACGTCAGCTTCACCCTGGAGGAGAACCGGATCCACGGCCTGCTCGGCCGGAACGGGGCCGGCAAGACCACCCTGATGCAGATCATGACCGGGCAGCTGCTGGCCAGCTCGGGCCGGCTGGACATCGGTGGAAAGTCGCCGTACGAGAACGAGGCGGTGATGTCCCGGGTCTGCTTCATCAAGGAGAGCCAGACGTATCCGCAGTACTTCAAGGTGCGGCACGCGCTGGAAGCGGCGCGGCTGCTATTTCCCGGCTGGGACGAGGACTTCGCGCAGGCCCTGCTGGCGGACTTCCGGCTGCCGCTGGGTCGGCAGGTCCGGAAGCTGTCCCGGGGCATGCACTCGATGCTCGGCATCGTCATCGGGCTCGCCTCCCGTGCCCCGCTGACCCTCTTCGACGAGCCGTACCTCGGTCTGGACGCCGTCGCCCGGCACCTCTTCTACGACCACCTGCTCACCGACTACGCCGAGCACCCCCGGACCGTGATCCTCTCCACCCACCTCATCGACGAGGTCGGCGAACTGCTCGAACACGTGCTGCTGCTGGACCAGGGCCGGATGCTGCTGGACACTGCCGCCGAGGCGCTGCGCGGCCAGGTGGTCACCGTCGCCGGGCCCGCCACCGCCGTCGACGAGCTGGCCGCGCGCAACGAGGAGCTGCACCGCGAGACCCTCGGCCGGTACGCCCGGGTGACCCTGCGCGGCACCTTCGACACCGCCGAGCGCGCCCAGGCGAAGGCGCTCGGGCTGGACCTGGAAGCGGTCTCGCTCCAGGACATCGTCATCCGGCTCACCACCGCACACGCCCGGTCCGGCGACGGCGTCGCCGGTACCCGGAAGGGGGAGGAAACCCGATGAACCGCGTGCTGACCGTGACCCGGGTGCAACTGGTCGGCTGGCAGAACACCCTCGGCTGGCCCTGGCTGCTGCTCCTGATGATCTTCGCCGTGAACTACGCCCTCTTCCTGTTGATCGCCGACCGGGAGGACAATCCGACGACCGGTGCGCTCATCTCGATCTACATCGTCGTCTTCGTCACCTGCATCCACTGGATCACCCAGCTCCTGCCGTTCAGCATGGCGCTGAGCGTGATCCGGCGGACCTTCTACCTGGCCTCCGCGCTCTTTCTCCTGGTCCAGTCCGTCCTCTTCGGCCTGCTGCTCTTCTGCTGCCAACTGATCGAGGACGCCACCGACGGCTGGGGAATCCGGCTGCGGTTCTTCGGGCTGAACTTCATCGACGACCTGAACCCGCTGCTCCAGATCGCGATCTACACGATGCCGTTCATCGTGCTCGGCTTCCTCGGCATCTTCGTCGCGGTCTTCTACAAGCGGTTCGGGCTGACCGGGATGTGGCTGCTGAGCACCGCCACCCTGCTCGGGCTGGCCGGGCTCGCCGCGCTGATCACCTGGCTGGACCTCTGGTCCGGCATCGGAGGCTGGCTGGCCGGGCAGCCGATGGCTGCCTGGTTCGTCGGCTGGCCGGCGTTGCTGGCCGCACTCTTCGCCGGGGCCGGCTACCTGACCATCCGCCGCGTCACGCCCTGATGGTCCGGGAGCGGCGCGGCGCCCGCTGGCAGCGCGGGCACCAGTACGAGTTGCGGCCGGCCTGGTCGGCCCGGAGGATCACGGTGCCGCAGAGATGGCAGGGCAGCCCGGCGCGGCGGTAGACGTACACCTCGCCGCCGTGCCGGTCGACCCGGGGCGGCCGGCCCATCGCCTCCGGCAGATGCTCGGGGCGCACGGTGTCGATCCGGCCGGTCGCGACGGCCGCCGTCATCAGCTCCACCAGGTCGGCCCAGATCCTCCGCCAGCCCTCCGGGCTGAGCTCCCGCCCGGGAGTGGTGGGTGGCAGGCCGGCCCGGAACAGCGCCTCGGTGACGAAGATCAACCCGGTGCCCGCCACGATCGACTGGTCGAGCAGCAGCGCGAAGAGCGGGGTCGGGCTGCGCCGGATCCGGGCGTACGGGGCGTCCGGGTCGGCGTCGGCGCGCAGCGGGTCGGCGCCGAGCCTGGCGCGCAGCGCGTCGACCTCGGGCGGGGCGAGCAGCTCGCAGGCGGCCGGGCCGCGCAGGTCCAGCCAGTGCAGGTCGGTGTGCAGCCGCAACCGGATCTGGCCGACCGGCGCCGGCGGCTCACCCTCGCCGTCGGTGAACCTGCCGTAGAGCCCGAGATGTACGTGCAGCGTCTGCCCACCGTCGTAGTGGTGCAGCAGATGCTTGCCGTACGCCTCGGTGGCGTCGAGTACCGTCCCGGAGATCAGTGCGGCACCCTCGGCGAACCGCCCCTGTGGGCTGCTGGCCAGCACCTTCTCTCCACCGAACAGCTCCCGGTGCCGGGCGGCCAGCCGGTGGATGGTGTGACCCTCGGGCATGGTCGTCAAGCTTAGCCAGCGGTGGTCGGCCACCCGACACGACCGGTCCGATACCCCGACCTCTTAGGAGCGCGCGTGACACTGCGCCCGTTCCGGCTGGACGTGCCGGAGGCCGAGCTCGCCGACCCACGCCTCGGCCCGCTCAGCACGCTCCGGGCGGAGGGTGAGCAACTAGCCGTGCCAGGAGCGCCAGAGGGCGGCGTACGCGCCGTCGGCCCGGAGCAGCTCGTCGTGGCTGCCCAGCTCGGTGATCCGGCCGTCCGCCATCACCGCCACCCGGTCGGCGTCGTGCGCGGTGTTCAGCCGGTGCGCGATCGCGATCACCGTACGCCCGGCCAGCACCGCTGCCAACGCCCGCTCGGTACGCCGGGCCGTGGTCGGATCGAGCGCGGCCGTCGCCTCGTCGAGGATCAGCGTGTGCGGATCGGCCAGGACCAGCCGGGCGAGCGCGAGCTGCTGCGCGTCGGCGGGACTCAACTCCCGGGCCCCGTCCCCGAGTTCGGTGTCCAGGCCGTCGGGGAGGTCGGCGTACCAGTCCGCGCCGACCGCGACCAGCGCGGCGCGCATCTGCGCGTCGGTGGCGTCCGGGGCGGCGAACGCCAGGTTGTCCCGCAGCGAGCCGAGGAAGACGTGGTGCTCCTGGGTGACCAGGGCGATCCGGCGGCGCCGCCCGGCCGGGTCGAGGTCGGTGACCGGGCAGCCGCCCAGGCTGACCTCGCCGTGCCGGGGGCGGTCGATCCCGGCCAGCAGCCGGGCCAGGGTCGACTTTCCGGCTCCGGAGGGACCGACGACGGCCAGCCGTTCGCCGGGCCGGATCGCCAGGTCGATGCCGTGCAGCACCTCGGGGCCGTCGGCGTAACCGAACCGCACACCCCGGACCTCGATCTGCTGCCCGGACGGGGCGGTGCCACGCCCGCGCGGCTCCGGCGGCACCTGACCGACGCCGAGCACCCGGGCGAACGAGGCGAGGCCGCGCTGGGCCTGCTCCATCCATTGCAGGATCTGGTCCATCGGGCCGATCGCCTGTTGCAGGTAGAGCGCGGCGGCGACCACCTCGCCGAGGGTGACCAGTCCACCGTCGATGCCGAGGCCGCCGACCAGCAGCACCGCCGCGATCGGCAACGGATAGCTCGACTCCACCACCGGATAGAAGACCGAGCGCAGCCCGAGGGTGCGCCGCCGGGTCGCCCAGACCTGCCCGATCCGGGCCCGGCCGTGCGCGACCCGTTCGTCGGCGAGCCGGAGCGCCTCGACGGTCCGGGACCCCTCGGCGGTGGTGGTCAGGGTCTCGGTCAGCTCCGCCGAGGCGGCGCCCTCGGCGAGGTACGCCGTGGAGGCCCGCCGCAGATACCAGCGGGTCACCGCGACGATCGACGGCAGCCCGGCCAGCGCGGCGACGCCGAGCACCGGATGCAGCAGGAATATCGCCCCGAACAGCAGGATCAGTTGCGCCGAGGCGATCGCCACCACCGGTACCACCTGGCGGACCGTGACTCCGACCGTGGCGACGTCGACCGAGCTGCGGGTGGCGAGGTCTCCGGTGCCGGCCCGCTCGACGACCGAGACCGGCAGCGCCAGCGTCCGCCGGACGAACTCCTCGCGCAGCCGGGCCACCGCGCGCTCCCCGAACCGGTGCCCGGCGTACTGGGCGTAGCGGGAGAGCACGGTCTGCACCAGTACGCAGCCGACGATCGCCAGCGCCAGCCGGTCGATGGTGCCGGTGCCGGCCCCGGCCACCACCTGGTCGACGATGATCCCGAGCAGCCAGGGGGCGGCCAGCCCGGCGACGGTCGCCCCGACGTGCAACACCAGGATGACGGCGACCGCCCGCCGATCCCGGTCGATCAGCTCCCGTGCCGCCCGGCGCACGGTGGCCGGGTCCGCCACCGGCAGTCCGGTCACCGCAGCGCCCCCTCGCCGTCGACGGACCCGCCGGCCGGGACCGGCTCGCCGTCCCGGGAGACCAGCGCCCGGTAGCCCGGGTCGCGGTCGAGCAGCTCGGCATGGCTGCCGAGGTCGACGATCCGCCCGTCGCGCAGGTGCGCCACCAGCTCGGCGTGCCCGAGCAGCAGCGGCGAGGTGGCGAGCAGGACCGTGCTGCGACCGGCCCGGGCGGTCCGGAGCCGCTGCGCGATCCGCGCCTCGGTGTGCGCGTCCACCGCCGACGTCGGGTCGACCAGGATCAGCACCTCCGGCTCGACCAGCAGCGCCCGGGCCAGGCGTACCCGCTGCCGCTGACCGCCGGAGAGCCGGCGGGCCCGGGTGTCGATCGGGGTGTCCAGCGCCTCGGGCAGGGCGTCCACGACGTCGTCCGCCGAGGCGACCCGCAGGCCGGCCCGCAGCTCGGCGTCGGTGTGCCGCCGTCCAGCGTGCAGGATCTCCCGCAGTGTCCCGGCGAAGAGGTAGGCGTCGTGGTCGGCGACCAGGATCCGGGCCCGCACCTCGGGTAGCCCGATCGCGGTCAGCGGCACCCCGCCCCAGGTCACCCCGCTGGGGACGTACCGCCCGAGCCGGTCGGCCAGGGCGATCGCCTCGGCCGGGTCGGCGGCGGCCACCCCGATCAGCCGCCCGGCCGGTACCGTCAGCCCGGTGGCCGGATCGTGCAGCTCGGCGGGGCCGGCCGGGCCCGGCCGCTGCCCGGCGCCATCGCCGCCGTCCCGGCTGGAGCCACCGACACGGACCGGCCCCGAACCGGTGACGCCGTCCGGACCCGAACCGATGACACCGTCCGGACCCGAACCGATGACACCGTCCGGACCCGAACCGGTGACGTCGTCCGGAGTCAGCCGGAGCAGCGCGATGATCCGGCGGGCCGCGACCCGACCCCGGATCAGGTGGTAGCTCCCCTGCATCAGGAACCACACCGGGACGATAAGCACCGCGACGTACCCGTAGACGGCGACTAGCTGCCCGATCGTGATGTCGCCGTCGACGGCCATCCGGGCCGCCAGCCAGATCACGGCGGCGAGGAACCCGGCCGGGATCGCGGCGGTCAGCGCCTCGATCCAGCTGCCGACGGCACCGACCCGGTAGCCCTCGTCCTTCAGCTCCTGCGACCGGGCCGCGTACCTGTGGGCGAACAGGTCCCGGCCACCGACCCCGGCAAGCACCCGCAGCCCGGCGACGATGTCCCCGGCCCGGGTGGTGAGGACGCCCTGCCGCTGGCGGTAGACGGACTCGGCCCGGTCCAGCCGGCGCAGCAGCGGCCCGATCAGGACGGCGACCGCCGGCACGCCCAGCAGCACGCAGAGGGCGAGCAGTGGCGAGATCGACCAGAGGATCACCGCGACGACCGCGTACGCCACGACCGCGCCGACGCCCGGGCCGGTCAGCGTCAACACGTACGAGGTGTGCCCGATGTCGGAGCCGCCGACCGTGGCGACCTCACCGGCGGCGAGCTTGCGCGGCAGTACCGCGCCGATCCGGGAGAGCTGCCGCAGCAGTACGGCGGCGGAGCGGGCGCTCGCGTCCTCCCGGATGAACGTCATCGTCCGGTGCCGTTGGATCCCGAGCTGGGCCAGCCCCAGCCCGGCGACGACGATCGCGGCGACCCAGAACAGCAGGGCACCACCGTTTCCGGTGCGCAGCCCGTCGTCGATCGCCCGGGAGACGAGGTACGGCCGCAGCGAGAGCCCGACCATCCACGCCGTGCCGAAGAAGCTGCCCCGCAGCACGCGCAGGGGCTGGCGGCGCGCGAGCCACCAGATGTACCGCAGGGGTCCCCGGGTGTCCGGCACCCCCGGTTCGGGATGCGGGATTTGCGGAGGCACCGGCCCAGGCTACCGACGGGGCGGCGACGCACCCACCCATTTCGGGCCGGTGCCGGGCGGCGGTGCCGGGCACGGTACGCCCGGTCGGTACGGGCGGATCAGCATGCCGGGCACCATGTCCGCTGGTACCGCTCTCACACCCGCCCCGCCGAACCGTCGCGTCGGCAGGCGTGCCCCCTGGACGCCCGTCGGTGTCGGCACCGGGTCCCGCGTACGGTGGGGTGGTCCTCCACCGGCCCGCGACCCGGGCCCTGACCTCGCGGAAGGCCTACCGATGTACATCCCCGCCCGGTTCAACGGGCCGCCCGGCTCCGGCAACGGCGGCTACTCCGCCGGCCTCTTCGCACACGGCGAGACCGCCGAGGTGACGCTCCGGATGCCGCCGCCGCTGGACACCCCGCTGTCGGTGCTCGACTGTCAGGTCCGCACCGCCGACGACGCCGTCGTGGCCGAGGTCGCCGCGAACGCCGAGGTCGACACCGTGGTCCCGCCGATCGGGTGGGCGGACGCGGTCGAGGCCGCCAAATGGTACGCCGGATTCGCCGACCATCCCTTTCCGACCTGCTACGTCTGCGGCCCGGACCGGTCCGACGGGTTGGGCATCTTCCCCGGGCGGCTCGCCGACGGCAGCACCGCCGCACCGTGGACCGTCCCGGACGACGTCTCGACCCCGACCGTCTGGGCCGCGTTGGACTGCCCCGGCGGCTGGGCGGTGATCGCCGCCGGCCGGCCGTACGTGCTGGGCCGGATCGCCGTGCGCGTCGACCGGCTGCCCGCCCCCGGCCAGCAGTGTGTGGTACGCGGCGCCCTCGCCTCCGCCGAGGGCCGCAAGGCCCTGGTGCACACCACCCTGTACGCGTCGGACGGCGCGGAGCTGGCCCGCGCCCGTGCCACCTGGATCGCCCTACCCGGCTGACGGTGGATGACGGGTCGGCGTGCCGGTCTCGTACGCTACGCCGATGTCCGAGGTGTCGGGGGACTTCGAGATCCACGTTACGGTCCATGCCGAGCAGGCCGGGAAGCTGGCGGCGTTCGCGGCGCAGCACGGGGTGAAGTACCTGCACATCGTGCTCGACCGCGGCGCGTACGCCTCGCAGCCGATGCTCACCCTGACCGGCCGGGGCAGCCTGGCCGAGCAGCACGCCACGGTCCGGCGTTGGCAGGACGAACTGCGCGCGGCGGGGGTGCACCCGTGCCGTGCCAAGATCGAGGCTGCACCGTGGTGCGTCGGCGTGCCGCGCTCCGATCGGGAAGCGGCGGGCGAGCCGGCGGGGCGGTACTTCGAGCACCACGTCAAACTGCTGCTGCCCGGCACGACGGTCGCGGAGCTGCTGGCCGTCACCGACGTCGTCACGCCGCACGGCGCCCGGCTGTCCCGCAACGCCCGCCGGGAGCGGGCCGACGGCGCGCAGGAGAGGTTCGTGACCCAGCGCTGCCACGGGGTCGGGCTCGACACCGCCGGGCAACGGCTCGACGCACTCGTCGAGGCCCTCCGGTCGGCCGGACACGAGATCGTGGCGGTCGAGCAGGAGTACGTCGTCTTCGACGACCAGCTGTCGCACGACCAGGGCTGGCTGACCGACGTTCACGACCGGCACACGAGCGACCAGGCGAAGAGACACGAGGACAGGATGAGGATCGCACCGGCCGGTTCCCCGAACTATCCGCCGACCTACCGGCCGCTGCCCGCCGAACCGGCCGTCCGGCAGCGGGCGGCGTTCGACCCGGCGCTGAAGCAGTACCGGCACGCCTACCGCGCCGGTGAACCCACCTTCCTGGTCGCGGCCACCGGTGAACGCTGGTGCGGCGCCCGGCACGCCGCGATGAACCGCATCCTGACGGCGATCGCCGCCACGCGCTGGGGAGCCGAGCATCTGGTGCTGCGCGGCAGTGTCACGATGGCGGCCTGGGTCGGCGGCGCGGCGTGGGAGCCGGGCGACCTCGACTTCGTCGTCACCCCGCACACCGTCACCAGCGACAGCGCGGACGCCGGCGCGCTGCTGGACGACCTGAAGGCCGCCGTCCGGCGCATCCCCGAGGACGACGCCGGGCTGCGGGCGGACCAGATCACCGAGACGGCCATCTGGACGTACGAACGCGCGGACGGGCGGCGGTTGGCGATCCCGTTCCACCCGCCGGAGGCGCCGGAGGGCCACGTGCAGCTCGACATCGTGTTCGGTGAGCGGCTCCCCCTCGCACCCGAGGCGCTGATGCTGCCCGGCGTCGACGAGCCGGTGCGCGCCGCGTCCGCCGAGCTGTCCCTGGCGTGGAAGCTGCTGTGGCTGGCCACCGACATGTACCCGCAGGGCAAGGACCTGTACGACGCCGTGCTCCTCGCCGAACACACCACCGTCGACCCGGCCCTCGTCCGTACGCTCATGCGACCCGAGCTCGGCGCCGAAGCCGACACCTTCACCGCCGAGACGGTGCTCGGCTGGAAGGTGGACTGGATTAACTTCGTCGACGAGTACCCCGGCGTCGGCGGCACCGCACAGCAGTGGGTCAACCGGCTGGCGTCGGCACTCGACCGGGCCTGGGCCTGACCCGCGTCGCGGCCCGGGATCGTCGGTCCACCTCGGGTGCGGACGCGGAGGGTGGAGGCGGGCAACCGCACTCCACCCCCACCGACCCGGTCCCGGGCAACGGCGGGCTACCGAACAGCGTCCGACGACTCGGTCCGGCACTTCCATCGCCGGCCTGCCCGTCGTCGATGTCTCCCCACACCGACGACGTACGGCAGGCTACCGGCTGCGCGATGGTGATCCGGTCGCCGTAGGAGCGTCAGCCGCCGTATTCCTCCGCCACCGTCGTGATCAGCTTCCGGGACAGCTCCTCGGTGAGGCTGATCTCCTCGAAGTCACGCCAGACGGCGGCGTGACTGTCCACCTCGTGCGGCTTCTCCAGATAGAGCGCGCCGGTGAGGCCGCCGCTGTAGACGATCGACGGCTCGATGCGGCGCCCGAGTCCGTCCTTCGGGAACTCCAGGATGGCGAAGCCGCCGTTGGCGCGCTCGGCCCGGTAGAGCCCGGCCGAGAACGACAGTACCCGGATCGAGATGTTCGGCTGCTGGCTGACGGCCACGAGGTGCCGTAGCTGTTCGCCCATCATCTGCCCGCTGCCCGCGACCCGGCGCAGCACCGCCTCGTCGAGGACCACGTCGAGCTGCGGCGCATGCCGCCGCCGCCCGTTGAGGATCTCCTGCCGGGCCAGCTCGACCCCGACCGCCCGCTCGCGCTCGACCGGCCCGAGTTCAGGATTGACGATCCGGACGACCTCCGAGGCGTACGCCGGTGTCTGTAGCAGCCCTGGGACGAACCGTGGCTCGTACATCCGGAGATGGCTGGCCGCCGCCTCCAGCCCGGTGTACGGCTCGAACCATCCGGGGATGGTGTCGCCGTAGGAGTGCCACCAGCCGCGTGCCCTGGTTTCCTTCGCCAGCCCGGTCAGGGCCTTGGTCATTTCTGGTGACGCACCGTATATCCGGCACATCGCCTCGACGTCCAGCGAGCGCATGCTGGTCGCCCCGCTCTCGATCCGCCAGATCTTCGGCATCGACCACTCCAGCGCCTCGGACACTGTCTTGATGGTGAGCCGGGCCTCCTCTCGGAGCTGGCGTAGATGCCGCCCGAGCGCCCTGCGAGGAACGGTGGAGTCCACCCCTGCCTGCACTTCACTCCCCCTCTCGGTTATTACGTTTCGAGCGAACCTTTCACTCGATGTGTAACGTCCACTGAGCACTCTCCGTGATACCCGCAATTACAGATCGCTAGAGGGAAATCGTTCAGCCAAGACGTAATATTGCATTATTTCGCGCTCTAGTAAAGCATCGATCGCATGGCAGCCGAACCTCTGACGACCCAAGCGGGGGAAACGGAAATGTGGGACCACGACCCCACCGCTCCCCTGTGGACCTGTACCGGATGCGGCGACGACTGGCCCTGTGCGGTCCGAAGGCGACAGCTACGAGCGGAGTTCGCAGGCAGTACCGTCTCACTCCGGTACTACCTCGCCCATCATCTCGTCAACGCCGCCGAGGATCTGCGACACGTTCCGGCCGGCTGGCTGCACAATCGTTTCATCGCCTGGACCGACCGGGCTGCGGATCCACCGCCGTACACGTCGGCCGACATCCTCGTCAACAGCTATCTGCTGGCCGACTCACACAGCCCCGATCGGTTCGGAAGATGCCCCGTGTGTGGCGATGCCGTCAACTGCTGGGTACGGCTCGACCCGAACGGGCCCGGCTTTCTCATCCCGGTGCCGTGATGCACGGGCCACCCCGCCCCGGAATGTTGGTGCAGGTTGGGGCGGCCGCGAGCATACAGTTCAGCGGTCGGCGGGGACTGCTGTTCAGGGTGACCCGGGTGGACGAAAAGCCCACCTATCACGGCTGGTGCTGGCTCACCGGTTACACAGTCGACGAATACGGTGAGGCCGTTCAGCGACGTGAGATCTACGTCCAGTTCGCCGGCCTGCGCCCGGTCCGCCACCCCCCGCAGAAGCCGAAACCTCTGCCTGCACAGCGGCGCGACAGGACACAAACCGGCCGGCGTCCCCTCCGGGTGTAGGCGGACCCGGCGTGCGCAAGTCGGATTGACGTAGGCCACTGCGTAGACGGTCCTCGACCGGCACCGGATGTGGATTTCCAGCATCGGACTTCCTACTCGCCCTCCACGCATCCTCTACTCGCCTTCGACGCACCCACTACTCATCTCTACGCCGTCTTCTGGTGGTCGGTATGCCGGCAATCGCCGCTTCCGCATCACGACGGCAGCCGGTCCCGTGAACGGTACCGGCAGCCGAGGCGGCGGCGCCCCGCACAGGAACCCGGTCGGCAAACCATGGGAGGGGGCGACCGGGCTCAGAAACGGGCGCCGCCGCCCGGCAGTATCCGGCCGGCCAGGTCGAACGTCGGCTTGGCGACCTCTGCACGGTGTCGAACATCGGCTTGGCGACCTCTCCAACGGGACAGCCGGACAACCGACGGTGCCGGGATTACCGGATGGTGCCGGACTACCGGATGGTGCCGGACTACCGGATGGTGCCGGACTACCGGATGGTCCGGTACGACCGAACCGGCATCGGCCTTCCGGGACACCCCAACAGATGGGAGGCTGTCAATGTTCCTAGCGGGTGGCACGGGTCACAACCGCCGACGGGCAACGGCGGCAGGTTCCGCACGCCCGACTCCGACCCGAGAGGAAACTGATGAGTCGCAATTCCGTACGCCGCTGGTCCGCCACCTTCGCCACACTGGCCCTGGCCGTCACCGGGCTGGCCGCTCCGGCCGCGCCCGCCTCGGCCACGCCCGCCCCGGCCGCGCCCGCCCCGGCCGCGGTCGCCTGTGAGGTCGACTTCACCTCGAGTATCTGGACCGGCGGCTACGTCGGCAATGCCCGGATCCGCAACGTCGGTGACATCCCCTGGAACAGCGTCCTGGTGGAGTTCACCCTTCCGGACAACCACCAGCTCACATCGATCTGGAACTACAACGTGCAGGTCTTCGGCCAGCACGTCCGGGCGGAGCGCGCGATCGGAGCCCCTCCGGTGCCACCCGGCGGCTCGATAGACCTCGGTTTCGTCGTCCGTTACACCGGGACCGCCCTGCCGCCGTCCAACTGGCGGGTCAACGGGGTGGCGTGTTCGGCGCCGGGCCGGTCGCCGGCCGTGCTCGTCGACCCGGCTACGCGGACCGTGCCCGAGGGCAGCAGCGCCTCGTTCACCGTACGGTTGAGCCATCCGCCGACCCAGTCGGTCCAGGTCCAGATGACGATCAACGGCACCGGCGTCTGGGCCTCACCGCCGATGGTCATCACCTTCAGCCCGACCGACTGGAGCACGCCGAAGTCGTACCTCCTCTACAGCACGCAGGACGCCGACTCGTTCGACGACGTCGCCGTCCTCACCCTCACGGTGCCCGGCTACCGCCCGGCCACCGTCACCTTCACCCAGGTCGACGACGACTGAGGCTCGACTCGGCCCACCATCACTCGACTCGGCCCGACCATCACCAGGCCAGTTCGACCCACCTCGCCCGATGTGTGTGGTGGATCGCCCATCGGGGTACACCGATCCCAACGCTGCGTAGGCGCCATCGACGAGGCTCCACGCATGGATCAGGAGGTGTGTTGTGGTCAGGATTCCATCACTGATGCGCCATACGGAGCCGGCGCCGACGCGGGACGAGAACCGCGACGGCCGGGTCGACGGCCGCGACGAGCGCCCTGGCGACCGCAACGAGCGGTCGACCGGCACCGCCGCCGACACCGCGGGCACCCGTACCCGGTCGGCCGACCGGACCGCGGGGCGGGACGAGGCCGACCGGACCGACGGCGGGCCGAACCGCCGGGCCGGAAGCACGGTCACCGAGCCCGACCCCGCACCCCGGAAGGCGCCGCCGGTCGCCCCGACTCCCCCGGCCGGGACCAGGACCGACACCCGGCCCGAAACCGACCGCAGGGCCGAACCTGAGCGCGGGCTCGGCGAGCGTACGCCGCAGACCGAGCCGGTCGTGGTGGAGCGGGGTCCGCGTCCCCGGGCCAGCATGCTCGCCACGCTGAGCCTGGTGCTCGGGGTGGCCGCCGCCGCCTTCGTGCTGACCGGCGCCCTGGCCGGGTACGGCATCGTGCTCGGCACCCTGGCCCTGCTGCTCGGCGTCGGCGGTGTCTCCGCGACCGCCCGCCGGCACGTCGCCGGCCGGACCGAGGCGCTGATCGGCCTCGTCCTCGGGGTCGGCGCCGTCGTCGTCGCCGTGCTGGCGATGACCGGCCAGTTCGACTGGCCCAACACCGACGGCGACAACGTCGTCCGGTTCCGCGAGTGGCTTGATTCACAGTTTGTCGACCGGTTCTGATCGGGTAAGGACCGGCGCGGAGCGGTGGTGCATCGCTCCGGCCCCGCCAGCCGGTGGTGGTTCACCACCTGAGCGCACATTCTCGGGGGCGGCGTCGACGCCGCCCCCGAAGTGCGTCCGGGGCCAATCCTGCTCCTGCCCGGAGGAATCCCGGGCCCGCGCAACGGTTCGTGGCTGCCTCCCCCGCCAGACGCAACGATCAGCCGGGACAAGCAATTCTCAACCGTGGTTCCGGCCGGCGGGCCGCGCATAGCGTTGAGGTTCGGCGCCAGCTCGTGAGCCGTACGGAGGCCGGGCGCGCCCAACCCCCCAGGAGCAGGAGCATGACGTTGGACGCCACCGCCACCGGCGGGCGTACCCCGGCCGGCCCGGCGCAGACCCGGCGCTACCTCATGTGCCGGCCGACGTACTTCACCGTCGAGTACGCGATCAACCCCTGGATGGATCCGACCGCGCCGATCGACACCACCCTCGCGGTGCGGCAGTGGGAGGCGCTGCGGCAGACGTACCTGGACCTCGGGCACAGCGTCGACGAGATCGAGCCGCTGCCCGGGCTGCCCGACATGGTCTTCGCGGCGAACGGCGCGACGGTGCTGGACGGCCGCGCGCTGGCGGTGCAGTTCCGCGACCCGGAGCGCGCCGACGAGGCCCCGGCGTACGCCGGCTGGCTGGACCGGGCCGGCTTCGAGGTGCACGAGGCGAAACACGTCAACGAGGGTGAGGGCGACATCCTGTCGGTCGGCGGGCTGTTGCTCGCCGGCACCGGGTTCCGGACCTCGCACGCCGCGCACGCCCACCTCCAGGAGGTCTTCGGGCGGCCGGTGATCACCCTGCAACTGGTGGACCCGCGTTTCTACCACCTGGACACCGCGCTCTGCGTACTCGACGACGAGACGGTGGCGTACCTGCCCGAGGCGTTCTCGCCGGGCAGCCGGGCGGTGTTGCGCCGGCTCTTCCCCGACGCGGTGCTGGCCGGGATGGCCGATGCCGAGGTGCTCGGCCTGAACGCGGTCAGTGACGGCCGGCACGTCGTACTCCCGGCCCAGGCCACCGGACTGTCGGCGGCGCTGCGCGAACGCGGGTACGACACAATTGGTGTTGATTTGTCCGAGCTGCGCAAGGCCGGCGGCGGACCGAAGTGCTGCACCCTGGTGCTGCGGGAACGAGAGGCGACCAAGTGATCGTGGACGACGTGCTGCGCGGCTCCGAAGCGGATGGCGCGTTGCGGACCCCGGAAGCGGTACGTGAGGCGGAACGCTGGACCGCGCACAACTACCACCCGCTGCCGGTGGTGATCTCCTCGGCCGAGGGCGCCTGGGTCACCGACGTCGACGGCCGGCGCTACCTCGACTGCCTGGCCGGCTACTCCGCGCTGAACTTCGGGCACCGGCACCCGACGCTGATCGCCGCCGCGCACGCCCAGCTCGACCGGCTCACCCTGACCAGCCGGGCCTTCGTGCACGACCAGTTCGCCGACTTCTGCCGGGAGCTGTCGCAGCTCTGCGGCAAGGACCTGGTGCTGCCGATGAACACCGGCGCCGAGGCGGTGGAGACCGCGATCAAGGTGTCCCGGAAGTGGGGCTACCGGGTCAAGGGCGTACCGGACGGGCGGGCCACGATCGTGGTCGCGGACGGCAACTTCCACGGGCGTACCACCACGATCGTCAGCTTCTCCACCGATCGGGATGCCCGGGACGACTTCGGGCCGTACACCCCCGGGTTCCGGATCGTCCCGTACGGTGACCTCGCCGCGCTGGCCGAGGCGGTCGACGAGACCACCGTGGCCGTCCTGCTGGAGCCGATCCAGGGCGAGCAGGGCGTCGTGGTGCCGCCCCCGGGCTACCTGCCCGGAGTACGCCGGCTCTGCACCGAGCGGAACGTGCTCTTCGTGGCCGACGAGATCCAGTCCGGGCTCGGCCGGACCGGCGAGACGTTCGCCTGCGACCACGAGGACGTCACGCCGGACATGTACGTCCTCGGCAAGGCGCTCGGCGGCGGCATCGTGCCGGTCTCGGCGGTCGCGGCCGACGCGGGCGTGCTCGGGGTACTCCGGCCCGGCGAGCACGGCTCGACGTTCGGCGGAAACCCGCTGGCCTGCGCGGTAGCCACCGAGGTGGTCCGGCTGCTCGCCACCGGCGAGTTCCAGCACCGGTCGGCCGAGTTGGGCGCGCGGCTGCACGCCGGACTGCGCGGGCTGGTCGGCGAAGGGCTGGTCGCGGTGCGCGGCCGGGGACTATGGGCCGGCATCGACATCGACCCGGCGCTGATGACCGGGCGCCAGGCGTGCGAGCGGCTCGCCGAGCGCGGCGTACTGGCCAAGGACACCCACGGCTCGACGATCCGGCTCGCGCCGCCACTCGTCATCGAGGCACCCGAACTGGACCACGTGCTGGAGCAGCTCGCCGCCGTACTGCGCTGAAGGTTCGGCGAGGCGATCGTCCCGGTCGCACCGGACGCCCCCGGGCCGGTCCGTCCCGTACGGCCCGGCCCGCCCGGCCGGCAAGGTCCGCCCCGGCCGGTTGCCCCGGACGGGTCAGCGGCGGTCGGGCAGCCGGATCGCCATGGTCGGCGCCTCGGCCATCACCGAGGTCGGGTTCGTCATGCCGCCGGAGGTCCAGGTGCTCGCCCGCCCCACCTGCACGCCCGGATAGAGCTCCACGATGTCGCCGCCGCGCATCACCCGGGACTGCTGACGGGCCAGCGCGACCCGCTCGGCCTCGTCCATCGAGCCACCCGGCCGTACGCCGGAGCCGTTGGTGCTGACGTCCTGGGCGACCAGGTCGCCGCCACGCAGCTCGAACCGGACGTGGCTGCGGCTGATCCAGCGCCGCGCCTCGTCGTTGAGCCACTGGCCGAGCCGGATCCCGCCGGAGTCGTCCGGCGCCCGGCCGACCACCACCGGGCGTTCGGCGGTCACCACGAACCGGCGTCGGACCATGCCGCCGATCCGGATCGACAGCACCTCCTCGTTCGGCCTCGGCCCGGCGTCGCTGAGCCGCTGGTCGTGCCGGGGGCACATCGGCATCCCGCCACGCAGCGTCGGCGGCGGCTGGCCGCTCGGCTTGCGGTCGATCTCGGCGAGGTCGGCGAAGGCACCGCCACCGCCACCGCCGCCGAACAACACGCAGCCGGGCTCCTTGCACCGCCAGGTGCGGGCGAGCAGCTTCCGGCCGGTCGGCGACGGCCCGGTGGCCGCCGGCGTCCCCTTCACCCGCTGGGCCAGCACCGGGCCGCCGGCTCCCGGCAGCGGGGCGAGCAGTCGGCCCGGCGCGCTGGTCACCCACGGGAAGCGCCCGGAGATGCCGTCGAAGCGGCCCCGGCTCAGCACCGGCAGGCCGAGCAGGTCGGCCACCTCCAGCACCCGGTCACCGGGGTTGACCAGTACCTCGATCAGGCCGTTGTCGGCCCAGCGCCGGAGCACCATCCGCTCGTTGGAGGTGAGGTCGGCCTCGCTGAGCAGCGCGCGGTGCACCACCGCGTACACGGGGACGTTGTCCTCCTCCAGATGCCGCCCGAGCGCGTCGATGACCATGCCGAGTCGCAGGGTGCTGGCCGGACGGCCGCCGTCGAGATCCTGGTAGCGGACCACCTCGGCCAGATCCAGCACGCCCCGGACCAGCGACGGGTCGGTGCTGACCCGGTCCTCGATCGCGTCGAGGACCTTGCTTATCTCGAATCTCACACCGCTCCCCGGACTGTCTCGTCGATACGCCGCGCCAGCTCGACGTCACGTCGGGTCACCCCACCCACCGAATGGGTCGCGCAGCGGAAGGTCACCGTGCGCCACCGGATGTCGATGTCGGGATGGTGGTCGAGTTCCTCGGCGACCACTGCCACCCGGTCCACCACACCGATGGCGTCACGGAACGTGGGCAGTTCGACGGTACGGGCGATGCCGGCCGGGTCACCGGCCCAGCCGTCCAACCCGGCCAACCCGGTCCGCACCGCCTCCGCGTCCAGCACCTCTGCCATGGCCAGACCTTACCGCCGGGGCCGGCGGCCGTGGTGTGCAACCCGATTCGCCGGCAGCGGCGACCAGTACGTCGGTCGCCGGGCCCACGCCCGGCGCGGTTACGCCTTACGATGAGCGTCCCGACCCGGTCGGTAGCTGACGCCGCCCCTGACCCTGGCGGTCGCCGCGTCGCCCGCTTCAGTGGTTCGGTCGGATCCTGCCGGTAAGGGTCCGGGTACGCGTGCTCTGTCAACGGGAGGAACGCAGGTGCCTACTCTGCGGTCGGCTGTACCAGTGTTCGTCCTCGCCGCGGCGATGTGCCTCTCGGTCGCGGGCTGCGGCATCCGTGCCGGACTCCCCGACCGGGCGGCGCCACGCGAGGCGGAGACGCCCGCACCGAAACAGCTCAGCCCGGTGGAGAAACTGGCGGACGCGGCGGCGAAGACGAACCAGGGCGTCATCACCGTGGTGAAGTGGGCCCCCGGCGTGCTCACCGACACCAGGATCGACCTGGCCGGCAGGAAGGCTAGGATGACCATCACGCTGCGGGACCTGGATGACCAGATCCTCCGGATCGAGGTGCTCCAGTTCGACACTGACGTGTACGTGCGGATGCCCGACCTGCCCGGCGCGCCGAAGAAGTGGATGCGCGGCAAGGCCGCCGACCTTCCGGCGGGCAACCCGCTGCGCCTGCTGCGCGGCGGCGACCACACCGGTGCCGCCGACCTCGCCGACTGCGTCGTCAGCGCGGTTCGGAAGGGCGGGTACGAGTTCGTCGGCATGATGGACCTCACCCGGTCGCGGATCACCAGCCGGAGCCTGCTTGCCGCACTCGGTCCGAGGGCCGGCGCCGTCCCGTTCCGCGCCCGTACGAGTTCCGGGGGGCACCTGCACGAGATCGTCATCGACGTGCCGGCCGTGCTGCCGGGATCCGGCGAGGTCAGGTACAGCTACAGCAGGTCGGAGGCGGTGGAGGCAGAGCGCCCCGCCGCCTCCGAGGTCGTCGAGCTGCCGGGATCGCTGGTCGACAGCCTGGAGGTGTGACGAGCCCCGTCCCGCAGCGGGGCGCCGACCGAGTGCAGGTGCCGCAACGCCTGCCGGTACGAGTCGAAGAGCCCGGTCTCCTCGTACGGGATGCCCTGCTCTTCGCAGTACCGCGCGACGATCGGTTGGGCCCGGCGCAGGTTCACCCGGGGCATGCTCGGGAACAGGTGGTGCTCGATCTGGTAGTTGAGGCCGCCCAGCGCGAAGTCGACAAGTACCCCGCCCCGGACGTTGCGTGAGGTCAACACCTGCTTGCGCAGGAAGTCGAGCTCGTCCTCGGCGGTCACCACCGGCATGCCCTTGTGGTTCGGCGCGAACGAGCACCCCATGTAGAGCCCCCAGAGCCCCTGGTGCACGGCGAGGAAGACCAGCGCCTTCCCCGGGGAGAGCACGGTGAAGAGCGCACCCAGGTAGCCGACCGCGTGCAGGGCCAGCAGCACCGCCTCGGCCCGGCGGCGCCGGATCGGCGTACCGTCGGTCAGCGCCCGGACGCTGGAGACGTGCAGGGCCAGCCCCTCCAGCAGCAGCATCGGAAAGAACAGGTACGCCTGCCGCTGCGCCAGCCACCGGCCGAAGCCCCGGGTGGCCTGTGCCTGCTCCTCGGTCCAGACCAGCGCGCCCGCCCCGACGTCCGGATCGTCGTCTTCGTGGTTCGGGTTGGCGTGGTGCCGGTTGTGCTTGTCGATCCACCAGCCGTAGCTGAGCCCGACCGCGAGGTTGCCGGCGAGCAGCCCGGCCACCTCGCTGGCCCGCCGGTGCCGGAACATCTGCCGGTGCCCGGCATCGTGCCCGAGGAACGCGACCTGGGTGGTGGCGCCGGCCAGGAAGACGGCCACCAGGATCTGCCACCACGAGTCGCCGACGACGGCGAAGGCGACCCAACCGGCGACGAAGAGCACGACGGTGAGCGCGATCCGGGTGACGTACCAGCCGGTTCGGCGTTCCATCAGACCCGCCGCACTGATCCGTCGAGATAACCGTGAGTAATCGCTTCCTCGACGGACCTCCGGTTCGGCCGCGGCAGCGAGGACCGCCATTTCATGCTCCCTACGTCGCTTTTCGCCACGCCGGTCGGCGAAGCGCTGACTTCCAGTCTCCGGGCTAAGATTGCGCACAGTAAACCCGGAAACCCCCGTATCCGGGGTAGTGCTAGCACCACTGCCAGGACGCCCGCCCGGCCGCCCGCCGCCGGCTCACCGCTCGGCGAGCCGTCAGCTCGACGCGGCGGTCAGCTTCGACGCGGTCAGCTCATCCTGTTGACGGCCGAGCGCAGTCGGCGCAGATCGCGGCGCCTCCGCTCGTACGTCATGGCCAGGCCGATCAGCGCGAAACCGCCGACGGCCAGGAAACTCCACCGGGGCAGCCGATCCCACACATCGACCACCTCCCGCAGCGACAGTATGGCAAGGACGCCGCCGCCGAGCAGCACCGGTGCCTGGCGTCGCCACCGGGCACCGGCCAGTACCGCCAGCAGGGCACCGGCGCCGAGCAGCAGCCGCCGCCACGGCTGGTCGCCGGCGACAATGACCGACACCAGGCTCGGCAGCAGCGCGGCGCCCAGCCCCGGGCCGTACGCCAGCCAGCTGCTCAACGCGGGCCGGGCCCGCAACGCCAGCGCGCCGGCCAGCAACCCGAGCACCGCCGCCGGCAGTGTGTACGCCTCGACCAGCGCCACCCGGACCGAGCCGAGCAGCAGCCAGGCGGCAACCAGCTCGGCGACCCCGGCCGCTGCCACCCGGGCCCAGCGCCGCGCCACCGGCTCGGCCGGGCCCAGGGCGCGCAGTCCCAGCGCCACGCCCCAGAGCGTGCAGACCGCCGCCGCGTACCGGATCTGGCCGGCCGTCAGCAGTAGCGCGATCCCGGCGGTCACGTGGCTGGCCACCTCGACGGCGACCGCCTCGGCCCCCCGGCCCGGCCGCACCCCACCCGGCCCGACACCGGACGCGCCCTCGCCGACCGGCCCGCGCCAGCCGGCCAGCAGGGTGCTGCCGGCCAGGGCCAGCGCGGCGACGCCGAGCACCACCAGTGCGGTGATCCGCAGCGGCAGGGCGGCGGCGACCGTCGCGGTGCCGGCCAGCGCCGCGAGACCGGCGACGCCGGTCAGCCACCCCGCCACCCGGGCCGCCGACGTGCGACCGAGCACACCGGCGGCCAGTCCCGCCGCCCCGACCAGCGCCAGTCCGGCGAGCGTGCCGGACCTGGTGGGCAGCAGCCCGGCCAGTCCCGCCGCCCCGAACGCGATCCCCACCGGTAGCAGCCAGAGGCGGCGGCCGGCGTCCCGCCGCAGCGCCACGGCGAGCAGGCCGGCGATCCCGGCGAGCAGGCTCGACGCGGGCACGATCGGCCAGGGTGCCCCGGCGGCGACCAGCCCGACCAGCGCGGTACCGACCGCGAGCGGTGCCGCGACGAGAGCGACGGTCCGGACCCCCCGCCACCGGGCCCAGCCGGCGACCACCGCCGCCACGGTGAGCAGCAGCAGGGTCAGCGTGGCGGCGGCGTCCAGCCCCGGCTCGAAGCCGCTCCCGACCGGATACAGCCCCACCCCGACCGGCGGGCCCGACCAGATCCGGCCCAGCCAGCCGTACGGGGTGACGAGCACGACCAGCACCGCCGGCACCGCCACGGCGGCGGTCCGGAGGAGCAGGATCGCCCCGGAGACCAGCGCCGGTACGCCCGCCGCCACCCGTTCGGCGGTCCGGTCGACGCTCCGGTCGGCCGGGAGCGGTCGACCCCGCCCCGTCAGCCACACGCCGAGGTTGAGCAGCAGCGCTCCGGCGGCGTACGGGCCGGCCGGTTCGCCGACACCGGGCAGCCCGGGCGCCAGGCCGACCACCAGCGCGACGGCCGCCAGCGCCGCGTTCGCGTACGGCTGGTAGTGCGGCACCGCCCGACGCACCGGCACCAGCCCGGCGGCGAGGAGTACCGCGCTGGCCAGCACCGCCCGCGCCTGCCACCACGGCGGTACGTCGACGGCGAAGAGTCCGAGTAGGACGGTCAGCGGGGCGGCGAGTACCGCCACCGCGAGCCCGGTGCCGCCCAGCACCCGCCGGAACGCCGGGACCGGCGGTCGGGCGTCGCCGCGAGGACTGGCCGAGCCCGCGTCGCCGCGAGGACTGGCCGAGCCCGCTCGGCCCTGCGCTGCCGGACCGGGGACGGTGCCGGGACGCGGCGCGGTCAGCGCGACCGCCACGCCGAGCAGTACCAGGCTGCCGAAGACGGCGGCGGCACCGGCCGGTCGGGCCAGCCCGACGAGTACCGCGTGCCCGGCCAGCGGCACGGCGGCGAGCGCCATCGGCAGCGCCGCGCGAAGGCGCCGGTCCGGCCGGGCGGCCGCCAGGACGAGGGCGCCGGCCACCACCAGGTCCAGGGCGGCAACGAGCCACCAGGGCAGCGGCAGCGCGGCCGGCGCCGCCAGTACCGTGCCGACCCCGGCGGCCAGCACGACCAGCGACCGGTCCAGACGCCGGCCGAGCAGGACGAGCGCCGTGGCGGCCAGCGCCAGCGCCAGCGGAAGCTGCCAGTCGAACGGCCCGGATCGCGCGGTCAACTCCGCCCGCCAGGCCGGCTGCGAGCGCAGTGCCACGGCCGTCGCGACCACCAGCGCCATCGTCCCGGTCAGCACCGCCAGGGCGCCGGCCACGACCAGGCCGCCGGCCCGGGGACCGACCCGGAGATTGGCCGGCACCAGCCGGGCGGTGCCGGCGATCGCGGCGGCGAGCAGCGCGACGACCCCGGCGGAGCCGAGCAGTGGCCACGGCGTCTCGACGACGGCCCGGACCAGCGCCGCCGCGAGCGCCACGACGAAGACGACCGCCGCGCCGGTCCCGACGGCGGCGCTGCGCAACCGGACGGCTGCGGCAACCGGCAGCAGGGCCGTCACCAGCAACGGACCCCCGGCGAGTACGGCCAGCGGGCCGTCGATGGTGGCCATCGCCGCCATCCCGCAGAGTGCCGAGGCGAGCCCGGCCACCCCGTACCCGGCCCAGGCGACGGACCGGCGGACCACGCTGCTCGGGTCCGCCGGTCCGTCGCCGCCCCGCCCCCGGGTCATGCCGAGGTTGACCACCGCCAGTACGGCGAGCGCCAGCGCCCAGCCGGCCGCACCGAGGCCGGCGTCGTAGGCGAGCAGCGGGATCACCGGCTGGACCAGCAGCAGGCCGGCGAACGCGGGTGCGGCGAGTCGGGTCAGTCGGTGGTAACCCCCCGCTACCACCGCGCCGACTCCGAACACCAGTGCCGCGTACCGGGCCGCCGGCCAGCCGGCCACGCCGAACAGGTCCACGCTCCATCCGGCGTACCCGTCGAGCACCACCAGGAGCAGGCCGATCGCCGCGAACGTCTCGGCGGTGGCGGTCAGCCCGCGCCACTGGGCCAGCAGCGGCGCGGCCAGGGCCAGCCCGGTCAGCGTGCCGAGGATCAGCGCCCGGCCGCCGACCCCGACCGTGGCCCAGGCCACCACCGTGAAGACGATCGCCGCCGTGCCGACCAGCAGCCCGCCGAGGATGAACAGGACGTTCTGCACGGTCCGGGTGGAGGCCTCCGGGCGTACCCGGTCGGTGGCCGGCGCGGCCGGCGAGCCTGCGGCGACGCTGCCGCCCGGTGCACCGGGAACGCTGACCACCGGCCCCCGGACGGCGCCTGCCATCGGTCCTCGGCTGTCCCCGGCCAGGTGTCCCCGAGCGGAGGCGGTCGCTGGACCACGGGCCGACGCGGTCGCTGGACCACGGGCGGACGCGGTCGCCGCTGACCGGACCTGCTGGGCCAGCGCGTCGCGGCGCCCCCGGAGCTGCCGCAGCGCGGCGTCGAGACCGAGGTACGCCTGCCGCGCCTGCTCTACCCGCCCGCCGAGCACGGCGATCTCCGCACCGAGCCGGATCACCTCGGCGGCGGCCGGGTCCGGTCCCCGGCCGCAGCCGGGACATCCGGTCGCCAGATTGGCACCGACCCCACACACCGGGCACGGGTAAGCGTTCATGGAAGCGGTCACGGTGCCATGATCGGCCACGGCCGGGCCGGCGCACAGAGTGCGCGTACCTATCCCGGAACGGGGATCCGAGCCCGTGCCGGGCATGGCGCCGGCCCTCGGGCATGGCGCCGGCCCGCTCCGGTCGGATCCAGGAGCAAGGGCGGCTGCCGCCGCCCCGGTCAGGGGCGGGTCTGTTCGTGCAGCCAGGCCGAGTAGTCCGGGTTGCCGCCACTCACCCAGGTCACCAGAACCTCCGGCACCTCGTAGGGGTGTGCCGCCCGTACCTGGTCGATCAGGGCTTCCACCCGGTCCGGGGCGGTCTTGAAGACGACCGTCCACTCCCGGGTGGTCTCCATCCGCGACTCCCACCAGTAGGTGCTGTCCACCGGCCCGCTCACCTGCGCACACGCCGCCAGCCGGCCGGCAACCGCGGCGGCGGCGAGCACGTCCGCGACTGCCCGGGCGTCCACCACCGTCGTCACGATGCAGATCTGGTCCACGCCGGGCACCCTACGCCGGATCACCGTCGCCCCGATGCGCATCGACCCATTCGTCGATCCGGGCCCACCAATCGAAGATCCAGTCGATCCGCTCCTGGCGCCCCTTCGGCACCTCCTCCGGCGGCACGGACCAGAACCGCATCACGATCCGCTTGTCCATCGGTAGTTCCCGCCACACGTCGGCCACGGTGAGCATCCGGTCCAGTCCGGTGTGCGCGACGAAGATGACCCCGGCATCGGGTGCGGCGTCCAGCGCGGCGAGCACCCCGCCGGGCTGCGGCGCCAGGACGTGCCGCATCGCCTCGGCCCGCTCCGCCATGTCGGTCAGGCCACGGGACCGGAGCAGGTCGATGGCGCGGCGCCGCCGCCGGGGCGTGAAGTTGCCCCCCTCAGGAAAGATCACGAAGGCGTCGTTCTCGTCGAGGTTGTGCGCCAGGTGGCCGATCTGCTCGACCAGGCTCTCCCTCGGCGGCCCGACCTGCTCGGTCGGGCCGACCCGGGCCTGCCTGCGGTGCCGGGGCGCGATGAACCGGTTCGGCAGCCGGTTGAGCAGTACGTCGACCGCCGGATCCCACTGGAGGGTGTCCTTAAGCACGATCCTCGGTTCTCGCTTGAACCAGTTGACCAGCGCGTGGATCAGGATGAACGAGTCACCCGGCCCGGCGTGCCGGCAGAGCACCAGTTCGGGGCGGCCGGGCAACGCAGTGTCCGGATCGGTGCCGACGATGTCGATGCGCAGCCGCAGCGTCCACCGGGCCTGCCAGAACAGCACGGTGAGAAACCACCCGGCCAGTACGTAGTGCGCGCGCTGGAATCCCGGGGACCGCTTGTGCCAGCCGAAGCCCGAACCAACCCAGAGCCCGAACATCGCGACCAGTGCGGTGGCGTTCCAGACCAGGTAGACGATCGCCACCCAGAGCACCCGCAGCGGGCGGAGGTAGCCGGGGACCAGCGGCGAGGCCGCCGCGGCGATGAGCAGCCACAGCGGCAGCGTCGTCACCACCAGTACGGCGAGCAGCACCGTTCCGGGGGCGAGCACGAGTCGCCGGACCCACCTCGGCGGCAACGGCATCAGGCGTGGTCCACGTGTTCGCTGAGGTAGCGCCGCGACGCCGTGTACGCCCGGCTGATCCGCCGGCCCACCGCCGCCATGTCCCGGTACGCCCACGGGGTGTCTTCCCGGGGCCCGAGCCCGCCGGTCGGCAGCACGTGCACGTCCACCTCGGTCGGCAGCGCCGCCATCTCCCGGGCGAACCGGTGCCGCCGGGCTATCTCGAAGGCCACCTGGGCGATCTCCCACGGTCGACGGGGTGGTGTCAGGGGGCGCTCGATCCGGCCGACCTGGAGGACGAAGATCTGCCGGGCGCCCGCCTGCACCGCCTCGCCGATCGGGATCGAGTTGACGATCCCGCCGTCGACGAAGTGCTCGCCGTCGATTCGGGCCGGCGGCAGCAGCCCGGGTACGGACGCCGACGCGAGTACGGCCGGCACCACCGGGCCGGTGCCGAACCAGTGCTCGGCGGCGCGTTCGATGCTCGCCGCGCAGCACCGGAACGGCACCTTGAGGTCCGCGAAGGTGGTGTGCTCGCCGAGTTCGACCTCCAGCAGCCGGCGCAGCGGGCGCGGCGAGTGCAGGTGGGTCCGGGCGGCGAAGCGGCGCAGTTGCCGGGCGATGGAGTCGCCGTACACCTCGCTCGCCTCCGGCGAGGCCCAGAGCCGGACCAGCCGTTCGGTGACCGCCTCGGACGGTTCGGCCGCCACCAGCGCGCCGTTCACCGCCCCGATCGAGGTCCCGAGCACCAGATCCGGGTGGATGCCGGCCCGGAACAGTGCCCGCAGCATGCCGACCTCGACGGCGCCGAGCACCCCACCCCCGCCGAGCACGAACGCCACCGGACCGCTGACCATGTCGTCAATCCTGGCACGGGGCACCCACCCCGACCCGGCCGGTCGGCCCGGCGGCCACCCGTATCGACGACCGTCCGGCGCATCGACGGTACCGCCCGGCGCACGGCACCGGCCCGCTCCCCGGCGGCCCCGCCGCACCGGTGGCGCTTCCGGGATCGGATGTCCTGGAAAACCTCGCCGTGTCCGGCTGCTGGTCCATCGTTGACAGGAGGTAGACAGTCACGGAGCCTGATACGACCCCCACAAACAGCCTGATGCGACCCTCGACTTTGCTGGCAGGTGCGACCAACAATGGCAGCGTTGCAGGCTGGCGGCCTGCTCGCCCGCAGGTATCGGCTCATCGACCGGATCGGCGCCGGCGGTATGTCGGTGATCTGGCGTGCCCGAGACGAGGTGCTCGACCGGGTTGTCGCGGTGAAGGTGCTCGCCGCGTCACTCGCCGCCGACGCGAAATTCCGGGAAATGGTCCGGGAGGAGGCCCGGGCAGCCGCGCAGCTCGTTCACCCGCACGTCACCGCCGTGCACGACTACGGCGAGACCCTTGGCCCGGACGGCGGGATCACCGCCTTCGTGGTGATGGAGCTGTTGACCGGCGAGGAACTGAAGGCCGAACTCACCGCCGGACCGTTGCCCTGGCGGACGGCGGTGGAGATCTGCGCCCAGGTGGCCGAGGCGCTGGCCGCCGCACACCGGCTGGGCATCGTGCACCGGGACATCACCCCGGCCAACATCATGATGACCGCCACCGGTGCCAAGGTGCTGGACTTCGGCATCGCCACCCAGGTCGGCGCCCCGGACGAGGACGAGGACGGCGAGACGTTCGGCACCCCGGCGTACGTCGCACCGGAGCGGCTGGACGGGCTTCCGGCCCAACCGGCGACCGACACGTACTCGCTCGGCGTGCTGCTCTACGAGACCCTGAGCGGCCGGGTGCCCTTCCCGGCCGACACCTGGGAGGAACTGACCCGGGCCCTGGAGAAGGGGACGGAGCCGACGCTGGACGGCGTGCCCGACCTGCCGCCGGCGGTGGCGGACGTCTGCCTGCGCTGCCTGGCCCGTGACCCGATCGAGCGGCCGACGGCCGCGCAGGTCGGTGAGCTGCTGCGGCAGCAGTTGCTGGCCGCCCAGTCCCAGTCGCGGGATGCCCCGGCGACCGCGCCGGTGGCTGCGGCGGCTCCGTCGGCGCCCCGGCCGCCGGTCGACCCGGCGATGCCGCCCGGACCGCGGGTGGCGCCGAAGGATCGCCCCGCGACGGCTCCGGATCGGCCGGTCACGCCACCGGGCCGAGCGGGGCCCGCCACCGAACCACCCCGGCTCGGCCGGGTCCTGCTGGTCGCCGCCGCCGTGCTGGTCGCGCTCACCGCCACCGTCGTGATCGTGGCCGCGCTCGGGGACGAGCCGGGGTCGCGGCCGACGACCGGGGCGACGACCGGCGGGCCGGACGGCACGACACCGACGCCTCCGGCCGGCACTCCGGCGCCCGGAGCGTCGACGGCCGGACGCCCCTCCACGGCCGCCCCTGGCGGGCAACCCGGTGCCGGCGACAATCCCAACATCCCGCCACCGCCGGTCAGCGAGGTCATGGCCCAGCTGTACCAGATCGTCGACGACGGGGTGGCGACGAACGAGATCCGGGACCACGCCGGGGTGGACCTGCGCAACCACCTCCGTAACCTCCGGGCCGACTCGGGTGGCGCGTCGGCGGACCTGACCGGTCAGGTGTCGCAGCTACGCGACAAGATCACGATCCGCCGTGACGAGGGTTCGATCTCACCCGAGTACGCCGAACTGCTCGACGCCGCCCTGCTCCGGCTCGCCAGCGCGGTCTGAGCCGACCGGCGCCCGCCGCACCGGGCGGGACCGGGCGGGGCGGTCAGCCCAGCCGGATCCGGTCGCCCGCGCTGTCGAAGAGCAGCAGTTGGTCCAGGTCGACGGCGAGCGTGATCGGCTCGCCGATCCGGGGCAGCACCGGTGCCGGCACCCGGACCACCACCTCACCGGCGTCGGCCGGTTCGCCCCCGGGCTCCGGGTCGTACACGGGATAGAAGCCGTACTCGGTGCGGGCCGTGGCGGGCGGCTGCTCCGGTCGCGGGTGCGGGAGCATCCGGGCCAGCCGGTCCCGCATCGGGTGCCCGCTCGGCAGGTCGTCGGCGAGCAGCTCGGACAGGTGCTGCCCGCTGGTCGGATCCTCCAGGCTGGCCTGTGCCGACGGGGTCGGTACCGTGTCGGTCCGCACGTGCACCAACGCCTCGTGACCGAGGTTCTCGACCGACCGGACCACACCCCGCAGTACCGGCGCCGGGCCGGAATCGGGCGGCACCGGGCTGAGCGCGTCGGCCCGCAGCGCGCAGGTGACCCGCTCGGTGTGCCGCTCGCGCAGCGGGCGTACCCGGGGATCGTCCGGCGGCAGCTCGATCAGTTGTGATCCGAGGTCGAGCAGTACGCCGCCGTCGGGCGCGTAGACGGCGGCCTGCAGCAGGTTCGCCCGGGGCGTACCGAGGAAGGCGGCGACGAAGAGGGTGTGCGGATCGCGGTAGACCTCGCCCGGCGGGCCGATCTGCTGGAGCCTGCCCCGGCGCAGCACCGCGACCCGGTCGGCCATGGTCATCGCCTCGACCTGGTCGTGCGTCACGTAGAGGGTGGTCATCTCCAGCCGCCGGGCCAGGGCGGCCACCTCGGTACGCAGCTCCGCGCGGAGCCCGGCGTCCACGTTGGAGAGCGGCTCGTCGAGCAGGAAGGCCCGGGACTCCCCGGCCATCGCCCGGGCCATCGCCACCCGCTGCCGCTGCCCGCCGGAGAGCTGCCCCGGCCTGCGGTCGAGCAGATTCGTTATGCCGAGCTGGTCGGCGACCTCGGCGACCCGGGCCGAGACACCGGCCGGGTAGTCCGGGTTGAGGCTCAACGGGAAACGGATGTTCTCGGCGACCGTCAGATGTGGATAGAGGGCGTAGTCCTGGAAGACCATCGACAGTTGCCGGCGGGGGCCGGGGCCGGCGCTGACCGGCTGGCCGTCGATCAGCACACGGCCACTGGTCGGCTCCTCCAGCCCGGCCACCAGCCGCAGGATCGTCGACTTTCCGCAGCCGGTCGGACCGAGCAGGGTGACGAACTCCCCCGACCCGACCTCGATGCTCACGCCGTCCACCGCGACCGTGCCGTCCGGGAACACCTTCGTCAACCGATCGGTGGCGATGCTGACCACGGCGACCACCTCCTGTCGCCATCGTCGGGGGCCGACGGGATACGCGCCAGTCCCATTGCGCCGGACGGCCGCACACGGTGCGCCGGACGGCCCGGCCCGACGCGCCGGACGGCATAATGCCACGACGACGCGCCGCGCGCTCCCCCGGCTCCCGGCCCACCCCGGCCGCCGCCCTCCGGCCTGGTCCAACGACCGGGGCGTGGACGCTGTCGCGCCGGGGTCAGTAGGTGCCGTCGGTGGGCGGTGGGGGATCGACCCGTACCGTCCGGTCCATCCAGCCGTCGCCGTCGTCGTCGTACGACCGCTTCTCGAAGAAGCCGTCGCGGTCCTTGTCGTACTCGCTGATCTCGACCAGCCCGTCGCCGTCCAGGTCGTGCCCGACGAAGTCGGTACGGCCATCCCGGTCGAGGTCGACCAGGATGTCCACCCCGCCGTCGGCTCGGCCCTGCAGGGTGTGCGGGTCCCAGTTCCCGTCTCCGTCGACGTCGACCCGGGTCCGGTACCCCTCCGGTACGGCCGGCTCGGCGTCCGCACCGGACAGCTCGCCAGCCGGCCCGAATCCCACCTCGGCCGGCGCTCCGGGCCCGAACCCGGCCTCGGCCTCGGCCTCGGGCGCGGTCCCGAACCCGACCTCGGCCGCCGGCCCGAACCCGAGTTCGGCGTCGGCCAGCGCGGCGGCGAGCCCGTCTTCCGGATCGGCCAGCGCACCGGCCAGCCCGCCCGGCGGATGCGCCAGTGCCCCGTCGGTGACCGACCCGATTTCCCGGCCGATCTCGTCGCCGAGGCCGGTCAGCCCACCGGCCGGCGCCCCGGCACCGGCCGGCCCGACCTGCGCGGCGCAGCCGGCCACCTCGGCGGAGGGTGGCGTCCCGGGACTCCCGCCCGGGTCGAGGCCGGCGGGGCCGATCTCGCCGACTCCGGGCAGCGCGCCGGCCAGCCCGGCCAGCGGGGTGAACATGCCGAACAGGCTCGACTGGTTGGCCCGGGTCTCGACGCCGTGCTCTCCGTCGGTGCCACCGCCGAGCTGGAGCTGGAGCAGCGCCACTTCGTCGGCGTCGAGCCGGTAGCCGGCCAGGGCGTCGACCGGATCCGCGGCGAGCGCGGCGGCGAACGCCGGATCGGTGACCAGCCGTTCGAGTACGTCGTCGAAGTCACTCACGGTCGCCTCCTGATGCACACCGGGCCGTTCACAGGCTATCCGCGCACCGCCACCGCCGGAGCCGACCGCGCGGCCCGCACCGTCAGTCCAGTTCGGGCATGGGTACCGGTTGGGGGCGTGGCCGGCAGGTGCCGCACTGCAGGGCGTCCTCGACCACCAGCCCCTCGGCCCGGCCGCGCGCCTCCGAGCGGTGCACCTGCAACAGGTACGGGCCGAACCGGGCATGGTCCTCGCAGACGCCGCGGCCACAGAACCGGCACCCGCCGCGCGCCGCCTTCGGACAGAACCAACAGAGCACTACGAACTACTTCCTGCTCGTCGCTCATCTCTGAGCGGTTCGGATGTTTCGCTCCCCGGCCGGGATGTTACGGTGCCGCCGCACGCTTCCAGCGTGATCGTCAAACCGGTCCCCGACTGGTTCCCGGCGCCATCCACGGCCAGGATGTCGACGCGCACCGGCCCGCCGCCGTTGTTCGCCCGGGTGTAGGGGACGACCACCTCGCCCTGGAACGACGCCCCCGACCGTCCGAGCTGCACCGCACCACCCTCGCTTCCTCCGAACGACCAGCTCGCGGAGACCCTGACGTCGGAGGCCGGCGTGACGTTGTCGTCCACCGAGCCGCCGATCGTGGCGATGCCGTTGCCCGAACACGACGGCCGGGAGATGCTCGTCGGCTTCGCGAAGACGTCGGAGAAGGTCGGCCCCACGGTGTCCCTGGGTGGGGTGGTCGGCGCCGCGGTGGTGGGTGGGGGCGTGGTGCGGGGCGGGGTACGCGGCGGGGTGGTGGTCGGGGTGCTGGCGGTTCCGGTCGGGGTGCTGTCCGCGGCGGTCGGGGTCGGCCCCGGGGCTCCGGGCGACTGGCTCGGCAGCGGCGTCGGGGTGGGAGTGGGGGTGGGGGTGGGCAGGCCGAACTCCGTCGGCTCCGGGTCGCCCGGGGTACCGGTCGGGGACGAGCCCGTACCGTCCGGTGCCGTACCGCCGCCGCAGGTCAGCGTCCGGCGGTTCTCCGGCTGGCGTACCCCGGCGACCCGTACCTGGCCGGTGGAGACCTCGATGCCCCGGGTCCAGGCCGCGTACCGGGCCGCTCCACGGTTGCTGACCCCGCCACCGGTCCGGTCCACCAGCAGTGCCAGGGGGGCGAAGGCGCTGCTCGGGCTCCCGGTGTCGGCGAGCATCCGGCCGGTGTCCAGGGTCAGCCGGCCGTGCGGGGTGACGGTACCCGCCCCGTCGCTCCAGAGTGGACCCACCATCGCCCGGGAGCCGGCGCAGAACACCGCCGTCGAGCCGCCGCGGAAGGTCAGTACCGCGCGGGACCGGGACCGTACCCGGATCTGGTCGCCCTCGGAGACGTAGCGCCGGTCCCCCTCGGCCAGCCGCACGCTCCGGCCGTCCACGACCGCGTCGACCCGGCCGGACTCGGCGGAGAGCAGCGCCCGGTCGCTGGGCATCTCCGCCCAGGCCGGGCCGGGGACCAGGTTGCCCGCCGCGCTGAACAGGGCCAGCAGCAGGAGAAGCAGGACCAGCCACCAGAGTTTCCGCTCGAACCGGCGGTCGACGTCGGGATCCGCGCCGGGTGGGGGCGGTCCGGGCGGCGCGGCCAGCGGCGGATAGCCGCCGTCGGGATGCACGCCGGCCCGGGGCGCGCTGCCCGGCGTGCCGGCCCTCGGCGCCCGGGGTGCCGCGCCCCCGGTGCCGAGGAACAGCGGAAGGCCGGTCACGGCGGGCAGGCCCCAGACCCGGACCGGCGTACGGGCGGTGGCGACCGTCCCCGGCTCACCCTCCCCGGCGGGGCCGATCAGGGTACCCCGGCGGAGCTGGGTGCCGTCCGGCAACTCGATCACCCCGGACTCCACCACCACCGCGTCGTTCGCCCCGGCCAGCACGACCGGGTCACCGGCGGCGACCGCCGACACCCGGGCTCCGGCGACCAGGCCCAGCCGGTCCTCGGCGGTCAGCCCGCGCAGCGCCGGCGCCTCGGCGAACAGCGCCTCGGCCTCGGCCCGGTCGGTGGGCGGCGGACCGGGCAGCGGCCCGACCCCGGCGACCACCGCCGACGCCGGAAGTCCCAACAGGACGGTCCCGGCGGTGTGCCAGTCGAGGGCGGCCGGCGCCCCGGTGAGCGCGCTGGCCAGCCCGATCATCCCGCCCGGGCCGATCCGCTGCCGAACCAGGCCAGCGGGGTCGCCGGGCTGCCGGCCCTCCATGGCACCCTCGACGACCAGGAAGACGCTCGACTGCGCGGCCCCGGCGAAGACCAGCTGTTGCCCGGTACGCGGCCACACCCAACCGGCCCGCTGGGCCAGCTCGGTCAGGACCGCCTCCGGCAGCCGGCCCAGCGGAGAGTTCCGCAACGCGTCCAGTCGGCGGGGCAGGTCCAGCCGCTGCCGCCGCTCCGCCCAGCGGGCCCGTGCCCGCCGGACGCGCCGGGCGAGCCAGCCGGCGGTGAGGTAGACCAGCGGTGCGGCCAGGCCGGCGATGACGGCGACCAGCAACAGCCGGGCCGGCCAGCCGGACCACCACAGCCCGAGTACCAGCCCGGCGACCCGGTCGGTCCAGATCCGCCAGCCGAGGTTCACCGCGATGACCACCCAGAGCACGGCCAGGGTGCCGTACAGGGCGACGATCCGGCCCTCCCGGTCCAGTTGCGCCCAGCTCGGCGGCCGGCGGCGCAGCCGGGCCAGCACGTAGCACAGGCCACGGGCACGCAGGTTGGGTATCTCCAACCAGTCCATCAGCAGGTAGTAGCCGTCCAGTGCCAGGAACGGGTTGAGGTTGAACAGCGCGTTCAGGTACCAGGCGAAGGCAAGCTTGAACGTCCACGGCGCCCACTCCGGCACCAGCAGGCCGGCGAGCTGGGCGAGACCGGCCAGGACCAGCCCGGCCGCCGGCCCGGCCGCCGTGGTGAGCATCCGGGCTCGACGACCGGCCATCCAGACGTCGGTGGTGTCGACGAAGACCGACGGGATGCCGAAGTAGACCAGGAAGCCGGCGGCCGGTACCCGCCGTCCGGCATGCTTGGTGGCGAGCGCGTGCCCCAGCTCGTGGCAGGCCAGCGCGAGGACGTTCAACCCGACCAGCACCGCCGCGCCGGCCGCGTACGAGCCGTCGGTGAGGAACAGCGACTCGTCACCGGCCCACCACGTCCAGCCGAACAGCAGCAGCCCGGCCAGCGCCACCGCGCCGAGCAGCCCGGCGGCGACCCGGGTGAAGAGCAGCCGCCCACCGGCCCGGTAGGCGAGGTCGACCAGCCAGTCGACGTCGGCCACCACCGTGCGTTGACCCTTGGCGGCGGCGAGCAGTCCCCGGCCGAGCCGCAGCGGCCAGGGCCGGCGGTGCACCCGGTCCAGCGGCCGGAACGCGTTCAGCGGCAGCTCGGCCAGCATCCGGTTGCCGGCCAGGTCGGCGACGATCCGGGTGACCTGGTCGGGGGCGAGCCGGCCGGCGATCCGGGCGAACTCGGCGACCAGCCGGGCGACGGTCCGGGACCCGTCCATCAGCTCGGCGAGCCGCCACTCCTCGGGGGAGAGTCGCAGATAGCAGGCGCCCCGGGAATCCGGCGAGCGGAGCATCACGTACGGGACGCCGCGTACCGAGACCAGTTCGGCGCGCTCGATGCCGGGGCGGAGCACCGGACGGGCCCGGGCCGGGTTCAGGCGCTCGACGACGGCGCTCCACAGCCCGGAGTCGGCCGGTCCCACCGGCCTGCCCGGAGCACGGCCGGCCAGAGCCTCCCAGACGCTCACCCGGCTCTCGACGACGGCCACCGACCCCTGCCCTCCGCGTCCCGCTGCGGCCTGCAGAGTAAGGCGTCGACGCCACCCTGACGCGCCCGCGTCCACTACCCGACAGGGAGCGTGGCTGACGTCGTACCCGAAATCAAGCCGGCGGCGTCACCAGGCGACGGTCGGCGCGGACGCCGGCCGGACCGGCGGTGCGAGACCCGGCTCCACGAATGCCCGGTAGACCCGCTCGTACTCCTCGGCCATCCGCTCGGCGGAGAACTCCCGGCGCACGTGCGCCACGCAGGTGCCCGGGTCCAACCCGGAGACCTCGCGCAGCGCCGGGCCCAGCTCGGACGGGTCGTCGCAGATCAGCCCGGTCTCGCCGTGCCGGACCAGCTCCGGCACGGCCCCCCGGTTGAGCGCCACCACCGGGGTTCCGGTGGCCATCGCCTCCACCATCACCATGCCGAACGGCTCCTCCCAGCGGATCGGCATAATCAGGCAGCGGGCGGCGAGCAGCAGGCGCACCGTCGCGTCCCGGTCCGGGTTGCGCAGCACCGACACGTCCGGTCCGAGCATCGGCTCGACGACCTGTTCCAGGTAGCACAGCTCGGACCGCTCGTCGCACTTGCCGGCCAGCACCAGCGGCAGGCCCGCGGCCCGGCACGCCTCGATGGCCAGGTCCGGGCCCTTGTCGGCGCTGAACCGGGCCAGCCAGAGCACCGGGCCCATCCCCGGTACCGACTTGGTCAGCAGGTTGCCGGTCGAGATCCCGTTGTGCACGGTGGCGACCCAGGGCAGTTCCGGAGCCAGCCGGCGCTGGGTGTGCGAGATGGCCACCAGCCCGACGTTCGGGTCGCCGTCGGCGAGCACCTCCCGCAACTCACCGGTCGGCTTGCCGTGCACGGTGGCGATGGTCGGCACCGGCCGGCCGGCGGCGTACGGGCCGACGGTGGTGTGGTCGTGCACGATGTCGAACGACTCCGGCGAGATCATCCGGTTGACCCGGGTCAGATGGGCCAGTTCCGGCAGGATCTGGCCGAGCCGGTGGTGCTGCAACTCCGGGACGGTCCCGACGAAGTGCGCCGCGGTGCCCGTCCCGGTCCCGGCGCCGAAGAGGGTCACCTCGTGCCCCCGGGCCGCCAGCCCGTCGACCAGGGCCGAGCAGACCTGTTCCAGCCCGCCGTAGCCGGGCGGCGGCAGTTCGTACCAGGGCGGGACGATCATCGCGATGCGCAGCCGCTGCTCCGGCCGCGCCCGCTCGGACGGGTTCGTGCTCACGGGGAGTCCTCCCCTCCGGGCCGGGCCGACACGGTCAGGTCGCGAGGCGAAGCCGCGTCTCGACCTCGCCCACTCCTGGCGCGGCCCAGGCCACCCGCTCCGCCTCCTCCCGCTCCAGCCATGACCGCACCTCGCCGGTGAGCACCACAATCCCCTCCTCGACATCGATCTGGATCAGGCCGGCGTCGATGTCGATCCGCCGGGCGAGGGCACTGCGGATGTCCCGCTTGAGGTCCTCCTCCGACAGGTCGCCGGCCGGTGCCACGGCGATCAGGTTCGTCACCCCGCGTACCCCGGTGAGCCGGCGTACGGCCCGCTCGGCGGCGCGCTTCTGGTAGCCCCGCTCGACCTCGCCGCGCAGCGTCAGCCAGCCGTTGGCGGCGGTCACCTGGATCCGGTCGACCGGCACGAAGGCGTCCCACTCCAGCGCCCGGCTCGCCGCCGTGGCGATGTCGGTGTCGGTACGCTCGGCCCCGACCGGCAGGCGTACCTCGATGTCGTTGGCGACCGCCCGGTTGCCCCGGATCCGGTGCGCGATCCGCTCCGCCGCCCACTTCTTCGCGTAGCTGTCCACCTGACCGGTCAGGGTCACGATGCCGCCGGAGACCGACACCCCCACCGCGCTGGCCCGGACCCGGGCATCCCAGGCCAGTTCGGCCAGCACGTCACGCTGGATGTCGGCGTCGCTGCGCGCCATGGTCGCGGTACTACTCATCGCCGCTCCTCCCCCGGTCCTCGTGGTCACCGACGCGCTCCTCGTGGTCACCGACGCACGGTCGGGTCGGCACCAGAAGCCGTGCCTGCCAGACCAACCCCGATACTCGCCCTGGTCCGGGTGAGCCGGGCTCACCCGGACCAGGTGAAGCGGGACGGGGAGCGGGGGCCGGGAAAGGAGGAGCGGCGGGCGACCTGACCAACCCCCTTGGTCACGTCGCCCGCCGCTCTGGGGAGGAGGCTCGACCTCCGTCGTCCGGAAGGCCTGCCCCGAGGCGTACGGTTCGGTCCCTATCCTTTAGGACGTTTCGGCAAGCGTCACGGTTGCCGTCTTTTCGACCCCGTTCCGGGTGTACGTCACCTGCACCTGGTCACCCACCTTGCCGGCCTGTACGGCACCGACCAGGTCGTCGGCGTCGCCGATCTTCTTGTCGCCGAACTGGGTGACCACGTCGCCCTGCTGGAGGCCGGCCTTGGCGGCCGGGCTGCCCGGCACGACGCCGCTGATCAGCGCCCCGCCGTTCTCCGCCGGAGTCACCTGGACCCCGAGCGACGGGTGGCTGACCTTCTCGCCGCGCTGGAGCGCCTCGGCGATCGCCCGGGCCTTGTTGCTCGGGATGGCGAAGCCGACGCCGATGTTGCCGCTGCCCTGTCCGGCGGTGAGGATCGCGGTGTTGATGCCGATCACCTCCGCCCTCGTGTTCACCAGCGCGCCGCCGGAGTTGCCGGGGTTGATCGGGGCGTCGGTCTGCAACAGGCCGGAGATCGAGCTGACTCCGCGACGCTGCTGCTCGAACGGATTCTGCTGGCCACCCCCGTCACCGGCCCGGATGGTCCGGTCGCGGGCGCTGATGATGCCGGCGGTCACCGAGCCCTGCAGGCCGAGCGGGCTGCCCAGCGCCAGGACCTGGTCGCCGATCTGCATCGCGTCGCTGTCGCCGAACTTGGCGGGCGTCAGCCCGGAGACCCCCTCGGCCTTAACCACGGCGAGGTCGGTCTTCGGGTCGGTGCCGATCACCTTCGCGTCGGCGTTCCTGCCGTCGGCGAAGAACACCCGGACGGCGCCGCCGTCGGCGTTGGCCACCACGTGGTTGTTGGTCAGCACGAAGCCGTCGGCGCTCATCACCACGCCCGAGCCCTCGGTGCTGCTGGTGCTGATCGACACCACGCTGTCCTGCACCTGGGCGGCGATCCTGGGCAGGTCGGCCGAGTTGATCACCGGCGCCGCCGAGTAGGTCCGGTTGGTCACCGACGGCGAGTCGTCCAGCGCCGTCGCGATGGCCCCGCCGGCGATCCCGGAGCCGACCATCAGGGCCAACGCGGCCACTCCGGCCGCCACCACCCGGCCGGCCCGGGGCCGGGGGGACCCCGGTGCGGGTGCGCCCGGGTTGGCCCAGGGCGGCACCGGACCGCCGGGGTGCGGCGGCTGGGGCGGAGCCCCGGCACCGGGGTGCCCCGGCGCCCAGGGCGACCGGGGCTGGCCGCCGGCCGGTGCATGCCAGGGGCCGCCGCCGACCGGTCCGGAAGCGGGCCGGTCGGTCGGGGGGAGACTGTACGGCTGACCGGAGGCGGGCGGTGTGCCGTACGGGCCGGTGCCGTAGGGCTGTCCGGGGGCGGCGGCGTACGGGTTGCCGCCGTAGGGCTGTCCGGAGGCCGGGCTGCCACCGTAGGGCTGCCCGGAGGCGGGCGCGGCGTACGGCTGCCCGGGGATTGGCGCACCCGGGTACGGCTGGCCGGAGGCGGGCACCCCGCTCTGCGGCTGCTCGGCGGTCGGCCCCGACGCTTCGTACGCCCGGCCGGCGTACGGGTCGGCGGTGGACTGTACGGCGGTCGCCGGCTCGGACCGGTCGCCGGACGGGGCGCCGTCCGAGGCACCGGTCGCGGCGAAGTTGGCGGTCGAGGCGTCGGAGTCGGACTGCCCGCGGTCGTCGCGCGGCAGCTCGGCAGTGGGTTGCCTGTGCTCGCGGTCGGCGGTAACCGGCCGCCGCTGCGGGTCGGTCTCGAAGTCGCTCATGTCCCTACCTTGCCCCCTCGCTCTGCGACGTACCTGGAGCGCGCCTGGATATTGGCTGAGAATCACTCTACGTCGATTGATTCGGCAATCCCCGGTTCCTCCGGGACCGCGGGTGCACGCGGCAGCCGGACCCGGAAGGTCGCTCCGCCACCCGGGGTTTCAACCACCTCGACGCTGCCGTTATGCCCCGCGACCAGGGCGGCGACGATGGCCAGGCCAAGGCCGGTGCTGACCCCGCCGCCAGCGTGACGGGTCCGCGCGGCGTCCGCCCGGTAGAACCGCTCGAAGACCCGTTCGGCCTGTTCCGCCGAGAGCCCCGGGCCGGTGTCGGCGACCTCGACCACCGCGTCGTCCCCGTCGGCCCGCAGCCGCAGCGTCACCGCCGCCTCCGGCAAGGTGTGCGTGAGCGCGTTGGTCATCAGGTTGCCGAGCACCTGCCGCAGCCGGGCGTCGTCGCCGAGTACCACCAGCGAGCCGGCGCCGGGCTCGATCTCCAGGCTGATGGAGCGGTCCGGCGCGACCACCTTGGCCGCCTGCACCGCGTCGCTGGCCAGCACCGGCAACTCCACCGGCACCAGGGTCAGCGGCCGTTCCCGGTCGAGCCGGGCCAGCAGAAGCAGATCCTCGACCAGCAGGCCCATCCGGGCCGCCTCGTCCTCGATCCGGCGGATCAGCCGGGCGGTCTCCTCGGGCGAGCCGGCGGCACCCTGCCGGTAGAGCTCGGCGAACCCGCGGATGGTGGTGAGCGGGGTACGCAGTTCGTGTGAGGCGTCCGCGATGAACTGTCGCATCCGCTCCTCCGAGCGCAGCGCCCGGGACTCGGACGCCTGGGCGGCGAGGGCGGCGTGCCGGGCGGCGGTAGCCGCGCTGCGGGCGTTCGCCTCGGCCGCCCGGGCGGCCGTCTCCGAGGCGGCCCGCGCGGTGAAGGCCACCTCGATCTGGCTGAGCATCGTGTTCAGCGCCCGGGACAGCCGGCCGAGTTCGGTTTTCGCCTCCGCCTCACCGGGCTCCGGGTCCGGCACCCGTCTGGAGAGGTCGCCGCCGGCGATGGCCGCCGTGGTCCGTTCGATCTCCACGAGTGGTTTCAGACTGGTACGCACTATCGCCGCCCCGGCCGCGGCGAGCGTGATCAACACCGAGCCGCCGACCAGTACGTCGATCCAGATCAGTTCCTTGACCGCCAGGTCGACGTCGGTGAGGTGCTGCCCGACCGCCAGGTAGGTGCCGCTCGGCCACTGCACGACCATCATCCGCCAGCGGAACCGGTGGTCGCTCGACGAGACGGTGAAGAAGTCCCCGCCGGCGTGCCGCTCGTACCAGTTGGCGTCGTCGAGTGCGGCCGGCAGGTTGCTCTCGTTCAGCGTCCGGTCGTAGAGCGGGTTGAAGATCCCGACCTCCCGGTCGGCCCGCACGATCAGGTAGTCGGTCGGCAGCGCGCCGCGGCCGGCCGCCACGACGTCGTAGAGCCGCTGGACCTCCGTCGCGTTCGTGTTGCGGGCGAAGTTCGCCAACTGGTTGTCGATCCGGCCGACCAGGTAACTGCGGAGGAAGAAGGCGGTCATCACGCTGATCACCACCAGCGCGGCGGCGACCAGGACGAGGACGGCGGCGACGAGCTTGACCCGCAGCGGCGTGGCGCGGAGCCGCCCCTTCAGCGGCAGGGCGACATTCACGCCGCCGGCTTGCGGAGCACGTACCCGACGCCGCGCAGGGTGTGGATCAGCCGGGGCTGGGTGGTGTCGATCTTGCGCCGCAGGTAGGAGATGTAGGACTCGACGATGTTGTCATCACCCCGGAAGTCGTAGTTCCAGACGTGGTCCAGGATCTGTGCCTTGGACAGCACCCGATTGGCGTTGAGCATCAGGTAGCGCAGCAGCTTGAACTCGGTCGGCGAGAGCTGCACCCGCTTGCCGGCCCGGTGCACCTCGTGGGTCTCCTCGTCCAGTTCCAGGTCGGCGAAGGTGAGCCGGGACGGCGCGTGTTCGCCGGTGGCGGTACGCCGCAGCACCGCCCGGATCCGGGCGGTCAACTCCTCCAGGCTGAACGGCTTGGTGACGTAGTCGTCGCCGCCCAGGGTCAGCCCACGGATCTTGTCGTCGGTCGCGTCCCGGGCGGTCAGGAAGACCACCGGGGTACGGGTGCCGCCCTCGCGGAGCAGCCGGATGACCTCGAAGCCGTCGAGGTCGGGCAGCATGACGTCGAGCACGACCAGGTCGGGTCGGCGCTCCTTCGCCGCGCTGACCGCCGCGCTCCCACTGGTGGCGGTGGCCACGTCGAAGCCGGCGAATCGCAGGCTGGCGGAGAGCAGCTCGAGAATGTTCGGGTCGTCCTCGACGACGAGAAGCCGTGCCTCGGTCTGCGGTGTCGCTGCCATCTGACCATCATCCGCGTCCCCGCTGCGCCGGGGCTGAACATCCCCTGAAAGTTTTCTGAGAGCGCCCGACGGCTCGGCGGAGCGGCCCCGGGGAAGCCCACGGTCTCTCAGCGCAGCAGCCGGCGCAGCCCGTCCAGCGTCCCCTGCAACACCCGGGCGGCGGTACGCAGCTGGGCCTCGGTGAACCGGCCACTGCGGGCCAGCGCCCGTACCTCGGTCACGAAGAGCAGCAACTGCCGGTCGAACTCGTCCCCCGGATCGTCCCCCCGGGGCGCCGACCGCTCGCCGGGCGGCCGCTCCTCGGCACCGGCTCCCGTCGACCAGCCCTCCGGAGCCTGCTCCCAGGCACGCTGTCCGGCCGCCCAACCGCCACCGGCGGCCCCGGCCTCCGGCGCCGGGTCCGGGAACGCCGGGCCCGGAGCGGACCTCCGGGGACCCTGGCGGCTCTTTCGGACGGCGGCCCGCAGCTCCTCCTTCAGGTCCCGCACGGTGCCGCGCACCTCGGACCGGATCTCACCGGCCAGCTTGGTGAGGTCGGAGACCGCGGCGCGGATCTCCGACTCCAGGCTGGTCACCTCGTCGGCCCGCTGCCGCAGCTCGGCCCGGCCGGCGTCGGTGATCTGGTAGACCTTCCGGCCGCCGACGGCGTCGTGCGTCACCAGTCCCTCGGCCTCCAGCCGGGCCAGGCGGGGATAGATGGTGCCGGCGCTGGGCGCGTAAAGGCCGAGGAAGCGCTCCTCCAGCAGCCGGATCAGCTCGTAGCCGTGCTTGGGCCCGTCGTCGAGAAGCTTGAGCAGGTAGAGCCGGAGCCGGCCGTGGCCGAACACCACCACCGTCATCTCGTCCTCACTCCGCCGACTGCCGGGCATCCACGGTGCTGTGGCTCAGCCGGCGCGGTCCGTTGATGGTCCAGCTCGGCATGGCGACCCCCTGGTGCAGGCCGGTCCGGCCGGCGCGAGGCGCCGGCACGGACGGCAGGACGTGCGTCCCGCCACGATAACGCGATACATCGCGTTTCCTAAACGTTCCCTCCGGGGGCGGCAGCGCCGCCGGGCGGCTCGGCTTCGTCGCGGTACGTGTAGGCCCCGGCGGGGTCGACCGTCGGCCGGTGGCGTGTCGATCCCGTGAACGGGACGTGGTATGGCTCGGCAGACTTCGCGCGCCATCCCCCGGCAGCTCGCCCGAGCTGGTAAATTTCGCCCCTCCTCCCCGGATGCCGCGCGGCTCGTGCTGTGGGAGGACGGGGTCCTGCCCAGGTATGACAACGCGTTACGCAATCATCCCGATTGACCGCGTGACCCACAATGTCAACGCTGGGTGACGGCGTGGCCGGTACGGCCGCGCCTCACGGAGGGAGAGAGATGTCCGACGGGCGGCTGAGCCCAACGACCGGAGCTGGCCAGATTGTGGTCTCCGGTCTTACGAAGGTCTATCGCAATGTCCGGGCGGTCGACAACCTGTCGTTCACCGTCGAGCCCGGCCGGGTGACCGGCTTCCTGGGACCGAACGGTGCCGGCAAGACCACCACGCTGCGGATGCTGCTCAACCTTGTCACGCCGACGGCGGGCGGCGCGACGATCGGCGGCAACCGCTACGCCGACCTGCCGCAGCCGCTCCAGTACGTCGGCGCGGTGCTGGAGGCGTCGAGCGCACACAAGGGCCGCACCGGGGTCAACCACCTGCGGGTGATCTGCGCGGCGGCCGGGCTGCCGAAGCAGCGGGCCGACGAGGCGCTGGCGCTGGTGGGGCTCACCCCGGCGGCCAAGCGGAAGTTCAAGGGCTACTCGCTGGGCATGAAGCAGCGGCTCGGCATCGCCGCCGCGATGCTCGGCGACCCCCGGGTGCTGATCCTGGACGAGCCCGCGAACGGGCTCGACCCGGAGGGCATCCGGTGGATGCGCGGCTTCCTCAAGGCGCTCGCCGCCGAGGGACGTACGGTGCTGGTCTCCAGTCACCTGCTCTCCGAGATGCAACTGCTCGCCGACGACGTGGTGATCATCGCGGCCGGCAAGCTGGTCCGGCAGGGCCGGGTCGACGAGGTCGTCGGCTCGATGGCGCAGACCGGCCGGGTTCGCGTGCGGACTCCGCAGAGCGACGAGCTGACCACGGCGCTGACCGGGAACGGTGTCCAGGTGACCCGGGGCGAGGACGGCGTGCTGCTGGTCGAGGGCACGGACGCCCCGGCGGTGGGCCGGGCCGCGCTGGCGGCAAAGGTCGAGCTGCACGAGCTGACCACGGAACGGCCCGACCTCGAAGGGGTCTTCCTGGAGCTGACGGCCGGAAAGGCGGGGATCCGATGAACCTGGTCCGGTCCGAGCTGCTGAAGATCCGTACGACGAACACCTGGTGGGTCTTCGGCCTCATCACGCTGCCCCTCTGGGGCCTCACCCTGATGATCAACTATTTCCAGTCCCAGGCGGTGCTCGACCCGGACCGCGTCGGCGTACCCGAGGCCGACCAGCAGAACGCGCAGTTCCAGGCGGCCGGTGAGCACGTCAACGTCGCGGCCAACCTCTACACCAACGGCCAGTTCTTCGGCGTGCTGATCGTGATGCTGCTCGGTGTACTGGTGGTGACGAACGAGTTCTTCCACCAGACCGCCACGACCACCTTCCTCACCACGCCGCACCGCACCGCCGTGGTGCTGGCGAAGCTGGTCGCCGCCGGCATCCTCGGGGTGATCTTCTGGGTGATCACCACCGGGCTGAACCTGATCTTCGGCCCACTGATCCTGAGCAGCCTGGACGTGTCGAGCCAGCTCGGCGAGGGCGCGATCTGGCAGGCGATCGGCCTGAACGGGCTGGCATACCTGCTCTGGGCCGTCTTCGGGATCGGGTTCGGGGTGCTGATCCGCAGCCAGATCGGTGCCACCGTCACCGCGCTGCTGGTCTACCTCGCCGGCTACATCGGGGCGATCATCGTACTGGCGATCCTGGCCGAGCGGTTCGGTGACTGGATCAACAACCTTCAGTTGATCGTCCCGTCGCTCGCCTCGCAACTGATGGCGACCGGCACCGACCTGCCGGGCAGCCCGCCCCGCTGGGCGGGAGCGGCGGTCATGGTCGCGTACGCCGTGGTGACCGGCACCATCGGCACCTTGATCATGCGCAAGCGGGACGTCTCCTGACCCTCAGTGACGAGGTGGGCCGGGTGTCGGAGAAACCCGGTCGGGGCCACCAGCCCCGGCCGGGTTTCTCCTCGGGCGGGGCGGATTGGTGGCCCCCGTCACCCGAGTACCTTGGTACCGAACGGCCAACAACTCGCAAAAGCTGTGAAACGCGACACGGGTCTGATGCGACAATGCTGTCGGTTACCGCACGGCGTAGCCTTGGACCCGTCTTTCGACCCAGCCCCCCGGACCGGGCGGGCAGGCGACCGCGTGACACACAACCCGCGTGAAAGAGGCGATTACCGGCCGTGTCGACCCAGCAGACTTCGCAGGAAAATCCACTGGCGGGGTTCGGTCCCAATGAGTGGATCGTCGAGGAGATGTACCAGCGCTACCTCGCCGACCCCGCCAGCGTCGATTCAGCCTGGCACGACTTCTTCGCCGACTACCGACCCACGGCCGGGCCGTCCGGCCCGGACGGTGGTGGCACCAGTGACGCCGGGGTGACCGGCGGCGCCAAGGGGGGCACGACCATCCAGAAGCCGGCCGCGCCCACCCGCACCGGCGCGAAGACCGAGACCGCGCCCGCCACCCCGGCACCGGCCAAGCGCGGTACCCCGACGACGCCGGACGGCAAGGCCGCGAAGCCGGACGGCAAGGCCGCCACCGCGAAGCCGGCCCCGAGCCCATCGAAGTCGGCCACGAGTGCGTCGAAGCCAGCCCTGAGCACCTCGTCGAAGCCGGCCACGAGCCCGCAGAAGGCCGCCGGCAAGCCGGCCGCGCCGAGCACCGACGGCAAGGGCGGCCCGACCCGACCCGCCGGCCCCCAGAGCACCCCGCTGCGCGGCGTCGCCGCCCGGATCGTGCAGAACATGGACGCCTCGCTGGCGGTGCCGACCGCGACCAGCGTCCGCGCGATCCCGGCCAAGCTGCTGGTGGACAACCGGATCGTCATCAACAACCACCTCGCGCGCGGCCGGGGCGGCAAGGTCAGCTTCACCCACCTGATCGGGTACGCCCTGATCAAGGCGCTCGCCAAGCACCCGGAGATGAACAACTCCTTCGCCGAGGTCGACGGCAGGCCGGCGCTGGTCACGCCGGAGCACGTCAACCTGGGCATCGCGATCGACCTGGCCAAGCCGGACGGCTCGCGCACCCTGGTGGTGCCGTCGATCAAGGCCGGCGAGGGGATGGACTTCCGGCAGTTCTGGCAGGCGTACGAGGACATCGTCCGGCGGGCCCGCCGCAACGAGCTGACCATGGAGGACTACGGCGGCACGACGATCTCGCTGACCAACCCGGGCGGGATCGGCACCGTGCACTCCCAGCCGAGGCTGATGGTCGGCCAGGGCACCATCATCGGGGTCGGCGCGATGGAGTACCCGGCGCCGTACCAGGGGATGTCCGAGGAGACCCTCGCCGAGCTGGCGGTCAGCAAGATCATCACGCTGACCAGCACCTACGACCACCGGATCATCCAGGGCGCGCAGTCCGGCGAGTTCCTGAAGACCATCCACGAGCTGATCCTCGGCGAGCACGGCTTCTACGACGAGATCTTCACCTCGCTGCGCATCCCCTACGAGCCGGTGCGCTGGATGCGGGACGTGGCGGTCAACTCCGACGGGCAGATCGACAAGACCGCCCGGGTGATCGAGATCATCCACGCCTACCGGGTCCGTGGACACCTGATGGCGGACACCGATCCGCTGGAGTTCAAGATCCGTAAGCACCCGGACCTCGACGTACTCCAGCACGGCCTGACCCTGTGGGACCTGGACCGCACCTTCCCGGTCGGCGGCTTCGCCGGCAAGCAGAAGATGAAGCTGCGCGAGGTTCTCGGGGTGCTCCGCGACTCGTACTGCCGCCGGGTCGGCGTGGAGTACATGCACATCCAGGACCCGGAGGAGCGGCGCTGGATCCAGGAACGGATAGAGCGCAAGTACACCAAGCCGGCGCCGGACGAGCAGAAGCACGTGCTGAACCGGCTCAACGCGGCCGAGGCGTTCGAGACCTTCCTGCAGACCAAGTACGTCGGCCAGAAGCGCTTCTCCCTGGAGGGCGGCGAGTCGCTGATCCCGCTCCTCGGCGAGGTGCTGGAGTCGGCCGCCGAGAACGACCTCGACGAGGTCGTGATCGGGATGGCCCACCGGGGCCGGCTGAACGTGCTCGCCAACATCGTCGGCAAGCCGTACGAGAAGATCTTCTCGGAGTTCGAGGGGCACCTCGACCCGCGCTCGACGCAGGGCTCCGGCGACGTGAAGTACCACCTGGGCCAGGCCGGTAAGTTCACCACGCCGGACGGCGCGCACTCGATCAAGGTGTCGGTGACCGCCAACCCGTCCCATCTGGAGGCGGTCGACCCGGTGATGGAGGGGATAGTCCGGGCCAAGCAGGACCGGATAGACCTCAAGCTGGAGGGCTACACCGTGCTGCCGGTGGCGGTGCACGGCGACGCGGCCTTCGCCGGTCAGGGCGTGGTCGCCGAGACGCTCAACCTGTCGCAGCTGCGCGGCTACCGCACCGGCGGCACCGTGCACGTGGTGGTGAACAACCAGGTCGGCTTCACCACCGCCCCGGAATACTCGCGCTCCAGCCTCTACAGCACCGACGTGGCCCGGATGATCCAGGCGCCGATCTTCCACGTGAACGGCGACGACCCGGAGGCCGTGGTCCGGGTGGCCCGGCTGGCCTTCGAGTACCGGCAGGCGTTCAACAAGGACGTCGTGATCGACATGGTCTGCTACCGGCGGCGCGGGCACAACGAGGGCGACGACCCGGCGATGTCCAACCCGTTGATGTACAAGATCATCGACTCGAAGCGGTCGGTCCGGAAGCTCTACACCGAGGAGCTGATCGGGCGCGGTGACATCACCGTGGAGGACGCGGAGGAGCTGCTACGCGACTTCCAGGCCCAGCTGGAGCGGGTCTTCAAGGCCACCCGGGACGCCGCCTCGTCGGCCCGGCCGGCCAGCCGACCCCGCCGTCAGCCGGAGCCCGAGCCGCCGGTGGAGACCGCCACCACCGTCCCCGCGCTGCGCGCGGTCGGCACGGCACACACCTCGCTGCCCGACGGTTTCACCCCGCACAAGCGGATCCAGCAACTGCTGGAACGGCGGGCCAAGATGACCGAGTCCGGCAACATCGACTGGGGTCTCGGCGAGATCATCGCGTTCGGCACCCTCGTCCAGGACGGGATCACGGTCCGGCTCGCCGGCCAGGACTCCCGGCGGGGCACCTTCGTGCAGCGGCACGCCGTCATCGTGGACTCCCGGACCGGAGTCGAGCACACCCCGCTGGCCACCCTGGCCGGGGACCGGGCCCGGTTCTTCGTGCACGACTCCCTGCTCAGCGAGTACGCCGCGATGGGCTTCGAGTACGGCTACTCCGTGGAGAACACCGAGGCCCTGGTGCTCTGGGAGGCGCAGTTCGGCGACTTCGCCAACGGCGCGCAGACGGTGGTCGACGAGTTCATCTCGTCCGGCGAGGTGAAGTGGGCCCAGCAGTCGGCGGTGACGCTGCTGCTGCCGCACGGCCACGAGGGCCAGGGCCCGGACCACACCTCCGGTCGGCCGGAGCGGTTCCTCCAGCTCTGCGCCGAGGACAACATGCGGATCGCCATCCCGAGCACCCCGGCGAACTACTTCCACCTGCTGCGCCGGCAGGCGCTCTCACCGAAGCGCAAGCCGCTGGTGGTCTTCACCCCGAAGTCCCTGCTCCGGCACAAGCTCTGCGTCTCCAGCGTGCAGGACTTCACCACCGGCACCTTCCAGCCGGTGCTGACCGACAGCTCGGGCATCACGCCGGAGGCGGTCAAGCGGGTGCTGCTCTGCTCCGGCAAGGTCTACTACGACCTGCTCCAGGCCCGCACCGAGCGGGGCATCACCGACACCGCGATCGTCCGGATGGAGCAGCTCTACCCGCTGCCGGTCGAGGAGGTCCGGGCCGCGCTGGCGCAGTACCCGAACGCCGAGGACTTCGCCTGGGTCCAGGAGGAGCCGGCCAACCAGGGCGCCTGGTCGTTCGTCGCGCTCAACCTGCTGGAGCACCTGGAGGGGGTACGCCTGCGCCGGATCTCCCGGCCGGCGGCGGCCGCCCCGGCGGTCGGCTCGGCGAAGATGCACGATGTCGAGCAGGCCGCGCTGATCGAGGCGGCCCTGCCCCGCCCCTGAAGTAGGTAAGGAAGGGCCCCCGCTACAGCAGAAAACGATATGCAGGGGCCCTTCCTTGCAACACCGTCGAGAGAGGACGCCGTGTACTTCACCGACCGAGGCATCGAGGAACTCGTCGATCGCCGGGGCACCGAGACGGTCACCCTGGAGTGGCTCGGCGCGCGGCTGCGCGACTTCGTCGACCTGCACCCGGAGTTCGAGACGCCGGTCGACCGGTTCGCCACCTGGCTGGCCCGACTCGACGACGAGGACGACCTCTGACGGCCTACCCTGGTTTCAGGTCAGGCACCGGAGAGTCGGCGTTGTCGTCACGCGCCATGTGCTTCCGGCCTCACCGCTACCAGGGCGAGAGGTTCGGGTGACCGGGATCGTCGAGGTTCGAGAACTCTCATTCTCGTACGGGAGGTGTCGGGTCTTGACCGACGCCAGGAGCTACCTCCAGTAACCCGAGCGGATTCCAGTAACCCGAGCGGAGAAGACGTTGAGCGACGTCGCCAGACCTGGCACGTGCCGGACGACCTCGCTCGCCGGCTCGCCGAGCCGCTGTTCGGCGCGAGCGACGGAGGACACCTCGGCGCCTGAGCACTCGCCGCGCCGGTGACCTCTCAGCAGGACAGCGACGACCCACCTGGAGATCGTGCTACTTCAGGGAAAGAGTGCCTTCCGGCGCCGGGTCAAGGCACTCTTTCCCTGAAAGCCCCAACAGGCAGTTCGGCTGAGCGCCAGCCAACCGACCAACAGGCAGCTCAGTCGAACGCCAGCCAGCCGACCAGCGCGGCCAGCACGACGACCACGACCGCGATCCCGACGATCAGCGGCAGCCTGGACGGCGGCTCGGCGGCCGACGATTCGGGAGAGTGCGCGAAGGCCCGGAACGCCTCGGTGTTGCCGCTCGGGTCGGGGTGCTGATCAGCCATGCGGAGCACGATAGCGAACCGGGGCACGGTCGGGCCTGCCCTACCTCGCCCGGCGTGGCCGCCCTACCCCTGACCTGGGTGCTCGCCGGATCGAACCCGACCGGTCCGGCTCATAGCGTCAGGGCATGACCACGTCGACCACTCTGCCACCGCCGGCCACCGGCACCGCCGCAGCTCCGGCGAGTTCCCGCAAGGGAAACCTGGCCGCGAGAATCGCCGGCTGGAGCACCCGGCACCGGGGCTTCGCCGTCCTCGCATGGCTGCTGTTCGTGATCGCGGCGACCGCGCTCAGCGCCGTCGTCGGCACGGTCGAGGCGAAGGACAGCGAGTACGGGCACGGCGACTCCCGCCGGGCGGACGAGATCATCGCCGCCGCCGGCTTCCCCGACCGGGCCGCCGAGATGGTATTGATCGAAAGCGACAGTCTGGTCGCGGAGGATCCCGCCTTCCGGGCCGCGGTCGCCGACACGGTCGCTGCCGTCGAAGGCACCAACCAGGTCCTCGACGTACGGTCGGACGCGGTCTCCGCCGACCGGCACGCCGTACTCGTCACCTTCGACCTGACCGGGCCGGCCGACGGCGCCGCCGACCGGGTCGGGCCGGTACGCGAAGCGGTCGCCGCCGTGCAACGCGACCATCCCGGGTTGTACGTGGCGCAGACCGGTGGGGCCAGCATCGGCGAGGCGATCGGCCGGACCCTGGACGCCGACATGCACCGGCTGTCGATGCTCTCCATCCCGGTGACCCTGGGCATCCTGCTGGTGGCGTTCGGGGCGCTGCTCGCCGCCGTGCTGCCGATGGGGCTGGCCCTGACCGCGTTCCTGGCCTCGCTCGGGCTGCTCGCCGCGGCCAGCCGGTTCGCACCGGCGGTCGACACCACCATGCACCTGATGCTGCTGATGGGGCTCGCGGTCGGGGTGGACTACTGCCTGTTCTACCTGCGGCGGGAGCGGGACGAGCGGGCCCGGGGCGCCAGTGCCGAGCAGGCGCTGGCGATCGCCGCCGCCACCTCGGGACGGTCGGTGCTGATCTCGGCACTGACCGTGATCATTGCGATGTCCGGAATGTTCCTGACCCAGGACACCACCTTCATCAGCCTGGCCACCGGGACGATCCTGGTGGTCGCCACCGCCGCCGTCGGATCGCTCACGGTACTGCCGGCGGTGCTGAGCAAGCTCGGCGACCGGGTCGACCTGGGCCGGGTACCCGGGCTCTACCGCCGGCAGTCGAGCGGCCGGTTCTGGCGCACCACCATGAACGTGGTGCTGCGCCGGCCCGGGATCTCCGCCGTACTTGCCGCCGTCACCCTGCTGGCCCTGGCCGTGCCACTGCTCGGGATGCGGACCGCCGAGGAGAACATCACGGTGCTGAAGAACCCGGCGCCGGCACTGAGCGCTTTCCTCCGGGTCAACGCCGCCTTCCCCGGCGGCGCCGAGCCGGCGGTGGTGGCGATCAAGGCGGACGACGTGACCACCCCGGCGCTGACCGCCGCGATCGACGAACTGAAGACCCGGGCCCTGGCCACCGGGGTGCTGCACGAGCCGGTCAGCGTCGAGGTCAACCCGGACCGGACGGTCGCGCTGGTCCGGGTGGGGCTGGCCGGCTCCGGCGTCGACGCCGCCTCCGAAGCGGCGGTACGCACCCTGCGTGAACAGGTCGTCCCACGCACCGTGCAGGGCGTGGACGGAGCCGAGGTACTGGTGACCGGCCGGGCCGCCGACTCGGTCGACTTCAACGCGGCGATGGGCCGCAGCGTGCCGCTGGTGTTCGGGTTCGTCTTGGGGCTGGCGTTCCTGCTGATGCTGGTGTCGTTCCGGTCGCTGGTGGTGGCGGTGACCGCGATCGTGCTCAACCTGCTCTCGGTGGCCGCCGCGTACGGGCTGCTGGTGCTGGTCTTCCAGCACGGCTGGGGGGAGGCGCTGCTCGGCTTCGAGTCGGTCGGCGCGATCACCAACTGGGTGCCGCTGTTCCTCTTCGTGATCCTGTTCGGCTTGTCCATGGACTACCACGTCTTCGTGCTCAGCCGGATCCGGGAGGGGCACGACCGGGGCTGGCCGAGCAAGCTGGCGGTCTCCCGGGGCATCCGGGGCACCGCCGGGGTGATCACCAGCGCCGCCATGGTGATGGTCGCGGTCTTCGCCCTCTTCACCACCGGGACGTTGGTGTCGATGAAGGAACTCGGCTTCGGCCTGGCCGTCGCGGTGCTGATCGACGCCACCATCGTCCGGGCGGTACTGCTGCCCTCGGTGATGGTGCTGCTCGGGGAGCGGAACTGGTACCTGCCCCCGTGGCTGGGCTGGTTGCCCCGGCTCTCCCCCGACGAGGTCCCGTCGGGTGGGCTGCCGCAGGGCGTGCCCGTCGGGATGGGGCCGGCGACGCGCTGAGCCGACGCGCCGCGGATCGTCGCGCGACGGCAGATCGGGGGCGGGCGGTGGGACGAACCGTCCGGGTGGGCGCCGCACGAGGACCGGAAAGTTGGCCTCGTACGGCGTTCCGCCGTTTAGCGTCGAGGCTGTGCGCGTGCACTTCAGGGTCTCGGGGCTCTTCGTCCTGCTGCTGCCGATCGCGCTCGTTGCCAGCGGGTGGGTGGTGGCCGCTCCGGCTCCCGCGGCACCGCCCGGTTTCGCCCCGGACCGAACGTACGCGGTCGGCGTGCGCACGTTCGACCTCGGTCGCGGCACCGCCCGCCCGCTCCGGGTCACCGTCTGGTATCCGGCCCGGGACGACAGCCCGCGCAGTTCCGGTGCCGGGCCGGCCGCGCCCCGCCGGGACGCCCCGGTCGCGGCTGGCCGGTTTCCGATCGTGTTGTTCAGCCACGGCCTGCACAGCCTGCCCGAGCTGCACGCCCCGCTGACCACCCGGTGGGCCGCCGCCGGTTTCGTGGTCGCCGCCCCGGCCTACCCGCACACGAAGCGCGCGGCACGCCGGTTCGACCGGGGGGACATCCGCCGCCAGCCGGGTGACGCCCGGCGGGTGATCCGGTACCTCACCCGGCTGGACCGGGCCTCCGGTGACCGGTTCGCCGGGCGTCTCGCGGTGACCCGGATCGGCGCGGTCGGCCATTCGGCCGGCGGCTACACCACCGCCGGCCTGTTCGCGCCGGGGCATTCGGCGCGGCTGCGTGGCGGAATCGTGATCGGCGGCGCCGGCATGCCCGGGACCGCCTTCGGCGGGCCGGCGGCGCCGCTGCTCTTCGTGCACGGCGACGCCGACCGGGTGGTGCCGGTGAGCCGCGGTCGGGACGCCTTCCGCCGGGTGCCGTGGCCGAAGGCGTTCCTCACGGTACGCGGCGGGGGTCACGGCGAGTATCTTGTCCCGGGCCGGCGCGGCTTCGCCCAGACCCTGGCCGTGACGACGGAGTTCCTGCGCTGGACGCTCTACGGCGACACCCAGGCCCGGCGCCACCTCCCGACCAGCGCCAGCTCCGAGGTCACCGTCTTCGCCGACCGTCTCGACCGAGACCTCTCGACCGAGACCTCTCGGCTGAGACCTCTCGGCTGAGCCTTTCCGGTGGAGCCTCCCGACCGAGGCACGCCCGCTGAGCCTTCCCGACCGAGCCTTCCGACCGAACCTTCCGACCGAGCCTTCCCGATCGAGCCTTCCCGACCGGGAGGCCGGCGGGTACGCCTGGCCGGGAATCGGTTGGCCCGACCGGCCGGTGGGCGGGGCAGAATCTGTCTCATGCCCCGACGTTCCCCTCCCGCCCGTGCCATGTTCGCCGCGACGGTGACGGCGGCGCTGGTCGCGATCCTGGCGGGCTGCTCCGCCGGATCCGGTCGCTCGGTCGCCGACCGGCCCGCGCCGACCGAGAGCCCGACTCCGGTCGTCACCACCCCGGCCGGCCAGCCCCCGGCCGGCCAGCCCCCGGCCGGCGTCGCACCGAGCCGGCGATTCGCGGTCGGCGTGCGGGAGCTGACCTACAACCGTGGCGGCGACCGCAGGCTGCCAGTCACCGTCTGGTATCCGGCGCAGGGGAGCCCGGGCGGCGGGGTGGACCGGGGAGCCGAGGTCGCCGACGGACGCTTTCCGGTGGTGGTGTTCAGCCACGGCCTGACCGGCCGGCCGGCGGACTACCGGGCGCTGCTGGTGCGCTGGGCGGCGGTGGGCTTCGTGGTGGTGGCGCCGACCTATCCGCACACCAGTCGGGGCGCGTCTGACGTGCAGGTGCTCGACGTGATCAACCAGCCGGCCGACGCGTCGTACGTGCTGACCCGGGTGCTGGCGCTGGACGGCGTGGCCGGCGATCCGCTGCGCGGCCGCATCGCCGTCGACCGGGTGGCCGCGGCCGGGCACTCGGCGGGCGGCGTCACCACCATCGGGCTCTTCACGGCTGGGCGGGACGCCCGGCTCGACGCCGGAATCGTGCTCGCCGGCACCGCTCTCGGCGTCGGCACCGAGTTCAGCGGTGCGGCCGCGCCGCAGCTCTTCGTGCACGGGCAGCGCGACGACGTGGTGTCGTACCGGGCCGGCAAGGCGGCATACGACCGGGTCCCCTGGCCCAAGGCGATGCTGACGCTGCCGGACGGGGATCATGTCGGTGGGCTGCTCGGCAGCGGCGAGCGGGCGCTCGACCTGATCACCGACACGACCGTCGAGTTCCTCCGCTGGACCCTGTACGGCGACGACCGGGCGCTGCGGCGGCTGCCGGCCCAGGCGACCCGGGGCGGGCTGGCCTCGCTCGACAACCAACTCTGACTGAAGGACGCCCGTCAACTCCGATAACACCCGCCCGACGTGCCGGCCTCCCGGACCCCGGACGGCCGGGCGCGGCCGGTCCTGGCCCGACCGGCCGCGCCCGTGAGGGATGGTCAACCCACCACCGGTCTCCGGTTGTCCGCGTAGAGGTTGGTCGCCCGGTCCCAGCTGATACCACGCTGGTCAGGTCGGGCTATCACGCCATATCTGTGGTTTCGCCCAAAGACATTGCCGGTCAGTCTGATGTTGGCGGCATTGAGGTCGGCGCGCACGCCGATGGAATAGTTTCCGCCGTTGCAGTAGTTTCCCTCGAAGACCAGATTCGAGACGATCGGCCCGGTGGTCGACCCGATCATGAGACAGGCGTTGAACGGATCCCTGGTCACCGGGTTGTACGCCTCCAGCGTGTTGCGCCGGATCACGATATTCGAGGCGCCGGTGGTCTGGAGCGTGTCGTTGTGCGATCCCGGTCCCCGGGTCAGGTGGTGGATCCAGGAATCCTCCACGACCACCTCACTGCCGAGTCGGGGCCCGTCTATGACGTTGCTGATGTCGACCCGGCGCAGGGTGTATTCACCACAGCAGACCGCCGCGGAGTTCTTTCCCATGCCGTTGATCTCGACGTCCTCCACCACCAGGTTCACGGCGTTGATCGTGCGAATCGAGTAGATCCCGTCGCAGGTGATACGGGATTTGCGAAGTACGACGTTCTTGGCGGTGACGGTCACGCAGCCGGTGATGTTCAGCCCGCTGAGCACCTGGCCATCCTGGGTGACCTTGATCGAACCCGAGGCCCGGAGGGTGGTGCCGGCCGGCACGCCGGTGTTGTCGGGGCCGGGGAGGGCGGCGGGAGCCCGACTGGCTTCCGTCCTGGTCACGGTCGCGGCGGCCGCATCCGTCCCCTCCGGGGAGTCCTCGGGCGCCGGGGTCGTGGGCTCGGAGGTCGGCTCCGACCGGTTCTCCGAGGGCAGGTCACCGGCGGCCACCGGCTTCCCGTTCCAGGTGGACATGACGATCGTCGCGGGCGCCTCCGGCGAGTGCATGAAACCGTTCTTGCAGCCGGACACGCGCACCTTGCGGGCCGTATAGTTGCCGAAGACGAGACCATTCGTCTCGGGTCGGGTGCACTGAATCCTGGTGTTCTCGACCAGCGCCCCGGAGAAGCCCTCGAAAATCCGTACGGCGTGCGCCCCACCGTACTTGATCGTGCTGTTTCTGATCGTTACGTCGTCCGCCTTGATGTGCACGTAACCATCGATCTTGCGGCCGTCCAGCACAGTCCCGTTCCGGGTAATGGTCATCGACCCGTCGCCACTGCTCGCGACGGCGACGCCGATCCCGGCGAGAATGATCCCCAGCGTCGCCGAGCCCACCAGCAGGGATCGGGGCGTACGCCAGGCGCGCCCGAGATCACGCCGGGATGGCGGTCTTTGTCGATTGTGCTTGCCCGCCACAGAGAAACTCATCAAGATCCGACTCCTTCGCCGTACATATCGTCCACGATCAGAGGGGCGGAACGGGACGACTGTACCCGCCGACCCCAAGGCGACGGAGACACGAAGGAATGGACGGGAATCCAACCTTTATTTTTCCTGAAGTCGGGCTTTAGTCCGACTTTCCGGTGCATTGCGCGGTACTTATCCTGCCCGGCCGTCCCTTTTGATTAGGGGCGAAACGTCCGGATTTTCAAATCGCGTCACCGCGCGTGTTCGGATCGTGATCACACCAGCTCGGCCCGGGAACGGCAGGTCAGGGCCGGCCGGGAGGAGTGCCTCGCCTACGCGGCGTGGTCCAGCACCACCTTGCCGAACACGTCCCCGGAGAGCAGACGGGCGAAGGCCGTACGGGCCTCCGAAAGGGGATAGGTGCTGTCGATCACCGGCCGGATCCCCCGTCGTACCAGCAGACCGAGCAGATCGGCCAACTCGGCCGGCGTACCCATGGTCGAGCCGAGGATCTCCAACTGCATCGCGAAGACCCGGCGGAGGTTGACCGCCGGCTCGTACCCGGCGGTCGCGCCGGATACGACGATCCGGGCGCCTGGGGCGGCCGACTTCATCGAGTGGTCGAAGGTAGCGGCGCCGACCGTCTCGATCACCACGTCCACCCGCTCCGGCAGCCGGGCTCCCGGCTCCAACGCGGTCGCGCCCAGCGCGGCGATCCGCTCCCGCTTGCCCGGGTGCCGGCTGGTCGCGTACACCCGCTTGCCGAGCGCCACCGCGAGCATCACGGCGGCGGTCGCCACGCCGCCGCCGGCCCCCTGCACCAGCACCGACTCCCCGGCCTCCACCCGTCCCCGGGTGGTGAGCATCCGGTACGCGGTGAGCCAGGCCGTCGGCAGGCAGGCTGCGTCGGCGAAGGAGAGCCCGGACGGCTTGGGCACCAGGTTGGCGCGGGGCACCGCGACCCGCTCGGCGAGCGTTCCAGGATGCCGTTCGGAGAGCAGCGACAGCCCACGGGGATCGGCCGGATCCGGGATCACCGGGTACACCACGACCTCGTTGCCGTCCGGGTCGACGCCCGCGGCATCGCAACCGAGGATCATCGGCAGCCGGTCGGCCGCCAGCCCGACCCCGCGTAGCGACCAGATGTCGTGGTGATTGAGCGAGCTCGCCCTCAGCTCCACCGTCACCCACTCCGGCTCCGGATGGGCCGGCTCGGGACGATCCCCCACGACCAACGCGGCGAGCGGATCGTCGGCGTCGAACATCGAGGCGTAGACGGCACGCATGATCGACACGTTACACCCGACCGAGAACGGCCGCCCCACCCGTCAGACGTGCGCCTCCGCCGTCCGAACGCGGCCCGACCATTCGAACGCGGCCCGACCATCCGAACGCGGCCGGGCCATCCGAACGCGGCCCGACCGTCAGGCGTGGGCGACGCCGTCGCGGCGGGCCGCCTCGGCGACCGCCTCGGCGACCGCCGGCGCGACCCGGGGGTCGAGCGGCGACGGCACGATGGCGTCGACCCGCAGCTGCCCCGGCTCGGAGCCGCTCCGCGGTTCCCCCTCCGACCACGCCGCCTCGACCGCGACCGCCGCGATCGCATCCGCTGCCGCCACCTTCATGCCCTCGGTGACCCTGGTCGCCCGGGCCGCCAGCGCGCCCCGGAAGATGCCCGGGAAGGCGAGCACGTTGTTGATCTGGTTCGGGTAGTCGCTGCGGCCGGTCGCCACCACCGCCGCGTATCGGGCGGCCACCTCGGGATGCACCTCGGGCGTCGGGTTGGCCAGCGCGAAGACGGCACCGCCGGGCGCCATCCCGGCCACCGCGTCCTCGGGAATCTGCCCACCGGAGACCCCGATCAGCACGTCCGCGTCGCGGAGCGCCTCGGTGATCCCGCCGACCCGGCCGGCGGCGTTGGTCAGCTCGGCCAGCTCGGCCTTTGCCGGGGTCAGGTCCGGTCGGCCCGCGTGCAGAACGCCCCGGGAGTCGCAGACCACCATCTCGGCCGGGTTCACCCCGCCGACCGTCAGCATCCTGGTCACCGCGACGCCGGCCGCACCGGCACCGCTGACCACCACCCGGAGGTCGCCGAGCTTGCGGTTCAGCAGCGTCGCGGCGTTGCGCAGCGCGGCGAGCACCACGACGGCGGTGCCGTGCTGGTCGTCGTGGAAGACGGGGATCGGCAGCGCCTCGTCCAGCCGGCGCTCGATCTCGAAGCACCGGGGGGCACTGATGTCCTCCAGGTTGATGCCGCCGAACGACGGAGCCAGCGCGGTCACCACCGCGACGATCTCGTCGACGTCCTGGGTGTCCAGGCAGACCGGCACGGCGTCCACCCCACCGAACTGCTTGAAGAGCACCGCCTTGCCCTCCATCACCGGCATCGCCGCGCGCGGGCCGATGTTGCCCAGCCCCAGCACGGCCGACCCGTCGGTGACCACCGCGACGGTGTGCGAGACCCAGGTGTAGTCGTCCGCCAGGGCGGGGTCGGCGGCGATCGCCTCGCAGACCCGGGCCACCCCCGGGGTGTACGCGAGGGAGAGGTCCTCCCGCGTGGCCAGCGAGACGGTCGAGGCGACCGCCAGCTTGCCGCCCCGGTGCAGTTCGAAGGCGGGATCGGACGGGTCCACGGCGGCGGATGACATGGTGACTCCAAGGATCGCGACGATGCATTCCATTGAACCTTTTTCAACCTCCCCTTGCGGTCCGTCGGAGCGCAAGGTCGGACGCGGTGTGTGAGCGCCGCGCGGTTCAGGTTGAAAAAGGTTCATTCGAGAGGCGGCCGGTTGGACGCGAGATCGGCGAGCGCCGGCAGCGGTGCGGGGGTCACCCGGGTATGAACTACAGAGCATAGTGGCGCCAGGGAACGCGGTTGCCCGGCAGGGTCATACCGACCGGTAGCGGAACCACCTCGGGCGGGGCCAGTAGCGGGCCACCACCCGGCCGAGGACGTCGGCCACGCCGTACGCCCGGGAGTCGTCCGTCACCAGCGCGTTGTCGCCGCGCAACTCCCAGCCGCCGTCGCGGGGGCGTACCGCGCGTTTGACCACCAACAGGTCCGGCCGGGTACGGAAGACGCCGACCACCAGGTCACCGGTGCGGACCGCCCGGCCGCCGCGCCGGACCAGCAACGCGTCGCCGTGCCGCAGGGTCGGCACCATCGACGGCCCGACCACGAGTACCGCGAAGAGCCGAGCACCGGATCGGCCGCCAGCCGCCGCACCGGGAATGGAGGGGCCGGTGGGCACCGAGTTTCACCTCCGACCCTTCGGGGACATACCGCAGGAGTACTGTCATCCTGGATCATCACAGACGTGCCTTGGAGGATCCCATGCGCCTTCCACGCATCCTTACACCACGCACTGTCGCCAGTGCGCACTGCGACCTTCCCTGCGGTGTCTACGACCCGGCGCAGGCCCGGATCGAGGCCGAGTCGATCAAGGCAATCGACGAGAAGTACGCGGCGAACACCGACCCCGAGTTCCGTACCCGGGCCCTGATCATCAAGGAGCAGCGTTCCGAGCTGGTCAAGCACCACCTGTGGGTGCTCTGGACCGACTACTTCAAGCCCCCGCACTTCGAGAAGTACCCGCAACTGCACCAGCTGTTCAACGAGGCCACCAAGCTGGCCGGGGGCGGCGGGGGCACCAAGGCCACGACCGACGCGTCCAAGGCCGACGAGCTGCTGCAGAAGATCGACGAGATCGCGAAGATCTTCTGGGAGACCAAGCAGGCGTGAGTTCCGCCGGCCCGCCGGCCCCCGGTCCGGCGGGACGTCGTCGACGAGGTGCCGGCCGGACCAGTCAATCCGGCCGGCACGTACGTCGACGCGACGGCCCGGTAGAGTCCGAGACGGGGGGACTGGCCTGGTGACTTCGCTGAGCACACCGCCGACGACCGGCGACGACGTCGTACTGCTCACCGTGCCCGCCGACGGTGGCTTCCTCGGCGTACTGCGGACCGCGACCGCGGGCCTTGCCGCCCGCCTGCACTTCGCCCTCGACGAGATCGAGGATCTGCGCATCGCCGTCGACGAGGCCTGCGCCATGCTGCTGGCCGTCACGACCCGCGACGCGGAGCTGGACTGTCGGTTCTCGGTCACCGAGGACGCGCTCACCGTCGAGGTCGCGGTGCCCACCGCCCGCGGGGCGCGGCTGCCAGCGGAGTCGTCCTTCGCCTGGAAGGTGCTGACCGCGCTAACCACCTCGGCCACGGCGACCGTGACCGGCGACCGGGCCACCATCACGCTGTTGACCCGCCGCGCCGCCGCGGTCTGAGCCCCGGGGCGCCACCCCTCCGCGGACCACCTGATCCACCGCCGACCTCCGCCGACCACCTGTCCCACCGCCGACCACCTGACGGGCATCGGCGCATCGCCCGCGCAGTGACGGGCATCGGCGCGTCGGCGCATCGCTCGCGGGTGCCGGCCGGCCGGTCCGGCCTCGACCTGTCGGATGCCCCGGTCAGGCCCGTTCGGTGTCGAACCCGAGCGCCCGGTTCGTGCCCGTGCTGATCAGCAGGCCGACGACCAGCAGACCCAGCGCGATCAGTGGCCCGCCCAGCCAGGCCAGCCCGCCCATGATCATGAAGTAGCCGATCGGCAGGAGCATGAGCTGCAGCACGATCGCCGGAGCCCTGGCGGCCGGGCGTCGCCGGTCGAGACCGGTACCGAGCGCCCAGAGCACCACCGCACCGCCGGCCGCGAAGAGGGTGACCAGGAGCGCGGAGAGCAGGTCGGCCGCGGTAGCGGTGAACAACTCGTAGACCAGGAAGAGCGTCAACAGGGCCAGCCCGATCCCCTCGGCGCGCAGCAGCCACACCGCCCAGCGCAGTGCACCGGGCGCCGGTTCGGGGTCGCTTGTCACGGCCGCCACGATACCCGGGCCGCTCGCGGTACAGTGCCGGCCATGCGGGCCATCCTGGTGGTCAATCCCAAGGCCACCACCACGACGGGCCGGGGTCGGGACGTTCTCGTCCGCGCACTCCGCAGCGAGGTGGACCTCACCGTCGAGTACACCCGGCGGCGCGGACACGCGGTCGCGCTGGCCAGAAAGGCCGTCCGGCAGGGCGTCGACCTGGTCGTGACGCTCGGTGGCGACGGCACCGTCAACGAGGTGGTCAACGGCCTGATGACCGGCGGGCTCACGCACACCACCGACGACCGGCTGCCGGCCGAGGACCTGCCCGCGCTCGCGGCCGTACCGGGTGGGTCGACCAACGTCTTCGCCCGGGCGCTGGGGCTGCCCCGGGAGTGGCCGGAGGCGACCAGCATGATCCTGGAGGCGCTGCGGGTGGGGCGGGTCCGCACCATCGGTCTCGGTCTCGCCGACGACCGCTACTTCACCTTCTGTGCCGGGCTGGGCATGGACGCGGCGGTGATCCACCGGGTGGAGCGGGCCCGCCGACGGGGCCGGGTCTCCACCCCGAGCCTGTACCTGCGCTCGATCGTCGGCCAGTACCTGGTCGGGGCGGAGCGGCGGCACCCGGCGATCCGGCTGGAGCGGCCGGGCGAGGTCACCCAGGGTGAGCTCGCCACGGTGATCATCCAGAACACCGCCCCCTGGACGTACGTTGGGGACCGCGAGGTCAACCCGAACCCGGACGCCTCGTTCGACCTGGGCCTGGACGTGTTGGCGCTGCGCCGACTGCGGGTGCCGAGCACCACCCGGATGGTGACGCAGAGCCTGTCCCGGCGGCCGGACCCGCGTGGTCGGCAGATCCTGCGACTGCACGACCTGGAGGAGTTCACCCTGGTCGCGGAGCAGCCCCAGGCGTTCCAGCTGGACGGTGACTACCTCGGCGAACGAAGCAAAGTCCGATTCACCTCCGTCTCGGCCGCACTGCGAGTAATCTGCTGACCCTGGGGTACTGCGACCGGTAGCGAACCTCTGGAACCAGCGAGGAGGGCGGTGCCGGAAATGCCAGCAATGTGGGGCGGACTGTACTATATTGATTCTCGGCTGTGGCGCACCGGGGGTCGTCCGAGGACGGAAATCCGGACAAATGAGCCGTGACCTGTCTCACCTGCCCAGAGTTTTTCGGGGCGCTACCCTTGACATCGTGGGAGTTCGTGAAAGTATTCACAAGCGAACTTGAGCTACCGGGAGATTGCGCGGGCGCGTTCGACCAACGACCGCTGCCCCGCAGGTCCCACTAACACAAAGCCTGCTCTCGCGTTGCCGAATCGACGGGCCTGCACCCCGTCGTGATCAGCACTGCGGACGCATATAGGAAAAGATCCACCAAGCACGAAGCACTGCCGCCCACCCAGATTGAGGAGTGTTGCCGCCATGGACTGGCGCCACCATGCTGCCTGCCGCGACGAAGACCCGGAGCTGTTCTTTCCGATCGGAACGTCCGGTCCGGCCGTCCTGCAGGTCGAGCAGGCCAAGGCCGTCTGCCGGCGTTGCTCCGTGACCGACGAGTGCCTGCAGTGGGCCCTCGAGTCCGGTCAGGACGCCGGAGTCTGGGGTGGAATGAGCGAAGAAGAGCGGCGCGCCGTCAAGCGCCGTGGCGGCCTCCGGGTCCTGCGCGCTCACTCTGCCTGACCGACCGCACCACGCATCGGACGCCCTGGGGTTCCCACCCCGGGGCGTTCTGCTGTTCGGCCGTAATACGTTCTGTTGTTGCCGGAATGCGTTCCGCTGTTGTCGTGACGACGGATAGTCGATCGACGACATTCCGGTGATCGAGTCACCCTCACCGAACCCGAAGACGATTCCTATCCGCCGGTCGCAATTCCGAACACGGTTACCGGCGACCGAGGCGCGTCACCCCGGACCGGTGGCACTGACGTACGGAGTACCGATCGGTGACGACTACGGTCCGTTAGGAATTGTTACCACTGTCCGTAACGGTTTCGTCGGAGCTACCGCAGCTACCCAGGGTCGACGGCCAGTGCGGCATCCAGCCGCCCGAGTACCAGTTGGACCAGCTCGGGCACGTCGCCCAACGGGGCGGCCAGGGCCACCGCGCCGGCCTCCCCGGCCGACGCCAGGGCCGCCTCGCAGAGCCGACCCGGCGCCAGGAAGTACGTCGCCACCGCCACCCGCCGGGCACCGGCCTCCCGCAGCGCGCCGACCGCCGTACCGGCCGTCGGCGGGGCCGCGGAGGCGTAGCCGACCCGGGCCGGCAGGCCCGTCACGCGGCCGAGCGCCTCGGCCACCTGCACGACGGTGCCCCGGGCGGCGGCGTCCCGGGTACCGGCGGCAGCCAGCACCAGGCCGTCCACCCCGGCGTCCCTGAGCGCTTCCACGGCGCCGCCCCGCCGCGCCGGACCGACCGCCTCGGCGAGCCGGCGCAGCAGCGCGGTGAGCAGCCGTGGGTCGACCACTCCCGGCGCCGTCGGGCCGAGTCCCGGCGCCGTCGGGCCGAGTCCCGGCGCCGTCGGGCCGAGTCCCGGCGCCGTCGGGCCGAGTACCTCGGCGGTGCGCACCGGCATCCGCAGCCCCGCCTCCCGGGCCGCCCCGACCGCGGCGGGGATGTCCACCCGGCCGTGGTACGCGGCGGTCAGCAGCAACGGCACCAGTACGGCCCGCCGGTGCCCGGCCGCCTCCAGCTCGGCCAGTACCGCGCCGGGCCGGGGCGGACCGTGGTCGAGATAGCTGGCCCGGACCAGCAGCCCGGGCCGGGCCGCCGCCACCGCCCGGGCCAACGCCCCGGTGGCACGGGCGGCCCGGGGATCGCCACTGCCGTGCGCCACCAACACGACCGGGACCGACGCCGACCCGGCCACCGACGCTCCGGATGCCTCGACCGCCACGCCCGCTCCGGAAGCTGCGAGAGTCACCTCTGCTCCGGCGGCCTCGACGGTCACACGTGCAGGCCGCACTCGGTCTTCTCGAACATCGCCCAGCGGCCGGCCCGGGGATCCTCGCCCGCCTTCGTGCGCCGGGTGCAGGGCCAGCAGCCGATCGAGGTGTATCCCTGCCGGAACAGCTCGTTGACCGGCACGTTCCACCGCGAGATGTAGGCGTCGACGTCGGCCTGGGTCCAGGTGACGATCGGATTCACCTTGACCTTGCCGCGTCGCGGGTCGAAGCCCACCACCGGGGTCCTGGCCCGGGTCGGCGACTCGTCCCGGCGCAGCCCGGCCGCCCAGGCGTCGTAGTCGGCCAGGGCCCGCTCCAGCGGCTCCACCTTACGCAGCGCGCAACACTCGTCGGGCGCCCGGGAGAAGAGCCGGGGACCGTACTCGCCGTCCTGCTGGCCGACGGTCTGCCGGGGCCGGATGGAACGTACGTTGACCGGCAGCGTCCGGGCCACGACGTCGCGTACCCGAAGGGTCTCCGGGAAGTGCAGGCCGGTGTCGAGGAAGACCACGTCCACTCCGGGCGCCACCCGGGAGACCAGGTGTGCGAGTACGGCGTCGGCCATCGAGCTGGTGACGCAGAACCTGTCACCGAACTCGCCGACCGCCCACCGCACGATCTCCTGGGCCGGTGCACCCTCCAGTTCGCGGTTCGCCGCCTCGGCCAGCGTCCGCAGCTCGTCCGGGTCCCGCCGGGACGGGCCGGCCGACACCTCCGGGCCGAGCCTGACCAACCCGAGGTTGGCCGCGACAACGGGACTCATGACTGCCTCCCCTCGGGTGCCGACTGCTTCCCCTCGGGCGCGACGGCGCTGGCGAGCAGGCCGGTGAACCGCACCGTGAAAACCCGGGCGCAGGCCCGGCACTCCCAGGCACCGTGCGCCGCCTCGTTGGGACGCAGGTCCTCCTCGCCGCAGTAGGGGCAGTAGAGAGGTGCGGCTCGGGTTTCCCCACTCATCGCAGTTCCTCCTCGTCGACTCGCACGACCCAGTTCGCGAAGCTCTCCCCCTCGGTGCGGCCGTCCAGGTAGCGGCGGGCGAGCCGCTCGACGTACTCAGGAAGCTCGGCCGCGGTGGTCTTCAGACCGCGCAGCTTGCGGCCGAAGCCGCCGGACTGGCCCTGGGCCATGCCCAGGCCGCCGCCGAGGTGCACCTGGAAGCCCTCGACCTGACGCCCGTCCGGTCCGACCACGAGTTGGCCCTTCAGACCGATGTCCGCGGTCTGGGTTCGGGCGCAGGCGTTCGGGCAGCCGTTGAGGTGGATGCTCAGCCCGGTCTCACCGAGATCCGCCCCGGCCAGCCGCTCCTCCAGCCGGGCGACCAACTCCTCGCCCCGGGCCTTGGTCTCGACGATGGCGAGCTTGCAGTACTCGAGACCGGTGCAGGCCATGGTGTCGCGCCGCCAGACCGACGGGAACGCATCCAGGCCGATCCGGCGCAGCGCCGCGACCAGCGAGTCGGTCCGCTCCGGCGGCACGTCCAGGACCAGCAGCTTCTGGTACGGGGTGAGGCTCACCCGGCCGCTGCCGTGCTCGGCGGCGGCGTCGGCCAGCTCGGCCAGCTGGGTGCCGGAGACCCGGCCGACCACCGGGGCGGCACCGACGTAGTAGCGGCCGTCCCGCTGCCGGTGCACTCCCATGTGGTCGACCGGCTTGGACGGCAGGTCCGGCGCCGGCCCGTCGAGCAGGCTGCGGCCCAGGTACTCCTTCTCCAGCACCTCGCGGAACTTGGCCACGCCCCAGTCGGAGACCAGGAACTTGAGCCGGGCACGGTGCCGTAGCCGGCGGTAGCCGTAGTCCCGGAAGATCCCGGTGACCCCGGCCCAGACCTCTGGCACCTCGCCGAGCGGCACCCAGACGCCGACCCGCTGCGCCAGCATCGGGTTGGTGCTCAGCCCGCCGCCGACCCACAGGTCGAAGCCGGGGCCGTGCTCCGGGTGCTCGACGCCGAGGAAGGCGACGTCGTTGATCTCGTACGGCGTGTCGACCAGCCAGGAGATCGACGTCTTGAACTTGCGCGGCAGGTTGGAGTATGCCGGGTCACCGATGTAGCGGCGGACGATCTCGTCCAGTGCCGGGGTCGGGTCGAGCACCTCCGCCTCGGCGATCCCGGCGACCGGGCTGCCGAGGACCACCCGGGGGCAGTCGCCGCACGCCTCGGTGGTCTGCAACCCGACCGCCTCCAGCCGGCGCCAGATCTCCGGCACGTCCTCGATCCGGACCCAGTGCAGCTGGATATTCTGCCGGTCGGTGATGTCGGCGGTGTCCCGGGCGTACGTCTGGGAGACCTCGGCAATGGTCCGGAGCTGGTCGAGGCTGAGCTGGCCGCCGTCGATCCGGACCCGGAGCATGAAGTACTCGTCCTCGAGTTCGTGCGGCTCCAGCACGGCGGTCCGCCCGCCGTCGATGCCGGCCCTGCGCTGGGTGTAGAGGCCCAACCAGCGGAACCGGCCGCGCAGGTCCTGCGGGTCGATCGAGGCGAAGCCCCCACGCGCGTAGATGTTCTCGATTCGGGCCCGTACGTTGAGCGGGTTGTCGTCCTTCTTGGTCCGCTCGTTGGGGTTGAGCGGCTCCCGGTGCCCGAGCGCCCACTGTCCCTCGCCGCGCGGGCGACGGGCCGGTCGGGCCGCACGTGCGCTGCTGCCCGCTGGTGTGCTGGTGACGTCGGACCGGGTCGGGGTGTCGCTGACCGCCATGGCGGCGCCCTCCGTAATTCGGTGTGACTCGGTGGACGCGCAGAGCGACGGCCGCAACCCGGGACAGGCCGGAGACGGCGGTGCCGGATGACGGCGGTGTCAGGGGAGCCGGCGCACTGCAACGCCCGGGACGGAACAGGTCCAGGCGGCGTCAGTGGGCCGGACAGATCGCGCTGCGAACGCGGCCGTAGTCCACGTGGCGGCGGGAGGTGAATCCCGGCCTCGCGAAGCGGCGCACGGCGGCGGTCATACCCGTCATGCTGCCATATCCGTAAGGGCCGGACCACCGATGCGACCGTCGATCCCGCCTGGCGGACCCGCTGTGGCCGGCTTCACGCTAAGATTCCGAATATTGGAACTAATGCGACAGATCACGCTTCGCCCATCATAGATCGCGGTTCGGGTCGGCCTCGGATCGTCCTGCCCGGTTGGTTCCGCCGGGCGAGCTGGCTCTGTCCCGGCCTGGCCACCCTGCTCGTCACCGCCGTACAGCTCGACCGCGCCCCACTCTGGCGCGACGAGCTGGCGACCTGGAGCGCCGCCTCCCGCCCGCCGCACGATCTGCTCCGGCTGATCGGCACGATCGACGCGGTCAACGGTCCGTACTACCTGCTGATGCAGGGCTGGCTGGCGGTCGCCGGAGACTCCACCGTCGCGCTGCGGCTGCCCTCCGCGCTCGCCATGGCCGGGGCCGCCGCGCTGACCACCGTGCTCGGCGCGCGGCTGTTCGGCCGCCGGGCCGGACTGCTGGGCGGGCTGCTCCTCGCGGTACTGCCGAGCACCTCCCGGTACGGTCAGGAGGCCCGCCCGTACGCCCTGGCCACCCTGCTCGCCGTGCTGGCCGCCCTGCTGCTGTGCCGGGCCCTGGACCGGCCGACGTGGCCGCGCTGGGCCGGCTACGCGGCCGCGCTCGCCGCGGCGGGCCTGGCCAACCTGTTCGCGGTCAGCCTGGCCGCCGGGCACGCCTTCGCCGCCCTCGGCCACCGGCGGGCCGGGGTACGGGTGCGCTGGGCGGTCGCGGCGGGCGGGGCGGTGCTGGTGCTGGTGCCGCTGATCCTGCTCGGCCGCAGCCAGCAGGGCCGGCAGCTCGACTGGGTCGGCCGGCCCGGAGCCGGGGACCTGCTGGGGCTGCCCGGAAGCGTGGTCCGGGCCGGAGTCGTCGGCGGGCTGCTCTTCGGGCTGGCCGCCGTCGCGGTCGCCACCCGGGGCCGCTCGGGTGTGCTCCTCGGGCTGACCGTGCTGCTGCCGGCGCTGCTGCTCTTCGTCGCCGGACAGTTCACGCCGCTCTTCGTACCGCGTTACCTGGTCTTCGTGCTTCCGTTCGCCTGCCTGCTGGCGGCCGCGACCCTGGCCCCGCTCCGGCTCGCCGCCGCGCTGGCGATCGTCGCCGTCGCCGGCCTGCTCGGCGCGCCGGAGCAGGCCGCGCTGCGCCGGACCCACGAGTCGCCGCGCAGCGCCCCGGTCGACTACCCGGCGGCGGTACGCGTCATCGCCGCACACCAGCGACCGGGCGACGGCATCGTCTACGCGCCCCGGGACGGCTGGGCCTTCCTGGACCTGGCCACCGCCTACTACCTGGGCGCCGACCGCCCCCGCGACGTGCTGCTGGTGGCCGACCAGACCCACCGGGCCGACTTCTGGGCCACCGAGTGCCCAGAGCCCGAGCGCTGTCTAGCCACTGTCGATCGGCTCTGGCTGCTGGTCTGGGGCGCGCACGCCGATCCGCTGACCCAGCTGCCCGAGAGCCGAGCAGCCCCGCTGCGGGCCCGATTCCACCTCGACCGAACCTGGACCCTGCCAGGCCTCACCCTGGCTCTCCTCACCCACCCGCCCACCCCCGGCTGAGGCGAGGGCCGGGGGCTGAGGCGAGGGCCGGCGCTCTCTCGCGGAAGTAGCGCGATCTTCGAGTCGGGGTCACCGGGCCAGCGGGACTACCAGCAGTGCCTCCGTACCGGTGTCGGGGCGGTTGCGCAGCTCGATGGTGCCGCGTAGTTCGCCGGTGGCGAGGGCGCGGACGATCTGTAGGCCGAGCCGGCTGCCCAGGTCGGCGTCGAAGTCCTCCGGCAGGCCCCGGCCGTTGTCGGCGACCGTGACGTGCAGCTGCTTACGGAACCGGTGCGCCGAGACGACCACCTCGGCCGGCTCGACCACCTCGGCGCTCCCGGCCGCACCGGCGACCTCACCCGGCCCGGCAGCTTCGGCCAGCTCGGCAGCTTCGGCCAGCTCGGCAGCTTCGGCCAGCTCGGCAGCTTCGGCCAGCTCGGCAGCCTCGCCCGGCCCGGCGGCTTCGCCCGGCCCGGCCGGCGGGAGCATCGCCGCGTTCTCGCCCTGCTCCGGAAAGGCGTGTTCGACCGCGTTGAGTAGCAGTTCGTTCAGCACGATCACCAGTGAGGTGGCGATCTCCGCCGGCAGTACCCCGAAGCTGCCCTGCCGGCGCATCCGCACCGGGACGTCGGTCGCGGCCACCTCGGCGGCGGCCGCCGCCACCCGGTCCACGATGCCGTCGAACTCGACCGCCTCGTCACTGGACATCGAGAGGGTCTCGTGCACCAGGGCGATCGAGGCGACCCGGCGCACCGACTCCTCCAGCGCGGCCCGGGCGGCCGGGATGCCGACCCGGCGGGCCTGGAGCCGGAGCAGCGCGGCGACGGTCTGCAGGTTGTTCTTCACCCGGTGGTGGATCTCCCGGATGGTGGCGTCCTTGGTGATCAGGGCGCGGTCCCGGCGACGTACCTCGGTCATGTCCCGGACCAGCACCAGCGCACCGATCGGCACCCCGGCGGGCATCAGCGGCAGGGCCCGGGTCAGCACGGTCGCGCCCCGGGCCTCGATCTCCCGGCGCGGCGGCGCCTCACCGCGCAGCGCGGCGAGCACCCGGTTGGCCGCCTCGGTGCCCTCCAGCGGGTCGGCGGCGAGCCGGCCGTTCAGCGCCGCCAGATCCTCCCCCACCAGGTGCGAGGCGAACCCGAGCCGCCGGTACGCGGACTGCGCGTTCGGGCTCGCGTAGGTGACCTTCCCGTTGGCGTCCAACCGAACCAGCCCGTCACCGACCCGGGGTGCCGTGGTGGTCTCGCCGGGGTGGCGTACCGGCGGGAACGTCCCGTCGGAGAGCATCTGGGCCAGGTCGTCGGCGGTGGTCAGGTAGTTGAGTTCGAGCTGGCTCGGGGTGCGCGCGGTGGAGAGGTTGGTGTCCCGGCCCACCACCGCGATCACCTCGCCCGCCTCGCCGTCCCCGGAGCGCAGCCGGACCGGGATCGCCTCGTGCCGGGCCGGGGTGTCGCCGTACCAGACCGGATCGCCCTCCCGCCAGATCCGGCCCTGGCTGTACGCGATCGCCAGGTGCGCCACCTCGGGACCGCCGACGATCCGGCCGACCTGGTCGTCCTGGTAGGCGGTCGGCGCGGTCGTCGGGCGTACCTGGGCGACGCAGACGAACCCGTCGGTGTCGCTGACCGGTACCCAGAGCAGCAGGTCCGCGAAGGACAGATCGGAGAGGAGTTGCCAGTCGCCGGCCACCCGGTGCAGGTGGTCGATGTCGACCGGACGCAGCCGGGTGTGCTCCTCGGCGAGATCGCGCAGCGTGGACACGGGGCAAGCCTGCCACGACCACCCAAGGCTGGGCGGTAGGGAAGGGCCCCTTCCCACCGGATTCTGTTGTAGAAGGGCCCCCTCCGCACCGGCGGTCAGAGCGTCGAGGTCACCTTGTGCAGGCCGCGCGGGGCGTCGGGATCCTCGCCTCGGGCCAGTGCGAGGGCGAGGGCGAGGCGCTGCACCGGCAGGATGTCCAGCAGCGGGGCGTACCGCTCGTCGACCTCCGGCACCGGCAGCCGGGCGGCGGCTCCGGCAACCTCGGCCGGCCCGATCACGACCAGGTCCGCGCCGCGCTCGCCGACCTTGGCGAGCACCTCGCGCATGGCGGTACCGCCGGGCCCGGCACCGACGACGGCCAGCACCGGTACGTCCGGGTCGGTCATCGCCAGCGGGCCGTGCAGCAGGTCGGCGCCGGAGAAGGCGAGCGCCGGCAGGTAGGAGGTCTCCATCAGCTTCAGTGCCGCCTCCCGGGCGGTCGGGTACGCGTATCCCCGGCCGGTGGTGACCATCCGGTCCGCGAAGCGGTAGCGGGCAGCCAGATACCCCGGCGTCGGGTCGGCGAGGGTACGGGCGGCGAGTTCGGGCAGCGCCTCCAGCCCGGCCCGCTCCTCGGCGGGCACCGCGCCGTCCCCGGCCCGGATCCCCTCGACCAGCAGCAGCAGGGCGAGCAGTTCGGCGGTGTACGTCTTGGTCGCGGCGACCGCCCGCTCGTGGCCGGCGGTGACGTCGACGGCGAGTTCCGCCACGCGGGTCAGCGGCGAGTCGGGGGCGTTGGTCACCGCCAGGGTCAGCGCGCCGGCGGACCGGGCGACCCGCAGCACCTCGGTCAGGTCGGATGACCCGCCGCTCTGGCTCACCCCGACGACCAGGGCCTGGGACAGGTCGGGTCGGGCGCCGAAGACCGTGATGCTGCTCGGTGAGGCGAGCCCGGCGGGGAGCCCGAGCCGGATCTCGGTCAGGTACGCGGCGTAGAGGGCGGCGTGGTCGGAGGTGCCGCGTGCGGTGAACACCACGTGCTTCGGCCGGCGTTCCGCGATCACGGCTGCCACCTGCGCGATCGCCGCCATCGAGGTCGGCTCCAACAGTCGTGCGAAGCCCTCCGGCTGCTCGGCGATGTCCGCCGCCATGCCGGCTCCCGGTTGCGCCACGATGCCCCCTCCTCATGCGCGATTCCCGCGCGTTCCATGCTCAACTTTGCACGATCTGACGCGCTGGAGCAATCTAGCGCGCAGCTCTGCGCAGTAGATCACCAACCGTGGTCGCCATGCCCTAGGCTCCCCAACCCAGGGGAAATTCCACGTACGCGAAGGGTCGACTCGGTGCCCGAGGGAACGGACGACCCCCGGCTCTCGGCCGAGGGGGAACTCGCGCTGGCCCGGCTGGCGCTGGACGAGGGTGACCTGCGGCACGCCGCGGGTCACCTGGCCGGGGCGATCGCGTACGCCCCGACCATGCCCGAGGTGCACGAGGCGCTCGCCCAGCTCGCCGCCCGGTCCGGCGGCGGTGTCGACCTCTTCCCCCTCGACCAGCACCCGTTCATCGGTACCGTGGTGGCCCGCGCGCACCTGCTCGCCGCCGCCGGGCGTCCCGCCGACGGGCTGGAACTGCTCGCCGCCGCCACCGGGCACGTCCCCTCGGCCGACTGGGCCGGCGTGCCCTGGGTGAGCGCGCCCGACCTGCCCGGCCTGCTGGACCCGGACCGGATCGCCCGGGTGCTGATGCAGGTCTGCGCCGGCATCCCGGACCCGGTTCCGGAGACCGCCCGCGAACCGCTCTGGCCCTACCTGCGGCTGGCCCGGCACGCCGTGGCGGCGCATCCCCGGCACGGACTGCTGCTCGGCGCGGCGTCCGCACTGGCCCGCCGGGTCGGCGCGGTCGGCCAGGCCGTGGAGTGGGCCGGGCAGGGAGCCCGGGAAATGCCGTCGAAGCTCTCCGAGGTGTGGCTCGGCTACGCCTACCGCAGCGCCGGGCGGACCGCCGAGGCGCTCGCGGCGCTGCGCCGGGCCGTCGACCACGACCCCGACGACCTCTCGGTGTACGCCGACATCGCCGGTACCCTCGCCGACCACGGCCAACTCGAAGAGGCGCTGGGCTGGATCGATCGGGCGCTGTCCCGGGACCCGTCCTTCGACTGCGCGGTGCACACCGGTCACCGGCTGCGCTACCGCCGGGACGGCGATCTCGGCCACCTCGTCGCGCTGGCCGACTTCCAGCGGGACCATCCGGACGACTCGCACGAGCACAGCGACCTCGCCGAGTGCTGCCAGAGCCAGCCGTGGCTGGGCCGGGTCCCGCCGGCGACCGAGGTGGCGGCGGTGACGCTGCGGCAGCGGCTGGCCACCGGCGGTCCGGCCGACGGCGCCCGGCTCTCGCTGGACACGCTGGAGCCGCCGAGCGCGATGCGGGCGCTGCACGAGGCGGCCCCGGCCCTGGTCGTCACGGTCGCCGCCACCCCGGAACCGGATCCGCGCGAGGCACGCCGGTCGGTCGGACACCACCTCTGGCGGTACGCCGGCATCACCGCCGTACCGGCCGTGCCGGCCCCGGACGACGCGGCGGTACGCCGGATCCAACAGCTGGCCCATCCCGCCTGGCCGCATCCGCCGGCCGCCTACGACGCGGCGGTCGGGCTCGCCACGCTCGAACTCGACGACCTGCTCGGGCTGCTGGCACATCCGCCGGCCCCACCGGAGACCGAGCTGGGTCGCACCCTGAGCCGGCACGACCCGACGCTCTGGGTGCGCTGCGTGCAGGTCTGGGTCTGCCTCGGACTGCTGCACCACCGTACGGACGAGCCGTGGCCCGACTCGGCACGCCGGAGGGTACTGCTCGACCTGGTCTGGGGCGTCGAGGACTGGGTCACCGAGGCTGCCCTGTTCGCCCTGGTCACCGCCGCCTGGGTGGACCCGTCGGTGCGTACCGAGGTGGCCCGGGTCGTCGCCGAACGGTTCGGCGACGCGGTCGAGGTGGCACAGCGGCGGCCGGTCACCGTGCTGCGGTCGCTGGCCCAGCTGGTGCTGGCCACCCCGTCCGCCGAGCCGGCCACGGTCGACACCGCCCGCCTGCTGCTGGCCCGGGACGGTTCTCCGGTGGCGCCCCGGCAGCGCCGGTTCGGCCGGCTGCTGGACCGGATGTGGCGGCGGTTCACCCGACAGGGTTGATCAAGCGGTACGGCCCGGCCCCGTCGGGTGTCCGTGGACTGCCGTCCGACGCCGCCTCCCGCCGACCAGGCGCGCTGCCACTGTGGAAAGGCCGCACCGCCGAGCAGGCGCGGTGCTGCCACTGTGGGAAGCCGCGGCGCCGCCCGCCGCGGTCGAGCAGGGGGGCGGCACCGCGGCGGAGGTCAGTGTGCGGGTGGACCCGCCAGGGCGACCTCGGCCTCCTCCTCGGGAGTGTCGGCGCCGGGGCCGAAACTGCCACGCAGCGGGATCTCCTTGATGAACCAGGCCAGCACCGCGACGGCCAGCGCGAACGGTACCGCCCAGACGAAGACCGTCCCGATCGCGTCGGCGAGGCCGCTGAGCACCGCGTGCTGTTGCTCCGGCGGCAGCGACCGCAGCGCGGCCGGGTCGACTCCGGCGCCCTCGCCCCCGCCGGCCATCATGGGCCCGGCGGACGAGTCGGCGAGTCGGTTGGCGAAGACGGCGCCGAACAGCGAGATCCCGAAGGATCCGCCGATCGACCGGAAGAAGGTGGCCGCGCCGCTCGCCGCGCCGAGGTCCTTCTGCTCGACGCTGTTCTGCGCGATCAGCATCGAGGTCTGCATCAGGAAACCCATCCCGACGCCGAGCACGACCATGTAGAGCGAGGACTCCAGCTTGCCGGTGTCGACGTCGAGCAGGGCCAGCAGCGCCATGCCGGCGGTCATCACGATCCCGCCGATGATCGGGAAGGCCCGGTAGCGGCCGGTCCTGGTGATCGTCCGGCCGACCACGATCGACACCACCAGCATGCCGAACATCAACGGCAGCAGCAGCAGGCCACTGTTGGTCGCGGAGGCGCCCTGCACGGTCTGCTGGAACAGCGGCAGGAAGTTCATCGAGCCGAACATCGCGAACCCGAGCAGGAAGCCGATCGCCGAGATCACCGCGAAGTTGCGGTTGGCGAAGAGGCCGAGCGGCAGGATCGGCTCCGGCACCCGCCGCTCGACCACGGCGAAGGCGACCAGCGAGATCACCGCGACCGCGGCCAGGCCGAGAATCGGGCCGGAGATCCAGTCGTACTCGTTGCCACCCCAGGTGGTGACCAGGACGATCGCGGTGATGCCGACCGAGAGCAGCGCGGCGCCGAACCAGTCGATCCGGTGCTCGGTGCGGTACCTCGGCAGGTGCATCCGGGTGGCCAGCAGGATCAGCGCCGCGCCGCCGAGCGGCAGGTTGACGTAGAACGCCCACCGCCAGGAGAGGTGGTCGGTGATGAAGCCGCCGGCCAGCGGACCGGCCACCATGGCGATGGCCATGATTCCGGCGATCATGCCCTGGTAGCGACCCCGCTCCCGGGGCGGGACCAGATCACCGATGATCGCCATCACGCCGACCATCAGGCCGCCCGCGCCGAGGCCCTGGACCGCGCGGAAGGCGATCAGCTCCATCATCCCGTCGCCGGGGCCGCCGAGCAGTTCCGACCCGGCCATCCCGCAGAGCGCCGACCCGAACAGGAAGAGCAGGATCGAGCTGAGGAAGACGCTCTTGCGGCCGTACAGGTCGCCGAGCTTGCCCCAGATCGGGGTCGAGACGGTGGATCCGAGCACGTACGCGGTGACCACCCAGGTGAAGTGGTTGAGCCCGCCGAACTCGCCGACGATCCTCGGCAGCGCGGTGCTGACGATCATGTTGTCGAGCATCGCGAGCATCATCGCGATCATCAGACCGCCGAGCACGACCCTGATGTTGACCGGTCGTGCCGGCGCATCCGCCATGGTGGTCATCGGTAGGCTCCCCCTGAGTGTGATCCACTTACTTGCCGACCGGCTAGTGATTCTACTTGCCGTACGGTAAGTTGGGTGTCGGTTCCCGTCAAGGCGAATTGCGAGAGGTGCTCCGTGACCGGCAACACAGGCGACACGCGGTCCCGGATCCAGGCCGTGGCACTGGAACTCTTCACCGAGCAGGGTTACGAGAAGACCTCGCTGCGGGAGATCGCGGAACGACTCGGCGTGACCAAGGCCGCCCTCTATTACCACTTCAAGAGCAAGGACGACATCGTCCACAGCTTCGTCCACGACCGGCTCGACCGACTGGACCGGCTGATCGAGTGGGCCGCCGAACAGCCGATCGACGCCGCCGGCCGGCGGGCGACACTGCGCCGCTACTGCGAGGAGTTCTTCCGCGACGACGGCCGCAGCGTGATGCGGTTCTTCGAGCAGAACCAGACCGTGATAAAGCAGCTCTCCTCCGGTCAGATGATGCGGGAGCGGATGCTGCGGATCGCCGAACTGCTCTCCCGGGCCGACCCGTCGCCGGCCGGACAGCTCCGGGCGACGCTGGCGCTCTTCGCCGTACACGGCAGTCTCTTCGCGCTCCGTGGCGAGGTCAGCAGCGGACAACGGCGGGAACTCGCGCTGGAGATCGCCAACGAGTTGCTCGACCGGATCGGTACGACGCCCGCCGGGCAGGACGCCCCGGAATCCCCGGCGGGCACCGGCCGGCTCGCCGAGTCCGGCTAATTCCCGGGGCGGCGCTCGCGGCGCCGCCATCAGCCCGGTCGGCTTCAGCTGCGGCTCTGCTCCGCCGGCGCAGTCAGCTCCGCCGGCACGGTCGGCTCCGCCGGCACGGTCGGCTCTGGAGTCAGGTCGAGGCGCAACGCGAGCAGGTCGACACCGGGGGCCGGCGACCAGTCCCGGTCCGGGGTCCGGACGAAACCGAACCCGGCGTAGAGCCGGTGTGCGGGCGTGGAGAAGCTGCGGGTGCAGATCACCACCCGGGAGCAGCCGAGCGACCTCGCCCGGTCCAGGCAGGCCCGGACCAGCGCCTTGCCGGCACCCCGCCCCTGCGCCCGCGGGTCCACCGCCAACATCCGGAACTCCGCCTCACCGGGCCCGCAGAGTTCGGCGAACGCCGAGCCGGGCAGCACGAAGAGCACGGCACCGAGCGGCTCACCGGTCGCCTCGTCGGCGGCGACCAGCACGTCACCGGCACCGGCCCGGGCTGCTACGTCGGAGAGCAGCTGCTCGTACCCGGGCTCGCCGCCGAGCTGCCCGTCCGCCCGGTACGCCGCCACGGTGAGTCGGGCGATCGCGTCGAAGTCGGCCGGCTCGGCGACCCGGACCAGCAGGCCGGTCATGTCGCTCCCTCGCTTCGTCGGGTCATGCCGTCGCCCGGGGTCGCACCCCGGACGGTTGGTTCCGCCGGGCGACCTGCCCGGCGCGCCGGGTCATTCGATCACGGCGATCAGGTCGCCGTCCTGCACGACGTCGCCCTCGTTCACGGCCAGTTCCCGGAGCACCCCGTCCGACTCGGCCAACACCGGGATCTCCATCTTCATGGACTCGAGGATCACCAGCGTGTCGCCCTCGGAAACCGTGTCACCGGCCGTGGCCACGACCTTCCAGACGTTCGCCACCATCTCGGCGCGGATCTCCTCGGCCATGGGTTCCCCCTCGTCGTCACTGTTGCCCTGGGACGGTATCCAATCATGCTCGCCCCGGTCGCCGAGGCGCCTCGGCAGGGTCGCCCGGCGACCATGGGAGGATTGCCCGGCGCGAGCAGAACCGGGCGGTCGACGACGCTGGTCGGCACCGCCCCCGGACGACGACGGAGGTCAGCATGGCGAAGAAGGCACGGAAGAAGAAGGCGCGGAAGAAGAGCTCCGCCAACCACGGCAAGCGCCCCAACTCCTGAGCTCGGCGCCGAGCCTGGGCGGCCGGGCGGGGCACGGGAGCCGTCGGCGATCGCGACAGCGCGCTCGCCACGCCCCGGCCCGCCCGGCGATCCGCCACGACGGGCCGGTGACTTCGTCTACGCCCGCCTCCGTAGGTGGCCGGCTCAGTCGGCGAGGTACTCCCGGGAGTCGGTCTCGAAGACCAGGTCGGCCAGCCGTACCCGCAGCCGCTCCCGAAGCTCGGCGGGCGCGGTCTCGTTGCCGCAGCAGCGCGCTACCAGCGCCTTGACCTCCTGCTCGATGCCGTACTCGCGCAGGCAGGGCGAGCACTCGTCGAGATGCTGCCGGATCCGGTTGCGCCGCTCGTCCGCGCACTCCAGGTCGAGGTAGAGGTACACCTCGGTGAGGACCTCACGGCAGTCGGTCTCGTGCGGTTCACCGCAACTCATGCGCTCACACCTCCCGGCCAGCCGCAGCGGACCTGGTCGACGGGGCGGACGAGAAGCCCCGCTCGGCAGCGTAGCGCTCGAGCAGCTTTCGTAGGTTCCGCCGGCCACGGTGCAGCCGGGACATCACGGTGCCGATCGGCGTTCCCATGATGTCGGCGACCTCCTTGTAGGAGAACCCCTCGACGTCGGTGAGGTAGACGGCGAGCCGGAACTCCTCCGGAAGCTGCTGCAACGCCTCCTTCACGTCGCTGTCCGGGAGCCGGTCCAGCGCCTCGGTCTCGGCCGAGCGCAGCCCGCTGGAGGTGTGCGACTCCGCCTCGGCGAGCTGCCAGTCGGTGATCTCCTCGGTGGGCGCCTGCACGGGCTGCCGCTGCCGCTTACGGTAGGAGTTGATGTAGGTGTTGGTCAGGATCCGGTAGAGCCACGCCTTGAGATTCGTGCCCTCTTCGAACTGGTGGAACGCGGCGAACGCCTTCAGAAACGTCTCCTGGACCAGATCCTCCGCGTCGGCGGGGTTACGGGTCATCCGCAGGCCGGCGGCGTACAACTGGTCGACGAAGGGCAGCGCGTCGCGTTCGAACCGGGCCCTGCGCTCGTCCGTCTTCTCCGCTGTCAACCGGCCGTCTCCCTCGCCTCGGTACCGAACCGGCGCGGTGATCTTCTTCCCCACCACCGCAGCGTTATTCGGCTGTCCCGCCGAGGATACGCGGAAAGCGCGGCCGGGCGACTCGGTTCGGGCGGTGGCGGTACCCACGCCCGGCCGGTCACCCGACGACCGGGAGGGTGGACCGTTCCGTCTCCGATCGGGCCACCGCGCCTCGCGGTCGTGCTCCAGGCTCCGTGTCTCGGTCGACACCGGGCAAACCCCCTTGTGGCTCCACTGGCTTCCAGGAGTTGTAACCGCAGTGCCGGGCCAGGCATTCCGTCCACCGCCCATCCCTGGCCCCGGCCGTGGCCAATCCGTCCGGATTTCCCACGGCTGGGACCAGGAAGGGCCTGGGAGGATGAAACCGGGCGCCGCCTCCGATTCGTGGAATCGCAGGCGGGTCCGGCATCAGTTGGAGCAACGATCACGCCAGCGGGACAGAAACGGCCGGACGCCCGCGACCTCAGCCCGCCCAGCCCCGCTCGCGCAGCCAGCCGAGCACCAGTTCGGCCGTTGCCACCGGGTCGACCCGCAGGTCGTGCCGTTCGCCCGGCCGCACCTCCACCCGGACGCCCGATTCCGCGACCGGTACGCCGAACGGGTCCCGATCGCCGTTGACCACCAGGGTCGGCACCCCGGTACGCAGCTCTGCCGCCCGGGACCGCTCCGGCCGACCGGGTGGATGGAGCGGGAAGGCGAGCGCGACGACCCCGGACGCGCCGAGAACGCCGGCGGTGCGGCAGGCGACCCGCGCGCCGCTGGACCGGCCGCCGACGACCAGGGGCGGGGTCGGGCGGCACCGGCCCAGCAGCTCGGTGACGACCGCCACCCAGGCCTCGTCGAGCTGGCTGGCGGGGGCCGGGGCCCGCCGACCGGCGACCCGGTACGGCTGGGTCACCCTGGCCACCGCGACCCCGGCCCCGACCGCCGCGTCCCGGAGCGCGACCAGGTCCGGCGCGTCCACGCTGCCGCCCGCACCGTGCCCGAGCACGAGCAGGCCGCTCGGCTCGGAACCCGGCAGGTCGACGTCCACCCGGGCCGGCCCCCGTGGCGTGTCGATCTCGTCTCCGCGCAGCACGGCGCCACTGTAGGACACCCGACCGGGATCCTGCGGCGTCACCATCGGTATCCGGTCGGCGGGCCACACGCCGCACCCGACGACCGGCGCCAGCCCGGCGCCGCAGCCACGAGCCGACCGACCGACGACCGGTACTGCCCGGTCGGTGGCCGGCGGTCGAACGGGTCAGCGGCTGGAGCTGATCGGGACGAGGGTCAGCAGGCGGTCCCGGACCGGTGGTCCGGCGTCGCCGACCACGTCCGGGTCACGCTCCACCTGGTCTCGCCAGGCGACCAGCATGGCCCGGCGTTCGCGCGGGGTGGTCGCCCCCCATACGCCGTGGCAGTCACCCACCTCAAGCGCCCAGGCGAGACAGGGTCCCTGCACGTCACAGGTCCGGCACAGCGCGACGGCCGAGTCGGCCGGCTCGCTCGGTGCCGGAAAGAACGTCTCCGGGTCCACGCTCTGGCACACCCCCCGGGTACGCCAGGCATCGTCCAGGCGCCGCTCGCTGAGTGCCCGAAGCAACCTCGGGTCTCGACGCGCAGCGGCAACCTCGTGCGGGCGTGGCATCCGCGCCCGTGTCATCCACCCACCTCCCCCGTGGGACCGACTAAGATCGATGGGTGCGCCCGCCCAGTGCGAGCCGACACCCACTGCCGGCGCTGTGTTCTATCGCACCACCACGATGCGTGACAAGTGCTCTCAGCAAAGGTGTGGAAAACTCCGGGCGACGATCCACCCCGAACGGTGCCAAATCGGTGCAGGCAAATATGCGCTTCCGAGGTCAGAACAACGTCGATGCGGCGGGTTCTTCTGGTAACGCGCGCAGCGGCTCGGCGGCGACCCGGGCGATGAGTTCCGGGCCGTCGTTCCGGACATCTCCGACCGCCCTGCCGACCGGCCGGATCTCGATCGCGGACAGCGACTTCTCGTCCGGCGGCGCGAGCAGCAGGGCCGGGTCGTCGGCGCCGTGCAGCCAGTCGGACCAGCGCTGCCGGGACAGCAGCAGCGGCATCCGGTCGTGCACGCCGGCCAGCTCGCCGAGCGCCGCCGTGGTGACCACGCTGCAGGTGAGCAGCGGATCACCGGCGCCGTGCCAGACCGACCAGAGCCCGGCGAAGGCGAGCACCCCGCCGTCGCGCGGAGTCATGAAGTACGCCTGCTTGCCGCCGTCCCGGCGGACCCACTCGTACCAGCCGTCGGCGGGAACGAGGCAGCGGCGCCGGGCGAACGAGTGGGCGTACGCCCGGGTGGTGGCGACCGTCTCGGCCCGCGCGTTGATCATGCGGGCGGCGCCCCGGGTGTCCTTCGCCCAGTGCGGCAACAGCCCCCAACGGGCGACGGAGAGGAGCGAACCGGCCGAGTCGGCGCAGACCCGCACGATCGGCACCGGATCGGTCGGCGCGACGTTGTAGTCGGCGGCGAGCCGGCCACCGGTCTCGTCGTACGCCTCGAAGAGCGCGCTCAGATCGGCCGCGCTACGGGTGGTCGCGTACCTACCGCACATGCTGGCCACGCTAGCGCCTCCGGCGCCGGGCCGGCCGTCCCCGCCTGGCGAGCGGGGCCGAGACCGCACTCCCGACCGCCCCACCCACCCTGGCCGGCCGTCCCGCCAGGCGAGAGGGACCGAGCCTCCGATCACGCACACCGGCCGGCGAGGCAGAATGTACCGGTGCCGAACCTGACGGCGGTCCGCCCGCTCGAGCCCTGGACCGCGCCGACCGCGACCGACCCGGTCGCCTCGACGCTGCGGCTGCCCGGCTCCAAGTCGTTGACGGCCCGGGCGCTGGTGCTCAGCGCGGTGGCCGACGGCCCCTCCACGCTGCGTCACCCGCTTCAGGCGCGGGACACCGAGCTGATGGCCGGTGGCCTGCGCGCGATGGGCGCGCACGTTTCCACCGTGGACGGCGAGCGATGGGTGGTCCGGCCCAATCCGCTCCGGGGACCGGCGCACGTCGACGTCGGACTCTCCGGCACCGTCATGCGGTTCGTCCCGCCGGTGGCCGGGCTCGCCGACGGGCCGGTCACCTTCGACGGCGACCCGCACGCCCGGCTCCGCCCGCTCGGCCCGCTCGTCGGCGCACTCCGCTCCATCGGGGTACGCATCGACACCACCGAGGGCGCCAGCCTGCCGCTGACCGTGCAGGGCACCGGTCGGGTGCTCGGCGGCGAGGTGGAGATCGACGCCTCGGCGTCCAGCCAGTTCGTCTCCGGGCTGCTGCTCGGCGGAGCCCGGTTCGCGCGCGGGATCGTGGTCCGGCACGTCGGCCCGCCGGTCCCGTCCGCGCCACACCTGCGGATGACCGTGCAGATGCTCAGGGCCGCCGGAGCCGCCGTCGACGACAGCACCCCGGACGTCTGGGCGGTGGAGCCGGGCCGGCTCTCCGGGCGTGGCTGGGACATCGAACCGGACCTCTCCGGCGCGGTGCCGTTCTTCGCCGCCGCGCTGGCCACCGGGGGCGGGGTGACCCTGCTCGGCTGGCCGCGCAGCAGCCTGCAACCGGTCGACACGCTCCGCGAACTGCTCTCCCGGATGGGTGGCCAGGTGAGCCTGGGCACCGACGGCCTCACCGTACGCGGCACGGGGACGATCCGGGGGCTGGACGCCGACCTCTCCGACGTCAGCGAGTTCACCCCGGTGCTGGCCGCGCTCGCCGTGCTGGCCGACTCGCCGTCCCGGCTGCGCGGCGTGGCACACATCCGGGGCCACGAGACCGACCGGCTGGCCGCGCTGGCCCGGGAACTGACCGGGCTCGGCGCCGACGTCACCGACACCGCCGACGGGCTGGAGATCCGGCCCCGGCCGCTGCGCGGCGGGAGGTTCCGGACCTACGCCGACCACCGGATGGCGCACGCGGCGGCGGTGATCGGGCTCGCCGTGCCCGGCATCGAATTGGACGACGTGGCGTGTACCTCCAAGACCATGCCCGAGTTCCCGGCACTATGGTCGACGATGGTGACCGACGGCGACGGGCGCCGGTAACCGGGACCGATCCGTTCCCTCGCTGGTCGCCGCCGCCGGAAGACGAGACGGGGAGCGAAGCTGGCGGGCAAACGGGAGTACGACGAGGACGACGTACGGGTGCGACCCGGGCGATCGTCGCGTCCGCGTACCCGCACCCGGCCCCGGCACTCCGACGCGGTCGACGGCTTCGTGATCGCCGTCGACCGCGGCCGCTACACCTGCGTGGTCGGCGACGACCCGGGCGCCGGGCGGACCGACCGGACCGGCGGCGGGACGGTCACCGCGATGCGGGCCCGCGAACTGGGCCGGAAGTCGGTGGTGGTCGGCGACCGGGTCGCACTCGTCGGAGACACCTCCGGCGCGGCCGGGGCACTGGCCCGGATCGTCCGGATCGCCGAGCGCCGCTCCGTGCTGCGGCGTACCGCCGACGACGACGAGAGCACCGCCGAGGGGCGGCTCGAACGGGTGGTGGTGGCCAACGCCGACCAGCTCGTGATCGTCAGTTCGCTGGCCGACCCGCCGCCGCGGACCGGGTTCATCGACCGGTGCCTGGTGGCGGCGTACGACGCCGACATCGAGCCGCTGCTCTGCCTGACCAAGTCGGATCTGGCCCCACCCGACGGGGTGCTCGGCTACTACGCCGAACTGGACCTGCCGCACCTACTCGTCGGCCCCGGCTCCGACCTCGACGAGCTGCGCGGACTGCTCGCCGAGCGCGTCTCGGTGCTGGTCGGGCACTCCGGGGTGGGCAAGTCGACGCTGGTGAACCGGCTGGTTCCGGAGGCGGACCGGGCGGTCGGCACGGTCAGCGCGATCGGTCGGGGCCGGCACACCTCCACCAGCGCGGTCGCGTTGCGCCTGCCATCGCTGCCGGGCAACCGGCGTACCCATCCCGGCTGGATCGTCGACACCCCCGGGGTACGCAGCTTCGGCCTGGCGCACGTCTCCGCCGAGAGTCTGCTGCACGGCTTCCCCGACCTGGTCGAGGGGACCGTGCAGTGCCCGCCGAACTGCGAGCACACCCCGGACGAGGCCGACTGCGCACTCGACGCCTGGGTGGCGGCCGGCAACGCCGACCCGCGCCGGCTGGCGTCGTACCGCCGGCTGCTGGCCTCCCGGGCCGGCGAGGTCGAGTAGCTTCCGGCGACTATCCGGGCAGGCCGTCGGGGTCGGTGGCGGTCGGGCCCGGATCGAGGTCGACCGGGCCGCCGCTGCGCCAGTAGACACCGTCCCGGCGGGTCAACAGCACCTCGTCGACCAGGTACCGGCGCAGCGTCACGTAGTCGTCGTACCAGGCCCGGAGCAGGGCGTCCACCTCCCGCTCTGCGTAGCGCACCCCCGGCTCGAAGGTTGCCACGACGTGTTCGAGCAGCAGCCGCCGCTTGCCGTGCGCGGCCGGCATCCGAGAGATCCGGCCGTCCCGGAGGAAGGCCCGGAGCACGGCCGCCGTCGCCCGGTCCGGGTCCGGTTCCACGTCGGGCTCGCCGGCCGCGGACGGGTACCCGCGTACCGCCGCCTTGAACGCCCCGACCAGGGCGACCATCCGGCCGTCGACCGTCTCGACCAGGCCACCGGACTCCAGCCGGCGCAGCGCGGCGAGCACGGTCCGGACGGGCAGCCCGGTCCGCCGCGCCACCTCCGCCAGCTCGGCCGCGCCGAGTACCACGGCGGCGAAGGCGGCCAGCCGGTCCGGCTCGGCCAGCAGGCCGATCAGTACCTCGGGGGACGCGTCGGAGATCGGTTCGGTCGCCACGGCGCGGGATGCTAACGCACCAGGCCGGACCGGATCGAGTAGGTTTCCGCCATGGCCCAGTACGCGGACGACCTGTCCCTGGCGCACATGCTCGCCGACACCGCCGACTCGATCTCGATGGCCCGGTTCCGGGCCCTGGACCTGCACGTGGAGGCGAAGCCGGACCTGACGCCGGTCACCGACGCGGACACCGCCGTGGAGCGGGCGGTCCGGGCCACCCTGGCCCGCACCCGGCCCCGGGACGGCGTGCTCGGCGAGGAGTACGGCGCCTCGGCCGCGCCCGCCGGGACCGGCTCCCGGCAGTGGGTGATCGACCCCATCGACGGCACCAAGAACTTCGTCCGGGGGGTGCCGATCTGGGCCACCCTGATCTCGCTGATGGACGGCGACACCCCGGTCGTCGGGCTGGTCTCCGCACCGGCCCTCGGCCGCCGCTGGTGGGCGGCGACCGGCCTCGGGGCGTACGCGGGCCGGCACCAGGCCGCCGCCACCCCGATCCGGGTCTCCGGGGTCAACCGGCTCGCCGACGCCAGCTTCTGCTACTCCTCGCTGGACAGTTGGGAGGAGACCGGCCGGCTCGACCCGATGCTGGACATCATCCGGGCGGTGTGGCGGAGCCGGGCGTACGGGGACTTCTACGGCTACATGCTGGTCGCCGAGGGGGCGGTGGACGCGATGGTCGAGCCGGAGCTGTCGCTGTGGGACCTGGCCGCGCTGATCCCGATCGTGACCGAGGCCGGCGGCACCTTCACCGACCTGGCCGGACGGCCGGGGCCGGGTGGTGGCAGCGCGATAGCCAGCAACGGCAAACTGCACCAGGATCTGCTCGACCGGCTCGGCTAGGCGGCCGCGCGAAGCGACGCGGCAGCCTCTATCCTCGCGTGGTGTCCACCGGTTGGTGCTTCCTCGCGGCCATGATCGCCGCCTACGGCGTGGCCAACCTGCTCCAGTCGATGGCCGCGACCCGGACGGCCCTGCACCACACCTTCGACCCCGGGCTGCTGCTGCGGCTGGTCGGACACCGCAGCTATCTGGTCGGGCTGACCTGCCAGGTGCTCGGCTTCGTCCTCGCCTTCCTGGCCCGGCGCGACCTGCCGCTCTTCCTGGTCCAGGCGAGCGTGGCGGCCGGGCTGGGCGTGACCGCGCTGCTCGGGGTGCTGGTGCTCAAGTGGCGACTGCCGGCCGCCGAGGTCCTGCTGCTGGTGCTCCTGCTGGTCGGGATCACCGCGCTGGTCCTGGCCGCGGAACCGGCGCCGTCCCGGCAACTCGGGACCGCCGGGGTGGTCGCCCTGGTCGCCGCACTCGGCGTGATCGGCGCGCTCGGTTTTCCCGCCGTACGCCTGCACGGCGTGCCGGGGTCGGTGGCCCTCGGCGCGCTCGCCGGGTTGGCGTTCTCGGCCGCCGCGGTCGCCGCCCGGCCGCTCGCCTCGGCGCACTCGTTCGACGCCTTCCTCGGCAATCCCCTGCTCTACCTGCTGATCGTGCACTCGATCGTCGGCCAGCTGCTGCTCGGCCTGGCGATGCAGCGGGGCTCGACCACGGCGGCGGTGGCCGCGATGGACGCCGCCGGGGCGGTACCGGCGGCGGTCGTCGGCCTACTGCTGCTCGGTGACCGGATCTGGCCGGGCCGGGAGTGGCTGGCCGGGGTCGGCTTCCTGGTCACCCTGGCGGCGGTGCTCGGGCTGACCCGGTACGCCGAGCCGCAGCACCAGCACATCCTGCTGCCCGACCAGCGGGGTCGGGAGCTGCCCGTCCGGCCGCCCGCGGTGCTGCCGGTCCGGCCCGCCCCACGGCTGTCGAGGTCGGCCGTGCCCGGTCGGCGTCGGTCCACCCCGATCGCGCCGGTCCCCCGGCGTTGAGCCGACACACCCGGTCGGGTGCCCGGCTCCGGCCGGCTCGGCCGGTCGGCTCGGGACAGGCCGGCCAGGCATCCGGTCAGCAGCCGGCGGCCAGCGACACCACCGGGTCAGCTCGCGGCAGGCTGGCGACGGCGTACCACCCGCTCGTAGAGGCGCTCCAGCGCCCCGGCCGTACGGTCCCAGGTGTAGCTGCACCGCACCCGGTCCACCGCCGCGTGCCCGTACGCGAAGCGCTCGGCGTCGGCGGCGAGCAGCCGGCGCAGCGTCAGGCCCAGGCCCCGTACGTCGCCGGGCGGGACCAGCCGGCCGGTGACCTCGTCGACCACGGTGTCCACGATGCCGCCCATCGAGTAGCCGACCACCGGCACTCCACAGGCCATCGCCTCCAAGGGGATACGGCCGGCGGAGGCGTACCGGGGGGTGCAGGCCACCACGTCGGCGGAGCGGTACCAGGCGGGCATCTGGTCGTGCGGCACCGCGCCGACCAGCCTGATCTGGTCGGCGACCCCGCTGGACTCGGCGACCTCCCGCAGCCGTCGCGCCTCGGCGTGGTTGTTCAGGGTGCCGTCGGGCGGGCCGCCGGCGATGACCAGCTCGACGTCCCCGACCAGCCGCAATGCCCGGATCAGGTCCTCCTGCCCGTGTCCCGGCTCCAGGCCGCCGGCGGCCAGGATGCGCGGCCGCCGGTCCCGGGGCACCGCCTCGCCCTCCGGGGCGAACAGCCCGGTGTCGACGCCGGCCGGGACCACCACCACGGAGGCGCGCTGCAATCCCATCCGGGTCAGCTCGTCGACCTCGTCGGTGCACTGTGCCACCGCCATGTCGACCGCCCGGGTCAGCGCCCGCTCCAGCGGAATCCGCTCGCCCGGACCCCGGTACGCCTCGCCGAGGTGCCGGAGCTGTTCGACGCCGAGCGAGTGGAAGGTCTGCACGACCGGGATGACGCTGTCCCGCACGGCACTCGCCGCCGCCAGCCCGCCGATCCAGAAGTGCCCGTGCACCACCTCCGGCGCCCACTCGCCGGCCCAGCGGTGGGTCAGCCAGCGACCGAGTTCCGGCACGTGCGGCACCAGCTCGCCGGTGGCGGCGGGTCGGGACGGGCCCACCGGCACCCGTTCCACCCGGTAGCCGGCGATCTCGGTGGCCGGTGGCGCGTCGGGGTCGTCGAGCCGCTCGTACACCCGTACGTCGTGGCCCCGTCCGGTCAGCTCGGCGGCGACCCGGGCGACGTGCTGGTGCGTACCGGCGAACTGGGCGCGACGCTCCTGCGGCGGGCCGGCGTGTGCGCAGACGAGGCCAACGCGCATGGGTCACCTCCAGCGACGGCTGCGGCGGCTAGGACCGTTCGATCAGAGGCTCCCATTAACCACGGCGGACCGAGCGGAAACCTGGCAAACCGGTGCGCCGACCCACCGGTCCGACCGCGGGGCACCTCGGGCGCCTTCGCCCGGTTACGGGTACCCGGCGAGCGGGTAGTGATCTGTCATGCGCGATGACGAGTTTCCGACGCCCGTGTCCGACCCGGAGGCGGAAGGTCTGCCCGACACCGCCGACGACGACTCGACGGCCCGTGACGACGTCGAAACCGGCCGGGAGGCGGACGGTCGGGATCCCGCCGCACTACCCACCGATCGCCGACCACTGGCGGCGAACCGGTACGGAAACACCGCCGAGGAGCAGGCCGACGGCGAGCCGCTCGACTACAAGCTCGCCCAGGAGCAGCCCGATGTGCCGGTGGACGATCCGCAGGCCGGCCCGGCCGAGCAGGGGGTCTCGGAGGAGGCGGACAGCGAGGAGGCCGCCGCCGAGGCACAACTCGACGCGGACGTGATGGGTCCGGGGCCCACCTCCGACCCGGACTCCCCGGTCTCGATCTACGATCACGGCAACCTCGGCGACGCGCCGGGCGGTGGGCCGGTGGGCCGGCTGGTGGAGTCGGACGAGGGTGCCCGGAACGACGACGAGACCGACTCGGTCGCCTTCGACCGGGGTACCGCGGGCGGCGGCGCGAGCGCCGAGGAGTTGGCGGTCAACGAGACCCAGCCGCCGCCGTGACCCGGCCCGCCCGGTCGATCGGTGAACCTTTCCACCTCCCCTTGCGGTCCGACGGACTGCAAGGTCGGACGCGGTGCATGAGCGCCGCGCGGTGCAGGTTGGAAGAGGTCGGTTCAGGTTGAAGAAGGTTCAGTCGTCGAGCCCCTGCTCGATGGCGTAGCGGGTGAGCTCGACCCGGTTGTGCAGTTGCAGCTTGCCGAGCGTGTTCTGCACGTGGTTCTGCACCGTACGGTGCGACAGCCCGAGCCGGTCGGCGATCCGCTTGTAGGACATCCCCTTGGCGACCAGCCGGAGCACCTCTGTCTCCCGCTCGGTGAGCCGGGGCAGGTCGTCGCCGGAGGGTGCCGGCGCGGCAGCGATCCGCCGGTACTCTCCGAGCACCAGACCGGCCAGCCCGGGCGTGAAGACCGCCTCCCCGGCGGCGGTACGCCGGACCGCGTCCAGGAACTCCGCCGGCCCGGCCGACTTGAGCAGATAGCCGGTGGCCCCGGCCTTCACCGCGTCGAGCACGTCCTGCTCCTCGCCGCTGGCCGAGAGCATCAGCACCCGCACCCCGGGCAGTCCGGTCAGCAGCGCCCGGAGCACCTCGACGCCGGAGACGTCCGGAAGTTGAAGGTCGAGTACGACCACGTCGGGGCGGGTGGCCGGGGCGACCCGGACCGCCTGCCGCCCCTCACCGGTGGTGGCGACGACGCGGTAGCCGGCCTCGGTGAGGTCCCGGGCCACCCCCTCCCGCCACATCGGATGGTCGTCGACCACCATCACCCGTACTGCCGGCCCGCCCTCGTCGATCACACCGGCGAGCCTAGACGAGCCCGGGATGTCCGCACGGTCACGCGTCCGGCCACTGCCCCGGGACCGTCCGGCCGTCCGGCCGGTGGCCCGTCCGGCCACGGCCCGGGACCCTCCAGTGCACGATCACCGGTCCGCGATCACCGGTCCGTACGCTGCCGTGGGACCGCTGAGCCGCGCGGGACCCGCAGCTCGACCTCGGTACCCTCGCCGGGGGCCGAGCTGATCCGGACCGTGCCGCCGAGGTCGGCGATCCGCCCCTCGATCGACTGGGCCACTCCGAGCCGCCCCTGACCGACCGCCTCGACGAGCCGTCCCGGTGGAATCCCCGGCCCGTCGTCCCGGACCGAGACGATGACCGCCTCCGGGTCGTCCTCGACCAGGACCCAGCCCCGCCCGCCACCGTGCCGGCCGACGTTGTCCAGCGCCGCGCCCACCGCCGCCGCGACCTCACCGGCGACTCCGGCCGGCAGCGACACCGGGGTCGCCGGTGCGGCGATCGAGACCGTGGCCGAGGCGTACCGGGCGAGCAGCGAGCGCAGGTCGACCTCCTGCCCGTCCCGCCCGGTCGGTGCCCGGTTGGCGATCAGGGACCGCAGTGCCGCCTCCTGCTCACCGGCGAGTCGGGCCAGTTCACCGGCCTCGCCGTCGAGGTGCGCGCCCCGGCGCTGAACCATGGCCAGCACCTGGAGCACGGAATCGTGGATCCCCCGGGCCAGCCGCTCCCGTTCCCGGGTCGCCGCCTCCAACTCGACGGCCTGCTGCAACCGCTCCTCGGCGATCACCGCGAGCCGGACGACGTGCCCGACGGCGATCCCGGCGAGCAGCATCAGCGCGGCGCCGGTCAGCGACGCCTGGGCGAAGCGCTCCCGGGCCACCAGGTCGGTGCCGCCGATCACCAGAGCCGCCACCACGCCGCGGCGGCGCCCGCCGGAGACCGCCCAGGCGAGCACCGGCCCGGCCAGCCAGGCGACGCTCGGCGGCGGGACCCCGTCGTTCATGACGTCCAGGCCGACCACCCGGGCGGCGGCGACCACCACCACCAGCACCACGGCCAGGTCGGCCAGGAGCAGCGGCCAGCGCCGCCAGACCGGATCGGCGTACGCGTAGCCGGCGAACACCGTCCAGCCGGTCATCGCCAGCAGCAACACGGCACCTGACACCGGATGGGTGTATTCGTTCAGGTTCCGTACCGCCAGTACCGCGACGTACGCCAGTGCGGCGAACCGGTAGACGGCGATGGACCGCCACAGCGGCGCCTGGAGGCTGCCCGGCGGGTCCCGGCGGCGGCCGCCCGGCGCGGCGCTCGACGAGTCCGACACGGACCGACCATCGCACAGCCTCCCGGGCGGGGCGACCCCGCACCCGGGGCGCTCCGCCCCCGACGCCCGGATGCGCAGCTACATACCCTGACGTAGGGTGGGAAAGCCACGAAAGGACTCGACGACCAGCGGTGGGACGACCATGAGCGACATAGATCCCCTCGCGCCCACCGCTGTCGCCTCCGGCGGGTCTCCGCCCCTGATCGCCGAGACCTTCGACGGCGACCGGGTGACCGAGATCCGACACACCGTCACCGGCTGCGCCAAGGCGGCCGGTCTGGGCGGCGCGCGGCTGGACGATTTCGTGCTCGCCATCAACGAGCTGATGACCAACGCGGTACGGCACGGCGGCGGGCGGGGCTGGCTGCGGCTGTGGCGTACCGGGGAAGTGCTCTACTGCCTCGTCTCCGACACCGGGGCCGGCATCGGGCCCGACCGGCTCGACGAGCGCCGGCGCCCCCTGCCGGAGGTCGCCGGCGGCTGGGGGCTCTGGCTGGCCCGGCAGCTCAGCGACGAGATGCTGGTCCGCAGCGGCCCGGACGGCACCACCGTGCGGATCAGCGCCCACCTGAACGCCCCCGGCCCCGCCGCCGGGTGACTGCGGCTGCGGGGCCGAGTACGGTGCTCCGCATGACCGGTCAGTTCGTCGCCGCGATCGATCAGGGCACCACCTCGTCCCGCTGCATCGTCTTCGACGACTCCGGCGGCATCGTGTCGATGGCCCAGCGGGAGCACCGGCAGATCTTTCCCCGACCGGGCTGGGTCGAGCACGACGCCGAGGAGATCTGGGCCGCCGTCTGCCAGGTGGTGCCGGAGGCGCTGGCCACGGCGGGGATCGGCGCCGACCGACTCGCCGCGATCGGCATCACCAACCAGCGGGAGACCACGGTGGTGTGGGACCGGGCCACCGGCCGGCCCGTGCACCATGCCATCGTCTGGCAGGACACCCGTACCGCGCCGCTGCTGCGCCGGCTCGATGCCGACTATGGCGAGCAGCGCATCCGGGAGCGCACCGGGCTGCGGCTGGCCACCTACTTCTCCGGACCGAAGCTGCGCTGGCTGCTCGACAACGTCGACGGGCTGCGGGACCGGGCCGCCCGCGGCGAGGTGCTCTTCGGCACCATGGACAGCTGGCTGATCTGGAAACTCACCGGACGACACGTCACCGACGTGACCAACGCCAGCCGGACCCTGCTGATGGACCTGCGCACCCTCGACTGGGATCCGGAGATCCTCGACGTGCTCGGCATCCCGGCCGGGATGCTGCCGGAGATCCGCTCGTCGGCGGAGGTCTACGGCACCGCCGACGGCCTCGCCAGGAGCGGGAGCGTCGGGTCGTTGGCCGGCGTGCCGGTGGCCAGCGCGCTCGGCGACCAGCAGGCGGCACTGTTCGGGCAGACCTGCTTCCAGCCCGGCGAGGCGAAGTGCACGTACGGCACCGGCAGCTTTCTGCTGCTCAACACCGGTGAGAGCCCGGTCGCCTCCCGACACGGGCTGCTCAGCACGGTCGGCTACCGGATCGGGGACCAGCCGGCGACGTACGCCCTGGAGGGGGCGATCGCGGTCACCGGGTCGCTGGTGCAGTGGCTACGGGACAACCTCGGGCTGATCTCCAGCGCGCCGGAGGTCGAGGAACTGGCCCGGACCGTCGAGGACAACGGCGGCTGCTACGTCGTACCTGCCTTCTCCGGGCTCTTCGCTCCGCACTGGCGCAGCGACGCCCGGGGCGTCATCGCCGGGCTGACCGGCTACGTCACCAAGGGACACCTGGCCCGGGCCGTGCTGGAGGCGAGCGCCTGGCAGACCCGTGAGGTGGTCGACGCGATGAACGCCGACTCGGACGTGACGCTGCACCGGCTCCGGGTCGACGGCGGGATGACCGCCAACAACCTGCTGATGCAGTTCCTCGCCGACGTGCTCGACGTACCGGTGGTCCGGCCGAAGGTCAGCGAGACCACCTGCCTCGGTGCCGCGTACGCCGCCGGCCTGGCGGTCGGCTTCTGGCCGGACCTGGCGACGCTGCGCGCGCAGTGGCGCCAGGACGCCGACTGGACGCCCGCGATGGACCCGGCGCACCGGGACCGCGAACTACGCAACTGGCGCAAGGCAGTAACCCGCACCCTCGACTGGGCCGAGGACGAGGATTAACGGGGCGGACTGCGGTCGAGCGCGGCGACCCGGCGTGGTCCGGCCGTACGCCGGTAGCTGGCGTCCAGAAGCTCGCCGATCTCGTCCCAGTCGGTGCCGTCGGTGAGGTCCACCCCGATCCAGCCGTACGCGCCCAGGTACATCGGCAGGTAGCAGTGCGCCTCGGTCAGCAGCGCCTCGCGCTCGTCCGGGTCGGCCAGGACGATCACCGACTGATCGTGCTGCCGGTACCCGCCGTCGACCTTGACGGAACCGCCGTAGTAGGCGAAGACCTTGGTGGTGTAGAAGGCCGGACGGCCGTGGGAAATCTTCTCGGCCGCGTCCGGGAAAGCCAGCGCGAGCGACCGTACCCGGTGCAGCATCGGGTCCGACTCGTCGAACATGATCGGGTGTCCCATGCCGGAAGCCAAGCACACGGCTACGACAGCTCGTCTCCCGCCATGCCGGTCATCCCCGCTGGCCGCGGTGCCGGGTGTTGTGGCGTCCGCCCGGCAACCGGGGCCGGGTGGGTCGTCGCGGCCGACCGGGAATCCGGGTGGTTGAGCACGAGCGCGAGAACCAGGGCGGAGGGGCCGGCCGAGCAGGACCACCAACGATGGCAGCGGTAGGGACTGGTCAAGGCGTAGGGACTGGATTGGCCGCCCTCAAGCATCTGAGTCAGCACCTGAGCGGCGGGTCAGCGAACTGTCAGGTTGCCGACTGAAGTGAGGCCACCAAGCCCGCCCATGAGCGCCGGGAGAAGGTCAGGGCTGGGCCGTCCGGGTCCTTCGAGTCGCGAACGGCTATTGCCGTCGTCAGATCAGCCACCTCGACGCAGTTGGAGTTCGATCCGCTGCGGCTGGACTTGCGCCACGCCAGGTTGACCGGCAAGCCACCCGCAGTCACGGCGACCTCACTCTCGCTCGTACTCCTTGGCAATCGCCCCGATGAGCTTGGCCGACTCGGCCGGGCTCGACGCTGCACTCCCGAGCCTATCGACCTCCTGCCTGAAGTACGCGACCTGCTCCGGCTCCTCCAGGAACACTCCCGAAATCTTGTGCTCAAGGTGAACGATGGACCGGTTGCGCGCGAAGTCGAGGATGGCGAAGGATCCGTCCAATCCCGTGTAACCGCCGACCGCCAGCGGAACAACCTGGACGGTAACGCCGGGCCGATCTGCCGCGTCCAGCATGTGCCGCAACTGCCGCGCCATCACCCACGGACTGCCGAGCACTCTGCGCAGCGCCCCTTCGTCCACGATGGTGTGCAGGGTCGGAGGGTTGTCACGGCTGAGGATTGCCTGTCGTCCGAGACGTGCCGTCACTCGACGCTGCGTGTCCTCCTCGGCCACACCGCATGCCCGCATCACCGCCCTGGTGTAATCAGCCGTTTGCAGCAGTCCCGGCACGAGCAGCGGTTCGAAGTTGAACACGGCCGTCGCCTCCGCCTCCAACTGGATCAGAGTCCGGGACTCTACTGGCAGGCCGGGCAACACCTCCCACCACCCAGGTTCCGCACGCTCCGACATCGCCAACAGCCGGTCGCGCTCGTCACCGACGACGCCATAGACCACCAGCAGTGCTGCCACGTCCTCGATCCGAACACCCTGTCGCCCGGTCTCGATCCTGGACAGCTTCGAAGCCGGCCAGCCGAGCCGTTCTGCCACACCCCGCACGCTGAACCCCTGTCCCTGACGCAACCCCTTGAGCTCTCCCGCCAGGCCGCGTACGGCGATCGTCGGCCGAGTCCGCTTGGACATCCACAACTCCTCGCATAGCACATGCTTGACGCCATCGGTTAACGGTGCAACTCTGAGGGCAACGTTGCTTCAATCCTAGCCACAGAGAATCCAAGGAGATGGTGCCACGATGTCAACGACAGTCAAGGCGTACGACCCGGCGGACAGTCCGGGGCCGATCACGTCGGTGGTGGCGCGGTTCCGGCCACGACCTGCCGGCGAGGCACCGAGTCTCGGCGCCGAAGCCGAGGCAGCCCGCTACACGGTGCTGCTGGTGCCACCGGAGCAGGCCGAGGCGCTCGGGCACGCCCGCGAGGACGCCGGACTCAAGGTTTATCTCGACAGCGAGTACGACTACGACGTCGCCAATCTCTACGAGGCGGCCAAGTTGATCGAGGAGGACTGCGGCGCCCCGGTGACCCTGGTCGAGCACCGCGCCGACCTCCCCTACTGGACCGCCCGGCTCCGCCAGCCCGCCTGAGGCAACCACAACCGGCGTTTCGATTGCTACACTTATTGCGGATATTGCGGCTACTCCCTCAGGAGGTGATCGTGAACCTGGCCGTGAACCCGGTGACCCCGGATCCCCAGTCCGTCGAGGTGGCTGCCGAAGCGCTTACCCGAGTGCAGGCATACCTGCGTACGCATCAAGATGACGCCGCCACCGTTCGACTGGTCGATGACGACGAGGCCGAACAGCTTGTCGTGCCCCGGGGGGCGATCGAGCTGCTCGCCCGCGTTCTCGCACACATGGCGAACGGCCACAGTGTCTCGGTCGTGCCCGCCCATGCGGAGCTGACGACCCAGCAGGCGGCCCAGCTCCTCAACGTGTCGCGGCCCTACCTGATCGGTCTGCTGGAGGCCGGCGAGATCGAGTACCGCAAGGTAGGGACACACCGCCGGGTCCTCGCAGGGTCCCTCCTGGCGTACAAGCACCGAGATGATGCGCGGCGCCGGAAGGCCGCCGACGAGCTGACCCAGCTGGCGCAAGAGATGGATCTGACCTGAGCCATGACCTTCGTCGCCGTCTACGACGCCAGCGTGCTCTATCCAAGCACTCTGCGGGATCTGCTAATCCGGATCGCGCAGTCAGGTCTCGTCGATGCCAAGTGGACCGAGCAGATTCTCGACGAGATGTTCCTCGCTCTCCGCAGGGACCGTCCGGATCTCGACGAGATCAGACTGGTCAGGACCCGGACCCTGATGGGAAAGGCTGTCCGGGACTGGAAGGTCACCGGCTACGAACCTCTCGTTGACGCCCTGAAACTGCCCGACCCCGACGACCGCCACGTACTCGCCGCCGCCATCCGGGCTCGTGCCCAGCTCATCGTCACGGCCAACCTTCGCCACTTCCCGGCTGACGAGCTGCGCGCCTGGGACGTGGAACCCAAGTCACCCGACGAGTTCGTCCGTGACCAAATCAGCCTGGACCGGAGCATGGTCTTCGCAGCCGTGCAACAGATCGCGGACTCGTGGCGCAACCCTCCGGGCAGCTTCGATGACGTGCTGGACCGCCTCGAACGGTCCGGTCTCGGGGTCAGCGTGGCCGAACTACGAGCGGGGGGACAGCAGTAGAGCAACGGCGGCTCACCAGGGCGGGCGGGCCCTGGCCCAGTTGTCGGCCCAGTCGCCGGTGATCCCGGTCGACTCGAAGTCGCCGAAGTCGGCGCCGAGGAACGGATTCGCCAGGTAACGCACCTCGTCGTGCTCCGGGCCGCGCGTCGGGTCCACCGACACCAGGGCCAGCCGGTACGCCGACCCGACGTTCTTGGCGTGGAACACCTGGGTCCGGGAGACGAAGAACTCGGTCGCCCCGGCCACCCGGCCCTTCACCTCGATGTCGATCCGCTCACCGCTGCCCGGGTCACGGCTGCGCACGTCGTACCCCGGATTGTTGTGCGGCATCCGGTCCGCCGCGCGGCCCAGCGCCCGTTCGACGGCGAGCACCGCCGCCACCGCCCGCTCGTCCACCACCGCCGGGTCCGTCGCGTGGCCGGCCGGGTCGCCCCGACCGGCCAGCCGGTCGAGCAACCCCTGCGGCACGACCAGTGCCACCCCGGCCAGCGTCGGCGGCTGCGGCATCACCGCGCCATCCCGGTCCAGTTCGGCGGTACGCCGTTCCAGCCGCCGCTCCAGCTCCTCCGCCCGCCGCCGGGCCGTCTCCGGGCGCATCGTCACCTGCCGTCCGGCGCCGATCGCGGCGGCGAGCCGCCCCTCCTCGCCGTACCAATAGTTGATCTCCTGGGTGAGTCGCTGGGTGACCTGCTCCCGGGTCCGCCGCACCAGCAGGTCGATCCGCTCCCGCACCTCGGTGAGGTGCTCTGCCATGCCGTGCTCGACGGCCCAGGCCACCGCCAAATCCTCGGCACCCTCCACCCACCAGCCGGCCTCCACGACCGGTGCCAGCAGCGCCGACTCGTCGCCACTCAGTGGACGGTAGTCCAGATAAGGCGCCACCCCGGCCGACCGGACGGCCCCGCTGCCGCTCAACTCCACGAACTCGAACCGCTCGGAGACGGTACGCGCGGGAGTGTGCCCGTCGGTCAACCGCTGGGTGAGCGCCACCAGCAGCCGGGGCTGGTCGTCGCCGTCCCGCCCGTCGACCAGGAGCGCACCCTGCCGCAGCAGTGCCCCGTACCGCTCGATGGTCACCGCCACCACGACGTCGAGCAACGGATGCCCCGGCGCTAGCAGCTCGGCCTGGGACCGCCCCGGCTGCCGGATCTGCTCCCGGTCGAAGCAGACCCGCTCGTAGCGGCGCAACATCGGCACCGCCACCCCCGTCGGACCCGTCGTGCCGGCGACACCAGTCGTACCGCCGCCACGCGGCCCGGGCCGGTCGCGCAACGCCGCCGGCACGTGGGTCACCTCCCACCGGCCGGCCTCCCGCCGGTTGATCCGGCCGCCCGCCTCGGCGAACGCCCGGAGGAAGAACGCCTCGATGAAGTACGGCTGGAGCCGGCGCGCCCGCGCCTCCTCCATCTGCCGGCGGACCGCTTCGAGGTCGGCGAGCGAGAAGAGGTCCCGGTGCAGTGCCCGCTCCGCCAGCAGCGCGGCCAGGCCGTCGCCGACCCGGGCGTCGATCACCTTCGTCAGCCACTCACGCCGTTCCGGGCGGTCGCCGTAGCGCAGCGCCTCGACCAACAGCTCACGCAGCGGCTGCCCGTCGAACGCCTCGCCGAGCACGTCGAAGACCTTGTCGGTGCCGAGCGCCCGGCGCTGCTCCTCCAGCTTGCCGAGCAGCCGGAGGAAGACCGCACCCTCGCGGGTGTCCCGGGCGACCAGGTTCCACAGGTGACAGACCTCGGTCTGGCCGATCCGGTGGATCCGGCCGAACCGCTGCTCGATCCGGTTCGGGTTCCACGGCAGGTCGTAGTTGACCATGAGGTTGGCACATTGCAGGTTCAGGCCCTCACCGGCCGCATCGGTGGCCACCAGTACGGCCCGGTCCCGGTCGTGGGTGAACGCCTCCTGGATGTGCCGCCGGTCCTGCCGGCGTACCCCGCCGTGGATCGCGAGCACCGCGTCCGGGCCGATCAGCCCGCCGATCCGCTCGACGAGATAGCCGAGGGTGTCCCGATGCTCGGTGAAGATGATCAGCTTGCGCAGCCGACCGCTCGCGTCCCGCATCGCCGCCGGATCGAGCAGCAGTTCCCGCAGTTCACCCCACTTGCGGTCGTCGCCGGAGTTGCGTACCCGACAGGCCAGCGCCGCCAGCTCCTCCAGGGCGGCGATCTCCTGGTCCAGCTCGGCCACCGTGCGGGCCGCGCTCGCCGCGTCGACCACGTCACCCTCGATCGTCTCCAGCTCGTCGGCGTCGAGGTCGTCCAGGTTGGCGTCGAGCTGCTCCGGACCACTGCCGGCGATCAACCCCGCGAACCGCCGCCCGGCGAGCGGCTCCGGCGCCCTCCCGTCCACCACCTCCTGCCGACGGCTTTCCAACCGCCTGCGGCGGCGCTCCAGCGATCGCCAGATCGCCTCCGGGCTGGACGCGAGCCGGCGTTGCAGCACCGTCAGCGCGAACCCGACCGTGTTTCCCCGGCCACCCTCGCCGGCCTGCCGGAGCGCGTCCACCCGGTTCCACTCGCCACGCACATACGCGGTCACCTCGTCGTAGAGCCGCTGCTCGCCCGGTGACAACGGGTACGGCACCGTCGACGCGCGCCGCTCCGGAAAGAGGGCCGTGCCGTCGAAACGCAGCAGCTCCTCCTTGACCATCCGCCGCATCACGCCGCCGGTGTCCAGACTGTGCGCACCGGCCCGGTAGCGCCCCTCGAACCGGTCCTGGTCCAATAGCGCCAGGAAGAGCTGGAAGTCCTCCTCCTTGCCCGCGTGCGGAGTGGCCGTCATCAACAGCAGGTGTCGGGTCTGCCGGCCGAGCAGCCGGCCCAGGTCGTAGCGCCGGGTCGTCTTCAGCTCCCGCCCGAAATAGTGCGCGGACATCCGGTGCGCCTCGTCAACGACGACCAGATCCCACTCGCTGCGCTCCAGCAGCGCCAGCAGCTCGTCCGACCGGGAAAGCTGGTCCATCCGGGCAATCAGCATCGGGTACCGGTCGAAGACGCTCCCGGCCACGTTCGCCTCGGCCAGGTCCCTGGTCAACAGGTCGAACCGGAGGCCGAACTTGTCCAGCAGCTCGTCCTGCCACTGCTCCACCAACCCACCTGGGGCGACGATCAGGCACCGGAGTGCGTCTCCCCGCAGCAGGAGTTCCTTGACGTAGAGCCCGGCCATGATGGTCTTACCCGCGCCGGGATCGTCGGCGAGCAGGAAGCGCAGCGGCGTACGCGGCAGCATCTCGCCGTACACCGCCCGGATCTGGTGCGGCAACGGCTCCAGCTCGCTCGTGTGCACCGCGAGCATCGGGTCGAAGAGGCCGGCCATCCTGATCCGCAGCGCCTCGGCGGCGAGCCGGAAGGCCGCAGCGTCAGCGTCGAACGCGCGGCCCTGCGAAGCGGACGCGTCGGCCCGCAGCGCCGACACCTCGCTCGCGTAGAGCAGGCGTTGCCCGACCTGCCCATCCCCGAACTCGTAAGTGATCTTCAGCGCAGTTGCGCCGACCGGCTGCGAGGCCAGGACGGTGATAGGCCCGTCCGGCACGATGCCACGGAAGCGGGCGCCCGGGGTCACCCTCGCGAACTGCTCGTGGTCGGTCATTCCTGCCCCAACGGACGGTGTTCCCGCGATCACGTCGGGGACCATTGAATCATCGAGACACCTACTCGTCCGGCCTCTGTACGCGCTCCTGCACTCCTTTGGACATGGACCGGGCGCACAGACGGGGCAGCTCGACAGTCGACCGACGGCGGGGTGCCGCCCCCGGCAGGGGCGGCACCCGACTGTGTGGGAACGCGTCCGCGACTCAGGTGTGGCAGAGGATGCCCAGGTCGTCGACCCAGGTTCCCAACCGCACGCCGTTGACGCCGATCAGCGAGACCCGGACCAGGATGTCCGTCGGGCCGTGGTTCCAGGAGGTGGAGACGAAGGTGTACGGCGGCACGTCGGTCCGATCCCGACTCGGCACGTCGGTCCGCAGATTCACACGTGGGTCAACCGGGTCTCCGCCACGGATCGGGTGGCGGCATCGGATGCTCAGACACCAGCTGCGCTGGACGGCTGCGTAGGTGAACGATCGGCGTCGGGGGCAGCGGGACGGGTCGTCCGTACCCGCTGGAAGGCCTTCGCTGGGTGACGCTAAAGATCGTCTTGGGGCGAGTCAATCCTCTGGGCGCTCCTTACTTTCTTCTGGGAAGAAACGAACGAGGGTGCCAGGAGGACTACTGCCGTACATCCACCGAATGACCTCTCCAGGCTGATGCCCGACCGGTGGCGTCCTGCCTAGTTTGTTGCCATGACAGGCGAAGACAGCCCACATGTCGCACGACCACCCGGCGAACCCAGGACGCACCCTCCCCGTGCACGCACCGCCACGATCGCCGCCGTTGCCCTGCTCACTGCCGGACTCGTCGCCGGCTCGGCACCGGCCCACGCCGGGACGACCGAATCCGCCGGCAGGTACTCCGCCGAGATCCGCCGCGCGTCGTACGGCGTACCGCACATCACCGCCGCCAACTTCGGCAGCCTGGGCTTCGGGGCTGGCTACGTACAGGCCGAGGACAACATCTGTGCGATCGCCGAGAAGGTGGTCACCGTCAATGCCACCAGGTCACGGTACTTCGGTGGCACCGACGCGAACGTGGCCAGCGACCTGTTCTTCCAGAAGGCCAAGGAGGAGAAGGTCGCCGAAGGGTTGCTCGTCGGCTCACCCAACGGCGTGTCCGCGCCGTCACCGCAGGTCCGCGGCCTCGTCCGTGGCTTCGCCGCCGGCTACAACAACTACCTGCGCAGGACCGGGGTGGCCAGGCTGACCGATCCGCAGTGCCGGGACAAGCCCTGGGTACGGCAGATCAGCGAGCTCGACCTCTGGCGTACCAACTGGGCCAACATGATCCGGTCCGGCACCCTGGAGTGGGTCGGTCCACTCGTCGAAACGAAACCCCCGGCACCGGGTGCCGCCACCACCAGCACCGGCGCCAGCATCGGCGGGCCGGGCGCGAGCGCCCCCAACTCCGGTGAAGCACCCGACGGCTCGGCCGGAAACGCTGGCGACTCGGCCGGAAACGCTGGTGGGCTGGGCAGCAACGCCTACGGGCTGGGCGGCACGGCGACGGTCAGCGGCGGCGGGATGCTCCTCGCCAACCCGCACTTCCCCTGGGACGGCCCCGACCGGTTCTACCGGGTGCACCTGAAGGTCCCGGGGGTGTACGACGTCGAGGGGGCGGCGTTGCTCGGCGATCCGATCGTCCAAATCGGGCACAACGCCACGATGGGCTGGAGCCACACCGTCTCGACCGCCCGTCGGTACGTCTGGCACGAGCTGAGGCTGGCGCCCGGCGACCCGACGTCGTACCTTGTCGACGGTCGCCGGGAGAAGATGACCCGACGCACCGTGACGGTCCGGGTGCCGACGTCGAACGGTGGCACGAAACCCGTGACCCACACGTTCTACGACACCCGCTTCGGCCCGGTCGTCGCCACCCACGCCTTCCCCTGGACGACCAGCACCGCGTACGCGATCACCGACGTCAACGCCGGCAACGCCCGCGCGCTTGACGGCTGGGTACAGCTCGGGCGGGCCGGCACGGTCCGGGCGGCGAAGGCGGTCCTCGACCGCTACCAGTTCCTGCCCTGGGTCAACATCATCGCGGCCGACGCGGCCGGGGATGCGCTGTACGGAGACCACTCGGTCGTCCCCCGGGTCACCGACGAACTCGCCACCAGGTGCATTCCGGAGCAGTTCCAGGCCCGGTACGCGGCCAGCGGCGAGGCGGTGCTCGACGGGGCGACGGCGGCCTGCGGGCTGGGTGCCGACCCCGACGCGGCGGTACCCGGAATCCTCGGCCCGGCGCGGCTGCCGGTGCTGATCCGCACCGACTACGTCACCAACTCCAACGACAGCCACTGGCTGGCCAACCCGGACCATCCGCTGACCGGCTACCCACGGATCATCGGCAGTGAGCAGACACCGCGTAGCCCGCGTACCCGGCTCGGGGTGCTCCAGGTGCGGCAGCGGCTCGCCGGCACCGACGGCCTGTCCGGCACCAGATTCACCACCGGGAACCTCTGGGAGGTCCAATTCGGCAACCGGGTCTACGGCGGAGAGCTGGTCCGCGACGACTTGGTCGCGCTCTGCACGGAGAACCCGAGCGCCACGGCGTCGGACGGCGCCACCGTGGACCTGACCGCGGCCTGCCCCGCGCTGCGGGCCTGGGACCTCCGAGTCGACCTGGACAGCCGCGGCGCCCACCTGTTCAACGAGTTCAGTCGCAGCCGCGGCCTGCTGTTCCAGGACCCGTTCGTGGCGACCGATCCGGTCAACACCCCAAGGGTCCTCGCGAAGGACGACCCCAGGGTCCTGACCGCGCTGGCCGACGCGGTGCAGCGGCTGGCCGGCATCCCGTTGGACGCACCGCTCGGTGCGGTACAGACCGAGCCACGGGGTGCCGAACGGATTCCGATCCACGGTGGGCCGGGTAGTTCCGGGATCTTCAACGCGATCAACACCGGGTTGGTGGCCGGCGTCGGCTATCCGAAGGTCACCTACGGGGCGTCGTTCGTCATGGCCGTCGAGTTCGGCCGGAACGGCCCGTCGGGACGACAGATCCTGACGTACTCGCAGTCGGCCAACCCGAACTCGCGCTACTACGCCGACCAGACCCGGCTCTACTCGCGGAAGGGCTGGGACACCGTCAAGTACACCGAAGCGCAGATCTCGGCCGACCCGAACCTGTACACCTACCGGGTACGGGAAAGCCGGCAGGACAGCCTGGGCTGACGGACCGGGCGGGTACCCCGGCACGGACCACGGGTACCCCGGCACCGACCATCAGTGCCGGGGTACCCGGGCCGGTGGATGCATGGGTCGCCCGGGGCGAGCCACGGTGCTGCCCCGGGGCAGGTAGCCCCGGGCGACGCACTCGACCGGGATCATCTCCAGCCGGCGGACCCGGATCGCCCGCCCGGCCCACTCCGCCGGTACGGCGGTGGCCGAGATGACGTGGTTCGGCGCCAGGTCGGCGAGGTGGGCGAGGAGCTGGTTGGGATCCAGCTCTGGGCCGCCGGTGGTGCGACCGAACCGGTGATCCTGCGCACCCTCGGCCCCGGGCCGCTCGGCTTCGCGTTCGCCCTGGACGGCGAGCGGCTCGGGTGGGCTCCATCGGCGGGCGTCGACAACTAGGCTGGCGCCGTGATCTCCCCGCAGTCCGATGCCGCCGCCGACCTGACACCGTCCATCCGAGAGAGTCCCACCTGGCTGGCCGGGGCCCGGGTCGCCGGACTGGTCGGGCTGGCGGGTGGGCTCGGCTGCTGGGCGTACACGGTGGCGGTGCTCACCCCCCGGATGCCGGTGGTGGCGGCGACCGCCCCGATGCCGGGCGGGGACGGTGAACTTTTCCTCTGGGTCGCCGAACTGCGCTGGGCGGCCATCCTGCTGGCGGCGCTCGGTTTGCTCGCCGCGCTCGCGCACCGTTCCGCCGCGCTGCCGCTGGCGGCGGCCACCGGCGCGGTACTGCTCGGTATGGACGGGGCGGTGGAGCGGGCCGACGCCGGAGAAGGTGTCGGCCTGGCGGTCACGCTGGGGCTGGGCGTAGCCGTACTGGGCCTGGCCGGGTGGCTGACGTGGCGGCGGGGCGCCGCAGTTCCCCCGCACGTCGTACGGCGACGGCTCGCGATCGTCGCGGTCGCCGCCGCCTGCTGCGCACCGGTGCCGCTGCTGCAGGGCACCCCGGCGGTCAACCATCCCTTCCTGCCGGGCGGGCTGCCGGCGGTAACCGCCCTGCTCCCGGTGTTACTCGTCGTGGTGGCCGCCTTCGCCGTCGGCACCGCCCGGCACCGTCCGTCGGCTCCGATCGTGCTCCTGGCCGGTGCCGCGTTGCCGGCGATGGTGCTCGCCGCGTTCGGTACCGCCACCGGCGCCGGGATCGAGCCCGGGAAGACCAGTTTCGGCGTGCTGCTCGCCGTACCCCTGGTGGTGGTCGTGGTGGCCCTGCTCCGCCGGCATCGGCCGAACCGCCGCACGGTGGTGCTCTGGACCGGACTCACCCTCGCCGGCCTGCCCGCCAGCGTGCCGTTCGTCTTCGTCTCCGTGTTCGTCTCGATATTCCTCTCGGCCCCGCTCTTCGCACTGGCCGGCACGAGCTATCCGGCGGACGGCCTCGCGGTGCTGCCCGGTGTGGCCCTGCTGGCCCTGACCGCCGGCGGGCTGATCGCGCCGCTCACCGTCCCGCACACCGGCCGTTCGTCGCCCGTCGCCGGGCCGCCGGTCATGGTGCCGGTTACCAGCGGCGGCCGGTGAGCCGCTCGTACACCTCGACGTAACGGGCCCGGGCCGCCTCGACGACCTCCGGCGGCATCTCCGGGGCCGGTCCGGTCTTGTCCCAGCCGGTGCCGACCGCCCAGTCCCGGACGAACTGCTTGCTCAGCGAGAGCTGGTCCCGGCCGGGCTGGTAGGAGTCGGCCGGCCAGAACCGGGACGAGTCGGAGGTGAGCAGCTCGTCGGCGAGCACCATCGTGCCGTCCGGCGCCCAGCCGAACTCCAGTTTGGTGTCGGCGACCAGGATGCCCCGATCGGCGGCGAGTTCGGCGCCGCGCCGGTAGACGGTGAGGGTGATCTCGCGGAGCCGCTCGGCGGTCTCGGTCCCGACCTTGGCCACCACGTCGTCGAAGGTGATCGCCTCGTCGTGCTCGCCCTGCGGTGCCTTGGTGGTCGGGGTGAAGATCGGCTCGGGCAGGATCGACGCCTCCACCAGCCCGGCGGGCAGCGGTACGCCGCAGACGGCGCCGGTCCTCTCGTACTCCTCGATACCGGAACCGGTCAGGTAGCCCCGGGCGACACACTCGACCGGGATCATCTCCAGCCGGCGGACCCGGATCGCCCGCCCGGCCCACTCCGCCGGTACGGCGGTGGCCGAGATGACGTGGTTCGGCACCAGGTCGGCGAGCTGCTCGAACCACCAGAGTGACAGCGCGGTGAGCAGTTTGCCCTTGTCCGGGATCGGGGTCGGCAGCGCCACGTCGTAGACCGACACCCGGTCGGAGGCGACCAGCACCAGGTCGTCGCCGTCGGCGTAGACGTCCCGGACCTTGCCCGAATGCAGCAGTTCCACGCGCCCAAGTACATCACGGTCGCCAATCCGGGCCCGGTGCGGCCCGCGCCGGCCGGGCCGCCGCCGGCCGGACCCGTCACCCGGGCTGTTCCGGGCAGTGGTTGGGACGATCATGCCCGTACGGGCGTTGACACCCGCCGAGGTCGGCTGTGTAAATGATCCGGTTGCCGTCACAGCTGACCCGGTGTCGTCAGGAGTTGTCGTGCCTCTTCCCCTCCCCTCCCCCGTGACGCCAAGACCTCCGGCCGGCCGACTCGGCCGGCGTCTGGGTGCCGCACTGCTCGTCGTCGTCACCGCGCTCTCCGGTTGCACCGCCGAGGACGCCGCGCCAAAGAACGAAAAGGTCGAACTCTCCGTCTTCTGGTGGGGCGGCGACCGGCGGGCCGAGTTGACCAAACAGGCGCTGGCGATCTACACCAAGCGCTATCCGGACGTCACCTTCAAGTTCACCCACCAGGGCAATGCCGGCTACTTCGACCGGCTCTCCACCGAGGCCGCCGCCGGCAACGCCCCGGACATCTTCCAGATCGACGACAACTACCTCACCGAGTACGCGCAGCGGGACATCCTGCTGGACCTGACCGACTATGTCCGGACCGACGTACTGGACCTGCGGAAGCTGCCCGCCGGTCTCGCCCAGTCCAGCCAGGTGACCGGCCGTACGGTCGCCGCGGCGGCAGCGGAGAACACCCCCGGCCTGATCTACAACAAGAGCCTGCTCGACCGGCTCGGCCTGCCGGAGCCGAAGATCGGGATGTCCTACCAGGACTACCTGGACTGGGCCGAGCGGATCACCGAGCGCAGCGACGGCGAGGTCTTCGGCACCATGGACCCGTCCGCCGACTACAAGGCGCTCTGGCTCTGGCTGCGCTCGCAGGACAAGGAGCTCTACCGGGGCCGGCAGGTGGGCTTCACCGAGAGCGACCTGACCCGCTGGTTCGAGCTGTGGGCAAGGGCCCGGCAGCGCCGTGCGGCCCCGCCGGCACCGGTGATCAAGCCGGCGAACAGCGGTGACGTGACCAAGCAACTGGTGGGCAGCGGCCAGGCGGCGACCTCGTTCGTCTGGTCCAACCAGCTACCCGAGTTGCAGAAGCTCACCAAGGACAAGCTCAGGGTGGTCAGCTACCCGGGCGACCCGGCGGCGCACTGGGCCCGGGCCTCGCTCTACTGGGCCGCCTTCCGGGGTACCCGCCATCCGGACACCGTGGTGCACGTCATCGACTTCCTGGTCAACGACACCGTGGCCGGCGAGATCCTCGGCACCGAGCGAGGGCTCAGCGCCAACCTGGACGTACGGCGGGCCGTGGAGGCGTCGCTGACCGACGAGAGCATGAAGCAGTCGGTCGCCTTCGAGACCACCATGACGGAGAAGTTCGGACCGGCCCCGGTGCCGCCGCCGAAGGGACACGCCACGGTCAAGCAACTGCTGATCCAGGCGGCGGAGAGCGTCCAGTTCGACAGGGCTTCCCCGCGTACGGCCGCAGCCTCCTTCATCAACCAGGCGAACGCCGCGCTGACCAGGTGAGCCGCCGGATAAGGACCCCGTCCGCCGTTTCCCGGCGGCGGAGGGGTCCCGTCCGGACGCCCCGGCCGGGGTCACCCGGTGCGGCTGCTCAGCGCTTCCCTCCCGACCTGCGGTTGCGCATGACGAAGACCAGGATCGCCACGATCAGGCCGACCACGATCAGGCAGCAGATCAGTCCCCAGATGCCGAAGCTGCCCCGGGCCCGGCGCCCCCGGGCCGCCTCCAGCACCAACTCGCCGGGTCCACTCGACGCCCAGGCCATCGCCGGCACGAACACTGTCAACGCCGCCGTACCGAGCACTGCGCTCAGGCGGACCCACCAGTTCCGGAAAATCTCCATGGCTACATCCTCGGGGCTACTCGCAAGTCCCGCCGGCAACGCGGCCGATCACCGCCCGCCCGCTCTCAGCCCCGGCCGCCGTACCTGACGAGCGCGACCAGCAGGCAGCCGAACGCCGCGAGGCTGAGTACGACGCGGACCAGGTTCCACGCCCGCCACCTCGCCTCGCCGAAATCCCGGCGTACTCCGGCGAGGTCATCGATCTGGTCCGGGTCGCCGGCCGCCTTGATGGCGTCGTTGCGCGGCACGTTCACCGCCAGGGTGATCACGACCACCACCAGGTAGAGCACGAACGCGACGGCGGTCCACGGCAGTCCGCCGTGCCCGTCCGCCGGCAGGTGCAGGGCGGCGGAGATCCCGGTGAGCACCAATGCTCCCAGGAAGCAGGACATGAACCACGGGTTGATGATCGACCGGTCGAGGGACTGGAACGCGCCGACGAACGTACGGTCGTCGGTGCCGCCCAGCCCGGGCATGATCGTGTGTGCGTACAGGGTGAACACCCCGGCCACCAGTCCGGTGGTCATCGCGGCGGCGCCCAGAACGGCCCCGGTCAACAAATCGCCCGCCTCCCGTCGATCCCGGCCGGCAGATCCGGCAGTGGCAGTATCACCGAACTCCCCCGGCCGACCCAAGATCTGCCGGAGAAGCAGACCGGCCCGCCAGCTGGGCTGGCGGGCCGGCGCTGCCGAACAGCGGCGGCTCAGCGGACCCGCCCGCGCTGGAGAACAGCGGCGGCTCAGCGGGCGGTTGCCGGCTGGGTCTCGGCCCCGACGGTCGCGGCGACCCGGCGGCGGCGGGTCGGCAGCATGATCGTCGGGTGGGAGACGCTCCAGGCCGCACTCGCGCAGATGAACTCCTTGTACCGGGCGGCCTGCCGGCCGGTAAGGGCGGCCGGCCTGGCCCGGTCGTCGGGGGTCACGAACTGGATGATGCCGTCGTGCCGGCCGAGGCTGATGCACTGCTGGACGTAGCCGATCGTGTTACCGGGGAGCTTGCGGCCGGTCAGCCGCGCCGCGATGGCGTCGGCGGCCTTCCAGGCCATCGGGATCCCCGAGGCGCACGACATTCGCAGTGGCCTGCCGCCGGCTCCCTCGGCGATCCCGGCGTCGCCGACCGCGTACACGTCGGGATGCGAGACCGAGCGCATCGTGGCGTCGACGACGATCTGCCCGGAGTCGGCGACCGCCAGGGCGCTGGCGGCGGCGATCGGGTGCGTGGCGAAGCCCGCCGTCCAGACGGTCACCTGGGCCGGGATCCGCGCGGCGGAACCGGTGAGCACGCCGGTCTCCTCGACCCGCACGATGTCCGTGTGCTCGTGGACGGTGATGCCGAGCCGGTCGAGAACCGTGCGCAGGTGCCGTCGGGCCCGGTCGCCGAGCCAGTCGCCGACGCCGCCTCGGGCCGCGATCGAGACGTCGAGGTCCGGCCTGGTCTCGGCGATCTCGGTGACCGCCTCGATGCCGGTGAGGCCGCCGCCGACGACCAGTACGGCCGCACCCGCGGCAAGCTCACGCAGCCGCTCGCGCAGCCGCAGTGCGCCCGGCCGGCTGGCGACGTGGTGGGCGTGCTCGACGACACCGGGGACGCCGTGGTCGGCAACGGTGCTGCCGAGGGCGTAGACCAGGGTGTGGTAATCGATCTCGTCGGTACCATGCTCGTCGACTACCTCGACGGTCCTGCGGTCGACATCGACGGCGGTGACCCGCGCCGGTCGTACCGCGACGCCGGTGCCCGCGAAGACGTCGCGCAGCGGGCGGCGCCGCAGGTCCTGCCCGACCGCGAGCTGGTGCAACCGGACCCGCTCGACGAAATCAGGGTCGGCGTTGACCAGGGTGATCTCGATGTCGTCGGAGTGGAGCCGGCGGGCGAGCCGTCCGGCGGCGTGGGCCCCGGCATATCCGGCCCCGAGGACGACGATGCGGTGCTTCATGTTCCGCTCCTGTCTGGTGTGGCCTGCTCGCCTCCTGAACCGGACGGCGACGCGATCCCTGACAGGACCCGGTTGAGACCTCGGTCACCAGCCGATGCCGGGTGACTCCCGGTGATCGGACGCGGCCCACTGCCTGCTGATCCGCTTCAGTTTGTCGGGGTTGGCCTGGGTGTGGATCGCGGCCACACCGTCGGGGGTGACGTCGAGCGACATGACGCCGACCACCCGATCACCGCTCACGGCCAGCAGGGCGGGGCCGTCGTTGACGACGGTGACGTGCACGGTGAAGGCGCCACCGAGCAGGGCCTCGAAGGTGGCCCGCCTGGCGGCGGTCGGCGCGAACAGGCCCCGCAGGAATCGCGCGATGCCGAGCGCACCGACGACCGGGGTGCTCCGGGCCGGGATCCGGCCGCCGCCGTCGGACATGCTCACCGCGTCGTCGGTCAGCAGCCGGACCAGCGGATCGGTGTCACCGCTGAGCGCGGCGGCGAGGAACTCGTCGGCGATCTTCCTCGCGGCGGCGGCGTCGATCTCCATCCGCACCCGGCCGGCGGCGACGTGCTGCCTGGCCCGCCGGTAGATCTGCTGACAGTTCGCCTCGCTGAGGTCGAGGATCCGGGCGATCTCGGCGTGCGGATAGCCGAACGCCTCCCGCAGCACGTACACCACCCGCTCGTTGGCCGACAGCCGCTCCAGGAGGGTGAGCACCGCGATCGAGACCAGTTCCCGCTGCTCGGCGGTCTCGGCCGGCCCGAGCATCCGGTCCCCGGCGAGGAGCGGCTCCGGCAGCCAGGGCCCCACGTACCTCTCGCGCCGGGACCGTGCCGACGTGAGCTGGTTGCGGCAGACGTTGGTGAGTACCTTCGTCAGCCACGCCTCGGGCGTCTCAATCCGGTCCCGGTCGGCCGCCTGCCAGCGCAGGAACGTGTCCTGAACCGCGTCCTCCGCGTCGGCGGCCGAGCCGAGCAGGCGGTAGGCGATCGCCTCCAGGCGGCCCCTGGAGCCCTCGAACAGCTGGACCTCACGCGGACTGAGCGACATCACCCACCAGTTAAGCACGCGGGTAGGCGGCCTCAGCTCAAGCAGGCGGGTAGGCGGGTAGGCGGCCTCAGCTCGAGCACGTGGGTGGGCGGCCTCAGCGCCGAGCGGGCCCGCTCGCCAGTGGCTGCCGGGCGCGTGACCGGTTCTCGACCGGGACGGGCCGGGAGGCGGTCGGGAGGGGCCGGTTGCGTCGGGAGAGCCGTCTTCGACCGAGGTAGCGACCGGGTGCGCAAAACGGCCCCTCGGATGATCTCCGAGGGGCCGTTTTCCCTGGTAGCGGGGACAGGATTTGAACCTGCGACCTCTGGGTTATGAGCCCAGCGAGCTACCGAGCTGCTCCACCCCGCGTCGGCTCGTTAACACTAGCGCACACCGCCCGCGCCCCGCAAAACGGGGGTCGAACTGCCCGGCGGCGACGGTACCGCCGCCGCCGGGCAGCCGGGTACGACCTGGTCAGCCGCTCGGGGACGGCGGCGGGCTGGGCGTACCGCCGCTCGCCGCCGGTGAGCCGGCCGGGGCCGGGTTACCACCCGCCGCCTTCTGAGCGTTCTGGAACTCGGTCATCGCCTCGTCGAGCGCCTTCAACGCCCGGCCGTACCGCTCGAAGTCACCGGCGGTCTGGGCGGCCCTCACCTCGACGATCGCCGCCTGGACCTTGCTCGCGGCGGCGGCCAGCTCCGGCGTGAGCTGTGGACTGGCGTCCGCCGGTGGTGGCGTGGTCGGGCCGGGTGTCGGGTTGGTGCCGCCGTCGGTGGGTGGCGGTGGCGTCGTCGGCGTCGTCGGGGCGTCCTTCTTGCCCTGCTCGACGAGCTGCTTGATGCCCTCTTCGAGGCTGTTCGCGAGTACGACGTACTGGCCGCCGTCACCGTAGGAGAGCAGCACCCGTTGCAGCAGCGGATAGGCGTTCGTCTGGTTGCTCTTCACGTAGACCGGTTCGACGTACAGCATGCCGTCGCCGTAGGGCAGCGAGAGCAGGTTGCCGTACTGCACCTGGGCCTGGTTCGAGGAGAGCAGGTTGAGCTGCTGCCGGATGTCCCCGTCGTTGGTCATCTTCTGGTGCACCTGGACCGGCCCGGAGACCGCCGTCTGATCGGGCAGTTCCAGCACCTCCAACCGGGGCTGGCCGTTCAGGTACGACCCGCTGATCAGCGCGGCGAGGTTCTGCCGGCCGGCCGGGGTGACCGCCGAGGTGAGCTGGAAGCGTGGCGCGTCCTGTCCCGGCAACTTCGTGTAGAGGTAGTACGGCGGCTGCCGCTCACCGGAGTCCGGCGCGTCCGGCGCGTTCGGCACCTCCCAGAAGTCCTGCCCGGAGAAGAACTCGGACGGGTCCGTGACGTGGAACTTCGCCAGCAGGTTGCGCTGCACCTTGAACAGGTCGGCCGGGTAGCGGAAGTGTGCCGCCAGGGCGGCCGGGATCTCCGACCTCGGCTTCACCAGGTCACCGCCGAACGCCTTGTTCCAGGCCTTCAGCACCGGGTCGGCCTCGTCGAACTGGTAGAGCGTCACCGTGCCGTCGTACGCGTCGACGGTCGCCTTCACCGAGTTCCGGATGTAGTTGATGTTCTCCCGGGCGAGTTCGAAGGTGCCCAGCCCGGTCAGCTCGTCGGCGGTCTCCTCCTGGAGGTTCACCTGCTCGGCGTACGGGTAGGTGGCCGCCGTGGTGTAGCCGTCGACGATCCACTTGATCCGCCCCTCGATCACCGCCGGGTACGGGTCGCCGTCCAGGGTGAGGAACGGGGCGACCTTCTCCACCCGGTCCCGGGGGTTACGCACGTAGAGCAGCTTGGAGGCGTCGTTGACCGCCCCGGAGAGCACGAAGTTCGGCTCCTGCTCCTTGATCGCGTAGAGCAGCCGGCGCCCGAAGGAGCCGATCTCGACCCCGCCCGAGCCTGTGTAGGTGTAGTACTGCTCGCCACCGTCCCGGCCGGTCGGCCGGTCGAACTCGACCGGGTTGTTCCCCTCGGTCTGCCCGACGATCGCGTAGTCGCTGCCGTCCATCTGCTCGCCGTAGTAGATCCGCGGCTGGGTGGCCGGGATCGTCTCGGTCGACGACGAGCACGCCTCCTCGGCGCGCTCACCGAGGAAGCCGGAGACGAAGTACGGCTGTCCGCCGCAGACCACCTTGTTGGCGGGGGCGCCGACCAGGCCGTAGCCGTGGGTGAAGACGGTGTGCCGGTTGATCCAGTTGCTCTGCTGCTCGGTCAGCTCCAGGTAGTTGATCTCCCGCATCCCGACGATGTAGTCCTGGGTCTCGCCGTTGACCTCGTAACGGTCGATGTCGAGCTTCGGGCCGAAGTCGTAGAAGCCTCGCACCTGCTGGAGCTGGGTGTAGGTCTCGGAGACCAGTTGCGGGTCCAGCAGCCGGATGTTCGGCACCACCGAGGTGTCGGTGGCCAGCGACTCCGGCGGCTTCAGGTTCGCCGCGTTGTACGGCGCCGCCACCGTGTTGGCCAGCCCGAACGAGTCCCGGGTGGCGATGATGCTCCGCTCGATGTACGCGGCTTCCTTGTCCTTGACGCTCGGCTTGACCTCGAAGGTCTGCACCGCCCACGGGTAGATGCCGCCGATCGCCACCGCCGAGATGCCGAGCAGGGCGAGCGAGATGCCGGGCCAGACCAGGTTCCGGATGAAGGCGTTGGAGAAGAGGATGATCGCCAGCGCGACCACCACCGAGATGTACGCCAGGATCTCCTTGGCCGGCAGCAGCGCGTTGACGTCGGCGTAGCCGGCGCCGTACAACTCGACGCCCTCGTTGAACTCCAGCAGCATCGCCCGCCGGTCGAGCACGTACGCCAGCGCCTTGAGCAGCACGAAGACCGCGACCAGTGTGGTCAGGTGGGCCCGGGCGGCGCTGGTCATCCGGTCACCGACGCCCTGCAGCCGCACCCCGCCGAAGATGTAGTGCATCGCCAGGGAGCCGATCACGGCCAGCACCACGGCGGTGAAGCCGACGCCGAGCAGGTAGCGCAGGAACGGAAACTGGAAGACGTAGAACCCGATGTCGATCTTGAATTCCGGGTCCTCGACGCCGAAGGTCTGCGAGTTGCGGAAGAGCATCCACTGACCCCAGCGGGTCTGTGCGGAGAGACCGGCGAAGAGCCCGACGATCGTCCCGATCGCGAGCAGCCAGGTGCCGATCCGGGGTGCCAGCACGGACCGGTAGCGCTCCAGGGTCACCTGCTCCGGCGAGTTCGGACGGAGCACCGGCCGCAGCCGGTAGGCCAGCCACATGTTGCCGCCGACCACCAGCGCCATGGCCAGACCGATCACGACGAAGAGCAGGATCCGGGTGACCAGCACCCCCCTGAAGACCCGGGTGTACTGCACCTCGTCGAACCAGAGCCAGTCGGTCCACGCCTGCACGCCCCAGCCCAACAGGGTAAGGAGCAGGAACACCCCCAGGAGTACGCCGACCGTGACGCGACCGCGTCGACTCATTCTTGGTAGGGGGCTGCTACGCATGACCACTGTTGGCTCCGCACCTTCGGCAATGACCGGACCTGATCAGAGCACCTAGACTACGGGGTGTTCCTGAGGCCGGCCGGTCCCCCATCGGGCCCTCGGTGCTTCAGCACTTCGGCGGCTCGCCCCCGGCGCGGATCGCCTCCAGCGCGCTCAGCGCGTCGTCGAGGGTTTCGACCCGGGCCATCGGCAACCCGGGCTGGGCGTTGCGGACAGCCTCCTCGCAGTTGCCGGCGGGCACCAGGAAGTACGTGGCACCCGCGTTCTTCGCGCCGACCAGCTTCTGCGGGATGCCGCCGATCGGGCCCACCTCGCCCAGGTCGTTGATGGTGCCGGTACCAGCGATGATCTTCCCGCCGGTCAGATCCTCGCTCTGGATCTTGTCGATGATGCCGAGCGCGAACATCAGGCCGGCACTCGGCCCGCCGATGTCCCCGAGGTCGATCTTCAACTCGAACGGGTGCGGCTGCCGCTGCTCGATCTCCACGCCGATCCGCGGCGGGTCGTTGCCAGTGGCGGCGCTGACGATCGTCGCGGTGGCCGGCTTGCCGTCCCGGGTGTAGCCGATCCTCAGCGAGGAGCCGGCCGGACGGGACCGGATCACGTCGGTGAGGCTGCTGGCGACCACCACCGGCTTGCCGTCGACGGAGGTGATCACGTCACCCACCTTGAGGATCCCCTCCGACGGGGCGCCCGCGCCGACGGACTTGACCACGATCTCCACCGGATAGCCGAGTTCGCGCAGCGCCGCGGTCTCGGCGCTGGTCTGCGAGGCGGCGAAGTCCTCCGCGTTGCGCTCCTCCACCTGCTGCTGGGTCTGCCCCGGCGGGTAGATCAACTCGTACGGCACCACGGCCTCGTCCGAGGAGAACCAGCCGGCGATCGCGGAGAGCAGCTTGACGTCGGGCTGCACGCCGACCGTGGTCAGCCGGAGTTGTCCGGCCGACGTCGAGGTCTCCCGGCCGGACACCTGGATCACCTCTTTGTCGTCCTGCCGGCCCAGCGTGTCCACGGTCGGTCCCGGACCGAGCACGACGTACGGGATCGGGGCGGCGAGCACGCCGAGGCTGAGCAGGGCGGTGAGCACCGCGCCGAGCAGGACCGTGACACCGCGACGTCTCATGGCCGACAAGCGTACCCAGAAGGCACCTTCGGGCCGGCCGTACCCGGAAGACATCTTCGGGCCGGCCGGCGAGCCCCGGGTTCGCCCGTGGCGTGACACCTGGGCGGGCGGCGTACCCTCCGGCGCGCGTACCGTGGACGGGTGCCTGATATTCCGTTCGGCTTCGCCCTGCCGGGTGGCCAGCCGCCCGACCCCAACGACCCGCAGCAGATGCAGCAGTTCATGGCGCAGCTGCAGCAGCTGCTCGCCACGCCGGGCAGCGGCCCGGTCAACTGGGACCTGGCCCGCCAGGTCGCGGCCAGCCAGCTCTCCTCGGCCGGCGACCCGGCCGTGACGCCGTACGAGCGCAATGCCGTGGAGGAGGCGCTCCGGCTGGCCGACCTCTGGCTCGATCCGGCCTCGGCACACCCCTCCGGGATCCAGACCTCCGTGGCGTGGAACCGGAACGAGTGGATCTACCGGACGCTCGACGTCTGGAAGAAGCTCTGCGACCCGGTGGCCGGCCGGATGGTGGCCGCGATGGGCGATCTGGTGCCGCCGGAGGCCCGGTCGCAGCTCGGCCCGATGCAGTCGATGCTGACCACGCTGGGCGGGGCCCTCTTCGGCGGCCAGCTCGGGCAGGCCCTCGGTTCGCTCGCCGCCGAGGTGCTCTCGGCCGGTGACATCGGCCTGCCGCTCGGCCCGGCCGGCACGGCCGCGCTGCTGCCGGCGAACATCCGGGCGTACGGCGAGGGCCTCGAACTCCCCGAGGACGAGGTACGCCTCTACGTCGCCCTCCGCGAGGCCGCCCACCAGCGCCTCTTCCAGCACGTACCGTGGCTGCGCGGCCATGTGCTGACCACCGTCGAGATGTACGCCACCGGCATCACCGTGAACCGGGAGGCGATCGAGGAGGCGATGGGCCGGCTCGACCCGATGAACCCGGAGTCGATGCAGGCGCTCTCGGTGGAGGGGATCTTCACCCCTGAGGACACCCCGACGCAGAAGGCCTCGCTGGCTCGGCTGGAGACCACGCTTGCCCTGGTCGAGGGCTGGGTGTGCCACGTCGTGGACAGCGCCGCCGCGGAACGGCTGCCGAACGTGAACCGGCTCGCCGAGGCGTTCCGGCGGCGTCGGGCCGCCGGTGGTCCGGCCGAGCAGACCTTCGCCGCGCTGGTCGGGCTGGAGCTGCGACCCCGCCGGCTGCGCGAGGCCGCCGCGCTCTGGGCGGCGCTGACCGAGCACCGGGGCATCGCCGGCCGGGACGCGCTCTGGGGCCACCCGGACCTGCTCCCCGCCGAGGAGGAGTTCGCCGATCCGGAAGCCTTCGCCCGGTCCCAGCTCGACCTCGGCGACCTGGACGACTTCGACTTCGGCGGTACCGGGTCCGGGAACGACTCGGGCGACACCGGGGCCGGGGACGACTCCGGGGAGCCCGGTCCGGACTCGTCGGGGCGTACCCCGGAGTGAGCGGCGCCACCCGGGGGTGGCGGGCTCAGCCGCCGAGCAGGATCCGGGTGGAGTCCCAGCCCTCGACCGCCGGGTCGAGCGTCGCGACGTCGGCCGGGGTACGGAGCCGGCGCCAGCCCGGCGCCACCGCCACCTCGGCCGGTCGTGGCGCCGCGGCGCGCACCAGGTCGACGTCGGCGGTGTCCAGGTCCAGCTCCGGCAGCCACTCCGGCGCGGGCAGCCGGGCCGCCAGGCCGAGCAGGCCGGGGCCGGGGTTCGTCGCCGGGGCGACCGCGACTGGACGGCTGGTCAGCGGACGGAGCAGCTTGCCGAGGATCAGGCCGGGCAGGTCGGGCACGTCGGACACCAGCGCGGCGGCCTGGTCGTAGCCGTCCCGGGCCGCGGCGTGCAGCGCGGCACCGACCCGGTTCTCCGGTAGCTCGTACACCGGCATGCCGGGCCAGGCGATCGCGTCGGCCAGCGGGCGGTCGGGCGCGGTGGCGGCGATCGCCGGCTCCACCTCGGCCAGGGTGGCGAGCAGGTCGACCACGTCCTCGGCGAGCGCGGACCGCCAGCGGACCGGGTCGGTGCCGGGCGGGGCCCAGGCGACGGGTCCGAGCATCAGCACGATCAGACGGCGGGTCACCCGCCGACCTTACCGACCCCCCGGATCCGGTACGCCGGACGGCGGAGGAAGGCGGCGGCGCGCCGGGTACGGTCCGGGGCCGGGTCCGCGCTTGCCGCCGTGCCCGCCGCTCGGCCGAGCTGGTCAGGGCCGCGCCGGCTCAGTCCGGCAGCACGATGCCGGCGGTCGCCGCGACGCCCTCCAGGTAGCCCCGGGCCCGTTCCGTCTTCGGATAGCGCCCGACGAGCTCCCAGAACCGCGCGTTGTGGCTGGGCACGACGAGGTGGGCCAGCTCGTGCAGCAGCACGTAGTCGATCACCCAGTCCGGCATCTCCTGGATCCGGTGCGAGATCCGGATGGTCCGGTCGGCCGGGGTGCAGGAGCCCCACCGGCCGTTCTGGTTCGTCACCCACCGGACGCTGGCCGGCACCGCCGCCCGGCCGTGCTCGCTCAGGTAGCGGTCGATCAGCCGGCGGGACCGGAGCAGCAGCTCCTCGTCGGAGCGTCCGAGCCGCTCCTCGCGGGCGGCGAGCCGGGCGAGCATCCGGTCCACCCACTCGGTCTCCTCGGCCCGGGAGAACTGGTCGGGGATCAGGACCACGACGCGCTCGCCGTCCCGGTAGGCGGACACCGTCCGGCGCCGGCGCTGACTGCGCCGTACCTCGACGACCGGCTTCCGCGTCCCCGCCATTAGCGGCCCGCGCAGCCCCGGGTTTCGTTCACGATGGAAAACTAATGCTTACTGACCAGGTCACCGCAAGAGTCAACCCACAGATGACCGCCGGAAAAATACCGGTTGGCGGTGACCCGTCCGGAAAAAATTCATTGCGGTGATCGTCTGCGTACCCATGATCGGTCCGGTTCGGCCTCCCGGGGGCGTACGGCGGAGCACCGGAGGCAACGGTAAAGGATCATCCCCCGGTCACGCCAGACGCCCTCGATCACCGATCTGACGCAGTTCATCCGGCGTGTCCCTGCCAAACTGACTTATCCGACCTATTCCGGCATGCACACTCTGGGCGTCGGCTTCCTCACAGTGTCGACAGATCGCTGACATGGAACTGCCCAGATCTGGGTAGGGTCCGCGGACCGGCGGTCACATCGGTGACCGCGGAGAAACCCAGCGCTGGCGCCTACGTGGCCGCCCGCCGCCGGGCGCACGCCAGGCTCGCGAGAGCCGGCGGATGAGACGAGGAGGGCACCGTGGCCGAGAAGGCCCAGACCTACAACGGTTACTGCGTGAAGTGCAAGGAGAAGCGTGACTTCGAGGGCAACGTCGAGGTTTCCAAGACAGGCATGAACATGGCCAAGGGCAAGTGCCCGGTCTGCGGAACGACCGTCAACCGGATCCTCGGCAAGGCCAAGGTCTGATCATCGAGAAGTACTCGGAACTGCGGGAAGGGGTGGCGGAGCGCCACCCCTTCCCGCTTTCGCTGTCGCCCTGCGGACACCCCCCGTGATGTCCGCGCCGCGACAGCAGTTACCCATGGGTTGTGGATAAGTCGCCAAATCCTGTGGATAGAGCAGTGCACACGGCCCACCCGCTGTGGACAACCGCTGCCGTCGCGCACCCGGGCGGTGACAGCGTGTCGCCCCATGACCCGAACCGTGCTGCCCCGCCCCACCCTGCTGCCCGGCCTCGCCCGACTCTGGCGTGACCGGCACACCCTGCAACTCGGCCTCGACCCCCGCCGCGCGGTCCTGCTCGAGGTCGCCAACCCGTCCGCCGCCCGGCTGCTCGACCTGCTCGACGGCAGCCGCAGCGAGCGGGCCGTCCTGGACCATGCCGCCACGGTCAACGTCTCCCGCGACGACGTCCGTACGCTGATCGACACCCTCCGCGCCGCCGGCCTGGTGGTCGCCGCGCACACCCTGCTCCCCACCGACCTGGCCGAGCCGGTCCGGCAGCGCCTCTCCGCCGAGGCGGCGGCGCTCGCGCTACACGGCCGAGACTCGCCCGGCACCCCGGCCCAACTACTTCGGCGGCGCGCGGCCGCCCGGATCGTGGTGACCGGTCAGGGCCGGCTCGCCGCCCCGGTGGCGGTGACCCTGGCCCAGGCCGGCGTCGGGCAGGTGCATCCGGACCTGGGCGGCCGGGTCGGGCCGGCGGACACCGGCGGCGTGCTGCTGGCCACCGACGTACGCCGGCCGAGCGCCGCCGCCGTCGCGGACGCGATCGCCCGGTCCGCGCCCGGCACCACCACCCGGCCCGTCCGGCGCGGTCACGCCGACCTGGTGGTCCAGGTCGGGGCGGACCGCCCCGCCGGCCTGCTCGCCGCCGGCTACGCCCAGCACCGGCAGGCGCACCTGCTGCTGACCATGCGCGACGGGGTCCCGGTCGTCGGCCCGCTGGTCCGGGCCGCCGGCTCGCCCTGCCTCAACTGCGTCGACCTGCACCGTCAGGACCGCGACCCGGGCTGGCCCGGCCTCGCCGCCCAACTGGCCGGCGGCGACGGCCCGGAACCCTGCCTCACCTCGACCCTGGTCACCGCGGTCGGCTACGCGGTCGGCGAGGTGCTCACCTTCCTCGACGGCGGTACCCCGGAGACGGTCGGCGGGGCGGTCGAGGTGACCGGCGCCGGAAGGCTGCGCCGCCGCACCTGGCCGCCGCACCCGGCCTGCGGCTGCGCCGCACGGCGCCGCGGTACGCCGCCCCGGCGCGTCCGCCTCGTCCCGCCCCGGTCCCCGGAGCCGGGGACCGACGGAACCGCCCCGCAGGCATGAAACAGCACCTGCCTCCCGAACCGGTCCATTCCGACCGAGGGTCGCAGCCGGGCACGAGCGGGCACGGCCGGGCGGATTCCGGCACCCCGAACCGGCCGTGGCCGGTCAGCGACGACGAGTACGTGGCCGGAGCCACCCGCCGACGGCGGACCGGATCTCGCCGAGTCGGTAACAATGATCTGGTGACCGACATCCCGCGCCGTGCCGTCTCCCGGACCGCCAAGCTCGCCGCTCTGCCGCTCGGCTTCGCCGGCCGGACGGTCCTCGGCGTCGGCAAGCGGGTTACCGGCCTCGCCTCCGACGTGATCTCCAACGAGATCCAGCAACGCACCGCCGAACAGCTCTTCAGCGTGCTGGGTCAGCTCAAGGGCGGAGCGATGAAGTTCGGCCAGGCCCTGTCGGTGTTCGAGGCGGCCCTGCCCGAGGAGGTCGCCGCCCCGTACCGGCAGGCGTTGACCAAGCTCCAGGAGGCGGCCCCGCCACTGCCGGCGGCCAGCGTGCACAAGGTGCTGGCCGAGCAGTTCGGGCCGGACTGGCGGTCGCTGTTCGTCGAGTTCGACGACAAGCCGGCCGCCGCCGCGAGCATCGGCCAGGTGCACCGGGCGATCTGGAAGGTCGAGGGCGCCAGCACGCCGACGGTACGGCGGCGCGGCGCGAAGGCGGCGACCAAGACGGCTGTCCCGACCCCGGCCGGTCGGCCGGTCGCGGTCAAGGTGCAGTACCCGGGCGCCGGGCCGGCGCTCCTCTCCGATCTGAAGCAGCTCTCCCGGCTCGGTGCCATGTTCCGGGCGATCCAGCCGGGCCTGGACATCAAACCGCTGCTCAGCGAGTTGCGTGAGCGGATCAGCGAGGAGTTGGACTACGAACTGGAGGCGGAGTCGCAGCGGGTCTTCGCCGCCGCGTACGCCGACGATCCGGAGATCTTCGTACCCGGCGTCGTCGCGGCCACACCCCAGGTACTGGTCACGGACTGGGTCGAGGGCACCCCGATGTCGACGATCATCAGCTCGGGGTCCGAGAGCGAACGGGACCAGGCCGGCCGGCTGATGGCCACCCTGCACTTCTCGGCGCCGATGCGCGCCGGGCTGCTGCACGCCGACCCGCACCCCGGCAACTTCCGGCTGCTGCCGGACGGACGGCTCGGCGTGATCGACTTCGGTGCGGTCGCCCGGCTGCCCGGCGGGCACCCGGAGCCGATAGGCCGGCTGGTCCGGCTGGCCCTGGCCGGCGACGCCGATGCGGTGGTGGCCGGGCTGCGCGAGGAGGGCTTCATTCCGGCCGACGCCGCGATCGACGCCCAGGCGGTACTCGACTTCCTGATGCCGATCCTGCAGCCGCTCTCGGTCGAGGAGTTCCGCTTCACCCGGGCGTGGCTGCGGGTCGAGGCGGCCCGGCTCGCCAACCCGCGCTCCCCGGCGTACCAGCTCTCGCGGCAGCTCAACCTGCCGCCGTCGTACCTGCTGATCCACCGGGTGACCCTCGGCTCGATCGGGGTGCTCTGCCAACTGGAGGCGAAGGCGCCCTACCGGGGCATCGTGGAACGCTGGCTGCCGGGATTCGCCCCGGTGGCCTGACCTGCAGCGCGACGACGCCGGGCCGGTCGCGGCGGCGGGCGTACCCTCCGCCGGGACCGGCCCGGCCGATTGAACCTTTCAACCTCCCCCTGGGTCCGACGGACCGCAAGGTCGGACGCGCTGCATGACCGCCGCGCGGTTCAGGTTGAAAAAGGTTCATTGGATGTCAGATCTGGTTACCTGCCGTCGGCCGAAGCCGTCGACTCACAGGCTGCCCAGCTCGCGGGCGGCCCGGCGACGGGCCTCCAGCGCGATGCTGCGGGCGGATCGGGTTGCCTCAGTGCTCGTGGTGCTGCGACCGGCCTGAGGCAGGCGCATTCGAGCCCTCGACAACGCTTCGTGGATGAGATGCATCTTGGTGGCTCCGTCTCGGATGGGCATGGCAGTGATGTTCTTCGACACCGCGGCCATCGCGGTGTCCGGCGCCGACAGCAGACCGGCGTTCGTACGGATCGGGTTCATGTCAGGCCGCCAACCGGACCGCACTGCGCGACTCGGCAAGGCCACTGGCCGCCAGCCGCGCCTGGGCCTCGACCCGCAGCGCCGCGTCACGGGCGACATCCTCCTTGCGCGGGCGACCACGGGGCCGCTTGCGCGGAACGACCGCGCCACGCTCGAAGATCTCGCCGCCCCAGACGCCCCACGGCTCCGCCCGCTCGACCGCACCGGCGAGGCACTCGACGCGCAGCGGGCAGTCCCCGCAGAGCGACTTGGCCAGCTCCAGCTCGGCAGGCGAGTCGGCGAACCACAGGTCGGGGTCGAACTTCCGGCAGGGCAGGTTCGCCTCCAGCTCGACGTTCGCGTCGAGGGGGGCCAACGCCAGACTCATCGCCCGGTCACCTCTCTCTCGTTTCGATCTCGTAGATCGCTGTTCCGACTTACTTTTGGTGCGGAAATGACTGAGGCCGCGGATCCCGGTGACGGGGTCCGCGGCCTCGAGGTGAGCCGGCTGGTCTGTGTTAGACCGGTCTCCCTCGAGGTCGAGCCCCGCTGACATCCACCCGCTTGACGCCGCCGCGGATGCCATTGCCCGTGAATCCATTGGTCCCCTGGTGCTCAGCAGCCGCGAGGGCCTGAACCAGCTCGGCCTGGGCCAGGACCTGGTGCGCCTGCGAACGCTGGAGGAGTTCAGTGATCAGCATGCCGCCGACCTCTGACACTCGAGCTGGGGCAGCAGGCAGCGCCCACGGTCGCTGAGTGACATAGGTCGTCTCCATTGGGGCCACCTCCTGACTCTCGCTCGTCGCCAACATCGGACTCATCCCCCTCTTGAACAGCCTGAAGGCGGCCGCTCGCGAGGTGTGCCATGAGGCTATTCCTCCCCCGGGCACGAGGGCAAACGAATTACGGCAAGATCGCGGAACTTTCTTCCGACACCCGTCGGCGGCTCCTCGGCCCAGCGCGGCGGCGACTCGGTCGGCCCGCCGTCAGGAGTCGGTCGACGCCTCCGCCAGCAGCACGTCGTCGACGCGCACACCGTCGACCAGTGCGAGAACCGCGTCGCCGTACAGGGCGACCTTGCGGGGACCGATCCCGGCGATGGCCAGGAGCTCCGCCGGGCGGCTGGGCCGGCGTTCGGCCAGCGCAAGCAGGGTGGCGTCGGTGAAGACCACGTAGGCGGGGACCTTCTGCGCCCCGGCGACCCGGGCCCGCCAGTCGCGCAGCCGGTCGAGGAGTCCCTCGTCCAGATCGGACGGGCAGTCCGCGCAGCGGCCGAGCTTACGGTCCGCGCCGGCCAGCAGGGTCGCCCCGCAGACCCGGCAGGAGACGACCACGCTACGCCGACGGTCGGGTTTCCGACTGCCCCCGGGCGCCTCGACGGTGCGCCCACCGCCGGAACGGTCGAACTGGGGCAGAAACCGGCACGGCCGCCGGGCGCGACCACCCGGCGAGCGCGCCGAGGCGTACGACAGCCAGAGCCACTCGCGGGCCCGGGTCACCCCGACGTAGAGCAGCCGGCGCTCCTCCTCCAGCTGTTCGGCGGTCTTCGCGTAGCTCGTCGGCAGCGTGCCGTCGGAGAGCCCGACCAGGAAGACCCCGTCCCACTCCAGCCCCTTAGCCGAGTGCAGCGAGGCCAGCGTCACCCCGTCGACCGTCGGCACGTGCTGCGCGGCCGCCCGCCGCCCCAGCTCGGCGCAGAAGTCCGCCAGCGTCACCGACCGCTCGACCACGGCAATCCGTTCGCTCGCGACTGCGGGGCTCGCAAGCTCACTCCTCGCACTCGCAGCAATCCGTTCCGCGCTCGTAGCGGCCTCGCCGATCGGCAGGAGCGCCGGGCTTGCCGCGTACTCCTCGGCGAGTCGGACCAGGGCGGCCAGCGCCTCCCAGCTCTCCCGGGCCGCGCCGCCCGGCGGGGGCGCATCGGGTACCCAGCCCACCGCGGACAGCGCCTCGACCACGGCCGGGACCAGCGGCGTGTTTCCCGGCGTCGAGCGGGTCGCGGCGCGGAGCGCGACAAGCGCCTGCCGGATCTCGGTCCGCTCGAAGAAGCGTTCGGCACCCTGGACCTGGTACGGCACCTCCGCCTCGGCGAGCGCCTTCTCGTACGCCTCCGATTGCGCGTTGGTCCGGAACAGCACGGCGATCTCCCGGGCCGGCGTGCCGGCGGCGATCAGGTCCCGGCAGCGCACCGCCACGGCGGCGGCCTCGGCCGGCTCGTCCGGGAAGATCCGCAGGTCCGGCTCGGCGCCCGGCGGTCGCTGCCCGACCAGTTCCAGCCGCAGTCGTGCCTCGGCGCCCCGGGCCTGCCGGATCACCGCGTTGGCCAACCCGACCACCTGCGGGGTCGAGCGATAGTCCCGGACCAGCCGGATCACCACCGACTCCCGGTGCTGTCGAGGAAAGTCGACCAGGTAAGCCGAGGTGGCACCGGTGAACGAGTAGATCGTCTGGCTGGCGTCGCCGACCACGGTCAGGTCGTCCCGACCGCCCAGCCAGGCGTCGAGCAGACGCTGCTGGAGCGGGTTGACGTCCTGGTACTCGTCGACGACGAAGTGCCGGTACTGGGCGCGGATCTGCTCGGCGACGTCCGGATGCTCCTCGATCCCCCACACCGCGGCGCGGAGCATGTCCTCGAAATCGATCACACCGTTGGCCCGTTTGACCTTCTCGTACCCGGCGTAGACCTCGGCCACCCGCGCCGGGTCGTGCGGGGTCTCGCGCAGCGCCTTGGCCGCCGCGACGACGTACTCCCCCGGCTCGATCAGGGACGACTTGGCCCACTCGATCTCGCCGGCCAGGTCCCGCGCGGCGGCCCGGTCGGCACGCAGCCCGGCCCGGGCGGCGGCCAGGGTGACCAACCTCACCTTGCTGTCCAGCAGCTCGGGCATCTCCCGACCGGCGAGCAGCCGGGACGCGAAGTACCGGAGCTGGCGCAGCGCGGCGCCGTGGAACGTCCGCGCCTGCACCCCCGGCACGCCGAGCGCGCCGAGTCGGGCCCGCAGCTCGGCGGCGGCCCGGGCGGTGAAGGTGACCGCGAGCACGTGCCGGGCGGCGATCTCCCCGGCTGTCACCCGGTACGCGATCCGGTGCGTGATCGCCCGGGTCTTGCCGGTGCCGGCGCCGGCCAGGATGCAGACCGGCCCGGCCGGAGCGGTCACCGCGGTGCGCTGCTCCGGGTCGAGTCCGGCCAGGATCCGTTCCACGCGCGAGTCAGCCACCACAGTAAGGAATCATGGCAGCCCCTCCCGACGTTGCACCTTTAGCCTGTGTGATCGGCAAACCCGTCCGATCCGGCGCCCGACCGGCCGAGCCGGCCGGACCTGGCTGGTAACGACTGACCACCGCGGAGGTCTCGACGATGTTGACGATGTATTCCACGCCCTGGTGTGGCTACTGCCACCGCCTCAGGTCGCAACTCGACCGGGAGGGCATCGCGTACACCGTGGTGGACATCGAGCAGGACCCGGCCGCGGCGGAGTACGTGATGAGCGTCAACGGCGGCAACCAGACCGTGCCGACGGTACGGTTCGACGACGGTACGGCGCTGACCAACCCGTCGATCGTCGACGTCAAGAAGCAGCTGGCCGCGCTCGCCGGAAGCTGACCGGACCGGCGGTGGGCCCGCCGCGGGCCCACCGCCCCGCGCGTCGCTCAGCGGAGCTTCGATCCCGGGGCCGGCAACGCCCCCGGGGATCCGCCGGACGGTGACACCGGCCCGCCGCCGGACGGAGCAGGCACCGGCCCACCGCCGGACGGAGCGGCGGACGGAGTGGGAGTGGGGACGGCCGGGGTGGCGACGGTCGGGATGTCGGGGAGGATCACGTCGGGGGCCAGCACACCCGGGGACGCCTCGGGCCGGGCCGCCACACCGGTGGCGGAGGGCGCGGAGAGCCCCCGACCCGCCCAGAGGTATCCGGCCGCCACCGTCATCACCACCGCGATCACCACGAAGAGCAGCCGGTAGTCGACGAAGCCGACCAGCAGTGCCCCGGTGCCGATCGAGATCGCCTGCGGACCGCTGATCAGCGCCTCGGCGGCGGCGGTCACCCGGCCGAGCAGCGCCCCCGGGGTGCGGCGCTGGATCAGCGTGTTCAACCCGACGAACGCGATCGGCAGGCCGAAGCCGAGCAGTACCAGGGCGACGAAGGCCAGCCCCATCGTCGGATACGCCAGCAGCAGCGCGCCGGGCGCGAAGAGCGCCACCCCGACGGCCAGCGCGGCCAGCTCGCCGAACCGGCGTACCACGGCCGGGGAGGAGAGTCCGCCGAGCACCCCGCCGATGCCCTGCACCGTGACCAGTACCCCGACGAAGCCCGGTTCCCGGCCCAGCCCCTGGTCCACGTACGCAAAGATCAGTGACTCGCTGAACCCCATCACCAGTACCGCCAGTGCGCCGCCGACGACCGCCCGGCGCAGCGCCGGCTCGCCGACCATGTGCCGCAGCCCGGCACCGACCTCGGTCGCCCAGCGGAGCTGGGCCGGGCCGGGACTCCGCTCGGCGATCCGCAGTGCGGAGACCGCGCAGGCGGCGGCGACGAAACCGAGCATGCCGACGGTCGGCAGGGTCCAGCCGCCGGCACCGGTGTAGAGGGCCGCCCCGGCCAGCGGACCGACCAGCCGAAGTCCCTGTTTGACGGTCTGCAACGCGCCGTTCGCCTGGGCCATCAGTTCCTCGGGGACGATCTGCTTGATCAGCCCGTTGAGTGTCGCGCCGAGGGCGACGTAGGAGAGCCCGTACAGGGCGCCCACGACGTAGATGATCCAGACGTCGGTGCGGTCCCGGACCAGGAACAGCGGGGTGAGCACCACCGCGGTGGCGAGGTTGGCGACCAGGAAGAACGGCCGGCGGCGAAACCGGTCGACCACCCAGCCGACGATCGGGGCCAGGGCCATCGGCGCGACCATGGCGAAGATGGTGGCGCCGGCCATGCCGTCCGAACCGGTCAGGTCCTTCACCCAGACGGCCAGCGCCAGCAACATGATCGACTCTGCCGTCATGCTGAAGACGAGACCGGCGAAGAGCAGCCGGAAGTCGGGGTGACGCAGGATGGTTCGCATGCGAGGGGGTCCCTTCGGGGTGGCTGCGAGCCGCTCGGGGACCGCGGGCACCCGGATTTCCATGATCATCGTCGACGGGTGGACGCGGACGCCGGGTCGCCCGCGGCGGCTGTTCGCCGTACTGATGAGGGGCGTTTCGGGGGCGGCGTACGGCGCGGTCGTCGTTGTGAGAAATGGTCGCAGTCGATGGTGGCGGGGTGGCTGGTCGCACTCGAAACTCGATCGGCTATCCGACGGCGGCAGCCGGAGGTGCTCCGGAAAGCCACCTCCATTTAGACACGCCGTTACCATTCGACGGCACGCCGTGAAGTACGAACGGCATACTGGACCGCCAGGAGCGCGACCTGGACGGTCCGCACCTGCCCGGCGACGGGCTCGACGCGATCGAGAGCGAGGATCCAGTGCCTCCTGCTCAACCCAGCCCGATCCTGCGGCGGCGCAGGCTCGGCACGGAACTGCGCAAGCTGCGGGAGTCCGCCAAGCTCACCGGCGACCAGGTCATCGAGGCGGTGGGCTGGGCGTCGGCTTCCAAACTGTCCCGGCTGGAGAACGGCCGCAGCCGACCCGACCTGCGCGATGTCCTCGACCTGCTGGATCTCTACCAGGTCACCGGAGCGTTGCGGGACGAACTGACCGCGATCACCAACGAGGCCGGCGACATCCGGGGTTGGCTGCGCTCCTACGCCACCATGACGCCACGGCAGCGCGGCTACGCCGAACTGGAGGCCGGCTGCGCGGAGATCCGCGAGTACAGCCCGGTGATCGTGCCGGGCCTGCTGCAGACGAAGGCGTACGTCAACCTGCGGATCCTCTCCTCACGACAGTTGGTGGACGACCCCGACGCCGAGGACGCCGAGACCGAGGTGGCCGCCCGGATGGCCCGGCAGTCGCTGCTCACCCGCGAGCCGGAGCCGCCCCGCTACTCGGCGGTGATCGAGGAGGCCGCGCTCGGCGGCCGGGCCGGCCCGCGTGAGGTACTGCGCGCCCAACTGATCCAGTTGCGCAAGCTCGCCGGGCTGCCCAACGTGACGCTCCAGGTGCTGCCCACCGAGCAGACCATCGCGGCCTGGTACCTGCCGCACACCGGGTTCTCGCTCTACCGCTTCGCCGAGCCGCAGGATCCGGAGACCCTGGCGATCGAGGGGCTGGCCACCAACCTGATGGTGACCGAGCCGAGGGAGATCGCCACCTATTCGAGGGTCTTCGACTGGCTCCAGGCCGCGGCCCTCACTCCGGAGGAGACGATCATCTGGCTGACCGAGCGGGCGGGTCAGCGCTCGTCGGCCCTGCGGAAGCCGACGAGCCGCGATCCCGGGATGCCGCCCAGCCAGCGCAGTCGCCGCGCGGGGCGGCTGACCGAACAGTAGTCCCGGCCGGCACCGCAGCCGGGAGGCGTACACACACGAGTCGCACACAGAGTCCGTTGCCGCCGGCTTCCGTCTCGGGAGCCGGCGGCCCTGTCGTAACCGGGCGGGAACGGGCTGCGACCTGCGTAAACCGGCACCGTGCCGCCGCGTGGCCACCGGTCGGGTGGCGCTCCGGTCACCTGATCGGACGACCGACTACTCCAATCGGCGCGTTTCACTTGCCCACCGGGCAAATATGGGTGAACATAACCGAGAGGAACGTGGAAGTTCCACGCAATGACTTCGTTAGGTAATCGCAGGATCATCGTTCCGTCACCGGCCTTCGGAGACACCCATGCGGTTTCTAATCGTTCGCACGGATATCCGTGCCGCCGCAGACGACGAGCTGGCCGCCGCCTGGGCGCAGGGGGAGCGCCTCCGCGACGAACAGATCTCTCCGGAACAGCGCCGCCAGATCGTCCGCGCCGAGGACCGGGACGCCGCCCTGCTGCTCGCCCGGGCACTGTCCAGCGTGGGCGCGGTCCGATCCGGACGGCAGCGGGTCAAGGTGGTGCCGGTGGGCGAGCCTGACCGGCGACAGCGCAACAATCCGTTCCGGGACCGGGCCGCTGAGCCGGCCCTCCCCGTCGACCACCACGGGCCGGCCCCGGCCGGGTTCGCCCCGCCGACCGGCGGGGAGCCTCGCCCCAGCAATCTCGGCACACCGTCGAGGTTCGGTTAGACGACCGTCGTCGGCCGGGTGGCGTCCCCCGCCACGCACCATGCCTGGCCCGGCAACGACGGCCTATGATCTTGGCCCGTGATCGTCGCGGCAACGACGGTCGCGGGCCAAGATTCTGGGCGGGCCACGATGCAGAACGGGCCACGATGCTGGGCCGGCCAAGATGCTGGGCGGCCCCGGAGACTAGCGGGCGTTCTCCAGCCAGCTGCGGATCAGGAACAGCGCGATCGACGACGGCGGCGGCAACCCCAGGCGCAGCCCGTCGTCGACCTCGACCGCCTCCCCGGCCAGCACGGCGGCGATCTCCCGCCGGTCGAACCAGCCCGCGTGCGCGATCTCCGCCGCGTCCAACCGGATCGGTTGCTCCGGGTCGGCGAGGGCGAAGAAGCCCAGCATCAACGAGCCTGGGAACGGCCAGGCCTGGCTGGCGACGTACCGGATGTGCTGCGGGACCAGGCCGACCTCCTCGGTGACCTCCCGGACCACCGCGTCCTCGGCCGACTCGCCCGGCTCCACGTAGCCGGCCAGGCAGGAGTACCGGCGCAGGGCCCGCTCGGACCGCCAGGCCGCGTTGTTGCCGAGCAGGCACCGCCCGCCCGGGCCGGAGACCCCGTCGTGCACCAGCACGATCATCGCCGGATCGGTACGCGGCCAGAGCTGGTTGCCCGCCTCGTCCCGCCGGGACCAGCCCGCGTCCCCGGCCACCGTGGAGAGACCGGTCAGCGACGAGTACGGGTGCCGGGCGTGCCAGTTCGCCAACGCCACGGCGGTGGTGAACAGGCCGGCGTCCCGGTCGCTGAGCAGATGCCCGACCTCGCGCAGGCTCGCCGGCCGGGTGCCGACGAGCTCCGGCAGCGGCGCGTCGACCGCGAAGACCGGTACCCCGTCCGGCTCGACGCCGAGGAAGAACCGGCCGCCCGGCCCGCTGTCCCGAGCCGCGTCCGGACCGAACAGGACCAGCTCGGGCTTGTCACCGGCCGAGCCGACCAGGGTACGGCCGCCGTCCACCATCAGCACCCTGGCCCGCTGCCAGGCGTCGGCCAGCCACCCCGGGTCGGTACGGCGGTGCGCGGCCCGGTCGAGCGTGGACCTGGCCAGCGGCGGATGGCCGGCCGGCAGGTCCATCGGCGGTGGACCGGAGGTCACGGCCCGGCGGCCTCGGTGCGGACCGGTCCCAGCACCGCGAGCGGCGCCTCGACCGCACCGGCGTCGCCGAGCGCCACCGTGACCGCCCGGGCCGGAGCCAGGTACTTCGCCGCCGCCACCGCCACGTCGTCCCGGGTCACCTTCGCCAGCCGGGCAGCGTGCTCGGCCAGGAACTCCAGACGCAGCCCGGAGCCGGCGTACGCGCTGGCCACCGCCGCCAGCCCGGCCTGGGTCGAGATGCCGAGTTGGAGGGTGCCGAGGGCGTACTGGCGGGCCTGCTCCAGCTCGTCCTCCTTCGGCGGCAACGAGGCCAGCCGACCCAACTCGTAGATCGTCTCCAGCAGGGCCGGCCCGGTCACCTCGGTGGCGACCTCGGCCGAGACCACCAGCGCGGAACCCGCGACCGAGTGCTCGATCGTCGAGTGCGGGCCGTACGTGTAGCCCTTGTCCTCGCGGATGTTCTCCACCCAGCGGGAGGAGAAGTAGCCGCCGAAGACCAGGTTGGCCAGTTGCAGCGCGGCGTGGTCCGGATGGGTGCGGGGCACCGCCGGCAGCGCCAGCCGGACCGACGACTGCACCGACCCGGGCCGGTCCATCAGCAGCAGCGGCCCCGCCTCCAGCGGTGGGGTCGGCGGCAGTTCACCCGGGGCGCCGTCGCCGGTCCAGTCGCCGAGGGCCCGCTGCACCGCGTCCAGCGCCTTGTCCGGCTGCACGTCGCCGACCAGCAGCAGGATCGCCCCGGCCGGCCGTACCCGGGCGGCGTGCAGGCTGCGCAACGCCGCTGGCCGGACCGCCTCGACCTGCTCCGGCTCCGGGGTCTGCACCGCGTACGGGTGCCGGCCGTACATCCGCTTCAGCAGTGCCTTGCGGACCAGGTGGGTCGGCTGGCTCTGCGCCATCCGGATCCCGTCGATCAACCGGGACCGCTCGGTGGCGACCTCGTCGTTCGGGTAGCTGGCCCCGGTCAGCACCTCGGCGAGCAGCTCCAGGATCCGGTTCAGCCCGGTCGAGAGGCCCGTGCCGGAGATCATCAACCGGTCGGCGTCCGCCCCGGCGGAGAGCCCGCCGCCGACCTTCTGCAACTCGGCGGCAAGCTGCACCGAGGTCATCGTCGCGGTGCCGGAGAGCAGCGTCTGGGACATCATCAGTCCCCGGGCCAGGTGGGCCCGGCCGAACGGCAGCCAGAGCCGCAGCTCCACCAGCGGTACCGCCGGCCGGCGCAGCACGATCACCGTCAGCCCGTTGGGCAGGGTCTGCTCGACCTCGCGGGGCAGCTTGAGCTTGCGGTTCGGCCCGAGCGGGGGCAGCGTACGGACGGTCACCTGACACCTCCACCGGGAACGACCTCGACGGCGGCCCGGCGCTGCGGACGCAGTGTGGCGGCCGCCGCCCGCACCTGCTCCTCGGTGACCTCGCCGACCAGTCGGGGCAGCTCGCCCAGCAGCCCAGGATCACCCCGTTGCTGCTCCAGCACCGCCATCTGGAGCGTGCGGCCGAGCACCGCGTCGGTCTCCCGGAGCAGGTGGGTGGCCATCCGCGCCTGGGTCCGGGCCAGCTCGTCGGTGGCCAGCCCGTCGGTGGCGAGCCGGTCGAGTTCCTCGTCGACGGTCCGCAGCACCTTCTCCACCTCACCGCCCGGCGGCAGGTGTGCCTGCAGCACCAGGGCGGTCGGGTCCCGTACGTCGAGCGGGTCACCCATCAGCCCGAGGTAGCCGCCGACGCTGGTCACCGAGCGGTCCCGCAGCACCAGCCGCTCCACCAGCCGGGACGCGTCGCCGTCGGTGAGCACCTCGGCCAGTACCACGTACGGCAGATAGCCGGCGAAGTCGCCGATCGGGTCCGGCACCCGCCACGCCGCCGCCACCGCCGGCAGCGGCGCCAGCCGGTCGGTGTACGTCTGGCGCCGCTCCCCGGTCAGGTCCGGCTCGGCGAAGTCGGGCCGGGCCGGCGCGGGCCGCGCCGGTACGTCCGCGAAGTGCCGCTCGATCAGGGCCGTCGCCTCCGCCACGTCCAGGTCACCGCCGACCGCCAGTACGGCGTTTCCGCAGGCGTAGTACCGGTCGAAGAAGTCGGTCGCGTCCGCGATGCTGGCACTTTCCAGGTCGTCGAAGGAGCCGTAGCCGTCGTGCGCGTTGGGGAACGTGTCGAACATGACCGGCGGCAGCCGCAGCCAGGGAAAGCCGCCGTACGGCCGGTTCAGCACGTTGACCCGGATCTCCTCCTTCACCACGTCGACCTGGTTGCGGAGGTTCTCCTCGGTCAGCCGCGGCCCGCGCATCCGGTCCGCCTCCAGGAACAGCGCCCGCTCCAGCGCGTTGCTCGGCAACGTCTCCCAGTAGTCGGTGTAGTCCAGGTGGGTGGAGCCGTTGAAGGTCCCGCCGGCACCCTGGATGTGCCGGAAGTGCGCCAGCTTCTCCAGGTTCTCCGAGCCCTGGAACATCAGGTGCTCGAAGAGGTGCGCGAACCCCGTCCGGCCCTCCGGCTCCGACCGGATGCCCACGTCGTAGACGACCGCCACGCCGACCACCGGGGCGCTGCGATCCGGAGCCAGCACCACCCGTAGGCCGTTGTCGAGGGTGAACCGCTCGATTGAATGTTTCGTCGCTGGAATTCTCGATCTTCCCGCCGCCACGAACCGACCCTAGCGCGTCCGCTCACCGCCGGTGGCAGCCCTCGGGGTACCCGCATGCGGCGCGGGGTGCCGGCGCGAGCCGTCAGGACGTCGCTCAGAGATCCCTGGCTCCCGACGACGACACCTCCGCCGTCGCACAGCCCACCCCACGATCCCGCTCGGGCAAGATCCGACGGGCTCGAAGCTGCCTCAGACGGGCCGGACCGAGGCGAGGGCGTGCTCGATCACCCAGTCCAACTCCCGGTGGGTGCCGGGTATGGAGATGTAGAGGACCGCGACCGTGGACCGTCCCACGTCGATGCAGGCGACGGCGGCCAACTCGTCGGTGGCCCGCAACCGCGGCCGGTTGAAGTGCAGCCGGAACACCGACACCCAGGCCGGCCGCCCGCCCAGGGTGCTCCGGCCGTCCCGGATCGGCTCCAGCCGGTTCGGCTGCGGGTAGTACTCGGACCGCACGTCGGCGGTCACCTGCCGGCCCACGCACTCCAGGTCGAACGTGAGCGCGTCGTTCTCCGCCGCCGGTACCGCCGCCGACAGGATCGAGGCGTGGTAGTCGCTGAAGCCGTCGTACTCCCGCTCGGTGACGAAGTGCTGCCCTACCTTGTACGGCACCTCCAGCGTCCCGGCGCTCCACACCGTCCGCCACGGTTGCCAGGGCGCGCCGTAGGTGGCGTACGAGATGCCGGCCTCCGGGTCGACGGTCCGCTCCCCGTTCAACGGCTGACCCGGTCCGGCCGGTGGCACGACGGGATCGGGCTCCGGCGCTCCCGGCCCGGGCGATCCCGGTCCCCCCGGCGTCGGCGTGGCCTGGCCCGACGAGCCGGGCGGCGGGCACTTCCGGGCCAGTGGCGGCCGCACGTCGGTCGGTGCCTCCGGCCGGCTCCACAGCGGGTCGACCCCGCCGGAGACGGTCAGCGCCAGCACCACCACCAGGCCGATCACCAGTACGCCGCCGGCCGCCCCGGCGAACCACCACAGCCGACGGTCCCGGCTCCGGTTGCCGGGTGGCGGCTCGGGCTGCTCTGGTGCCGGAGCGGGCAGGCCGATCCGGGTGACCGCACCCGCCCCCCACGCGGCTCCGGGCCGGGCCTCGGTACCGTCGGTCGCACGCGGGACGTTAACCGGCATGCTTCTAGTCAACACCACCGGCAGCCCGGCCAGCCGACCCGGCGGGCACGCCCTCCGGCCAGTCGACGCCCACGGGTGCGTCCCTCCGGTCAGCCGTCCCCGGCGACGGTCATCCCGGTCTCGTTCCCGGACGACCCCACCGGGGAGTGCATCTCGACCACCTCGACCTTGGACGCTCCGGCGGCCAAGCCGTACCACGGGGTGAACGCGACGAGCGTGGCGAGGAGCAGCCCGCTGGCCGCGAGCGCGAGTACCACCAACAACTCATGTGTCGAGCCCTGACCGACACGCACGGTCATCGCAACCTCCCCCATCGCGACCCACCCCCGTGGCCGCTGGTTCCCCAGGACAGGATGGCCGGTCGATGGTTAGCCCGCAGTCACCCATCGGACCCGATCAGGTGTATTCGCGGGCATAGTTGCCCTGACCGATCGGAGCACCGGTCGTGCCACCCGCTCGGGACACGTCAGCAGGGGGTCGACGCGGCATCACACCGTGTCACGACACGGACTTTCCACACGGGAAGGTCGGGAGAAAGCGGTGGGCTCAGCCGACCTGGAGAGGTCGGGGAGAAGGGAGAGGTCGGGGAGGGTGGTGGGCTCAGCCGACCCGGCGGAGCCGACGCGAGCGCGCCGCCCGGCGGGCCCCGCCGGTCCCGGCCGGAGGCTTCGACACCGCCGCCGAGGCCGTGACCGCCGGTGCCGACCGGGCCGTGGACGCGGGTACCGGACGGGCTGCCGTGCGGGCCGCGGGCACGCCTGTCGTGCGGGCCGCCGAGGCGGCTGCCGGCCGGGCGGTGGACGCCGGAACCGGGACTCCGGACGGGGAGCGCGCTCCGGTGAGCCGTACCAGTGCCGGGTCACCGGGGCGAACCGCCACGGTCTCCGGCCTGATTCCGGCGTCGTCGAGGAGTCGCGCCACCTCACGGCGCTGCTCGGGTAGGACCAGGGTCACCACCCGGCCGGACTCGCCCGCCCGGGCCGTCCGGCCGCCCCGGTGCAGGTAGTCCTTCGAGTCGGTCGGCGGATCGACGTTCACCACCAGGTCGAGCCCGTCGACGTGGATGCCCCGGGCCGCCACGTCCGTCGCCACCAGGGCGTTCACCTGGCCGGACTTGAACTGCTCCAGGGTACGGGTCCGCTGCGGCTGCGACTTGCCGCCGTGCAGGGCGGCCGCCCGTACGCCCCGGGTCAGCAACTGCCGGGCCAGCCGGTCGGCGCGGTGCTTGGTACCGACGAACATGATGACCCGGCCGTCCCGGGCCGCGATCTGCGCCGTCGCCGTCGTCTTGTCCACGGCCTCCACCTGGAGGACGTGATGGCTCATCGCGGTGACGGTGGCGGTCGTCGGGTCGACGGAGTGCGACACCGGGTCGGTGAGGAAGCGGCGGACCAGCCGGTCGACGCCACGGTCCAGGGTGGCCGAGAAGAGCATCCGCTGCCCGCCCGGCGCGACCTGACGCAACAGGTCGGTGACCTGCGGGAGGAAGCCCATGTCGGCCATCTGGTCGGCCTCGTCGAGCACCGTGATGGTGACCTCGTTCAGCCGGCAGTCGCCCCGGTCGATCAGGTCGGCGAGCCGCCCGGGTGTGGCGATCACCACCTCGGCGCCGGCCCGCAGCGCCGCCGCCTGCCGGTTCAGCGACAGTCCACCGACCACGGTGGCGCAGCGCAGCCCCAGCGTGCGGGCGTACGGGGCGAGGGCGGTGGTCACCTGCTGTGCCAGCTCCCGGGTCGGGACCAGGACCAGCCCGAGGGGGCGGCCCGGCCGGGCCCGGCGCCCGGCGGTACGGGAGAGCAGGGGAAGGCCGAACGCGAGCGTCTTGCCGGAGCCGGTACGGCCCCGGCCGAGTACGTCCCGGCCGGCCAGCGAGTCGGGCAGCGTGGCCGCCTGGATCGGGAACGGGGTGAGAATGCCGTTCTCGGTCAACGCCGCGTGCAGTCCGGCGGCCAGCGACACGTCGGCGAAAGAGTGGACGGTGGTACGGGTCATCATGGACCTTCCTCGATGCGGTACGTGTCGAGGAAGGTCACCGGCGACCACCACCGGCGGCTCGGCCACCGGCGGCGGTGCGCCCGGTGACCGCAGCCACGGACCGGGAAACACGCGGGAGCCAGCCCGTGCCGTCGGGCGCGGGCTGGCCGCGTCACCACGCCGGTCTGGGCGCGGTGGTCGAACGTCGTCTCTGGGCTGACGCCACAGAGGGCGCTGGGTCAGATCGGACGGATGTTCTCCGCCTGCGGGCCCTTCTGGCCCTGGGTGACCTCGAACTCCACCCGCTGGTTCTCGTCCAGGCTGCGGTAGCCGGAGCTCTGGATCGCGGAGAAGTGGGCGAAGACGTCGGCGCCGCCGCCGTCCGGGGTGATGAAGCCGAAGCCCTTGTCGGCGTTGAACCACTTCACGGTGCCAATTGCCATGTGTTTCGTCTCCTGACGGAACGTTCGGTCCGCACCTGTTGCGGACCGGTTTGTTGCCCACCAAACCGGTGGGCGGCTGTCGCTCTGGTCGCCCCGCCCGGAGAACTCCGGACATAACAAAGAGCGCCTACGGTCACAATCCCGCAGGCGCACACAGAGTCTCTGGGAACCAAAACTGCAACGCCGCAACGTTAGCACACCACCGGCCCGGCCGCGCAGATTCCGGCAGACCGACCCAGCAGATCCCGGCAAGGGATCGGGCGACCCGGCCTCGGCGAGGCGTCAACCGCCCGTCGCCGCCTCCGGCACCTGCGCCACCAGCGCGGCCAGGCCGTCGGCATCGAGCAGGTCCGCCGGACGTACCGTCAGGTTGTCCCGTACGTAGTGGAAGGCCGCCCGGACCCGGTCGACCGGTACCCCCGCCAGTTCCGCCCAGGCCAGCCGGTACGCCGCCAACTGCACCGCGGCGGCGTCCGCCTCGACCCCGGTCGGCTGCCGGCCGGTCTTCCAGTCGACCACGTCGTAGCGGCCGCCGGGAAGGGTGAAGACGGCGTCCATCCGGCCCCGGACCAGCAGCCCGCCGATCGACGTGGCGAACGGCACCTCCACCTCGACCGGTGTGCGCTCGGCCCACTCGCTGGCCAGGAACCGCTCCTGCAACTCGGCCAGTGCCTCGTCCGGCGCGGCATTCGAGTCTGCTGCCCCGGGAAGCTCATCGACGTCGAGCAGTCGACTGATCCCGTACCGCTGCTCCAGCCAGGCATGGAACGCGGTGCCCCGCCGGGCGTACGGCTCGGGCCGCCGGGGCATCGGCCGGCGCAGCGCGCGGGCCAGCGCCGACGGGTCCCGGCGCAGCGCCACCAGTTGCGAGACCGACAGGTGGCCGGGGAGCGCCACCTCGACCGGTCCGGAGCGGTGGGCCAGCATGTCCCGCTCGGCGAGCAGCAGTTCGGCCTCGCGCCGCCATGCCGCCGCAGCAGCCGCCGCCTCCGGGTCCGGCTCGACCACCACCTCCGCCGCCGACGCGTCACCCGCCTCCACCGCCACCGCTTCCACCGCCACCGCCTCCGCCGGCGCCGCCTCCGCCGGCGCCGCCTCCGCCGCCTCCGCCTCGGCTGAGGTGTTAGGAAGGGCCCCCGCATCCACCGAAAGCGATAAGAAGGGGCCCTTCCTTTCGTCTTCGGCGATGAGGCGGCGGACCAGGGCGGCGGCTTCGGCGAGTGCCGGGCGGCGGGCGCCCAGCGGGTCGGCCGGCCACTCGGCCCGGAGCACCACCTCGGTGGTCGGGTTGCTGGCGTCCGCCGCCGGCTCGGCCGCCCAGGCGTCGACCACGAAGCCGCTCTCGCCGGCCTCGGGCGTGGTCAGGCACCACTCGTACACCTCGGAGAGGAACGTCGACGGGCCGCGCGGTCGCTTCGTACCCTCGCCCCACCAGTAGCCGGAGCAGAGCAGCAGCCGGCGCGGCCGGGTCACCGCCACGTACGCCAGTCGGCGTTCCTCCCGCTCGTCGTGCGCCCGCCAGTCGTCGGTGAAGGTGGTCAGCGCCCGGGCCACCGCCTTCTGGTCGTCGGCGTCGGCCAGGGCCAGTTCGGGCAGCCCGTCCGCGTCGCCGCGCAGCGGGAACGGCAGCACCCCGAGGCCACGCAGGTAGTGGTCGGAGCCCCGGACGGTACCCGGCCAGACGCCCCGGCTCAGCCCGGCCACCGAGACGACGTCCCACTCCAGGCCCTTGGCGGCGTGCGCGGTGAGGACCTGCACCGCTCCCTCCACCACCTCCACCTCGCCCGGGGAGAGTCCCCGTTCCTCGTCCTCGGCGGCGGCGAGGAAGGCCAGGAAGGCGTGCAGCGGCGCACCGGCCGAGTCGCCGGCGAACCGGGCGGCGACGTCGCCGAGCGCGTCCAGGTGCCCCCGGGCCAGGCCCGCGTCGCCGCCCCGGCCGTCGCTGCCGGCGCGTACCGCCACCTCGACGTCGAGGCCGATGGTCCGCTCGACGTCCGCGAGCAGGTCCGGCAACGGCTGGTCCAGGCGGTGCCGGAGCAGGCCGAGTTCCTTGGCGTACGCCCGCAGCCGGGCATAGCCCTCCGCCGAGTACGCCTGCGCCGGCCCCAGGTCCGCCAGCGCCTCGACCAGCGTCGCCTCGTCCAGCCGGTCGGTGACGATCTCCGGCTCGGTGTCGTCGTCGGACCGGGGCAGTTCCCGCCGGGCCCGGGCGATCGCGGTGGCCCGGCGGTGCAGGGCCACCAGGTCGCGCGGGCCGATCCGCCAGCGTGCCCCGGTCAGCAGCCGGAGCAGCGCGGCACCGTCGGTCGGGTCGGAGAGCACCCGCAGGGTGCAGACCACGTCCCGGACCTCGGGGGTGTCCAGCAGTCCGCCGAGCCCGACCACCTCGACCGGCAGTCCCCGGTCCCGCAGCGCCGCCTCGATCGCCGGGATCTGGCTGCGCAGCCGGACCAGGACAGCCGTCGTCGGCCGGGCCAGCACCGGAATCTGCTCCGGCAGCGCGTCCGGCATCCGGGCCGCGCCCCGCCAGGCGGCGAGGATGCTGTCCGCGATCCAGTCGGCCTCGTCGGCGTACGTGTCGAGCAGTGCACAGTGCACCGTGCCGCCGGCGTACCCCCGTCCGGTGCGGCCCGGGATCGCCTCGTCGACCCGGAACGCGGCGGCCAGCTCGGCGACCTGCGCCCCGGCCGCGCGCAGCGGCGCGGCGAGCCCGTTGGCGACGTCCAGGATCTGTGGGCGGTTCCGCCAGCTGGTGCTGAGGGTCCGCACCTGGGCCGGCGTCCCGTCGGGCTGGGCGAACTCGGTCGGGAACCGGTCCAGGGTGCCGGCGCTGGCCCCCCGCCAGCCGTAGATCGACTGGCACGGGTCACCGACCGCGGTGACCGGGTGGCCGCCGCCGTAGAGGGAGCGGAGCAGCACCACCTGGGCGTGGCTGGTGTCCTGGTACTCGTCGAGCAGCACCACCCGGTAGCGCCCGCGCTCGATGGCGCCCACCTCCGGGTGGTCCCGGGCCACCCGCGCCGCCCGGGCGAGCTGGTCGCCGAAGTCCATCGCCTCGAAGTCGTCCTTGCGCTGGGCGTACGCCCGGACCAGCGGCAGCAGCCGCAGCCGGAGCTGCTGGACGTGCAGCGCCCGGCGTACGTCGGCGTAGACCCGGCCGGGTCGGGACTGCACCTCGGCGAAGAACCGGCCCGTCCAGGCGGCCAGGTCGTCCGGGGTGACCAGGTGCTCGGCCAGGTCGGCGGCGAGCGCCAGCACGGCGTCGGTGACGGTGCTCGGCTGCCGCTCCACCTCGGACATGTCCCCGTCGTGGTTGCGCACGATCGAGTCGACGATCTGCCAGCGGGACGCCTCGGTGAGCAGCCGGGTCGACGGCTCGTACCCGCCGCGCAGGCCGTGCTCGGTGACGATCCGGGCCGCGTACGAGTGGTACGTCGCCACGGTCGGCTCGCCGCCGAACGGGTCGTCGTCGCTGTTGCGGCTGTTCCGGCCGAGCCGGCGCACCAGTTGGCCGAGCCGGGTCCGGATCCGGGTGCCGAGTTCCCCGGCCGCCTTCCGGGTGAAGGTGAGGCCGAGGACGTGCCCGGGTTCGACGTACCCGTTGGCGACCAGCCAGACCACCCGGGCGGCCATCGTCTCGGTCTTGCCGGAACCGGCCCCGGCGACCACCAGCAGCGGCTCGACCGGCGCCGAGATGATCGCGGCCTGCTCCAGGGTGGGCGCCGGTAGCCTGAGCAGCTTGGCCAGCTCGACCGGGGTGTAGCGCGGTCCGGCGTCGGCGACCCGCTGGGTCGGCGTCGAGGTGAACAGGGAGGGCTGGCTCACCGGCGCTCCCCGCCGCCGCGCTGGCCCGGCGGCTTCGGCACGGCGGCGTCCGGGCGGCGCCGGGTGGGCGGCTCGACGACCTGCCGGCCCTGACCGGAGATCGGGCAACTGCTGCGCACCGGGCAGACCCGGCACTTCGAGTTGGCGACGGCGGAGAAGGTGGCCGCCGCCATCGTGTCGGCGGTACGCCGGACCATCGCCCGGGCCCAGCTACCCGAGTCCTCGGCCGCGACCGGCGGCTGGACCTGCTCCCTGGCGTCCTGCGCCGACGTGCCGAGCTGCACCAGCGCCGCCCCGCCGGACTCCGACCCGGCACCGAGGTCGGCGAAGGCGCCCGCCTCCACCGCCGCCTGGTACGCGCCGAGCTGCGGATGCTCGGCCAGCTCCGAGGCGGTCACCGCGGTCGACTTGCCGGTCTTCAGGTCGATCACCACGAGCCGGCCCTCGGCGTCCACCTCCAGCCGGTCCACCCGGCCGGTCAGCTCGATCGGGCGCCTCGGGTCGTCGAGGCGCACCGCGAACTCGTGTTCGATGGCGAGCAGCCGGCGCGGGTTGCCGGCCAGCCAGCGCAGCAGCTTGTCCACCATCACCTCGGCGCGGGCCCGTTCGGTGCCGGCCATCCACCGGGCGGCGAGTTCGATCACGTCGAACCGGGCCGTCACGTACTCCAGCAGTTTGCCCCGGTCGGCGCTGGCGTCCTCGGCGAGCATCGCGGCGGCGTGCACCAGGTTGCCCACCCCCTGGGCGGAGCTGGCCGGCGCACGCCCGCCGTGCCGTTCCAGCAGCCAGCGCAGGCTGCACCGCAGCGCACTCTCCATCCCGGACGGGGTGACCCGGACCGGCTCACCCTCGTCGACCAGCGGCCGGTCGTCGGAGAGCGGTCGCAGCCCCCACCAGTCGTCGGGATGCGCGCCCGGCACCCCGGCGACGGCCAGCCGGGCCAGCTCCGCCGCCGCCGCGCGCCGCCTGGCCGGTGACGCCTCCGGGTCGGTGACGGCGGTACGCAGCTCCGCGACCAGCGCCGGCAGCGTCAACGCCCGCGGCGGTCGCCCCACCGGCAGCACAGCTGTAAGGAAGGGCCCCCCGTTATCGTTCTCGGTAGCTGAAGGGCCCCCTCCCAACACCTCGACCTCGACCTCGACCTCGGCGTCGGCGTCGGCGTCGGCGTCGGCGTCGACCGTCGGGCCGAGTTCGTAGAGGAAGCGGCTCGGCTGCTCCTCGTGGTCGGCCACCCCGACCGCAGCCGAGGCGACCGCGCTGACCAGCAGCCTGCGCCGGGCCCGGGTGGCGGCGACGTAGAAGAGCCGCCGCTCCTCGGCCAGCATCGCCGAACTCTGCCCGACCAGTGTTGCCGCGACGCCGGCCCCCTCGCCCCGGCCGGCGAGCAGGTCGACCAGCCGCTCCGAGCCGAGCAGGCTGCCGCGCAGCCGCAGGTCCGGCCAGATCCCCTCCTGTACCCCGGCGACCGCGACCAGGTCCCACTCCAGCCCTTTCGCCGCGTGCGCGGTGAGCAGGCGTACCGCCTCGCCCCGGTCGGCACTCGGCGCCAGGGTGTCCGCCGGCAACTGCTGCCCGAGCACGTGGTCGAGGAAGACCTCGGTACGCGCCCCCGGCAGCCGGTCGACGAACCGGGCCGCCGCGTCGAAGAGTACGACGATCGCGTCCAGGTCCCGGTCGGCGGCGGCGACCCGCCAGCGCAGCCCGCTGTCCTGGGCCCCGGCGCCGGTACGGGCCCGGGCCAGCGCGCCGGACCAGCGCTCGGCGAGCCCGCTGGCCCGCCACACCGTCCAGAGCACGTCCTCGGCGGTCGCCCCGGGCACGGCGGCGGCCTCCCGGGCCGCGGTCAGAAGGTTCGCCACCGCCTGGGCCGGTGCCGCCCAGCGGCGCTCGATGGTGAGCAGGTCGCGCGGGTCCCGCAACGCCTCCACCAGCAGGTCCCCGGAGGGGCGCCGGTCGCCGCCGGCCAGTGCCAGCGCCCGCAGCCCCTGCCGGAGCCGCCGCTCGGCCAGCGGATCGGCGCCGCCGAGCGGCGAGTGCAGCAGCGTCACCGCCGCCTCCTCGTCCAGCCGCTCCGGTTCGAGCGCGCAGCGCAGCAGCAGCAGGAACGGGGCCACCGCCGGTTGCAGGTGCAGCGGCAGGTCCTCGGCGTGCACCACGGTCGGCACCCCGACGGTGTGCAGCGCGCGCTGCAACGGCGGAAGTTGCAGCGTGGTGGAGCGGAGCAGCACCGCCATCCGCGACCAGGGCACCCCGTCGAGCAGATGCGCGGAGCGCAGCGCGTGCGCCAGGTAGGCCGCCTCGCTGGTGCCGGAGCGGAAGGTGCGGATCTGGACCGTCCCCGGCTCGGCGTCCGGCACCGGGTGCAGGTCACGATGGGCCACCGGCCCGCGCAGCCGCCGCGCCAGCCGCCGGGTCGCGGCCAGCAGCTCCGGACCGCTCCGGTACGACGTGTGCAGCACCAGCGTCCGGGCCACCGCCCCGGAGACGGTACGGAACCGGTGCGGGAAGCTGTGCACGATCTCCGGGTCGGCGCCCCGGAAGGCGTACGTGGACGAGTCCGGGTCGGCGAACGCCACCAGTGGCTTGCCACCGCCGGCCACCAGGTGCAGCAGGTCCACCTGGGCCGGGTCGGTGTCGGCCAGCTCGTCGACGTAGACGTACGCCAGCCGGGCCCGTTCGGCGTCGAGCAGGTCGGGATCGTCGGTGAGCAGGCCGGAGGCGGCCCGGACCAGTTCGGCGGGATCGTAGGCGACCGAGCCCCGGGTGGTGACGTCGCGCAGCGCGAGCACCGCCACGTACTGCCGGAGGAACCGGGCGGCGGCCGGCCAGTCGGCCCGGCCGAGCTTCTCGCCGAGCCGGGCCAGCTCGACCGGGCCGACGCCCCGCTCGGCGGCCCGCATCAGCAGGTCGCGGAGCTGTTCGGCGAAGGCCCGGGTACGCAGGGCCGGCCGCAGCTCCGCCGGCCAGCCGACCGGGTCGTCGAGTTCGTCCCCGCTCTCCGGCTCGGTCTCCTCGCCGCCGATCACCCCGAGCAGTTCCCGGATGATCAGATCCTGCTCGGGACCGGTGAGCAGTCGCGGGGACGGCTCGCCGCGATCCGCCGCCGACCTGCGCAGCAGCCCGAAGGCGTACGCCGGGAAGGTCCGGACCAGCGGCTCGTGCACTACCCGGTTGCTGTCCTCGGCGATCCGGGCCTCGATCCGGTGCCGCAGCGCGGTGGCCGAGCGGCGACTGAACGCGAACACCAGGATGCGTTCCGGGTCGACGCCCTCGGCGACCCGGGCCACCACCGCCTCGACCAGGGTGCTGGTCTTACCGGTACCCGGTCCACCGAGGACCAGCAGCGGACCGTCGGTGTGTCCGACCACCTCCCGCTGCCCGGGGTCGTCGTGTCGCGCCGGCCCGGCCTCGGCCGGCCGACGAACCAGCCGGTACGCCTGCACGCCGCCCATCACACCACGCCGCCCCGACGGACCCTCCGCAGGTACGCCCGGCGCCGCGCGCCGATCGCACCGGCGGGTACCGGCGGAGTCGGGGCACAGCCCGCTCGACGGAGCGTTCAGGGACCGCGAGAATCGGATGAGGACTTTAGGATATTCTTAACTCGTCCACCATCGAGAGGGCAAAGACGTGGAGTGGGAGATCTTGATGACTGCACAGGTCGAGAGGTTCCTCGATGATCTCTACGAATCGGATCGGAACAGCCACCGCCTCGTCAACCAGGCCATCCTCGTCTTGGAGCGGAACGGCCCAGCGGAGGGACGTCCACTCGTGGATACCGTGTCTGCATCGCGGATCGCCAACTTGAAGGAGTTGCGTCCGCCGTCCACTGGCCGTACGGAAGTCAGAATCCTGTTTGTGCTTGACCCGTGGCGGTCAGCGATCCTACTCGTAGCCGGTGACAAGGCAGGGCAGTGGAAACGGTGGTACCAGAAAGCAATTCCTGAAGCCGAGGAGTTGTACGCGACGTACCTCAAGGAGCGCGAAGAGGAGAGCGGACGATGAGCGAGGTTCGACGCTGGCGTGAGTCTGGTCATCTGGAGCGCGCAGTCGAGACGGCAGGCGGTCCCGAAGCCTTTGCGGCCAGCCTGGGTCGGATGCTTGACGAGGCACGCGGCTGGCGCCTGGCCGACATGCGCAAACGACGAGGACTGACCCAGGAACAGGTAGCGATCCGGATGGGAGTCTCAGTCGCCCGTGTGTCACAGATCGAGAGCGGCGACTTCTCCACCCAAGAGGTACTCAGCCGCTACGTGGCTGCCCTTGGCGGGACGCTCAAGCTCATCGCCGACTTCGGCGACGAGCAGATGAAGGTCGCCTAGAGCCGCCACGTCACTCGCAGACACCTCCGCCCCCTGTCGGTCATCCACGTTGACCGGCTGGATCGCGCTCGGCCTGCGGGCCCGGCACCCAGCCGACGAAGCGTACGCAGACGGCCACCGGGTCGAGGTTGGGTGAGGTGGCGAGGAGGTCGCACAGCGCCCGATGCAGGTGCCCGGTGAGGTGGACCAGGAGTTTCGCCCGGGCCCCCCGGTAGGCGTGCAGCAGGTTCAGCCGGGCCGGTTGACACGGCCAGGGGGCGGCGCAGGTGCGGCAGAGGTACCTCGGCCGGGTCGGCACGTGTGGCCGACGGCGCGCGAGCGGCGGATTCATCGCTCGGCCCGGTTATCCGCAGTTCTGGGCGGTGGTTGACGCCCGGCCGGATCCCCCAGCCGCGCCACCGGACGGCAGTGGCCGAGCTGCTCGGCCGGGACGTCGGCGAACTCTGGCCGGACGTCCTCCGGCGGCGGGAACTCGAATGGTTCCGCCCATGGGCCGACCTCGAACGGGAGGCCACCTCGCTGCGGTCGTTCCAGGCGTCGGTGCTGCCGGGCCTGCTCCAGACCGAGGCGTACGCCCGCGCGGTGCTCGGCAGCGGACCGCTCGGCGGCGACGAACTCGACCTGCACGTGGCGGCCCGGCTCAAACGCCAGGCGGCGGTCTTCGACCGGCCCAAGCCACCGCTGGCCGTCTTCGTGGTGGACGAGGCGGCGTTGCGCCGGGGCGACCCGGAGATCATGCGCCCGCAGCTCGACCACCTGGTCGAGATGGCCCAGCGCCCGTTCGTGATGGTGCACGTGTTGCCGCTCCGCGCCGGCCTGCATCCCGGCCAGGCCGGGGCGTTCGTCATCGCCAGCCTGGACGACCGACCCGACGTCGCCTATCTGGACGACCAGGCGGAGGGGCGGATGACCAGCGACGTTGCCGCGCTCTGGCGCACCTGGGACACTGTGAGGTCGGTGGCGCTGCCGCGCGACCAGTCGATCGCACTCCTGAGGGCACGAGAATGGTTGACCTGACCGGCGCCCGGTGGCGCACCAGCACCCGCAGCAGTTCCAACGGTGGCGACTGTGTCGAGGTGGCCGACAACCTGCCCGGCCGGGTGCTCGTCCGGGACAGCAAACACCGCGACGAGGCCACCCTCGCCTTCACCCCCGCCGCCTGGCGCAGCTTCGTCCGCGAGGTGGCAGCCCGGCCGTCGTGACCGGCGGCCTCCTGGTTGCCGCGGTGAGAGTTTGAGAGGATGTCGGCCGAACCGGGTGCCTGACGTCCGAGCGCCGGACAGCCCTGATCGCTCCCCAAGCGGCAGACGCTCCACCGGCGCCGCTGCTGGGTCGGACCTTGCCGAGCGCTGTCGTCGCACCCTTGAGCAGGTCGACACATCCCTCGGAGGACTCCTTGTACACCCCCCCTACCCCACCTGGGTTCCAGGCATCCGGCCCTGGTCAACCGCCGGCACAGGCCCCGATCACCGCGTACCCGCTGTCGCCCACCCCCGGGCAACCGCCGGCACCACCACCCGGGGTGGCGCAACCGCCGGCATCACCACCTGGAGTGGCGCAGCCGCCGGCCCGGCCGACGGCGCTCTACCTCGTACTCGCCCTCGTTCTGTTGGGCAGCCTGCTGACGTTCGTCGACTGGTACCTGGATCGGCGGGTCCTGACCGTGATGTTCCTGGGCAACGGCGACATGGACCGCCTCCTGCCCACGTTCACGACCGGGCGGCTCGTCGGAAGCGTGCTGGGCGTCGTCGTGGCACTCGGGCTCTCCGTACTGACGTTCCTCGGCCTCAACTGGGCACGGGTCCTCCTCGCCCTCACCTGCCTCGGCTTCGCCGTGGTGAACATCGGTGCCGCCATCGGCGCCGGTTTCACCCTGGTGGCGGGTCGGGGCGCGTTCAACGAGGGCGGGGACGCCACCTCCACCGACGTCTCGATCCTGAACGGTGCTTCGTTGGCCAACGACGTCGTGCTTCTGCTCCTCGTCCTCGTCTGCGCCGGCATCCTCTTCTTCGGCAAGACCAAGGCCTACACGAAGGCGAGAGCCGGCACCCGCTAGGCGAGAGTCGACCCGGCGCTCCTGCCAGATAGCCCGCGTCCGGTGCAGGCCCGTGATCGGAGGCGCACTAGCCGGAGGTCAGCCAGTGCAGATCGCCGGCTCAGCGGGTGTCGCGTGCCCGGGAGGCCGACTGCTGGGCCGCCTCGGCCTGGGCTATCGCGCTCTCCTGGAGCGCCTCCTGCTCGGCGGCGAGCGCCGTGTCCGCCTCCACGATGTGCCGGACGGCCGCGTTCACGTCGTCGGTGAGGATGATCAGTTCGAGGTCGGCCGGGCCGATCTTCCCGTCGGCGGCGAGGGTGTCCCGGAGCCAGTCGAGCAACTTGCTCCAGTACGCCGTACCCATCAGGACCACCGGGAACCGGGTCACCTTGCCGGTCTGCACCAGGGTCAGCGCCTCGAACAGCTCGTCCAGGGTGCCGAAGCCGCCGGGCAGCACCACGAACGCCTGGGCGTACTTGACGAACATGGTCTTGCGGGCGAAGAAGTACCGGAAGTCGATCGCGAGGTCGACCCAGTCGTTGATGCCCTGCTCGAACGGCAGTTCGATGCCGAGCCCGACCGACAGCCCGCCCGCCGCCGAGGCGCCCCGGTTGGCGGCCTCCATCACACCCGGCCCGCCCCCGGTGATCACCGCGTAGCCGGCGGCGGCGAGTGCCGCGCCCAGCTCCTCGGCCAGCACACACTCCGGGCTGTCCGGCTTGCTGCGGGCCGAGCCGAAGACGCTGACCGCCGGAGGCAGGTCGGCCAGGGTGTCGAAGCCCTCCACGAACTCGGAGAGGATGCGCAGCGCCCGCCAGGCGTCCTTGGTCTTCCAGTCTGCCCGGCTGCGGGAGTCGAGCAGCCGCTGGTCCGCCGTACTCATCGGGATGGCCTCGCGGCGCAGGGTGACCGCACCCCGATGCCGTTCCGGTCCGCGACCCCGGCCGCCGTTTCGCCCCTCGCTGTGGTTCATGGGGTACACCGTAATCCGGTGGACGACGACCGGGGTGGCGTGATCCGGTACGGCGCAGGACAAACTCCGGCGCCGGTGCAACCACGGGGCTGGCGGACGTCTTACCAATCACAGAGGGGAACGCGCGGCGCCCACACCACGGCCGCGCAATCTTCGGGGGGCAACGGTGATGACCAGCGGGGAGATCATCCGACTTCGACGACAGATGCAGCGCCGGATCCTGGCGGTGGTTGCGGAGCGCCGGATGGCGCGCAACGCCGCGCCGGTCGGCGCCGTGGACGACCCGGGGGCGGAGCAGGAATCGCGTACGCAGCAGCACGTCGACGGGTAGTCCGCCGACCGAGTATCACGGGGAAGCCGGTGCCGGCCGGCGGCACAGGGGCCACCGCCAGCCGGCACCGGACACCGACGTCGACGCGTTGCGGACGTCCCGCGAGGCGGACGACCCGCGAGGCGCGGGACTCAGTGCGAGGCGAGCCAGCGGTGCAGGGTCGCCGCGCCGTCCCGGATCTTGCCGATCTCGACGTGCTCGTGCGGGGCGTGCGCCAGATTGGGATCGCCCGGCCCGAAGTTGAGCGCCGGGATGCCCAGCGCGGCGAACCGCGACACGTCCGTCCAGCCGAGCTTCCCGATCGGGTCCGCCCCGACCGCCGCCAGGAACTCCCGGGCCGGTGCCGCGGTCAGCCCCGGCAGCGCACCCGGCGCCGAGTCCGTCACCCGGACCTGGTAGCCGTCGAAGATCTCGCGTACGTGCGCCTCCGCCTCCTCGGCCGTCCGGTCCGGGGCGAACCGGTAGTTCACCTCCATCTCGCAGAGGTCCGGTACCACGTTCCCGGCCACCCCGCCGCTGATCCGCACCGCGTTCATCCCCTCGCGGTACACGCAGCCGTCGATGGTCACCATGCGGGCCTGGTACGCCGCCAGCCGGTTGATCGCCTCGCCGATGCCGTGGATCGCGTTCACCCCGTTCCAGGATCGGGCCGAGTGCGCCCGCCGGCCGATCGCGCTGACGACCGCCCGCATGGTGCCCTGGCAACCCGCCTCGACCACCCCGTGCGTCGGCTCCAGCAGCACCGCGAAGTCGGCCGCCAGCCACTCAGGGTGTGCCTGCGCGACCAGGGTCAGCCCGTTGTAGCGGGACTCGATCTCCTCCGCCTCGTAGAAGAAGTAGGTCACGTCGTACCGGGGCTCGGGCACGCTCACCGCCAGGTGCAGCGCGTACGCCACCCCGGACTTCATGTCGGAGGTGCCGCAGCCGTAGATCAGGTCGCCCTGCACGCTGGACGGGAAGTTGTTGTTCAACGGCACCGTGTCCAGGTGCCCGGCCAGCACCACCCGCTGGGCCCGGCCCAGCTCCGTACGGGCCATGATCGTGTTGCTGTGTCGCGCCACGGTCAGGTGCGGGACGTTCCGGAGCACCTCCTCGACGCAGTCCGCGATCTCCTTCTCGTTGCGCGAGACGGACTCGATGTCGACCAGGGTCCGGGTCAACGCCACCGGATCGGCCAACACCTCGGGGGTGAGCGGGTTCTCCATGGTGGGAGACGGTACCGTCAGGGTCGTATCGGCGGGATGCGTCCGAGGCTCGGGAATGACGTTCCACACGCACGGCCGAGCCGAGGTCCCAGACGGATGACGGAGAGGTAGACCCGGTGACGACCGCACAGCCCGCCTGGGGGATCGGAGTGGCCACGCTCGCCGGAGACCAGGTGCTCGACACGTGGTATCCGACCGGCAAGCTCGGCCTGGGCCCGTCGCCACTGGTCGCGGGCGAGGACGGCGACGTGCTCGACCTGCCGCCGGGCGCGATCGGCGAGCGGGCGCTGCCGGGGCTGCGTACCGCCGTGGTCGTCACCGAGATCGGCTCGCTGGCCGACCCGATCAAGGACGCCGCCGACGCGTACCTCCGGTTGCACCTCCTCTCCCACCGCCTGGTCCGGCCCAACGAGCTGAACCTCGACGGCATCTTCGGGGTGCTGGCCAACGTCGCCTGGACCTCGGCCGGCCCGTGCCCGCCGGAGCGGGTCGACGAGCTGCGGGTGCTGGAGCGGGGCGCCGGCCGGCACCTGGCGGTCTACGGGGTGGACAAGTTCCCCCGGATGACCGACTACGTCGTCCCGTCCGGGGTCCGGATCGCCGACGCCGACCGGGTGCGCCTCGGCGCGCACCTTGCCAGCGGCACCACGGTCATGCACGAGGGCTTCTGCAACTTCAACGCCGGCACGCTGGGCGCCTCGATGGTGGAGGGCCGGATCGTCGCCGGGGTGGTGGTCGGGGACGGCTCCGACATCGGCGCCGGCGCCTCGATCATGGGTACCCTCTCCGGCGGCGGCAAGGAGAAGGTCCGGATCGGCGAGCGAAGCCTGCTCGGCGCCAACGCCGGGATCGGGATCTCGCTCGGTGACGACTGCGTGGTCGAGGCGGGCTGCTACATCACGGCCGGCTCGAAGGTGACCCTGCCGGACGGCCGAGTGGTCAAGGCCCGCGAGCTGTCCGGGGTCGACGGGCTGCTGTTCTGGCGCAACTCGGTGACCGGCGCGCTGGAGGCGAAGCCGCGTACCGGCCGGGGCATCGAGCTGAACGCCGCCCTGCACACCAACGACTGAACGGAGCGTCACTCGGCGGACGGGTGCGGTTTCGGCAGCGCGCCGGGGGCGACCGCGTCGCCGAGCCAGCGCAGCACGTCGTAGTCCGGCAACGGTCGGGCGAAGAGGTAGCCCTGCCCGGATGCGCAGCCCATGTCGAGCAGGATGGTCCGGACCGCCTCCGTCTCCACCCCCTCGGCGATGATGTCCAGGCCGAGGGTGCCGGCCAACCGGATGATCCCCTCGACCAGCAGCCGCTGCCGCCGCGACGACGCCACGGTCTCGGTGAACGAACGGTCGATCTTGAGCACGTCCGCCGGCATCTGCTGGAGATAGCTCAACGAGGAAAACCCGGTGCCGAAATCGTCGATGGCGACCCGCAGCCCGAGGGCACGCAGCTCGGCCAGCTCGGCCCAGACCGGCTCCTGGTCCCGGAGCAGCAGGCTCTCGGTGATCTCCAGCATCACCCCGTCCGGCGGTACGTCGGCGGCGGCCAGCGCCGCGCGTACCGTGCCGACGAAGCCCGGCGTACGCAGCTGCCGGGCCGAGACGTTGATGCTGACGTACGGCGCAGCCGTCTCGCCCCGCTCCGCGCGCCACCGGGCCACCGCACCGGTCGCCTGGCGCAGCACGTAGTCCCCGATCGGCTCGATCAGCCCGGTCTCCTCGGCCAGCCCGATGAACAGCTCGGGCGGCACCGGGCCCCGGGCCGGATGGTGCCACCGGGCCAGCGCCTCGAAGCCGACCACCACCCCGGTCCGCATGTCGACGATCGGCTGGTAGTCGACCGAGAAGCTGAGCTTCTGCACCGCCTCGGTCAGCGCGGCCCGCAGTTCCAGCCGCTCCACGATCGCGGTGTGCAGCTCGGACTGATAGCGGCACCAGCGCCCTTTGCCGGCCCCCTTGGCGACATAGAGTGCCAGGTCGGCGCGTTGCAGCAGCTCACCCGCGTCGGTGGCGTCGGCCGTGGTGGCCACCCCGACGCTGACCGAGCCGTTGACCACGGTGTCGCCGACCCCGAGCGGTTCGGCGAGCGCCCGGACCAGCTGGTCGGCCACCTGCTCGACCTGCTCCGGGTCGACCGCGTCCGGGATCAGCACGGCGAACTCGTCGCCGCCGAGCCGGGCCACCAGGTCGTTCGGTCCGACGATCTCCCGCAGCCGCTGCCCGGCGGCGATCAGCAGTGCGTCGCCGATCGCGTGCCCGTGGGTGTCGTTGACCGCGGTGAACTCGTCGAGGTCGATGGAGAGCGTCCCCACGGTACGGTCACCGTCCCGGGCCTTCTCCACCGCCTCGTACACCTGGTCCTGGTAGGAGGCGCGGTTGGCCAGCCCGGTCAGCGAGTCGTGCACCGACCGGTGGGACAGCTCCTGCTCCAGGCGGACCCGTTCGGTGATGTCCCGCAGCGTCAGCACGAAGCCGCGGACGGTCCGGTCCCCGCGCAGGTCCCGGCAGGTCACTTCGAGCTGCACCCGCTGCCCGTCGGGTCGGCGTACGCTCCAGCCGACCCCTCGGCGGTCCGCTTCGGCGAGTGCCGTGTCGAGCAGCCCGGGGACCGGTAGCTGGTCCTCGGAGGAGAGCACGGTGTCCAGGTCGGTGCAGTCGGCCGGCTCGACTCCGAGCACGGTTCGGATCGACGGGCTGGCGTACCGGACCCGCCGGTCGTCGCCGACGATCAGGATCACGTCCGCGGCGTTCTGCACCAGGCTGCGGAAGTACGCCTCGCTGTCCCGGCGGTTGATCTCCTGAGCCAGGCTGATCCGCTCCAGCGCCATCGCCGCCTGTGCCGCCAGCACTTCCAGCGAGTCCCGCAGCGTCGGCAGCAGCCGGCTGTCGGCGGCCACCAGCAGCACACCGACCCGGGGAGCGCCGCGCGCCGCACCGTCGCCCCGGCCGTCGCCGACCAGCGGGCAGAGCGCCACGGTCTCGAAGCCGCGCAGCTGCTCGGCCAGCGCGGGTTGCAGGGTCCGGACCCGCAGCAGCCGGCTGCGCCGGGCCGCGGCGGGGGTCGGGGCCGGGTAGAAGGGTGCCGGGGTGGCCATCCCCGGGCCCCAGATGCTGGTGGTGGCCGCCGGCACCCCGTCGGTGTGGTTGATCGTGAAGACCATCCGGTGCGCGGACTGCCGGGGAACCAGCCGGGCCACCGCGGTCCGTACCGCCCGGCGTACCTCGGCGGGGCCGGTCGCGGCCACCAGTTCGGCGCCGGACTGCCGCAGGCTCCGCTCCCGGGCCACCGCCTGCCGGTGCCCGTCCACCGCGTCGCCGAGCCGGGTCAGCACCAGGGCGAAGATCACCCCGCCGACCACGGCGATCACCGCGCCGTCCCGGACGTCACCGTTGACCACCTCGAACAGCAGCACCGCCGGGGCGAGGGTCGCGGCGGCACCCAGCAGGACCAGCCGGGCCTTGTCGATCTCGCTGTCCGGTGGCGCGGCCGGCTCGGTCAGCGTCGCCATCGACGGGTGCAGCGCGGCGGCGCCCCAGCCGATGTAGAAGCCGAGCCAACCCAGCTCGATCGGGCCGCCCGGCCGCCAGTCGCCGCGCAGCAGCGCGGCGCCGTAGCCGAGGTCCGAGAGGAGCATCCCGGCCGCCCCCGCGGCCAGCAACAGCCCGGCGACGCTGCCCCGCGAGGTCACCGCCACCCGTACGGCGGTGGCCAGCAGCAGCACGTCGAGCAGGGCGTACGCGGCCAGCACCGACTGCTCGAACGTGGTCGGTCCCGGACCGACCAGGTAGGGGCGGATCACCAGTACCCAGAGCAGGAAGGCACCGGCGGTGGTGAAGATCAGGAAGTCGAGGAGTCCGGACCGGTCCCGGGCCCCGGTGCTGGAGCGGGTCAGCCCGAGCAGCCCGGCACCGACGAACGGCACCATCACCAGGTAGAAGAGGTCCGAGACGAGCCCGGAGCTGGCCGGGGAGTCGCCGAGCGGCAGGTTCGCGGCGAGCAGGTAGACGGTGTCGCCGGCGGCGAACACCCCGAGGGCGGCGACGAAGAGCCACCAGGCGTACGCCCGCTCCGGCCGGTACCGGCGGACTCCGACGGCCACGGCCGCCATGCTGGCCAGCCCGAACGCGGCGGTCACCACGGGGCGCGGCACCGGCAGGGCGAAGAAACCGACCATCAGCGCGGCGTTCGCCCCGGCGTACCCGGCCAACAGTTTCCGAACTGACACGGCTCTCCTGCCGATCGTCGCTGCTGCCGATCGTCGCCGGCGCCACTGGTCGAAACAGCCTCGCCGATCGGTCTACCAGTCCTCGATGCGCTTCGCCATCACCCCGGCGGGTAGTGGTATCGGCCGATGGGCAGTGAGCAAACCGGACCCTACGGCAACCGGCCGGATCGGAGGCGCTACGTCACGCCGGATTGGACGGTGCGATCCGGACGACGAGATCGGCCCGATCGATCGTGCCGGCGATCAGTTCCGCGTTGCGCTGGTCGGTGCCCCGGGCCCGGGCCGCCGCCTCCAGCGGCTCCCGGCCGAACGCGAGGTGTCGCTCGGTCAGCCGGTGCAGCCGTTCGGTCTCGTCGAGGTCGAGGAACCACACCTCGTCGAGGAGGTCACGTACCTCGCCCCAGGGCGGGTCCGGCACCAGCAGGTAGTTGCCCTCCACCACCACCAGCGGCACCGACGGCGGGACCGGGATCGCCCCGGCGATCGGCTCCTCCAGTTCCCGCCGGAACTCGGGCGCGTACACCGTTTCGGTGCCGGCCCGCAGCCGGCGCAACAGCGCGACGAAGCCGGCCGCGTCGAAGGTGTCGGGCGCGCCCTTGCGGGCGTGCCGGCCGAGCCGGCGCAGTTCGGCCTCGGCCAGGTGGAAGCCGTCCATCGGCACCAGTTCGGCGACGCCGCCGAGCGCCGTTACCAGCAGTCCGGCCAGGGTCGACTTTCCGGCCGCCGGCGCGCCGGTGATGCCGAGCAGCCTGCGCGGACCGGTCGACGCCAGCGCGCGGGCCCGGGCGACCAACCGGTCCAGGGTGTGCGGGGACGGTTCGGGAGGCACCGGCGAACTATCCCACCCCACCGGCCGTGAGTCGTGGCGGGCTGATCGCGAACCGGGCCTCGACGGCGGCGTGCACGGTCTGCACCCGCGGGTCGAGTTCGAGTTCCGGCGGCGCACCGCCGGCCGCACCGTAGCCCACGGTGTGTGCGGCCCGGGTCATCATCAGCGGCTGCTCGGTCAGCCCGGAGTCGGCGAGGTGCAGCAGGGCGGTCACCTCGGCGCCGAGCGCGTCGGCGTACTCCCGGGCCCGGCTGATCGCCTCCGCGACGGCGGCCCGGCGCGCGTCCCGGTGCACCTGGCTGTCCGGCCGCAGCGACCACCACGGCCCGGCGACGGTGGTCTGGTCCTGGTCGGCGAGCCGGAGCATCAACTCGCCGAGCACCCCGAAGTCGGCCACCGTGACGGTGGTGGTGGCGCTGCCGGCGTAGCCGGTCACCTTCTCTTCGGAGCGCTTGAGCTCGGGGCGTACCCACAGGTCACCGGTCTCCCGGCGCTCGATGGCGTCGCCGTAACCGTCGATCAGCGCCCGGACCGCCGCGGAGCGTTCGGCGAGCCGGGCCAGCGCGGCCGGCCGGTTGCGGTCCCGGGCGGCGACCGTCACCGAGAACCGGGCGATCTCCGGCGGAACCTCCCGGACCACCTCGCCCCGCACCAGTACGAAGGGTTGCTCCGTCATCCGCCCACCCTAGTCGGCGTGCGGCGTGGCGCCAGATCCTCCGGGCCGCCCCGGGGCGGCTGCGCCCGTGATCTCGGCCAACGGTCACTCCTGGACGGTCACTATGCTGTGCCGACGCCTCCGACCGGCAGAGAGGGGAGCCTGATGCAGGACGAGCTGTTCAGCCCGACGATCCAGGAGCGACCCGCGCCCGCCAAACCGCCATGGCGCCCCGAGTCGATCCTGTACCCCGCCTTCTTCGGCGGCCCGCTGGCCGCGGCCGCGCTGGGCTTGCTCAATGGCACGCGGCTGGGACTCTCCGGCCGCCGCCTGCTCGCCATCGGCGCGGCCGGGCTGGTGGGTTTCGGCGCGCGGCTCGCGGTGAGCGCGGCCGTCGACGGCAACTCCACGGTACGACTGGCCGGCATGGTCGCCGGCGCCCTCGTCTGGCTGGTGGTACTCCTCTTCCAGCGTGCGCCGTTCCGGATCTACACCTACCGCGGCGGCGAACCCGCCGGCCTGGTCGGCCCCGGCCTCGCCGCCGCGATCGGTTTCGGTGTGCTGGAGGCCATTCTCATCCTGGTGCTGGCCCGATGACGGCACCGTCGCCGGTCCTGGCCCGGGCCGAGGCCCTGTTGCTGGCGGACCGGCCGCAGGAGGCGCTGGCGGAGCTGTCCCGGCTGCCCGCCGACGAGGCAGTCGACGTGACCGCGACCCGGCTGCGCTGCGCCGCGCTCGGCCACCTGGACCGCTGGTCCGAGGTGGTCGAGGCCGCGGGCGCCGGTCTGGCCGCCGCCGGGCCGGACCCCGACCTGCTCTGGCACCTGGGCCGGGCCGAGCACCGGCTCGGCCGTCCACAGGTCGCCGAGCGGGCACTGCTCGACGGACTGGCGCTGGCACCGCACGACGTCGACCTGCTCTGCACCTACGCCGACCTCTGCGCCGCCAACGGCCAGCCGGACAAGGCGGCGAAGCTCGTCGAGCGGGCCGCGGCCCTGGAGCCGGATTCGCCGGTCGTGTACGCCACACGCATCCAGGTGGCTTTCATCAGCGGTGACGACCGCACTGCCGAGCGGATCAGCCGCGAGTTCGTCGCCGCCCACCCGGAGCACCCGGCCGCGCACGCCCTACTCGGCGGCACCAGTGCCGCCCGCGGCCGACTCGGCACGGCGTACCAGGGCTACCGTCAAGCCGCCGCCTCGATGCCCACCGAGCAGACGTTCGCCGAGTCCGCGCTGGAACTCAGGATCGCGCAGCACCCGCTGATGCTGCCGGTACGGCCGGTGCTGCGCTTCGGTGTGCTGAAGGTCTGGCTGGGCGCCATCGCCGTGATCTTCGGGCTGCGCGCGGCCGGTCTACCCGCGTTCGCAGCGGTGGCCGGGCTGCTGTGGCTGCTGTTCTGCGTCTACTCCTGGATCGTGCCGCCGCTGGTGCGACGCTGGCTCCGCCGCAACTGGCGCTGAGGAGCCGAGCCGACCGCGCGATCTCGCTGGTGTGCCCGCCGGCGAACCGGCTGGTCTGGTGATCGTCGGGTGTCGCCCAGCTCAGTACCCGAAAATCATCTTGTAGGCCACCTCGGGTAGGAACTGCCCGGCGGTGGAGCCGGCTCCGACCCCGCAGTTGCCGTCGGACTCTCCCGGCACCTTGAGCCACAGCAGCATCTCGGCACCGCCTCCGAGCTGGCTCGGCGTGCCGATCCTGCGGCCGGCCGGGTTGCACCACTGACCGTTGGAGCCGTTGCCGTTGCGACTGGTGTCGATCACGTAGGGCTTGGTGTATCCGAAGTTGTTCCGCAGCGTGGCGGAGACCGAGTTGCCGTAGTTGGTGTTCTCGCCGGTGGTGAAGTAGTTGGATACGTTGAGCGCGAAGCCGCGGGCGTTGGCGACGCCGGCCATGTTGAGGCGTTGTGCCATGGTGCGGGCGTCGACCCAGCCGGGATTGCCGGCGTCGAGGTAGGCCCACGTGTTCGGCGCTCTGGTTCGGAACTGGTTGGCGGCGCGGGCGAGCATGCCGACGCGGTCGTTGATCTGCGACTGGTTCATGCAGTTGAAGTCGCCCAGGGAGTCTGGTTCGAGGACCACAACGGCGGGCCGGTTGCCGATGGCGCTGGCGAAGGCCGCGATCCATGCGTCGTAGGCGGCGACGCTGCCGGCACCACCACCGGAGTGTCCGCCGCAGGCGTCCCTGCCGGGGAGGTTGTAGGCCACGAGCAGGGGCAGTTTGTCGACGGCGTCCGCGGCCCCGACGTAGTTGCCGACTGCCGTGGTGATGTTGCCACTCCAGTTGCCGAACCAGGAGGCCATCGGCTTCTGGGCGATCTCGGTTCTGATCGCGTTGGCGCGTCCGTCGCCAGGGTTGGCGGCGACCCACGACGCAGGGCTGGATTGCGGGTTGACGTAGAAGCCGCTGGTCTGGCTGATCGGATCGGCGTGGGCGGCCGACGGGCCGAAGAGGATCGTCGGGGTCGCCACCGCCAGCACGGTGGAAAGCACGAGCAGCGGACGGGTGGGTCGTCTCATCGCGAGTCTCCTAGGGCGTTGAGAGGTGCGTCGACGTGAACTGGTGCCGCGTGTCTGGCCCTGCGGTTGCGCGATCCCGACCCGCCGGATCCACCTCCACCCGTCGGACCACCGCGGTCCCGCAGGTTGACCAATGCTGGAAGCGCTTCCAGCACATGACATCTAAGACTATCGATTCCATCGTCGATATGTGGCGAGCAAAAGTCAAGGTTGCTCCCCAAACCATCGCATCCTGCGTACTCCGTCGGGTGGTTAAGACTGGAAGCGCTTCCAGGTTTGGCATCGGGCACACCGGCGGCGTTGGACTCGGTCGATCCGGCGTGCGGAGCATCGACCGGCTTCCACCTACCCGAGGCCGATACCATCTACCGGCGACGTCGGCACCGCCGGTGGTCCCGTTGGCGCCGACCGAGCCACGCCGGGTGCCCTCGTCGCCGGCCTGCCCCCGACACTAGGCACGAAGGACGCGGCATCGAGATGGCAACAGACACCACCCGGCGCCAGCCCACGCTCGACGAGGTGGCCGCGCGCGCCGGTGTGTCCCGCTCTGCCGCGTCCCGGGTCCTCAACAAGGCGCCGCACGTCAGTCGCGCCACCCGCGACGCCGTCGAGCGGGCCATCAAGGAGCTGGGGTACCTGCCCAACCGCACCGCTCGGGCCCTGGCCACCCGGCAGACCGGGATCGTCGCGCTTGCCATCTCCCACGACGATCCCGAGCTGTTCGCCGACCCGTTCTTCGGTCAGGTCATCGTCGGTGTCTCCTCGGCGCTTGAGGAGACCGACCTACATCTGTTGTTGTGCCTGGCCAGTTCCGGTCGTGGCCGGTCCCGGCTGACGAACCTGCTGAACACGCGGGGCGTCGACGGCATCATGTTGATGGCGCTACGCGGAGACGATCCGCTGACCCACATCGTGCGCCGAGCCGGCCTGCCGGCCGTGTACGGCGGTCGGCCGCTGCATTTCACGCCGCAGTGGTACGTCGACTCCGACAACCTCGGTGGGGCACGGCTGGCCACCGAGCACCTCATCGGCCTCGGCCGCACCCGGATAGTCACCGTCACCGGCGAGCTGGGCACCGAGGTCGGCGCAGCCCGCTACCGCGGATACCGGGAGGCGATGATCATGGCGGGCCTGACTCCGTACGGCATGGCGGAAGGCGACTTCACCGAGGCCAGCGGCGCGACGGCGATGACAACGCTGCTCGACGACCACCCGGATCTGGATGCCGTCTTCGCGGCCAGCGACAACATGGCGGCCGGGGCCCTGCGCGTGCTGAGCGAGGCAGGTCGGTCCGTACCGGCGGACGTAGCGGTCGTGGGCTTCGACGATCTGGGAATAGCCGAACGAACCAACCCACCATTGACCACGGTCCATCAATCGATCCAGTCCCTGGGGAAGGAGATGACTCGGGTACTCATCGAGTTGATCGCGGGACGGGAGACCGCGTCCCTGATCCTTCCCACGAGACTGGTACGCCGGGACTCCGCATGATCGGGTTACCGCGGAAGCCGGCCCCGCCCCCGGCGCCGGCGGTCAGCGGAGCAGCCGCTCCGCGGCGGTGGCCACCCGCTCGTCGGTCGCGGTGAGCGCGACCCGGACGTGCCGGTCGCCGGCCGGGCCGTAGAAGGCACCGGGCGCGACCAGGATGCCGCGCCGGGCGAGCCAGTCCACCGTCGCCCAGCAGTCCTCACCCCGGCTGGCCCAGAGATAGAGCCCCGCCGTGGAGTGGGTGATCTCGAAACCGGCCTTGACCAGCGCGTCGCGCAGCACCTCGCGCCGGGCCGAGTATCGGGTGCGCTGCTCGACGACATGTGCCTCGTCGCCCAGTGCCGCGACCATCGCCGCCTGCACCGGAGCCGGCACGATCATCCCGGCGTGCTTGCGCACCGCAAGCAGGTTGCCGACGATGCTCGGGTCACCGGCGACGAACCCGGCCCGGTAGCCCGCCAGGTTGGAGCGCTTGGAAAGCGAGTGCACGGCCAGCAGGTTGGCGTGATCGGCGCCGGAGACCGCCGGGTCCAGGATCGAGGTCGGCGTCTCCTCCCAGCCCAGCGAGAGGTAGCACTCGTCGCTGGCCACCACGACGCCGCGTTCGCGGGCCCAGCCCACCACCTTGCGGAGGTGCTCCGGTGGCAGGACCCGGCCGGTCGGGTTGGACGGCGAGTTGACCCAGAGCAGGCGTACCCGGGGGTCGGGGCCGAGCGCGGTGAGCGCGTCGGCCCGGACCACCTCGGCGCCGGCCAGCCGGGCCCCGACCTCGTACGTCGGATAGCAGACCCGGGGGATCACCACCACGTCGCCGGGACCGACCCCGAGCAGGGTCGGCAGCCACCCGACCAGTTCCTTGGAGCCGATGGTCGGCAGCACGCCGACGGTCTCCGGGTCGGCACCGCAGGACCTGGCCAGCCACCCGGCGATCGCGGCACGCAGTGCCGGCGAGCCGGCGGTCAGGGGATAGCCGGGCGCATCCGAGGCCGCCGCCAGGGCCGCCCGGATCGACGCGGGCACCGGATCGACCGGGGTACCCACGGAGAGGTCGACGATCCCGTCCGGGTGCCGTCGGGCCAGCGCCTTTGCCGGCTCCAGCAGGTCCCACGGAAAGTCGGGCAGGTTGCCGGTACGGCCGGAGCCGGCCGTACCGGGCCCGCGACCGGTGGCCGGTGTCGGGCCGCTCAGTGCTCACCTCGCGGCGGCTGCGCCGCGACGAAGGGGGTGTCCTTCTCCACCTTGCCGATCTTGGCGGCTCCCCCGGGCGAACCGAGATCCTCGAAGAACTCGTAGTTGGCGGTGGTGTAGTCCTTCCACTGCTCCGGCACGTCGTCTTCGTAGAAGATCGCTTCTACCGGGCAGACCGGCTCGCACGCCCCGCAGTCGACACACTCGTCGGGGTGGATGTAGAGCATCCGGTTGCCCTCGTAGATGCAGTCGACCGGGCACTCCTCGATGCACGCTTTGTCGAGCACATCCACGCACGGCTCGGCGATGATGTAGGTCACCGATCTTCTCCTCCGCAAGCCACGCCGCGATCGACCGCGACGGTAAGAGCCTAGTATGTCGCCGGGGAGGGGGTCGATCGTGCTCGGACGCCGCGATGTGGGACACCGGATCGTCGTCCGCCGGATCGTCGGAAACCAGAGCGGACGCACCCTTTTCAGCGACGCCCTCGGCGAACTGGTCGAGCTGACCGAGACCCATCTCACGCTGGCCACCGCGAACGGGCCGCTGCGGGTGCCGCTGGGTGAGGTGCATCGGGCCAAGCGGGTGCCGCCGGCCCGGCGCCCGAACGCGGCGGCGGTGGTCGACCTCGAACTCGCCTCGGACGAGGCCTGGCCCGCCCCGGTACGCGGACGGCTCGGTGACTGGCTGCTGCGTGCCGCCGACGGCTGGTCCGGGCGGGCCAACAGCGCACTGCCGGTCGGTGACCCGGACCGGCCGCTCGAAGCGGCGATCGACGCGGTCCAGCGCTGGTACGCCGAACGCCACCGGCCGGCGATGATCAACGTACCGCTCCCACTGGCCGCGCCGGTCGGGGCGGCGCTGGACATGCGCGGCTGGTCGGCCCGGCCGCTGGTACTCGTGCAGACCGCGCCGCTGACGGCGATCCTGGACGCCGTCCCGGTCCGGCCGGACCTGCCGGTGCCGGCGCTGACCGGGGTGCCCGCACCGGAATGGTTCGACCTGGCCACCCGGCGCAAGGCGAAACAGGCCCTGCGGTACGCCCGGCTCGACGGCGACACCACGGCCTCACCCGGCGCCACCGTCTCACCGGGCGATGCCGGCCCGCCCCCGGACGGCGACGCTCCGGCCGAGCTGCCGGCCGCCGCCCGGCACATCCTCACCGCCGTGCGACAGGTCCGCTTCGCCCACCTGTACGCCGCGCCGCCCGCGGGGCGCACCGGCGCGGCCACGGATCCTGCGGGCTACGGAGCCGAACTGATCGCGGCGGCCCGGGGCACGATCACCGGTCAGGGCCGCTGGCTGGGGCTGAGCCTGATCGAGGTGGTCCCGTCGGCCCGGCGGCAGGGGCTGGCCCAGCACCTGATCCGGGCGCTGGCGGAATGGGCGGCCGGACTCGGCGCCACCCGGGCCTTCCTCCAGGTCGAGGAGCGCAACGAGGCCGCGGTCTCGCTCTACCGGCGGCTCGGCTTCACCACCCACCACACCTACCAGACCCGGGTCGCGCCGCGCTGACCCGGCCGCTGGCGGTGCCGGAGGTCAGCGGCGGACGACCCGGCGGGGCTTGGACTGCTTCGCCTCGGCGAACCGCTTGAGCGACTGCGACCGGTGGTCCCAGCCGAGCGCCGTGAGCAGCAGGTAGCCGACGAGTACGCCGCCGAGGGTGAAGCCGGAGTAGAGCCAGATCTGCGAGAAGAACGCCCCGGCCCCCGCGGCGAACGGCTGGCTGCCGCTGATGAACGGTCCGACGAAAATGGTCAGCAGCATCGCGATCAGCACGGCGAGGGCCATCTCCCCACCCCAGTCGGGCAGCGGACGGCGTTGCCCGCGGACGAACGCGAGGGTGGCCAGGATCACGCCGATCGCGGCGAACATGCCCAGTGAGATCCGGTCCTGCACCCCGGTGTTGTCACCGAAACCGAACCGGGCCACCAGGCGGGCCGCGACGTTGATCCCGAACAGCACGCCTGCGAGTACTCCGACCGGCAGCCAACGCTCCTTCATCGCACGTCCTTATGGCCTCTGGGCCCCACCCGTCCGGGGGCTTCTTGCCACAGAGTTCTACCACCCGTGCCGCAGTGGATCCACGGCGCGAGGTGGCGGGCGCCGAGCAGCGTGGCCGCCCGACCGCACAGGGATTCAGAGGCGCGGCGGCGGCGGGGACTCCGGGCCGGGTGGATTCATGACCGTACGGAAGCCCATGACCGCGAAGGTCACCGAGCCGGCGAAGATCATCACGAGTCCGACCCAGTTGTTTGCGGCGATCAGCACGTCGCCCTCGGAGGTGCCACCGGCGGCGACCACCATCAGGGCGAACCAGACGACGGCGGGCAGCGCGAGCGCCCAGCGGCGGCCCACCGCCCGGGGCGCGAACCAGCTCAGCGCCACGTTCGCCAAGACGGTGACCAGCACCGACACCCCGATCAGCACCCCACCGACCCGGAGCATCGACAGCATCAGCTCCAGTGCGGCGGTCACCGCCGCCGCCACCACCGCGACCACACCACCGACCACCCGCAGCACCAGGTCGGCCGCCCGGTGCGCCCTCGACGGCCCGGCGGGCGACGGGACCGGCTCCAGCTCCGGCGGGACGGACACGGACGGACTCGGCAGACTCACCGCGTGCCCGCCTCCGCCGGCGTACCGGTCGGGGACGTGCGGGCCACGGCTGTCGGGTCGGTCCGGGAATCACCGGCCGGGACCGGCGCGGTCGGGTCGGCGTCGGTCACCGGCAGCCCGGCGAACAGGTCGTCCTCCCAGCCGTACGGGCCGGGACCGGGACCCCGGGAGCCGACGGCCAGGGTGTAGTACTCCACGCCCATGAACTCGCCGCCGAAGTTGCTGGCGATCGAGTAGAGCCACGAGTCGTCCGGGATCTGCGTGGCGTGCGCCCGCATCGCCGCCTCCTTCGCGGCATGCTGGTCGGTGCCGTCGATCCGGGCCGCGATCTGCTCGTCCGGGGTGCCGAACGGGAGGTCGTCGGCCTGCTCGGTGCCGGCGAACGGGTTGTCGGCGGCATCGGCGAAGGCGGCCAGGCCGGCCTCCAGCACGCTCCTCGGCATCGCCGTCCAGTAGATCTTGTCCGGCCCGAAGCCCTCGACGGTGGCGAGTTCCGCCGCCCGCATCGCCACCCGGTGCGCCTGGATGTGGTCGGGATGCCCGTAGAAGCCGTTCGGGTCGTAGGTGACCAGCACCTGGGGGCGTACCTCGCGCATGATCTCGACCAGGTGACCCGCCGCCTCGTCGAGATCGGCCCGCCAGAAGGCCCTCGGGTGGTCGTTGGTGGGCAGCCCCATCATGCCCGAGTCGCGGTACCGCCCGGCGCCGCCGAGGAACCGGTGGTCCCGGACGCCGAGCGCGGCGCAGGCGGCGGCCAACTCCGTGATGCGGTACCCGCCGAGCTGGTCGGCCTCGGCGGCGGCCAACCCGTGCAGCGCCGGTACGTGGATCTCGCCCTCCTCGCCGAGGGTGCAGGTGACCAGGGTGACCCCGGCGCCCGCCGCCGCGTAGTACGCCATCGTGGCGCCGGTGCCGATCGCCTCGTCGTCCGGATGCGCGTGCACCAACAGCAGCCGCCGGGCCGGCCGGGCCGGGTCGGCGGAACCGAACGGCTCGGCCGAGTCGACCGGGACGGCCACCTCGTTCGGGTTCGTCACCCGGGCAACTCTACGCGGCCGGGCCGGACCGCCCTGGGAAGGGAGTTGCTCCGCCGCCGCGGCGTCGTCGCCCACCACCGGTACCCGACCGGGCGGCGATGCCCGGCTCCGCCACATCGCCGACCGCCCGGCTCTACGATCACGGTGTGGACTACCCGGAGTTGGCCGCCCGTACCCGCCGGTTCAGCCGCGGCGCGCCGCGCGCCGTGACGGTGGCGAACGACGGTTCGCGAGTGGTCTTCCTCCGCTCCGGCGGCCCCACCGACCCGGTCGACGCGCTCTGGATGCTGGACCTCGCCGACGGCACCGAACGGCTGGTCGCCGACCCCGCCGACCTGCTCGCCGACCCGACGGCCGACGCGGACCCGACCGGTACCGGCCCGGCGGCCGGCCCCGCCAACCTGCTCGCCGACCCGGCGGCCGCCGCCGGCGCCCGGTCGACCGGGCTCGCCGATGCCGGACCGGCCGTCGGCACCGACCTGGCCGGCACGCCGCACTCGACCGAGCGGGCCCTGCGCGAGCGGCTCCGGCTCAGCGCCTCCGGCATCGCCTCGTACGCGACCGACCCGGCCGCCCGGGTCGCGGTCTTCGCTCTCGACGGCCGGCTGTTCCGGGCGGATCTGGTGCACGGGGACGTGGTGGAGGTCGCCGTCTCCGGCCCGGTGGTCGATCCCCGACCGGACCCGACCGGCCAACGGCTGGCCTACGTCACCGACGCCGCCGACGGCCGGGTCGGGCAGTTGCGGGTGGTCGACCCCGACGGCACCGACAACCTGCTGGCCGGCGAGGACTCCGGCGTCACCTGGGGACTGGCCGAGTTCGTCGCGGCCGAGGAGTTCGACCGGTTCCGGGGCTACTGGTGGGCGCCGGACGGGCGGTCCATCCTCGCCGCCCGGGTCGACGAGTCCCGGCTGCCCCGCTGGCACCTGCACGACCCCGGCGACCCGGCAAGCCCGCCGCGCTCGGTGGCGTACCCGCGCTCCGGCGGGCCGAACGCCGAGGTGAGCCTGCACCTGCTGGACCTCGACGGCGGCTGGGTCGACGTGCACTGGGACCGGGAGACCTATCCATACCTGGTCTCGGTGGAGTGGGCCGAGACCGGGCCGTTGATCACCGTACTGCGCCGGCTGCAGCAGCACGGCCTGGTGCTGGCGGTGGACCCGCGTACCGGCGAGACCCAGGTGCACGCCGAACTCGCCGACCCGCGCTGGGTCGAGCCGGTCGCCGGCACCCCCCGGCACCTGCCCGACGGCCGGGTACTGGTCGGCGGCGAACTCGCGCACGACGGCTACGACGCCCGCTGTCTCTTCGCCGACGGCACTCTGCTCACCCCGCCGTCGCTCTACGTCCGCCGGGTGGTCGGCTGGCTGCCGAACCGCAACGGCAGCCCCGACCTGCTGGTCGAGGGGAGCAACGGCGAGCCGAGCCAGCAGCACCTGTTCCGGGTGCGTACCGCGATCGGTGCCGGCGGGATCGACGCCCGGCGGCTCACCGGCGACCCGGGCTGGCACAGCGGGACGGTCGGCGGCGACGTACTCGTGGTGCAGTCCCGCTCACTCGACGCGGCCGGCAGCACCTGGACGGTCTGGCAGGGCGACCGGGAGGTGGGCCGGCTGCGCTCGCTCGCCGCGACCCCGCCGTACGCGCCCCGGCCCGCGCTGGAACGGGTCACCGACCGCCGGCTGCCGGCCGCGGTGGTCTACCCCGGCAACCACGTCGCGGGCCGCCGGCTGCCGGTGCTGCTGGACGTCTACGGCGGTCCCGGCCACCAGGAGGTGGTGGCCGCCCGGTCGGCGTGGCTGGAGCGGCAGTGGTGGGCCGACGCCGGCTACGCCGTGGTCACCATCGACAATCGGGGTACCCCGGGGGTGGCGCCGTCGTTCGAGAAGGTGGTGCACCGGCGGCTGGCCGACGTGATCCTGGCCGACCAGGCGGACGCGCTGACCGCGCTGACCGGCAAGCACCCCGACCTCGATCTGGGCCGGGTGGCGATCCGGGGCTGGTCGTTCGGGGGCTGGCTGGCCGCGCTGGCCGTACTGCGCCGGCCCGACCTGTTCCGGTGCGCCATCGCCGGTGCGCCGGTCACCGACTGGAGCCTGTACGACACCGCGTACACCGAGCGCTACCTTGGGACACCGTCCGACAGCCCCGAGGTGTACGCCCACCACTCGCTGCTGGAACTCGCCGTCGAGCCGGTACGCGACCCCGACGAGGCCCGGCCGATCCTGCTGGTGCACGGGATGGCCGACGACAACGTGGTGGCCGCGCACACCCTGCGGCTCTCCGCCGCGCTGCTGGCCGCCGGCCGCCCGCACTCGGTGATCCCGTTGACCGGTGCCACCCACATGGCCGCCGGTGGCACCGCCGAACGGCTGCTCGCCCTCGAACTCGACTTCCTCCGGCAACACCTGTAGGGCGCCGACCCCGACCTGCGGATCCGGCCCCGTCAGCCGGCGCTGGACCAGGAGCGGCTGGACAGCACCAGTCGGTAGCCGTCCGGATCCTCGAACGTCACACCCCAGCGGTCCCAGTACGGGCCCTGGGCGACCCGCCGGCCGCCGGCCGCCGTCAGCCGGGCGACCAGCGTGTCGTCGACCGGGGCGGCCAGGTAGAGCACCAGCAGGTCTTCGGCGCTCGGCCCGGGGCGGACCACGAGGTGCGGACCGCTGACGATCTCCAGATGCCAGCTTGCCTCCGGCCAGCCCAGCATTAGCAGGTCGTGCTCCCCCGGGCCGGCACCGGCCGCCCGGTACAGCACCGCCAGCCCGAGCCCGGCGACGTAGAAGCGTTCGACCGCCGCCGGGTTCCGGCTGGGTCGGGCGATCCGGACGTGCACCCCGGCATCGATCGGTGGAGTCCTGTCATCCCTCGGCAACGTGACCTCCTCGGCGGTTCACCGGATCCTGCTACCTGAACCGCGCTTGAGGTCAACGGCGGCCGCCTCAAGGCTTGTAGGCCACCCCGCCCACGATGGTGTGGTAGATGTCGGTCTGCCGGGACTCGTCGCCGACGGGGTGCCAGTCGGCCAGTGGGACCAGGCCGGGCGGCAACATCTCCAGGTCGCCGAAGTAGGCCGAGATCTCCTGGTGGGTACGCCACCGGCCGGTGCCGAGAGTCTCGTTGAAAACCTTCTCCACCGCGAGGGCCCGTCGGGAGACCTCCGGATGGGCGTCGCCCGGGTTGTGGAAGTGCGAGATCGCCAGGTAGCTGCCGGACGGCAGGGCCGCGGTGAGCCGGCGGGCGATCCCGCCGGGGTCCTCGTCGTCGCTCAGATGATGCAGGACCGCCAGGAGCAGCAGCCCGACCGGCTGGTCGAAATCGATCATCCGCCGGACCTCGGGATGCTCGAGAATCTTCTCCGGCTGCCGGAGGTCGCCCTCGGCGACGGTCGTGGTCTGGGCGTCCGCGAGTAGGGCCCGCCCGTGCGCGAGCGCCATCGGGTCGTTGTCGACGTAGACCACCCGGGCGGCCGGGTCCACCCCGTGGGCGATCTCGTGCACGTTGCCCTGGGTCGGCAGCCCAGAGCCGAGGTCGAGGAACTGCCGGATGCCGGCTTCCGCAGCCAGGTACCGGACCGCCCGGCGGAGGAAGGCCCGGCACGCCCGGCCCACCTCCGGACCGTCCGGCGTGACTTTCAACGCCATCTCGGCCGCCCGCCGGTCGACTGCGAAGTTGTCCTTGCCGCCCAGGTAGTAGTCGTAGACCCGGGCGATGCTGGGCCGGGTGAGGTCGACACCCGGCGGGGGCTTCTCGCTCGTCAAGACCTCGATACCTCCGTGCGGACGGCGTGTGTCGGCAGGTGATTACGGTGGACGGCAGTGGAGCGTGGTGAGCCCGCTGCCGGGCCGGCGTCGGCGCCGGGCTGCGTCACCGGACGCATGCGCACCGAGCGTAGATGAGACAGTCTCGTCCCGTCGATCCCGTGTCGACCAATACTTCATCGTGCGTCCCGCAGACTGAACGTTTCCGGCCGGTCCGCACGGGATCCGGTACCCTCGATCCTCGGGTCGAGAGGCGCTGCAACGGGCGAGACGCCCGCCACGCTCGGCCCGGGTTCCACCCGTTACGTCGAGTAAGGGCGCCTCCGTTTCTCATGACGGAGGTGGTCCCTTGAGTACGACGCCGACCCGGGCCGACGACCGCGCGTCCCGGACAGCCGCGCTACGCGACCTGCTGGCGCAGCGGATCGTGGTGCTCGACGGCGCCTGGGGCACGATGCTCCAGGGGGCCGGGCTCACCCCGGCCGACTACCGGGGCGACCTGCTCGCCAACCACTCGCACGACGTGACCGGCGACCCGGACCTGCTCAACCTGACCCGGCCGGACGTCGTCCTCGACGTACACCGGCGCTACCTGGCGGCCGGCGCGGACATCACCTCGACGAACACCTTCACCGCGACGAGCATCGCCCAAGCCGACTACGGCCTTCAGGATCTCGTCCCGGAGATGAACCTGCGCGGCGCCCAACTCGCCCGGCAGGCCGCCGACGCCGCCGGCGGCAGGTTCGTCGCCGGCTCGGTCGGGCCGCTGAACGTGACGCTGTCGCTCTCACCCCGGGTGGACGATCCGGCCTTCCGGACCGTGTCGTTCGACGGGGTCCGCGAGGCGTACGCGGAGCAGATCCGGGCGCTGGCCGAGGGCGGCGTCGACATCCTGCTGATCGAGACGATCTTCGACACGCTGAACGCGAAGGCCGCGATCGCCGCCGCCCGGGAGGTCGCGCCGGACCTGCCGCTGTGGATCTCGGTGACCATCGTCGACCTGAGCGGCCGGACCCTCTCCGGGCAGACCGTCGAGGCGTTCTGGACGTCGATCGCGCACGCCGAGCCGTTGGCGGTCGGGGTGAACTGCTCGCTCGGCGCCGCCGAGATGCGTCCGCACGTCGCCGACCTGGCCCGACTGGCCGACACCTACGTCGCGTGCCACCCCAACGCGGGGCTGCCGAACGCGTTCGGCGGCTACGACCAGCAGCCCGAGGAGACCGGCCGGCTGCTGCGCGAGTTCGCTGACGCGGGCATGGTCAACATCGTCGGCGGCTGCTGCGGCACCGGCCCGGAGCACATCGCGCGGATCGCCGAGGCCGTCGCCGGCCTACCGCCCCGGCCGGTACCGGCGGTGCCCGGCGGCACCCGGTTCAGCGGCCTGGAGCCGTTCGCCATCGGCCCCGACACCGGTTTCGTGATGATCGGCGAGCGGACCAACGTCACCGGCTCGGCCCGGTTCCGCCGGCTGATCGAGGCCGACGACTACCAGGCCGCCGTCGACGTGGCGCTGGACCAGGTACGCGGCGGCGCCAACATCCTCGACGTGAACATGGACGCCGACCTGCTCGACAGCGAGCGGGCGATGACCACCTTCCTCAACCTCATCGCCACCGAGCCCGAGGTCGCCCGCATCCCGATCATGATCGACAGCTCGCGGTGGAGCGCGCTGGAGGCCGGGCTCAAGTGCGTACAGGGCAAGGGGATCGTCAACTCGATCAGCCTCAAGGAGGGCGAGGAGGTCTTCCTCGAGCAGGCCCGGCGGATCCGTGACTACGGCGCCGGTGTGGTGGTGATGGCCTTCGACGAGATCGGCCAGGCCGACACCACCGAACGCAAGGTGTCGATCTGTGGCCGGGCGTACGACCTGCTCACCCAGCGGGCCGGGTTCGCACCCACCGACATCGTCTTCGATCCGAACGTGCTCGCCGTGGCGACCGGGATCAGCGAGCACAACGGGTACGCGAAGGCGTTCATCGACGCGCTCCCGCTGATCAAGGAGCGCTGCCCGGGGGCGAGGACCAGCGGCGGCATCTCCAACCTCTCGTTCTCGTTCCGGGGCAACGAGGTCGTCCGCGAGGCGATGCACTCGGCGTTCCTGTTCCACGCCGTACGGGCCGGACTGGACATGGGCATCGTCAACGCCGGACAGCTCGCCGTCTACCAGAACATCCCCGCCGACCTGCTGGAACTCGTCGAGGACGTGCTCTTCGACCGGCGACCGGACGCCACCGACCGGCTGGTCAGCTTCGCCTCCACGGTCAGCGGCTCCGGCACCCGGCGCGCCGTCGACCTCGGCTGGCGGGAGACGCCGGTCGAGGAGCGGCTGTCCTACGCGCTCGTGCACGGCATCGTCGACTTCATCGAGGCCGACACCGAGGAGGCGCGCAAGCAGGCCGCCCGCCCGCTCGACGTGATCGAGGGGCCGCTGATGGACGGCATGAAGGTCGTCGGCGACCTCTTCGGCTCCGGCAGGATGTTCCTGCCGCAGGTGGTCAAGAGCGCCCGGGTGATGAAGCGCTCGGTCGCCTACCTGGAGCCGTACATGGCGGCGGAAAAGGAGCAGGCCCGGCTGGAGGGCCGGCTCGACACCGACCGTGGCCAGGGCAAGGTGGTGCTGGCGACGGTCAAGGGCGACGTGCACGACATCGGCAAGAACATCGTCGGCGTGGTGCTCGGCTGCAACAACTACGACGTGGTCGACCTCGGCGTGATGGTGCCGGCCACCAAGATCCTGGACACCGCGGTCGCCGAGGGTGCCGACGCGGTCGGGCTCTCCGGACTGATCACCCCGTCCCTGGACGAGATGGTCGCCGTCGCCACCGAGATGCGGCGGCGGGGCATGAACCTGCCGCTGCTGATCGGCGGGGCCACCACCTCCCGGCAGCACACCGCCGTCCGGATCGCTCCGGCCTACGACGGCAGCACCGTGCACGTGCTCGACGCGTCCCGGGTGGTCGGGGTGGTCTCCGACCTGCTGAACCCGGAGCGGGCCGCCGAGTTGGACGTGCGCAACCGGGCGGAGCAGCAGCGGCTGCGCGAGCAGCACGAGGGGCGGGACCGGGTGCCGCTGCTCACCCTCGACCAGGCCCGGGACAACCGCGAGCAGGTCGGCTTCGACGAGCTGCCGGTGCCGGCCTTCACCGGCGTACGCACCGTCTCGCCCGAGCTGACCGAGCTGCGCGAGATGATCGACTGGCAGTTCCTCTTCCTCGCCTGGGAGTTGAGGGGGAAGTTCCCGGCCATCCTCGACCAGCCGGTGGCCCGGGAACTCTACGACGACGCCAACACCCTGCTCGACCAGATCATCGCGGGCGGCTCGCTGACCGCCGCCGGGTCGTACGCGTTCTGGCCGGCACACGCCGAGGGGGACGACATCGTGCTGACCGGCGAGGCCGGGGCGCGCTTCCCGATGCTGCGCCAGCAGACCGCCAAGCCGGCCGGCCGGCCGAACCGCTGCCTCGCCGACTACGTCGCGCCGGCCGGGGACCACCTCGGCGGATTCGCGGTGGCGATCCACGGTGCCGAGGAACTGGCCGCCGGCTTCCAGGCACGGCACGACGACTACCGGGCGATCATGGTGAAGGCGCTGGCGGACCGGCTCGCCGAGGCGTTCGCCGAACACCTGCACCTGCGGGCCCGGCGGGACTGGTACGAGCCGGACGCCGATCCGGCGATCGAGGACCTGCACGCCGAACGGTTCCGGGGGATCCGTCCCGCCCTCGGCTACCCGGCCAGCCCCGACCACAGTCTCAAGCGGCAACTGTTCGACCTGCTCGACGCCGAGACGCTCGGGATGGCCCTGACCGAGTCGTACGCGATGACGCCGGCGGCCAGCGTCAGCGGTCTGCTCTTCGCGCATCCGTCGTCGCGGTACTTCACCGTCGGGCGGCTCGGCCGGGACCAGGTCGAGGACTACGCGGAGCGCCGGGGCCTGCCGGTCGCCGAGATCGAGCGTTGGCTCCGCCCCAACCTGGGCTACGAGCCCGGACAGTGACCTCCGGAGGGGCCGGTCGGCTGACCGGCCCCTCCACCCATTTGTCTCCACCTATCCGCCGATCGGCCCACTACCCTGGTGAGTGGCGGCGGAGGGGAGGGGACGCCGGTGGAATCGCGAGGCCCGCGCTCCTGGCGGATCGGCATCCGCAGGTGGGATCACCTGCTCGACTGTGCGCTGTGGATCCGGGCGAGCGAACGGATCGAGGTGCCGGAGCACCGCCTGGTGCCCGGCCCGCTGGACCTCGACGAGTTGCCGGCGCCGACCCGGCCGCTCGGCTTCGTGCCGGGTGCGGAGTGGCTCGGCTGGTGGCTGTCGCTGGTCGACCCGGCGGCACCGCGTCCGCGACCGCGCGCCGACCTGGAGCCCGCCGACGACACCCCGGATCCGCTCGGCCTGGCACCGTGGCCGGCGCTGCGCAGGGTGGTCGCGGAGCGCTGGCCGCAGGCCAACGACTGGCACCTCGCCCGGCAGCGGAGCTCCTACGCCGGGCCGGGCCCGGGATCGCCGGCCACCGGCGAGGTGGTGCGCCAGGTCGAAGAGTCGCTGGGCCGGTCGGTACGGCCGTTCAACCTCGAGATCACCCTGTTGCCGGTACGCGACGAGGTGATCCGCCGGGTGGACCACCAGCGCTATCTGGTCCCGGAACGGGTGCACGACAGTCCACGGTGGTCGGTCTGGCTCCGCGACCTGGTGCTACGGATCTGCTGATCCGTCACCCGCCGCCCCATCGCACAGGTCGGTTTCGGCGGGGATCTGTCGGTGCCCCTGAATAGCATCCCGGACGTGCCCTGGCAGCCAGACCTCGATGGGAGTCGCAGATGCTCGACCTGAATCCTGCCGCGCAGGAGGTGATCCGGCTGGTCGGCGGCGTGGCCGACGACCAGCTCACCGCCCCGACACCGAGCACGGACACCTCGGTGGCAGCCCTGCTGGACCACCTGATGGGGCTGGCGCTCGCCTTCACCTGGGCAGCCCGGAAGTCCGGCGGGGAGGGACCCGGCGGCTCCGTCCCACCGCCACCGCCCAGTGGGGCCAACCTCGCCCCGGAGTGGCGCACCGTCCTGCCGGCAAGGCTTACCGGGTTGGTCGACGCATGGCGGCAGCCCGACGCCTGGACCGGGATGGCCACGGCCGGTGGGGTGACGATGCCGGCGGAGGTGATGGGCGTGGTCGCGCTGGACGAGTTGGTGCTGCACGGTTGGGATCTGGCCAAGGCGACCAGCCAGCCGTTCCACTGCGATCCGGCCAGCACCGAGGCGGTGCTCGCGTTCACCGCCGAGTCGGCCCGCCCCGAGCAGGCGGCCAACCGCGAGGGTCTGTTCGGCCCGGTGGTGCCGGTGCCGGCGGACGCACCGGCCCTCGACCGGGCGTTGGGCTTCGCCGGCCGGGACCCCGGCTGGACGCCACCGGCCCGTTGAGTCGCAGCGGAGGCCGAACCGGGCCGGGCCGATGGCGCCCGGTAGGGTTCCGCCGTGGCGAATCTCTGGAAGGGTGTGACGGCGACGGTCAGCCGGGTGGCCCGGCGTACCCCCGGTCGCACCGCCGGCCCCATCCCGGCCCAGCCGGCACGGCGGCGACAGGTCTCCGCGTTGCAGCGTCGGGAGCTGGTCTACGCCCCGGAGCTGGACGGACAGGCCGACCCGGGCGAGATCGTCTGGACCTGGGTGTCGTACGAGGACGATCCACGCCAGGGCAAGGACCGTCCGGTCCTGGTGGTCGGGCGGGTCAGCCGGACCCTCTTCGGGTTGATGCTCTCCAGCAAGAGCGACCGGGACGGCCAGCGGCACTGGCTCGCGCTCGGCCCCGGCGAGTGGGACCGGGACAACCGGCCGAGCTGGGTCCGGCTCGACCGGGTCCTGACGATGCGCGAGGACAGCATCCGGCGCGAGGGCGCGGTGTTGGACCGGGCCCGCTTCGACCGGGTCGGCCAGGCACTCCGCGCCGGATACGGCTGGCGCTGATCGGCTGCCTGGGTGACGGGCCACCCGGCTGACGGGCCACCCGGCTTCCGCCCGGCCGCCTGGATATCCGCGCCTGAGGATCCGCGCCTGAGGATCCGGCATTCCGCACGCCGCAGTCCGCGCGGACCGGCGTGCAGCGCCGGATCGGGACGCGTCGGGGCCCCCTCCGGACAACGACCGGAGAGGGCCCCGCACGGACCCGGCTACTGCTTGATGTGGCTGTTGTAGAAGACCGGGGTTCCGAACTGCTCCGAGATGATCAGGCCGCCGACCTTGGGGCCGGCCACCAGGAAGGTGTTGTCCTGGTAGAGCGGTACGACCGGGACGTACTTCTCCATGATCATTTGATCGACCTTGGCCCACTCCGGGCCCGCCTCGCCGGCCGGCAGGTTGCTCACCCGGTCGATCTCGGCGTTGACGTCGTCGGCGTTGAAGTACGAGACGTTGGAGTTGCCCTGCGGCCCGAGCTTGCGGCCGTCCCAGAGCACCGGAATCGTCGACACCGCGCTCGGCCAGTCCGCCGCCCAGTTCGACAGGTAGATGTCGTACGGGTTGCCCCGGGTCCGGGCGGTCGGGTTGTGGTCCTCGACGTACTGCACGGTCACGTCGAAGCCCGCCTTCTCCAGGCTCTGCTCCACGATCGGCGCGGTCTGCTGCCCGAAGGCGCTGGACCGGGACATGAAGACCAGCTTCGGCTTCTGCCCGCCGAGCAGTTCCTTGGCCTTCTCCGGGTTCCCGGTCGGCCCGCCGTCGTACGGGTTCGGGTAATCGGCCCGGCCGATGGTGGTGTCGGCCAGCAGCGTGTGGGTCAGCTTGCCGGCGGCGTCCCCGCCCTGGGTGGCGAGCAGCCCCTGCTTGTCGATCGCGTACGCGATCGCCTGCCGTACCTTGACGTCCTTGATCCGCTCGTTGTTGATGCTCAGGTACCAGACGGACGGTGAGGTCGTGCGCAGCACCCGGTCGCCGAGCGAGGCATCGCCGAGCACCTGGTTGACCAGCGCCTGCGGGACCTCCTCCCAGGCCACGCCCCCCTGGTCAGCGCCCTGGCCGGCTATCGCCCGCTCGGTGGCGGCGGTGTCGTCGGGCCCGATCTCGACCTCGATGGTGTCCGGGTAGGCGTGCCGCAGCGGGTCGGTCTTCGGGTCCCAGTTCGAGTTGCGATCCAGTACGAGCCGGGTGTCCTTGACGTATTCCTTGATCTTGTACGGTCCGGAGGAGACGACCCGGCGGTCGTACTCGGCCCGGGTGTCCTGGGCCTTCGGCACCGGCACCGAGGTCGGCAGCGAGAGCGCGAACGGCAGGTCGCAGTGCGGCTTGGCGAAGTTGAAGATCAGCGTCCGGTCGTCCTTGACGGTCAGCCCGGGGACGGTGTCGGTGCCCGAGGTGTACGGCCCCTTGTAGGTCGCGTTGTACGTCGGGTCGTCGGCCAGCCACTCCTGGATGTACGTCGGCCCGCCGTCGATGGTCTCCTCGTAGGAGCGGGCGATCCCGTACGCCACGTCGGCCGCCTTGATCGGCGTACCGTCCTCGAACTTCACCCCCTCCTTGAGGGTGTACTCCCAGGTCTTGCAGTCTTTGTTCACGTCCTTGCCGGGGTCGGTGGCGAGGTCGCCGACGAGCAGCACGTTCCCCTTGCCGTCCTCCCTGAAGACGGTCAGGGTCCGGGTGAACATCTGCTGGATCGACATCCCGAGGAAGGTGTAGGTGCGCTGCGGGTCGAGGTGTTCGAAGTCCTGCTCCTTGTACAGCTTCAGCGCGCCGCCGGGCTTCGCCCCGGGCACCTCGGCCGCCGGACCCTGGGAGTCCTTCGGGTCGGTCGCGATCGAGCTGGTGAACTGCTTGCCGCCGCCGTCGTTGTCGGAGTCACCCTTGTCGCCGGTGTTCTCCGAGCAGGCGGCCAGCGCACTGGTCGCGAGTACGAGCGCGGCGCTCGTCGCGGCCATCGCGAGCCTGGGTCGCATAGGAAGTTCCTCCTGGTGGAGTGTCGCTCAGTTGAAGGAAATGTTCACTCAAGCAGGCATGAAGGTAAGTTTCATGGCAGTAACGATGGGACAACGTTTGGGCTCACCCGAGCCGGACCCGGGGATCGACCACCGCGTACAGGACGTCGACCAGGACGTTAGCGGCGATCACGAAGACGGCGGCGAGCAGCACCGTCGCCATCACGATCGGCATGTCGAGGTTGAGCGCCGCGTTCAACGCCGTCTTGCCGAGACCGGTGAACCCGAAGACCGTCTCGGTGATGACCGTGCCGCCTAGGTAGGCGCCGAGGTCCAGCCCGGCGATGGTGATGATCGGGGTGATCGCGGCGCGCAGCGCGTGCCGACCGTACACTGTGATCTTTGCCAGGCCCTTGGCCCTCGCGGTCCGGACGAAGTCCTCGGAGAGGGTCTCCAGCATCTGCGCCCGGGCGAGCCGGGCGTAGATCGCGGAGTTGAGGAAGCCGAGCGCGAACCAGGGCAGCAGCATCGCCGACGCCCAGGCCACCGGGTTCTCGGTCAGCGGGGTGTAGCGCGGATAGCCCAGGATGCCGGTCTCGTAGACCAGGCCGATCAGCAGCAGCGGCCCGAAGAGCAGGATCGGCATGGATGCGCCGACCAGTGAGGTGCCGACCGCGAGCCGGTCGAAGGCGGTCCCCCGGCGCAGCGCCGAGACCATCCCGATCGAGATGCCCAACAGCAGCCAGACCACGGCCGCGCCGAAGACGATGCTGAGGGTCACCGGCAGGGTACGCCCGACGATCCCGGCGACCGGCTCGTCGTTACGGAACGAGAAGCCGAGGCAGGGCGCCGGGCAGTCCCGGGCGGTCTCGCCGGAGCCGATCGTACGGCCGACGAAGATGCCCCGCATGAAGTCGCCGTACTGCACCGGGATCGGCTTGTCGAGCCCCATCCGGCGTTCGATCATCTCGATCCGCTCCGGGCTGCAGACGTTCTTGCTGTCCCCGCACATCAGCTCGGCCGGGTTGTTCGGCACCGCGAAGAACATCCCGAAGGTGATCACGCTGACCGCGAGCAGGGTGCTCAGCGCCAGCAGGACCTTCTTGACCACGAATCGCAGCACGCCGCCCTCCTCCTACCTGCCCGACTTCGGGTCGAGCGCGTCGCGCAGCGAGTCGCCGAAGAGGTTAAACGCCAGCACCAGCAGGAACAGCGTCGTCCCGCCCACGATGGTGAAGCTCGGCACGTCCCGGATGTAACGCACGCTGTCGTTGATCAACCGGCCCAGGTCGGGGGTCGGCTCCAGCACCCCGATGCCGAGGAAGGAGAGCGCCGCCTCCGCGGTGATCAGGGCCGGGACGTTCAGCGAGAAGGTCACCAGGATCGGCGCCCAGAGGTTCGGCAGGAGCTGCCGGAACAGGATGTGCCCCAGCCCGGCGCCGGAGGCCCGGGCCGCCTCCACGAACTCGCGCTCACGCAGCGAGAGCACCTGCCCCCGGACCAGCCGGGCCGAGATCGTCCAGTTGAACAACACGAAGATCAACACCAGCAGTGCCGGTCTGAACCACGGCGACACCTCGTCGCGCGGCCCGTAGAACTGGTTCACCGCGAGCGGCACGAACGCGAAGCAGAAGATGTAGAACGGGAAGGCCAGCGCCAGGTCGATGACCCAGGTGAACACGGCGTCGACCCAGCCGCCGACGTACCCGGCGAGAATGCCGATCACCACGCCGAGCGCGATGGTCAGCACGGCGGCGGTGAAGGCGATCATCAACGAGGTACGCAGCCCGTAGACGACCTGGATGAAGATGTCCCGGCCGATCCCCGGCTGGATGCCGAACCAGTGCTCGCCCGAGACCCCGGCATAACCGAGCGGGAAGCCGTTGCGGTCCAGCCGTTCCGGGAACCGCTCCTGCGGGCCCTTGCCGTAGAGCCGGGCCACCAGCGGCGCGGCCACCGCCAGCAGGATGAAGAAGATCAGCACCCCGCCGCTGACCAGCGCCACCCGGTCCCGGCGCAGCCGGCGCCAGGCGAGCTGCCCCGGCGACCGGCCGACGAACCCGTCCGCCCCGGCCGCCGGCGTGCCGCTCCCGGCGGCTGACGTGCCCTCCGGTACGTCGTCCTCCGGCATCGGTGCGACCGGCCCGACCTCGGCCGCGACCGCCCCGACCTGCGCCGCGATCTGCTGTTCACTCACGGCAACCCGCCTCGTCCGTGACAGCACACCTCATCACAGCTCACCCTCCTCCGGAAAGTGGCAGGCCACCGAGCCGGTCCGGCCGGGGTGGGGGCTCAGCGGCGGCTCCTGGGCCGCGCAGATCTCCTGGGCCTTCCAGCACCGGGTCCGGAACCGGCAGCCGGACGGCGGGTCCAGCGGTGTCGGTACGTCCCCGGTGAGCCGGATCCGCCCCGCCGGCCCCAACTTCGTCACGTCCGGTACGGCGGAGAGCAGCGCCCGGGTGTAGGGGTGCCGTGGCCGCTGGTAGATCTCCACCCGATCGCCGGTCTCCACGATCTTCCCGAGGTACATCACCGCGATCCGCTGGCAGAAGTGCCGGACCACGGCCAGGTCGTGGGCGATGAAGACGAAGGCGAGATCCAGCTCCCGTTGCAGGTCGCGGAGCAGGTTGACCACCTGCGCCTGGATCGAGACGTCCAGTGCGGAGACCGGCTCGTCGGCGACGACGAGCTTCGGCCGCAGCGCAAGGGCGCGGGCGATCCCGATCCGCTGCCGCTGGCCGCCGGAGAACTCGTGTGGATAGCGGTTGTAGTGCTCGGGATTCAGGCCGACGAGTTCGAGCAGCTCGCGTACCCGCTGCCGCACCCCGCCGGGCGGATCGATCCCGTTGACCTGCAACGGCATCGCCACGATGCGCCCGACGGTGTGCCGGGGGTTCAGCGAGGCGTACGGGTCCTGGAAAATGATCTGAAGGTCCTGGCGGAGTGGTCGCAGCTCGCCCCGGGAGGCGCGGGTGATGTCCCGCCCCTCGAAGACGATCCTGCCGGCGGTCGGCTCCAGCAGCCGGACCAGCAGCCGACCGGTGGTGGTCTTGCCACAGCCCGACTCGCCGACCAGGCCGAGGGTCTCCCCCGCCCGGACCTCGAAGTCCAGCCCGTCGACCGCCCGCACCAAGCCGCGGCGGCGCACCCCGGAGCGCACCGGAAAGTGCTTGGTCAGCCCGGTCACCGCCAGCAGCGGCTCGCCGCCCCCGGAGTCGACCGGCTGCTCCGGCACCACCTCTGCCCGCGCACTCATGGCGCCACCCCCACCTGGGCGATCTCGTCGGCGTAGTACCGCTGCCGGTCGGCCTCGGGCAGGTGGCAGGCGACCCGGTGACCGGCCTCGGTCACCGGCAGCAGCTCGGGGACCTCGGTCGAGGATCGGCCGCCGGCCCGGTCGGCGTACCGGCAGCGGGGGTGGAAGGCGCAGCCGGGCGGCAGGTGGATCAGGCTCGGCGGGTTGCCCCGGATCGGCACCAGGTCCGCGTCCGCGTCACCGTGCAACGACGGCACGCTGGAGAGCAACCCCCAGGTGTACGGGTGCTGCGGCCGGCGCAGCACCTGCTCGACGCTGCCGTGCTCGACGGCCCGCCCGGCATACATCACGAGTACGTCGTCGGCGACCTGGCTGACCACCCCGAGATCATGGGTGATCAGCACGATCGCCGAGTTGAACTCCGATTGGAGGTCGGCAAGGAGGTCGAGGATCTGCGCCTGCACGGTGACGTCCAGCGCGGTGGTGGGCTCGTCCGCGACCAGCAGGTCGGGATCGTTGACCAGGGCCATCGCGATCATCACGCGCTGGCGCATCCCGCCGGAGAACTCGTGTGGATAGTCGTCGACCCGGCGCTCCGGCTGCGGGATGCCGACCCGGCCCAGCATCTCGACCGCGCGCCGCCGCGCCGCCCGCCGGCCCGTCCCCGGATGGTGCACCCGGTACGCCTCGGCGATCTGCCGCCCGACGGCATAGTAGGGATGCAGTGCGGAGAGCGGATCCTGGAAGACCATCGCCATGTCCCGGCCGCGCAGCTTTCGGCACTCGGCGTCGGGCAGCCCGACGATGTTCCGGCCACCGACCAGGATCTCGCCACTGATCTCCGTACGCCTCGGGTCGTGCAGGCCGAGCACGGCGAGGCTGGTGACGCTCTTGCCGGAGCCGGACTCGCCGACGATTCCCAGGGTGCGACCCCGCTGTACGGCGAACGAGAGGCCGTCGACCGCGCGCACCACCCCGTCCTCGGTGGCGAACCGCACCCGCAGGTCCCGCACCCGCAGGTACGCCTCGCCCGTCGGAGTCGCGGACGACGCTGCCGATTCCGGCGTCCCCACCAGCGCCCTCCCCTTCCTGCTCCGTCACCGCTTCCGCCACTCGCCCGGCCGGTCCGGGCCAGCGTGAAGGTAACCTACAGCAGAGTCAAGGGGGTGAAAATAAGCTACAGGTGCCGATCTTCTCGGCCCACCCGGTTCCCCGGCCGGCGAACCGGCGCGTCCCACCATTCAAGTAGCTCCGCCCCACCCCTGTCGACCCCCCCACCGCCCACATCGGCACGCGACGTCCTGCGGCTCACCGAGCCGATCGCGGCGGAAATCCGGCCGGAGGACCTGCCGCCCGGGCGCTGACCCCACCCCCTCGCATAAGGTCATCCATGATCGGTTTCGGCTCCCGGCCGGATCACCGAACGGGCGAATCAGCGAGGAGATGCCGATGGCCGAGTTCGACGTGGCGACGGCGGCGGTGCAGGCCGCCCTCGACGCCGGGGCCCGGTACGCCGACGCCCGGATCATGCACCGTCGTTACGAGTCGATGTCCGCCCGTAACGGCGAGATCGAGTCCGTCAGCCAGGACGAGAGCGCCGGGATCGGGATACGCGCGCTCGTCGGCTCGGGGTGGGGCTTCTACGCCGTACCCGATCTGTCTGAGTCGGCCGCCCGGGTGGCGGGTGAGCGGGCCGCGCGGATCGCCGCCGCGAGTGGCCGGCTCGCCGGTCCCGGCAGCACCCTGCTGCCGGTGCCGGCCAGCTCCGGGTCGTGGAGTTCACCGTGCGCCGTCGACCCGCTCTCGGTGCCGCTGTCGGACAAGGGCGACCTGCTGGTCCGGGCCACCGGGACGTCCCGGGAACACGGCGCCGACCTGGCCGAGGGGCTCTACCAGATCTGGGACACCCGCAAGTGGTTCGTCTCCAGCGAGGGACACCGGATCGACCAGCACATCCGGGAGTCCGGGGCGGGCATCTCGGCAACCGTGCTCGGCGACGGGGAGACGCAGCGCCGCTCCTACCCCAGCCATCGCGGCCAGTACGGAACCCAGGGCTGGGAACTTGTCGACTCGCTCGACCTGACCGCGCACGCCGCCCGGATCGCCGAGGAGGCCCGGGAGCTGGTCACCGCGCCGCTCTGCCCGGCCGGCGAGACCACCCTGATCCTCGGCGGCGAGCAGATGGCGTTGCAGATCCACGAGTCGGTCGGGCACGCCATCGAACTCGACCGGATCCTCGGCTGGGAGGCCGCCTTCGCCGGCACCTCCTGGCTGGACCTCGACCAGCTCGGCGGGCTGCGCTACGGCTCCGAACTGATGAACGTCACCATCGACCCGACCATCCCGGGTGCGCTGGGCAGCTTCGGCTTCGACGACGAGGGGACCCCGGCGGCGAAGCGTGACGCGGTCCGGGAGGGTCGCTGGGTGGGTACCCTCGCCGGCCGGGACTCGGCGGCGGTCGCCGGCCTGGACCACGCCGGCAGCGTCCGGGCCGACGGCTGGGCGCGGCTGCCGATGGTACGGATGACGAACGTCGGTCTGGAGCCCGGCCCGCACACCCTGGACGAGATCATCGCGGCCACCGACGACGGCGTACTGATGGACACCAACCGTTCGTGGTCGATCGACGACAAGCGGCTGAACTTCCAGTTCGGCTGCGAGATCGGCTGGGAGGTCAGGAACGGGCGGCGGGGCCGGATGCTGCGCAACCCGACGTACACCGGGATCGGTCCGCAGTTCTGGCGGTCCATGGACATGCTCTCCTCGGAGACCGTCGCCTGGGGTACCCCGAACTGCGGCAAGGGGCAGCCCGGCCAAATCGGCCACACCGGCCACCCCGCCGCCCCTGCCCGGTTCCGCAACGTCCGGGTCGGAGTCCGCGGATGAGCCGCCGCGGTGAGATGGAGGCAGCCATGACATCCCCACTCGATCTCGCCGGCCGGGTCGTCGACGTGGTCCGGCAGGTTGCCGGGCCGGGTGCCGAGGCGGAGGTCGGCACCGAGTACGCCGAGCTGGCCCTGACCCGGTTCGCGAACTCCTTCATCCACCAGAACATGGCCGACGCCCTCACGACGATCCGACTGCGGCTGCACCTCGACGGGCGTACCGCCACCGGGTCGTCCACGGTGGTCAGCGCCGACGGCGTACGTGACCTGGTCGAACGTACCGTCGCGGCGGTCCGGCACTGCCCGCCCGACCCGGGCTGGCCCGGGCTGACCCCACCGACCACCGTGGCCGAGGGCGGCAACTGGGACGAGGACACCGCCGCGGCCGGGCCGGAGCAGCGGGCCGACCGGGTACGCGAGTTCGTCGAGACGGCCGGCGGGCTGGAGGCGGCCGGCTACTGCCGTACCGGGCAGCGGCACGGGGCGTTCGCCAACACGGCCGGGCATTCGGTGACCGGGCGGAGCACCGAGGCGGCGATGGACGGGATCGCCCGGTGCGGCGGCGCGGACGGGGTCGCGCGGCTGGGCTCGTTCCGCCTCGCCGACCTGTTCGGCAACGTACTCGGTGCGCGGGCGTCGGTGAAGGCCCGGGCCGGCGTCGCCCCCGTCGAGCTGCCTCCGGGGCGCTACGAGGTGGTGCTGGAGCCGACCGCCGTCGCCGACCTGCTACAGAACCTTGCGACGTACGGCTTCAACGGCAAGGCGTACAACGAGCAGCGCACGTTCGCCGTGCCGGGGGAGCAACAGTTCGACCGGTCCGTCACGCTGGTGGACGACGCGCTGGCCCGACCGGTGCTGCCGTTCGACGCCGAGGGCGCCCGCCGGGCTCCGGTCAGGCTGGTCGAGCACGGCGTCACCCGGACGGTCGCGCACGACCGGCGGACCGCCGCCGAGGCCGGCACCTCCTCGACCGGGCACGCCGTGCCGGGCGGCGCGGCCGTCGGGCCGGTTCCGCTGCACCTCGGGCTCGCGCCGACCGCGGCGCCGAGCGGCGCGACCGGGCCGGGTGAGATCTCCGGACCGGCCGAGGTTTCCGGGCCGGTCGTGGACGCGGACGCCGCCGCGCTCGTCGCCCAGCTGCGGCGCGGGCTGCTGGTCACCGACCTGTGGTACACCCGGGTCCTCGACCCGAGAAGTCTGGTCGTCACCGGACTCACCCGCAACGGTGTGTGGCTGGTCGAGGACGGTGAGGTGACCACGGCGGTGCAGAACTTCCGGTTCACCCAGTCCTATCCGCAGGCGCTCGCCCCCGGGGCCGTACTCGGCATCGGTCGGCACCCGGTGGTGCAGTCGCACACCTTCAGCAACGCGTGGTGGTCGGCGCCGCCGCTCCGGCTGGCCTCGTGGAACTTCACCGGCGGCGCCTCCGGCTGAGGCTGACCCACCCGCAGCAGGGTGCACCCCCCGGGGAGCCACGCCCTCCCTCGCGGGGATGCCCGGATCGCGCGACGGTGCTTCACTGTGTGGCGTGACGGACGACGCGAGCACCCCCGCCGCCGACGACCCGGGCACCGGCACGAGCACGGGTACCGGCCCCGGCACGGGCACGGGCACGGGCGCCGGCAGCCGCATCGGCGGCGGCCGGTCGGCAGCCGACCAGCGGACCGGGCCCGACCCGGCCGCGCGGCGGCGCCGCCGGCTGGCCATCGCCGGAATCGCCGGCGCGGCGGTGCTGGTACTGCTGGTCTGCGGCTGCCTCGGCGCGTTCGCGGCCGGCCTGGACCGGTTGGCCCGGGATTCCGACCGCGAACAGACGGCGCAGACGCGGGGCCAGGACGCCTGCCGCGAGTTGGAGAAGCGGCTCAACCGGTTGACTCCACCGGGTGCCACCGCAAGCCCGGGCGAGCGGGCGGCGGCGATCCGGGACGAGAACGCCGCCGTACGCCCGTTCCTGTCCGAGATCGAGCGCCTGCGCGGCTGGCGGGGTGACGACCGGGACGGCGATTCGGACGACGACCGCCGGGACAGCCGTGCCGAGTCGTGGCAGCGGTTGGTCGACGCCCGGACCAGCTACGCGGACGCGCTCGACCGGCAGGTGACCAATGGCGAGCCGGCGTTCTTCGTCGCACCCCGCGGTCCGGGCGGCCGACCGGTGGTGGACCGGTTGCAGCGCGGGCCCGAGGAGTGCGCCGCGGCCGCCCGTCGACTCGGCGCGCCCGACCTGTAGCCCGTTCACCTTCCGCCGCCGACTCCTGCGCATCCCGAGTGAAGTTCTGCACAACAGTGCCCGGATCGGGGAGCGGGACTTTCCTAATCGACGGGAAACCCGCGAGACTCCCTTGCGCATGTGCCCGTAAACGTGCGGCGTAACGTGTGCACCGACGCGGACGCAGGTAGCGCGGCTGCGGGGTCGTCCCCTGCCCACGCGCGCCCCGCCGGAACACCATCCGTGCCCGTCAGAGTGACCGGGCCCCGTCAGGGAGACATAGATGACTACGAGGACGGCCCCACCTCCGGCCGGACTGCCGGGAAGCGTGCGCAAGCGCGCGGCCATCGCGGCAAAAACCCTGCGTACCGACCGCTGGTGGTTCGCACCACTGATCACGGTGATCGGACTTGGCGCCTGGGTCACGTACGCGACGGTGCGGGTGTTCATGCACGACCACTACTGGGTCGAGGAGTTCCACTACCTGACTCCGTTCTACTCGCCGTGCGTGACCGAGCGCTGCATCCCCGAGGCGGCCCACTTCGGTCGGGTACTCCCCGGCTGGTGGTTCATCCCGGACGCCGCGCTGACCCTGCCGTTCCTGCTGCTGTTCCGACTGACCTGCTACTACTACCGGAAGGCCTACTACCGGTCGTTCTGGCTCTCGCCGCCGGCCTGCGCGGTCCCGGACGGGCACAAGACCTACACCGGGGAGACCCGCTTCCCGCTGCTCGGCCAGAACCTGCACCGCTACACGTTCTACGCCGCCGTGGTCATCTCGTTGATCAACAGTTGGGACGTGGTCCTGTCCTTCCGCAGCCCCGAGGGCTTCGGCTTCGGCCTGGGCAACCTGGTCCTGCTCGGCAACGTGGTGATGCTCTGGGCGTACACGATCTCCTGCCACTCCTGCCGGCACATCATCGGCGGCCGGTTGAAGCACTTCTCCAAGCATCCGGTGCGGTACCGGATCTGGACCTTCATCTCCACGCTCAACGTGCGGCACATGCAGCTCGCCTGGATCACCCTGGGCACGCTGGCGCTGACCGACTTCTACGTGATGGCGCTTTCCGCCGAATGGTTCGACGACCTGCGGTTCATCAACTAAAGGGCCTCTGACATGACTACCCGAATCGAACGACACCACTACGACGTCGTCGTCATCGGTGCCGGTGGCGCCGGCCTGCGCGCGGCGATCGAGGCCCGGCTGGCCGGGAAGCGGACCGCGATCATCTCGAAGTCGCTGTTCGGCAAGGCCCACACGGTGATGGCCGAGGGCGGCGCCGCCGCCGCGATGGGGAACGTGAACAGCCGGGACAACTGGCAGGTGCACTTCCGGGACACCATGCGGGGCGGCAAGTTCCTGAACAACTTCCGGATGGCCGAGCTGCACGCCAGGGAGTCGCCGCAGCGGATCTGGGAGCTGGAGACGTACGGCGCGCTCTTCGACCGCACCAAGGACGGGAAGATCTCACAGCGCAACTTCGGTGGCCACGAGTACCCACGGCTCGCGCACGTCGGCGACCGGACCGGCCTGGAGCTGATCCGTACCCTGCAACAGAAGATCGTCTCGTTGCAGCAGGAGGACAAGAAGGCGCACGGCGACTACGAGGCCCGGATCAGGGTCTTCGACGAGACCACCATCACCGAGCTGCTGCTCGACGGGGACCGGGTCGCCGGGGCGTTCGGCTACTACCGGGAGTCCGGCGAGTTCGTGCTCTTCGAGGCCCCGGCCGTGGTACTGGCCACCGGCGGCGTCGGCCGGTCCTACAAGGTCACCTCGAACTCCTGGGAGTACACCGGGGACGGGCACGCGCTGGCGCTGCGGGCCGGCGCCACGCTGATCAACATGGAGTTCCTCCAGTTCCACCCGACCGGCATGGTCTGGCCGCCCTCGGTGAAGGGCATCCTGGTCACCGAGTCGGTCCGCGGCGACGGCGGGGTGCTGAAGAACTCCGAAGGCAAGCGGTTCATGTTCGACTACGTCCCCGACGTCTTCCGCAACCAGTACGCGGAGACCGAGGAGGAGGCGGACCGCTGGTACACCGACCCGGACAACAACCGGCGCCCGCCGGAGCTGCTCCCCCGGGACGAGGTCGCCCGGGCGATCAACGCCGAGGTCAAGGCTGGCCGGGGTACCCCGGCCGGCGGCGTCTACCTGGACATCGCCAGCCGGCTGCCGGCCGAGGAGGTACGCCGCCGGCTGCCCTCGATGTACCACCAGTTCAAGGAGCTGGCCGACGTCGACATCACCGCCGAGCCGATGGAGGTGGGCCCGACCTGCCACTACGTGATGGGTGGCGTCGAGGTCGACCCGGACAGCGGCGCGGCGGCCGGGCAGGTGCAGGGGCTCTTCGCCGCCGGTGAGGTCTCCGGCGGCATGCACGGCTCCAACCGACTCGGCGGCAACTCCCTCTCCGACCTGCTGGTCTTCGGCAAGCGGGCCGGCGAGCACGCCTCGTCGTACGCCGGAGGGCTGCCCGCCCGCCCGAAGGTGTCGGCGGCGGACGTCGAGGCAGCGGTGGACCGGGCGCTGGCCCCGCTGGAGCGCGAGGGCGGGGAGAACCCGTACACCCTGCAGCAGGACCTCCAGGCGGTGATGGGCGACCTGGTCGGCATCATCCGGCGCAAGGGTGAGCTGGAGGAGTCGCTGGTCAAGCTCGCCGAGCTGCGGGACCGGGTGACCCGGGTGGCGGTGGCCGGCGGTCGCCGCTACAACCCCGGCTGGCACCTGGCACTGGACCTGCGCAACATGCTGGTGGTCTCGGAGTGCACCGCCCGGGCGGCACTGGAGCGCGAGGAGTCCCGGGGCGGCCACACCCGAGAGGACTTCCCGTCCATGGCGCCGAGGTGGCGCGCGGTCAACCTGGTCTGCGCGCTCGACGGCGACAAGGTACGCCTGGAGCACAAGCCGCTGCCGAAGATGCGGGCCGAGCTGATCCAGCTCTTCGACCGCACCGAGCTGGCCAAGTACCTGACCGACGAGGAGCTGGCGGACTTCGACGCCCTCACCGCAGAGGCGCACGCTGAGGAGGCGGCCAAGTAATGGCGACACAGAACGCGCCGGGCGGCGCCGGCAAGGCCGGCACCACCCGCCACTTCAAGGTCTGGCGCGGGGACGAGTCGGGCGGCGAGCTGACCGACTACCAGGTGGAGGTGAACGAGGGCGAGGTGGTCCTCGACGTCATCCACCGGTTGCAGGCGACCGAGGCCCCGGACCTGGCCTGCCGGTGGAACTGCAAGGCCGGCAAGTGCGGGTCCTGCTCGATGGAGATCAACGGCATGCCCCGGCTGGGCTGCATGACCCGGATGTCGACGTTCGAGGAGAACGAGACGGTCACCATCACCCCGCTGCGGACCTTTCCGATCGTCCGGGATCTGGTCACCGACGTCTCGTACAACTACGAGAAGGCCCGGGAGACCCCGGCGTTCGCCCCGCCGACCGACCTGGAGCCCGGCGAGTACCGGATGCAGCAGGTCGACGTCGAGCGGTCACAGGAGTTCCGTAAGTGCATCGAGTGCTTCCTGTGCCAGAACACCTGTCACGTGGTACGGGACCACGAGGAGAACAAAACCGCCTTCTCCGGGCCGCGGTACTTCATCCGCGCCGCCGAACTGGACATGCACCCGCTGGACGCGAAGACGGACCGGAAGGAGTACGCCCAGGCGTCGCAGGGCCTCGGCTACTGCAACATCACCAAGTGCTGCACCGAGGTCTGCCCCGAGCACATCAAGATCACTGACAACGCGATCATCCCAATGAAGGAACGCGTCGTCGACCGACGGTACGATCCTGTTGTGTGGCTCGGTAGCAAGATCTTCCGCCGTGGCAAGCAGAACGAGGCCGCGCAGGGCCGGACCCCGCGCGACCCGGACGAGCTCGGCACGGTGCACTCACACGCGGACGGATCGCACGAGCCCGACGCCAAGGCCGAGGCCGACGCGGAGCGCGGCGTGCACTGGGGCCGGCAGGTCCCGCACCCGACCGCGCCGCCGCTGGACTCCCGGGGCCGCTTGGCGATCAGCGAGTTCACCTTCGAACGGCCGGCCGCGCCCTCGCCCTTCGGCGACGACGTGACCTTCCCGCTGCCGGCCGAGGGGCTCAACTACAGCCACCCGGAGCAGCCGCGCGAGCAGGACTGACCCGTCCCGTGGCGCGGGTCGAGGCCACCGCCGCAGGTGAGCTCGACCCGCGCTCCGGGGGCCGTGTGCCGCCCTCCCGGGCGTTCGGGGCTCTCCCGATGCCGCCGGCGCCTAGCCCAGGAGCGGGCCCGGACGCTGGGACTGCGCGGCGCGGTCAGGAGGCGGCCAGCACCGGGCGCAGGGCGGCCACGATCGGTACGTCCGCCGGCAGCCACGGCACGTCGTCCAGCTCCTCCGGGCGCAGCCAGCGCAGTTCCGAGTGCTCCAGGGGCTGCGGCTGGTCGTCGTCGACGAGTCGGGCCAGATAGATCCGGAGCACCGAGTGCCCGTGACCCATCCGGACGTCCCGGCCGATCCGCTCACCGACCTCGACGCGTACGCCCAGCTCCTCGGCACACTCCCGGACCAGCGCGGCGACCTCCGACTCGCCCGGCTCGACCTTGCCGCCGGGGAACTCCCACCGGCCGGCCACCTCCGGCGGGTGAGATCGCGCACAGGCGAGTACCCGGCCGGCGGCCACGATGGCCGCACCGACCACGATCTTCGGCTCCCGCCGACCGCGCCCGGAATGTCCGCCTGTCGACCCGTCACGGTCGTTACCGCTCACCCAATCGGTCCGCACGGGCGTCCAGCGTGCCAGATCAATCGGTAATTCGGGTAGCAGCGCCGGGCCCACCGGTCAGGAGAAGACGGAAGGGTGGACGTGGACACACCAGCCGGCCAGCGACAGACTAGGGAGCACCGACCGAGACACGGGATGGCGACGATTTGGCCACGAGCCGGCAACGACGCCTGGGAGGTTTGGCGATGCGTGCTCTGTGGGGTGGCCGGATGGACCGCGACTACCTGAGCGACGCACTCACCCTACTGGGCAGCTGGACCCGCGAGGGACAGCAGATCAGAAGAACTCTCGTCCTCGACGACACCCAGCACGCGGCCCTCACCGAGCGGATAAAGATCATCGCGGACGCGCTGCATCTCCGCCCCGAGATCCGCCGGCTGGACGGACGCACGCAGATCCGGATCGGTCCCCGCGACGACGGCGAGATCACCGAGGGTGAGGTAACGCTCGCCGCGCGGATCGAGGACGTCTACCGCGCGGTGACCGCACCGGGCTGACCCGGCCGCGCCCGGCCGGCGGCGCGGTGCGGCGGTGGCGGGCCCCGCCTACCCTCGGATCATGGCCACCAACGTCAGCTATGACCGTCGGGAGCAGCTCAAGCAGATCGAGAGCGGCCTGCTCGACGGGGAACAGGTCATCGCCGTCTACGACGCCATCGGCGCGGGCACCGGGTTCATCGGGCTGACCGACCGACGCGTGATCATCCAGGACAAGTCGTTCGTCGGCAAGAAGTTCGCGATCACCAGCATCCCGTACTCGAAGATCACCAGCGTGAGCGTGGTCAGCAACAAGTCCTGGGGCGGGTCGTTCTTCTCCACCGGCGCCATCGCGATCCACGTCGGCACCCACACCTACGAGGTGGAGTTCCGTGGCGACCAGAAGAGCCACCATGTGCACAACGTGATCCTGCACTACATCTCGTGACCGGCCACGCGGCGCGGGTCTGACGGCGACACCCCCGGTTCGCTCCACATATCGAGCTTCCTCGACCTTGCTCGTCACCGGAACCGGGGGTTGTACATGTCTGACCGACGCCGGAATGCGCCTCCGCCGCCCTCCACCGCGCCGCGGCGACGCCTCGGCGCGATGCCCCTCGTGCTCGGCCTGTGCGCGTTGCTCGTGCTGGTTGGGTGCGAGAAGCAGCCGCCCCCCACGCCGTCCGCCTCCACGCCGAGCGCCGGCCAGCTCACCACGCTGCCTCCGCCGGTTGTCGAGGCGCCGGACGGCGGCGGCATTCGGGTCGTCGAGCAGGGCTTCTCCGCGATGGGGGACGCGACCGGCAAACCGATGGTCAGCTACGGCATCGTGGTGGAGAACACCAGCCGGGAACTGGCCGCGGTCCGGACGAAGATCACCATCCGACTGCTTGACGGGTCCGGCGGCACGATCGACGACCTGGTCGAGGGCGCGCCGGAGGTCACCCGGGAGGTCGGAGCCGTCCTGCCGGGGCAGCGGATGGGCATCGGTGCGGACACCTATGTCCGACGGTCCGGCACCGCGAAGCTGTCGATCGAGATCGGCACCTCGACCTGGCTGCCCGGTTCGGCAGGAAGCCCTTCCGCGAACCGTTCAACGCGGCGATGTTGTTCTGCAGCCCGGTGACAATCTTCTTTTCCTGCTGGTCGACCTGCCGGAGGTCCTCGATCACCGCGTCGACCATCTTCGACAGGATCTGGTCGACCGTGTCCGCGGCCAGATCAGTCTTCCTGGGCTCCTCGAACCCGCCCGCGGCGACGCTCAGCCCTGAGGAGGTGCCGGCGATGATGGTCCAAGAGGCGATGGCGATCGTCGCCCCGCCCAGGGGTCACGGCACCGGCGGCGACCGTCGCGACGGCGGCGACCACGCCGAACGCCACAACGGCACCCTTGCCACCGCCCGACCTCGTGGTCGCCTCCAGGGCGGTGATCGCGGTCTCGGCGGTACTCTTCAGGTCCTTGCGGAACTCGACGAAGATGTCCCTGTTCGCGATCATCGCGTGCTGCAGCGTACGGGCGAGAAACGCCTGATGCCTGGTCACCTCGGGTATCCGGTTGATGTAGTTGGTGTTGAACGCCTCGGCCGTGTAGCCGCTCCAGTTGCCCAGGTGCCGCTCGGCGTTCCGGATCGGGCCGTCGACCGGCCCCACGTCGGAACCGTCGTCGTAGAGCGCCAGCGCCGCCTGCTCCATCTTCTGGATGCTGCCGTCGAAACCCGACGGCTCCGGCCCGATGTTGTCGACGAAGAAGCCCTCGATCCAGTCGTACTGCGCGCGCAGCCGCGCCCAGTCCTGCTCGGTGCCGAGATAGTTTCCGTTCTCGTCGATCCCGAAGGCGTGGCCGACGTAGTCCGAGGCCGACTTCCCCGCGATGCCCCGGGACGGATGGCTCGGATCCTCGGGGATGTACCGCTGAGCCCCGTCCGACCGGAAGCTGAGCCCGTCCGACCAGAACGGGTCAGCTCGGTACGCACTGCACGGCCTCGGATCGATCCGGGGCGTAATGACCGAATGCTACGGTGACGAAATGACCGCGGTGCCCGAGTGGATGCGCCCGCCCCGCCCCGAGGGGTGGCATGCCGATGACCTTGACCGACTTCCCGAGGCGCCGCGGCACACCGAACTCATCGATGGAGCGCTCGTCTTCATGATGTCCCCCCAACGGTCGTGGCACGGCCGGCTCGTCACCGCATTGGCGGTCACTCTGGCGAATCAGGCACCAGAGGGCATCGAGGTCGAGCGGGAGATGACGATTCGTCTCGATGAATGGAACCGTCCCGAACCTGACCTTCTCGTCACCACGGCGCCATACGATCCTGACCGCACCTGCTACGCACCGGACGAGGTTCTTCTGGTTGTCGAGGTGGTCTCGCCAGAGTCAGCGCACCGTGATCGGACGGTCAAGCTACGCAAGTACGCGGAAGCCGGTATCGCGCACTACTGGCGCGTCGAGGACGAAGACGACCTGCCAGTTGTGCACTCCTACGAACTCGACGGCCCCACCCGGTTGTATGCGCCGACCGGAATCCACCGGCGCGAGCTTCGCGCCACGACGCCGTTCGAAATCACGCTTGATCTGGACGGGCTGGTGCCCGGTCACAGGGGCTGAGGCTCGCAACGGTCCGCGTCGGTGCGGATGTACGTCGCGTAGTCCGAGAGATAACGGCGGTGACTCAAGTAGTGCGGCCAATGCGCGAAATGCCATCGTCGTCGCCAGGGCAACTACTGCCCTGTCTTTGACAGGTTGATCGTGTAACCCGTTGCTTCCGGGCATCTCCGAGCCGGCGATCTCCCGACGTCGGGCGGGCAGCGGGGTCGGGATACCCGCCGAGGAGGACTGTCGAGCTGCCCCGCCTGTGCGCCCACCCTCCCGGGCGGCCCGAACCCCGGTCCCGCCCGCCGGTCGAGCCGAACCGCATCGCCGGCCGGTCGAGCCGAACCGCAGCACGCCCTCGGCACCCCAGGCTTCCGTGCCCCACCCGTGCACCCAGCTCGACAGTCTCCGCGCCGACCACCCCCGCTCCGCCCGCCGGTCGCCGCGGATCACCGAGACGATCGCAACGGCTGAAAGACAGTCCGCCACATGCCCCAGACCAAACGACGTTGGACCGGAATCAGACATTGAACCTGAACTCGACCACGTCGCCGTCCTGCATGACGTAGTCCTTGCCCTCGATCCGGACCCGGCCGGCGGCCTTCGCGGCGGCCATCGAGCCGGCGGCGACGAGGTCGTCGTACGAGACGATCTCTGCCTTGATGAAGCCGCGCTGGAAGTCCGAGTGGATCACGCCGGCCGCCTCCGGCGCGGTCGCCCCGATCGGGATGGTCCAGGCCCGCGCCTCCTTCGGCCCGGCGGTCAGGTACGTCTGCAGCCCCAGGGTGCGGAACCCGACCCGGATGAGCTGGTCGAGACCGGGTTCGGACTGCCCGATCGACTCCAGTAGCTCCCGTGCCTCGTCCGGAGGGAGGTCGGTCAGCTCCGACTCGACCTTGGCGTCCATGAAGATCGCCTCGGCCGGGGCGACCAGCATGCGCAACTCGTCGAGCAGGTCGGCGTTGTTCAGCTCCGCCTCGTCGACGTTGAAGACGTACAGGAAGGGTTTGGTGGTCAGCAGGTGCAGCTCGCGCAGCTCGGCCACCTCGACCCCGGCGCCCGCCGCACCCGCGTAGAGGGTGACGCCGGTGTCGAGTAGCTCGGCCGCCTTCTTCGCGGCGGTGACGGCGGCGGCCCGGTCCTTGCGGACCCTCGCCTCCTTCTCCAGCCGGGGCAGTGACCTCTCGATGGTCTGCAGGTCGGCCAGGATCAGTTCGGTGTTGATCGTCTCGATGTCGTCGCCGGGCGAGACCTTGCCGTCGACATGCACCACGTTCGGGTCGGAGAAGACCCGGACGACCTGGCAGATCGCGGCGGCGTCCCGGATGTTGGCCAGGAACGCGTTGCCCCGGCCCTGCCCCTTCGACGCGCCGCGGACCAGGCCGGCGATGTCGACGAAGGAGACCGGTGCGGGGATGATCTTCTGCGAGCCGTGGATCTCGGCGAGCTGCTCCAGCCGCCCGTCCGGCAGGCCGACCACCCCGACGTTCGGCTCGATGGTGGCGAACGGATAGTTCGCCGCGAGTACGTCGTTCTTGGTCAACGCGTTGAATAACGTGCTCTTGCCGACGTTGGGCAGGCCGACGATGCCGATGGTCAGTGAAGTCATGCGAACGGGACTGCCTCTCTCGTAGCCTCCCGCGACCTGGTGTGGTCCACCGGCCCGGGCCCGGGTGAAGTCTACGGAGGCGCCCGAAGCGGCAACCATCTGGAGGTACACACGGTCAGGTCCGATTTCCGCGAGTCATCCGGTCCGGCACCCGGCACCATCGAAGGCATGGAGCTGGACTTCGAACGGTGCTATCGGGCGGTCGACAGCCGGGACCAGCGGTTCGACGGCTGGTTCTACACCGGCGTCACCTCGACCGGCATCTACTGCCGGCCGTCCTGCCCGGCGACGACCCCGAACCGCCAGAACGTCCGGTTCTACCCGTCGGCCGCCGCCGCACAGCGGGCCGGGCTGCGCGCCTGCCGGCGGTGCCGACCGGACGCCGCACCCGGATCACCCGAGTGGAACGTCCGGGCCGACGTCGTCGGCCGGGCGATGCGGCTGATCGCCGACGGCGTGGTCGACCGGGAGGGGGTACCGGGGCTGGCCGGCCGGCTCGGCTACACCGAACGTCACCTGAACCGGATGCTGGTCGCGGAGGTGGGCGCCGGACCCCTCGCACTGGCCCGGGCCCAGCGGGCACAGACCGCTCGGATCCTGGTCGAGACGACCGACCTCGGCCTCGCCGAGATCGCCTTCGCCGCCGGCTTCGGCAGCGTGCGGCAGTTCAACGACACGATCCGCCAGGTGTACGCGGTAGCGCCGTCCCAACTGCGCAACGCCGTCCGCCGCTCGGGGGGTGTCACCGGCCGCCGCGCCGCCCGAACGGTCCGCAGCGGCGGCCCCGACCTGCCGGCGTCGGTGGGTCCGGGGCAGCACGGCACAGCGGGGACGATCGCGCTGCGGCTCGCCTACCGGGCACCGCTGCACGCCGACGCGCTGCTGGACTTCCTCGCCCTGCGGGCGGTGCCCGGGATCGAGGCGGTCGAGGCCGGGTCGTACCGTCGCGGCCTGCGACTGCCGAACGGGCCGGCCGAGATCGCCCTCACCCCACTGCCCGGGTACGTCGCCGCCACCCTCCGGCTCACCGACGTCCGCGACCTGGCCCCGGCGGTGGCGCGCTGCCGCCGCCTCTTCGACCTGGACGCCGACCCGGAGGCGGTGGACGGCGTACTCGGCGCCGATCCGGCGCTCGCCGAGGCGGTGGCGAAGGAACCCGGCATCCGGGTACCGCGTGCGGTGGACGGCTTCGAGATGGCCGTCCGGGCGATCGTCAACCAGCAGGTCTCGGTGGCCGGGGCCCGTACCGTGCTGGCCCGGCTCGCCGCCGCCTGCGGGCCGGCCGGCCCCGACAACCCGGGCACACCGGACGACCGTCGCGGGCCGGAGGTGCCGATCGAGCCTGGCACCGCTGATCGGCGCGACATCTCGGGCGGGTCCGGCGGGCTGCGGGCGTTCCCGACTGCCGAGGAGGTGCTGGCGCTGCCGGACTCCGCATTCGGCATGCCGGGCGCCCGGCGGGCGACGATTCGCCGGCTGGCCGAGGCGGTCGCCGCCGGTGAGCTGGACCTGGATCCCGGCGCCGACCGGGCGGAACTGCTCGACCGGCTGACCGCGCTGCCCGGCATCGGTGCCTGGACCGCCGGCTACGTCGCGATGCGGGCGATCGGCGACCCGGACGTCTTCCTCCCCACCGACCTCGGGGTACGCCGGGGCGCCGCGGCGCTCGGCCTCCCCGACGACCCGAAGAGCCTCGACGCGTACGCCGGCCGCTGGCGGCCCTGGCGCTCCTACGCGGTGATCAGACTATGGAGAGCAGAGTGAACGAGATGTACAGCAGCCGGATCGAGACCCCGATCGGACCACTGACCGTCCTCGCCGACCCGGAGGGCGTGGTGCATGCCGCCGGCTTCACCACGGACAGCGCCAACCTGCTCGGCCTGGTGCACCCCCGACTTCGCCGGGAGGTCCGGGAGCGGTCCGAACTCGGTCCGGTCAGCGCGGCCGTACGATCCTACCTGGACGGCGATCTTGCCGCGATCGACGCGGTACCGGTAGCACAGCACACCGACGGCGAGTTCCTGGCCCACGCCTGGGAGACGTTGCGGCGGGTCAAGCCCGGCGAACCGATCACCTACACGGGCTTCGCCGAGCTCTGCGGCCGGCCCCGGGCGGTCCGGGCCGCGGCGATGGCCTGCGCCCGCAACGCCGCCGCGCTCTTCGTACCGTGTCATCGGGTGCTGCGTACCGACGGGGGCCTCGGCGGTTTCCGCTGGGGGCTGCCGGTGAAGACGTGGCTGCTCGCGCACGAGCGCCGGCCGGACGTCGGCTGAGCGCAGCGGCCGTACCGTCCGGGACGTCGGCTCTCGTCCGACGTCGACCAGCCAGGCACCGCCCGACCGGCGCGACCCGATGACACCAGGTGACAACAACACGACTGGGTCGGACGCGGGATTTGCCGTTAACGTCAGGGCATGGTGCCGGACCGTGACGACGAGCCCACGGTCCGGGGCCGGCTCCGGCTGCCCGGCAATCCGCTGCCCCGCAACCTCTGGCGGCTGCGACGCTACCTCCACCCGTACCGTGGTCAACTTGTCTGGCTGCTGCTCGCGGCCTTCGCGGCGACCGGCGCCAGCATCGCCGTACCGCTGGTCGTGCAGCGGGCCGTGGACGGGCCGATCGCGCACCGCGACCCCGGCGGGTTGCTCCGGCTCGGTGGGCTGGCGCTGCTGCTCGGGCTCGCCGAAGCAGCGTTGATCTTCATTCGGCGGTGGGCGCAGTCCTCGTCGGCGGTCGGCATGGAAGCCACCATCCGGGACGAGATCTACGCACACCTGCAACGGCTGCACATCGGCTTCCACGACCGCTGGCAGTCCGGCCAGTTGCTCTCCCGGGTCACCAGCGACCTGTCGGTGATCCGGCGCTTCCTCTCCTTCGGGCTGCTCTTCCTCATCGTGAACGTCACCACCTACCTCGCCGTGGTGACCCTGCTTATCACGCTGCATCCCGGCCTGGGACTGCTGGTGGCGGCCGGCGCGGTGCCGTTGTTCGTCGCGAGCCGCCGGTTCACCCGGGCCTATCTGCTGGCCGCCCGGCGACTTCAGGACGAGCAGGGCGACCTGGCCACCCTGATCGAGGAGTCCGCGCAGGGCATCCGCACCGTCAAGGCGTTCGGCCAGCGCCCGGAGATGACCCGACGGTTCGCGGCCGGCAGCCGTACGCTGCACGACACCGCGACCGGCAAGGGCCGGCTGCTGGCCCGTACCTCCGCGCAGTTCGACCTGATCCCCAACCTGACCCTGGCGGCGGTGCTGGTCGCCGGTGCGGTGGCCGTCGCGCACGGCGCGCTGACCATCGGCGGACTCGTCGCCTTCGTCAGCCTGCAACTGATGCTGATCTGGCCGATCGAGTCGCTCGCCTGGATCATCGCCAACGCTCAGGAGGCGATGACCGCCGCCGACCGGATCTACGAGGTGCTCGACACCCGCCCGACGGTCGTCGACCGGCCGGGCGCGGTGGTGCTGCCCGCGACCGGCGGCACCGGCCGGGGCGGCGCACTCCGGTTCGAGGCGGTGTGGTTCGGCTATCCGCAGGGTCCTCCGGTGCTGCGTGGGGTCGACCTGACGGTCCAGCCCGGCGAGACGCTGGCCATCGTCGGCGCCACCGGCTGCGGCAAGACCAGCCTGCTGTCGCTGGTACCGCGCCTCTACGACGTCACGGCCGGCCGGGTCACCCTGGACGGGCGGGACATCCGGGACATCCGGCTCGACTCGCTGCGCAGCCGGGTCGGGATCGCGTTCGAGGAACCGACGCTATTCTCGATGTCCGTCCGGGAGAACCTCACCCTGGGCCGGGCGGACGCCGGTGACGACGAGGTACGCGCCGCGCTCGCCGTGGCCCGGGCCGATTTCGTGTACGACCTGCCGTGGGGTCTGGATACCCGGATCGGCGAGCAGGGTCTCTCCCTCTCCGGCGGTCAGCGGCAGCGGCTGGCCCTGGCCCGGGCGGTACTCGGCCGGCCCGGAGTGCTGGTCCTCGACGATCCGCTGTCGGCGCTGGACGTACACACCGAGGCGCTGGTCGAGCGGGCACTGGCCCGGGTGCTCCGGGACACCACCGCGCTGGTGGTGGTGCACCGGCCCTCGACCGTCGCCATCGCCGACCGGGTGGCGCTGCTCGCCGACGGCCGGATCGCCGCCGTCGGCACCCACGCCGACCTGCTGCGCGAGGTGCCCGCCTATCGGGCGGCCCTCTCCGCCGAGGGCAGCTGCACCGCCGCAGCCGGCACGGAGATCCGGGCCGGTGTGGCCGCCGAGGATACCGACGACCTGGGACTCGTCCGGTCATGACGGCGACCGGCCCGGTCAACGGCGCGACGGCGGCCGAGCCGGCCGACGCCCCGACAGCCACCGCCGCGGATCTGGCCCGGTGGCGCGGCATAGCCGCCGACCCGGAGGCGGATCGCACCGCCGCCGAGACCGGCACCACGCAGGGCATGGCCAGGCTCCGCAGCCGCAGCCGGCTCCTGCTCGGCTCGCTGATCCGGCCGCACCGCAGGCTGATCGGCCTGGCGGTGGCCCTGCTGCTGCTCCAGAACGCGGCCGGGATGGCCGGGCCATACCTGGTGATGCTCGGCATCGACCGGACGATCGGGCCACTGCGGGCCGGTGACCCCGGTCCGCTGGTCGCGGTGGCGGCCGCGTTCGGGGTCGCCGCCGGGGCCGAGTACGCCGGCAAGCGCGGCTTCCTCACCCTCTCCACCCGGATCGGCCAGGCCATCCTGCTCGACCTGCGGCGCCGGGTCTACGACCACTTCCTGCGGCTGTCGGTCAGCTTCCACGAGCGCTACACCTCCGGCCGGCTGGTGGCCCGGCTGACCACCGACATGGACTCGATCGCCGAACTGGTCGACGGCGGCATCGACGACCTGGTACTCGCCGTGCTCTCCATCGTCTCGGTGGCCGGCGTCCTGCTCTGGCTGGATCCGCCGCTGGCCGTGGTCACCCTGCTCGCCTTCCCGTTCCTGCTCCTGCTGTCCCGCTGGTTCGCCCGGGCCTCCGCGTCGGCGTACCGACGCACCCGGGAGACGGTCGCGCTGGTGATCGTCCACTTCGTCGAGTCGCTCGGCGGGATCCGGGCGGTGCAGGCGTTCCGGCGGGAGTCGCGCAACCAGCAGATCTTCGGCACCGTCAACGACGACCACCGGAGGGCGAACCTGCGGGCGTTCCGGCTGATCGCCACGTACTCCCCGGCGATCAAGGTGATCGGCAACGTGACCATCGCGGTGGTGTTGGCGTACGGCGGGATGCGGGTGCTGGACGGGCACGCCGAGATCGGGGTACTCGCCGCGTTCCTGCTCTACCTCCGCCGGTTCTTCGAGCCGATGCAGGAGTTGAGCCAGTTCTACAACGCGCTCCAGTCCGCCACGGCCGCGCTGGAGAAGCTGGCCGGGGTCCTCGACGAGCGGCCGGGCGTACCGGAACCGGCCACGCCCCGCCCGCTGCCGAGCGGGCCACCCCGGGGTGCCGTCGAACTGCGGTCGGTGACCTTCGGCTACCGCGCCGCCACTCCGGTCCTGCCGGAGCTGACCCTGTCGATCCCGGCCGGTCAGACGGTGGCGTTGGTCGGCGCGACCGGGGCCGGGAAGTCGACGGTGGCGAAGCTGGTCGCCCGGTTCTACGACCCGACCCGGGGCACCGTCACGCTCGACGGCGTCGACCTGCGCGACGTCGCCGACGCCGAGCTGCGCCGGGCGGTCGTCATGGTCACCCAGGAGAACCATCTCTTCACCGGGTCGGTGGCGGACAACATCCGGTTCGGCCGGCCGGGCGCGGACGACGAGGAGGTGGTCGCGGCGGCGGCCGCGATCGGCGCGCACGACTTCATCGCCGCGCTGCCCGCCGGGTACGCGACCGACGTGCACCGGCGTGGCGGCCGGCTCTCCGCCGGCCAGCGGCAGCTCGTCGCGTTCGCCCGGGCGTTCCTGGCCGACCCGGCGGTGCTGATCCTGGACGAGGCCACCTCGGCGCTGGACATTCCGAGCGAACGGCTGGTGCAGCGGGCCCTGCGCACCATCCTCGCCGACCGGACCGCCATCGTCATCGCCCACCGGCTGTCCACGGTGGAGCACGCGGACCGGGTGCTGGTGCTGGACGGTGGCCGGGTGGTCGAGGACGGCCCGCCGGGAGCGCTGATCGCCGGGGGCGGCCGGTACGCCGCCCTGCACCGGCAGTGGCAGGACTCCCTGCTGCACTGACCGACCCGCAAGGGCTGCACAGACCGACCCGAGAGGGTTCAGCCCAGCCGGGGCAGCAGCAGGCGTGCGACGTCCAACGCCCGGCTGGCCGGCGAGGCGTCGCCCGGTTTCCAGTCCTCGGCCGACCAGACGTCCGACAGCACCGCCATCACGAAGCCCCAGCCGACCACCCGGTCCATCGGCATCGCCAGCAGCTCGGCGAGCTGCTCGACCCGGGCCGGCACCAGCGCGGTCAACGCCGGGTCCCGGTCGTCCGGCTCCGGGTTGTAGAGCAGTGCCCCGATCTCGAACCCGGGATCGCCGACCAGCCCGTGCGGGTCGATGGCGAGCCACGGCTCGCGCTCCGCGCGCAGGATGTTGTCGTGGTGCAGGTCGCCGTGCAGCACCACCCGCCCGGTCGCCGACGCGCACAGCTCGCGCATCAGCCCGCCGGCCCGGCCGACGAGGTCGGCCGGGAGCGGCCCGCCGTCTCCCCACGCCGCCAGGTACCGGTCGAGGCCGGCGATGTAGGTCGAGAGATCCGGCAGCGGGCAGTCGGCCGGCGGCGGCACGGCGAGCCGGCGCAGCAACTCCGCCGCCACCGAGGTCGCCTCGGCGTCCCGGCCGGGCACCAGGTCCCGCAGCCGCCGGCCGGGCTCGGCCCGCTCCAGCAGCAGGGCACCCCGGTCGAGGTCGGCCCGGAGCAGGCGTACGGCGCCCCGGCCGGCGAACCCGGCCAGTGCGGCTGCCTCGGTACGCAGCGACCGGCCGCTCGGCACCCCCAGCTTCAGCACCGCCGACCGGCCGTCGGCACAGGTCACCCGGGTGACGTAGTGGAACGACAGGTCGAACGGTTCCCCGACGGTCAACCCCCAGTCGGCGGCCACCTCGGCGAGCACCCCGGGCAGTTCGGCGAGCCAGCGGACGCCGTCCGCTCCCCACACCTGTCGGGCGTTGCGGGCCAGCGCATCCGAGATCATGTCGTCGCCTCCGAGATCACGGCGTCCACGCTATCCGGCGGTGCGGAAATCCCGGTCGGCCGCCCGGCCGTCTCCCATACCATCGGCCAATGACGGATACCGCGCGGAACCAGCGCACCGGTGTGCCCGAGCGGCCGAGCCTGGACGGGCTGGCCGAGAAGTGGGCCCAGCGGTGGCAGGAGGAGGGGACGTACGCCTTCGACCGGACGAAGAGCCGGTCGGACGTGTACTCGATCGACACTCCCCCGCCGACCGTATCCGGCGAACTGCACATGGGGCACGTCTTCTCGTACACCCACACCGACACGGTGGCCCGGTTCCAGCGGATGCGCGGCCGGACGGTCTTCTACCCGATGGGCTGGGACGACAACGGCCTGCCCACCGAGCGCCGGGTGCAGAACGTCTACGGGGTGAGCTGCGACCCGAGCCTGCCGTACGACCCGGACTGGCGGCCGCCGCGCCGGCCGGTCGACGAGGAGGCCCGGAAGAACCCGGTGGCGATCTCGCGGCGCAACTTCGTCGAGTTGTGCGCCTCGCTGACCGCCGAGGACGAGCAGGTCTACGAGGAACTGTGGCGCCGCCTCGGGCTGTCGGTGGACTGGTCGCTGACATACACCACGATCGGGCGGACGGCCCGGGCGACCGCGCAGCGGGCGTTCCTGCGGAACCTGGCCAGGGGTGAGGCGTACTCGGCCGAGGCGCCCGCGCTCTGGGACGTCGGCTTCGGCACGGCGGTGGCCCAGGCGGAGCTGGAGGACCGGGAGCGGCCGGGGGCGTACCACCGGATCCGGTTCGAGGTGGTGGCGTCCGGGCCGGGCAGTGCAGGTACCCCGATCGGCCCCGGCCCGGGCCGCGACGACCCGTACGTGCACGTCGAGACCACCCGCCCCGAGCTGCTGCCGGCCTGCGTGGCGCTGGTCTGCCACCCCGACGACGAGCGCTACGCCGACCTGGTCGGCGGCACGGTCCGCACCCCGCTGTTCGGGGTCGAGGTGAGCGTCTACGCCCACCCACTGGCGGATCCGGCCAAGGGCACCGGCCTGGTGATGACCTGCACCTTCGGTGATCTCGCCGACGTGACCTGGTGGCGGGAGCTGCGGCTGCCCGCCCGGGTGGTGATCGGTCGGGACGGCCGGCTGCTGCCCGAGCCACCCGCCGGCGTCGACCCGGCCGGGTACGCGGAACTCGCCGGGCTGAAGGTCAACGCGGCCCGGCGGCGGATCGCGGAGCTGCTGGCCGGCTCCGGCGACCTGGACGGCGAGCCGAGGCCGATCACCCACCCGGTGAAGTTCTACGAGAAGGGCGACAGCCCGCTGGAGATCATCTCGACTCGGCAGTGGTATCTGCGCAACGGCGGCCGGGACGCCGAACTGCGGGCCGCACTGCTCGACCGGGGTGACGAGCTGAACTGGGTGCCGGCGCACATGCGACACCGCTACCAGCACTGGGTGGGCGGGCTGACCGGTGACTGGCTGATCAGTCGGCAGCGCTACTTCGGGGTGCCGTTCCCGGTCTGGTACCGGCTCGACGACGCTGGCGAGCCGGACTACGCCCAGCCGCTGACGCCGGACGAGTCGGCGCTACCCGTCGACCCGACCTCCGACGTCCCGGCCGGCTACGCCGAGGTGCAGCGCGACCAGCCGGGCGGTTTCACAGCCGACCCGGACGTGATGGACACCTGGGCCACCTCGTCGCTGACCCCGCAGATCGTCGGCGGCTGGCTCGACGACCCCGACCTGTACTCCCGGGTCTTCCCGATGGACCTACGGCCACAGGGGCAGGAAATCATCCGTACCTGGTTGTTCGCGACCGTGGTCCGCTCGCACCTGGAGGCCGGGGTGCTGCCCTGGCGGGACGCGGTGCTCTCCGGCTGGATCCTCGACCCGGACCGCAAGAAGATGTCCAAGTCGAAGGGGAACGTGCAGACTCCGCTGGCGCTGCTGGCCGAGCACGGCCCGGACGCGGTCCGCTACTGGGCGGCGAACGGGCGGCCCGGCACCGACCTGGCGTTCGACCCGGGCCAGATCCGGATCGGCCGGCGGCTCGCCACCAAGCTGCTCAACGCCTCCCGATTCGCGCTCGGTCTCGGTGCCGGCGACGCCCTGCGGGCGCCGGCGACCGAGCCGCTGGACCGGTCGATGCTCGCCGGACTCTCCAGGGTGGTCGCCGGTGCCACCGCCGCCTTCGACCGGTACGACCACACCGAGGCGATGCAGGTCACCGAGGCGTTCTTCTGGCGGTTCTGCGACGACTACATCGAGTTGGTGAAGGAGCGGGCCTACGGGGAAGGGTCGGCTGCCGAGTCGGCCCGGGCCGCGCTCTCCGCCGCCCTCGGCACGCTGCTGCGGCTGTTCGCCCCGTTCCTGCCGTACGTCACCGAGGAGGTCTGGTCGTGGTGGCGGTACGGCTCGGTGCACCGCTCGCCGTGGCCGACGACGTACGAGCTGGCGCGGGTGGCCGCCGACGGCGACCCGGCCATGCTGGAGCTGGCCGGCGCGGCGCTGACCCAGGTGCGGCGGGCGAAGTCGGAGCGGAAGGTGTCGATGCGTACCGAGATCCCGCTGGCCGAGGCGCTCGGCCCGGCGGCGATGCTGGAACAGCTCGCCACCGTCGCCGGTGACCTGAGGGCGGCCGGCCGGATCGGCAGGCTCGACTTCCTCCCGGACCGCACCCCGGAACTCGTCATCGCCTGCGCCTTCTGACAGCGGCTGTAAGGAAGGGCCCCTTCCTGTCGCTTTCTGGTGTGGAAGGGGCCCTGCCTAACCCGTCGGGCGGGGCGGTCGCCGCAGCAGCTCGCGGCTGAGCAGGTCGGTCCACCAGCGCTCGACCCGGTCGGGCGACCAGCCGCGCCCGGCGGTCAGCTCGGTGTACGCGTCGATGCCGCAGATCACGCCGTAGATGTCGACGGCGGAGCGCGGGTCGACGCCGTCGGAGAACGTGCCGGCGGGCCACGAGGTGAAGAGGGCGAGCAACGCCTCCTCGCCGCGCCGGGGTCCTTCGCGGTAGGCGGCGGCCAGTTCCGGTTCGGTCCGGCCGCCCTCGCGGAGCAGCAGGATCACGTCTCCGGCCCGCTCGTACAGCCGCCGGTGGAAGGCGACCGAGACCGCGAGCTGGCCGGACGGGTCGGCGGCAGCCGCCAGGTCCGCCGCCAGCCGGTCGGGATCGGCGGCCAGGTCGGCGGCGTCCATCAGCGCGATGGCGAGGCCCGTCTTGTTGCCGTACGCCGAGTAGACCGTCGGGACCGAGACGCCGGCCTCGCGGGCCACGTCCCGGACGGTCGTCCGCGCCCATCCCCGGGCGAGGAAGAGCCGGCGGGCCGCCCCGGCGATCTGCCGGCGGGTCTCGTCGGCCTGCGCGGTCCGGACCAGCGAGTCGTAACGCCGCCGTTCCGGCACCGCCGCCATCTTGTTCTCCTTCTTGTCGCCGCTTATATTCAATATAAGCTCCGTAAAGTCAACTGAAGGCGGTTCCCATGCGTTTCGCCCGGCTGGCCGGATTCTCCGGCATCGGCTTCGTACTGCTGCTGCTCGGCGGGAACCTGGTGCTGCTCTCGGCCGGCTTTCCGAACCCCTCCGACGCGGTGGGGTTCGACGAGATAGCCACGGTCCACGCCGGAGAGTCGAACGCACTCCGTCTCACCTCCGCCCTGCTGCCCACGGCCTGGTTGCTGGCCACCATCTTCGCCGCTGGAGTCTTCGCCGCGCTGTGGCGCCACGACCGGGCGCGTAGCGAGGGCTGGGCAGTGGTCGGCCTCGCCGGCATCCTCATGCAGTGCGTCGCGTTCGCCGGCGTCGGAGCCACCCGGCTGGCCGTGGCCACGGCCGCGACCGATGATCCCGGCGCCGTCGCCGGGCTCGGTACCGTCGCCGGGCTATGGGGCCTGCACAACGCACTCTTCGGCTTCAACCAGATCTTCCTGGCGGCGGCCCTGCTGGGCCTCTCCGTCAGCGGCCGGCGGGCCGGCCTCGTCGACCGCTGGCATGCCGGCGTCGGGCTGGCCGGCGCAGCGCTGCTCTTCCTCGCCGCCACCACCAGCCCGTACGGCGCCGACGGGGTCAACCCGCTCGCGCTGTTCGGTCTGGTCGGCTGGCTGCTCTGGCTGCTCTGGATCGTGGCGTACAGCGTGCGGCTGCTCCGGGAAACCGACGAATTCGTTCCGTCGGCCACCACCCCGGGCGCGACCTGACCGGCTCCAGAGGGCCGGGACGGTCAGCCGGAACCGTCAGCCGGGGCGGTCGGGGGGCCCGCAGCAACCGGAGGCCGCGACGACCGAGTGCTGCGGCGACGGGGCCCGGAGAGCCGGAAACCAGGAAGGCCGGAGGGCCGGGCCGTCAGGGCTCCCCGCGCCAGCCGGCGGCGCTCAGTCCGGCCCTTACCTGCTCGGCTACCTCCGCAGGTCGGCTGCGGACCAACCACGCGGGAAAGCGCAGTATCCGGTCCCCGGCGATCCAGATGTCGTTCTGTCGACGCAGGTCGGCGGCCCAGTGCCGGACGTCCATGTGGTGCGCGCCGTCAATCTCGACGTGCAGCCGCCACCGCCGCCAGTACACGTCCAGGTAGCGGACCCGCCCGCCAGCGTCCACGCGACGCTGCTGTAGGTCGGGTGGCGGAATGCGGAACCGGCGACACAGCGCCACGAAGTCCAGTTCGGACAACGCGTGAGCGCCGCCCTCGATGTCGTCGAGAGTGCGCAGAATCAACCGTCGACGTCGTATCTTCGGCAACTCCACCACCACGCCCCGGATCTCGCCGGCCGTGGTACGGCGCTGCTGACAACCGGCCGCGAGGACGGTCCGTGCCTCGTCGTCCGAGCGTGCCCACCCCGCCGCGTCGGCTAGGGCCCGGGCTGCGCTGGTACGCGTTGGCCGGGCAACCTGTAGGTGTGAATCCGGCAGTATCGTGGTGCGCCGCACCAGGACGGCTGGCATGTCGAGGGGCAACCGGCGCAGGATGCCGGACACCTGCCGGTTGGCGGGGATGAGCACGTGCAGCGGCTCCTGCCGGAGTCCGCGTACGCCCGCCTCGGCCGCCGCGGTAGCACCGGCGAGTACGGCGTCGCTGCCCGCCGCGAGGACCGCGACCCACAACTGCTGGTCGCGGGTGAGCCGGCCGTTGCCGGTGAGCAGTACATTGCGGCATATCGCGCGCCACCGGCCGGATCGCACCAGGCCCCGAACCGTGGCCCTGCCGAGCGAATCCGTCGCCTGCCGGCTCGTCACCACACCGGCCTGCTCGAACACCAACCAGTCGAACTCGGCGCCGTCCTGATCGGGCAGCACCGACCGGTCCCACCGCCCCACCCCGCCAACCCCACCCACCCCGCGAGTCTCCGCACCCCACCCCCCGCCCCACAACCCCGGCCCACACGCTTGTGGACAACCGCGCGCAAGATTCTTGTTGTGCTGTGGCGCGTGGCTAACCGCAGCACAACAAGAATCTTGAGGGCCCATCGCGTGCGAAGCGCGTCAGGTGGGGGACGGGGTCCAGCCGGTGGCGGTGAAGCGGGTGGCGTCGGTGCCCTCGCCGGAGAAGAGCAGGCCGTTGGTGCCGACCACGAGCAGGCCGTCGACGTACACGCCACGGCCCTGTGCGCTGCCGTCGGTGGTGTAGCTCCAGCGCAGGTCGGTGGTGCCGGTGGGTAGTTCCGCGAACGCCTGCCACCAGCGCCGGCCGCCGTAGCCGGTGACCGAGCCCTCGGCGGTCCACCGCCCGGCCGGGCCGACCAGGGTCACGTCGACCGGTGCCCAGGTCTCGCCACCGTCGGCCGAGGTCTGGAAGTGCAGCACGTCGTAGCGCGGCTCGGTGTCGTACCAGAGTCGGAAGCTGGCCACCGACGCACGGCCGGCGGCGCGGCGCAGCGGCGCGGTGAGGGTGACGCTGCCGCCGTCGCGGTCGTCCGCGCGCCAGGCGGTGCCGCCCAGCGGCGACCGGACCGGGCTCGCGTACGCCAGGTCGCGGGCCAGGGCCCGCCGGGCCACGTTGTTGCTGCCCCAGTTCCGATCCGGGTGTACCCGGTTGGTCAGCAGGATCAGGAAGGTGTGTGACAGCGGGTCGACCACGATCGACGTACCGGTGAACCCGGTGTGCCCGAACGTGACCGGTGACGCGAGCCCGGACATGTACCAGTGCTTGTGCAGCTCGACCCCGAGCCCCCGGTCACTCTCCGGATAGCCGCTCTCCAGGTGTGCGTTGTAGTTCGCCAGCATGTCCCGCACGGTCGACTCGCGGAGGATCCGGGCGCCCCGGTACTCGCCGCCGTTCAGCAGCATCTGGCAGAAGATGGCCAGGTCGTTGGCGGTGGAGAAGAGTCCGGCGTGCCCGGCCACCCCGCCGAGTGCCCAGGCGTTCTCGTCGTGCACCTCGCCCCAGACCATGCCACGGTCCGCGTACGGCTGGTATTCGGTGGCCGCGATCCGGTGCCGTACCGCCGGTGCCGGGTTGTAGCCGGTGTCGACCATCCGCAGCGGCCCGGTCACCTCGGTGGCGACGAGTTCCTCCAGCGGGCGCCCGGTCACCCTCTCCACGAGTACGCCGAGCGCGATCAGCCCGAGGTCTGAGTAGACGTACTGGTTGCCGGGGCTGGCACCGGCGGCGAACGGGGTGGCCAGCGCGGCCGCCTCCCGTGCCTCCGGGGTCGGGTACCGGCTCCACAGTGGGGCGAACGCGGGCAGCCCACCGGTGTGGGTGAGCAGCATCCGTACGGTCACCGCCTCCTTGCCTCCGGCGGCGAACTCCGGCAGGTAGCGCACCACCGGCGCGTCCAGCTCGACGGTGCCGCGTTCGACCTGACGCAGAACCACCACGGTGGTGAAGAGCTTGGAAATCGAGGCGAGGTCGAAGATGGTGTCCTTGCGCATCGGGATCTGCTGGTCGGCCGGCAGTTCGACACCGACCCGCCCGGGTGCGGCCCCGACCTCGCTGTACTTCACCGCCGTGCCGACCGCCTCGTGCCGGACCACCACCCCGTCCTTGGCGGCCAGCAGCACCGCCCCGGCGTACGTCGGGAAGTTGGGGTGGTCCGGGGTCGGCGACAGGTACGCCTCGGCGTCGGTGCGCAGCCGGTCGACGTACTCGGGCAGCAGGCCGACTTCCTGCGGCCGACCGGTCCGCAGCGTACGCCGCTCGAACCGGACGTCGGCGGGGTCGACGGTCGGCGGTCCGTCCCGCCATCCCGCACCGTGCCATCCCCCGCCCCGCCCGCCCGTCAGCGCCTGACCCACCTCCGGTTCCGTCAGCGCCTGACCCGCCTCCGGGCCGGTCAGCAACTGACCGACGTTCGGGCCGGCGGTCGCCGGGTGTGGTACGGCCAGGGCCGTGACCAGGACGGCAGTGCCGAATCCGGCACCGAGCACGCTCGTGCTGATCCTCCGACGGCGCATCGCCACACCTCCGTGTCAGTCATCGACCGATCTCGTCAGGCACGACCAGAATGAAGGTTTCCTTCGCCCTTGGCAATAACAGGGAAGGTTCTTGCCCGATGCCGCCGAGCCAACTAATTTATAGAGTCGGATGTATCACCTGGAGGTGTGATGCGGAGCCGGCTACTGGCGTCAACCGTCACGATCGCGCTGCTCGCCGCCGGCGGCGCCAGCCCGCCCGCCCAGGCCGCATCCCCCGGCCAGACTGCCGCATCCCCCGGCCAGACTGCCGCATCCCCCGGCCAGACTGCCGGGCGATCCCCGGTGGACCGGCTGATCGGCCGGATGAGCCTGCCGGAGAAGGTCGGCCAGCTCTTCGCCACCTACGTCTACGGTGGCTCCGCCACCGCGCCGAGCGCGGCCGACGCCGCCGCCAACCGGCAGGCGTACGGAGTGGACACCGGTGCCGAGGTGGTGGCGAAGTACCACCTCGGCGGGGTCATCTACTTCACCTGGTCACACAACCTCGACTCGCCCCGGCAGATCGCCACGCTCTCCAACGGGCTCCAGGCGAGCGCCGCCGCCAGCGGCTCCAGGATTCCGCTGCTCATCTCCACCGACCAGGAGCACGGCATCGTGCAGCGGCTGCCGGCGCCGGCCACCCTCTTCCCCGGGAACATGGCGCTCGGCGCCGGACGCAGCCTGGTCGACGCGTACACCGCGGCCAGGATCACCGGGCGGGAACTGCGGGCGGTCGGCATCGGTCAGGCCTGGGCGCCGACGGCCGACGTCAACGTCAACCCGGCCAACCCGGTGATCGGGGTACGCTCCTTCGGCTCCGACCCGCTGCTGGTGGCCGGGATGACCGCCGCCCAGGTGGTCGGCTTCCAGTCCGGTGCCGGGGTCAGCGTGGCCGCAAAGCACTTCCCCGGGCACGGCGACACCCGGGACGACAGCCACACCGACCTGCCGGTGATCCACCACAGCCGGGCCGAGTGGCAACGGCTGGACGCACCGCCGTTCCGGGCCGCCGTCGCGGCCGGAGTCGACACGATCATGACGGCGCACATCGTCGTACCGTCGCTGGACGACTCCGGCGATCCGGCCACGCTATCCGCGCCGATCCTCACCGGGCTGCTCCGGGGCCAGCTCGGGTTCCGCGGCGTGGTGGTGACCGACTCGCTCGGCATGGCCGGAGTACGGCAGAAGTACGGCGACGACCGCGTCCCGGTACTCGCCCTCAAGGCCGGTGCCGACCTGCTGCTGATGCCCCCGAGCCTCGACCTGGCCGTGAACTCGGTACTGGCCGCCGTCGCCTCCGGCGAACTCACCGAGGCCCGGATCGACCAGTCGGTACGCCGGATCCTCACCCTCAAGCAGCGCCGGGGCGTACTCGACGGAGTGCCGTCGGTCGACCCGGCCGCCGCCGAGCGGGTGGTCGGGCAGCCCGCCCATCAGGCCGAACTGCGGAAGATCACCGACCGGACCGTGACCGTGGTACGCAACGACGCGAGGCTGCTGCCGCTGCCGAGGGCTGACCGGTCGGTGCTGGTCACCGGCTGGAACTCCGGCGCCTTCGACAACGTCGGCACCCTCGCCGCCGGGCTGGCCGCCCGGGGCAACCGGACCACCACACTGCCGACCGGGCTGCCCAACGACGCGAAGATCGCCGAGGCGGTGGCGGCGGCCCAGGCCAACGACCTGACGGTCGTGCTGACCCAGAAGTCCTTCGACACCACGGTCACCGACCCGAACGCCCGGCAGCAGAAGCTGGTGCACGCGCTCGCCGCCACCGGCCGGCCGGTGGTGGTCGTCGCGGTGCGGGACGCGTACGACGTCGGGCACTTCGACGACGTACCGACCCAGCTGGTCACGTTCGGCTACACGAAGGCGTCGATGGATGCGCTGACCCGGGTACTCGTCGGCGAGGTCGCGCCGCGCGGCAAGCTCCCGGTCAGCGTCCCGGACCCGGCCGACCCGACGACGCTCCGCTACCCGTACGGCCACGGCCTCACCTGGCGGCTCCGCCGCTAGCGGCACGGCGTACGACCTCAGGCGTACGGCCGGGACGTCGACGACCAGCCTTCCGGCGGTCGGCGGACGGTCCGGCCGCGCCTAGCGTCGGAGCCATGATTGAGGTACAGGCGCTGACCAAGCGCTACGGCGGCACCCTCGCCGTCGACGAACTGTCCTTCTCGGTCACACCCGGCCAGGTCACCGGGTTCCTCGGGCCGAACGGGGCCGGCAAGTCCACCACCATGCGAATGATCGTGGGGCTGGATCGGCCGACCGCCGGCACGGTGACGGTGGCCGGCCGCCCCTACCGCGACCACCCGGCGCCGCTTTGCCAGGTCGGTACACTCCTCGACGCGGCGGCGCATCGCGGGCGGAGTGCCCGCAGCCACCTGCTGGCGCTGGCCCAGACACACGGGATCGGCCGGCGACGCGTCGACGAGGTGCTGGAAACCGTCGGGCTGACCGCCGTGGCCGACCGCCGGGCCGGCGGCTTCTCCCTCGGGATGGGCCAGCGGCTCGGGATCGCCGCCGCACTGCTCGGTGACCCGGCGGTGGTGATCCTGGACGAGCCGGTCAACGGGCTCGACCCGGACGGGGTGCTCTGGTTACGCAACCTGCTCAAGGGGCTGGCCGCCGAGGGACGTACCGTGCTGGTCTCCAGCCACCTGATGAGCGAGATGGCGGTGACCGCCGAACACCTGGTGGTCATCGGCCGGGGGCGGCTGCTCGCCGACACCACGGTTGCGGAACTGATCGCCCGGGTCGCCGTCGGCAGCGTGCTGGTGCGTTCGCCGCACGCCACCGAGCTGGGGGACCTGCTCACCGCGCATGGTGCCGCGCTGAGCCCGGTCGGGCCGGGCGTGTTCCATGCCGCCGGGCTGGGCGTCGAACGGATCGGGGATCTGGCTCTGGCAGGCGGGCTCGCCATACACGAGTTGACGCCGCGACGGGCGTCGCTGGAGGAGGCGTACATGGAGTTGACCCGGGAGGCGGTGGAGTACCGGTGAGGATCACGTTCGCCCGGGTGGTCCGGTCGGAGTGGACGAAGCTCCACTCACTCCGCTCCACCTGGCTGACCCTGGGTACGGTACTGCTGCTCGCGGTGGGACTGGCCGGCGCGATCGGCTACGGCGTACGCCGCTCGGTGCAGTCCGGCGACCCGGCCCCGACCACGGCGGACGCGGTCGGGACGGCGTTCCTGCCGATGGACTTCCTGATGCTGGTGATCGGCATTCTCGGGGTACTCCAGATCACCGGCGAATACGGCAGTGGCACGATCCGGGCCACCCTGAGCGCCGTACCCCGGCGCTGGCCGGTGCTCGCCGCCAAGGCGGTCGCCCTGACCGGGGTGACCGTACCGGTGCTGACGGTCGGCTGCCTCGCCGCGTTCCTGGTCTGCCAGGCAGCGCTCGGACCGGACGGTGCCGGTCTCGGCGATTCCGGGGTGCCGGGTGCGATCGTCGGAGCGGCCGGATCTGCGGCCCTGATAGGGCTGCTCGGGCTCGGCATCGGTGCGATGCTGCGGCACACCGCCGGGGCGATCACCGCGCTGGTGGTGCTGCTGATGGTCGTACCGGCACTGCTCGGGCCGGTGCTGCCCGGCGAGCGGGAGGAGGCGGTGCTGAAATACGTACCGACCCTCGCCGGCCAGGCGATGTACGCCCTGGACGGTGCCGGCGGCCCGTTCGACACCCTGTCCCCCGGCCCCGCCGCCGCGGTGCTGGTCGGCTGGGCCGGTCTGCTGCTGCTCGGCGGGGTCGCCGTGCTGCGCCGCCGGGACGGATAGCTCCGGTGCCCGACACCGCGCCGGCTGGAGGGACGACCCCAGCGCCCGACACCGCGTCGGCTGACGGACCGGTGATTCCGGCGGTCGCGCGCCGGGCACGCAGCCTGCTCCGGCGGAATCCCCGGTGGGTCGACGCGGGTCTGGTCGTACTGATCGGGCTGGCCAGCGGCCCGGTGGCGCTGGCCGGCACCGGCGTCGCCGTCTGGCTGTGGTTCGTCGCCGTGCACGCCCCGCTGGTCTGGCGCCGACGGGCCCCGGTCCTGACCTGCTGGGCGGTGTACGGCCTGGCGATCGTATCGACGCTCTTCGTAGGCATCCGGGTCGACGGGATCCACCCGGAGCTTGTCGTCGCGGTGGCGATCTACACCGTCGCCCGGTACCGCCCACAGCGCCACGTCTGGCCGATCGTCGCGGCGACCGAAGGGCCGGCGATCATCCTCCTCCTGCCGGGCGAACCGAACTGGACCTCGTTCGGCTTCATCACCTTCGGCCTCGCCGCGACCGTGCTGCTCGGGGTGACGGTGCGCTTCCGACAGGCGTACCTGGCCGAGTTGGCGGAGCGGGCCCGCCGGCTGGAGCGGGAACGCGACCAGCGGGCCCGACTCGCCGTCGCCGCCGAACGGGCCCGGATCGCCCGGGACCTGCACGACATCGTGGCGCACAACCTCGCCGTGATGGTGGCGCTGGCCGACGGCGCCAGCTACGCCGCCGGCACCGCGCCGGAGCGGGCTGCCGAGACCATGGCCCAGGTGTCGGCGACCGGGCGGCAGGCGCTCGGCGAGATGCGCCGGCTGCTCGGCCTGCTCCGCGACGAGGCGGTCGGCCGGGCACCACAGCCGGGCCTCGACGACCTGGACACGCTGGTGGCACAGGTCCGCACCGCCGGGCTACGGGTCCGGCTGACCGTGCAGGACACACCGCTGATCAGCGGTCCGGGCGCCGGGCTCGCCGTCTACCGGATCGTCCAGGAGGCGCTCACCAACACCCTCAAGCATGCCGGCCCGGCCGCCGAGGTGCGGATCCGGCTCTACCTCCGGCCGGACGGCCTCCACCTGGAGATCCTCGACGACGGTGCCGGCCGTACCGCCGCACCGGCGTCGCCCGGTGGGCACGGGCTGGCTGGGATGATCGAGCGAGCCGCCGCGTACGGCGGCAAGGTCGAGGCCGGGCCCCGCCCCGACGGCCCCGGCTGGCGGGTACGGGCCCGGGTGCGGCTCGACGACGAGGAGACGGCGTGACGGCGTGGTCGAGGGTGGTCGAGAGTGGTCCCGGGGTGACCGGTCGGGATGGGGAGTTGGCGTGACCATCAGGGTCCTGCTCGTCGACGACCAGCCGCTGCTCCGGCTGGGCTTCCGGATGGTGCTGGAGAGCCAGCCCGACCTGGTGGTGGTCGGCGAGGCCGGTGACGGTGCGCAGGGCGTCTCGATGACCCGTACGCTCCGCCCGGACGTGGTGCTGATGGACGTCCGGATGCCGATCCTGGACGGCATCGAGGCGACCCGGCGGATCGTCGGGTCCGGCGAAGCGGCCCGGATCCTCGTGCTCACCACGTTCAACCTCGACGAGTACGTCTTCGCCGCGCTGCGGGCCGGGGCGAGCGGGTTCCTGCTCAAGGACGTACCCCCGCCGGACTTGCTCACCGGGATCCGCGCGGTGGCGGCCGGCGACGCGGTGGTGGCGCCGAACGTGACCCGGCGGCTGATCGACGCCTTCGCCTCGCACCTGCCGGACCCGTCGACCGGCCGGTCCCCGGTCGACGAGCGGCTGCACCGGTTGACCGACCGGGAACGGGAAGTACTTGCGGAGGTGGCCCGGGGCCGGTCCAACGCCGAGATCGCCGGGCTGCTCACCGTCTCCGAGGCGACCGTGAAGACCCATGTCGGCCGGATCCTCGGCAAGCTCGGCCTGCGGGACCGGGTCCAGGTAGTGGTCTTCGCATACGAGGCGGGCATCGTACGCCCGGGTGACCAGATGTGAGCAGTAGCCTCGGTCGACGGGTGTACAGTTGCCCGGCCCGCCGCGCCTGAACTGAGCGGGCTGTGGGCCGCGCGCTCAGAACTGGAACGGCCAGTCGCGCAGGAAGCGCAGCCCCAGCAGGAAGGCGATCACCGCCGGGCCGACGGCCAGGGTGACGGCCTGGGCCCGGTACCTGATCCGGTGCCGGAGCAGTTCCAGCCCGTTGGCCAGGATGATCACACTGCCGACCATCATGAAGGCGCCCCACCAGCCGGCCGAGCCGAAGTCCACTACGTCGTTGACCAGCAGCAGGAAGGTCACCCCGAGCGCGGCGGCGTTCAGCCCCAGCAGCGCGACGGTGCGGTGGAAGGCCCGGGGCAGCGGGTCCGGCGACCGCCACAGGTAGGTGCCGACGATGGCCAGCGCCGGCAGAGTGATCATGAACGGCCAGCCGCGTCCCATCACCCCGAGCATCAACATCGTGCCGACCGCGAAGACCAGTCCACCGACGCAGGCGAGCAGATATCCGACGAACGCGCGCCCGCCGCCACGGGTCAGCAGCGGCCCGCCGGAGGCGGCGATCAGGGCCCCGGGTACCAGCACGAAGCCGGCCCACCAGTGGAACCGGTCGATCGACTGCGCGGTCACGGTCACGGCCACGACCCCGAGCCCCGCCACGGCCAGGCTGGTCAGCCAGCGTCCGGCAATCACCAGCCGGCGCCTCCCCACGGTCTCCACGGTTTCCACGTCGACGCTCACAGTCGACGACTCTGCCAACCGACGCTGGCGAGGACCATCCCGTCAGCCCTACCATTCGCCGGGCAGCTAGCCCGACGGCCGGAACGACCGCCGGGACAACCGGAGCGTACCGCTAGAAATCTCCCCCGTTAGAAATCTCCGCCACCGAAGTCTCCCCCACCGAAACCGCCGCCAAAATCCCCGCCGCCGCCGAAGTCCCCACCGCCACCGAAGTCTCCGCCGCCGCCCGGGTCGCCGTAGTCCGCGCCGTCCGCGAACCCCTCCGCAGAGCCGGCGTCGTGGCCGTACCCGGGGTCGGCGAAGGCCGGCGAGAAGAGCGCGTCGGCGATCAGCATGCCGCCGAGCACCCCGGCGCCGGCCGCCAGGCCGGTCTTCCACCACGGGGTCGAGTACCAGCCGGCCGGAACCGGCCGGCCCCGCATCCGCCCGCCCGGGTAGTAGTACGGTGTCGCCGCCCCCGGATGCGGCCCGGCCCGGAACGTCTCGCCCTGGACCTGCACCTCCCTGGGCACGGTGATCGCGCCGACACCCCGGGCGGCGGCCAGCGGCGGCAGCTCCGGCCCCGGATCGATGCCGAGCGCCACCCGGGCCGCCCGGACGTACGCCAGCCCCTCCAGGGCGGTCTCCCGGGCCAGCTCGTACTGTCGGGCGCTGCGCGCCTGTTCGAGCTGGCTGCCGGCGGCGTTGTACCGCTCCCCGGCGTCGGCCAGCGCCTGTCGGACCGCCGGTTCGGTGCCGTGCAGGTTCATCAACTGCCCGCCGAGCCGCTCGTACCAGCGACCGGCCTCGGCCCGCGCGTCGGCGAGTTCCCGGGCCTGCCGGGCGGCGCTCTCCCGGCGCCACCAGAGGAGCCCGCCGACGAGCAGCAGTACCAACAGGAGGAACCAGATCCCCTCACCCATCACCCCACGGTACCCACCACCGGCGAGTACCCGCGCCACGCGGCCCGGCGCCTGGCATGCTCTGTGAGGTGGACCTCTCGACCGTGGCCGTGGTGATCGTCTGCCTCGTCGCGGGCGGGGTGATCGGCTGGCTCGCCGCGACCGCGCGGTCGACCGCCGAGATCGCCCGGCTGGACGCGACGCTGCGGGCGACCCGGGAGGGCGAGGGCCGGCTGGAGCAGTCGATGCGGGCGCTCTCCTACGAGGCGACCGCCCAGTCGCAGGAGGCGGTGGCCCGGGCGGTGGCGCCGCTGCACGAGACGCTGCGCCGCTACGAGCAGCGGGTCGCCGAGCTGGAGCACGACCGGGTCGACGCGTACGCCGAGCTGCGCGAGCAGGTTCGCGCGATGACCTCGGTCTCCGGGGAGCTGCGTACCGAGACCAAGCAGCTCGTGGCGGCACTGCGCGCCCCGCAGGTGCGCGGCCGCTGGGGCGAGCACCAGCTCCGCCGGGTGGTGGAGGCCGCCGGGATGCTGGAGCACTGCGACTTCTCCGAGCAGGTGACGGCGGCGACCGAGCACCAGACGGTACGCCCCGACCTGGTGGTCCGGCTGCACGGCGGCCGCTCGGTGGTGGTGGACGCCAAGGCGCCGTTCGACGCGTACCTGACCGCGATGGAGGCCCGGGACGAGCAGGGCCGGGACCGGCACCTGGACGCGCACGCCCGGCACCTGCGGGCGCACGTCGACGCGCTCGCCGCCAAGTCCTACTGGACGGCGTTCGACCAGTCCCCGGAGTTCGTGGTGCTCTTCGTGCCGGCCGACCCGTTCCTCGACGTGGCGCTGCAACGCGACCCGACGCTGCTGGAGCACGCCTTCGCCCGAAACGTGGTACTGGCCACCCCGGCGACCCTGGTGGCGCTGCTGCGTACGGTCGCGTACTCGTGGCGGCAGGAGGCGCTGGCCCGCAACGCGGTGGCGGTGCACGCGCTGGCCCGCGAGCTGTATGGCCGGCTCGGCACCCTCGGCGAACACGTCGGCAAGCTCGGCGGGGCGCTGGGCGGGGCGGTGACCGCGTACAACCGGGCGGTGGGTTCGCTGGAGGCGCGGGTGCTGGTCAGCGCGCGCAAGCTCGCCGAGCTGGGCGTGGCCGGCGACGACCTGCCGGCGCCGCCGCAGGTGGAGACGGCGCCGCGCCAGCCGCAGGCGCCCGAGTTGGTCGATCCGCCGACGGCACCGCTCGGGGTTCCCCGCTCGACCCCGCGCTGACCGTCCGGTTCGGACCCCGGCGGCCAGTCGGGCGCCGGGCCCGGTCCGCGCGCCGATCAGCCGGCCGCCGAAAACGGTCCGCGCCGATCAGCCGGTTTTCGAGGCAGGTCCGCGCGCCGTCGCGCCGACGAAGGCGCGCCAGGCCGCCGGCCCGAAGGTCAGGGCCGGCCCCTGCCGGTCCTTGCTGTCCCGGACCAACACCCGACCGGGAAGATTGTCGGCCACCTCGACGCAGTCACCACCCTGCCCGTTGCTGCGGGAAGACGTACGCCAGCGCGGCACAGCCATCAGCTCCATGATTCCGCCGCCTCCGTGATCGGTTCGAGGAACGGTCATACAGGTGGTTGGTGGCGTCCCGGGCAGGGTTACGGTCGCCGGGCCACCTCGTCGACGAACGCCTGCCACGCGACCGGCCCGAAGGTCAGCGCCGGCCCCTGCCGGTCCTTGCTGTCCCGGACCAACACCCGACCGGGAAGATTGTCGGCCACCTCGACGCAGTCACCACCCTGCCCGTTGCTGCGGGAAGACGTCCGCCAGCGCGGCACAGCCATCAGCTCCATGATTCCGCCGCTTCCATAATCAGTTCGAGGGACGGTTGTCCGGGTAGAGCGTACTCGCGGATGGCCTCCCAGACCTCGCCGAGCGCGGCCACCCGGTCCGGGTCCTCGACCACCCGACCGCCCAGCGGATCGTCCAGGAACGCGACGTCGCGACCGTCGACAGTGGCGAGTGCGAGCGGTCCGTTGAGACCGGGGTAGGCGCCGACCGATGCCGGCACCACGGTGACGCTGACGTTCGGCAGGGCGCAGGCCTGCACGATCGCGTGCAGTTGGTCGGCCATCACCTTCGGGGTGCCCACCGGCCGGCGCAGCACCGCCTCGTCGATCACCGCGAAGAGCCGGCACGGGTTGTCGACCCGGTGCAGGATCTCGGCCCGGGCGATCCGGCTCGCCACCGTGCCGTCCAGGTCCGGCACGCGGGTTCCGGCGTACCGGAGAATGGCCCGCGCGTAATCCTCGGTCTGAAGCAGCCCGGGGACCACCGTCAGTTGGAAGCTTCGGACCATCGTGGCCTGTTGCTCGTACTCCAGCCACGGCCGGATCCAGACCGTGCCGCCGGAGAAGGCCCGCGCCTCGGCCGCCGACTCCTGGAACATATCCCCGGAGTCGAACACCGCGTCGAGACCCCGCGCCGTGTCGGGCTTCGGGATCAGTCGATTGGTTTCGAACTTCGCGATCAATGAGGTCGACACGTTGAGCCGCTCGGCAAGTTGATCCTGCGTCATTGTTGATCTGGATCGCGCGAACTTGAGCATTCTTCCCAGTCCGGCGTTGTGAATCGACATTCCCCGCCCTTCCCGGCACTCCATTGGGTACGTCACCATTGCTGCCGACTCATTATCTTCCGCCTATTGCCGACCAAAGTCCAAGGTGGAATTCAGGCAACACCGTCCGGTTCCCCGTGCAACAGCCCTCCGATGCCGGGCGGTGGCGCCTACGGGGGCGGTACCAGGTCGGAGCCAGGCGCCGCCCCCGGCTACCTTCCACCGACGGGAGACACTGATGAGACTCGGTCGCGGGCCAAAGCCGTACCACCGCCGGGACTGGCGCCGGCTCTGGCGGTACTGCCGATGCGGGTGGCGGTGGCGCTGCCCGGACTCCGTCGAACTCGTGCCGATGCCCTACCAGCCACCGCCACCGCCGCCACTGTCCAGAGCGGAATATCGGGCGGCGGTCCGGGCGAAGGCCTTCGTCTCGCCGATCGTGGACGCACCCCCGCCGGCCCGGGACCGGATGCGCAACCGCCGGCCCGCCTGGGACACCCGGGTCGGGACGCACCCTCGACTGCTTAACGGTCGGGCGGGGAGCCTGACCCGGGCCGGGGAGTACCGCGCCCGGCACGGCGAGCGGGTAGGCCGGGGGTAGGCGTGATCGGGCCGCAGGAACGTTGGCGCCGGCACGTCCCGGCACACCCGTCGTACCGCTGTCGGGCCTGTGGGGCGCCCTGGCCGTGCCAGCAGGCGCGACTGGCGCTCGTGACCGCCTTCCGGGGCGACCGGGTCGGCCTGATGGTGTACCTCGGCGCCCAGCTCGCCCGCGCCCTGCGCGAGCGGCCCGACGTCCATCCCGCGCTGCTCGCGGGCCAGATCCTCTACTGGGTCCCGCGCCGCCGCTGACGGTCCTGTCCGAGAATCCGCTCACCCATCCCGAGGATCCGGTGATCCGGTGTCGCGGTCAGTCCCGGGTGGCGCTGTGCACCTGGAACGGGGTGCCCTGCTGGCAGGTGGTCATCAGATTGGCGCGTACCTCGCCGACGACCGTCACCCGGGCTCCGGGGGTGAGCACGTCCCGAGGGCCACCGACCAGCAGATAGTCGTCCAGCAGCACACAGTTCAGCTCGACACCGGCCCGGACCGTCCCGCGCAGCGTGGTCGTACCGCTCGGCGCCGCCCCGCCGCGCGGCGGGGCGGTCGGATCGGCCGTCGGGCCGCCGGGGGGTGTCGGAACAGAGCCGGAGGGACCGGACGAGGCCGGATCAGGCGAGGGGGACACGGTCACCGGACTTCCTCCTGAACCGTTCGGCGGCGTCGAGCCGGTGTCCGCGCAACCGCCGAGGGCCAGCCCGGTGGCGAGCACGACACCGACAATATGAATTGTCCTCATGACAGATCCGACGCGTACGCCACGCCACCCGTTCCGCGTCGCAGGCTGCCGCCTGTTCCGCGTCGCGGGCTGATGAACGCCGGCACCCCGTACCCCGATCAGGCCTTGGCGGTGCTCGCCGCGAGTGAGTCGGCCTGCTGCGCCGCCGCCCTGGCCGCCGCGGCCGCCTTCATGTCGCGCCTGAGTTCCTGCGGAAGCGAGAAGGTCAGCCGCTCGTCGGCGGTGGTCACCTCGGTCACGTCGGCGAAACCGCGCGCGGCGAGATGGTCGAGCACCTCCATGACCAGGTCGTCGGGGACACTCGCCCCCGAGGTCAGGCCGACCGTGGTGACCCCGGCGAGCCAGTCGTCGGAGATCTCCGAGGCGTAGTCGACCAGGTAACCGGCCCGGGCACCCGCGTCCAGCGCCACCTCGACCAGCCGCACCGAGTTCGACGAGTTGCGGGAACCGACCACGATCACCACGTCACATTCGGCGGCGATCTCCTTGACCACGTGCTGACGGTTCTGGGTGGCGTAGCAGATGTCGTCGCTCGGCGGCGACTGGAGCAGCGGCAGCCGGCGCTTGAGCCGGGCGACGGTCTCCATCGTCTCGTCCACCGACAGCGTCGTCTGGGAGAGCCAGACCACCTTCGCCGGGTCCCGTACGGTCACCTTGTCGGCACCGTCCGGACCGTCCACGAGCTGGATATGCGCGGGCGCCTCACCCGAGGTGCCGATCACCTCTTCGTGCCCCTCGTGCCCGATGAGCAGAATGTCGTAATCGTCCGCCGCGAACCGCCGGGCCTCGTGGTGCACCTTCGTGACCAGCGGGCAGGTGGCGTCGATCGCCTTCAGCGAGCGGGCCTTCGCCTGCTCGTGGACCTCCGGCGCCACACCGTGCGCCGAGAAGATCACGGTCGATCCCTCCGGCACCTCCTCGTTCTCCTCCACGAAGATGGCGCCCTGCCGTTCGAGGGTGGAGACGACGTGCTTGTTGTGCACGATCTGCTTGCGCACGTAGATCGGCGCCCCGTACAACTTGAGGGCCTCCTCCACGGTCTGCACGGCACGGTCGACGCCGGCGCAGTAGCCGCGAGGCTTGGCCAGCAGGACACGCTTACTGGTCTGGGGTGTCGTCTGAGCCTCGGTCACCCGGCCAGTCTACGTTCCGCCCGTGATTCCGCCCGCTGGCCGCTGTCCCGGGTGCCCGCGGTCACCGGACCGGCGGTGCCGGGTCGGGCGGTGCCGGCCGTAGGCTGACCGGATGACCGAGGCCGGCATCCCGCGCAGTACGCCCGACGAGCCGTGGCCGGTCCGGGTGGTCAGCCAGAAGCTGAGCGCCTGGATCGGCAAGCTGGGCTGGGTCTGGGTGGACGGCCAGGTGGCGCAGCTCAGCCGCCGCCCCGGCGCGGCAACCGTCTTCCTCACCCTCCGCGACCCGTCGGCCGACCTCAGCCTCACCGTCACCACGAACCGGGACGTACTGGACGTCGGAGCGCCGGAGCTGGCCGAGGGTGCCCGGGTACTCCTGCACGCCAAGCCAGAGTTCTACGCCGCCCGGGGCACGCTGAGCCTGCGGGCCGACGAGATCCGGCAGGTCGGTCTCGGCGAACTGCTGGCCCGGCTGGAGAAGCTGAAGAAGCTGCTCGCCGCCGAGGGACTCTTCGACCGTGCCCGCAAGCGCCGGCCGCCCTTCCTGCCCGGCCGGGTCGGCCTGATCACCGGCCGGGCCTCGGCGGCCGAGCGGGACGTGCTGACGAACGCCCGGCGTCGCTGGCCAGCGGTCCAGTTCCGGACGGTCAACGTGGCGGTGCAGGGCCCGACCGCCGTACCGCAGATCGTCGACGCGCTCAGGGTGCTCGACGCCGATCCGAACATCGAGGTGATCGTGCTGGCCCGGGGCGGTGGCAGCGTCGAGGACCTGCTCCCCTTCTCCGACGAGGCACTGTGCCGGGCGGTCTTCGGCTGCCGTACCCCGGTGGTCAGCGCGATCGGCCACGAGACCGACGCGCCGCTGGTCGACTACGTGGCCGACCTGCGCGCCTCGACCCCGACCGACGCCGCCAAACGGATCGTGCCGGACCTCGGCGAGGAGACCCGGCTGATCCGGATGGCCCGGGACCGGCTCGACCGGGCCATGATCGGACTGGTCGACCGGGAGACGCACCGCCTCGACGCCTGGCGGTCCCGTCCCTCGCTCGCCCGGCCGGAAATCCTGCTGGACCAGCGGGCCGCCGAGGTGAACGGGCTGCGGGACCGCGCCGTCCGCTGCGTCGAGCATCGGCTCGACACCGCGACCGGGGAACTCCGGCACACCGTGGCGCGGCTCCGGGCGCTCTCCCCGGCCGCCACCCTGCACCGGGGGTACGCCATCGTGCAGCGTGCCGACGGACACGTCGTACGGGGACCCGGTGAGGTCGCCGCCGGTGACCCGCTGCGGGTACGCCTCGCCGAGGGCGAACTCGGCGCGGTCGTCGAGCCGTAGTCGTCTGTCGTACGGGTGTGTGCGCGGACCCGCCCGGTGCCGGTGTGCTGAGATGGGAGCCACCATGACTGACACGCAAGATCGCGCGAGCGGCCCCGGCGAGGGACTCAGTTACGAGCAGGCCCGGGCAGAGCTGGCCACGGTGGTCGAACGGCTGGAGGCCGGCGGCACCTCGCTGGAGGAGTCGCTGGCGCTGTGGGAGCGGGGCGAGCAGCTGGCCGAGATCTGCCAGGGTTGGCTCGACGGTGCCCGGCAGCGAATCGACGCCGTCCGGCAGGCCCGGGAAACCACCCAGGGCTGACCCGCGCCACCCTGCCGCGCCCCGACAGCCACCCGACGGAACCCGACCGCGCCGATGGCATTCGGGGTGCGCCGACGGCATCCGGGGTGCGTCGGGTGGAGCGGCTGGGCCACCCCACCCGGCACCCGTACTACTTGTTGAACAGCTCGTACGTCTCCGGCGACGCCTCCACGACCTCGGCCGCGGGCGGCGCCTTGGCCGGACTCGCCGCGCCGTAGTCGGAGTAGCCGACCGTCAGTTCCTGCGCCTTGCCGCCGGCGACCGCCGGAAGCTGGATGGTCAGCGAGGTGAGCCGGCCCTCCGCGTCGAGTTTGGCATCGAACGGCAGCTTGGTCGCCTCGTCGCCGAGCAGCTTGACCGCGTCCTCGTCGACCATGCCGGCGTCGGTGGCCCTGGTCAGGTCGATCGTGCCGGTGTACGTGCCCTCGCCGGTCTTCTGCACGTCGACGATGGCCCTGGTCAGCGCCTCGCTGCCGGCCGGGTCGACGTCGGTGAAGTCGAAGCCCAGCCCCCGGGTGCCTTTGATCTTGGACTGGTCCAGGTGCTGGTACTTGCCGGAGTTCAGCTTCTCCAGCCCTGGTACGTCCTCGGCGCCGGTGACGGTCAGCTTCACCCAGCTCTCCGGCTCGATGTAGATGATCTCCATGTCCATCGAGAACTCGTCGCCGCCGGCCTTCATGTTCATCTGGGCGCTCTTGCTCGGCACGTGCACGAAGCCCTGACCGTCGAGATCCGCGCCGGTCATGCTGAACGTGAAGTTACCCTTGGTGATCTCCTTGGTCGAGGCGAGCAACGCCTCCTTGGCGTCCGTCGGAATCGCCGGCGAATCGGCGCCCGGGGCGCCCGGGGTGTCCGGCTCGGTGCCGGTGCCCGAGCAGGCGGTCAGAGCTGGCGTGAACAGGGCCGCCGCAGCGAGCGTGGCGACGCCCCACCGTCGGAATGTCGTGGCGACGCTCCACCGTCGGAATGTCGTGGCGACGCTCCACCGTCGGAATGTCACTGTCGATCCTCCCCGGGATCTGCCCGCCGGGCACGCACCCAACGGGATACACAAACACGAAGAGTACCGACGGTGGACGACTACCGCAGGGAAGAGACCACCTGCCGCAGCTGGTCCTCGGATGCCCGACCGACCAGCAGTACCGTCCGGTCGGGTTCCAGCAGGACGAGGGCCGACTCGCCGGGGCGGGCGGTGTAGCGCTGCCAGAGCCGTCCACCCACCTCGACCGTGCCCTGCGGCTGTCCGTCGCGGGTCAGCTCGGCCGGCAACAGCCCCTCGGCCGGCAGGCTGCTCTGCACCAGTTGCACTCCGCCGCCGTCCGGGCTGAGGTATCCGAGCCGGAGGGTCGCACCGGCAGCCTCGCGGCGGAACTGGGCGGTGACGGTACGCCAGCCGTCGGTCAGATCGGTCGGCTCGCTGACCGGGAAGGCGTTGGCCGCCCGGGCCTCCTGGAGTACCGGGGTCGGATCGATCACCACCGGTTGCTCCGCGCCGAGGAAGACCCGGGCGAAGCCGATTACCAGGGCGATCGGCACCAGCAGGACGAGCAGCGAGATGACGATGTCCTTGGTCGACCGCTGCGACCTGATCGCTGCCGGCACGACCCGCTCGTCGCCCGGCCCCGCGTCCTCGAGTCCGCCGTGTTCGGGTCTGCCGTCCTCGGGCCCGCCACCGGGCCGGGTGACGGCTGCCGCGTCGGGTTCGGCCGAACCACGCTGGTCGGCCGAACCAAGCAGGTCGGCGGGGCTGAGCTGGTCGGCCGGGTTGCGGCCGGCAGGCTGTGCGGAGTTCACCCCACCATCTTGACAGCTTCGCCGGCAGCCGTTCCTGCGGGCAGTCGCCGGCAGCCGTTCCTCATGCAGCCCAGCGGATGCCGCCATCAGGCCGACCGGGATGCCCCACCTCAGGCCGACGGGGACGCCGCCGCCCATCCGGTCGACCGGGTCGCCGGATCCGGCATACCGCGCCAGCCGTACCCGGCAGAATGGGTGGTCCGGATCCGCCACGGCCGAACGGTTGCCGTGATCCGGGCAACCGGGCCCCGAACGGGCGTTAGGTTGACCAGCGTGTCAGGATTCCTGACAAGGCCGGCGGCGGCGCGCCGCGCTGTGCCGGGCCACCCCGCAGTGCCGCGAGGAGGAGCCGACATGACCAACACCCGTATCCGGGTGCCGCAGAACCTGGACCGCAACCTTGCCCTCGACCTCGTCCGGGTGACCGAGGCGGCGGCGATGGCCGCCGGCCGGTGGGTCGGCCGGGGCGACAAGGAGGGTGGCGACGGCGCGGCCGTCGACGCCATGCGGAAGTTGATCAACTCGATCCCGATGCGCGGTGTCGTGGTGATCGGCGAGGGTGAGAAGGACAACGCCCCGATGCTGTTCAACGGTGAGCAGGTCGGCGACGGTACCGGGCCGGAGGTCGACGTCGCGGTCGACCCGATCGACGGCACCACGCTGATGAGCAAGGGCATGCCCAACGCCCTGGCCGTGCTCGCGGTGGCCGAACGCGGCGCGATGTTCGACCCGAGCGCCGTCTTCTACATGGAGAAGCTGGCGGTCGGACCGGTCTACGCGGACGCCGTCGACATCAACGCCGGGGTCGCGGAGAATCTGCGCCGGATCGCCAAGGTCAAGGGGACCGAGGTCTCCGACGTCACCGTCTGCGTACTCGACCGTCCCCGGCACAAGGAGTTGGTGCAGCAGATCCGCCGGGCCGGCGCCGGCATCCAGTTCATCTCCGACGGCGACATCGCCGGGGCCATCGCGGCCGCCCGGGGCGAGTCCGGCGTCGACGTACTGATGGGGATCGGCGGCACCCCGGAGGGCATCACCGCCGCCTGCGCGCTGAAGTGCATGGGCGGGGTGATGCAGGCGAAGCTCTGGCCCCGCGACGACGAGGAGCGGGAGAAGGCGCTCGCCGCCGGGCACGACCTGGACCGGGTGCTCAGCACCGACGACCTGGTGACCGGGGACAACGCCTTCTTCGTGGCCACCGGGATCACCTCCGGAGACCTGCTGCGCGGAGTCCGCTACCGGGCCGGTGGCGCGTACACCCAGTCGATCGTGATGCGTTCCAAGAGCGGCACGATCCGGGTGATCGATTCGTACCACCGGCTGGAGAAGCTGGCGCTGTACTCGGCGATCGACTTCGACGGCCGGCCCCTGGCCGAGCAGGAGTAGCCCGGGTTCGCCGAGACTCCCGGACGTCCGCCGGATCAGCGGGCCGCCGCCGGGACGGGTCCGGCGGTCTCCCGAAGCGCGGTGTCCAGCCCGGTCGGCTCGATGCCGAACGCCTCGGTCGCCGCCGTGGAGTCCAGCACGAAGGGCCGGCGGAACTGGTACGCCGTCTCCCGCAGTTCGCGCGCCGTCGGATCGAAGAGCCCGCCGAGCCGGAGCAGCGCGGCCGGCATCGAGGAGAGCCGTGGCGCCGGGGCACCGGCCAGCTCCGCGAGCCGGACCGCCAGCGCCCGGATCGACACCGGCGGCTGACTGGGTACGTGCCAGGGCCGGCCCCAGGCCCGCTCGTCGGCGGCAGCGGCGACCAGGGTACGGGCCACATCGCCGACGTACGTCCAACTGTGCGGGGCGTCCAGATCGGCCGGCAGGTACGCCCGCTTCCCCGCCAGCACCTTCGGCACCGCGAGGAGGGTGAACAGGGTCTGGGCGCCCGCACCGAGGTAGTCGGAGCCGCGTACCTCGGTCACCCGGACCCGCCCCGCCTCGTGCGCGGCCAGCGCGTCCTGCCACATCCGGGCCCGGACCTGGCCCTTCACGCCCTTCGGACGCAACGGCGCGGCCTCGGTGATCGGTCCGTGCACCGGGCCGTAGCCGTACAGGTTGCCGGTGGTCGCCAGCACCGCACCGGTGCGTTCCGCCACGGCCAGCAGCGCGGCGGCGATCGGTGGCCAGTCGGTGGCCCAGCGGTGGTAGGCCGGGTTGGCGCAGTTGTAGATCGCCGCCGCGCCCTGCGCCACGTCGACCAGCCGAGGGTCGGCCGCGTCGGCGGCGACCCGCCCGATTCCGGGATGCTCCGGTCCGCTGCCCCGACGGCTGACCAGCCGCACCTGCTCGCCCCGGTCGGCGAGGAGCCGCGCCACCCCCTGGCCGACCGGACCGGCCCCGATGATCACCTGGAGTGCCATCCACCCCACCCTTCCGTTCAGCTCCCCCGAGTCGAGAGCACTGCTCTCTGTTTGGCTCTTTCAGCCTGATCCATCCGAGCGCGAACGTCAAGAGCGGTGCTCTAATTCATGACTGCTGCTCATGTCGAAGGCCAATGCTCCGCCGGGCACCGGCCGCTCCCCGACGGAACGGCCGCTCTCGGGGGCACCTCCGGATGTGGCAGGGTGGCGGCATGTCCGCACCGTCGATCCGGGCCCGGATCCGGGCCGAGATGATCGAGGAGATCAAGGCGGTCGCCCGGCGGCACCTCGCCACCGAGGGCGGCAACCTCTCGCTCCGGGCCGTCGCCCGGGACCTCGGCATGGTCTCGTCGGCCGTCTACCGGTACTTCCCGAGCCGGGATGCGCTGCTCACCGAGCTGATCATCGAGGCGTACCAGGCGCTCGGCGACGCGGCCGAGGCGGGCGACGCGGCAGCCGCCCGGGACGACCTGCGCGGACGCTGGCTGGGGGTGAGCCACGCCGTACGGGCCTGGTCGCTGGCCCACCCCGCCGAGTACGCACTGCTGTACGGCAGTCCGGTGCCCGGATACGCCGCCCCGTCCGAGACCGTCGTCCCGGCCCAGCGGGTGGCCTTCGCACTGGTCCAGGTCATGATCGACGCGGCCGTCGCCGGCCGGCTCGCCCCACCCGACGGCACCCCCGTGCCGCCCCCGGTCCGCGTCGACCTGGCCCGGCTGCTGGAGCAGCGTCCCGGCGCGCTCACCGAGGAGCAGCTCGCCCGCGGCATGGCCGCCTGGAGCCAGCTCTTCGGTCTGGTCAGTTTCGAGGTGTTCGGTCGGCTCGCCCAGGGCGTGGTCGAGGATAGCGAGGCGTACTTCGACCACCAGATGCGACTGATGGCCGACCTCGCCGGCCTACCGGCGGAGCCGGGGCCCTCTTCCGACCCGGGCCCAGCCGCCCGGCCGGGTCAACCCGCGTCCGAGGAGTGACCGGGGAAGAGGTGCGCCGCCGGGTTGATCGCCACGGCCGCGTTGTTCACCGCCGTCGCGGCCTCGCCGAATCCGGTGGCGATCAGCCGGACCTTGCCCGGGTATTCGGTGATGTCACCGGCCGAGAAAACCCGGGGCAGGTTGGTCAGCATGGTGCTGTCGACCAGGATGTGTCGCCGGTCGAGCGCCAGTCCCCACTCGGTCAGCGGGCCGAGGTCGGCGGTGAAGCCCAACGCGGCGACCACGGTGTCGACCGGAACGGTCTCGGTCCCGCCACCCTTGACCGCGATGTCCGCCCCGGTCACGGCGGCCTCGCCGTGCAGCGCCGTCACCTCGGCGTTGACCACGATGCGTACCGGCAGCTGGCGTACCCGGTCGACGGTGGCGGCGTGGGCCCGGAACCTCTCCCGGCGGTGCACCAGGGTGACGGACCGGGCCAGCGGCTGCAGCGCCAGCGCCCAGTCGAACGCCGAGTCGCCGCCACCGACGATCAGCACGTCCTGCCCGGCGAGGTCGGCCAGGTGCGGGACGAAGAAGACGATGCCGCTGCCGACGAAGTTCTCGGCGGCGGGCAGCGGGCGGGGCGTGAAACTGCCCAGCCCGGCGGTGACGATGATCGCGCCGCAGCGCAGGACGTCCCCGTTGGCCAGGCTGAGCACCGGTGTGCCGTCCAGGTACGACAGCTTCTCCGCGCGTACCCCGAGCAGGTATTCGGGGTTGAACGACGCGGCCTGGGTGACCAGGTTGGCGACCAGGTCGCGGCCCTTGATGGCCGGAAAACCGGCGACGTCGTAGATGACCTTCTCCGGGTACATGGCGGTGACCTGTCCGCCCGGTTCGGGTAGCACGTCGATGACCGCCACCGACAGTCCCCGGAAACCGGCGTAGTAGGCGGCGAAGAGTCCGGTGGGGCCGGCCCCGATTATCGCGACATCGACCTCACGCATGTGCTCACCGTCGCTCTCCGACCACGGACTGATCAACAGCTGTGCTTATCCGACCGTAGGCGGACGACACGTACCGAAGCAATAGCCGTCCCACCGGCGAGTGCGCGGGGGTCAGGGCAGGGTCAACGTGGACTCCGACCGGTACGGATCGTCGTCGCGGGGCCGGCGTCGCCGGAAGACCACCGCGGCCACCAACCCGCCGAGCAGCCCGAACAGGTGGCCCTGCCAGGAGATCAATTCGTCGGTCGGCAGCACCCCGAGCAGCTGCCAGCCGTAGAGCAGCCCGACCAGCAGCACGACGCCGAAGTTCCACCAGCTCCGCTCCACGATCCCGCGCATGAGGAGCAGGCCGAGGTAGCCGAAGACCACACCGCTGGCCCCGACCACGATCGACTGGGGCGATCCGGTGATCCACACGCCGAGCCCGCTGACGAACATGATCAGGAGGGTCGAGTAGAGGAACCGTCGCGCCCCGGTGGCCAGGACGAAGGTGCCGAGCAGGATCAGCGGCACGCTGTTGCTGTAGAGGTGGTCGAAGCCATGGTGCAGGAACGGCCCGAAGAAGATGCCGTCGAGCCCGGCGATGCTCCGGGGCATGATCCCGGCGGTGGTGTCGAATCCGGCCCCCAGCCAGACGTCGAGCGCCTCGATCACGAAGAGCACCGGCACCACGGCGCACATCGCGACGAAGGCCCGGCCGAGCGCCGCGTAGAAGGCCTCGGTGCCGAACCGGTTCGGATCGTTGCCGCGGGACATCGGGTCGAACGTCACCCTCACGTTGCTATCAGCTTCCGGCGCCGACCGCCAGCGGAGCCGGACGATGGAGCCGAAACAGGGCCGGAGTGCCGGTCGGGTGTCGCCGGGATCTCACCCGCTCCGACCACCGCACGGACAGATCGGGGGACGCACCGCACGGACAGAGCGGGGGGCCGGACGGTCTCCGGCCCCCCGCTCTGGCGGTCGTGCTCAGTAGGTGTTGTTGGCCTGGAAGTATCGCCAGGCGCCGCACGGCGTGTCGTAGCGGCCCTTGATGTAGCCCAGCCCCCACTTGATCTGGGTCGCCGGGCTGGTCTTCCAGTCGCTGCCGGCCGAGGCCATCTTCTTGCCCGGATACGCCTGGGGAATGCCGTACGCCCCGGACGACCGGTTCTCGGCCTTGTGGTTCCAGCCGCTCTCCTTGGTCCAGAGCTTGTCCAGGCAGGGCATCTCGGCGATCTCGAAGCCCGCGTCGAGCAGCAGGGCGCAGCCGATCTTGCGGTTACCGCTGTACTCGTTGCACGAGGCGGGGATCGGCCCGGTGTACGGCTTCGTGGCCTGCTCCGCCTCCTCCTTCTCCTGCTTCTCGCGTTGGCGCTTGCGGCTCGCGGCCTGCTCCGCCTTCTTGGCCCGCTCCGCCGCGGCCTTGGCGACCTCGGCCGCCTTGCGCGCGGCTTCCGCCTCGGCGGCCCGCTGCGCGGCAGTGGCCCGCAGGTGCGCCGCATGCCGATCGCGGAGCAGGTCCCACTCGGCCTGCTGCGCGTCGAGCGCCGACTCGGCCTCGATGGTGTGTTGCTGCGCTTCCCGGTCCTCGCCCAGGTAGTAGCCACCGCCGACGCCCCCCAGGAGCAGTGCGACGGCGATTCCCCGGACACCGAACCGGCTCCACAGCCGACTCACAAAGTGGTCCTCTCGTCGGGGGCAAGGTCGCGACGCCCCCGGAGGCGGAAGGCCGCCGGTGGCGCTCGGAGGACACGATTGCGCAAGGTGAGGCGCTTGGGAAAGGAGAGGCGGAATTTGTGAACTGCGTCACGCCGCTTATCGCCACAAAACAGGACAAATAACAGCCGGTGGCCGCCCACCGGCACACTTGTCCGCTACAGCGGGATGTCCTCCAGCAGGTCCGTGACCACCTCGGCGATCGGGGAGCGCTCGGACCGGGTCAGCGTGACGTGCGCGAAGATCGGATGCCCCTTCAACGCCTCGATCACCGCCGTCACGCCGTCGTGCCGGCCGACCCGCAGGTTGTCCCGCTGGGCGACGTCGTGGGTAAGCACCACCCGGGAGTTCTGTCCCACCCGGGACAGGACGGTGAGCAGCACCCCGCGTTCCAGCGACTGGGCCTCGTCGACGATGACGAAGGCGTCGTGCAGGCTCCGGCCCCGGATGTGGGTCAGCGGCAGGACCTCCAACATCCCCCGGGACAGCACCTCCTCCATCACGTTCTCGTGCACCACCGCGCCGAGGGTGTCGAAGACCGCCTGGGCCCAGGGCGACATCTTCTCCGCCTCCGAGCCGGGCAGGTAGCCGAGTTCCTGACCGCCGACGGCGTACAGCGGGCGGAAGACGATGACCTTCCGGTGCCGGCGCCGCTCCATCACCGCCTCCAGACCGGCGCAGAGCGCCAGCGCGGACTTGCCGGTGCCGGCCCGGCCGCCCAACGAGACGATGCCGATCGACTCGTCCAGCAGCAGATCGAGGGCGACGCGCTGCTCGGCCGAGCGGCCGCGCAGCCCGAACGCCTCCCGGTCACCCCGGACCAGGCGTACGGTCTTGTCCGGCAGCACCCGACCCAGCGCGGAACCGCGCGGCGAGTGCAGCACCAGGCCGGTGTGCGTGGGCAGGCCGGCCGCCGTGTCCACGTCCAGCGCCGCGCCCCCGTAGAGCTGGTTGACCTGCTCCTCGCCCAACTCCAGCTCGGCCATCCCGGTCCAGGTCGGATCGCTGGCCTGGCCGTGCCGGTACTCGTCGGCGGTCAGCCCCACCGACGCCGCCTTGACCCGCAGCGGCATGTCCTTGCTGACCAGCGTGACGGCCCGGCCCTCGGCGGCCAGGTTGAGCGCGACCGAGAGGATCCGGGTGTCGTTGGACTCGGTACGGAACCCCGGCGGCAGTACGCCGTCGTCGGCGTGGTTCAGCTCCACCCGCAGCGTCCCGCCCGCGTCGTTGGCCGGCACCGGTTGGTCCAGCCGGCCGTGCCGCACCCGCAGCTCGTCGAGCATCCGCAGCGACTGGCGGGCGAACCAGCCCAGCTCCGGATGGTGGCGCTTCCCCTCCAGTTCCGAGATCACCACGAGCGGCACCACCACCTCGTGTTCGGCGAACCGGTGGAAGGCGCCGGGGTCGGAGAGCAGTACCGAGGTGTCCAGGACGTACGCCCGGCGGGCTGGTGCGGGCTCCGCACTGGCGGCCGGCTCGGACGTACGGGTGCGGCGTCCGCTCCTGGCTCGGCCCGGGGTAGTGCTGGCGCCCGGGTTCTGGTCGTCGGCCCGAGGGGTGGTACGGCGATTCGTCACAGGCCTGCTCCGGCGGGCGTGCACCCGTCCACCCGCGTTCCGCCTCGTCCGGTGCCCGGAGACACGGGGTCGGATGCGGGCCCCGTGGCGCGTGCAGTCGCAGAGTCCGGGCCGGCCGGCTGGCTCGGGAGGACCCCTTGCCATGCGTAGACGCTAACCGGGAGATGCCAGCTTGGGCTAGGGCGGGCAGCTGTGCGACTTCGCACCGCATCCAGCCCACTGCGCACAGCGCTCGGGGTCACCTCCAACGGTGCCCCGGCCACTGCCACCCGGTGCTCGGGCGGCGGACCGGCCGGGATGCATGCCCCCTGCGCGCATCCCGGCCGGTGGGATCACCGTCACCGGTCTGACGTGATCCCGACGGTGCGGGTCCTTCCGGACCGGCACCGTGCTCGCGGGTGACCGCTCACCCCACCGCTCCGCCGGTCAGGCGTTCCTGAAGGCGAGGGCGTCGGTGGAGTGCCGTCCGCCGTTGGTCGCGGTCCCCGCGAAAGAGGCGCCCGTATACGTCGTTCCCTGACCTACGACGGTGTGGGCGATGTGCGGTGTGGTGGGTGATGGCACCGCCAACACCGAGGCGATGGCCGCCTGCGCCTCCCTACGTCGACGGTTCCAGGCCCCCCGGTCCCCGTCGAAATATCCCTGCCGGTACCCGAACCGGTAACCGAGCCGGTAACTGAGCTGGCCGTGCAGCCGCCCGGCCGCATAGCTGGCCGAGGCGAGCAGGAGCAGGAGGAAGACCACGAAGAACGGGCTCACCGCGTCTCCTCGCATCGCTCGCCGACCCCGCGTCGCCCCCCGACGCCGCGTCGCCCCCCGACGCCGGAGGTTCGGGGTTTGAGCCGACCGGTTCGCTCGCAACTCTCGCTCACGCAATCTCCTCGCTCCGCTCGTCGCTGTCCCGCAGCTTGTTCCACATCGGGCCGGCCGGTCGCCGGCCCGGTCACTTCTCCTCCGGGTCGGAGGAGGTCGGGTCGAAAGAGGTGGGATCGGAGACGAGCAGCCGGTCGAGGTCTTCGGTGCTCACCTCCTCGACCAGCTCGACGCTGATCCGGCAGCCGTCCAGTACGACCTCGGCGACCGAGGCCCGCCGGATCTCGCCACCGGCGTCGTACACCCGGACGCTCAACTCCGGGCAGCCGAGATGGGTGCGCCAGGAGTTCCACTCCGCACGGTCGCCGACGTTGAGCGAGAGGTAGCGGCAGCCGCGCGCCAGGTAGAGCCGCCACGGCGCACTGAGACCGGCCGCGACGCCGTCGGCGATCAGACCGAATGCCTGGGCCCGGGTTGCTAGTTCGGTCACCGGACTCCTCCAGTCACGAGGGTGTCACCCTCGCGAGCACGAAACGTCTCATGCACGAGACAAACGGTAGGGCGTATCGTACGCGTGACAGTATCAGCTTTTCGTCTGATTACCCCCACACCTACGTACATCTATTGTGGCCACGTGATGCCCCTCAACACAAGCAAGAACACCGCGCGGCGGAAAAGTGAGCCGTTGTCACGCACGCAGTACAGACTGACCACAGTGCCCCCGGAGGGGGAAAGCTGGCCGTACCGTCACCAGGTGCCGGACCGCGCCCACGGACGGAAGATCGCGTTCGCTGCCTTCGTACGCAAGGCACTCGACGACGCCCGGACGACCCGAGCCTGGACCGGCACCGAGGTCTCCCGGCGGACCGGCGTCTCCCGCCAGACCATCAACCGCTGGGTACGCGGTGAGTGGGCCAGCGACCCCGAGGCGGCCCGGGTGGTCGCGTTCTGCGAGGGGCTGGGGCTGGATCCGAGTGTCGCGTTCGGAGTGCTCGGCTGGGACCGGACCACCCCGTCCCGCCCGGCACCGAGCGCCCCGCCGATGGATCCCGACGTCGAGGCGCTGCTGCGCCGGCTGGTCGACCCTAACGTCTCGGACGCGGAGAAGTTCCACATTCGGGAAACGATCCGTTATCTAGCATATCGCCCGACTCTGCCCAAAGATGTCCGAAAAGGTCGAAAGCAAGCCGGGTAGTTACTCAGATGGCGCAACTTCGCGCATGAGTCCCAACCAATCAGCTCCAGGAATCAATCAGTCGCGCTAACGTCCCTCGGTACTGCTTGGGCTCGTCGTCGGCGGGGGGACGGGACAAGGCCGAATTCAGCCCTGCGGGACAGAAGGAGGGTCAGCCATGACCCTGAAGTGGATGGCTGTCGTTGTCGCGGCGGTGTCCCTGACCCTGTGCGTGACCGCGAACGTCGTGGTCGGGACGGTGCACGGCGGCGACCCGGTGCCGTTCCTCGTGAACGTGCTCGCCGTCACCGCCACCGGTACCGCCATCGTCCTGGCCGTCATCGCCGATCTCCACGAACGACTCAACGCCCGGATCACCGCACTCACCGAATTCCTGATCACCCGACTCAACGAACTCGACCGCAACGCCGGGGACCACAACACCGGTTTCGTCGAGGGCTACCTGCTGAGTCGCAACCAGGACCCGGCGGTGGTGCCGATCGGGCCTCGACTGCACGGCCGCCGGGCGATGCTCGGCGGCGACGACTGACAGAGGGTGGACCCCGGCGACGGGGACGCCCGCGCCGATCAGGACGACAAGGGGAGGTCGCCGTCGGCAGCTCCGCCGGCCGGTAGGCGTGCCAGCCGGCGGCCGACACCCGTAGCGCCGGCGGGTCGCCACCGCAGGGTTTGAGGTTGCCGCCTCGACGAGTGAGACGTTTTCGCTTCGACGTCTGCGGTGGCAACCCGCCGGGGTACGCTGACGCCCGTGCGGCCGATCAACACGGGGGGCGAGCCCCCGACCCGTCCACTGACTGCCGAGCAGGCATGGCGGGCGACCGCCGAGCGGGCCGGGCGCTGTGTCCTGTTCTTCGACTTCGACGGCACGCTCGCCCCGGTCCGGGACGATCCGACAACCGTCGAGCCGGCCCCGAAGGCACTGGCCGCGATCACCGCGCTCACCGAGGTGGTGCAGCGGGTGGCGATCGTCTCGGCCCGACCTGTGGAGTTCCTCCGCGACCGGTTCGCCGGTGCCCCCGGCGTGGACCTCTACGGCCTATACGGGCTGGAGCACCTGCACGCCTCGGGCGAGACCATCACCGAGGGGGCGGCGCTGCCGTTCGTACCCACGATGGCCGAACTCGCCGACCACGCCCGGGCCGAGCTGCCCGAGGGCACGCTGGTGGAGTACAAGCGGCTCTCCGTCGCCCTGCACTACCGCACCGCCCCGCACCTGGCCGAGCAGGTCGAACAGTGGGGTCGGGACCAGGCCGACCGGCTCGGCCTGCGGGTCCAGGTCGGCCGGATGGTGCTGGAGCTCAAGCCCCCCGTCGACCGGGACAAGGGGATGGTGATCGACGAGGCGGTCCGGGACGCCGGCTGCGCCTGGTATTTCGGTGACGACGTCTCCGATATCAAGGCATTCGCCGCGCTGCGGGCCCGGGAGGCCGCGGATCCGGACTTCTTCGGCGTCTGCGTGGCGGTGGCCAACCCGGAGACCGGCGACGAGGTCTCGCACGCCGCCGACCTGAACATAGAGTCTCCGGAGGCCCTCGGTGACTTCCTCACCGAAGCCCTGCACCGGCTGACCTGACCGGGCACCGCACCGCGACTCCCGGGACCGCTCCACGACCCTCGGGCCGGCTATGCGCCGTACCGGCGTTGACGGTTGGCGTACGAACGCAGTGCGCGCAGGAAGTCGACGTGCCGGAAGTCCGGCCAGTTCAACTCGCAGAAGTAGAACTCGGAGTGCGCGGACTGCCAGAGCAGGAAGCCGGAGAGCCGCTGCTCGCCGCTGGTCCGGATGACCAGGTCGGGATCGGGCTGCCCCCGGGTGTAGAGGTGCTCCGCTATGTGGTCCACGTCGATCGCCTCGGCGAGTTCCTCGATGGTGCCGCCGGTCGCCGCGTACTCGTAGAGCAGGGAGCGGACCGCGTCGGCGATCTCCCGCCGGCCGCCGTAACCGACCGCGATGTTGACCTGCGCCCCGCCGACCCGGTTCTGGGTACGCTCCTGCGCCGACTTGAGCGTGATGGCGGTCTGCGCCGGCAGTAGGTCGAGCGCGCCGACCATCCGCAGCCGCCAGGGATTGCCCTCCTCGGCCAGCTCGACCACCAGATCCTCGATGATCTGCACCAGCGGATCCAGCTCGCTCGCCGGCCGCCGCAGGTTGTCGGTGGCCAGCAGGTAGAGCGTGACGTGCCCGATGCCGGCCTGGTCGCACCAGCCCAGCACATCTTTGATCTTGGCTGCGCCGACCCGGTGCCCGTCGTTGGGGTCGACGTAGCCCATCTCCCTGGCCCAGCGGCGGTTGCCGTCGCACATCACCCCGACGTGCTTCGGCACGGGTTTACCGGCGAGCTTCGCCCTCAGACGTCGCTCATACACCGAGTAGATCAGGTCGCGCAGACTCATCCCCTGCAGCGTACCGATCAGAGGCGACTACGGAAGTGCCGCCCGGCCGAGCCGGCGACCGTACCGGCAACCGTACCGACGACCGCGCCGGCGACCCTGGTCAATGTCCGGACGTCCAGCCGGCCGTCGCCCAGGCCCAGCTCGACCAGGGTCTGGAAGACCCGGGCGTCCCGGTCGGCGGCCCGGACCACCCCGTCCACCACCGGGGCCCGGCGGGCCAGCCAGGCCACCGCCGAGCTGTCCCGCAGGTGGGCACCGAGCCGGGCCCGCAGCGCGGCGGCGTACCGGTCGGCGGCGGCGTGCGGCACCGTGGCGGCGGCCGCCCCGGCCAGCGCCCCGGAGAGGACCGCGTAGAAGATCCCCTCGCCGGTGAACGGATTGACCAGCGACAACGCGTCCCCGGCCAACACGATCCGGCCCCGGCCCGGCGGCGGACGGCGGGTGGAGAGCGGCAGGTGGTGCGCCCGCACCCCGGTGACGGTGGCCGGGTCGATCTCGGGAAGCAGCGCCGCCAGCCGGTCCAGCAGTTCGGTCCGGCGCAGCGGACGGCCGGCCAGCACCTCCCCGTACCCGACGTTCGCCCGCCCGTCGCCGATCGGAAACGACCAGGCGTAGCCGGGCCAGTGCGCGGCCGAGGTGACGATCCGCTGCTCGACCGGGCCGGCGGGGACCGGGGCGTACCCCCGGATGGCCAGCGCCAGGTGGCCGTCCGGGTTGGCGCCGTTGCCCAGCGCCCGCCGGACCACCGAACCGGCGCCGTCGGCACCGACCACGGCACGGGCGGCCACCGTACCGTCGAGCAGCACCAGGTCACCGCAGCGCTCGACCCGCCGCACGGCGTGCCGGCGCAGCTCCGCGCCGGCCGACAGCGCCGCCGCCACCAGCCGGGCGTCGAAGACCCGGCGGGGCACCGTGTACGCCGGCCGGGGCAGTCGCCGCGCCACGTTCCCGCCACCGGGCGCCACCAGCCGCAGCTCCGGCACCGGCCGGTAACCGGCCACCGGGTCGGGAACCCCCAGTTCGGCGAGTACGTCCAGCGCGTGCGCGGCGATCCCGTCCCCGCAGGGCTTGTCCCGGGGAAAGCCGGCCCGGTCCAGCAGCAGCACCCGGGCTCCCGCCCGGCGGGCCGCCAGCGCGGCACTGGCTCCGGCCGGACCGGCACCCACCACCGCGACGTCGACGGTCTCCACCGCCGTCACCTCAGCCGGACCGGGCGGCGGTGGTCACCCGGGTGGAGGGCTGCTGCCCGGCGGCCCGGTTCGCCCGGCCCAGCGCGTAGAGGGTCAGCGCCGCGGCCACCACCAGCGGCACACCGTCCCGGACCAGCCCGTCGACCCCGAGCAGCAGCCAGCAGAACGCCAGGTCGACCACGACCACCAGCACGCTGATCAACACCAGCAGCCCGCCGGCCCAGGTCCGGCCGCGGAGCAGGAAGAAGGTGCTGAACAGCACCGCGTAACTGACCCCGATGCCGATGCCGAACCACAGCACCACGGTAGGCACCGCGAGCAGCCGGCCGTCGAGAATCGTGCCGACTGCCACCAGACAGGGCACCAGGGTCAACGGCCCGTACGTGAACGCGGCGACCCGGGCGGTGAGCAGCCAGCCGGTGACCGGCGGCCGGCGCGGGGTCACCTCCCGCCAGGAGATGCCCCGCCGGTCCACGACCAGCCGGCTCGGATGCCGGACCAGGTACTCCCGCAGCGGCGGTGACCGGTAGAGCAGCCAGACGACGGCGACACAGAGCACGGCCAGCAGGGCGAAGCCGAGCACCCCCGGCAGCGCCGGTACGCCGGCCCGGGGCACGATCAGCCGGCCGACCGCGAAGACCGTGGTCACCGCGAGGATCAGCCCGAGTGGGCGGGCACCGGCCCGGCCCCGCCGGACATGCCGGATCAGGATCAGGAATCCGAGGGTACGCAGCAGCGCCCAGCCGCTGCGGATCGCCAGCCCGAAGCCGCGGTCGGCGGCGTACCACCAGTTGAGCGCGTCGACCGCGACGGTGGCCGCCGCGGTCGCGGCGAGCAACCAGGTCAGCACGCGGACGGCGGACGGCCGCCGGACCTCGGTCGCGGCGGCCGTCGTCATGCCGTCGATGATGCCCGCCGAGCGCCACCCGCACACCTGTGAGGAAGGGCCCCCCGCTTATCGTTTTCTTTGTGCAGGGGCCCTTCCTTGCACCTCAGCGTTGGTTGGCGGCTACCCGGATCGCCTCGTCGTCGAGCCGGGCCCGCAGCGCGTCCAGCTCGGCCCAGAGCACACCGGGCAGCTTGTCACCGAACTTCTCGAACCACTCGGTGATCATCGGCAGCTCGTCACGCCACTCCTCGACGTCGACCCGGGTCGCGATGCGCAGGTTCTCCGGACTCATGTCGAGCCCCTCGACGTCGAGCGCGTCCGGTGCCGGTACGAACCCGATCGGCGTCTCGACCGCCTCGCCCCGGCCCTCCAGACGCTCGACGATCCACTTGAGAACCCGGGAGTTCTCGCCGAAACCGGGCCAGATGAAGTCACCGTCGGCGTTCTTGCGGAACCAGTTGACGTAGTAGATCTTCGGCAGCTTCGACTCGTCACCGTCGGTGCCCTTGCCCATCTCGATCCAGTGCCGGAAGTAGTCCCCGCCGTGGTAGCCGATGAACGGCAGCATGGCCATCGGGTCGCGGCGGACCACCCCGACCTCGCCGGAGGCGGCGGCGGTGGTCTCGGAGGAGAGCGTGGCTCCCATGTAGACACCGTGCACCCAGTCCCGGGCCTCGGTGACCAGCGGGATGGTGTCCTTGCGCCGCCCGCCGAACAGGATCGCGTCGATCGGTACGCCGTTCGGGTCGTTGAACTCGTCGGCCACGATCGGGCACTGCAGCAGCGGGGTGCAGAACCGGCTGTTGGCGTGCGAGGAGAGTTCGCCGCTCTCCGGCGTCCAGTCCCGGCCCTTCCAGTCGATCAGGTGGGCCGGCGGCTCGCTCATCCCCTCCCACCAGACGTCGCCGTCGTCGGTCAGCCCGACGTTGGTGAAGATGGAGTTCCCCTGGTCGATGGTGCGCATCGCGTTCGCATTGGTCTTCCAGCCGGTGCCGGGCGCGACGCCGAAGAGGCCGTACTCGGGGTTGACCGCGTAGAGCCGGCCGTCCGGACCGAACCGCATCCAGGCGATGTCGTCGCCGATGGTCTCGACCTTCCAACCGGGAATGGTCGGTTCCAGCATGGCCAGGTTGGTCTTGCCGCAGGCCGACGGGAAGGCGCCGGCGATGTAGTGCACCGACCCCTCCGGTGAGGTCAGCTTCATGATGAGCATGTGCTCGGCGAGCCAACCCTCGTCCCGGGCCATCACGCTGGCGATCCGCAGCGAGTAGCACTTCTTGCCGAGCAGCGAGTTACCGCCGTAGCCGGAGCCGAAGGACCAGATCTCCCGGGTTTCCGGGAAGTGCGAGATGTACTTGGTGTCATTGCACGGCCACGGTACGTCCGGCTGGCCCGGTTCCAGCGGCGCGCCGATCGAGTGCAATGCGTGCACGAAATCCGCGTCGTCTCCCATCCCGGCCAGCACCTTGGTGCCCATCCGGGTCATGATGCGCATCGACGCGACGACATACGGGCTGTCGGTAATCTCGACGCCGAACATCGGCTGTTCCGCCTCGAGCGGCCCCATACAGAACGGAATGACGTACATGGTGCGGCCGCGCATCGAACCCCGATAGAGGTCGGTCATGATGCGCTTCATCTCCGCCGGGGCCATCCAGTTGTTGGTGGGTCCGGCGTCGGCCTCGTCGACCGAGCAGATGAAGGTACGGTCCTCGGCCCGAGCCACGTCGCCAGGATCGGTACGCCCCCAGAACGAGTTCGGCTTACGGGCCGGATCGAGGCGTACGAGGGTGCCGGCGTCGACCAGTTCGTCGGTCAGGCGCCGCCATTCCTCGTCGGAGCCGTCCACCCAGACGACCTGGTCGGGGTTGGTGAGTTCGGCTACCTCTTTGACCCAGGCGAGTAGTTTCGGGTGGCTTGTCGGAGCTTGATCGAGACCCCGGATTGTCGCCGGAGCGGCCATGACTGTTCTCCTTTGGTCGACGCTGACCGATTGCAGGGTGCGCGGTGCCGACAGACCGACGACCGCGTCGCCTTGTGAAAGCCTGGGATTTCCGTCAGCGTAAACCGAGCCGGCGTTCGGGGCAGCGAGACTGGTTGTGAAGAACTGCACAAGATGCGGACGTGCTGCGGCTAGGCGATTTTTTCCTCGCTCCCACGCGCAGTTTCACGCAAATCCTTCAGGGCAACAGCATTGCGTCACGGCATCCTCACAGCAGCCGACAGCGCCAGGTGACCCTGACGTCACTCCCGGCACTCCTTTCACCGTGGCCGCAACCGACCGTCCGCGGAGGCGATCGCGCCAGCGCCGCGAGTCGCCGGTTGCGGGCCGTGAGGACGACAGGCAACCGGTACGCTCAAACCGTGTCCTCGACCGCCACCGGCGAACAGCCCTCACCGCCGGCCGCCCGCCGTGGCTTGCTTCGCACCCTTCTGGACCGGTTCGGTCACCTGATCCGGGAGTTGGGCAAGTTCGGCGCGGTCGGCGGGGTCGCCTTCGCGGTCGACTTCGTGCTGTTCAACTACGCCAACGCGAGCCTCGGCTGGGAGACCCTCACGGCGAAGACGTTCTCCACGGTCATCGCCGCGACCGTCGCCTTCGTCGGCAACCGGTTCTGGACCTGGCGGCACCGGGAACGCTCCGGCATGGCCCGGGAATACTCGCTCTACTTCTTCTTCAACGCCGTCGGCCTGGGCATCGGCCTCGCCTGCCTGGCCATCAGCCACTACGGGTTGGGCAGCATCTGGCCGGGCGTGTTCAAGTCTCTGGTCGCCGACAACATCGCGGCCAACTTTATCGGCGCCGCGCTGGGCACCTTCTTCCGGTTCTGGTCGTACCGCCGGTTCGTCTTCGTGGGCCCGGCCGCCGCGGACGCACCGGACGTGATCACCCAGGGGCACAACCGACAGTGACCGGCGACCCGCCCTGTCCGGTCGACGCGCCCGGCACCCACATCTGCCCTTAAGGTGGTCGAATGCGTTTCGCCCGTCTGTTACCCGAGCGCTGGCAGAGGTTCCTGCGCGAGGTGCTGAAATTCGGCACCGTCGGGGGCGTCAACGCCGCCATCAACTACGCGGTGTTCAACGCCCTTGCGCTCACCGTGTTCGCCGACGGGCAACTCAAGGCGAACGTCATCGCCACGGTCGTCGCCACCATCTCGTCCTATCTGATGAATCGGCACTGGACCTATCGGGACCGGCCGAAATCGGCAATGCGGCGGGAGTACGCCCTCTTCTTCCTCTTCAACGGTGCCGGCCTGATCATCGAGCTGGGCGTACTGGCGCTGGCCAAGTACGGGTTCGGCATCAGCGGCCTGCTGGCCCTCAACGTCGCCAAGACGGTCGGCGTCGGGCTGGCCACCGTCTTCCGGTTCTGGTCCTATCGCACCTTCGTCTTCCGGAAGGCGTCGAGCACGCTGGCCGTCCCGACCGGGATCGGCGGGGTGTCCAGGACGTCCGGCCCGGGATCGGCCGGCGAGCCGGACGGCGACTTCCTGGCCGAGCTCGACCCGGTCGCCGAACTCGCCGAGGCGGTCGGTGAGCTGGTCGAGCCCGAGTCGACAGCCGGGGACCAGCCCACCCGGAGCCAACCCACCGGGGACCAGCCCACCCGGATCCAGCCCACCGGGGACCGACCTGCCGGGGTACCGGTCGGCTCCGCCCAGCCGATCGAGGTCCAGTTCGCCGAGACCATCGACGCCGCGCTGGAAACCGAACTCGCCGCCGAGTTGAACGCCGCCCCCCGGCGTTCGTCAGCCCGCTGAGCGACACGGTGAGCCGATCGGGTACCGGCGCGCCCGCCGAACTGTTCTTCGAGGATCTGACGCCCGGCCGCTCCTTCGACCTCGGGGTCACCGTGGTCGACGGGCGGGAAATGGTCGACTTCGCCCGGCGTTTCGACCCGCAGTGGTACCACGTCGACGAGGAACTGGCCCGACGCAGTCATCACGGTGGGCTGATCGCCAGCGGCTTCTTCACGGTCAGCCTCTTCATGCGGGCGTACGTCGACCACGTGCTGGCCCGGGCCGCCGGGGACGCCTCACCCGGGCTGGAGGAACTGCGCTGGCTGGCCCCGGTACGCGCCGGTGACCGGCTGGCGACCCGGCTGACCGTACTCGGCAGCAAGCCGTCGGTGGCACGGCCCGGCTTCGGCACCGTCACCCTGACCGCCAGCATGGACCGGCTGGACGACCAGGGCCAGCCGGAACGCGAGGTGCTGCGTACCCGCTTCCGGGGCTGGTTCCTGATGCGGCAACCGGTACCGCCGGGCTGACCTGCCCGGAAGCGGCCCCGACCGCCAGCCGGAAAAGGGTCCCTGCCGCCTACTTCGACTCCTCGCGCAGCGGCTTGCCCTCGGTCATGTCCGCCATGATCTCGCGCATCTCGTCGTCACCGAGCGAGTGCTTGTCGTGGTTGGCCTCCACGATCTCGTAGAGCATGGTCTGCACCCTCTCCACGCCCGGGATGTCCTCCAGCACCGACTGGCCCCGCTCACCGGCCGACTCGATGGTCAGCGTGCCGCAGCCGAGCAGGCGCTCGATGAACTTCTGATTCATCGAGTGGTCGTTGATCCGGCCCAACGGGATGTCCCGGCGGTCACGGGAGAGGACCCCCTTCTGCAGCAGTACCCGCTCGTTGGTGAACAGATAGTGCGTGGTCCGCCAGACCAGGTACGGCCAGATGCTCAGCCAGACCGCCAGCACCAGCGCAGCCGCCGCGATCACGTAGCCCAGAATCGTGCCCGCACCGGTCGACGGCAGCAGAACGAAGCCGGCGACCACCGCGGCGACGGCCAGGACCAGCACCACGACCGGTCGGATCAACGCCTTCCAGTGCGGGTGCAGGTGCGCTACGACATGCTCGTCCTTGGTGAGCACGTCCTCGGGAAAAGCCACCCCATCCTCCTCGTCCACAACCGTATGTCCGCGGTGACCGTAACGGTTCCGCGCCACGACCGTGGTATCCGGTATCGACTCTTTACCGAGGGGACCGATCAGGCCAGCATCACAGTGAACTTTTTTCAACCTGAACCGCGCGGCGCTCACGCACCGCGTCCGACCTTGCGCTCCGACGGACCGCAAGGGGAGGTTGAAAAAGGTTCAGTCAGCGCAGGTGCAGGACGTCACCGGCGGCGACCCGCCGTTCACCGTCGACGGTGCCGAGCACCAGTTGTCCGTCCGGGTCGACCGTCCTGGCGGTGCCGACCAGTTCCTCGCCGGCCGGCAGCAGCACCCGTACCTCGCGGCCGAGGGTCGCGCAGTTCCGCACGTACGCCTCGTGCAGGCCGCAGGTGAGCGCGTCGCCGCCGGCGGCGCGCCAGCGGCCGTACCAGCGGTCGATGCCGCGCAGCAGCGCCCGCAGCAGCGGGTCACGGTCGGTGGCCGCCGCGCCGGCCAGTTGCAGCGAGGTCGCGGGCAGTCCGGTCGGGTTGACCGGCAGCTCGTCCGCGCGCACCGTGACGTTCACGCCCAGGCCGAGCACCACCGCCGGGTCCGTCCCGCCGGCCGCGGAGACCCCTTCGGCCAGGATCCCGGCAGCTTTCGCCCCACCCGCCGCCCGCCCGTTCACCCGGCCGTCGCTGCCCGCCCGACCGCCGGTCGCCGCGTGATCATCGCTGGCCGCCCGATCGTTTGCGGCCGCCTGACCGATGCGGTCCGCTCCGGCCGGGGGCGGCTCTGCCACGGGGGCTCTGTCGCCCGGCTCGGGCCAGACCAGCAGGTCGTTCGGCCACTTCAGCGCGGAGTCCAGCTCGGCCAGCAGGTCCACCGCCTCCACCAGCGCCACGCCGGCCAGCAGCGGTAGCCAGCCATACCGGGGTGGCGGCACGGCGGGCCAGTTCCGGTCGGGTCCGGCCACGCCCGGCCGGAGCAGCACGCTGACCGCGAGCCCGGCCCGGGCCGGCGACTCCCAGGTACGTCCGCGTCGCCCCCGCCCTGCGGTCTGCCGCTCGGCGACCACGACCAGCCCTTCCGGCTCGCCGGCCCGGGCCGCCTCGGCCGCGTCGGCGTTCGTCGAACCGGTCTCGCGGTGCAGCACCAGCCGGGTCCAGAGGCTCTCCGGCGTGATCAGGGCCCGCTGGAGCCGCCGCGCGTCGAGCGGCGGACGATCCAGGTCGGTGTACGGCGATCCCGGCATCAGGCCAGCGTACGGGCCCGACCCCGCAAAGCCGGAGCCGACGCCCATCCGGAGCCGCGGCGGACGCCCCGCCCGGAGCCGGAGCCGACGCCCACCCGGGGCGGATGCCGGAGCCACCGTCGACCGCCGTCGGGGTGGTACGGCACACGCCCCCGCCCCTGGCGGTGTGGCCTGGGCACCGACCGTCGTTACGATCGCGGACGTGACTGGGCAGCCGAGTACCGCCGACATCGACCCCCACAGCACCGCCGGCCGCCTCGCGGACCTGGACCGACGGGTGGACGAGGCGGTGCACGCCGGCTCGGCCCGGGCGGTGGAGAAACAGCACGCCCGGGGCAAGAAGACCGCCCGGGAGCGGATCGAACTGCTCCTCGACCCGGGTTCCTTCGTCGAACTGGACGGGCTGGCCCGGCACCGCTCGACCAACTTCGGGCTGGACCGCACCCGACCGTACGGGGACGGCGTGGTGACCGGGTACGGCACCGTCGACGGCCGGCAGATCTGCGTCTTCGCCCAGGACTTCACGGTCTTCGGCGGTTCCCTCGGCGAGGTCTTCGGAGAGAAGATCGTCAAGGTGATGGACCTGGCGATGAAGATCGGCTGCCCGGTGGTCGGCATCAACGACTCCGGTGGCGCCCGGATCCAGGAGGGCGTGGTCAGCCTCGGCCTCTACGGCGAGATCTTCTTCCGCAATGTCCGCGCCTCCGGGGTGATCCCGCAGATCTCCCTGGTGATGGGGCCGTGCGCGGGTGGCGCCGTCTACTCCCCCGCGGTCACCGACTTCACCGTGATGGTCGACCAGACCTCGCACATGTTCATCACCGGTCCAGACGTGATCAAGACGGTGACCGGCGAGGACGTCGCGATGGAGGAGCTGGGCGGGGCGCGTACCCACAACACCCGCAGCGGCAACGCGCACTACCTGGCCGCCGACGAGGACGACGCGATCGACTACGTCAGGGCGCTGCTGTCGTACCTGCCGAGCAACAACCTCGACGAGGCTCCGGTCCTCGACGCACCGGCCGAGCTGGAGGTCACCGAGGTCGACCGGGACCTGGACACCCTGATCCCGGACTCGGCGAACCAGCCGTACGACATCCGCCAGGTGATCGAGCACGTCGTCGACGACGGGGATTTCCTGGAGGTCCAGCCGCTCTACGCGCAGAACATCGTGGTCGGCTTCGGCCGGGTCGAGGGGCGGCCGGTCGGGGTGGTGGCGAACCAGCCGATGCACTTCGCCGGCTGCCTGGACATCGCCGCCTCGGAGAAGGCCGCCCGGTTCGTCCGCACCTGCGACGCGTTCAACATCCCGGTACTCACCTTCGTGGACGTTCCCGGGTTCCTGCCCGGCACCGGCCAGGAGTGGGACGGCATCATCCGGCGGGGCGCCAAGCTGATCTACGCGTACGCCGAGGCGACCGTCCCGAAGGTCACCGTGATCACCCGGAAGGCGTACGGCGGGGCGTACGACGTGATGGGTTCCAAGCACCTCGGCGCGGATCTCAACTTCGCCTGGCCGACCGCGCAGATCGCGGTGATGGGGGCGCAGGGCGCGGTGAACATCCTCTACCGGGGTGAGTTGGCCGCCGCCGACGACCCGGCCGCCGTCCGGGCCGAGAAGATCCGGGAGTACGAGGACACCCTGGCCAACCCCTACGTGGCGGCCGAACGCGGGTACGTCGACGCGGTGATCCGGCCGGCGGAGACCAGGAGCCAGATCGTCCGGGCGCTCCGGACCCTCCGCAGCAAGCGGGAGACGCTGCCGGCCAAGAAGCACGGCAACATCCCGCTCTGATCCGGCCCCGCCGGAAGGGACGGTCTTCAGCCACCTGCACCGTGTCCTGGCAGGGCGGCGGTACCTCGGTCGGCTGGACCTTGCCGGACGCGAGATCGATGGCCGATACGCTAACCTGTGCGTCGACCTGCCACCGGTCAGCTGACCGACGTCCATGTCCGCCGACTCGACGTCGAGTACCAGGTCACCTGTGGACAACCGAACAACGGGGACGCGCTGTGCGAGAACAATACGGCCGCGACGACAACCTGGAACTTTCGAGGCTGGACTCACTCGGCGATTCCGATCGGCTGCGTGCGGATGCACGGCGAGAGCTGACGGAGGCCGGCGAACGTTTCGTACCGCCGGCCCACCACGAGGGCGCCGACCCGTCGGACTCGGTCTGGGTCACCGTCGACTCCGACGGTCGGGTGGAGAGCGTCGACATCAGCCGGCACTGGCTGGACCGGCTGGACGCGGAGGGCTTTCCATCCGCGCTCCACGCCGCGTACACCAGTGCGGTGCGAAAGCTGGTCAACGCCAGCGTGCTGGCCACCCTCGCGGCTCAGGAGGAGATCGGTCGGCATCCGTTCGCACCACCGAACCCGCCGGCCGGCCGGCCGACACCCACGCCCGAGCCACCGGCACCCGGTCCGGTGGACGAGCGGGACTGGCTCAGCCAGACCTGGCAGGCGATCGAGGACATCGACGAGCAGCTCCGGCGTCTGGACCAGATCAGCACGGACATCGAGTTCCGGGAGAGCCGGGAGAAGATTCTGACCAGCCCGGAGGGGCACCTCACCGCACGGATCAACGGCGGTGGGGTCACCACGATCACCGGCGATCCACAGAGCATCCGGAACGCCAGTACCGAGCAGTTGCGTCTGGCGGCTTTGGCCCTGTTCCGAGCCGCCGCCGAGGCCACCGAGAACTGATCCGGCTCGACCGAGAGGCAGAATCGCCATGTCAGAGGTGAGCGTCATCACCCGGGCGGTCTACAACGAAGGCAAGAAGTGGAAGCAGCTCTCCGACCAGATGGAGCCGATCAAGGCTGCGGTAGGCGGGCTCGACCTGAGCATGTCGGCGTTCTTCATCGGCGACGCCAACGCCGGGGGGCACTCCGCCGCGTACAACGGCTTCCAGTCGTTCATGGAGACCGTGCTCGCCGGCGCGGTGACCGAGTTCGAGCAGCTCGGCTTGGCACTCGACCGTATCGCCGACGCGTATGACCGGGCAGACGAGGTCGTCGCACTCAATCTGAACGAGATCTACACAGCGTAAGGGGAGAGGAACCGAAGTGGCGCCACCGGGGATTGGTGATCCGGCCGAGTACACCGGCCCGTTCAACACCGCGTTCAACCAGATCCGCGACGGAATCAAGAAAGCCGTCGACGGCTTCAACGACCTGGTAAGCAAGGTCAACAAGTGGGCCTGGGCGCTCGGCGCGGCGGCCCTGTGGTGGATCAAGAGCAAGCTCGACGCCGTCCGCGATGCCCTGGGCAAGGTGCTCGAAAAGGTCAAGTACGCGCTCGAGCACCAGACACCGGTGCTCTCGCTGATCAATATCAGCTTCCAGTGGGTCAAGCAGGTGAAGACGCCGGTCTCCGAGCTCTCGTTCAGCACCACGGAACCACGGGACGAGGACCTGGTCCGGTGGAGCGGCGACGCCGCGTCGGCATACACCCGGAAGGCCGGGCAGCAGAAGGCCGCGGTCGACGAGGCCGTCGGAAAGGCCGAGTTCATCAGCCAGTGGCTGTTCAAGATCGCCAAGGCGAACGTCGACTTCGCGGTCGAGCTGGCCAAAATCGTGACAGGTCTGGCCAAGCGGATCGTCGAGGCGGCTGCCGAGGCCGGTGGGGTCATCACGATTCCCCTGGTGGTGGAGACCCTCGGCGACGCGGTGGGCAGCCTGGTCGAGTCGGGTCTGAACACCCTACTCACGGTCGGTCAGCGGTTCGTCGACGCGCTCGGCAACATCCGGGATCTGGCCACCCAGGTCGGTGACCACTCGAAGCTCCCCGGCGGAAAGTGGCCCGAGGCGGTACGCGGCTGACGCTGGCGACGCTCGTCGAGGACTGACGGCGACGGCGACGCTCGGCCGAGGACGGGTCAGGGTACTTCGGCGAGCGTCGCGGTCAGCAGCTGCTTCACCTTCGCCGCCAGGACGTCCTTCGGAGTGAACTCCGTACCCCCCACCGCGAGCCACACCTTGAGCACCAGGTTGCCAGCCCGCGAGTGGATCATGTATTCGGACCGCTTCGCACCGGACTCCGACTGCTCGGTGAAGCCCTCGGCCTCCTCACCGATCCCGGCCACCGCGCCGTCCCGGCTCATCCCCGACACTCGTTGGGTGGCCCGATAGAGCCGCCCCGCCTCGTCGGGCGAGCCCAACGTCGACGCCTCGACCAGCAGACTCGCCTCATGGCCGCCACGGGCACGGAACTCGAAGAGACAGGCCGCACCCGGGGCTGAGGTGGGCTGCTTGGGGATCTTCTGCTGTACCGTCAGCGAAAGATCCGCCAGCGGCGCCAGGCTGGTCCGGGCACAGAGGTCCAACCCCACCGCGTCGTACGTCCGGCCGGGCCCATCGGGCGTGGCGCTGGTGTTCGGTACGGACTCCGTGCCGGCCGGCGGGCTGGGTGCCGCCGTCGGCTCCGCCGGACCGGTGGTGCAGGCGGTAGCGGTGAGGAGCCCGGCGAGCACCGCCAGCCCAGCCAGCTGCGCCCCACCCCGACCTCGGCCGGGAGACGCGTTTCGGCACGTACGAGATGCCTGACCCATGTCCACAAGGTACCCGTCCCCCGGTCAGCGCCGGATTTCACCTTCCACCCGAGCGCCGCCCGTCCTGGCTAGGGTGTCGGGCATGCCTAACCGGGAGACGCTGGAAACGATCGCGCGGAGCCGCACGGTCAGCGCGGAGCTGGTGCTTACCAACCTCGCCGAGCTGCGAGCGTACCCGTATCGGCATCTCGCGATCGCGGCGCGGCGTGGGGTCGGCCAGGAGCCCGTGACGTACGCCATGATGGCCGCGGAGACGCTCGCCCCGTACGGTTGGGAGCTGCTGAACGTCGCCGAGTTCGGCAGCAGTCGGGTCGTGTACGCCTTTCTCCGGCGCCGATAGTGCCGAGCATCCCGGGCTGCCCCAGATGTTCGCAACGGGCTGGTGGAGCGTCCCGGCTCCGACCCGTCAACCGGGCAGGCTGGCGGAAGTCAGTATCGGGCCGGTGAGCAGGGCGGCTCCGGCGAGCAGGGCGACCAGGTTGACCGCGCCGAAGACCCCGACCCAGGCCACGCCGGGCACCCGGGTGAGCCAGGCGAGCTGGTCCGCGTCCGACTGCGGCAGTTGGCCCCGCCGACGCAGCGTCTGGAGTTCACCGACCGGCCGTACGCCGCCGAGCAGCAGGAACCAGACCCCGGTGTACGCGAACGCGGCCTGGACGTCCGGCGAGGCCTTCCAGGAGACTCCGAGTACGACCCCGGTGGTGACCACGATCGAGATGATGCCGAAGACGTTGCGGATCATCACCAGCATGGCGAGCAGCAGCGCGACCGCGACCCAGAGCAGCAGGGTGATCCGGTTTCCGCCGAGCACCCAGGCACCGGCCAGTCCGATCAGCGAGGGTGCGAGATAGCCGGCCAGCAGGGTGAAAATCATTCCGGGGCCGGTCGGCCGACCCGCCGACAGGGTCAACCCGGAGGTGTCCGAATGCAGCCGGATGCCCTGGAGACGGCGTCCGGTGAGTACCGCCGCGAGCGCGTGCCCGCCCTCGTGCGCGATGGTGATGGCATTGCGCCCGACCCGCCAGGGCACCCGGGTGAGTACGACGGTGAGCGCGACCAGCCCGGTGATCAGGACCAGTAGCGGGGGTGGGTCCGGTTGTGCCCCGAAGAGCTTGTCCCAGAGGTCTGTCACGCCGTCCACTGACATCCGAGCGAGCCTAGCTCACGTCGCCAACGCCAGCGGGGGCCCGGCTTACTCATCGCCCCCGACGACGAAGACGCCCAGCCCAGGATGACCCTCCACCAGGCCCTTCGCCTTGAGCCAGTTGACCGCACCGCGCACCACGGTGATGGAAACACCGTATTGGGCTCGCAGCTCTGCTGTGCTCGGCAACCGGTCACCCGGCGCCAGCTTTCCCGATTCGATCTGCACGGTGATGTCGTTAATGATCTTTTGTGTCTTCGAGGTAGGCACAATGCACTCCCTGGTCCGCAGCCACATTTGATCACGCTGAACCGAGGGACCACAAGCATCACGAGGCATCAAGGTGCATATGGCCTTGCCTTGCCCTACCTTATGCATTAGGTTTTGGGAGCCGATTTCTCCTGGTCCGCAACCTGGTGGGGGTCGGTCTCCCCGCGCGGCGGCTCGTCTCTCTCCCCGACAGCCGGCGAGCCGCCGCGCGTCCCGCAACCGCCGGAGGTCCGCAATGGAACGCGACCGCTCCATGGCAGTCGTCGAACGACATCGGCCGGCACCACTCTGGCGACTACTCGGCATGTGGCGGTGCGTTGCCTGCCGGCGCCGCTGGCCCTGCCCGCGCTATCGCGACGCCCGCAGCAACCTGCTCGCCCATGACCGGCACGACATCGCGCAGGTGGCACGACGGTTGAACAGCCGCTGGCCGCACCCCTGAGACGAGTTGGCGGCAGCGGGACCTGTCATCCCTGTCCGGTCGATGACCGATCCGGCTGCCGCCATCCTCGTAGCCCGATCTCAACGAAGCTGACCGGCGGAGCCGCCCCGCGCTCGGCCCGTCGTCGATACGGCGACCCGGGCTGGCACCGCAGTCCGGTTCGGCATGCCTCGCCGCAGCAGCAGCCAAGCACCGACCGTAGCGACGGCCACGGTGACGACGCCGACGAGCGCGACCATTCCGACGCCCGCCACCAGCAGGGCGAGGTCGCCGATCGCCACGAGCATCCACAGTGCGACACTCGGCTTCGTCGCGTGATATCGGGAGCGCATCAGTCGTACCTCCTTCCGTCGAGATCACCACTACCCCGCCGGAAGTGAGGTCATACCTGTCAGCTCTTCGCGGGTTGGAACCCGTCGACGATGATCTGGAAGTTGGGGAGGTTCTCGTCCCACTCGTCTGCCGCGGTGTCCCAACGGATCGCATACGCCTTGTCAGGGGCCGTCACGAAGCCACGGTTACGGACATGGACCCGGACTCCATCCACAGTCTCCAACCAGTCCCAGTCGGCGCATTTGTCCCAGTAGTCCACCGCACGAATCTGCCCGACCCGCTGATAGTTGACCGTATTGTTCCGCCGGTAGCTCTCCTTGCTCTTCCAGTCGGCTACCGGATCAGGCTCAGGCCGGTTGGTCTGGTCGATGAGTAGCTGTCCCGGACCATCCGGGTCACGGAACCACACCCGGACAGCATCCGCCGCTGGCCCGGTCTTCTCCCGAGTCATCTTCCATCCCTCCGGAACCGGCACGGAGAAGTTCGTCGGGTCCCTGTGCATGCGCCAGCCAGGCGGTAGCTGCGGCTGATTGGGTTGACCGGTCGGGGTCGCCGAAGGCTGAGCCGACGGCGCGGTCGCAGCCGGAGTCGGCGTTGTTGGTGCCTTGGTACCGGCGGCGGTCGGCTCAACGGCCGAAGTCGAGCCCGTGGTGCCGCCGTTGTCGTCCTCCCCCGAACCACCGTTGGCCAGTGGCACGATCACGGCTAAGGCGAGCAGGAGCAGGACGACGAGCCCACCGAAAAGCCACATCCGTCGGTTGCCGGCCGGTAGGGCAGCCAACAAACCGCCACCGTTGCGGCCGCCCTCGTCGTACTCGATATCGCGGCCGGCGGGGACGGGTGCCTGGCCTACCGGTTGTGCCTCCGGGGCTACCAGCTCGGTAGGCGCGTCGTCGGGCTTCGGCTGCACCGCCGTGGGCGCCGGATCCGACTTCACCTTGGGCGCGTCGACCGACTCCCCGGGCACGACGACGACGGCCGGTTCGGTGGGCGGCCGGGCACCTGCCGAGCTGGCCGGTTTCTCCGGTGTCTCCGCCGGAGATGACTCCGCCGCCGGCTCCTCCTCCGCTGGCGGGGCAGGCAGCTTCGTCGTCTCGGCAGCCGGCAGCTTCGTGGTCTCCGCGACCGGCGGAGGAGCGGCCGGCAGCTTGGTCGTCTCGGAGGCCGGCGGCACCGAGCCAGCAGGGGGCGCGGCGGTCGGCGGGGTGGCGGGGGCCGGTCGGGGCGACGGCAACGGCACGATCCGGGTACGCGGTTCGCCCGGTTCGCGGGGGCCGTGCGGACCTGGTCGGCGTACCCCGTCAAGCAGTGACATCCCGGGGTTCCGGCGCCGGCCTGCCGCGCGCCGGAGCAACCGCTCCGCCACCTCGGCGTTGATCCGCGTCGTCGGGTCCTTGCGCAACAGGCCGGCGAGCACAGCCTTGAGCGGGCCGGCGCGGCGCGACACCGGCGGCGGTTCGGTGGCCAGTGCCGCCAGCGTCGCGATCGCGGACGGCCGGGCGAACGGCGACTGTCCCTCGACGGCGGCGTAGAGGGTCGCGCCCAGCGACCAGAGGTCACCCTCCGGCCCCGCCGTGCCGTCCCGCGCCCGCTCCGGTGCGATGTACGCGGGCGACCCCAGCACCAGTCCGGTACGGGTCACGTTCGGGTCCCCCGGCACGGTGGCCAGCCCGAAGTCGGTCAGCACCACCCGGCCGTCGTCGCCGAGCAGCACGTTGCCGGGCTTCACGTCCCGGTGCATCACCCCGGCCCGGTGCGCGGACTTCAGCGCGCCGAGCACCCCCAGGCCGATCTCGGCGGCCCGGGTCGGCGACACCGGCCCGTCGCTGGCCAGCGTGTCCTGCAAGGACCGCGACGGGACGTACTCCATGACGATCCAGGGATCACCATCGGTACGGAGTACGTCGAAGACCCGAACCACGTTCGCGTGGTTGAGCCGAGCGATCGCGCGCGCCTCGCGGAGCGAGCGCTCGCGCATCTCCCGGCGCTCGTCCTCGGTGAGCCCCGGCGGCGGGACCAGTTCCTTGATCGCGACGTCGCGGTGCAGCACCTCATCACGCGCCTTCCAGACCCGACCCATCCCACCCTGGCCGAGCGGCTCGACAAGTCGGTACCGGTCAGCGATGAGTTGCGGAGGCGCACTGGACACCCGTGGACGGTACCCAACGGCAACCAGCGTCACACCTTCGGCACGCCTATCTGGGACGCCCACCAACCGACGGGGGACGTACCCTGAATGCCATGGCTGACGAAGAGTCGCTGCTCCGGGTGGTCCGCGGCACCCCCACGCCGGAGGAGTTGGCCGCCCTGGTCGGGGCGATCTTCCTCCGGCCCCGACCGACCACATCGGCCCGACCCGGCACGCTGTCGACCTGGGCACGAAGAGGTCGTCCCGGTACGGTGTCCCCGTCCGGCATACCGGCCCGCATCGGCCGTGACGCCTGGCGGGTCTCAGGCCTTCCTCACTGACCTGCTCCGGGCGCCCGACGGGGCTGCCCACGCGGGCCCGTACCCACTAACCTTGATGTGGGGCAGTACGCAGTACCTGGGGAGAAGACGTGATACCTGATGAAGACCGCGGCCCTGCGTGGCTGCGCGACTACGGCGGGTCCATAGAAGCTGACATCCAGCGAATGGAAGAGTTCGCCAAGCAGCTCCTGGCGGAGGTTCAGAAGAACTACGTCCCGCACATGGAGGAAGTCCAGACGGACATGCTGCCCAACCTGCCCGCACCAAATGCGGGCTTCGCGGAGCTGGTGTCGTTCTTCGAGGCGCACCGGAACGTCCAGCAGGACACCTCGACACGGGTTTGGGACGTCGGCGACGGCACCGGCGGCCTCGCCATCGCCGCCGAAACCGTCAGTAAGAACTACAACAACTCCGATGCGTTCTCGCAGGCTCGGGTCCGCGACGTCGAGAACGCACTGAACCAAACCGGTGCAGCGGCACCGCCGCCACCCGGGTCACAGAACACGCCAGCGCCGCAGGGTGGCGCGGCGAACACGGGGAGTCCAGATGCTTGATGGCGGGGGCACCGGCCAGCTCGCCGGTACGACCAACTGGGTGTCACATAATGTGCGGCAGATGTGGAGTCTGGTGGAGAACCAGCAGACCGACACGCACTGGCAGCACGTCAGCGGCTGGCGGAAGACCTCCGAGCTCAGCTTGCTACACCTCTCGCGGCTGAAGCAGTACCGCGAGAACCTGGCCGAGGCTTGGCCGCCGGAGAAGAACGAGGCCTCGAAGGCGTACGTCGCGCGACTCGACTACCTCATCGAGACAGTGCAGGGCGTCTACGACACCGCCGCAGCGAACCAGCAGACCCTCACGGGTGTGACCCAGGCGATCTGGGAGTCGCGCAGGAATCTTGAGGAGATCCATCGGCAGTACCTCGCGAAGGAGCAGGCCAAGCAGCAGTACGACGCGGCAGTTACGGCGAACAACGGGCGGCCGCCCGCCGGTCAGCAGGCGACGACTCAAGCCGATCTGGAAGACCTGAACTGGCGCGCCCGCCACATCATGTACGGGCTGAGCAGCGAACTTGCCACCGCCCAGGTACAGCTCCGAAAGCCGCCGGTTTACAAGAACAACAAAACGGGCAGAGAGCAAGACCCGAATACCCCCGCCTCAGGCGGCAACGTGATGGGCGGCTCCGGCCCACCAGTCCTCCCACCAGTAGTGCCGGTTCCGGCAGGTGGTGGTGGCGTAGGCTATACCCCGTCGCCATCTTCGGCCGTCCACACCGTCGTCCCGACACCATTCCCTCCCGGTGCAGGTCCAATCCTGGGCGGCACTGGGCCGATAGCTCCCCCAGCAGTGCCGCCAACTCCACCGAGCCTCGTTCCGTCGCCCCCGCCCACCCCTGGCCCCAGTCTGCCCCCGGTTCCCCCTGGGTTGTTGCCAGGGGTCAAGCCATCAGCGCTACCCACTGGCTACCCCCCGACGTCGGTGATACCGCCGGGCAGTGGGCCGAACAAGCCAGGACTTGGCCCTGGGATAAGTCCCAGAGCTATGCCTCCGGGAGGGCTGATCGGTGGGCCACCGGGCGGAGGTCTCTCGCAACCCAGTTCTGGAATTGGGGGAGCTAGGCGCATCAATCCAGTTGGCGGTGTCATCGGTGGCAACGGCGCAGGCAAGACGCCACTCGGCGCTGGCCAGCGAGCCAGCACAGGCCTGAGTCGTGCCTCTATGAGTGACAGTCAGGCGGTCCGAGCGGGATCTGGCATACGAACCAGCAATCAGGGCAAGACTGAAGAAAACAGTCAGCATTGGGATCCGGATAATCCATGGGAAACCGATGATGGTGTAGCCCCGGTCATGATGCCGACCCGCGACAACCGCAGGATTGATCCGGGGCCGGCGATTGGCAATAGGCAGTGACTTTACGTAAGGTCCAGGCGGCCGTGGCGCTCCTCTTTGCCACGGCCGTCACCCTTCTGCCTTCGTCCCCCGCGAGCGCAGACCAGGCACGCAGGGATCAGTGGCACCTAGAGCAACTCAAGGTGACAGAGGCCCATAAGGTTACCCAAGGGGAAGGCGTTATCGTAGCGGTCATTGACAGCGGCGTTGAGCCCCATTCTGATCTGCGCAACAATCTGTTACGGGGAACCGCGACCTTCGCGGGAGGGTCAGGTGATGGTCGCCAGGATGGAGACCCGAACGGCCACGGAACCGCAATGGCTGGACTAATAGCAGCGCACGGCCGAGGTAGTAGCGGGGCACTTGGCATCGCCCCGAAAGCCAAGATACTACCCATTCGCGATGTGAAAAGGGACCAGGGAACGTCTGACGATACGGCGGCAGCGATCGAGTGGGCAATATCCAGAAGCGCCGACATCATCAGCCTATCTGCCAGCGTGGGCGCAACATCCCGTCTAAACGCAGCGGTTAGGGCAGCTCTAAAGGCAGATATCGTGGTCGTGGCTGCCGCAGGCAATCGACCTGGTGATCTCCTGATCCAGTTCCCGGCCGCTATTAAGGGCGTAGTAGCGGTCGGCGCAACTGACAAGTCCGGCAACCACGCGGCCGTATCAGTGACAGGTAGTCGACTAGCGATCAGCGCGCCTGGCGTAGGCGTCTACACCACTGCACGCGACGGAGGCTACAGAAGCGGTACGGGGACTTCCTTCTCGACTGCGATCGTGGCTGGGGCGGCTGCGCTCGTACGGAGCAAGTTTCCGGATCTGTCGGCGGAGGAAGTCGTACATCGACTGACTGCTACTGCTGACGACAAGGGTGCGCCGGGTAGGGACGAGGAGTACGGGTACGGCGTAGTCAACCTGGTCAAGGCGTTGACGGCCGACGTACCTCCGCTGGAGGGGGACGCCAACCCGAGCGCTAGCGCCGCGCCCAGCCTCAGTCAGACCCAGCCTGCCGCCAACGCGGCTCCCGAGCCGGAGGACAAGTCGGGCATCGGGTCGACGATTCTGATCGGTGTTCTGGTGGCTCTCGTCGTACTCGGCCTGGTGGTGACCCTCCTGGTGGTGTTCCTGGTCCGGCGGCGGCAGCAACCCCGCCGCTTCTAAACCGAACCCACCGAACCCCCGGCCCGATCGCGGCCAGCTCTCGTCGGGCCGGGTAGCGTTGGCCGTCGTGCACACGACAAACCGGCTTCGCCTGGTGCTCGCCTCGGCGAGCCCGGCCCGACGCAAGCTTCTACAGGCCGCCGGCATCGAGCCGGAGGTACTGGTCAGCGGGGTCGACGAATCGCGGGTGGACCCCTCGACTCCGGAGGCGCTGAGCCTCACGCTCGCCCAGTTGAAGGCGCGGGCGGTAGCCGGCAGTCTCAGCGCCCACTCGAACAGCGACCGCGCCCCCGACACCAACACCGGCGCCGGCACCGCCACCAAGACCGGCACCAACACGGGCGAGCCACGCCGTCCCGCCGGTACCGGCGGCGAGGACGCGAATGGTCTCCGTACCCTCGTCCTCGGGTGTGATTCGGTGCTCGCCTTCGGTGGGGAGATTCTCGGCAAGCCGGCCGATGCGGAAGAGGCGACCCGCCGCTGGCAGGCAATGCGGGGCAAGAGTGGCGTACTGCACACCGGGCACTGCCTGATCGACCTGTCGAATGGGCGCGAGGTTGCCCGGGTGGGCGCCACTACCGTCTACTTCGCCGAGGTCAGCGACGACGAGATCGCCGCGTACGTCGCGACGGGTGAGCCGTTGCAGGTGGCGGGCGCGTTCACCATCGACGGACTGGGTGGACCGTTCGTCGACGGGGTGGACGGCGATCCCGGAGCGGTGATCGGGCTCTCCCTGCCACTGTTTCGCAACCTGCTCGGCGAGTTTGACCTGCGGATCACCGACCTCTGGGCCGACCGGACGTCCCCGCCCGGGGCCGGCTCCGAGACGGCAGTGACGAGGGCAGCGAAGACGGTTGCCGACACACACTGACGAACCGCTATCGTCCGCCGGCAACCTGACATAGCGTCGAGCAGTGCCGCCCAAGTCGATCCCGCTCACCGATGACCTGCACGCGTACGTCCTGGCGCACGGCTCCCCGCCGGACGCCCTGGCTCGGGAGCTGATCGACGAGACCGTGTCCCTGCTTCCCGCCGACGCCGGGATGCAGATCGCTCCGGAGCAGGCCGGGTTGCTCACCTTCCTGACCCGGCTGGTGAACGCCCGGCAGGCGGTCGAGGTCGGCACCTTCACCGGCCTCTCCTCGCTGGCGATCGCCCGTGGTCTGCCCGCCGACGGCCGGTTGATCTGCTTCGACATCTCCGAGGAGTACACGGCGGTCGCCCGCCGTTACTGGGCGCGGGCCGGAGTCGACGACCGGACCGAGTTGCGGCTCGGCCCCGCCGCCGAGACTCTGCGGTCCCTACCGGTGGAGCCGCACCTCGACTTCGTCTTCGTCGACGCCGACAAGCCGGGCTATCCCCGCTACTGGGCCGAGTTGGTGCCGAGGATGCGTACCGGTGGGCTGATCGTGGTGGACAACGTGCTCCGAGGCGGTCGGATCCTGGCCCCGGAGACAGCGGCCGACCGGGCGGTCGCCGAGTTCAACGATGCGGTGCTGGAGGACGAGCGGGTCGATCTGGTGATGCTGCCGATCGCCGACGGCCTCACCCTGGCCCGCCGCCGCTGACCCACCAGAACAACTCCGCACAACGGGTGGGACCGGCGTCGAGGCGCCGGCTCCACCCGTACCCGATGAGGAGCTAGCGGACGCTTCGGGCGAACTCCCGCGCGGCCCAGACCACGGCGAGCGCCGTGATCACCGCCATCACCGACAGTCCCTGCCAGACGGCGTCGTTGCCGAGATCGCCGGCGAAGAGTGCCCGGGCGCCGTCGACCGCCCAGGAGAACGGGTTCCAGTCGGCGATCCCCTGCAACCAGCCGGGTGCGAAGCTCAGCGGCAGCAGGATGCCGGAGAGCAGCAGGACCGGCTGGGCGATCGTGTTCATCAGCGGCGCCAGCGCGTCCTCGCTCTTCACCACCAGTGCGATCCCGTACGACAGCGCCGACGTCATCAGCGCGATAAGGGCCAGCATCAGGTAGGCGAGCAGCAGGTCCCCGATGAAGACGGAGAGCCCGAAGGCGAGCGCCAGCAGGGTGATGATGATCGCCTGGGCGATCAGCGACACCACGTCGCGCAGCGATCGGCCGAGCAGCAGGGCGAGCCGGCTGACCGGGGTGACCCGGGACCGTTCGATCACCCCGGCCCGTAGCTCGGCGATCAGGCCGAAGCCCTGGAACAGCCCGCCGAAGATGGCGAGCAGCACCAGCAGGCCGGGCACGAAGATCCGGTACGCCTCGGCGTCGCTTGACGCCTGCAACGCGGGTTTGAGCAGTGGGGCGAAGAGCAGTAGGTACATCACCGGCTGGAAGATGCCGACGAAGAGCCAGACGGGCTGGCGGACCAGCAGCAGGAACTGCCGCTGAAAGATCAACCATGTGTCGCGGGCGAGTTTCATCACAGTTCTCCTGTTGGGCGTGCACGGCGAGCACTGAGGACTCGCGCGGCGAGAGGTCAGGACTCGCGCAGCGAGCGGCCGGTCTTGGTGAGGAACACGTCGTCGAGGCTGGGGCGGTGCAACTCGATCGAGCTGAGCGCGACGCCGGCGGCGTCGAGCACGCGGAGGATCTGGGGCATCTCCCGGGCCCCGTCGTTGACATAGAGCCGGAGCCCGCCGTCGTCGGAGCTCTCCAGCCTCGTCACGTACGGCTCGGTTTCCAGCACCTTGGCGGCGTCCTGGGCCGACCCCTCGATGGCGACCTGCACGACGTCGCCGGAGATCTCCCGCTTCAGCTCGGCCGGTGTCCCCTCGGCGACCACCTCGCCGTGGTCCATGATGGCGATCCGGTCGCAGAGCGCGTCCGCCTCGTCCAGGTAATGCGTGGTGATGAAGACGGTCATGCCCTGGGCCCGCAGCCGGCGGATCTCGTCCCACATGTGCGCCCGGCTCTGCGGGTCGAGGCCGGTGGTCGGCTCGTCCAGGAAGACGATCCTGGGTTCGTGGATGATGCCGAGGGCGATGTCGACCCGGCGGCGCTGACCGCCGGAGTACGTCTTGCACTTGCGGTCGGCGTACTCCGTGAGCTGGAACGCCTCCAGGGCGCGTACCGCGCGCCGGTGCGCCTCGGCTTTGCTCAGTCCGTACATCCGGGCGTGCAGCACCAGCTCCTCCCGGGCGGTCGACTCGTCCCAGGTGCTGCCGCCCTGGGCCACGTAGCCGATCCGTCGCCGCACCTCACCCGGGTTGGTCCGCAGGTCGACACCGGCGATGTGGGCTTCGCCACCGTCCGGTTCGATGAGCGTGGCGAGCATCCGCAGCGTGGTGGTCTTGCCCGCGCCGTTCGGGCCGAGGAAGCCGAAGATCTCGCCCTCGGCCACCACAAGGTCGACACCGCGGACCGCGTCGACCGACTTCTTCTCTCTGCCCTGTCGGGAGCGGAACGACTTCCGCAACCCTTTCGTCTCGATCATGCCTGCTCCTGGTCAGCCGGACCGGCATCCCACCGGCCCCTTCCCCCGGGGCACGCCAGAAGGCGCCCCACCGCAACGCTCTCGGAGGCTAACGCGATATAGCTCATCTAGTCAACATTGATTATTACGCGTCACCCGGCGATTCCTCGTCGTCCTGATCGCCGGCCATCGGGGCGTGCTGCGCCCAGTCGAGGTGCGGCCAGTCGAAGTTCTTCGCGTGTTCCTCCGGCAGGTACGTCACCCCGGCGTCGATCAGGTCGGCTATCCGCTCACACCAGCTGATCTCACCCTCCGCCCGGGCGATGGACAGCTGCCACATCCAGGAGACATGGACCGGCTTGTCCGTCTTCATCCAACCGGACTCCATCGCCGCCCGCAGGCTGTCGTTCATCGCCCGCAGCAGCCGGGCCCGGTTACGCAGCGCTGCGGACGCCTCCTCCCGGGGCAACGCCGGCAGGAAGGAGAAGGCCGCGAAGAACGGGTCGACCACCTCGCCGAGGTTCCACCAGTTTCCTCTGAGCAGGCCCTGGAACTCATCCTCGCCCTTCGGCGTGATCCCGTACGTGACCCGGGCCGGGCGGGCGCCGACCTGCTCGGTGGCCACCTCGCGCAACAGTCCCTCCTCGGTCAGCTTGCGCAGCGCGTGGTAGATCGACCCGGGCTGGACGTTCGCCCACTTGTCCGCGCTCCAGCTCAGCAGTTCGCGACGTACGTCATAGCCGTGCACCGGTTGCATCCACCGGACCAGGCCGAGAATCATCATTCGGGTAGCTGACACACCCAGAAGCGTAATAGCCAAAATTGAATAGTTGCCACCGCTGGCCCGGGCACCGGCCGAGCGGCCGGGCGGGGGGCCAGGTGGCCCCGGCCGCCCCACCCGGTGGCCGGACGGCCGAGGTCGTTGACAATGTCCCTGGCAGCGTCCCTGGCAAGATCCCTGGCCACGTCCCTGACAGCCGTCCTCGGCGGCCGGCGACGGTGGGGAGCGATTCGAGGAGGAACAGCCGCGTGCGCAAGGTACTGATCGCCAACCGAGGCGAGATCGCGGTCCGGGTCGTCCGCGGCTGCCGGGACGCCGGACTCGCCAGCGTCGCCGTCTACGCCGACTCCGACCGGGACGCGCTGCACGTCACCCTCGCCGACGAGGCGTACGCGCTCGGTGGCGAGACCGCGACCGAGACGTACCTGCGGATCGACAAGCTGCTCGACGTGGCCGCCCGGTCCGGCGCTGACGCCGTACACCCGGGTTACGGGTTTCTCTCGGAGAACGCGGACTTCGCGGCGGCGGTGATCGACGCCGGCCTGACCTGGATCGGGCCGAGCCCGCAGGCGATCCGCGACCTCGGTGACAAGGTCACCGCCCGACATCTCGCGCGGCGGGCCGGTGCTCCCCTGGTACCCGGCACCTCCGAGCCGGTGAGCGGGCCGGACGAGGTGCTGGCCTTCGCGGCCGAGCACGGTCTGCCGGTGGCGATCAAGGCAGCCTTCGGGGGCGGCGGCCGGGGCCTCAAGGTGGCCCGGACGGTGGAGGAGATTCCGGCGCTCTTCGAGTCGGCCACCCGGGAGGCGCTGGCCGCGTTCGGCCGGGGCGAGTGCTTCGTCGAGCGCTACCTGGACCGGCCCCGGCACGTCGAGGCGCAGGTCCTCGCCGACCAGCACGGCAACGTCGTGGTGGTCGGCACCCGGGACTGCTCGCTGCAGCGCCGCCACCAGAAACTCGTCGAGGAGGCGCCGGCGCCGTTCCTGACCGACGAGCAGCGCTCGAAGATCCACGCCAGCGCGAAGGCGATCTGCCGGGAGGCCGACTACCACGGCGCCGGCACCGTGGAGTACCTGGTCGGCGCGGACGGCACCGTTTCCTTCCTGGAGGTGAACACGCGCCTCCAGGTCGAACACCCGGTGACCGAGGAGACCGCCGGCATCGATCTGGTCCGGGAACAGTTCCGGATCGCGTCCGGCGAGAAGCTCCGGTTCGACGCCGATCCCGTCCCGCGCGGGCACTCGTTCGAGTTTCGGATCAACGGCGAGGACCCGGGCCGGAACTTCCTGCCGGCCCCCGGTGCGGTGACCGCGCTGCGGCTGCCCACCGGACCCGGCGTACGGGTGGACACCGGCATCGTGGCCGGGGACGTGGTCGGCGGCAACTTCGACTCGCTGCTCGCCAAGGTGATCGTCACCGGCGAGACCCGTACAGAGGCGCTGGAGCGCGCCCGTCGGGCTCTCGACGAGATGGTGGTGGACGGGATGGCCACCGCACTGCCGTTCCACCGGCTCGTCGTCCGGGACCCGGCCTTCACCTCCGCGCCGTTCGCCGTGCACACCAGGTGGATCGAGACCGAGTTCGACAACACCCTGCCGGCGTTCGCCGCCGCCGTGCCGGCCGACGAGCCGGCCGGGGCCCGGGAGACCGTCGTGGTCGAGGTCGGCGGCAAGCGGCTGGAGGTCAGTCTGCCGGCCGGCTACGGCACGGGTACCGCCCTGGCCGCCGGCCCGGGTACCTCCGGCGGGGCCACCCGGCGACCATCCCGGCGGGCTGGCCGGTCCGCCGCGTCCGGCGGAGCCGCCGCCGGAGGCGACGCGCTGACCTCCCCGATGCAGGGCACCATCGTCAAGATCGCGGTTGCCGACGGCGACACGGTAGCCGAGGGTGACCTGATCGTCGTGATGGAGGCGATGAAGATGGAGCAGCCGTTGCACGCGCACAAGGCCGGTGTGGTGCGCGAACTCGCCGCCGAGGTCGGCGCGGTCCTCACCGCTGGCGGCGTCGTCTGCCTCATCAACTGAGTACGAACCGCAGGCCGGCCCGGCTGGGCTGGACGGTCGGCCGCGGGCCGGTGCTCTCCGCTGACCGGAGAGGTCGGTCACTCGACCAGCGGGAGTGACCGGCCGGGTGGATCGCCCTCCGGCATGATGGCGAGGTGCGGTTCATCACCGGTGGGAAGCCCAGCCAGGACCTGACCTACAACGACGTCTTCCTGGCCCCGGTCCGGTCGGCCGTCGAGTCCCGGCTCGACGTCGACCTCGCCAGCAGTGACGGGACCGGCACGACGATCCCGATCGTGGTCTCCAACATGACGGCGGTGGCCGGCCGGCGGATGGCCGAGACGGTGGCCCGGCGCGGGGCACTCACCGTGCTGCCGCAGGACATCCCGATCGACGTGGTCGCCGAGGTGATCAGGTGGGTCAAGCAGCGGCACCTGGTGCACGACACGGCGATCGCGCTCGGCCCCACCGACACCGTCGGGGATGCCATCCACCTGCTGCCGAAGCGGTCGCACGGAGCGGTGATCGTGGTCGATCCGGATGGGCGGCCGGTCGGCGTGGTGACCGAGGCCGACACGGTCGGGGTGGACCGGTTCGCGCAGTTGCGGCATGTCATGTCCACCGAACTGCACACCGTGCCCGCCGAGTCCGATCCGCGCACCGGGTTCGACCGGCTGTCCCGGGGTCGCCGCCGGCTCGCTCCGGTGGTCGACGTCGACGGCCGGCTGGTCGGGGTGCTGACCCGGCGGGGCGCGCTGCGGGCCACGCTGTACCGGCCGGCGCTGGACGGCAGGGGCCGGCTGCGGATCGCGGCCGCGATCGGCATCAACGGCGACGTCGCCGGCAGGGCCGCCGCGCTCTTCGAGGCCGGGGTGGACACCCTGGTGGTGGACACCGCGCACGGCCACCAGGAACGGATGCTCCGGGCACTGCGGGCGGTACGCAGCCTCGATCCGCCGGTGCCGGTGGCCGCCGGCAACGTGGTCACCGCCGACGGGGTACGCGACCTGGTCGAGGCGGGGGCGGACATCGTCAAGGTCGGCGTGGGGCCGGGGGCGATGTGCACCACCCGGATGATGACCGGGGTCGGCCGGCCACAGTTCTCCGCGGTACTCGACTGCGCCGCCGCCGCCCGCGAACTGGGCCGGCACGTCTGGGCCGACGGCGGGGTGCGCCACCCGCGCGATGTCGCCCTGGCTCTGGCCGCCGGGGCGTCGAACGTGATGATCGGCACCTGGTTCGCCGGCACCTACGAGTCCCCCGGTGACCTCTACACCGATGCCGACGGACGGCGTTACAAGGAGAGCTTCGGCATGGCGTCGTCCCGGGCGGTCAGCGCGCGTACCGCCGAGGACAGCCCGTACGACCAGGCTCGGAAGGCGGTCTTCGAGGAGGGGATCTCCAGCGCCCGGATGTATCTCGACCCGAACCGGCCGGGCGTGGAGGACCTGATCGACGAGATCGTCGCCGGGGTACGCAGCGCGTGCACGTACGCCGGGGCGGCCGATCTCGCGGAGTTCCACGCCAACGCGGTGGTCGGGGTGCAGAGCGCCGCCGGCTACACCGAGGGGATGCCGCTGCCCACCAACTGGTGAACGCCGCCCAGCACCCGGTGGGCGCGGCCACTCACCGGTGAGGTGGCACCGGTCCCGGCCGCTCAGCCGAGGGGCGCGAAGAGTCGGCTGAGCACGAGCCTGGCGGCGGCCTCCGGATCTTCGCCGATCTGGTCGGTTCGGAGCGCCCTGCCGAGCCACAGGGTGGCGAAGCCGTGCGCGATCGACCAGGCGGCCAGCTCGGACTCTGCGGCCGCCGGGCCGACCGGCGCCGCCGGGAGCCCGGCAACCCCGGCCCGGAGGGCCGCCCGGGTCCGTTGTTGGGCGGCGGTGAGCCCGGCGTCGTCGCGGTGGAAGAGTTCCGGCCGGAACATCACCTCGAAGTGGGCGCGATGGCGCACCGCGAACATGACGTAGCCGACGCCGAGTTCGAGCAGACTGCCGCCGGACTCCTCTCCGACCCGGGCCAACGTGTCGGCCAGCATCTCGAATCCCTCGGTGGCGAACGCCGTCAGCAGCCCGGCCTTGTCGCCGAAGTGGTGCGCCGGTGCGGCGTGCGAGACGCCCGCCCGGCGGGCCAGGTCGCGCAGGCTGAGCCCGGCGGGACCGGAGTCCTCGATCGCGGTCGCCGCCGCGGTCAGCAGCGCGCGGCGCAGGTTTCCGTGATGGTAGGGCCGCCCTGCGGCATCCTCCTCGGTCATACCCGACAGCATATCTTTCTATTGACAAGATGCCGCCCGTCAGGCAATCTTGATAGTGACAAGTTCCCGACGTCGGATGGACGACCCACCATGGCGCCGCTGATCGCCCTCCTCGCCGGCTCGCTCGTCGCTCGACTCGCCGGACTCCTCGGCGTCGACGCGCTCGACGGCTGGCAGCCCGCACTCCGGATCGGGCTGGCACTGATGTTGCTGCTCACCGGGGCTGCGCACTTCACACCGAGCCACCGCCGCGACCTGATCGCGATGGTGCCGCCGGCACTGCCCAGGCCCGCCCTGCTGGTCACCGTGACCGGCGTACTGGAGCTGGCCGGCGTGGTCGGGCTACTCGTTCCGGCCAGCTCCCGCTGGGTCGCGGGTGGGTTGGCACTACTGATGATCGCGATGTTCCCGGCCAACGTCTCCGCCGCCCGCCGCAAGCTGACCCTGGCCGGCCGACCGGTCACCCCGCTCGGCATCCGCACGGCCCAACAGGTGCTCTACGTCGGCGTCGCCCTGCTCGTGCTCCTTCTCCCCCACTGACCGGGGGCCGCACCGAACTCCGGCCCGACCGAACCACCCCTGGTCCGGGGGCCGGGAGCTCCGGCGCGATTCAGGGCAGCAGCTCCGCCGAGCGGCCGAGCACGATCCCGGTGACCAGCCGCAGCGCGTCCGGCGCGGACATCGGCTCCACCGACCGACCGTCCCGCAGCCGCAGCGCCACCTGCCCGGCCGACACCTCCCGGGCACCGAGCACCGCCGCGTACGGAACCCGGCGCCGGGCGGCCGCCCGGACCCGGGCGCCGAGCGATCCGTCGACGACCAGCTCGGCCCGCAGCCCGGCGAGTACGCAGTCCCGCCGGAACGCCTCCGCCGCCGCCACCTGCTCCGGCCCGACCGGCAGGACCTGCACCTGGACCGGGGCGTACCAGGCCGGGAAGGCTCCGGCGTGCACCTCGATCAGGTACGCGAAGAGTCGCTCCATGCTGCCGACCAGGCTCCGGTGCACCATCACCGGCCGCGCCCGCCGCCCCCGGGCGTCGGTGTAGCAGAGGTCGAACCGGGCCGGCTTGTCGAAGTCGAGCTGGATGGTGGAGAGGGTCGACTCCCGGCCGGCCACGTCCCGCACCTGAATGTCGATCTTCGGCCCGTAGAACGCCGCCTCCCCCGGCGCCTCGACGTAGGGGAGGCCGACCAGCGCCGCCCGGAGCAGGTCCTCGGCCCGCTGCCACTCCTCGTCGTCACCGACGTACTTCTCGCCCGGTCCGCGCAGCGACAGCCGGAATCCCGCCGGGCGTACCCCGAGCGCGGCGTGTGCGGCGCGGATCAGGTCCAGCACCTCGACGACCTCGGCGCCGACCTGCTCGGGGGCGCAGAAATTGTGCGCGTCGTTGAGCGAGATCGCGCGCACCCGGCTGAGTCCGCCGAGCACCCCGGACCGCTCCGGCCGGTACATCCCGCCCAACTCGGCGATGCGCAGCGGCAGTTCCCGGTAGGACCTTCCCCGGGCCCGGTAGACGAGGGCGTGGTGCGGGCAGAGCGCCGGACGGAGTACGAACTCGTCGTCGGCCGAGAGCCGCAGCACCGGGAACATGTCGGCGGCGAAGTAGCCGAGATGCCCGGACAGCTCGAACAGTTCGCGTTTGCCCAGCGGGGGCGAGTACACGTGCTGGTAGCCGGCCCGGCGCTCCAGCTCGCGGACGTACTCCTCGACGGCGTGCCGGGCGGCGGCGCCGGCCGGCAGCCAGACCGGCAGCCCGGCCCCGGACAGCGGATCGGCGTGGAACAGCTCGAGCTCGCGACCGAGCCTGCGGTGGTCGTGCATCTTCTCTCCCGGATCGGTACGGACCCGGCGGCGACTCCGGCCCGGGAACGGCGCCGATCTGGTGTGCACGACGAAGCCCCGGAGCGGATCGCCCCGGGGCCAGTCGACGAGTTGGTATGCGTCAGCGCGGCACGCCGGGGTCTCCCGGCGTCGTCGTCTCCCGCATCACGCTGCGCATGGCGGCCACGGTACTCCGGCCCGAGGCACCGCCGCAGCCCATTTCCGGGCCCTCCGGCCGAGCCGCCACCCATCGAACGATTGCCATCGATGTATCGATCGGTTGCAGCCGGCCGCTGTCGGATCCACGACCGCAACCCTCTCCGACTCCGCAACGTGTTTCGACTGTTCGATCACCTGAAGAGGGGTACCGATGATCAAAATCTCACGACGGGCTGTCCTGCGTGGAGTGACCGTCACCACCGCAGCCGCCGCCCTGATGTCCGGGTCCGCCCTCGCGGCCTCCGCCGCGTCTCTCCCCCCGCCCACCCCCTGCACCATGCAGACCCTGCCGGCGCCGGTGGACACCTACCGCAGCGACGTCGTGGCGATCGATCCCTCGGGCCGGTACATCCTCGGCTCGGCGATCGTGCGCCAGGACACCGACACCTACCCGGTGCTGCTCTGGGATCAGGGCCAGCTCACCAGCTTCGACCCTCCGGCGTCGGGCGGAGCTCCGATCGACGTCAACCGGTACGGCGTCGCCATCGGCAACGGTCCGACAGGGGTGCCGTCGCCGCCGTGGCGGTACCGCGACGGCCGGGGAGAGCTGCTGCCGGTGGCCGATCCGGCGGACCACACCACCGTGGTGGCCATCAACTCCCGTGGCGACATCGTGGGGATGGGCCTCACCCCGACGAACCAGCGGTACGGGCTGCTGTGGCCGGCAAGCGCTCCGGGCACCGTCCGGGTGATCGACACTCCCTCGCCGTACTCCGTCATCACCGGCTTCACCGACGACGGCACCATCGTCGGCACCACGGAAACCATGCAGGTCACCTCGTGGCTGCGGACGCCATCCGGCGTGCTGCGTCCACTGACCGGCCCCGACGGCGAGACGTCGGTGACTGTCGAGGCCGCGAGCGGACGCTGGGCGGTTGGCCACGCTTCGCAGGAAGGTGCGCCGGCCGCGCTGCGCTGGGACCTGCGGACCGGCCGGTACACGGTGCTCGACCCGCAGCTCGCCTACGAGCAGGCCGACGTCAACGCGTACGGCACCGTGCTGGCCGGCTCCCTGCTGCAGCGTGGGAAGAGCGTGCTGACGCTTCCCTCGCCTGAACCCGGCCACGGGGTCGGCGGTCGTGCTCTCGCCGACAACGGAACGGTGGCCGGCTTCCACAACCCCCAGGTGCCCGGTGGGGTACGGGCGGTGCGCTGGACCGGCTGCTAGAGGCCGGACAGCTTCCAGCCGGGCCGTCGACGCGGAAACCGTCGACGGCCCGGCGCGAAGCCAATCGTGCCGTCAGCCGCCCTGCCGCGTCGCTTCGTGGGCGAACAGCCCCAACTGGGTGCGGTTGTCGCACTCGAGTTTGTCCAGCAGCCGGGATACGTACCCCTTGATGGTGGCCTCGGTCAGCTGCAGCCGCGCGGCGATCCGGGCGTTCGACAGCCCCTCGGCGAGGCAGGCCAGCACCTGCCGTTCCCGCTGCGTGAGCTGGTCGAGCCGGGCCCTCGCCCGGTCGCGGGCCGCCTGTCGGGTGGCCGCCTCCGAGACCAGCCGGCGGGTGGCGCTGGGCGACAGCACGCTGTGCCCGCGGGCGGCGACCCGGACCAGCCCGATGAGGTCCTCCGGAGGCGTGGACTTGAGCAGGTAGCCGGCGGCTCCGGCGCGCAGCGCGCGGAAGACGTACTGGTCGGCGTCGAAGGTGGTGAGCACGACGACGGCCGGTGGTTCACGCAGCGCGGTGATCCGGCCGATCGCGGCCAGCCCGCCCACGCCGGGCATCCGCAGGTCGAGCAGGACGACGTCGGGGCGGTGCCGGACCACCGACTCGACCGCGGCGGCGCCGTCGTAGGCGTCGTCGACGACCTCGATGTCCGGGGCGGCGCCGAGGATGGCGCGCAGATGCGTGCAGACCATCGGTTCGTCGTCGACCACCACGACCCGGATCACCCGGCCTCCCCCCGTCCGGCGGCGGAGACCTGGGCCGGGAGGAGGACGTCGACCCGGAACCCGCCGTCGGGTTCCGGGTCGGCGTGCAGCACGCCGTCGATCAGGTCGACGCGCTCGCGCAGGCCGGCCAGCCCGCTGCCGGCGCCGGGGCCGGCGAGGGCCGGATCAGGCGGATGGGTGGCAGCGGTGTTCGTCACCCGCAGGCGTACGCCGTCGGGCCGGTACCGGAGCTCGACCCGGGCCCGGGCACCGGGTGCGTGTTTACGCGTGTTCGTCAACGCCTCCTGGACGATCCGGTACGCCGTCCGCCCCACGACGGGTGAGACCAGGGTGGGGCTGCCCTGCTCGACCAGTTCGACGTCGACGCCGACCGCCCGGGATTCGGCGGCCAGCGGTGTCAGGTCCGGGACCGGAGCCGGTTCGTCGACCGGGCCGGATCCGGCAGCCCGATCGGCGTCCCGCAACAGGCCCACCAGGTCACGCAGCTCTTCCAGGGCCGTACAGCCGGTGTCGCGTACGTTCTCCGCGGCACGGCGGACGGTCTCGTCCTCGGTGGTCATGCGCAGAGCCCCGGCCTGCAGGACCATGAGACTGACCCGGTGGGTGATCACGTCGTGCATGTCCGCGGCGAGCCGGGCCCGTTCCTCGGCCCGCGCCCGTTCGGCGAGCAGGTGTCGTTCCCGTTCGGCGCGATCCGCGCGTTCGCGCAGCGCGTCGAGGAGTCGCCGGCGCGCTGCGGCGTAGCTGCCGAGCAACGCCGGCACGCCGACCCAGAGGAGACCCATCAGGTACTGCCCGTACCGGGGAAGGCCGGTGGGTTGCCCCGACACGGCGGTCAGGCCGGCAACCGTGACGGTCAACCCGCCGATGGTCAGCCAGGCCGTCCGGCGGTCCCGGCCGAACGCCATGACGCCGTACGCGGCGAACGGTGCGATGGGCGGTAGCCAGGGTCCCGCCTCCGGATCGGGGTTCGCCCGCAGCAGACTGCCCGGGGAGGTCCACTCCACCGCCGCCATCGCCAACGCCGCGGCCACCGCGATCCAGCCGACCGTGACGGGCATACGCCGCCGCCACACCAGGCACAGCGCGGAGCCGGCCAGGACGGCCGTCGTCACCCCGCCGAGCGCCCGTGTGCTGCCCTGCGGGTCGAGCGTGTCGAAACAGGCGAGCGCGACCGCGCCGCAGATCACCGCGCCGTCGTAGAGCACCTCACGCCGCATAGCAACACGGTAGGCCGCCGGGTGCCGATTCCTGCTGTCCCGGCGACGAAAGTCGTGGCTGGCCGGCGGCCATGCGACTTTCGTCGGTTCGGGCCAGGACCTTGCCCGCTACCGCCGCCGCCCGCGCGCCGATTCGATGTCGACCATGAGTCGACTCGCGCAGTGGTGTGTGACGTACCGGTTGACGGTGCTCGGGTTGTGGCTGGTGGCCGTCGTCGGGCTCGGCGCGGTCTCGATCGTCGTCGGCACCGATTACAACGACGACTTCTCGCTGCCCGGTGCCGAGTCGGGTGCGGCGCTGGCGGTGCTGGAGGACGCGTTTCCCGGACGGGGCGGCGAGACCGACACGGTGGTCTGGCAGGTGCCGCCGTCCGGGACGGTCCACGACCCCGCCGTCCGGCACCGGATGACCAGCACACTCGACGAGATCGCCCGGATCGACGGGGTCACCGCCGTCGTCGGCCCGTACGGTCCGGAGGGCGAAGGCCAGATCAGCCGGGACGGGCGGACCGCGTACGCGACCGTCACCTTCGAGGCGGTCGTCCCCAGCCTGGCCGCGGTCGAGGAACTCGTGCGGACCGCCCACCGCGCGCGTACCAGCGGCCTGACCGTCGAGGTCGGCGGCCCCACCGTCGGCGAGATCCCCGGCGACGGGGAGGTGCACAGCGAGCTGGTCGGCATCGCGGCCGCCGCGGTGATCCTGTTGCTGGCGTTCGGTTCGCTGCTCTCCATGCTGCTGCCGATCGTCATCGCGCTGTTCGCACTCGCCCCGGCGCTGATGGTGATCGGCCTGATCAGCCACGGCATGGCGATCTCCACCATCGCACCGGTCCTCGGCACCCTCATCGGGCTCGGCGTCGGGATCGACTACGCGCTGTTCATCGTCACCCGGCACCGGGACGGGCTCAGGGCCGGGTTGGGCGTCCGGGAGGCGGCCACCCGTGCCCTGGACACCTCCGGGCGCGCCGTCGTCTTCGCCGGTGGGACGGTCTGCGCCGCGCTGCTCGGCCTGCTCGTGCTGGATGTCAGCTTTCTCGCCGGCATCGCGCTCGGCTCGGCGATCGCCGTGCTTCTCACGGTCGCTGCCGCGGCCACGCTGCTACCGGCCATGCTCGGCATCGTGGGTCGGCGGGTGCTGAGCCGCCGCGAGCGGCGCCGCCTCGCCGCCGGCGCGGCCGGCGACGCGCCCGCCGGTACCGGTCTCGCGCCGGCCCGTACCGGTCTGTGGGTCCGCTGGGCCGCCGTGAGCGCCCGCCGGCCGGGGCTGCTCGCCGCCGTCGCGGCGGTCGGCATGGTGGTGCTCGCGCTGCCGGCGCTCTCGGTGCGGCTGGGCTTCCCCGACCAGGGGATCGACCCGCCGTCGACGACCACCCGCCAGGCGTACGACCTGCTCGCCGAGGGGTTCGGTCCGGGTTTCAACGGGCCGCTCCAACTCGTCGCCGAGATCCGGTCGGCCGACGACCGGGCCGGCTTCGACCAGCTCGGCACCCGGGTCGCCGGCCTGGCCGGGGTCGCCGCCGTCGGTCCCGTCGTGCCGAGCCCGGACGGCACGGTCGCCATCATCGAGCTGGTGCCGGCGACGTCTCCGCAGGACGAGGCGACCGCCGAGCTGATCAGGAAACTCCGCGAAGAGGTCGTACCCGCCGCCGAGGAGGGCCGGACCCTGCGCGTGTACGTGGCTGGCCAGACCGCCGTCCTCGAAGACTTCACCGCGGTGCTCCGCGGCGACCTCCCGCTCTTCGTCGCGCTCGTCGTGGGTCTCGGCTGCGTACTCCTGCTGGTCGCCTTCCGCAGCCTCCTGATCCCGCTCACCGCCGCGGTGATGAACCTGCTCGCCGCCGCCGCGACGATGGGGATCGTCGTGGCGGTCTTCCAGTGGGGCTGGGCGGCGGACCTGATCGGTGTCGGCAGCGGGCCGATCGAGGTGTTCCTGCCGGTGATCCTGCTGGCCATCCTGTTCGGGCTGGCCATGGACTACCAGGTCTTCCTGGTCAGCCGGATGCACGAGGAGTGGCTGCACAGCCGCGACAACCGCCGGGCGGTCACCGTCGGACAGGTCGAGACCAGCCGGGTGATCACTGCCGCCGCCGCCATCATGATCTTCGTCTTCAGCTCGTTCGTGCTACAGGAGAACCGGGTCGTCTCGGAGCTGGGCCTGGGGCTCGCCGCCGCCATCGCACTCGACGCGTTCGTGCTGCGCACCATGCTCGTCCCGACGGTCATGCACCTGCTCGGTCGGGCGAACTGGTGGATCCCGCGATGGCTGGACCGGATCCTGCCACACCTCTCCGTCGAGCCCCGGGTGGTGCCCGAGAACGAGGAGAGGCCGCGCTCAGGTCGGGAATCGGGATTGCCGGGCAAGCCGGTATAGCGGGCCGCCGGCGCGGGACCCGCCGGCGGCCCGGTGGCGAACCGCTTCGACCACCGGAAACGGGGGACCCGGCGGGAGGCGGTTCGCGCGCGGACAACGGTACGCCGCCAGCCGCGCCGGCACCGCCCCGCGACGCTATCCGTACCACCCGTCCGGAGCCGCCCAGACGGGTGTGCACCGGAACCGTTACTCCAGCTCGTGCAGCATCAACTGCCGGGCCGCCTCGGTGATCGACCCGGACAGCGAGGGATAGATGGTGAAGGTCATCGCCAACTGGTCGACGGTGAGGTTGTTCTCCACCGCCATCGTGATCGGCAGGATCAGCTCGCTCGCGTTCGGCGCCACCACCACCCCGCCGACGACCTGCCCGCTGGCCGGCCGGCAAAACAGCTTCACGAACCCGTCCCGCACGTCGGCCATCTTGGCCCGGGCGTTGCCGGCCAGCGGCAGCATCACCTGGCGGGCCGGGATCCGACCGGAGTCCACCTCGTTCTGCGACACCCCGACCGTGGCCAGTTCCGGGTCGGTGAAGACGTTCGCGGCGACGGTACGCAGTCGTAGCGGTGAGACCGCGTCGCCGAGCGCGTGCCACATGGCGATCCGGCCCTGCATGGCGGCGACGCTGGCCAGCGGCAGTACCCCGGTGCAGTCACCGGCGGCGTAGATGCCGGGCACGTTGGTCCGGGAGACCCGGTCGGTGCTGACGTAGCCGCCGGGTGCCACCGTGACGCCGTACTCGGTCAGGCCGAGGTCGGCGGTGTTGGGGACCGAGCCGACCGCCATCAGCGCGTGCGAGCCCGACACCACACGGCCGTCGGCGAGCTCGACCTCCACCCCGTCGCCGGCACGCCGCACCGCGTTCGCCCGGCTGTTGTTGAGGATCTCCATCCCCCGGGACCGGAAGACCTGCTCTATCGCCATCGCGGCGTCGGGGTCCTCGTGCGGCATCACCCGGTCCCGACTGGAGACCAGGGTCACCTCGACGCCCATCGCCAGGTACGCGCTGGCGAACTCGGCACCGGTGACGCCGGAGCCGATCACGATCAGCCGTTCCGGCAGTTGGGGCAGGTCGTACACCTGGCGCCAGGTCAGGATCCGCTCGCCGTCCGGTACCGCGGTGGGCAGCACCCTCGGGGTGGCACCGGTGGCGATCAGCACGGTCGAGGCGTCCATCGAATACGCGGAGTCACCGCCCGACGGGGTCACCAGCACCCGGTGGGTGTGACCGAGGGTGTCCTCGCCGAGCCGGGCCCGACCGGAGACAAAGGTCACACCCGCCTTGATCAGTTTTGCCTGGATGTCGGCGGACTGGGCGAGCGCGAGCCGCTTGACCCGACCGTGCACGGTCGGTGCGTCGACGGTGATCGCGTCCAGCCCGTCCGAGTGCACCCCGAACTCCTCGGTGTCCCGATAGCCGGTCACCACCTCGGAGCTGGCGATGAAGGTCTTCGACGGTACGCAGTCGTGCAGTACGCAGGCTCCGCCCGCCCCGTCGGTCTCGACCACCGTCACGTCGGCGTCCAACTGGGCGGCGACCAGCGCCGCCTCGTAGCCGGCCGGCCCTCCGCCGATGATCACAATCCGGCTCACAGTGCTCGCCCTCCGTCGCTGCTCCCAGTGACAATCTTGTCCAGAACCCGTCCGACACGCACCGTCGTATTCTCCCCCACCCCTCCACCGGGCTATCGTCATCGCCGTGCGTCATTACGCCGCGTACGGCTCAAACCTCGATCCCGCCCGGATGCGTGCCTACTGCCCGCACTCACCGATGGTGGGCACCGGCTGGCTGGAAGGCTGGCGGCTCACCTTCGCCGGTGAGGGGGTCATCGGCTGGGAGGGTGCCGTCACCACCATCGTCGAGTCGCCCGGCGATCGGGTCTTCGTCGCACTCTACGACGTGCACTCCTGGGACGCCGCCCAGCTCGACGAGGTCGAGGGGGTGTCCTCCGGCACGTACCGGAAGCTGCACGTCCGGGTGGTCACCCTGGACGGCGAGATCACCGCCTGGGTCTACGTCTTCGCCGGCTACGAGGGCGGGCTGCCCACCGCGTGGTACCTGTCGGAGATCGCCAACGCGGCGGAGAAGGCCGGCGCGCCCGACGACTACGTGGCCGAACTGCGCTCCCGGCCCACCGGCACCGCCTCCACCTGATCCGCGCCGCGTCCGGCTGACCCGCGCCGCGTCCGGCTGACCCGCGCCGCGTCCGGCTGACCCGCGCCGCGCCCGGCTGACCCGCGCCGGTCCGCTACTCCGGGAGTGGGCAGGGGATCTCCACGGTCACCGTGGTCGGCCCGCCGGCCGGGCTGTGCACCCTCAGTACCCCGTCGAACGCGCCCAGCCGGCGCTGCACGCCGCGCAGCCCGGTGCCCCGGTCCGGATCGGCGCCGCCCCGGCCGTCGTCGGTGATCGTGACCCGCAGCACCGTACCGGTGTGCGTGATGTCGATCTCCACCTTGCTCGCTCCGCCGTGCCGGGTGGCGTTCGCCAGCGCCTCCAGCGCGCAGAAGTACCCCGCCGACTCCACCGGCGGGTCGAGCCGGCCGGGCAGCTCTCCGGTCACCCGTACCGGGACGGGGCTGTCCAGCGCCACCGCGCGGAGCGCGTCCGGCAGTCCCCGCTCGGCCAGTACCGGTGGATGGATGCCCCGGACCAGGTCCCGCAGTTCGGTCAACGCGGTCGCCGAGGCCAGCCGGGCCTGGGCCACCATCGCCTGCGCGGCGGATGGATCCTCCTCGATCAGCCGCTCCAGCCCGGCCAGGCTGAGCCCGACCGCGATCAGCCGGGCCTGCGCCCCGTCGTGCAGGTCACGTTCGATCCGGCGCAGTTCGGCCGCCTGGGTGTCGACGGCGTCGGCCCGGGTCTCGGTCAGCTGCCGTACCCGCGACGTCAGTTCGGCCGAGCGGGTCGGTACGAGCAGCAGCCGGTCGTACCGGAGACGCAGCCGGAGCAGGGCCGGGGCGAGCAGCACACCGAGGCAGGCCATCGCCAGCCCGAGCAGCGCGCTGGTCCAGCCGGGGATCCCGGCGAGGTCCGGCACGGCGTACGTGACGCCGTACCAGATGTACCAGGGGGTGACCCACTCGCCGGTGACCAGTCCCAGCGGCACCGCCCACGGCCACCACCACAGTGGCTGCCCGACCAGCCCGAACAGCCCCACCGAGACCAGCGCGGCGGGGACCAGTCCGAGGAGCCCGACCAGCGGGTTGGTGGCCATCCAGAGCTGGTCGCGCCAGAATGCCGGATCGGTGAGGAGCCAGCCGTACGCCTGGCCCCGGATCGCCGCCGCCCGGTCGTCGTAGAGGGTACGGCCGACCCGGTAGCGGCCGTCCTCCTCCGGTCGTGGCGGCTCGGGATACGGCCGGTAGGGCTCCGGGATCGTCACCCCGGCCCATCGGTGTCCGTACCGGCGGTAGCGGCTGACCAGCGGGCGGGTCACCCTCGACACCTGCGGCGCCAGCCAACCCAAGCCGACCATCAGGGTCACCAGGTTCAACAGGAAGCCGCCGAACGCCGCGAAGCCGAGGCCGGCCAGCCCGGCAGCGTGCCAGGCGGCGCTCGACCGCCGGCGCGTCCAGCCGGCCAGCCCCGACCGGTGCCACCAGGACCGCTCCGGCGGCTGGAGCAGCAGCCGGGTCCACCGGGCGTGCAGCCGCAGCGCCAGCGGCGCGACCGTCACACCGAGCACGACCAGCGCCAGCCCGAGCGGCAGCGCCAGCACCGGCGGCGGCGAGCCGACGACCGGGGCTGTGCCGCCGGTCAGCCCGAGGGCGCCGAGCCCGATCCCGGCACCGGCCAGCACCGGCGGGACCAGCGTGCCGAGACCGCCGACGAACGGCGTCAGGTGCAGCCAGACCCACTCGCGGAGCAGCGCCGGGTCCTCGCCGCGCCAGGTGAGTTCCATCAGGTACGCCGGCAGCCGGGGCGAGCGGTACAGCTCTTTCTCGTGCACGTACCAGCCGTCGGCCCGGCGCTGCGGCACCGGCGGTCCCGGGCGGTGCTCGACCGGCACCGGGACGCCGCCCCAGCGCCCGGCCAGCCGCCGCCCGAGGTCGGTTAGCCGCTTGCCGGCCCGGGCCGCCGGCAGGTACGGCACGACCAGGGTGGCCGCCGCCACCAGCAGTACCGACATCAGCATGCCGAGCAGCCCCAACCCGGCCAGGGCGAGGTTACGGACGAATGCGAGACCGTACCGGCGCAGCATGCGTCCAGTCTCGTCCCCGGTCGTTCACGACGGACTGTGGCCAGGGACCCGGCCGGGGTGTAGTTACCTGCACCCGGGCCGGGCAGCTGGACGCAGTACGGTCGACCGCCAGAATTCCTAGCGTTTCTCCCATGACAGTCATCGAGATCAGCAACCTGCAGAAGCGGTACGGCGACCAGGTCGCGGTCCGCGATGTCTCCTTCGAGGTACGGGCCGGTGAAATCTTCGGGATCGTCGGTCCCAACGGCTCCGGCAAGACCACCACGGTCGAATGCCTCACCGGGCTGCGCCGTGCCGACGGCGGAACGCTCCGGATACTCGGACTGGACCCGGCCCGGGACCGCACCGCGCTGCGCCGCCAGGTCGGCATCCAGCTCCAGGAGAGCCACCTGCCGGACCGGCTGAAGGTCTGGGAGGCACTCGACCTGTACAGCTCGTTCTACGCCGAGCCGGCCGACTGGCGGGCGCTGATGGACGAGCTGGGGCTGACCGCGAAGCGGAACACGGTGTTCAGCAAGCTCTCCGGCGGGCAGAAGCAGCGGCTCTCCGTCGCGCTCGCCCTGGTCGGCAACCCCCGGATCGCGGTACTCGACGAGCTGACCACCGGGCTGGATCCGCAGGCCCGTCGGGACACCTGGCAGCTGGTCCGGCAGGTCCGGGACCGGGGCGTCACGGTCGTCCTGGTCACCCACTTCATGGACGAGGCCGAGCGGCTCTGCGACCGGCTGGCGGTGATCCGGGCCGGTGAGGTGGTCGCGATCGACACCCCGGCCGCGCTGGTGGCCCGGGCCGACGTGCCCGGCGTCGAGCGGCCCACCCTGGAGGACGCCGTCCTCGCCCTGACCGGTCCGACCGCCAGCAGCCCGAACTGAGCCGGTACCACCCGACCCCAAGAATCGAGGAACTCTGATGAACACCACCGCCCTGCCCGAAACCGCTCCGTCCGGCGCCACCGGTGGCCGGCCCCGCAGAGGCCGTACCGCCGGCCGGAGCACCGCCAAGCTGGTCGTCACCGAGGCGAAGCTCTTCGTCCGGGACCCGCTGGGCTCCTTCTTCGCGGTGATCTTCCCCGCCACCCTGATCCTGGTCCTGGGCAGCGCCATGCCGGGCTTCAACGAGCCGAGCGCTGACATCGGCGGCCGGAAGCCGATCGAGTTCTTCCTACCGATCACCCTGGCCCTGGCGATCGGCACCGTCGCCCTGGTCAACCTGCTGAACACGCTCGCCGCCGACCGTGAGAAGGGCGTACTGCGCCGGCTCTCCACCACGCCGGTCTCGCCGGTCCGGCTGCTGGTGGCGCAGTTGACGGTCACCGTGGTCGCGCTGTTGGTCGGCTCCGCGCTGGCCCTGCTCGCCGGTCGGCTGGTCTTCGGGATCGAGGCCCGGCCGAACGTGGCCGGACTGCTCACCGCCTTCGTGCTCGGCTCGGCCTCGATGGTGGCGCTGGCCCTGCTGGTCGCCGCCTTCACCCCGACGAGCCGGGCGGCGATGGGCATCGGCAGTCTGATCTACTACCCGATGCTCTTCGCCGCCGGAGTCTGGACCCCCGGCCCACTGATGCCGGAGGCGGTACGCCGGGTCGCCGACTTCACCCCGCTCGGCGCCGCCTCCCAGGCGCTCCAGGACAGCTGGGCCGGCGACTGGCCGCAGCCGCTGCACCTGGCGGTGCTGGTGGGCTGCATCGCGCTCTTCGGTGGGCTGGCCGCGAAGCTGTTTCGCTGGTCCTGATCGCCCGCGGGCCGGGATCCGCGGGTCAGTCCAGGTTGGGCGGTGACATCCGGGCCCCGGCCAGCGCGGCGCCGAGCAGGCTGACCAACTCCACCCGCTCCGCCGGGTCGAGCACCCCGTAGGCCTGGGCCACGATGCGGTCGGCCACCGACTCGGACCAGAGCCGCCGCCGGACCAGCGGCCCGACCGGCGGGTACGGCGGTGACCAGCCGTAGGCCACCGCGCCGGACTCGCCCTCCGGGCCGGCAAGGATGATCTCCATCGCCGTCATACCGGCCGCACGTACCGCCATCAGGTTGGCACCGGAGTAGTACTCGAAGAGCAGGTGCAGCAGTACCGCCGCCCGGGCCGCCGGTGCGGCGTCGGCCGGTACCGGCATGCCGCGCCAGGCCGCGAAGAGGGGCATCCCGGTGGCGTCGGCCGCCACCACGACCGGCTCGACCAACTCGATCAGCCGCCCGATCGGCGGGAAGCCGGCCAGGTAGTCGATCCCCCAGCGGCAGCATTCGGCCCGGCTGACCTCGGCCACGGCGCTCGGGGTGGTCACCCGGACGGCGGCCTCCCAGCCGTCGGCGACCGCCTCCGGGGAGAGGATGCCGATCGCGGCGGCCACGGTCTCGGTCCGTACGTCGCCGAGGACCGCGCCCCGACCGGTCACCAGGAAGGCCCACCCGGAGATGCCCATCTGGCGCGCCCGGCGCAACGTGCGGGGACACTCGATGAAGGCGGTGCCCAACTTCTGCACGATCGGCCTGGCCGCGCCGGCGGCCTGCTCGGGGGTCAACGACACTGCCTTCCGGTCTGAATTCCGGGTTCCGCCCGCGTCACCCGGTTGAGTCTGCCCCGCGGACCGCGATTTCGGCAGCCCCGGCCCTCAGCCGCGCCGGACGACTCGCCGGGCACGCCCCGGTCGGCCCGCGAACCGGTGCCGGGTCAGGGCGTGTCGTCGCCGTCCTCCGCCATCGCCTCGACCGCCGCCTGCACCTCGCCGGTCCGGCGGCGGGCGGCAACCGCCGCCCGCTCGGCCGCCCGTCGCGCGAGTTTGCGCCGCCCGGAGTCCTGTTCGGCTACGGCCCTGCGTCGTTCCAGTTCGGCGAGTTCGGACTCGATCGCGGCCAGCGCCGCAGCGGCGTCCCGCTCGGCCGCCACCGCCGCCGCCAGCTCCGCCTCTGCCTGTTCCTGCCGGTTACGCGCCTCGGCCAGCGCCCGGTCCAGGGTACGGCGCCGGGCGGCCCGGGCTGACTCCTCGGCCCGGGCGGCCCGGGCGGACTCCTCGGCCCGGGCTGTCCGGGCGGCCGCCCGGTCGGCCGTGGAGGTAGCCCGCTGCCCACCCGCACCACCGGGTCGGGCCACCCCTCCCCCGGCACGCCGACCACCCGCCGCCCGGGACCCGTCGCCGGTGGCCCGGGCCGATTCCTCGGCGGCATCCTCGACCGGTACGTCGACGACGTCCCCGGTCAGCTCGTCGGTGTCCGGGCCGCCGACGATCAGCCGAAGCTGCGGCCGGGGTACCTCGCCGAAGCCGGCGTAGCTCGTCGCCCGGACCAGCCGGCCGGACCGGGCCTGCTCGGCGACCTCGACGTCGGCCAGCGCCGCGTTCAACGTCGCCTCCACCTCGGCCAGCGGCAGCTTTCCGGCGGCCAGCCGGGAATCCGCCTCCTCGGCGAGCGCCCGGGCCTGGCCGACCAGCGCGCCGACCACGCCCCGCCGCCGGGCGGAGAGTTCCCGTAGGCGGTCGCCGCGCAGTTCCCGCTGGGCGCCGCGGAGCGCGGCGGAGAGTTCGACCAGTTCGGCCATCAACTCCGGGCGGCGCAGGGCGAGCAGGTTCACCAGCCAGGCGGCCACGGTCGGCTTGCGCAGCCTGGCGATCTCCCGAGCGGTGGTCGGGTCACCGGCGGCCCGGGCCGCGGCGACCGCCTCGGAGCGGGCGGCGACGAAGCCGTCCGGCGGAGCGGCGTAGAGCCGCTCGACGAGGTCACGGGACAGGCCGGGCATTCTCTCGATCCTCCGGGTTCAGTCGCCAGCGGTTCGCAGGGGCCGACCGGTCCGGTGTGGACAGCGCTCGGTGCCGTCCGCCACTCGTACGCACACGTGGCCGTAGCTGGACCGTCGCATCGAGACTCCCCGGTCACCGAATCGTGATGTCCCCAGCGCAGTCTGCCGGAACCGGAGCGACTTCGCGGCGCGTCTGACGGAACGCCTCCACGGGGGCGGACGAACGGGAGGGAACATGACCAGACAGAGCGATACCATGCCCGGGGCGGCTCGTCGCCGCCGGGCTGGACTGCTGGGCGCGGTGGCGCTGGCTGCCACCCTGGTGCTGGCCGGCTGCGGTGCCGAAGGCCGGGACAGCAGCTCCGGCAGCTCGGTCGCGGACGCACCGGCCGCGGGCGGCGCCGAGCAGGGACAGCCCGGCGTGGCCGAGGTGCCGCTGGCCGGTGACGGTAAACCCCGGGCCGGCCAGCCGGCGAAGGAACCCCCGACGGAACTGGGAGTCGGCCAGCGGGCGATCGTCTACACCGGCTCCGTCACGGTACGGGTGGACGACGTGGACGCGGCGGCGGCCCGGGCGGTGGGCATCGTGAACGGGGCCGGCGGCTTCGTCGGCGGCGACAACCGGAGCAGCGACGCGTCCCGTTCCGAGGCGACCCTGCAACTGCGGGTCCCGGCCGACCGGTTCGCCGCGGTGGTGGACGAGGTCGCCCGGCTCGGCGAGCAGTTGCGTCGGGACGTGAAGACCGACGACGTCACCGAGGAGACCCTCGACCTGGACGCCCGGATCGCCACCCAGCGGGCGAGGGTGGAGAGCGGCCGGCGGCTGCTGGCCCAGGCGAAGTCCCTGTCGGACCTGGTGATGCTGGAGAGCGAGCTGGCCAAGCGGGAGGCGGACCTCGCCTCGCTGGAGGCGAAGAAGCGCCGGCTGGCTGACCTGACCGCGCTCTCCACGGTCACCGCCGTACTGCTCGGCCCGAACGCGCAGGCGCCGGAGGACGACGAGCCGGCGACCGGGTTCCTGGCCGGGCTGAAGGGCGGCTGGAAGGCGTTCGTCGTGTCGCTGCGGATTCTGCTGACCGTGCTGGGTGCGCTGCTGCCGTGGGCCGTCGCGCTGGGCCTGCCGGCGTTCGGTGTGGTCTGGCTGGTCCGCCGGTTCCGGGGCCGCTCCCGGCCGACTCCACCGGCTCCGCCGACTCCGCCCCGGGGCACGCCCACGGTCCCGACCCAGGCGCCGGCCCCGCCCGGCTGAGTCCTTGCCGTTGCGGGTCCGGGCCTTTCGTTCGGGCGGCGTACGGTGCCGGTGGATCAGTCCGCCAGCGCCTTGAGCGCGGTCTGCACCAGCAGCCGTACGCCGACCCCGATCGCCCGCTCGTCCACGTCGAACGTCGCCCGGTGCAGGTCGACGTTGGCGGCCGTCCGCCCGACGCCGAGCCGGGCCAGCGCCCCCGGTACGTGCTCCAGATACCAGGAGAAGTCCTCGCCCCCCATGCTCTGCGGGGTCTCGGCGACAGCGGCCGGGCCGGCCGACGCGGCCGTCGCGGCGGCCAGCACCCGGATCGCCCCGGCGTCGTTGACCACCGGAGGGCGTCCGCGCAGGTACTCGACGTCCACGGTGGCGCCGGTCGGGGCGATCACGTCCCGGACCACCTGCGCGACGATCTTCGGCGCCTGGTCCCAGGTGTCCCGGTCCAGCACCCGCAGCGTGCCGGCCGCCATCGCCTCGTTCGGGATGACGTTGTACTGGGTACCGGCGGAGGCCTGTCCGAAGACCAGCAGCAGTCCACTGTTCGCCGGAACCCGGCGGTTGACCAGCGCCGGTACCTCGGTGACCAGCCGGCCCAGCGCGTCGACCAGGTCCACGGTCAGGTGTGGCCGGGCGGTGTGTCCGCCGGGTCCGCCGAGCCGGACGGTGATGTTGTCCGCCGCCGCGGTGATCGGGCCGACCCGGAGGCCGACCCGGCCGACCGGCAGGTTCGGGTCGCAGTGCAGGGCGAAGATCTGGGTCACGTCGGTCAGTCCGCCGGCCTCGATGACCTCCAGCGAGCCGCAGGGCAGGATCTCCTCGGCCGGCTGGAAGATCAGCCGGACCCGCCCGTCCAGCTTGCCCCGCCGGGCGAGCTGGGCCAGCAGCAGTCCGACCCCGAGCAGCACGGTGGTGTGCACGTCGTGCCCGCAGGCGTGGCAGGCTCCGTCCACCGTGGACCGATAGGGTACGTCCTTGACGTCGGTCAGCGGCAGTGCGTCGAGATCGGCCCGGAGTGCGACCACCGGCCCGGAGGGCCGCCCGTCGATGTCGCAGATCACCCCGTTGCCCTTCGGCAGCAGGCGCGGCTCCAGGCCGGCCAACGCCAGTTCCCGGGCGATCAGCGCGGCGGTGTCGAACTCCTGGCCGGAGAGTTCCGGGTGGGCGTGCAGGAACCGGCGGGTCGCGATCAGATCGGACAGCCGGGCGTCGAGCATCCGGTCGAGCCCGAAGGGCAGGGGCCCGGCCCCGGGCGGCGTCTCGGATTCCGACGACGCCGGCTGGCTGCCGGTGGGCAGTTGCAACGCACTCGTCACGTCGAATTCTCGATCACTGTGGATGGGATGGGACTCGGACAGCCTAGACCGCCGACGGTGACGCTGCGCAACCTCGTTCTGGTAGTGATCAGACAGCACAGCGTCACGAAATCCCTGGTAGGAGCGTCGAGCGACGGGCGGAACGCTGCCTATCCCGCCGTCAGACCCCGCCATCTGTGCCACACCTCCTACAACGCGTGACGGTTTCACCGGTCACGATCAAGCTCGGCAGCAGCGCCGCCCGTCCGGTTTGTCGAGTTGTCCGACGGTCCTGCGCGCAGGTGACGGTGCGGCACCACCGGGTGGGATGGCGGGCGTCCCAGGGTGACAGTTGGTGTCAAACGGACCGCGCACAGGCTGTCCGTCATCCACCGGCGGGGCCGGGCAACCTCCCGTTACCCGAAAAACCGCCCTGACACTCCACGGACCGCCGATCACTCCTCGGGCAGCCCCGACCAGCCCCGGCCGAGCGGCCCAGGCCGGAGACGTCCCGGGGCGGTGGCGGGCGGGTCAGAACCGGTCGCTCGGCCGGTACGTCCCCCACACCTCGCGCAGCACGCCGCAGACCTCGCCGATGGTGGCCCGGGCCCGCAGCGCCTCCTTCATCGGATAGAGCACGTTCTCGGTACCCGAGGCGACCGTGCGCAGGTCGGCGAGGGCGCGCTCGACGGCGGTGGCGTCCCGGTCGGCCCGCAGCCGGGCCAGCCGTTCGCGCTGGGCCGCCTCGATCGCCGGGTCGACCCGGAGCGGCTGGTACGGCTCCTCGTCGTCGACGGTGAACCGGTTGACCCCGACCACCACCCGGTCACCGGACTCGATCTCCTGCGCCACCCGGTACGCCGACGCCTCGATCTCGCGCTTCTGGAAGCCCGCCTCGATCGCCTCCACCGCCGAGCCGTACTCGGCGACCCGGCCCATCAGCTCGCGTACCCCGGCCTCGATCTCGTCCGTCATCGACTCCACCACGTAGGAGCCGGCGAACGGGTCCACCGTGGCGGTCAGGTCGGTCTCGTACGCCAGCACCTGCTGGGTACGCAGCGCCAGCCGGGCCGCCTTCTCGGTGGGCAGCGCGATCGCCTCGTCGAAGCTGTTGGTGTGCAACGACTGGGTGCCGCCGAGCACCGCCGCCAGGCCCTGCACGGCGACCCGCACCAGGTTCACCTCCGGCTGCTGTGCGGTGAGCTGCACCCCGGCGGTCTGGGTGTGGAAACGCAGCATCAGCGACTTCGGGTTCTGCGCGCCGAACTCGTCCCGCATCAGGTGGGCCCAGATCCGCCGGGCGGCCCGGAACTTCGCCACCTCCTCCAGCAGGGTGGTCCGGGCCACGAAGAAGAACGACAGCCGGGGCGCGAAGTCGTCCACGGCGAGGCCGGCGGCGATCGCGGCGCGGACGTACTCGAGGCCGTTGGCCAGGGTGAAGGCGATCTCCTGCACCGGGGTCGCCCCGGCCTCCGCCATGTGGTAGCCGGAGATCGAGATGGTGTTCCACCTCGGCACCTCCTTGCGGCAGTAGCCGAAGGTGTCGGCGACCAGCCGCAGCGACGGCTTGGGCGGGAAGATGTACGTGCCCCGGGCGATGTACTCCTTCAGGATGTCGTTCTGGATCGTCCCGTTCAGCGCCGAGCCGGACACCCCGGACTCCTCCGCCACCAGTTGGTAGAGGAGCAGCAGCACCGAGCCGGGGGCGTTGATGGTCATCGAGGTGGAGACCCGGTCCAGCGGGATGCCGGCGAAGAGGGCCCGCATGTCGTCGATCGAGTCGATCGCCACGCCGACCTTGCCGACCTCGCCCTGCGCGATCGGCTGGTCGGAGTCGTAGCCCATCTGGGTGGGCAGGTCGAAGGCGACCGAGAGCCCCATCGTGCCGGCGGCGAGCAGCTGGTGGTAGCGGGCGTTCGACTCGGTGGCGGTGCCGAAGCCGGCGTACTGGCGCATGGTCCACGGCCGCGACGTGTACATCGTCGGGTAGACGCCCCGGGCGTAGGGAAATTCGCCGGGCGCACCGAGCCGGGCGTCCAAACCCTCCGGTACGTCGGCGGCGTCGTAGATCGTCTTGATCGGGAAACCCGACTCGCTCGACCGGCCTTCACTCATGAACCGCATGGTAGGCCCGATCTGGCGACGCGTCTGAGCTGGGCCGACCCGGCTGGGCCGGATGGTGCGCCCGAAAGGGCTCGGCCGGCTCGGCCCGGCCGTCGGGCCGGGTGAGCGGACCGGCACTCACCGTCGACAAAGACGAACCCTGAGTGAGGATAACGACACGTACGGTCGAGTTCTCGGCAAGTCCGGCGGTTGTCTTTCCCTTCTGCGGTCGGAACCCGCAATATAGGGGGGTTCTGTCCTGTGCCCCCTCGATTCTCTCCGGTGGCTCTTCTGTGACTCAGATCCCGACGTGGAGTGGCGGACCGGCCAATCCCACCAACGGACGTGCGGCACCCGGCATCACCATCGGTGGTCGGTACTCGTTGCGGGCGGCGGTCGGCCACGGCGGCATGGGCACCGTGTGGCGCGCGGCCGACACCCTGCTGCGCCGCGACGTGGCGGTCAAGGAGGTCGTGCTCCCGCCGGGGCTGGCACCCAGCGACCGCGACGCGATGTACGAACGCACCCTCCGCGAGGCGCGGGCCGCGGCGGCCCTCCAGCACCCGGCGGTGGTGCAGGTCTATGACGTGGTCACCGAGGGCGGGCGACCGTGGATCGTGATGGAGCTGCTCGACGCGCGCAGCCTCGCCGACATGGTGATCGAGGACGGCCCGCTCGCGCCGCGCGCGGTCTCCAAGATCGGCATCGCCCTGCTCGGCGCGCTGGAGGTGGCGCACGCGATCGGGGTGCTGCACCGCGACGTCAAGCCGGCCAACGTGCTGATCTGCTCCGATGGCCGGTGCGTGCTCACCGACTTCGGGGTGGCCCGGATGCCGACCGACGTCCAGCTCACCACCCCGGGCATGGTGCTCGGCTCCCCGCACTTCATCTCGCCTGAGCGGGCCATGGGCCAGGACTTCGGCCCACCCAGCGACCTCTTCTCGCTCGGCGTCACCCTCTACACGGCGGTGGAGGGGCGGCCGCCGTTCGACAAGGGCGACCCGATCGAGACCATGCACGCCGTGGTGGAGGACCCGCCGGCGCCGCCGGTCCGGTCCGGTCCACTGACCCGGGTGCTACTCGGCCTGCTGGAGAAGGACCCGGCCCGCCGGCTCGACGTCACCGCCTCCCGCACCATGCTCCGCGAACTGCTGGCCGGCCCGCTGGCCAGCAACGCCGCCGGGCACATGGTCACCGACCCGTACGCGGTGGTGCCGTCCCAGCGCTCGCCGTGGCAGCAGCCGGCTTCCGGCTCCCAGTCACCGGCGCCGGCCGGAGCCGGGCCGGGCCAGTTCACCCGGCCGCCGAGCAGCGGTGAGATCGGCGGCTCGGCAATGCTCGCCCCCGGTGAGTCCCCGGCCGACCGGATCGCCCGGAACGCCCACGAGGCCGCCGCCAACCGGCCCCCGGCGGCCGGCGCCAACCCGCTGAACACCCCGACCGGGGCGATGCCCGGCTCGACCGGCCGGCGCGGTGGTCCACTCGGTACGCCGACCGGGGCGATGCCCGGGCCCGGCGGCCGGGGCGGCACGGTGCACACGGCCAGCGGCGGCCGGCTGGGGCGCGGCCTGACCGGCGCCCGCCAGGCCGGCGACTCGGCGCTGCGGACCGTCCGGGGCTGGAACCGACGGACGCAGGTCGCCGTGGCCGGCGGGGTGGCCGCGGTGCTGCTGATCGGCATCGTCGCGCTCTCCCTCGGCGGCGGCGAGGAGCCGGTCGTCACCCCTCCCCCGCAGGCCGGAAACTCGCCCGAGGTGAAGGTGCCGGCGGCCTTCCCCACCAAATCGCACGCCGAACGCGGTGTCTCGGTCAACGTGCCGAAGGACTGGAAGAAGGCGGCTCCGAAGAAGGCCGTCTACATCGACTACACCGACCCGGACGACAGCGGACGACGGGTCCGGGTCCTGGTCGAGGAGTTCAAGGGCGACAGCTCGCGCCGCTGGGCCGAGATCGCCGCAAACGGCCTGAAGAACAGCAGGAGTTGCGCCAAGCCCTATCGCCAGGTGGACCTGACGGATGAGGAACTCGGCGGTAAGCCCGCCGCGCAGTTGGAGTACACCTGCGGCAGCGGCAGCGAGCAACGGCACGGCATATGGCGTGGGGCCGTCCAGGGCGGCAAGGTGTACTCGTTCTATCTGACCACCCCGGACGAGCGGTTCGAGGAGAGCAGGCCGATTTTCGACGAGATGGTCGAGTCGTTCCGGCTCACCGGCGCCGGCTGACCCGTTCCGACCCGGTCCCGCCCCGGCGCACACCACGCCGGGGACGGGGCCGGACCGCGTCCGGGGACGGTCGACGTGCTATCACAGTCCGATGGCGGCGAAACCGAACCAGCCGGACGTATCCCCGGACCACGTAACCCCGGACGGGTCCCCCGACGAACTGGCCGGGCTACGAGCCCGGGCCCAGGCATGGCTCGACGACGACCCCGACCCGGCGACCCGGGAGGAACTGCGGAGAGTGCTCGACCGGTTGCCGGCGAGCCGGGCCGAACTGGCCGACCGGTTCGCCGGACCGCTCACCTTCGGCACCGCCGGGCTGCGAGGCCCGCTGCGGGCCGGCCCGAACGGGATGAACCTGGCCGTGGTCACCGCGGCCGCGGCCGGTCTGGTCGGCTGGCTCGCCGGCCGTGGCGCACCCGGGCCGCTGGTGATCGGGTACGACGCCCGGCACGGCTCGAAGGAGTTCGCCGAGCGGACCGCCCGGGTGGCCACCGGCGCGGGGCGGCCGGCCCTGCTGCTGCCCCGGCCGCTGCCCACCCCGGTGCTGGCGTACGCGGTCCGGGCCCTCGGCGCGGTCGCCGGGGTGATGGTCACCGCCAGCCACAACCCGCCGCAGGACAACGGTTACAAGGTCTATCTGGGCGCCTCGACCGGCGGTCCCCGGGGCGCCGGGGCGCAGATCGTGCCCCCGGTCGACGCCGAGATCTCCGCGGCGATCCAGGCCGTCGGGCCGCTCGCCGCGGTACCGCTCGGCCAGCCCGGAGAGGTACTCGGGGACGACGTGGTGGCCCGGTACGTCCGGGCCACCGCCGGGGTGGTCGCGCCGGACGGGCCGCGCGGGCTGACCGTGGCATACACCCCGCTGCACGGGGTGGGTGCCGCCGTCTTCACCTCGGTCTTCGCCCGGGCCGGGTTCGCGATGCCGGGAATCGTGGCCGAGCAGGCCGAGCCGGATCCCGACTTTCCCACCGTCGCATGTCCCAACCCGGAGGAACCGGGCGCGATCGACCGGCTGATCGCGCTGGCCGAGAAGATCGGGGCGGACATCGCGCTCGCGAACGACCCGGACGCCGACCGGTGCGCGGTGGCCATCCCCGACCGGGTACGCGGCTGGCGGATGCTGCACGGCGACGAGGTGGGCGTACTCCTCGCCGACCATCTGGCCCGGCAGGGCCGCACCGGCCTGTACGCCAGCACGATCGTCTCGTCGTCCCTGCTCGGCGCGTTGTGCGCGGCGCGCGGCCTGCCGTACGGCGAGACGCTGACCGGGTTCAAGTGGATCGTCCGGGCGGAGAACGGCGACGCCGAACTGGTGTACGGCTACGAGGAGGCGCTCGGCTACTGCGTCGCCCCGGACCAGGTGCGCGACAAGGACGGGATCAGCGCCGCGCTCACCTTCGCCGAGCTTGCGGCGACACTCAAGGAGCAGGGGCGGACCGTGGCCGACCGGCTGGACGAGTTGGCCGGCGAGTTCGGGGTGCACCTGACCGACCAGCTCTCGGTCCGGGTGGACGACCTGAGCGAGATCGGGACCACGATGACCTACATCCGGACCAGGACCCCGAAGACCCTGCTCGACGAGCCGGTGACCTCGGTGCGGGACCTGAACCCGGAGGCGGACGTGCTGATCCTGCGTACCGACTCGGCCCGGGTGGTGGTCCGGCCGTCCGGGACCGAGCCGAAGCTGAAGGCGTACCTGGAGGTGGTGGAGCCGGTGGTCGACGGCGACGTACCGGCGGCCCGGGAGCGTGCCGCCGCCTCGGTCCGCGCGCTGCGCACCGAGACCGCCGCCGCCCTCGGCATCTGGTAGGCCGTCAGCCGCCGATCCCCGCCGGCCGGCGGCGGCCGGCGCTCAGGTCCGGCTGCCCAGCGCGGCGTCGATGGCCCGGGAGAGAGCGGCGATCACCAGTGCCACCGAGGGGCGGATGGTCGACTCCTCCAGGCTCCCCCCGTCGGTGAAGCCCGCGCCCCGGGCGATCTCGGTCAGCCGCTTCCGGGCATCCTCGGCCGCCGGGCCCGTCAGCCCGAGGCTGGGCTGTACCCGGATCGCCGCCATCACCGCGGCGAGCGCGGCGGTCCGCTCGTCCGGTACGGCCTCCCCGGTCAACGCGTCCATCAGCCGGCGCCGGATCTCCGCCTCCACGGACGGGTCCCGCACCGGATAGCGGTGGATGTGGATGTGGCCGAGTTCGGTCTCGTCGACGTCGCTGATCACGCCGCGGGCGCAGAGGCCGGCCAGGATCCGGTCGCGCAGCCCGTGCCGGAGCCGCTGCACCCAGGAGGCCGGCGTGTGCGGGGTGTCGGCGGCGATCCGGGCGAGCACGTCGTCGGCGACCGGGTCGCCGGTCGGCGTGGGATCGGTGGCCACGATCGAACCGTCGGAGAAGGCGACCCGGCCGGCGAGCGCGAGGTCGACCAGCACGGCGGCGGCCATGCCGAGGTCGAGGCCGATCCGGGACCCGGTCGCCTTGCCGGACTCATCGTCGTAGCCGAGCAGCAGCAACTCCTCGGCCAACCCAACACCTGTCATGGCCCGGAACGGTAGCCGTTCCGGGCCAGCCGCGCATGCGTCCCGGCCGGACCGGGGCCGGCCGCGCTGAAATCGATACCGATCGGCGCGACACCGGACCGACCGACACGGAATCAGCGCCGGCCCCGGACGGTCAGAACCGGCCCCGGGACGGGCGGTCAGAACCGGCCCCCGGACGGTCAGAGCCAACCCCCGGCGGTCAGAACCGGGGCATGCCGCCGAACTGCCGGTCTCCGGCGTCACCGAGGCCGGGGACGATGAACATCCGGTCGTTGAGCCGCTCGTCGATCGCGGCGGTGACCAGCCGCAGCGGCAGACCGGAGCGGTCCAGCCGCTCGATGCCGGCCGGCGCGGCGAGGACGCAGAGCACGGTGATGTCGGTGCAGCCCCGGTCGGCGAGCAGCCGGCAGCAGTGCTCCAGCGAACCGCCGGTGGCCAGCATCGGGTCGAGTACCAGTACCGGTCGGCCGGTCAGGTCGGTCGGCAGCGACTCCATGTAGGCACGCGGCTCGTAGGTGTGCTCGTCCCGGGCCAGCCCGACGAAGCCCATCGACGACTCGGGCAGCAGCCCGAGCGCCGAGTCGGCCATGCCGAGCCCGGCCCGGAGTACCGGTACCAGCAGTGGCGGGTTGGCCAGCCGGATGCCCTGGGTGGCTGCCACCGGGGTGTCGATCGGGAACTGTTCGACCGGCAGCGAGCGCGCGGCCTCGTACACCAGCATGGTGGTGAGTTCGTGCAGCGCGGCACGGAACGACGCCGAGTCGGTCCGGGCGTCGCGCATCACGGTCAGCCGCGTCTGGGCCACGGGATGGTCAACCACGAGTACGTCCACGGTCGCTCAACCTACCGCCAACCCCGGGCCGGACCCTCCCCTGGTCACCGGCTTCCGGGCCCCTGGTCGCCGGGTCCGGAGCGCACCGGATGCCGGACGTCGGCGGGCAGCGGGCGACGGCCAGCGGGTGGCTATGGCCAAGATCACAGGTGCGGATCGGTGCGTAGACTTGCCCGCATGACGGCGACAGCGACGTCGGCGCGATCCGACCTGACCGAGGTGGGGCGCTCCGAGAGGGCCCTACGGACCTTCCTGCACGGCCTGCCCGGGGTGGACCAGGTGGGCGCGGAGCAGCGGGCGGCGATGCTCGGTACCCGTTCGATCAAGACCACCAGCAAGGCGTGGGCGATCGACCTGGCGATCCGGATGGTCGACCTGACCACGCTGGAGGGCGCCGACACCCCCGGCAAGGTACGCGCGCTGGCCGCCAAGGCGCTCCGCCCGGACCCGGCCGACCCGTCCTGCCCGCCGGTCGCCGCCCTCTGCGTCTACCCGACGATGGTCCCGGTGGCCGCCGAGGCACTCTGGGGCGGGACCGTCCCACCGGCCGGTGACGCGCCCGGGGTGCACCGACCCGCCGGGGACGCGCCCCGGGTGCACCTGGCGAGCGTTGCCACGGCGTTCCCGTCCGGGCAGGCGCCGCTGGAGGTCCGGCTCGCGGACACCCGCTCGGCGGTGGCCGGCGGGGCGGACGAGATCGACATGGTGATCAACCGGGGTGCCTTCCTCTCCGGCCGCTACCAGGAGGTCTACGACGAGATCGTCGCGGTGAAGGCGGCCTGCGGGGACGCCCACCTCAAGGTCATCCTGGAGACCGGCGAGCTGGTCACCTACGACAACGTTCGGCGGGCCTCCTGGCTGGCGATGCTGGCCGGCGCCGACTTCATCAAGACCTCGACCGGCAAGGTGCCGGTGGCCGCGACCCTGCCGGTCACCCTGGTGATGCTGGAGGCGGTCCGGGACTTCCGGGACGCCACCGGGCGGCAGGTCGGGGTCAAGCCGGCCGGCGGGATCCGGACCAGCAAGGACGCCATCAAGTACCTGGTACTGGTGAACGAGACCGCGGGCCCGGACTGGCTGCACCCGGACCGGTTCCGGTTCGGCGCCTCCAGCCTGCTCAACGATCTGCTCATGCAGCGCACCAAGCTGAGCACCGGCGTCTACTCCGGTCCCGACTACTTCACCCTGGACTGAACATGTTCGAATTTCACCCTGGACTGGACGTGTTCGAATACGCCCCCGCGCCAGAGTCGCGCGCCGTGGTGGACCTCAAGCCGTCGTACGGGCTGTTCATCGGCGGCGAGTTCGTCGATGGCGAGGGTCTCGACGTCGAGTCCGGCGACGGCGGCCAGATCAAGTCGATCAATCCGTCCACCGAGGAGGTGCTGGCCGAGGTGACCACGGCCAGCCCGGCCGACGTGGACCGGGCGGTCCGGGCGGCCCGCCGGGCGTACGACGAGGTCTGGGCGAAGATGCCGGGCCGGGACCGGGCAAAGTACCTGTTCCGGATCGCCCGGATCGTCCAGGAGCGGGCCCGCGAGCTGGCGGTGCTGGAGTCGCTGGACAACGGCAAGCCGATCCGGGAGTCCCGGGACGTCGACATCCCGCTGGTCGCCGCGCACTTCTTCTACTACGCCGGCTGGGCCGACAAGCTCGGGTACGCCGGCTTCGGTCCCGCCCCCCGCCCGCTGGGGGTGGCCGGCCAGGTCATCCCGTGGAACTTCCCGCTGCTGATGCTGGCCTGGAAGATCGCCCCCGCGCTGGCCGCCGGCAACACCGTGGTACTCAAGCCGGCCGAGACCACCCCACTGAGCGCGCTGCTCTTCGCGGAGATCTGCCAGCAGGCCGACCTGCCACCCGGCGTGGTCAACATCGTCACCGGAGCCGGCGAGACCGGCCGGGCGCTGGTCGAACACGACGGGATCGACAAGGTCGCCTTCACCGGCTCCACCGAGGTCGGCCGGCAGATCGCCCGCTCCGTGGCGGGCAGCCGCAAGAAGCTCACCCTGGAACTCGGTGGCAAGGCGGCGAACATCGTCTTCGACGACGCCCCGGTCGACCAGGCCGTCGAGGGCATCGTCAACGGCATCTTCTTCAACCAGGGGCACGTCTGCTGCGCCGGCTCCCGGCTGTTGGTCCAGGAATCGGTGTACGACGAGGTACTCGCCTCGCTCAAGCGCCGGATGGCCCGGCTGCGGGTCGGCGACCCGCTGGACAAGAACACCGACATCGGCGCGATCAACTCGTCGGCTCAGCTGGACCGGATCCGGACGCTGAGCGAGATCGGGTCGTCCGAGGGGGCCGAGCGCTGGTCGCCGCCGTGCGAGTTGCCGGACCGGGGCTTCTGGTTCGCCCCGACCATCTTCACCGGGGTCAGCCAGGCACACCGGATCGCCCGGGAGGAGATCTTCGGGCCGGTGCTCTCGGTGCTGACCTTCCGCACCCCGGCCGAGGCGGTGGAGAAGGCGAACAACACCCCGTACGGGCTCTCGGCCGGGATCTGGACCGACAAGGGCTCCCGGATCCTCTGGATGGCCGATCGGCTGCGCGCCGGAGTGGTCTGGGCCAACACGTTCAACAAGTTCGACCCGACCTCGCCGTTCGGCGGCTACAAGGAGTCGGGCTACGGCCGGGAGGGTGGCCGGCAGGGGCTGGAGGCGTACCTCGATGTCTGAACGGGTGGCGGTACGCAAGACGTACAAGCTCTTCATCGGCGGGAAGTTCCCGCGCAGCGAGTCGGGGCGGTCGTATCCGGTGCAGAACTCCAACGTGGCACTCGCCTCCCGCAAGGACGTCCGGGACGCCGTCCTGGCGGCGCGGGCGGCGGTCAGGGGCTGGTCGGGCACGACAGCGTACAACCGGGGTCAGGTCCTCTACCGGGTCGCCGAGATGCTGGAGGGTCGGCGGGACCAGTTCGTCGGGCTCGGCGTACCGACCGCCGAGGTGGACGAGGCGATCGACCGCTGGGTTTGGTACGCCGGTTGGTCCGACAAGATCACCCAGGTGTACGGCAACGCCAACCCGGTCGCCGGCCCGTACTTCAACCTCTCCGCACCGGAGCCGACCGGGGTGGTCGGGGTGCTCGCCCCGGCCGAGCCGGCACTGCTCGGGCTGGTCAGCGTGGTGGCTCCGGCGATCGTCACCGGCAACACCGTGGTGGTGCTGGTCGCCGACGCGAGTCCGCTGCCGGCGATCACCCTCTCCGAGGTGCTGGCCACCTCGGATCTGCCCGGCGGGGTGGTGAACCTGCTGACCGGCCGGCCGACCGAGACCGCGCCCTGGCTGGCCGGGCACATGGACGTGAACGCGCTCGACCTGACCGGCGTCACCGACCCGGAGTTCGGCACCGAACTCGAACGGGCCGCGGCCGGCAACCTCAAGCGGGTACTCCGGCCACCTGCCGCCCCGGTCGACTGGACCGCCGATCCGGGGATCGGCCGCATGACCGCCCTGCTGGAGACCAAGACGGTCTGGCACCCCAAGGGCGGGTAAGGAAGGGCCCCCGCGAATCGTCTGCTGTCGTAGAAGCGCCCCTTGCCAACACCTGCTGTGGCGGCGAGCTGACGTACGACGGAGGGTAGTAGACTTGCCGCGTGACGCGACTCGGTGATCTCGAACGTGCGGTGATGGACGTGCTCTGGGACCGGGGCACCGGTGCCGGGGCGACCGTACGCGAGGTGGCCGAGGCGCTGCGGGGCCGTGAGCTGGCGTACACCACGGTGATGACGGTGCTCGACCGGCTGGCCGGCAAGGGCATGGTCGAGCGCGAGCGGGAGGGCCGGGCCTGGCGCTACCGGCCGGCGGCCAGCCGCGAGGCGCACATCGCCGGGTTGATGCTCGACGCCCTGGACCTGGCCGGCAGCCGGGACGCCGCGCTGGTCCGGTTCGCCCGGTCGGTGACCGGGACCGAGGCGGAGGTGCTGCGCGCGGCGCTCGCCGGGGAGGCCGACGACACCTCGCCGGCGACCGACCGCCCGTCGGCCGCGGAGCGGCAGGTCTGAACCGATGCGCTACGCCGCGTGCTTCGCGCTCGCCGTGCTGGCCTGTTATCTCGCCGCGCAGGTGCTGGCCCGTTCCGGCCGGCTGGGCGCGGGGTGGGCCTGGCACAGTCCCCGAGTCGCGATCGTCTGCTGGCAGTTCGTCGGGCTGGCTCTCGGGCTCTCCGCGATCGGCCTGCCGATCTCGCTCGGGCTCGCCCCGTACGGTCAGGGCACCGGGTCCGCGCTGCGGTCCCTCGCCGGTGACCTGCTCGGCGGCGGTAACCTGCCGCCCGGCCTGGGCGTGACCCATCTCGGGCTGGTCGGTGTCGGCGTGGGCGTCACGGTGGTGCTGCTCGGCTCGACGGTACGCAGCCTGCTCGGCGCGCTGCGCGCCCAGCGTCGGCACCGGGACGTGCTGGCCCTGGTGGCCCGGGACGACCCGGCGGCACCCGGCGCGCTGGTACTCGACCACCCCAGCGCGGCCGCCTACTGCCTGCCCGGGGTACGCCCGCAGGTGGTGGTCAGCGCCGGCACCCTGAGCCTGCTCGACCGGGCGCAGCTCGCCGCCGTGCTCAGCCACGAGCGGGCACATGCCGACGAGCGGCACGACCTGGTGCTGCTCCCCTTCACCGCGCTCTGCCGGGCCCTCCCCGGCGTCCGCTGGGTGCGCGCGGCGCACGACGCCGTCGCCCTGCTGGTCGAGATGCGGGCCGACGACAAGGCCCGACGCCTGCACGCCGACGGCCCCCTGGCGACCGCGCTGCTGCGGTTCGCCAGCGCCGGCGCCCGGGTCACCCCGGTCGGTGCACTCGGGGTCGCCGACGGTGATCTCGACGCCCGGTTGCAGCGGCTGCTGGCGACCCGCCGGCCGGGGCGGCTGCCGGGCGCGACCGCGCTGGTCCTGGCGACGGCCCTGGTCGCCCTGCCGGTGTCGCTGTTCCTGCACTGAGCCACCGGGCAACTACTACATCTCGTAGTAAACTGGCCCTGTCACGGAAGCTGCCCGAAAAGATGCGTGGGATATGGGTCATGGACGGTCGCCGGTCACGCCGGCCGGGCGAGGCGGACGCCCGCCCGGACCGGCGGGTCGGCGAGCTGCCGGGACGCCCGTGAGCCGCCGCCCGTTCGACCCTCGCCTGCTGCGCCGGGTACCCGGCACGCGGCGCCAGCTCGGACTGCTCGGCATGCTCGGCGTCACCGCCGCCGTACTGGTGATCGCCCAGGCCACCACGCTCGCCACCGTGCTCGCCGAGGCGGCCGGCGGACACCTCGACCGGGCCGCGCTGGCCGGCTTCCTGGGCAGTGTGGCCGGCCGGGCAGCCCTGCTCTGGGCACAGGGCACGGTGGCGGCCCGGGCCGCCGCGACGGCCAAGGCCACGCTCCGGGCCGACCTGCTCGACGCCGTCGGCCGGCGCGGACCGGGCTGGCTGTCCGGGCAGCGTACGGGGCAACTCGCCACCCTGGCCGGGCGCGGGCTCGACGCCCTCGACGCGTACTTCACCGGCTATCTGCCGCAGCTGGTGCTCAGCGTCACCGTGCCGCTGGCCGTACTGGTCCGGTTGTTCTTCGCCGACTGGAGCTCCGCCCTGGTCATCGCGGTGACCCTGCCGCTGGTCCCGATCTTCGGAGCCCTGCTCGGCTGGCAGGCCCAGGCCGCCACCGAACGCCAGTGGCGCCGGTTGGCGCTGCTCGGCGGCCACTTCCTGGACATGCTGCGCGGGCTGCCCACCCTGCACCTGTTCGGCCGGGCCTCCGCCCAGGTGACCGTGGTACGCCGGATGGCGGACCGGCACCGCCAGGCGACCATGAAGACGCTGCGGATCGCGTTCCTCTCCGCGCTGGTACTCGAACTGGTCGCCACTCTCTCCGTCGCACTGGTCGCGGTGCCGGTCGGACTCCGGCTGCTGGGCGGCGGCCTGGCCCTGGAGACGGCGCTGCTGGTGCTGCTGCTCACCCCCGAGGCGTTCCTGCCGCTGCGCGCCGCCGGCAGCCAGTTCCACGCCAGTCAGGAGGGTCTGACCGCGCTGGACGAGGCGCTGACCCTGCTCGAACCCGAGCCACCCGCCCCTACCGCCGCACCGCCGACCGCCTCCACCGCCGCACCGCCGACCGCCTCCACCGCCGCACGGCCGACCGCCCGCACCGCCGTTGCGCTGGTCGACCGGGAGTGCGACCTCCAGCCCTGGTCGGGGCGGCACGACGAGATCAGATTCGAGTCCGTGACGGTCGAGTACCCGCGCACCACCGCACTGCGGGACGTCACCCTCACCATCCGACCCGGTGAGCGGATCGCCGTCGTCGGGCCGAGCGGCGCCGGCAAGAGCACCCTGCTGCACCTGCTGCTCGGCTTCGTCACCCCCAGCAGCGGGCGGATCACCGTGGACGGTACGGACCTCGCGGCGCTGGACCTGGCCCGGTGGCGGCGGCAACTGGCCTGGGTACCGCAGCGGGCCCACCTGTTCGGCACCTCCGTCGCCGACAACATCCGGCTCGGCGCACCGAACGCGCCCCTGGCGGCGGTCCGGGAAGCGGTCCGGGCCGCCGACCTGACCGAGGTGGTCGCCGACCTCCCGGACGGCCTCGACACCCGGCTCGGCGAGCGCGGCCACGGGCTCTCCAGCGGGCAGCGGCAGCGGATCGCGCTGGCCCGGGCCTTCCTCCGGGACGCCCCGATCGTGCTGCTCGACGAGCCCACCGCCCGGCTCGACGCCGGCTCCGAGGCGGCCGTACTCGCGGCCACCCGGCGACTGGTCGCCGGACGTACGGCGCTGCTGGTGGCGCACCGCCCGACGCTGCTGGCCGAGGCGGACCGGGTACTCCGGGTCGAGGACGGCCGGGTGACCGAGCAACAATCCGCAGCGGTGGAGATCACGACACCACCCCGGGAGGTGGTGGGGTGAGGCTGCGACCCGAACGTACCGTCTGGCGGCTTGCCCGCCCGTACCTCGGTCGGCTGCTCGGCGCCGGCCTGCTCGCCGCCGGCACCGAACTCGCCGGGCTAGCCCTGCTGGCGACCGCGACCTGGCTGCTGGTCAGCGCCGCCGGCCGACCGCCGCTCGACACCCTCACCGTGGCGATCGTCGTGGTCCGGGCCCTGGCGATCAGCCGGGGCGTGCTGCGCTACACCGAGCGGCTGGCCGGGCATGACGCCGCGCTGCGGGTCGTCACCGAGGTCCGGGCCCGGGTCTTCGCCGCGCTGGCTGCCCGGCGCACCACCGCAGCCCGGCGCTCCGGAGACCTGCTCAGCCGGCTCGTCTCGGACGTCGAGGCGGTACAGGACCTGCTGCTGCGGGTGCTGGTCCCCGGGGCGGCCGCCACGCTCGTCGGCCTGCTCGCGGTGGCCGGCGCGTCCGCCGTCACCCCGCTCGCCGGACTGGCCCTGGCCGGCGGCCTGCTGCTGGCCGGAGTCGCGCTACCGGTGCTGGCGGCGCTGCTCACCCGGCGTACCGCCGACCGGGTGGCGCCGTTGCGCGGCGCGCTCGCCGCGGACGCGGTCGACCTGACCACCGGCGCCGCCGACCTGGCCGCGTTCGGCGCGACCGAGTCGGCCCTGGCCGGGGCGGACGCCCGGGCCCGGGAACTCGCGGCCCTGGAGCGCCGGACCGCGGCCCTGGGCTGGGCCGTGGACGGCCTCGGGGTACTGGTGGCCGGTGCGACCAGCGCCGCCGTGCTGACCGTGGCGCTGCGGACGGGCGTGTCCGGCGTACTCGTCGGGGTCCTCGCGGTCGGCACGCTCGCCGCCGTCGAGGCGGCGCTGGCGCTGGTCGGCGCGGCCCGGCACTGGACCCGGCTGCGCACCGGCCTGACCCGGGTGGCCGACCTGTTGGCGTCCAATCCGTCGGCGTCCACCCCATTGGCTGCCGACCCGTCGGCCTCCGATTCGTCGGCGGCCGATTCGTCGGCGGCCGACCCGGGGACGCCGACCGGCGGGCCGGCGTCCACGCCGGGGGCCGAGCCGGGGGACGGCTCGCCGGCGGGTGGAATCGCGCCACGGTGGCACTGCCGGATCGAGGAGGTGAGCCTCCGGTACCGCCGGTCGGGCCCGCCCGCGCTCGACGGGGTGAGCCTGGACCTGCCTGCGGGACGCCGAATCGCCGTCGTCGGTCCGAGCGGTGCCGGCAAGAGCAGCCTGCTCGCCGTACTGACCGGGATGGTCCGGCCGGACCGGGGCCGGGTCGTGTACGACAACGTCGACCTGTCCGACCTGCCCGTCGACCAGCTGCCCCGGATCGTCGGCGGGCTGCTCGCCGAGGCACACGTCTTCCACGCCACGGTCCGGGAGAACCTCCTGCTCGGCCGCGCCGGAGCGAACGACGACGATCTGGCCGGCGCGGCCGGGGCGGCCGGCCTGCTCGACTGGGTACGCCAGCAGCCGGCCGGCTGGGACACGATGGCGGGCGAGGAGGGCGGTCAGCTCTCCGGCGGGCAACGCCAGCGGCTGCTGCTGGCCCGGGTCCTGCTCGCGGAACCGGCCGGCATCCTGGTGCTGGACGAGCCGACCGAAGGGCTGGATCCCGGCGCTGCCGACGCGGTACTCGCCTCCGCGACCGCACACGCCGGGCCGGACCGCACGGTCGTACTCGTCACGCACCGACTAGCCGGTTTGGACCGGTACGACGAGGTGGTCGTACTCGACCAGGGGCGAATCGCCGACCGGGGCAGCCACGCCGAACTGGTCGGCCGACCGGGCTGGTACCGCGACCAGTGGCTGCGCCAGACCGGCGCCGAACGCGATTATCTGGCGATCACCGGCTGAGCCCCCGCGATCACCGGCTGGGCCCCGCGATCACGGGCTGGGCCCCGCGATCACGGGCTGGGCCGGCACCGGCTGGCGACCGGCCGTCCGTCCTCGCTGGCTCAGGCCGGGGCGCCGGGGGCGTCCGCCCCGCCGAGGAACTGCCCCACCGTCGAGCTGAACTCCTGCCAGCTGGTCCGCTCGCCCGCCAGGGCGCGCCGCCCGGCGCCGGTCAGTTCGTAGGTCCGGCGTTCCCGGCCGTTGACGGTGCTCCAGGCGCTGCTGACGTATCCGGCCCGCTCCAGCCGGCGCAGCGCCGGGTAAATCGTCCCGGTAGGCAGATCGAGCACACCGCCGCTGCGGGCCCGGAGCGCCTCGATGATGGCGTACCCGTGCAGTGCGCCCTGCTCAAGCACCGCGAGCAGCAGCGCATCGAGATGGCCGTGCAGCGCCTGGGCGTTCATAGGTAGCAAGACTACTAATATGTGCGGCAAAGTCCAACGGGGTGCCGGCATCCACGTCCGCCGTCGGCCTACTAGGGTGTGTGCGCAGAGTCACCGATCCGCCGGCACCTCGCCGGGTCGGGTGCCCATATCGAGCGCACACGGAGGTCAGCGTGGCCCGCCAGTCGTCCCACCGGCCCGACACCGACGAGCCCGGCAACGAGCCCGCCGGAAGCGACGGGGCTGCCGACCCCGGGCAGATCGACGCCGGCTCGTCGGAGAGCAGCGATGACACCGCCGATGACCCGGTGACGTCCGGCACTCCGGACCGGTCGCTGTGGGAAGAGGTCCGGATCGACCCGGTCGAGATCGCTCTCCCCTCCGGCTCCGGTTTCACCCTGCGGACGTACCGCCCGGCGAGCGAGCTGACCCCGACCGACATCGAGGACCGCGAGCAGGACGACCTCTTCGCCAACCGGTCCCGGCAGGCCGAGGTCGAGGAGGAGGACGGCGACGAGGCGGTGGTGATCCTCGACGAGGAGATCGCCGACCAGTTCGCCGAGGCCGACAAGGAGGACGCGGAGCGGGACGGGAAGGCCAAGGCCGACGACTCCGAGGCCGACTCCGACTCCGAGGCGGCCGCCGAAGATGCCGAGGAGGATGACGAGGAGGTGCCGGCCTTCCTCACCCACCGGGGCAGGTTGCTCCTGTTCAAGACTCCTGAGGCACTTGTCACATTCGTCAGGTCCGGCGCACCGCACGACCTGGCCGAACTGGACACCTGGGAGCAGCTCGTCGAACGGATCACCCCGGCCGACGTCGCACCGCTCGACGAGGACTCCTACGAGCTCGACCTCGTGGTGGAGAATCTCCGCGGCGGGCACGACGTCTGGGACTCGACGCTGCTCATCGAGGCTGGTGAGGTGGCCCGTGACCTGGCCTACGCACTTCGGCTGCCCGCGGTTCTCGATATGCTCTCCCCCGGCTCCAGCCTGGATGACCTCGACGAGGCGCTCCGGGCTACCGTGGCCGGCGGTCTCGGCGGATTCCGGGGCCGGCGGCGGCTGAAGAAAATCGGGGCACAAACCGCAAGTCTCGGGTGGCGCACGATTATCGGCAAGATCTCTGCCGCCGTGGACTGGCGCGACTGACCCCTCACCAGGGAGCATCAGTCTTTGGCACACCACTTGTGTCTCGGGAGGAGGACGACGCCGTGGCGCTCGTGCGGGTGTACTGCGGTCTGGCCTCTGCGGATGCGACGAGCCGGTCGACTTCGGCCGGTACGACGCTGACCTCCGCGGTGGTCGACGACGCAGGCAGACTGCTCCATGTCTGCGAGATCACCGACGACCCGGCTGGGTACGCCCAGCTCGGCGCGGTGCTCGTGGAGCGTGGCAGCGGACCGAGCGGCGCGGCCGTCGCGGCCGACAGCGACGACCACATGGTGACCTCGCTGCTGAGCGCGGCGGGACGTCCACTGGTCGTCGCCGACGACGACTCCGTCGACGACTTCGCCGAACGGTTCGCCGACGACGAGTCGGTCGAGGAGCGGGAGTCCGCCCCGGCCGAGCGACGCGCCGTCGGGCTCGCCCGGGCGTTACAGGCCGGCGCCCTCTCGGCGGCCAGCCTCCCGCCGCCGCGCGAACTCGTCAGCTTCAAGCCGGTCCTCGCCGCGCACGCCGCGCTCGCCAACGGCCGGCACGCCGCCGCCGTGGCCCTGCGCGAGGTGCTGCGTGAGCTCTACCCGGCAGCGCTGCGGGCGTACCCGGATCCGGCCGAGCCGGTCTCCCTGGCCGTACTGGACGCGTTGCCCGAGCCGGGGATGCTCGGCGGCACCGGCGGACGCGGCAGGGAGACGTCGGTGGCCACCGACGCCATCGCCGCCCACCTCGCCGCGGACGGCGTCGCCGAGGCCGACGTCATCACCGAGGCGGTCACCGCGCTGCGGGTCGCCATCGCGGAAACCCCCCGGCGGGGCACCGCCAACAAGGCTCTCACCTCTGCGGCAGCGGAGACGGTACGACAGGCCGTGGCGGCCGTACGCGCCTGCGACGCCGGCTGTGACGCGCTGATCGCCACCCTGGCGGCCCGGGTTGTCACGACGCCGGCCGCCCCGAGCCGGCGGGCCGGGCGGCGCAGCGCAGCCGAGGCACCGGTGCCGACAGGCGCCGGACTGTCCGGTCCGGCCCGGGAGCCGGTGCCCAGTTCGGGCCGGCGCAGCCGGCACCAGCCGACGGCGGCCGGCAACTCCCCCGCCAGTCCCCAGCCGCTGGGGCCGCCGCCGGTCGCTCCGGCACCCGTCTCGCCGCCACCGATGGCACCGCCACCGGTCACCCCCTCCTCCGCACCGCCGCTGTCGCCGGCCGCCACGCTCGCCATGCCGGTCGTCCCGGTCTCCGGGCCGCCCCGCGAATCCCGCTCGGCCACGCCCTCCTCCGCGCCGCCGGCCTACCAGGCCGACACGATGGCGAACCGGCCGGTCTCCGCGCCGCCGCCCCCGCCGCCCGGGATGACGCCGATGCCACCGGCACAGCGCGGGTCGATCCCACCCGCCGAGGCCGGCGAACCGTTCCGGGCCACCCTGACCACCGCCGCCATCAACAGCGCCCGCAACGAGCGGCGGCCGACGCCGATCACCCCCCGGCCGAAGACCAACGGAGACAGCGCGGCACGTGCGGGCAGCATCTCTGCCGCCGGCCTGACCGTCTCGGTGCCGGCGACCCGGCCCGAGCCGCCGGCACCGCCCGGTTCCCGGGCCAACTGGCCGCTGATGAATTCGGGCGAGGAGCAGGACGACCGGGCGAGCGGATCGGGATACCCGGGCTACCCCGACGAGCGGGACGCGCCGGTCAGCCCGGCGCCCGCAGACGGGCGGGTCACCCCACCGTGGCAGGCGGACGACCTGCCCCAGGAGCCGCCCACGCTGCGTCTCGTCGAGCCGCCGCTGGCCGACCAGCCCTCGCACAACAGGCTTTCCGCCGAAAACCCACCGCTGCGGCTGGTGGACCGGGGTGACCCGGCCCAGGCCGGGTCGAGCCTGCCCCGCCGCAGCGCGGAGCCGAGCGCGCCGCCGGTCTCCGACGAGGGTGACGGCGACCTGCTGATCTTCGCGGCGGCCAGGTCCGCCTGGTTCACCGGCCATTCGGAGGAGACGGAGGTGGAGTGGTCGTCGACGGCCGACAGCGGTTGGCAGGCCGCCCAGCAGGCGGCGCGCCCCTCGGTCGGCGCCTCCACCAACGCCGGCCTGCCGAAGCGGGTGCCGCAGGCCAATCTGGTGCCCGGGTCGCCGCTGCGCGACGAGCGGCCGCTGCGGATCGTCCGCGACGCGGCCCGGATCGCCGAGCACACCACCGGCTACTTCCGGGGCTGGCGTCGTGGTCAGGAGATCGGCGGCTACGCCGTCGGCGGCCGGCCGGGCCGGGAGGCCGCCGGAGGCTGGGACTTCAGCCGTGACCCGGACGAGCGGGCCGACAACGTCGACTACGAGTACCGCTCCGCCGGCTACCGCTCCTGACCGACCGGATCCCCTGTTCACCCGGAACCCACACCGGCGTCGCCATCGGCAGCCGGTGTGGGTTTTCCGCGTCTGCCGGACTCCGTCTGCCGGGATGCGTCTGCCGGGTCGGACCGCTGCGCCCGGCCGCTGACCAAGCCTGGCCGCAGAACAAGCCCGGCCGCAGACAAGCCCGGCCGCAGACAAGCCCGGCCGCTCGACAAGCCCGGCCGGACCGTCCGGTCAGGACCCGTGGACTGACTGGCCAATCAGCATCAGACCTATGTCGACCTGGTGTTTCTTACCACATCGTGCGGAGTTGACGGCGCTGCTGAGCGGCCGAGAACATACCCCGGGACCGTAGGCGACACCTACGACCAGCGCAGGGAGGGGGCGACGATGGCCGGACCGGCAGTCGACGCGTGGACGCTGAGCCGGCGCGGCCTCCTGGCGGCAGCCGCCACCACCCTGGTCGCCGCCTGCGGACGCGACGACGAGGAGCGGGGCGGACCCGGTCGGGCCGATTCGCGGGAACTCGTCGTCGGTGTCAGCCTCGAACTCACCGGACCCGGCCAGGCACTCGGAGTGCTCCAGGAACGGGCCCTGAAGATCACCGCTGACAAGTTCAACGAGCAGGGGGTGCCGGTCGGCAACCTGCGGCGCAACGTCCGGCTGGTGATCCGGGACAATGCCGGCGAACCGCGGCTCGCCGCTCAGCACGCGACCGAGCTGACCAACCAGGAGAACGTGCACGCGCTGACCGGTGGCTGCCTCGCCGAGACCTCCCTGGCGATCATCCCGGTCGCGCAGCGGCTACAGGTGCCGTTCATCTCGCTGGCCGCCGCCGACAACATCACGGTGCCGCTGGCTCAGCGGACGTACATTTTCAAACTCACGCCGGACGCCCGTGACGTGGCGCGGACGCTGGCCCCGCTGATTCGCTCACAGGGCATCGAACGGGTCGGACTGCTAGCGGCACCAGGGGCACACGGAGATTCGGGCGTACGGGCCCTCACAGCAGCCCTGAAGTCCGTGGAGGTCGAGCTCGTCAAGGCGGTCCGGCTGCCCGGAGGTGAGAACGCCGACTACCGCCCGGCGGTCCGGAAGGCCACCGACCCCGATCCCGAGGCGGTGGTCGTCTGGGGCACCGCCCCGTTCTCCGGCGCGGCGGCCCGGACACTGCGCCAGACCGGCTACCAGGGACGGATCTTCTTCGACGCCGGCGCGGTCGCCGAGGACACCCTCTCGGAGGAGAACGCGCCTGCGGTCGAGGGGGCGTACGCCGTGCACCCCAGCTCGTTGGGCAGCTCGTCGCTGACCAACACCACCCCGGCCGGGCTGGACCGGCGGGACTTCGTCTACCGCTACATCCACCTGCATGGCTCGTTCAGCGGCTTCGCCCCGTACGGGGCAGACGCCCTGCGACTGATCGTCAACGCCGCCCGGCTGGGCAAGAGCGTCGACCGGGGTCGGCTCCGCGCCTACCTGGGCAACCAGATCACCGAGGGGATCGCCGGGGCGTACTCGTTCGCGCCTATCCGGCACGGCGGAATGGAGGCGGACTCGCTCGGCGTCTTCAGCGTGGTCTCCGGCTCCTGGAGTCGGGTCTCCTGACCCGGAAGGATCCGGTCTCCCGACCCATCCCGCCGCCGGTCGCTCCCGCACGCCGTGCTCGGGCCGTCACCCGGTCCGCCCCGCTCGACCGTCCGTCATCCCGCGGACCGCGGCCGTTCCTCGTCTCGGCCGGGTCGACGACGCGCGCCGGACCCCGGGCGCCGACCTCTGTCCGTCGCCACCGGGTCGCCACCACAGGAGAGGTGCCCGGATCATCGACGCCGGCACGGCGCGAAGCGGCGCGGCACGCCGAGGTTGGCGGCCAGCACGACATCCCGGGTACGCGGGCAGCCGGACACCCGGCGGGGGCCGGACGACCCCGTGGGGCGTACCGGCGCCTACGACCGGGCCACCTTGCCGGCACGTGGCGCGGCGGTCAGGCCGGTGCTACGGCACGCGAGCGCCGCATGGTGAGCACGTACTCGACCAGGGAGATCAGCACGTGCTTGGTCGACTCCCGGTTCCGGGCGTCACACGCGACGACCGGCACCTCGTTCGAGATCGCCAGCGCGTCCCGCACGTCCTGCGGGTCGTGGTACTGCATCCCGTCGAAGCAGTTGATCGCCACGAGGTACGGCAGCCGCCGGTGCTCGAAGAAGTCGATGGCCGCGAAGCAGTCGGCCAACCGGCGGGTGTCGACCAGGACGACCGCACCGATCGCTCCCCGCACCAGTTCGTCCCACATGAACCAGAACCGCGTCTGGCCCGGCGTGCCGAACAGGTAAAGGATGAGATCTCGGTCTATCGAGATCCGACCGAAATCCATGGCGACCGTGGTGGTCGTCTTGCCCGGCACCTGGCGGGTGTCATCGACACCCACACCAGCCGACGTCATGATCGCCTCGGTGGTCAGCGGCGTGATCTCCGAGACCGAACCGACCAGTGTTGTCTTGCCGACGCCAAAGCCACCGGCGATGACGATCTTCGCCGATGTCACGCGCCCGGCCGTTGGGCGGTGCGACATGTCAGAGCCTGCGAAGTCCACTCAGCACCCTCTCCAGCAGTTCAGTGCCCACCGCGTCGTTTGAGTCGTCCAGGATTGTCGGTTCGTGCACCGCCACCAGGCCATCGGCGGCCATGTCGGCGATCAGGACCCGAGCCACTCCGAGCGGTAACTGCATCCGCGCCGCGATCTCCGCGAGCGACTGCAGCCGACCATCACACAGCGCGGCGATGTATTGATGCTCCCGGCCCTGGCCGCCATTGCCGTTGCCGGCGGACCGACCGCGCACCGTCGTCTCGACGAGCGCCTCCAGCGCGATGTCGAGCCTCGGCCTGGTGCGACCACGAGTGACGGCATATGGCCTCACCAGCGCGCCCGTCGGCTCGTCGCGTTCGGCCATCATCGCCGTTCACCCCCTTCTCGTCGTACCCGAGACTCAAAGCCTGGAGTTCGTCATTGTTCCATTGTCGTCGCACCGGCCAGCGAACCATACCGGCCGGGTACCGCCTAGCTCAGCATCCCCGCGGCGGCCCGGGTCGGCGGCGTCAACGCGTCACCCACCCGGTCGACGAGCAGTGCCATCTCATATCCCACCTGCCCGACGTCACAGCTCCGGGCGGCGAGAACCGCGAAGGACGAGCCGTCCGAGATGGACATCAGGAACAGGAAACCATTGTCCATCTCGACCACTGTCTGCAACACCGCCCCACCCTCGAAGCAGCGAGCCGCCCCTTGTGTGAGGCTGACCAGGCCGGACGCGATCGCGGCGAGCTGATCCGCCCGGTCGCGCGGAAGATCCCGTGACGACGCCAGGAGCAGGCCGTCCGCGGAGACGGCGATCGCGTGGGCGACGCCGGGCACACGATCGGCGAAGTTGGCCAGCAGCCAACCGAGATCCTGCGTAGATGTCATCCTTCATGCTCCTTCTGGCCGCTTGCGGTCGCGGGGCCCACCTCGGCCTGCGAGGACTGCTGCCCTGCCGGAGTTGCCTCCGGGTTGGTCGACTGGCCGTCCGTCGGGTGCGTGCGGCCACGCTGCACCCCACGGTGGTACGCGGACAGCAAGCCGCGCACCGCCTCCGGCGTACGACGCTGCACCGAGGTGGTCGGCTTCTCCACGGCTCCGGGTACCAGCTGGGCCATCGGTACCCGCTTGGGCAGTCCGGTCTGGGTGGTCTGGGTACCGGATGTGGCGGCCGCCGTAGCCGCCATGGCTGCCCGCCAACCGTCGTCGGCAGCCGTTTGCCAGCCGCTGTCACCCGGCCGGCCGGTGCCGTTGGTGGCCGACCCGCTCCCCGGCTGCTGGCCGCCGGGCCTGGGGCTGTTCACCGGCGCCGGGTTGCCGGTCGGTGCCGATCCGGCCTGAGCCGCGCCGGGAACAACGTTGTCCACCGCGACGGCCTGGCCGGTCGGCTGGGAAGCCGTACCGGCTCCCTGTGGCTGCCCACCGGTCTCCTCGGGCTTCCGGCGGGTCCGGAACCAGGCCGACTCCAGCTCGCGGAAGATCGGCAGTTCCATGGTCTCGTCGGCGAACTTCGGCCGGGCCTCCACGTTGGCCGCGGTCTCCGTCGCCGGGGGCCGAGCCATCCGGGGCAGCTCGGCGGTCATGTCCAGGGCCGCGGCCAGGCGCTCCGGTACGGGCGGCGCGGTGGTCTCCCGGTCCGGCGTGTTCACCGGCGGCCAGGCCGGCGGCGCGCTGACCGCCGGAGCTGGTGGCTGCGCGGCGGGTGGCACCGGAGCCGGTGGCTGCGCGGCCGGCGGCGGCACCGGAACCGGTGCGGGCGGCTGCGCGGCCGGCGGCGGAGTCAGACCGAACGGCGGTGCGGAGACCGGCGGTTGCCCTGCCGGCGGGCCCGAGACCGGCGGACCCGGCGGCGCGGAGACCGGCGGCAGCGCGGTCAGCCCGTGCGGCTGCGGCTCCGGCGTGGCCGGACGCTGCCGGGGGATGAACCCGGACATCGTCTCGTTCGCGGAGAGACCGGACGGGTCCTGCTCGGTGGCCCGCCGCTGCGGCAGCGGCTCGATCTCGTGCCCGTTGGGGATCCGTGGCGTGAACGGGTCGCCGCCGTTGCGTCCCACCCGGGCGCCGGTCAGGTCGGACCAGGCCGGCATGTCCCTCGGCTGGCTCGGCGGGCCGGACTGTCCGCCACCGTTCATCGCCGGCTCGTACGGCCGGCCGGTCGGGGCGCCGTCGCGGTTGCGGTCCCCACCGAAGGCCGGGCCACGGTCCCCACCGAAGGCCGGGCCACGGTCGCCGCCGAAGCTCGGACCACGGTCGCCGCCGCCGAAGGCCGGTGCCGGCGGCGCTGCCGGTCCGCTCTCCAGGGCGAGCGGGGCGCCGAGCGCCGGACGGGCGGTCGGCTCCGGCGCGGCCGGGAAACCACCCGGCTGTTGCGTCCGGCCGGAGAGTGCCCGGGGGATCAGCATCGAGGTGGGCAGCGTGACGTCGGCGACCGTGCCCCGGTCGTGTCCGGGGCGCAGCTCGACCTTTACGCCGTGCCGTGACGCCAGCCGGGCGACCACGACCAGGCCCATCATCCGGGAGACCGTCACGTCGACGGCGGGCGGCGTGGCGAGCCGTTCGTTGAGGTCCTGTAGCTGCTCGGCGCTGATGCCGATGCCCCGGTCCTCCACGAAGAGGGTCGCCCGGTCACCCACCCGGCGGGCCTCCACCATCACGTGGGAGTCCGGCGGGGAGAAGGCCGTGGCGTTGTCGAAGAGCTCGGCGACCAGGTGCACCAGGTCGTTGACGGCGGCGGCCTGGACCTCGATGTCCCGGTCGACCATGCCGAACTCGATCCGGGTGTAGTGCTCGACCTCGGACTGCGCGGCCCGGAGCACGTCGATCAGTGCCGCCGGTTCGCGCTGCACCCGGGTCGAGTCGGCGCCCGCGAGCACCAGCAGGTTCTCGTCGTTACGGCGCATCCGGGTGGCCAGGTGGTCGAGCTGGAAGAGTTCGGCCAGCCGGTCGGGGTCCTCCTCGCCCCGCTCCAGCCGGTCCAGGTGACCGATGAGCCGGTCCACCAGGATCTGCGAGCGGCGGGCGAGGTTGACGAACATCGTCGCGACCGAGGAGCGCAGTGCGGCCTGCTCGGCGGCGGTCCGGACGGCCTCCAGGTGGACGGCGTTGAACGCCTCGGTCACCTGGCCGAACTCGTCCTTGCTCCGCACCGGTAGTGGCTCGGCGATCTGGTTGGCCACCTGTACCGGCGACATCTGCGCGGTCATCTGCGGGTCACGCAGTCGGGACACCGCGTGTGGCAGGCCGTGCTGGGCGATGGAGAGCGCGCCGTGCCGCAGCTCCCGCAGCGAGCGGGCCATCGAGCGGGCGACCAGATAGGCGAAGAGCACCGCGAGCAGCAGCATGCTGAGCAGCAGCCCCGTCTCCAGGAACACCTGCCGCTGCACGTCGTCACGGAGCGCGCTCGCCTCGGCGAGCACGTCGGCGTCGAGCCGACCCTCGACCGCGCGGATCAGCTGGGCGTTGCCGACCATCGCCGAGTCCCAGTCTTCGGCGTCGAACGGGGCGGCGGCCATGCTCCCGTCCGTCCGGCCCCGGATCCAGCCGCCGTAGCTGTCGACCTCGCGCACGTCGGCGCCGGTGACCGTCTCGTCGTAGAAGGCGGACTCGGGACCGGTGGCGATCGTCTTGAAGGTCTGCAGCGCCTGCTGCTGACCGGTCTCGGTGGCGATGTAGTCGGTCTGCAACGCCGAGGTCAGCCGGCCGTCGATCAGGGCGCGGTGCACCACGACCCGCCGCATCGACAGGAACTCCTTGCCGCGCGCGTTGGCGGCGGCGGCCCGCATCCGGTCGCTCAGCGAGGAGTCGCCGGCGAGCTGCGAGGCCAGGTCCCGGATGTTCAGCAGGTCGTTGATCAGACCCTCGTACGACTGCGCCGCGTCGGTCAGCTTGAGCTTCGAGTTGATGACCTGGCTGCGGATGCCCGGCAGGTCACCCAGGCCCTGGTCGATCTGGGTCAGCAGCGCGTCGAAGTTGCCCGGCAGCTCGTCGAGCTGCGCCCGGCGCTCCGAGTAGGGCCCCTTGGCCTTGTCGACCTCGGGGTGCACCTTGTTGTAGACGTCGCGGGCGGCCTTCCGGGCGGTGTCGTTGCGGGAGCCGAGCAGCAGTACGGCGGCGGCCCGCTCGTCCTGCAGGTCGTGCACCAGTTCGCCGGAGGCCTGGGAGAGCGTGGCGAGGGTGTGCGCCCGGTTCGCGTCGTCCAGCGTCTCCATGTGGTCGACGATGCTGGTCGTACCGACCACGACGACCGCGATGGTCGGCGCGATCATGATCAGACCCAGCTTCGACCAGATCGGCATGTCGCGCAGCCGGCCGGCGACCGGCCAGCGGAGACGCGACAGGAACGGGCTTGCTGTCTTCGGCCGCTTGCTCACGTCACCGCCTTCCCATCCAGCACCCGGCCCATGGCCCAGGGCACCGCTGATCGACCGACCCGGGCGGGTCGGACCTCCGAGATTCCATCACGCCGCAACTCAAGAAGAAAGCCCAGGTTGTCACCGGCTGGAAGCGCATCGGAATGTCCCCGCGCTTTGACAGCAGTCTGTCCTTCTGGCGTCACCCAGGGTAGTCACGCATCCTGTCTATGCTCTATTGCCATCGACCGTCCGCAACCGGATGGCCGCTGCTCGCCCCGCAGCGGGAAACCGTATCGCAACGTATCGAACGTTACCGGCACGGGAAACCCTACGCCCCGCGTGGGGTGGTCGCGTTCGGCTCCGGTGTCACCGGGAGCCTGGCACTCGCACAGCGCAGAGAACCATTGCCCGACCGGTCCGGTACGGCAAGGTCGAAGTGCCGGATTACGCGCTCCGTGCGGACCGTCGAATGGCCGCCCGGACGGGCCGGCTGACCGGCCCGGCAGTTTTCCCGGCCAAAAGAGATAGCAGACCGGAAATCGTGCGACAACGCCTCGACTCGGCGGCCGACCCGACCCCGGCCGCACCGGCGCCACGGTCAGGACAGCAGTTTGGCGTAGGCTGGCTTGATCACGTCGTTGATGATGGCGAGCCGCTCGTCGAACGGGATGAAGGCGCTCTTCATCGCGTTGATGGTGAACCACTGCAACTCCGGGTAGCCGTAGCCGAACGCCTCGACCAGCAGCGCCATCTCCCGGGACATCGAGGTGCCGCTCATCAGCCGGTTGTCGGTGTTGACCGTGGCCCGGAACCGCAGGTCGCGCAGCAACCCGATCGGATGCTCGGCGATCGACGGCGCGGCACCGGTCTGCACGTTCGACGACGGGCAGAGCTCCAGCGGGATCCGCTTGTCCCGGACGTACGCGGCCAGCCGGCCCAGCACCGGCCGGGTGTCCCCCGGGGTGATGTCGTCGACGATCCGCACCCCGTGCCCCAGCCGGTCGGCGCCGCACCACTGGATCGCCTGCCAGATCGAGGGCAGCCCGAACGCCTCACCCGCGTGGATGGTGAAGTGGAAGTTCTCCCGTTGCAGGTATTCGAAGGCGTCCAGGTGCCGGGTGGGCGGGAAGCCCGCCTCGGCACCGGCGATGTCGAAGCCCACCACCCCGGTGTCCCGGTACCGGACGGCCAGCTCGGCGATCTCCTGCGACCGGGCGGCGTGCCGCATCGCGGTCAGCAGGGTGCCGACTCGGATCGGGTGCCCGGCCGCCGCCGCCTCGGCCGCGCCCTCGACGAAGCCGGCCAGCACCGCCTCCACCACGCCGTCGAGGTCGAGCCCTCGCTCCAGGTGCTGCTCCGGGGCGAACCGGACCTCCGCGTAGACCACGCCGTCCGCGGCCAGGTCGAGGGCGCACTCGGCGGCCACCCGGCGCAGCCCCTCGGCCGTCTGCATCACCGCGACGGTGTGCGCGAAGGTCTCCAGGTAGCGCTCCAGCGACCCCGAGTCGGCCGCCTCCACGAACCACCGGCCGAGTTCCTCCGGGTCGGTGGTGGGCAACGGATGGTCCACCGCCTCGGCCAACTCCACCACCGTCGCCGGACGCAGCCCACCGTCCAGGTGGTCGTGCAGCAGCGCCTTGGGAACCCGGACGATGTCTTCGTAGCCGATTGCCGCCATGCCCCGACCCTAGTAGCCCGGGGACGCCGCCCAGCGGCGGCACCACGGACGCCGGACGCCGCCCAGCGTCGGCACCACGGACGGCCCTGGGACCGACCACCGCCGGCACCCCACGGTGGTCCCGCACTATCGTGACGGGGTGCCACCCGAGGTCCTGCGGCGGCTCCGCTGCCCGGTCTGCGCCCGGCCGCTCGCCGCCGTACCGGCCGCCGCCGTGGTCGCGCTGCGCTGCCCGGCGGGACACAGCTTCGACCTGGCCCGCCAGGGGTACGTCAACCTGACCGCCGGCCGGACCACGCACTCCGGGGACAGCCCGGCGATGGTGGCCGCCCGGGAGGAGTTCCTCGGCGCCGGCCACTACGACCTGATCTCGAACGCGCTCGCCGACCTCGCCGGGGCGGTCGCCGGGCCGGCGGCGCGGACGTACCCGGAACTGGTGGTGGATGCCGGCGCCGGCACCGGCCGGCACCTCGGCGCGGTGCTCGACGCGCTGCCCGCCGCCGTGGGGCTGGCCCTGGACGTCTCCAAGCCGGCGCTGCGCCGCGCCGCCCGGGCCCACCCCAGGGCCGGCGCCGCGCTCTGCGACACCTGGCGCGGGCTGCCGCTGGCCGACGCCGCCGCCGGGCTGCTACTGAACGTCTTCGCCCCGCGCAACGGCCCGGAGTTCCGCCGGGTGCTCCGGGCCGACGGCGCGCTGCTGGTGGTCACGCCGACCGCCGAGCACCTCGGCGAGCTGGTCGACCGGCTCGGCCTGCTCCGGGTCGACCCGGCCAAGGAGGCCCGGCTCGCCGGTAGCCTGGCCGAGCACTTCACCCCCGGCATGTCCGCGCTACACCGGGCCGCGCTCCGGCTCGACCGGACCGGGGTCCGCACCCTGGTCGGGATGGGTCCGAGCGCCTGGCACGCCGATCCCGCCCGGCTCGACCGGCGGCTCGCCGAACTCCCGGAACCGGTCACGGTGACCGTCGCCGTCCAGGTCACCGCCCACCGCCCCCGCTGACCACCGCCCGGTCAGGTGGAGAGGTCGACCTCCTCCCAGCCGGCGGGCGGGTCGTGGAACGGCCCCCGGAACACCACCGCCCACTCCAGCGCCCACCGCCGCTGACCGATGGCGTTGCTGTCGATCATCCCGGGCAGTCGCAGCCCCTCCTGCTCGGCCTCCAGATAGCCCCAGTCCAGGCAGTAGTAGAAGTCGAGCACGGCGGCCACCTCCGCCGCGTCCCGGGGCGCCGCCAGGGTACGGGAGCGCCACTGGCCGAAGCTCTCCCCCGCCACCAGGTTGGGCAACTGCTCCATCAGCCGCTCGTCGCTGGGTTCCGTCGGGTCGAGGTGCCGGCTCAGCCCGAGTACCCAGGCGAGGGCGAAGATCGCGTCGTGGTGCAGTACGAACGACCGGTGGTCGCCCCGGCTGCCCATCACGAACTGCCACTCCGGCGGTGTCACGTGCTCCACCAGGTGCGAGCCGAGAAGCCAGCTCATCCCCGCCTCCGGCGACATCCCGAAGCAGCGCGCCAGCACCAGGTGCAGTACGGCCGTACGGGCCTCGATCTCGGCGGTGGGCCGCAGCTCGACCGCGTCGCCCAGCTCCCAGACCAGCGGGAACTGTGCCGGCGGCACGGGCAGCCCCAGCCGCTGCACCTCGGCCACGTTGGCGGCCCGGACCGCCTGCGGGTCAGGAGCGGTTACGGTCACAGCCTGGTTTCCTGTCACGTCGGAGTCGCCTCGGGGGTACACGGCACCCACGGCACCGGATCCGGGTGGACCGGTCGTCACGTCGACTCAATACCCCGTGCCACCCCTCGGCGACGGAGGATAGCCGGTCCACAGCGGGTACACCATGGGCGCCTCGCGCGGCGGCCGGACAACCGGAAATCGAGCGGCGCGCCCGGCCCGCCGGCGGCTCGCGGCCCCGACCACCCGGCCCGTGACCAGGGCCGGCAGATCCGGGAATCAGCCGATCCGGTCGATGACGAGGTCCGGCAGGATCGGCGGTTCGGCCGAGACCGACACCGCCCCGGCGGCGACCGCGCGGGCCGCCGGGATCCGCCCCGGATCGTCGGCCCGCAGCTCGTAGAGGGGTTCGCCGGCGCGGACCGGATCTCCCGGCCTGCGGTGCAGCACCACCCCGGCCCCGGCGCTGACCGGGTCCTCCTTGCGGGCACGTCCCGCGCCGAGTCGCCACGCCGCGATGCCGATCCCGTACGCGTCGACGGCGGCGACGTAACCGTCCCGGTCGGCCCGGACGACCTCCACCTCCGGGGCGACCGGCAACGGGGCGTCCGGATCGCCGTCCTGGGCCCGGATCATCGCCCGCCAGGTGTCCATCGCCCGGCCGTCCCGCAGCGCCCGCTCCGGGTCGGCGTCCGGCAGTCCGGCGGCGCCCAGCATCTCCCGGGCCAACCGCACGGTCAGCTCCACCACGTCGGTCGGCCCACCGCCGGCCAGCACCTCGACCGACTCGGCCACCTCGACCGCGTTCCCCACGGCCAGCCCCAACGGCGTCGACATGTCGGTCAGCAGGGCGACCGTCCGGACCCCGTGCGCACCGCCCAGCTCCACCATGGTCCTGGCCAGTTCCCGGGCCTCCGCCTCCGACTTCATGAACGCGCCCGAGCCGACCTTCACGTCCAGGACGAGCGCGCCGGTACCCTCGGCGATCTTCTTGCTCATGATCGAGCTGGCGATCAGCGGAATCGCCTCCACCGTGCCGGTCACGTCACGCAACGCGTAGAGCTTGCGGTCGGCCGGCGCCAGCCGCTCACCCGCCGCGCAGATCACCGCGCCGACCTCACCCAGTTGGGCGATGAACTCGTCGTTGTCCAGCGCGGCCCGCCAGCCCGGAATCGACTCCAGCTTGTCCAGGGTCCCGCCGGTGTGGCCCAGCCCTCGCCCGGAGAGCTGCGGTACGGCGGCACCGCACGCCGCCACCAGCGGCGTGAGCGGAAGGGTGATCTTGTCGCCGACCCCGCCCGTGGAGTGCTTGTCGACGGTCGGTCGGGGCACCCCGGAGAGGTCCAGCCGGTCCCCGCTGGCGATCATCGCCGCCGTCCAACGGGCGATCTCGCCCGGCGTCATGCCCCGGAGCAGGATCGCCATGGCCAGCGCCGCCATCTGCTCGTCGGCGACCCGCCCCCGGGTGTACGCGTCGACCACCCAGTCGATCTGCTCGTCGGACAGCGCCCCGCCGTCCCGCTTGGCCCGGATCACGTCGACCGCGGCGAACCCACGCACAGTTTCCTCTTCCTCGTCAGGCACCCCAGCGGTTCCTCGTCAGGCACCCCAGCGGGCAGGGATCTCGGCCGGCGGCTCCCCCTCACCCGCCCAGAACATCGCCCCGTCCGCGCCGACCACCACCACCCGGGGCGTACGCGCCTGTCCCCAGCTCACCGCCTCGGCCGGGTCGTCCCAGGTCGGCGCCTCCTCGAGTACCCCGGTCCGCACCCCCTCGACGTCCCCGGCGGCCCGCTCCCAGTATCCGGTCCAGACCTGCCGCCCGGCCGAGACGTCCGGATGCACGAAGACGGTGCCCCGGCCACGCCACGCGGCCAACTCCTCCGGCACCGTCGGGACCTTGGCCGACGTCGCGATCGCCTCCAGGTCCTCCACCCCGAACGCGTGCGGCAGCAACTCCGCCATCCGCAGCGGCACCGGCTCCGCCTCGATCAGGCAGTCCGGCCCGCCGTTCTCCCAGAGCAGCTGCCGGCACCGCCCGCACGGCATCAACGGCTCACCGGTGGCACCGACGCAGGACAGCGCGACGAGTTTCCCGCCTCCCGAGGCGTGCAGCGCCGAGACCACGCCGCACTCGGCGCAGAGCGTCACCCCGTACCCGGCGTTCTCGACGTTGCAGCCGACCACCACCCGGCCGTCGTCGACCAGCGCCGCCGCCCCGACCGGGAAATTCGAGTACGGCGCGTACGCGTGCCGCATCACGTCGGTCGCGGCGGCCCGCAGCTGCGCCCAGTCAATCTCCATCGTCACGCTCCCATCCTGCCCCGCCGCTGGTCAGCCCTTGATGTAGGGCTTGCCGTCGGCGGCCGGCGCCCGCACCTTGCCGACCAGGCCGGCCACGGCCAGCAGGGTGGCGAGGTACGGCAGCATCGCCAGGAACTCGCTCGGGATGCTGCTGTCGATCGCGCCGAGGTACGTCCCGAGCTGGTCGGCGAAGCCGAAGAAGAGCGCCGCCAGCAGGGCACCGGTCGGGCTCCACCGCCCGAAGATCAGTGCCGCCAGCGCGATGAAGCCCTTGCCACCGATCATGTTCTTGCTGAAGGTGTAGAGCGCCAGCGTGTAGGAGGCGCCACCCAGCCCGGCGACCATGCCGGCCAGCAGCACGTTGCGGTAGCGCAGCGCCAGCACCTTCACCCCGAGGGTGTCGGCGGCGGTCGGGTGCTCACCCACCGAGCGGGTCCGCAGCCCCCACCGGGTACGGAACAGCCCGACGTGGATCACCACCACCAGGATCAACGCCAGGTAGAGGAAGATGTTGCCCCGGAACAGTGCCGGCCCGAGCACCGGAATGTCCGACAGCACCGGGATCGGCCACGCCTCGAACCTCGGCGGCTGGTTGTACTTCTTCGCGTCCGGCTGCATCAACCGTTCGTAGAGGAACCCGGTCAGCCCGACCGCGAGGAGGTTGAGCACGATCCCCATCACCACCTGGTCGACCAGGTAGCGGATGGTGAAGATCGCCAGCAGGAGCGAGATCAGCGCGCCACCGAGCGCCGCCGCGACCAGCCCGATCCAGGCGCTCGCCGCGAGCGTGCCGACCAGGGCCCCGGCGAAGGCGCCCATCAGCAACTGGCCCTCGATCGCCACGTTCACCACGCCGGACCGCTCGCAGAGCACCCCGGCCAGGGCGCCGAAGATCAGCGGCAGGGCAAGGATGAAGGTACCCCGGACGATGTTGACCAGCGGCATGAAGTTCTGCCCGGTCGGCGCCGCCGACACCTGCCAGCAGAGAAAGGAGAGCACCACCCCGACCACCGCCACGCCGAGCAGCGGCACGAACCAGCGCTTCGGCAGCCCGGCCAGCAGCGCCGCGCCGGCCGCCGCCGCGACTAGCCCGAACAGGACCGCCCCGACCGTGCCGTCGATGGACAACGCCGCGCCGGCGGCATCCTCGCTGAGGGTGAACCGCGCCTTCTCACCGGTGGCCAGCGCGCCGAAGAGCACCGCCGCTACCAGCCCGAGCAGTACGGCACCGGCGCCGACCTTGCGGTCCCGGATCCAGAAGCCCGGCCGTACGGTGACGGCCAGCTCCTCGGCAGTCATGGTCGACATCAGCGCCGCCTTCCGTTCGCGACTGCGGGGCTCGCAAGCTCACTCCTCGCGCTCACCTGTGCCGCCTTCCGTTCGCGACTGCGGGGCTCGCAAGCTCACTCCTCGCGCTCACCTGTGCCGCCTTCCGTTCGCGACTGCGGGGCTCGCAAGCTCACTCCTCGCGCTCACCGACTACCAGCCCTTCGCCATGCTCGTGGACAACCTGGCGGCCCGGGCGGCCCGGAGCCCGAAGATCGCCTTCACCAGTGCGGGCGCGGCGATGAAGATGACGATCAGCGCCTGGAGTACGGTGACCAGCTCCAGCGAGATGCTGGCGTACGACTGCATCCGGTTGCCGCCGGCCTGGAGCGCGCCGAAGAGCAGGGCGGCGAGCGCGACCCCCCACGGCTTCACCCGGCCGAGCAGCGCCACCAGGATGCCGTCGAAGCCGATCTGGGCGATCACCAGCGGGGTGAGCGCGGTGGCGGTGGTGCCGAGGACCATGTTCGCGCCGCCCAGCCCGGACAGCGCCCCGGCGATGACCATGACCAGCACGTACGTCCGGCCGACGCTGATCCCCGCGGTCCGCGCCGCGTCGGGGTTGGCGCCGACCGCCCGCAGTTCGAAGCCGAAGGTGGAGCGGTTGAGCAGCCAGCCGACCGCCCAGGTGGCGGCGATCGCGAGCGCGATGCCGAGGTGCACCCGCAGGTCGCCGCCGAGCAGCCGGGGCAGTTGGGCGGAGCCGTCCACCGGCCGGCTGATCGCGTCCGTCCGGTTCGGCGCGTGCACCCCGTCCTGCACGATGATCCAGGCCAGGAAGGAGAAGGAGACGTAGTTGAGCATGATCGTGGTGATCACCTCGTGCGCACCGGTACGCGCCTTCAGGAAACCGGGGACGAATCCCCAGATCGCCCCGCCCACGGCCCCGGCGAGTACCGCCACGATCAGGTGCACCACCGGGGGCAGCGGTAGCAGGAACCCGGCCAGCGCGGCCAGGATCACCCCGAGGGTGGCCTGCCCCTGGGCGCCGATGTTGAACAGCCCGCCCCGGAAGGCGAGCGAGACCGCCAGCCCGGTGAAGACCAGCGGGGCGGTGTAGGTCAACGTCTCCGAGATCGGCGCGAAGACCGGCTGCCAGCCGCCGGTGCCGTCGGCCCAGGCCCGCACCGCCGCCGGGTCGAAGACCGCGCCCTTGAACAGGTTTGCGTACGCATCGCTGACAACCGCCCAGCTGGAGTTGATCGCGTCGGAGGGCTGGGCGGTGAAGTAGCCCCAGGTGGCCAGCACGTCCGGGTCGGAGATGACGATCAGCACGGCGCCGATCAGCGTGGCCAGCACGATCGCCAGCACGGTGACCGTGGCGGTGTTGGCCGCCCAGAGGTTGTGCACGAACGCCTGGAGCAGCTGCCGTCCACCGCCGTCCCGGTCGGTCGGCCCCTTGCCGGCCCCGCCCGGGGTCTGCTCCGGCGACGGCGACCCGGGCTCGTTCACGTCGGTCATCGGGTTTCCTCGCTACCAGCGACGTCGGGAGCCGGGCTCACCGGCCCGTCGGGGCTTGCGGCCGACTCGGCACCGTCACCGGTCCCGGCCGCCCCGGCACCGCCACCGTCGGCGGTCCCGGCCGGTGCGGCATCGGTGATCCCGGCCATCAGCAGGCCGATCTCCTCGCGCGGGGTGTCCGGCCCGACCATGCCGATGATCCGGCCCCGGTACATCACCGCGATCCGGTCGGCCAGCCCGATCACCTCGTCCAGCTCGCTGGAAACCAGGAGTACGGCGACGCCGATGTCCCGCTCGTGGATGATCCGGCGGTGGATGAACTCGATCGAGCCGACGTCCACCCCCCGGGTCGGCTGGGCGGCCACGAAGAGCTTGAGCGGCCGGGACATCTCCCGAGCGATGATCACTTTCTGCTGGTTTCCGCCGGAGAGCGTGCCGACGGCCGCCTCCGGCGACGAGGTGCGTACGTCGAACTCGGGGATCCGCTCCCGGGCCGAGGCGGCGATCGCCGCCGGCCGGAGCGCCAGCCCGGAGCCGAACGGCGGCCGGTCGTAGATGTCCAGCACCAGGTTCTCGGCGACGCTGAACTCCTTGACCAGCCCGTCGACGCTGCGGTCCTCGGGCACGTAGCCGACCCCGGCCCGCAGCACCCGTTTGGTCGGCCAGCCGTCGATGCGCTGGCCGGAGAGGCTCACCGTGCCGTGCAGCACCGGACGCAGCCCCATCAGCGCCTCGATCAGCTCGGTCTGGCCGTTGCCCTGCACACCGGCGATGCCGAGCACCTCACCGGCCCGTACGGTCAGGTCGACGCCGTCGACGGCCCGGACCGACCGCTCGTCGTCGACGACCAGCCCCTCGACCTCCAGCACCGGCTCACCCGGTGCGGCGGCGGACTTCTGCACGGTCAGGTTGACCGTACGCCCGACCATCAGCGCGGCCAGTTCGTCCTCGCTGGCGCTCGGGCTGGCGGTGCCGACGGTCCGGCCCCGGCGGATCACGGTGATCCGGTCGGCGATCGCCCTGACCTCTTTGAGCTTGTGCGTGATGAAGACGATCGACTTGCCGGACTCCTTGAGCGACCGCATTATCCCGAGCAGTTCCTCGGTCTCCTGCGGGGTCAGCACGGCGGTCGGCTCGTCCAGGATGAGCAGGTCGACGTCCCGGGTCAGCGCTTTGAGGATTTCGACCCGCTGCTGCACGCCGACCGGCAGGTCCTCGACCACCGCGTCCGGGTCGACCCGCAGGTTGTAACGGGTGGAGACCTCGGTCACCTGGCGCCGGGCCCGCCGCCGGTCGAGGAAGCCGGCGATGCCGCCGCGGACCTGCTCGGCGCCGAGCATCACGTTCTCGGCCACGGTGAAGACCGGGACCAGCATGAAGTGCTGGTGCACCATGCCGATGCCCGCCGCGATGGCGTCACCGGGACCCTTGACCTTCAGCGGCCTGCCGTCGACCAGAATCTCGCCCTCGTCGGGCTGGAGCAGGCCGTACAGCACGTTCATCAGGGTGGACTTGCCCGCGCCGTTCTCACCGAGCAGGGCGTGGATCTCTCCGGGCTCCACCGTCAGGTCGATGTGGTCGTTGGCGACCAGTTCACCGAACCGCTTGGTGATGCCGCGCAGTTCGAGTCTCAGCGCAACCTCCTGGCGAGTGCGGGCGATGGTGCAGCCTAGCTGCTGCTCGGCGTGAAAATCGGTCGCCCCGACCGGCGTGCAGATCTGTCTGCACGCCGATCGGAGCGACCGGATCGTCGGCCTACGGAGCCGTACCGGTCGACCGCCCGAGCTGGTCGGGCGGTCGACCCGGAGGTCACTTGGGCTGGCTGGCCGAGGTGACGGTGATCGCGCCGGAGCTGATGTCGGCCTTGAGCTTGTCGATCTCGGCCTTCAGCTCCGCCGGCACCTTGCTGTCGAACTCGTGGTACGGCGCCAGCGAGACGCCGTTGTTGGCCAGGGTGCCGAGGTAGCCGGGGTCGTGCGCCAGCTTGTCGCCCTTGGCCGCGCTCACCACGGCGTCCTCGACGGCGCCGGAGATGTTCTTGACGACCGTGGTCAGCAGGGCCGGGCAGTTCGGGGTGCTCTCGCAGCCGTCGACGTCGACCCAGATCACCGAGTACTTGCCGTTGGAGGCCTGCGCGGCCGCCGTGGTGCCCAGACCGGCGCCGCCGGCCACCGGCATGACGATGTCCGCGCCCTGGGCGACCAGGGTGTCGGAGACCTTCTTGCCCTCGTCCTGCTTGACGAAGTCGTTGGTGAACGACCCGTTCTGGGTCTCCTTGTTCCAGCCCAGGACCTGGACGTTCTTGCCCTTGGTCTTGTTGTAGTGGGCCACCCCGTCGGCGTAGCCGTCCATGAAGATGGTCACCGGACCGATCTTCATGCCGCCGTAGGTGCCGACCTTGCCGGTCTTGGTCATCCCGGCCGCCAGGTAACCGGCGAGGAAGGCGGCCTGAGCGGTGTCGAACTGCATCGGGAAGACGTTGCTCTCCGGCAGCTTCGCGTCGACGATGCCGAACTGCTGGTCCGGGTTCGCCTTGGCGATCTTCGAGGTGGCCTCGCCCATCAGGCCACCGACGGCGAGGATGAAGTCGCAGTCCTGGTTGACGTACTGGGTCAGGTTCGGCTCGTAGTCGGCCTCGGCCTTGGACGCCACGTACTTGATGTCGATCTTGCTGTCGGCGGCCTTGGCCGCCTCCAGGCCCGCCCAGGCGGAGGTGTTGAACGACTTGTCGTCGATGCCTCCGACGTCCGTCACCATGCACGCGGTGTACTTGTCGGCCGCGGCGCCGCCATCGTTGCTATCGCTCGGAGCCTCACCACACGCGGCGGCGCCCAGCGCGAGCCCGCCCACCGCGAATACCGAGACGATCCGCATCCCACGCACAGAGCGCAAGACGGTCTCCTTCCCATTGCACACCGCCCACCGCGGTGGCAGCCCTAAGCCGGCCTGCGCGTTGCCGCCGGCTGTCCCACGTTACGGACGGGAGCGTACGCCCGCGCCTGTCCACCGGCCGACAATCGTGCCTGACTGTTGAACGCCCGTTACCCTTACGTAACTTCAGGGTGCGCGACATCACTTCCCGGCCAGCCCGATGCGTGACCTGGATCTGTGGCCGTCACGTTTCCGCCCGTTTCCGCAGGCCGGCCAGCGAGGCGGGCCGGCGGGGCCGGCTCAGTGCCAGACCAGGGCCCGGCCAGCTCAGCGCCAGAAGACCGCGACGGCGGCGTTGACCAGGGTCAGCCCGACGATCGCCAGGAAGTGGCCGCGGTTGACCTCTTCCCGCTTGCGGGAGAAGAACACCATCACGAAGATCGCCAAGGCGATGACCAGCTTGGTGCCGAGTTTCGCCGGTGCGGGCTCGTCGCCGTCCCGTAGCGGCGCCGAGAGTCCGATCCCGGTCACCAACTGGATGACGGCGCCCCAGAGCATCATCGGGTTGATCCGGATTCGTCCGGTGACGTACTGGGCGGCGGCGCCGCCCAGCAGCAGGGCGAAACCGATCAGGTGGGCGTAGAGGAGTATCAGCCGGAGAGGTTCCACGGCCGCCATCCTCCCTCATCGCGTACCGTACGTCGCCCCCGGCCCGCTTCACGCGGACCCGGGGACGACCACGGTGGGGCATGCCGCTCCTTCCGGGATGTAGTGGCCGCGCCGAGAGGCGAAAGGTCGAGGCCGCTACATCACCGAAGTAGCCCGATCATCCACCTCGACGGCGGCGGGGGCCGTCGGGGTGGGGTGGGCCAGGGTGGGGCGGGACAGGGCGGTCAGGAGCAGGCCGGCGGCGGCGTACCCGGCGAGGACCAGCAGCGGGGTGCCGACTCCGGCGCCGTCGAAGAACGCCGTCGACCGGAGCAGGGTCCCGCCGGCACCGACGGGCAGCCACTGGCCGATCTCGCCCCAGGGCTGGGGCAGTAGTTCGGGCGCCGCGCCGACCGCTGAGAGCGGGTTGCCGACCAGGAAGACCAGCACCGCGCCGAGCCCGATACCGGGCCGACCCAGCAGCGCGCCGAGCCCGGCGACGGTGGCCGCGACCGCCAGCCCGACCAGCCCGAGGGCGGCGCCGACGGCCAGCGTGTCGCCGGGCAGCAGGCCGAGCCAGCCCTGGAGCACCAGCGGCCCGGCGACGCCGACCAGCAGCCCGAAGCTGACCAGCCCGGCCAGCCGGGCGAGCCGGCTGCCGAGCAGCAGCACCAGCAGCGCCCCGGCCACCATGCCGGTCATCCCGAGCGGCAGGAAACCGGCGGCGAAGCCGGCACCCCGGGGGTCGTCCGGGTCGGCCGGCACCACGTCGACCACCGGGACGGGCTGGCCGGCGGAGAACTGCCCGGCGGCCTGGCTGAGCAGGGCCGCCACCGCCGGGCTGGCCGCGCTCGCGGTGTGCAGGGTCACGCTGTCCGGGCCGAGCACGAAGGCGGCGTACGCCTCGCGGTCGCGCAGCGCCCGGTCGGCGGCCGTACCGTCCGGCAGCCGGATCACGTCGAAGGCGCCCGGCGCGGCGGCGTCGAGTTGCCCGACGAGTCGGTCGGTGGCCGGGGTCGGCCCGGCGACGATCACCGGCAGGTCGCGCGGCTCCAGGTTCGCCGCCGGCCCGGCAAAGAGCGGTACGAGCAGCGACTGCAACAGCACCACCGCCATGGCCAGCAGGACGGCGACCGCCAGCGGCCGGCGCGGGTGCGTCGAGGTGAGCGGCCCGGAGGGGGCGGGTGGACGAGTCATCTCGGACTCCTTCTAAAACGAATGCTCGTTCTCTTATTCAGCCTCCTCCCCACACGCTCCCCGGTCAACGAACGAACGCTCGTTTTATACTGTGTGCCGTGCCACGCGTATCCGACGAGCACCTGGCGGCCCGGCGACGGCAGATCCTCGACGCCGCCCGGCGCTGCTTCCTGCGCAACGGCTTCCACGCCACCTCGATGCAGGACGTGATCTCCGAGGCCGGTCTCTCGGTGGGCGCCGTCTACCGCTACTTCGGCAGCAAGCACGAGCTGATCACCTCGATCGCCGAGTCGGTACTCGACGGCGCCGACCAGCTCTTCGAGACGCTGGCCTCGGCCGAACCGCCCCTGCCGCTGATCGAGGCGCTGGACCGAGCGCTGACCTTCGTCGAGTCCCAGACCGGCCCGGACGGCGTCCTCCCGCTCGCCATCCAGGTCTGGTCCGAGTCACTGCGCGATCCCGCGCTGGCCGAGTTCGTCGCCCGGCTCTACAGCGGCTTCCGGGCCCGCTTCGTCGTACTGGCCAGGCGGGCCCAGCAGGCGGGCGAGCTGCCGGCCGACGCCGACGTCGAGGCGGTGGGTGCCGCCCTGTTCGGCCTGATCCCCGGCTTCGCGCTGCAACGGATCCTCGCCGGCGGCCCGGACCCGAAGACCTATCTCGACGGCGTACGCGCCCTCCTCGCCGGCCAGGGCGTGCGAGAGTAGGTGACGGAAGCCGTCCGAACAGGACGGGCCCGTCCCGGGCGCCAGCCCGGGACCAGGGCGTACTGGATCTTCCACGGTCCTGGCGGCGGAGCTACCATCGGCCGACCCGGGCCGACGACCCGGCCCCGGTGCAGAGCCCCGGCTACGCCGCGACCGGCCGGCAGGGCGGACGGGAGTCACGCTGTGGTGTTGGCCAGGAACGCGACCGGCGGCACGCGCCGACCGGCGATCGTGTTTCTCGCGCTTGTCGAAACGGTGGCGGTGCTGCTCGCCCTCGGCATCGCCGGGATCGCGACCAGCGGTCGGGATGGACCGGCCGCTCCCATCGCCGCCCCGGGTGCCACGACCCCGGCACCCGCCCCGTCGGCCCGGCCCCCCTCGGCCGTCGGCACCACGCCGGCGATCCGGCCCGGTCGGCCGGGCGGGTCGGCCCCGGTGCTGCGACCGGACCAGCTCACCCCGCCGCCCGGGTCGGGGCACAACGCGGCCGACATCCGCTTCGCCACGATGATGGTGCCGCACCACGAGCAGGCTCTGCAGATGGCCGCCCTCGTCCCGGACCGGGCCGGCAGCACCGGTGTGATCGCGGTCGCCGACCGGATCCGGGCCGCCCAGCGGCCCGAGGTCGAGGTGCTGCGGGGCTGGCTGCGCGACCGCGGCCTCGACTCGCTGCTCGGCGGGACCGGGCACGAGCACCCCACCATGCACGGCATGCAGAGCCCGGAGGCGATCGCCACGCTCACCGCCACGACCGGGACGGACTTCGACCGGATGTTCGTCGAGATGATGAGCGCGCACCACCAGGGCGCCATCGCGATGGCCCAGGAGGTACTCGTGCACGGCGTCGACCGGCAACTCCGGGAGCTGGCCCGGAACATCGCCTTCGCGCAGGCCGTCGAGGTCAACCGGATGCGCGAGGTGCTCGACCCGGCGTCGAAGTGAGCCGTCGCTCCGGTCACCCCTTGGTGCCGCCGCCGGTCAGCCCGGAGACCAGGTGCCGCTGGGCGTAGAGGAAGACCAGCCCGGCCGGGATGGTGACCAGCACCGCCGCCGAGGTGAGGTACTCCCACTGCGGGTTGAACTGGGGTACGAACTGCTGGAGCCCGTACGCCAGGGTGAAGTTCCGGTCCTCCTGGATGAACGCGGAGGCGTACGCCACCTCGCCCCAGGCGGTGAGGAAGGCGTAGAAGCCGGTGACCGCCAGCGCCGGCCGGGCCAGCGGCAGCACGATCCGCCAGAAGATCCCGTAGGGTCCGCAGCCGTCGAGTGCCGCCGCCTCGTCGAGGGCGATCGGGATGGAGTCGAAGTAGCCCTTGAGCATCCAGACGCAGAACGGCACCGCGATGGTCAGGTTCGCGATGATCAGCGAGGTCGGTGTGTTGATCAGCCCCAGCCGAGCCATGATCATGTAGATCGGCACGATCAGGATGGCGACCGGGAACATCTGGGTGACCAGGAAGATCGTCATCAGCGGCCGCCGGCCCGGGAAGTTGAACCGGGAGACCGCGTAGCCGGTGGTGGCGGCGAGGAAGATCCCGAAGAGCATGGTGAACGCGGCGACCAGCACGGAGTTGCCGAACCAGCGTACGAAGCTGGTCTCGCCCAGCACGTACGCGTAGTTGGCCAACGTCGGCTCCTTGACCAGGCTCAACTCGCTGCTCTGCACCGCGTGGCCGGGCTTGAAGGAGGAGAGCAGCACCCAGAGGATCGGGCCGACCGCGATCAGCGAGGCGACGATCAGCGTGCCGTGCAGCCCCACCGAGCGCAGCGGGCTCCGGCCGGTACGGACGGATCGACTCATCACCACACCTCGCCCTGTTTGCGCATCGCCCGCCGGTAGAAGACCGAGAAGACGAGCAGGATGGACAGGATCAACACCCCGTAGGTCGAGGCGAGCGAGTAGTTCCGGATCCCCTCGAAGGCGGCCCGGTAGGCGCCGGTCACCAGGATGTCGGTCTGGCCAGCCGGCTGGCCCTCGGTGACCAGGAAGATGATCGGAAACATGTTGAAGGTCCAGATGGTGCCGAGCAGCAGCACCGTCATGCTGACCGGGCGCAGGCCGGGCAGGGTGACGTTGACGAAGCGCTGCCACGGGCTGGCGCCGTCGATCTCGGCCGCCTCGTACAGCTCGCCGGGGATGGTCTGCATGCCGCCGAGCAGCGCCACCATCATGAACGGCACCCCGAGCCAGATGTTGGTGACGATCGCGGTGAACAGCGAGGTCCACCGGTTGGCGAACCAGTCGACCGGGTCGACCCCGACGGCGGTGAGCAGCGAGTTGGCCAGCCCGAACCGCTCGTTGAAGATGAACTTCCAGGCGAAGGCGCTGACGAAGGCCGGCACCGCCCACGGCAGCACCAGCAGCACCCGGTAGAACCCGCGCAGCCGCATCGGCCGGTTCAGCATGGTGGCCAGGCCGAGCCCGAGCCCGTAGTGGAACGCCACGCAGACGGAGGTCCAGATCAGCGTGACCCCGGTCCACTGCCAGAACTCGCCGACTCCGCCGGTGAGCACCCGGAGGTAGTTGTCCAGCCCGACGAACTCCCACCGGTTGGGGTTCTCCTTGCAGACCTCGCCCCCGGTGATCGACCTGGTGCAGATCTCGGCCAGCTGGTTGGCCTCGGTCAGGTTGGTCAGCGAGAGCCAGATGCCGCGGGCCAGCGGATAGAAGATCAGTACCGCGAGCACCAGCACGACGGGGAGCACCATCGCCCAGGCGTACCAGTGCCGGTCCCAGCTTCGGCGCAGCCGGGACGGGCCGGCGGGGCGGCGGCCGGGCGGCGCGGGCGCCGGCGCCGGGCCGGCGGTCACGGTGGTCATCAGCAGCGCTCCAGGAAGGGAGCCCGGCAGGGCCGCCGGCCAGCGCCGGTCGGCCCCGCCGGGTGCCGGACGGGTTCGCCGGCCGGAGCCGGCGCCGATGGTGGGATCACATGCCGTACGCGGGCACGACCTCGGACTTGTACTTCTCGGCGACCTCGTCCAGGGCCGCCTTCGGGTCCTTGTTCTGCACCAGGACCTGGGTGGCCATCTGGTCCAGCGGGCCGAAGAACTGGCCACCCTCCGGGATCCACGGCCGCGGCACCGCCGACTCGACGACCGGCCGGAACGCCGAGATGACCGGGTTGTTCTTCACCGTGTCCAGCTCGTACGCCGACTTGCGGGTCGGCAGCAGGCCGAGCTTGTCGGCGAGGAAGCCCTGCGACTCCGCCGAGCTCATGAACTTGACGAACGCGATCGCCGCCTCGACCTTCTCCTGTGGCATGCCGGACCAGATTACGTAGTTGTGCCCGCCGACCGGCGCACCGGCCTTGGCCGAGCCGGCCGGGACCGGGGCGATGCCGAGGTTCTCCAGCCCGCCGAAGGTCGGGGCGCTCTTGACGTTGTTGACCTCCCACGGCCCATTGATGATCATCGCGACCTTCTTCTCCTTGAAGAGGGTCATCATGGTGCCGTACGCGTCGTTGGCGGCCGGCTTCGGCGCGGCGCCACTGGCGATCAGGTCCTTGGCGACGTTCAGGCCGGCGACGTTCTGCGCGGAGTTGACGACGATCTTCTTGGCGTCGGCGTCGACCAGGTCGCCGCCCTCGCCGTACATGAAGGGCAGCATGAAGTAGCCGGCCGGGTTGACGTAGACGCCGTCCGCGCCGGTCTTCTCCTTGACCGCCAGCGCGGCGGTCTTCAGATCCGCCCAGGTCGCCGGTGGCGAGCTGATGCCGGCCTTGGTCAGCAGTTCCTTGTTGTAGAGCAGGGCGAGCGAGTCGGTGACCTGCGGTACGCCGTACGTCTTGCCGTCGTACTTGTCCGCCGAGAGCGGGGTGGGCAGGAAGTCGGACTCGTCGGCGGTCAGCTCCGAGCCGTCGAGGGCGTAGAGGTAGCCGAGCGAGGCGAACTCCGGCACCCAGGCGACCTCGGCGCGCAGGATGTCCGGGGCACCGGTCTTGGCCTGTGCGGCGGTCTTGAACTTGTTCTGTGCCTCACCGAACGGCACCGACTGATAGTTGATCTTGACGTTCGGGTACGTCTGGTTGAACTTCGCGACGAGTTCCTGGAAGGCCGGTCCCTCGTTCTTCGGATCCGAGGTGTCCCACCAGGTCAGGTCTGCTTTAAGGGCGGCGGGATCGGTCTTGGCGCCCGACTCCCCCGACTTGTCGTCCTCGCCGCCGCAGGCGGCGAGCGTCAGAGCAAGGGTCGTGCAGGCGAGTACGACGATCCCTCTGGCTGTGCGACGCATCTAGCGCTCCTCGTTCTGCCGTCCGGGTATCGGCGGGACAGTAGCAAGGAGTTGCTGGTTACGAAACCCCTTGCAAACCTCCTTGCAACAACCGTCGCCCAGTCGTCACCTGGCGGGGCAATTGATCCCTTTCGCAGGTGCCCGCCGGCCCGTGTAGAGCCCGCCGTACCGGCATCGTCAGCGCGCCGGCAGGCGGGCGCCGGCGCGGCACGGACCGGCTCTGCAAGTACTTGCGGTGGGCTTCGCAAGAATCGACTCGTGGGCTACAGTTCCGCCATGCGTGCACGACTGGCCGACATCGCCCAGCAGGCCGAGGTGAGCGAGGCCACGGTGTCGCGGGTGCTCAACGACCGCCCCGGGGTGGCGCCGGAGACCCGACAGGCCGTACTCACCGCGCTCGACGTACTCGGCTACGAACGCCCGGCCCGGCTCCGCAAGCGCAGTGCCGGGCTGGTCGGGCTGGTCGTGCCGGAGCTGGAGAACCCGATCTTCCCGGCCTTCGCCCAGGTCGTCGAGTCCGGGCTGGCCCAGGCCGGCTACACCTCGGTGCTCTGCACCCAGACGCCCGGCGGGGTCACCGAGGACGAGTACGTCGAGATGCTGCTGGACCGGCAGGTCTCCGGGATCGTCTTCGTCTCCGGCCTGCACGCCGACACCGCCGCCGATCCGGCGCGATACCGCACGCTGATCGCCCGGCCGCTGCCGATCGTGCTGGTCAACGGCTATCAGCCCGGCCTGCCGGCGCCCTTCGTCTCCTGCGACGACCGGGAGGCGGGCGAGCTGGCCGTGGCCCACCTGGTCGCGCTCGGACATCGCCGGATCGGCCTGATCACCGGGCCGGGCCGGTTCGTGCCGGTACAGCGGAAGGTGGCCGGTTTCAAGGCCGCGATGAAGCGGCTGGTCGGGCTGGCCGACGCCGAGCTGGACGAGCTGGCCGAACTGTCACTGTTCGGTGTGGAGGGTGGCGAGGTGGCGGCCGCCCGGTTGCTCGACCGGGGCGTGACCGGGCTGGTCTGCGGCTCCGACCTGATGGCGCTGGGCGCGATCCGGGCGGCCCGGCAGCGCGGCCTGTCGGTGCCGGCCGACCTCTCGGTGGTCGGCTACGACGACTCGCCGCTGATGGCGTTCACCGATCCGCCGCTGACCACGATGCGGCAGCCGGTCACCGCGATGGCGGTCGCGGCGGTACGCGCGCTGGTCGACGAGATCCACGGGCACGCCGCGCCGCACTCGGAGTACATCTTCCGGCCGGAGCTGGTGGTGCGGGGCTCGACCGCGGTCGTGCCGGGGGTGCTGGACAAGCCGGTGGGCCGGCCCGGGCCGCCGGCCGACCTGCCGCTGCCGGTCTGATCCGGCCGGCTCGCAGAGCAGCTCCGGCAGGTTCTTGCGCAAGGATTGCTTGACTCTTGCAGAGCCGACCGGGCATCCTGCCTTGACCCGCCCGGCATTCCCATGCCCGACGAACGGACACCGCATGAGCGAGCGAAGCGAGCGAATCAGTTGGCTCAGTGCCTATGTGCCGCATGGCGGCACCGAGCGAAGCGGAGTGCCGGCATGAGCGTCTCCCCCACACCGAGCCGGCCCGAGGACTGGTGGAAGTCCGCGGTCGTCTACCAGGTCTACGTCCGCAGCTTCGCCGACCACGACGGCGACGGCATCGGCGACCTGGCCGGGGTACGCAGCCGCCTGCCGTACCTGCGCGACCTCGGCGTCGACGCGCTCTGGCTGACCCCGTTCTATCGCTCACCGATGGTGGACGGCGGCTACGACGTCGCCGACTACCGGGACGTGGACCCGATCTTCGGCGAGCTGGCCGACTTCGACCAGATGATCACCGACGCCCACGCGCTCGGGCTGCGGATCATCGTCGACATCGTGCCGAACCACACCTCCGACGCGCATCCGTGGTTCGTCGCCGCCCTGGCCGGTCCGCCCGGCTCGGCCGAGCGGGACCGCTACCTGTTCCGGGACGGCCGGGGCGCCGGCGGCGAACTCCCGCCGAACGACTGGGAGTCGATCTTCGGCGGTCCGGCCTGGACCCGGGTCCCGGACGGCCAGTGGTACCTGCACCTCTTCGACCCGGCCCAGCCCGACCTGAACTGGCGGCACCCCGAGGTACGCAGCGAGTTCTCCGACGTACTCCGGTTCTGGCTCGACCGTGGCGTGGACGGGTTCCGGATCGACGTGGCACACGGGATGATCAAGGCGGACGGGCTGCCGGACGTCGGCGACGGCGTACCGGCCGGCCAGCGCCAGGTCGAACTCCTGGGCCGGGCCCGGCTGCCCTACTTCGACCAGGACGAGGTGCACGACATCTACCGGGCCTGGCGGCCCATCCTGGACAGCTACCCGGGCGGCCGGATGGCGGTCGCCGAGGCGTGGGCCGAGACCCCGCAGCGGTTGGCCCGTTACGTCGGCCCGGACGAGCTGCACCAGGCGTTCAACTTCGACTTCCTCGACGCCACCTGGTCGGCCGACTCGTTCCGCAAGGTCGTCGACACCGCGCTGGCCGAGTCGGCGATCGTCGGCGCGCCGACCACCTGGGTGCTCTCCAACCACGACAAGCAGCGACACGTCACCCGGTACGGCGACGGCGCGCTGGGACTGCGTCGGGCCCGGGCGGCCGCCCTGCTGATGCTCGCGCTGCCCGGCAGCGCCTACCTCTACCAGGGCGAGGAACTCGGCCTGCCGGAGGTGCTCGACCTGCCGGACGAGCTGCGCCAGGATCCCGCGTTCCGGCGCACCGGCGAGAGCCGGGACGGCTGCCGGGTACCGCTGCCGTGGAGCGGCGACGTCCCGCCGTACGGCTTCGGCCCGGCCGGTGGCGCCCCGGCCTGGCTGCCGGCCCCGCCCACCTGGCGGGCCCGCTCGGTCGCTGCCCAGACCGGTGACCCGGACTCGACCCTGGAGCTGTACCGGGCGGCGCTCCGGCTGCGGCGCGAGCACGCCGCCCCGGCCGGCCCGGGCGCGGTGACCTGGCTGGACGGTGAGCCGGACGTGCTCGCCTTCAGCCGGCCTGCGGCGGGCACGACGGAGCTGGTCTGCGTGGTCAACTTCGGCGACGAGCCGGTCGACGTCGATCGTTACGGGACGCCGATCCTGCGCAGCCAGCCGGCCGCCGAGCCGGCGGGACTGCCGACCGACACGGCGGGGTGGTTCATCCGGCCGGTAACCGGGTAACCCGCTATCGACCTGGTCGTCCGCCGCGCTTCGCGCCGACGGGCGGCCAGGGCGGCGACCCCTTTGTGGTGGAGGGGATGGTGGTACCGGTGCCCCGGGAGCGCGCGCTCCCGGGGCACCGGTGCGTTCCCCGGCGCTGTTCCCGGGCCCTGGCGGCGTTCCGGTTCGGCAGTTGCCGGCGGTCTCCCGCCCGCCCGGGCGCCGGCGGCGCCAGTCGTCCGGCTGCGCCAGTCGTCCGGCTGCGCCAGTCGTCCGGCTGCGCCAGTCGTCCGGCTGCGCCAGTCGTCCGGCTGCGTCAGTCGTCGTCCAGTGCGAGGTCGAGCCGGCGCAGGCGATCCGGGTCGGCGATGACGTCGATGGCGGCGATCCTTCCGTCGGTGACCGTGAAGGCCATGACCGACAACGGCCGTCCGGCGGCGGTGGTGACGACTCCGGCGGCTCCGTTGACCAGGACGGGGCGCGCGAGCGGGGAGAGCCGACCGAACGTGGCGGCCTGGGCGGCCACCTCGCGGGCGCCGTTGATCACCGTGGTCTGGCGGCGGCGCGCGGTGCCGCCGTCGGAGCGGAGCACGACGTCCGGGTGGAGCACGGCGACGAGCGCGTCGAAGTCGCCGTCGCGGGCGGCGGCCAGGAACGCGTCGACCACCCGGCGCTGGCGGGCGAGGTCCGGGTCGGGGGCCGGTGCGCGGCCCTGCACGCGGCGACGGGCACGGCTGGCAAGTTGCCGGGCCGCCTCCGGAGTGCGGTCGACCATCGCACCGATCTCGTCGAACGGCACCGCGAACATGTCGTGGAGCACGAACGCCAGTCGCTCGGTCGGGGTCAGGGTGTCGAGCACCACCAGCAGGGCCAGCCCGACCGAGTCGGCCAGCACCGCGGCATGTTCGGGGTCGTCCGGACCGGCCGGTGTGACGATCGGGTCGGGCACTCGCACGTCGAGGGATTCCTCGCGGCGGTGCCGGCGGTCGCGCAGCGTGTTCAGGCAGACCCTGGCGACCACCGTGGTCAGCCAGGCGGCGAGGTTGTCCACCTCGCTGGTGTCGGTGCGGGCCAGCCGCAACCACGCCTCCTGCAGGGCGTCGTCGGCCTCGGTGAGTGACCCGAGCATCCGGTAGGCGACCGCACGTAGGTGCGGCCGGTTCTGCTCGAACCGGTCGGCCAGCCAGGTGTCCTCGCCCATGTCGCGTCCTTTCCCGCGGGATCCACCCCCTCGACCCGCCCGGCCCGGCGGACGTGACAGCGCGGCCCCGACCAGCACGGCGATGTGGCCTGCGTCACTGCCGTCACGTTCCCGGTCGTCGTGGGGTCGAGGCGGTGACACCCGATCGAAAGAACCTAGCGGAGGCGACCGCAGCCCGGCCCGCGCTCCGTACCCCTGTGGAGGACGCCATGAACTCACCCATCCTGGTCACCGGCGGCACCGGCACCCTCGGCCGACTGGTCACCCCGCTGCTGCGCGAGGCCGACTACCCGGTGCGCGTCCTCAGCCGCCGCGGCGGACCTGCCGGCGACGGCGTCGAGCAGGTCACCGCCGACCTGCTCGCCGACCGGGACCTCGGCGGCGTGCTGGAGGGTGTCGAGACGGTCGTGCATCTGGCCGGCGGGCCCAAGGGCGACGACCGCGCGACCGGCAACCTGGTCCGGGCGGCGCAGCGGGCCGGGGTCCGGCACCTGGTGTACATCTCGGTCACCGGCGCCGACCGGGTGCCGCTGGGATACTTCCGGGCCAAGCTCGGTGCCGAGCGGGCGATCGCCGAATCCGGCCTGCGGTGGACGATCCTGCGCGCGGCGCAGTTCCACGACCTGCTGCTGACCGTGGCGGAGAAGATGGCGAAGCTGCCGGTGATCCCCGCCCCCGGCGCGGTGCGATTCCAGCCGGTGGACTCCCGCGAGGTGGCGGCCCGGCTGGTCGACCTCGCGCTCGGCGCGCCGGCCGGCCTGGTGCCCGACCTGGCCGGGCCGAAGGTGTACTCGATGGCGGAGCTGATCCGCGGATACCTCCGGGCGCACGGCAGGCGCCGGCCGTTCGTGCCGGTGCCGATGCCGGGCAAGGCCGGCCGCGCCTACCGGGCCGGAGACAACCTTGCCCGGCAGGGCGCCACATTCGGAACCCGGACCTGGGAGATCTTCCTGGCCGAACGAATGTCCCAGGCCGCGCTGTAGGCCTTCAGGAGGGGCGGCCGAGCATCGCGGCGATCCGGGCGATGCCGGCGCGTACCTCGGTCGGATCCGGGGGTTGCCGGGGCTGCGCCGGTGCCCGGGTGCTCTCGCCGATCACCTCCTCCTCGCCGAGTTCCTCGTAGTCGCCGTAGATACTGGTGTCGTCGAGGTCCGCCGCCTCGTCCTCGGCCTCGACGGCGATCTGCGCGGCGGCGATCTCGGCCCGGATCTCCTCGGCGGAGACCCGGGGCAGCAGCGGCTCGACCACCGCCATCAGCTCCTCGTCGGCGACCACCGACTCGGCCAGGGCCAGCGCGTGGGGCCGCTCGTACGGGCCGCAGACGACCGGTTCCCACTCCTCGTCGTCGTCGAGCGGCCCGAAGGTGATGATCCAGGGCAGCGCGAGGATCGGAGAGTCGTCCGGCAGGTCCAACGTCACTAGTGCGCCCACGCGACTCATCATCGCGGCGATCTCGGCGCTATTTGTGGCTTTTGCCGGAATCATCGGTCCGTCCCTTTCCGCGGATCCGATCACGCTCGGCCAACACCGGCGGCCCAGGCGCCCGGTGCCGGTCGGCAACGACCCGGCGTACCCGCCCTCACTCCGTCGACGGCGGGTACGGCCGGGCCGGATCGGGCACCTCCGGCGCCCCGGCCAGGTCCCGGACCCGCCCCTGATGGCTGGTCGCCGCGAGCGCCGCACCGAACAGCAGCAACTGGTTGAGCAGATAGAGATAGATCAGCAGGCCGACGGCGCCGGCCACCACCGTGTACGCCGGATTCCGCTCCCAGCGCACCACATAGAACCGGCCGACCGAGTTCAGCAGCGTCACACCCACCGCCACCAGCAGCACCGCCGGCAGCCACCGCCGGAAACTCATCCGCAGCCGGGGTACGGCGAGCAGCAGCGCCGAGGCCAGCAGCATGTTGACCAGGAAGCCCAGCAGCCAGCTACAGATCGTGAGCACGATCGAACGCGCACCCAGCAGCCAGCTCAACAGCGACTCCAGCGCGTCCACGGCACCGATCGAGAGCCCGAGCAGCACGAAGATCACCAGTAGTACCGCCAGGTCGACGAGTTGGCGCAGCACGACGTAGCCCGGATGCTGGTCCAGGCCGTGGATCAACCGCTGCGAGGAGCGGATCGACTCGACCCAGCCGATGCCGGTGATCGCCAGCAGGATCAGCCCGATGACCCCGGGGCGGCCACTGCTCTCCCGGATCTGCTCGGCGTCGACGAACGGCAGGTTCCGGGTGAGGAAGTCGACGACCACCTCACCGCTCTCGGCGCTGTTCCCGAGCAGCGCGCCCAGCACCGCATACGCCACCAGGCCGAGCGCGAAGACGGCGAAGAAGCCGTAGTAGGCGATCGCCGCCGCCAGCCGGGCGCCGAGCACGTCCGTGTACCGACCCACCGCCCGGGCGAGGTGGTCGAACCACGGCGCCTGCCGGCGGTACGCCGTCAGCCGTGCGTTGGCGCGCAGCACCACCCGCTCGAAGGCGTTCACGCCGCCATCCTTGCCCATCACCGCCCGGTCTGGTCGCCGTCGACACGGTACTCGGACACCTGGCGGCCAGCATCGCCGATCCTGGCACCCGGCACGGGCGGGCCCGGCAGCGATCCGGCGGACGAGCAAAGATGGAAATAAGTCGAATCCTGACCTAGCCTTGTCAGGGTGACCTGGATGGATTATGGACAGGTCGAGGCGCTGGCGCTCCAGGTGGGCGCGGCGGCCGAGGAGCTGTCCGGCGGAGGTGCCGGCCTCGGCGCGACCCCGGAGATCGGCGTCGCCATGCCGTTGCCGTTCGGGCACGGTCCGGTGTTCGCCACGGCGCCCGCCTTCGGCAACACCGATTCCGCCGGCGACTGCCTTTCGGAATTTCACCGGTTGCACGCCCTGGCCGGCAGCACGCTCTCGGGGCTGACCCAGGTCCTGGACGAGGACGTGGTCCGGCTGGGCGAGGCGGTCGCGACGTTCCGGCAGATGGACCACGCGGCCGCCGACCGGATGTTCGCCGCCTCGGGCCAGAGCATGAGCCTCTACAGCGCACACGTGCACAGCGACGGCAGCAATACCGACGACCTGGTCCGGGCCGGTCAGATCGAGCGGTTGCGCGAGTCGATCGACGGACCGGCGATACTGGGCGCCGATCTCAACGCCGAACTGGACGACGGCAACCAGTCGGCCGACGCCGTCGCGGCGTACGGCGACCACGGGTTCGAGGTGGAGGCCGGCGAGGTCGGCGGCACCTCGCACTCGGGACGCAGCATCGACTACGTGATGCCGACCGACGGGGTGTCGGTGGAGAACCCGACCCGGGTCGACGGCGGCCCGTCCGACCACGACGGCCAGCGGGTCGACGTGACCATCCCCCGCTGGTAGGCCGGAACCATCCCCGCTGGTAGGCCGGAACTATCCCCCGCTGCTGGGCCGGAAGTCGATCCGTACCTCGGTGGCCGAACGTCCCTCGCCGTCGGTGATCACCGGGTCGTCCGGGGAGGGGTCGGGGATCGTGCCCGGCGGCGGGTGCGCCGGTGTGGTGGTGTCGGTGGGCGGGCCGTTTCCCGACACGACCGAGCCGGGAACGTCCAGTTTGATGGTGTCGGTGTGCGCAGAGCCGGCGATGGCGTCGCCGTGCCGCACCGCGATCGCGTTGCCGAAGGGTTCGTGCATGCCGACCGGGCGGATCCCGTCGCTCCAGTACGGCTTCTCGCTGGCCTCGCCGAAGTAGATGGTCCAGTCGTCACCGGTGCGCTCGCGCAGTTCGCGTTCGAGCCGCTCGACGTCGCTGCCGAAGACCTCCTGCAGGGTGGCCACCTCGACGTTGGAACCCGCGATGATCTGCGCGATCAGGTCCATGTCGCTGCGGTCGGTCCCCTCGGAGTTGAACGGCTCGTTCTTGTAGCCCTGGCCGATGTTCAGGTTGAGCATGCCGATCGTGCGCGGCCGCCAGGTCTGCTCGATCGCGGCCAGCGTGCCGTACGCCGTGCTGAAGGTGGCCTTCTTGAGCGCGATCTCGTCGTCCACCCGGGCCCGGATCTCCCGCGCACTGGCGATCGAGTCCCGCACCAGCGCGGCCTGCGTCTCGTCCGCCGGGTGGAAGGCCAGGTCCGCGCCCTGACCGGTGCTGCGGATCCCGGAGAGTCGGCCCCGTTCGGTCAGCAGCAGCTCCTGGTTGAAGGCCAGCACCCCGGCCAGATAATCCAGCGCGTCGGCCACCGACGTCGCGGCCCCGGCGACCGCGTCGAGGTCGGCGGTGACCCGGGACTGGTGCGCGGCGTACGAGTCCGCGCTGTCAGCCGCCCAACCCTCTTCGTGCAGTGTCTGCCGAGCGGCGGTACCCACGGTGGTGGCCGCGTTCTCGGCGGCCTGCCCGGCCTGCCGCCAGGCCGCGGCGTATTCCTGGAGGGTGCCCGGAGACGCACCCAGGTCCCAGAGATCGGCCGCGGCGACGGGAGCCATGCCCATCATCGTAGGAACGGAAGGTGACCGCCGGTACCGTCCCGACGGCCACCTGTGGTGGGTGGATCCGCAGATCGTGCGAACGCGGCGGCGGCCCGGCGTCCCTCGGCAGCGCGCCGAACGGGGTCGCCGGGCCGTCTCGCGGGCCGGGATCCTACTCCGGGTGGCCGGTGCCGGAAGCCCGGCTCGTGCCGTCCAGGGCCGGCAGCGCGACACTGCGCGGCAACAACTGGGCGGTGAGCAGCGTGGAGAGCGCCGACGTGTCGCCGCCGCCGGCACCGTCGGTACGCACCACCACCGGCTGCGGGGCCTTCTCGGCCAGTTCCGCGCCGACCTCGAGCCGGCGCAGCGCCAGCTCGTACTGCAGCACCGCCCGGTTGTCCCGGTACGCCTGCGCCAACCGGCGCTGCGCCTTCGCCTCGTTCTCGGCCGCGATCAGCCCGCTGCGTCCCCTGGTCTCGATCTCGAAGCGGACCCGCTGCGCGTTGGTCTCCTGCTCCTCCAGCAGCTGCGCGACCTGTTCCCGGGCCTTGTTCAGCGCCGCCTTCACCTCGACGATCCGGGCGTCCCGCATCTTCTTGGCCCGCTCGATGTCCATCTGCAGGCTGTCGATCCGGCGCTTGCGGATCAGGCCCCACTCCTGCTCGTACGCGGCGTGCTCCTTGGCGACCCGCTCCCGGGTGGCCAGGTGCTGCTGGTACTGGGTGGGCAGCTGCACGTCGGGGATGTTGCAGCCGGTGATCCGTACCCCGTAGCGGGTCAGCTGGCGGTTGAGCAGTTCCTGCATGTCGGCCACGTCCGAGCCCCGCAGGTCGTACGCCCGCTCGGTCTGCACCAGCCGGGCCCGCTGCCGGATCGCGTCCTGCACCGCGCTGGAGAGCACCAGGTCGAAGTTGCCGGCCCCGATGGTCCGGACGAAGAGCACGGCATCGGTGATCCGCAGCTTCATGAAGAACTCGATCGAGCGCAGCGGCACGTTCTCCCTGGTCGGGCAGGCCATCACCGGCGCCGAGTACGGGATCTCGGTGGCCACGTCGACCACGAAGTCGACCCGGGACCACGGGTGCCACAGGTAATGCCGCCCCGCTTCGAGGGTGCGGGTCACCGCGCCGTAGCGGGTAAGTACCCCGTTGGTGCCCTGCTCGATCTCCACGATCGACGAACGCCACCACCAGAGCACACCGATCAGCAGGAGCACCGCCCCGGCCACGTAGGCGAGCGTGCCCAGCGCGTCGTACGCGGACCCGAGCAGCCCGTCGTCGCCCCGCACCGCGAGCATCACGCCGGTCAGCACGGCGAGCAGGCCCAGCCAGAGCGGGACCATCCAGCCGAGCCGGCGGCGATGCCTGGGGATGACGACCGGTACCAGGGTGCCGGCCTCGCCGCCACGCAGCAGTTGGGCGATCTCGCCCCAGGAGGCGACGGCCTCCGCGATGACCGAACTGCGACCCGTCCGTGCCGTACTCATCGCTGCCCCTCCGCCCCGTCGACCGGTCCGGTGGCACCGGTGCCCGGAACTGTCTCGGCCGTGCCCGCGCCGCCCGCGACGGCCGCTGTTTCGGCGCCGCCCGCGACGGCCGGCACGGTCGGCTCGTTGGCCTCACGCAACGCGTTGATCTCCGGTTCCCGTTCGGCGATCCGGGCCGCGACCTCGGCCAGCCGGGTACGCATGCCCGCCATGTCCGCCTCGGTGAAGAGTTCCGCGCCGCGCTCGCCGACGAACTCCCGGGCCAGCTGGAGCAGGTCGACCCCGGCGGCGGCGTTCGGGTCGGTGGATCCGCCGATCCGGACCAACCGCGGCAGGTGGTCGGCGACCGCCTCCAGGGTGTCGAGCACCTCCCGCTGGTAGCGGTATTCGAGGATCTCCGGCGCCTCGGCGGCGCTGACCGCCCGGATGTCCAGGGCCTGGGCGTCCAGCAGCGCGGCGTTGGCCCGCGCCTCGGACTCGGCCAGCACGTACCGCTGGCGGGCCAGCGCCTCGGCGCGGTTGGTCTCCCGCTCCACCGCGGTGTCCATCTGCGCCTGGTACTGCGCGATGTCGGCCTGGATCGCCGAGAGGGTCTCCTGGAGACTGGCGAGTTCCTTGGTCAGGTCACCCTCGTCCTGCTCCTTGCGCAGCTGCAACGCGTACTCGTGGGTGTAGGCGTCCTTGGCCACCCGCACCATCTCCGGCGCGGCCAGGTCCATCCGGTACTTGCGGTCGGAGGGCTCGGCGTGGGTGATGTTCGCGTTGGTCAGCTCCACCGCCGGACGGAACTGCTGGTTGAGCTGTTCCAGCAGCCGACCGGTGTCCTCGCCGACCATGTTGTAGATCTCCGCGGCCTCCTGCTCGTAGATCAGGCTGCGGATCGTCTCGCTGACGGCGTTGCTGAGCTTCTCCTCGAAGCCGCGTACCGCACCCAGGGTGTAGACGAACTCCACCGGGTCGCTGATCCGGAACTGGATGAACAGGTCGATCGACGCCTTCACCCCGCCCTTGGTGGGCGCCTCCCGGACCGGAGCGTTGAACGGGTACTCCCGGGTGGTGTTGACGATGTACGACACCCGCTTCCACGGGTTCAGCAGGATCACCCGGCCGGGGCCGACGACCTGCTCCAGCTTGCCGAACCGGGTGATCAGGGCGGCGCAGCCGTCCGGCACCATCACCATGCCCTGCCGCCACCAGACGAAGCCGACGGCGAAGATCGCCAGCAGCCAGTAGTGCAGGCCGAAGAAGGGGTTGGTGAGCACGCTGCCGCCGCCGGCCCAGATCACCACCGCGGCGAACGCGCCGAGCACCAGCAGCAGCGACACCGGCAGCATGGTGGCCAGGGAACGGCCCCGGGGGATCACCATCGGGCAGATGACGTGCACCTGCTCGCCGTCCTCCCGGCGCTGCTCGCTGCGGTTGAGCACCTCTCCGGCGTCGTCCAGCGGCACCGTCCGCTGTTCCATCAGGGTGTCGATGCTGCCGCCGAGGTCCCGGGCCGCCGGGAAGTCGACGGGGTCCATCCCGCCCTCCTGCGACTGCGACCGCTGCTCGCCGCCGGCACCGACGATCGCGCTGGCCACCGCACCGCCGCGGCGCTGTAGTTCCGCCCGTGCCAACGCCTGCGGGTCGGCACCCTCAGCCACCGCCTGTGCAACTCTCCGTATGCCTTGCTGGACCCGTGCCACAGTTCCCCTTCCGTGGTTTACCAGGACCGCGATGGTATCCAGCAAGGTCAAACCAAGGGGTGTCGGCCCGGGCGGCGACCGGAGCGCCGCCGGTGCCGGCACGCCACCGACACTCTGGGTCAGCCGCCGACCGACTCTGGGTCAGCCGCCGAGCCGAAAGTCCCGGCGGGGCTGCCAGCGGGCCTCGCCGCTGTGCGAGAAGAGGGTGAACTTCTCGACCTTGAAGAGCGCGGAGAAGTCGGCCAGGTCCTCGTACACCTGGTCCAGCGCCTCCGGCGCGACATCCTGGGCGACCGTGACGTGCGGATGGTACGGAAAACGACTCTCCCGGCGCAGCTCCGGCGCCCGGCCGATCGCCGCCGCGAGCAGCTCGCACTCGCTGATCCCGGCCGCCACCACCACGAAGACCACCTGGGTGATCGGCCGGAAGGTGCCGGTACCCCGCAGGTGCAGCAGGTACGGCCGGTGCGCCGCGGCCACTTCGGCGAGGTGCCGCTCCACCGCCGGCAGGCTCGCCAGGGGTACGTCGGTCGGCCCGAGCAGCGTCAGATGCGCCGGCACGTACTCGGCCTGCGGGTCACCGGCCTCCGCCCGCCGCCGGGTGAGGAACTCGCACCACGGCTCGGGGACGTCGACGGCGACCCCGACCCGGGTCATCGGAGTCCCCGGATCCTGTGATCCGTCCGTGACAACCACCCTCCGCTCCACTCACTCACCCGCCGACCGGCAGCGCGCCGCCCGGCGACCATTCCCGACGGCCGGGGTCCGAGCCCTCGTCCGGGACGTCCGGCGGGCTCAGCCGTTCCGGGTGCCGGGCAGGAACCCCACCCGGTCGTACGCCGTGCGCAGCGTGACCGAGGCGACCGCGCGGGCCTTCTCGGCGCCGATCGCCAGCAGCTTGTCGAGCTGCGCCGGATCGTCGAGGTAGCCCTGGGTGCGCTGCTGGATCGGCCGGACGAACTCCGCCACCACCTCGGCCAGGTCCTTCTTCAGGTCCCCGTAGCCCTTGCCCGCGTACGCCTCGACCAGGTCGTCGATGCTCCGCCCGGTCAGCGCGGAGTAGATGACTAGCAGGTTGGAGATCCCCGGCTTCCGCTCCGGGTCGAAGAGGATGTCCCGGCCGGTGTCCGTCACCGCCGACCTGATCTTCTTGGCGGACTTCGCCGGGTCGTCCAGCAGCATGATGATCCCGGCCGGCGACGAGGACGACTTCGACATCTTGGCCGTCGGATCCTGCAGGTCGGTGATCTTCGCGGTGTCCCGGACGATGTACGGCGCCGGCACCGTGAACGTCTGGCCGAACCGGGTGTTGAACCGCTGTGCCAGGTCGCGGGTCAGCTCCAGGTGCTGCCGCTGGTCCTCGCCGACCGGTACCGCGTCGGCCTGGTAGAGCAGGATGTCGGCGGCCTGCAGAATCGGATAGGTGAAGAGCCCGACGCTGGACCGGTCGGCGCCCTGCTTGATCGACTTGTCCTTGAACTGGGTCATCCGGCTCGCCTCGCCGAACCCGGTGATGCAGCTCAGCACCCAGGCGAGCTGGGCGTGTTCCGGCACCTGGGACTGGACGAAGAGGGTGGTCCGCTCCGGGTCCAGCCCGACCGCGAAGAGCTGCGCCGCCGCGACCCGGCTGGAGTGCCGCAGCGCGACCGGGTCGTGCCCGGCGGTGATCGCGTGCAGGTCGACCACGCTGTAGAAGGTGTCGTGCGTCTCCTGCATCGCCACCCAGTTGCGTACCGCGCCCAGGTAGTTGCCCACGTGGAAGGAGTCGGCCGTCGGCTGGATCCCGGAGAGTACCCGGGGCCGGGCAGGAGCGTCGGACATGCCGGCAATTCTGACAGCAACCGTGGGAACGCGCCCGCACGCCCCCGTGCCATTCCGACCCTTTCACCTACGGAAACCGGGGAACCCTGCGCAACGGTGCAGACTCGTACCCGGAAACCGGAGTCGGTCGGCGGCTCCGCCGCAACCCGGGGAGTTGGGCGGCTCCGCCGCAACCCCGGGAGTGCGGCGCACCGCCCGGCCGGGAGGGACAGCGTTTGGTACGGCACGGCGGACGCTCCGCGGGCGGCGAACGGGACGCGGTGGACGAGGCGATGGGTGAGCTGTACCACGCCTGCTACCGGCGACTGGTCGCGCAGGTCTACGCGTTCACCACGGACCTGATTGAGGCGCAGGACGTGGTGCAGGAGGCGTTCGCCCGGGCGATCGCCCGGCCGCAGGGGCTGGCCGACATCGACAACCCCGAGGCGTGGCTGCGTACGGTCGCGGTCAACGTCGTACGGCGGCGCTGGCGGCGACGCCAACTGCTGGACACCATCCTGCTGCGGGACCGTCCGGTGACGCGGCTGGTCGAGGCCGCTCCCGGACCGGAGCGGACCGACCTGCGCAACGCCCTGGCCGGGCTGCCGATCAGCTACCGGGAGGTGATCGTGCTGCACTACTTCGCCGACCTGCCGGTCGAGGAGGTCGGCACCGTGCTCGGGGTACCGACCGGCACGGTGAAGTCGCGGCTGTCCCGGGGGCGTTCGGCGCTCGCCGCCCGCCTCGGCGACTACCGGGGCGCCGGCGAGGCCACCTCGGCGCCGGGACAGCCGGGCCGGCCGGACCCACCGGCCGGCGACCCGGATCGGATGGTCGCCAGGACGGCACGCGGCGCTGGTTCGGGTGGGGCTGTGGAAGAACCGGCCCGGGTGCGGCCGGCGGTGCGACGGGGGGTGAGAGATGCTTGACCAGGACAGGTCCGGCCCGGACCTCGACGTACGGCTGGCCCGCGGCCGGGCGGCGCTGCTGGACGACATCGAGCAGCCGCCGCTGGCCCGGATCCGGGACCGCGCGGCGACCCGGCGGCGGCGCCGGCACGCGGCCGGCACGGCCGGGGGTGCCGCCCTGCTCAGCCTGGTGGTGACGACGACCGTGGCCCTCCAGCCGTGGACGGCCGACGGCACCGATCCGGCGCCCCCGCCGGTGGCCGACGCGCCGCCGGGTGGACCGGTCTACACCGGGGCCGGCATCACGATCAACGGGCTCACCGCGTCCGCCGTCGCGCACGTGCCGGGGACGATCGGCGACGTCGAGTTCGTCGACCCCGACCACGGCTACCTGCTGGCCCGATGCGGTGTCGCCAAGCCCTGCCCGGCCAGCCTGGCCCGGACCTCGGACGGCGGCGCGAGCTGGGAACACACCGAGCTGCCCGCCGGCAGCGCCGGGCAGCACCGCCTGGAACTGGCGGCCTTTCCCGACGGCCGGCTGCTGGTCAGCCACCCCGGTGGGGCGTACGCCTCCGCCGACGCCGGACGGAGCTGGCGGGAGGTCGACACCGGCGACGGTACCGGCCGGGTCGCGGCGGTCCGGGGCGACCTGCTCCGGGCCGGGCCGGGCGGCGGGCGGTGCGGCCTGGACGTGGAGGTGTGGCGGCCGGACCGGCCCCGGGCCGGTGCTCCGGCGACCTCACCCGACCTCGACGTCTGCTGGGTGGCACCGGCTGCCGGTGCCGACGGCGCCTGGTGGGTCGGCGGCTTCCGCAACGGCCACGCCGCGGTGGCGCTGACCCGGGACCGGGGGGCAAGCTGGCGGACCGTGGAACTGCCCGACACCGGCACCTCGGCCCGTACCGTCGAGGTGGCCAGCCTGGGCAGTCAGGCCTACGCGGCGGTGCTCGGCACCGACCGGAGCCTGCTCGCCCTCTACCACTCCGCCGACGGTGGCCGGACCTTCACCCGGAGCCGCTCCGACGCGTCGGGGGTGCCGGCGGGGATCTCCGGTGCGCTGGTGCCGCTGCTGGACGGGCGGTTGCTGGTGACCGGCACCGATCGGCAGCTCTACCTGAGCGCCGACGACGGGGTCACCTTCCAGCGGGCCGGCGGAAGCCTGCCGCCGCTCGCCCGGCTGGAGCGCACCGTCGCCGGCTTTGTCGCCTACGACCTGTTCGGTTCCGGCTGGGCGGCCTACTCCGCCGACGGCGCCACCTGGCGCAAGCTCCAGATCATCTGATCGATCAGCGGGGCGGGTCAGTCGGGCGTGGCCACCGGTGCCTCGTCGGGCTCCCCGTCGGTGCGCGCGGCCGGCACGCTGGCCCGCAGCTGCTCCGGGGCGGCCTGCTGCTCCGCCGCCCGCTGCGGCTCCGGGGCCCGCTGCTGCTCCGGGGCCCGCTGCTGCTCCGGGGCCCGCTGCTGCTCCGGGGCCCGGACCACCGAGATGCCGACCCGAGCCACCCGGCGGCCCTCCACCGCCAGCACCCGGAGCAGCCAGCCGTCCCCGTCCGGGTCGCCCTCCGGCTCGGCCCCGTTGCCGAACCCGCCCGCCGAACGGCCCGCACCGCCGCCGTTGCCGCCCCCGCCGGGCTGCTCCGCGCCGGGTACCGGCACCTCGTCACCGCAGACCGGCAACCGGCCCAGGGCGGCCATCACGAATCCGCCGACCGTCTCGTACGGGCCGGGTGGCAGGGCGAAGCCGACCCGTTCGGCGAAGTCGGCGAGGTTGAGCCGGCCGTCCACCTCGGTCGGGCCGCCGGTCGGCACCGGGTCGGGGGCGCTGTCGTACTCGTCGTGGATCTCGCCGACCAGCTCCTCGATCAGGTCCTCCAGGGTGACGATCCCGGCCGTGCCGCCGTACTCGTCGATCACCACCGCCAGGTGGTGCCGCTCGCGGCGCATCTCGGTCAGCGCCGCCAGCACCCGCTTGCTGCCGGGGATCTTCTTCACCTCCCGGGTCAGGTCCCCGATCGTGGTGCAGGCGTCGTCGTCCGGGCGGAGCAGCACGTCACGCAGGTGCACGAAGCCGACCACGTCGTCGGAGGTGCCGTCGACCACCGGATACCGGGTGTGGGTCTCGGCCCGGACGAGTTGGGCCGCCTCCCCGAGGGGCAGCCCGGCGGCCAGGAAGACCACCTCGGTCCGGGGCATCATCACCTCTCGGACCAGGCTGGCGCCGGCCACGAGTACCTCGTCGATGATCCGCCGCTCGACCGGGTCGAGTCGGGTGTTCGCAGCGACCAGGTCCCGGAGTTCGGCCTCGCTGATCTGTTCCCGTCCCGCCGTCGGGCTGGCCCCGAGCAGCGCGGTGACAAGCCGGGTCGAGCCGTCCGCCGCGCGTACGATGACCCGGGCCAGGGCCCGCGCGAGTGGGCCCGGTTGCCGTCTTGGGCGCCCCGACGATCGCCGCCGGGGCCCGGTACTGCCGCCGTCCCGCATGCCAAGGATGGTAGACACCTTCAGGTGCCCGGTGTGGGCACCTCGGGCCCGCGTCATCCCACCGGTCATGTTCGACTCTGTGCAGAATTGACAGAACATGGTGGAATGCTGAGGGCTCGGCGTCGAAGTCGTACCGAAGCAGAAAGGGCACAGCCGTGAAACTGCTCGTCACCGGGGGTGCCGGTTACGTCGGCAGCGTCGTCACCCGGCTGCTGCTCGACGCCGGGCACCAGGTGGTGGTCCTGGACGACCTGCGTACCGGGCACGCCGAGGCGCTGGCCCCGGAGGCCGCCTTCGTCCGGGCGGACCTCGCCGACGTCGCCGGAGTGCTCACCCCCGACGCCGGCTTCGACGGCGTGCTGCACTTCGCCGCGCTGATCGCGGCCGGGGAGTCGATGGCCAGGCCGGAGCTCTACTGGAAGGTCAACACGGTCGGCTCACTGGCGCTGCTGGACGCCGCCCGGATCGCCGGCGTGCCCCGGTTCGTCTTCTCCTCCACCGCCGCCGTCTACGGCAACCCGACCGAGACGCCGATCAGGGAGACCAGCACCCCGCTGCCGACCAGCACGTACGGCGCCACCAAGCTCGCCGTCGACCTGGCGCTCACCTCGATGGCCACCGCGCACGGGCTGGCCGCGGTGTCGCTGCGCTACTTTAACGTCGCCGGTGCCTACCTGCGGGACGGGGTGGCGCTCGGCGAGCGGCACGAGCCGGAGACACACCTGATCCCGATCGCCCTCCAGGTGGCCGCCGGCCGTCGGGAGAAGCTGCAACTCTTCGGCGACGACTACCCGACCGAGGACGGCACCTGCGTCCGGGACTACATCCACGTCGAGGACCTGGCACGGGCACATCTGCTCGCCCTCGATGCCGCCAAGCCCGGCGCGCACCAGGTCTTCAACCTCGGCAACGGCTGCGGCTTCTCCAACCGCCAGGTGGTGGAGGCGGTCCGCGAGGTGACCGGGCATCCGGTACCCGTGGAGACCGCCCCGCGCCGCCCCGGCGACCCGGCCGCGCTGGTCGCCTCCGCCGAACGCGCCCGGACCGAGCTGGGCTGGACCCCGGCCAAGCCGGCCCTGCCGGAGATCGTCGCCGACGCCTGGACGTTCTACCGGGAGCAGATCCTCGGCGGAGCGGCGTCGTGACCGGCACTCCCGACACCACCCATCGACAGAGCACGACCAGTCACCCGGACCGGCCGGTCGGGCCGGTCACCGAACGCGCCACCGCCGGCTTTTCCACCGAGTACGGCGGCGAGCGCCCCGCCGGAGTCTGGGCCGCACCCGGTCGGGTCAACCTGATCGGCGAGCACACCGACTACAACGACGGCTTCGTGCTGCCGTTCGCGCTGCCGCAGCGCACCGTCGTCGCGGCCGCACCGGAGCGCGGACGACGCTGGACGGTCTGGTCCGAGCAGGCCGGTGCACGGATCTCGTTCGGCCGGGCCGACGCCGCCGAACCGGGCCGGGTCACCGGCTGGGGGGCGTACGTCGCCGGGGTCGTCTGGGCGCTGCGCGAGGCCGGACACGACGTACCGGTGGCCCGGCTGGCGATCGCCTCCGACGTACCGCTCGGGGCCGGACTCTCCTCCTCGGCGGCGCTGGAGTCCGCCGTACTCACCGCCCTGGCCGACCTCGGCGAACTCGACCTGCCGCTGGCCGACCGGCCGGCGCTGGCGCAGCGGGCCGAGAACGACTACGCCGGGGTGCCGTGCGGCATCATGGACCAGTCCGCTTCGCTGCGCTGCCGCCCGGGGCACGCGCTCTTCCTGGACTGCCGGACCCTCGCCGTCGAGCAGGTGCCGTTCGACCTCGACGCCGCCGGGCTCGCCATCCTGGTCATCGACAGCAACGCGCCGCACCGGCACGCCGGTGGCGAGTACGCGGCCCGCCGCGCCGCCTGCGAATCCGCCGCCGCCGCTCTCGGCGTGCCGGCGTTGCGGGACGTCGCCGTCGACCATCTCGACGCCGCGCTGGCCCGGCTCGACGACGAGACGGTACGCCGCCGGGTGCGGCACGTGGTCACCGAGAACCAGCGGGTACTGGAGACGGTCGAACTGCTGCACGCCGGCCGGCTCGCCGAGATCGGGCCACTGCTGACCGCCTCGCACGCCTCGATGCGGGACGACTTCGAGATCACCGTCCCGGAGGTGGACACCGCGGTCGAGGCGGCCCTGACCGCCGGGGCGTACGGTGCCCGGATGACCGGGGGTGGGTTCGGTGGCTGCGTACTCGCGCTGGTCGACGCGGCTGCCGCCGAGACGGTGGCGTCGACGGTGGCCGAGTCGTACGCCCGGCGCGGCTTCCGTGCCCCGTCCAGCTTCACCGTCACCCCGGGGGGCGGAGCCGAACGGATCGGCTGACGTGTGAAACCCTGCCCCGGCGACGCCCCCGGCGGTGGGGTCAGCACGGCGACTTCAGGCTTGGCGGTCGCGTTCCCATGCGGCATGGTCCGCCTCGATCCGCTGCCACACCGCCCGCAACCGCTCCTCCGGTACGTCGTCGAGCGGTAGTCGGAACACCTCCCGCAGCAGGGCGCGCCATTCGGCGTACCCGGAAAGCTGCCGGACCGTCGCGGAGCCGGCCACCGGCCGCTCGGAGAACATCCGGCCACGGATGATCCGGACACCGGCCTGGGTCCGGTGCTGCACCGTCACCACCCGCACCATTCCGGACGTCGGCGAGGTGGAGATCTCGATGTGCTTGTCCAGCAGGTCGGTCGGCCCGGTCGCGGTCACCGAAAAATCCATCCCGACGAACGCGCCGCCGGGCTCGTGGTCGAACCGCCAGCCGCCCGGCACCGAGTCCGACGGTCGCAGCCGGAACCGGTCGTCCGGGCCGAAGGCCCCGGCCAGCAGCGGCACCGGGTCGAGCGGCCCGTCGCCCAGTCCGGTGTCCAGCCACCAGCCCCGACCGTCGAGGACCGTGGTCAACGCGAGATGGTTGCCGCTGTCCCCGGCCGGGTCGCCGGGCTGGCCCTGCACGCCGGCCCGGTGCCAGGTCACCGGATAGCCGAGGGTGGTCAGCAGCGCCGAGAAGGCCCCGTTGAGCTGGAAGCAGTAGCCGCCACGCCCGGCCACCAGGTGATCCGCTGCCGCGACCGGATCGATCTCCCGACGCTCGCCGAGGGCGATCCAGACGGTCTCGTACGGCACCCGCTCGACGTGCGCGGCATGCAGCCGGTGCAGTTGCGCCACCGACGGCCGCTCCGCTCGCTCGGTGTTTGGGTCGACACCCAGCCGGCGCAGGTAGGCGGCGGCGACCCCGTCGTCAAGCGCCGGCGGGCGCCAGAGATTCACCTTAGCGGATGTCGTGCCGATCACCGCGTCAGCTTAGCCAGGGGCACCGACAACAACGGTTCGCCTCTTCACCTCAACTCCCGGACCGGGAGCCGGCCGGCTCACCTGACGGCGAGCGAGGCGGGGGGCGAGGCGGGGGGCGGTTCAGGCGGCCTGGCTGACCGGTCGCAGGGTCACGGTGTTCACGTCGACGCCGGCCGGCTGGCTGACCGTCCAGGCGATCGCCTCGGCGATTTGGTTGGTCAGTACCATATCGCGCCACCCGGCGGGGTTGCCGTCGGCGACCGTGTCGTGCGTGCCGAAGCCGGCGTTGGCGATCGCGACGTCCAACCGCCCGAACGCGCCGACCGTGGCGTCGACGGCCGCCTCAACCGCGTCGTACTCGGCGGCAACCGCGACGACGGTCAGCAACTCCGCCGGTTCGTCGAGCGCGGCGGCGAACCGCGCCAGGCGACCCCGGTCGCGTCCGGTCACGGTGACCCGGTAACCCTCGCGGAGCAACCGGTGGGCGGTCGCGGCGCCGATACCGCTGGAAGCGCCCGTGATCAGGGCAACAGGAGAATCAGTCATGGCCCGGGACCGTAGAGGTTGGAGCGGACTCTAGGTCAAGTCCGGGTACCGTGAACGGGTGCCCGACGCCGCCGGAGGAACTGAGCATCGGCCAGCTCGCCGAACGGACCGGCCTGAGCGTGCACACGCTCCGCTTCTGCGAGCGGAAGGGACTGCTGCCCGGCCAGATCCGGCGCTCTGCCACCGGGCACCGGATGTACGGCGCCACGGACCTCGAATGGTTGCGGGTCTGCACCCACCTGCGGGCCTCCGGCATGCCGCTGGAGACGATCCGCCGCTATGTCGGCCTGCTTCGGCAGGGCAACGGCAACGAAGCCGCCCGCCTCGACGTGCTCCGCGCCCACCAGGCGCAGGTGGCCGCAAAGGTCGACGAGCTCACGGCGTGCCTGGACCTGGTCGCGTCCAAGATCGTCGTGTACGAGCGCCATCTCGCGCAGGGCACCGCCGATCGGCTCTGGAACCCACAACCCACAGACGGCGGTTCCTGACCCTTACGCTGGCAGCGTATTCGCTGCTGGCGTAGGCGCCCGGGTCTGCGCCGGCCCGGCGCTAGCGTCGGTTCGTGACGATCATCCAGTTGCTCCCCCGGCTGTACATGCTGAGTTTTCCGGTCGGCCACGCCTACCTCTGGACTGATCCGGACGGTCTCACCCTGATCGACACGAGTACCCCCGGGTCCGCGCCGCTGATCGCCGAAGCGATCGACGAACTCGGCTTCCGGCGGTCCGATCTCCGGCGTCTGCTGCTCACGCACTTCCACGAGGACCACATGGGCTCGGCCGCCGACATCGCCGGCTGGGGAGATGTCGTCGTGCACGCGCACCGGTCCGACGCGCCCGTGATCCGAGGCGAGGCGGTCGGTCCACCGCCGCAGCTGGCCGACTGGGAACGTGTCCTGCTCGAACAGGTCCGCGCCGGGATGCCCACCGAGCCGCCCGCGCCCGTACGGGTCGATCTCGAACTCGAAGACGGCGATGTGCTCGACTTCGGTGGCGGCGTACAGGCTGTCACGGTGGGCGTGCCCGGTCATACCGCCGGGAGTGTCTCGTTCTACCTGCCCGAGCAGCGTGTGCTGTTCACCGGGGACACGATCGCCCGCAGCCCGGACGGCGAGGTCATCCTCGGCGTCTTCAACGTCGATCCGGTCGGGGCGGTCGCCTCGTTCGAGCGCCAGGCGCGGCTCGACGTCGACATCGCCTGTTTCGGCCACGGCGACCCCCTCCGCGAGGACGCGGCGACCCGGCTGCGGGCCACCGCGGAGACCCTGACGCGGTAGGCCGACCGTTATTGGATTCCAGGAAGGCTCGCCGGGGCGGCAGGAGTGCCTGCTCGGCAGAGGACGATGACGGCGCGCAGCAACGGTGGAGCTCCGCTTGGCTACACCTGGTCGGAACCGTCACCCCAGGCCAGTGACCCGGACGGGTCCGGGACGCCGGGTCGCGGCGGCCCGGACCAGGGCCGGCGGGGTCGGTTCGGCGGTGGTGCCGTAGGCACGGCCCCAACGGTCGCGGCAGGCGTAGGAGAGGCTGGCGTGGATCCAGTTGTCGTCGTTGTCGCGCAGCACGGCCAGGCCGCAGTGCCGGCAGGGACAGACCCGGGGGTACGGCGGAAGCGTCCCGCCCCGGGCCGGGCGGCTCACCGATCCTCCGTCCGGTCGCAGTAGCTGGCCGAACCGGTTACCTTTTCGGCGCTCCAGTTTTCGATGCTCCAGCAGGAGCCGCCGAGGACGCTGTCCCAGTGGCAGCCGGGATGGTCGGCGGCCCTGACGCAGACCTCGCCGTCGGGTCCGCGTCGGCCGCAGGTGACCGGCTGGTTGTGGTTCCACTGGTCGGCGCGGCTCAGTAGGGCTGGGTGTGCGGTCAACTCGGGTCGGAGCAGGAGCAGCGCCTCGGTGTAGGCGGCGGCTTTGCTGCGGGCGGCGAGGAGGTCGTGGGCCGGGAAGGTGACGTGCAGGGTGTAGCGGCGGCGCGGTTCGGTGGGTCGGCCGATGGAGCGGAGGCGCAGGTTGGGGCTGGTCTCGCGGGCGGCGTGGAGTTGGCGGTGGGCGTCGGGGTCGGTTGGCAGATCGGGCGGGGTGGGTGGGTTGAGTGCGTGGGCGAGGGCCGCGCGAACGGCCTCCGAGACGTCGGCCCGGTCGAGGACCGCGAAGAGGTCGGCGTACGGCTCGGACGGTGCACTGTGGGCGGCTGGGTCGGGTTGGGGCTGCTCGGGTGGGGTCCGCTCACGGCGCGGCTGCTCCCAGTGCGGCGAGTTGTTCTGAGTCACGCGTACCTCCAGGCGTTGATCGTCGTGGGTGAACGGCCCACTACACAGAGCATGGACGACACAGGTAGGGTTTGCAACGTCACATGTTGAATCCGATGGAGAAGTTTGAGCCAGATGATTGACGCTGGAGGATGACGGGGCAAGAATCGACGAAACTCACTCAGAAGGGGCGAGGGTAGTGGCGCAGATCCCCAGTCCGACCATCAGAGCTCGCCGGCTGAGGCGCGAGTTGCGGCGGCTCCGCGACCAAGCCGGCCTGATCGCGGAGGAGGTAGCAACCGACCTGGGCTGGCATCGCACCAAGGTCATCCGCATCGAGCTTGGCCACTCACGGGTCACTCAAAATGATGTCCGAGACCTGCTGGCGCTCTACAAAGCCTCGGAGGAAGACCAGGAGAAGTTGACGACCCTGGCCCGGCAGGCCAGACAGAAGGGCTGGTGGAACGCGTACGGCGACGTGCTGCCGGACGCCTATGTGGGCTTCGAGGCCGAAGCTTCCTCGATCAGCTCCTACGAGAGCAGCTACATGCCAGGCTTGCTCCAGACCGAAGAGTACGTCCGAGCGATCATCCACGCCGGCCGAGTCTCGGCCAACCCCGAAGATGTCGACCGCATCGTCGCTGCGCGCCTGGCGCGGAAGGCGTTGCTCTCCCGCGACGTTCCGCCAAAGCTCTGGATCGTGCTGGACGAAGCCGCACTTCGCCGGATCATCGGAGGCACTGAGGTGATGCGGGCCCAGGTAGGGCGCTTGATCGAGGCGTGTGCCAACCCCTCGATCGTGTTGCAGATACTGCCGTTCGACGCCGGAGCCCACGCCGCCATGGGTGGTCCGTTCACCATCCTGGACTACGACGACCCGGTCCTTGACCCGACGGTCGTCTACATCGGCAATGACACGAGCACCCTGCTCATGGAGAAGGAGGCGCAGGTCGCGCGCTATAGACTCATGTTCGACCACCTGCGCGCGAAGGCACTCGACCCCGATCAGTCAGGCGAGTTCTTGGCTCGGGTGGCGGACAACTACCCGAGTGACCCGTACGAGGAGACGACGATGACCGCCCCCGACCTGAGTCAGGCCGTTTGGCGCAAGAGCAGCCGCAGCGGCGCCAACGACTCCAACTGCGTTGAGGTCGCCGAACTGGCTGGGGCGGTCGGGGTACGGGACTCGAAGGATCCGACAGGGCCGATGCTCCGGTTCACCCCGTACGCCTGGGCCGGCTTTACCAGACGGCCCGCACCGAGACCCCGGATCCACAGCGCGCTGAGCGACAGGGCCTGAGCGAAGGATCCCGTGCCGACCCTCTGGGCCCTCGAATGCATAGATATCTAACCACAACTCAATGAATCTTCCAGGCCAGCGGAGCCGTGCCGCCCGACGGGCTGTACTCAACTGCCACGATCTCCGACTTCGGAGGCACTTGGAACGTCAGCCATCCTCGCTTGCACGACCGCTTCCGTGGCGTCTCCGTTCCGAACCCGACGCTGTCAGTCAAGTTCGGCGATCGGGCGCCCACCTGTACATTCCAGAACTCGTAGGCGCGCGCATCCTCGTCAATCAGCAAGAAGTCGCTGGCTGAGAAGCCGTATCCGTCCGCATCGACCTCGCCGTTGGCGCACACCTTGATATCGGCAATGGCGAACTGCATGCCCTTGTCGCGGATGGCAGTGGCGGTGGAGTCCTGTGCCTTCACCGGGAACTTGACAGCGTAGACAGTAACGTCACCCAGGTTGGTGGTTTGCTCCGTGCCCAGCTTTGGCTCAGGCGGTGCCGGAGGGCTGGTTGGCGGTTCCGTGGCAGCAGGTGCCACGGTGACGGGGGCCGCAGTGGCTGGGACGGACGGCGTCGCGGTCGGCGTCACCGGAGCCGCAGCGTGGTCGCCTTCGGCGCAGGCGGCGGACAGAGTGAGCAGGAGGGCAGCGACCGCCGCAATAGGAATGCGTGAAGACATACGTGGCAGTGTGCACTCACGGTAAGGTCGCGACAACCAACCGCGAGGACACGCTTGGGTGACTTGTCAGCGGCTGGACCTACCTGCTCGAATGCGCTGCTTGGGCCTGCGAACCAGCGTTGGAACCCACAAGGCGGGTGCCAGGTGGATCCAGCGAGGTGATGACGCGCTCATCGAGCCAACGGCGCGTCCGCTTGGTCATGCGTCTCCCATGCGTCTCCCACGGTCATGACTACCCGGCCGGCGGCAGATCCGCATGGGTCAGAATGTGCCGATGACGATCTCCGCTGACGACTCCGAGCGTTCGTCACGGAAGGTCACTAGAGTGGCCGCCAGTAGCGGACCCGGCAACGCTGGTGGTCAACGCTTGGCGTAGCAAAGCCGACACCGCAGCGTAAGGTTCAACCTTGGGGGCTACGGGTGCTGGCGATCCTGCACGACAAGGCTGGTCCGGTCAGGTACTCGTATCGGGAGAGCACATGCTGAGAAGCACCCAGTTCCGCAACTACACGGTGCGGCCGGAGCGGCTGGACGAGTGGGTGGCCAAGTGGCGTTCGTTGGTGGTTCCGCTACGCCAGCAGTTCGGGTTCGAAATCTCCGGCTCCTGGGTGGACCGGGAGCGCAGCGAGCACATCTGGGTGATCTGCTACGACGGGGACGACTCGTTCGAGGAGGCCAACGCCCGATACTGGGCGTCTCCGCAGCGGAAGGCGATGGACCTCGATCCATCGCAGTTCCTGCTCGGTGAGCAGGTCCGCCAGGTGGAGACAGTGCTGTAGATCCCTACTCGTGCTGAACGGGCAGCAGATGCGCACGCCGCTCGTCGGCCGTCAGTCCCCGGAACACTCGGGTGCGCGCGGCAGCCGCAAGTTCCTGTGGATCAACTTCGATGGCCCAGACGCGGGCTGTTGCGTCCACCGATCCGGTGACCACCTGCTCGCCGTCCGGCATCCAGGCAATGCTGGTGACGGCGTCGCGGTGTACGCCGATGATCTCGGACCGAAACTCGTGATCGTGCGACCAGAGGCGGACGGTGCGGTCGTCGGACCCGGAGACCAGCCAGCGGCCATCGGGGGACCATGAGACGGCCCGCACCCGGCGTTCGTGTCCGGTGAGCACCTGGGCGCAGGTGCCTGCGGGTAGATCCCAGACGCGGATGGTCCAGTCGGCCGAGCAACTGGCGAGGGATCGTTCGTCGGGAGCCCAGCACACCCCGTCGACATAATTTTGGTGCCCGGCCAAGACGATCACGTTGCCCGGGTTCTCGATGTCCCAGACTCGCACGACGCGGTCATCGGAGCCTGACGCCAGGTAGCGTCCGCTGGGCGAGAAGGCCAACGCCCCCACCCAGTCAGTGTCAAGCCCCGGGTTTGATGGAGAGTTGGTTAGCTGGTTTCCAGGGGTGCGGTGACCGGCTGGGTCATCGCGTGTAGTGCCTCGTGCTCGGCGGGCGGGACGTGCCCGAGCTCGCCGTGTAGGCGCCGGTTGTTGTACCAGTCGATGTACTCGACGGTGGCCATCTCCAGGTCGTCGAGTCCACGCCACGGGCCTTTGTTGCGGACGAGTTCGGCCTTGTACAGGGAGTTGAACGCCTCGGCCATGGCGTTGTCGTAGGAGTCGCCCTTGGAGCCGACCGAGGCGACGGCGCCGGCCTCGGCCAGCCGCTGGGTGTAGCGGATCGCTCGATACTGGACTCCCCGGTCGGAGTGGTGGACCAGTCCGCCCAGGTCAGCGCCTTGATTCTCGCGGCGCCAGATCGCCATCTTCAACGCGTCGAGGGCCAGACCGGTGTAGAGACTCGTGGACACCTGCCAGCCGACGATCATGCGGGAGTGCACGTCGAGGACGAACGCGGCGTACACCCAGCCCACGCTGGTGCGCACGTAGGTCAGGTCCGCGACCCACAGCTGGTTCGGCCCGGCTGCGGTGAAGTCCCGTCTGACCAGGTCAGCAGGGCGGCTGGTCTCGGCTGCCGGGCGGGTCGTGCGTGGCGACTTGTCGCGCAGCAGCCCACGCAGCCCGGACTCACGCATCAGCCGCTCGACCGTGCACCGGGCCACCCGCACCCCTTGGCGGTGCAGCTCGTGCCAGATCTTGCGGGCGCCGTAGACGCCGTAGTTGGCCGTGTGGACCTGCTCGATCATCGCGGTCAGCTCCTCGTCGCGCCGACAGCGGGCGCTGGCGGGGCGGGTCTTGGCGGCGTAGTAGGTCGACGGTGCGATCTGCGCCGGCGTGTCTTCGAGCGCCCGCAGGACCGGCTGGACACCGTGTTCGGCCTTCTGGGAGTCGACGAAGTCGACCTTCATCGCGACGGACGGTCCAGCTCCGCCGCGAAGAAACTCGCCGCGGACTTCAGGATCTGGTTCGCCCGCCGCAGCTCACGCACTTCCCGTTCCAGGGCGGCGATGCGTTCGGCGTCGCCGCTGGTGGTCCCCGGCCGCTGCCCGGCGTCGGTCTCGGCCTGCTTCACCCACGTGCGCAACGCCTCCGGATGAACCCCGAGCTGACCGGCGATCCGCCGGATCGCCCCGACCGCGGACGCCGGATCCCGGCGGGCCTCGACCGCCAACCGGGTAGCACGCTCACGCAGCTCATCGCTGTACTTCTTCGGTGCCGGCATCGCTAGTGTTCCTCCCAGGTTTCGATGTCTCCATCAAACCCGGTGCGGAACACAGTGTGGCCCCGAAGGGTGCCGGCAGCCGTTCGCGTACGTGCGTCGAAGAGATGAATGGCGTTGTCTTTGCCGCCGGCGGCAACCCTCGTCCCGTCGGGTGACCAGGCGATCGACTCGTACTCCAAACCGTCGGCGAGCAGCACGTCTTCCCCGTCGGATTGGATGAGCCTCACTGAGCCGTCCTGCAACGCGACGGCCGCAGTGTCGGCAGCTCGGGGCAGCGCCAGCGTGATGACGGGCGCGCCGACCGCGACGTTTGGCAGGCTGGACGCGAAAGGACGCCAGCGGCGAACGCTGGCGTCAGACGAACCGGTCACCACCACGCCGGCACTCGACACTGCGACCGTGGTGACACGATCCCGATGGTCGGCCAGGTTCGCCCGCTCCGCCCCTGGTGGGTGTAAGGACCACAGCCGAGCAGTGCTGTCTCCGGAGCCGGTGAGGACGCGACGGCCGTCCGGAGAAACTGCCACACACCAGAGGGTCTGCGAGTGCCCACGCAGCGCCGCGACTTCTCGCGACCGGTGTACGTCCCACACCTGGGCCGTGCCGTCACCGCTGGCGGACACGATCCGTCCCCCATCAGGTGTCCACGCGATCGACCAGACGGGATCGCGGTAACCACCGAGAGACGTCTGCTGGTCACCGGTGCGCGGATTCCAGAACCGGATGGTGTGATCTCCCGAGCCGGTCGCGATCGACTGCCCGTCCGGCGACCACGCCACCGCTTCGACGAAGTCCTGGTGCCCGCTCAACGTGGCAGTCGGGCGACCAGTGGCCACGTCCCACACGATCACCGTGCGGTCGTGCGAGGCAGTAGCGAGGCGGGTGGAGTCGGGCGACCAGTGGACACCCCAGACATCACCGCTGTGTTCGGTCAGGGTGTTCCGGAGTTGCCAGGAGGCGGTGTCCCAGAGTCGTACAGCGTGATCACGGCTTGTGCCGGCAAGCAGTGTGCCGTCCGGCGACCATGCCACCCCTCGCGCGGAGTCGCCGCACTCCAACACCTGGATCGTGGCTCCGGGTTCCGCGTTCCAGACCCTGACCGTGGCATCCCGAGACGCCGTCACCACCTTCGTCGAATCCGGTGACCAGGCGATGGCCTCGACCATTCCGCTGTGCCCGCGCAGCACCCGCAGCACCGTTTCGTCGTCGGTGTGCCAGATCCGCGCCGTGCCATCTCTTGAGGCGGTCGCCAGGTGCCGGCCGTCGGGTGACCAGGCGACCCCGCGTACCGCGTCGGTGTGGCCGGCGAGCACGGCCTCACCATGACTGAACGCCAGAGCTGCCATCAGCGCATGGCGAGCGATCGGCGTGGGCGGGCATTCGACGAGCGCCGCCGAGGTGAGCAGGATCGCCAGCTCCGGGTATCGGTCGATGTTGGTCAACGCGTACCTGCCGACCGACTCCGACACCCGGCGCAGAAACGCGGTGTCCCGCGCCTGCGACGCCTCCACCAGCGCGCGGGCGCTCGGCGAGTCCTGGCCGGCTGAGGTCATTGCCTCCAGCCACTGCCCTGCCAGCTCAAGCCGAGCGCCGGTGAGCAGATAGTCCGGGCTGCGCCCGGACCGCAGCCAGTCGCCCGCCCAGCGGTCCAGTTCCGTCCGTCGCTTCAACGCCTCCGCTCGTGCGGCGACCTGCTGCCGCAACGGCGGCCACTGCCGGAACAGCGCCTCATGGGCAACCTGCACGATCGGTACGCCGTCGGAGACATCGGTGGTCAACAGCCGTGCATCGGTGAACACCTGCACTATCCGTCGCTCGTCGGCGGACAACTCGGTGGTCGGCACTCTCCGCCGTGTCGGCTCCGGACCCTCCATGGCCACCAGGCGCAGCAGGGTGGACAGGATCGTCTCTGGCTCGTGGTAGTTGCGCAACTCGGCGAGGACCGTGTCTGCCTGCCGCGCCAGGGCACCGGCGACCCCACCCAACTCCTGGTATACCCGCCGGGTCGCCACCCGATCCGGACCGGTTGCCAGATACAACTCCTGCAACAGGTACGCCAGCAGCGGCAACGCGTCCGCCGTGCCGGTGTCTTTGACGACCTCGTCGACCAGTCCGGGCTCGAAGCTCATCCCCGCGAGCCGGGCCGGCTGTTCGATGACTGTCACCAGGTCGGCGGGGCGTACGGTGCCCAACGCCATTGGCGCGGCGAACAGCGACGCGTGTGCGTCGGCGAGGACATCTGCCAGAAACTCGACCCGCAGTGTGGCCATCACCCACAGCCGCCGATCTGCGGCCAGCGCGGACGCGATCCGATCGAGGAACAGCTCCCGCTCGGTGGATCCAGACAGGGTGAACAGTTCCTCGATCTGATCGACGACCAGCAGCAACCGCCCATATCGGTTGCCACTGCTGACCCGCCATCGGGCCAGAACCTGCGTGAGACTGTCGGGCCGGGTACGCAGCTCCCGCAGCAGCGTCATGCGGTCACTACCGGACAGGTCGGCTGCCATCAGAGCCATCCGGGTCAGCGGCTCTCCGGCCGGAGCGACCGCCGGCAGGACGTGCCACCGATGACGCCGCAGGCGTGGCACTACACCGGCACGTATCAGGGAAGACTTCCCGCTGCCCGATGGGCCGGTGACGCATACGAACCGAGAGGAGGCTTCGGCGCCGACGGTGTGTAGCCGAGCTACGAGATCCGAGACCTGCGCTTCGCGGCCGAAGAAGACCGCCGCGTCCTCCTCCTGAAAGGCAGCAAGACCCGGGTACGGCGAGCGGTCCGCGTTCCACGTCGGCCGCCTACTGCGTGGGTTCTCCCACCAGAACACGACCGCGTTACCCACGAGCAGTCCGGCAAGCAAGATGACCAGCGCTGGCCCTGCGACTGTCTTCATCAGCCCGACGAACCAGGACCTGTCGTCGTTGGCGAGGACATTCGTAGCCAGTTCGAGGAACACCGCCACGACCAGGAGAGACAGTTGCAAAGCCTTCGACGAGCGTCGCCGCTGCCCCAAAACCCCGCCTCCCAGCCGTCTGCCCGCGTCTACAGTAGCCGCTCGTGAGCGACCGGTAACAGCCGTCCGCCCGGCGGGCGCCGGTCACAGCGTCGCGGGCGGCGAACAGAGGAGATGCTGCGGCCCGTTCAGCGGATACTTCCCGCGACCGTCGTCGGCGGGTTTCGGCGCGGCGGCCTCGCTCTGGAGTACGACGCCGAGACAGAAGACCACTTCGCGCACCGGTTCCGGGAGCTTGACCGTGGCGACGTAGGGGCGACGGCCTTCGAGTGGCAACGGAACCGAGAACTCCTCGGTGAATTCCTCGCCGGGTGGGACAACCACGCCCTCGATGGTGCCGATCGCGTCGGCGTCCACCCCGGGCGGGATGGCGAAGGTGCGCTTGGCCAACTCGACCGTGCCATCCTCTCGGGCGGTCACGTAGACGTCGTAGGCATGCGAGGCAACGTTCCCTTCCACCCCGACATAGGCGACGATCGGCTCCGCGCCCTGGTTGCGCAGCGTGTAACGCACGCCCAGGGCCTCCGCCCGAGGTGTGACCTCGGCGTCGAAGCTCGCCGTCGGCTTTACGCCGGTCGGCTTCCACTCCGGCTCGAAATCCACATAGGCCTCCGCACCACAGCCGGCCAGCGTGACGACGGCGAGCACCGCCGCGCCACAGGCGAAGAGCAACTTCTTGATCAAGAGTACGACGTCCTTCTCGGCCAGCCCATCTCGTCCCGGAAAGCATTCTCGGTGTAACTGTAGGGGTGGTCCGGGTCGATCCGGCCGGGCGTGTTCGGGTCGTCATCCTCGTCGATCGGCAGGCCGACAGCCTCCCGCTCGTCGTTCTCCACCCCGACATCGTCCGGCCCTTCATGCTCACCCGGAGCGGACGTGTTGTTCCCGTAGTCGTAGACGTGCGCGAACTCGTGGAACAGGCCCGCGATCGGCGGCCGCTCGTCCGACGACGAGAGCCGGCTCGGGTTGTAGGTGACCTCGTAGTTCTCACCCAGATGCCAGTTCGTTCTGTACGAGGCGGTGTTGGAGTCGGCCTCGACGATCACGAGCGGGTTTCCCTGGTACGAGATTCCGCCGAGCCCGGGCCAGTCGGCGGCGATCGCGGCCGAGTCGTTGTGGATGTCGTCGAGCTCGGCGAGCATCTGCTGCCCGATCGGGGATGCGCGCATCATGTCCAGGTCGGCGCGGACCCGCTCCTGGAACTCGGGCGACCCCTCGATCTGGATGTACTGCGCCGCGTCGCTCACCTCGACCCGCACGTCCTGGCGTACGCCGGACGCCTGGTCCTCGTCCTGCCGGTAGGCGGTGTCGGCTCCGCCGCCACCCGAGATCGTGTCGCGGCCGTGCCCGGCGTAGAGCACGTCGTCGCCGGAACCACCGTCGAGCCGGTCGTTGTCCCGGCCGCCGGAGACGATGTCCCGACCCGCGCCGCCGTGCACGGTGTCGTCGCCGGTCGCGCCTTCGAGGTAGTCCTCGCCCTCGCCTCCGGAGATGTTGTCGTTCCCGGAGAGTCCGTAGACGACGTCGTTGCCTCGGCCGCCGGACAGCAGGTCGTCGCCGCCCTGACCGTCGGTGTAGTCACGGCCGGAGCCGGCCGAGGCGTAGTCGTTGCCGGCGCCGCCGTAGATCTCGTCGTCGCCGTGCAGGCCGATGATCCGCTCGTTGCCGTCCCCGCCAGAAATCTTGTCGTCACCCTCGCCGCCGAGCAGGGTGAGGCTCAGGTTGGCGCCCTTGGGCACCTCGACCCGGTCGTCGCCGTCCCCGGCGCGGATCGTCACCGGCGTGCCCTCCGGATAGTGGTACTTGACCCCGTTGACCTCGACGATCACCTGACCGGTCTCCGGGTCGTGGGTCACCTTGACGATGTCGTCGCCCGGACCCGTGTTGACCACGGCCCGGCCGTCGACCATCAGCACCGAAACGCCGGTCGCCTCCGCCGGCAGCGTGAACGGGTCGGCCGCGCCGGAGGAGACACTGTCCCACTGCGTCGAGATGCTGTCCCACTCCGCAGCGGAGAAGCCGCTCAGCTTCCCCTTCAGGGCGTCGTCGAGCTCCTTGCGCAGCGTGCGAGCCCGGTTGGTCGCGTTGCTGACCTCGGTAGCCTGTGCGGGCTGATTCCACCGGAAGACGATCTCGCCGCCCGAGCGCCAGCTCGGCACGGCGCCCATGATCTGCTCGCGCTCGCCGTCGAGCGCGTTCTGGTACCACCGCAGCAGCTCAGCCGCACCCTCCAGCGCCGAGGCGAGCCGGCCAGCCTGGCTGCCCATCGTGTCGAGGCTGCCGAACACCTTGGACTGGTGCTGACCGAAGGAGTCGCGCGCCGCTCCCGCCCACTCCGAGCCCAGCAACTTTCGACTGTCCGCATCCAGGTCGTCGCCGACCGCGACGCTCTCCTTGCCGAAGCGCCGCCACGCCGACGCGGCGCTCTCGATCCGGCCCGGGTTGGCCTGGAGGTCCCAGAGCGCCGCGTCGAGCCGGATCTCCCGATCCTCCGGCGGAAAGCCCATCAGGAGTCCTTCCTAGATCGGGATGTTGGGATGTTCCCGGCGATGCCGCTCGGCCGCTCGCTCGTCGGCCTGCCGATAGGCGAACGCGACCTGGAGCAGGCTCTCGTTGTCGACCTCCAGCACACCGATGACGCGCTCGACGGCCGTACCGGCGCTGCCCGCCACCGTCTGGTAGGCGTCGTTGAGCTGGCCGGCTGGGCCGACCTGCCCGAAGTCGGCCGGCGAGATCACGGCGTCCGCGCGCACCGCACGCAGCGCCGAGGCGAGTTCGGTCGAATTGTCCAGGTAGGACTGCGCGACCCTGGCGATCTCCACTGGATCGGCGCGAACCTCTTCCCCCATGCCTGTCCACGCTACCGCCCCATGGCCAACCCGCGGGTCTCGAAGCCTACTGAGTACCTTCCGGATCGGCAGCGAGGAACCGGCCTGGGACACCGTCCAGGAAGACGGATCCTGCTCGGAGCATCGAGCGCCGATACGAGCAATGAGGTTATCCACAGGTTCCCGACTGCAGGGTGACGGAGTCGTTGCGCTTCGTGCTATAACCTCCGAGGCAATTCCACCTGTAACCGGGGGGTAACGGGATCATGGAGACAACCGAGCCGGGGTGGCGGCCGGAGTATCGCGGCGCTGACGGCAACGTCGGCAACGTCGGCTCGGGTAGGGAACTCGGCGCGCACCTCTACTACCTATACCGGGCCGGCCGTAACGAGCTGCCCCGGATCGCCAGAACCTATGCCGACGTGACGGTGCTCGTGCACCAGACGGCCGGGGCGATGGAAGGACAGTTCGACCTGCCCGACCGAGGCATCGGCCCGGCGCAGCAGCGTCTGCTGGAGTTGCGCGCCGAGGTACAGGACGTGTTACGGCTGACCTCGCTGCGGATGTCGGAGGTCGGCGCCGCGCTGGTCACCATCGCCGACCGGTACGCAGCCACGGACGAGGCAGCGGCGAAGGAGTTCACCCGGCTTCTCGGTTACCACGCGTCGGACTACCAGCAACCCGCCCTTGCTCCGCCCAATCCCCCGGCCCCCGGCGATCCGCCGCTGGTACGTCACATTCCCCGCAACATCGTTGACTGACCTGGCCAGACGGGAGACGCCATGGTCGACGCCTCGATCCCCTTCGACTATCGCCAGATGCACCAGTACCTCAACGAGATCGGCACCTACCTGGCCGAGCTGCACTACATCGACCAGGTGTTCGCATACATGGACGGCATCGAGTCCAGCTCCTTGGAGATATTCCTCGAGATAGCCGCTCTCGGGAGCGCCCCCGGTTCCTGGGTCAAGGTGGAGTTCGCCGGGACGGTCTCGTTCAGCCGTATGTGGTCCGTGCCGCCGCCGTTCCCGCCCCGTCTGATCTGGCAGGATTCGATCGAGGAAGAAATTCAGAAGCAGGTCGAGGAATACAAGGCGAAGGCCTCAGGGTGGGCATCGGACAACATCGAATCGATCAGATCGATGGTCAAGCCGCTGGCCCACCCCACCGGATCTGTCTATCTCAACGACATCATCCAACCGGTGCGGGACGCGCTGGCGCGGTTGGAAGACTTCGTGCCGCACGACTTCGGCAAGCTGCGGCACACCCTCGGCAACTGGTCCGGTGACGCGGCCGAGGATTTCGCCACGAACTTCTACAACCCCTTCGAGCAGACCCTGGCAAGCCACCACCGGATGCTCGCCTCACTCGTCGCCGGCCTAGAGGCCGCGCACGCCACCGTCGACCTCACCCAACAGAGCCTGATGAACGTGCTGCACGCCACCCGCGAAGCGCTCCTGGAACAGTTGCACCGACGCCCCCAGCAGGCGGCAGCGAAGCAGCAGGAGCAGTCCACCAAGCACGCCATGATCATCGTCAGCGCGTTCGTACCCATGGCAAAAGGCCGGGACCTATGGGCCAACAGCCTCGACATGGCCAGCGCCGGCGCCTCCGCATTAGCAGGCGCCGCAGCGCCAAACCCGATGGACCAGCATGCCTTGACCGGCGGCACCGCCGAAGAGTTGCTGCACGCCCTGACCGATGCCATCACGCTCATCGACCAGAACTCAAATGAGCAGTATCAGGATCTCCATGTACTGGTGAGGGATGCCCTCTCGCGGATGGAATTCATCCGGGACACGCCGGATGGCAAGGATGGGCGACTGGTGCCCCGGCAGCCCCGGCTACTCGGCGACACGGACAGCAGTAGCTTCCACTTGCCGAGGGCTCGATGAACGGGATTGTCGGCAGGCAGTCGCAGCACCGAGTCCACTGTCAGATCGTTCGCGGTTCGACAGTGGTGGTCGCCGCTGCCGGCCTTCTCGTCGGCGGATGCGATTCCAGCCCGAAGCCGACCGAGACCCCCGAGCCACGTGTGACATACGGGCAGGCGAGCCCGGACATGTGCGAACGCATGAAGATGACGGAGGTCGCTGCACGGTTCGGCCTTAAGCTGAAACCCTCGTACGATCCGACGGTGCAGTTCGACACCCGGGGTACGGACGTCTACCTGAGCTGCGCCATCAGGGCCTTCGACGACGGTGAACGGTTCCGTACCGAGGTCGGAGAGTTTGATCCGGCCGGCACCGTCAGGCTGCGGACGTACCCGAACCACGAGGATGCCGAGAAAGCCCACGAGGCAGAGGTGATCTCCCTGCGGAAGTTCGCGGAATCCAAGCCACAGATATCGACACAGGATGTCAGCGGCTGGTGGGACGAAGGGGTTTATTTCCAGACGGTAGTCCCGGCCGAGCCCAAGCAGCATCCCAGCGCCGAGAACCTCGACGCCGCCGGAGTGGAGGTTCTTTACGAGCTACGCCATGGCAACCTGCGCGTCACCACCCGCATCGATAACCGGGCCGCAACTCGGGAGATCGATCAGGTCCTCGCCTTCCTCCGTGACTTCGCCGAAGCGTTCACCAAGGAGGCGGTGTCCCACCTCTCCCGGACCGGCCCGAACTGAGTCCTGGTGAGAATATTCCGAAACCCCGCGCCAACACGGGTCCATCCACCGATCGCCGGCTTCCACCACCAGGTGGAGATTGGCCAGAATCACCGGTGGGTGGTGCTCTCCGGCCAACTCGGGATCCGACCTGACGGACATGTGCCGGACGACGCGATCGAACAACTGACGATCGTGCTCGAAAATGTCCGTTGGAACCTGTTCGCCGCCGACATGCGGATCAACGACGTGATGAAGTTGACCATCTACCTCGTCGGTGACGTCGACATGGATCGGCTGCGAGCTGAACTCGCCCGCTGGCTCGGGCGTCATGAACCGACCCTGACCATCCTCTTCGTCGCCGGACTCGTCGGCCCCAGCTTCCGGGTACAGGTGGACGCCTTGGCCGCCCACTGAGTACAGCCGCCCACTGAGTACAGCGGTCACCTGGGGGCCGGCCATGCCGGTGTTGGTTGCCACCCAGGCGTCCGGCAGTGTGACCAACTCGTTGGGCCACCGGCACCACCGTGGCGTCGAGCCGGGGAAGCTGCCCCGGCTTTTCATCGGACAGAGCAGCCACCCCGCACCCGCCCCGAGCCAGGTCCGCCAACTCCCCTAGCAGCTCCATCGCGCCGTACCGGGCCAGCGGCGCGGGCGTGGTAGGCCGTTCCGGTAGTTCAGCGGCAACCCGGCCTCGGCGAGCAGGTGCCCAACCGGGGATGGCTCGGCATCGGCGGCATCTCGGGGAACCGTGCCCGGACCCGCGCTCCTGGATGTCCTTCTCGCGCAGCTCGGCACACCGGTCGCCGCCCGACGGCGGTACCAGACCGGCCTGGGTCAGCCGCAGCGTCCGCTCGGATCGAGGTCACGAGGGTGATCTCCAGCCGGGGCGAGGCCGTCGCCCGGGCCGAGGCCACCGCCGCTAACCGCTGTTGGTGAGCCGGTACGGCCGTCAACCGCTCTCGGCGAACGGTCTTGCCGGGGCCCTTCCCGGTCGGGAAGGGCCCCGGCGAGGGTCAGCGGCGGCGCCAGGTCAGCGAGAACCCGAAGACTCCGGCCACCGCCGCCAGCACCCCACCAACCGTGGTCCAGATCCACCGCGTGGAGAACGCCGGCACCCAGTCGAAGATGCCACCGTCGGCGTCAGCGTCGGCAGCGGCCGGGCTCGGCGACGCGCCGGATCCGTCGGTCGCGGCCAGCACCGCGCCGGGTCGGGCCGGCGGGGCCAGGGGTGCCCGCAGCTCGCCGTCGTCGGCGTTGGATCCACCGTCCGTGGTGCCGATCAGCAGGTCGACCTCGACCGGCAGCCCGAGGTCCGCCTCGGGCAGCTCGACAACGGACAGCTTGGCGTAGTACGTCCCGGGGAGCGGGTCTCCGGACCAGGGCTCGGCCCAGGACCGTACCCGGCGCAGTACGCAGCCGAGGCGTACCTCGGTGGCGTCCCGGGCGGCTGTCGGCGTCTGCGCGCCGGCCGTGCAGGCCTGCCTGCGTCGCAGCCCGTCGAACACCTCGATGCTCCACGTCGACGCACCGGACCGCTTGGCACCGGCCGGGAAGCGCAGGGTGGCGGCGATCTCCGTCACGTCGCCGGCCGCGCCCGGGAACGACCAGTAGAGGTAGTCGCCGGTCGAGGCGCCGAGGCGTACCGGCTGGCCGGCGGTAACCGGCACGGCGGTGAGGAACGACGTGCCGGCCCGATCCAGCGCGGCCGCCCCGGGTGACGGGGTGGGCGCGGCAAGCGCGGCGGCCGGGTACAGCACTCCGAACAGGATGGCCGGCACCGCGAGGGCCCGGCAGACCGGCCACGCCAGCCGGAAGGCGGCCACCGCGGCGGCGGCGGGTCGAATCCGGGTACGCATCAGTTCGTCCTCCAGGTCGCGATCCACCAACGGGTCAGCCAGCCCGCCAACACGCCGGTGAGCAGACCGGCTCCGCCCAGCACGAGCAGCAGCAGCCAGCCCCGGCCGAGTCCCGGCGCGGCCGGCGGCTCCGAGCCGGCCACCACGTCCACGACCAGCTCGAACGGGATGCCGGGCTGCCCGTCCTGCCGATCCACCGGTGCGAACGAGTTGCTCACCACCAGGCAGACCTCGGTGAGCCGGGACTCGTCGCCCCGTGCCGCGCCCCGGGACGGCTCCGCGTCGCCGTCCGACGACTCCGGTTCACCCGCCGACCAGCGCAGCCCGGTGGAGAGCACGTCGGTCCGCCCGCTGCCGGCGTCCGTACCCCGGACCAGTTCCCGCCCGTCGGCGGCGGTGGCCCGCAGCAGCACCCCGTAGTCGCGGTGGATCGGTCGGTCCGGCGCCACGCTGACCGCCGCCCGCAGCTCCTGCCCGTCGGCCACCGGCACCCGGTACCACCGGTGCTCGGCGGGCTTCTCCCGGTCGGTGTAGACACCGGGTCCGAGCAGCGGCGCACCGGCGCACTCCCGACCGCCGGCAACCGGCGCCGGGGCGGGCGTGTTGGCCTCGGCCCGCCGCACCAGTTGCCTGATCCGGTTGGTGAGCTGCTCGGGTGACTGGGCGGCGGCGTACGTCCCGCCGGTCGCTGCGGCGATGCAGAGCAACTGCCGGCGTACCTTTTCGTCGGGGGCGAGGCCGAGGGTGTCTACCACCAGTCTGGTCCCCTGGGCGGCCAACTCGCGGGCCACGTCACAGGGGTCCGGCGGGGCACAGGTGTCCTCACCATCGGTGATCAGCACGATCCGCCGGTTGCCGCCCTCGGTGCCGAGGTCCTGGGCGGCACCGCGCAGCGCGAGGCCGATCGGCGTGTGCCCGGTGGGCCGCAGCGTGGCGATCGCGTCCTTGGCGGCCGCCCGGTCCACCGGGCCCACGGGCACGAGCTGCTGGGTGTCCCGGCAGGCGATTGCCTTGTCCTTGCCCTTGTATGTCGCGCCGAGGACCCGGATGCCGAGCTGTGTGTCGTCCGGTAGTGCGTCGACCACCTCGTTGAACGCCTGCTGGGCGACCGAGATCCGGCTCCGGCCGCCGATGTCGGTGGCCCGCATCGAGCCGCTGACGTCGAGCACCAGCTCGACCCGGGACGGCTCGGCGGCGGGTTCGGTCTCGTCGGCGAGCGCCGGCACTGCCGCGAGTGGACAGAGCACAGTGGTCAGTCCGATAAGGACAGATAAGGAGCGTTGGATCACCAAGGTATCCTAGTGATCAACGATCGTCACTGACCGCCGCCCCGTGGTGCGGCGGGGGTCAGCCGGTCTCTACGATCATGCCGGCCGCGACGGTGCGGTTGGTGGCCTCGTCGATGACGATGAAGCCACCCGTCGTACGGTTGCGCCGGTACTCGTCGGCGAGCAGCGGCACGGTGGTCCGCAGCCGTACCCGGCCGATCTCGTTGAGCCGCAGTTCGGTCACGGACTCGTCCCGGTGCAGCGAGTTGACGTCCAGCCGGTAGTGCAGGTTCCGCACCACGGCCCGGGCCGACCGGGTGGTGTGCTTGACGGCGTACTTGCCGCCGACCCGCAGCGGCCTGGTCTCGTCCATCCAGCAGATCATCGCCTCGATGTCCTGGGCGACCGCCGGGGCGTTGTTCGGCCGGCAGATCAGGTCACCCCGGGAGATGTCGAGCTCGTCGGTGAGCCGGACGGTCACCGACATCGGCGGGAACGCCTGCTCGACCGGGCCGTCGGCGGTCTCGATCGCGGCGATCCGGCTGGTGAACCCGGAGGGCAGCACCATCACCTCGTCGCCCGGCTTGAGCACCCCGGAGGCGACCTGACCGGCGTAGCCCCGGTAGTCGGTGACGGTGGTCGACTGGGGACGGATCACGCACTGCACCGGGAACCGTACGTCGACCATGTTGCGGTCGCTGGCGATGTGCACGTGTTCGAGGTGGTGCAGTAGGGACGGGCCCTCGTACCAGGGCGTGTTCTCGGAGCGGGTGACGATGTTGTCGCCGTGCAGCGCCGAGATCGGGATGACCGACAGGTCCGGCACCTCCAGCTTCGCCGCGAACGCGGTGAACTCGTCCGCGATCCGCTCGAACACCTCCTGTGACCAGTCGACCAGGTCCATCTTGTTGACGCAGAGCACCAGGTGCGGCACCCGCAGCAGCGAGCAGAGGAACGCGTGCCGGCGGGACTGCTCGACCAGCCCCTTGCGGGCGTCGACCAGGATCAGCGCCAGGTCGGCCGTTGACGCCCCGGTCACCATGTTCCGGGTGTACTGGATGTGCCCGGGGGTGTCGGCGATGATGAACTTCCGCCGGGGGGTGGCGAAGTACCGGTACGCCACGTCGATGGTGATGCCCTGCTCGCGCTCGGCCCGCAGCCCGTCGGTGAGCAACGCCAGGTTGGTGTACTCGTCGCCCCGGGCCGCGCTGACCGCCTCGACCGCCTCGAGCTGGTCGGTGAAGAGCGACTTGGTGTCGTAGAGCAGCCGGCCGATCAGGGTGGACTTGCCGTCGTCGACGCTGCCGGCGGTGGCGAACCGGAGCAGGTCCATCGCACGGGTCTCGCTCGGCACCGCGGTCGCCGTCATCAGAAGTACCCCTCCCGCTTGCGGTCTTCCATCGCCGCCTCGCTGACCCGGTCGTCGCCCCGGGTGGCGCCGCGTTCGGTGATCCGGGTCGCGGCCACCTCCTCGATCACCAGCTCGACGGTGTCCGCCGCCGACCGGACGGCGGCGGTGCACGAGGCGTCGCCGACGGTGCGGTAGCGGACCCGCTCGACGAAGGGTGTCTCGCCGGCCCGGGGCGTGATGAACTCGTTGACCGCGTAGAGCATGCCGTCCCGCTCGACGACCTCCCGCTGGTGGGCGAAGTAGATCGACGGCAGTGAGATCTTCTCCTGGGCGATGTAGTGCCAGACGTCCAGCTCGGTCCAGTTGGAGAGCGGGAAGACCCGGATCGACTCCCCCTGATGGTGCCGGCCATTGTAGAGCGACCACAGCTCGGGGCGCTGGTTCTTCGGATCCCACTGGCCGAAGTCGTCGCGGAAGCTGAACACCCGCTCCTTGGCCCGCGCCTTCTCCTCGTCGCGCCGGGCGCCGCCGAAGAGCGCGTCGAAGCGGTACTTCTCCACCGCGTCGAGCAGCACCGGGGTCTGGATCCGGTTGCGTACCCCGTTGGCCGGCTCGTGCACCAGCCCGGACTCCAGCGCCTCCGGCACGCTGGCCACCACCAGTTGCAGCCCCATCTGGGCCACCCGCCGGTCGCGGTACTCCAGCACCTCGGGGAAGTTGTGCCCGGTGTCGACGTGCATCACCGGGAAGGGAATCCGGGCCGGCGCGAACGCCTTCTCGGCCAGCCGGAGCATCACGATCGAGTCCTTGCCACCGGAGAAGAGCATCACCGGCCGCTCCAGCTCGGCCACCACCTCGCGGATGACGAAGATGCTCTCGGCTTCCAGCGCGTCGAGGTGGGACACCCGGTAGGCCGCCGGCGAGGTCATGGCGTCACCTCGCCGTGCCCGCCGCGCCCACTCGTGCCAGCCCGCACACCTGCTGCTCGCATGGGATTCCAGACCCTTCCGATCGGTTGAGTCGCCAGGCCCCGCCTAGGGTACCCGGATGTGCCGCTGCAACGCTGCGAGCAGCCGAGGGGCGAGATCCTCGCGGCATACCACGAGATCCGGCAGGCGGGGATCGGCCTGGTTGTATTTCAGCGCGGATCCGTCGATTCGGGAAGCGAAAAGCCCGGTGGCCATCGCCACAGCGACCGGAGCCGCCGAGTCCCACTCGTACTGGCCGCCCGCGTGCACGTAGCCGTCGACTTCGCCGCTGATCACGGCGGCGATCTTCGCGCCGGCCGAACCCATCGGCACCAGCTCGGCGCCGAGTTCGGCGGCCAGGTCGGTGAGGAAGACCGGCGGCCGGCTCCGGCTCGCCGCCAGCCTGACCCGCCGGCCGATCCCGTCCGGACCGTTCGCTGCGGTACTCCCGGTCGCCGCCGCCGACACCGTCGACGGGTATGCCGGCGGCTGGTCGGTGCCGAGCACCCGGTGCTGGGCGGGCAGCCCGATCGCGCCGGCGACCAGCCCGTGCGCGGTGCCGGCCCGGCGGGCCCAGAGCGCCACGTGCACCGCCCAGTCGGCCCGGCCCTCCTCGGAGAACTCCCGGGTACCGTCCAACGGGTCGATGATCCAGACCCGGTCGGCGCTCAGCCGGGGCGCCATCTCCGGCTCGGCGTCGGCCGCCCAGGCCAGCCGGGCGCCCTCGTCCTCCTCCGACAGCACCGCGTCGGCGGGCCGCCACCGGGCCAGCTCGGTGCGGAGGAGTTCGTGCGAGACCTTGTCGCCGGCCGCCTTCAGCGCGCCCGGGTCGGAGAAGCCGACTTCGGTCCGGAGTTCCAGCAACGCCTGGCCGGCCCGACCGGCCAGCCACCGGGCGAACTCCCCGTCGATCACCGGCGGCGCCGCCATCAGCGCACCTCCCGGAAAGCCACGTCACCGGCCACCTGACAAGAGATCATCATTGTCTGCCTCCTCACCCGCCGCGAAAGACTACCGGTCGGGTGTGCGCGAGGAGCCGCGCCGGGCCCCGGCACACCGGCGCGGTCCGTCCGGCGCGGGCTCGGGCGCTTCAGTCCGGCGCGGGCTCGGGCGCTTCAGTCCGGCGCGGGCTCGGGCGCTTCAGTCCGGCACGGGCTCGGGCGCTTCAGTCCGGCACGGGCTCAGGTGCTGTGGTACGCGTTCTGCGCCCACTCCAGGCCACGGGTCACGGTCGCCTCCGCCGCGTCCGCCGCCCGGTCCACCAGGAACTCCAGCTCCTTGCGTTCGACGGAGGAGAAGTCGGAGAGTACGAAGTCGGCCGGGTCCTGCCGGCCCGGCGGCCGCCCGATCCCGAAGCGCACCCGCAGGTAGTCCTTCGTCCCCAGCGACTTGGACATCGACCGCAGCCCGTTGTGTCCGCCCTCGCCACCGCCCTGCTTCAACCGGATCTGCCCGTACGGGATGTCCAGCTCGTCGTGCACGGCGATCACCTGGTCGACCGGCACCTTGTAGAACTGGGCCAGCGCCGACACCGGGCCGCCGGAGAGGTTCATGTACGTCATCGGCTTCGCCAGCACCAGCTTCGGGCCGCCGAACCCGAGCCGCCCCTCGGCCACCTCGGCGACCGCTCGGCGGTGCCGCCCGAACCTGGCGCCGATCCGCTCGGCGATCAGGTCGGCCACCATGAAGCCGACGCTGTGCCGGTGCCGCGCGTACTCTCTGCCGGGGTTGCCGAGCCCGACCAGCAACCACGGACGAAGCTCCTCCGCCACGCCGCTCTTCCCCCAGTTCTGCTTCCCGCCCCGTGAGCGTCACTGTACGGAAACAGGCGCCCCCGAACGTCCGGGAGCGCCTGTCCGACAGCCTCTCGCTCAGGCCTCGGCGGCGGCCTGCGCGGGCGCGCCCTCGTTGCCGCCCTCGGCCTCGGCCGCCTCGGCACCCGGGCCCTCGGCTCCGGCCTCCTCCTGGGCCTCCTCGGTCGGCTCCTCGCCGGCCTCGGCCGCCATCTGCTCGGCGGTCGGCGACTGGGTGATGAGCGCGAGGATCTGCTCCGGGTCGACGGCCAGCTCCACACCCTGCGGCAGCGGTACGTCCGCCGCGGTCACCTGCGAACCGACATCGAGCCCCTCGATCGACACCTCGAAGCTGTCCGGCAGCCGGGTCGCGTCCGCGCTCACCGCCAGGGTGTTCTGCTCGTTCACGACCAGGGTGTCCCGGGCCGGCTCGCCGGTCAGGTGCACCGGCACGTCGACGGTGACCTTCTCGCCCCGCCGCACGAGCAGCATGTCGATGTGTTCGAGAGTGTCCTTGATCGGGTCCCGCTGGATGGCCTTCGGCAGCGCGAGCGCCTGGGTGCCGTCGCTGATCTCGATCGTGAACAACTGGTTGGCGCCGCCGCGCCGGATGGCGGCGGCGAACTCAAGCGCGGGTAGCGCAATGTGCTTGGGCTTTTCGCCGTGGCCGTACAGCACGGCGGGCACCTTGCCGGCCCGGCGGGTACGACGGGCACCACCCTTGCCGAACTCGGTGCGGGGCTCGGCGCTGATCTTTACCTCGGACACGGGAAGACTCCTGATACGGTCACTTCGGCGCTACGTCGGCTGGCGGTTTGCGGTGCCAGGGCGATGGGGCGCGCTGGGGGCTTTGCGTGTGGCCACTGCCCGGAGCACCGCGTCGATGACGGTGCGTCCGTGCGGCGCTTGCTTCAGCGGCCCGCAGGGCACCCTCGCCGTGGCAACCGCACCAGTCTACCCGAGGCCCGATGCGGGTTCGCGGCGGTCCCCGCTCAGCCGGCCCGGCATCGTTCGCGATCCGCCAATTCCACCTCTGGACCGACCGCTGCGGCAGGGTGCCGTCAGCTCAGTCCACCGAAGAGGGTGGTCACCGAGCCGTCGTCGAAGACCTCGCGGATCGCCCGGGCCAGCAGCGGCGCGATGGAGAGCACGGTGAGCTTGTCGAGCTGCTTCTCCGGCGGCAGCGGCAGGGTGTTGGTCACCACCACCTCGCTGATCCGGCCGTTCTTGAGCCGCTCCGTCGCCGGGTCGGAGAGCAGGGCGTGGGTCGACGCCACCACCACGTCGGCGGCCTTCGCCTCGTGCAGTATCTCGGCCGCCTTGCAGATGGTGCCACCCGTGTCGATCATGTCGTCGACGATCAGGCAGACCCGGTCCTCGACGTCCCCGACCACCCGGTTCGCCACCACCTGGTTCGGCTTCGAGGGATCCCGGGTCTTGTGGATGAACGCCAGCGGGCAGCCGCCGAGCCGGTCGGTCCAGCGCTCGGCCACCCGTACCCGGCCCGAGTCCGGGGCCACCACCGTCATCGGGCGGCCGGCGTACTTGCGCTGGACGTACTCGGCCAGGATGTCCATTGCGAAGAGGTGGTCGACCGGCCCGTCGAAGAACCCCTGGATCTGCGCGGTGTGCAGGTCCACCGTGAGTATCCGGTTGGCACCGGCCGTCTTGAGCAGGTCCGCCACCAGCCGGGCCGAGATCGGCTCCCGGCCGCGGTGCTTCTTGTCCTGCCGGGAGTACGGGTAGAACGGCAGCACGACGGTGATCCGCTTGGCCGAGCCGCGCTTCAGCGCGTCGACCATGATCAGGGTTTCCATGATCCACTTGTTCACGCCGTGCGTGATGGACTGCACCACGAAGGCGTCCGAGCCACGCACCGACTCCTTGAACCGTACGAAGATCTCACCGTTGGCGAACTGGTACGCGTCGGACGGTGTCGGCGCCACCCCGAGCACCTCACCGATCTCCGTTGCCAGCTCCGGGAAAGCCCGCCCGGAGAAGAGCATCAGACTCTTGCGATTTTCGGCGACGATGCTGCCCATCGGCTCGTCTGCTCCCGTTTGTCTGTGGGTCACCCGGCGTTGGGCCAGAGACTATTCGGTTGCAGTATCTCCCGAGGCCGGACGACCTTCATCCGCTACCGACCCCTCGTGGAGTGGCTCACCTTCGCTTGCGCCGGAGGGCCCCTGTCCGGCACGCTCCGCCGCCGCCGCCGACCTGGTGCCGGCCCGACGGCGCAGCACCCAGCCGTCGATGTTGCGCTGCTGGGCCCGGGTGACCGCGAGCGCTCCCGGCGGTACGTCGCTGGTCACCGCGCTGCCCGCCGCCACGTAGGCCCCGGCGCCCACCTCGACCGGCGCGACCAGGCTGGTGTCGCAGCCGACGAAGGCCGCCTCACCGACCACGGTGTGGTGCTTGGCGACCCCGTCGTAGTTGACGAAGAGCGTCCCGGCGCCGATGTTGGCCCGCGCCCCGATGGTGGCGTCGCCAACGTAGCTGAGGTGGGGCACCTTCGCCCCCTCGCCGATCTCCGACTTCTTCACCTCGACGAAGGTGCCCACCTTCGCCTTCTCCCGCAGCGTCGCCTCCGGCCGCAGGTACGCGTACGGCCCCACGCTCGCGCCCGGGCCGACCGCCGCGCCGACCGCGTGCGCGCGGACCACCGTCGCCCCGGCGCCGACGGTGGTGTCGATCAGCGTCGTGTCCGGGCCGACGGCGGCCTCGGGGCCGACCGTGGTGGCCCCGCAGAGCTGGGTGTTCTGGTCGACCACCGCGTCCCGGCCCAGCGTGACGGTGACGTCGATCCAGGTGGTCGCCGGGTCCAGCAGGGTCACCCCGGTACGCATCCAGCCCTCGTTGACCCGGTCCCGCAGCAGCCGGCGCAGCGCCGCCAGCTCGACCCGGTCGTTGCAGCCCAGCGTCTCGGTGGCGTCCGCCGCCACGTGCACCGCCACCGTCTCGCCGGTGGTGGCGAACTGGCCGAACACGTCGGTCAGGTACTCCTCGCCCTGGTCGTTGTCGGTGGAGAGCTTGCCCAGCGCGTCCCGCAGCAGCGCGGCGTCGAAGGCGTAGATCCCGGCATTGATCTCACGGATCGCCCGCTGGGCGGGGCTGGCGTCCCGCTCCTCGACGATCCGCTCCAGCCCGCCGTCGGCGCCCCGGACGATCCGGCCGAGGCCGGTCGGATCGGAAACCTCGGCGGCGAGTACGGTCGCCGCCGCCGAGGCGGCCTCGTGTGCGGCGACCAGCTCGGTGACGGTTTCCGGGCGCAGCAGCGGCACGTCTCCGTTGAGCACCACCACGGTGCCGCCCGCGTCCGGCGCGCTCTCCAGGGCGATCCGGACGGCGTGCCCGGTGCCGTGCTGCTCGGCCTGGAGCACCGGCTCGGCGTGCGGGGCGACCTCGCCCAGGTGCGCGGTGACCTGGTCGGCGCCGTGACCGACCACCACCAGCGTGCGGTCCGCCGACACCGGGGCGGCCGCCGCCAGGACGTGGCCGAGCAGGGTACGACCGAGGATCGGATGGAGCACCTTGGGTAGCGCCGACTTCATCCGCTTGCCCTCACCGGCGGCGAGGACGACGACGGTGCGGAGGCGGGGCTGGGACACGAGAATGCTCCCGTCAGAACGGCCGGCAGTGTGCGGCCCCATGCTAACCAGGCACCAGCGGCGATGGGTGAAGCTCCCGGGAGAGGATTCGAACCCCTACAATCAGGACCAAAACCTGACGTCCTGCCATTAGACGACCCGGGACTGCATTAAAGGGACATAGTTCCCTCAGTTGGAGAGCATCTACACCCTACCGCCCCTCCCTCGGATCCTCATCCGTCATCCCACGCATGATCCCCTCGATCTTCCAGTACAGCCGGCGGGCGGCGGGAACCTCCACAACCAGGCAGCCGCGGTAGGCGTCGCCGGTGTTCTGCCGGTTGGTTTGGAACCGCAGGACCGACCGCCGCACCCCGAGCGCCTCGACGAAGCGGATGACGTCGCCTTGACCGTCTGCGCCCGGGCGGCGTCCCGCGCTTCCCGGTGCGCCCCCCAGAGCGCGTCGGTCATCCGGCGGGAGCGCGCGTCGACGGTCGGCCTCGACCTCCGGGTCCCGGTCGAGCGGCAGGTGCCGGACCCACCGGTACGCGGTCGACTTCGCCACCCCCAGCTCGGCGGCGATCTCCGGCACCGACCGGCCCGCCGCGCGCAGCTCGACGGCGCGGGCCCGCAGCCCGTCCTTGGCGTTGGGCCGTTTCGTCCACTCCGGCGGGGGAACATCCCGCAGCAACGCCGACAACCGGTCCTTGCCGATGCCGAGCCGTCGCCGGATCTCCCGCGCGGACAGCATCTCGACGGTACGCAGCCGGCGTGCCTCATCGGCGAGCGGATCGACCATGACCTGGAGATTAGGACTCGTGTACGACAAGAACCGTCGATGGTTGCCAGCGGATTCTCAGTCCGCGTCCATGACAGACTACGGGACCGTAGGTTACGGTGACGTAGGCGTAAGTTACCGATCGTCCCCCTACGCTCAGCGAGGTGCCATGTCCTCCGTTCTGCTCGAACCACCAACGGCCACCGGCGTCAAGAAGGGCCCCAAGCCACTCACCGACGGCGTCCAGTCCAGAGGCATCCTCATCGCCCTCTGGTCCTTCGTCACCATTCCCTTCCTCGCCCTGCTCGCCGCCGTACCGGTGGCCTGGGGTGGGTGGCTGAGCTGGACCGACATCGCCATCGCCGGGGTGTGGTACGTGGTGGCGGGACTCGGCATCACGGTGGGCTTCCACCGGTACTTCACGCACGGTTCGTTCAAGGCCAAGCGCTGGCTGCGGGTCGCCCTGGCCGTCGCGGGTTCGTTCGCCGTCCAGGGGAACATCACCCAGTGGGTGGCCGACCACCGCCGGCACCACGCCTTCTCCGACGTCGAGGGTGACCCGCACTCACCCTGGCGGTTCGGGGCCAGTGTGTGGGGCCTGACCAAAGGGCTGTTCCACGCGCACGTCGGCTGGCTGTTCAAGCGGGAACTCTCCAACCGGGAGCGGTTCGCCCCCGACCTGCTCGCCGACAAGGACATCCACCGGGTCGACCGGCTCTTCCCGCTGCTGGTGAGCCTCTCCCTGCTCACCCCGGCGCTGCTGGGTGGCCTGGTCACCTGGTCCTGGCAGGGCGCGTTGACCGCGTTCTTCTGGGCCGGCCTGGTCCGGGTCTCCCTGCTGCACCACATCACCTGGTCGATCAACTCGGTCTGCCACGTCTACGGCGAGCGGCCCTTCGAGGTGCGCGAGGGCGACCGGGCGACGAACTTCTGGCCGCTGGCCATCCTCTCCTTCGGTGAGAGTTGGCACAACCTGCACCACGCCGACCCGACCTGTGCCCGGCACGGCGTACTGCGTGGTCAGCTCGACATCACGGCCCGGGCGATCTGGCTCTTCGAGAAGGTCGGCGCCGCGTACGACGTACGGTGGCCGAAGCCGGAGCGGGTCGCCGCGAAGCTGGTCAAATCAACACCCTCGCCGTGACCCCGCGGCGCGTCCGGGCATCCGATCACGAGCGTCTGCCTGGCAGGATGGCCGGGTGACCGAGCGCAGCCAGGGCGCCACCGGGGACGGCGCGAGTCGACGCGGCACCACGGGACGGCAGCGGGACGACGATGTGGAAGACGTTCCGCGTACCGGCCGCGGGGTCGGCCGCCGGCAGGCCCCGGCGCCGCCCGCCAAGCCCGGTTCCCGGGTACGGATGTCCGCGGCGCAGCGCCGCGAGCAGCTCATCTCCATCGGCCGGCAGGCATTTGCCGAGCGCGGGTTCGACGCCACCTCGATAGAGGAGGTGGCCGCCCGGGCCAAGGTCTCCAAGCCGGTGGTCTACGAGCACTTCGGCGGCAAGGAGGGCCTCTACGCGGTCGTCGTCGACCGGGAGGTACGCGCCCTGCTGGACCGGGTCACCACGGCACTGACCGCCGGGCACCCCCGGGAGCTGCTGGAGCAGGCGGCGCTGGCCCTGCTCGACTACATCGAGGAGGAGACCGACGGCTTCCGGGTGCTGGTCCGGGAATCGCCGGTGCTCTCCGCGACCGGCAACTTCAGCAGCGTGATGAACGACGTGGCGCACCAGGTGGAGCACATCCTGGGCGCCGAGTTCAAGAGCCGGGGCTACGACCCGAAGCTCGCCGAACTCTACTCGCAGTCCCTGGTCGGCATGGTGGCGCTGAGCGGCCGCTGGTGGCTGGAGGTACGCAAGCCGCGCAAGGAGACGGTGGCGGCGCACCTGGTGAACCTGGCCTGGAACGGCCTGTCCCACCTGGAGGCCAAGCCGACCCTGCTCACCCGCCGGGCCCGCTGAGTCGCCGGCCGCTGGTCTCAGCGGCCGGTGCGGGCGCTCGAACTGCTGCGCGTCTCGCGTTCCTTCTCGGCGAGTTCCGGCGGGCCGACCTTGTCGTACAGACCTGTGGCGAGCAGGACCAGGCCGAACAGCATCGACACGACGACCGTCGACATCGAGAAGTTGAGGATGTTCGCCTCGGTCTGCAACACGGTCATCATGACGATCGCGACCACCAGGAAGACCACCCCGATGGCCAGGTTCATCAGGTGCCCGAAATTGCCCGGGAGCACCGCGCCGGCCAGCACCACCAGCCCGAAGACCACCGACACCGTCGCGAACGCCAGGTTGGTCCGCAGCCCCAGCACCCAGTGGCTGCTCCGGCTGAAGAAGTCGTCCCCGGCGGTCTCGAAGAGTCCGAAGATGCCGAAGACCACGATGTAGAGGCCGATCAGCCCGGCGAGTACCCGGTAGATCGGCCGGGCCGGATGGTTGATTGGAATGTGCGCCATTCCCCCTCCTCGCAACCGGTGGACGGCTTTCTACCGGATTGTCACCCGGGCCGGAGGAGATCGCGCGGCGAACGCCGGATTGCACCGGCCGGACGTACGCCGACGTCCGACCGGTGCGAGGGTGGTTCAGGACACGAGGGTGGATCAGAGCACGAGGCGGGCGTCCTGCCAGGCCTTGGCCTCCTCCTCGGAGCCGACCTTGCCGTACATGCTGCACATCAGCAGGACCACGCCGAGGATCATCGTCACGATGGTGGTGGTGACGGTGAAGTTGAGATAGTTGGCGTCGGTACGCAGCACCGCCAGTTCGGCGAGGCCGAGCGCCATCAGGCCGTATCCGAGGAACTTGTCGACCACGGTGTCGACGTTCCGGCCGACCAGGGTGGCGACCAGTACGACGAGGCCGAGCACGATCGAGATCACCGAGTGGCCGAGGTTGGTCCCCTGGCCGAGCACCAGGGTGTCGTCCTGGGCGAAGAACTCGCCGCCGCCGGCCTGGACGAAGCCGAGGACGCCGAAGGTCACCAGGTAGAGGCCGGCCAGCCCGCCGATCGCCCGGTAGATCGGCCGCGCGGGATGGTTGACGGGGTTGTGGGCCATGATCAACAGTCTCCAACGCCGTTGCCAGTGAGGGTCGGAGCGAGATTCTTCCGCATCGCCTCCGGGTGACCCCGCACACCCCCATCGAGCATGTCGGCGGTCACGTGCGGCGCGGTGGATTCGCGGCCGTCGTCCGGGCCCGGCCGTCGATCCGGCGGTGCTCAGCCCTCGGGTACCTGCTCGGCCAGGGTCAGCCAGGCCTCCTCGGTTTGCTCCCGTTCGGCCCGTACCGCCCGAAGCTGGTCGTCCAGTTCGGCGATCCGGGCGTAGTCGGTGGCGTGCTCGGCCATCTGGCCGTGCAGCGCCGTCTCCCGCTGCTCCAGCTTGCCGATCTGCCGCTCCAGCCGGCTCAGCTCCTTGCGGGCCGCCCGCAGCTCCCCGCCGGAGAACGCCCCCTCGGGCCGTTCGACCGGCACCGCACCGTTGCTCCGCCCGTCCGGCGGCGGCCCGCCGGGCGTGGCGGCGCGGGCCAGGTACTCGTCGACGCCGCCGGGCAGGTGCACCAGCCGGCCGTCACCGAACATCCCGTACACCACGTCGGTGACCCGTTCGACCAGGTAGCGGTCGTGACTGGCCACCACCAGGGTGCCGGGCCAGGAGTCGAGCAGATCCTCCAGCGCGGCCAGGGTGTCGGTGTCCAGGTCGTTGGTCGGCTCGTCGAAGAGCAGCACGTTGGGCTCGGCGGCGAGCAGCCGGAGCAGTTGCAGCCTCCGCCGCTCACCGCCGGAGAGGTCGGCGACCGGGGTCCAGAGCCGCCGGTCGTCGAAGCCGAAGATCTCGGCGAGCTGGGACGCGTTGACCTCCCGGTCCCCCAGGACGACCCGGCGGGCCACCTCCTCGACCGCCTCCAGCACCCGCAGCTGGCCCGGCAGCTCGGCCAGCTCCTGCGACAGGAACGCCGAGCGGACGGTGGAGCCGGTCCGCAACTGCCCGGCGTCCGGGCCGCGCACCCCGGCCAGCAGCCGGAGCAGGGTGGTCTTGCCGGCCCCGTTCGCGCCGACGATCGCGATCCGGTCGCCGGGGCCGACCTGCCAGGTCAGCCTGTCGAGGATCAGCTTCTCCCCGGCGTACAGGGTGACGTCGGTGAGGTCGTACACCTGCTTGCCGAGCCGGGCGGTGGCCATCCGTTGCAGCGACACGGTGTCCCGCGGCGGCGGTACGTCCGCGATCAGGGCGTTCGCCGCCTCGATCCGGAAGCGCGGCTTGGAGGTCCGGGCCGGCGGGCCCCGCCGCAGCCACGCGATCTCCTTGCGCAGCAGGTTCTGCCGGCGTGCCTCGGTGGCCGCGGCCACCCGTTCCCGTTCGGCCCGGGCCAGCGTCCAGGCGGCGAAGCCGCCCTCGTAGGCGCGTACCGTGCGGTCGGCGACCTCCCAGGTGGCGGTGCAGACGGCGTCCAGGAACCACCGGTCGTGGGTGACCACCACCAGCGCGCCGCGCCTGCCGACCAGGTGTCGGGCCAGCCAGTCCACCCCGGCCACGTCGAGGTGGTTGGTCGGCTCGTCCAGCACCAGCAGGTCGACGGTGCGGACCAGCAGGGCGGCCAGGGCCACCCGCCGCCGTTCGCCGCCGGACATCGGCCCGACCGGCTGGTCCAGCCCGAGGTACGGCATGCCGAGCCCGTCCAGGATCGCGCGCACGCCCGCGTCCCCGGCCCACTCGTGCTCGGCGCCGAACCCCTCGGCGAGCCAGGCGGTGCCGAGCACCACGTCCCGGACCCGGGCCTCGGGGTCGAGCACCAGGGTCTGCGGCAGCGCGGCCACCCGCAGGTCGCGGCGGTGCGTCACCCGGCCGCTGTCCGGCTCCTCGGCCTTGGTCAGCAGGCGCAGCAGGGTGGACTTGCCGGTGCCGTTGAGCCCGACGACGCCGATCCGGTCCGAGTCGGAAAGGCCCAGGGAGACGTCGGTGAGGAGCTGCCCAGCCGCGCCGTACCCCTTGGAGACCCGGTCCAGATTGACGATGTTGGCCATGTACCCAGACGGTAGTCGCCCCGGTCAGCTCACCCGGGCGCCGGGGACCGGCCCGTACGCCATCCGGACCGTCCGGCACAGCCCGGAGGCGGTCAGCTCGGCGGCGACCCGCTCGGCGTGACCGCCGTCGGTGGCCAGGAAGACACAGGTCGGGCCGGATCCGGAGACGATGCCGGCGAGCGCACCGGCCGCCTCGCCGGCCTTCAGCGTCTCCGTGAGCGCCGGGCGCAGCGAGAGCGCGGCGGCCTGGAGATCGTTGCCGAGCGCCCGGCCGAGCCGGGCCGGATCCCGGCCGCGCAGTGCGGCGAGCAGCGCGTCGGCGTTGCGCAGCGGCGGCGGGGCGGCGTGTTCGGCGCGCAGCCGGTCGAGTTCGCGGTAGGCGGCCGGGGTGGAGAGGCCGACCTCGGCGATCGCCACCACCCAGTGCCAGGTGACCGGCCGGGCCAGGATCGGGCTGATCGTCTCGCCGTGTCCGGTGCCGAGCGCGGTGCCGCCGTACACCAGGAAGGGGACGTCGGAGCCGAGCCCGGCGCCGATCCCGGCCAGCTCGTCCCGGCTCAGGTCGGTGCCCCAGAGCGCGTCGCAGGCGACCAGCGTGGCGGCGGCGTCGGCGCTGCCACCGGCCAGGCCGCCGGCGAGCGGGATCTGCTTACGCAGGTGCAGCCGGGCGTGCGCCGGCACCCTGGCGTACGCGGCCAGCGCCCTGGCGGCCCGGATCACCAGGTTGGACTCGTCCAGGGCCAGCTCACCGGCGCCCTCGCCCTCCATGGTCAGGGTGAGGGTGTCCCCCCGGCGGGCGGTCAGCTCGTCGTGGATCGAGATCGCCTGGTAGACGGTGTTCAGCTCGTGGTAGCCGTCCGGGCGCAGCGGCCCGACCCCGAGATGGAGGTTGACCTTCGCCGGCACCCGGACCTTGACCGGGCCGGACATCCTCCGGCGCGGACGCTCGTCCTCCTCGTCCGGCCGCCACGCCTCGGTCATGCAGCGATGTCCCTGACCCTGGGCCGGGCGGGCCGCTGCCGGAGCGGGTCGGGTGACCACGGCCGCCGGGCCGCCGGGATGCCGGGCTCGGCCGTCACGTCGACCATCTCCTGCCACACACGCCGTCAGCCTACTCGGCTGCCGGGGCGGCCACGGGGGCCGACGCGGCGATCGCGGCGAACTGCCCGACGGTCAGCGACTCACCCCGGGCACCGGGATCGACCCCCGCCGCGACCAGCGCCGCGGCCGCCCGGTCCGGGCCGCCGGCCCAGCCGGCCAGCGCCGCCCGCAGGGTCTTGCGGCGCTGCGCGAACGCCGCGTCGACCACCGCGAAGACCCGCTGCCGGGGTACGTCGGTCCGGGGCGGTTCACGCCGGGTGAAGGCGACCAGCCCGGAGTCGACGTTCGGCACCGGCCAGAAGACGTTCGGCGGCACCCGACCGGCGCTGCGCGCGTCGGCGTACCAGGCGAGTTTGACCGACGGGACGCCGTACGTCCGGGAGCCGGGGCCGGCGACCAGCCGGTCGGCCACCTCCTTCTGCACCATCACCAGTCCGCGCCGCAGGCCCGGCACTTCGGCGAGCAGGTGCAGCACCACCGGCACGGCGACGTTGTAGGGCAGATTCGCCACCAGCGCGGTCGGGGCCGGCTCACCGAGGTCGCCGGCGGTGATCCGCAGCGCGTCGGCGGGGTGCACGGTCAACCGGGCCGCACCGGCCGGGCCGGCGCGCCGCTGCACGGTCGCCGGCAGCGCTCCGGCCAGCACCGGGTCGAGTTCGACCGCGTGCACGTGCCCGGCCACCGGCAGCAGGCCGAGGGTGAGCGAGCCCAGCCCCGGCCCGACCTCCAGGGCCACGTCCGCCGAGGTCAGCCCGGCGGCGCTGACGATCCGGCGCACCGTGTTCGGGTCGTGCACGAAGTTCTGGCCGAGCTTCTTGGTCGGCTGCACGCCCAGCCGGGCGGCGAGTTCCCGGATCTCCACCGGTCCGAGCAGGTCTGCGGCCACGCTGTGACAGGGTACGGGTCAGCGGGGCGGGCCGGGCGGCGCACCGGTGCGCGCCGGACGCCGGATCACCGAGTCTGCTGCCGCCCGGTCACCGAGCCTGCTGACGCCCTGTCACCGAGCCTGCTGCGGCGGCGACTCGTGCAGCGGCGATGTGCAGTGCCGCATCCGGTAACTGAAGTACCCGTCCCAGGGTGGCGTCACCGTGCTCTGGCCCGGCTCGGTGGCGAAGTACACGTCGACGCCCGAGTGGTCGAGCGGGGCCCGGTAGGCGAGCCCACCGTATGCGTCGCGGACCAGCCCGGAGTTGTGGTTCCACCGGTATCCGGTCTGGGCGCCGGTGATCTGCCCGATGACGGTCCAGGTGCCGCCGCCCGCCCAGATGCTGGCTCCGGCGATCCAGTCGATCTCGACCGACTCCTGGACCTCGTTGCCGCCGAGTGCCCCGGTGTCCCGGGAGATGACGAACGAGTCCCGGCTGAAGTCGTAGGCCCACGAGGCGTTGTGCAGGAAACGCCCCGAGTTCGGCAGGAACGGCTCGGGGGTGAGCCCGGCGGTCGTGACGAACGACCTGGTGCCGAGAACCGGCGCGTCGGCGTTGCTGATGTCGAGCGTACGCACGGCGGTGCCCCGGTCCGTGCCGTCGCAACCGGGCTCGGGGCGGTCCAGCGCGGCACAGTCCAGCCCGCTGTAGAAGAGCAGCAGGTATCCCTGCCCGTTCACGCTGGTGACGCTCGGCTGACCCACGCCGTATCCGGCCGGGTTGTAGTCCGGTTCGGTGATGTCGATGACGGGGTTCGCGACGATGGTCCACGGACCGAGCGGCGAGGTGGCCAGCGCGAGGCCGACGACGTTGAACCGGCCGTCGGCGCCGCCGTCATCGTTGTCCGCCCCGGTGAAGAACATCGCCCAGGTGTAGGTCCGCCGCCCGCCGTCCGCCGTCGGGTACGTGAACCTGCCCTTGACGACCTCCGGGTCGCAGATGTGGTACGCCGCCCAGCGCGGTGTGGCCGGATGGTACCCGGGATTTCCCGGCTCCAGGCGGGGCCGGAGCGCCACCTGGGTGCGGCCCCAACTGTACGAGCCGTTCGACTGCCGGGTGCCGACGTTGAACAGGACGTGGTCGTGGGTGGCCTGTAGTCCGTTGCCCGCCTTGCGGTCGTACTCGACCTGGTTGGCGCAGTAGTAGATGATCCGCTGGGTGCTCGAGGTCTGGACGATCGAGGGCGCGTACTGGTAGTAGCCGGCGGTCTGATAGCCGGCCTGTCCGGGGTACACCCCGTTGGGGAGCGGCACGCCCGACGAGGAGACGGTGGGCGTCCAGGCGTGCGCCGGCTGGGCGAGCGCCGCGACCGTGAGCAGGCCGACGACGACGGCGGCGGAAAGCCTCCGAGTACGCATGCCCGGATGATCTCGGGCCCGCCGCACAGATCCCGCACACTCGCAGCCTCGGCGGACGGTTCGTGGAGCGCGAGCGTACCTTCCTGCTCGGCGAGCCGATCGTCGAGCAGCGCCGCTACTACGACCGGTTTGCCACGCACAACTTCGCATTCGCCGTCAACCAGCCGAATTACGACATCAAGTCGTTGCTCCCGGGGATCTCCTGTCCGACCCTGGTCACCGTGGGTCGACATGACTGGATCACGCCGGTGGAATGCAGCGAAACCACCGTCGAGCTGATCCCGGACGCGAAACTGGTGGTCTTCGAGCACTCCGGGCATCCCCCGCAGCTGGAGGAGGCGGAGCGCTTCCAGCAGGTCGTCCGCGACTTCCTGGCCGGCGTACCGGCGCACCGGGCATGACGCCCGGCGAGACCTACGACCTCGACCCGACCGACCGGCGCATCGTCGCCGCGCTCCAGGTCAACGGCCGGGCGAGCTGGACGGAGATCGCCCAGCTCACCGGTACCTCGGTCACCACCGTGGCGCGCCGGGCGCAGCAACTCTTCGCCGACGGGCTGGTCAAGGTCGCCGCCGCGCCGCAGCCCGGCGGCGGGCTGGCCGATCTGCTCATCGTGCGGATCCGCTGCGCGGCGGGAAGCCAGCTCGCCGCCGCGCAGGCGCTGGCCGCGATGCCGGAGATCCGGTTCGTCGCACTGGTGACCGGGGTCTACGATCTGGTCGCCGAGGTACTGGTGCCCAAGGGGGCCAGCCTGCACAGCGTGCTGCTCAACGGGTTGCAGAAGGTCCCCGGGGTGCAGGGCAGCGTCGCGGACCTGAACCTGCACACCTACAAGTCGACCCACGAGTGGTCCCGGCACCTGCTCGGCACCGGGCCCCAGCTCGTCGCCCCGCCGCCGGTGCACGACTGCCCCCCGGCGCACCTCGACGAACTGGACGAGCGGATCATCGCGGCGCTCCGCGAGGACGGCCGGAACAGCTTCCAGGCCGTGGCCGGCGGGCTGGGAGTCAGCGAGAGCACCGTCCGGCGGCGGTTCGAGTCGCGGTACAACGCGGGCTGCGTACAGGTGATCACGCTGGTCCCGGCGACGGCGCTCGGCTTCGAGGCGGAGATCTTCTTCTGGCTCTCGGTGGCGCCGTCCCGGCTCGACGGGGTGGCCCGGGAACTGGCCGCGCTGCGCGGCGTCCGCTACGTCGCCGCGACGCTCGGCCAGGAGTCGCTGATGTGCGAGGTGATCCTGCCGACCCACGCCGACGTCTTCGAGTTCACCACCAGGACTCTCGGTGGGATAGACGGTATCCGGGCGTGGACGGCCGGGGTGCAGCTGCTCACCGTGAAGCGGGGCTTCGTGATCACCCCCTGGGCGGCCCGGCGACTCGCCGCCGAGGGCCTGGGCGGCGGGGTACCGACCCAGCCGACCGGCGGTACGCCGACCGGCAACAACGGCCGCACCGCCCGCGGTCGGCGTACCTCGGCCTGACCGGGGCGCGCCGGCGGCTGCCGGACGGCCGGCCTCCGTGCCGCCGCCTGTCGAGCTGGGTGCACACACGGGACGCGGCGCTGGACGGGGCGCCACCGGTGGAGTCTCCGGTGGCCGGCTCGGTCGGCGACCGGGCCGTCACCAGGGACCGAAAACCCGGTTCCCGGTGGCGGAGAGCGCCGCGCAGAGTTCGCCGAGGTCGGCGCCGGTCGTCTCGGCCAGCGACCGGACGGTCAGCGGAATCAGGTACGACGCGTTCGGCCGCCCCCGGTGCGGCATCGGGGTCAGGTACGGGGCGTCGGTCTCCACCAGGATCTGGTCCAGCGGGGTGACCCGGGCCGCCTCGCGCAGTGCGCCGGCGTTGCCGAAGGTGACCGTGCCGGCGAAACTGAGCAGGTAGCCGCGCCGGACACACTCGGTGGCGAAGTCGGCGTCGCCGGAGAAGCAGTGCAGCACCACCGTCTCCGGGGCACCCTCCGAGTCGAGGATCCGCAGCACGTCGGCGTGCGCGTCCCGGTCGTGGATCACCAGCGGCTTGGCGTACCGCTTGGCGATCGCGATGTGCGCCCGGAAGCTCGCCTCCTGGGCCGCCCGACCCTCGTCCCCGGTCCGGAAGAAGTCCATCCCGGTCTCGCCGATCCCGCGTACCCGTTCCTCGGCGGCGAGTGCCTCGATCTCCCGCAGCGCCTCGTCCAGGTCGGCGAGCCGGGGCGCCTCGTTCGGGTGCAGCGCCACCGTGGCGACCACGGCCGGCTGCCGCGCCGCCACCTCGGCACCCCACCGGGACGAGCTCACGTCGACACCGACCTGCACCAGCCGGTCCACCCCGACCTCTGTGGCCAGCTCGACCGCTGCCGCCACCGGATCGGCCGACCGGCCGTGCCAGGGCGGCGGGTCCGCCTCGGCGAGGGTGATGTCCAGGTGGGTGTGGCTGTCGAGCACCGGCACCGGCAGCGGCTCGGGTACCGGTGGATACTCCCCCGCCCGGCGGGCGGCCCGCTGATGGCGGCTCTCGGTCGGCTGCTGACTCATCGCCGCCAGCATCACATATCGGTCCCGTGCTCTGGCCCGGGCGTACCGGATGGGCCCGGATAGCGGGGCGGTAGGCGTCGGCCGAACCGGCGGGGACGGGGGAACTCGCCCGGGGTGCCGCGTACGAGTTGTTCAGCACCGGAGCGGCGCCCGGCTTCGAGCGGGACCGCCGCCCCGACGCCCGCTACCGCTATCACCGGTATGCCCACGCCAGCGAGGTCGGGGAAGGAGGGCGGCTGGCTGCGGGTACGGCTCTGCCGGCCCGACCCGGACAACGTCGCCGCACTCGGCGCAGTGCTACGAGCGCGGGGTCTACGAGGCGTGGGCGCCGGCGGTCGAGGTCGCCGACGACCAGCTCCTCGACGTGCCGTACCGCGTTTGAGACGCGTCAGCGCAGGCGCGCGAAGGTGAGGTCGAAGTCCTTTCGCCAGGTCTTGCCGGCGTCCTCGGACGCCTCCCAACGGCCGTGGATCCGATCCGGCTCGACCTCGGCGGTGAAGCGCTGGTGGAAGTCGGGGTCCTCGCGGAGCATCGTCCAGTACCCGCCGTCGAAGGTCATGGCGAACTGCCGGCAGACGCCGCGGTCGTCCTGGTAGAGCGCGACGAACCGGTCGTTCGGGTCGCTGCGCCCGAGGACGAGGCTCATTTCGGAATGCGCGTGCCCGCCTCCGCCGAACTCCGACCGCAGGACCAGTAGCGACTCTCCGAGCCACTCGACGGTGGTGGTGCCCGGCACCGTGGCGCCCGGCGGTTCGAGAAACCAGGCGTCCGACAGCGTCGCCGTCCACTCGCCGACGAGCCCGCCGAGCTTCGCCATTTCGGTGTTGCGCATCGTTTCCTCCGGTCGGTCTGGCGGTACGCGAGCTTCGTCCCGCCACGATCCTACGACTCCGCAACCCGTGAGAGCAGGATCGCGCGCGCCCACTGGAAGAGATGGAACAGCCGCCCGCGCCATCGGCGGCACTCGGAGTACTCGCGATTCGCGGGTGCCCGTAGCGATTGGGCATTACTAATATCACTGTCGATGATCGGAGCCGAATTACACCTCGCTTATCGGCGCGATGCCCTTGCTACCCGCACCTGGGCCGCCAACTCCCCTACCCGCGCCGAAACGGCATTTCGGTCTGCAATTCCACCGCATTTCACTATCGGCGAAAGGCAACGGCAATGGACCAGAACCGGACGACCGTGCCCCGGCGACAACTCGGCCGCGCTTCTGCGTCAGCTCCGCGACGAGGGCGGCATAACGATCAGGACGGCCGGAGCGGCGGCGGAGTGTTCGACGGTGAAGATCTGGCGGATCGGGGCTCGCCCTGTCGGAGACAGAATCGAACGACGTGATCAGATCGTTCGCAGGGGAGAGACGATGATCGACCGACGAGTCGAGCTGACCGGTGCCGCCTGGCGCAAGAGCAGCCGCAGCGGGGCGGAGGGCAACTGCGTCGAGGTCGCCGACAACCTGCCCGACCTGGTCGCCGTACGCGACAGCAAGGACCCGTACGGCCCGGTCCTCACCTTTCCGCCCTCCCCGTGGCGCCGATTCGTCCACTCCGTACGCGCCGCCGCCCACCGGTAGCCGGTGTACCGGCCGGTGACCTGGACAACAGATGCGTTACCGATGCCGCGTAGCGCCTCTGTTGTCCAGGTGACGGTCGTCGCTCGGGCGGCAGGCGGGGCAGCACGCCGGGAGCACGTGCGGGACAGCACGCCGGGAGCACAGGCGGGGCAGCTCGACAGTCTCGCGTGGAGCAGTATCGCCGTCGGCCGAAAAGTGCCGTTGTGAGGTCGGCGGCGCGTGCTACCGGGCTGGGGGTAGGGCTTCGGGTGGGCGACGAAGAAGCTCCAGAGCGTCTCGGTGGCGGACAGGGCCGAGGAGGGCGGGTCGAGGTCGAGCAGGCCGGGGCCGCCGCCGTACGGCACCGTCGGGTCGGCGCTGCCGTGGATGTGGATCAGCGATATCGGCGCCGGGGACGGGCACTCGCCCAGCCTGGTGGCGGCGACCGGGCCGATCGCGGCAAAGGTGCTGCTCTCGCAGCCAGCCGGTACGCCAGCATCCCGCCGTTGGAGATGCCTGTGGCGTAGACCCGGTTCGGGTCGACCGGCAGTTCGGCGGCGACGGCCCGGACCAGCCCCTCGACGAATGCCACGTCGTCGACCCCGGCCCGGACCGCAGGGCCGCAGCGGCCGTCGCTTACCGCCCAGGTCGGCCTGGTCCCGTCCGGATAGGCGACGAGGAAGCCCTCCCGGTCGGCGACGGCGTTCCAGCCGTGCGCTTCCTCGGCCTGTGTGGCGGTGCCGAGCGCGCCCTCGCCGACCCTGCGTCCTTCCGTGACAACCGTTGCATAGGTCCATTCTCGCCTCGGCCGGTGACCTGGACACCAGGTACGTCACCGAGGTCGCGTAACGCACCTGGCGTCCAGGTGAGGCCCGTCGGCCGGGGGCAGCGACGCTGTCCCCGGCCTGTCCGGTGGCGGGTCGGTCAGCCCCGGGCCGGGGTCGGCTGGTACTCGCCGAGCAGGTCCTGGCCGATGATCCCCTCGTCCACGGCCCGCTGGCCGGCGTAGCAGGTCCAGTGCAGGCCGGCCGTGTCGGCACCGACACATCCGCCGGCGATCCTGCGCTGCCCGTCGACGAAGGCCTCCTTGCGGTCCTTGAAGTCGACGACCCTCGGCTTGGTCGGGCGCTTCGCTTCGGGGATCTTGGAGAGGTCGGTTCGCACGTCGTCCTGCGGCGCCCGGCTGAGCGTGCAGGTGAAGACGACGCTGTCCTCGGTCGTGCACGTCGGGTCGGTGCCCTCGAAGATCACCGCCGAGCCCGGCATGCCCCGGGCGACGGTGTCCGGCGTCAGCAGCGCGACGGCGGCGGCAGCGGCACCGCCGCCGACGGCAAGCGCACCGACGGTGACCGCCGCGAGGAACGCGGTCCGGGACCCGAACAGCCGTCGGCGGTGTACCCGGCGGGGTGCGCTCGCGGCGATCTCCCGACTCACGGCGTGCTCCAGTACGTTGCCGAGCCGGACCAGGTCCGGGTGCAGGTCGTTGGTCATCAGGATGCCCTCCTCGTCTGGGTTGCCCGGGTCGGGCCGGTCGGTCGGAGTCGTCCGCGCAGCGCCGTGAGTCCACGGGAGACCCGGATCCGGGCCGCGCCGGGTGAGCAGTCGAGCGCGTCGCCGATCTCCTCGTAGCTGCGGTCGTGCAGCACCCGCAGCTCCACCGCGCTGCGCTGCGCCGCTGGCAGGGACGCGAGCGCGGTCTCCAGGTCCGCGTCCAGGCCGTCGAGCCAACTCTCGTCGGGGATGACGGCGGCCCGCTCGGCCCGCATCCCGAGCCGGGCGGTGGCCTCGGCGAGTACCCGCCGGTCCCGTACCGCCCGCAGCAGCAGGTTGCGGGCGATGCCGAAGAGCCACGGTCCCAGCGATCCGCCGCGTTCGTCGACGAAGCGGTGCCGGGACTGCCACGCCTGGGCGAAGGTCTCGGCGGTCAGGTCCAACGCCGCTTCGTGCTCACCGGTGCGCCGCCGGAAGAACCCGTGGATCACGTTCGCGTACCTGTCGTACAGCTCGCGGAAGGCGTGTGCGTCGTGGTCCGAGGCCACCAGCAGTTCGATGTCAGTCCGCACCGGTGCTCCGTCCGGCCGGCCTTCGGACATGCGTCTTCGCCAAGGTGCCCCTCCCGGGTCGTAGTGCTTTCACACCTTGGCTATGCCAGACACCCGGTCGGTTGTTTCAGGGCTCGCGGAACAGTTCAGGGCTTGCGGAACACCACGCCGCACTCCATCGACCGCTGGTTGCGCGGCGGCGACTCCAGGTACGGCCGCAGCGGCTCGTCGACATGTGCCAACGTGGGCTGGTCGGGGTCGGGACGCCAGTCGACGACCTTGACCAGACCCGGCTCGATCGTCTCCGCCGGCTCCAGCCCGCGCAGCAGCTCGGTGACATCGGCCACCGTGCGGTTGCGCCAGGACAGGCCGAGCCGCCTGGTCATCTCGTTACCCTCTTCGACCGTCGCCCGGTCGACCCCGCACACCTGGGAGAACGCGAGGTAGCTGCCGGGGACCAGCGCCGCCCAGACCGTCTCGAACATGCCCCGCAGCTTCTCGTCGTCGACGATCGAGTGGCCGATCGAGAGGAACAGCGCGGCGGCCGGTTCGGAGAAGTCGATAAGCTTCCGCGTCTCCGGGTCGTCGAGGATCCGCTCCGGTTCGGTCATGTCCGCGGCGATCACGGTGGTGGTCCGGTCGTCGGCGAGCAGCGCCCGGCCGTGCGACAGCACGATCGGGTCGTTGTCGACGTAGACCACGCGCGCGTCCGGCTGGAACCGCTGGGCCACCTGGTGCACGTTCGCCTGGGTCGGCAACCCGCTGCCCATGTCCAGGAACTGCCGGATGCCGGCGTCCCGGGCCAGGAAGCGGACCAGCCGGTAGAGGAAGAGCCGGTTGTTCCGGGCCTCGGTCACCCCTTCCGGAAACTGCTTGTGTACGGCAAGCACCGCCGCCCGGTCGACCGGGAAGTTGTCCTTGCCGCCGAGGCAGTAGTCGTACATTCGGGCCGGGGTGGGCACGTCCTGCCGGATCTGCGGCCTGCTTCCGTCGTTGGGTGCCGTCACGAGCCGAATCATAGCGGGCGGCTCGGGTCAGTCGCCGAGTCGGGCGAGCTCCTCGTCCACGATGGACGGGTCGAGTTTGCGGAAGACCGGCTTCGGCGCGGCGAGTGGCCGCCCCGCCTCGACCGGTACCGACTCCCACCTCGCCCCGACCGTGTAGTCCCCGGTCAACACCGGGTACGACGGTCCGCCGTCGAGGTCGTCCACCTCCACGATCGATGGCATCGGCGCGTGCACGCCGGTGCCGCCGAGCAGCTCGTGCACCCGCTGGGCCGAGTACGGCAGGAAGGGCGTGAGCAGCGTGTTGGCGTCGCTGACCGCCTGGAGCGCGACATGCAGGACCGTCCCCATCCGGGGCTTGTCAGCCTCGCTTCGCAACTTCCAGGGCGCCTGCTCGGAGAGGTACCTGTTCGCCTCCGCGACGACCCGCATCGCCTCGCCGATCGCCTGCTTCTGCCGGTGCCTGGAGATCAGGCCGCCGACGGTGCCGAACCCGGCCCGTGCGGTGCCGAGCAGTGCCTGGTCGGCCTCGGTCAGCCCGGCCGGGTCGACCGGCGGGATCGCGCCGAAGTTCTTCGCGGCCATCGAGATCGACCGGTTGACCAGGTTGCCCCAGCCGGCGACCAGCTCGTCGTTGTTGCGGCGCAGAAACTCCGCCCAGGTGAAGTCGGTGTCCTGGCTCTCCGGCCCGGCGACGGCGATGAAATAGCGCAGCGCGTCGGCGTCGTACCGGGCCAGGAAATCGCGTACGTAGATGACGACCTGGCGGGACGAGGAGAACTTCCGACCCTCCATGGTCAGGAACTCGCTGGAGACCACCTCGGTCGGCAGCTGGAGCCGGCCCAGATCGCCGGGCTCACCGCCCCGGTCACCCTCGCCGTCGTAGCCGAGCAGCAGCGCCGGCCAGATCACCGAGTGGAAGACGATGTTGTCCTTGCCCATGAAGTAGTAGCCGCGGGCGTCCCCGTCGACGCCGCCGCCGCGCTGGGCGTCCGCCGCCCACCAGCGCCGCCACGCCTGCGGGTCGCCGGAGCGCCGGGCCCACTCGATGGACGCCGACAGGTAGCCGATCACCGCGTCGAACCAGACGTAGATCCGCTTGTCGCTGCGGTCGCGCCAGCCCTCAAGCGGGATCGGTACGCCCCACTCCAGGTCCCGGGTGATCGCCCGGGGCTGGAGGTCGTCCAGCAGGTTCCGGGAGAACCGCAGGACGTTCGGCCGCCAGCCCTCCCGGGAGTCCAGCCACGTGGTGAGCGCCCGGGCGAAGGCCGGCAGGTCGAGGAAGAAGTGCTCGGTCTCGACGAACCGGGGCGTCTCCCCGTTGATCTTCGAGCGCGGGTTGACCAGGTCGACCGGGTCGAGCTGGTTACCGCAGTTGTCGCACTGGTCGCCCCGGGCGTGCGGGTAGCCGCAGATCGGGCAGGTGCCCTCGATGTAGCGGTCCGGCAGGGTACGGTCGGTGGACGGCGAGATCGCCCCCATAGTCACCTTGGGCACGATGTATCCGTTGCGGTGCAGCGTCTCGAACAGCTCCTGCACCACCGCGTGGTGGTTGGGGGTGGTGGTCCGGGTGAAGAGGTCGTAGGAGAGGCCGAGCCCGTGCAGGTCCTCGACGATCACCCGGTTGTAGCGGTCGGCCAGCTCGCGCGGGCTGACGCCCTCCCGGTCCGCCTGCACCTGGATCGGCGTGCCGTGCTCGTCTGTGCCGCTGACCATGAGTACGTCGTGGCCGGCCATCCGCATGTATCGGCTGAACACGTCGGAGGGGACCCCGAAGCCGGAGACGTGACCGATGTGTCGTGGGCCGTTGGCGTACGGCCAGGCGACCGCCGCGAGAACGTGACTCATCGACACCTAGCCTAGTGAGCTGAAAGATCGCCTAACCTGCCAATATTCAGACTGATATCCGACTTTTTTCTCCTTCGACACGCGTGTCGCGCTGCCCGTTCGAGCCGGATCAGCGTTGTCCAATGGACGGGTGACGGGCCACGAGGGTGGGCAGCAGGCAGCGGAAACGTGCCCTGCCGCAGGCGAGCCCGATCCACCGGCGCCGGTCGACTCCGAGGCGTCCGCCGAGGTGGTAGAGCACCCGCCGCCCGCCGATCCGGGGACTGTTGGGCGCCCGGAAGCCGAGGCGGGGGCCGTTGGGCGCCCGGAAGCCGATCCGGGAGCGGTCGGACGCCCGGAGACCGAGGCGGCAGCGGTGGAGCGGCCGGCAACCGGACCCGGACCGGTCGGGCAGTCGGCCGCCGAGGCGGGACCGGCGCCGCAGCAGCGCCCGGCCCCGGCGTACGAGCCCGCGCCGGCCGGACCGTTCCGGGGCGCCACGCCCGCGCTCGGCTCCGCCTGGCTCGGCGCCCCCGGCACCCTCGCCGGACCGTCCGGCATCGAACCGACCACCGGCGCCCCGCTCGCGATGCTGCCCCAGCGGGCACCCCGGGCCACCGGACCGGCCTGGAACACTTCGACCGGCCAGTTGCCGACCGGACCGGCCGGCTCGGAGCCGGACGCGGCCGACGAGGACGACTTCTGGCTGCCGATCGAGGAGGTCCACTGGGACGGCACACCCGTCCAGCCGACCCCCCGGACCTGGTACGGCCGGCCGAAGGACCCGGCCGCGACCGGGCAGCGGGCACCCCGACCGCCGAAGCCGCAGCGGAACCCGGCGCTCGGGCTCGCCGGAGTGATCCTCTGCTCCCTGGTCGCCAGCTTCTTCGCCTGGGTCAGCGCCGAGCCGTTCTGGCTCGCCGCCGGGCACGGCGAGGTGGGTACCGCGACGGTGGAGACCTGCACGGGGCGAGGGCTCGGGCAACACTGCCGGGGCACGTTCAGCGCCGACAGCGGCCGGTTGCGGGTGTACGACGTCCGGCTGGCCGACGTCGACGGGGCACACCGGGAGTTCGGCAGCCGGGTGACGGCCCGGATGACCGGGGCGGAGAGCAGGCAGGCGTACGTCGGCGCGGGTACCGGCCTGCTGCACCTGCGCTGGGTACTCGGCTTCGGGATGGTACTGCTCTGCTGCGTGGGAGCCGGTTGGATCACCGGTGCGCTGCGGCTGGCCGGGCGGCGTAACCGGCACGCCGCCGCCCTGGTGAGCGTCGGCGGCCCGCTGCTGCTCACCGCCGGGTTCCTGGCCGCCGCCTACTGACCCCCGGGTGCGGCTCGGCCGGCCCGGTCAGTTCGCCGTCGGCGGGTGCACGGCGTTGTAGACGTCCCGGCGGCGCAGGCCGTACCCGGTGGCGACGGCGGCGATCGCGTCGCGTCGGGACGTACCCTCGGCCTCCAGTTCGGCGACCGCGGCCCGCAGGTCGGCGACGGCCGGAGCCGGCGCGGCGACCGCCGGGGCGCCCGCCACCACCAGAGTGATCTCGCCGCGCGGCGCGCCGGTGGCGGCCCAGGTCGCCAACTCGCCGAGCGGGCGGCGCAGCACCTCCTCGTAGGTCTTGGTCAGCTCCCGGCAGAGCGCCGCCGGCCGCTCCGGACCGAACGTGGCGGCCAGGTCGGCGAGCATCCCGGCCACCCGGTGCGGCGCCTCGAAGAGGACCAGGGTGCGCTCCTCGGCGGCGAGCGCCCGCAGCCGGGCCCGGCGCGGGCCGCCGGTGCGGGGCAGGAAGCCCTCGAAGCAGAACCGGTCGGTGGGCAGACCGGAGAGGGCGAGTGCGGTGGTGACGGCGCTCGGGCCGGGTGCCACGGTGACCGGCGCGCCCGCGTCGAGCGCGGCCCGGACCAGCCGGTAGCCGGGATCGGAGACGCTGGGCATCCCGGCGTCGGTCACCAGCGCCACCAGCGCGCCGTCGAGGATCGCGTCGACCAGGTCGGGAGTGCGGCGCTCCTCGTTGCCCTCGAAGTACGACACGATCCTGCCGGTGATGGTGACGTCCAGGTCGCGGGCCAGCCGGCTGAGCCGGCGGGTGTCCTCGGCGGCGACGACGTCGGCCTGCCCGAGGGCGTCCCGCAGCCGCGTGGAGGCGTCGCCGGGGTTTCCGAGCGGCGCCCCGAGCAGGATCAGCCGTCCGTTACCGGGCGATTTTTCCACGAACCGACTCCTTCATCGATACCTGTCATCGCACATAGCGAGCGTCGTGCCCCGTTTCACACCTTGGCAGCCTACGATCACGGGGTGACTCTGGCGTCGATAGCGCAGACCGAGGGCCCGGGCACCGCCGGGCCGCCGGCAGCTCCGGTGGTCGAGGTGACCTCGGCCACCCCGGGCGGAACAGCCACGACCGAGCCCCCCGAACGCCCCGCCGGGGGCGTACCAGGGATCATCAGACGCCGGCTGGCACCCTTCGACGCCCGGCTCGAACCGTGGTCCTGGCTGGCCACCGCCGTGGTGGTGCTGATCGCCGGCATTCTCCGCTTCGTCGGGCTGAGCAATCCCAAGGGCAAGATCTTCGACGAGGTCTACTACGCCACCGACGCGCACAACCTGCTGTTGCGCGGCATCGAGTGGGACGAGAAGAACAACACCGCCGCGTACGTGGTGCATCCGCCGCTCGGCAAGTGGATGATCGCGATCGGCGAGCAGATCTGGGGCTACAACGAGCTGGGCTGGCGGTTCTCCGCCGCCGCCATCGGCACCCTCTCGGTGCTGCTGCTGGTCCGGATCGCCCGCCGGATGTTCCACTCCACGGTGCTCGGCTGTACCGCCGGGCTGCTGATGGCGCTGGACGGCTTCCACCTGGTGCTCTCCCGCACCGCGCTGCTCGACATCTTCCTGATGTTCTTCGTGCTGGCCGCGTTCGGCGCCCTGGTGGTGGACCGGGACGTCCGGCGGAAGCGGTGGCTGCGGGCGATCGAGTCCGGCCTCGACCCGAGCCAGCCGGGCCGGCGCAACCGGCCGCCGTTCCGGTGGTCCGACGGGGTGCCGTGGTGGCGGCTGCTCGCCGCCGTGATGCTCGGTTGTGCGTTCGGGGTGAAGTGGAGCGCGCTGTACTTCGTACCGGTGTTCGCGCTGCTCGTCGTCCTCTGGGAGGTCGGCACCCGACGCTCCGTCGGGGTACGCCGGCCGTGGCGGGACACCTTCCTCGACGAGGGACTCTGGCTCGTCGGCACCGGGGTGCTGCTCGTCCTGGTCTACCTCGCCACCTGGTCCGGCTGGTTCGCCAGCGACAACGGCTACTTCCGGAACTGGCGGGCCGACACCGGCCAGTCCAGCCCGCCGGTCATCGGCAGCCTGCTCAACCTCTGGCACTACCACGAAGAGGCGCTCAGGTTCCACTCCGGCCTCAGCGAAAGCCACGTCTACCAGTCCTGGCCCTGGCAGTGGCTGCTGCTCGGCCGGCCGGTCGCCTTCCACTGGTCCGACCAGGGCGCCTGCGGCGCCCCGAGCTGTGCCTCCGAGATCCTGCTGCTCGGCACCCCGCTCCTGTGGTGGTCGTTCCTGCCGGCGCTGGCCGCGCTCGCCTGGCTGGGCCTGGCCCGGCGGGACTGGCGGGCCCCGGCGATCCTGCTGCCGGTGGCGGCCGGCCTGCTGCCCTGGTTCTGGTTCGCGATGGACGGCCGGACGATGTTCTTCTTCTACGTCGCGCCGGTGGTGCCGTTCATGATCCTGGCCGTGACCTACGTGCTGGGCGCGATCACCGGCCCGGCCCGGGCACCGGCGACGGCGGGTTCCCCGGCCGGAGGTGACCCGCCGGCCGGATCGGGCACCGAGGAGGCCTCGGGCACCCACGGCGCCGAGCAGGCCAAGGGCACCCGGGACGCCGAGCGGGCCAAGGACACCCAGGGTGGCCAGACCAGTGACCGTCGCATGATCGGCGCGATCGTCGCCGGCACGTACGTGCTACTGGTGGCGATCTGCTTCGCCTACTTCTACCCGATCTTCGTGGCGCAGATCCTGCCGTACGCGGAGTGGTCGAGCCGGATGTGGCTCGGCAACCGCTGGATCTGAATCGGCTGGTGAGGGGCGATCGGGGCCCAGACAAAGGTGCGCGCCCCGATCGCCTGCCACGGGGGAAGCGGGCGATTGGGGCGCGCACCAAGGAGCTTAACCACCCTGGATCAGCGGCACAACGGGTGGTGTCGGGTCAGATTTCCGACCGACGCACCGCCGAGCAAGACGGGCGTATGGGGCAGAGGGCCCGGAGGGGCATCAGCCGCCCGATCACGTGGCGTCGGACCACTCCCCGTGCACGGGATGCCGGCTCCGCTGATCATCGGGCCGACCCGACGGAAGGACCCGACATTCGAGTGACCGAAAAGGGCCCTGTTGGTACCTGCCGTCGGTAGGCACACTGTTGCGGTGACCGGACCACTGCGTTCAGGATTCACCCCGCCCCCGACCCCTACCCGGCTCCTCGTGGTCGGCCTGGTGGCCGTACTCGGGCTCACCTCCTGCGATCTGGCCGGCGACGCACCGGACGCCGCGCCGAGTTGGTCGGGCAGCATCAGCCCGACCCCGGCCGGCGGGGGCGGTGCCGCACCGACCCCCTTCACCGGCTGGTCCGATCCGGCCCTCGTCGGCAAGCCGTACGGCGAGAAGGTGGACGGCCTGCTCACCTTCCGGGGCAACCCGACCCGGACGTACTACGGCACCGGGCCGATGCCCCGAACCACTCCGGTCCGGCAGTGGCAGTTCCCCCGCAGCGGTGGCCTGTGCGGGAAGTCGACCGACGAGAAGGGCACCCGGGTGTGGTGCGGTACGGGCTGGACCGGCCAACCCGCCGTCTTCGAGCGGGACGGGCGGACCTGGGTGGTCTTCGGGGCGTACGACCACAAGATTCATTTTCTGGACGGCGAGACCGGCGAGCGGATCCTGCCGGACTTCCCGACCGGTGACATCATCAAGGGCTCGGTCACCGTCGACCCGGACGGGTTCCCGCTGGTCTACTCCGGATCGCGGGACAACTACTACCGGGTGATCGCGATCGACCGGGGCCGACCGAGAGAGCTGTGGAAGCTGTCGGCCCGGGCGGTCTCGCCGACGATGTGGAACGACGACTTCGACGGCGCCGGCCTGATCCTCGACGACTACCTCTTCCTCGGCGGCGAGAACAGCCAGTTCCACATCGTCAAGCTGAACCGCGGGTACGACGCCGACGGCAGGGTCACGGTCAAGCCGAAGCTGGTGTTCAACGCCCCCGGCTGGGACGCCCAGCTCCTCCGCGACGTGGACGACCGGATGGTCTCGATCGAGAACTCGGTGGCGATCTCCGGCAACGTGGTCTACTTCGCCAACTCCGGCGGGCTGGTGCAGGGCTGGGACATCAGCGGGCTGAAACAGGGCCGCAAGCCGAAGCGGGTGTTCCGGTTCTGGACCGGTGACGACACCGACGCCTCGATCGCGATCGACGAGACCGGCGCGCTCTACGTCGGCTCGGAGTACGAGCGGGGCACCGCCCGGTCGAGGCAGGTCGGGCAGATGATGAAACTCGACCCGACGCGCCGGGACAACCCGAGCGTGTGGCACGTCGACGACCACGCCCGCAAGCCGGCGGGCATCTGGGGCAGCCCGGCCCTGCACCGGGACATCGCGATCTTCGACACCCAGGGCGGCGAGGTGCTCGGCGTCGACCGGGCGACCGGGGCCGTGCGGTGGCGGTTCGAGCTGCCCGGGCCGACCTGGCAGTCGCCGGTGGTGGTCGACGACGTACTGGTGATCGGGGACTGCAACGGCACGCTGCACGCGTACGACGTCGCAGACACCGGGGCCGCGCCGAAGCCACTGTGGAAGATCAAGCTCGGCGGCTGCATCGAGTCGACTCCGGCGGTCTGGCGGGGGCGGATCTACGTCGGCACCCGGGCCGGCGCGTTCCACGCCATCGCGGCCCGCTGACCCGCCCGACACCGGCCGGAGGGAAAGAAACCTACGCAACTACTTCCGCACGACGCAGGTATCTGCCAGCCTGACATCAACATTTGCCTATGTCAGGAGGCCAACATGCCGCTGCCTCGTCGCCTGGTCCCCCGGCTGACCGCCATCGCCGTCCCACTCGTCAGCATCCTCACCATCGGCCTGGCCGCCACACCCGCACACGCGGCGGCGACCACCTACACCGCGGTCGGCGACTCGTACGCCTCCGGCACCGGCACCCGGGAGTACTACCCGGACAGCGGCTCCTGCCAGCGCTCCCGGCACGCCTACCCGGTGCTCGACGCGGCCCGGCTCGGTGCCACGCTCACCTTCGCCGCCTGCTCCGGAGCCACCACCCTCAGCGTGCTCAGCGGACAGCTCGGCAGCCTCAACCCGGCCACGAGCTACGTCACGGTCCAGGCCGGCGGCAACGACATCGGCTGGGCATCGGTGATCGTGCAGTGCGCGCTGCCCTGGCCCACCACCTGCTGGTCCCAGATCGACAACGCCGAGAAGACCATCCGGAACACCCTGCCCGGCCGGCTCGACCAGCTCTACTCCCGGATCCGCGGCCTGGCCCCGAACGCCCGGGTCGCGGTGGTCGGCTACCCGCGGCTCTTCAACGGCGAGGAGTGCAACATCATCGCCCGGATCTCCCCCGGCGAGCAGGCCGAACTCAACGCCGCGGCGAACCTGCTGGCGACCACCATCGCCGCCCGGGCCGCCGCGCACGGCTTCGCCTTCGTCGACGCCCGGGGTCCGTTCACCGGGCACGCGGTCTGCGACGACGTCGAGTGGATCAACGGTACGTCCAACCCGCTCGGCGAGTCGTACCACCCGAACCGGGCCGGCCACGCCGGGTACGCCGGCATCGTCGAATCCGCCCTGCGGGCCGCCGCCCGCACGTCCTGACCGGCCACCCACGGCGCGTGCGGAGCTGCCCTGGCCTGCGCGGCAACCGAGGTCAGGCGTCGAGCTTCTTCCGAACCGTGATCGCGCCGGCATGGCCGAGTTCGTCGAGGATGTCCAGGGCTCGTCGCCAGACCTCGTTGGCCGCCGTACGGTCACCCCGGGCCAGGTGGGTGTCGCCGAGGTGGTGCAGCACGTCGGCCTCGTAGTACCGGTCCCCCTCCTCCCGGAACAGCTCGACGGCCTCCTGGTAGCAGTCGACGGCAGCGGCGTGCTCACCGAACTGATGGTGCAGGTAGCCGATGCTGTCCAGGCTGGTCGCCATGCCCCGCCGGTCGCCGAGTGCGCGCTGGATGGCGAGCGCCGCGCGGCAGTGCGTGAGTGCCTGCTGGTGGTCGCCGAGCAGTGCGTGGCACCAGCCGACGGCGTTGAGGGCCCGGGCCCGCCCGATCCGATCGTTCGCCTGGCTGAAGTGGATGAGCGCCCGTTGGCACTGGTGCAACGCTTCCCGGTACCGGCCGTCCTGCTCCAGCAGCCCGCCCAGGCCGAGGTGGGAGGTGCCCTGCCCGACGTGGTCGGCGAGCGCCCGGTACTGCTCGAGGGCGTGTTCGAACTGGCAGAGCGCGTCCTGTGGCCGTCCGAGCAGGACGTACGCGTGCCCGAGGACGCGGTGCGCCCACCCCTGCCCGGCCCGGTCCCCGAGTCGCCGCGCGGCGTCCAGGGCGACCTGCTGGCCGGTGACCCAGTCCGTCCAGTGCCCCTGACGATGTAAGAAGTCCGTCAGTACCCAGGCCATCGGCACGGCCTGGTCGTCGAGGCCATGATCGGCTATCCACCGGATGGCGGCGAGCAGCGCCCGATGCTCCGCGGTGAACCAGGCGACCGCCTGCGGGCCGTCGGTGAACCGTTCGACCGTGACGCCCGGCGGCAACGGGGGCAGCCCGATCGGCTCCCGGGCGGGGTCCAGCAGCAACGCGGCCGTGTGCGCGCTGTGCAGGTAGCAGCCGAGCAACCGGAGCAGCGCCGCGCTCCGGTCCGCCGCCGGGTCCACGCTGTCGACGAGTTCGGCGGCGTAGGCGCGCAGCAGGTCGTGGAAGGCGTACCGACCGGGAACGCGCTCGGTGAGCAGATGGGCCTTGGTCAGTACTTTCAGCAGTGGACGTACCTGCTCCACCGGCAGTGCGGCGAGGCTCGCCGCGGCCGATTCGGCGATGTCCGCTCCGAAGTGCAGGCCGAGCAGCCGGAACACCCGGGCCGCCGGAGCCGGCAGCGCGCCGTAGGACCAGGAGAAGACCGCCCGCACGTCGGTGGCGGGATCGTCGCCGGCGAACGGGTCCAGTCCGCCCCGGGCGGTGTGCAGTTCGGCGGCGACGGCGGCGAGCGGGAAGCCGGGGTGGCTGGCGGCCCGGGCGGCGACGATCGCCAGGGCGAGCGGTAACCGGTCGCAGCCGGCGATGATGTCGTCGACCGCGGCCGGCTCCCTGGCCGCCCGTTCGTCGCCGAGCCGGTCGACGAGCATCCGGCGCGCCTCGGCCGGGCTGGGCAGGTCCACCGTCAGCAGATCGGCACCGTCGGCCGCGACCAGGCCGGCGAGCTGGTTACGGCTGGTCACCACGGCCAGACAGCCCGGTGCGCCGGGAAGCAGCGGACGGACCTGCTCGGCGCTGCGGGCATTGTCCAGCACCATCAACATCCGTCGCTCGGCGAGCAGGCTGCGGTAGAGCGCGGCCTGGGCATCGGGGTTCGCCGGGATCTGCTGCGGCGACAGACCCAGCGCGTCGAGGAACCCGCGGACCGCGTCGTACGGCGACACCACCACGCCGCCGGGGTCGAAGCCCCGCAGGTTCACGTACAACTGTCCGTCGGGGAACCGCTCGGCCACCCGGTGGGCCCAGTGCACCGCCAGGCTGGTCTTGCCGACCCCGGGCGCGCCGGTCAGGACGGCGATCACCACCGCCTCCGGCCGGTCCCCGCCGGATGCGCCCAGTAACGCGTCGAGCGCGCGGAGCTGCTCGGTACGGCCGGCGAAGGTGGCGATGTCCGCCGGCAGCTGTCGTGGCCTCGGCAGGGCGGTCCGCACCGGCGTGTCCGACGGTGGTGGGTCGAGGTCGGGGTCGGCGGCGAGGATCCGCTGGTGCAACTCCTGTAACGCCTGGCCCGGCAGCACGCCCAACTCGCGGGTGAGGACCTGGTACGCCTCCCGGTACGCCGCCAGCGCCGCCGCCCGCCGGCCGCACCGGTACAGGGCGAGCATCAGCTGGCCCCACAGCCCCTCCCACATCGGATAGGCCCGCACCAGTGGGTCGAGTTCGGTCGCCACCTGCTCGTGGCAGCGCTCGGCCAGGGCGGCGTCGGCCCACCGCCGGACGACCTGCAACCGGCGCTGGTCCAGCCGATCAGCCTCCATCCCCAGGTAGGGTCCGCCGACCAGCCCCGCGAGCGCGGGCCCGCGCCACAGGTCGAGCGCGGCGCGCAGCCGCCGCACCGCGGTCGGGGTGTCGGCCCGGGCCAGCGCCTGGTCCCCCTCGGCGGCGAGCGCCTCGAACGTGTCCAGGTCCAGCTCGCCGGGGCGGACCTCCAGGCGGTACCCCCGCTGGTCGGTGGCGAGGCGGGCCCCGTCCTCACCGGCGTCGAGGAACGTGGTGCGCAGACCGGCGACGTAGGTACGCAGGTTGGACTCCATGGCACGCGGAGGTGCCGCCCACAGCGCCTCGGCAAGTTGGCCGAGCGGGACCACACGGTTCGCCTGGAGCAGCAGGGCCGCGGCCAGGGCCGCGCGCTTTGCACCGCCGAGTTTGAGCACCCGGCCGTGGCTCACCACCTCCACCGGACCCAGCAGCCGAAATTCCACCGCAACCCCTTCCGGTGTCATGGTGCACGCGGGTGCCGGTCCAGGACATTACCGAAAGCGTCGATGCCGCTTTATCACATGACGCGGGGCAGGGTTCCCAGGCACCGCGCCGTCCGGGGCGGCGGCGTCCGCGGACGTGTGCGGATTCTGTACGCCTCGATCTCTAGCCTGGTTGCGCCACACCACCGTCCGATCGACAACGAGCGACCGGCGGCAATGCCGGGAGGGGAGCGCAGATGCGCGGGAGAAGGACCACAGCGCTGCTGGCAGCACTCGTGATGGCGGCGGGGTCGGGCAGTACGGCACCGGCCGTGGCTGCCGAGGTCGAACCACTGGCCACCACCTCCCTGCACTACACCAACAACGTCGACTTCGCCTCGGCGCCCCGCAACGTCGGCTTCAACATCTGGGACCTGGGGCCGTACCCGGAGGACGTCGACGCGTTGCCGGCCGGTCACCGGGCCCTCATCTGGGTGGGCGGGGACATCTCCCAGTGCACCTCCGAGTACACGGATGCCGAGTTCAACGCGATCGTCGACGAGTTGGCCGGGAACCCAAAGGTGTTCGGCTGGTACCTCTGGGACGAGCCGGACTTCAGCTCGTGCCCCACGCTACTCGCGCTGATCAGCAAGCGGGCCAACTACATCCGTACCCGGACGGGAGGCGCGCAGAAGTCGTTCGTCGTCTCCGGCGGCGGAGACGGCGAGTCCGCGCCGCCCGAACTGGCACCCGCGCTGTCCGGAGTGGACCTGATCGGACTGGACCCGTACCCGTGCCGGATCGGCGAGAGCTGCGAGTACGGGCTGATCGACCAGGCGGTGGAGGATACGCTCGCCAACGGCATTCCGCTCGCCGCGATCGTGCCGGTATACCAGGCGTTCGGCCAGACCTGCTCGAGTATCCCGACGGACAACCGCAAGTGGCGGCTGCCCACCGGATCCGAGATGACCCAGATCTTCGCCCGGTGGGACAGCCTGGTACCGGCCCCGGTCTTCGACGTCGCCTACAGCTGGGGTGTGCAACCGGAATGGGCGTGCCCGAGCCTGGCCGGCAGCACCACGCTGCGCAACCGGTTCACCCAGCGTTTCGCGTCCTGAACCGCCCCGACTCGCCCGCCCGTTCGTTCCGCCCACGGCCGCCGCCGGTCCACGCCACCGGCGGCGGTTCCTTCTGTGCGGTTCGTGTGCGCTCCGCCCGCCACGATGTCTCCGCTCGGGGCATGGAGGCAGGTCGATCGACCTGCCGACTGCCCGACCCGACCGGGGCACCCCGGAAACAGGAGGCATCATGGACCGTGATCGAAAACCGACCCGATACCGGGCGGGGCCAGGGAGACAACGGATCCGACCCCGATGGCTGACGGCCACCCGTCACCTGGTCGTGCCGGCGATGAGTCTGGTGCTGGTCGCGACGTTGGCCGACGCGGTGCCCGCGTCCGCCAGGCCGGCACCGGACTATTGGAAGACCGCCGGCGAGCAGTCGGTACCCGGCCGGGGCGTGACGGTACCGGAGCCCGGCCCCGACCCGGCCGAGGAGCGGGCCCTGCGCGGCACCCCGGCGGTGACCTGGCCGAAGCCGGGGGCCACCGAGATCACCCTCGGCACCGCGCGACAGAGCGGCGCCGAGCAACGGAACGGCACCGCGCAGCAGAGCGGCAGGGCGTCTGCCGGCACCCTGCCGGTCCGGGTCAGCGCCGCCGGCACCGCGCCCGCCGGGGCGTCCACCGCCGCCGAAACGGCCTCGGCCACCCCCGCTCGGGTTCGGGTCGAGTTGAAGGATCGGTACCTGGACGGTCTGTTGTTGGATGTGCGGCGGGCTGATGGTGTGGCGCGGGATGGCCGGGTGTCGTTGGAGGTGGATTACTCGGGTTTCCGGGATGCGTTCGGGGCGGACTGGGCGGTTCGGTTGCGGTTGGTGAAGTTGCCTGGGTGTGCGGTGACGTCGCCGGAGCGGCCGGAGTGTGTGGGTACGCCGGTGGCGACTCGTAACAACGGGTCGGGTCGGTTGAGCGCCGAGGTGACCGCACCGGGGACGCTGTCGAGCGCCGCACGGCCGACCGACGCGGGGTTGTACGCGGTGGTCGCGGCGGCCTCGTCCGGCGCGGGTGACTTCAAGGCGTCGCCGATGGCGCCGTCGTCGATGTGGACGGTGGGAACCTCCTCCGGCGACTTCGGTTGGCGGTACCCGCTGGACGCGCCGCCGGCGGTCGGCGGTCCCGAGCCGGAACTGGAGTTGTCGTACTCCAGCGGCGGCGTGGACGGGCGGACTTCCGCGACGAACAACCAGCCGTCCTGGGTCGGCGAAGGCTTCGACTTCAGCCCCGGCGGTCATATCGAGCGGCGGTACACCAGTTGCGGCTCCGACACCGCCGGCGGCAACAACAGTGGGCACAAGACCGGTGACATGTGCTGGGCGACCGACAACGCGGTCTTCTCACTCAACGGCAAGGGCGGCGAGCTGATCCTCGACGACGAGACCGGGAAGTGGCGGCCGAGGGTTGACGATGGTTCTCGGGTGGAGCGGTTGTTTGATGCTCCGAACGGGGATTATGACGGTGAGTACTGGCGGATCACGACGCAGGATGGTACGCAGTACTTTTTCGGTAAGCACAAGATTCCGGGTTCGGAGGTGACGAATTCCACCTGGACGTTGCCGGTGTATGGCAACCAGAAGGGGGAGCCGTGCTACAAGTCGACGTTCGATGCGTCGTATTGCCAGCAGGCGTGGCGGTGGAACCTCGATTTCGTGGTGGATGTGCATGGCAATGCGATGAGCCTGTATTACGAGCGGGAGTCGAATTACTACGGTCGTAATATGTCGGCGTCGAAGGTTTCGGCGTATGACCGGGGTGGTTGGCTGGACCGGATCGACTACGGGCACCGGGTCAACAACGAAACCGTCGTGACGCCGCCGACAGGCCGGGTGGTACTCACCCCGGCCGACCGGTGCATCCCGGGCACCACCTGCTCCTCGTCGCAGCCGGCGAACTGGCCGGACGTGCCGTGGGACCAGGCCTGCACGAGCAGCACCAAGTGCACCAACAAGCACTCGCCGACGTTCTGGACCCAGAAGCGCCTGGCCAAGGTCACGACCCAGATCTGGCGGGGTACCGCCTTCGCCGACGTCGAGTCCTGGACGCTGAGGCACAGCTACCCCAGCCCCGGCGACGGTACCCGGGCGGGGCTCTGGCTCGACGGAATCAAGCACTCCGGGCACGTCGGCGGCACGGACAGCGACCCCGAGGTCGCCTTCACCGGAACCCGGCTCAACAACCGGGTGGACGGCAACGACTACATCCCGCCGATGAACTGGTTCCGGGTGGTGAAGGTCCAGCTCGACTCCGGGGGTGAGGTCGCCGTCGAGTACTCCCCGGGAGAGTGTTCGGGGCCGGACAACCTGCCGACGCCGGACTCGAACGCCATGCGGTGTCATCCGCTGCGCTGGACGCCGGAGGGTGAGCTCAAGGAACGGGAGGACTGGTTCCACAAGTACATCGTCACCCAGGTCACCGAGTCCGACCGGACCACCGGGCTGGAGCCGGAGGTGACGAAGATCGACTACCTCACCACCCCGGCGTGGCGGCACGACGAGGAGGACGGTCTGGTCCCGACCGAGCGCAAGACGTGGTCGCAGTGGCGCGGCTACGGCAAGGTCCGGATGACCAAGGGCACGGCCGACGAGGTGAGGACGGTCACCGAGGCGCTCTTCTTCCGGGGTATGGACGGGGACAAGACCGACTCGGGTGGCACCAAGGAAGTGTTCGTGAAGGACTCCACGAACACCACCTGGCGGGACTCCGACCCGCTGGCCGGGACGGAGCGGGAGAGCATCACCTACAACCAGGACGGGACGGTCCAGGAACGCTCGATCACCGATCCCTGGGTCTCCGATCCGACCGCCAGCCGGACCCGGAGCTGGGGCACCACCAAGGCGTTCAAGCTGGAGGAGGCGAAGGTCCGGCAGGCCGAGACGACCGGTTCCGGCGGCTGGCAGAACTCCGGGTCGGACAACGTCTACGACGTGCGGACCGGGCGGCTGACCCAGACGGCCGACCTCAACGACCTGGCCGACCCGAACGACGACACCTGCACCCGCTACACCTACGTCGACAACGAGGCCGCCTGGCTGAAGGACCTGCCGGTCCGGGTCGAAACCGTCGGGGTGAGCTGTGATCGGACCCCGTCGTACCCGGCGGACCTGATCAGCGACGAGCGGTACTACTACGACGGCAGCAACACCCTCGGCGCCACGCCGACCCGTGGCGACGTCACCCGCAAGGAGGAGCTCTCCGGCTGGGTCAACGGGGCGCCGACGTACGTCACCACCATGCGCGCCAGCTACGACGCGCACGGCCGCCAGATCGAGACGATCGACGTGAAGGGCGCTCGCACCGCCATGACCTTCACGCCGGCCACCGGCGGGCCGGTGACCGCGGCGTCCACCACCAACCCGCTCGGGCACGTCACCAGCACCAGGCTGGAGCCGGCGTGGGGTGAGGACCTGGTCGTCACCGATCCGAACGGGCGGCGGGTCGTATCGCAGTACGACCCGCTGGGCCGGGTGACGAAGATGTGGGGGCCGGACCGGAACCCGGCCACCGACAGTCCCACCGCGGAGTTCAGCTACCTCATCCGGAACAACGGCGCCAACGCGGTGACGACCAGGTCGCTGCAGCCGGACGGCACGTACCAGACCGAGTACGAGCTCTACGACGGGTTCATGCGGCCCCGGCAGACCCAGGAGCCGGCACCCGGCGGTGGCCGGGTCGTCACCGACACCGTCCACAACTCCCGTGGTCTGGAGGTCCGGGAGAACGGTCCGTACTACAACGACGCCCCACCCGGGCCCGACGTGCTCATCGTGGACGAGCAACTCCTGCCGTCGCAGACCCAGACGGTGTACGACCACGCCGACCGGCCGGTGGCGGAGATCTTCAAGGTGGGTGGCGTGGAGCGCTGGCGCACCACGCACACCTACGGGCACAACCGGCACGACATCGACCCGCCGGACGGGGAGACCCCGACCACCCGGATCACCGATGTCGACGGTCACCTGCTGGAGTTGCGCCAGTACCACGGCAACTCGCCGACCGGAGCGTACGACTCGACCCGGTACACCTACACCAAGCGTGGCCAGCTCGCCTCGGTCACCGATCCGGCCGGCAACGTCTGGCGCTACGGCTACGACCTGCGCGGCCGGATGATCCGGTCGGAGGACCCGGACCGTGGCGTCACGGAGTTGACCTACAACGACGCGGGCGAGAAGATCGGCTCCCGGGATGCCCGGGGAGTCAACCTGGCGTTCGCCTACGACGCGCTGGGTCGGATGACGGCCGTGCACGAGGGATCGCTCAGCGGCCCCAAGCGGGCGGCGTGGACCTTCGACGTGCTGCCGGACGGTACGGCGGCCCGGGGCGAGCAGACCGCGACGACCCGGTACGTGAACGGCAACGCCTACACCACCGCGGTCGCCGGGTACGACGCCGCCGGGCGGCCGACCGGTACGAAGTACACGATCCCGGCCAGCGAGGGAGCGCTCGCCGGCACCTACGAGTTCACCAACACGTACCACACGGACGGCGAGATCGCCTCGCTGGGTTCGCCAGCCGTCGGTGGCCTCCCCGCCGAGCAGGTCACCATCGGCTACAACCGGGACGGTCTGCCCAGTAGCCTGCGCGGGCAGAGCAGCTATGTGACCGGGGCCAGCTACACCCCGTACGGCGAGCTGGCCCAGGTGACGATGTCGGCGGGCGGCAAGTGGGTGCGGTCCAGCTACTCCTACGAGTACGGCACCCACCGGCTGAACCGGGCGATCGTCGAGCGGGAGACCGGGCCGAGCCGGCTGGTCGACCTGACCTACTCGCACGACGCCGCCGGCAACCTCACCAGGCTCGTCGACACCGCCGACCCGGACACCGGTGGCGGGCCGGAGACCCAGTGTTTCCGGCACGACTACCTGCGGCGGCTGGCCGAGGCCTGGACGCCGGAGTCGGGGAACTGTGCCACGGCGCCGTCGGCGGCCGGGCTCGGCGGGCCAGCGGCGTACTGGCACGCCTGGACGTACGACAAGACCGGCAACCGGCTGTCGGAGACCCGGACCGACAAGGCCGGCACGACGAAGAGCACCTACAGCTATCCGGCGGCCGGGCAGGCCCAGCCGCACACGGTGCGCAGCGTCACCACGACCGGCCCGAACGGCACCCGGACCGACAGCTACGGGTACGACGCCATCGGCAACACGACCTCCCGGACCAGGGACGGCAAGACGCTGAACCTGAGCTGGGACGCCGAGGGCCACCTGGCCGGCACCACCGGTGCGGAAACCTCCGGCTACGTCTACGACGTGGACGGTGAGCGGCTGATCCGGCGGGACTCCAGCGGTACCACGCTCTACCTGGGCACGACCGAGCTGCACCTGAGTCCGAACGGCGCGGTCACCGGCACCCGCTACTACGAGTTCGCCGGGCGGACCGTCGCGGTGCGTACCTCGGCGGACAACAAGCTGCACTGGTTGGGTCTGGACCACCACGGCACTCCCGAGGTGGCCATCGACGCGACCACCCAGCAGGTGCACCGGCGCCGGCACACCCCGTTCGGGGAGGTGCGCGGGACCAACCCGGACTACTGGCCCGGTCAGAAGTCCTTCGTCGGTGGTGTCAAGGATCAGGCCACCGGCCTGGTCCAACTCGGGGTACGGGGGTACGACCCGAGTCTGGGCCGGTTCATCTCGATCGACCCGGTCATCGACTACACCGATCCGCAACAGATGAACGGGTACGCCTACGCGAACAACAGCCCCGCCACCTACTCGGACCCGGACGGGAAGTGGGGCTTCATCACCCGCGTCATCAAGAAGACGGTGACCCGGGCGGTGGTGCACAAGGTCGTACGGCACGTCACGAACCTGGTTCGGGTTCCGGTGACGATCGTCAAGAACGAGGTCAAGAAGCGCGTCACCCAGCTAAAGAAGATCCACAAAAAGATCGTCCGCAAGGTCAAGAAGATCCACAAGAAGGTCGTCAAGATCAAGAAAAGGATCAAGACGGCGGCGAAGAAGGTGGCCAGATCGGTCGGCAAGAAAGTAAGAAAGGGGTTGGATGGGGTAAGAAGAGCGGCCAAACACGTGGGTGCCACGGTGGCCAGGGGGGCCAGAGCGGTCCAGGCTGCGGTCGAGCGGACCAACAAGGCCCTGGCCCAGGCCGCGATGTCCACCGGGCGCTGGGTCAATAAGAACATCACCGAGAATCCCGTCTGGAAGGCCGCCAAGATGGGGCTCAGCGCCGCCGCGCTGGTCGGGTGCGCCATCTGCGGCGGGATCGCGGCCGGGATGACCGCGGTCGACATGCTGAGCCACCTTGCCGCGGGCAACGGCCACGAGGCGGCATTCGAGGCGTTCGGCCTGGTCACCTTCGGGCTCGGTCGGGCCGCCGCTGCCGGCGCGAGAAGTGCCAACGGCGCTCGGCAGGCGGCGGGTGAACTCGCCGAGAACGCACCGGGACGGGCCGCCCGGATCGCCGAGGCGGACAAATTGGTGAAGCACGCCGACGAGGCAGCCTCCGGCATCGACAGTTTCGACGGCGGCCTGTTGGCGAAGGATCTGATGGCCAACACCTACAGCTTCTCCAACTGGGTGCAAAAAGACGTCATCTGAGCGAGGGGAGGCAGCCAGGGCGCTGGGCCGGGAGAGGATTCTCCCGGCCCAGCGCCTTTTACCGTCAGCCGGTCAGCGATCGCCCGGTACCGGGTACAGGTGCTCGACGGTGTGATCCCGGTGCTGCAACACGTCGAAGGACGTCAGCCCTTCAACCTGTAGCAGGTGACGACTCACTCCGGCGCCGCTCAGCGGCGTTGCTGGCACGGTACGCAGTACCGGGCCCAGGGCAGTACCTCCAGGCGGGCCGTCGGGATCTCGGCGCCGCAGCCCTCGCAGGTGCCGTAGCTGCCCTCGGACATCCGTCGCAGCGCCTGCGCGGTGTCGGCGACGCCCTGCTGGGCGGCCTCGATCAGCCGGCGCAGGGTGTCCGGATCGTGCCCACCCCGGTCGGGCTGCCGGGAGTACACCGTCAGTTCGGTGAGCTGGTCGGTGTGCTCCCGGAACTGGCGTTCCAGCTGGTCGCGGAGTGTCTCGGTACGGTCGTCCAGGCTGTGCGTCATCGTCGGTTGCTCCTTACCTGAAAGAGGTCCGGGACTCGGTTGCCGGCGGGTGCCGGCGGGCGGCCGTGGCGGCCGGGCTGGGAAACGACGACCCCGCCGCCGTCGGGGGTGGGACGGCGCGGGAGCTGGCGATGACGACGAGGGACGGAGACGACGAGGGACGGGGGTGCCGGAGCGTCAGGTCGCGGTGCCGGGCATCGTCGGGGCCGGGCCGGGAGACACCGTTGTCTCCCGGCCGCCCGGGCGGGCCCGTCCAGGAGGCGAGGCCGGCGGGGGCAGCGGCGGACAACCGGCGGGTGGGGTGGGCAGAGCCACCGGCGCGCGGGTCGTCATCACCGCCTCCTCGCTGCTGGGTACGCCTCGGACTTCCAGCGTCCGCCGAAACGAGAGCACTGACATGGGATGGCGCCGGCCAACAATCGCGCGCCCGTCTGCCGGCGGTCGGCAACACCGACCGCGCACCGGTCGACGCAGCGGATCACGGTGACGGCTCCGCACCATAGCGGCCGCGAGCCTCGGCCGCCAATCGCGGACCGGCGGCCGGCATTCACGCCGGGCGGCTATGGTCGGCGGGATGTGGAGCCGACAGCACCCGGCCGGCGGGCAACGGCGGTTGGCGCTCTCGGTCCTGGTCGTGCTGGCACTGGTCGTCGCGGCGGTACGCGCCGGTCGCGCGCTGGGCATGTGCATCGTGGTCCGGCTGGCCCGCGCCGTACCGGGCTGCGTGCCCGCCTGGTCGGCCGACCGGGCGCCGCCGGGCGTGCCGACCCCCGCCCGACCGTCCACCGCGCTGCGCTGACGCCGAGCCGCTCCGGCCGGCCGCCGGCAGCCGTCCCGCTTGGAGCGCCCGCCAATGGATATCGAACGCACGACTCTGCCCGGCATCGGGATTCAACACACCTTCACCACGGCACAGGGCCGCCGGATCGGCATCGTCGAATACCACGGTGACGACCGCCGGGACATCGTCCATGACGACCCGGACGACCCCGACCGGATGGTCGGCCTGGTCCTGACCCGCGCCGAGGCGGTCGCGCTGGCCACCCTGCTCGGCTTCCCGGAAATGGTCGCCGCGACGACCCGCAGCGCTAACCCGGCGGCGCCGGCAGTGGCTGGCGGGGCCAGTCCAGCGCCCGCGCCCCGAGCACGGCGGTGTGCAGGGTGAACCGGTCGCGCGGGTCGGTGGGGTCGTAACCGGTCAGCGTTCGGATCCGGGCCAGCCGGTAGGTGACGGTCCGGACCGACACGTGCACCCGGCGGGCCGCCTCGGTCGCCACCTCGCCACATCCGAAGTACGCGTCCAGGGTGTCCAGCAGCGGCTCGGCGCCACCGCGGGCCCGTTGCAGCGGGCCCAGTACCGCCCGCACGAGATCCACCATGGCCGGCTGGTCCCGCAGCAGCACCCGGTAGATGATCAGGTCGTGGGCGTCGATGACGGCGGCCTCGGCGTGCAGCCGGCGCGCCATGGTCAGCGCCTCCCGCGCTTCCTCGTAGGAGCGGGCGATGCCGTACAGGCCGGGGTGGGGGCGGCCAACCGCCACCTGCCACGGCCGGCCCCGCGCCAGCCGGTCCAACTCGGCGTGCATCAGCCGCCCCAGGTCTCCCACGGAGGCGCCCTCGTCCGAGCCCCGTTCGGGCGTCACGGTGTCCGCCGGGGCGATCACGACGAGCATCCCCTCCTTGGTGGCGACCAGCACGTCACGGTCGCCCAGCCGGTCGAAGATGACCCGTTCCAGGGCGCTGATCGCGGCCTCGGTGTCCGGCAGTCGCCGGCCCGGCGAGGCGAGCGCCACCTGGTGCACCCGGGCCAGGTCCAGCCCGAACGGCTCGGCCCGTTCCACCAGACCGCCCAGGTCGGAGTCGCCGCGCAGCAGGTCGTCGACGAGTTCCCGGCGCAGCGCCTCCTCCCGGCGGACCAATTCCCGGCGGGCCACCGCATATCCCTCGGCAAGGGTGGCCACGGCCGTGTCGACGACGTGCAGCACGGCGTCGGCTGCCGCGCGTACCGTCTCGCTGTCGGAGGAGCGCACCACGTGCGGCAGTTGCTGCCAGAGCCGCCGGGCGGCGGAGAGGTAGAGCCGGACCGCCCGTCCGGCCGACACGCCCTGCTCGGCGGCGCGCCGGCCGAGGACCTCCACCGCGTCGAGTTCGCCACGTCGCGGCCGCCGGCCGGTCACCGCCGCGTCGGCCAGCAGCCGCAGGTAGTCGCCGAGCAGTTCGACCGGCACCCCGCCCGCGTCCGCGCTGGCCGCGCTGGCGACCTCGGCCAGCCAGGCGTCGTCGGAGCGGGCTCCGGCCGGGCTGGTCCGGCGGGCGCTGCCGGGCATCGCGCACACCTCCCCGGCAGGGGGTCTGCGCCGACCGCCGACCCGGTCCGCCTAGCGTACGACGCCGGGGTACCCCGGGGAGCGGACCGGGCACCCTTTGCGGCCCCCGAACTCGGTGGACCCAGAACCCCGCCCGCCGCCGAACGACCACCGATGATCAGGAACCGTGCTCGGCCAACCCGACACCAGGACCGGAGCGGCCGGCCCGGACGGCATCCGTGCCCGAGCACGTTGGTGCTGGTCATGCCCGTGACCGGACCGCCGGTGGCCGGCGTGAACTGGGTCGTGCTGCGCCGCCCTGCACGTCGACCGTCTCGGCCTGCCGGCCGTGCGCGTCGTAGCCGAACCTCATCCGGTCACGAACGTCGGTGCGCCGTCTGCCCAACCGGAGAGTTCGTCCCTGCGGGTGACCTTGCCACGGGTCGGCGTGGCGCCGAGGGTGTCGCTGCCGTTCCTATCCAGATCCCCAGGCCAGTCCCTCACCTCGGTGTGCAGCGGCGGACTGGAGGGCCCGCCTCGATGTGTGGATGGTCACGATGGCGTTGCCGTGACGCGGGGAGCCTGCAGGACGAGGACCCGGTCACGGCTCCAGGCGAAGGGCGAACCGCTGACTGTCCGGCGGTACCGCCGCGCAGGCCCCCTGCACGATCTGCGCCCCGTTGGCGAGACTCGCACCGTCGACCCGCAGGCACTTCCCGCTGTGCACGACCCGCATCTGCACCACGGGCTCGTATCCGCCGCCCGCCACCAGGTCGAGCCGGAACAGCTGGTTGGGCTTCACCGCACCGCCGTCATGACACGCGTACTGGAGGGTCTGCGCGCCGTCGAGCAGGCTGTACACCCTGATGTCGAGGCACTTGTCGGCGTCCGTCCTGATCAGGTAATACGGCGAGCCACCGACCCGCTCGAAGCGGAACGTCTCCCAGGTGGCCGTGGTGACGCAGTCCCACTGGTCCAGCAGCACGTCGTTCGTCGTCCGGCCGCCCGGTACGTCGAAGCACTTGTTGCTGTGCACCGGATGGATCCGGTACCTGCGGTTCGGGTCCACCTGCACGGTCGGCTTGGCCTCGCTGACGTACCCCTCCCAGTCGGTTCGCTTGTCGGCGAACCCGCCGCCGTTGGAGATGAAGGTGTAGAGGCGGCGTTTGCCAGCGCCGGTGTCGTACAGCGAGGCGACATCGACCCGGCCGTCCGCGTCGAAGTCCCCGGCGGCGAGGGTTCCGCGGGTGGCGTCGAACCCGCCCGTGCCACTGCTCCACCAGGTCGTCGGAGTCCAGACATCGGCCCGAGCCTTGAAGACCACCAGCCGCGCGGTGGCGTTGCCGTCGTCGTAGAGCGCGACCACCTCGTCGCGACCGGCGGCGTCCCCGTCGACGTCCCCGCCGACGAACCGCGCTCGACGGGCGTCGAACCCACCGGGCCCGCTGTCCCACCGCGACCCCGGACCGCTGAGTACCCCGGCGTTGGCGTGGTGGATCCGCATCTGCGTCTGGGCGCCGCCGATGTCGTGCATGTCCATGACGTCGTCGTCGCCGTCCCCGTCGACGTCCATCGCCACCAGGTTGGCACCGGAGACCCCGGGGCCGGGGACGGGACTGGTCCAGCTCAGCGCCGGGGCGGCGAAGCCGTTCCCGGTGGACCGGAACACCCAGAGCTTGACCTGGTTGTCCGCCAGACCCTGGAGCGCGGCGATGTCGTCGTCGCCGTCGGCGTCGAAGTCCCCGGCGACCACCTTCAGGTGGCTGAGCCGGAACGTGTCACCGCTCCAGACCGGCTCGCTGATGGCCGAGAACCGGTTGCCGTCGGCGGGCAGCAGGAACAGCCGTACCATCCGGTCGGCGTCCTCGCGGAAGATGGCCACGTCGGTGCGGCCGTTCCCGTCGAAGTCACCGGTGACGCTCCGCACCAGGTCGGCCGGGAACCCGCCGGCGATGCCGGTGTCCCAGGCGACGTACCCGTTGTGGAATCCGCCCGGGGCGGAGAGCAGGTTCCACACCGCGGTCTGGCCGTGGCCGTGGTCCACCAGGGTGGTCACGTCGGCGCGCCGGTCGCCGTTCACGTCGGCGGAGATCGCCGGATCCGTGACGGCGCGGCCCCGGGCGACCAACTCGTATCCGCAGCCGTAATCGTCGCAGTTGAGCCCGCTACTGTTGCCGGCCCGGTCCACCGCCCGCACGTAGAGGGTCCGGCGGACGTCACCGGTGTCGGACGCGTACTGCGGCCAGAGCGTCACCGGTACGGTGGCTCTGCCGTCCGCCCCGGCGGCCACCCACATGGTGGTGATGTCCGGGCTGAACCCGTAGCGGTAGCCGGTGACATCCGTTTCCGCGCCGCTCGGAGCGAAGGTGACCGTGCCGGCCTCGCCCACCGACTTCACCGGGGTGGGGCCGGGATAGTCCTGGGAGGTCACGGTGGGCGGGTTCGGCCAGGTGGTGTCCACGGTGAACCAGCAGCGCTCGCTGTAGTCGCTGGCCAGCCCCGAGTCGACGGTACGGGCGCGATAGCTGAAAACGGCACCGGGTTGATTGGTCGGCAGCGTCCCGGCGGCGACCGGCGGCCAGCGCACCACACTGCCCGAGCCGACCGTGCCCGAGGAGAGACTGGTCAGCACCTGCTCGCCGGAGAGGATTTCCAGTTCGTTGCTGACGTTGTCGCTGTTCGGGTCGAAGCCCACCCCGCTGAAGATCGGGGTAGCGGTCTTCAGCGGGGTGGGCGCGGCAGCCGTCCCGCAGGGCGACGGCGGCACGGTGGAAACACTCGTCGGGATCTCCGGCGGAGTGTTGTACTCGATGTTGAGCCGGGCGGTGGAGACCTTGAACCGCTTCCACCAGTCCCCGTTGCCCTCTTTGCCGCTCGGGATCCGCAGGCCGAAGCCGATCGCCTCCTGCGGACCGTTCGCCCCCGCGACCGCCTCCTGCACGACCGGGGTGACCGTGTCGGGGCTGAGGCCGAACTCCATCAGCTTCGGTGGCTGGGCGCAGGCTGACTTGTTGGCCTTGCCCTCGCGGGTGTCCAGAGCCGCACCACCGAGCCAGTGCCCCTTGCTGTCGTTCCAGCTCAGCGGCTTGGTGGGGTCGAGCAGTTTGGTGTGCCACAGCTCCACGCCCGTCTCCGCGCAGGTTCCGGTGTGCGTCATGGAGATGGAGAACCAGGCGCGGGAGACCTTCGCCCTGGCCACCCGGGCGATGTTCATCTGGAAGAGGCTCCGCCACGGACCGTCGCCGGTGCCGTACACGCTGCCGACCCGGACATCCTCCCGGTAGAAGTCGTCGGTCCAGTACGATGTGTCAGATTCGTCGTAGTTGACCAGGGTCCACAGGTATTGGGCGGCACTGTACGAGGGGTCGATGTAGACCGGGTACCGGGTGTCCGGGGCGGCGAGCATCCGCTGGTCCGGGGTCACCACCAGTTCACCGGGGTTGATCTCCAGGTCCATCACCCGCCGTCGGTCCGAAGCTGGCCCCGCCTCGGCGGCACCTGCCGGCCCCGCCGCCTCCGCCGACGCGATCCCGGTCGGCCCGGACGGCTCCGGCGTGCTGTCCCACATCAGCGGCGGTCCGGCGGCGAAGACCGCCCGGCCGGTGGAGTCGACCGCCACGCTGCTGCCGTCCTCACCCGCGCGCAACGCGAGCTTGCGGGTACTGGTGCCGAACCGGATGCGCCGCAGCGCCGGATTCGCCGCTGCGGCGGCGTTCTTCACGACGAGAACCTGCGAGAAGCCCACCGGGCTGACCCGGACCTGCAGGTCCACCCCGGGCAGTACCTCGGGATAGGTCGCCGTGTCGGCGTCGAGTACCGGCTCCGGCAGCGGCGCCGGCCAGCTCAACGCCAACTCGGCGCCCTGCTGCTCGGCGGTGACCAGCGGACCGGAACCGCCGCCGGAGAGCCGCAGCCCGACCGGGGTCGCGCCCGGCGACACGCTGCCGTCCGCGCCCCGGACCAGCCGGGTGTCGATCGGCACCCACTTGCCGTCGCGCTTCGCCCGTACCGGCAGCAGGTACTGCTCCAGCGTGCGGGTGCCGGACGGGTTCGCGAAGACTCGCGCGGTCTCGGTGCGTTCGGCGGCGATCTCGACGGGGACGCCGGTACGCCGTGCCGTCTCGGCCGCCCGGGCGGCCTCGGTCCCGTCCGCCGAGTCAGGTGCCGTCGGCGCGGCCGGCGGCCGGGACAGCGCGGCGCCGGACGCCACCCCCGGTACGGCCGGGTTCACCAGGAGTGCCGCCAGGAGAGTCGCCGACCAGCCGGCCACAGCGAATCGAGATGTCATCACGGTCCTTCCGCTCCACACGCGCGCACCGCCCTGCCCCGGCCAACCGGCGGTCGGTTCACGGGCAGCACCAGGATGGCCACGGAACCGCACAGTTTCCGCACATGCGCCCGGCGCCAGTTCGCGGCCCGGGGCGACCAGGGCACCGACGGCGGACGAGGCGACTGCGTCCGGTCGTGTCCCGGACGCCGCCAGCCGCTGGACCGGGCCGGAGGACAGGATGCGGGCAGATGACTGATCCCTTACCCCGACATGCCTTCGACATCAATCGTCGGCACACCTCAACGATCTCCGCCTTGAACTCCGGCGTGAACGCCCGACGCGGCCGGCGTGGCTTTTTACCATGCCTTCCATGATGAACATCCTCCCGAGGAGCCTCACAGCCCCCTGAGCTGGGATGTCCGTCAAATCGGGTCAGGCCCAGGGTTACGAAGCTCCCGGAGATCTGGAACGACCTCAAGACCCTCCGCTGCTGTCCGATGCCGACCTGTTTGTCTGCGACAACATCCTCGGTCCAGTGCCACCACGAGCCTTCGGCCGGCCCAAGCTCGCGTGGGTCCGAAGGCTCAGTTCGTTAGTGCATAACGGAATATCGACATATATGGTGGGCCGGGGCGTCGGCTGGATCAAGGTAGATGTCGATGGGGAGCGAAGGGACAGTGGTGGCATGAAACGCAGAGCGCTGATGGCGCTGGTGGCCGGGTTGGTCACCGCCGGCGGTGCGGTGGCGAGCCCCGCAGGCGACGCGGTGGCGCACCCAGCCGGCGACGGCGCCACCGCCGGGACCGCGGTCAACGCGTCCGGTGTCAACGATCCGGTGGCGGACCCTGGTCCGCTGAGCCGATGGATCGGCGTGGGACCGGCCGGACGCAGCACCGCGGCCCCGGCCGCGGTGGCCCCGGCCGCGGTGGTCTGTGACGGCGACGGCACCAGCGGCAAACGCGTCCGGATTCTGTACGTCCGGGAGACGTCCCAGACCGATCGGCTCGCCCAGTTCCAGAGCACGTTCCAGCAGTGGGCAGCCCAGATCGACGAGGCGTTCTTCGTCGACGCGCAGGCCACTGGCGGGTACCGGCGGGTCCGGTGGGTGCACGACGCATCCTGCGTGCCGACGGTGACCCGTGTCGTAGTGCCGAACGGCACCCTCGGCGACTTCGGAGACACCTTCGATGCCCTGAAGAGCGCGGGATACAACAGCACGAGCCGCAAGTACCTCGCGTACGCCGAGACCACCTCGTGGTGTGGACTCGGCGGTGGTGGCCCCGGGGCGAACGACTCCCGGCCGGGTGCGGAGAACCGGTACAACTCAGGGCCGGAACTGGCCACCATGGGTACCGGCTGCTGGGGTTGGGCGCCCAGCGCGCACGAACTGCTGCACACCCTCGGTGCCGTGCTGCCCGGGGCGCCGAACGCCACCAGCCACGGCCACTGCTGGGACGACGAGGACATCATGTGCTACGACGACGGCGGGATACCGAACCCGCCGGGGCAGTTGGTCAAGGTGTGCCCGGGAGCACCGGAGAATCAGCTCGACTGCAATCACGACGACTACTACAACGTGCGACCGGCCGCCGGCACCTGGCTGGCCAGCCACTGGAACGTCGCGAACAGCCAGTACCTGATCAGCACCCCACCCGCCTGGTCGGTCATTGTCGACAACACGTCGACATCGTTCCGGGCCAGCGCCAACTGGCAGGTTTCGAGTTACTCGACCCAGCGGTACGGCGCCGACTACGGGTTCGCCAACCCGGAACCGATTTCCGATCCGGCGTGGTACTCGGCCGACCTTCCGGGTAACGGAACGTACAAGGTGGAGGTCTGGTACCCCGCGACGTCCGGCTACAACGACCGCACGCCATACGTCGTGGTGACCAGCTCTGGCAACCAGACGGTACATGTCAACCAGCGGACCAACGGCGGCAAGTGGGTGAACCTGGGGACGTACCCGATGTCCGCCGGGGCACACGACGTGGTCGGCGTGTCACGCTGGACGGCCGGCACCGGGTACGTCATCGCCGACGCGATCCGGCTCACCAGAGTCTCCTGAGCAGAGAGGTGTACCGGGTCGTGTTCCTGGACGCGACCCGGTACACCAAGACGTCACCAACGCCTACTACGTCGTCAAACGCGTCCCCGCCCCGGACACTGCGGGTTTGGACTCAACCGTTGCGGTGACGGGCCCTCGTAGCGCCAGGTTAAGTCGTCCCCGCACCTGGTCGGCTTCCGGATGATCCAACTCTTGGAGGATCGACAGAGCCTGCTGCCATGCGACACGGGCGGCGGCCCGGCTTCCGGCCCTGTCGTGCGCGTCGCCGAGATGGGTGAGCGAGATCGCCTCGTTGGATCGGTGACCGATTTTCCGGTACAGGTCGACCGCGCGTGCGTAGGAGTCGACGGCGTGTCCGTCGCCAGCGATCAAGTGGGCATAGCCCAGGCTGTCCCAGGTGGCCGCCTCGCCGGCCCGGTTGTCCATCGTCCGCAGCAGTTCCAACGCCTGCCGGCAATGACGGATCGCATGCTTGTGATCCCCCAACAGTGCGTAGCACCAGCCCACCGAGTTGAGTGAGCTGGCGTGCCCGGCGCGGTGTCCGGCCTGCCGGAAGAGTCCGAGTGCCCGCAGGTCGTACCGGAGCGCCTCGTCGACCCTGCCCTGCTGTTCGTGGAGCCAGCCGAGACTGCGGTGGGTGAAAGCCTGGCCAACCCGGTCGTCGACGGCCACGAACAGGTCGAGCGCATGCCGGTACTGGGACTCGGCCTCCTGGAACCGGCGCAGCCGGATGTACGCCGCCCCGAGGGTGCGATATGCCTCGGCCTCGGCCAGCCGGTCGCCCTCGCGCCGCGCCGCGGCCACCGCCGCCTCGTGCGTGGTGGCCCAGTCGTGCCAGTGGCCCCGATGGTCGAAGAAGTTCGCCAGGGTCCACGCGATCCGCCAGACATGGCCGTCGAATCCAGCCCGCTCGGCCTGGCCGACGACGGCCATCAGCACCGGATGCTCGGTGGCGAACCAGGCGAGCGCCTCGACCTCGTCCTCGAACGACTCCTGCGCCAATCCGGGACGTGGCGTCGGCAGGACGATCGGCTCCCGCGATGTCCGCAACAGCCGGTCGGCCGCGGCGGCGGTGTGCAGGTAGTGGTCGAACAGCCGGCCCATGGCCGCGCGCTCCTCGTCGCCCGGCCGTTCGGCCACGAGTTCCCGGGCGTACGCCCGTAGCAGGTCGTGACACGCATACCTGCCCGGGATCCGCTCCTGCAACAGGTGGGTACGGGCCAGCTCAGCCAAGAGCGATCGGGCCTCCGCCACCGGCAGCGCGGCCAGGCTCGCTGCGGCGGGCGCGTCGATCTCCGGCGTCGTGCAGAGTCCGAGCAACTCGAACAGGCGCCCCGCCCCGGCACTCAATCGGCGGTACGACCAGGAGAACACCGACCGGGCGTCGGCGGCCGCGTCGCCGCTGGCGAAGGCGTGGAGTCCGCCCTGGGCGGCGCGGATCTCGTCGGCCAGGGCACGGAGCGAGAAGTGCGGATGGCTGGCGGCTCGCGCGGACACGATGGTCAGGGCCAACGGAAGCCCCGCGCAGGAGGCGATGATCTCGGGTACGGCCTCCGGTTCGGCCGCGATCCTTTTCGACCCGATTCGGCGGCTCAACAGGCGGCCGGCCTCCGTCGGGGTGAAGACGTTGAGGCCGACGAGATGGGCGCCGTCCGCGGTGATCAGGCTCGGCAGCTGATCCCGGCTGGTCACCAGCGTCGGACAGGTGGTCGAGCCGGGGAGTAGCGGACGGACCTGGGCCGCGTCGTGGGCGTTGTCGAGCACCACCAGCATCCGACGGCCGGCGACCAGGCTACGGTAGAGGGCGGTCTGGGCCTCCGCGGTAACCGGCATCCGTTCCGGGGAGACGCCCAGCACCTCGAGGAACAGACGCAGGGCTTCGTCCGGACGCATCGCCAGCCCGGTGGGGCCGAAACCACGCAGGTTGACGTACAACTGCCCGTCCGGGTAGTCGGCGGCCAGAGTGTGGGCCAACCGTACGGCGAGGCTGGTCTTTCCGATCCCCGCCGGACCGGTCACGATCAGGATCTGCGGGTCGGCCGGGCCGCAGAGGCGCCGCTGGATCGACTCGAGCTCGGCCACCCGCCCGACGAAGTAGGGCGGTTCGGGCGGCAACAGACGTGGTACCGCTGTGGGCTCGCGCTGCTGCGGCTTCGGCGCCAGCGATACCTGCCGGCGCAGGATGTCCCGTTGCAGATTCTGCAGCTCTGGTGCGTCGATGCCGCGCTCGTACAACAGGGCCAGGCCCTGTCGGCACACCTCGGCCGCCTCGTCGATGCGTTGCTCCGCGTAAAGGGCCGTCGCGAGCGAGCGCCGCATGCCCTCGTCGTACGGGTCGTCGCCGAGCGCGGCGGTCAGGTGCACGATCGCCTGGTCCACCTGCCCGAGTGTCGACAGTGCGTCGGCCAGGTCCCGCCGAGCCGATCGGCGCATCGCGTCGAGACGGGACGTCTCCGGTATCGCGAACGGATGGTGGGCGATGTCCGCGTACGCGGGACCGCGCCACAGGGCCAGGGCCATCCGGAGCAACTCCGCCGCCCGCCCGACCTGCTCCTGGTCGCCCTCGCCTAGCAGGCGCCGCCCCTCGCCGCACAATCGTTCGAACCGGTGCGAGTCGATCCGGTCGAGCGGTATCCGGAGCGAGTAGCCCACGCTGGCGCCGCTGCCGCTGGTCGTCACCATCGCACCGTCGCCGCGCTCCGTCTGCAGGGCCTGTCGGAGGTGCGATATGTGGCTGCGCAACGTGGAACGGGCCCGGTACGGCCTGGGTCCTTCCCAGAGGAGTTCGACGAGTCGACTGGCCGGCACTATCCTGTCGACCTCGATCAGCAGGACCGAGAACAGCGCGGCGAGCTTGGGGCCCATTCCGACCAGGTTTCCGTGCCGTTGTATCCACAGTGGGCCGAGCACGGCGACCCGCAAGTCAGCCACAACCAAGCCTCCATCAGCCCCATCGGCGATCGAAAAGCGTCTGTGGCCGATGCTATCCCGCAAGCGGGTTCGCCACTCGGTTCAGCGGCGGGTCTCAGACGCGGAACCCTTGGTACGACAGGACTTCGGACGATGGGGCGGCAGGGCGACCAGCACCGCGCCGAGTATCCGCTCAGCGGGAAAGTAGCCGAACTGACGGGAGTCGAAACTCGCCCTGTGGTTGTCGCCGAGCAGCACCACGAGACCGGGTGGCACCCGGTCTTCGGACACGTTCGCCAGGGCTGCCACCCGTCCACGCGGCACCCGGTCGCCGGGCACCGCCGCCACCCGTTTGATCATCCAACGTGGGCCGGATTCCGCGAGGGTCCGGCTGCTGGTCAAGGGCCGTCCCGAACGGCAGTCACGGGGGGTCGGCCGTTCCACCACCACCACCTGGCCGACCGACATCGCCCGCCCCCGCCGTACCAGTACCCGGTCGCCGTCCTGGAAGGTCGGCTCCATGCTTGGCCCGCGAACCGTCACCGTGACCAGCCGACGGGCCAGCAGGACGGTGGCGACCAGCACCGACAGAAGCACCAGCACCGCGTAGACCAGCCCGTGCTGCCAGGCCGAGGTGGGTAGGAGCGCCGGCAGGGCACCGACGGGACGGACCGGGAACGGCATCACGGCCCACGTTCTGCGGTACGCACCAGCGCGCTCACCGTTCCGGCCCGGTAGCCGTCCGCCCCGTCCCGGTAGCCGGCGGCCTGGAGCCGGAACAGCCGGGCGTACTCGCCGTCCACCGCCATCAGTTCGTCGTGTTTTCCTTCCTCCACCACATCGCCGTCGGCGAGTACCACGATCAGGTCCGCGTCCCGGACCGCACCGAGCCGGTGGGAGATGAGCAGCGTGGTCCGGCCCGCCCGGTGCCGCCGCAGGGCGGTGTGGATCTCGTGCTCCGCCTCGGCATCCAGCCCGGCCGAGGGTTCGTCGAGGATCAGCAGGTCGCGCTGGTCGCGGAGCAGTGCCCGGGCCAGGGCCAGCCGCTGCCACTGGCCCTCGGAGAGCAGCGTCCCGCTCCCCGCTGGGGTCTGGCCGGGTTCGGTGGCGAACATCCGGGAGAGCAGTGTGTCGTACCCGTCCGGCAGCGCGGCCAGCCTGCCATGGATACCCGCCCGCTGCGCCGCGGCCCGGATCCGAGACTCGTCCGCGCCGGTTTCCGGGTCGCCGAGGGTGATGTTCTCCCGGGCGGACAGGTCGTAGTGCATGTAGTCCTGGAAGACCGCGCCGACCCGCCGCCGCAGCTCGGCTACGTCGGCGTGGCGGATGTCCGAGCCGTCCCACAGGATCGCACCCCGGGTCGGGTCGTAGAACCGGCACAGCAGCTTGACCAGCGTCGACTTGCCCGTGCCGTTGAGCCCGATCAACGCCAGCGCCTTCCCGTGCGGGATCCGCAGATTGATCCCGCGCAGTACCCAGGGCTGGTCCTCGGAGTAACGGAACCACAGATCGCGCACCTCGATCCCGGACCGCAGCGGCGGCAGCGGTCGTGGTGCGTTCGCCAGCGGCAACTCCGGCCCCGCCGTGGTCACCGCGAGGTAGTGGTCGAACATCAGCAGGGCCTGGTGCGTACGGGCCATCTCCCGGGCGACGGTGACGAGCGCGCTCTGCACGCCGGCCACCGCCGCGATGAAGATCGCGATATCCCCGATCGACAACTGCCCCTGCCGGGCGGCACGGATCGCCCACAACACTCCCGCGCCGGCAACGGCGGCCGCCATCAGCCCGAGCCCGGCCTGGACCAGCACCGTGCGCCGATCCACGGCACGGGTGGCGGTGTAGGCGGTGCGGCGATCCGCCAACATCCGCTCTCGTAGGAACGTACCCGCGCCGAACAGCCGCACCTCCTTCGCCGCCTCTACAGTGGACAGCAGGCTGCGGTAGAAGAACTCGCGACGTTCGGCCGGCACGATCTCCAGGAGCATCCGTGCCCGTCGCTGGGCGAGTGCCAGCTCGCCGATCAGCGCCGGGATGCCGGCCAGCAGTACCAGCGTGGTCATCACCGGGCTGAGCAGGAACAGGGAGGCCAGGAAGCCGGTGATGGTGATGGCGGCACGCGCCATCCCGAGGAGGCCGTCGACGGCCTGGTTCGGACTCGTGCCGCCGGCCTGCTGTGCCAGACGCAGCCGGTCCAGGAAGGGCGGATCCTCGAACCGCCCCAGCCCAACGAACCCGTTCACGGCGCGGAAGAGCCGATCGTGCGCCAGCATCCCGGCGGCGCGGTCCAACTCGGCCCGCAGGTACTGTCCGACCTGGGGAAGGACGCTGACCAGGACACCGGCCGCAGCGAGACCGCTGCCGAGCGCGACCAGCGTCGCGAGCGCGGCGCCGCCGATCAGGTTGTCCAACACCAGTTTGGTGAGCCAGGCGGTCGCCACCGGTAGCGCGCCGCCGACGAGGGTGATGGCCGCGTACAGTCCGAGCTTGCCGGGAGCCGCCCTGCCCGTGAGCGCGCCGGCGCCCAACGCCCGCACCACCAGCCCTCGGGATCGGGCCGCCGACCGCCGGGGATTCACCGGACCGCCAACGTGGCTGGCTGGTCCACCTCCACCTTGTTGGCGGTGACGACGAGCCGTCCGGCGTCGTCGCGACCCACCCGCAGCAGGGTCGGGTAGGCGCGGGCACGGAAGGCCGAACTCAGCGCACCGTCGCCGGCCTCGACGACCACCCGGGTCACCGGCCGCAGATCCGCGACGAACGCCTGTGCCTGGTCACGGTCGCCGACCACGACGGCCAGCGAGCGGTCGCGTCCCGGCAGCGCGCGTACGTGCTCGACGAACTTCGGCAGCTTCTCCTTGCACGGCCCACAGGTGGGCGAGAAGAAGGCCACGAGCGTATCGCCGGTCAGTGCGTCGCGGGTCAACGCCTCATGGTCGACGGTGGTGGTCTCGAACTCGCCGACCACCTGGCCCACCTCGATGGCCGGTGGCCCCTGGGCGATGGTGGAGAGAAGTTCGGTGTGCTCACGCAGTCGTTTGATCACCCCGAGGGTGAGAATCAGGTTCAGTACGCAGAGCAGACCGGTGATGACCAGTGCTGCGATCAGGAAGGGCATGTCGGCTCCTGGAATGACTGAGGATGAGACCACGGGCGACGTCCGCGGCCTCCTGGGCAGGGGGACGGAAGAGTCCGACGATGTCGTCCAGCCGGGTGAGCACTCCGCCGAGGACCACGGCGCTGAGTGCGGCGAGCACGCCGCCGGGCAGTTGCGCGGGCGTGGTGGCTGTCCCGATCGTCGCGCCAAGGACGGCGACCAGCGCAAGCGCGATGTTCCGGACGACGTGTGACGGGCCCAGTGGCAGGGTTGAGGCCCCGAAGCACCGGCACGGGGTGCGTTCGCCCCGTACGATCGCCGCAAGGACGCCGACGGCGAACGCCACCAGCAGCCCCGCCGCGAGCCCGAGCCCGAGCACGGCGGCGGGCGACGGCGCGGTGACCAGCACGCACACCGCCGCCTCGGCGCCCACCACCCCGAGCGCCAGCGGCCTGACGAAACGGTCGGGCAACGCCGATAGCCGCGCCGTCGACGCCACGAACGCCTCGAAGGCGTCCCTCCCGGTCAGCTTGCCGACGATCGAGCCGAGGAACACAACTCCGATCAGGCAGCGGATTCCTATCGCCAGGTAAGGCATCGCACATCCTTAGTGGAAGATTGGCACCGGGTCGCCGCCCGGCGGTGCCCCGGCCCCTGTCACCTGAATCGGGCGGCGCAACGCAGCGGGCCCGGGCGACCCCCGACCGCGGTGCCGGTCCGCCCGGATACCAAGGTGGTACCCGGGCAGCCTCCGGCCCCTGCCGGGCGCCGACCGGACCCTGGGCTGCCACGGGCGAGCCCTACGGCACGCGGCTCAGTAGCAGAGGATCGTCGAGCAACCCGACCCGTCGCAGCAGTACGCGTCGCACGCCCCGTAGCCGCACTGCCAGCAGGAGCTGAAGTACTTCCAGCCGCAGGCGGCGGCGGACGCTTCGACCTCCGGGACGAACAGTCCCAGGAGCCTCGACCCCGCTCTCTCGACCAACTTGTACATACTCCGCCTTCCTCTCATCAGCGGGCACGACCCGAAGGTCGCACCGAAGGCGCACGGTGCGCCCTCGTGAGCCCACGATCAACGGGCCGCGTGGAAGCCGGGTGGAAAGTGGATGCAAAGGGCGTTGCGACGGACGCAATGCCCTCCGTCGGCAACGGCTCTCGCGACGAACCAATGCCGCGGCCGTCGGCCGGTACGCCTCGTCGGAAGCGTGGCGTAGCCGCTTCGGGCTACCGCGGGATACCGAACTCCGCTTCTACAGCTTGAGCCTGGACACGGGGCCACCGTCGCGACTGCCGCAACGTGATGTTCCAGCCAGGCCGCCCCGGTCGCCCACCTCACCCGTTCGGCTTGAGATCGTCCGCCACGTGCCACGAACTGGGGCTCCGTCCGACGACGCCAGACGGACAAATGATCAAGGGCGAACTCTCGATCTCCCGAGAACCCGCCCCTGACCTGCTGCTTTGTGGTGGAGCTGAGGGGATTTGAACCCCTGACCCCCTCGATGCGAACGAGGTGCGCTACCGGTCTGCGCCACAGCCCCTTGACCAAGCCGACGAACCGGCAGGCCGGCGCCAAGGCTAACAGGTCGGCCGCCCCGGGCGCGAACCAGCCCCGCCGACGTCACCGGGAGCCGCTCACCGTCCCCCGGCCTCGTAGGGTCGGCCGCGCAGCCCGCCGGCCCGCCGGTAGGAGACGGAACCCGCCGCCCGGCCGCCCCCGCTGGCCGCCGGAGGAAGGTCGGTCGCCCGGTTCATCCCCAGCGCGGCCCGGCGTACCGCTTCCCGCTGGGCGGCCAGGCGGCGCTGCGCCGCCCGGCGAGCCTGCGCCCGGCGGGCCTGGGCACGCCGGACCTCCGCCTGCCGGGCGGCCAGCCAGGCCGCCTCGCGAGCCTGCACGCGCCGCCGCCGGCGCTCGGCGACGGCCCGGCTCCGCAGGTGTACGAGGTACGCGCCCAGCAGTGTCGCGGTGGTCGCGAAGCCGATCCAGAAGCCGGGGCTGACCAGCACCACCCCGACCAGCTCGACGAAGTTGAGCAGGAGCAGGGCGACGAAGACCCGGCGCCTCCGGTAGACGGCCGGGGTGTGCCGGGCGGGCGGTGAACGACGCCGGGCGGGGCCCGGGTTGCGGGGCACCGAGCGCAGTCGACGGCTGCGCCGACCGTTCCCCGGCGGCCCGGAGACCGGCGGCCCGGAGACCGGCGTGCCGGGGCTGGCGGCCGGCGAGACCGGCTGGGCGGTGGCCAGGTCGGCAGGGGGAACACCAGTGCGCAGGGTGACGATTCGAGTGCGGGGTGGATTTACCGGCTGCCGCCCCGGGACGCTGCGTCGCCGTCGGCGGCGCTGGAGCACCCGCGCCGTCGACTGCGCCCGCTCCGCGGCCAGCCGCTCCGTGGCGTCGTACCGGCGGACCAGTGCCGGCGCGAGGGCGAGCAGACCGGCTGCGGCGAGGACGGCGAGGAGCACCGAGGCCGGCACCCTCATCCCTCCCGTCACCCACCTCGGGCAACCGACCGGACGAGCCTCTCCCGCACCGCCGGGCGCGTCCACGGCAGGCGCGGATCAGCTCCCGGAGCCGACGCGGGTCCGTCCGACGTTGCCGCACGTCCCGATTACTTCAGGTTACGGGGACAGACCAGGAAAATCGTGCGGCGCGCCGGCCGACCAGCGACGAAGGAGATCAACATGCGGTACCCCGGCCCGCATCCGGCACGAGATCCCCGGCGGGCCGGACTGCGCGGAGCTGTCGACGACGCCCCGGCGACACCGCTTTAGGACGCGGCGGCGCGCACCCGGTGCCAGCGGGCCAGCAGGCCACCCTCCCGGGCGACCTCCTCGCTGGTCATCGCGTACCCGATGTGGTCACGCCAGGCGCCGTCGATGTGCATGTAGCGCGGGTGGTACGCCTCCTCGCGGAAGCCCAGCTTCTCCACCACCCGCCGGGACGGGCCGTTCTCCGGCCGGATGTTCACCTCGATCCGGTGCAGCCCGGCCGGCCCGAACGCGTGGTCCACGGCGAGCGCCATCGCGGTCGGGATCACGCCGCGCCCGGCCACCCGACCGTCCACCCAGTAGCCGACGTACGCCGAGCAGAACGCCCGCCGCACGATGTTGCCCAGGTTGAGATGCCCGACCAGGCGCTCCCGGGCGCCCTCGACCAGGCAGACCGCGAACGGCATGGCCTCGCCGCGACGCGCCTGTCTGCGCTGGTCCCGGTAGACCCAGCGGAACGCGATCCGCGAGTTCATCTCGTCCCACCGGCCCGGCGGGGAGGACTCCCATGGCGCCAGCCAGGCCTGGTTGGCGCAGCGCACCTCGGACCAGGCCCCCGCGTCCGACCGCCGGTACGGGCGCAGCAGCACCGCACCGTCCCGGAGTACGACCGGCCAGCCCGGGGTCGCGGCAAGGTTCACGCCCGGTTTCCCGTCGGCAACCCACGCCTCCTCGTCAACACCCTGGCGCCGTCGCCGGCACCGCCCTGCCAGGGTGGCAGCCCGGTCACCTGCGCCGGTCCAGCAGTAGCACGTCCACGGTGGAGCCGGCCGCCGCGCTGGTGACCCGCTCGCCGAGCACCATCAGGCCGTTCGCCTCGGCCAGCCCGGAGAGCGTGTAGGGCCCACCGCGCAGCGGCTGCACGGTGTAGCCGCCGCCGCGCCGCTCGGCCACGTGCGCCGGCCGGAACTCCCGCAGCCCGGACGGCGAGGAAACGGTCTCCAGCAGGTGTGCCCGGACGCTGGGCCGGAACACCGGCTCGGCGCCGGCCAGCAACTGGATCGCCGGCCTCGCCAGCACCTCGAAGCCGATCAGTGCCGCACCGGGCTCACCGGGTAGACAGACCACCGGTACCTCCTCGGCTCCGACCGTACCGAACCCGAGGGCGCTTCCGGGATAGAGGGCGACCTCCATGAAGGTCACCGGGCTGGCCCGGCCACCGTCCCGACGGGACAGTACGCGGCGGATCATGTCACCCGGGCCGGCACCGGTACCGCCCGTCGTGATGATCAGGTCGGCCCGGAGCGTCTGGTCCTCCAGCAGCCCGCGCAGCCCCTCGGGATCGTCGTCGCAGATGCCCACCCGGTACGCCAGCGCGCCCACCTCGGCCGCTGCCGCCGTCAAGGCGTGCGAGTTTATGTCCACCACCTGCCCCGGCTGGCTGGCCCGGCCGACGTCGACCAACTCGTCGCCGGTCGCCACGATCACCACCCGGGGGCTCGGCCGGACCACCACGTGCCCGATGCCGGTCGCCGCGAAGACCGCGACCAGGGCCGGCGAGATGTACGAGCCGGAGCGGGCCAGCAGGGTACCGGCCGGCAGCTCCTCACCGGCCCGGCGCAGCCCGTAGCCGCGCTTCGGGGTCCGGAAGATCTCCACCGCCGCCATGCCCTGGTCGGTCCACTCCACCGGCACCACCACGTCGGCGGCGATCGGCAGCGGCGAACCGGCCGCCACCGAGAAGCAGGCGCCCGGGGTCAGCCGGACCGGCCGCCAACTCGCCGCGCCGAGGTCGCCGACGACGTTGAGCCGGACCGGGCGGGGGTCGCCGAGCCGGCTCGGGCCGTAGCCGCCGGCCGCGCCACCGGTACGCCCCGCGCCCGAGATGTCCTCCCAGCGCGCCGCGTACCCGTCGATGGCCGCCTGGTCGAAGGCCGGATAGGCGTGCGGCGCCACGACGTCCTCGGCGAGCACGTTGCCGTACGCCTGGGTGAGGTCGAGGTCGAGCGGGGGAAGCGCCCGCAACCTGCGCAGCACGCTGCCCAGGTAGTCGGCGAGCGGCGTCAGCTCGTTGGCGGCCGCCTCGGCATCGGCCGTCGCTGTCACACCGTCACCTCGCAGAAGGGCGTCATGTGCGGCGGCCGGCGTCGGAGGCGACGAACTCGCCCAGCCACTGCCGGAACTCCGCACCGAGATCCTCACGCTCGCAGGCCAGTTGCACCACGGTCTGCAGGTAGCCCAGCGGCATGCCGGTGTCGTAGCGGGTGCCACGGTAGATGATCGCGTGCACCGGCATACCCTCCTTGAGCAGCAGACCCATCGCGTCGGTGAGTTGGATCTCCCCGCCGCTTCCCTTCCCGGTACGCCCGATCGCCTCGAAGATCGAGCTCGGCAGCACGTACCGGCCGAGCACCGCGAGGTTGCTCGGCGCGTCCTCCGGCTTCGGCTTCTCCACCAGCCCGGTCACCTCGACCACCTCGCCGAGGTCGGAGAGGCTCCGGTCCGCCGGCGCCACCGAGGCGATGCCGTACCGCTTGGTCTCGTCCGGCGGCACCTCGAAGAAGGCCAGCACAATGCCGCCGGTCCGGGCCTGCAGGTCCAGCATCGCCGGTAGCAGCGGCTCGGCGAGGTTCACGAACTCGTCGCCGAGCAGGACCGCGAACGGCTGGTCCCCGACGTGCGTCTCGGCGTACCCGACGGCGTGGCCCAGGCCGAGCTGTTCCGGCTGCCGGCAGGTGTAGATCTGCGCCAGTTCCCCGGGCCCCCGCACCGCCTCCAGCAGCTTCGGGTCGCCCTTCTCCTCCAACCGGGCCTCCAGGTCCGGCCGGCGGTCGAAGTGGTCGACCATCGCGGTCTTGCCCCGGCCGGTGATCAGCAGTACGTCGTCGATACCGGCCTGGGCAGCCTCCTCGACGATGTACTGCAACACCGGACGGTCGACGACCGGCAGTAGTTCCTTCGGCACCACCTTGGTGGCGGGCAGGAACCGGGTCGCCAGGCCGGCGGCCGGGATGACGGCCTTCACCGCCCGTCGTCCGGCCGTCGGCGTCGAGGAGTTGGCTGGGGTAGCTGCGTTCTCCGGCATGTCGCGAGACTATCGGCCACGGCCCTGGCGCGGCGGTTGTGGCCCGGATAACGCGCCGTCCGGGCCGCCCTCCGCGGTAACCGGTCCGTCCCCGCCCGGGCGCCCCGCTCGGGCCGGTCCGTCCCCGCCCGGACGCCCCGCCCGGGCCGGTCCGTCCCCGCCCGGACGCCCCGCCCGGACCGGTCCGTCCCCGCCCGGACGCGCCCGACCCGGCCAGCCGCCGGCCCCGCCGGACCCGCCGGGCCCGGGCCGGCCACCCGCCCAGGGAAGGCCGTCGTCCGGCGTCGCCGCGCCGGCCCGGACCGGAATCTCCTCGACGGTGGGCCGGCCGCCGGCCGTGGCCATCTGGTAGGTGTCCCGGCCCGCCGCCTTCGCCGCGTAGAGCGCCTCGTCGGCCGCCACCAGCAACTGCGGTCCGGTGGCGGCGTGGTCGGGATAGACGGCGACGCCGATCGACACGGTGACCGGGACCAGGGCCCGGACCGGGGCGACCGCGCCGGGCCGGGGCCGGATCGCCATCGGAGTCTCCCGGACGGCCGCGCCCAGCCGCTCCGCCACCGTCGCCGCGCCCCGGGCGTCCGTCTCCGGCAGCAGCACCACGAACTCCTCACCGCCCTGGCGGAACGCGAGATCCACCTCCCGCATCGCACCCCGGATCCGCTGGGCGAACTCGGCGAGCACCGCGTCCCCGGCCGCGTGCCCGTACGTGTCGTTGACCTCCTTGAAGCGGTCGAGGTCGAGGGCGAGCACGCTGAGCATCCGGCCGAACCGGCTGGCCCGTTCGATCTCCCGCCGGACCGATTCCTTCAGATAGCGGTAGTTCCAGAGCCCGGTAAGCGGGTCCGTCAGCGACAGCCGCTGCGCCTCCTCGTGCATTCGGACGTTCTCCAGCGCCGCCGCCGCGTGGTCGGCGAAGTTGCCGAGCGTGACCAGGTCGACGTCGTCGAACTCGTCCGACCCGAGCCGGTCGTAGAGGGCGAGTACCCCGGCCGCGGTACGTCCGCCGGCCGGTGTCCGGCCCATCCCGAGCGTCAACTTCGGAGGGCCGCTGCCCGACCCCGAGGCCGTACCCGGCCAGCCGGCGGAGGTGGCCGGGCGCAGCGGCGGCGTGGCACTCGCCGGCTCCACCCCCGGATACGGCACCTGGCCGTTGGCGCCGGAGGACGGGAGCGGCACCGCGACGTACGTTCGGCAGCGCGGCTCACGACCGTAGAGACGTGGCCCGTCCCGGTCCAGCCGACCCCGGCGCGGCTCGCCGGTGGCCGCGACCGTGCCGAGCAGTCCCTTGCCGAGCGGTATCCGCAGCGCCGGCGGCTCGCCGTGCCGCTGCCGGTCGTCGGCCGGATGTTCCGGTCCCTCGCCCACCGGGCCGCTGGTGGACGCCGCCCGACCGAGCCCGATGCCGCGCCGGTCGAGACCCTCGGCACACTGAGCGACCAGGACCCCGGTCCTCGGGTCGAGCAGCAGCACCGCCCCGGCCCGGGCCCCGGTCGCCGTCATCGCGGCCCGGAGCAGCAATCGGAGGACCCGGTGCAGGTCGTGCGAGCTGGCCAGGGTGTCGCCGAGCACGGCGAGCTGCTCGCGCAGCTGGTGCCGGCTGGTCACCAGCGCCCGTAGGTAGGACTCCGCCTCCCGGGTCATCCGGTTGAAACTGTCGGCGAGCCGGCCGACCTCGTCCGGTGCCCGGACCGGCACCCGGGTCGCCAGGTCCCCCTCGGCGACCCGGTCGGCGGCCCGGGCCAGCTCGGCCAGTGGCCGGGTGGTCGACCGGGCCAGCCGGCTGGCGGCCAGTACCGCGAACACCCCGGCGAGCAGTACGACGATCGCGAGGGGTCCGTACCGGGCCGCCGGCGGATCGCGGGGCGCCGACAGCACGAGCGGCAGCGGTTGGTCGGGAGCCGGACCGACCCGGCGGACGTACCGGCCTCCGTCCGCCTGGACGATCGTGTCTCCGGAGATCCGCCGGGCGGCGGCGAGCACGGCCGCCCGGGAGCCGTTCGACTCGGTACTCGGCGACTCGGCCCCCTGCCGTCCGCCGTCCGGACTCCCGACGGCGGACGGACCACTGCCAGCGGCCCCGGTATCCGTCGCTGCGGGACCCGTCGCTGCGGGACCCGTCGCTGCGGGACCCGTCGCTGCGGTATCCGTCGGTGCGGGACCCGTCGGTGCGGTATCCGTCGGGGAGGCGACGGAATCCGACGACGGCGGTCCCGGCGAGGTCGCGGCCGGTCCGGGTACGTCCCGCAGCAGCGTCACCGCGGTTCCGCTGGCGGTGGCGAGCCGGCGGACGAACGCCGCGTCGAGGGTCTGCGCCGCCCAGACCCCACCGGTCACCGCCCCCGAGCCGTCCCGCAGGTCCACCCGGGCCGTCAGGGCGCGTGGCGCCGGTCCGGTGCCGGCCGGGCCTGAGCAGGACGCCCAGGGCCGAGCCGGTGCCGCCGGGGTGACGAAGTCGACCGCGCCGCCCGGACCGGTGATCAGGACCGCGTCCGCCAGTCCCCGCGTCACCACCTCACCCGCCGCGCCGGTCCGGCTGGCCGGATCGGAGAGTACGGCCAGCGCGCCGGCGGTGGCGCGCAACTGTTGGCAGATCGCGCCGACCGTCGTACGGACGGCGTCGGCGGCGAGGTTGAGCCGGTGCTCGGCCCGATGGCGACCTGCCGTGGCGACCGTACCGGCGACAGAGAGCGCGCCGACCAGCACCGGCCCGACCACGATGGCTAGGAAGGTGGTGGTCAAGCGTCCACGCAGCGTCACTCGTCCCCCCGGAAACTCCGCACCCGATGCTGCGATGCTGCGATGCTGGCCCAACCCCAATGGTTAACCGGCCTGCCCCCGGGAGTGTTACGTGCCGGATTTTTCGGATGGAGATGCTGGCCCGCGCAAGACCGCGCTCCGGCTCACGATGCTGGCCCGGCGCCGGGCGCTGCCGGCGCCGGCCCGACTGGCCGCCGCCGAGCGCGTCCGGACCGAACTCCGCACCCTGATCCGGCGGGTACGACCCCACCTGATCACCGGTTACGTGCCGGTCGGCAGCGAGCCGGGTGGGGCCGGCTTGCCGGACGCGCTGGCCGACGCGCTGGGCCCCGGCGGGCGACTCCTGCTGCCGGTGCTCCGCTCGGACCTCGACCTGGACTGGGCACCGTACGCCGGACCGGGCTGCCTGGTCGCGGCCGGCCGGGGGTTGCGGGAGCCGGTCACCGGTCGGCTCGGTCGTGCGGCGATCAGCTCCGCCGAGCTGGTCGTCGTACCGGCAGTCGCCGTGGACCGGCGCGGCATCCGGCTCGGTCGCGGCGGCGGCTCGTACGACCGCGCCCTGGCCCGGGCCGCTCCCGGTGCCCTCACGGTGGCGCTGTTGCACGACGGCGAGTTGATCGATTCGGTTCCGGCGGCAGCTCACGACCGTCCGGTACGGGCCGTGCTCACCCCCACCGGTGGCCTCCAATCCGTGGGGTCCGGTTGACGGCTCGGCGGTCGGGGTGTCGCAGAGTCGGCCCGGAGACCTCGGCTGGACGAAAGCGGGTACGATGCCGCACCATTGGCACTCGGATACGTCGAGTGCCAACTGGCTTGCAAGATCCGGAGGGGACCGTGCCCACCTACCAGTACGCCTGCACCGAGTGCGGCAACCAGCTCGAGGCGGTGCAGTCCTTCACCGACGAGCCGTTGACCGAGTGCCCGGCGTGCGAGGGTCGCCTGCGCAAGCTCTTCAACTCCGTCGGCATCGTGTTCAAGGGCTCTGGCTTCTACCGGACCGACTCCCGAAGCAACAGTTCGGAGGGTGGTGACGGCTCCGCGGCACCCAAGTCCGACGCGTCGAAGAAGAGCGACTCCGCGACGACCGGCTCCGGCGGCGACTCGGGCTCGGGCTCGGGCTCGGCCAACGGCGGCACGTCCGGCTCCGCCAACGGCGGCGGAGGATCCGGCTCGGTCCACGGGACGTCGAGCGGGTCCGGCAGCAAGCCGAAGGCGACCTCCGCCTCCTCGACCAGCACGACCTGAGCACCTCCGACGGTGCTGGCGGCGCCGGCTCACCGGGCCGACCCGGCCTTCAAGTTATCCACACCCCTCCGAGTTATCCACAGGGTCTGAATCGTCTGCCGCCGCTTCGGAGTGCCCTCGCCTAGCCTGCTGCGCACCGGACGACGCCGACTCCACCGGCGCCGCCGGGCCGAGGAGGTTCGCCGTGGCGCTCGACCGTACGCCCACCCGTGGCGATGCCACGCTGAGCCCGACCCGCTGGTCACGTCCGCGTGCCGGCTCGACACTCCGCTGGATGCTGGTCGCCGCCCTGCTGGCGCTCGCGCTCGGCGCGCTCTACCTGCGCCAGCCGGCAGCGTCCTGTCCCGTCCCGGTCGCCGGCTCCCCCGGCCGGGTCGGCACCGCCGCGGACGTGGCCGGCTCCGGCCGGTCCGACGGACCGCCGTCTCCCGGGCCGGGCGGTGCGACTCGGACGCCCTGGCCGGGCGGTGCGACTCGGACGCCCTGGCCGGGCGGTGCGACTCGGACGCCCGGGACCGGACCGGCGACCCGGCCCAGCGGGTTGCCGGCTGGGCCAGAGGGCTCGGCGACCCCGGGCGGCGGCTCGGGGGTGCCGGTGCCGGCGGGGACGGTGGGGGTACCGATCCGGCTTGCCGAGCCGGCCGCGCTGACCGTGGCCCGACCGGGAGCCCGGGTGGATCTTCTCGCGGCAGCCGGCGGTGACCAGGCGGGCAGGGCACCGAAGCCGACCGTCCTGGCGACCCGGGCACTGGTGCTCGACGTGCTCGGCCCCGGCCAGACCGACGGCGCGGCCAGCGCCATCTACCTGGCGCTCCGCCCCGATCAGGCCCACCGCGCGGTCGGGATGCCGGAATCGACCCGCTTCGCCATCATCGTTCGTTCGTAGCCACCGCCACACCGCAGCCCGTCGCCGTCCCAGGCGCGGTGGCGCACACCGCCCAGTCGCCGGCCGGCCAGTCCAGTCTCCGCCGATCAGTCCCAGTGTGGTGGGCGCTCGGCCAACAGCCGTTCGTCGTTGGAATCCGGCCGCTCGCCCCAGCCCCGGTCGGTGTCGTCCACGGACTGCTCCGGCAACACCGGGCGGTCACCGGTCAGCGAGACCGGCCGATCACCGTCCCGCCCGACCCTCGTGGCGTGCTGCTTCTCCGTCCCCGACACCCGGCAAGCGTACCGGGTCGGCAGGTCGACAGATCCGCCGGTGACTGCCGGCGAGGCGCCGGAAACCACTCGGGTTGGTAGCGTCGGACAGCGTGACGACGCAGAGCGGAAACTCCGCCGATGACGCCTTCTGGCGTCGACCCACCGGGCCGCCCGCCGACTCCCCGGAGTCCGCCGCGGCGTCCCCGGCGCCGCCACCGGTACGACCCGAGATCCACTACCCCGGCCCGCCGCCGAGCAGTGCTCCACCGCCGGGCTGGCGTCCACCGCTGCACGTACAGCCGGCACCGCCACGACCGCTGCCGGCCCAGGACCACCTCGCCCTGGACGCCGAGGAGGGGAACGCGCGGACGCTGACCTACGGCATCGGCCTGGTGGGCGGCGCGGTGGTGCTGGTGCTGATGTGCCTGCTCTGCTCGCGGGCGTTGTTCTGACCGACCGAACGCGTCCTGAACGACCGGACGCGCCGGTCGGGTCGCCGGATGGGTGGGGTCAGACGACGCCCTGCCAGACCGCCTCGGCGCCGGTGTCCCCGGTGAGGTAGACGTACCAGACGTTCACCGCGGCGAGCACCACCACGACCGCGCCGAGCAGCAGGCCCAGCCAACCGGGCACGGACCGGGCCCGGGCCCGGGTGCCGGTGACGGCGAGGAGCGCGAGCGTCACCACGCCGAGGGCGAGACTCCACCGGAACGTCAACTCGCCGTAGCCCTGGTGCTCCACCACCTTCTGAAGGATCTCCGGGCCGTAGTTCTTGGCGATCAGCACCTTCTGCAGTTCCTCGCCGGACCGCATCGCGAAGAAGGCGGAGGCCGGTGCCGCCACCGCCAGTACCGCCGCCGCCCAGTCGAGCCGGCTGCGGAACCGGGACCGGGCCAGTACGGCGTACCCGGTGGAGACCAACGCGAGCAGCGGCACGAAGACGACGGCCGCGTGCACCAACAGCACGTGTGCGGGGAGACCCATGACTTCCCTGAACACCGACGCCTCCTTCTGCCTCTCCCGACGGGAGACCCTGAGGGTACGAAAATTCGGTCACGACATCCGCGACCTACCCCGGTACACGAGGATCGAGCCGGACCGGTTCACGCCGGTTCCATCACCGGCGCGACGCCGTACGCCTGTGGCGGTGGCCACGATAGGCCCGCGTCCGCCTTGTTGGGGTCCCATCGACGTGCTGTGATAGTGGAATGACTGGCGAGGAACTGCTCCGGTCGAGGGGCCTTCGGGTCACCCGGCCGCGCCTCGCCGTTCTTGAGGTGTTGGCGGCCGGCGGGCACCTGGAGGTGGACGAGATCACCCAGCGGGTCCGGGAACGGCTCGACTCGGTCTCCACCCAGGCGATCTACGACGTGCTCGGTGCGCTGTCCCGGGCGGGGCTCTCCCGCCGGATCGAGCCGGCCGGATCGCCCGCCCGCTACGAGGCGCGGGCCGGCGACAACCACCACCATGTCGTCTGCCGGGGCTGTGGCGAGATCGCCGACGTGGACTGCGCGGTCGGCCCGGCACCCTGCCTGGCGCCGGTGACCGCGTACGGCTTCGAGGTCGACGAGGCCGAGGTCACCTACTGGGGCCTCTGCCCGAGTTGCCAGTCACGCCGTGCCACCGACGACTGATCCCGCCACCCACGGCTGATCCGCCACCCGCGCGTCAGGCCGCTCCGGCGGGGCCGCCCGGGTCGGCGGGTGCGAGTGCCCGCTCCACCGCCGACCAGGGTTCGCGGTCGGGGGCGTCCGCGCCGGCCGGGCAACTGCGGCGGTAGTCGCACCAGCCGCACCGGATGCCGGGCGCGACCGGGAAGGCCTCGTCCGGGTCGGTGCCGTCGGCGACCGCCCGCTCGGCGGCGATGATGTCCCGCGCCGTGTCCTCGGCCCGGCCGAGTTGCCGGGCTAGCGACTCCTCGGTGTGGTCGTGCCCCGCCACCGTCCGGGTCGGCAGGTGGTGCAACTCGACCCGGCGGCAGGGCTTCCGGAAGACCCGCTCGGCGGCGTAGGCGTAGAGCGCGAGCGCCTGGGAGCCACGGGCGTCGTCGGCGTCGAGACCGCTCCGCCCGGTCTTGTAGTCGACGATCACCAGCTCCGGGCCGTCCGGGCCTGGACGTGCGTCGATCCGGTCGGCGCGGCCGTTGAAGGCCAGCACGGCGGTCTTGACCGCGACCACCCGCTCCACCCCCACCGGCTCGTCGGCGGGGTCGAGCGTCTCCACGTAGGACTCCAGCCACTCCAGGGCCCGGCGGAAGACCGCCCGCTCCTGCTCCTCGTCGCGGTAGCCCTCCCGGACCCAGGTGCCCTTGAGCAGGGTCGGCAGCGCCTCCGGGCGGCGACGGTCGGGGGCCGACGCATACCAGTTGCGCAGTGCGGTGTGCACACTCGCGCCGAGCGAGTTGTGCGCCCAGGGCGGCCCCTTGGGCGGCGCGGGCCGGTCGACATAGGAGTAGCGGTAGCGGCGAGGGCAGTCCGTGTACGCGCCGAGCCGGCTCGGCGTGCAGACGAAGAGGCGCTCGGGCATCCCCTCGAATCCCAACTGCTCCGGCTGGGCGCCGCGCGGTCGAGGAGTCTGGTTGCCGGCGGACGATTGACTTCTGCCAGCGGACGATGGCCTTCGCACGCCCCGATCCTGCCATGCCGGTCCGACACTCCGGCGCCGCCGGACCACGAGCCGAAGAGGCCCCACCGGGAACGGCGGCATCGGGAAAGCTGCGAGCATCGGGGAGGGCAGGCGTCCGGACGGGCAGAGCAGCGGGAAGGGCCGGTCAGGAGGTACCGAGGTGTGCGGTGACGAAGGCGGCGACCGCGTCGGCGATCAACTGCACCGCGATCGCGGCGAGCAGCAGCCCGGCGATCCGGGTCAGCACCTCGATCCCGGCCGGTCGGAGCACCCGGACCACGATCCCGGAGAAGCGCAGAATGAGCCAGACCGCGACCATCACCGCGACGATGCCGACCGCGATCGCCAGGTAATCCGCCGTACCCTCGGCCCGCTGCACGAAGAGCATGGTGGCGACGATCGCGCCGGGACCGGCCAGCAGGGGCGTACCGAGGGGCACCAGCGCGATGTTGGAGGTGCTCTGTTGGCCGGGGTCGTCGGCCTTTCCGGTGAGCAACTCCAGCGCGACCAGCAGCAACAGCAGTCCACCGGCGCCCTGCAACGCCGGTAGGTCGATGTGCAGGTAGTCCAGCAGGGTCTGGCCGGCGACCGCGAACACGACGATCACCCCCAGGGCGAGCGCCACCGCCTGCCACGCGGCGCGCACCCGGTCCCGGGCCGGCATCTGGCCGGTCAGGGCGAGGAAGATCGGCACCATGCCCGGCGGGTCTGTGATCACCAGCAGGGTCAGCAGGACCTCGCCGAGCAGCTTCATGTTCACGTGATCACGTTAGCCGGGCGCCGGGAGGGGGCGGCCGAGGTCAGTCCGGGTCGGTGAGTACGCCGACCCCGGTGGCCGCGGCAAGGATCCGCTGGTACGCCCCGACCTCGGTGGTGTGCGCGCCGAGCCGCACGGTCTTGTGCGCGCCGTGGAAGTCGGAGGAGCCGGTGATCAGCAGTCCCAGCTCGGCGGCGAGGGCCCGTACGGCGTCCCGTTCGGCCGGGGAGTGGTCCTCGTGCTCCGCCTCCAGCCCGGCGAGCCCGGCCGCGGCCAGCTCGACGATCAGCGAGTCGGGCACGATCCGCCCCCGGCGGGTCGCCCGCGGATGTGCCATCACCGGCACCCCGCCGGCCTGCCGCACCAGCCGGACCGCCCGGAACACCTCGATGTCGTCCTTGGGCAGTCGGTAGCGCTCGCCGAGCCAGTTCGGGGTGAACGCCTCGGCGGTCGTCGCCACCAGGCCGGCCCGGATCAGCGCCCGCGCGATGTGCGGCCGGCCCACCGTGCCGCCGCCGGCAGCGGCCCGGATCTCCGCCCAGTCGACGTCGATGCCGTCGGCCCGCAGCAGTTTGACGATCCGTTCGGCCCGTACCTCCCGGGCGGCGCGAACCCGGGCCAGTTCGGCGGCCAACTCCGGCGACTCCGGGTCGAAGAGGTAGCCGAGCAGGTGCAGCGGGATCGGCGGCTCGGTGCCGTACCAGCGGCAGGAGAGTTCGGCGCCCCGGACCAGGGCGAGCCCCGGCGGCCGGGCGGCGGCGGCCCGCTCCCAGCCTCCGGTGGTGTCGTGGTCGGTGATGGCCAGCACGTCGAGTCCGGTCGCCCGGGCGGCTCGGACGAGTTCCTCGGGGGTGTAGGTGCCGTCGCTGGCGGTCGAGTGGGCATGCAGGTCGATCCGGAGCCGGCGACCGGTGTCGGGCGCCTCGGGCTGACGGGACGTCACCGGGCCGAGGTTACCGGCCGCCGGCCAATGCGGTCAGCGTCGGCACGAGCTGCCAGTCCTGCGACACGCCGTCGGGCAGCGGTACGGTCTCCTCGGCGCCGTCGGTACGGCAGCGGACGACCTGCTCGCCGTCCCCTCCGGTGACCACCGTCCGGTCGTCGGCCCAGACCGGCGGCCCGGCACCGGCGGCCGGGCAGGAGAGCGTGGTCCGCCCGCCGTCCAGTGCCCGGTCGACGTCGACGAGCACGACCTCGGCACCGCGCCGCTCGGCGAGCCAGCGGCCGCCCGGGGCGAGCGCGCCGTCGGACACCTCGGAGCCCAGGCCGAACCCGCACCCGCCGGTACGTACCGGTTGCAGTTTCCCGTTGGTCGTGGCAAGCCTGGCCAGGCAGCGTCCGGTGCCGTTCGCCGCTCGGACCAGCCCGATCAGGCCGTCGCCGCGTACACCGTAGATCGCGGTCACGTCGGCGTTGCGGGGCGACGTCCGACCCCGCCCGGCCAGGTCGACGAGGCCGTAGCCGCGGGATCCGTCGGAGACCACCACCCGGTCGGCGGTGACCGCGACCGGCCAGGTGCCGGCCGGCACCTCGACGTCGCCCATCAGGGCGAGCCCGGTCGCGCCGACCCGGGCGAGGTACAGCGTCGTGTCGAGCTGGAAGGCCAACCGGTCGCCGTCGGTGCTCAACGCCCACCGGTCGTTCTCGCCGCTGAGCGCCACCGAGGTGCCGTCGGGTCGGAGGAACCTGACCTGCTTGGCCCCGGCGTACACCCAGCCGCCGGGCACCCGGTAGATCCGGGTCACCTCGCCGACGCCGGCCAGGCTCAGCCGCCGGCCGTCGGTGGTCCAGAGCTGTGCACCGCTGCGGATGTCGAGCCCGACCCTGGTGTCCCGGCCGGGGGTCGGCGGCTCCACCGGCCCGACCGTCACCTCGGCGAGCGAGTCCACGTCGAAGCCGGCGGCGGTCCCGGCCGACGGCCGGTGTGGCAGCCAGCGGCCGAGCGATGCGGCGCCGGCGGTGACCAGCACCAGCGCGGCCGCGACCGCGACCAGCGAGCCGACGGCCCGGCGCCGGCGGCTGACCCGGCCCCGCCGGATCACGGTGCCGGCCGGGTCGTCGGCCACCGGCGGTGTCTCGACCTGGGCGGCGAACATGTCGCGCAGCGCATCTTCCAGCACGGCCGTCACGCTTCCGCTCCGACCGCCGGAACGGGCGGGGCCGGCACCGCCAGCGCGGCCGGCCGCCGGGCGCCGACCTGGCGCGGTCTGGGCAGCTCCGGCAGGGTGCCAGGAGGTTGGCCGAACGCCTGCTGGGCGGGTGCGAAGCGACCACCGTCGGCGCCGGCCTCCGCGACGGGTGCCGAGGCCAGCCCCTCCTCGCCCTGCGGCGCCCCGCTACCGGCCTCGCCGCCGAGCCGGCGCCGGAGCGTGGCGAGGGCCCGGGAGGTCTGGCTCTTCACCGTGCCGGGCGAGATGTCGAGCAGCGCGGCCGTCTGTGCCTCGGAAAGATCCTCGTAGAACCGGAGCACCAGCACGGCCCGCTGCCGAACCGGCAGGGTACGGACGTGTCGCCACAACCGGTCGCGTTCGAGCTGCTCCTCGATCTGGTCCGGTGCGGGTCGCTCGGGCAGCACCTCGGTGGGGCGCTCGCCGTGCCAGCGCCGCCGCCACCAGCTGGTTGCCGTGTTGATCAGGACTCTTCGGGCGTACGGCTCGACCGCCTCGATCTCACCGAGCCGCTTCCAGGCCAGGTACGTCTTGGTCAACGCGGTCTGCAACAGGTCCTCGGCGGTCGCCCAGTCCCCGGCCAACAGGTACGCCGTACGCAGCAGGGCCGCCGAGCGGGCCGCGACGAACTCGCGGAACTCCTCGTCCACCGAGTGCTTCGGCGCCACTGCCGCCTCCCCCCGCCGGTGCCAATTGGAAAGGCTGCCACAAGCCGTACCCGCAGGTCTACGGCGGAAAGGTGCGAGTCAGCCCGATGTTCGGGCAGGAGATGCCGGGCCGGGCGTCAGGCGCCGTCGTCGGCACTGGCCTCCTCGGCCTCCTTGCCCAGCCGGGCCTCGACCGCCTGCGGCTCGTACATCTCCTCGACGACGCGCAGGTAGAGCTCGTTGGGGTTGGGAAGATACTTGATCTCCCGGAGCGCCTGTTCCTGACCGGCCGACTCCAGTACGAAGGTGCCGTAGTTGAGGGCGCGGCCGAGCGGGGACTGCTCGTATTTCATGTCGGTGACCCGCAGCAGCGGCATCATCGCAACCTGGCGGGTGATGATCCCGTTGACCACCATCACCCGCTTGTTGGTCAGGATGAACCGGTCGAAATACCAGTCCGCCACCCTCCAGGCGACCCAGCCCATGATGCCGAGCCAGATCAGCACCGCGACGGTGGTCAGTGCGCCGACCTCCTGGCCGGCGAGAAAGCCGGAGAGGTAGCCGAGCACGAAGGTGGCGAGCAGCCCGACGAGCAGCGGGGTGGCGAGGTAGATCTTGTGCCGCTTCCACTCGCCCCGGTAGCGCTCGGTCGGGAAGAGGTAGCGGGCCACCAGCGAGGTCGGCTCGTCCTCCAGCGGCAGGACCCGGCGCGGGCCCAGCGGCATCCCCGAGGCGTCGACCCGGAGGCCGGCGAGTTCCTCCTCGGAGATCTCCGGGCCCTGGTCCGGATCCCGGACCCAACCCCGGGTGCCGGCCCGGCCCTCGCCGTAGCCGATGTCGTCCGCGTAGGCAGGCCCGTCCGAATAGGAGGGCCCGTCGGAGTAGCCCGGGCCGGTGCCGAACGCCGGCCCGTCGTCGGGTTGGACCCGGGGGATCGGCTCGGTGTCCCGATCGCGCCGTCGGCGTTCGTCGTCGTCCTCGGGCTCGGGGGGTTCACCCGACGGATTGCCCATGGACGGTTAAGCGACGAGGTCGGTGAAGAAGTCGCCGAAGCCCTGGGCAACGTCCAGCAGGCTGCCGCCGAGCGACTTGAAGACGTCGGCGGCGGAGGAGGGCTGGTAGGCGATGAAGAAAACCAGGAAGGCGATACCGCCCCAGGTGAGGACCTTTTTAACCATGGCGGGCCATCCCTCCGTGCGGCACCGGGTTGCGAACCCCGGCAAAACCCAGAGTATCAGTCGGGTGTCCTGTGGGAAATAATCCACATACGCCCTCCGCCCCAGCCTGGCTGGCCATATCAGACCCTCCCGTGCAGGTAGGGGGACGGAGCACCGTACACGAGCTCGGGGGGTGTCCACTCGGTCAGGTCGTGCAGTTCGACGTCTTCCGCGAGGAGGTAACCCGCACTCGCCGGCCAGGCTATCGCATAGAGCCAGATCCCCCGAGCTTCACCGGCGTAGGCACTCCGGTCTGTCGGAGATTTGACCGACCAAAGTGGAGTCGGGTGCCCGCCGGCCCGGATCTTGGCGTGCGCGACCCTTCCGGCGGACCCTGGGCCGGGCTCGGTCAGCGCCTCGGCGAGTTGCGGCCCCGGGTCGACGCCGGTGGCGCCGGCCAGCCGGGTGCCCAGGCCGACGCCGGGCTCCTCGGCGACCAGCACCAGGTCGGCGGGGCCGCCGCCGAGCGGCTCCGGCCCGGTGCAGGCCACCACGGTCGCGCGTACGCCGCCACGATCGTCACCGGCCCAGCCGACCCCGGTCATCATCCAGCCCTGCGGGAGCGGCCAGGGGCACCAGAGCGGCATCGGGGAGCCGGCCCGCGCGCCCGAGGCGCCCGACAGCTCTGCGGAGCCGCGCTGCTCGACGATGTGGTCGACGGCGCTGGCGACGATCTCCGGCCCGATGTGCTCCGCGACGTGCAGCGGGGCGACCGGACCGCAGTCCTGACACCGCCAGGCAGTGTGCATCAGGTCCGGTGGTCGGACCGGACCGCCGCACCGTGGACAGCTGACCGCGACACCCACGAGAACTACAGTCCCCGCACCGGTGCGCCGAGTCAAGGCGAACCGGCCTTTTCGGTCGTTCCGCGTACGGTCGGGACGCCTCCGCCCAGGTCAGCCGGGACTGTCCGGCGGCTGGGCGCCGTAGGCGCGGATCCAGGCATGCATGGCGATCCCGCTGGCCACTCCGGCGTTGATCGACCGGGTCGAGCCGTACTGGGCGATGGAGTAGACCGCCGGGCAGGCGAGCCGGGCAGGCTCGGAGAGCCCCGGACCCTCCTGACCGAACAGCAGTACGCAGCGGCGCGGCAGCACCGCGCTCTCCAGCGGCCGGGACCCGGGCAGGTTGTCGATGCCGATCACCGGCAGGTCGGTGCCGCGACACCAGGCCAGGAACGCCTCGATCGTCTCGTGGTGCCGGACGTGCTGGTAGCGGTCGGTCACCATCGCACCCCGCCGGTTCCACCGCCGTCGCCCCACCACGTGCACCTCGGCGGCGAGGAAGGCGTTGGCGTTCCGGACCACGGTGCCGATGTTGAAGTCGTGCTGCCAGTTCTCGATCGCCACGTGGAAGTCGTGCCGGCGCAGGTCCAGGTCGGCGACGATCGCCTCCCGCCGCCAGTAGCGGTACCCGTCGACGACGTTGCGCCGGTCGCCGTGGCGCAGCAGTTCCGGGTCGTACCGGGGATCGGTGGGCGGCTCGCCCGGCCACGGCCCGACTCCGACCTCCGGCTCGACCTCGACGACCGCCGGCTCGACCTCGACACCCTCCACGGTTGCCGAGGGTACGCACCGGCGGTCAGCCGGTGGAGCGCAGTCCCAGCGCCTCGCCGAGCTGGTCCAGTACCCGGCGCTGGTCCGGATCCACCGGATCGCCGAACGGTCGGGGCCGGCCGTCGGTACCGGCCGCCCGGCAGACCCGGGCCGCGACCGACTGCACCCACTGCCGGTAGGCGGCCGAGTCGGCCGGATCGGCGTGCCGGGCCAGTGTCTCGACCGCGGCCCGGCAGGACCGGAGCAGATCGGCGAGCCCATCGTCGGGCTGCCCGGTACGAACCGGCCCGGAGTGGCCGTCGTCGGACTCCGCGTAGATGGCGGCGACCACCGCCCGGACCAGTTCGCTGTCGAACGACCGCCCGGCGGCGATCCCGTCCAGGCCCGCCAGTCCCTCGGTGACCGCCCGGACCGGGTTGTCCGGCCGAGCCGACGAGGCCGCGACGATCACCCGGCCGGGTAGCCGGACGAGCAGCTGCCAGTCGTCGGGCGGGTAGCCGGTGATGGTGGCTCGCCAGGCACCGTGCGTGGCACCGGGCGAGTCCGGAGATCCGGTGTGACTCATGGCGCCTCCCGGGCCAGCATAAGCCGCCGATAGGCAGAAGGCCCGGTTCCACCCGAAAAGTGGTGGTACCGGTGTCGGCCCTGCCGTCACGCGACCGGCCATATGGTCCGGGCACGGAACCTAGGCCGGCGATGTTGGCGTTCCGCGCGGCGAGCACGGCCGCGTCATGGGTCGAAATCTGGAATCCGGAAGCGTTTGCCGGGTGGCGCCGGGTGGCGAAACCGACCCCGGACGCAATGAGCGGCGGGGCCCTCCCCGGCACCCGCCGCCCACGCTCTGATGGGGAAGATTCTGCCCGACCCGACCCGGTTGACAGAAGAGTCCGACACGAGATGGGGGTCACAGTTACCTTTTTGTAATGTTACGGAACGTGAGCAGATCCGCTCGCCCGGGTATCCGTTATGTCACCTGTTTCCGCTTGCCAACCGGCAGATTTCCGGATCACACCCGGAGTGGCCAGCGGAAGGCTTGGAAACGCTCCCATAACTGTCGGTAACTAGACTGTGTCAACCTTGTTTCACTCCGCGGGCAGCCGGCCAACCAATAGGTGTCGATGCCCGAAGCGGAACGTGAGCCGCCGCACGAGGACCGTTTCGATCCGCCCCACCGGGGAATTCTGAGAGGGCCGGGTGGGTTTCCCAGTCGTAGGCCAAATTGCGGTGATCGGAGTGATCAATGGCGACCGTTGAGCTGACCACAGCCAACTTCGACGAGGTGACCGAACAACCGGGCATCGTGCTGGTGGACTTCTGGGCGGACTGGTGCGGCCCGTGTAAGCGGTTCGCTCCGGTCTACGAGCGCTCCTCGGAGAAGCACCAGGAGATCGTCTTCGGCAAGGTGGACACCGAGGCGCAGCAGGAGATCGCCGCCAAGTTCGATATCCGGTCCATCCCCACGATCATGGCGATCCGGGACGGCGTGATCGTCTTCGCCCAGCCGGGTGCCCTGCCGGAGTCGGCGCTGGAGTCGCTGATCGAGCAGGTGCAGGCGCTGGACATGGACGACGTACGCAAGCAGCTCGCCGAACACAGCCACTGAGCCTTCCTCGACGAGCATCACGTAGCACGACCGCGCTCCGGCCGGACACCGAACCCGGGTGTCCGGCCGGAGCCGTCCCCGTGACCCGTCGGCGCCTGGGCGGCCGAACCGACGGTCCCGGGACTTGCGGCCAGCGCGTAAGGTCTCGAACCGATGGACGCGTTGCCGAGGCGAAGCCGGAACATCCGGGTGGGCCTCACCCTGCTGGCCGGCGCGGTGCTGCTCGCCGGCACCCTCTGGGGCCAGGACGACCACTTCCCGTTCGGCCCCTTCCGGATGTACGCCGGCTCCAACCCGCCGGACGACCCCGCCCCGGACACCCGGATCGAGGGGGTCGACGCCACGGGCGCGGTGGTCGGGCTCGGCGAGCAGAGCACCGGCATCCGCCGTGCCGAGATCGAGGGCCAGCAGGGCCGGTACGAGGCCGACCCCACCCTGCTGCGCCGGGTCGCCGACGCGTACGCGCAACGGCACCCGGACGCACCGCCGATCGTCGAGGTACGCATCGTGATCCGTTGGCACGGCGTCACCGACGGCCGGCCGACCGGCAACGCCGTCGACGAGACGGTGGTCCGGTGGCAGGCGGCCCCGTGAACACGTCGCGACGGATCGGCGCCGCCGTGTCGGGCTGGCTGACCGAGCCGGTCCCCCGGGGCCGGGTGGCCGCCTTCCGTACCCTGGTCTACCTCTTCGTCGCCGCGGACCTGCTGGTCTTCACCCCCTGGATCCGCGACAAGGCCAGCATCCCCGGCGAGTTGTACCAGCCGCTCTTCGTGGGCCGGCTGCTCCCGTTGCCCACCCCGACCCCGCCGCTGGTCAACCTCATCTTCTGGGCGCTGCTGCTGCTCGCGCTCGCCGCCGCGACCGGGCGGGCGCCCCGGGCACTCGGCTGGGCCGTCTTCGCGCTCTATTTCGAGTGGATGGTCATCGCGATGAGCTACGGGAAGGTGGACCACGACCGGTTCGCCTTCCTGGTGGCGCTCGCCGTGCTGCCGACGGTGGGCCGGGCCCGGCACGGGGACCGCACCGAAAGCGAGGCGGCCGGCTGGGCGCTGCGGGTCACCCAGATCGCGGTGGTCTGCACCTACTTCCTCGCCGCCTGGGCGAAGCTCCGGTTCGGCGGGCTGGAGTGGATGACCGGCTCGGTACTGGCCCGGGCGATCATCCGGCGCGGCACCGAGCTGGCCGACCTGATCGCCCAGGTGCCGTACCTGCTGATCGCGGCACAGTTCGGGATCATCGCGTTCGAGCTGCTCAGCCCGCTGGTGTTCGTGGTGTCACCGCGCTGGCGGCAGGCCGTGGTCGGGTTCTTCTACTCGTTCCACCTGGTCACCATCGCCACCATCACGATCTCGTTCGCCCCGCACCTGGTGGCGATGACCAGCTTCCTGCCGCTGGAGCGGCTACGCCCGGTCGAACGGCTGCGCCGGCTCGTCCGCCGAGGTGTCCAACGCGGTGACGGTGACCACCGGGCCGGCGCCCACCTGCACGGTCAGGACGCCGAACCGCTCCCGACGGAGCCGCCGGCCGCGCCCTCGCCGGCCGCGCCGTAGAGCCGGTCCCGGGTCGCCTGCGGCAGCGAGCAGGCCGCCGTACCGCCCGGCAGCCGGTGCCGGTTGCGGGCAACCCAGCGGTACGCCGGCCAGGCGAGCAGGCGTACCGGGGGCAGTCGAAGGCCGGCGCCGAGCAGCCGCCAGCCGGGGCGGCTCGCGCCGAGCAGCCGAGCGATCGCGTCCGGCCCGGCCGCGCGTACGCCGTCGGTGCCGACCCACCAGACCGCCTCCTCGCACTGCGCGGCGGTCAGCCCGAGCGCGTCGAGGTCGGCGAACTGCCAGGGCAGCACCCTGGCCCCGGTCGGGATCCGCCGCCCGATGAACTCGGCGCAGGTGGTGCAGAAGGCGCAGTCGCCGTCGTACACGAAGGTGGGCTGGTCCATGCCACCAGTCTCCTCCGGCGCGACGGTGCCGACTAATCCACGTGGGCGAGATAACCCGCCAGCGTGCGGTCGAGGACCTCCGGGCCGGGCCGGGCCCACACCTCGGCGTTGAAGACCTCGACCTCGATCGGCCCCCGGTAGCCGGCGGCGTCCACCGCCTCCCGGAACCGGCGCAGTTCCACGCGGCCGTCGCCCGGCAGCGCCCGGCCGAGCAGCACCCCCTCGGGCAGCGGGGTGGCCCAGTCGGCGACCTGGAAGCAGGCGATCCGCTCCTCCCGGCCGGCCCGGACGATCTGCGCCCAGACCCGGTCGTCCCACCAGAGGTGGTAGGTGTCCACCACCACCCCGACCGTCTCGGCGGGATGCGGCGCGGCCAGGTCCAGCGCCTGGCCAAGGGTGGACACGACGCAGCGGTCGGAGCAGTACATCGGGTGCAGCGGCTCGATCGCCAGCCGTACCCCGGCGGCGCGGGCGTGCGGCACCAACTCGCCGATCGCCTCGCCGACGTGCGCGCGGGCCGCGTCCAGGTCCCGGCTGCCGTCCGGCAGGCCGCCGGAGACCAGCACCAGTACCGGCGCCCCGAGGGTGGCGGCCTCGTCGATCGCGCGGCGGTTCTCGTCGTACCAGTCGGGGGTCTGGAAGAAACCACCCCGGCACAGCGAGGTGACCGCGAGCCCGGACTCGCGCATCAGCGTGGCGGTCTTCTCCAGGCCGTGTGCGAGGGTCTCCTCCCGCCAGAGCCCGACCTGGGTCACCCCGACCGCCAGGCAGCCGTCGACCAGCTCCGGGATCGGCCAGTACTTGGCGGTGGCCTGGTTGAACGAGAACCGCGCCGGGACCGCGCTCATTTGGTGGGTTCGCCGTCGAGGGCCGGGATCTCGATGCGCCGGCCGTCCCGGGCGGAGGCGAGTCCCAGCTCAGCGAGCTGCACGCCCCGGGCGCCCGCCCACAGGTCCCAGCTGTACGGCTCGTCGGCGACGACGTGCCGGAGGAACAGCTCCCACTGCGCCTTGAAGCCGTTGTCGAACTCCTCGTTGTCCGGTACGACCTGCCACTGTGACCGGAAGTCCTCGGTCGCCGGCAGGTCCGGATTCCACACCGGCTTGGGCGTGGAGCCACGATGCTGGATCCGGCAGTTGCGCAGCCCGGCCACCGCACTGCCCTCGGTGCCGTCGACCTGGAACTCGACCAGTTCGTCCCGGTAGACCCGGACGGACCAGGAGGAGTTGATCTGGGCCACGATCCGACCGGACTGTCCGGGCCGCTCGATCTCGAAGATGCCGTACGCGGCGTCGTCGGCGGTGGCGTCGTAGCGCTCGCCGGCCTCGTCCCAGCGCTGCGGGATGTGCGTGGTGACGTGCGCGGTCACCGCCGCGACCCGGCCGAAGATCTGTTCCAGCACGTAGTGCCAGTGCGGGAACATGTCGACGGTGATGCCGCCGCCGTCGGCAGCCCGGTAGTTCCAGGACGGCCGCTGGGCCGGCTGCCAGTCGCCCTCGAAGACCCAGTAGCCGAACTCGCCGCGCACCGAGAGGATGCGACCGAAGAAGCCGCCCTTGACCAGGCGGTCGAGCTTGCGCAGGCCGGGCAGGAAGAGCTTGTCCTGCACGACGCCGTGCTTGATCCCGGCGGCGTCGGCGAGCCGGGCCAGCTCGATCGCCCCGGAGAGGTCCTCGGCGGTCGGCTTCTCGGTGTAGATGTGCTTGCCGGCCTCGATCGCCAGCCTCAGCGCCTTCTCCCGCTGGGCGGTGACCTGCGCGTCGAAGTAGACCTGCACGTCCGGACGGGCCAGCGCGGCGGGCAGGTCGGTGCTCCACTCGGTGAGCCCGTGCCGCCGGGCGATCTCCTGGAGCTTGATCTCACTGCGGCCGACCAGGATCGGTTCCGGCCAGAGCCGGCGACCGTCGGGCAGTGCCAGCCCGCCCTGCTCCCGGATGGCGAGCAGTGACCGGACCAGGTGCTGCCGGTAGCCCATCCGGCCGGTCACGCCGTTGAGCACGATGCCGATCGTGGTGCGGCCCATGTACGTCGCCTCCTCAAGGCTGGCTGATCCGCGGGTGCCACTCGTCGAGCGCGCGGGGGTACGTGGTGCGGTGGGGTCGTCCTGGCGCGCGATGGTCGCGGTGGAGCACGCCGTACGTCGGTAAGCGCTTTCCCGGATTACGCTACCGACTCCTTTCCGATTCGGGCAAGAGCCTGCCGGCCCGCCGGTGATCTTCAGCCGCCCGGGTCACCCCGCCCCTCGACGGCCGCGAATCTCCCGGGTCGCGCCGCGCTATTCTCACCTGCAACCGGCCACCGGGCGGTCGGGGAAGGACGCAGTCGATGGCCACTCTGGCGGATGTCGCACGGCGGGCCGGCGTGTCACCCGCCACCGCGTCGAGGATCATCAACGGCAGTCCCAAGCCGGTGACCGACGCGCTCCGCGAGCGGGTGCTGGCGGCGGTCGAGGAACTGCAGTACGTCCCGAACGCGCACGCCCAGCAGCTCGCCCGTAGCCATCGCAGCGCGGTCGGCGTGATCGTGCACGACGTCTCCGACCCGTACTTCTCGGAGATCACCCGAGGGCTGCAACGGGTGGCCACCGAGCACGGCCGGCTGGTCATCATCTGCAACACCTACCGCGACCCGGACAAGGAACTGGAGTACGTCGAGCTGCTCCGAGCCAACCAGGCGGCCGCGATCATCCTGGCCGGCTCCGGTTACCACGACGAGCAGTTCACCAACACCCTCGACGCCAAGCTGCGGGTCTACCAGTCCACCGGTGGGCACGTCGCGGTGATCGGCCGGCACGAGCACAGCGGACACGCGGTCATCCCGGCCAACGAGGCCGGCGGCTACCTGATCGGCGCCGAACTGTACGGCCTCGGGCACACCCGGATCGGGGTCGTCGCCGGGCCCCGACGCCTGACCACCACCACCGACCGGCTCGCCGGGCTGCGCCGGGCCGCCCGGGAACACGGCCAGAAGCTCACCGCACGGCAGATCGTCTACGCCGACTTCGACCGCTCGGGCGGTGTCACCGCCACCGCCACGCTGCTGGAGACCCACCCCGAGGTCACCGCCGTCGTCGCGCTGAACGACTCGATGGCGATCGGCGTCCTCGCGCTGCTGAGGTCCCGGAACATCGACGTACCGGGCCAGATCAGTGTGGTCGGCTTCGACGACATGCCGATCGCCCGGGACGTGACGCCCGCGCTCACCACGATCCGGCTGCCCCTCGCCGACATGGGAGCCCGGGCCATGACCCTCGCGCTGCAACCTCCCGAGCCGCTGAACACCCCACAGATCGAACACGTCGCCGCGGAGCTGGTCCGCCGGGAGAGCAGCGGACCGCCCGCCGGCCGGTAAGCCCGGCGCGGCGAGTTGCACAGCGACTCGTACGTATGTTCGAATAATGGCCATGCGCTGGGAAAACCTGACGTCGGCTCCCCCCGACAGCGGTACCCCTCCGGGGGCGGCGCCGGCGGCTCCACCCCTGCCGCTGGCGCTGCCCGGCGCGACCGTCCGCACCTTCGACACCCCGGGCTTCGCCGGGATGACGTTCTACGAGGTGCATGCCAGGTCGATCATCAACCGGGTGCCCGGCGCCTCGCGGGTGCCGTTCCAGTGGACGATCAACCCCTACCGCGGGTGCAGCCACGCCTGCGCCTACTGCCTGGCCGGCGACACCGCGATCCTGCTCGCCGACGGGCGCACCCGGGCCCTGGCCGAGCTGCGGATCGGCGACCAGATCTACGGCACGGTCGCGCAGGGCAACCACCGGCGCTACGTCCGGACCGAGGTGCTGGCGCACTGGTCGACGGTGAAGCCGGCGTACCGGATCGTCCTGGCGGACGGCACCGAGCTGACCGCCAGCGGCGACCACCGGTTCCTCACCCCGCGCGGCTGGAAGCACGTCGTCGCCGCGCTGCCCGGCGAACCTCCCCGGCCCTACCTGGCGATCACCGACAGCCTGGTCGGCACCGGCCGGGCCACCCCCGGTCCCGCCGACATCCCCGTCGGCGGGCTCGACGGGACGATCCTCGGCAGCCGGGCGGCGCTGCGGATCCGCCGGATCGAGCCGCTCGACCGGGAGCTCCAGCTCTACGACATCACCACCGGCACCGGCGACTTCGTCGCCAACGGGGTGGTCAGCCACAACTGCTTCGCCCGTGGCACACATACCTATCTCGACCTGGACGCGGGTCGCGACTTCGACAGCAAGGTGGTCGTCAAGGTCAACGCGGGCGAGTTGGTCCGCCGCGAGCTGGCGGCACCGAAGTGGTCGGGCGAGCACATCGCGATGGGCACCAACGTCGACTGCTACCAGCGGGCCGAGGGTCGCTACCGGCTGATGCCGCCGATCCTGGCGGCGCTGCGCGACTTCGCCAACCCGTTCTCGATCCTGACCAAGGGCACCCTGATCCTGCGCGACCTGCCCCTGCTCCAGGAGGCGGCCACGGTGACCCGGGTCGGCGTCTCGATGTCGATCGGTTTCGTCGACGAGCGGATGTGGCGCTCCGTCGAGTCCGGCACGCCCAGCCCGCGACGCCGGCTCGACGCGGTACGCCGGCTGACCGACGCCGGCTTTCCGGTCGGGGTGCTGATGGCCCCGATCCTGCCCGGGCTGACCGACGGCGACGAGTCGATCGAGGAGACGGTGGCCGCGGTCGCGGCGGCCGGCGCGGTGAGCGTCACCCCGCTGCCGCTGCACCTGCGTCCCGGCGCCCGGGAGTGGTACGCGGGCTGGCTGGCCCGGGAGTTCCCGCACCTGGTGCCCCGTTACCGGACCCTCTTCGGGCGGGGCTCCTACCTGCCGCAGGCATACCAGCGCGAGCTGACCGGCCGGGTCCGGATGGCGGCCCGCCGGTACGGCCTGCACCGTGGCGAGCCGGGCGAGGCCCGCCGGGTGCCGACCCCGGCGCCCGCGGTCGAACAGCTCACCCTGCTCTGATCAGCGGCCCGGCCCGCCGGGACACGGTGGAATGTCGGTGCCCACCGCACTAGTCTCGGGAGGTGCGTAGCCCTCAACAGATCCTGGCCGACGCCCGGGTGATCGCCGTGGTCGGGGCATCCCGCGACCCGGCCAAGCCGGCACACAGCGTTCCCGCGCAGATGCAGCGGCACGGCTGGCGGATCATCCCGGTCAACCCGAAGGCGGACGAACTCTTCGGGGAGCGGGTCTACCGTTCCCTTGCCGAGATCCCGCATCCGGTCGACCTGGTCGACGTGTTCCGGCCGGCCGAGGACGCCGTGCAGGTGGTCCGCGACGCGGTCGCGATCGGCGCCCCGGCGGTCTGGCTGCAACTCGGCATCGTCTCGGCCGAGGCCCGGCGAATCGCCGAGGAGGCCGGCATCGACTACGTCGAGGACCGCTGCCTCGCGGTGGAGCGCGCCACCGGCGGACTCTCCCGGCGTACCTGAGGGTCCCGCCGGAGCCCGGTGTGCCGCTGCTCCGGCACCACTCGCCGCGCGCCATCCCGGACATTTGCCATGAAAGGCGGCGCCGAAGGGTAGCGTTCCCCCGGTAAGGAGGGGAACACCGATGAACAACCCAGGGCCCGGTGAACCGCAGGATCCGCAGGGTTCCCCGACAGGGCCCCCATCCGGCTCTGGCGAACGCGCTGACCAGCCCGGCCAGTACGGCGGCTACCCGGACCCGCCGGGTTACTCCGGCCAGTACGGCTATCCCGGTCAGTACGGCTATCCCGGCCAACCCGAGCAGCCCGGTTACCAGGACCAACCCGGTTACCACGCCCAGTACGGCCACCAGGGCCAACCAGGCCAGTACGGCTACCAGGGCCAGTACGGCCACCACGGTCAGCCGAGCCAGCCCGGTGCCCCGGGCGGGCCCGGCCACTACGGTCAGCCGGGCCGACAGCCCGGCATCAATCTGCTGGCGATCCTCTCCCTCGTCTTCGCCTTTGTCTTCGCGCCGGCCGGCATCGTGCTCGGGCACCTGGCCCGACGCCAGATCCGCAGTACCGGCGAACAGGGCGGCCAGCTGGCCACCTGGGGACTGGTGCTCAGCTACATCTTCACCGCGCTCTACCTGATCGGCTGCTGCGGCTGGCTGGCCCTGGTGAGCTGGGCCGGCGCGGAGGGCGACGGCGGCGCGTACTGATCGAGGGGCCGTGGCGACGACGGCGGGCCCGGATCGCCGGACCGCTCGCGGACGGCGGCCCGGCTACCGGTACTCCGCCTCCCGCACGCTGTTGCCGCCATCCACCACCAGCATCTGGCCGGTGATGTACGAGGCGGCCGGCGAGCACAGGAAGGCGATCGCCGCGGCGACCTCGTCCGGGGTGCCGGGGCGGCCGACCGGGGTACCGAGCCCCTGCTTCAGTTCGGTCATCGTGGACGCCGCGGTGTAGATGGTCCCCGGCGCCACCGCGTTGACGGTGACCCCGTCGGCGATCATCTCCATCGCCAGTGCCCTGGTCAGCCCGACGACGCCGGCCTTGGCAGCCGCGTACGCGGCCTCGGTGGGCAGCGCGTTGACCGGGCCGGCGGTGGCGGCGAGGTTCACGATCCGTCCCCAGCCCCGTTCGGCCATGCCGCCGCTGAACGCCCGGCTGCACAGGAACGCCGTGCTCAGGTTGCGTTCGATCTCCCGGTGCCACTCGTCGTAGCTCAACTGGGCGACCGGCCGGAGGATCTCGGGACTCGCCCGGCTCGCCAGTCCGGCGTTGTTGACCAGCACCTCCACCTCGCCGAGCTGCTCGACGATGGCGTCGGCCAGCGCGCCGACCTCGGCTTCGTCGGTGAGGTCGGCGACGAAGCCCGTCGCGCCCAGCTCGGTGGCCCGCTCGTGGATGCGGCGGGTGGTCGAGACGATCGCCACCCGGGCACCGAGCGCGCAGAGCCGGCGGGCGGTCGCGTACCCGATCCCGTCCGGACTGCCGGCGCCGGTGACCAGCGCCACCCGCCCGTCCAGGCGCATCGTCACCGGTTCGGCGTCACCGACCGGCGCTGTCGGCCGGCCCGGGTCGATGCTCTGCGAGACCGTGCCCTGCGAGCCGGTACGGGGCCGGCGGGCCAGCGCGGGGCGCGTGGCGTCCCGACGAGGCCGATTACCGGATCTGTCCCCGGCACGCGCGTCGAATACCATGCCCGCGATCCTGCCGGTTCCAGCCGATACGGGCAACGCCGCACCGCCGTGGCAGCGCCGACCACACGTCCGGCGGGACCGGCCCCGGTTCGTCGGCCGCCCCGCCAGGCCGGACGCGGGGACACCTGGCTGGCGGACGCCGACTACCCTGGCGACGCATCCGAACGGACGAAGTGAGAGACCTCGAATGACCGACCCCCAGCAGAGTGCCTACTCCAGCGATCCGTCCTGGCAGGCACAACCACCGGCCCAACCACCGGCCCAACCCGGGGGCTACCCCGATCCGGGCTACCAGCCCATCTACCAGGACCCCACGGTGCAGGCGGACAACCCTCACCAGCCCCACCAGCCGGGATATCCGGCCGACCCCGGCTACCCGACCCAGGCGTACCCGGCCGGCACCGATCCGATCAGCGGCCAGCCGGTGATGCCTCCGGGCTATCCGCCGGTCGGCTATCCGGTCGTCACCCCGGGCCCGTCGACGAACGGCCTCTCCATCGCCGCGATGGTGGTCGCCATCGTCGGTGCGATCGGGCTCTGCGCCTACGGGTTCGGCGGCTACCTCGGTGCCGTCGGAGCGATCCTTGGGCACGTCGCCAGCAAGCAGATCCGCGAGCGCGGCGAGGGCGGCGAGGGATTCGCCAAGGCCGGCATCATCGTCGGCTGGATCTCCACCGCTATCGCGGTCCTGGCCACCATCGCCATCGTGGTCTTCTTCGTCTGGTTGGCCAACCAACCGTCGCCGTCGTACGACAGCGGCTACTGAGCATTTACGACACCCGGCTACCGAGCACCCGGACCAGCAGGAGACGCCGTGAACCCAGGCAGCACCGGTAACCCGTCCGAGCCCACCAGCGCCCCGGACGCCGCCGCGCAGCCGGCCGTCGACCCCGGCCAGTACCCGGGGCAGGCCGGCGCGGCGCAGCCGGGTTGGACGCCGGGCTATCCCGGCTATCCCGGCTACCCCTACGTGGCCCGTCGCCCGACGAACGGGATGGCGATCGCCGCCTTGGTCACCGGGATCGTCGCCCTGTTCAGCTGCCAACTGGTCGGCGTGGTCGCGATCTATCTGTCGAAGAAGGCGCGTACCGAGATCGAGGCGAGCGGCGAGGAGGGCGGCGGCTTCGCCACCGCCGGCCTGGTACTCGGCTGGGTCTCCGTCGCGATGGTCGCCCTCGGCCTGCTCTTCTTCCTCGGCTACCTGGTCTTCATGGGCGTGCTCTTCGCGACCACGGCGAGCACCTGAGGCTGTCCCGGCGGAGGTCAGTTCCGCCGATCCGGTGTGCCCCTGCCGGAGCGTGGCCCGCTCTGCCGGGGCGGCTCGCTCTCCGGCAGGGGCCCCGCCTCCGGTGGCGCGGGTAGCGGTTCCGCCTGCGTCCCGGTGCCCGGACGCCGGCCGGCCCGCGCCTCGCCGTGTAGTACGACGGCGACCCCGGCCAGCAGCAGGAGCAGCCCGGGCAGGGCGGCCGTCCGGGGCGCCTGCCCCAGCCAGGCCCAGGCGAGCAGCGCGGCACCCGGCGCTTCGAGCAGGAAGAGCACGCTGATCGTGGTCGCCGAGATCCGGCGCAACGCGTAGTTGAACATCGAGTGCCCGAGCAGTTGCGCCCCCACCACCAGCCCGAGTACGGCGAGCCAGGTGCCGGCGTCGTAGCCGCCGAGGCGTACGCCCCCGGCCAGGCAGACCAGCAGTAGTGCCGCCGCGCAGACCCCGTAACAGATGGTGGTGTAGCCAACGGTGCTGATGGTGTTCCGGACCCGTTCGCCGAGGGCGGTGTAGACCGCCGCCGCCATCCCACCGGCGACCGCGAGCAGGTCACCAGCGACGGCCCGACCGGAGACCCCGAAGTCGGCGCCGACCGCCCAGATCGCGCCGGCCACCGCCAGCCCGATGCCGAGCCAGGCGACCGTGGAGAGCCGCCGGCCCTGGCCGAGCGCGATCAGCCCCTGCCAGACCGGCTGGGTGACCACCAGTGCGGTGGCGGCGGCCACCGAGGTCAGCTGGGCGCTCGGCATCCAGGTGGCGAAGTGCATCGCGAGGGCGAGACCGGCGAGTACGCAGTAGCCCGCGTCCCGCCGGCCGGCGCCGCTGGCCAGTGCCCGGAACTCGGCCCGGCGCCGGAAGACCGCGACCGGCCCGAGCGCGCCGACCGCGAGGAAGTTGCGCCAGAAGGCGATGGCCAGTGCGGGGGCGGCGGCGAACGCGATCAGCGGCGCGGACGACGAGACCGCCGCGATGGCCACGGTGACCGCGCCGATGCTCAGCGGGTCGACCGAGGTCCGGGGCGACGATGCGACGGCGGGCACGGAGAAATCCTCACATGTCACTGGGGGCCACCGACTGATCGACAAGTCGTTACCATCGTCCGATCCGCCTGGCTCCATCCGGTTCGGAGGCTGCTCCCCCATGCCCACATACCGGTTCCCCTCCCCGACAGAACACCGTCCCGCCCCGGCCAACCTCACCCCGGACCACCACCCCACCCCGGACACACCCGCCCCGGACCACCACCCCACCCCGGACCACCTCACCCCGGCCAACCTCACCGCGAGCGACTCCACCGCGGACGGCTCCGGCCCGGACGAGCCAGCAGGACCGGATCGGCCGGACCCGGGCGGGGCACCGCTTGGCGACCGCGTCGTGGCGCAGCCGGGGCGCCGCCTACCCGCGTACCGGGCCGTGATCTTCGACTTCTTCGGCACCCTCACCTGTGCCAACCGGCGGGGCCGGCAGCACGCGGTGGTCGCCGCGCTGCTCGGCTGTGCCGTGGAGGCGCTGGTCGAGGTGCTCGACCGGTCCTTCTACCTGCGCGCCACCGGGGCGCTCGGCGACGCCACCGACACCATGCGCTGGATCTGCGCGCAGACCGGCGTCCGACCCTCAGCCGCCGACCTGCGCGCCGCCGTCGAGGCCCGGGTCGCGGCGGTACGCGCCGACACCCGGCTCCGTCCCGAGGCGGTGACGGTACTGCGCGCCGTACGGCGTCGGGGTGCCCGTACCGCGCTGGTCAGCGACTGTACCCACGAACTTCCGGCCCTCCTGCCGCGCCTGCCGGTCGCGCCTCTGCTCGACGCGGGGGTCTTCTCGGTACAGGTGGGTGTCTGCAAGCCCGATCCGGCGATCTATCTCGCCGCCTGCCACCGGCTGGGCCTCGCTCCGGGCGACTGCCTCTACGTCGGCGACGGCGGCAGCCAGGAACTCACCGGCGCCACCCGAGCCGGGATGACCGCGATCCGGCTGGCCGCCGCCGACCTCGACGCGCACCTGGTCTTCAACCCGGACCATGGCTGGACCGGCCCGGCACTCAGCTCGCTGACCGAGGTTCTCGGGCTGCTCGACGTACCCCCGCTCCGCCTCGACGTCGGGTTCCGTGCCGGTCCCGGGTGAGGCAGGATGCGGGGTGTGACGGACGAGCAGGTGACCCCGGTCTCACCGCTGGTGGCGGAGGCGGTGAAAAAGGCCGCCGTGGCCTGGGTGGCGGTCGGTGACCGGCCACCGGTCGCGCTGTGGTGCGTCCCACTCGACGGCGGGCTGTACGTGGTGAGCGGTCCCGGTGAGCAGTCCGCGCCCGGACTCGCCGAGGCGGACACTGCGACGGTGACGCTGCGCGGCGACCACGGTGGGCGGATCGTCACCTGGTCGGCAGAGGTGTCCCGGGTCGCACCGGAGAGCGAGCAGTGGGCGACGGTGGCCCCCCAGGTGGCGGCCAAGCGGCTCAACGCCTCCGGCAGCCCGGCGGACCTGGCCGAGCGATGGCGGGCCGGCTCTGTGCTCAGCCGGCTGACCCCGGCCGGGCCGCCGCTGGCCGCCGGAGAGACCCTGCCGGACGACTCGCTCGCCGCCCCGCCACGCGAGGCCACCGCGGTCCGGCCGACCCGCCGGCCGTTCCGGTTGCACCGGGTCCGGCGCCGCTGACCGGCCGGCCGTGCTGCGGTCGGCGGAGCGGGAGCGCGGCGCCTGGCGGAGCGGCTGGCGGGCGACCAAGCACCGCACCGGAAGGCGACGGCAGCACAGAGCACCGCATCGCAAACCCGACGGCAGCGCAGAGCACCGCAGCGTGCACCGCAGGACGTCGGACCAGAGAAACGCCGCGCGCCTCAAGGGGCTAGGCGCGCGGCGAACTTCAACGATCGTCGCACCCGGGCGGGTACGGCGTCTACCCGCCAAATCGCCAATGTCCCCACCCAGGGCTGAACGTCCGACTTGCCGCCCACGTCGTGCGATTCCCTCTCGTCGGTTGGACGCCGCCGGGCCGGGCGTCCGTCCGGGTGGGCCAGCCGGTCGGCCCGCTCGGCGACGTAGCATGGCGAATATGTCTGCGCCAACCGTTCCCGGCCAGGGGGCCGCCGCCTCCGGCACCGGCTCCGCCATCCGGCCCACGAACGCCGTCGAGGAGGCGGTGCACGCCGCGCTCGCCACCGTTGACGACCCGGAGATCCGCCGGCCGATCACCGACCTCGGCATGGTGCGCTCCGCCGTGGTCGCCGCCGACGGCACGGTACGGGTGGAGTTGCTGCTCACCGTCGCCGGCTGTCCGCTGCGGGACAAACTGCGCACCGACATCACCGCGGCGGTCGGCGCGGTGCCCGGGGTGACCGGAGTCACCATCGACTTCGGCGTGATGAGCCCGGAGCAGCGGCAGGCCCTCCAGGCCCGGCTGCGCGGCGGCGGGCAGAGCCAGGAGCCGGTGATCCCGTTCGCCCAGCCCGGTTCCCGGACCCGGGTCTACGCCGTGGCCAGCGGCAAGGGCGGGGTCGGCAAGTCGAGTGTCACCGTCAACCTGGCCGCCGCGCTCGCCGCCAAGGGGCTCTCGGTGGGCGTCGTCGACGCGGACATCTACGGCCACTCCGTGCCCCGGATGCTCGGCGTCGAGGGCCGGCCGACCCGGGTCGAAGACATGATCATGCCGCCCCAGGCGCACGGGGTGAAGGTGATCTCGATCGGCATGTTCACCGACGGCAACGCGGCGGTGGTCTGGCGGGGCCCGATGCTGCACCGCGCGTTGCAGCAGTTCCTCGCCGACGTCTACTGGGGCGACCTCGACGTCCTGCTGCTGGACCTGCCGCCGGGCACCGGCGACGTGGCCATCTCGCTGGCCCAGTTGCTGCCCAACGCGGAGATCCTGGTGGTGACCACGCCACAGACGGCAGCGGCCGAGGTGGCCGAGCGGGCCGGCGGGATCGCCCTGCAGACCCACCAGCGGCTGGTCGGGGTGGTGGAGAACATGTCGTGGCTGGACCTGCCGGACGGCTCCCGGATGGAGGTCTTCGGCTCCGGCGGTGGCGCGACGGTCGCCGAGTCGCTGACCAGGGTTATCGGCGCACAGGTGCCGCTGCTGGGTCAGATCCCGCTCGACACCCGGGTCCGCGAGGCGGGCGACGCCGGTGACCCGGTGGTGCTCGCCGAGCCGGATGCGCCGGCCGCCAGGGCGCTGGCCGCGGTGGCCGACCGGCTCGCCGTACGTCGGGAGTCGCTGCTCGGCAAGCCTCTCGGGCTACGTCCCTCCGGTCGCTGACCCCGCCCCGGCCGACCGCGGCGCGCGGGGGGTCAGGTGGCGTCGACGTCGAAGGCGTGGCGCTGGGCCGGCGGTACGTCGCCGCCGGTACCCGGGGTCGAGGCGGTGACGCCACCGGTCGAGCCGGCGGTGGAGGGGCGGATGTCCGCCGAGGCCGCCACGTCGTCGACCTCCCGGCGTACGTCGGTCAGGTCGGAGCGGAGCTTCTCGAACGTCCCCTCCAGCGGCTTCCGGATCGCCTGCTCGTCCTCCTCGCTCAGCAGGTGCTTGCGGATGAACGCCTTCGGGTGCAGGTCCTCGAGCTGGATGTCGGTGCCCAGCTCGCGGCTCAGGTCACCGGTGGCGTTGCGGGCCATGTTGCGCAGGTTGCGCAGCATCCGGAGGCCGTCGCTGATCACGGCCGGCAGCCGGTCGCCGAAGATCAGGAGTGCGACCAGCAGCAGCGTACCGATCTCCCACCAGTTCAGGTTCTCGAACACGCGCTCGCCTCCTCGTCCCGCCCACGGCAAGAGTACGCACGCCACCGCCGGCCGTGGGAGGGGGAGCCGACCGCTACTTCGCGTCGGCGACCGGACCGCTACTTCGCGTCGGCGGCCAGGGTCACCGAGGCGGCCTGCCGCTCCGACCCGCGCCGGTACTCGACGTTCACCACCGAGCCCGGTGCGTACTTGCGGACCAGCGCGATCAGATCGCTCGGTTCCTCCAGCGGCTTGCCGTCGAGCCTGAGCAGCACGTCACCGGCGCGCAAGCCGGCGGCGGCGGCCGGCCCGCTCGGCTCGACGGCGGAGATCCGCACCCCGCCCGACGCGCCGGATCGGGTGCCGCCGACCGACGCGCCGATCACGGTCCGGCGCGCCCTGCCGGTGTCGATGATCTCCTGAGCCAACCGCTTTGCCTGGTTGATCGGGATCGCGAAGGCCAGGCCGACGTTGCCGGCGGTCTCCTCGTCGGCGGCCGGCGTCTGGATCACCGAGTTCACCCCGATCACCCGCCCACCGCCATCGACCAGTGGACCGCCGGAGTTGCCGCGGTTCACCGCGGCGTCGGTCTGGATGGCCGCGTAGTAACGCACCTGCCCACCCGTCTCACCCTGCCGGAAGGTCCGGTCCAGGGCGCTGATGATGCCGGCGGTGACGGTGTTGGCCAGCGACAGCGGCGTGCCGAAGGCGAGCACCGGGTCGCCGACCGCCACGCCGTCCGAGTCGCCGAACTCCACCGGCTTGAGACCGGTCCGGGACACCTTGATCACGGCGATGTCCGCCTCGGGATCCTTCCCGACCACCTCGGCGGGTGCGGTGGAGCCGTCGTTGAACACCACCGTCGCGGTGTCGGTGCCGACTCCGACCACGTGGTCGTTGGTGATCACGTAGCCGTCCTGGGTGACCACGAACCCGGAACCGAGACCGATGCCGCCGTTGCCGCTTACCCGTACCGTCACGACGCTGGGCAGCAGCCGGGCCGCGACACCGGCCAGCGAGTCGGGTGGACGCCGGGCCGTGACCGGTGGCTCTCCGGCGGTCGAGCCGAGTGCGGTCGTACCGGTGACACCGCCCCGCACGGCGAAGGCGTACCCGAGGGAACCGCCCAGCGCGCCGGCCAACAGCGCGGTGACCAACGAAACCAGGAAGACCCGGGTCAGTCCGCCCCGGCCGGTGTCCGGGTCGGTCACCGGCTCGGGTTCGGCACCCGTACCCGAGGCCGGTGTCGCCTGCACCACCACCGCCACCGGGGTGGCCGGGTTCCGCCACGGGTCGCGCAGCGCGTCAGACCACCACGGGGACGATCCCGGGTCGACGGTCGATCCGGGCGTCGCCGGCCCGACCGTCGGGGGCGTCGGCGGCCCGGGATTCCCCGGCCTTGCCGTCCCATCGGGCTGGCGCCAGTTCCAGCCGTCCGTCACGTTCGCTGCCTCCCACAGTCCGTCCCCGAAGCCGGGCGCCGCGCGGGCCGGAGCGACCGGTTCCGGCCGCGGCGTCCGGGTTCCGCTTCCAGGATCGCACGGATGGCCGAAGACCGGTCATCGTTGCTCGGAGGCAGCGGCGACCGTCCGAGGTACGCGCCTGCCGATCACGTACCGCCACCCTTAGGCTCATACCCGCAACCCCGCCCCGGTCCGCCGTCCCACCTCCACCGTTCCACCGTCGCCCCGCCGACCCGCCGCCCGCAAGCTCCGCCCCGCCGGAAATCCCGGTACGGCCCCGACCCACAGCGCAACCGAGCCCTCGTCCCAGATCCCGTCCCAGGTTCCATCCCCAGCCGAGTCCCTCGCCGCCCGGAGGTGCCCCATCGCCACGGTCGCCCGGTCAGTCAGTACGACGACCGCCCAAGCACTCCAGTTCGCCGAAGCGTACGTCGCCGAGGACCTGGTCCTGCGTACCGCCCGTAGCCTGGCCAGGGAGGTCGGACTCGACGCCGTCACGCCGGGGACCGGTGCCACGCTCCGGCTGCTGGCCGCGGCCGGCAGCGCCCGAGCCGTCGTGGAGATCGGCACCGGCACCGGGGTCAGCGGCCTCTGGCTGCTCCGCGGCATGCGCCCCGACGGCATCCTGACCACGATCGACGTGGAGACGGAACACCAGCGGATCGCCCGGCGTATCTTCCAGGAGGCGGGTTTCGCCTCCGGCCGTACCCGGATCATCACCGGCCGGGCGCTGGACGTGTTGCCCCGGCTCGCCGACGGCGCCTACGACCTGATCTTCGTCGACTCGGAGGTCGCGGAGTACAGCGCCTGTGTCGAGGCGGCGCTGCGGCTGCTGCGCCCGGGCGGGGTGCTCGCGCTGCACGGCGCGCTGGCCGCCGGCCGGATCGGCGACCCGGCCGCCCGGGACGTGGAGACGGTGACCGTCCGGGAGGTGGCCAAGGCGGTCCGCGAGTCCGAGGAGTGGACCCCGGCGCTGCTGCCGACCGGTGAGGGGCTGCTCGTCGCGGTCAAGCGCTGACCGGCCACGGCACCGCCGCCGGACACCGGCCGGTCACGGCTGGGTCGCCAGCCAGCGCAGCAGAGTGCGTACGCCCCAGCCGGTGGCGCCCTTGACCAGCTCACCGTCGTTGCCGTCGGACCAGGACGGCGCCGACATGTCCACGTGCACCCAGCGGTCCCGCAGGTCACCGACGAACTCGCGGAGGTAGAGCGCGGCGGTGACCGATCCGGCGCCCTGGTTCGGGGCGCTGTAGAGGTCGGCGATCTCGCTGCCGAGGTACTCGGCGTAGTCGGCCGTCAGCGGCATCCGCCAGGCCCGCTCGCCGGCCGCGTCGGCCGCCGCGAGTACCGCCTCGGCCAGTTCGTCGGTGTCGCTGTAGAGGGCGGCGGTCCGCTTGCCGAGCGCGACCGCGTTCGCCCCGGTGAGCGTGGCGAGGTCGACGAGCAGGTCCGGGGCGAGCCGCGCCACGGCGTAGCCGAGCGCGTCGGCGAGAACCAGCCGGCCCTCGGCGTCGGTGTTGGTGCTCTCGCTGGTCAGTCCGTTGTAGTGCCGCACGACGTCGCCCGGCCGGTACGCCGAGCCGCTCGGCATGTTCTCGGCGAGTGGGGCGAGCGCGGTGACCCGGACCGGCAGCCCGAGCGCGGCGGCACCGAGCGCGGTGGCGACCACGGCCGCGGCACCGCCCATGTCCTTGCGCATCAGCTTCATGCCGTCCCGAGGCTTGATCGAGATGCCGCCGGTGTCGAAGGTGATGCCCTTGCCGACGAGTACGACGTGCCGCTGTGCCCCCTCGGGCCGCCAGCGCAGCTCGACCAGCCGGGGTCCCTGTGCCGATCCCCCGCCGACGGCGAGGATGCCGCCGAACCCCTCGGCGGCGAGCCGGTCCGGCTCCCGGACCTCGACGGTCAGCCCGTCCCGCCCACCGGCCGCCTCGATCACCCGGTCGACGAACCACGCCGGGGTCTTCAGCGAGGAGGGTGTGTTGGTCAGGTCCCGGGCGAACCGGGTCGCCTCGGCCACCGCCCGGGCGGTGTCGAGCGCCGCCCGGTAGGGCTCCGGGTCGGCGACGGCGAGCAGTACCTCGGTCAGCGGGGGCGGGTCGCCGGCGGATCCGTCGACGCCGGGCATCCGGAACCGGTACGACGCCAGCCAGATCCCCTCGGCGAGCCCGCGTACCGCATCCCGGGATGCATCGACCGGAATGGCTATAGTGATCGAACTCTCACGGGCGGCCGCCCGGACCATCGCCGCCCCGGCGGACCGCCAGCCGGCCTCGTCGCCGGCGCCCACCCCGGCCAGCAGCAGCCGGGTCGGGCTGCCCTGCGGCCGGATCGACCGGTGCAAGGCGCCGGCGCTCCCGGGCTGATCGAGGTGCGGCAGCAGGGCGGTCGCCTCGGCCGCCAGCCCGGCCGGCAGGGCGAGGAGGGTGGGCAGGGCTCGCACGCTCGGCCCGGCGCTGTCCTCGGGACCCGAGCCGGCCTGGCCCGTACCCGAGCCGGCCTGGTCGGTCGTGCCCGAGCCGGCCTCGTCGGTCGTGCCCGAGCCGGCCTCGTCGGTCGTGCCCGGAGCTGCCCGCTCCGGCCCGTCGGTGGGCCTGCCCGGCGCCGGATCGGGCGCGATCGGCAGGGCCAGGGTTTCGAACCCGGTCGGGTCGACTACCAGACGGATCGACAGCACGCCGACGGCACCTCCAGACGATCTTGTATGAACGGGGAGAAGGTACCCCGCCCGACATGACGACCCTGGGCCACCGGCGGCGCCGCCGGTGGCCCAGGGTGAGAAACCCCGCCGGACGAGACGTACCGCCCGGAGGAGTCGGCGTTCACTTAGCCGGCGGCGGCCTTCAGCGCGTCACCGAGCGCGTTGGCCTCGTCGGGAGTCATCTCGACGACGAGCCGGCCACCACCCTCCAGCGGAACCCGCATGACGATGCCCCGGCCCTCCTTGGTGACTTCCAGCGGACCGTCGCCCGTCCGCGGCTTCATCGCCGCCATGTTGTCTCCCCTCAGACCTTCATCAGGGTCGGTGGGTTATCCCCACATCCATTTGGTCAGCATCACCGCCCAAGGCCGCGGTGCCGACCAACGATTTTCCCTGATGAACACCGCCGGACCCAAACCGAACCGGCGTTGATGTAACAGCATCTAGCTTATCTTGAGAAGGGGTGTCACAATGTGCGGTCATGCAGGCACGGTCGGCACTCTTCGACCTGTACGGCGACTACCTCCGCACCCGGGGTGGACGCGCACCGGTGTCCGCGCTGGTCAAACTACTCTCCCCGCTCGGCATCGCCGCACCCGCGGTCCGCACCGCGGTCTCCCGGATGGTCCGGCAGGGCTGGCTGCACCCGCTCCGACTGGCCGCCGGACCGGGCTACCTGCTCACCCCGAGAGCGGCCCGCCGACTCGACGAGGCGGCGGCCCGGATCTACCGCACGGGCAAGATCGGGTGGGACGGCCGATTCGACCTGATCGTGCTTGAAACGGGCATGAACCGGCGGGACCGGCAACGTCTCGCCGCCAACCTGAGCTACCTGGGCTACGGCATGCTCGACGAGCAGACCTGGGTCGCCACCCGGCCCGGTGAGGACGTGGACGGCCTGCTGGCCGAGGCCGGGGTGCGCTACGAGCGGTTCACCGCGGCGCACACCGCCGGCACGCCCGGGGCGATGGGAGTGGTCCGGCGGGCCTGGGACCTCGACGAGATCGCCAACGCGTACCAGGAATTCGTCGCCGCGCAGCGGCCACTGCTGGCCGGGGTGACCGTACGCAGCCGTGACGAGGACGCGTACGCCGCCCGGTTCCGCCTGGTGCACGCATGGCGTACCTTCCTCTTCCGGGACCCGCAGCTGCCCCCCGCGCTCCTGCCCGAGCGGTGGCCGGGGACCAGCGCCGCCGCCTTCTTCGACCGGCACGCCGCGCGACTGCGCCCAGCCGCCGACCGCTTCGTCGAGCAGTGCCTCGACGGTGCCCACCGAATCCCCCGACAGAAGGGTCGACACCCGTGACCGAGCCGTTGCTCATCGACCGCTCCGACTCCGTGGTCACGCTGACCCTGAACCGGCCGGCCGCGATGAACGCGCTGAACGTGGCGCTGAAGGAGGCGCTGCGGGACACGCTGGCCGAGCTGGAACAGGACCGCTCCTGCCGCGCGGTGGTGCTCGCCGGCGCCGGATCGGCCTTCTGCGCCGGCCAGGACCTCCGGGAACACGCCGCCACGCTGGCCGACGGCAACACCGACCCGCTCGGCACGGTCCGGACCCACTACAACCCGATCGCCGCCCGGCTGGCCAGGCTGCCCAAGCCGGTGATCGCGGCGGTACGCGGCATGGCGGCCGGCGCCGGAGCCTCCCTCGCCCTCCTCGCCGACTTCCGGATCGGCGGTCCCGGCACGAGCTTCCTGATGGCCTTCGCCAAGGTCGGGCTGGCCGGCGACACCGGCGCATCCTGGTCACTGCCCCGGCTCGTCGGCCACGCGAAGGCGATCGAACTGCTGATGCTCGCCGAGCCGGTACCGGCCGACGAGGCGCACCGGCTCGGGCTGCTCAATCGGCTCGTCGACGACGAGCAGGTGCTGGAGACCGCGCAGGAGTTGGCGGCCCGGCTGGCCGCCGGACCGACGGTGGCGTACGGGGCGATCAAGCGGCAGCTCTCGGTCGGCGACGCCGGGACCCTCTCCGAGGCGCTGGCCGCCGAGGCACAGGCGCAGGCGATCTGCGGAGCCACCGCCGACCACCGGGCCGCCACCAGCGCCTTCCTGGAGAAGCGCCGGCCGACGTTCGAGGGCCGCTGACCCGACCTGCCGCAGCGTGGCACGCCGCACCGGCGGTGCGGCGACGGCAGCTCGCCGCCGTCGCGGGTTGTCGGATATCCGACAACCCGTCTCAGGTCACTCCGGTCGCCGGTTCAGTCGTCGGGCCGGTTCAGTCGTCGTCCTCCTCGGGATCCTGGTTGGCCTCGACGCCGAGCACGAACGCCTGCATCGCCAGCTCGTCGTCGGACGGCGCGACGAACGCTGGCAGCTCGCGGGGCCCCAGCTCCTGCACGTACGCCCAGAACAGTCGGACCGCCTCGGCCGGCGACCCCGCCTCGATCGGCAGATCCAGGCTGACCAGGTAGTTCCGCCGCTCCGGCGCCGGGCCGACCCGCCCGACCAACTCCTCGAAGACCGCCGGGTCGACCGGGGTGACCGGGCCGTGGAGGGTGAGTCGGTCGGCCGGCACGGGAGCATCGAAGACCTGCCGGGTATACGCCACGGCCAGCGGACCGGGCGAGGCCGGTCCGGCCTGCGGATCGTCCGGGTCCCGCTCCTCGACACCATCGGTGGCGATCACCCGGCCGAGCGCCACCACCAGCGGCGGCTGCTCGTCGCGGACCACCAGCACCGGATCGCCGGGGCCGGGCCGGGGCGCCCCGTTGAGACCGGTCAGCTCCAGGGTGTCGTGGTGGAAGAGCCGCTCGGCCTCGTAGCGTTCCCCGGGGATGACGACCGCCCAGCTCCGGCCCACACCCGCTGCACTCATCAAGAGCCGCCCGAGAAACCCCTGGCTCCGGCCACGGGGAGGAAAGGATGCTCGGAGGTGGTGTCGTTGGTTGTCGGCATGGCGTCGCCTTCTCTGGGTGCACGGAACTGTCGGACGTGGCTGGAATGCTTCAGCCGTGGGGAAGCGTCAGGCCGCTATCCCATCACGGCGGCGACGGTCGGCGGCGGCACGTGGCGGCCGTCGAGTCGTACGTGGCAACCGTCGAGGTGATCGTCGACCATGCCGGTCGCCTGCATCAGCGCGTACGCCGTGGTGGGGCCGACGAATCGGAAGCCCCGCTTCCGGAGCGCCTTCGCCATCGCGGTCGACTCGGCGGTGATCGCCGGCACCTCCGCGACGGACCGGGGCCGGGCCACCCGGGCGGCCGGGGCGAAGGACCAGAGCAGCGCGGTCAGCCCGTCCGGCAGGTCGAGCGCGGCCCGTGCGTTGGCGATCGCCGCGTCGATCTTCGCCCGGTTCCGTACGATGCCGGCGTCGGCCATCAGCCGGGCCACCTCCGCATCGCCGTAGCCGGCCACGGTCTCCAGATGGAACCCGTCGAAGGCGAGCCGGAACGCCGGCCGCTTACGCAGAATGGTCAGCCAGGAGAGTCCGGACTGGAACGCCTCCAGCGTCAGCCGCTCGTAGAGCGCGTCGTCGCCGTGCAGCGGCCGCCCCCACTCCTCGTCGTGGTAGACGGCATAGTCAGGGGTGCTCGCGCCCCAGCCACAGCGGGCCAGCCCGTCGGCGCCGGTCACCAGATCAGTCACGCGGTCAACGGTAGGCCAACCGCCCGACAACCCACAGGTGACCAGGAGCACCGGCCAGGCATCCCCGTGCCGAGCCGGCCAGGCATCCCCGTCCCGAGCCGGTCAGGGCAGTTGTCCGCGTTCGACCAGCCGGGCGAACCGCTTCAGCGCCTGGGTGAGGCCGAACTTGGAGCCGGGCCAGAGCACCGGCCAGGCCACCCGGCCGGCCGAGCCACCGGGCAGGTGGAACCATTCGTGCCAGACCACCTGGGTGCGGTCCTGGGCCATCTGGGTGCAGCGCAGCACACCGGGACCGCGCAGTAGCCGCCCGCAGTGCACCACCCGCACCTCGTACGGCGCGTCGACCCGGACCACCCGCATCTCGTCACGGAGTACGGCCGGCCCGACCGTGGTGACTGCCTCCACCAGGCTGCCCTCGCCGCCGTCCCCCTCCAGCAGGCGGACCCGAGTGAACGGGATCCAGTCGCCCTGGCGTTCCCAGGCGGTCAGCGCGGCGAAGACCCGGGGTGCGGGGGCGGCGACGATAACCGTGGCGGTGACCTCCCCGGTGCCCGGCTGAGCGGCCGCCCGGAGCCCCTCGGTGTCGTTCGGGTCGGCACCGCCCGGGTCGGCGGTGCTCATGCCCGCTCCGGTTGCTCCGCCGGTTCGCTCGGCCCAGCCGCCGCACTGCCCGACCCGGCCGATGCGTCCGACCCAGCCGCCGCACTGCCCGACCCGGCTGGTGCGTCCGCCCGGGTCGGCCGGTCGTCCCCGTTCCCGGTGGTCGGATCGTCACCGGTCGCTGCGGTGCTGGTCGGCTCGGCGCTGGTCGCATCGGCGCTGGTCGGCTCGACGCTGGTCGGCTCGGCCGGCTCGGCGCCGACGGCCGGCCGGACCGACGCGGCGGGTTCGGTCAGATCCCCGTCCTCGGCCTCGATCACGGATCCGCCCTCCCGGACCGAGCGAGCCCGGACCGTCGCCCCGGCGTCGTCCGCCCGCTCGGCTGCCCGCTCGTCCGTACCCTCGTCCGCCCGCTCGTCAGTCGAGGACGCGGCGGGCTGCGCCGCAGCGGGGTCGGACCGGGTGGACGGATCGGCTCTGAAGGCGCGCTGCGGTAAATCGAGCGGTGCCGGCTCGGGCGGACCGGGCCGCTCGCCGGAACCGCTCGTACCACCGGCGGCATCGGCCGGCCCGTCCACCGGCGGCACCGGCGACGAGTGCCCGCCGATCCCGCCGGTCGTCGCCGCGGCCGCCAGCGCACGGGCCGAGGAGCCGTCGAGCGCGCCCTCCGGCGCGGTGCCGGCCGACCCGACCGGTACCAGCGCAGCCTCCCGGGCCCGGCGCAGCACGTCGGCGTCGTCCAGCCGCCCCTCCCGCAGCGCGGTCACCTCTGCCTGGAGCACGCCGATCAACTCGTCCTTGTAGCCGATGTCGTAGGCGGTGCGGCGCAGCGCCTGGTCGACCTGTGCCATCCGGTAGCCCCTCAGCGCCAGATCGAACCGGACCTGTCCGACGTCGGTCTCCAGCAGCGGCCGGTTACCGGGCAGCGGCACTGCCCGACCGTCCGGCTCGGCGGTGCCCAGCCCCGGATCGGAGCCGGTCACCAGCACCGTCACCCCGAAGACCACCGCCGCGACGGTCAGCGCCACGACCAAGAGGAGCAGAACCTGACCCATCCGCCGATGGTGGCATGGCGAGCCGGGTCGGGCGACCCCGCCACCCCGGTCATTCTTCGACGAACGTGAAACTGTGCCGGCCGGCGCCGGCGAACCCGCCGGCGCCGGGCAGGACGTCGTCGCGTGCCGCGCCGCCGTCCGCGCGGAGACCGGTGCTCGGGCGGCCCCGGCGTCCGGCCCCTCGGCCAGGGCCGATGATCGCCGTCAACTAGCGTGATCAGCGCGGAGAACCGGTGGAGGAGGAGTGGATGGCGGACGCGCTCCGACTGGGACGGCGGTCGTTCGCGCCCGGAGACCTCGCCGTGATGGCGATCGTGAACCGGACGCCGGACTCGTTCTTCGACCGGGGCGTCACCTTCGCGGCGGACAGCGCGCTGCGGGCCGTGGAGCGGGCGGTGACCGAGGGTGCGGAGATCATCGACATCGGCGGTGTGAAGGCCGGACCGGGTGCCGAGGTCGACGTGGCCGAGGAGATCCGTCGTACCGTCGGCACCATCGCCGCCGTCCGGGCCGCCTTCCCCGAGGTGGTGATCTCGATCGACACCTGGCGGGCCGAGGTGGCCGTCGAGGCGGTTGCCGCCGGGGCGGACCTGCTCAACGACACCTGGTCCGGTGCCGATCCGGCGCTCGCCGAGGTGGCCGCCGCGACCGGGGCGGGGCTGGTCTGCTCGCACGCGGGCGGCCTGGCGCCGCGTACCCGGCCACACCGGGCGACCTTCCCCGACGTGCTGGCCGACGTCCTCGACACGGTCACCGGGCTCGCCGACCGGGCGGTCCGGCTCGGGGTACGCCGGGACGGCATCCTGATCGACCCGGCGCACGACTTCGGCAAGAACACCCGGCACTCGCTGGAGATCACCCGACGGCTGACCGAGCTCACCGACACCGGCTGGCCGGTGCTGGTGGCCCTCTCCAACAAGGACTTCGTCGGGGAGACCCTCGACCTGCCGGTCGACGAGCGGCTGGAGGGCACCCTGGCGGCCACCGCGATCTCGGCCTGGCTGGGTGCCCGGGTGTTCCGGGCGCACCAGGTACGGCCGACCCGGCGGCTGCTCGACATGGTCGCCTCGATCAGGGGTGATCGCCCACCGGCGGTGTCCCGGCGCGGGCTGGCCTGATCCGGCTCACTGAACTTTTTTCAACCTGAACCGCGCGGCGCTCATGCAGCGCGTCCGACCTTGCGGTCCGTCGGACCGCAAGGGGAGGTTGAAAAAGGTTCACCGGGTCCAGCGGAGGATGTTCTTCCGCCAGGCGTAGAGGATGCCGAGGGCGAGCACGGAGACGAAGATCGCCATCTCGATCACCGTGACGAGGCCGAATCCGGGCCGGTCGAAGACGACCGCCCAGGGGAAGAGGAAGACCGCCTCGACGGCGAACAGCACGTAGAGATAGGCGTATACGTAGTAGCGGATCTGCATCTGCGCCCAGTCGCTGCCGACCGGATCCAGCCCGCACTCGTAGCTGGTCCGCTTGCCCGGCGGGTCTGCGGGGCGGGCCGGCCGGAGCACCCGGTTGGCGGCGAACGCACCGACGAAGACCAGTACGCTGGCGAGCAGCAGCAGCCCCAGTGTCGCGTACGACCCGAGGTATCCGGTCATGTGCGGCAGCCTACCGCCCGGTGTCGGGTTCTCGCCCTGCGGAATCCCGACGTCTGACTCCGGTGATCTGGATAACGGCACCCCCCGTCCAGGTGGGGCGAAAGCATACCAATGACGCCATTGCGGCGTCCCATGTGCCGGACCTTGGGGAAGGATCACCTAACCATCGACGTAGGCTCTGCAATGAAGGACTGGAGCGGGGCGATGAAGGACTGGAACGGACAGCCGAGCCCTCAGCACCGCCAACCCGCCACCGGCGCTCAAGGAGGACGCGTGGCCGAGCAAGGCGAGGTCACCCCTGAGCTCAGTCCGTCCTACCGGGCCGAGCGAAGCGAGGTGCAGCAGTGAGCAAGCAGGTCCAGCAGCTGGATAGGGTGGTTATCCGGTTCGCCGGCGACTCCGGCGACGGCATGCAGCTCACCGGCGACCGGTTCACCTCGGAGACCGCTCAACTGGGCAACGACATCTCGACACTGCCGAACTTCCCCGCGGAGATCCGCGCTCCCGCCGGCACCCTACCCGGCGTGTCGAGCTTCCAGGTGCACTTCGCGGACTACGACATCCTGACCCCGGGGGACGCCCCCAACGTCCTGGTCGCGATGAACCCCGCCGCGCTGAAGGCCAACCTGGCCGACCTGCCGCGCGGGGCCGACATCATCGTCAACACCGACGAGTTCACCCGGCGCAACCTGGCCAAGGTGGGCTACCAGGTCAGCCCGCTCGACGACGGCTCGCTGGACGGCTACGTGCTGCACCCGGTGGCGCTGACCTCGATGACCGTCGGCGCGCTGGCCGAGCACGACGTCTCGAAGAAGGACGCCGAACGGGCCAAGAACATGTTCGCGCTCGGCCTGCTCTCCTGGCTGTACTCCCGCCCGTACGCGTCGACCATCCGGTTCCTGGAGCGCAAGTTCGCCGCCCGGCCGGAGCTGGTCGCGGCGAACACCGCCGCCTTCAAGGCCGGCTGGAACTTCGGCGAGACCACCGAGGACTTCGCGGTCCGCTACGAGGTCAAACCGGCCAAGATGAACCCGGGAACGTACCGGAACATCACCGGCAACGCGGCCCTCTCCCTCGGCCTGGTCGCCGCCGGTGTCCGGTCCGGCCTGCCGGTCTTCCTCGGGGCGTACCCGATCACGCCGGCCTCGGACATCCTGCACGAGCTGAGCAAGCACAAGCGGTTCGGCGTGACCACGATGCAGGCCGAGGACGAGATCGCGGCGATCGGGGCGGCGCTCGGCGCGTCGTACGGCGGGGCGCTCGGCGTCACCACCACCTCCGGCCCGGGTGTGGCGCTGAAGGGCGAGACGATCTCCCTGGCGGTTGCCCTGGAGCTGCCGTTGGTCATCGTCGACGTGCAGCGGGCCGGCCCGTCCACCGGCATGCCGACCAAGACCGAGCAGGCCGACCTCAACATGGCACTGTACGGCCGGCACGGCGAGGCGCCGGTCGCGGTGATCGCCCCGCGCTCGCCATCGGACTGCTTCTTCGCCGCGCTGGAGGCGGCCCGGATCGCGCTGACCCACCGCACCCCGGTGATCCTGCTCTCGGACAACTACGTGGCGAACGGCTCCGAGCCGTGGCTGCTGCCGGACGTCGAGTCGCTGCCGGACCTGCGGGTCGACTTCGCCACCGAGCCGAACGGCGAGGACGGCAAGACCTTCCTCCCCTACCTGCGCGACCCGGCCACGCTGGCCAGGCCGTGGGCGATCCCCGGCACGCCGGGCCTGGAGCACCGGATCGGCGGTCTGGAGAAGGCCGACAAGACCGGCGACATCTCGTACGACCCGGCGAACCACGACTTCATGGTGCGGACCAGGGCGGCCCGGATCGAGGCGATCGAGGTGCCGGACGTCGAGGTGGAGACCGGGTCACCAAACGGCGTGGACTCGGATGCTCGGGTGCTGGTGCTCGGCTGGGGCTCGACGTACGGGCCGATCGGCGCGGCCTGCCGCGGACTGCGCCAGCGCGGCCTGCCGGTGGCGCAGGCGCACCTGCGGCACCTCGCGCCGCTGCCGGCCAACCTCGGCGAGGTGCTGGCCCGCTACGAGAAGGTGGTGATCCCGGAGATGAACCTCGGCCAGCTCGCCCACGTGATCCGGGCCCGCTACCTGGTCGACGCGATCGGATACAACCAGGTCCGGGGGCTGCCGTTCACCGCCACCGAGCTGGAGACCATGTTGGAAGAGGTCGTGAAGAATGCCTGAGCCCGTCGCCGTCAAACTCACCACCAAGGACTTCAAGTCCGACCAGGAGGTGCGCTGGTGCCCCGGCTGCGGTGACTACGCCATCCTCGCCGCGGTCCAGTCGTTCATGCCCGAGCTGGGGCTTCCCCGGGAGCGGATCGTCTTCGTCTCCGGCATCGGCTGCTCGTCGCGCTTCCCGTACTACATGAACACGTACGGGATGCACTCGATCCACGGCCGGGCTCCGGCGATCGCCACCGGGCTCTCGGTCTCCCGGCCGGACCTGTCGGTCTGGGTGGTCACCGGTGACGGCGACGCGCTGTCGATCGGCGGCAACCACCTGATCCACGCGCTGCGCCGGAACGTCAACCTCAAGATCCTGCTCTTCAACAACCGGATCTACGGGCTGACCAAGGGGCAGTATTCTCCCACCTCCGAAGTAGGCAAGATCACCAAGTCGACCCCGGTCGGCTCGGCCGACGCGCCGTTCAACCCGCTCTCGCTGGCCCTCGGCGCCGAGGCGACCTTCGTGGCCCGGACCATCGACTCGGACCGCAAGCACCTGCAGTCGGTGCTGCGCGCCGCCGCCGAGCACCAGGGCTCGGCGTTCGTGGAGATCTACCAGAACTGCAACATCTTCAACGACGGCGCCTTCGAGCAGTTGAAGGAGCCGGCCACCCGGGACGACTACCTGATCCGGCTGGAGCACGGTCAGCCAGTCACCTTCGGGTCCGAGGGGCAGTTCTGCGTGGTCCACCCGCCCGGCGGGTTCGGGCTGGAGGTCCGGGAGACCGCCGCCGTACCCGCGGACGAGATCGTCGTGCACGACGCCACGGTCGACGAGCCGGCGTACGCCTTCGCGCTTTCCCGGCTGCCCGGCTTCGCCCTGCGCAACACCCCGATCGGGATCTTCCGCAACATCGATCGGCCCAGCTACGACGGTGTGGTGCAGGGGCAGCTCGACGCGGCCCGGGCGAAGAGCACCGGTACCCCGGAGGAGCAGCTTGCCGGCCTGCTGAGCAGCGGTGACACCTGGACGATCCTCTAGGAGGATCGTCAGCGGGCCGGGTCGGCGGTGGCGCTGCTGGAGCGGTCGTCGCGGACGTACACCAGCATGTCACCGGTCTCGATGGCGGTGGCGGCCTGGTCGGCGAGCGAGACCACCTTGCCCCGCCGGACCAGCGCGATGACCAGGGACTCCAGCTGGCGCGGTGACACACCGACCTCGTCCCGGGTGGCCGAGCGCATCGCCAGCGCCATGCCCTGGCCCGGGGTGAGCAGGTCCTCGACGACGTCGATCAGCGGCGGGGCCGAGGTGGAGACGCCGAGCAGCCGGCCGGCGGTCGCCGACGAGACGATGACGTGGTGCGCCCCGCTCTGCCGGAGCAGCGGGGCGTTCTCCGCCTCCCGGGCGGCGGCGATGATCCGGACCTGGCCGGCGGTGAGCTGCCGCACGGTCAGCGTGACCAGTACGGAGACCTCGTCGCTGTCGGTCGCGATGATCACGGATTTCGCGTGCCGGACGTGCGCCTCGTTGAGCGTGGACGACCGGGTCGCGCTCCCCTCGACCACCACCAGTCCGGCCGAGTTGGCCTGCCGCACGATCGCCGGGTTGCGCTCGACGACGAGGATCCGTTGCTTGTCGAAGCCGGTTTCGAGCAGTGCGGAGATCGCGCTACGGCCCTTGGTGCCGTAGCCGCAGATGATGACGTGGTCCTTCACTGTCCTCCTCCACCGCGTCAAGCGGAGGTTGGTGCGGTACTGCTCGGTCAGGACTTCCAGGGTGGTGCCGACCAGGATGATCAGGAACAGCACCCGGGCCGGGGTGATCACCAGGACGTTGATCAGCCGGGCGCCCTCGGTCACCGGCGTGATGTCGCCGTATCCCGTGGTGGATAGGGAGACCACCGCGTAGTAGAAGGAGTCGAGCAGGGTGACCCCGTCCTCGTTGAGGTCACGGTAACCGTCCCGGTCGAGATAGACGACCGCGACGATCAGCAGGACGAGGCCGATCGCGGCGGCGAGCCGCTGGCCCAGCGCCCGCAGGGGGCCCCTGCGGATGGCGGGAAAGTGGATCATCGCCGCCCCCGCCTCATCGCCGCCCCCGCCCGCACGCCCACAACATAGCCGGGATCATCGCACCGGGTTGACCACCTGCCCGGATCGGGGCCGACCGGCCGGGTTGTGGCCGGGCGTCCCGCCATGCATCGAGTTGAAATTTTGCTTAGATACATTGCGCTGGGTGCCGCCGAATTAGCACGCTGTGACGACAGATGCGGTCATTCGCCTACCGAGCCGCGCGCTCCCGCAACTCTCCCCGTCGCCTGGAGGTGCCGTGACCACGCTGCCCGCAGTTCCCGATCTGGCTGCCGGGACGGTACTCCAGCTTCGCCAGGAGGACTGGCGGTACGGCGGCTACCCGCTCCGGCTCCGGGTCGAGCAGGTCCGGCACGACATCTCACACTATTACCGGGACGAGTGGGTCTGGATCGTCGGCGAGCGGCTCGGCCGGGACGGCGAAGCGCAGGGCCGGATCGAGGCACTGGTCAGGGTGGCGGCGCTGGCCGGAGTCGCGGCGCTGACCGAGGGCGACTGAGGCGGTACCGACCGGTCCCAGGACACGCCCCGGGCGGGCGCGCCGGACCGTACGGCGGAGCGCCGGTGGTCGATCGAAGGTTGCGCCGGTGGCGACGGTGTGAAAATTTCCTTCCAGCGGCATTAGCGCGTCGGTACAAACCACCGACCGGATGCCGCCGTGCCCATCCCCGCCCCCGGGGAGCCCCAGTGAAGGGAAGCACCGCATGAAGCCATATCGGCTTGTAGCCGCCGGGCTGACAGCCGCGCTGCTCGGTTCGCTCGCCACCGCCACACCCGCAACCGCCACACCCACCACCACCGCCAGCGCAGCCACCCGCACCGGCAACACCGGCTGCGCGACCGATCCCGCCACCCCGAAGCGGCAGTTCCGGGCGATGTGGATCGCGAGCGTCGTCAACATCGACTGGCCGACCAAGGCCTCGTACACCGCGCCGGACCGGATCGCCGCCCAGAAGGCGGAGTACACCGGCTGGCTCGACCTGGCCGAGCGGCTGAACCACAACGCCGTGGTCGTACAGGTCCGGCCGACCGCCGACGCGTTCTGGCCGTCCCCGCACGAGCCGTGGTCGGAGTTCCTGACCGGGGTGCGTGGCCAGGACCCCGGCTGGGACCCGCTGGCGTACCTGGTCGCCGAGTCGCACAAGCGGAACCTGGAGTTCCACGCCTGGTTCAACCCGTACCGGATCTCCATGCCGGACGGTGCCGGCGCCGACATCGACAAACTCGCCCCGGGCCACCCGGTCCGGGAGAACCCGGAGTGGGCCGTCGCCTACCCGGTCAACGCGGCCGGCTCCCGGCTCTACTACAACCCCGGCATCCCGGAGGTACGCCAGTTCGTCCAGACCGCCATGCTCGACGCGGTCAAGCGGTACGACCTTGACGGCGTGCACTTCGACGACTACTTCTACCCCTACCCGGCGGCCGGGCAGGACTTCGCCGACGACGCCACCTTCGAGGAGTACGGTGCCGGCTTCGCCAGCAAGGCGGACTGGCGGCGGCACAACATCGACCTGCTGATCCAGGAGATGAGCCAACGGATCAAGGCGACGAAGCCGTGGGTGAAGTTCGGGGTCAGCCCGTTCGGCATCTGGCGGAACGCCTCGTCCGACCCGCTCGGCTCGGAGACCAACGGCACCCAGTCGTACGACGCCAACTTCGCCGACACCCGCAAGTGGGTGAAGGAGGAGTGGATCGACTACATCGTGCCGCAGGTCTACTGGAACATCGGCCTCGCGGTGGCCGACTACGCCAAGCTGGTCCCCTGGTGGGCGGACGTGGTCGCCGGCACCCGGGTGCAGCTCTACATCGGGCAGGCGGACTACAAGATCGGCGAGCCGGCCCAGCCGGCAGCCTGGCAGGACCCGGCCGAGATGTCCCGGCACCTGACCTTCAACCGGGACTATCCGCAGGTCGACGGCAACATCCACTTCAGCGCGGTGCAGGTCCGGGCCAACAAGCTCGGCGCCACCGACATCTACGCCGCCGCGCACTACTCCCGGCCGGCACTGATCCCGACCATGCCCCACCTGGCCGCCAGGCCGCTGATGTTCCCGGTGCTGACCGGCGCGTCCCGGCAGGCCGACGGGGTACGGCTGCGCTGGCGGCAGCCGGCCGACGGGCTCTGGCCGTTCGGCCAGGCCAGCTCGTACGCGATCTACCGGTTCGACGGGATCGACGTGCCCGGCTCGTGCGGCTTCGCCGACGCCGGCAACCTGGTCGGCACCGTCCGGGCCGACGGTAAGGGCGTGCAGTCCTGGCTGGACCGCACGGCCGAGCCGGGTCAGCGGTACAGCTACTACGTGACCGCGCTGGACCGGCTGGCCAACGAGAGCCAGCCCAGCCCGCCGCGGTTCGTACTCCGCTGAGCGGAACCGGCCGGCACTGAACCGGCCGGGCACTGCACCAGCCGGCACTGACGGGCGGATGCTCCGGGGCGTACGACGCCGCGGAGCATTCGTCCGTTCTGGCGCCTGCCTATGAAAATAGAGGTCGGATAGAGATCGGCGGGCGACGATGCCCCGAGACTGTCACCACCTAGATCGCCTACCGGTGACAACTCTGCCCCGCCGGGCGCCCCACGAGGGAGCCCTTCCTATCCGGAGGTACCCACCATGTCCCGTCGCCTGCTCACCACCCTGACCGCCGGTACGTTCGCGGTGCTGGCGGTTTTCGGGTCCGCCGCACCCGCCGCCGCGGTGACCCCCGCACAGAAGCTCTCGGTGCTGTCGAGCTGGACCCAGACCAGCGCCAGCAGCTACAACGCCTGGAACTCCGCCCGCACCAACCAGGCCGCCTGGGCCGAGTACGCCTTCAACTGGAGCACCGACTACTGCTCGTCCAGCCCGGACAACCCGCTCGGGTTCAACTTCGAGCTTTCCTGCTACCGGCACGACTTCGGCTACCGCAACTACAAGGCGGTCGGCCAGTTCGACCCGAACAAGGCCCGGCTGGACAGCGCGTTCTACGAGGACCTGCGCCGGGCGTGCGCCAGGTACAACGCCTTCGTCCGCCCGGCCTGCTACAGCCTGGCCTGGACCTACTACCAGGCCGTACGCGCGTTCGGCTCGGTGATCGTCGCACAGGCCGACCTGGACAGGGCCGCGAAGCTCAAGGCCGACGGCGAGCGCCGGGCGGCGGCCGCCGGGGTGAGCCTGCGCTGATCCCCGCCTCGCGGTCCTGATCCGGCCGGGACCGGCGCCGATTGCCGTCGGCGCCGGCCCCGAGCTGGTTGCGGGCAATGTCGAGGCGCGGCTTCGCCCAGCCGAGGAACCGCGCGTACATCCGGGCCGGATCCGGACCCGGCGCGGGGTTGAGCAGCCGGTGGTCCTGCAACGCCGCCTGGAGCATGGTGGCGAGGTAGACCGACAGCCCGACCGGATCCACGACGTACTCGATCACCAGCAGCGCGCGGGCGGTGAGGCACGGCCATTCCGCCGCACAGGCCCGGCAGAGCCAGATCGGCCGGCGCGGCAGGTGCGGCGGTCGTGCCGGCGGAACCGCGATCATCGCGCGCTCGGCAGCCGGGTGACGCCCGTCCGACCCACCCGCGCACCGACGGGCTGGCTGGCCCGTACCACCCGGTGACCGGTGGCGCTGTCCCAGGCACGGCGCTGGTTCGTGGCGCGGGCTGGCCGGGCCGCCGGGGGTGGTGGCGGGACCGGTGTCGGCGGCGCCGGAGCCACCCGGTCCGGGCACCGCCAGCGCAGCCCACACCGACAGTAGCGCCAGAGCCGGCGCCAGTCCCGACGGTGCCGATTCGGCGTCGTACGTCGTAGCAGCCGCAGCATCCCGCAACCTCCTCCGCTCGGTCTGGAAGCGGGGGCCGCCTCGGGAAGGGGAAGGACCCCGGCGGCCCCCGCCGCGGTTCCACCCGTCCGAATACCACCCCGGGCAGTTCCGCTGGTGACAGTCTGGTGTGGATACGACTACGGTCGATAGGTTCACGGCACGTTCGCGCAGTTCAGCGACGTGCGGCGCGTAGTCGTGAGTGGATCGAGTAGTCGACGACCGGAATTGAGTGGAGGGTGCGTAGTGGGTACCGCAATCGATTTGTTGGTCGAGGAGCTGATCGAGGCACGGACGTCCCGGAGCGCGACGCAGGAGGAGTGGGCACGCGCCATAAAGTTCTCGCCGACCCACGTCAGTTCGGTGGAGACCCGGCACCGGCCGCCGACCGCCGATTACGTCGCCGCGATCGACAGGGCGTTCTCCACCGGCGGCACGTACAGCCGGCTACTGCTCAAGCTCGCCGGCCTCGACGCCGCGCCGATCTGGTTGCAGGACTGGATCGAGATCGAGCGGAAGGCGGTCATGCTCCGCTGGTTCGAGCCGGCCTACGTGCCCGGGCTGTTGCAGACCGAGGCGTACGCCCGGGCGACGCTGGCCGGCGGCCGGTTCACCGCCGAGGAGATCGACCGGCACGTCGCCTCCCGGCTGGCCCGGCAGTCGATCCTGACCCGGGAGAAGCCGCCGCTGTTCATCGCGGTGATCGACGAGGCGGTGCTGCGCCGACCGGTGCCGGAGCGGCCGGAGGTGCTGCGGGAGCAGATCGAGCGGATCATCGAGCTGGCCGAGCTGGAGCATGTCCAGGTGCAGGTGGTGCCCGCGTCGACCGGGATCTATCTGGGAATGGCCGGCCAGTTCATCCTGGCCGACCTCCCCGACAACCGCCGGTTCGGGCATGCCGACAACCAGCTCAAAGCACAGCTCGTCGATCGCCCCGACGACATTGCTAATCTGAGCAGGATGTGGGAGGTCGTGCGGAACCACGCCCTTCCGCTCCGGCCGTCGCTCGAACTGATCAGGGAAGTGGCGAAATCATGGAGCTAACCGGCGCCCGGTGGCGCAAGTCGACCCGCTCCGGCGGCAACGGCGGTTCCTGCGTCGAGGTGGCGGACAACCTGCCCGGCGTGGTCGGGGTCCGGGACAGCAAGGACCCGACCGGCCCCGCCCTGACCTTCGGCACCACCGCCTGGCGCGCGTTCGTCGCCCTCGCCAGGCACCCCCAGAGTCTGGCGTGACGATTCGCCGTGCCGTCCCCGACATCAGCACCGCCGACCCGGTGGCGAGCAGCGGTTTCTACCAGCTCCTGGGCTTCCGGGAAGAGATGAACCTGGGCTGGGTGGTCAACCTGGTCTCACCGGCCAACCCCACCGCCCAGGTCATCCTCATCACCGAAGACGCAACGGGCCCCGTGAACCCGGACCTCAGCGTGGAAGTCGATGACGTCGACGCGGTCTACGAGGCGGTACGCGCGACGGGCGCGGAGATCGTGCATCCGATCACCGACGAGCAGTGGGGCGTCCGGCGCTTCTTCGTCCGCGACCCGGACGGCAAGGTGGTCAACGTCGTCGGCCACCGCTGACCGGCGGAAGGCGAACACCCCACCGGCCTGAAATTTCACGAGCTCCGAGACACCGGCCCCGCTGCGGACCTCGTTCGACGAGTTCGTCGGCTGCTTCCGCCTGGGCGATGCGAGCGCGTTTCAGATGTGGTCGCACAGCGGTGCGTCGGCGGGTGAGGCATCGAGCGATGTACCGGTTGGGCCTGGCCGGGCGTACGGGACCGGACCGCCGAGCTGTCCAATATCGGGCTGGCGGTCTGGACGCGGGGCCGTACAGGGTGTAGGTCTACCAGGAGTTTCTGCCGACGATCTTTCCACCGGGTCGAGAGATGGGAGTCGTGCGGATGTCTCAAGGGGTTGTCCCGAGGGGTGGCCGGGTCGGACCCCGGCAGCCGGAACTGGTCGGCCGCGAGCAGGAGATCGCCGAGCTACGGCTGTGGCTGTCCGGTCCGCCCGCTGTGGTGCTGCTGGAGGGCGAGGCGGGGATCGGCAAGAGCCGGCTGCTCCGGGAGCTTCTCGTCGGGTTGGAGTCCGACGGGCGGGTGATACCCGTCGCGGCGTGCCCGCCGTTCCGTGAGTCGCTCACGCTCGGTCCGATCGTGGACGCGCTGCGGCAGACCACCACTGGCGTACGCGGGCTGGGGCTCTCCGCGCTTGCCGGTGCGCTGCGGCCGGTCTTCCCCGAGTGGGGCGAGGACCTGCCGCCCCTTCCCGAGCCGCTGGCAGAGACGACCGCCGCGCGACACCGGCTGTTCCGCGCGCTGGCGGAGCTGGTCGACCGGCTGGGAGTCGAGGTCCTCGTCGTCGAGGACGTGCACTGGGCCGACGAGGTCACGCTGGAGTTCCTGCTGTTCCTGACGGCCCGGTCGTCGCGGGCGCTCAGCCTGGTGCTCACCTACCGGCCGGAGGACCTGCCGGACGACTCGCTGGTGCGCCGGCTGTCCTCCCGGGTCCCGGCCGGGACCACGCACCACCGGATGCCGATCGACGCCTTGGACCTGGCGGCGACCGCACGGCTGGTCTCCTCGATGCTCGAAGACCGGGAGCTGTCCCCGGCGTTCGCCCAGTTCATCTACGAGCGCACCGAGGGCGTCCCGCTCGCGGTCGAGGAGCTGGTCCGGCTGATGCACGACCGGGCCGACCTGACCCACCGCCGCGGGGAGTGGCTCCGCCGACACCTCGACGACATCGCGGTGCCGCCGACCATCCGGGACGCCGTGCTGGAGCGGATCGCGCGGCTCGAACCCGAGGCGCTGGCCGTGCTCCAGGCGGCCGCCGTGCTCGCCGACCCCGCCGACGAGGCCACGCTGGCCCTGGTGACCGGGCTGCCGGCCGAGCGTGTCCGTACCGGGCTGGTCAGGTCGCTCGGCTCCGGTTTGCTCGCCGAGGACCAGCGCCGCCTGGTGGCGTTCCGGCATGCGTTGCACGAGCGGGCGGTCTATGAGTCGATCCCACCGCCGTTCCGCCGTGACCTGCACCGGCGAGCCGGTGAGGCGCTGGAGGACGGTACCTCCGAGGCCCGCCTGACCCGCCACTTCCGCGAGGCGGGCGACACCGGCCGCTGGTGCCGGCACGCCGAGCGGGCCGCCGACCTCGCGCTGGTCTCCGGCGACGATGCGTCGGCCGGCCGGTTGCTGCACGAGCTGATCACCCTGGCCGAGTTGCCGGCCGCCACGGTCGTGCGGCTGCTGGACAAGCTCCCGTACCTGTCCTTCACCGGAATGCCCCGGCACCGCGAGATCGTGGACACGCTTCGCCGCATCCTGGCGTCCGGACTCGGCGATCTGCGTGTGGAGGCGGAGATCCGCTACCACCTCGGCCGGCTGCTGATTCTGATGGAGGAGGAACCCGACGCGGGCCGGGCGGAGCTGGAGCGGGCGGTCACGCAACTGACCCACGATCCGGTGCGGGCCTCCCGTGCGATGCTGACCCTCGGCTGGCCGCGCGGTGCCGCCTGGCCCGCCTCGACACACCGCGAGTGGCTACGCCGGGCGGCCGAGGGGATGACGGCGTTGGCGCCGGCCGATCGACTGCGGATGACCGTCGAGCGGGCGACCGCGCTACTTCTGCTGGGCGACCCGGCCGGATGGGCCGATGCCGCCGAGATCCCGGATGACGCCGGCACCGCCGAGGAGTGGTGGGAGATCAGCCGGGGCAACCTGAACATCGGCAATGTAGCGATCCGTTGGGGGCGGTACGCCGAGGCGGAGCGGCGCCTCCGCGTGACGCTGGAGCTGGCCGCGCGGAGGAGCCATCTGCGGGTCGAAACGACGGCCCTGGTCAATCAACTGCACCTGGACTACTTCACCGGCGCGTGGGACGGCCTCGCCGATCGGGCCCGCCGGCTCGCCGGCAGTGAGGACGTGCAGCCGCTGGCCAGGCTGGAGGCGATGCTGGTCATCGGGCTCCTGGAGGCCGCGAACGACGCGACGAAGGATGCCGAGGAGCACCTCAAGATCGTCCAGGACGGCATGCGCCGGCGCACCGCCGTGGAGTGGCTAGCCGCGCCGGCGGCCGCACTGGCCCGGCTCTGGCTCGCCGACGACCGCCTCGATGACGCCCTCGCCATGACGCGTGAACCGATCGACCTCATAGCGCACAAGGAGACCTGGCTCTGGGCGACCGACCTGGTACCCGTCCGGGTGGATGCGCTCGTCGCCGCCGGTCGGCTCGGCGAGGCCGCCGAGCTGGTGACCGAGTTCGCGCGCAACCTGCGCGGCGTCGGCGCGCCGGGACCATCGGCGGGCCTGGCCACCGCCGAGGCGATCCTGGCCGAGGGCCGGGGCGAGCCGATGCTCGCCGCCGCCGCCTTCGCCGCCGCCGCCACTGCCTGGGACGAACTGCCGCGACCGTACGACGCGCTGCTCGCGCGCGAGCGCCAGGCCGGGTGCCTGCTCGCGGCGGGCGAGGCCGAAGCCGGGACCGCCCTTTTGTCCACCGCCTTCCGGGGACTGTCGGACCTGGGCGCTCGTGGTGTGGCCGTGCGGGTGATGAACGAGCTGCGCCGCAACGGTGTGGAGGTACGCCGGCCGTGGTGGGGTGGGCGGCAGAGCTACGGCGACCGGCTCTCGCCGCGGGAGCTGGAGGTGGTCCGGCTGGTGGCGCGCGGCCTCACCAACCCGCAGATCGCCGACGAGCTGTTCCTGTCGCCGAAGACGGTTGCCCGGCACGTCAACTCGGCGATGCGCAAGCTGGATGTCACCACCCGCACGGCACTGGCGGTCCAGGTCGTTCAGGCCGGCCTGGCCCCGCGGAACGGGTAGACGGCGCCCCGGCCGCGAGGGCCGGGGCGCCGTTGGATGGACTGGTCAGCGTTGCAGGGTGATCGGCAGGGTCACCGCCGTGTTGGCGCCTCCGTTCCCGCGCAGGACGAGCCGTACGCTCGTGACGTCGGCCGGTACGGCGGCCCAGTCGACGGAGATCTGGATCCTCTCCTTCTTGCGCGGCTTGAGCGAGCCCGAGGTGGTCGAGACGTGCAGCCAGGGGAACGCCTGGCTACTCGGGTCGTCGGTCTGCATCGTGCTGATCGTTTGCCAGCCCCAGTGTGAGAACAGGAGGTTGCCGCGTGCGTCGACGCCGCCGGACTTGACGACACCGGGTAACCGGTAGCCGGCGGGGAACTGCGAGATCGTTCCGCAGCTTTCGGGATCGAACCGCCGGACCACGTCACCCGTGCGCTGGTACATGTAGCCGGAGGACATCCGGGACGCGACGTTGTAGCCGAAACCATTAGTACGGTAGGGCAGCACGCAGGTGCGCTGGACCGCGCCGGGCTCGGGGTGGTCGATTCCGGCGATGGTCCTCATCCTGGACTCGACACCGCCGCTCGAGAATTGGACGAAGAAGAGATCGCGCTCGGGATCGTAGGCCATGCCGGTGATTTGGTTGCCCGTACCGATCCCGGTCGGGATCTTCGCCTTGACCTGGGAGGTTGTCGGGTCGACGCACGCGATCGACTCCGGCCGGAGGTACGACGGGAACACGCACAGCCAGTGCCGACTGGGGATCCATGCCATGTTGCCCCAGAGGATGACCTCCGGCACGGTCATGTTGTACGACGCCGCGAGCGGCGCGAGGTCGATCTCGGCGCCGGTCGGATGGCCGTCCTGCAACTCGACGAGGGTGTTCCGCGCGCCCAACGTCGAGACCCACGAGCGGCCGTCAACGGCCACCAGGCCGATCGGATCGACAGGGCTGGTGCTCACCGAGGCGAGCATGCTGCCCGGTGCGGGGGTCGGTTCTGCCGTGTGGGTGGTGGCCCGCCAGGTCAACGGCCGGTCGCCGCTGTTGGTCAGGCTCACGGTGACGGGCCGCTTCGGCGTGATGGTCACCCCGCTTGCGGACAATGCCATCCCACCGCCGTGCAGGGTGGTGGTGAGCGGCATTACCTGCCGGTCGGTGGTCAGGGTGACGTCCACCGGGTCGGGGACCTCGTAGCCGGGTGTCTTGTGCACCGCGACGGAGTACTTCCGGCCGGTCATGAGCTGCAGGCGGTACTCGCCGTTGTCGTCGGTCGTCTTCCTCACCAGCCGGCCGCCCGAGGAGTTGAGCAGGTCGACGGCCGCGCCGGGCACCGGCTTGCGGGTGGTCTTGTCGAGCACGCGCCCGGCCACGAGCCCGTTGGGCGGCAGCTCGAACCTGAACTGCTTCGTGTCACTCAGCACCGGGTCGAGGTTGGTGGCCGCCAACTTCGTACGGTAGACGGCTCGGCCGTCCGGGGTGTGGTCGGTGATATGCACGCTGCCGCCAAGCCCGCGCTCCCTCGGGCGTTCCGGGTCGATGTCCTTGTAGGCGAAGACGATCTCGCCGTTCTCGTGCAGCGTCATCGCAACGCTAATTTGGTCAACTATTTCGGGATAGTCGGCGAGCCAGAAGTCCCGCCACTCGACGGTGAAGGTCCGGTTCGGCGCGGTGCCCGCGGTACGGGTCAGGATGGCCTCGTCCCGGCCCCGGAAGAACGGCACACCGTACGGCTGCACCAAGGCGGTGCCCCAATTGACGGTGTTCTGCTCAGGCTGGAACGTCACGTGTGCATGATCCGCCGAGACGCCCAGGCGACGGTACTGCTCGCCGAAGTAGGTGAACTCGAAGGGCAGGTCGAGCAAGCCGTAGGAGTCCCTCGGCGGCAGCGTCACCGGTGTGGTGCCGCTGACCCAGGTCGCGGGCTCGGCGACGCAGGTGTAGCCGTACGGCGCTCCCCACCCATCCGCGCGAGGCTGGTCCAGCACGCGGGTCATCTCCACCGTCGGCACCGTCGTGTCACCTTCGACCATGACCGAGCGGTGCGTGGTCCTGGTGCAGGCGCCGGCGTCGACCGTGAGCTGGTACCGCGCCGGTCCCGGCACCTTCGGCACCGTGAACGAGCCGTCGGCGGCGGTGACCCCGGCGAAGAGGGTCCCCGCGAGGGTGACGTTCGCATCCGGGATGCCCATGCCGGTCCGCTGGTCGACGACCTTGCCGGACACGGTGAACCCATCCGCCCTGGGCAGCGCGATATCGGTGCTGGTGGTCTGCCCGGCGATGACCGAGATCGGCACCGTCGTGGTCTTGAACCCGAACGCGGACACGGTCGCCTGGTAGTCACCGGCCGCGATGTTGGCGGTGTAGGTGCCGTCGGCGCCGGTCCGCGCGGAGCGGCCCAGGTCGCCGTTGACCAACTGGATGCGGGCCGAGGGAACGGCTGTGCCGGTGTCCGCGTTGGTGATGGTGCCGGTGATCGTCCCGGTCGGGGCCGGGTCACCGGCGTTGACCAGCGCCAGCGCGTCGAGCCGGCCCTCGCCGTAGACGTTGTTGTCGTCGTCGGTGCCGCCGCACTGGCTGTCCGGCGTGTCGGTGGCGGTGTCGTCGAGCAGCCGGCGGGTGGCGTCGAGGTCCCCGCGCAGCTCGGGTTCGGCGGACCAGAGCAGCGCCACGGAACCCGCGACGTGCGGTGCGGCCATCGAGGTGCCGCTGATCGCCCAGTACTCGTTGCCGGGCCACGCGGAACGCACGTCGACGCCGGGCGCGGAGATGTTCGGCTTGATCTCACCGTCCTGGCCAGTTCCGCGGGAGGAGAAGGAAGCGATCTTGTTGTTCGAGTCGTAGGCACCGGTCGAGTAGTTGATGGTGCGGCTTCCCGGCGTGCCGGAGGTGTTGCAGCCGGGCCCGCTGTTGCCGTTGGACCACACCGCGAAGATGGCGGCGTCGGCCCACGCCCGTTGGACGTCCTCCATCAACGGGTCGTTCGACGGATGCTCCGAGCCCCACGAGTTGTTGACGATGTGCGGCCGTTTCGCCGGGTCGGCCCCCGATCCGTCGATTCGCGTCGGCGCGAGCATCCACTGGCTGGCCGCCAGCAGCGAGGCGTCCGAGCAGGTCCTACCTTCGCAGCCGCGGGCCGCGATCCACCTGGCGCTGGGCGCGACGCCGACCTGGTTGGCCGCGCCGTCGTCGCCGACCATGGTGCCCATGGTGTGTGTCCCGTGCCCGTTATCGTCGGTGGGGAAGGGCGTACCGGTCGCGGGGTCGAACCAGTTGTAGTCGTTGTCGATCGTGCCCTTGTCGGCGTCGTAGCCGCGGTAGCTCCTGATCAGGGCGGGGTGGTCGAACTGCACGCCGGTGTCGACGTTGGCGACGACGATGCCGTCGCCGCGCACGCCGTACTGCTGCCACACCTCATCGGCCTTGATGTTGAGCACACCCCACTCGGCCGTGGCCACCTCGTTCAGGCCGAGCCGGGACGAGCTGACGCGCTCGTCGATCGGCTCAGGCTGCTCGTAGGTCACCGGCGCGAAGACGGTCTTGACCTCGGGCCGGGCCGCCAGCACCTGCGCGAGCCCGTAGTCACCGTCATTGATCCGGATCGCGTTGCTCACCCAGAACGCCTCGTAATCGACACCGGCGGCCTTCAACGTCTTGATCGTGTCGGCCTGCGCGGCCGTCGCCGCCTTCTTCAGGTGATCGACGACGTACGCGCCGCGCTCGGCCCAGTCGGCGATGTCACGAGCGCCACTGGTGTCAGCGCGGCTGCCGAAGCTGATCCAGAAGTCCTGCCGGTCGCCCGCCGACTTCTCGAAGGTGCTCCGCAGCGACGCCGCGATCTTGCCAGCCGGTCCGGCCGGCTCCGCGGACGGCGCGGCGGCGGCGCTCGTGCCGGTTGGTGCGAGCGCGGTGGCTACCAGCGCGAGGCCGAGCACCATCGCGACAGGTATCTTTCGCCGCCGCCCGGCGGTCGGTGATGTTCGTCGTGGCCGTTTCATCGATGGGTCTCCCTAGGGGGTTGGGGCCGGTGACACGGCCAGCAGTGCCGTCGTGTCGGCCCGACGGGGGATCAGAGCGGCTCGTAGTCGGCGTCGTCCGGGTAGACCTCGGGTTCGTCAGCCGTCGTCAGGGTGTAGGGCTCCTCGGCATCGCGGGCCGGGTCGCCGCTCGTACCCGGCGGTGAGACGGCCGCAGCATCGACACCACGTTCCATGGCGTCGCCACGACCGAACGGATCCCGCGACTCGTGACATTCGTCCATGTGCACTTCCTGTTAGACGTCGACTACGTGAGGAAGTATCAAGTAGTCAGCGCCGCGTGCACGATGAGGCAAGTGATCCATTTTGAAGATCCGTCCCGCTCATCTTGATCTCTGAGAGGGCGCGGCACAGCCTCAGTCGAGGACGTCCCGGGGCAGCTCGGCGGAGTGCCGGGGCCGGGGACGCGGCGCCGGGGCCTCGACCGGCGCGAACCGGATCGAACCGGCGGCCAGGTCGGGGTGCTCCACCTCCAGGGCCACCGCCGCCGCCTCCTCCAGGGTCAGCTCGGCACCGGCCGCGTACGCGGTGTCGAAGGCCGCGTCGCCCATCCGGTTGCGCAGCGAGGTCTGCTCCTGGAGCCAGTACGCCCCGAACGTGCCCGGGGTGCAGCGCATCGCCGAGCGGGTGAGCTGGGCCGCGCCGAAGAGTCGGGCCGCCGATCTCGGATCCCCGCCGCCGGCACAGCGCACCGCGATCGCGTTCACCGTGTCGCAGGCCCTGGCCAGATAGCCGTAGCTCATCCGGGACCGCAGCGCGACGACCAGGTGGTCGTGCGCGGCGACCAGATCGCCCCGAGCCAGCGCCACCATGCCGAGCAGCATGTCGACGGAGCGCTTGCCGCGCTCGGTCGGGCAGCTCGCCTCCACCGGCCGGGCCGCGCCGAGCAGCTCGGCCGCCTCGTCCAGGGCACCCCGACGCCAGAGCAGCTCGGCCAGGCTGTAGACGGCGAGCAGCGCCTCACCGGCCACACCCTCCGCCTCGGCGTCGACGATCACCTCCCGGCACACCCGCTCGGCCTCGGCGAACTGTCCCATGTCGATCAGCGGTGCGGCCCGGCCGGCCAGTACCCGGATCAGCAGGCCCGCGTCGCCGGCCTGCCGGGCGGCCGACTCGGCCCGCTGCGAGAAGCGCAGCTCCTCGGCGAACTCGCCGTCCGCGCCGGCATGCTGCGAGTGCATGTGGTACGCCGCCGCCAGCTCCGCCTCCGGGATCTGCTCGCCGGTCTCGGCGATCCGGCCGTAGAGCCGGAACAGCCACAGCCGCCCCTCCCGGGCCAGCCCCCGCTCCCGCCACCACTCGTCCAGCCCACTGGCCAGTTGCAGCCCCTGCCGGGCGCCGCCGCCGGTGACGGTCCAGCGCAGCGCGGCACGCAGCTCGTCGGCGAGCGGGTCGAGCGCGTAGAGGGAGAGCGTGACCGGCCGGTCGTCCGGGCCCAGGTAGGCCCGCTGCAACGCGTGCAGTGACCAGGCCACGTGCCGGTCCCGGGCGGTCTGCTCCTCCCCCGCGTCGACCAGCCGGCGCGCCGCGTACGCCCGGATCGGGTCGAGCATCCGGTAGGTGCTGCCGGCAACGTTCGGCTCGGCCTGGATCATCGACTTGTCCACCAGCACCGACAGTGGATCGAGCGGGTCGTCGTCGAGCAGCCACTCCACGGTGGCCAGGTCGACCGGACCGGAGAAGACCGCCAACCAGCGCAGCAGCCGGGCGGCCCGGGGGCCGAGCGTCCGGTACGACCAGGTGACCGTGGCCTGCATCGTGACGTGCCGTTGGGTGGCCGAACGCTGGGCCGCACGGACGCCGAGCGGTGGCGCCACCCCCCGGGCCGCCGCCGCCAGGTCCACCGTGTCCTCCTGGTTGGCGACCCAGCTGCGGGACGTCGCCACCGGGGCGGGCTCGACGTCGTCCCGGCCGGCGTCCAGGGCGCCGAGTACGTCGTCCAGCCGTTCGGCGAGCTGGCTGGCGGAGAGTACCCGCAGCCGGGCCGCGGCCAGCTCGATCGCCAGCGGCAGCCCGTCCAGTCGGGTCACCACCCGTTGCAGGTCGGCCGACTCGGCCGGACCGGACCGGCGTCCGCCCCGGGCCGCCGCGGTCCGGTCGAGCAGCAGGGTCACCGCCTCGCTCGGCCCGCCGCAGGGTGCCGGGTCGACGGAGAGCGGCGGGATGCGCCAGATCACCTCGCCGGGCAGCCCGAGCGACTCCCGGCTGGTGGCCAGCACGCGTACGCCGCTGCCACCGGCGAGCAGTCGCGAGATCACCTCGGCGCAGGCGGCCGGCTGGGCGTCGCAGGTGTCGAGCACGACCAGCATCCGCCGGGACACGGCGAACTCGACGAGCGTCTCCAGCATCGGTCGCCCCGGCTCCGGCCGCAGCCCGAGGACCGCCGCGACCGCGAAGGCGACCAGCCCGGGATCGGTGACGGTGGCGATGTCCACGAACCAGACCCCGTCCGGGTACGACTCGACCACGCCGCCGGCCAGCTCGACCGCCAGCCGGGTCTTGCCGGCCCCGCCGGCACCGACCACCGTCACCAGCCGGTGCGAGTCGATGAGCTGGTCCAGCTCCTCCCGCTCCGCCCGCCGGCCGACGAACGAGGTGACCTGGGTCGGCAGGTTGTGCGGGATCGCGTCGGCGGTGCGCGGGCGGGGGAACTGGCGCTCCAGTCCCGGCGCGACGAGCTGGAACAGCCGCTCCCGGTCGTCGAAGCCGCGCAGTCGGTGCAGCCCGAGGTCGAGCAGGGAGGCGCCCGGCGGCAGTGGCGCGGCGTGCCTGGCGGTCGCGCCGGAGCAGAGCACCTGGCCACCGTGCGCGGCGGCGGAGATCCGGGCGGCCCGGTGCACCTCGGCGCTGGCGTACTCGCCGTCGCGCGGTTCGGCCTGCCCGGTGTGCAGCCCCATCCGGACCCGGGGGGTGGCCTCGGGCGTCGGCCACTCGTGGCTGTTCAGCGCCCGCTGCGCCGACAGCGAGGCATCCAGCGCGGACGAGGCGTCGGCGAACGCGACGAAGAACGAGTCGCCCTCGGTGAAGAGCTCGGTCCCGTCACTGGCCGCCAGCGTCGCGCGCAGCAGACGCCGGTGCTCGCTCAACACCGGACGGTAGCCCGGACCGAGCATCTGGGCCAGCCGGGTGGAGCCCTCGATGTCGGTGAACATGAATGTCACCAACCCGCTAGGCAGGTGGATCCGTGCTGACATGCCTGGAACCTCCCGCCCCCTGGAAGTCGCGTTCATGCTGCCGCATATTTACGGGTTGGCCCATCGTAGAAACGGACGGCGCGACCCCGTACCAAGGTGCTAACCGGGGACTGTGCCACGAAACCGACATCACGGTCACGAACCGTCCTCACTGTCCGGGGTCGCGAGGGGGCGGGGTCCGGACCGGCGGATCAGGTCCTCAGCAGCCGCAACCCCCGCCGCAGCAGCCGCCGCCGGGGGCCGCCGGCGCCGGGGTGGTACCGGCCGCGCCGCGACCGGTGAACGCGACCGTCGACAGTAGCTTGACCGTGTCGTCGTGCCCCCGAGGGCAGGACGCCGGGGCCGAGGCCTCGGCCATCGGCCGGTTCATCTCGAAGGTGTCGCCGCAGGCGCGGCAACGGAACTCGTACCGGGGCATGCCAACAGCGTACGACCAGACCTGACGTTCGAGGGTCCATGGGTAATACTCGACGGGTGGCGGAGCACGAGGAGACTTCTACGACTCGACCACCGCGGCCCGCGGCGCCGGTATTCGACGGCCCGCTGGCCAGCTCGGGTGCCGCCCCGGACCCGGACCTCGATCCGCCACCGGCCACCGTGCCGCGCCCGCGCGCCGAGGCCGATCCCGTCCCGCCGGCCGCGCCGGAGCCGGCCGCCGCACCCGCCGAGCCGGCGGCCACCAGTACCCAGCCGCCCCCGGCAACCGGTGCCGAGCAGGACAGTGCGGAGACGGCAACCGCCGCCGAACCCGACCCCGCCAAGCCGGGCGAGACGGTGGTCGATCTCGACGTACCGGCGGCCGCGCCGGCCAGGCGGACCCGGCGGATCCGGGTCCGGTTCGCGCACGCGGTCACCCGCTGGCCGTCACCCCGGGCGGTACGCGCCTGGTCCAGGCGGCCCAGCGGCCGGCTCACCCTGCCGGCACTACTGCTCCTCGCCCTGGTCGCGGCGACCGGCGCGGCGGGCGCGTTCCTGGTACCGGCCACCGCGCGCCAGGCCGAGCCGGTGCCGGCGGGCGCCGAGTCGACCCTGTCGCCGCCCTCGCCGACCGTTCCCGGCTATCCCGTCGATCCGGGCGGGCTGCCCCCGGGGCTGCCGAGCCCTTCGCCGTTCGGTACCCCGAGCGTGCCGGCGCCGCCCTGGAACGCGACCGGTGGACGGCCCTCGGACGTACTCGCCGGCTGGGCCGGGCAGGTCGGACCCCGGGTAGGCATCTCCACGACGGCGCTGCAGGCATACGGCTACGCCGAGCTGCGGGTCGGCCAGACGACGCCCGGCTGCCAGCTCCGCTGGACCACGCTGGCCGCGATCGGCAAGGTCGAATCCGGGCACGGGCAGGCGAATGGGGCGATTCTCGGCACGAACGGAATAGCCAGCCCGGAAATCATCGGCCTGCCGCTGGACGGCAAGGGCAACCGCATGCGGATCATGGACACCGATCAGGGCCGGCTCGACCGGGACGCCACCTATGACCGGGCGGTCGGACCGATGCAGTTCATCCCGACCACCTGGGAGGAGATCGGGGCCGACGCCGACGGCGACGGGGTGGAGAACCCGCACAGCATCGATGACGCGGCCCTGGCGGCCGGTAACTATCTGTGCAAGGGAGGCCGCAACCTGTCGGTCGCCTCCGACTGGTGGAACGCCATCCTTTCCTACAATGACGTGCGGCCATATGCCCAATCGGTCTTCGACGCGGCCAACAAGTACGGCACGGACAGTCGAACTTAGCGTAATGTCCCCGACACATTGAAGAACTGGGCACTTTCGCCAGGCTGCGGTTGACGGCAAGCTAGACGGGTGATGGTGCGCGAGTGGGACCCCCGGACCGCCCCGGCCGCCGAGATCGAGTCCTTCCTGGACGCGATCAACGCGGTTTTCGCGGCCGACCTGCCGGAGGATCCCCTGTGGGAGAACGGCATGCTTCGGGAGTATCTCTGCGAGGTGATGCCCGGCGAACGCCGCATCTCCTGGATCGTCCAGGACGAGCCCTCGGCCGACGGGCAACCCGGGGCCATCCTCGGGCACACCCACGTCCTCCTGCTGGGTGACATCGGGGTGCTCGAGGTGATGGTGCATCCGGCGGCCCGGCGTCGCGGGATCGGCCGCAAGCTGATCGCCACGGCGGCCCGGCGGACGTACCAGGAGGGCTTCCGGTCGATGGGCGTCGAGGTGATCGGCGGCACGCCCGCGGTCGCGTTCTACGAGGCCCTCGGCTTCGCCCGGGAGTACGAGGAGGACCGCAGCGTGCTCCGGCTCGGCACGGTCGACTGGGACGCGCTCGGCGACATGGCCCAGGGAATCGGCTCCGCATACCGGCTGGAGTTCTGCCCGGGCGGGCCGCCGGACGAGTTGATCGAGCCGTACGCGATGGCGAAGGCCGAGATGCGCGACATTGACGACGGTGACCTGGATCTGCGCCCGAGTTCGTACGATTCGCACCGCCTCCGGGACAGCCTGAACTGCCTGCACCGACGCGGCATGAAGCCGTACATCGTGCTGGCGATCGAGGAGAAGACCGGGGCGGTCGCCGGGCTCACCGAGGTCGTCGTACCAGCCCAGCACCCGACCCGGGCCGACCAGTACGACACCATCGTCGGCCAGGACCACCAGGGTTACGGCATCGACCGGGCGATGAAGGCGCGGATGCTCTTCGAACTGCGCTCGGCCGAGCCCAAACTCTCCGAGGTGCAGACCTGGAACGCCCGGACCAACGAGGCGATGAGAGCGGTCAACGCCGACCTCGGGTTCCAGGCCGACCGGGAGTGGTACGAGTACGGCGTCGACGTGGCGGAGCTGGTGCACCGGCTGGACGCCGGCAACTGAGGCCGGGCGGGGTCACCGGGCGGAAACGCCCGGCCCCGGCGACGACGGGCCGCTCGTCGACCATGAGGCCAGCGAGCAGCGGGCTCAGTAGCCGGTGCGGAGCATCCGGGCCGCCTCGACGGCCCAGTAGGTGAGGATGATCTGGGCGCCGGCCCGACGGATCGAGGTCAGCGTCTCCATCATCGCCCGGTCCCGGTCGATCCAGCCGTTCGCCGCGGCCGCCTCGACCATCGCGTACTCCCCGGAGATCTGGTAGGCGGCGACCGGCACGTCCACCTCGGCCCGGACCGCGGCCAGCACGTCGAGGTAGGGCAGGGCGGGCTTCACCATCACCAGGTCGGCGCCCTCGGCGACGTCGAGGCGTACCTCCCGGAGCGACTCACGCAGGTTGGCCGGGTCCTGCTGGTAGGTGCGGCGATCGCCCTGCAACGACGACTCCACGGCCTCGCGGAACGGTCCGTAGAACGAGGAGGCGTACTTCACCGCGTACGCCAGGATGCCGGTGTCGGTGTGCCCGGCGGCGTCCAGCGCCCGGCGGACCACCCCGACCTGACCGTCCATCATCCCGGACGCCCCCACCAGGTGCGCCCCGGCCTCGGCCTGCGCCACCCCCAGTTCCGCGTACGCGGCCAGGGTGGCGTCGTTGTCGACGGTGCCGTCCGGAGCGACCAGCCCGCAGTGCCCGTGCGAGGTGAACTCGTCCAGGCAGAGGTCGCTCATCACCACGGTGGCGTCGCCGACCTCGGCGACCACGTCCCGGATCGCGACGTTGAGGATGCCGTCCGGGTCGGCGCCGCCGGAACCGGTCTCGTCCTTGGAGATCGGAATGCCGAAAAGCATGATCCCGCCGACGCCGGCGTGCACCGCCTCGGCCGCCGCCTTGCGCAGCGACTCCCGGGAGTGCTGCACGACGCCGGGCATCGAGGCGATCGGCCTCGGCTCGGCCAGCCCTTCCTTGACGAACATCGGCAGCACCAGCTCCGCCGGGGCGAGCCGGGTCTCCTCGACCAGCCGGCGGATCGCCGGGGTCCGCCGCAGCCGGCGCGGGCGGATCTCCGGGTACGACATGACCACTCCTCACGACCGACGGGCCGGCACCCGACCCGGCGTCTGCCGGGCCGTCGACGGCCCTGTGCCGTCCAGGCCCTGCGCCGTCGACGGCGCCGACCCTGTGCCGTCGACGGCGCCTCCACCGATGGTGCCTGAAGACCGGGCCGGCCTCACATCCGATAGTGCTACACGAATCCGACAGAGGTTACCGGAACCGGAGCGCGGTCGGCCCCTGGACCTTCGAGCCCCGGCGCTGCTTGGCCGGCATCGCCGCCAGCTTCTCCCGCAGCTCCACCGCGTACGACGCGAGCGCCTCGACCAGCTCCGGCACCGAGGCGTGCGCCGGCTGCGCGTCCACCCGCAGGCCGAACTCGGTGGCGGTCTCCGCCGTCTTCGGGCCGATCACCGCGACCACCGTCCGGGCGTGCGGCTTGCCGGCGATCCCGACCAGGTTGCGCACGGTCGAGGAGGAGGTGAAGAGCACCGCGTCGAAGCCGCCGGACTTGATCGCGTCCCGGATCTCGGCCGGCGGCGGGGCCGCCCGCACCGTGCGGTAGGCGGTGACGTCGTCCACCTCCCAGCCGCGCTCGGTCAGCCCGGCCGCCAGGGTCTCGGTGGCGATGTCGGCGCGGGGCAGCAGCACCCGGCCGACCGGGTCGAGAATCTCGTCGTGCGGCGAGAACTCGGCGAGCAGCCCCTCCGAGGACTGCTCCCCGGACGGCATCAGCTCGGGCTGGATGCCGAAGGCCCGGACCGCGTCGGCGGTCGCGTCGCCGATACAGGCGATCTTGACGCCGCCGAAGTGCCGGGCGTCCAGGCCGTGCTCGGCGAACTTCTCCCAGACCGCCCGGACGGCGTTCACCGAGGTGAAGATCACCCAGGCGTACCTGCCGTCGACCAGGCCCTTTACCGCCCGCTCCATCTGGGCCGGGGTACGCGGCGGCTCGACCGCGATGGTCGGCACCTCGCACGGGATGGCGCCGTACTCGCGAAGCCGGGCGCTCATCACCCCGGCCTGCTCCTTGGTGCGCGGCACCAGCACCTTCCAGCCGTACAGCGGGCGGTTCTCCCACCAGCTCAGCTTGTCCCGGTGCGGGACACCGGCGCCCAGGGTGAGCACCACCCGGCCGGTGAAGCCGAGCGCGGCGGCGACGAAGCTGTCCACCGTCGAGGTGGTGGTGTACTGCGTCTCCCCGGTGCCGTCCCCGGTCACCGCGACCGCGGTGGAGCCGTCCACCCCGACCGCGAGCAGCCCGTCCCGGATCGCCGCCAGGTCACCGGCGTCCACCGCCAGCGCGAGCGAGCCACGGCCGACCGCCGCGGCGAGGGCCTCGAAGTCCATCGCGGTGACGTCGTCCACGTCGGCGGCGGTGCGTATCCCGGACAGCGGCACCCCGGCGTAGGTGGCCACCCCCTCGGCCTGGCCGACCCCCGGCACCACCTCGAAGTGCACGGCGGTACGCGCCACCGCCTGCACCTCCTTGACCACCGCGTCGTGCCCGAACGGGTCGCCGGCGACCAGGTGCACGGCGGTCAGCCCGGACCGGGCCGCCGACAGCAGCACCTTGGCCACGTCACCCGGGGCCCCCTCGGCCGGGGTGAACTGCGCGTCCTCCTTGGCCTCGGCCTTCACGGCCGTGAGCAGGGCCTCGGGCACGCTGCGGTCGTAGACCACCTGGTCGGCGTCGACCAGCGCGTCGTGCGCCCGGCGGGTCAGCAGGCCGGGGTCGCCGGGTCCGGCCCCGACGAACGCGATGCGGCCTGCGGGCTTACGGGTGCCGATCATTCTGTAGCTCCAAGATGCTTGGTCCTCGCGCCGGACTCCTTTGGCGCCCCGAGGATCGAGTCGGCGCCGAGGTCGAGGAGTTCGGCGGCGAGCGCCTTACCGATCTCCGCGGCCTCGGCGGGCGTACCGGTGCGGGACAGCCGGATGTCACGGGTGCCGTCCGGGCTGATCACCGCCCCGCGCAGGTAGATCTCTTCACCATCGTCGCCCTCGGCGACTTCGGCGTACCCGGCGACCGGTGCACTGCACCCGGCCTCCAGGGTGGCCAGAAACGCCCGTTCCGCGGTGATCGCGGTCCGGGTCGGTGCGTGGTCGAGCAGGCCGAGTTGCTCGACCATTTCCGGGTCGTCCACCCGGCACTCCACCGCCAGCGCCCCCTGGGCGGGTGCCGGCAACATCAGCATCGGATCGAGGGTCTCACTGATCTCCTCCGCGCGGCCCAGCCGGGCCAGCCCGGCCCGGGCCAGCACCACCGCGTCGAGGTCCGCGGATGGGCCGCGTACCCGGCCCATCCGGGTGTCCACGTTGCCGCGGATCGGCACCACTGTGAGCGGAAGCCCGAGCGCGTGCAACTGGGCGATCCGGCGCAGCGCCCCGGTGCCGACCGTCGCGTCCGGCGGCAGTTCGGTGAGGGTACGGCCGTCCCGGGTGACCAGCGCGTCGCGCGGATCCTCCCGCGGAGGTACGGCCGCGACGTGCAGCCCGGTCTCGCCCGCCGTCGGCAGGTCCTTGTAGGAGTGGACCGCGAAGTCGATCTCCCTGGCGAGGAGGGCGTCGCGCAGCGCCGAGACGAAGACCCCGACGCCCAACCGCTGCACCGGGGCGGTGGAGCGGTCGCCGGCCGTGACGACCTCGACCAGCTCGACCGGCCGGCCGGTCGCCGCCGTCAGCGCCTCGGCGACCGTCCGGGACTGGGCGAGCGCGAGCGCACTTGCCCGGGTGCCGAGCCGTAGCGCGGTCATGCCGGCACCTCGATCCACCCGGTGCCACCGGTCCGGCCGGTGCCGACCCGAACCTCGGTCATCGTTCTCCTCCGGATTGTTGTCGGGGCACCGGGGCGCGCAGGGCCGGGCCGGCGCCGAGGTCTCGTTGAGCGCCGATCGTCGGCAGGTCGCCGAAGCCGGGCAGGCCGGCGAGACCGGTCAGCTGGTTGCCGGCCGGTACCCCGGCCAGTTCGGCAGCGGCCAGTTCCGGCACGGTGTCCGCCTGCGAGGTGACCGGCACCTCAAGGTCGAAGAGTTCCCGGAGCAGGGCGGCGTACTGGTCACCGCCGGGCTCGGCGGCGAGTTGCCGGACCCGTACCGTCGGCGAGTGCAGCAGCCGCTGCACCACCCGGTGAACCGTGCGGCTCACCTCGGCGCGCTGGTCGTCGGTGAGGTCCGGCCGGCGCTGGGCGAGCCGGCGCAGCTCGGCGGTGACCACCTCGTCGGCCCGGGCCCGCAGCGCGGCCACGGTCGGCGCGACGTCCGCACCGCGCAGCCAGGTGAGGAACGACTCGACCTCGGAGCCGACGATCCGGGTGACCGCCGCGGTGTCGGCGGCGGCCGGGCCGATCGGCTGGGAGGCGGCCAGCCCGTCGATGTCGATCACCATGGCGCCCGGCAGTTCGGCCACCGCCGGCTCGATGTCCCGGGGTACGGCGAGGTCGAGCAGGACGAGCGGGTCGGGCCGGTCGGCCGCCCGGCCGCGCAGCGCCCGGTCCACCGTCTCCCGGGTGAGGACCGGCTCGATCGACGCGGTGGCGGCGACTACTATGTCCACTGTGGAAAGGGCGTCCTCGAGTTCGGCGATCGGCACCGCCGTCGCGCCGTACGCCTCGGCCAGCCGGAGCGCCCGGTCGTGACCCCGGTTGCTGATCCCCACCGGGCCGGCGCCCAGCCGGGAGAGGGTGGCCACGGCCAGCGCGCCCATCGAGCCGGCCCCGACCACCAGCACCGGCCGGCCGGCCACGTCACCGCCGAGGTGCGCGGCGGCCAGGTCGAGCGCCGCGCTGACCACGTTCTGCCCGGCCCGGTCGATGTCGGTCTCGGCGTGCGCCCGCTTCCCCACCCGGAGCGCCTGCTGCATCAGCTCGTGCAGCAGCCGACCGGGCGCCTCGGCCTCGCTCGCGGCATGGTAGGCGTCGCGGAGCTGGCCGAGGATCTGCGCCTCGCCGACGACCATCGAGTCCAGCCCGGCGGCGACCCGGAAGGCGTGCTCCACCGCCGCACCGTCGTAGTGCACGTAGAGGTGGTTGGCCAGCTCGGCCGGGGCGGCCCCGGTGTGCCCGGCCAGGACCGCGCAGATGTCCCCCAGCCCGCCGTGGAAGCCGGTGACGGCGGCGTAGACCTCGACCCGGTTGCAGGTCGAGACGACGACCGCCTCGCCGACGTACGGCTGGGCGAGCAGCCGGGCGAGGATCTCCGGCAGCTCGGTACCGGCGACGGCCAGCCGCTCCAGGATGGCCACCGGCGCGGTGCGGTGCGACGCACCGACGACAAGCAGGTTCATGAGCTGACCGCCTCCGCGTTCGTCGACCGGAGTGTCCCGGCGGGCGTTGCCTCGGTGGTGCCGGTGGCGGCGAGCCCGCCGGGCAGGGCCGTCAGCCCCGCCGTGGCGGCACCGCCCAGGGCGGTGCCGTTCGTCGTACCCAGCGCGGCACCCGGTCCGGCGGTCGCCGGCAGCCCGGTGAACGCCGCCTTCCGGTGCTCGTGGAAGGAGAGGATCTGCAGCTCTATGGCGAGGTCGACCTTGCGGACGTCGACACCGTCCGGCACGACGAGCACGCACGGCGCGAAGTTGAGGATGCTGGTCACCCCGGCCGCGACCAGTTGGTCGGTGACGCTCTGCGCGGCGGTCGCCGGGGTGGCGATCACGCCGATCGCGATGCTCTCCTCGGCGGCCACCCGCGGCAGCTCGTCGATGTGTCGGACGACCAGTCCGTTGATCACCTCGCCGAGCCGGGCCGGGTCGGCGTCGAAGAGCGCCGCGATCCGGAACCCACGGCCGGCGAAGCCGGCGTACCCGGCGAGGGCGTGACCGAGATTACCCACCCCGACGAGGGCGACGGCCCGGCACTGGGTGAGCCCGAGCACGAGCTCGATCTGGTCGATCAACAGGGCGACGTCGTAGCCCACGCCCCGGGTGCCGTACGAGCCGAGCTGTGAGAGATCCTTGCGCAGCTTCGCCGAGTTGACCCCGGCCGCCGCCGCGAGCGCCTCACTGGAGACCGTGTCGTTGCCGGTTTCGGCGAGATTGTGCAGGGCACGGAGGTATTCCGGGAGCCGGGCGACCGTCGCCTCGGGGAGATCCGGAAGCGCCGGCACGGCACCGACGCGACCGGGCGTGTCTGCGGGGCGGTGCTGATTCATGCGACTCCGTGCCGTGCGATCTTCGACCAGCCGGACCGGCGGGTCGTTCCGGTGCACCCGCTGGCGGCCGCTGTGACCGGCTGTGCTAGCAGGGCTCGTCGGAGTAACAGAGTAGGCGCTTGTGAAGACACGCACAAATCGCGATCTTGATAGACCGCGATAACGCCTCACCTGGGCCTCCACTTACAAGATCAGTTTCTCGACCCACCGGGGCCGCCAGGGCGATTATTACCTAAGTCCGACTTATCTGACGAACCCGCCACTACCACACCGGCCGATCATCCAGCACTTTTCGCCGATCGAGCAATCGCGATGTACCGCGGATTTCCCGGTCACCACCTGTCCTACGGTGACACGCGAATGTCGTTCCCGGTGGGGACAGCCCTACCGTGAAGAGGCCAGCCGATGGGATGGGGACCGACCGCGCCGATGCCTAGCGTCGAGAACATGACCACGACCACCGCCACCAGCGTGGCCGCCGGCGCCGAACCCGGCGCCGGCCGCAGCATGCTACGCCAACTCGCCATCGACTCCGGCTACGTGTTTCTCGGCCTCCCCCTCGCGCTGGCAAGCTTCGTCGTGCTCGTCGCCGGGGTCGCGCTGAGCGCCGGACTCGCGGTGACGGTGACCGGGTTGCCGATCCTGGCCGGCACCCTCTACGCGGCCCGGGGCTTCGCCGACATCGAGCGGCTGCGGATGCCGGCCGTGCTGCGGCAACCCCGGGTACGTCCCAACTACCGCAGCGCCGAGCCCGGTGCCAGCACCTGGCGGCGGATCTTCGTACCCATCGCCGACGCCCAGTCCTGGCTCGACCTCGCACACGGCTGGGTACGACTGGTGGTGGCCCTCGCCACGTTCGTGATCACCGCGGTCTGGTGGGCCGGTGCGATCGGCGGCTCGCTCTACTGGGCGTACGACTGGGCTATCCCGCACAGCCCCGGCGACGAGCAGCTGCACCAGTTGCTCGGGCTGGGCGACACCGCTGCCGCCCGGATCGGGCTGAACACCGCGCTCGGGGTGTTCTTCCTGATCACCCTGCCGGTGGTGGTCCGGGGCTGTGCCCTGATGCAGGCCGGGCTGGGACGTGCGCTGCTCACCGGGGTGGCCGAGATGCGCAACCGGATCACCGTCCTGGAGGAGCAGAAGCGGGCCGCCGTCTCGGCCGAGGCCACCGCGCTGCGCCGACTGGAGCGGGACATCCACGACGGGCCGCAGCAGCGGCTGGTCCGGCTGGCCATGGACCTGAGCCGGGCGCAGCAGCAGCTCGACTCGGACCCGGAGGCGGCCCGGCAGACCCTCGGCGAGGCGCTGGCCCAGACCCGGGACACCCTCGCCGAACTGCGCGCACTGTCCCGGGGCATCGCCCCGCCGATCCTGGTCGACCGGGGCCTGCCCAGCGCCCTGGCGGCGCTCGCCGGCCGCGGGCTGATCCCGGTCGAACTCGCCGTCGACCCCCGGCTCGGCACCCCGGAGGGCCGGCCCGACCCGGCGATCGAGTCGACGGCGTACTTCGTGGTGGCCGAGGCGCTGACCAACGTCGCCAAGCACAGCCGGGCCACCGAGTGCTGGCTGACGGTGACCCGGGAGGAGCGGGCGCTGCGGATCGTGGTGATCGACGACGGTGAGGGCGGCGCCCACCTCTCCAAGGGGCACGGCCTGGCCGGGCTCGCCGACCGGGTCCGCGCCAACGACGGGACCCTGACCGTGCTCAGCCCGGTCGGCGGACCGACCGAGATCCGGGCCGAACTGCCGTGCTGAACCGCTCCGGCGCCCCGTACGGCCCCTCCCCGGTACCCGCCTCGGCCACGCCCGGCCGGCAGGAATGCCCGCCGGACGGGACGGGAGTGGTAGACAACTACCTCATGCGCGTAGTGATCGCCGATGACGCGGTACTCCTCCGGGAGGGCCTGATCCGCCTGCTGACCGAACACGGCCACGAGGTGGTGGCCGCGGTCGGCGACGGTACGGCGCTGGTCGAGGCCATCGTCACCCACCTTCCCGACGTCTCGATCGTCGACGTCCGGATGCCTCCCTCGCACACCGACGAGGGGCTGCGGGCGGCGGTGGAGGCCCGGCAGCGGGTACCCCGTACCCCCATCCTGGTCCTCTCCCAGTACGTCGAGGTGTCGTACGCCGACGACCTGCTCGCCACCGTCAAGCCCAGCGGCGGCGTCGGCGGGGGTGGGATCGGCTACCTGCTCAAGGACCGGGTGGCGGCGATCGACGAGTTCCTCGACGCGGTACGCCGGGTGGCCGGCGGCGGCACCGTGCTCGACCCGGAGGTGGTCGGCCAGCTACTCGTCCGGCGCCGCCGAGACGACCCGCTGCGGGAGCTGACCCCACGCGAACGGGAGGTCCTGGGCCTGATGGCCGAGGGCCGGTCGAACACCGCCATCGCCCGGACCCTGGTGGTCAGCGACGGCGCGGTGGAGAAGCACGTCCGGAACATCTTCACCAAGCTGCGCCTGCCGCCGGACGAGGAGCAGCACCGCCGGGTCCTGGCCGTCCTCGCCTACCTGCGCGGCTGACCCGACCCCGCCATGCTCACAGTCAGTCCAGCTTCGCGGCGAGCTCGACGGCCTCGGTGAGCGAGTCGGCCACCGGCCAGCCGGCGGCGCGCAGTCGGGCCGCATCGGTGAAGCCGCCGGTGTAGAGGACGCATCGGGCGCCCACCGAGTCGGCCGCCTCGGCGTCATCGATCGAGTCACCGATCAACACCGTCGAGGTCCCCTCGACGCCCGCCTCCGCCAGGTGCCAGGCCAGGTGGCGGGCCTTGCGCTCACCGCCGACGGTGCCGCGCAGCCCGTCGACCCGGCGGAACAGGGCGGTCAGCCCGTAGCGGTCGACCGCCGGCACCAGCTCGTCGTGGAACCACATGGACAGCAGCGACTGGGTACCGGTCCAGCTCCGGATCGCCTCGGTGGCGTCGGCGGCCAGGGCGCAACTGGCCAGCCCGACCCGGTACGCCTCGTGGAAGAGCCGGTCCAGCCGGCCGAACTCCTCCGCGTCCACGGCCCGGCCCAGCACCTCGGTGTAGTAGTCGGCGAGCGGCCGGCGGAACTGCGTACGGTGCTCCTCGGCGGTCACCTCGGGCCCGCCGGCACCGGCCAGCGCCACGTTGGTGGCCGCGACCACCAGGGTCAGGTCGTCGAGCAGGGTGCCGTTCCAGTCCCAGACGAGGTGCTCACGCATCCGAGCACGATACGCGGCCGCCCCGACCGGGCTCGCGCCTCCCGCCGACCGGGCCCGCGCCTCCCCCCGACCGAAGCGGGTGGTCAGGTGCGGGGGGCGGTCAGGTCCCGGAGCAGGCGCTCCTCCTCGACCCGCCAGTATCCGTGCTCGCGGCCGTCGAGCAGCACCACCGGCAGCCGGTCGCCGTACTCCCGCTCCAGTTCGAGATCGCCGGTGACGTCCAGCTCGGTCCAGCGGTCGCCGGTCACCGCCACCACCCGGTCGATCGCCTCCCTGGCAACCTCGCAGAGGTGGCAGCCGGGCCGGGTGATCAAGGTCAGCCGTGGCTCACTCGTCACGCGCGCCGCCCTCCCGCCGGATCACCGATCTGCGTACCCGGCCGATCGCGCAGAGGGGCCGGAACCCGACGAACTCTATCCTGCTCGGGCACCTGGACGGCCAGGGTGGCACACCTCCGACGCGCCTCACAGCGGAGAGGTCACTCGCACCGTTGCCGGTCGTACCTCCCGCTCGCCGTGGACGATATCCACTCGACCCCAGCGACCTGGAACCTCCAACAGTCCGAGCTGGGTGAAACCGGCCGGAAGGAATGGGTCACAGGCAAGCGTGTCTCCTTTCGGCTCCATGCCCAGGAGGGCTCGCACGAGCAGCAGCGGGGTTCCTGTGGACCAGGCCTGTGGACTGCAGGCCGTCGGATACAGGACGGGATAGTCCGTCAGGTCGCGATCGTAGCCGGCGATCGCCTCGGGTAGCCGGCCTCCGAAATACTGACTGGCATCGAATATGGCGCTTGCGATACGTGCCACCTCCTTCCTGAAACCGTAACGCCAAAGCCCCCAGGCAATAATCGAGTTGTCGAACGGCCACACAGTTCCGACGTGATAGCCGACGGGGTTGTATCTACCTTCCGTCGTTGCAAGAGTCCGAACGCCCCAGCCGGAGAAGAGACGCGGCCCGAGGAGATGGTCAGCCACCCTCCTGGCGCGCTCCGGTGGGACGATCCCGCTCCACAGCAGATGACCCATGTTCGAGGTGAGCGCGTCCACGGATTTGCCTTCCGGGTCGAGCCCGAGGGCGTAGAACTGTCCATCTTCGACCCAGAAGTCACGATTGAACCGCTGTTTGAGTTCCTCGGCCTCCCGTTCCAGGCGATCGGCGTATTCGGGATCGTTCCAAAACTGCCTGGCCAGCCGGGCGCCTCGGATCTTGGCGTCATACGCGTACCCCTGTAGTTCGCACGTGGCGCGAGGTAGGGGAGCCAGGCGGCCATCCTTGTATGAGATGGAATCCGGGGAGTCCTTCCAGCACTGATTCTCCAGTCCCGTTTCCAGGTTGCGTCTCTGGTACCAGATGTAGCCGTTCCCCATCAGGTCGCCGTAATTGTCGATCCAACCTAGGGCGGCACGCGCTACCGACTCCAGCCGACGAACAAGATCTGCGTCACCACTCCATCGCTCGTATTCATCAAGCAGCACGACGTAGAGCGGCGTTGCATCCGCCGTACCATAGTACGGTGTGTGCGGCTGTTCTTCGAAGGCGGCGGTCTCCCCGTACCGGAACTCGTGTGCGATCTTTCCAGGCTCCTCGTCGCGGAAATCGTCCCAATGGTGCGCCTGCATGGCCGCCAGTTCGAGCAATGTCTCCGCAGCGAGCGCGGGAACGAAGGGCAGCACCTGAAGGCTCGTGAAGATGGTGTCGCGCCCGAAGACGGTCATGAACCATGGCAACCCGGCGGCCGGCAGAGTGCTCCCGCCTGAAATCAATGGCGAAAAGCGGAGGGCCGCCAGGTCGATCAGACTTCGCTTGTATGTTCTCGTCAGAACCTCGTTGTCCGATATGAGACGGGGAGTTTCTTCAAGCCACGCATCCACCTCATCGCGGGTCAGAGTCTTGACGCCTGGGCGGGTACTCTGCAGACTCGTTCGGATCTCTCGCCCGTCCGAACCCAGGGCACGCACCCGGAACCGCGTACTCCAGCGACCGTGACCATCAACGTGAACTGTGAACGTGAAGCCGCGCTCGTCGATGTCGCAGCGTTCAGTACTCGAGATAATCGTTTCGCGCCTGAAGGTCTCTCTCTGATAGATGAATCGAAGGGCACCCTCTTCGACACGAACACGAACCCTACCCTTCCCTCCTTGCGACCCCTTGACCCCGAAGAGATCTGCAAAATCGGCCCCGGCGTCGACACGCAGAGTTAGGTCGATCGGCGACCGGCTGTGGTTCAGGACTGTTATCGACTCGTCGAACCCGCCACTCAAGATGCGTTCACGTATGATTGATGTCTTTGCATCGACGTACTCTCCAGCTCCGCCCGTGACGAGGAAGAAGCGGACGTCGAAGTATCGGACGTCGTCCACCGATAGCGGTTGGGGACTTTCGCCGTCGAGCGTCAGTCGCCATGTCGACAGGAAGCGAGTGTCGAAGGAGAAGAAGCCAGTTGGAAAGGTGGGCGACGCCTCGATATCTCCACGGGTGTCACTGAGGACAAACGTGTTGCCGTCCAGGATCCGTATCATTGCTTCGCCCGGCATGCGCTATCACCTTCTTTTGGTCATCTTGGCTGGCAGTGTCTCGTGACTGCGAGGCGGGTCGGGAAAGATCCGTTGCAGATAATCAAGCAATGTAGGGTTACCCTGGATTGTGAACTCGTTACGCAGCCACCGAGCGTCGGCATTTGCCTCGCCTCTGACGATCTGGTCAAGAAGTTCGTGCCCGATGCGAATGATGCAGTCAGCGCTTCGCTCCTCGCGCCTCACCACCACGTCACCACTTGTTATTGATATGAACCAGATCTCGGTTCTGGACTCGTAAAGAACGTCGAAGCGCATTGTGCCGGTAACGTCGGCGAGCAACGGCTCGTGTCCCTGAGATTCGAGCCGCCTGAAAAATTCCACACAAGCGTCTGACATTCGATCCGACCCTCCATGTCCACCGATTCTGAGTCAGTGTCCGCCTGCCCTCGACCCTCCGGACGGAGCGAGATGCTCCTGGACTGCCTCCCCAGCGCCGTCTACGTGTGCCGCAGCCGCGGAGGAGCGTTCATCATCTGGCCGTCCAACTCGGCGACTACCCGGGCGAGGCGCGGCAAAACGTCCACGAAATGCCGCTCTACCTGCTGTGATCAGATCTTCATGAGGAAGGCGCTTAGCGGTGATAGAAACAGGTGACACGATGGCCTCACCCGCCCACGCGCCGGATTTGGCCTGTGCGGGACTCCTGCCGGCGAGCCAGCCGGGCGATGCGGCAGCCCAGGCGGGCGGCGCCCGTGCTCCCCAGCCCTGGTGGCAGCCGAACGAGAGCAGGCGGTCGTCCCGTTGACCACGGAGCCATCAGCAGTCACGCTGAAACCACAGACCATATTCCGCTGTTGGTGCCTCACCACCTCGTTCCTGCTGCGAAGATCTCTCCAGTGAGAGGCTTCAGGTAGGAGCGGGGGTCGTTGGATGCGGATCAAGCCGATCGAGGATTTGCTTGGGGAGGGAACGGAGAGCGGCGCCGACGGCGGTCATAAACTGCGGCGTAGGTTGGGAGCCCTCGATCTGGTCGGCTTTGGTGTGGGGATCGTCGTCGGCACCGGCCTCTTCACCCTGACGGGGATTGCAGCGCAGGTTGCGGGACCGGCGGTTGTCATCTCGTTCGCGATTGCCGGCGTGGTGACCATCCTCGCCGCCCTTTGCTATGCCGAACTCGCGTCCAGCGTGCCTGTTGCGGGGAGTGCATACACCTATGCATATGCCACCGCAGGCGAAACGATCGCGTGGATTATCGGATGGGTTCTTGTGTTGGAGTTCGCCTTGGGAGCGGCCGTCGTCTCTCGCGGTTGGTCCGGCTATCTCACCGAACTTCTCAACTTGCCCGGCTCCTGGTTCGGCGATGAGAGCAAGCACAACATTGGAGCCGCGGCGATCGCGCTCCTAATGGGTGTGATCGCCATGATTGGTATCCGGCCGTCCGCACGCGTTACGAAGACGTTGGTTGTGGTCAAGGTTGCCATCTGCCTGTTGGTAATCGTCGTTGGCGCCCTTTATGTCAGGGTGGCCAATCTCACCCCCTTTGTTCCGTCACCTCGCGCGCCCGAGGGCCAGGAAATGGGTAAGCCCCTGTTTCAGCTGATCTTGGGGGTTCAGCCGGTCTCTTTTGGCGTCGTGGGTATTCTTACCGCAACCGCCCTCGTATTCTTCGCATACCTCGGATTCGAATCCGTCGCCAGTCTGGCCGAGGAGACCCGCAACCCCTCACGCACGCTGTCGCTGGGACTCGTCGGAACCATCGTCATAGCGATGGTCCTCTATGTTGGGGTTTCCTTCGTCACTGTCGGCATGGTCAACTACAGCAAAGTCGACTCCGATGCGCCGATCGCCGCCGCCTTTTCTGCTGTCGGAGCGTCGTGGATGGCCGTAACTGTCTCCATTGCTGTTATCGCCGCCCTGACGGGGGTCATTCTGGCGTCCCTCGTGGCGGTGAGTCGGGTTGTATTCACGATGGCTCGTGACGGATTACTGCCCGCTCGGATGGGCGCCGTTCATCCACGCTGGCGCACCCCCTATATCGCTACCGGGTTGATCGCAGTCGGTGTAGCTGTACTCGCGGGAATTCTTCCGCTCGCCGAACTCGCTGATCTTGTCAACCTGGGCGCGTTGCTGGCGTTTCTCATAACAGCAGTTGCCGTCGTCGTGCTGCGGCGAACCTCACCCGACCTCCGACGGCCATTCCGGGTGCCGCTCTCGCCGGTCATACCGGTGGCGTCCGCGCTGACGAGCTTTGCCCTGATGACGACCCTTACGGTCGACACCTGGCTGCGGCTGTTGGGGTGGCTGATCGTTGGCGTGGCGATCTACCTGGCCTACGGGCGCCGGCACAGCCGATTGGCCCCAGCTCCCGGTCGAGACAGAGAAACAGGCCGGGAGTCGTGACCGCAGGACGACCGTCGGCCGGCCCGGCGATCCGGCGGCGCAGCGCGGCGGTGAACCGGTCCATCCTGTACGGTCGCCGAGCCTGACCCGGTGCCGGGGCGGACGTTCTCTCGGCGTGGAACTTCCCTCGACTTCTCCGGATACCCGAGGTACGGTCCAGCAGGCCGTAACGGGGTTCGGATATCGACGCCCCCGGCAGGACGGGCGACCTCGATGACCACCGTGGACGGCTTCTAACACGCTCGCGGCGGCACGCCCAAGGCCGGTCACGCACTGGCGTGTCTGCACGTTTCCCCTGTTCAGAGCCCTTGCCACCGTACTGTCAGGCATCTGACAACGCACAAGCTGTGCGCCCCGTTCGGGTGGCTTTCGAAAATACTTTGGCTCTGTGTAACGGACTTGCCGCACATGGGTGACGTTGGCCCTATCATCACTCGGGTCGGCTCACCCCTTTTGCCGTGAGTCGACACCCCTCAGCCCGAGGAGGCCGCCGTGCCTGTGAGAGCACTGCACCAGCAGCTGTGGGGCGTGTGCCGTCGTACGGCGCACCCCGGAACCGCCGTGCCGGATAGCGCCGACCCCGGCGCGGGCACGGCCCTCATCGCGGCCGGATCCCGGCAACCGGTCCCGCGGCCTCGGTCGGCCGGGGAGGTCCAGTGAGCACTTACGGATACACCGGCGGGGCACCCCGGAACACCCGCTTGGCCCTCACCGAGGGCCTCGACCGGCTCCGGGTGTCCATGGACGACATGCTGAGCCTTGCGGTACGCGGCGACGGCGGTTCGAAGCGGATCCGGAACCGTCCACATCCGAACGAAGCACCACCCCGGCACAACGCCCCGGGCGGGAACGCCCGACCGGTGGGCGGCCGGGTGGCCAGCCCGGCCCGGCCGGCCATGCCCGCCCAGCCGGGCGCCACGACACCGCCGGTCCGCCCCGACGTGTCGAACACCGAGACCACGGTGCTGCCGGTGGTGCCGGCGACCGAGAAGTCCAGCGGTTCGGGCGGCACCTCGCCGACCGGTTATCCGGCCCGGCCCGACCCGTCGGATCCGGCCCGGGAGGTCTGGGCACTGATCGAGCGGGCCCAGGCCGGCGAGCCCGAGGCGTTCGGCCTGATCTACGACCGGTACGTCGACACCGTCTTCCGGTTCGTCTACTTCCGGGTCGGCAACCGGCAGCTCGCCGAGGACCTCACCTCGGACACCTTTCTGCGCGCACTCAAGCGGATCGGCAGCTTCACCTGGCAGGGGCGCGACCTGGGCGCCTGGCTGGTGACGATCGCCCGGAACCTGGTGGCGGACCATTTCAAGTCCGGCCGCTACCGCCTGGAAGTTACTACGGGTGACGTTCTAGATGCGGACCGCGAAGATCGCGGCCCGGAGGGGAGCCCCGAGGCGGCCGTCGTCGAGCACATCACCAATGTCGCCCTGCTGACCGCCGTCAAGCAGCTCAACCCCGAGCAGCAGGAGTGCATCGTCCTGCGGTTCCTACAGGGTTTCTCGGTGGCGGAGACCGCCCAGGCGATGGGCAAGAACGAGGGCGCGATCAAGGCTCTCCAGTACCGCGCGGTACGGGCCCTGGCCCGGTTGCTGCCGGACGGGTTCCAACCGTGAAGCGCTCCCATGGCCATCGTCTACACTCCGTGACCTCGCTCACTCTTCGTAGTATTTCCCGCCGCCGGGCCGTAACCGGTGGACCCCACCGACCGTTTGTCCGGGTGCGACCGGTGGTTGGCCTGACATCCCTCCGACCGGTCGGTCGGACAGCCGATCCGGCCTCGGGCACCGTGGCCTGGTCCTGAAGTCAGCCACCGTCGTACCCCGGACGGCGGGACGACGCCGACCGCAGCATCGCGACCAGCGAAGGGAGGTGTCGGCGGTGAGTTGGAAGACCTTCTACCGCCAACGCGCCGAGCGCTTCGCGCAGCTGCTCGACGAGGCCAACGGAGGCCGTCGCCACCACGTCCGGTCCCGGCTCGACGACGACCTGGCGCAGCCCCTGGCCGTCGGCGAACGACTCCGGAACGTCCGGTCCACCGTCGAGGTGGACCCCGACTTCCGGGCCGGCCTGCGGGCCATGCTCGTCGCCACCGCCGAACGGGAGGGAATCGGCGCGACCGCCACCGACGACGCCATCGTCGACGGCGGTGGTCAACCCGCCACCCGCCGGACCGGTCAGCCCGCCTTCCGGGGCCCACGCACCCGGGCCCGGGCCCGCGGCGCCATCGTCATCGGGGTCGCGGTCGGCGCGATCGCGGTCTCCGGGATGTCCGCCGCCAGCGAGAACGCCGTACCCGGCGACGCGCTGTACGGCATGAAGCGGCACACCGAACGCGCCCAGCTCGCCCTGGCCAGCTCCGACCTGAGTCGCGGGCAGCTCTACCTCGACTTCGCGCGTACCCGGCTCGCCGAGGCGGTCGCGGTCGGCGGGCAGAATCTCGGCTTCTCCGCCGTCCTGGAAGACATGGACGCCGACACCCGACAGGGCATCAAACTGCTGACCGGCGCGGCCGTGCAACGCCAGGACCCCGCTGCGCTCGACGCAGTGGACAGTTTCCTGCGCCAGCAACGCCCGGAGGTCGTCCGCCTCTTCGAGGACACCACCCGGGCCACCCGCAGCCGAGCCAACGAATCGCTGGTGCTTCTCGACAAGGCGCAGACCCGGTCCGAAAGCCTGCGGGCCGCGCTCGCCTGCGGAGTCGGCGCGATCGGCCGAGCGGACTCGATCGGACCGTTGCCCCGGTCCTGCCCGGTCAACCGCAGCCCGGACCGTACGCCACCGGACTCGCCGCCCAGCGCGACCGAGGGAGACGGCGGCAGCCGTAGCCCGGAGGACGCGCCGCGGGCGCCGGGCCGCTCGTCGGCACCCACGGCCCCCGGCCCGACGCCCAGCCAGGAGCAGCCACCGGCGGTACGCGACCACCCCAGCACCGAACCCGCGCACCGGGTCGGCGGCTGACCGTCCCCCGCACCCGCCCGACCGGGCAACGGCGGTCCCGGACTCCCGGTGCACCCCGGCCGATCCGGCTACCCTCGCTGTGTACCCGTAGCGAGGAGGTTCCCGCGTGGCTCGGGCCCGCAAGGTGACGGTCAGCACCGACCACCACGGTCACACCGCCGGCTGGGCCGACGCCGGACCGGACGCCCCACCGGCGGACCCTGCCCGGACCGATCCCGGCGCCGCCGCCTTCTTCGACGTGGACAACACGGTGATGCAGGGCGCCTCCATCTACTGGTTCGCCCGCGGCCTGGCGGCCCGCAACTACCTCACCACCGGAGACCTCGCCCGGTTCGCCTGGCAGCAGCTCCGGTTCCGGGTACTCGCCGTCGAACACCCCGGCAGCATGTCCCGGGTCAAGGAGGCGGCGCTGGCCTTCGTCGCCGGCTGGCGCGTCGAGGACGTCGAGCGGCTCACCGAGGAGATCTTCGACGAGCTGATGGCTCCGCGGATCTGGGCCGGCACCCGGGCCCTAGCCCAGCAGCACCTGGACGCCGGCCAGCGGGTCTGGCTGGTCACCGCCGCCCCGGTGGAGATCGGCCGGATCATCGCGGCCCGGCTCGGCCTGACCGGCGCGCTCGGCACCGTCGCCGAGATCCGCGACGGGGCGTACACCGGGCGGTTGGTCGGCGACCTGCTGCACGGGCCGGCCAAGGCGGACGCGGTGGTCCAGCTCGCCTCGGTGGAGGGGCTGGACCTGGCGCGGTGCGCCGCGTACAGCGACTCCGCCAACGACCTGCCGATGCTCTCCACCGTCGGCCGGGCGGTGGCGGTCAACCCGGACGGCACGCTGCTGCGGCACGCCCGGGACCGCGGCTGGGCTGTACACGACTTCCGGACCGGGCGGAAGGCGGCCCGGATCGCCGTACCCTCGACCGTCGCCGCCGGGCTGGTGGCCGGCGCGGTGACGGCGGGGCTGGCGATGCGTCGCCGGCTGACCCGCTGACCGCCTCCGCTCCGGCCCGGGGGCTGACCCTTGTGACCGCCTCCGGCTCGCGGGCCGGCTCAGGGGCCGAACGGGTCGGGGCGCTTCTCCAGCAACCGGTGCAGGGTCTGCTGGATGGTCTCCCGGACCTGGTCGGCGAGGTTGAATACGACCAGCGGATCGTCGGCGGAGTCGACCAGGTGGTCGGTCGAGATCGGCGGGCAGAACTCGATCAGCCACTTGCTGGGCAGCGGCACCGCGCCGAGCGGACCGAGCCACGGGAAGGTCGGCGTCACCGGAAAGTACGGCAGCTTGAGCAGCCGGGCCAGCGGCTTGATGTCGGCGAGCATCGGGTACGTCTCCTCGGCACCGACGATCGCCACCGGGATGATCGGGGTGCCGGTACGGAGTGCGGCGGAGACAAAGCCGCCCCGACCGAACCGTTGCAGCTTGTAGCGGTCCGCGTAGAGCTTGCCGATGCCCTTGAAGCCCTCGGGGAAGACGCCGACCAGCTCACCCCGGCCGAGCAGCCGCTCCGCGTCCGAGTTGCACGCCACCGTGCCGCCGGTCTTGCGGACCAGCTCGGAGACGACCGGCATCCGGAACACCAGGTCGGCGCCGAGCAGCCGCAGGTAGCGCTGCTTCGGGTGCTGGTCGTGCAGCACGGCCGCCAGCACCAGCGCGTCCAGCGCGACGGTACCGGAGTGGTTACCCACCACCAGGCCGGCACCGTCGACCGGCAGGTGGTGCACCCCGTAGACCTCGGTACGGAACCAGTCGCGGTAGAGCCGGCGTAGCACCGGATGGAAGACCTGGTCGGTCAGCTCGGGATCGAAACCGAACTCGTCGACCTCGTACTGCCCACCGAGTCGCCGGCGCAGAAAGGCCAGCCCGGCGGCGACCCGCCGGTCCCAGACATCTCCCGGCCGGTCCGGCACCGCCCTCCCTGCCGGTCCGGGCCGGTGCCCGTTGTGCCGCTCCGGCGCACCGCCGTCGCCGGTCATCGTCCGCCCCGCTCCATCGGCGCACCGCCGTCGCCGGTCATCGACCGCCCCGCTCCATCTGCCCGCCGCCGCCGGGCCTCGTCCGACTCCGCTGCGGGCCCCGGACCGGCGCCCTCGACCGCGCCGAACTGGTTGATCCGGTCCCGGACCGTGGCCCGGGTCTGCCGGATGCCGTCCAGGATCACCTGCTCGGCCCGGCGAAGCTGCTCCGGCCCGAGCACCCTCCCGTCACGGCGGCTCGCGATGAACTCGTCGAAGGCGGCGGCGGTGGAGCGCGGGGTGAAGCCGTACTCGGTGGTCAGTCTGGTCGTGTCGACCACCCGGCCGTGCACGAACAGGTCGACCTGGTCGAGGCCGTAGCGGGCGAAGCCCAGCACCCGGGCCAGCCCGGCCGCGCCGGAGAGCCCCGGCTCCACCACCGGCAGGGCGACCCGGCCGGCCCGGCGGATCGCCTGGGAAAGCGTCAACACTCCCGGCCCGGCGACGTTGTAGGTCCCGGGATGCTCCTCCACCACCGACCGATGCAGCACCTCCAGCACGTCGTCGAAGTGCACGAACTGGAGCCGGGGGTCGCGGCCGAGCACGGTCGGGACCACGGGCTGGGCGAAATATCGGGTCAGCGTGGTGTTCGCCATCGAGCCGATGAACGGCGCGAAGCGCAGCACGGTGGCGGTGACGTCGGGACGGCGACGCCGGAAGCTGCGGACGTACCCCTCGATGTCCAGAATGTCCCGGGCGAAGCCGCCGCGCGGCACCGCCCGGGGCTCGGTGTCCTCGGTGAAGACGGCCGGGTCCCGGAACGACGCCCCGTAGGCGGCGGTCGACGACCGGACGACCAGCTTGCGCAGCCGGGGCGCCCGTTGGACGGCGGCGAGCAGCTGCATCGTGCCGATGACGTTCTGCTCCTTCATCGCCGCCCGGCCGCCCTGCTGCGGGTCGGCGGCGGTGACCAACGCCAGGTGCACGACCGCGTCGGCGCCGAGTTCCTCGACGATGGTGCTCGCCTCGCCGGCGTCGGCCCGGACCCGCTCGACGCCGTCGAGCAGGCCGGCGATTTCGGCCGCTGGTTCGTGCACGTCGAGACCGACGACCCGGGTGATCCGGTCGTCGGCGACGAGCCGCGCCGCGACGTGCGCACCGAGGAACCGGCTGACTCCGGTCACCACGACGACCCCCGGCGCACCGGGGGTGCTACCGGGGGTCACCTCGCGCTCCGCACGGGACGATCCGGGCCGGGCCCGGATCGCCTCGACGTCGTCACGTGGGCCTCCGAAGGTCGACAGCTGACCGGCTCACCGCCGGCCGGGCAGGCGCCCGGCCGGGGTCACTTGCCGAGACGGCGACGCTGGACGCGGGTCTTGCGCAGCAGCTTGCGGTGCTTCTTCTTGGCCATGCGCTTGCGGCGCTTCTTGACCACCGAGCCCATACGACAGCCCTTCTGATGCGACGTGCTGATCGGACCGGCTCCGCCCGAAGGCGCTGCCGGCTACCGAGCTGGACAACGGACCGGGCCGGCACGACGGGCTCACACCCATAGCGGCACGTGGCTACGGTCGCGGTCCAGACTAGCCCTCGGCCGTCAGCCGGACCAAAGCGCCCCCACGGTGAACCGCCCCGGGACGCTCCGGAACCGTCGCGACATCGCGGTTGCGCCGTCAGGCGGTCTCCTGAAAGGCACCCCGCAGGTAGTCGTGCACGGCATGCTCCGGCACCCGGAACGACCGGCCGACCCGCACCGCGGTCAGCTCGCCGGAGTGCACCAGCCGGTAGACCGTCATCTTCGAGACCCGCATCAGCATCGCCACCTCGGCGACGGTCAAGAACCTGACCTCCGGCATCCGGCTGTCCGGCTGTGGTGATCCTGCCATGGCTCACCAACCCATCCCAATCCCCGGCGCGTGCCGCCCGGCGGGATGCTTCCGCGCCGCAGCTACGCGCGTGTTACCAGTACGGTAGCGGGGCGGCTGTGACCGGCGCGATCCCTTCGGACAATTGATCATCCCTGGCGCCACGGTCGACGGATGGGAACCGGCGTTCCCGCCCATCCGGGTCATTCCGCGCGGAGCGCGACCACCGGGTCCAGCCGCCCGGCCCGCTGCGCCGGCACCACGCCGAAAATGATCCCGACCGCCGCCGAGACCCCGAACGAGAGCGCCAGCGACCACCAGGTGACGGCCGCCGGTACCGGGGAGAGGGCGGCCACCAGCAGCGCGGCGCCCACCCCGAGCCCCATCCCGAGCACCCCGCCGAGCGCCGTCAGCAGCACCGCCTCCAGCAGGAACTGGATCCCGATGTCCCGTGGGCGGGCGCCGACGGCCTTGCGCAGGCCGATCTCCCGGGTCCGTTCGCGTACCGAGACCAGCATGATGTTGGAGACTCCCACGCCGCCGACCAGCAACGAGATGCCGGCGATCGCGGCGAGTACCCCGGTCAGCACCCCGAGGATGTCCCCGAGTACGCCGAGGATCTGTTCCTGGGTCACCGCGCTGAACTCGGTGTCGGGGTGCCGCCGGGTCAGCTCGGCGACGACCCGGGCGCCGAGGTCGTCGATCTCCGCCCGGTCCGGCGCCTTGATCGCGATCCCGTCGATCCGCTGGGTGCCGTAGAGCCGGTGCGCGGCGGTGACCGGGATGTGCACCTCGTCGTCCCGGTCCACCCCGAGGCTCTGGCCGAGCGGGGCGAAGACCCCGACCACCCGGAACCGTACGCCGGCGATCGCGACCTGCTGCCCGACCGGCTCACGTTCGCCGAAGAGGGTGCTGGCGACCGTGGCGCCGAGCACCGCCACCCGGCGACTCGTGTCGACATCGGATGACGTGAGATAGCTGCCCCGGTCCAGCTTTCGGACGAAGACCTCGGGCGTGGTCTCCAGTACGCCCTGCACCGTGGTGAACGCCGACCGGTTGCCGGCGCGTACCGTCTCGCCGGAGGTGACCGTGACCGCCACCCGGCGCGGATCGCCGACCACCCGGTTGACCGCCTCGACGTCGGCCAGGGAGAGCCGGGAGACCGCCGGTGCCGCGCCGAAGTCGAGCCGGCCGGGCACCACCACGAGCAGGTTGGAGCCGAGCCCCTCGACCTGCTGCTCCACCTCCCGCTTGGCGCCGGTGCCGATCGCGACCAGCACCACCACGGCGGCCACCCCGATCACCACGCCGAGCATGGTGAGCATGCTGCGCAGCCGGTTCGCCGCCAGGGCGTCCAGCGCGACCCGCCACGCCTCGGCAATCCTCACGAGCCGCTCCCCGAGCCGTCCGTCCCGGTCCTACCCTCGGCCCGCCCGGCAGGTGTGCGCTCGGCCTGCCCGGCTGCCTCGTCGGCTACGCCGGAGGCGGCACCGCTCGACCCGCGGCGTCCGGTGGCTTCGGTGGCGCCACCGAAGCCACCGGACGGGTGCCCCGAGTCGCTTCCGGACGCTCGTCGGGGCTCCGCGCTGGGAGCGGGATCTACTATCTCAGGCCCCCGCCGCGTCGCCGGAACGGCCGTCGCGGTGTCCGTCGCCGGCCTGGGTGGTAGTCCCCGCGCGCGGCCCCCGTCGGCCGGCAGGATCACGCCGTCCCGCATGGTGACCTGCCGGTGTGCCCGGTCGGCGACCTCCCGGTCGTGGGTGACCAGCACCAGCGCCACCCCGTCGGAGGCGTTCAGCTCCTCCAGCAGGGTCAGCACGGACTCGCCGGTCGCGCTGTCCAGGTTGCCGGTCGGCTCGTCGGCGAGCAGCAGTACCGGGTCGGTGACCAGGGCCCGGGCGATCGCCACCCGCTGCTGCTCTCCACCGGAGAGCTGGTTGGGCCGGTGGTCCAGCCGGTGCCCGAGGCCGACCCGGCCCAGCATCGCCGCCGCCAACTCCCGCCGCCGCCGGCCACCGATTCCCCGGTAGACCAGCGGCAGCGCGACGTTGTCGAGCGCGGAGGTCCGGGGCAGCAGGTGGAACGACTGGAAGACGAAGCCGATGGTCTCGTTGCGCAGCGTGGCAAGCTCCCCGGCGTCCAGCGTGGCGACGTCCCGACCGCCGATCACCAGCCTGCCGGCGGTGGGCCGGTCCAGGCCGCCGAGCAGGTGCATCAGGGTCGACTTACCCGAACCGGACGGCCCGACGACCGCCACGTAGTCGCCGGCGGCGATGGTCAGCGAGACGCCGCGCAGCGCGGCCACCGAGACCCCGCCCAGCTCGTACGTCCGGACCAGGTCGACCGCCTCCACCGCCACCCCGCACCGCCGGGCCGGGGCACCGGCCGCCGCGTCGCCGCACCGCCGGGCAGGTCCACCGGCCGCCGCGTCGCGGGAACGGCCCACCGGCGCGGCGGTCAACGTACCCGCTCTCCGGGGCGCACCTGGTCGGCGCCGCTGACCACCACCTGCTGGCCCGGCTCCACCCCGCTGACGATCTGCACCAGGTCCTGGCCCTGCACCCCGACCGTCACCGGCACCTGCTCGGCGATCCCGTCCCGGACCACCCAGACCGCGTCCCGCCCCTGCGCCGAATGCACCGCCGCCGCCGGTACGGTCACCGCGCCGACCGCCTCCCGGACCCGCAGCCGAACCACGGCGCTCATCCCGGGGCGCGGCGCCGGCGCGGCCCGCCCGTCGGCGAAGCGCCCGGAACCGAGCGAGAGCCGTACCCGGTATGTGACACCGCCCCGGGCCGACGCGGTCGGCAGGACGTCGACCGAACGGACCCGGGCCGGATACTCCGCTCCGGTGGCGGCGTCCAGTTCGACGCTCGCCGGCACCCCCGGGTCGACCAGGAGCACGTCGGTCTCGTCCACCTCGGCGACCAGCCCGAGGTCGGTCAGGTCCACCACGGTCAGGATCGGGGTACCGGCGCTCACCTGGCCGCCGACCGGCACCGCGCCGTCGACGCCGGCCACCGTCGGGTTACCCGCGCCGAACGCCCCGGCCGGTGCGCCGAGCCCACCGGTCGTGCCGAGCCCGCCGGTCGTGCCGAGCCCGCCGGCCGCGCCGAGGAGCCCGGCCAGCGCCTCGGCCGAACCCGGGGCCGCCGGTGACGCGGGCCCGCCGAGCTGCACCACCCCGCCGATCGGCGCCCGCAGTACGAGCGCGTCGACGGTTGCCTTGGCCAGGTCGTACGCCTGCTCGGCCTGGAGGCGCTGGGCGGCGGCGAGGGCCCGTACCGCCGAGTTCAGCCCGGCGACGCCGCGCTGGACGGCGCGTACCGCCGCACCAGCGCTCTCGGCCGCCGCCTCGTACTGCCGCTGCGCGATCCGGACCTGGGCGAGCAGCGCGGCCCGGGCGTCCGGGTCGGTGAGCTTGTCGGCGGCGTCCCGGGCAGCCTGGAACGCCTGCGCCGCCGCACGGTCGGTATTCCGGCGCAACCGGGCCAGGTCGGCGCCGCCGCCGACACCCCGCCCCGCGCTGCGGGCCGCCCGGAGGGCCCGGCGGGCCTTGACCAGCCGATCCCGGGCCGTGGGCGAGTCGACGACCGCCAGGACCCGGCCCGGCTTGACCACGGCGCCCGGCCTGACCCGCAGCTCGGCCAGGGTGCCGTCGGCGGGGGCGCTCAGGGTGGCCGCCGCTCGCGCCGTCACGCTGGCCGGCGCGTCGACCAGTTCGGCGACGTCGGCCCGCTCGACACTGGCCAGCCCGAGCTGGTCGTCGTCGGACTCGCAGGAGGCCGCGGAGAGGCCGAACAGGACGGTGGCGGTGAGGAGGATGGCGGAGAACACGGAGCGACGGGGCCGCGGTGCTGCGGACAGGCGCGGCGGAGAGGCGCGACGCACGCCGCCATCGTACGAGGTGCCACCCGCCGCGGCCGGCAGGACGCGCGGGCCGGCGCGCCCGCTCACCGGCCCGCCCGCTCAGCTGGCGCCTGGGTCAGGAAGCGGTCTTCTTCACGTACGCCACGCACTCGTCGTGCAGCTTCGACCAGTCCTGGCCGAACGCCTCCCGGGAGGCCTCCGCCTCCGACCGGCCGTCGTGCACCACGAGTTTGAAGAAGGAAAGCAGCTCCTTCTCGCCGAACCGGTCGACGAGATGCCGGACGGCGAGGTAGCCGACCCCGTAGCTGCCGGCGACGTGCCAGTCCTCGGACTCGGCGCCGGGCGCCACGTCCGCCAGCTCGCCGTTCCAGCCGGAGTTGACCAGCCGGTCGACGTCGTCGAGGCTGTCGTACCGGCTCGCCGCCCGGCCACCGGCCGCCGCCTGTTCGGCGATCCCCTCCACCAGCCACCAGGCGTCGTCGTCGATCTGGTCGGCGCCGGCCAGCGAGGAGGCGTGGGTCAGCTCGTGCCGCATCAGGTCGGCGTACTGGCCCGGCACCACGGCCTTGGAGTTGAGCACCAGGTCGTACTGGCCGTCGCCGACCGGTACGGCGTATCCGGCGGTCCACTCCGGGCGGTCGCCGCCGTACCAGCGGTCCCACTCGTTCGGGCCGGCGTAGAAGATCAGATAGCGTTCCGGCGGCGAGCCGTCCGCGGCGTACCGGTCGGCGACCTTGGCCGCCCGCTCCCCCTCGCGCAGCAGGTCGGGCAGCCGGTCCCGGAACGCCCGGGGCGCCGCGACCAGGGTGCGTTCGCCAATCGTGGCGACAAGTTCGTCGCTCTCCCACGGCCGTGGCCGCCCCGGCCCGCCAACCTCGTCGGTGTCGATCGCGGCCAGTCGCGGCTGGCCGGCGGTGTCCTTCCACCGGGTGACCATGGTGATCTCGTTCGGTTCGCAGCCGGGCCTCACGAAGCAGTGCCCGACGATCAGGTTGGCTCGCCACTCGCCGGCCGTCTCGAGTTTGACCACCCGGCCCAGCAGTTTCGGCTCCCACTTGCTGACCCGCATTGCCCGCAGGGTCCGGAAGTCGCGCCGGAGCTGCCGGGCGATCGCCGTGTTCGGCTCGGCGAGCCCGACGTAGCCGCTCTCGTCGCCGCTGAGCAGCGCCTTCGCCTGCCCGTCGAGCCGGCTGCGGATCTGCTCGGTGAGCCAGTCGACGGTCACCGAGGACGGGTCGCCAGCCTTCGGGCTGGCCGCCGCGCCAGCGCCGGCGGCCGGGCCGGTCGGGCCGGACATCCCGTCGAGCAGTGCCGCCCCGATCGCGATCGGGGCGGCACAGAGCAGCAGGGCCACGACGGTCCCGAACGCCACCCAGAGTGGCCACCGGCGGCGGCGCGGCGGCGAGACGAGTCCGGCCGGCGGCGGATAGCCAGCGGTCCCCGGGTGGCCGCCCGGCATCGGGTACCCACCGGACCCCGGGTATCCGCCCGGCATCGGATGCCCACCGGGCTGCGGATAGCCGGGCCGCGCCGGGTAACCGGCCGGCCCTGGTCGGAATCCGCCCGACTGATAGCCACCGGCCTGGTGGTAACCACCGGACTGGTAACCAGCAGACTGGTAGCCGGCCGGCTGGTAACCACCCGACTGGTGGCCGGCCGGCTGGTAACCATCGGACTGGTAACCGGCCGGCTGGTAACCATCGGACTGGTGGCCGGCCGACGGCGGGTACCCGGAGGGCGGGTGGTCGGCCGGACGATTGCCGGTCTGCGGATCGTGGTCGGCAGGTGGGCGGTGGCGGTACTCCCCGTCGGTCACCGCCGGAGAGTACGACCAATCGTCCAGCCGTGCGAACCCGGCCTCAGCGACCTGCCCATGACCCGACCAGGCGACCCGCCGGCCGCGACTCCGGCGGTTCGGCGGCGGCCCGCCAACTGCGCCGGGCCGAGCCGAGCAGCAGGCCCGACGAGATCGTCCAGCCCGCCCCGCCGACCAGTGCCTGCGCGCCCCCGTCCCCCGGCGGCAGGACGGCGAGCAGCACGCCGCAGACCAGGCTCACCCCGACCACCACCGAGACGAGTACGGCGATCAGCCGGATCGCCGCCGGACGGATCTCCACGTGCCGCGGTCCCCAGCGCAGCAGCAGCGCCATCACGACGGCGGTGCCGAGGGCGAGCCCGGCGAAGGTGTCCATCGTCCGGGCCAGCCACAGGTACCAGGTCCCCGGCTCGACCCCGCCCCAGAACTGCTGCCAGCCGCCGATCCGGCCGAGCAGTTCCGACATGCCGTACTGGGCACCGAGTACGCCGACGAGCAACAGCGCCGTTCGCCGGCCCTGCGCCACCGCCAGCAGGTCCTGCAGACCCCTCGCGATCCGGTCGACCGAACCGAATTCCCGGACGGCCGTCCGCTGTGCCTCCGGGGCGCTCAGCCCGTGGTGCCGGTGCACGTCGGCGGCGTCGACCAGGGCGTCCCGGATCTCGGCCAGCATGTCGGCCCGCAACCGGGTCGAACCGCGCAACCGGCCAGCGACCGCCGAGACGTAGTCGTCGATCGGGGTGGTCACCGGCCCAGTCTCCCACCGCACCCGGTGAACGCCATCCGGAGGATCCCCGCGGTGGGAACCCTGACCCCTGCTGGGCCCCCTTTCGAGCTGTGACCACCTCAACGTCACCACTTGGGTGTCATGCGCTCGGTGTACGAATTATGCCCTCAGCGGTTGACTCGAACGGTAAGGGCGGTACGTCCGCCAAATGTCTGTCTGTTTTCGGCTGCCCGAATGTAATTGGCACTGTGTGGCCCGCATCTATCCGGTTAGCGCTTTTCCGGCGCTGACTGGGCCTGATTCCACTTGTTCGTGGGTTTTCTTCATATAGGCCCGCCATGCGCCGAAGAGCACCGTACGGTGACGTTAAGTGGCTACAGCCTATTTGTAGCCCTCCGCGCCCCCGATGGTGCGGCCGTGTCTTGTATTCGAAAGGCAGGGAGCTTGATGTCCGAATTCCAAGGGAGCCACGTGGATCCCGGTCAGCCCACGACGCGGCCAAAAAGGCGGCGGTCCCGGTGGTTCTTAGCCGGGGGCATCGTCGCCGGCAGCCTGGTGGCCGGCGCTGCCGGTCTGGCCGGGGTGGCCACGCTGGCCAGCGACAACGGCCTGGCAGAGGTGGACCTGGGGCAGTTGTCCGTCATCGCCGCCAGCAACGACAACGGCGACAACGGCAAGGACCCGGGCAAGCACGAAGGTCCCGCGGACCGGAAGGCCGGACCGGCCGGCGAGTCGAACAACGGCGGGAACAACGGCGGCGAGGACTCCCAGGGCGGGAACTGGCAGGACTACTGCAAGCCGGGCGGCGGCTGGCAGGGCCAGGGCGACAAGAACGCCGAGGCCCCGGAGTCCGCGCCGAGCGACTCGAAGGACCGGAAGGCGAAGCCCGAGGAGTCGAAGGACCCGAAGGCGGGCCCGACGGCGACCAAGGACCCGAAGGCCGGACCGGCCGGCGAGTCCAAGGACCCCAAGGCCGGCCCCACGGCGACCAAGGACCCGAAGGCCGGACCGGCCGGCGAGTCCAAGGACCCCAAGGCCGGCCCCACGGCAACCAAGGACCCGAAGGCCGGACCGGCCGGCGAGTCCAAGGACCCCAAGGCCGGCCCCACGGCAACCAAGGACCCGAAGGCCGGACCGGCCGGCGAGTCCAAGGACCCCAAGGCCGGCCCCACGGCAACCAAGGACCCGAAGGCCGGACCGGCCGGCGAGTCCAAGGACCCCAAGGAGAAGCACGAGGAGGCCAAGGACGCCAACGGCTCCGGCTGGCAGGGCGGACCGCAGAGCGGATCGCAGGGCGGCTCCGGCTGGCAGGGCGGACCGCAGGGCGGCGGCGAGAACGGCTCGTCCGGGGAGACCCCCGGATCCGACAGCTCGCGCTGGCACGGTGGATCGCAGGGCAGCGGTGAGAGCGGCTCGGGCTGGCAGGGCTCGGGTTCGGAGGGTTCGGGCTGGAACGGCGGGTCCCAGGCGGGCCGCGAGGGCTGCGGCTCGAACGAAGGCGAGGGCGAAGGCGAGCGCGAGGGCGAGAAGGTGACGTCCGTACCGTGCGACCCAGACAGGCTCATCGCCGCGCTGGTACACGCCAACGCCGAGGGCGGCGGCAGCCTCAGGCTCGCGCCGAAGTGCACCTACACGCTCACCGCGAGCGGCAAGAGCGGCGAGAAGCACGACGGCAAGGGCCAGAAGGACACCGGCAAGGCGCCGTCAGACGCCGCCAACGGCGCCACGGGTACGCCGGGGACGATGGGCAGCCCGAACGGCAAGAAGCACGACCGGAAGCACGACAACTCCGGTCTGCCGGTGATCAAGACGCCGATCAAGATCAAGGGTGAGGGCGCGACCATCACCCGGGACACGTACGCCAAGGACTTCCGCTTCTTCACCGTCCGGGACGGTGGAGAGCTGGAGTTGAGTGACGTCTTCCTGAAGAACGGGCGGGCGGACGAGGGCGGCGCGATCTCGGTCGACCACGGCGCCACCGCCACGGTGAAGCGGGTCACGATCTCCGACAGCACCGCTCTCGCCAAGGACGGCGGCGGCGGCGCGATCTTCAACGACGGCCACTTGGCGGTCACGGAGAGCAAGTTCGAGGAGAACAACTCCGCCGGCAACGGTGGCGGGATCCTCAACGGTGGTGTCCTCACCGTGGAGAAGTCCGAGTTCTTCAGCAACAGCGCCGACAAGGCCGGCGGTGGGCTCGCCAACTACCAGGGGGCGGCCGACATCACGAAGAGCGCCTTCGAGCACAACAACGCGGCGGAGGGCGGCGGTATCGCCAGCGTCTCGGCCCGGACCAAGGTCTGGGACGGCGAGGTCAACGGCAACACCGCGAAGGTCGGCGGCGGCCTGTTCAACAAGGACGCCACCCTCACGGTCCGGGGGCTGCACGTCAGCAAGAACCTCGGCACCAAGGACGGCGGCGGCATCGCCACCGTCAAGGGTCTGCTCACGGTGGACGGAAGCAAGATCACCAAGAACACCACCCGGGGTGACGGCGGCGGCATCTTCGCCGTGAAGTCCGAGGTGATCGTGCGGGACACCGAGGTCAGCAAGAACAGCGCCGTCGGCGCGCGTTCGGTCGGCGGCGGCATCGCGGTCGAGGGCGGTTCGCTCGAACTGAAGAAGAGCAAGATCGTCGAGAACGACGCCACCAAGAAGGGCGGCGGGCTCTTCGCCGAGCACGCCAGGGTGAGGGTGGACGACGACACCGTCATCAGCAAGAACCGGCCGGACAACTGCGCCGGTGACGAGTCCGTCGAGAACTGCTTCGCCTGAGCCTCGTGACCCGAGGCGCACAGGTGACCGGTGACGGGTGGCCGGCAACGGAGACCACGGGCCGGTGACGGAGCGGACGCATCCGGTCCGTCGGGGGCAACGATCAGCAGATCGGACCCTCGGCGGGCCGGATGCGCTGTGCGTCCCCCGGCCGGGGGCAATGGACTCAGGCCACGTCGAGGACCCGGCGTACCCGGGACAACCGTCCCGCCGCCAGGTCCGGACCGTCGATCCAGAACGAGACACCGACCAGTTCGCCCCAGGCGGTCCCCCGTTCGGCCTCCAGTGCCAACAGCAGCCGGTGACCGGCCAGTTCCGTCACCGGACTGTCGGGCCACCCCAGCAACCTGTGCCGCACGGTCGGCAGCCGGTCGCGGATCTCGGTGACCAGGCCCATCACCCGGATCGGGTCGGTCGAGAAGGCCGCCGCGAGCTCCGGCTCGGAGTAGTCGGGGGCGGCCAGCACCGGAGCGGCGACCAGCGGCAGCGCCGGGATCAGCACCGCCTCCGCCGGAGCGGCCCGGTCCGGCGCGTCGACGGGCACGTGCAGCACCGCGCAACCATCGTCACCCGGGCCCGCCCCGAAGTCGGCGTGGAACCATTCGTCGGCGAAGAAGAGCAGCGTCCCGTCCCGGGGCAGCGTCCACTCGGGACCGAGCAGCGGTGCCAGGGTGGCACAGTCGAGCCGGGCCAGCAGCGTCATCGGCCGGCCCCGGTGCCGCGGCCACGGCACCCCGTCCGGCAGTCCGGGCAGCCCGCCGTACCAGCCGGCGACCGCGCCGTCGCGGCGCCGGGCCGGAACGGCAAGCCCGATCGAGGGGCGGACCAGCGCGAGGATCTGCTCGACCAGGTCGGGATCGCCCTGCGCCCGGGGTGAGTCGGCGAGTGCGGCACGCAACGCCGCCACCGCGCGGGAAAGGTCCATGGCGTTCGAGGATGCCAGGCCGAGTGGACCGATCCCAGCCGGGCACCGCTACCCCCGGATCACCACGGCGCTACTGTCAGATCGTCGCGGCGCTACTTCCGCGTCGCCACGGCGCGGGCGAAGAAGGCCAGGTTGGCAGGGCGCTCGGCGAGCCGGCGCATCAGGTAGCCGTACCAGTCGGTGCCGTACGGCAGGTAGACGCGCACGGTGTGGCCGGCCTCGACGAGCCGGGTCTGCTCGTCCGGGCGCACCCCATAGAGGAGCTGGAACTCGAACCGGTCCGGCGTACGGTCGAACCACCGGGACCGGTCCTCGGCGATCGCGATCAACCGTGGGTCGTGGGTGGCGATCATCGGGTACCCCGGGCCGGAGAGCAGGATGTTCAGGCAGCGGACATACGATCTGTCCACCTCCCGCGCCGACTGGTACGCCACCGACTCGGGTTCGGAGTACGCCCCCTTGCACAGCCGCACCCGAGATCCCGGGGTGGCCAGGTCCCGGCAGTCCGCCTCGGTGCGCCGCAGGTACGCCTGGAGCACCGCCCCCGTACCCGGAAAGTCCTTCCGCAGCTCGGCCAGGGTGTCCAGGGTCGCGTCGGTGGTGGTGTGGTCCTCCATGTCCAGGGTGACCGTGGTGCCGGCCGCCTCGGCGGCGGCGCAGATCGCCTGCGCGTGCTCCCGGGCCAGCCGCTCGTCGAACTTCTGCCCCAGTGCCGAAAGCTTGACGCTGACCTCGGCCGGCGGGGTGAGCCCGGCCTCGGCGAGGCCGCCGAGCAGGGCCAGGTACTCGTCCCGAACGGCCGTGGCCTGGTCTCCGGTGACGGTGTCCTCGCCCAGGTGGTCGATGGAGACCGCGAGGCCGTCGGCGACGAGCTGGCGGGTGGCGCGCAGCGCGTCGTTGGTGGTGGTGCCGGCGACGAACCGGCGTACGACGTCCCGGGTGAACGGGGCCGTCTCGACGAGCCGCTCGATCCGGGATGACCGGGAGGCGGCGAGGATGACCGATCGGAGCATGAGCCGAGCGTAACGCCAGCCGCCCGCGCGTACCCGGGGACCGGAGCTCAGCAGTGGCGCGGATCGGTTACAACGATCTCGTGGAAAAATTGTCGCGACGCCGTCTCCGGTCCGCGAGCGTGCAACTGGGCGCGCTCACCGCCCTCGCCGTCACCCTCTCCGGATGCAACCAGGTCGGTGATGACGACGACTGCGACTCGCGCCGGAGTACGCCGCGGCCCCGCTCGCTCGCCCTGGCGGCGTACGCCCCGGCCACCGTGCCGGACGGCCCCACCGCCGGGTCGAGCACCGGCGGCGCGGACGTACTCCCCGAGCGGGGCGGGTTCGGCACCCACCTCGCCTCCTGCGGCGGCTGACGGTGCGCCGGGAGAGCTGCCGTCCCCGGCCGGACTGGTCGGCGACGATCCGCGCGCAGGGGCTGGTGTACGCCGACACCGAGCTGCCGGGCGGCGGCTTCATGTCGTACTGGGACGAGAGTGCCTGCTACGCCTTCGACCTCGACGAGGTGCTCCGGCTGGAGGAGGCGACCGAGGAGCTGCACCGGATGTCGGTGGCCGCCGCCGAGCATGTCGTCGCGCAGAACCGGTTCGCCGAGTTCGGCATCCCGGCCTGGGCCGCCGACGCGGTCACCCGGTCGCTGCGCGAGCAGCCGCCTACCCTGTACGGCCGGTTCGACCTCTGGTACGACGGTTCGTGGCCGCCGAAGCTGCTGGAGTACAACGCGGACACCCCGACCGCGCTGGTCGAGGCGGCGGTGATCCAGTGGTACTGGCTGGAGGAGACCCGCCCCGAGCTGGACCAGTGGAACAGCGTGCACGAGCGGCTGGTCGCGGCCTGGCAGCGGATCGGCGCCGGCCTGCACGACCCGCTGGTGCACGTCGCCTGGTCGGACGAGGAGGAGACCGGCGAGGACCAGATGACCGCCGGCTACCTCGCCGAGACCGCCCGGCAGGCGGGGCTGGAGGCCGAGCTGTTGCCGATGCTCCAGATCGGCTGGGACGGCCGCCGGTTCACCGCCCCGCCCGGCCCGGACGGGGCGAGCACGCCGATCCTCACCTGCTTCAAGCTCTATCCGTGGGAGTGGATGCTCGCCGAGCCGTACGGCCGGTCGGCCCTTGATCCGGGTACCCCGACCACCTGGATCGAGCCGGCCTGGAAGCTGCTGCTCTCCAACAAGGCGTTGCTGGCCGTGCTCTGGGAGCTCTATCCCGACCACCCCTACCTGCTGCCGGCGTACCTCGACTCGCCCCGGGGAATGACCGAGTACGTGGTCAAGCCACTGTTGGGTCGGGAGGGCGGTTCGGTGCGGATCGTCACCGGTTCCGGAGAGATCGCCAATCCGGGGATCTACGGTGACGAAGGATGGTGCTACCAACAATTCCGCGCACTACCGTCGTTTTCGGATAATCGTCTGGTGCTGGGGAGTTGGGTGGTGGCCGGCGAGGCGGCCGGTGCCGGGCTACGGGAGAGCCGGAGCCTGATCACGGACGGCTACGCGCGGTTCCTTCCCCACTACGTGGACGCGCCACGGGAGCCGTAAGTCGTCTACGGTTGTCGGGTGAACTTCGACGCGTACGCCCGGACCGGGGTCGATCTAGTCAACGCGCGACTCGACGACCTCGACGACCTGCGGGCCGTTTTCACCGATGAGCACGGCTGGATGCGCGACGAGGTGACCGAACGGGACGTCCCCGCCTTCCGCCGGGCACAAAAACGCCTGCGAGACGTCTTCGAATTCGGTTCCTCGGGACAGGACGCCGACGCCGTGACCGAACTGAACTCACTTCTGGAGAACTACCCCGTCCAGCCACGCATCTCCGGGCACGACGCCAAGGACTGGCACATGCACGTGACCAGCCGGGGCGCCTCGGTGAGTGCCGAGTTCCTGGCCGGCGCGGTCTGGGGCCTCTCGGTCTGGCTCTGCGAGTACGGCAGCTCCCGGTTCGGGGTCTGCGCCGACGACCGCTGCGGCAACGTCTATCTGGACACCTCGTCGAACTGCTGCCGCCGGTTCTGCTCGGAACGCTGCGCCACCCGGTCTCACGTGGCGGCGCACCGCGCCCGCAAGCGGGCGGCGGTGGAGGCGAAGGCACCGGTCGCGGCCGAGGTCGAGGAGAAGACGCCGGCCCCGGTCGGCTGACCGGGGCCGGTAGCGTGCCGTGCCCGGCTAACCGGCCTGGCACGGCTCGCCACTCAGGGGCAGGGGCGCCACTGCCCACCCTCCTGCTCCAACGGGACCCGCACGGCCCTGACCTCGCCGCCCGGATAGCTGACCCGTAGGTTGATCGCCGCCCTCGTGCGCCCGTTGTGGTGACCGACGTTCGTGCCGACCAGTTCGTATCCGGTCGCCTTCGGGGCGGCTTCCTGGGCCTCGATGAACTCCTGCTCGGTCATCAGGCGCCGGGTGGCGGCGCAGGTCTGCCCGTACGCGGCGGACCAGTTGCCGGCGTTCAGGTCGGCGACGTACCGGGCACCGGCGTCCTGGACCGGCCCCATCGCCGACTGGACGCTGCGGTAGATCAAAAATCCGATGGCGGTACCGCCCGCGCAGCAGATCGCCAGGACGATCGCCACGACGAGCAGAATGATCCGTTTGGCGCTGCGGCGCTTGGCAGCGGGTGGGGGCGGGGGAAACTGCGACTCGATCATGACTACCGAGGCTAGGCAGGGCCCGCCAGGGGCATCCCGGGCACAGGCTCTGCGCCTGACCCGGACGGTCCAGCTCGACACCGCATTGGACCGATATCAGTCATGATCATCACGCTGATCGCTGCCCGGATGGGCTGCTCTCGGGATCAGCGACCACCTCGGACCTGCCAACCTTTCCGGCAATCCGTTCGAGGGCGGCGAGGTCTTCCGGATCCAGCCGGTCGATGAAGTGGCGCCGCACCGACTCGACGTGGGTCGGTGCGGCGTTCTCCAGAGCTTCCAGACCTTCCGCGGTGAGCACGAGAAGGCAGCCCCTGCCGTCGGTCGGGTCCGGCGTGCGCCGCAACAGACCCCGTGCTTCCATCCGGGTCGCGTGCCGGGAGAGCCGGCTGCGCGACCAGCCCATCTTGTCGGCCTGTTCCCCCAGCATGCTGGTGTGCGCGGGACGCTCCGACAGCGTGCTCAGCACTTCGTAGTCGGGCTCGGAAAGGCCGATCGCGGCCAGGTCGTGCGCGGTGCCGGCCCGGACGGCGACCATGACGCGGAGGAAGGCCCGCCAGGCTCGCTCCTCGTCGGGGGTCAACCAGCGTACGGCCCCGGTCGACGGCTTCGTTGACATGTAATCAATCTAGCATCTAAGCTTCGTTTCCATGTCAACGAAACCGCTTCGCGTCCTCGCGCTGATCTGCAGCACCCGTCCGGGCGCCCTCGGCCCCGTCATGGGGCGATGGCTGATCGACGCGGTTACCCCGCGGGCCGCGGAACTCGGCGTCGAGCTCGTACCGGTGGCCCTCGGTGACCTGAACCTGCCGTTTCTGGACGAGGAGGAACATCCGTCGTCGGGTGTCTACCGGCACGAGCACACCCGTCGGTGGAGCGTCATCGCCGACGCGGCGGACGGTTTCATCGCGGTCACGCCGGAATACAACTACGGGATGCCGGCGACCCTGAAGAACGCGCTGGACTACCTCAACGGCGAGTGGGCATGGAAACCTATCGGCTTTGTCAGCTACGGCAACACATCGGCGGGTACCCGTTCCGTTCAGCACGCCAAGCAGGTGGTAACCACCCTGCGCATGGTCCCGTTGGGTGCCACCGTCGCGATCCGGATCGGCGATGCGGTGGCGGAGGAGGGGCGGCTGCGGCCGGACGCAGCCCGCGACGCGGCGGGTGTGGCCATGCTGGACGAGCTTGTCCGGCTCGCCCACGCCCTGCGGCCGATGCGCGAACGCGCGCGAGCCGGGACCGTATCCGCGGGGACCGTGTCCGGTCTTCTGCCAGGGGCCTACGCGAGGCGGCTGACCCCCGACGACGCTGCGGAGGTCACCGTGCTGCAGCGGTGCTGCTGGGTGGAAGAGGCTGTCGCCAATGACACCATGGCCATACCGGCACTGCACGAGTCGCTGGAGGAGGTGGGTGAGTGGCTCGGGAGCTGGCACACCACCGGCATCTGGCTCGACGGCCGGCTGCTGGGCATGGTGCGGACCCGCCGCATCGACACCGACTGGCACCTGGGTCGGCTCGCCGTCGTGCCCGACCTGCGCGGCCGAGGTCTGGGCCGGTGGCTGCTACGTACCGCCGAGGCCGCCGCCGGCCCCGAGTGTCGCCGCATCCTCCTGTGCACCGGCGCAAAGAGCCTGCGGAACATCGACCTCTACCAGAAAGAGGGCTATCGGCCGACATCACCCGCCGGAGTTGACGGAACCATCTGCCTTGCCAAGGACCTCACTGGTCGACAGTGATGACGCGCTCGGCCTCCCGCATGCCCGGCGAGCGCCGATGCGAGGCACCGTCAGGGTCTGCGCCTGCGCACTGGTGGGTTGACCCGGCGCCAGGTTGCCACCCCCGGTGTGCCGGACGGCCGGCCCCGACCAGTACGACACCCGGCTGGTGGGAATGGTCTGCGTCGCCGAGCCGGCCCCGGTGATGAACGGCGTCACCGTCACCGTCCAGGTGTTCGGGTTGATCGGCCGGCTGTCCCGCACTGTGACCATGCCGAGCCGGCGACTCAGAGTGGCGCCGGGCAGGCCGGCCCCGAGGTTGGCCGTCGCCGGGACCGTGATCGACAGTTCGGTCTGATCCGGACAACACGTCGCTGGCCGCCCGCTCATGGCTGGTGGATCGCGGTGGGCGGCGACGCACTGGCGGGTGTGCGGTCAGGTCGACCCTGACCCGGGCGGACGGTCGTCTGTGTGCTGGTGATGGATCGTGGAACTCGCCCGGCCGGTGCGGGCCAGCGGCTTGTTGCCGAGGTGCGGGTCGAACATGGCCAGGTGGGAGTAGCGCGGTGCCGGCCCTCCGCGCCACATCCGGGGCGACCGGACGCCGTACTCGAACATGGCGGCATAACCGAGGAAGCCGAGGGCCAGCACGATCAGCGCGATCTCGGAGACGGCGAGGAGCAGCGGCCAGAGCGGACCGGTCGCCGAAACGACGGCGTCGATGCCGACGCCGTAGACCAGGACGGCGACGGCCAGCAGGGCGGCGCCGAGGCCGTAGGCGACGAAACGATGCCGCCGGGTCAGCGCGGCGGAGTAGACCGTGAACACGATGACATGTCCACAGTGCCCGCACCGGATCCGCTGCTCGGCCTTGCCTCGCATGGGGCGTTTGGCGGTGAGCGCCGTTTCGCAGTACTGGATGCCGAAGCCGTCACCACCCGAGGCCACATCCAGGACATGCCCCGCTTCGAGGCGTATCCGGTCCCGGACGCGCCAGAACGCCACCCGATCCTCCCGCAGAGGTCAGACATTCACGTACGGCTATCCTGACACATTTCGACATGGATGTCCGGTGCAGCCTGAGGTTATTGATTTGGCTACATGTGGTACGGCTCTGTGCGGTTCGATGTGGATCGCGCGAGCCGACGTCCGCCGGACGGCAGGTAACGGCCCAACCGCTCGGCCGCCGCATCCGATCGGGCCTGGTCAGTTCGTGCAGGCTCCGGGGTGGTTGACGAACCGGGTGCGGCGCCGGCTGCCGGGGCCGGCGCGGGGTTCACCGATCAGGGCGTCACACCATATCCGGGTACGCGTCGACTGCTGATCCTCGGACTCGCCCACCTCGTCACTGCTCGGGCCGCTGCTGTGGACCACGGAGGGCCGAGGTTAGGGTACGGACGGGATCGACAAGAGAATCGACTCTCTGCTTCGTCCCGACGTTGTTAGCCTCTCCGGGATGACGGAGCTGGCGCGGGGCATCTACGAACGCCTCATCACCAACGAGCTCGCCGGCAAGCTCCAACACCTCGACCCCGGACTGGTCGAACGGGCCAGCCTTGACCCAGCGGATGCCCACGTCGTGCTGGCCCGGCACATCACCGGGCTGGTTCAACGAGCGCTATGCGCCGTCGGCGGTGACGAGAACGACCGACTTGCCAGACAGATCGAGATGGTCAACCGCATCGCGGAGAGGATCGCCGACCTTGAGCCACAAGCGACCGGCAACGACGACCAGCTAGCCGAGGCACACAAACAGCTGCTCACGGCCATCGCCCACCCTCCGGTTCCACCGGCGGCGCCGCACTTCCCTGTCCGGCCCACCACACCGCTGTCGACCGGCGCCCTCCTGGTCAACGGCCGGCATCAGCCACGCATCGGTCATGAGGTCAACGCAGAGATGGCCTCGGCGGACCACGTCGACCTGCTCTGCGCCTTCATCACCTGGTACGGCGTGCGCCTGCTGGAAAGATCCGTGCAAGAGTTGATTGCTCGTGGTGGTCGCCTCCGCGTCATCACCACGACATACCTCGGCGCTACTGACCAGCGTGCAGTGGATCGGCTCGCTGAGCTGGGTGCCGAGATCAAGGTGTCGTACGAGACAAAGACCACCCGGCTGCACGCCAAGGCCTGGCTCTTCCGCCGGAACAGTGGTGCCGTCACCGCTTACGTCGGCTCCTCGAACCTGTCCCGGACAGCCCTGGTCGACGGCCTGGAGTGGAACGTCCGGGTCTCCCGCCTTGAGCAGCCCCAGGTCATCGACACCTTCGATGCGACGTTCACCGACTACTGGAACGATCCGGCTTTCGAGGCGTACGACCCAGCCGTGCACGCCGATCGCCTCCGGCAAGCACTGCGGCACGAGCGCCGGCAACGGCTCCCGCGTGGTCAACGCCTGGTCGACACCGCCGAGACCGACATCGAGATCACGAACATCGACGTCCACCCGTACGGCTACCAGCGAGAGGTCCTCTCCGACCTCGAAGCCGAACGCCTGGTCCACGGTCGCCACCGCAACCTGGTGGTGATGGCCACCGGCACCGGTAAGACGGTGGTCGCCGCCCTGGATTACCGGCGTCTCTGGAACGGCCGCAAGGTCGACAGCCTGCTCTTCATCGCACATCAGGAGCAGATCCTTCGGCAGAGCCGCTCGGTCTTCCGGCAGGTCCTGCGTCAGGGCAGCTTCGGCGAGGTACTCGTCGCAGGTGAGAAGCCACGTGACTGGCGGTACGTCTTCGCCTCGATCCAATCCCTGCACCGGCTCGGCGACGAGGACCTGCCGCCCGACCGGTTCGACATGGTGATCGTTGACGAATTCCACCACGCCGAGGCACCCACGTATGGCCGCGTCCTGAAGCGGCTCGAACCCCGCGAACTCCTCGGCTTGACCGCGACTCCGGACCGGGCGGACGGCGGCGACGTGCGCCGCTGGTTCGACGGACGAACGGCGGTCGAACTGCACCTGTGGGAGGCGCTCGAACGACAACTCCTCGCACCGTTTCAATACTTCGGCCTGCACGACGACGTGGATCTGTCGATGCTGCGCTGGCGGCGCGGCCAGGGCTATGACCCGAGCGAGCTGAGCCGGCTCTACACCGGCAACCGGGCGCGGGTCTCGAAGATCCTGCGGGCGGTACGTGACAAGGTCGACGTCGCTCAGATGCGGACGCTGGGCTTCTGCGTGAGCGTTGCCCACGCCGAGTACATGGCCGAGTCGTTCAGTCGATCCGGGGTACCGTCCGCAGCCGTGACCTCGCGCCTTGATGCCGATCAGCGCAGGCGGTTGCTCGACCGGTTCCGGCGTGGCGAGTTGCGGGTCCTCTTCACCGTGGACCTGTTCAACGAGGGTGTCGACCTGCCAATGGTCGACACGATCCTGATGCTGCGCCCCACCGAGAGCGCAACCATCTTCCTTCAGCAGCTCGGTCGAGGACTGCGCCTCGACGAAGGCAAAGCCTGCCTCACCGTGCTCGATCTCATCGGCGGGCAGCACACCAACTTCCGCTTCGACCTCCGATGGCGAGCGCTGACCGGAGTCAGCCGGCGAGCGCTGACCCAAGCTGTCGCCGACGACTTCCCCCACCTGCCCAGCGGCTGTCACATCGAACTCGACCGGGTAGCGAAGGACATCATCCTGGCCAACCTCAGGGCGGCGCTGCCCAACTCGACGGCGAGCCTCACCGCCGAGCTACGGGAACTCGGGGACGTCAGCCTCGCCGATTTCCTCCGCGAGACCGGCGTGGAGCCCGATGACATCTACCGTCGCAGAAGTCTCGGCGGGTGGACCGGGCTTCGCCGTCGAGCCGGCCTGAGCCGTGGCCCTGTCGGGCCGGATGATGCCGCACTTGGCGCCGCGATCGGTCGGATGCTGCACCTGGACGACCTGGACCGGCTCGCCCTGCTTCGTCAGGTCGCCGCCGGGCGACGCCGCAGCGCCGGACGGCTCGCAGACCTGCTGCACGTCATCCTCTGGGGAAACAAGATCCCGCTTGACCGCAAAGAGGATGGATTACGGCGGCTCTGGGCGCACCCGGACCGGTGCGACGAGCTTCGTCAGCTTGCTGAGGTGTTGGAAGACCGCATCCACCGCGTCACGACCGGCCCGGTCTCGGCAACCGTCCCGCTACGAGTGCACGCTCGCTACAGCCGCGACGAGGCCTGTGCCGGTTTCGGGGTACCAAATCCAACCCAGCTCCGCGAAGGCGTGAAGTGGGTCCCGGGAGAGCAAGCCGATCTCTTTTTCGTCACCCTGCTCAAGTCTGAGCGCCACTACTCCCCCACCACCATGTACGCCGACCGCGCCATCACCGAGGAACTCTTCCAATGGGAGTCACAGAGCACTACCTCGGTAGCATCACCGACCGGACAGCGCTACATCCGCCACGTCGAGCGCGGGTCGACGGTGCATCTCTTCGTCCGGGAAACCAAGGTCCGCGACGGCGACCTGGGCGCCCCGGCGTACTTGTACGCCGGGGCGATGACCTACGACTCGCACACCGGCAGCCGGCCGATGCGGGTGCTGTGGCGGCTCGACAGACTACTCCCACCGGACCTCTATGCTGCCGCCCGGAACATCGCGGCCTGAGGATCGCCCACCTCAGCTGTGGCGGAGTCCAGCGACTGCTCGACGGCTCTCGGGTGCCGGGCCGGCCAGGATCTCGGCGGCGACCTGGGCCGCACATCCCGCCCGAGTCGGTCTTCCGGACGTCGGCCGGCGGGCCGATCAACCGCCGGGAACTACAGCAAGGGCTGCGGCAGTCGGGTGGCCTCGTCGCGCGCCTCTTCGGTGGCCCGGTTCGCCAGCCGGAACGTCGCGGTCACCCGGTGGTCGAAGCCGAGGATGGCGGCGATCGGCGACACCTCGGCCGGATCCTCCTGCCGGGCGGTCACGTCAAGCGCGTCACGCCGGACGAAGTTGCCCAGCACCTCGCCGCCGGTGGCGTTCGCGATGAAGGTCATGAACTCTGGTGGCTTCACCGAAGTCGAGTACGGGTACGTGTGCGAGGGATGTGCGTAGTGCGGTGAGGAGGTCGACGGCCCGCTGGTGGTCGGTGAGGGTGGTGGGTAGGTGGATCACCCAGTGCGGTGCGTTCACCAGTGGCCGCCGTTGCGGGGCGGCTGGTCCGGCAGCGTTCTTACCGTCCATCTTGGGCAACGGTTAGGAGCTACGGCTTCGGCTACTGACAAGGTGTGCCAGCACTGACTGGTTCGCCTCCCAGCCGTCCGGGAACCTGACCGGTACGTTCAGGTGCACCGGCTCGGTCGACGGGTGCGCGTCCAGCAGCTCCGCGATCCCCGCCCGAGCCACCACCACACACGCGTGCCGGTGCCGCGACACCAGCACGCACAACCGCCCCGCCTCCAGGTGGAACGCGGTCGCGTCCCGCCGCCCCGACAACGGATGCAGCACGATCACCACGTCGTACTCTCGCCCCTGCAACCGGTTGGCGGTGTCCACCGTGATCCCCGCCCCGGCCGCCCCGAGCCGCGCCCGGATCGCCGCCACCTGGTCCCGGTGCGCCGCCCCCACCGCGATCCGGTCGGCGGTCACCGGCGCGCCCCCGGGCGCCCGCTCCGACACCGCCACCGCCCCGCGCTCCAACACCCGCAACGCCAGCCGCGCACAGGCCGCCGCCGCCTCGCCATCCGTCCGCAACGTGTAGCGGGCCGGCAGCTCGTACAACGCCCACCCGGTGGCCGCCGCCATCTCCAGCGCGTCGTCCACCGCCCCACCACCGAACCCCGCCGCGGCGAACGACAGCGACCGCTGTTCCGCGGTCGTCCCGGCCGAGAAGCCGGTGAACGGGTAGAACGCCTCCGCCACCACCGGGGCCGCCGTCGCCGGCAGCCGCCACGACACCGGCAGCCGGTGTACCGGCAGCTCCGGGTTGTGCCGCAGCAGCGCCGCCACCGCCGACTGCATCGGGTCCCAGGTCAGCCCGGTCCACCGCTCGGTTTCCACCGTCGAGAACGGATCCAACTGCCCCGGATCACCGACGAACAGCGCCCGGTCGAACCGCCCCGCCACCCGCAGCAGCGCATCCGAGCGCATCTGGTACGCCTCGTCCACGATCGCCCACGGCCAGCGACCCTCCGGCACCAGCGCCCACTTGGCGGCCGTACCGATGATCACGGACGACGCTCCCAGGTCCGCGACCTTCGCCGCGACCCGGACCGTCGAATAGTTCCTGATCCGGTCCGTCGCCGTGTAGTCGTTAGCCGACAACCGCCCGATCGGCAGCTCCGGCCGCGCCTGCGCCAGCCGGTCGATCAGGTCGTCGACCTGCTCGTTGGTCTGCGCGATCACGATCAGCGGCTCGCCCGCCTCGGCCAGCTCCCCCGCCGCCCGCACCACCAGCGTCGACTTTCCCGCCCCGGGTGGCGAGTCGACCACCACCCCACGATGATGCCCGCCGTGCAGGTCGGCCAGCACGCCAGCGATGGCCTGCCCCGCCGCCTCGGTCGGCGATGTCTTCAGCTGCCCGGGCAATGACCCCACCTCCGCACTGACGGCTCCGGGAACAGTACCCGGAGGGTCCCGCGCCGGCAGGAGTTCGCGGAGCCACCGACACCAGCGAAATTGATAGACTTTCCAGCCGTGACGACCAAGGTGGACTACCCGCAGCTGGAAAAACTCGCCGACGAGGTGCGACGGGCGGAGACCGCGATCGACGCGGGGATCAACACCCTACGCGGGAGTGATTCCGGAGTACCCACCCTGAATACGACGCCGAAGATCACTGGGAACCGGTTGACGCCGTCCGTCTCGCTGTCGCCGGCGCCCACCCTGTTCGGCAACACGGAGGCGGGCTCGGCCTGCCATGGTGCCCATGGCTGGGCCAAGTCGGTCATGATTGACGTGCTGGTGGCGTTCTCGGGCACGCTCGACAGCGACCGCGACCGACTGAACATGGCCATCGCGTTGTACCGGGACGCCGACGCCAGGTCCGAGAGCCGTCTCAAGGTCGACGCTCTGCTCAAGGCGAACCGGAACCAGCTCGACGTGCTCAGCACGCACATCACCCTGAACCACGGCGACGACAAGCCGCAGCCTGGGCAGATCAACAGGCTGGGGCAGCTGTTGGGCAACGAGTCCCAGGGCAACACGGTGGTGGGCGGGGATTTCAACTCGGTGGCGAACGACGACAGCCCGTCCGCGCAGGCACTCAGAGGTTACGCCGGTCGAGGCTTCGACCTCGGGGCCAGCACCATCCACGACGGCTGGGGCGGCACCTCCGCCACCAACCGGCCCATCGACCACCTACTGCCCCGGGGCGTGGGGGCGGCCGGCGAGGCCCATCGGTTCGACCGGCAGCAGTCCGACCACGACGGGCAGCTGGTCGACGTCAGGCTGCCGAGCTGGTGAGGCGGGCCTGAAGGCAGGCTGCCGCGGGGATCGCGCCGCCGATGTCACGGCCGCGGCCCCGCACGCCGGGTCAGCCGTCGACGTTGATCCGGACCCTGGTCGCGGAGCGCCCCTCGTCGCCCGGGCCGAGGTCTGTGACCCTGACGTTGCCGGTCGTCAGGCCATCGCCGGTACGCACGACGACGGCGTTGCCGAAGTCCTCTTTCCCGCCGCCCGGGAACAGACTGTCGTCCCAGTGCCCCCGCTCCGAGGCCTTGCCGAAGTGCACCTCCCACCGCTCACCCGGCGCGGCCCGGGCGTTGAGTTCCTGCTGCAGCCGCTCCGCTCCGCTGCCGAAGATCTCCTGCAACGTCGCGACGTCGACTTTGCCGTCGATGATGCGCTGCGCCAGCTCGCCCATGTCACGCATATCGGTGCCCTGGGCCTTGTTCCAGGGGAACGGTTGGTTGCCACCGCCGCCCTGCTGGATGTTGTAGTTGAGCATCCGTAGCGCCCCGGCCGTCTGCTTGCTCCGCCGGCCCTGCAACTGGCCGTGCGCCGACTCGAAGACCCGCGCCTGGGCGTTCAGTTCCGAGTCGACCCTGGCCCGGATCTGCTTGGCCAGCGCGATCGCCTCGTTCACCTGCTTCGTCTCCTGCTCGTCGGCGGGATGGAAGGTCAGCGGGCCACCGGGCGGCTGCTCGTGGCGGATTCTGGAGAGTTTCTCCCGCTCACGGGTGAGCATCTCCTGGTTGTGGCGTAGCACCTGGGCACATTCGCCGAGTGCCCTGGCGACCTTGCCAGCCAGTTCGGCACAGTCGTCGAACTCCGCGACAAGTTTCCGGCGGTGCTGGTCGTATCGATCGGCGGTGTCACCCGTCCACGCCTCCGATCCGATCACCTGGGTGGCCGCGCTGTTCACCGTCTCAGCGGCCCAGGTCAATTGCTTGGTCTGCATGCTCCAGGCGGATCCGAGCGCATCCAGGGCGGCCGGTTGTGCCTCCAGGTCCCAAAGATTGCCGACATCACCCATTCCAGAATCCTAGACCGGCGGAATTCGCCAGCGGTACCCGGTCGCTGGCAGGTTTTCGTCACGACCACTCCTCCCGGGCATCGTCCACGCTCGGCTCGACCGGCTCCTCGTACGCCTGCGGCGGCCCGCCGTGCGTCCACGGCGTCTCCTCCCGGCTCGGGAACTCCCCCGGCGGCACGAACGAGTCCGACAGCGTCGTGTAGCAGAGCCGCTCCCCCACCTCCGGCACGCTCCCCGGCGCCGGGGTGAGCGACCGTCCCAATCCGCCCGACAGTTCCAGCACCACGTCCGTCCGGCCGGGCGCCGGGTCAGGCGTCACAAACACCACCCGGGCCCTCTGCCCCGGCCGGCTCGGCGAGTGCAGCACCGTCCCCACCGTCACCTGCACCACATCCCCGGTCGTCAGCTGGATCCGGGGCCGCAACACCCGCCGCTTCCCGCTGTCGTCGATCCGGTGCGGGTCCGCCAGCGTCACCTCGCCGACGAAAGCTTCCCCGGTCAGCCGGTAGTCCGCCATCACCAGCGGGTCGTCGTAGGCGCGCTGCACGGCGTACGACTGGAGGGCCCGTTCGAGCCGGTGCAGCCGCTGCGCCGCGTTGACCGCCCCGTCCCGGCGCGGCTGCGGATAGCCGCCCCCGTCGACGTAGAGGGTGAAGGTGCTGAACACGTCCCGGTCCTCGGCCCAGCGCCCGGCCACCCGCGACCCCGCCGGCAGTTCCCGGAGCAGCGAGACGCCCCGCCACATCAGCTCCCAGGTCGGCGCCAGCTGCGACCGCAGGGCTTCTTCGAGTACGCCCCGAGCCCGCCCCCGCCGCACCTCGTCGCCGCTCGCCACCGCCTCCTGGTAGCCGGCCATGGCCGGCGCCAGTACCTCGTTGTCGAAGGTCGGATCCGTGGCCGGCCCGGCCGGCGGCCAGCGCAGCGGATCCTCGGCCATCACCGCCGCGTCGGCACCGGTCAGCCCGTCCGTCGGGTCGATCCAGGCCAGCAGCGCCGCCAGGTGTGCGTCTTCCAGCCCGGACTGCCCGGTCGCCCAGTGCAGCCCGAGCGCCTCGGTCAGCGCCAGCAGCATCCCGGAGCCGGGATGTTCGGCCCGGTCGGCCAGGAACGTCAACCACTGCCCGAGCAGCGGTACCGACGGGTGCACCGGATAGTCACCGTCGGTGCGCCGGAACCGCGTCGACCGGCCGAACAGCCGGACGAAGCCGATCCCCGCCGTGTTGGGCACCAGCATCTGCGGCGCGTCCACGAACCGGTAGCGGATCTCCTTGCCCCGGTTGACCGACACCGGCTCCGCGACACCCCGGAAGCTGTCCAGGTAGGGCAGGATCACCTCGGCCAGCTCGGCGGCGAAGCCGAACCGCTGGTCCCGGTTGCGCGGCTGCGGCACCACCAGCAGCCTCGGCGCGTCGGGATCGTCGCCGACCAGCGCGGCCAGTGGTGCGTTCGCCTCCCCGGCCATGCTCAGCGGCACGAAGACCAGCGGCCGGTCCGCCACGTGCAGGTGGCGGACCGTCGTGATCCGCTGGGCGCGCCCGGCCGCCACCGCCTCGGCCCGGGCCAGCGCGGTCAGGGTGCTCACGCCACCGTCCCGGCAACCACCGCCGTCACCGGCCCGGCCAGCAGGATCATCCGGCCGCCGCCAGCACCTCGGCGCGGAGCCGGGCGGCGTTCCGGAGCAGCGCCGCCGCCTCCTCCTGCTCCTCGGCCGGGACCAGCTCGCCCCGCGCCAGTCCGAGCACGGTCTCGACCCGCTCGATCCCGCCCAGCTCCTCCCGGGCCGCCGTGCCGAGCGCGGCGGTGCAGCCGCGCGCCTCGGCCCGGCAGAAGTACGCCAGCTCGCAGACCGACATGCAGTCCGGGGCGTACCGGGCGTCGATGGCGTGCAGCGCGTCGACCAGCGCCTCCGGGGCCCGGGTCGGTACCCCGTCGGCGTCCGGCGCCAGGTCGAAGCTCAGGTTCGCCGGCAGGGCGGCGAGCATCGCCTCGACCCTCGTCATCCGGCCGAGCTGCCGCCGCAGCACGGCCAGCTGTTTGCGGACGTCGACAAGTACCGCGGTCGGGGAGTTGGAGAAGTCGCGCGGACAGACCAGCACCACGTCGTGCGCCACGATCTCCGGGTCGTGCCCGGCCTCCGCCAGCATCTGGCGCATCGCCAGCACGTAGACGGCCGACTGGATCGCCGCCGCCGACACCTTGCCGGGATCCGCCTGCCCGTCCAGCACCGCGAACGACTTGATCTCGACGACGTGGAACCGGCCCGCGTGTTGGAAGGCGATCAGGTCCGGTTCGAGGTAGACCCGCTGGCCGGCCACCTCCAGGGCGAGCAGCGGATGGTCGAAGAGCGTGCCGGCGTCGTCCTCCCCGGCGGCGGCCCGCAGCAGCAGGGCCCGGGAGCGGGCGTACCGGACCTCGGGGGTTTCCTTCTCCCGCCCGGTCACCGTCGCCAGGTCGTCGTAGGCTACCTCGGGGATCGGCAGCCCGAGCCGTTCCCGGAGCAGTTTCACCAGCTCGGCAGCGCCACTTGCCAACACCTGCGCCTCGAACGCGTTGCCCCGGGCGATGGCGAACCCGGACTGCCCGAACCGGGCCGGAAAGTCGACGTACGCCGCCAGCCGCTGCTTGTCCACCCCGGCCGTGTCGAGTACGGCCCGCCGGGCACAGCCGGGGTTGCGGGTCAGCGCGGCGATGGTCCGGGCGTTGTGCCGTTTCGGCTGCACACCGCCGCGGATCGCGGCCAGCCGCTCGGCGGTGCTCCTGCTGGTGCCCATGCTGATGCTCGTCATGCCGTCTTCCCCTGGAGCGTCCGCAGCGTACTGCCGAAGAGTTGTTGCACGTCGTCGAGGTGCCGGCGGGCCCGGTCGGCCGCCGCCTTCCGCTGTGCCCGGTCGGCCTCGGCATGCACCGCGCGTTCGGCCTCGGCCGCCCGGATCACCGTCTGGGGATCCACTGTGTCATGGCGATCAAGTGTTCCCGGTGATCCGGTCGCGCCGGGGATGTTGGTGGCGAACCGCCACAGCAGTTTGCTGACCGGGGCGCTGCCGTCCGGCATCGTGCCGGCCCGGCGGGCGATCCGGACGGCGGCGGTCAGGAAGTCGACCCGGGGGCTGAGCGGGCCGACGACCCGCCGTTCCAGCGGCCAGGTGGAGACCGCGATCAGGCCGCGCGCCGGTGCCAGGTGCGCGGCGGTCAGCGCGGCGCAGAGATGGTACGGCCGGGCGTACGGCGCCGTCTCGAACGAGCGCTTCTCGTCCCGCCGCAGGTGGGTGAGGCGGTTCGCGGCCAGGCTCGGTGCCGACGGGCCGAAGAACGCCGCGTGCACCTCGGCGATCAGCCTCGGCGCGGCCGGTACGCAGAGCAGGGTCAGCGCATGATGCACCTGCTCACGCACCGGCACCAGCGACCCGGCCGGGGCCAGCGACCCGGCCGGGGCCAGCGACCCGGCCGGGGCCAGCGACCCGGCCGGGGCCAGCGACCCGGCCGGGGCCAGCGACCCGGCCGGGGCCAGCGACTCAGCCGCCGGCTCGGCGCCCAACTCCTCGGCGAGGTCGGTGACGGCCTGCTCCCAGGCGTGTTCGGCGGCCCGCAGCTCGGCCCGCAGCGCCCGGGTCCGGGCGGTGTCCCGGGCCGCCACCGTGCGGCGGATCTCGGCCCGCAGGGCGTCGATCCGACGCTCGACCATGTCCACCGACTCCGCCACGCTGGCAGCGTACGAGTTCCACTCTTTTCCAGCAATCACCAGCATTCCGGCGCGTCGCCCCCTGCGTCTCTTCGCTACGCCGCCAACCGGACGCCGAACAGCGATACGATGCCACAATCGGCGTTTATCGATGGATGCCCTTGGTGGCGCCCGGGAGGCACCGCATGACGACCCGCACCGGTCCGCGCCCCGTGCTCAGCGCGCTGGTCACCGCCGGGATCATCGCCGCCGCCGCGCCGGCCCTCGCGGCGCCACCCGACACCATCCCACCCAGCACCCCCGGCACGCCCGTCGCCACCCAGATCACCGAAAACTCGGCCCTGCTCACCTGGCGGCCGTCCACCGACGACACCGGGGTCACCGAGTACGAGATCTGGTACCTGCGCGGCGGCGGCAACGGCTTCTACACCAACACCGGTGTCCCGTCGTACCGGCTCACCGGGTTGACGCCCGACACGGCGTACACCTGGATGGTGCGTGCCTCCGACGGCCGCAACCAGAGCGGATTCTCCGCGCCGGTGACCTTCCGGACCGACCCGGCGCCGCCGGACGCGGAAGCACCCGGCCCGCCCGGCACCCCGGTGGTCTCGGACGTCACCGCCAGCACGGTCACGCTGGCCTGGGCGGCGTCCACCGACAACGCCTCGGCACCGACCTATCAGTTGTGGGCGGGCATCGAGGGCACCGGCAGCACACCGCTGGTCGGCGGCCTGCCCGGGACCTCGACCCGGGTGACCAGGCTGATCCCCGACCTGCACTACGACTTCCATCTGGTCGCCCGGGACGTCTCCGGCAACGTCTCGGCACCGTCACCGGCCACCAGGGCGCGCACCGCCGCGGATCCCACCGCATCGTGCCGGGCCGGCTATCGACCGGGTACCGCCGGCCAGCCCTCCGCCGTGCTGGTGACCAACACCGGCCGCACGGCGCTGTCGGCCTGGTCGGTCCGGTTCAGTTTCCCCGACGACCGGCGGATCGGGTACGCCTCGCACGCCTGGGCGCAGCACGGTCGGGACGTGGTGGTCTGGTGGTCGGGTTGGGCCGACCAGTTCAGCGTGGGCGAGACGGAGGACGTGACACTGACCCTCGCCACACCCGGCACCCCGGACGTCCCGCCCAGCGGCGTGACCCTGAACGGCGCCTCCTGCACCGGGACCTGACGCCGACGGTCCACCCCGGGCATGGTCCCGGCGGCGTGCCGGCGGTCGGCACACCGTGTCCCGACCGGTGGCGCCGGTCAGCCGCCCAGCCGCTGCCGGGCCAGGAACTTGGGAACCACCATCCGCCACGCCTCGGTGACCAGCTCGGTCATCTGGTCGTGGTCGAGTCGGGCCAGGTGGCAGCAGACCCAGTTGAAGCGCAGATCCGATCTGCCGGGCAGGAAGAACAGCTCGGGGTCGCTGGCGACCAGGGCCTCCCGTTTCTCCTTCGGAAAGCCGAAACCCATCGTCGTCTCGTCCCGGGAGAAGGCGACGTAGACGATCGGACCGACCCGAAACTTCACCCGGTCCCGGATCAGGTGCTCGCTGCTGCGCGGCAGTGTTCGGGCCAGCACCCGCACGTCGGCTACGGTCACCACCGGCCGAGCGTAACGACGGGTACCGACAACCGGCTCGGTACGGCATCCGGCACCAGGCCGAGACGGCGTCGGCCGCCGGTCCAGGGGGCGAATCTCCAGCGGGCGTACCTTCAGCGGGCGTCGACCCGGGTCGGCGCGGCCAGGTGCTGGCGGGCGAACTCCAGCGCCGCCCGCAGGTCGCTCTCCCGGTCGGCGCGGCTGCGGGCCCGCCGGGTGGAGACCTCCACCGCGACCGAGCCGGTGAAGCCACGCCCGGCGAGCGAGGTCAGCAGTTCGGCGCAGGGCTGGGTGCCCCGGCCGGGCACCAGGTGCTCGTCCCGGCCCTCGCCGGTGCCGTCCCCGAGGTGTACGTGCGCCAGCCCGGCCCCCATCTTGTCGGCCAACTCCAGTGCGTCGCTGTGCGAGGCCGCACAGTGCGACACGTCCAGGGTGTAGGCGGGGTAGCCGGTGTCGGTCGGGTTCCACCCCGGCGCGTAGGGCACGAACGCCCGGCCGGCCATCCGGACCGGGAACATGTTCTCCACCGCGAACCGGATCCCCGGGTGGTCGTCGCCGATCCTGGCCACGCCGTCGACGAACGAGCGGGCGTACTCCCGCTGCCAGGTGAAGGGCGGGTGCACCACCACCGTCGGCGCCCCGAGGGTCTCGGCCAGTACCGCCGATCGGCGCAGCCGCTCCCACGGGTCGGAACTCCAGACCCGCTGGGTGACCAGCAGACAGGGCGAGTGCACCGAGAGCACCGGCACGCCGTAGTGCCGGGCCAGGCCGCGCAGCGCTCCGGCGTCCTGGCTCACCGCGTCGGTCCAGACCATCACCTCGACACCGTCGTAGCCGAGCGTCGCCGCCATCTCGAAGGCGGCTGCGGTCGGCTCGGGGAAGACCGAGGAACTGGACAGCAGTACGCGGGTGGTCACGCTCTCAGCGTAGCCCGACCCGGCACCCGCCATCCGAGCGCGGATCGGGCAGACACACACAACAACGAATGAAACCGCAGGTCAGATCGGCTCTCGAGCCCTCGGCGCCGGATCCAGCAGGTCGAGCCGGCGCAGGATCACACCCTCCCGGAGTGCCCACGGGCAGATGTCCAGGTTCTCCACCCCGAGCCGGCACATCGCCGCCGAGGCCACGATCGCCCCGGCCAACAACTGGTGCGCCCGGCGCGGGTCGACCCCTTCGAGTTCGGACAGCTTGCTCGGCGGGATGTGCCGGATGAAGCCGATCACCTGCCGCAGTCCGGTCTGGGAGAGGCTGCGCGGTGCCCATAGCCCGTCCGACGACGGCGCCGCGCCGGCCAGCCGGGCCAGGCTCCGAAACGTCTTGCTGGTCGCGGCGACCCGGTCCCAGCCGACCCCGACGGTGCCCTCGACAACGGTGTCCAGCATCTCCTCGACGTACGTCGTCAGGCCGGCCACCGCCGACGCCGACGGGGTGCGGTCACTCTCCGGCCCCACGTCCAGCCACTCCCGGGTGAGCCGGCCGGCGCCCAGCGGCAGCGACCGGGCGAACTCCGGCTCCTCGTCGATCCCGGCCGCCATCTCCAGCGAGCCACCGCCGATGTCCAGCACCAGCAGCCGACCGGCGGACCAGCCGAACCACCGGCGTACGGCGAGGAAGGTCAGCCGGGCCTCGTCGGCGCCGGAGAGCACCTGGAGGAGTACCCCGGTCTCGGCCCGGACCCGGGACAGCACCTCCGACGCGTTGGTGGCGTCCCGGACCGCGGAGGTCGCGAAGGCCAGCAGGTCGTCGACGGCCAGCCGGTCCGCGGCCAGCTTCGCCTCGTACACCGCCTCGACCAGGGCGTCCGCCGCGGCGACCGGCAGCTCCCCGTCCCGGCCGATCTGCTCGGCGAGCCGGATCACCGCCTTCTCCGAGTGTGCGGGCCACGGATGCGCGCCGTGGTGCGCGTCCACGACCAGCAGGTGCACGGTGTTGGAACCGACATCAAGCACACCGAGTCGCATGGGAAAGACCCTAGACGCAGGTCGAGGGCGGATAGCGGGCGTAGGCTGGCCGGGTGGCAGCAGCACGTGACCAGCTCCGGATCCTGGTGGACGACCCCGCCGACCCCCGCAGCCGGGAGGTTCCGCTCGACTTTCCCCGGGAGTGGCTCGAGTTCGCCGACCCGGCCGACCCCGAGCACCTGATCCGGGCCGACCTGACCTGGCTGCTCTCCCGCTGGACCTGCGTCTTCGGCCAGACCTGCCACGGCATCATCGCCGGCCGGGCCGCCGACGGCTGCTGCTCGCACGGCGCCTTCTTCACCGACGCCGACGACGAGAAGCGGGTCCGGTCGGCGGTCAAGCGGCTCAGCCCGCAGACCTGGCAGCACTACCGGCGGGGCTTCAAGAACTACACCGAGCTGGATTCGGTGGACGGCGAGACCCCGGCCCGGCGTACGGCGACCCGCGGCGAAGACACGCCGTGCGTGTTCCTCAACGACGCCGACTTCCCCGGCGGGGGCGGCTGCGCCCTGCACGCCCAGGCGCTGCGTGACGGCGTACACCCGCTGGAATACAAGCCGGACGTCTGCTGGCAACTGCCGGTACGCCGGGACCAGGACTGGACCAAGCGCCCGGACGGGACGAAGGTGCTGGTCAGCACGCTCGGCGAGTTCGACCGGCGTGGCTGGGGCGCGGGCGGGCACGACCTCGACTGGTGGTGCACCTCGTCGCCGGACGCGCACGTCGGCACCGAGCCGATGTACCTGTCGTACTCCCCCGAGCTGATCGCGCTGATCGGCAAGCCGGCGTACGCGAAGCTGGCCGAACTCTGCGCCGAGCGGGAACGGCGTGGCCTGGTGGCGACGCACCCGGCGACCGCCGGGGCCGACCCGGTGCTGGACCGTCCCGAGGAGGGTGGCCGGGAGCCGGCCAGCCCGAGGGCGGTCGCCGCCGGACGCCGGCCGGCGGCCCAGCGCAGGCCGCGCGGCCCGTCCCGCTGACCGACGGAGGCCGCCGGGCTACGGCTCGAACTTGTAGCCCAGACCCCGGACGGTGACGATGAAGCGCGGCGCCGACGGCTCCGGCTCGACCTTCGAGCGCAGTCGCTTCACATGTACGTCGAGGGTCTTGGTGTCGCCGACGTAGTCCGCGCCCCAGACCCGGTCGATCAGCTGTCCCCGGGTGAGCACCCGCCCGGCGTTGCGGAGCAGGAGTTCCAGCAGTTCGAACTCCTTGAGCGGAAGCTGCACCGGGGAGCCGTCGACGGTGACCACGTGCCGTTCGACGTCCATCCGGACCGGGCCGGCGGCCAGGGTCGGGGTGCCCGGCTCCGCGGTCTCGTTGCCGCGCCGCCGCAGTACCGCCCGGACCCGGGCGACCAGTTCGCGCGGCGAGTACGGCTTGGTCACGTAGTCGTCGGCGCCGATCTCCAGCCCGACCACCTTGTCGATCTCGCTGTCCCGGGCGGTGACCATGATGATCGGCACCTGGGACCGTTGCCGGAGCTGCCGGCACACCTCGGTGCCGGACATCTCCGGCAGCATCAGGTCGAGCAGCACGATGTCCGCACCGGTGCGGTCGAACTCGGTCAGCGCCGCCGTGCCGGTCGCCGCCGTCGAGACCTCGAACCCTTCCTTTCGCAGCAGGTAGGAGAGCGCGTCGGAGAACGACTCCTCATCCTCGACCACGAGTACGCGGGCCACGGACTTCCTCTCTGGTGTAGGTCCGCTCGGAACTGTCCGACGGATCTCGGGCTATCCGAAGGAACCGGTCTCGATCCCAACTGTCGGGGCTGGCGGTAGGAAGGCGTCCGGCGGACGCGCGGGAAGCCGGAGGGTGAACGTCGAGCCACCGCCGAGCGTGCTGGACACCTCGACCCGCCCGCCGTGGTTGGTGGCGATGTGCTTGACGATCGCCAGGCCGAGGCCGGTCCCGCCGGTCTGCCGTGACCGGGCCTGGTCTGCCCGGTAGAACCGTTCGAAGATCCGGTCGACGTCGTCCGGGGCGATCCCGATGCCCTGGTCGGTGACGGCGATCTCGATGTGTTCGTCCGTGCTCCGGCTCGCCACCGTGACCCTGGTCCGCTCCGCCGAGTACGCGATCGCGTTCTCCACCAGGTTGCTGACCGCGGTGGCGATCTGGCTGTCGCTGCCGTAGACGGTCAGATCCCGTTCGCCCTCGACCACGACGGTGATCTTCCGGGCGGTGGCGGCGGTACGGGTCCGGTCCAGCACCTCGGCGGTGACCCAGTCCAGCGCGACCGGCTCCGGCGCCGGCAGCGGCTCCGCGCCCTGCAACCGGGTGAGTTCGAGCAGCTCGTTGACGAGCTTACCGAGCCTGGTCGACTCGTGCTGGATCCGCTCGGCGAACCGGCGGACCGCCGCCATGTCCTCGGAGGGATCGATCGTCCCCTCTCCGGCGGTCTGGTCGGTGGCGTCCAACAGCGCCTCGGCGAGCAACTGCAACGCCCCGATCGGGGTCTTCAGCTCGTGGCTGACGTTGGCCACGAAGTCCCGGCGGACCCGGGCGACCCGGTGCGACTCGGTCACGTCCGCCGCCTCGACCGCGATGTAGCCGGATCCCAGACCCATCGCCCGCAGGTGCACGCCGAGCGGGTCGGACATGCCGCCCTCGCGGCCCCGGGTCAGGTCCAGCTCGACCTCGCGGCGCACTCCGGTGCGCCGCACCTGGCCGGCCAGGGTACGGATGATCGGGTGCGCGGCGACCGTGCCTGGGGTACTGCCGACCCGGAGTAGTCCCATCGCCCGGGCGGCCGGGTTCACCAGGACCGGGACGTCGTGGGCGTCGAGGACCACCACCCCGACCCGGAGCGAGTCGAGACTCTTGCGGCCGAGTCCCGGCAGCCCGCCGGCCTGCTCGTCGGTGCCTATCGCCGGCCTCCTGTCGCTGCGTGCCGCGCCTCGTCCGGTCGCGGTGCGTCCGGCCGGAAACCACCCGGCGACCCGGTGGCGGAGCGGGCCGAGGACCAGGCCGAGACCCAGCCCGACCAGCACGCCCGCGACCGCCTCCCATTCCACGCGGCGATCGTATGGTCATCGTTAACCTATCGACCAGGCAAAATCGGGCGAATCACGCCGGCGTCCGGGAATGTTCACCCGCCGGCCCGGTGCCGTTCACCGATGTTCACCTCGGCGCCGCCGGATCGACCTACCGTTGGCCGGACCGACGCCCCCTGCCGCCGGCCAGGGCCGGACCCGGTACCGCCGGCGGTACCGCCACCTGCGACAGGACGTGATCATGCGCGAGGAATTCCGGATCGACCTGAACATCGTGAGCCAGCTGCTGGTGGACATGGCCGAGGCGATCCGGGTCGCCATGCGGCAGGCCACCCGGGCACTGCTCACCGCCGACCGGACGGCCGCCGAGGGTGTGATCGAGCGGGACGCGGAGATCGACTCCCTCTACCGGCAGGTCGAGGAGCGGGTCTGCGACCTGCTGGCCCGGCAGGCACCGGTCGCCTCCGACCTGCGCACCCTGGTCACCGCCCTGCACGTCGCGGCGGATCTGGAGCGGATGGGCGACCTCGCCGACCACGTCGCCAAGACCGCCGTACGCCGGCACCCGTCGCCCGCCGTGCCGGCCGAGCTCCGTCCGGTCTTCACCGAGATGGCGACGGTGGCGGACCGGATCGCCGACAAGATCGCGAACGTGCTCTCCGAGCCCGACGCCGACCTCGCCGCCGAACTGGACTCCGACGACGACGCCATGGACGACCTGCACCGGCAGCTCTTCGCGGTGCTGCTAGCCGACGACTGGCCGTACGGGGTGGAGACCGCCATCGACGCGACCCTGCTCGGCCGCTTCTACGAGCGGTACGCCGACCACGCGGTGAACGCCGGCCGCCGGGTCGTCTACCTGGTCACCGGCGAAACCCAGGTGTGAGTCCCGGTCGCCCTCTGGCGGACGACAGGGACTCACACTTCAGCGGCCCTGGTTGGCGACGGCGGCGGCGGCCTCCTTGGCCGCCTCGGGGTCGAGGTAGGCTCCGCCGGTCACCAGTGGGCGCATCGACCGGTCGAGGTCGTAGCGCAGCGGGATCCCGGTCGGGATGTTCAGCTTGGCGATCGCCTCGTCGGAGATGCCGTCCAGGTGCTTGACCAGCGCCCGCAGCGAGTTGCCGTGCGCGGCGACCAGCACCGTCCGGCCGGCCAGGATGTCCGGCACGATCGAGTCGAACCAGTACGGCAGCATCCGGTCGACGACGTCCTTCAGGCACTCCGTCTTCGGCATCAGCTCGGGCGGGAGCAGTGCGTAGCGCGGGTCGCCGGCCTGGGACCACTCGTCACCGTCGGCGATCGGCGGCGGCGGGGTGTCGTACGACCGGCGCCAGAGCATGAACTGCTCCTCGCCGTACTCGGCCAGGGTCTGCTTCTTGTCCTTGCCCTGGAGCGCGCCGTAGTGCCGCTCGTTGAGCCGCCACGAGCGGCGTACCGCGATCCAGTGCCGGTCGGCGGCGTCCAGCGCCAGCTCGGCGGTGCGGATCGCCCGGCGGAGCACGCTGGTGTGCAGCACGTCGGGCAGCAGGTTGTGCTTGCGCAGCAGTTCGCCGCCGCGCCGGGCCTCGCCCTCACCCTTGGCCGTGAGGTCCACGTCGACCCAGCCGGTGAAGAGGTTCTTGGCGTTCCAGTCGCTCTCGCCGTGCCGGAGCAGCACCAACGTACCCACTGCGGCGCCCTCGCCCGCCACCGTGGCCTCCTCCGGCCGATCACTCGTGCTCGCAGTCATGGACCTCATCCTGCCGGACCTGCCGAACCGGCACGCGGCGACCCGGGGTGACGACCGACACGTGGAAAACGGGATGACCGGGTCGGACCCGCCACACTAGCGTCGTAAGGCGTTAGGCGGCGAACGGTCATTACCGGTACGGGGGCGGCGGGATGCGGACGGTCGGAAAGTGGTTCCAGGACACCACCGGCGGTCTACCTCGGACCTTCTGGTACCTCTGGGCCGGCACCCTGGTCAACCGGCTCGGTTCCTTCGTCCTCGTCTTCCTGGCCATCTACCTCACCACCGAGCGGGGCTTCTCCGAGTTCCAGGCCGGGATCGTGCTCGGGCTCTGGGGTGCCGGCGGGGCGGTCGGCACCCTCACCGGCGGGATCCTCGCCGACCAGTGGGGGCGGCGGCCCACCCTGCTCACCGCGCATCTGGGCGCGGCGGCGATCATGCTGGCCCTGGGGCTGGTCCGGGAGCTCTGGCTGGTCGGGCTCGGCGCGCTGCTGCTCGGGATGTTCGCCGAGGCGGCCCGGCCGGCGTTCGGCGCGATGATGGTCGACGTCGTACCCGAACGGGACCGGCTGCGCGCCTTCACGCTGAACTACTGGGCGATCAACCTCGGCTTCGCCTGCGCCGCGATCCTGGCCGGGCTGGCCGCCGAGGCCAGCTACCTGCTGCTCTTCGTGGTCAACGCGGCGACCACGGTCACCACCGCACTGATCATCTTTCTCAAGGTGGCCGAGACCCGCCGGGTCCGTGTTGTCCCCGCGGGGCTGGCCGCACCGCACCGGGGCGGGTTGGGCAGCGCGCTGCGCGATCGGGTGTTCGTCGGGTTCGTCGCCTTGAACATCCTGCTGGCGCTGGTCTTCATGCAGCACCTCTCGATGCTGCCGATCGCGATGGGACAGGACGGGCTGTCGCCGTCGACGTACGGGTCGGTGATCGCGGTCAACGGGGTGCTGATCGTGGCCGGGCAGCTCTTCGTACCGCGGCTGATCCGGGGGCGGGGCCGCTCCCGGGTACTGGCACTGGCCGCGCTGATCACCGGGGTCGGCTTCGGGCTGACCGCGTTCGCGGACGCGGCCTGGTTCTACGTGCTCACCGTGCTGATCTGGACCCTCGGCGAGATGCTCAACTCGCCGTCCAACGCCACCCTGATCGCCGAGCTGTCCCCGACGGCGTTGCGCGGTCGCTACCAGGGACTCTTCTCGCTCTCCTGGTCGGTGGCGACGTTCGCCGCCCCGGTCACCGGTGGCTTCGTACGGGAACAGTTCGGCGACTCGGCGCTCTGGCTGGGCTGCGCGGCGCTTGGCGGCGTGGTGGCGGTCGCGCATCTGCTTTCCGGGCCGGCCCGGGAACGGCGGGTCCGCGCGCTGCACACGGCCGAGGCGGGAACGGCGGGGCCGGCGGCGGACGAGCCGGCCGGTGACGCGGGCCCGACCCGGCCATCGGCCACCGCTCGCGCCTGAGCCGGGGGGCATCTTCGACGGTACGAGCGATTGTCAAGGAGTTACGTAATTACGTACACTCGAAGTTATGACGCTGGAGGAGCGGGTCGCCGAGCTGGAGCGCCGACTGGCGGCCCTGGAGGAACGGGTAACGGCCCCGGCACCCCGGCCGGATCCACCGGCGGGCGAGGGTGACTTCTGGGCCCTGGACGGCCTGAAGGCGCGGCTCGCCGCGCTCGGTGCCGAGCAGGGCGGCGTGCTCTACACCGGCTCGGTCCGGCTGCCCGGCAACGAGCGCTACGACTGGCAGTACGGCCTGCCGACCGAGGCACTGCTCGACGGGGAGGCCGGCGACTGGAGCGATGCGGCGGAGTCCTTCGCCGCGCTCGGTCACCCGGTACGGCTGCGACTGCTCCACGAGATCCTGGCCGGCCGGCGTACCGTCACCGAACTCACCGCCCTCGACGGCCTCGGCACGACCGGACAGGTCTACCACCACCTCCGGCAACTGGCCGCGACCGGCTGGCTGCACAGCCCCGGCCGGGGGCGTTACGAGGTGCCCGCCGGGCGGGTGGTCCCGCTGCTGGTGGCGGTGGCGATCGCCCGGGCCTGACCTCGCCCCGAGAGGAGACTTCCATGCTCAAGGCACTGATGGTCCTGCACCGCGCCTGCTGGCTCGCGTTTCTGGTGATCCTGGTGGCCGGCTTCTTCCTCGACTTCACCTCGCTGTGGGGCTGGCTGGTGATCGCACTCGCCATCGCCCTACGGGTGGCGCTGGGGCGGGTGCTCGCCAGGGCGCCGGATCCCGGGCCGCCGGTCGAGCTCGACCCACCGGTCCTCGGCCGCTGGTCGGCGCTGAACAGCCCGGCCAGCAAGGTACCCAGCCACGGGGTGCGCGCCTACGGGCAGACGTACGCGATCGACCTGGTCGCGGAACCGCTGGACCGGCCGCGCCCGGGTTTCGGGTGGTGGCCGCCGGTACGGCCCAACCGGGACTTCCCCGGCTTCGGCGCGCCGCTGCTGGCGGTCGCCGACGGCACCGTGCTCCGTGCGGTCGACCGCAATCGTGACCACCTCAGCCGCAACTCTTACCCTGCCCTGCTCTACCTGGTGGTGGAGGGACTGTTCCGGGAGATCGCCGGCCCCGGTCGGATCCTCGGCAACCACCTCATCCTGGATCTCGGCGACGGCCGGTACGCCGCCTACGCGCACCTGCGACGTAATTCGCTGCTCGTCCGGGCCGGAGACCGCGTCCGAACCGGTCAGCCGGTGGCGGAGTGTGGGAATTCCGGCAACTCGACCGAACCACATGTCCACTTCCAGTTGATGGACAATCCGGATCTGGACGTCGCCCGGGGAATTCCGTTCACGTGGCGGGAAATCGGCGTACCGGCCAACGGAGAGACCATTTCTGTCGACCCGACGGCAGGGCGGCGATAATCGATCCCATTTTCGTCCGTGCGACGGGCCGGGGTCCGGACCGGGGCTCGCGGTCGAGGAGGCGCGGTCGAGGATGTCGGGAGCCGGCTCCCACACGGAATTGCCGGACAGCGTTGGACCGGCGGCGGCGGGCGACGCTCACCCCCGTAAACGTCGCCCGCACGCACCGCCGGTTACAGGTGGCGCGCACCGTCCCCCAACGGCGGCAACTACCACCCGTCCCCCAGCACCAACGCCCGGTGCACAGATCTGCGCGATCTGGCGTTCCCCCGAACGCAACCGAGCGCGGCGCGTGCAATAACGTTAGTTGTCGCCGGATGACCAACACAAGCCGGAAGCTCTGTCTTGCCCATCACACCCACGGTTGGTCAATTTCCGGCGTCTTGTTGTGCAACACCGTGGGTACCCCCAGAAATTCCTGGTCCACCCGGGAGTCAGCCGTCCTCGCGCAGCGGCGATTCGGTACGGAAGAAGTTGCTCTGCCGACCGTCGGAAAGCTGCTCCTGGTAAATGAAGTTCAGTTGGCGCAGGTCGAAGGTGTGGAACCACTCGTCCCAGCTGACCGGCTTCAGTCGTCCGCCTTCCCGCCAACCGGGGAAGTCAAACGTCAGTACGCCGAGCCGTCCCTCGCGTTCGGTGCCCTCGATCGTCGCCGGTTGGGCGTTCCGGCCCTCGGCCCAGCGTCGGATCACGTCGTGGTCCCGGGTCACCAGGCTCCGCCCCGGACGCTCCGGGGTGTCCTGCGGGGAGGAGATCGGCTGGGCGTACTTCAGCGACCTCGACTTCCCGCCGCCGCTCACGGTCGACTTCTGAGCCCCGCCCGCCTTCCGGGCGGGCCCCGCCGTCGACTTGCGCGCCCCGGTCGTCTTAACCGCGGCCGTGGTGCTCTTCCCGGCGGTCGTACCCTTCCGGGCGCCGGTCGCCGCGCCGGTCGCCTTCCGGGTCGGCGCCTTCTTCGCAGCGGCCTTGCGGGCAGGCGCCTTCTTCGCCGTCGCCCGGGCCGTGCTCGCCTTCCCGGCCGGCGCCTTCTTCGCGGCCGCCCGGGCAGTGCCGGCCTTCCCGGCCGGCGCCTTCTTCGCCGTCGCCCGGGTGGTACCGGCCTTCCGGGCGGGCGCCTTCTTCGCCGTCGCCTTCCCAGGCGGTGCCTTCTTCGCGGCCGCCCGGGCGGTGCTGACCTTCCGGGCCGGGGCCTTCTGTGCCGCGACCGTACGAGACGGCGCCTTCTTCGCGGTCGCCCGCTTGCTCGGCGTCGCCCGGTTGCTCGGCGTCGTCCGCTTACTTGCGGTCGTCCGCTTGCTTGCGGTCGTCCGCTTGCTCGGCGTCGCCCGCTTGCTCGCCGTCGTCGTGGCCTTCCGGCCCGGCCCGCCCCGGCTTTCGGCCTTCAGCGTCCGGACCAGGCTCTTCACCAGGTCCATCTTGCGTAGTGCCGATATGCCTGAAATGCCACGTTTCTTGAGCTGCCCCCGGATGTCATCGACCTTCATCGAGCTGATCTTGCGTTCGTCGATGTCACCCGTGCTGCTGCTGGATCGGCGCTTCGTCGCGGTCGCGGTTGCGCCGCGACCGGAACTGTTCCGCTGAGCCATGAGATCCTCACGCTCCCTCTGACAGTCTGACCTCGGCAGGCGGCGCGGCCATCGCCACATCCTGGTGCCGCCGCCGGGGCATACCCGTCAGGGGCGGTCCAAACCCGAGTTTTCCGTCGCCGAACGCTCGAAGAGGTGCGCGAACGCCCGCAGGTTCGCCAACGACTCGCCCCGGCTGACCCGCCACTCCCACTCCCGGCGGATCGCCGCGCCGAAGCCGATCTCCAGCATGGTGTCGAACGACTCGTCCGCATACGTCAGCACCGAGCCGAGGAGCCGGTCCAGCTCCTCCTCGGTCACCCCGGTCAGGCCCACCCGGCCGGTCAGGTAGACGTCACCGACCGCGTCGACGGAGAACGCCACCCCGTACATCCGGGCGTTGCGCTGCAACAGCCAGGTGAAGAGCTCCTCGCGCCGCTCGTCGGGCTGGCGCATCACGAACGCCTCGATCCGCAGCGCGTGCTCCCCGACGATCAGGTTGCAGATCGTCTTGAGCTTGTGCGTGCCCGGCAGGGTGACCGCGTACGAGTGCTCGCCCGTCGGCTCGCAGGTCAGCTCCCGGTCGGCACAGACCGCCTCGATCAGCCGACCGATCTCCGCCCGAGACTCCATCTCCCGTCCGCCCTCCCCGTCCGGGGGCGCCACCGCCGCAGCGTCAGCAGGCCGCCAGCGGAAGCGTCGCCGTGCCGTCCGCCAGCTCGGAGGCGAGCCGGTCGCGGTACTCCGCCACCGCCCCACGGTAGACCCCGAGCAGGCCGCTGGCAGTACGAGCCCAGGAGAAGGCGCGGGCGTGCTCGACCGCACCCCGGGACAACTCGGCCCGCAGCCGTGGCGCGACCAGCAGGCCGCCGAGCACCCTCGCCCAGTCGTGCGGGTGGTGCCCGTCGACGAGTACGCCACTGCCGCCGTCCCGGACGGCGGTGACCAGCCCGCCGACCGCGGCGGCGACCACCGGGGTACCGCAGGCCTGCGCCTCCAGGGCGACCAGGCCGAACGACTCGTTGTGCGACGGCACCGCCACCAGGTCGGCGGCCCGGTAGAGCGCCGGCAGGTCGTCACCGGTCTGCGGTGGCAGGAACCGCACCGCGTCGGCGACGTCGAGCTTGCCGGCCAGCTCGATCAGCGAGGTGGGCTGGTCCAGTCCGCTGCCGCTCGGTCCGCCCGCGATCACCACGGTGGCCGTCCCGGCGATTCCCGGCTGCCGGTTCCGCAGCTCGGCCAGCGCGTGCAGCAGCACGTCCGGTGCCTTCAACGGCTGGATACGGCCGACGAAGGCCACGATGGCGCCCCGTTCCGGCAGGCCCAGCCGGCGCCGCGCGGCGAGCCGGGCGGCCTCCTCCCGGCCGGGCGGTGACGGGGTGAAGCGGTCCAGGTCGACCCCGGGGCGTACCACCTCGACCCGTTCCGGGTCCGCGGCGTACCGGGAGATCAGGTCCCGGGCCTCGACCGTGGTGTTCGCCACCAGCCGGTCGGCCTCGGCGACCACCTGCTCCTCGCCGATCACCCGCGCCTTCGGCTCGGGCCGGTCCCCCTCGGCGAGCCGGGCGTTCTTCACCTTGGCCAGGGTGTGCGCGGTGTGCACCAGGGGTACCCCCCAGCGCTCCTTGGCCAGCCAGCCCACCTGGCCGGAGAGCCAGTAGTGCGAGTGGATGAGGTCGTAGAAGCCGGGCGGGCGAGCCGCCTCGGCCCGGAGTACGCCGGCGGTGAACGCGCAGAGCTGGCCGGGCAGTTCCTCCTTGGCCAGTCCCTCGAACGGGCCGGAGGTGACGTGCCGGACCGTCACGCCCGGGGCCATCTCGACCACCGCCGGCAGGTCGCTGGAGGTGGCTCGGGTGAAGATCTCGACCTCGACGCCGGCCTCGGCCAGCCGCCGGGAGACCTCGACGATGTAGACGTTCATCCCACCGGCGTCACCGGTGCCCGGTTGGTGCAGCGGTGAGGTGTGCACGGAGATGGTCGCGATCCGTCGTGGCGTCGGCCACGGCCGGGCACCTCGTTGCCGGGCCACCCCGGTGTGCAGTTCCGCCACGCCCGCTCCTTCTGTCACCGTGTTACGCCGTCCCGCACGACCGGGTCACATCACAGAGCAACCACCGTGTTGGGTGTCATCTTCCCGATCGGGGCACCCGCAATCGTCCGGGTGGTCGAGGAGGTGACCGACCTCATTCGGGCCCAGGTCGCGGCCTCGGCACCGGCTTGGGCCAGAATGTCCCGATGACTCCTGTCGCGATCGTCACCGGGGCGTCCAGCGGAATCGGCGCCGCGACGGCCCGCCGGCTGGCCGCCGAGGGCTTCGACGTGCTCGCCGCCGCCCGCCGGGCCGACCGGCTGGACGCGCTGGTCGACCAGATCCGCCGGGCCGGCGGCACGGCCACCGCGCAGACCTGCGACGTCACCTCGGATGAATCGGTGGCGGAGCTGGCCGCCGCCGCCGGACGGCTGGACGGGCCGGTCACCGTCCTGGTCAACATCGCCGGTGGCGCGCGTGGGCTGGACCCGGTCGAGTCAGGCAGGATCGCCGACTGGCAGTGGATGTACGACGTGAACGTGCTCGGCACGCTCCGGGTCACCCAGGCGCTGCTGCCCGCGCTGGATGCCTCCGGCGCCGGCACGGTGGTGGTGCTCAGTTCCACCGCCGGTCTGATCGTCTACGAGGGCGGTGGCGGTTACACGGCGGCGAAGCACGCCCAGACCGCGCTGGCCGAGACGCTGCGGCTGGAGCTCTGTGGACGGCCGGTCCGGGTCGTCGAGATCGACCCGGGAATGGTCAGGACCGAGGAGTTCGGGCTGGTCCGCTTCGGCGGCGACGCCGAGCGGGCGGCGGCGGTCTACGCCGGGGTGGCCGAGCCGCTGGTCGCCGACGACGTGGCCGACTGCGTCGCCTGGTGCGTCACCCGGCCACATCACGTCAACGTGGACCGGCTGGTGGTCCGCCCGCTGGCCCAGGCGGCCCAGCACAAGGTGCACCGGGTCGGGACCGACCCCGGCAGGTGAGCCGGGTGCAGCCGCAGCGGTCGGATCCCACCGCCGGCGACCACGGGACCACTGCTTCCGGGCGACCCGCTCTGCGGGGGTCGCCAACCGGGTGGCGGGGCGGACCGTCGGACGGCGCGGGTGGCGGTGGGACGGCCCGCCCGGTCGGTGCGGTGACCCGGGGCACCACCAACCCCAACCGGCTGCGCCGGGTGGACAACTGGATCGCGTCGACCTGTGCCGACCTGCTTCGGGACGCCGGCGATCCGCTGGTGGTGGACCTCGGCTACGGTGCCAGCCCGGTCACCGTGGTCGAGCTGCGGGCCCGGCTGGCCGCCGCCGTCCGGCCGGACGTCCGGGTGGTCGGGCTGGAGATCGATCCGGTACGGGTGGCCGCTGCCGCGCCCGCCGCCGACCCGCCGGGGCTGACCTTCGGCCGGGGTGGCTTCGAGCTGGCCGGGCTGCGCCCGGTGCTGGTCCGGGCGTTCAACGTGCTGCGGCAGTACGCCGAGCCGGAGGTCGTACCGGCCTGGCGGGCCATGACCGGGGCACTGCAACCGAGCGGAGTGCTGGTCGAGGGGACCTGTGACGAGTTGGGCCGGCTGGCCGGCTGGCTCCTCGTCGACGCCACCGGCCCCCGGTCGCTGACCCTGGCCGCTCGTCTCTCCACACTCGACAGCCCAGCCACACTGGCCGAGCGGCTGCCCAAGGCGCTGATCCACCACAACGTCCCGGGCACCGGCGTGCACGCGCTGATCCAGGCGCTGGAGCAGGGCTGGCGGGAGGCGGCCCCGTACGCCACGTTCGGGCCCCGGCAGCGTTGGCGGCGTGCGGTCGAGGCGGTCCGCGCCGCCGGCTGGCCCGTACTGGACCGGCCGGCCAGGTGGCGGCTCGGCGAGGTCACCGTGGCATGGTCGGCGGTGGCGCCACCCGGTGACACCCCGCCGGCAACACGGCGCTGACCCTGGCCGCGCCCGGGACGCGGCCGGGCCAGTCCGACCACCGGAGCGGCTACCGGGCGCCGAGCCGGGCCGGCGCGGCGGTGGTGAGCCGGGACATCCGGATCGCCAGGTAACAGGTGGCGGCGCCGAAGGGCAGGAAGAGCGCCACGAACAGCAGGGCCAGCGAACCGAGGCCGGTGTCCTGGAAGCCGAGCAGGTCGAGCAGGACGAAAACGGCCGCACAGCCAAGCAGCAGGGCGGTGCCGACGAGCTTGTCCCGAACCGGCCACAGCCGGGAGAGCCAGAGCAGCGCCGCAACGGCCACCGGAACGACGTGCCAGGGCCGGACGGTGCCGAACGGCACCAGCACGGCCGGGACCAGCACCAGGAAGGGGCCGGTCGCGGCGCAGGCCAGTACCAGCGTCTCCACCGGACCGCGGCGCCGGGGCGGCACCCCGAACCGCTCCCGGGCGTCCGCGCCGAGGGTCACCGGATCACCGAGCCGGTCGAGCATCGCGCGCACCTCGGCCACGGTCTGCCCGTCCGGCTCCGCCCGGCGTACGGCGATGTGCTCGCCGATCTGGTCGAGCACCTCCTGCCGGCGGTCGGCGGGCAGCGGGGCGAGTTCGGCGCGCAACTGGCGCAGGTAGCGCTCGACGAGCGCGTCGGGGGTGGTCGGCTTCACGGGATCTCCTTGGGGATGACGAGCAGATCCACCGCGTCACGGAACCGGATCCACTCACCGACGAACTGGTCGAGCCGGTCCCGCCCGGTGGCGGTGAGCTGGTAGTAGCGGCGGGGCGGCCCGCTCGGCGACTCGTGCCAGGCGGTTTCCACCAGACCGTCCCGGCGCAGCCGCGACAGCAGGGGGTAGATGGTGCCCTCGCTCGTCACCATGCCGTCGACCGCGCCCAGTTCGCGGACCAGGTCGAGGGCGTAGCGCTCGCCGGGCCGGAGCAGCGCGAGCACGCAGTATTCGAGCGTTCCGCGGCGGAGTTGGCCGGGCAGCGCCTCGGGTCTGGCCGCCGCCATCAGCGGCGCCCGACATCGACGATGACGATAACCATGCGGCACAGGGTACCTTGCTTTGCAAGGATCAGGGGCGGCGCCCCGCCCTATCCGGGTACGAGCGAGGGTGGAAGACCCGGCTTCGACCCTCAGAGGGCGCAGTTGACCAGCACCGGCTCCGGATGCAGGGTGGCGCCGAACCGGTCGTGCACCCCGTCGCGGATCTCCCGGGCCAGCGTCAACAGGGCACCGGTCGAGCCACCGTCCCGGTTGGTCAGCGCCAGGGTGTGCTTCGAGGAGATGGCCACCCCGCCCGGCCCCTGGTAACCCTTCGGATAACCGGCCTTGTCGATCAACCAGGCGGCGCTGACCTTCACCGTGTCCCCCGCGCCGGGCCAGGCCGGTGGCTCGCCGAGCCCGGCGGCCCGCTCCCGCAGCGCCTGGTACGCCCCGGCGTCCAGCACCGGGTTGGTGAAGAACGACCCGACCGAGCGGGTGTCCGGGTCGGCCGGATCCAGCACCATGCCCTTGCCGGCACGCAGCGCGCGTACGGCGGCCCGGGCGTCACCCAGCGGCACCCGGTCGCCGACCTCCACCCCGAGCGCCCGGGCCAGCTCGGCATAGCGCACCGGAGCGGAGAGCGTCGAGCGGAACAGCCGGAAGTCGACGGTGAGCACCGTCCACCGGTCGTTGTACTTGAAGACGCTGGACCGGTAGCCGAAGCCGCACCCGGCAGCGCTCATCCGGGTCAGCTCGCCGGTCAGCCGGTCGTACACCTCCACCCCGGTGACCGTCTCCGCGACCTCCTGCCCGTACGCCCCGACGTTCTGGATCGGGGTCGCGCCGGCCGACCCGGGGATGCCGGAGAGGCACTCCACCCCCGACCAGCCGGCCTCGACGGTGGCCGCCACCAGGTCGTCCCACGGCTCGCCGGCCGCCACCCGGATGGTCACCGACACCTCGTCCTCGGCGACCAGCTCGAAGCCGCGGGACCGGACCAGCAGCACCGTGCCCGGATAACCCTCGTCCGCGACCACCACGTTGCTGCCGCCGGCCAGCACCAGGACCGGCTCGTCCCGCAGGTCGGCGGCACGCAGTTTCTCCGGAATTTCATCCGTTCGGGTGGCGGTGACCAGGCGCCGGGGTGCGCCGCCGAGCCGCAGCGTCGTATAACCGGCCAGTCGCGCGGGATCGGCGGAGTCGGCGGCGGTTATCGGGCGGGCGTTAACGTCTGGCACAGCATTCACCCTAGGCTGAGAGACGGGCCGACCGGTGGCGGCCCGGGGCACGGGAGGATCGACATGACCAGACTGCACGGCACCAAGGACTTCTGGCTCGGGGCGCTCCGCGCCGAGGGGCCGACCTTCGGTGCCACGGTCGCCGAGGCTCCGCTCGACATCCGGGTGCCGTCCTGTCCCGAGTGGACCATGACCGATCTGGTGCACCACCTCGGGTCGGTCTACGCCCGGGCCCGGAGCATCGTGAGCCGGGGCAGCACCGAGCGGGCCGACCCGCTCACGGTCCCGGACGGCCTGCCGACCGGGACGGCGGCCGTGGAGTGGTGGCGGCAGGAGTTCGACCAGCTCATGGACGTGCTGGACCGGGTCGACCCGGAGGCGCCGGCCTGGAACTACGCGCCCCAGCCGAAGAAGGCCGGGTTCTGGCACCGCCGGATGGCGCACGAGACCGCGGTGCACCGCTGGGACGCGCAGATGGCGGTCGCCGCCGGGGAGCCGATTGAGGCCAAGCTTGCGGCCGACGGGGTCGGCGAGGTGCTCGACACCCATCTGCCGGCCGGCCGGCGCGCCGCCGACCAGCAGTTCCACGGGGTGGTCCACCTGGTCGCGACCGACGCCGGGCAGGAGTGGTACCTGCGGCTGCGCGGTGCCGGCGTCGCCCTGCTGGACACCGACACGATCCTGGACAGCGACGACCACCACGCCCGGGCGCAGATCTCGGGCACGGCCAGCGATCTGCTGCTGGCCCTCTGGGGGCGGCTCGGTTTCGACGCCCTCGACGTGGCCGGCGACGCCGGGCTGCTTCCGGGGCTGCGCGTCGGCTGACCGGAGCCGGTCCGGCACCCGCCCGACGGGTTGTTGACCTTCAGGCGCGCGTGGAACCATTTCCCCGGCGGCTGAGCTGAGGAGCGGAGATGGCGGTGACCCGCGCGCGGCCCACGCTGGAGGCGGTGGCGCAACGGGCCGGTGTGTCCCGGGCCACCGTGTCCCGGGTGGTGAACGGTTCGACCACGGTCGCCGAGCCGATCCAACAGGCGGTCCGGCGGGCGGTGCGGGAGCTGGGCTACGTGCCGAACCTCGCGGCCCGCAGCCTGGTCACCCAGCAGACCGACTCGGTGGCGCTGGTCCTGCCGGAGGCGTCCACCCGGGTCTTCTCCGACGACCAGGTCTTCCCCGGGATCATCCTCGGGGTCAGCCGGGAGCTGGAGGCCGCTGGCAAGCAGCTCGTGCTGACCCTGGCCGAGTCGGCGGCCAGCCACGAGCGGGTCGAGCGCTACGCGATGGGCGGGCACGTCGACGGCGTACTCTTCGCCTCCCTGCACGGCGCCGACCCGCTGCCCGGGGCGCTGGCCCAGGCGGGACTGCCGGTGGTGTGCAGCGGGCGTCCGCTCGGCCAGCCCCCCGTCGCGGTGCCGTACGTCGACGTCGACCACGTCGCCGGGGTACGCGGCGCGGTCCGGCACCTGCTCAGGTCCGGCCGGCAGCGGATCGCCACCATCGCCGGCCCGCAGGACATGGTGGCCGGGATCGACCGGCTCGCCGGCTACAGGGCCGAACTCCGGGACGCCGGCCGGCGCCCGGTCGAGGCGTTCGGCGACTTCACCCGGGAGTCCGGGGCGGTCGCGATGCGGCAACTCCTGACCCAGGACCCGACCCTGGACGCGGTTTTCGTCGCCTCCGACCTGATGGCGCACGGCGCGCTGCGTACGCTGCGTGAGGCGGGGCGCCGGGTCCCGGAGGACGTGGCGGTGCTCGGCTTCGACGACATCGAGCTGGCCGGCTACACCGACCCGCCGTTGAGCACCGTACGGCAGCCGATCCAGGATCTCGGCCGCACGATGACCCGCCAACTGCTGCGACTCGCCGCCGGTGACCGGATCGAGCCGGTCGTCCTGCTCCCCACCGAACTCGTGCTACGCGCCTCCGCCTGAGCCGCCCTGCCGGCGGCGGCGATCAGCCGAAGCGGCACCAGTTGCGGCGGCGATCAGCCGAAGCGGCACCAGTTGCGGCGGCGATCAGCCGAAGCGGCAGTCAGTCGAAGCGGCGGTCAGGTGAACTGGTCATGTCGCCCTCGACCGTTCGACCCGCGTCAGGCCGACTCGGGGGCGGTCGCGTCGGCCCGGTCGCGGTGGTCGACGGACTCGCCGAGCGCGCGGCGGGCCAGCAGGGTGGCCCCGGCGACCGCTGCCGGGGTGAGCAGCACCGCACCGAGCGGGATCAGGAAGCAGAGGAAGACCGCCACCCCGAAGCCCAGGGTCAGCGGCCGGTTCGCCCGCAGCGCCCGCTGCCGCTCCGGCAGCCGGAGCCCGCGCCGCTGGAACGGCACTCCGACCAGGCCCATCGCGAGGAACCAGCCGGCGACCATCGCGGCGATCACGGGTACGACGAACTGCCCGACGACCGGCACGAACCCGGCGACGAAGAGCGGTACGCCGAACAGCACCGACCGGCCGAGCAGCCGCGCAGCGTCGGCGATGCTGCGCCGCAGCGAACGCCAGAACGGCAGCTCGACCTCGTCCGGCACCCCGCCGTAGCGCTCCTCCACCCGGATAGAGATCTTCTCGTAGAACGGGTCACCGATCACCAGCGTGATGGCGGTGAAGGTGAGGACCCCGAGCAGGCCGCCCAGGCCGAGCAGGGCGAGCCCGGCGACCAGCCGCAGGGCCCGGCGCGAGCCGTCCGACCAGTCCTCGGCGAACGGGGTGATCAGCGCGGCGAGCTCGTCGGAGAAGTAGATCAGCGTGCCGAGACCGGCCAGGTAGAGCGCGCCGGAGATCACCGCCGGCACGATGCCGAGCAGCACCAGCCCCGGGTTGCGGCCGTAGACCGCGAGCCCTCGGAACAGCAGCCCGACCCCGGAGCCGAACGCGGAGAGGAACGAGCCGGCGCGGCGGGGACGCGGCGCGGCGGGGGTGGGGGTCTGCACGACCGGAAAGCCTATCGGCCGCCCCGACCGCCGGCACGGCACCGCGTCGCCCGCGAACGCGCCACCGCCGCCCGGGAATCCGTCACCACCGTCGCCCGGGAACGCGTCACCACCGCCGGTCGAGACGGCGTCGGCGCCGCCGGGCAGGATGGATGCGTGCGCGCCGCTCGGCTGATCTCCCTGGTCCTGCTCCTGCAGAACCGCGAGTCGATGACCGGTGCCGAGCTGGCCCGGGAGCTGGAGGTCTCGGAACGGACCATCTACCGGGACATCCTGGCGCTGAACGCGGCCGGCATCCCGGTCTACGCCGACCGGGGCCGGGCCGGCGGCTACCGGTTGCTCGGCGGCTACCGGACCCGGCTGACCGGACTGAGCCGGACCGAGGCGGACGCGCTCTTCCTCTCCGGGCTGCCCGGACCGGCCAGCGAGATGGGACTGGCCGACGTGGTGACGACCGCCCAACTGAAGGTGCTCGCCGCGCTGCCGAGCGGGCTGCGGGACGCGTCGACCCGGGTGGAGCGGCGGTTCCACCTCGACGTACCGGGGTGGTTCCGGACGGCGGATCCGCCGGCCTGGCTCAGCGAACTGGCCGAAGCGGTGTGGCAGGACCGGACGGTCGAGTTCCGCTACCGGCGCCGCGACCGGGAGGTGACCCGGACCGTCGAGCCGTACGGGCTGGTGTGCAAGGGCGGCGCGTGGTACCTCGTGGCCCGGGTCGGACCGGGGCACCGCACCTACCGGGTGGACCGGATGACCGAGGTGACCGTCGGCGCGGAGACGTTCAGCCGGGACGACTCGTTCGAGCTGGCCGGCTACTGGGCCGCCCAGGCGGAACGGTTCGTCCGGGAGATGTTGCGGGACGAGATCACGGTCCGGCTCAGCCCCGCCGGCCGGTACGCCCTGCGCTACGTCACCGAGCCGCCCGCCGTACGGGAGGCCGAGGCGAACGCCGGGGAGCCCGACGAGCACGGTTGGGTGGTGACCCGGCTGCCGGTCGAGTCCCCCGACGTCGCGTACGGCCAACTGCTCAGCCTCGGCCCGGAGGTGGAGGTGCTGGAGCCGCCGGAGCTACGGGACCGGCTCCGCTCGGCGGCACGGCGACTGGCCGGGCTCTACGCGTAAGCGGTCAGGAAGGGCCCCCGCTACAACAGAAGGCGACAACAAGGGGCCGGCCCTCCTTGCATCTCACGGTTCAGCGGTAGCCGGTCGCGTCGGCGGGCTTGCCGGTGGCCTCCACCTCCGCCATGTAACGCCAGGCGTCCGGCTGGCTGCCGTCCAGGTCGGTGAAGCCGTACACCCTGGCGAGTTGGCCGCTGGAGAGGGACTGCCCGGACCAGCGGGCCTTCTCCGGGTCGGCGGCGAGCGCGGCGACCGCCCGGCCGACGAAGGCCGGACTCTCCGAGATGACGAAGTGCGGCTGCTTCTCGATCGCGTCCCGCCAGTTCTCCTCGGTGACGCCGAACTCGTCGAGCATGAACTCCGACCGCAGCCAGCCCGGGGTGAGCGCGACCGCCGTGCCGCCGTACTCCTTCAACTCGTGTGCCCAGATGTAGCCGAGCCGGTTCACCGCAGTCTTCGCCAGGTCGAAGAAGGCCGACAGCCGGTAGTTCTGGTCGTTGTACTCCCTGGTGCCGTCGCCGACCTCCACCACCAGGCCCCCCGGGTTGCGGATCAGCAGCGGCAGCGCGAAGTGGCTGGTGATCATGTGCGTCTCGACGGCGAGCCGCAGCGTGCGGAAGCCGTCGTCCAGGTCCTGCTCCCAGATCGGCTTGTACCAGCCGATCAGCCGGTCCGCCCCCCAGATGTCGTTGACGAGTACGTCCAGCCGGCCATGTTCCCGGTCGATCCGCTCGACCAGGGCGCGTACCTGGTCGGGGACGAGGTGGTCGACCTGTACCGCGATCCCGACGCCGCCGGCCGCGGTGACCAGTTCGGCGGTCTCCTCGATGGTCTCCGGCCGGTCCACCTCCGAGCGTTTCTCCCGGGTGCTCCGCCCGGTGGCGTAGACGGTGGCGCCGGCCGCGCCGAGCTGCACGGCGATCTGCCGCCCCGCACCCCGGGTCGCCCCGGCGACGAGCGCGACCTTTTCAGTCAGTTCTGCTGTCATGACCATGACCCTGGCAGCGAATTCTGACAACTCGCGTCCGGATTTCTCCGGAACCCGGGAGCTCAGTTGACGAGGGAACCCGGGAGCTCAGTTGACGAGCCGGACCCGCACCCGCCGGTTGGCCCGGCCCTTGCTCTCCACCTTGACCACCTGGACCTTGCCGACCTGGGCGGTCGAGGCGACGTGGGTACCACCGTCGGCCTGCACGTCCAGCCCGACGATGTCGACGATCCGGATCTCCTGCTCGTCGGCGGGGATCAGGTTGGACTGGGTGCGGATGATGTCCGGCAGGGCCAGCGCCTCGTCCCGGGGCAGTACCTTCACCGCCACCGCCCGGTCGGCGGTGACCTCGGTGTTGACCAGTTCCTCCAGCCGGGCCTTGAAGTCGGTCGGCACCTCGGGCAGGTTGAAGTCCATCCGGGCCTCGCCCGGCTCCATGTTGCCGCCGGTGACCAGGGCACCGAAGTCCCGGAACACCACGCCGCAGAGCACGTGCAGCCCGGAGTGGGTGCGCATCAGCAGGCTGCGTCGTGTGTCCTCCACCGCGCCGGTCACCGCCGTGCCGACCGGCGGCAACGGGTCACCCTCGGCGGGGATCAGGTAGAGGTCGTCGCCCTTGCGGGTGCCGACGATCCGGGTCTGCACGCCCTGCCAGAGCAGCACCCCGTGGTCCGGTGGCTGGCCGCCGCCGCCGGGATAGAAGGCCGACCGGTCCAGCACGATCCCCTGCTCGGGATCGGCGGAGAGCACCGTGCACTCCCACTCTCGCAGGGTCGGGTCGGCGAGGTCGAGCCGGTGCGTCCGGCCATGCTGGGAAACGCCCATGGCTCGCCACGTTACCCCGGCCGGCCCGGTCCCGGTGGCACCGGTGGGCGCCGGCGACCGGTCAGTTGAGGAAGCCGGAAATCCGTTCGCGCAGGTCGGCGCGGTGCGTCCAGAGCAGGCCGGGCCGGTCGTAGACGTGCAGCGTCGCCGCCGGCAGCGCCTCGGCGAGCTGCTCGGCGACCGCGACCGGATGCAGGTCGTCGCCGGCACAGCCGATCACCAGGGTACGGGCGGTGACCGCTGCCAGGGCCGAACGCTGCCGGACGGCGACCTGACCGGCCAGGCTGGCCAGCCCGGTGGCGAGACCGTCCCGGGTCAACTGGTCGACCCGCTGCCGCAGGTAGGCCCAGCCGGCCGGGGTGTTCCGGATCGCCGCTGGCACCTCGAAGGCGACCGCCTCGGCCACCTCGGCGGCGTCGCCGCTGCGTACCGCGCTGAGCAGTTCGGAGAGCCGCCGCCGGGCCACCTCCGGGCGCGGTTCGTCGAGTACGGCCGGCAGCACGAAGACCGCCCGTTCGAAGCGGGCCGGACTCTCCCAGAGGAGCCGGCAGAGCGCGCCCGCGCCGAGGCTGATCCCGAGCGCCCGGCGGGCGCCACCGAGATCGGCGATCGCCCGCAGGTCACGGGCCAGGTCGGCGTAGCTCCACTCGCCCTCCGGAGCGTCGGAGCGGCCGTGACCACGGAACTGGAAGAAGATCTTGCGACCGTTGACCGCGCTGCCCAGCGGGCGGGTGGTGGAGATGCCGGTGCCGAGTCCGTGTGCGAAGACGGTGACCGGTTCACCGTCGCCGGTCACCAGCCGCTCCAGCCGTACGCCGTGCGGGGTGGCGACCAGCTCGGTCTCCGGGTCGGGCAGCGCCGGCCGGCCGCTGCGCGGCGCGGTCGGCCCCGGGCCGTACGTCCGTGGCCCGCCGTCGGGCGGCGGTGGCCAGCGGAAATCCCTCACCAGAAGCCTTTGCCGTCGGTCAGGTCGCGCAGTCCGACCCGGACGTCGAGCAGATAGATCAACGCTGCCGCGATGCCGATCAGCGCGAAGAGGTTGAGCGGCCGGTAGAGCAGCAGGGTGAGTACCAGGCAGACGGCCAGGATGGCGACCCAGGCGCCCTTGGGAAGGGTGCCGATCGCCGGAAAGGCGTCCGAGCGCTGGGTGATGCAGTGCACGAGTGCGACGCCCTGGATCACGAGGGCGAAGACGATCAGCACCAGGTTGATGATGAGGACGACGTCGTCGAAGAAGAGCGGCGCGGCTGTGCCCATGGCGGCAAGCTTATGCCGGTGACCCCGGGTGGGTGCCACTTGGCGCACCCACCCGGGTCACCGGCCGCTACTCGACCGTTGCTCGCCGACTGCTCGACCGCCGGCTGCTCGGCCGTTGCCCGCCGGCTACTTGTCGGCCGCCGGGCGGGTTCGCCTGGTGGCCGGGCGGGTCGACTTCGCCGCCTGGCGGCGCTTCACCGCCGGGGCCGCCTTCGCCCCGGTCCCGGCGGCACCGGTCCCGTCGCCCTCGGCCGTCCCGGTCGCTCCGGCCTCGGCGGCGCCGGTCGCGTCGGCCGCCGCGGCGGGCTCCTTGACCTGCTCGACGACCTCGGCCGGGGTGCTGCTCAGCGCCGGCTGCCCGGCGGCGGTCACCGCCGGAGTCCCGGTGGCGGTCATGTCCGCGTTGACGGTGTCGGCGGCCTGCACCACACCGGAGCCGACCACCCGCTCACCCCGGGCGACGAGGTCGCCGTAGACGGCGATCGCCCGCTCCTGCGCGGCCTGGGCACCGGCCACCACCACCGCCGCGTTGCGGATGGTCGCCTCCCGCAGCCGGTCCAGTTCGCCGTTCGCGGCCCGGTGCCGCAGGTTCGTCGCGCCGGGCTTGGCGTTGCGCAGGGTCAGCGCGGCCTTCTGGCGCAGCTCGGCGGTGGTCGCGATCGCCTTCTCCCGCAGCTCGGCGGTGGTCGTCACGGCCTTCTCCCGCAGCTCGGTGCGGGTCACCTCGTCACCGAGCCCGCTGACCACGGCGGGCAACCGGCGCAGCTGCTGATACGCGAGATCGCCGGCACCGGCCACCGCGTAGAGCGGGGCGGGGATCCGGGCGGTTCGGGGCTGGGTCATGACTGTTCCTCCTCGTCAGAGGCCGAGACGACCGTCGGAGTCGACGGCGTGGCCTTCTTGACCGCCTTCCGGGCGGTCTTCTTCGTGGTCGCGGCCGGCGGCGCGGTCCTCGCGCCGGGCCGCGGTTCGGTCGGTGGGGCGGCAGCGGCGCCCGCCTCGGTCACCGCCACCGATTCGAGTACGGCCTCGGCCGGATCCTGGTCGGCGGTGCCTGACGTGCTGGCGGTGCCCGGGGTGTCGGTGCCCGGGGTGTCGGTGCTGGCGGGTTCGGTCGGTACGTCCGCGTGCCGGAGGTTCTCCCGGCGGAAGGTCTCGTAGATCTGGCTCAGCGACTGCTTCTGCGGCATCGTCAGGTCCGGGTCGGCCGCGATGGCGGCGAGCACGCCCTGGCCCTCGCGGTCGTCGAGCAGCCCGGCCCGCAGGTACATCGCCGGCGTGGAGACCCGTAGTGCGCTGGCCAACTGCTGGAGCACCTCGGCGCTCGGCTTGCGCAGCCCACGCTCGATCTGGCTCAGGTAGGGGTTGCTCACCCCGGCCTGCTCGGCCAGCTGGCGCAGGGAGATCTTGGCGTTGCGGCGCAGGTCACGGATGAACCCGCCGATGTCGCGTGGAAGGTCCTTCGGATTGGCCATGTCTCGACGGTAGCGAGCCGCGCTTGCTCCTGCAAGCAAAACGCTTGCGAAAGCTAGCAATAGTTACCGGCGTCTCACCCGGTCAGGTCACCACCGGGCGCGTACCGTGCCGACCACCTCGCCGCCGCCGTACAGCGGCGCCTCGGCCAGCTCGTCGAGGATCGGGGCGGCCACCGACAGCCGGCGCAACGCCGAGACCAGAACCGGCATCCGGCCGCGCGCCGCACCGTCGTCGATCTTGACCGCCACCGCACCGACCCCGGGCACCGCCACCGCGACCACCCCCTCCGCACCGCTCTTGGCGAGCAGCCCCGGAATCCCGGTCATCAGCCGGGTGTCGTACGCCTCGACGTCGGTGCCGGCGACCATCTCCGGGTACCCCCGCATCGCGTCGGCAACCGTCCGGGCCGCCGAGCCCGGCGCGGCCGAGACCAGCCGCAGGTACGCCCGGGCGAGTCCGGTCAGCGAGACGGCGAGCAGCGGCGCACCACAGCCGTCGATCCCGACCGCCGCCGCCGGCTCGCCGGTGAACTCCTCGACCGCGGCGGCGATCCCCTGCTGGAGCGGGTGCTCGGGAAGCCAGTACTCCGCGACCGGCCAACCGGCGGCCTGACAGGCGAGCAGCATCCCGACATGCTTGCCGGAGCAGTTCATCCGGAGCCGGGACGGTCCACCGCCGGCCCGCAACACGGCGGCCCGGGCCGGCTCCGACAGCGGCAGATCCGGCGGGCAGCGCAGCGCCGAGACGTCCAACCCGGTCCGCCGCAGCAGCGCACCGACCCGGTCCACGTGCGAGTCCTCGCCGTGGTGACTGGCGCAGGCGACGGCCAGGTCGGCACCGGTCAGCGGCAGCCCGGCCCGGAGCATCCCGACCGCCTGCAACGGCTTGTTGGACGACCGGGGGAAGACCGGTGCGCGGACGTCACCGGCCTCGGCCAGTACCGCGCCGGACGCGTCCAGCACCACCACCGAACCCCGGTGCACGGACTCCACGAAGCCCGACCGGACCGCCTCCACCAGCGGTACGCCGCCGCCGTAGATCTCGCCCATGATCGCGGACGGTACCCACTGGACGAACCCGCCGCGCCGGCACCCCTCAGCGCTGTGCCGCGAGTCCCAGCAGCTCCCGCGCCTGTGCCGGGTTCAGCGGCGGGCGCTGGGCGAGCTGGGCCAGCCCGACCGCCCGAGCCACCAGTTGCATGTTGGACTCCACCGGGCGCCCCTTGGCGTACGTGATCGTGTCCTCCATGCCGACCCGCAGGTGCCCGCCGGCCGACACCGAGGCGAGCATCACCGGGATGGTGCTCCGGCCGATGCCGGTCGCCGAGAACGTCGTCCCGTCCGGTAGGTCGCGCAGCGCCTGGGCACAGGCGACCAGCGCCTCGGTGCTGCCCGGCATGCCGCCGGGCACCCCCATCACGAAGTCGACGTGCACGTGCCCGCCGGCCGGCAGTCCGTACCGGTCGAGCAGCCGGCGCAGCGCGGCCAGGTGACCGAGGTCGAAGATCTCGTACTCCGGCACGACGCCCCGGTCCTGCATCCGGGTGTGCAGCTCGACGATGAACTGCCAGCGGTTGAGGAAGACGTCGTCGCCGAAGTTGACCGTACCCATGGTGCAGGAGGCCATCTCCGGGTCGGCGTCGAGCACGGCCAGCCGGTCCGCCTCCGGATCGGTCACCGCGCCCCCGGTGGAGAGCTGCACGATCAGGTCGCTGCTCTCCCGCAGCGCGGCCACGGTTTCCCGCAGCCGGCCCGGGTCGAGGGTGGGCCGGGCATCGTCGTCCCGGATGTGGACGTGGATCACCGCGGCGCCGAGCGCCTCGCACTCCTTCGCGGTGACCACCAGCTCGTCGAGGGTGACCGGCAGCGCCGGCACCTCCGCCTTCGCCGACTCGGCCCCGGTCGGCGCCACCGTGATCAAGGTGCCCGTCATGCCGGGATCCTACGAGTCCCCGCCCGGGTACCGCCACCAGCGCCCCGGCCGGCGGACCGCCACCAGGCCAGCGCCTCGGCCGGCGGACCGCCAGCAGCGCTCGCTGCCCGGCGGCTACTCCGGGTCGATCGCGGCGGCCTGGCCCTCGACCAGCAGCGCCGCGTCGTCCGGTACCGACCGCTTCAGCACCGCCAGCGCGACCGGGCCCAGTTCGTGGTGCCGGACCGCCGTACCGACGAAGCCGACCGTGCGCCCGTCGACGGTCACCGGGGCGCCGACCGCCGGAAGCTGGTCGGTGGTCACCCCGTCGAGGTGCAGCAGCACCAGCCGGCGCGGCGGACGGCCGAGATTGTGCACCCGGGCCACCGTCTCCTGCCCCCGGTAACAGCCCTTGTCCAGGTGTACGGCCGGAGCCATCAGCCCCACCTCGGCCGGGATCGTCCGGTGGTCGGTCTCGAAACCGACCCGGGGCAGCCGCTGCGCCACTCGCACCGCCTCGTACGCCCACACCCCGGCGACCGGTGTGCCGGCGGCGGTCAGCGTGCCGACCACCTCCGACATGCTCGCCCGGGGCACCAGCAGGTCGACCCCGAGCCGGACCCGGCGCGCCCAGCCGCCACCGGGCAGCGCGCGCACGTCGTACACGATGGTCGGCCGGGGCGGCACGGAGCCGGCGGCGAACTTCGGGCCCGGCACCCCGAGCAGATCCGGTTCGGCCAGCCCGGTGACGCCGAGCGTGCCGACCGCCTCGGTGGCGCGCGGGCCGACCAGCGAGAGCAGTGCCCAGTCGGCGGTGGCGTCCCGGGGATCGACCGGGGTGAAGAAGCGCATCTTCTCCAGGTAGCCCAGCAGGCCGCCGGTGTCGCCCGGCTCGGTGTCCAGCCAGGTGGTCTCGCCGTCCTCGGCGACCATGGCGTGCTGCTCGACGTGCCCGTGCGGGGAGAGGACCAGCAGCTCGGTGCCCTGCCCGGCGGCGAGCGAGCCGAGATGCTGGCTGGTCAGGGTGTGCAGCCAGCTCGTCCGCTCGGCCCCGGGGACGGCCACCACCCCCCGGTGAGACCGGTCGACCAGGCCGACGTCGGTGGCGAGCAGCCGCTGCTCGCGGATCGGGTCGCCGTAGTGGGCGGCCACCGGGCGTACCCCGGCCGCCGCGTGCTCCGGCTCCGGCTGGTCCCTGGTCTGCTCGTCGATCGCCTCGGCAGCCACCGCACCCGCGATGTCGATCATCTCGCCGCTCCTCGCAGTCGGTCACCCTCCCGCTCCTCGCGGTCGGTCACTCTCGCCGCTCCTCGCAGTCGCACCGTCCGCAGACCCCGAAGAGCGCCACGTGCCCGATGTCGACCTGGAATCCTCGTTCCGCCGCCAGCTTCTCGGCCAGCGGCCCGAACATCTCCGGATCGACCTCGTCCACCGCCCCGCAGGTCCGGCACACCAGGTGCACGTGGGTGTCCTCACCCGCGGCGTGGTACGTCGGCGACCCGTGGGACAGGTGTGTATGGGTAACAAGCCCGAGGCGTTCGAGTAATTCCAAGGTCCGGTAGATCGTGGTGATGTTCACTCCGGCGGCGACCTCCCGGACCGCCGAGTGCACCTGCTCGGGGGTGGCGTGCCCGAGTGTCATGACGGCCTCGAGGACCAACTGCCGCTGCGCCGTCAACCGCAGTCCGCGGGAACGCAGCATCTCCGCAAGTGACGATTCCGACACCGACAAAGCATAGTGCGCCGCCGCGACGGCCGGCTCCTCGGCGGCTACCCTCGGCGGAATGTCCAGCGAGCAGCCGGTCGTCGCCGTACTGGGCCGGGGCGTGGTGCCCGCCGACGAGCCGGTGGTCCGGGCCGACGACCGGGGCGTACTCCGGGGTGACGGGCTCTTCGAGACGATGCACGTCCGGGCCGGCCGCCCCTGGCTGGCCCGGGAGCACCTGGCCCGGCTGGCCCGATCGGCAGCGGTGCTGGAGCTGCCGCTGCCCCACCCCGACGAGTTGCACGCCCTGCTCGACACCGCCTGCGCCGGCTGGCCGGTCCAGACCGAGGGCGCCCTGCGGCTGATCTGCACCCGGGGGCCCGAGGGCGGCACCGGACCGACCGTCTACGCCACCCTCTCCCGGGTGCCGGAGGTGTCCCGGCGGGCCCGACGGGACGGCATCCGGGTCGCGACCCTGCCGCTCGGGGTCGCCGCCGACGCCCGCGCCGGCCGGCCGTGGCTGCTCGCCGGGCTGAAGACCACGTCGTACGGGCTGAGCGAGGCCGCCCGGCGCTGGGCCGCCGCCAACGGCGTCGACGACGTGCTCTGGACCTCGACCGACGGGTACGCCCTGGAGGGGCCGAGCGCCAACCTGGTCTGGCTGACCGGCGGCGAGCTGTGCGCCGTACCGGCGGAGCGGACCGGAATCCTGCCCGGGGTGACCGCCGACTGGCTGCTCCGGCAGGCCCACGAGCTGGCCTTGACGGCCGCCCACCGCATGGTCACCCCCGCCGAGCTGCGCGCGACCGACGGGGTCTGGTTCACCTCGTCGGTACGCGGCCTCGCCGAGGTCCGCCAACTGGACGGAGTGCCGCTGCCCCCCTCGCCGCACACCGCCGCCCTCGCCGACCTGCTCGGCTTCGAGCGTTAGCAGCTTCGAGCGTTAGGAAGGGGCCCTTCCTTACATCTCAGCCGCCGACCCGGATCAGGCGGGCGGAGAGGTGCGGGGAGAGCGGATGCCCGACCGCGGCCATCTCCTGGGCGTAGAGCAGCGCCCCCTCGACGATGCCGAAGAGCCGATGACCAGCGGTGACCTCCTTGGCGGTCGAGGTACGCAGCACCGCGTCGGTGGCGATCTCGACCCGGGTGCCGGTGACCTTGCCGAGGTAGAGCTCCATCACCCCGGTCGGGGTACTGAGCATGACCTCCAGCTCGTCGGTGCCCCTGCCGTCGCCGTCGAATACCGCCCGCCACCAGCCGACCTCACGACCGGCCGGTCGGACCGGCCGGCTCTGCTCGTCCAGGATCCAGGCCCGCGACTCGTAGTAGAGGAACGGCCGCCCGTCGTGGGTGATCCGGATCTCCTGGGCGTAGTCGAAGTCCTCGATGCTGGGGAACCCGCCCCGCCCCCGTCCCCGCCAGAGCCCGACGTACGGCAGCAGGCCGAGCAGCGCCGGGTGCAGGTCCGGCCCCTTGCGCAGGTCGTACGTCTCCTCGTACGGGTACGGGTCGACCGGCGGCGCGTTCAGCCAGGGTGGCGGCTCAATCGGGTTGTCGCTCACAGCTTCCTTTCCGTTCGTGACTGCGGGGCTCGCAAGACCGGCTCACTCCTCGCACTCACCGACACGCCTTCCGTTCGTGACTGCGGGGCTCGCAAGACCGGCTCACTCCTCGCACTCACCGACACGCCTTCGTTCGTGACTGCGGGGCTCGCAAGACCGGCTCACTCCTCGCACTCACCAGCGACCTCTTGAGATTCTTACTGCCAGATACACCAGGTAACCGGCGAGCGCGCCGAGGCCCGCGACGAGCAGGCTGACGAACCCAATCTCGGTAACCATGACGGGTAGATCCTATGCTGGCGGCATGGCTCGTACCCTGGTCGTCAAGGCCACCGCCGGTTCAGACTCGCCCGAACGCTGCGCGCAGGCGTTCACCGTCGCCGCCACCGCGGTCGCCTCCGGCGTCGACGTGTCGCTCTGGCTGACCGGTGAGTCGAGCTGGTTCGCGCTGCCCGGCCGGGCCGAGGAGTTCGAGTTGCCGCACTCCGCGCCGCTGGCCGAGCTGCTGCACGTGATCCTGAGCGGCGGCCGGGTCACCGTCTGCACCCAGTGTGCCGCCCGCCGGGAGATCGGCGAGTCCGACGTGCTGCCCGGGGTACGCGTCGCCGGGGCGGCGGTCTTCGTCGAGGAGGCGACGGCGGACGGCGCCCAGGCGCTGGTCTACTAGGGTCCTGCGCCGTCACCGGGGGCAGCCGCTGCTGACGGCGACCCGGATCCGGCCGTCGCCACTTTCCACCACCACGCTGACCGGGCCGCTGCGGTACGCGTACCGCGCGGTGGTGTCGGCGACCACGACGGCGCCGGACGGCCTGGGCAGCGCGGCGGACGGCGGACCGGCCGGCGCACCCCGGCCGGTGGCGTGTGCGGTCCAGGTGGTGCCCTGTCCCGGGCAGGGCGCGGAGACCGGCTCGACCAGGGTCGGCTCGACCGCGCCGAGTGCGCCGAGCACCCGGAGCGGATCCGGGTCGGCTGATGGCAGCGGCAGCACGGCCCGGTCGTCCGGCTCGCCGGAGACCGGGCGGCAACCGGTGCCGACGGTCAACTCGACCGTTCCGGGTCCGACCCGGCCGCCCTCGATCGCCACGAACTCCCCCGCGTCGGCGCGCAGCGCGTGGACGCTCCCGTCGGCACTGTGCCGGATCCGGGCCCGGTACGCCGCCGGCAGCCGGTCGGCGATCCGGTCCAACAGCGCGGGTACGTCCGCGTCCGGCGCGTGTACGACGACCGACGCGTCCAGTGACGCGCCGTCCCGGACTACGGTGAGTTCACACTCGTCACGTACCGGTCGGCCGGTGATCTCGACGGCGACGTCCGGGCCGGCCGCCGCGACGAGTTCGCCGAGTGCCCGGTGCAGCACCGGTCCGGCCTGCTCGATGGTGCGCTGCTCTCGCACGGTCGGTTCGTCGCGGTACACGGAGACGAGGGTGAGCACCAGCAGCAGCGCACCCCAGCCCAGCAGGGCGACGAGCAGCCAGCGCCGCCGCCGGGTCGGGGGTGGCGGGGCCGGCTGGCCGGGCCAGGCCGGCGCCGGAGGGTCGATGCGCACGTCCGCCATGGTGGCACGGCGAGCCGGTGGTGCCGGCACCGAGCCGGCCACACTCCAAGTCGGCAGGCCGGGCGGCTGCGGGCACCCGGCCAGGCGGCGGGCACCCGGCGGGCCGGCCGGGCGGCGGCGGGTCAGTGTCCGGGGGCGAGCCGGTAGCCGACGCCGCGTACGGTCTGCACCTGCGGCCCGCCCTCGACGGCGCGCAGCTTGCGCCGCAGTCGCTTCACGGCGGAGTGCAGGATGGCCGTGTCGCCGAGGTAGGCGCCGCCCCAGACCGAGGCGAACAGCCGCTCGTACGTCCACACGCCGAGCGGCGGGCTGGCCAACCGGGCCAGGAGTTCCCGCTCCAGCCTGGTCAACGGGAGTGGCTCGCCTCGCCAGGTGACCAGGTGGCCGCCCGGGTCGACGGAGAGGTCGCCGAGGCTCACCGGCCCCGGATCGGATTCCGGCGCGTTGCCGACCATCGGAAACAGCATCGCCCGCAACTCGGAGAGGTCTGAGCAGATCACGACCGTGCCGAAGTCATCCAGTCGTCGAACCACCCGTTCCCGTACCGCGACATCCGTGGACACACACACAACGAGCGGGACCTCTCCGCTTCCCACCTGGCTCCACTCCTCCCCCGGTCGGTTGCGGGCCCTAGCCAAACGGGTTTGACCGGGCGAGTCAACAGCGACGCTAACCGATATAAGTCATTCGACCCAGTCCTGACCGAGATACGCCTCGTTACTGCCTAGATACTGGCCGACATCGGGCATTGATCACTACCCCTCGGAGCAAGAGCATTACCCCTAGCCAAAGTGGGGGGCGCTGTCTGTAAGCGAACGTCCGACCCACGCGCGCGGCAGCACCGGGCAACCCGGAGCTGGGGAACTGGCTCCCGAGGACGGCTCGGGACGCCGAACAGTGGGGAGGAACCATGCCGGACCGTTCCGGACGGAGTTGGGTCGAACGACCAAGACGCTGGCGGTGGGTGGCTGTCGCGGCCGCCGTACTGCTCGGGATCACCGCACAACCCGCGGTCGCCACGGCGGCCGGCCCCGAGGCGGAGGTGAGCCACGAACTGCTCTCCGAGCTCGCCGCCGAGGGCAGCACCACGTTCACTGTCTACCTGCGAGAGCGCGCCGAGTTGAGCGCGGCGGCGAAGCTGGCTGACGTCGACGACCGGGCAACCGCGGTCTACCGCACGCTCACCGCCACCGCCGAGCGCAGCCAGCGCGACCTCCGCGCCGACCTGGACAAGCGCGGCGCGACGTACCGGTCGTACTGGATCGCCAACGTGTTGCGGGTGGAGGGTGACCGCGCCCTGCTCGACGCGATCGCGGCCCGGGACGACGTGCGGAGCATCGAACCGAGCCGTACCTACGAGCTGGTCAAACCCAAGCCGTTCCGCGCCACCACCGACGCCGGTACCAATGCGGTCGAGTGGAACATCAGCAACATCGAGGCGCCCCGGGTCTGGTCCGAGTTCGACAACCGCGGCGAGGACATCGTCGTCGCCAACATCGACAGCGGCGTCCAGTTCGACCACCCGGCGCTGCGCAACGCCTACCGGGGCAACACCGGCAGCGGCGTCGACCACAACTACAACTGGTTCGACCCGGCCGAGGTCTGCGCCAACCCGGCGCCCTGCGACAACAACGGCCACGGTACGCACACCATGGGCACGATGGTCGGCGACGACGGTGCCGGCAACCAGATCGGCGTGGCGCCCGGCGCCCGGTGGATCGCCGCCAAGGGCTGCGAGACCAACACTTGCTCCGACGGCTCCCTGCTCGCCGCCGGCCAGTGGGTACTCGCCCCGACCGACCTGAACGGACAGAACCCCCGGCCCGACCTGCGCCCGGACATCGTCAACAACTCCTGGGGCGGCGGCCGCAACGACGAGTGGTACAAGCAGACCGTGGTCGCCTGGCGGGCAGCCGGCATCTTCCCCAGCTTCTCCGCCGGCAACGACGGGCCGGGCTGTAACACCACCGAGAACCCCGGCGACTACCCGCTGACCTACGCCGCCGGGTCCTACGACATCAACAACAACATCTCCTCCTTCTCCGGCCGGGGCGTGTCCAGCATCGACGGCTCGGTGAAGCCGAACATCGCCGCGCCGGGTCACGACGTCCGGTCCAGCGTGCCCGGCAACGGCTACGGGATCGGCCAGGGCACCTCGATGGCGGCGCCGCACGTCTCCGCCACCGTCGCGCTGATCTGGTCTGCCGCGCCCGAGCTGAAGGGCAACATCCCGGCGACCGAACGGCTGCTCGACGACACCGCCACCGACGTCGAGGCGCTCACCTGCGGCGGCACCGTCGACGACAACAACACCTTCGGCGAGGGCCGGCTCAACGCGTACCAGGCGGTAGCCGCGGCACCGCGCGGCGACACCGGCCGGGTCACCGGCACCGTCACCGACGCCGCCACCGGCGACCCGGTCGCGGGCGCCCAGGTGCGCACCGGCACCGTCGGCACGGTCACCGACCCGGACGGCCGGTACGCCCTGGTCCTGCCGGTCGGCACCCACGAGCTGACCGCCAGCGGCTACGGCTTCAACCCCGCCACCGCCACTCTGACCGTGGCCCAGGGCGACGTACTCACCCAGGACTTCGCCCTCGACAAGGCCCGGATGGTCACCGTCGCCGGCAAGGTCACCGACGGCTCCGGACACGGCTGGCCGCTGTACGCGAAGATCGAGGTCTCCGGCCGACCCGGCGGTCCGATCTTCACCAACCCGGTGACCGGCGCCTACTCGTTCACCGTTCCGGCCAGCGCCACCTACCAGCTCGACACCACGGTGGTCTACCCCGGCTACCGTGCGGTCAGCACCGAGGTGGCGGTCGGTACCGGCTCGAAGACGGTCAACATCAGCGCCGCCGTGCTGCCGGCCTGCACCGCCGCCGGCTACACGGCCGGGATCAGCGACCCGCTGCTGACGGAGAGCTTCGACGGCACGTCGGCCCCGGACGGCTGGTCGGTGGTGAACCGGACCGACAAGGGCGGCTGGGCCTTCGACGACCCGGGCGGCCGGACCAACCTGACCGGCGGCACCGGCAACTTCGCGATCATCGACAGTGACAAGCTGGGCAGCGGCAACACCCAGGACACCGATCTGATCACCCCGCCGCTGGACTTCTCGGCGACGGGTGCCCCGCTGCTGAGGTTCAACAGCGACTGGCGGGCGGTCGGGATCAGCGACACCGCCGACGTCGACGTCTCCACCGACGGCGGTACGACCTGGACCAACGTCTGGCACCAGACGTCCAGCCGGCGCGGCCCCCGGGTCGAGGAGGTACCGCTGGACGCGGCGGCCGGCGCGGAGGACGCCCGGGTACGGTTCCGGTTCAACGGCACCTTCGCCTGGTGGTGGGAGGTGGACAACGTCCAGCTCGTCAACCGGACCTGCACCCCGAACCCGGGCGGACTGGTCGCCGGCTTCACCAAGGACTCCAACACCGGCGACCCGCTGAACGGCGTCACGGTGGCCAGCGCCAACCAACCGGCCGACAAGGGCGTGTCGGTGGCGACGCCGGACGACCCGAACATCCCGGACGGCTTCTACTGGCTCTACTCCAGCCTGACCGGGGCGCAGCCGTTCACCGCCAGCCTGTCGCCGTACCGGGCGATCACCAAGCAGGTGACGGTGCCGGCGGACGCCACCCGGCGGGCCGACTTCGCGCTCAAGGCGGCCCGGCTGACGGTCACCCCGACGAACCTGGAACTGCACCAGCCGTACGGCAGCACCCGCAACGTCAACGTGACGGTGACGAACACCGGCAACGCGCCGACCACCGTGCGGTTGATGGAGCGGAGCGACCGGTTCAGCCTGCTCTCGGCGAAGGGCGCCGAGCTGGTCGAGTACAAGATGAAGGGGCTGAGCCAGAGCCGCACCGGGACCGCGTACGGGCCCGGCACCGGGACCGCCGCCGCGACGCCACTTGTCGACGACGCGTGGACCCGGGTGGCCAACCTCCCGGCGTCGATCTTCGACAACTCGGCGGCGACCCTGGACGGCAAGGTCTACTCGATCGGTGGCGGTTCCGGCACCGGTAACGAGCGCAAGTCCTGGGTGTACGACCCGGCCAGCGACGTCTGGACGGCCCTGCCGAACATGCCGACCGCGCGGTCGAAGCCGGCGGTCGCCGCGCTGAACGGCCGGATCTACGTGGTCGGCGGCTGGGGTGCCGGTTCGGCCCCGGTGGCGACGATCGACGTGTTCGACCCGGCGAGCCGGACCTGGAGCACCCTGCCCGAGGTGACCAACCCGGCGCCCCGGGCGGCGGCGGCGTTCGCGACCAGCGGCGGCAAGCTGTACGTCATCGGCGGCTGCGGCGACAACGAGTGTTCCGCCGACACCGCGGACGTGACGGTCTTCGACCCGCTCACCAACACGTTCGACACCGCCGCCGACTATCCGCAGGGTTCGTCCTGGATGTCCTGCGGCGGCATCGGTGGCAAGGTCTACTGTGCCGGTGGCGTCGGCGTGACGGAGTTCAAGAACGGCTTCGTCTACGACCCGGCCACCGACGCCTGGAACCCGCTGCCGGACATGCCGCTCGACCTCTGGGGCTCGCAGTACGCGGCGGCCGGCGGGATGCTGGTGCTGGCAGGTGGCGCCACCGCCGCCTCGACCACGCTGACCAACCGGACGGTGGCGTACGACCCGGCGGCCGGTGCCTGGGTGAACCTGCCGAACGCGCAGTTCGCCCGCTACCGGGGCGCCGGGGTCTGCGGCGCGTACAAGGTGGGTGGTTCGCCGAGTTCGTTCGTCGGGTCGGCCGAGACCGAGCGGCTGGGTGGGCTGGAAGCCTGCCTGGAGGCGGGCGACTCGTCCTGGCTGAGCACCACGCCGGACAGCTTCACCCTGGCCGCCGGGGCGTCCCGGACCGTCAAGGTGACTCTGACGGCGACCGCGGCGGCCGGGGTCGCCCAGCCCGGCACCTACGGCGCCGAACTCGGCCTGGTGGCCGAGAGCCCCTACCCGGTCCCGGTGGTCGGGGTGGAGATGAACGTCTCCCCACCCGGCACCTGGGGCAAGGTCCAGGGCACGGTGATCGGCCGGACCTGCGGCGGCGCCGAGGTGCCGCTGGGTGCGACGGTCCGGATCAACCGGGTCGGCGATCCGTCGACCGGCTACACCCTCTCCACCACGGACAAGGGGGCGTACGCATGGTGGCTGCCGAGGGGCAGGTACGACGTCATCGTCGCCAAGGACGGCTGGGTGCCACAGGTGAAGCGGCAGCAGGTCCAGGCCAGCCTGGTCAGCACGCTCGACTTCACCCTGGAACCGGTGATTCCGTGTCCCGCCCGGCTGGGCGGGATCTGACCGGCGGCCGGGCCGGGTGCTGACCCGGCGGTGACTGCCGAGCGGCGGTGCCCGCCGTCCCCGTCCGGGGGCGGCGGGCACCGCCCTTGTCGTCAGGTGCCCACTCGGCGCCGGGTCCGGCCGGCCCGCTGCGTCGGGCGCGTTGACAGCGACGCGCTATGCATTGACAGCGACGCGGTACCCGTTGGTAGCGTGCCGGTCATGATCGACGAGGCCGGATCCGTGCCGCCGCAGCACGTGCTCTGTGTGCTCGGCGCAGGGCTCGACCTCGACGTCGTGGCCAGGCTCGCGGCCGAAATCGGCGGCCCGGACTGCATCCTCGACACCGAGTACTCCCGTCCGGAGCCCGACTCACGGATGGTCGCCTCGTTCCGGTCCTCGCTGGGCAGTCCGAGTTTCACCGACGCCGACCGGCGGGCGGTCAGGGAACACGACACGGTGGCGTACCTGCTGTCGCCGCCAGCGACCCGGCAGACCGCGATCGAGGTGTCGCGGCGGATGCTGGCGTTGACCGCCGCGCTGCTCCGGGCCGGCGCCACCGCGGTACGCAACGAGAGCAGCGGCCTGGCACACGGCCGGGACCGCTGGCTCGACCTCGCCGACCGGGCCGCCGCCACGACCGACGACCCGACCCTGGCCGTGGTGCTGCACCGGGCGTGGGTCAAGCGACCGATCACCGACGGCGTCGCGGTGTACAGCTGCGGGATGCACCTGCTCGGCGCCCCGGACGTCGAGCTGCGCGCCGGGCCGCCGACCGGGCCGGCCGAGGTCGACGCGCAGGTACGCGTCCTCGACGCCCTGGCCCGCTACCTGCTCACCGAGCCGCGGGCCGGGCAGATCCGCGACGGTGAGACGTTCGCGCTCGCCGCCGACGCCCCGCACTGGGTGCTCGGCAGCCGCGGCTGCGCCCGCTACGACCCGGACGACCTCTACCGCAACCCGTACGGCTACTGGTGCCTGACCCCCGGATAGCCGGAGGAACGCGGCCGGGTGACGCCCCGGCCGAGGATGGGACGATGGGCGACCCGTCCGCCACCGCCGCTGGGCGCCCCGGGCCCGGCTAGCGGGCCGGGGATGCCGGCTTGGGCTTGGTCTCGAATCCGGGGCAGGCGAGGAAGAGTGCGAAGATCCCGGCGAAGACCGCCAGCCCGGCACCCCCGGGGTGTACGTCTTCGATGTCGGCGTGCGGCGTGCCGAAGTGCACGGCGATCAACGACGCGAAGAGCAGCACCTGGAGGAGGCCGGCCCAGGGTGCGTGCCTGCCGGGCCGGCTCACCGCGATCGTCGTGGCGGTGGCGACGAACGCGACGAACGCGTGCAGCAGCCCCACTCCCTGTGCGTACGCGCGCTGCCATCCGCTCGCCTGCACGTTGGTCGCGTCGACCCAGTCCACGAAGTCGACGTAGTGGACGGTTATCGGCGGCATACCGAGGCGGAGGATGTGCCCCCAGGGCAACACGACGAAGCCGATGAACAGCAGGCCGAGAGCGACGACGAGCAGCAGCATGCGCCAGGTCAGCCAGAACAGCCACCGCCCCTGGTCGACCGGGGGCACCGTCCCGGGCGGCGTACCCGTCGCAGGCGGTCCGCTGTTACCGGCTCCCGCCGGCACAGCCACGACGGGCAGCACCGGCGGCGCCGCATCGACCGATGCGGGCCCAGCGTCCGGCGATGCCGGCGCCGCACTGGACGCGGGCGACGATGCCGGCGTGCTGGACGCGCCAAGCGGTGTCGGCGTGCTGGACGCGCCCGGCGGTGTCGGCGTCGAGCCTGGCGGGAGAGTGGCCGCCTCGCCCACGGCGGGCAGCGGGTCGACGACCGGACGCTGCCACCCGTCGAGAGCCTGCGGCGTCCACAGTGTCCCGTCGAACCAGCGCAACGGGTAACGGCCGGAGGGATCGGGATACCACCCCGGTCGCATGCCGTCCTCCCCGAGCCGCCGAACAATTAAGTGCCGCCGAACAACCAAGACTAGTACCGGCGACGTGCACCAAGGGACGGGCCGGCCGGGTCGGGTTCTGCCGACGCGCCGGCCGGCCGGCGGCGCCCTGCTCGAAGAAGAGTGGCATGTCCTCGAACCGTGAGCCGAGCGCGGTCACCGCCGCTGGGCGGTGACCGCGCCGCGGCATGCCGGTTACGCCCGGAGCTGGCTCAGCGCCGCCTCGGCCACCGAGGCCGCCGACAGCCGCTTCGACCCGTCGATGACGGCCTGCCAGTTGGGGTAGTTCACCGGGGAACCCCAGTGCCAGAGCCCCACCTCGTAGACGCTGTAGTCGCCCACGTTCTCCCACCAGTGCGGCGGCTCGGGAGCGGGCTTGCAGGAGTACCAGGCGTAGACCCAGGACGGGTCGGGGTTCATCTGCCAGTACTCCTCCGACACGTTCGGCGTCGCCTGACAGTACGGGGTGAACCGCTGCTGGACCCGCTCGAAGGCGCCGATCAGCAGGGTCTTCAGCTCGGTGGTGCTGAACCGGGCCTGCGCCCGGGCCACCAGTGCGATCGGGCCGACGGTGCCGAGCGCGATGCCGAGCTGGTTCTTGGCGCTGAGGGTGGCCACCGAGCTCCAGAGGCTGTTGATCAGCGTGACGCAGGAGGTGACGTCCTGCGCCCAGCGCTGCTTGAGGCTGAGCGAGAACTCCTCGATGTCGGCGAACTCCAGCAGGTGGTGCTCGGCGCAGGCCCGCGCCTCGGCGGTCGCCAGTCCGTCCAGGTGGGCGATGATGGTGTTCCGGGTGCTGTTGATCTGGACGATGATCCGGCTCGTCGCCTCCTCGATCGTCATCCCGCCCTTCTCCGAGCTGCTGAAATAGCCGTACGCCTGTAGGGCGAACTGGGCCACCGCGACGATCGTGCCCGGATCCACCGCCTGGGCCGGTCTGGCCGCGCCCGGCACCACCACGGCGGTCGCCACCACCGCCGCCGTGGTCATTTTCAGCAGTCTCCGCTTGATACCGCCTCGCTTCATACCGCCTCGCTCCACTCCGCCACGCTCCATTCCGCCTTCGAGGGCCCGGCCGACGCACGCCCGCCCGGTCCTCACCGGACGCGGTGCGCTCCGGCACGAGGGCGGGAAGGCGGACATCGACATCGATGCTGATCGACGCCAGGACGGCGTCACGCGCACGCTAGTGACGGCCGCTGGACGGGGACTGGACCCGGACTGGACCGCACGCCACCTCGGCACGTCCCGGCCGGCACCGCCCCCGAGGGGTGTCGCGACCAGGTCCGCCGCCCGCCGCCGCCCGCCCCGGCCGGGCCGGTCCAGTGAGTCTCCAGTACGGGTCCAGTCGGGTCCGAGACTCTCACCGCACCAGAGGAGAGAGGAGACTATCGATGAAAGGCAAACTACTGCGGGGGTTCGCCGCGACAGCGCTCGCGCTCGCCGTCATGCTGCCCGGGGCGACCCAGCCGGCACACGCCGACCCCGACGACACCAACAACTCGCTGGTCGACATGCTCGACCTCGCCCTCAACCTGCTCGGCCGGGTCGGGGACGGAAACGTGTCGCCTGCGGACCTGGCGGCGATGACCCAGGACGTCATCAACGCGCTCAACGAGGCCGAGTCGGCGGTTATCGCCCACATCGATGCGATCGCGGTGGCCGACATCCGCGACGACGCCACCGCCGCCATCATCGAGTTCGAGGACATCAACAACTTCGCCGAGGAGACGTTGGAGGACTGGGCCCAGGACGTCACCCACGACGCGGTACGGGCCAGCAGCTATCTGGACGCGGTCTCCGGCAAGGCGGCGATCGACGACGTCGGGTACGCGGTCGTCACGCTCTTCCCGATCGCGATGGTGGCCCGGGCCCGGGCCGGCTTCGGCACGACGAACCTGCGTAACCAGTACCGGGCCGCGCTGCAGAAAATCGTGGACAAGCTCGCCCCGACCTGCGAGTACTACAACCCGGAACCGAACGCCATTCCGGTCATCCGGGCCTACACCTGCGAGGTCTACGGCATCCACACCGCGACCCAGTTGGAGCAGTACTGGCTCGGTGACTGGCAGTTGGGTCCGATCGTCCCGGCGGCCGTCGAGGCGGCGTCGTACGCGAACACCAGCCGCGCGGTGGCGATCGAGTCCCTAAGCCAGTTGCCGTAGCGGGTGCGCCCGGGGGCGGGCGGGGCGGAGCTCGCCCCCGGGTCCGGGAACGTGGGACGTGGGACGTGGGACGTCGACGAGGCTTTCAAGGCCTCGGTGTCGTCCAGGATCATCGAGCCGACCAGCACGGGACTTCCGTCGTAGGCTGCATCCCGGACACGCTGGACAGGCAGGAGGCTGGGATGGCCGGGACGACGCTGACCGAGACGGTGCTGGCCGAGCTGGCCGAGCTGGAGGACCCGAAGATCCGCGAGGTGAACGAGAAGCACGGCGATGATCACGGCGTGAACCTCGGCAAGCTACGCGCGATCGCGAAGCGGCTGAAGACGCAGCAGGAACTGGCCGGCCAGCTCTGGGAGACGGGTGATTCCGCGGCGAGACTGCTGGCAACCCTGATCTGCCGCCCGAAGGCGTTCACGCGGGACGAGTTGGACGCGATGTTGCGCGACGCCCGCACGCCCAAGGTGCACGACTGGCTCGTGAACTACGTGGTGAAGAAGAATCAGCACGCCGAGGAGCTACGCCGGGCCTGGTTCGCCGACCCGGATCCGGTGGTCGCGAGCGCCGGCTGGGCGCTGACCATCGAACGGGTGGCCAAGAAGCCCGAGGGCCTGGACCTCGCCGGACTGCTCGACACCGTCGAGGCGGAGATGAAGGACGCCCCGCCCCGGTTGCAGTGGGCGATGAACCACTGCCTGGCGCAGATCGGCATCGACCACGCCGAGCACCGCGCCCGCGCGATCGACATCGGCGAGCGCCTGGGCGTACTCAAGGACTATCCGACTCCCCCGGGCTGCACGTCTCCGTTCGCGCCCGTCTGGATCAGCGAGATGGTGCGCCGACAGCACGCCGGGTAGCAGTATGGCGCCGGAGCCCGGCGAGTTGGACGTACACCTCGCGCTTGCCGACCGCCTCGCCGCGCCCGTCGAGCACATAGCCGGAGAGCCAGACCCAGCCGTGGTACGTCGGTTTCGGGTCCACCGACACCACCCGGAACACCAGCGCCCGGTCCCCGGAGAACTGCACCGACGCCCGACCGTCGATCCGCAACAGGTCCCCCGGCCGGGGCTCATCGGGCATACCTGGCCAGGACATCCACCCGGGCCATCAACTCCATGCACGGCACGTGCGGCGCGACACTCTCCCAATGACAGGACAGCGGATCATGACCGCGTACCCACACCCAGAGGTGACCGCCGTCGGAGCGGGTGATGCCCCTGTCGACCCGGACGATCCGGATGTCGACGTACCCGTCGACGTCGGCGCCCCGGTGGTAGTGCGACCACTCACCGGGCTCGAACCGTATTCGGGTGTCGACCGGCACCTCCGGGATCGCCGGCGGCGGGATATGCGGCGGCCGGGTCACCGGTTCGGCCCCGCTACCCGCAGCCAGCGTCGGCCGTCCCAGCGGTAGTCCCGGACCCGGCGGCGCCGGATCCAGCGTCGTACGGTCAGCAGCACGTCATCACCTCCAGGTGCGCCACGACGCCCCGAAACACAGGTCACGGAACGCCGCTCGGCGGGCGGATCAACGGGGCCGGCCCGGTGCGTCCAGGGGGACGGCGCCCCGGACCGGCCAGGACACCGGCCGGGCCTCGGAGCCACATGACCCGGACGGCGTTCCTCAGATCAGAGTGGGACGCCTGCCTGGCGAGATCCAGCGTGTCCGCGTCCGCGCGTCAGCCTGCGGACAGGCTGCGGACAGCGTCAGCAACCTGCGCCGCCAGCGGACGCGACCCCGTCGAGAGGGCAATCGCCCGAGCGCGATCCAGCGCATCCCCGGCAGCCGGCCCGTCACCGGCCAGCGCCAACGCCCGAGCCAGCTGCACGACCTGGCGACCGTGCCAGTCGGACCCTCGCGACTCGACCGGAGTGGCGGCGACCCCGGCGGTCAGCAGTTCGGCAGCCCGGTCTGCGTGTCGACGGTCAGTCTCGGCGAGGTGCCGCAGAGTGATCCCCTCCTGGATCCGGAAGAAGCTCTCGGTATACCAGTAGCCCGATGGCGGCAGATCTTCCGACGACTGCTCGGCCGCCAGGTCCCGCAGTCGGGCCAGCAGCGGGAGCACCTCGGCCGCGTCGACACCGGCCATCGCCAGGCCGCGCGCGGTCTGGCCAGCACAGTACGCCCGCAGTCCCGGATAGACGGTCGGGTTGCGGCCGGCAGTCCGTGACAGGCCGATCATCTCGCCGATCTGGCCCTGCCCCTCGGCGAGGTGGGCACGGAAGGACAGCACGGTCGCGACCATCGCAGGGTTATCGGCCTCGGTCGCCAGCTCCAGGCCCCGAGCAAGCCACCGGGCCGCCGGCTGGCCAGCACCATCGGCGATGAACAGCCACCCGGCGAACTGCGCCCACTGGCTCGCCAGGTCGACCAGCCGGGGGCGTAGGGCGCACCGGGCCTCGCCGACCAGCGCGGTCACCAGGTCGAGCTGGGCCCGGACCGGCCCAAGTACCGCAACGGCGCCGACGGCGTCCTCCAGTCGGCGCTGGGCGGCGAGTAGGTCAGTGAGCGCGTCTATGGCGGCCGCGTCGACGCGGCGGGGGGCGGCGGCCACGTAATCCAACCGATCCGCATCCCCTGGGGGTGGGCCGGCGGGCCGGACCATCCCGGCTAGTCGACCGCGCGCGTCGAGCGCCTGGTCGAGCGCGGCAGCGGTTTCGACGGTGGGCCGGCGGCGCCCGGTCTCCAGGTCGTGAATCTGGCTGCGGGAGGTGAGTGCCGGGCCGGCCAGCTCGCGAATGCTCAGGCCAGCTTCCTGGCGGAGGCGGCGCAGTTCGACGCCGAATCGCGGGTCCACGGCAACGGGGCGCGGCATCGGGCCTCCCAGATGGGGCTGGGGTGGCGGCGATCCAGGCCCTACCCTGGCCGCCACTTCGGACGGTACACCGGCCAGTTGCTGGGTGCGAACCATCTCGTCCGCCGACGTGCGATTATCGCACTATGGCTGGCGAGCAGCAGGACTGGCGTCGTGTCGGCGAGCACCTGCGGCAGGCACGACTGTCGGCAGGCATGTCGCAGCAGGATCTTGCGGACGGTGTCGGGCTCGACCGAACTATGTTGGCAAAGGTCGAGGCCGGTAGTAGGCGCCTTGACGGGGTCGAACTATCGCGATTGTCCCGCGCGCTCGGCGTCTCGATGGAGTACCTGATCGAGCCACGGCCAGCGGTGTTGTCTCGACGGACAGCGATGCTGAGCAAAGAGACGGACACCGAGGCAGCGCGCTCGGCCGAACGTCTGGAGATCGCTTTGGTGGAGTGGCTGCGCAACGTGCAGCAGCTCATAACGATCGGCGTTCTGCAGGCCCCTCCGCTGATCCGATACCCCGGCAGAGTCTCATCCGAAGCTGATGCCAGGCGGGCGGCTCAGTGGTTGCGGGAGCAGACCGGCTTCGGTGATGAGCCAATTGACAGCATTATGGATCTCTGCGAGCGTGCAGGTCAGTGGGTGCTTGTTACTGACTTGCCTGGCGACGGCGCGTCCCTCGTCGAGGGAGAGTTGGCCGTTGCCGTGGTAAGCACACAGGGCGATCCCGGCCGCCGACGAGCGACTGCAGCGCACGAACTTGGGCACCTGATAGTTGGAGACGAGTACTCCAGCGATCTGGGAGTCAGCACGTCCCGCGCGGATCGAGAAGCGGTGATCGACGCATTTGCTGCGGAACTGCTGCTGCCGGCCAGTGTGATGGCCAGAGAGCAAGGCGCTGGGAACGCAATCCGGGCTCGGGTTATCAAGAACGCTGCCCTGTACCGCACGTCCTGGGTGCTGGCTCTGCGGCAGGCTGAGCAGGCCGGGGTTATCGATGCCGCGACGCGTCGCGCTTTGAGCGCCCCTCGGCCTACCCGGGCGGAGTTCATGGAGGCTTTAGGCTGGGCGCCGCAGCCCGATCTTGCCGCAGTGCGTGTACCGCCGAGCTACGCACAAGCGGTTATCGAGGCGTGGCGGGCCAGTCGAATCAGCCGCACAAGGGCGGTCGAGTTGATGTATGGCCAGATCACTGATGCCGACCTTCCGGAGGAGTACGATCCGGAGCCTGCACCGTGAGCCTGGCATGTCGCCGAGGTCGATTCTTGTACTCGATACCATGCTTCTGGCGCACTTCACCCTCGCTGATCGGCTGGACGTCCTCCAAGACCTGCTCTTGAAGGCGGACTGCTGGACGACGCAGGTGGTCATAGAGGAACTACGATCCGGAGCGCGGACTCGTCCAGAACTGGTCGCCGCCTGCGAGGTGGACTGGCTGGCCGCGACGTTGGTCATCCTCCACATCGATCACACCCGCACCACATGACAGCGCTCAGCAATCAGCCGCCTGCCGAGAGTGGCTCACTCAGCCAAGGCATTCGAGAGGCGGTCGACGCGGTGCTGATGCCCCGGCGTGCTCGCCATCTGGGACTACAGGCTGGGGCAGCCTTGGAGACCTACGTACCGCAATCCGCGTAGGGGCAAAGCCGCTCCGCGACGTATGAGCCTGCCCCGGATTTCTGCGAGGCTGCCAACAGTGCAGGTGGCGTCCGCGCCCCTGACAACCCGGCGGAATCAACGGGAGGATCACGATGCACAAACGAAGAATTACCCTGCTGCGTGCGATCTGCGTAGTCGCCACGGTCTGCCTCGGCGCCCTGGCCCCCGGTGCGGCTTCGGCATCCAAGCCCGCCGAAACGCTCGATGCCCCTAACTGGGTCTTCAACGCCACGACTATCGGCATCGGAGTGATGCGTTACTGGGACGGCGACTACGACCGGGGAAAGTACGACGCCGTCCTGCCGAGGGTGATGTTCTCCGACTATGCGTTCGGGTGGAACGAGACCAGGGGCGTATACATCGGTCCCGGGTATCGGGGTCAGATATGGAATGTCGGGACGGGGGCCGTGTCGTACTACGGCTGCTCCACGACAGGACATCAAATCCATCTCCGTGAAGGCTACAACTACCACGTTCAGAACGTGTCCCGCTGCTAGCCATTCCGCGTAACGATGGGTTGCGCTGTATGGTCGACCGTCGGTGGGTGCGGCGACACGCCGGATCCGTTGTGATGCAACGAGAAGACGCAGAACCCCAGTATGAGGGTGTCCCTCATACTGGGGTTCTGCGTCAACCCCGGCCGCGAGCACGACACCACCGCGCTGCGTGCCACGCCGAGATCCTGCCCAGCCTCGTCCAGGCCGGCGATGACCTGCGCGCGCTGGGAGATCTGGGCCACGAAAGGCGGTCCAATACGATCACCGTAGGTTCAGAAAACCTAAGACCGTTGACACTTCACCAAGCTGTATCAGCAGCTCAACAAGGCCCGCAACAGCATCCGGGCGATCGGCGAGTGCGGCAACTCGCTACATGCCGCCGATCGTGCGTGTGGGCCCAGTACGGTCGGCGCCGCGTGTAGGCGGCTGCCGCCGGACCGGGCGTCTCGTCCACCCGGTGAATGCGAATCGCCGGATGCCTCAGCTCAGGGATGGGGGCCTGAGCGGCGCCCGGTGCCGCCGTAGAGGTGTACGCGGTGGTCGGCATCGCGGTTCGGCTGGCCGCGCACGAAGCGGTCGTGGGTCACCTGGCCGTGGCTGACGTGCACCAGCCAATCCTCGTAGTACCAGCTCGGGTCGCAGGCGCAGCCGGTGAACCGGAAGTTGGCCCGGTAGCGGCCAACCTGCCCTGGAGTCAGCGCGAACAGGCGAGTTGACGCAAACGGGCGCGGATAGGCCGCCGAACCGGGTAGCCGATCGACGGTCACCGACGCCTCGTCACGGCCCAGCCAAAGACCGACATTGCGAGCCTGCTCAACACCTCCGGCCAGTACCAGGTCATAGCGTTCGTAGTTGACCGCCTCGTCAGCCAGGACCTCGTGGATGACCACGTCGGTCTCCGGCATTGGCCGGGGCAGGGCCATCGCCTGGTCGAGGCCGCGACGGGCATTCGCGGCCGGCGCACCGCGTGCCGCAGCCGTCCACCGCACACGAACCCGCTGGATGACGATCACACCCCAGCTTCGCCGAGCCCGCGTTCCACACGCTAGCCAGTTTCCGCACATACCACCGATGTACGCTGCCTCGCTGCCGGAGCGCTTGATCAGGTCCACGCCACATGCCGCCGTCCGTGCGCGCCGCCGGAGCTAGAGCCGTTACCGGACGACTTCCAGGATCGCGGATCTGAAGCGTTAGCTGCGCTGTTCGACAACCTAGCGGCAGTCGGGTCGAGCTGCCTACTTCACCATCCGCACCGGCTGACCGGCTAGGATGCCATAACCGACACCAACAAGGGTCACGACGCCGACCGCAGCGAGGACCCCGCCAATCAGCCGTTCCAGCAGGATGAAACGCGCTAGACGCTTCTCGTACGGGACACCTAATGACCAGCGCCACGGTGGCACCCGACGCAACACGCTCGCGGTCGCCATCGACTGCCGCACGTGCCACTCTGTCACGCCACGGAAGTTGGTAGCCAAGGCGACGCCGACGAGACCCACGGCCACGCTCATCGCGGCACCTGCCAGGAGACGCCACATCTGCATCTGACTCCTCTCCGGCGCGGTCACCGGGTCATAGACAGCGATTCCTACCTCGCAGCTGTGCCGCCGCATCCCCCGTTCATCGAACCCGTACTCTCGACAAGCTCGTTCGGCGAAAACTTCAGCCGGAAACTCTGCGTGGCGGGCGGCGCCGAGCACGGCGGACCGCTCTGCCGCCGGATCTTCCGCGACCCGGGCGGTTGCGCAGTATAACCAGCTTCGGGCTGCACCTCCCGTAAGAGCCGTACGGCTCGCCGTAGCGTCGGGAAGTCTCGGGCCTTGACGCATATTCGCATCGGGTGTCCTGCCGCCCGGCGTCCTCCGGCACCCGCGCCTATGCCGAGCCCTCCTGCGCAGGCTCGTCGACTGTGGTCGTCGTCGTACGCGACGACAACGCCTCGGCGATGGCAGTGAACTCGCGCAGAGCCGCCTCCAGGTCCTCCACGATCTCCTGGGCGATCACCTCGGGCGGCAGCAGTGCGTCGGCGTCCTCCAGCGAGGCGTCCTTGAGCCAGGTGATGTCGAGGTTGACCTTGTCCCGGGCGAGCAGTTCGTCGTAGTCGAAGGCCCGGAACCGCTCGTTCGCGACCCGCTCGGCGCGGTCCTTGCCGGGTAGGTAGCAGTCGACGAAGTCCTGGAGGTGTTCCCGGCGCAGCGGGTTCTGCTTCAGCGTGAAGTGCTGGTTGGTCCGGAAGTCGTACACCCAGAGCTTGGTCGTCCACGGCTCCTCGCGGGCGCGCTTGCGCTCGAAGAAGAGCACATTGGCCTTGACCCCGCCGGCATAGAAGATCCCGGTGGGGAGCCGGAGCAGGGTGTGCAGGTCGTACTGCTTGAGCAGCCGGCGGCGGATCACCTCGCCCGCGCCACCCTCGAAGAGCACGTTGTCCGGCAGCACGACGGCGGCCCGGCCGTCGATCTCCAGCAGCGAGGCGATGTGTTGGACGAAGTTGAGTTGCTTGTTGGCGGTGGTCGCCCAGAAGTCGTCGCGTTCGATCTCCCGTTCCTCGCGGGTCGCCCGGCCGTCCTCGCCGACCATCCGGATCGAGGAGCTGCGCCCGAACGGCGGGTTGGCCAGCACCAGGCTGGCCCGCCGCTCCGGCTTCTTGCCGAGGGCGTCCCGCACCTCGATCAGCGACGGCCCGTTGGGGGTGCCGATGCCGTGCAGCAGCATGTTCATCGCGGCCAGCCGAGCGGTGCCGTCGACCAGCTCGGTGCCGTGGATCGCGCCGTGGGCGAGCCGGCGCCGCTGGTCGGGCGTGAGCGCGGCGCCGTGGTGGCGCTGGATGTGCTCGTACGCGGCGAGCAGGAAGCCGCCGGTGCCGCAGGCCGGGTCGGTGATCGTGTCGTCCGGGGTCGGCAACATGCAGTCGACCATCGCAGCGGTCAGGGCGCGCGGCGTGAAGTACTGCCCGGCACCGGACTTGGTGTCCTCGGCACCCTTGGCCAGCAGTTCCTCGTAGGCGTCGCCCTTGACGTCGACGCCCGCCTGCGACCACTTCTCCTTGTCGATCAGGTCCACGATCAGCCGCTTCAGCTTCGCCGGATCCTGGATCTTGTTCTGCGCCTTGCGGAAGATGGTGCCGAGGGTGCCGGGCTCGTGCGCCAGCCCGGTCAGGATCTTCCGGTACTGCACCTCCAGGTCGTCGCCGTCGGTGTCCAGCAGGGTCTGCCAGCTCAGCTCGTCCGGGACGATCTGCTCCGGCTTGATCTCCCGCTTGGCCCGCTCGTCGGCCATCTTCAGGAACAGCAGGAACGTCAACTGCTCGACGTAGTCGATTGTAGACACCCCGTCGTCGCGCAGCACGTCGCAGTAGTTCCAGAGCTTCTGCACCAGCCGGCGCGGATCCACATTGCTCACAGCGGCAGCTCTCCCTGCTGGTAGTCGCGGCCGATCACCCTGGTCGGCGGCGCCGGCTTGTCTTTCTGCGTACGGCGCCCGCGCGCCGCCCGCTGCTTAGGTGGTACGGCCGCCCGCTCGGCCCTGATCCGCGCCAACAACTCCGACGCAGGCTCGTCGTTCGGGTCCTGCGGCACGAGGCGCCCGGCGAATGCTGTCGCCAGTAGAGCAGTGCGTAGCCCGTCAGCCTTGAGACGGGCGGACTCGATAGCCTTTTCCATCCCGTCCAACAACGACAGGTATTTTTCTGCCAACTCGACCAGGTAGGACTGCTCGACCAACGGCGGGACAGGGACAGGGAACTCTTTCATTTTGCGCAAGCTAATCGAGGCTAGGTTAACGCTCTGGAGCCCGTTAACCTCGAACCATCGTCGCCCGAAGCCGTTCGCGTGCCACGCTAGCAGTTTGGGATGAAGGACACCCCCGGAGATCCGGGCGCGGAATACATGGTTCTGGTGGATGCAGCCGGGCACCTGATTCTCCCAGATCCACCCTCGCCCAAGCTTGTCCCGATCGCCGCCCTCATTGAGGAGCACGTCCCCTTGCCGAAGCCGCAACTGCTCAGCCTTCTGCGGCGAGACCCGAATATGCGCTACTTCGGTAAGGTCCAGATAGGCCCGTTGTACGTTCGCAACCCGGAGATACGGGACCTCGACGAAACTCGGATCAGATTGCCGTTTGTTGTCCTTCGTAACTCCGCCCACAACGTCAGCGATCTCCCGCAGGCGCATCCATTTCCATGCTTCGGGAATAGGCGGCAGCTCACCGTCATCAACGCCGGCTGGGGCGGGACGGGACGCTGTTACGCGATCGGGCCCCAGGCTGAGCTGACCGGTACTTGCAGCGAGCATAACCTGATCACGAAAGCGGTTTATGCGTCCGGTAAGCGCAGATAGCTGCGCAATCCCCGAATCAACAACCGAGAGGTGATCTTCGAGAGTGGCTACGATGCGGCGCTGCTCGGCGAGTGGCGGAACCGGGATGGGAACCTTACGGATTTCGCCCAACCCAAGGCGGGGCCTGCCGACGCCGCGAATGCGGCTGGCAGCATATCGCCGAGTCGTCGGCGCCATCATGGCGTAGACAACCCACTTCGCCACCACTCCTGAATGCAACCGGACCCGAATACAATCGGCTTTCACTATCGCTGGCCCGTCGAGCGTCGGCGCCAAACACACTCTCGGCAACTCTTGCCCTAAAGATGCGACAAGAAGATCACCCTGGCGCACGTTATGTACGCGCAGCTTCTCGTAGTGATCAAGGCTTATATACGCTCTCTCGTTAACAAACTGACCATCGCCGATATTCTGAAGCCTTATGACTCGTGCGCCTTCATCTGTATAGTGCGCCGAAGTTAGATTCGAACCGAACGGACCGTCTGTGATCGCGCGAGGCTCGGAGGCTTGCAGCTCGTCCAGAGTTGCCCAGACCCAGCCAGAAGGTAGATCGTTCACGCCGACAGCTCCTGGTTGAGTTCGGTGATCAGGGGGGCGGCGCGGGTGCCGAAGGCGTTGACGAAGCCGTCGACGCCGCCGCGTTCGGTGAAGGGGGCGCCGTCCAGGTCGTCGGGGGTGAGTTCCACGCTGACCGCTATCACGTCCTTGATCCTTTCCAGCCACCACACCTGGTCGGCTGTGAACGTAGCCCCGCCCTGCTTCTGCTGGTGCAGCCACCCTCGGAAGCGCTCCTCGACCAGCGACCGGTACGGCTTCAACTCCTGGTCGATCCCCAACTCATACCTGACCAACGAGATCAGGTCGGTGACACCCCGGTGCCCCGGCGCATCCGCCGTCCTCCCCAGCAGCACGTACGCCTGCCAGAGCGAGTCCGGCGTCCATGCCTGCGGGGGCCGGGCGATCCGGGCCGCCAACTCCTTGAGCTGGTCGAAGCCGACCCGCCCCTCCCCCTCGTAGAAAAGCTGCAACGCGGTGATCTCGTCCCGGTGCTGCTCGATGTAGTCGTGCCAGCTTCGCACGGTCACCTGGGCCCGCTCCTCCACCGGTACGCCGCGAGCCTCCAGCAGCGTGTCGACGTTGCCCTCGTCGATGACGATGTCGTGCGCCCGCCGGATCTCCATGATCCGCTCTCGCAGCTCCGGCTTGGCGGCCAGTGGGCGCAGCGCGGTCGCCATCAGTCCGCGTACCGCCTCCGGGCCGGCCTCGCGGGCCGAGTTCAACTGTTCCGGTGCCACGGCGTCGACCAGGCCGCGCACGATCTCGGTCATCGGCTGGCCGGCCAGCTCGTCCAGTTCGCGCTTCTCGTCCTCACTGAGCTGCTGGTTGAGCCGCGACAGCCGGGACGCGAGCGTAGCGACCTCGTTCGGGGTGGCGCTGAGCCGGCCGGCCTTGCCGAGCAGTTGGCTCAGCGAGACCTGCCGCTCGGTGTGCCGCTCCAGCGGTACGGCCTCGTCCAGGTCGGCATCCGTCACCCCGACCGCGTCGACGATGACGAACCGCTCCTTCACCTCGGCGTCTTCGGTGACCGCCTGGAACTCGGCGGGGTCGATGGTCCGGGCGCCCCGCCCCTTCATCTGCTCGAAGTACGTGGCGCTGCGCACCCGGCGGAGGAAGAAGACACACTCCAGCGGCCGTACGTCGGTGCCGGTGGCGATCATGTCGACGGTGACCGCGATCCTCAGCTCCGGGCTGTTCCGGAACGCCTGGATCAGGTCGTCGGGGTTGTTCCCCTCCCGCCGGGAGGCGTAGGTGATCTTCTGCGCGAAGTCGTTGCCCCTGGCGAAGACCTCCCGGACCATCTTCACCACCTCCTCGGCGTGGTTGTCGTCCCGCGCGAAGATCAGCGTCTTCGGCACCCTCGACCGCCCGGGGAAGATCTCGGTGAAGAGCCGCTCCCGGAAGGTTTCCAGCACCAGCCGGAGCTGTCCCCGGGAGATGACCGACCGCCCGACCTGGCCGCCCTCGTACGCGAAATCGTCCTCCAGTTCCTGGTAGCGCTCGGCCCGGGTCCGCCGGTCCCGCATCGGCACCACCGTGCCGGCGTCGATCCGCTCGCCGGCCTCGGTGATGTGCGTCTTGATCCGGTACACGTCGAAGTCGACGTTGACGCCGTCGGCGACCGCCTGCTCGTAGGTGTATTCCGAGACGAGGTTCTGCTGGAAGAAGCCCATGGTCTGCTTCACCGGGGTGGCGGTCAGCCCGACCATGAACGCGTCGAAGTATTCGAGCACCGCCCGCCACTTGCCGTAGATCGAGCGGTGGCATTCGTCCACCACGATCAGGTCGAACGTCTCCGGCGGGATCTCCGGGTTGTAGCCGACCTCGGCCGGCTCGTCCAGGTCGTAGTCGTCGTACGCCTGGTCGTCGGAGTCGACGTCGGGCAGCTCGCGCCCGCTCAGCGCCCCGTAGAGGCGTTGGATGGTGGAGATGACGACCTTGGACGAGCCGAGCATCCCCGCCCCGGAGAGCCGGTCGACGTTGTACAGCTCGGTGAACTTCCGCCCGTCCCCGGGCGTCTGGTAGGCCGCGTACTCCCGAAGGGTCTGCTTGCCGAGGTTGTTGCGATCGACCAGGAACAGTACCCGATGGGCCCGCGCGTGCTTGAACAGCCGGAAGCTGCTGGTCACGGCGGTGAAGGTCTTGCCCGCGCCGGTCGCCATCTGGATCAGCGACCGGGCGCGGTCCTCCGACAGCGACCGCTCCAAGGCCCGGATCGCGTCGAGCTGGGCGGGCCGCAGTCCGTCGCCGTCGAGCGCCGGCATCCGGCGCAGCCGGGCCCGCAGCGTCGGCGTCGCCGGGTCGTCCTCGGCCTCCCGCATCCACCGCGCCAACGTCTCGGGCCGGTGGAAGGCAAAAACCTCCCGGGTACGCGGAGACGGGTCCAACCCGTTCACGAAGGCCGTCTCGGTGCCGGTGGCCAGGTAGCCGAAGGGCAGCGGCTCGTCCCGCCGCCATGCCCGCATCCGCTGCTCGGCGGTCAACCCGCCCCGGTAGCGGTCGAGCTGTGCCTCCGCGCCCCGCGGTGCGGTGCCCTCCCGCTTCGCCTCGATGACGCCGACGAGCTTCTGGTCGACGTACAGCAGATAGTCGGCCCGACCGGTGGCGAGGGTGACCTCGCGGACGGCCACGCCCGGCCCGGCGAAGAGGTTGAGCTGGTTCTCGTGCTGGACGACCCAGCCGGCCGCCGACAGCTGGCGGTCGATCTCCGCCCGGGTCTGCAACTCGTTGAGCGGCTCCCGGGACGCCCGGCGGGCCCGGGAGATGAACTCCTCCCGCTTGGCCGCCGAGACCTTGACCGGCTTGCGGCTGTCGAACTCGCGCTGCGCGTACTCGGCCTGAGCTTCGAGGGTGGCCACCAGGTCGACCGTCGTCTCCCGGCGCGCGTCCGACTCCCGCACCGCCCGGTCCGCCGCCGCGACCGCGTCCGCCTTCGCGACCGCCAGGGACTTCTTGCCGGCGAGCAGCAGTTTCGTCTGCGCGAGTTCCTCCTGGTAGCGGCGCAGCTCGGCGTGCAGGCCATCCACCACGGACTGCGGCACCTGCTGCGGAGGCGGGCTCGGCGGCACGAAACCGATCGGGGTACGGTCTCCGGTCAGGGCGCGGTGGAACCACACGCCGAGGTCGAAGCTGGTACGCAGCAGTTCCAGGGCGCTGCGCAGCTCGTCCAGGTGATCGTGCACCGCCTTGTTGCCGACGTTCCGGAGGCGGTTGAAGGCGGCGAAGATGTGCGGCACCAGCGCCCCACTGGCGTTCAGCGCCTGCACCTGGTGATAGAAGCTCCCGCTCACCGGCTGCGCCCCGGTACGCCGCACCAGTTCCCGGGCCAGTACGTCGCCGAAGGTGCGGGTCTTGAACATCGCCGCCTGGGCGTCCACATAGATCAGTGATTCGGCACTGGCGCCGTACCAGAGCAGCAGTGGGTGCGCCTCCAGGAAGCCGAAGTTGGCGGACTGCTCCGCCAGTTTGCGTGTGTACCGAGGATCCATGAGTCCCACTCGCTCCGTAGCCGTCGGCGAACAGGCCAGGATAAGGGCCGTCGATCGGAGCCGAAGACCCACGAACGACCCACATCTAAGTCGTCTCGGGCCGCCCACTCCTTACCGAAGGAATGAAAAGCACCTGCTCAGACACTTGTTGATCAGTGTCTCGACCGACTCTCCACTGCGACCGTCGGGGCGGAGCAGCACTGTCGAAAAGCTGACACCGGACGGTCCCGACCGATCAGGCACGGCTGACGGGAGTTAGCTCGACAGGGCGAGGAATGGTGTCGATCAAGTCGACGGACGCCATCTCCAGCGGTCGGCCGCCGTGCCGACGGTGAACTCGGGCGACCGGTGCGGGGGTTCACCGTACGTGAGGACGCACCCGGTACGCAGGCCGCTCAGCTTCCGCATCCGAGTTGAGTGCGCTCGATCTCGCCAAGTTGAAGGACGAAATCGTCGCTGCGTGAGCCACCGAGCACGACTCGCGTGCTGCCGGCCTCCATGTGGCCCTGCGTCGCCTCGGTTTTGACCGCGACGACGTTGTGGGCGCCCATCAGCTCGCGGTAGTCGATCGTTGTAGTGCCGGTGAAACTGTCCCACTTCGAGGATTCGACATGCCGCAGGGGATAGTCGACGAGCCATTCGACGGCGGAGATGAACGCCTCGAACTGAGCCCGTGCGTCGCGGACGAATTCGCGGATCTCGTGCACGGCGGGACCGCGGCCGTGCGTCCCCTGGGGTCGGGCGAGCGTCCGTTGACTGGACCTACCGATGCCCGAGCGCGGCGGGGTGGGGACTGTGTCTGCCGCTTGAAGTCGATATGAAACCAGCCGAGCGTAACGTTCCGTCCGCCACCGGGCCCAAATCGTGGCCGTTACCGCGGGCTGACGACTGGCTTGATTCGCTCGCGTTATCGCGGGCCAACACGAAGGGAGGCCGGATTCTGGCCGACTCAACCGCGCCAACAGCGCTGACGAGAGTGTCCGAACCGAGCACATCCGACAGGTCTAGGCCACGAGTTGGTGGACCTGACAAATACGGGAGAGGCACAAGCATGAGGAAAGTAAGAGCCTTGATGTTGGTGGCTGCTGTTCTGGCGTCGATGCTGTCGACGACCGGCACCAGTCACGCCAGCGCGGGCGACGACAGGACCACGCCCACCGCATCGCCACTGGTCCTGGACGCGGCGGCCCCGATTTGCCCGGCTGGGTACGTGTGCCTGTTTGTGGACGTCGATCAGAAAACAGGCGGGTACATGTGGGCGGCTGGTGCTTACCACAGCAACTTCACACAACTTCCGTGTGAACCAGGTTGGAAATGCAAAACCCTCGGTGACTTCAACGATGAGGCCAGCTCCTGGCACAACAATACAAACAGGACCTACTGCGTCTCCTGGGGCATAAACGGCGGCAACCCCGACAACAGCATGCCCCCGGGCACCTACGGGAACTTCACCACCACCGGTTGGAACGACGAGGCTTCGTCGATCGGCTTCATCGGCTGCCCGTAGCCCGGGCGATGCGAGCCCCAGCCAGAGGAACGGCCTCTGCTGGGGCGCGCACTCCGCAGCCCCCGTGTCACCACCAGCAGCCCAGACGGCCTGATCGGATGTAGTCAACACGGCCGGCGCGGTCGAGGACCATCTCATCGGCCAGGGCAGGTGCGGCGAGTTGCCCAGAACGGGACGGAACCCGCACGGGCTGCCAGCTACCCGTGCCGGGGTGCTCCGGACAGCACTCTCGTCACCGATCCTTCCGGCCGAGCCGGACGGCGACGATTCCGATGATCAGTTGGACGACCACGGCGCGGGCGGTGACGTCGAGCAGGCTGTCCGGAACGGTCCGCCACGGCCCGGAGAGGTTCAGGGCCAGAGCCGACAGCCGCATCGCCGCGAGGATCAGCAGGGCCACCCCGGCGGGCACCAGCGCGAACCGCCACGGGTGCCGCGCCAGGTACGAGCCCTGGCCCGCCGCGGCAAGAGCTGCGAAGACACCGCCGACAAGGAAGAAGAGGGTGACGCCGTTCATCAGCGCCGCGATCAGGCCACCGGCGGTCCGGTTGGCGTCGGTGAGCCAGAGGACCAGAAGGATGCCCGCGACGCTGCCCCCCGACAGCCATGCCGTCGACCACGGCCAGTACCGCCACACCTCGCCCCACGCTCTCACGTGCCCTCCCCATCGAGCGCTCCATCGCGGAATCCTTGAAAGACCGACGAATGACGATCATAGGTTCCGGGCCGGCGGAGCCGACCTCAGACGCGGCTCTGGATCGCGGTAGCACCGGGATCAACGGTTGCACCGGAATCAACCGTGTCGCCCATCGCGGCCTCGTACGCCGCACGAAGCTTGTCGCTGGCCCGGGGAGCCTGCGGACCCGGCCCCGGGATGCCGAGATGGAGGTGGCGTAGCTCCTCCATGAACTGGTCGAGAAGTTCGGGGCCACCGTCGCGGAGCACCTCCGCACGGACGCGCAGGCGTCGTTCGCCGTCGCGGTGGGTCAGGCCCCAGGACCCGAGCGCCACCATGATCGGCAGCACCTGGATGCCCGCTTCGGTGAGTGAGTAGGCGACCCGCTGGCCGCGCCGGGCGCTCTGCCGGGTGAGCAGCCCGGCCTCGGTGAGCCGTCGCAGACGGCTGCTCAGGATGTTGGTGGCGATGCCCTCCTCGCTGCCGGCGAGGAGTTCACGGAAGTGGCGGCGGTTGCCGAACATGATGTCGCGCAGCACGAGCATCGCCCAAGGGTCGCCGAGTATCTCCAGCGCCTGGTTGATGGGACATCCGGACCGTGTCCCGGTGTTCGTCCGCGGCTCCTGCATAGTGATTGCAATCTACCATTGCTTACCCTAGTGTCGGCCGTGAGTAGTTGCAGATTCGCATCACCAGGCCGCCGGGTGCCGGCCCGGGAGGAGAAAGATGGCCGCTGGTGGCTTCTCAACGACACGGCTGGTCCGGCTACGCGAGTTGCTCGAGCGGCACGTCGAGTCGGGCTTCGTCCCAGGTGTACTGGTCGTCCTCGCCCGCCACGGCGAGGTGCACATCGAAGCGACCGGCACTCTCGCGTTCGAGGGTGCCGGGTCCCAGACGCCGATGGCAACCGACACGATCTGCCGCCTGGGCTCGATGACCAAGCCGATCGTCGCCGCGTGTGCGATGACGCTCGTCGAGGACTGCACCCTGCGCCTGGATGACCCGGTCGACGATCTCCTCCCGGAGCTGGCGAACATGACCGTGCTCGCCGATCCCGACGGGCCACTGGACGCCGCCGTTCCGGCGGAACGTCCGATCATGGTGCGGGATCTGCTGACCTACACCCTCGGTACCGGCGTGGTTCCCGCCGAGCCGGGAACCGTCCCGATCGCCGACGCGCTGGACACCCTCGGTGCGCAGCCGCCCGACGAATGGATCCGCCGGCTCGGCGCGCTCCCGCTCGTCCACCAGCCGGGTGAGCGCTGGATGTACGACGTCGCCGCCAACGTGACGTCCGTGCTCATCGCCCGGGCCACGGGCAGGTCGTTCGGGGACGCCCTGCGCGAGCGCATCTGCGATCCACTCGGGATGAAGGACACCGCCTTCACGGTGAGCGACGCGAGCATCGGCCGGCTGGCCACGGCGTACGAGCGTGACGATGCCGCCTCCGGCAGGCCGGCGGTCGACGACGGCCCGGACGGGCGGTGGAGCCGGCCACGGGTGTTCGAATCAGGTGGTGGCGGTCTCGTCTCAACCGCCGACGACTACCTCGCCTTCGCCTCGACTCTGCTCGCCGGCGGCACCCACCACGGCGAGCGGGTCCTGTCGCGGCCGTCGGTGACCTTGATGACCAGCGACCACCTGACCCCGGCACAGCGGGCCGTCTCCGGGTTCTGGCCCGGGTACTTCGACCACATGGGCTGGGGTTTCGGCATGTCGGTGCACACCCGCCGCACCCGGCTCGGCCCCTCGGTCGGCAGCTACGGATGGCCCGGCTTCTACGGCACCGCCTGGTACAACGATCCCGCCGAGCAGCTCACGGCGATCGTCCTGATGCAGCGGGCGCACATGGGAAACCAGACGCTGCCGATGTGGAACGACATCTGGACCACCGTCTACCAGGCGATCGACGACTGATCGGGCGGGGCGACAACGACGGGCGCGGCGCCGTCGACGGGCGGAACCGGCATCAGTCATCAGTCGGGCGGTTTCGCCAACCGCTCCAGCCGGGTCCAACTGGCCCAACCACGCTCGCGCATCAGGTCCAGCATCCGCTGCGCCCGCGGGTCGGTCTCCAGGGCGAGTGCGTCCAACAGCTGCGACGACAGGTCGTCCTGCGTCGCCTCGCCGGAGTTGGCCACGTACTCGGCCAGGCTGGCGGCCATGATGTCGGCGGCCTCCGCCAGCCGTGGATCGTCGTCCTCCGCGTCGCTGTCGATGACCTCGGACAGCACCCGGTAGAGCCGGAGGTACCGCGGGTCGTCGAGCTGTGCGAGTTTCCCAGAGATGTACCCGCGGATCCGATCGGGCGAGTGAGCCCCGACCAGGATCCACCCGTCCCGCTCACCCTGCACGAGCCGCTCCGACACCCCGAGCTCCCGAAGCCGATCAAGATAGTCGATCACCTCGGGTGGAAGCACCAGACTGTCCCCGGCGACGAGTTGCGCCACCTGCTTGCGGCTGTTCTCCAGCCGTTCGATCTCGTCGCGTAGCTGGTGGTCGATCCTCTGCACGGCTTCGGCGAAGGTCGACGCGTCGGCTTCGAGCATCTGACCGATCTCGGACAGCGGCACGCCGGCGTTGGCGAGGGTACGGATCTTGATGAGGGCGACCACAGCCATGGCGCCGTACCGTCGGTAACCCGAGGCGTCCCGTGCCGGCTCGGGCAGCAGCCCGATCTGGTGGTAGTGCCGCACCGCCCGCACCGTCACGCCGGCGTACGCCGCCAGTTGGCTGATCGTCAGCATGCTCTCATCCTGCCCTCAACTCGCCCAACGCCGGTCGGCGCCGGCTCAGGAGATCCTGCGCCGGTAGGTGATGTTCGCGAGGACGTAGGCCACGACGAGGATGCCGACGCACCAGGCGAGGGCGGTCCAGACGTCGGTGCCGACCGGCTGCTCGGTGAAGAGGCCGCGAATCGCGTTGACGATGGAGGTCACCGGCTGGTGCTCGGCGAAGGCGCGCACCGGGCCGGGCATGGTGTCGGTGGGCACGAAGGCCGAGCTGATGATGGGCAGGAATATGAGCGGATAGGAGAACGCGGTCGCGCCGTCTATCGACTTCGCGATGAGACCGGGGATCACGGCGATCCAGGTCAGGGCCAGGGTCAGCAGGACGAGGATGCCCGCGACCGCGAGCCAGGCCAGCACGTCGGCGCCCGAGCGGAAGCCCATCAGCAGGGCGACACCGACGACGAGGACCAGCGAGATCATGTTGGCGAGCAGCGAGGTCAGCACGTGCGCCCACAGCACGCCCGAACGGGCGATCGGCATGGACTGGAACCGTTCGAAGATCCCGCCCTGCATGTCGGTGAAGAGCCGGTACGCCGTGTAGGAGATGCCCGAGGCGATGGTGATGAGCAGGATGCCGGGAAGCATGTAGTTCACGTACGAGACCGACCCGGTGTCGATCGCGCCGCCGAAGACGTAGACGAAGAGCAGCATCATGGCGATCGGTGTGATCGCGGTCGTGATGATGGTGTCCATGCTGCGTGTGACGTGCCGCATCGTCCGTCCGGTCAGGACGGCGGTGTCGGCGAGGAAGTGCGTGGTCATGGCTGTCCCCCTACGGTGTCGCCGACGACCGCGAGGAAGACCTCTTCGAGGGTGGGTTGCTTCTCGACGTACTCGACCTTCGCGGGCGGCAGCAGTTGCTTGAGTTCGGCCAGGGTGCCGTCGACGATGATCCGGCCGTGGTGCAGGATCGCGATCCGGTCGGCCAACTGCTCGGCCTCGTCCAGGTACTGCGTGGTGAGCAGCACCGTCGTACCGCCCTCGGCGAGCTTCTTGACGGCCTGCCACACCTCGATTCGCGCCTCCGGATCCAGCCCGGTCGTCGGCTCGTCGAGGAAGACGACCGGCGGATTCCCGATGAGGCTCATCGCGATGTCTAGGCGGCGGCGCATGCCCCCGGAGTACGTCGCCACCCGCCGGCCGCCCGCCTCGGTCAGCGAGAAGCGTCGCAGCAGGTCGTCCGCGATCGCGCCCGGGTTGTCGAGGTGCCGCAGCCTGGCGACCAGGACGAGGTTCTCCCGCCCGGTGAGGATTCCGTCGACCGCCGCGAACTGCCCGGTGAGGCTGAAGGAACCGCGTACCTCGGCGGGCTGCGCCGCGACATCGAAACCGTTGACCCGGGCGGTCCCGGAGTCGGCCCGCAGCAGCGTGGCCAGGATCCTCACCAGCGTGGTCTTGCCCGCCCCGTTCGAGCCGAGCAGGGCGAAGATGCTGCCCCGGGCCACCTCGAGATCGACGCCGCGCAGTACGCGCAGCTCCTTGTAAGACTTCTCCAGGCCCTGCACCTGGATCGCGGGTCCGTCGGCCCGGTCGGTTGTTCGCGGGATGCTCATGGCAGCCAGCATGGAGGGTTGACGTAGCGTCAGGGTCAAGCTCGCGGGGCGGTCAGATCCGCCCGCTGTCTGTTCGCTGGCTCACACACCTGAAGACAGCGGGTCCCGCCGATCGGGCAGATCGGCGGGACCCTCACACGTTGGGTACGGGAATCAGGCGACCGTGACCGCTACCTCGTTGACGCCCCGGCCGGCGGTGACCGAGAGGTCGCCGTTGCCGTGCCGGGAGAGTGCCCGCAGCGTCCAGGTGCCCGGTGCGGCGAAGAACCGGAACTGCCCGGCCGGCGAGGTGACCACCTCGGCGGTGAACTCACCGGTGGCGTCGAGCAGCCGGACGTACGCCCCGGGGACGACCTCGCCGCTGGCGGCGCTGACGATCCCGGTGATCACGGTTTCCTTCTCCAGGTCGAGGCCCGCCGGCAGCGGAGCCGCCTGGTCGGGCGCCGCGCAGCCGGCGGCGATCGGTGCGGTCATGGTCGTCACACCTGCCCCGGCTCGTCGCCGAGCGCGACCGGCACCCCGACCAGCGAGCCGTACTCGGTCCAGGAGCCGTCGTAGTTCTTCACGTTCTGGTGCCCGAGCAGCTCCTTGAGGACGAACCAGGTGTGCGAGGAGCGCTCGCCGATCCGGCAGTAGGCGATGGTGTCCCGGCTGCCGTCCAGCCCCGCCTCGCCGTAGATCTTGCGCAGCTCGTCGTCGGACTTGAAGGTGCCGTCCTCGTTGGCCGCCTTCGACCACGGCACGCTGAGCGCGGTCGGGATGTGCCCACCCCGCTGCGCCTGCTCCTGCGGCAGGTGGGCCGGGGCGAGCAGCCGGCCGGCGTACTCGTCGGGGGAGCGGACGTCGACCAGGTTCTTGGTGCCGATCGCGGCGACCGTCTCGTCGCGGAAGGCCCGGATCGACAGGTCCGGCTCCTGCGCAATGTATTGCGTGGCGGGGCGGGAGACCGGGTCGGTGACGAGCGGGCGGGCGTCCAGCTCCCACTTCTTGCGACCGCCGTCGAGCAGCTTGACGTCGCGGTGCCCGTAGAGCTTGAAGTACCAGTACGCGTAGGCGGCGAACCAGTTGTTGTTGCCGCCGTAGAGCACGACGGTGTCGTCGTTGGAGATGCCGCGCTCGGAGAGCAGCGCCTCGAACTGGGCCTTGTTCACGAAGTCCCGGCGTACCGGGTCCTGGAGGTCGGTCTTCCAGTCGAGCTTGATCGCACCGGCGATGTGCCCACCGTCGTAGGCGGTGGTGTCCTCGTCGACCTCGACGAAGACCACGCCGGGGGCGTCGAGGTTCTTCTCGGCCCAGTCGGCCGAGACGAGTGCGGTGTCGCGACTCATCAGATCACTCCTTGGTGAGGATACGTGTGTGAGCCTGCGCGTGGAGATCGACCGGTGTTGTTGTCGCATGTCACGCGCGGGACCCATTGGTAGGACGGATCACGGGTACGTGCGACGGCGCCGCTGCCGGGCGTGAGGTGGGACCAGAAGGGAACGCAGGACAGCCCCGCCGTCAGATGACGGGGCGACACAGGCAGGTGGCCACGCGGCACAGGTCGACCGCGCGCCGTTTGGTGAGGAGCGTCCCCATGAATCGGGAGCCTACCAGCGCAACCGACCCGTTACCCAGGACCAACCACCATCCGGGATCATGCGACCCGGAGTCTGGATCAGCGAACCTCGCTCAACGCCACATCCTGAGCACTGGCGGTGACGGCCAGTCCATCCGGCAGGGGCCGTACCTCGTGCAGGCGCAGCGCGAACGGCAGCGGCGGCAGCGGCACCCGGACCGAGAGCTGCCGGGCGAAGTTGTTGACGAAGGTCTGGACCACCGGATTGTCCGGCAGGTCGGCAGAGGTGAGCCGGTCGAAGGTGATCACGATGTCGTCGCCGTCGACGGTCACGTTCGCGGTGCCCTGCACGGTCAGCTCCTGCTCCAGGATCGGCACCCGGACCGGCGCGGTCACCCCGAGCTTGCCGTCCTGCTCCCGCAGCTGTACCCCCGGCCGGTCGATCAGCGCCACCACGCTGTCGTAGCTGACGGTGCCGGTGCCCCGAACCGTCTTCGCGGTGACCTCGCCCTGGCCGGAGCGGAGCGTGTCCAACGACGCCGTGACGTCCCGCGCGTCGACCGTCAGCTCCGGCACCTTCACCGCCGCGTCGGTGCCCTGCACCGGCCCCTGTACGTCGCGGAGCAGCACCCTGATCGAGTCGTAGCGGCCGTCGAGCACCTGGGTGAGGAACGGGAAGCCGCCGACCGTCACCTCGGGGGCGGCGGACTGCACGTTCTGCCGGGAGATCTCCTGGTCGATCTGCTCCGCGACGACCCGCTCGGCGACTCCGGCGGCGACCCGGTCGGCCACCACCAGCAGTCCGGCCAGCACCAGGAGCACGATGACCAGGATGATGAGCGCCCGGCGCCCCCTGCGCCGGCGGGGCCGTCCGGCGTACACCCTGCCGTCTGCCGGATAGCTCTCCGCCACGCCGCCTCCCCGATCCGGTGCCGTCGCACCCGGCCACCGCCGTCGTCGTCGGACCACTATCTACCCGAACGGGCACATCTCCAACCACCGAGGTACGCCGCCGGTTCCAACCACCGGGGTACGTCGCCGGTTCCCACCACCGGGGTACGCCGCCGGCAGCCGGCGGGAAGCCCGGGCACCCGCCACCGCCCAGCGGAACCGCCCGTGCTCAGAGGAAGAAGACGCTCATCGCGTACGCGGCCGGTGCGGCCAGCGCGAAGCCGCCGAGCGGTCCCTGCATGTGCCGGGCGACCCACATCGTCGGCGGCTCCCCGGCCATCAGCCGGCCCGCCTCGGCGTAGCCCACCGCGAGGTCGGCCAGGGCCGCCGCGGCGGCCGCGACCAGCCCGACCAGGGCACCGCTGGTCGGCGTGAAGGCCACCAGATAGCTGCCGAGGATGCCGGCGGCGAGGGTGCCGAGCATCGCCCCGATCACCACACCGGCGGCGCCGCGCGGCACCTGCGGGGCCAGCCTCGGCCAGGGCAGCACCGCGTCGGTCGCCCGGGCGACGGCCAGTGCCACCGCCGCCGCGGTCAGGCAGACGAAGATCGCCTGGGTACCCTTCGGGATCCGGCTGAGCACGATCAGCGTGCCGAAGGCCACCACGCCGACCACGATGAACAGGGTGGCGCCGAGCGACTCGGTAACCCGGGCCCGGTCGGCCCGCCGGACGAGCTGGCCGAGCACCCCGAGCAGGAACCCGCCCGCCGCCACGTACCCGAGCGGGGCGAGCGCGGCGATCTGCGGCAGTACGGCGGCGGCGTCGGCGGCGACCGCCACCGCCACCGCCACCCCGCCGACCAGCGGCAGGGCCGGCGGGCGCATCGCCATGGTCCAGGCGAGGACGAAGAGCAACTGCACCCCGAAGACGACCACGGCGAACGGCAGCCGGGCACCGGGCCCGGCGGTCTGTGCCCCGAAGATCAGGCCGACCCCGAGCAGCGCGGCGAAGCCGGCGATCGCCACCGAGAGCAGCCGGCGGACCGGTACCGGCGGCAACTCCTCCTCGCCGTCGAGATCCCCGTCCACCTCGCCGTCCGGGCGCGGGCCGTCGATGCCCCGGGCACCGTCGCCGGAGCGGTGGCCGTCGACGCTCCGGTGGCCGTCGCCGGATCTGGCCCCGGCACCGTGCCGGGAGGCCTCCGGCCCGCGCGGGCCGTCGAGAGGGCTGCGGGGGTCAGGGCCGGCGGGGCGACCGCGCGGGTCGGGGGCGCGGTGCGGGCCGGCCGGACCGGTGCGGTTCTCCGGCCAGGAGTCGCGGCCGGTCTCCGGTGGCGTCGAGGGGTACACGCCCCGATCGTGCCAGACCGACCGCCCGACGCGCCGGGCCCGGCGCCCCCGAATCGAACCCGGTCCGGAAACATGCCGGTAATGACCGATCACACAGCCCATGAACCGAACATGTGAGAGCGTCCGGCGGAAGTTCCGATAAGGTTGGTCCCTACCTGCCCGTCAGTGACGCCGGGACGACACCCAATCTCCCAGCGGTCCCCCGGAGTCCCCGGCCCCAGCGCCGCTGGCCACCGCGCGGCGCTGCATGCCCGCCGGGACGGAGGTGATGTGTGGAGATCCTGCTGTTGGTGACCGCGCGCGCAGGCGAACCGTCCGTTGTGCTGCCCGCCCTCGACCTGCTCCCCCACTCGGTGCGCACCGCCCCGCGCGACGTCCGCACCCTCGTCTCCGGGCCCAGCCCGGACGCCGTACTCGTCGACGCCCGCTCGGAACTGAGCGAGGCCCGGGCGACCTGCCGGATGCTGCACGCCACCGGGCTCGGTGTGCCGCTGGTCGCGGTGGTGACTGAGGCCGGTCTCATCGCCCTGAACGCGGACTGGGGCGTCGACGACGTGATCCTGGCCAGCGCCGGTCCGGCCGAGGTGGAGGCCCGGCTGCGCCTGGCGGTCGGCCGGCTCAGCAACGCGACCGCGGCGGCCGGCGGGCTGATCCGGGCCGGCGATCTGTCCATCGACCCCGACACGTACGCCGCCAAGCTCAAGGGCCGGCCACTCGACCTGACCTACAAGGAGTTCGAGCTGCTCAAGTTCCTCGCCCAGCACCCCGGCCGGGTCTTCACCCGCGACCAGTTGCTCCGCGAGGTCTGGGGCTACGACTACTTCGGCGGTACCCGCACCGTCGACGTGCACGTACGGCGACTGCGGGCCAAGCTCGGCTCGGAGTACGAGTCGATGATCGGCACGGTCCGGCAGGTGGGCTACAAGTTCGTCACCCCGCCGTCCCGGCAGCTGCCGGAGTCGGAGAGCGTGCCGCTGCCCGCCTGACGGGAGAGCACCCCGACCTCGATCGACCACGAAGGCCACCCGTTCCGCCGGGTGGCCTTCTGGTGTACGGCGCCTGCTGGTGTACCGGTGGCCCGTTGGCATGCCGGTCCGGGTGATGGCGTGGAACGAATACGAGAAAACATAATGATTCGGGCGATATCTACGTAGCCTTGACCGGAAGGGTCCGGAGGAGGCTGAGGTGGCAACAGCGGTTTCGACGGTGGTTGTCGGCGCGGAACGGGCAGCACCTTGCGGGGCGGTCCGCTGATGCCGGCCATGTCCCGAACCCACATGCTCGCGGTCGCCACGCTGGTCACCGTCGCGGTACTCGGCGGTGCGTACGCGCTCGGCCACACCCTCGGCCGACCCGGCGGGCCACTGGCCGCGCCCGAGAACCGGGCCCGGCACCAGACCGATCCCCAACCGGACGGCGAACCGGACCAGCGGTCGGGTGACCCGGCCGGCGGACCTGTCGAGGGGCGGGTCGACCCGGGGCAGCGCAGCGGGCCGCCCCCGGGGGGACCGGCGCTTCCGGCTCCGACGGCCACTACGGCACCGGGCGGCACCGGGCAGCCCGCCGACCCGGACCGGCACCGGGGGGACGAGCCGCCGCGGCTCCCGCCCGAGCAGGACGGGCCGTACGGCGCCCGGATCAGCACCGGCGCCCGCTACGTGGCGCTGACCTTCGACGACGGCCCCGATCCCCGGTACACCCCGCAGACCCTTGCCGCACTGCGCGAGTACCACGTCAAGGCCACCTTCTGCCTGGTCGGTGAGAACGCCCGGGAGCACCCCGAACTGGTCCGGGCGATCGTGGCCGAGGGGCACACCCTGTGCAACCACTCCTGGCGGCACGACACCCGGCTGGGCAGCCAGCCCAGTGCCAGCATCCGGTTCGACCTGGAACGCACCAACGAGGCGATCCGGGCCGCCGCGCCCGACGCGCGGATCGGGTACTTCCGGCAGCCCGGCGGTGCCTGGACCTCCCGGGTGGTCTCGGTGGCCCAGCAGTTGGGCATGACCTCGCTGCACTGGGCGGTGGACCCGCAGGACTGGACCCGCCCCGGCGTCGGCGCCATCGTCTCGCGGGTGAACGCCGGGATCGGACCGGGGGCGATCGTGCTGCTGCACGACGCCGGGGGCAACCGGCAGGGCACCGTGGTCGCACTTCGCTGGCTGCTGCCCGACCTCGCCCGGGCGTACGCCCTCGCCGCACTGCCGCCCGGCCCGGTGCCGGCCGGAACCGCCCCGGGCGGGTCACCGTCGGCCGGTACACCGGCACCGGCCTCGCCCGGCCAGCCGGCCGGACAGCCGGCCGGACCACCAGCCGGACAGCCAGCCGGACCACCAGCCGGACCACCAGCCGGACAGCCAGCCGGACCGCCAGCCAGACCACCAGCCGGACAGCCGGCCGGACCGCCCGTGCGGTCCTGAGCGTCCGGCTGGCGGGGACCGGCGGAGCGGGGTCTACGGTGGGAAGATGATCGTCGAGCAGCCGGCGGACCCCCGGGTGACCAGCCTCGACGGGCTCGCCCCGGACGATGTCGAGGCGGTGCTCGCCCTGGCCGGTCTGGCGGGCGCCGCCGACGGCGCCGACCCGCTCTCCGAGCACGTGACGCTACGACTCCGGCAGGGCGGGGAGAGCACCGTCAGCCACCTGATCGTCCGGGGGCCGGCCGGGGCGGTGGTCGGCTACGCGTACCTGGAGCCGCTGGACGGGGCCGCCGAGGTCTCCGCCGAACTCGTCGTACACCCGATGTGGCGCCGGCAGGGCATCGGCCGGGCGCTGGTCACGGCGGCGCTGCAACGGGTACCCGGAACCGGCGCGCTGCTGCTGTGGGCGCACAGCGACCATCCGTCGGCCGCCGCGCTCGCCCTCGACCTGGGGCTGCACCGGGCCCGGGTGCTGTGGCAACTGCGCCGCTCGCTACGGGACCCGCTGCCCGAGCCCGAGCTGCCCGCCGGGGTCTCGCTACGCGCGTTCCGACCGGGCGACGACGACGAGGCGTGGCTGGCGGTCAACGGGCGGGCCTTCGCCAGCCACCCGGAGCAGGGTCGCTGGGACCGGACCGACCTGCGGCTGCGCCTCGCCGAGCCGTGGTTCGACCCGGCCGGGTTCCTGCTCGCCGTCGAGGAGTCGTCGGGACGGCTGCTCGGCTTCCACTGGACCAAGGTGCACGGCCGGATCGCGGGGCACGGCAACCGGGCCGACGGACACGGCGCCCCCGAGCGGTCCGGCCCGGCTGCGGGGTCCGCGCCGACCGGCCCGGCTGCGGGGTCCGCGCCGATCGGCGAGGTGTACGTGGTCGGTGTCGACCCGGACAGCCACGGGCTCGGGCTCGGCCGGGCGCTCACCCTCGCCGGCCTGCACCACCTGCGCGACCGGGGACTGACCCGGGTGATGCTCTACGTCGACGAGTCCAACACCGGTGCGATGGCGCTCTACACCCGGCTCGGCTTCGCGAACTGGGTACGGCACGTGCGGTACCGGTGGTCACCGGCGGACAGGATGACCGGGGACGGGTCCGAGGCGCACTGACGGCCCGGTCCCACCGCGCGCACCGGCACACGGTTCACGAAACGGACATCTCGCCCTCAGGATCCGGCCACCCAGCCGGTTCCCCCTGTTCACCCTGAGTTCACCCACGACCGGCGAGCCGGCTACCTGGCGCTCCTAACTTCCCTACTAGCCGATCACCAGTCGGCTCCCGGGGACGCGTCCCGGGCTTGCTTCGTACAAGGTGAAGGGAACCTTTCAGGTGAAGCTCCAGCGGCACGGCACCATTGCCTGCCTCGCTCTGGCCACGGCACTGGCAGTCAGCGCCTGCGGCTCGGACAACAACGAGCCCACCGAGGCATCGGCCGCCGGCTCCACCCCGGCGACCGACTGCGCCACGGGCACGATCAACGCCCAGGGTTCGTCGGCGCAGAAGAACGCGGTCGACGAGTGGCGCAAGGCGTACCAGCAGAAGTGCACCGGCTCGACCATCAACTACGAGCCGAGCGGTTCCGGCGCGGGCATCCAGGCCTTCATCGCCGGTACGGCGGACTTCGCCGGCTCGGACTCGCCGCTGAAGGACGACGAGCAGCCGAAGGCCGACGCCAAGTGCCCCGGCGGCGCGGCGATCCACCTGCCGATGGTGATCGGTCCGGTCGCGGTGGTCTACAACGTCAGCGGCCTGGACGACCTCCAGCTCACGCCGGCCACCCTCGCGAAGATCTTCGCCGGCAAGATCACCAAGTGGGACGACGCCGCGATCAAGGCCGACAACCCGAGCGCGACCCTGCCGTCGGCGACGATCCAGACCGTGCACCGCTCGGACGAGTCGGGCACCACCGACAACTTCACCGACTTCCTGACCAGGACCGCCGGGGCCGACTGGACCTTCGGCAAGGGCAAGGCCTGGAAGGCGCCGGGCGGCACCGGTGCGGCCAAGTCCGACGGGGTGGCCAGCGCGGTCAAGCAGGCCGAGGGCAGCATCAGCTACGTCGAGATGTCGTACGCCGAGAACGGCGGCCTGAAGATGGCCAAGATCGGCAATGGCGCCGGCGAGTTCGCCGAACTGACCCCGGAGTCGGCCGGTAAGACCATCGCCGGTGCGCAGGTCACCGGCGAGGGCGACGACCTGAAGATGTCGATCGACTTCAACACCAGGGAGCCCGGCGCGTACCCGATCGTCCTGGTGACCTACGAGATCGTCTGCTCCAAGGGCCTCGCCGCCGACAAGCTGGCGCTGGTCAAGGGCTTCCTGGGCCACGCCGCCAGCACCGAGGGGCAGGCCGAGCTGACCGAGCTGGGCTACGCCCCGCTGCCGGAGTCGGTCCGCGGCAAGGTCGAGGCGGCCGTCCGGGCTCTCGCCTGATCCGCCACCAGATCATCCTCACTACTTCGTCAACGGAGCGAGCGAGCAGATGGGCGACACCCCAGACCGCTCGGCCAACGCCGGCACCGGCGGACGTCGGGTGACCATCGGTCACGCCGGGTCCGCCGGTGCCGCGCTGTCGGTCGACGTACCAGTGACACCCGCGCACCCCGCTCCGCCCGGAGCCGGCCAGCCCGGCGGCGGTGGCGGCAGCGGTGGTGGCGGCGGTGGCGGTGCCGGCCTGGACGGCGGCGACCCGGACCTGGACGGTGGCGGGCCGGCCCTGGGCGGCGGTGGCGCGCTGCCCCGGCGGCGGGCCTTCGGCGCCGAGCGGCTCTTCCAGGGGTTCACCATGGCCGCCGGCACGATGGTGCTGGTCATCATCGTGGCGATCGCGGTCTTCCTGATCGCCGAGGCGGTACCGGCGCTGCGCGCCAACACCGCCAGCTTCCTCACCTTCGAGGGCTGGTTCCCCAACGAGGCGCAGCCGAGGTTCGGCATCGGCGCGCTCGCCTTCGGCACCGTACTCACCTCGGTGCTGGCGCTGCTGCTGGCCGTACCGGTGGCGCTGGGCATCGCGCTCTACCTGTCGCACTACGCGCCCCGCCGGATCGGCACCGCGCTCGGCTTCCTGGTCGACCTGCTGGCAGCGGTGCCGAGTGTGGTCTTCGGACTCTGGGGCCGGGACTACTTCTACGGCCCGGTGCGGGAGTTCTCGGTCTGGCTGAACATGTACTTCGGCTGGATTCCGATCTTCGGCGGGGACGGGCCGTTCGGCCGGTCGATCCTGCTCGGCTCCCTGGTACTGGCCATCATGGTGCTGCCGATCATCACCTCGCTCTGCCGTGAGGTGTTCCGACAGACCCCGACCGCCAACGAGGAGGCCGCGCTGGCGCTCGGCGCCACCAAGTGGGAGATGATCCGGATGGCGGTGCTGCCGTACGGCCGCCCCGGCATCATCGGCGCCACGATGCTCGGCCTGGGCCGGGCGCTCGGCGAGACCATCGCCCTGGCGATGACCCTCGGCATCGTGTCGAGCATCTCGTTCAACATCATCGAAAACGGCGGCAACACCGTCGCCGCCAACATCGCCAACGCGTTCGGCGAGGCCAACGACGTCGGTCGGGGTGCGCTGATCGCCTCCGGCCTGGTGCTCTTCTCGATCACGCTGATCGTCAACATCACCGCGCGGGCCATCATCCACCGGCGCCGGGAGTTCACGGAGGCCGCGGCATGACCACCACCCTCACCCCGGCCCCGCCCTCGGCCACGCCGGGGCAGAGCCCGCGACTGCGTACCCGGAAACTGCCGGTCGTGGCGGTCCTCGGCATCGCGGTGGCCGCCCTGGCGCTCTCCGCCGCGCTGGTCTACGGCGCCGGGATCAGCGGCGGCGCCGCCCTGGCCGCCGTCCTCGCGGTGGTCTTCTACCTGGTCGGCCTCTTCCTCGCCAGCAACGCGGTGGAGGGGCGGCGGCGGGCGCGCAACCGGACCTGGAGTGCGCTGATCCACTCCGCCTGCGTACTCGCCCTGCTGCCGCTCGCCTCGGTCAGCTGGACACTGCTCAGCAAGGGGACGGAACGGCTGGACGGCGACTTCTTCGGCACCTCGATGAACAACATCGGGGCCCGGGACCCGGACGGCGGGGCGTACCACGCCATCGTCGGCACGCTGGAGCAGGTCGGCATCGCCACCCTGATCACCGTGCCGCTCGGCATCGCCTGCGCCGTCTACGTCGTCGAGTACGGCCGGGGTCGGTTCGCCCTCACCATCCGGTTCTTCGTGGACGTGATGACCGGCATCCCGTCGATCGTCGCCGGCCTCTTCGTACTGGCCTTCTGGATTCTGATCGTCTCGCCGTACCTCAACGACGGGCGGCCGGGCTACTCCGGCTTCGCCGCCTCGCTGGCGTTGAGCGTGCTGATGCTGCCCACCGTCGTCCGGTCCACCGAGGAGATGCTCCGGCTGGTGCCGGCGCCGCTGCGCGAGGGCGCGTACGCGCTCGGCATTCCGAAGTGGAAGACGATCCTGCGGATCGTGCTCCCCACCGCGCTGCCCGGGATCGTCACCGGCGTCATGCTCGCGGTCGCCCGGGCCGCCGGGGAGACCGCGCCGGTGCTGCTGGTCGCCGGCGGCGGCGCCTCGATCAACTTCAACCCGTTCGAGAACAACCAGTCGTCACTGGCGCTCTTCGTCTACCAGCAGGCCGGGGACGCCTCCCGGTACGCGCCGGCCCGCGCCTGGGCCGCCGCCCTCACCCTCGTCGCACTCGTGCTGATCCTGACGATCGCGGCGAAGTTGTTGGCCCGCCGAAACCGGTTCGGCCGCTGACCCGAAGGAATGATCATGGCCAAGCGAATCGACGCGACCGGCGTCACCGCCTACTACGGCTCGTTCAAGGCGATTGAGAAGATAGACCTCACCGTCGAGCCGAAGACCGTCACCGCGCTCATCGGCCCCTCGGGCTGCGGCAAGTCGACCTTCCTGCGCACCATCAACCGGATGCACGAGGTGCTGCCCGGTGCCCGGGTCGACGGCAGGCTCGCCATCGACGACCAGGACATCTACGAGCGGGACGTGGACGTGACCGCCGTCCGCCGCATGATCGGGATGGTCTTCCAACGCCCCAACCCGTTCCCCACCATGTCGATCTTCGACAATGTGGTCGCCGGGCTGCGGCTCAACGGCGTACGGAGGAAGTCGGTCCTGGCCGAGGCGGCCGAACGGGCGTTGCGCTCGGCGAACCTCTGGGACGAGGTGAAGGACCGGCTCGGCAGGCCCGGAGCGGGGCTCTCCGGCGGGCAGCAGCAGCGGCTCTGCATCGCCCGGACCATCGCGGTCGAGCCGCAGGTGGTGCTGATGGACGAGCCCTGCTCGGCGCTGGACCCGATCTCCACGCTGGCGATCGAGGACCTGATGTTCAAGCTGAAGGACCGCTACACGATCATCATCGTGACGCACAACATGCAGCAGGCGGCCCGGGTCTCGGACCGGACGGCCTTCTTCTCGATCGAGCGCACCGGCGACCCGGGCCGGCTCGTCGAGTACGACGACACCCAGAAGATCTTCAGCAACCCGAGCGTGCAGAAGACCGAGGACTACATCACCGGCCGCTTCGGCTGACCCGCGATCGATCAGGTCTGATCCAGCACGAAGTGCGGGGTGCCATCCTCGGTCTCCGCCAACCGAGGCATCACCGGAGTGGCCGGGGTGCGGGCGGCGGCGGCCACCGGGACCCCGGCCAGATCCGGGCAGGCGCCGAGCTCGGTCAGGGTGACCAGGGTGGGCGGCAGCATCGACATCTCCCCCGCCGCCACCCGGGCCAACGCGTCCGCCGGTCGGATCCAGGTGGTCCGGTCGGCCTCTCCGGAGACGTCCCGGGGCCGCTGCCCCGCCGGCAGCAGCGCCACGAAGAAGTACGTGTCGAAGCGGCGCGGCTCGAACTCCGGGGTGACCCAGCGGCTCCACGGCAGCAGCAGGTCGGAGCGGAGCGTGAGCCGGCAGTCCCGGAGCAGGTCGGCGAAGCGGGTATGCCGGTTCACCAGCGCCTGCCGGGCCCGCTCCCACTCGTCGCCGCTGACGTCGCCGACCACGGTGCCGTGGTCCGGCCCGGCGAGCAGTACGCCCGCCTCCTCGAAGACCTCCCGGGCCGCCGCGCAGACCACCGCCTGGGCCGCCCCGGGGGCCAGGCCGAGCCGGTCGCCCCAACCGGCCGCATCCGGCCCGCTCCAGTCGAGCCGGACCTCCGAGTCGCCCGGGTCGACGCTGCCGCCCGGGAAGGCGTACATGCCGCCGAAGGTCATGCTGGCGGCGCGACGGATCACGTACACCTCGAAGCCCGACCGACCGGACTCGTCCGGCCGGAGCAGCAGCACGGTCGCGGCCGGCCGGGGTGGCACCGGCGTCCCGCCCTCGACGTAGAACCGGCGGGCGTGCGCGGCGATCGACTCCGGGACGGCAAAGCTGGTCATGCAGCGAGCGTAGTGCCCGGCCCCGGCACCAGGATCGTGCGTGCCGGGAGGGTCAGCGGTGGTGGCGGATGCGCTCCCAGGTACTCGGCGGTTCCAGATCGACGCCGGTGCGCAGCGCCGAGCCGACCGGCTCGCCGCCACCGGCGCGGAAAGTGACTCGCCCATGTTCGGTGCCGGCCGCGATCCGCGACGGCACGGCCGGGATCTGGGCGTCGAGCCGCACCTTGAGGCCCGGCCAGCCGACCACCTCGACCTTCTCGACGGCGTTGATGGTGGTGCCGGTGCCCAGCGGACCGCGTACGGTGGCGACCTGCTCGCCGGCCTCGACCAGCGTGTGGACGTCGAGCGCGGCCGCCGTCGACCGCAGCAGCGACCGGGTCACCGCGAACACCCGGTCCAGCTGGATCGGGGTGTTGGCGCCAGGTTGGCCCAGTACGGCACCGACAACGGTGAGCTTCCGGCCGCCGACGTCGACCACCGCCGCGAAGACGAGGCAGCCGCCGGCCTCGTCGGTGGAACCGGTCTTGATCCCCACCACGCCGTCGCGGCCGACCAACTCGTTGTAGTTCCGCACGACACCGGCCACCGGCAGGGTCGCCCGCTCCTGCTTGACGATCTCCGCGAACGCCGGCAACGCCATCGCCTCGCCGGCCAGGACCACCTGGTCCCGAGCCGTGCTCACGGTGCCGGGATCGAGGCCGGACGGATCCGTGTAGTGGGTGCGCGACATGCCCAGCCGGGCTGCGGTCGCGTTCATCTTCTCGACGAACGCGGCCACACTGCCGGAGTCCCAGGCGGCCAGGATGCGCGCCATGTTGTTCGCCGACGGCAGCAGCACCGCCTGCAGCGCCTGCCGCTCCGTGATCACCTCACCGGCCCGCACCTCGACCAGCGACTCGCCGCGCGCCAGCTCCGCCGGGTACGCCGCGGCCTGCTCGGCGCTGACCGTCAGCTCCGGTCCTGGCTCGCCGACGGCGAGTGGATGCTCGGTGAGGATGACGTAGGCGGTCATCACCTTCGCCACGCTTCCGATCGGCATCGGCTTCGATCCGCCGGACGTACCGAGCGTGCCAAGTCCCTCGACCGAGACCATCGCCTGACCGGCGCGCGGCCAGGGCAGCCGCGGTGCCTTACCCGGGATGGCCATCGCCCGGGGCAGGGTCAGCTCGACCGCCGGGGCGGGCAGCGGGTGCCACAGCGGCGCGACGGCGTACACGGCGCCGCCGACGAACAGCAGCAGCGCCAGCAGGCCCACCAGCAGCCACGGCGGGCGCCACCGGCTCCGGCGGCCCGGCGGCGCCGGTGCCGACCGTGCCGACGGTGCCGGTGGGATCCGACTGAACTCCTCGGTCGGCATCTCCGTCGGACCAGACATCGTGCTTTCTCCTTCGGGACACGACCATCGCACCAGGGTCATGGCTAGGACCCGCCATCGGCTCGCCGGGCGGCACCCGGCCGGCGGCGCTGCTGTGCCGCGCCACCGGCCGGGTGCCGCAGAGGGTCAGTCCCTGGCGTCGTCAACCGGCGGACTGTCGTTGGTGGCTCCCGCTGCCAGTACCAGGGAATACGAGGAGAGCGACCCCGGCGCCATCCACGAGAATTCGCCCTGCGGCTCCACCACGCGGGTCTCCTCGGCCAGGGGTCGTCCGGTCTCCGGGTCGAAAATCAGCCGTACCTCAAGGCCCTTCCCTGGGGTGACCTGCCCGCGGTCGTAAGCGATTGCCTGCCCACGCCGGCCACGAACGTCATGCACCACTCCCAGCCCCCGCACCCCTGGCACGGTAGCGAGCAGGCGGTATCCGGCGGCGCGGACCTGGTTGCTGACCGGCAGGCCGAACACCACGGCGGAGGCGACGGTGAACAGCCACTGGTCGAGGTCACGGGACATGTCGACGTTCTCTCCGGTGAACCGGCTGAGCAGCACGCTGCGGAGGGCGGCCGGGTCGGTCGGCAGCGCGTCGAGTTCCGCCTGCGACACGTTCAGGTCGCCGAGCGCGAACTGCTTGTCCGGGTCGACCTTCCAGCGCTCGACCTCGCCCTGGGCGATCTTCAGCTCGGATGGCTTCGGCTTGGTGACCCTCATGACGGCCGGGGAACCGTTGCGGCGCCAGCGGGCCTCATCGGTGGGTGTGGCGGGCTTGGCGCCGAGCTCCTGCGAAATTGCCCAACTGCTGTCAGCGCTGGAGCGGGCCAGCCAATACTGGTCACCGAATCTCTCGAACATGACGTACGTGCCCTCGGCGGTCTCGACCGGTTGTGCGTACCCGCGCTCCGTTTGCACGGTCAGATAGCGTCCGCTGGCCCGCGGGGCCTTGTCGCTGCGTTCGGCTGCCACGAGCAACAACCGCTTGTAGTCCATCGGCGCGTCCGGAGCGGACGACGCGACGCCCGATGCGGCTTCGGGCGCGCTGTCGGGCGCGCCGTTTGGTCCGGCGACGGCCACGACGACGGCTGCTGCCGCGATCGCCCCCACCGCGCCGACGAGAGCCATCCGACGCGGCCTGGGCCTACGGACCTGGCCGAGCGTGGCGGGCCCTTCGGCGGCCGCGGCGTCGGCCACCTGGTTGAGCGTGGCGGGCCCTTCGGCGGCCACAGCGTTGGCCACGATGCCGGCAAGCTCGCCTCGGTTGCCCGGTGCGTTCAGTCGTGCCGGCCGGGCCTTCGCAAGCACGTTCATGACATCCGTTGATCGGCTCATCGGGTCGACTCCTTCGGGATCAGCGTGGTGGTGGGGCGAGGCAACTCCACTTCGGCGGCGGCAGCCAGGGCGTTCCTCAAGCGACGTCGGGCGCGATGCAGGCGCACGTAGTACGTCGCCGTGGAACAACCGAGAACCCGAGCCGCGCGACCTGGCGACAGCCCGTGCCAGGCGACCAGCGTCAACAGTTCGCGGTCGTCGTCGGACAATTGGGCCAGTGCGGTGAGCACCCCGGCCCGCTCGGCGACGCCGTCTGCCACGTCGGCGACGGACACCTCCGCTTCGGTGATCCACGCGCGCATTTCGGCAGCGACAGCCTGCTGTCGTTCCTCCGCGCGGTAGCGCTCACCTACGACGTTGCGGGCGACGGCAAGCAGCCACGGTAGGGGCGCTGCCTTCGGCAGTGCCGGCAGCCGCCGCCACGCCACCAGGAACGTCTCGGCGACAACCTCGTCGGCCAGCCGGCGACCGACGCGCGTGACGGCATACGCATACACCTGTCGGTAGTGCTCTTGATACAGAGAGGTAAATTGATCTTCCGGTGAAGGTTCTGGCACTGGCTTCAGCCTCCCTGTCGGAGTTTGTCCGTCACCAGGAAATGTCTCGCGCACGCCGTTTCTTACCTCGGCCACCATTTCCAGGGAGGGCCGCAGGTTGCCGGTGATGAGGCAAGGCAGGTTGCCGGTGATGAGGCAATTTGGCGGCGGCGGGGCACCAACGCGACGACCGCCTATTCCGGCAGATCACGTCCACGGTAGCGTGAGATCAACTATCGATCCTGTCCGTAGAACCGGGTCAACCCAAGCGTGAAGCTTCCTCCCCCGGCCGTTGACCGCCGGACGTACCCGCCGGCCCACACCTGAAGAGGTTCCATGGCGCAGCAGCCCAGCCCCGACGGCAGGACACGTTGGGGCATCCTGGCCACCGGTTACATCGCCGCCACCTTCGTCGAGGATCTCCGGCTGCTGCCGGACGCCGAGGTCGTCGCCGTCGGCTCCCGTACCGTCGAGACCGCCCGCGCCTTCGCCGACCGGCACGGCATCCCCCGGGCGTACGGGTCGTGGCAGGAACTCGCCGCCGACGACGACCTCGACGTGGTGTACGTCGCCACCCCGCACGCGGCACACTTCGACGCCACGATGACCTGCCTCGACGCCGGCCGGGCCGTACTGGTCGAGAAGCCGATCACCCTGGACCGGGCAGCCGCCCAGCGACTCGTCGACACCGCCACCGCCAACCGGCGCTTCCTGATGGAGGCGATGTGGATGCGGTGCAATCCGGTCGTACTCCGGATCCTGGAGCTGATCGCCGACGGCGCGATCGGCGAGGTGACCGGCGTGCAGGCGGACTTCGGGGTCGGCGGGCCGTTCCCGCCCGAGCACCGGATGCGGGCCCGGGCGCTCGGCGGCGGCGCCCTGCTGGACCTCGGGATCTATCCGATCAGCCTGGCGCACCTGCTGCTCGGCGTGCCCGACCACGTCCGCTCCTGGGCGAAGATCAGCCCGGAGGGCGTCGACGAGAACACCGGGATCATCCTCGGCTACGACTCCGGCGCGGTCGCCACGCTCGGCTGCGGCATGATCGGCGCCACCCGGGTGGCGGCGGTGATCACCGGGCGGACCGGCCGGATCGAGCTGGCACCGCCGTTCTACCGGCCCGGCCAGGTCACCCTGTTCCGGGACGGCGCCGACCCGGAACCGCTGCCGGTCGACCTGACCGGCTCGGGCTACCAGCACGAGGCGGCCGAGGTGCAGCGCTGCCTCGCCGCCGGGCTGCCGGAGAGCCCGCTGGTGCCGCACGCCGCGACCCTGCAGGTGATGGGCCTGCTCGACGACATCCGCGCGCAACTCGGCGTCACGTACCCGTGATCGGCGTCACGCACCCGTGAGAGGAAGGGCCCCGCTTGTCGTTCTCTGTCGTAGCGGGGGCCCTTCCTACCACCCCGGGCTCAGAAGAGCGGGTTGACCAGGAGGTACATCAGGGCGCCGATCGAGCCGGCCGCAGGGAAGGTGAGGATCCAGGCGCCGACGATGTTGCCGGCAACGCCCCAGCGGACGGCGGAGAGCCGCTTGGTCGCCCCGACACCCATGATCGCCGAGGTGATGGTGTGGGTGGTGGAGATCGGGGCGCCGAGCACCAGCGCGTTGAAGTAGAGCACGCCACTGGCCACGGTCTCGGCGGCGAAGCCCTCCGGCGGCCGGAGATCGATGATCTTCCGTCCGAGGGTACGGATGATCCGCCAGCCGCCCGCGTACGTGCCCAGCGCCAGCACCGTCGCCGAGGTCCAGAACGCCCACTCCGGGATGTGCTCGGGACTGTTCTGGTAGCCGCCGACGAAGAGGGCGAGCACCACGATGCCGATCGTCTTGGCGGCGTCCTGCATGCCGTGCCCGATCGACATCGCCGCCGCCGAGGCGGTCTGGGCCCACCGGAAGCCCCGGTTCAGCTTGCCCGGCTGCCCGTTCCGGAAGATCCACTGCACGGCGATCATGACGAGGTAGCCGAGCAGGAAACCGACCAGCGGAGAGAGGATCATCGGGAGTACGACGCTCTCCCCGATGCCCTTCCAGAGCACCGTGCCGGAGGCGGCGAGCGTCGACCCGACCAGCCCGCCGATCAGGGCGTGCGAGGACGACGAGGGCAGCCCGAAGTACCAGGTGATCAGGTTCCAGGTGATCGCTCCGATCACCCCGGCGAAGACGATGCCCAGGCTGGAGACGCCGGTCGGCAGGGCGACCAGGCCGGAGCCGACCGTCTTGGCCACGTCCGCGCCGAAGTGCGCGCCGATGAAGTTGCCGATCGCCGCCATGCCGAGCGCGACCCTGGGCGTCAGGGCCCGGGTGGAGATGCTGGTGGCGATCGCGTTCGCGGCGTCGTGGAACCCGTTGGTGTAGTCGAAGAGCAGCGCGACGGCGATCACCGCCAGTACGGCGATGAGTTCAGGGCTCACGGGTCAGCTTTCCTTGACCGCGATGGTCTCGACCGTGTTGGCGACGTGCTCGAACGCGTCGCAGGCCGCCTCCAGCTCGTCGGCGACCTCCTTCATCTTGAGCACGGTCAGCGCGTCGTACTCGCCGGAGAAGAGCCGGACCAGCAGCATCCGGTACGCCTGGTCGCCGTCGTTCTCCAGCCGGTTGCACTCGATCCAGTAGTCCTCGAGGTCCTTCATCGCCCGCAGCCGGGGCATCGCCTCGGCGGTGAGCTTGGCCTGCTGGTCGAGGACGTTCACCAGCTCGTGCATCTCCCGGGGCAGCGACGGCAGCTTGGTCAGCCCGTAGAGGTAGAGCAGGTTGCCGACCGCCTCCAGGTGATCCATCACGTCGTCGAGCAGCGAGCCGAGCCGGTAGATGTCCTCCCGGTCGAACGGGGTGACGAAGGTCGAGTTGATCTTCTTGTACAGGTCGTGGGTGATCTGGTCGCTGTCGTGCTCGACCTCGGTGAGCCGCTCGCTGACCGACTGCACGTCGACCCCGGGCAGCGCCAGCTCGTTCAGCAGCTCGGTACCCCGCACGAGGTTCTGAGCGGCTCTGGTGAACAACTCGTAGAACGCGCCCTCGGAGGGGCGGAGGGAAAACTTCACGGCACAGAACCTCGTTGCGTCGGCGGACGGGTGGCGGGCCGCAGGAGGCTGCCCCTGGGGAATGCTAGGAAACCTCGGATCGGAATATTCGCCCGCCCACCCCTGGTCAGGGGCGATTCACCTGCCATTCATCTGATGTTCACCTTCGTCCGGCGACAGGCCGGCACGAATCCGACCGAACAGGCCGAGAGGCGGCGTCCGGCACGCCGCCGCCCGCGCCGACCGCGAGTCCCCGCGCCGACCACGAGTCCCGGCACGGCCGAGGACCACCCTTGCGCTCCCGGCACGGCCGAGGATCATCTTCGGCTCCCGGCACCGTCGGGGGCTACCCTTCGCGGAAGGGACGTACGGCGGCGGGGGAGGCGGCGGTGCGGGATCTGGCCAGCGAGTTCGAGGCCGAACGGGACCACCTCACCTCGGTCGCCTACCGGATGCTCGGCAGCCGGGCCGAGGCGGAGGACGCCGTACAGGAGACCTGGCTGCGGTACGCCGCCGCCCTGGAGACCCCGCGGGCCCGCGCCGAGATCCGCGACCTGCGCGGCTGGCTCACCACCGCCACCGCCCGGATCTGCCTCGACGTGCTCCGCTCGGCCCGGGTACGCCGGGAGGCGTACCCGGGCGAGTGGCTGCCGGAGCCGATCGTCAGCCGGCTTCCCGGCCCCGCCGACGGGACGGACGGGTTCGCCCCCGACCCGGCCGAGCGGGCCGCGCAGACCGAGCAGGTCGGGATCGCTCTGCTGACCGTGCTGGAACGACTGACCCCGGAGCAGCGGGTCGCGTTCGTGCTGCACGACGTCTTCGCCGTACCCTTCGCGGAGATCGCCACGGTGCTGGGGACCAGCCCGGCCGCCGCCCGGCAGCTCGCCTCCCGGGCCCGGCGCGCGGTCGCCGAGGACGGCCCCCGGCACTCCGCCGACCCGGCCGAACACCAGCGCCTGGTCCGCGCGTTCCTACACGCCGTCGAGTCCGGCGAACCCGAACGGCTGCTCGAGGTGCTCGCCCCGGACGTGGTCGTCGTCGGAGACGGCGGCGGCCTCTTCCCGACCGCGCGACAGCCGGTGGTCGGCGCGGCCAAGGTCACCCGGTTCGCGCTCGGACTGAAGCGCCGGGTGGGCTCGGACACGCACCACCTGCGGATGCGGCCGGTACTCGTCAACGGCGCGCTCGGCCTCCAGATCGAGGCGGACTACCGGCCCGGGCTGCCGCTGCACGGCGTCATGTGGTTCGCCGTCGCCGACGGCCGGATCACCGCCGCCTACCACCAGCTCAACCCGGAGAAGCTGGCCCGGGTACCGAGGATCGGCGAGGACGAGCGGGCCCGGCCGTCCGCACCCTGACTCCCCGGCCGGAGAGCCGGCTATTCGAGGATCCCCTCGTGCAGTGCCCGTAGCACCGCGTTCGTCCGGTCCCTGGCGCCGAGCTTGGTGAGGATCGCGGAGACGTGGTTCTTGACGGTTCCCTCCGCGAGGAAAAGGATCTCCGCGATCTCACGGTTGCTGTACCCCCGCGCGACGAGCCCCAGCACGTCCTGTTCGCGTTCGGTGAGGCTCTGCACGATCGTCGTCGCCCCCGGCCCCGCCGCGGAGGCCGCGGAGGGATCCGGGCCGGCCGGGGAGGGACCGGAACGGATGGCCCGGAGCATCCGGTCGGTGATCGACGGCGCGATGAGCGTCCCGCCGTCGGCCAGCGTCCGGATCGCCCGGGTGAGCCGTTCCAGCGTCACGTCCTTGAGGAGATAGCCCCGGGCGCCGGCCCGGAGCGCCCCGATCACGAGTTCGTCGTCGTCGAAGGTGGTCAGCACCAGCACCGGAATGTCGATCTGCTCGGCGTGCAGCCGATCGAGCGTCCAGATGCCGTCGTACCGGGGCATCCGCAGGTCGAGCAGGATCACGTCCGGCGAGGTCTCCGCGATCACCGCGAGCGCCGCCTGTCCGTCCCCGGCCTCGCCCACCACCTCGATGTCGGCGACCTCGAGCAGCCCACGGATTCCCTGCCGGACCAGGGTCTGGTCGTCGACGACCACGACGCGGGTCACGACGCCGGCACCCGCGCCGTCACCCGGAACCCGTCGCCGCCATCGAAGGACAGGTCACCACCGAGGGCCCGTAGCCGCTCGCCGAGTCCGCGCAGCCCGTTGCCGGGCACCGGGTCGCGGGCGCCGCAGCCGTCGTCCCGGGCGTCGAGGACGGCATCGCGGTCGTCGGCGGTCACCGAGATCCGCAGCGTGGACGCGTCGGCGTGCCGGATCGTGTTCGTGACGATCTCCTGGGTCGCCCGGACGAACGCCGCACCGGCCTCCTCGCTGACCCGCACGTCGGGCGAGACGTCGATCGTCACGTCGAGCCCCGGCAGGTCGCCCGCCATGCGTCGCAGCGTCTGCTCAAGGTCGGGGGTCTCGGTCCGCAACTGGCCGACAGTGCTCCGGACGTCACCGAGAAGGTCCCGGGCGACCCGGTCGGCACGCTCCACGTGCATCCGGGCAGCCGCTCCGTCGAGGTGCCGGGCGGTCTCCAGCTCCAGGGTCAGCACGGTCAGCTGGTGGCCGATCAGATCGTGCAGCTCCCGGGAGATCCGCAGCCGTTCCGCCGTCCGGGCCGACTCCGACAGCAGCACGCTGGCCGCCTGCAACTCGACGTGCGCCTCGGTGAGTTCGCGGCGCATCCGTTGTTCCCGCAGCAGGGTGACCGTGCTGAGCAGCGCCGCCGCCTGGATCAGCAGGTAGAAGACCACGAGACCGACGACGTCCGCCGGACTGCGTCGGGGCGCCCCGATGCCGAAGGAGATCACCAGGGTGTTGAGGCCGACGACGATCAGGCCCACCCACGGCGGGACCACGTACGCACTCGCGGCCACGGTCAGGACCAGCAGGACCGGCAGCAGTCCCTGGCCCGGCGTCGTGAGTACGACCGTCCAGGCCGCGACGACGGCGGCGGCGTAGGCCGCATACCGGCGTGGACGCGGCACGGGGGTGTAGGCCGCAACCAGGAAAGCCGCCATGAACAGCACGAACAGCGCGATCCACCAGCCGTGCGGGATCGCGGTGTCGAAGGCGCCGAGGAGGCCCGGCGCCGCGATGACGACCGCGACCACCAGCATGGCGATCCCGCTCCACTCCTCCGTCCCGATGCCCCGGCGCACGGCTCCTACTCTAGGTGACGGGATCGGCCGGGTACCCGTGCCGAAAGTAACGGCCACGAGTGGTGACTTCTGGGACAGGACATCGCGCCCGACCTGCTCGTAGCGTCGACACATGCCCAGCGCCGAACCGGCGATCCTCGCCGAGAACCTTGCCAAGAGCTACCGCCGGACCCGGGCGGTCGTCGACGTGAGCCTCCGGGTCGACGTCGGTGAGGCGGTCGGCATGGTCGGTGCCAACGGGGCGGGCAAGACGACGACGGTCGAGATGATCGCCGGGCTGCGGGTACCCGACCGTGGCCGGGTGCGCGTCCTCGGCCTCGATCCGCGCCGGGACCGTACCCGGCTCCGCCAGGTCCTCGGCGTGCAGTTGCAGCACGCCCACCTGCACGGCGCGCTGCGGGTCACGGAACTGCTCGACCTGTACCGAAGCTTCTACCCGGCCCCCCGCTCCAGCGAGGAACTGCTCGACATGGTCGAACTCACCGCGGAGCGTCGGACCGCCTTCCAGAAGCTCTCCGGTGGCCAGCAACAGCGGCTCTCGATCGCCCTCGCCCTCGCCGGCCGCCCGCGGGTCGTGATCCTCGACGAGCTGACCACCGGCCTGGACCCGCACGCACGGCGGCGGATGTGGCGCACGGTGGAGCGGCTCCGAGGCGAGGGCGTCAGCGTGCTGCTCGTCAGCCACGCCATGACGGAGGTCGAGCGACTCTGCGACCGGGTCGCCGTGCTGGACGCCGGCCGGATCGTCGCGCTCGACACCCCGGCGGGGCTCGTCGCCCGGGCCGGCACCGACACTCTCGACGACGCCTTCGTCGCGCTGACCGGACAGGAACTGGAGCAGGCCGGATGAGGGGCACCGCCGTCGAGGCCCGCCGCCCGGGGATGCGGTCCCTGCTCACGCTCGTCGGCTGTGAGGCGAAGATGGTCGCCCGGGACACCCCCGGGCTGATCGTGCCGCTGGGCCTGCCCCTGCTGATCCTGCTGACCAGCGCCTCCTCGGCCAGCGACCTGGTCGTCGACGGCGGGCGCACGGCGCTGGACGTGTTCGTCCTGCCGCTGGTGCTCACGATGGTCATCGCGATGGTCGGCATCATCAACATGCCGAGCTTCCTGGCCTACTACCGGCGATCCGGGATCCTGCGCAGGCTCGCGGTCACCCCCGCGTCGCCCCTCATGGTCCTGGCCGCCCAGGTGGTCGTCAGCGTTCTCCAGACCGTCGTCGGCCTCGCGGCCGCACTGGTCGTCGCGTTCCTCGCGTTCGGCGTCGACCCGCCCGGCAACACCGGCGCCACGTTCGGTGTGGTCGTCCTGGCGATGGCGGCGATGTACAGCACCGGCATGGTCGTCGCCGCGATCGCACCCACCCCGAACTCCGCCGTCGCGATCGGCCTGGTCGCCTTCTTCGTCCTCGGCGCTCTCGGCGGCATGTTCGGCGGCCGACAGGCGCTGCCCGGGCCGCTCGCCGAGATCGGCGGATGGCTGCCCTTCGGGGCCGCGGTCGAAGCCGTCTCGTCGGCCTGGGCCGGCACGCCGGTCGGAGCGGCACAGTTGCTCGGCCTCGGCGCGACGGTCGTGGTCGGCACCCTGCTCTCGGCGGCATTCTTCCGCTGGGAATAGCGCGCGCCGGCTCACCGCCGCTGGGAGGAGCGCCGGCTCAGACCACCAGCGCCAGCCATTTCCGGTACGCCGACGCGAACGGCTCGGTACCGTCACCGAGCGCGACGTAGAGCCACTCCGCCGCCGCCCGGGCCCGCCCCACCGTCTCCTCCGGATAGCCGAACCGGGCCCGGTGCTCGGCGAACTCGTCCTCGTCGCGCAGCTCCACCAGGCCGGTGCCGCGTCGGCGCACCACGTCGAGGTCGAGGTCGATCAGGTGGACGGTCTCCCCCTCCCAGCGGGCCGGGCTCGCGATGTCGCAGTAGACCTCACTGGTCCGCGGCGGCGGGTTGAACATCGCGCTCCACCACGCGTCGTGCGGCACCAGCAACACGAACGGGATCTGTTCCACCGACGGGCGGCCGTGGTAGACCGACTCGGTACCGGCGGTGACGCCGAGCCACACGCCCAGGTCGTCCTCGGTCAGTCTGCGGGCGGGGTAGTCCCGGTGTGCGGCGCCGTCGTACTTGCGGTAGACGACCCGGACCACATCGCTCGGCATGTCCGCACCCTAGCGGATGGCACCCGTTACGCGCGGTGCGCGAGGCCCCTGGGTCCGTGCGCCGATCCGCCCCGCCGGGTGGACCCGCCGGGGCGGCGGCGTGGCGGTGTCGGGCTCGGCGGGTACGGTCGCACGGTGACCGTGCCCGCCACCGACGCCAGCGTCCCCACCCTGATCGACTCCGCGGCGGCGGACTCCGGCCGGCCGGCAGGGCCGCGCCCCGGCAGACGGCGTCGAGGGGACCGCCCCAGCGGGACGGAGCTGCTCGCCGCGGCGGTCGGCGCGGTGCCGGGCGGCAGGGCCCGACCGGGCCAGCAGCAGATGGCGACCGCGATCGAGCAGAGCATCCGCTCCGGCGAGCACCTGCTGGTGCAGGCCGGCACCGGCACCGGCAAGTCACTGGCGTACCTTGCCCCGGCGCTGACCGTCGACGGCCCGGTGGTGGTCTCCACCGCCACCCTCGCGCTCCAGTCCCAGCTCGTCGACCACGACCTGCCCCGGCTCGCCGACGCGGTCACCCCGCTCCTCGGCCAGCCGCCGACCTTCGCGGTGCTCAAAGGCCGGCACCACTACCTCTGCCTGGCCCGCCTGGAGAACTCCACAGAGGACGAGCCGGAGGACACTCTCTTCGACGCACCCGGCCGGGGCGCTGGCGGGACGAAGTGGCTCGGCGAGGCGGGCCGGCTGGGCAAGCAGATCGAGCGGCTCCGGGACTGGGCGATGGAGACCGGTACCGGCGACCGCGACGAACTCGACCCGGGCGTCGACGACCAGGCGTGGCGGCTGGTCTCGATGCCGGCCCGGGAGTGTGTCGGCGCCGCCCGCTGCCCGTACGGGACCGAGTGCTTCGCCGAGGCGTCCCGGGCCCGGGCCCGGGAGGCGGACGTGGTGGTGACCAACCACAGCCTGCTCGCCGTCGACATGCTCGCCGGCCGGCACATCGTGCCACCGCACAAGCTGCTGGTGATCGACGAGGCACACGAGTTGGCCGACCGGGTTTCCTCGGCGGCCCAGGCGGAACTGATCCCGGAGCTGATCGACCGGGCCGCCCGGCGGAGTCGGCCGCTGCTCACCCCGGAGCTGGCCGAATCGCTGACGGCGGCCGGTGACTCGCTGGCGGTCGGGCTCGCCGAGGCGCCCGGCGGCCGGATCACCGGCGAGCTGCCGGGGCCGCTGCGTGCGGCGTGCACGCTGCTCGACGCCGCCACCCGGGCCGCGTTGGAGAAGATCGGCGACGTCAAGGCCGACGACCCGGACCCGGTGCGCAAGCAGCAGGCCAAGGCCGTACTCGACGACCTGTCGAAGACCGCCCAGCGACTGCTGGAGGAGGCCGACCACGACGTGGCCTGGGTGGAGAAGCCCGACGGCGGCGGCGCCGGGCGGCGGGCTCTGGTCGTCGCCCCGCTCTCCGTGGCCGGCACCCTCGCCACCCACCTGTACGAGGACCGTACCGTCGTCGCGACCTCGGCCACGCTCGCCCTCGGCGGCCGCTTCGACACCGTGGCCCGGGCCCTCGGGCTGGCCGCCCCGGCGGGAGTCGACCCGACCCGGCCGCATCCCCGGGCGGCGGCGCTGCGCACCGTAGGACCCGACGAGGCACGGTCCGGTGCCGGGGCGGAGACCCCGACAGCGGACGCGTCAAAGACGGACCGGGCGAACGCGGACGGGCCGGCGGCGGACCCGGGCTGGCGCTCGCTCGACGTCGGGTCCCCGTTCGACTACCCGCGCCAGGGCATCCTCTACGTCGCCGCGCACCTGCCCCGGCCCACCGCCTCGGGCCTGCCGGCGGCGGCCGGCGAGGAACTGCTCGCGCTGGTGGGCGCGCTCGGCGGTCGTACCCTGGGGCTCTTCTCGTCCCGCCGGGCGGCGTTGCAGGCCGCCGAGCTGCTCCGGGCGCGTACCGACCTGCCGATCCTGCTCCAGGGCGAGGAGGCGCTGCCGCTGCTGGTCCGCCGGTTCCGGCAGGAGCGGGCGAGCTGCCTCTTCGGGGTGATGTCGCTCTGGCAGGGCGTGGACGTGCCCGGCGACTCCTGCCAGCTCGTGGTGATCGACCGGCTGCCGTTCCCCCGCCCGGACGAGCCGCTGGCGGCCGCCCGGGCCGCCGCCGTGGACGCTTCGGGCGGCTCGGGCTTCGCCTCGGTGAGCGTGCCGATCGCCGCCGTCCGCCTCGCCCAGGGGGTCGGCCGGCTGATCCGGTCCACCGGCGACAAGGGCGTGGTGGCGGTGCTCGACTCCCGGTTGGAGACCGCCCGGGGGTACGGCGCGTTCCTGCGGAAGTCGCTGCCGCCGTTCTGGTACACCACCCGGCCGGAGGTCGCCCGGGGCGCGCTGGAGCGGCTCGGCCGGGCGTAACGGACGGGTACGGCCAGCCGCCCGGGCGGTCACGGGGCCTTCGCGGCGACCACCACGGCGTCCGGCGGCACCTCCGGCGGCCGGCGGTGCGCCAGTCGACGGATCGCGGTGTTGAAGACCGCGATCAGCGGTACCGAGACCAGGGCGCCGACGATGCCGGCCAGCACCACACCGGCGGCGATACCGACGATCACCGCGAGCGGATGGATCGCCACCGCCCGGCCCATGATCAACGGTTGCAGGATGTGCCCCTCCACCTGCTGCACCCCGATCACCACGAGGAGGATGACCAGCGCCCGCAGCCAGCCACTGTCGACCAGCGCGACCAGCACCGCCACCGCGCCGGAGAGGGTGGCGCCGACGATCGGGATGAACGCGCCGAGGAAGACCAGCGCGGCCAGCGGGAACGCGAAGGGGACGTCGAAGATCACCAGGAAGATGCCGATCCCGACCGCGTCGATGAACGCGACGAGTACGGTCGCCCGGACGTACGCGACCAGCGTCGACCAGGAGGCCCGACCGGCGTCGTCGACCCGCCACCGGGCGGCCAACGGAAGCAGCCGCACCATGAAGCGCCAGATCTTCTCACCGTCGCGGAGGAAGAAGAAGGTGGCGAAGAGCACCAGCAGCGCCCCGGTGAGCAACTCGGCGACGGTCGCGGCCGTGGAGACCGCCCCGCTGGTCAGCGACTGGGTGTTCTCGTTGATCCACTTCTCGCCCTGCTCGATGTACGAGTTGAGCTGGTTGTCGGACATGTGCAGCGGGCCGGTCTTCAGCCACTCCTGTATCTGCCGGATACCTCTGGTGGCGTTGCGACTCAGGTCGGGTACGCCCTGGATGAACTCGTTGACCACCAGGGTGAGCGTGCCCACCACCGCCGCCAGGCCGGCGACCAGCACCAGCGCGGTGGCCAGGGACCGGGGGAAGCGGGCCCGGAGCAGCAGTCCGACCAGTGGGGCCAGCAGGGCGGAGAGCAGCAGGGCGATCGCCAGCGGGATGATCACGATCCGGATGGTGCCGACCACCCGCAGCAACGCCCAGGCGACGATACCGATGACGATCAGACGCCACGACCAGGCGGCGGCGATCCGCAGCGCGTGCGGTACGTCCGCGTCGTCCCGGCTCGACGTCGACGGGTGCACCTCCCGGGCCGGTTCACTCCCGACCGGCGCCGTCCCGGGCACCGGCTCGGGCGCGGCCGCCGGGTGGCCCTCCGCCGCCTCGACCGCGCCGGCCGGACTCGACGACCGCCCGGACAAGTACGCGCGACGGATCCTTGCTCGTAGCTGCTCGAAACGGCGCAAGCGCACCTCCCACGGCGGAATCGGCCCTCCTACGGTAGCGGCACCGGCGCTGGCCGGCTCGGAGCGGCCGGCGGGGCGGCGGGCACCCAACCTGCCTGGTGGCCGCACACGGTACCGTTCCGTCGTGACCGCCGAGGAAACCAACGACAACGGCCTGCCCATCCGCCTGCTACACGACCGGGTGCTGGTCCGGGCGGACAACGGCGAGGGCGAGCGCCGCTCGACCGCCGGCATCGTCATCCCGGCGACCGCCTCGATGGGCCGGCGACTGGCCTGGGCGACCGCGGTGGGTGTCGGTCCGAACGTGCGCTCCATCGTCTCCGGTGACCGGGTGCTGTTCGACCCGGACGACCGCTCCGAGGTCGAGCTGCACGGCCGGGAGTACGTCCTGCTCCGCGAGCGCGACGTGCACGCCGTGGCCGCCCGGCGGGTGGAGACCGACTCCACCGGCCTCTACCTGTGACCCGCCGCCACTGACAACCGCCCCCGCTCCGCCTCCCGACCGTCGACGGAAGGCAGTTCAGCGGTGGTACGGACCCGGCCAGGGCCCGGCCGGTCCGGAGCCGGGCGTGGACGACCCGTCGTACGTACCCGGCGGGCCGGCATCCGGGGACCGTGACCCGGCGTACGGGGCTGGCGGGCCGGCGTACGGACTCGGTGGCCCGGCGTACGGGGCCGGTGGCCCGGCATACGGACTCGGTGGCCCGGCGTGCGGGGCCGGTGGCCCGGCGTACGGACTCGGTGGGCCGGGGTACCGGGCTGGCGGGCCCGCGTACGGACTCGGTTGGCCGGTGTACGGGCGGTGGTAGCCGGGTAGCGGTGGATGACCGGGCCTGACCGGAACCATCGGGCGCGGCGGCGGTGCCACCAGGACGACCGGGATCGGCACCACCGGCTCGGCCGGCGCCGGCAGGGTGCGGCGTGAGCCGTCCGGGAACGACAGGTGGTAGCGGGAACCGTCCCAGACTCCGGCCGGCGCCTGCGGATCGCGCCCCACGAAGACCCTGCGGGCCGCCTGGATCGCGTCGAGCAGCCGGCGTTCCTCGTCGACCTGCCGGGCCAGCCGCCCCGGCTGCCGCTCCAGCCCGCGCACCAGTCCGTCGCGGAGCAGGGCGAGCCGGGTCGCCGAGGTCTGGAATGCCCGCATCGCCTTGACACCCTCGTCACCGGCGACCCGCCGGGCCCAGCGGCCGGCCGCGTGTCGCCGCCCGAGGGTGCCGAGCGCGGCCAGCTCGGGCGGGGTGAGCCAACCCGTCGACACGTACTCGGGAAGCCGGCGCTGGGTGAGCCGCCCCTCCCAGCTCCGGACCCAGACGGCCAGCCCGACGACGCCCAGGAAGATCGGCACCATCAGCCCGACGTAGCTGTAGAGCAGGATCAGCGGCTCTCCGGCGAGCTGGGTGAGGGTGGCGGCCAGGTTCCAGGCGCCGTGCAGGATCATCGCCAGCAGCAGGCCGGCGAGCGGGGCGACGATCCGGATCGGGCGACTGGCCGACCGGACGGCGATGCCCAGCCCGATGCCGGTCATCGCGGTGAAGAGCGGGTGGGCGAAACCGCTGATCAGGACCCGCAGGATGAAGATCCCGAAGACGTTCTGCGCACCCGTGGCCGGGCCGTACTGGTCGGCGCCCTCGGCATAGCCGTGCAGGCCGAAGTAGAGGATGTTCTCGACCATCGCGAACCCGACCGCCGACAGGCCACAGTAGACGATTCCGTCGGTGATCCCGGACCACTTGCGGCGCTGGTAGAGCAGGAGCAGCAGCGGCCCGAGCGCCTTGGTCAGCTCCTCGATGAAGGGCGCGACCAGCACCCCGACCAGCGGGAGGGGCAGCTCCAGTGTGTCTGCCGCGAACGTGTTGGTGCGCAGCGCCACGTAGGTGGAGACCGCCGCGCCCCAGCCGAGGCAGAAGGCGAGATACTTGACCGGCTCCGGGTCGTACCGGTCGAGCCAGAGGAAGCAGGCGACCAGCACCGGCACCGGCAGCGCCGCCGCGACCAACCCGATCAGCGGCGGCGTGACCCCGGCCGGCGACACGAGCTCCCACGCCATCAGCACCGCGCAGACGACGATGAGCGTGATCGCCCCGATCGCGATCAGCAGGCGGGCCCGGCTCCGCCGCTCGGGCGCCGCCGGCTGCGACGCGTTGCCTGCCGGCTGCGGTCCGCCGTCTGCGGACTGCGGCGCGTTGCCGTGCGGCGCACCGCCCATCGCCTCCGGCACGCTGCCTGCCGGCTGCGAGAGTTGCCACGCCGGGGCGGTCGGCCACGGCGGGGTCGGCGACGGCGGCTGGGGTGCCGCCGCACCGGGCGGGGTGTCGGCCATGCGATCAGCGTAGTTCCTCCGGACAGCCTGGCCGGACCGCATCCGGCTTGGTTATGCTTCCCGGCAGGTCACGAGTGCCAGCGTCCAAGCCCCGGCTTGCTGGCCGGCAACCCTCGTCGAGGTTCGCGGTGGGGTGCCCCGGGTGATGACCGGGCCTGGTGCGGTTCCGCACCGGGCAAGCGCGGACCCCGTTCCCGCCCGCTCCGGGGTCCCTGACCTTCGGAGGTATGCGCGATGAGCACCGGTCTCTTCCCCGCACCCGCCCGCTCTGCCGGCGTAGCGACGCCGACCGCACCGGGGCCGGTGGTCGGCTCCGGGGGCACCGCCAGCGGTCCGCTCGGCATACTCGGGGTGCCGGGCCAGGTCAACCTCGACTACGCCGCCACCGCGCCCTGCGCGCGAGCCGCCGCCGACGCGGTGGCCGAGCTGCTGCCCTGGTACGGCAGCGTGCACCGGGGCGCCGGAGCGCTCTCCCGGCGCAGCACGCTGGCGTACGAGCGGGCCCGGCAGGACGTCGGTGACTTCCTCCGGGTACGCCCCGACGACCACGTCGTCTTCACCCGCAACACGACGGACGCGCTCAACCTGCTGTCCCGGGCACTGCCGCCGGGCACCCGGGTGGTGACCTTCGCGGCCGAGCACCACGCCAACCTGCTGTCCTGGCCCGCCGGTGCGGTCCGGTTGCCGGTGCCCGGCTCGGCCGGGGAGGCCGTCCGGGCGGTCGACGCGGCACTGCGGGAACTGCGCCGGGGCAGCGGCGGCGGCGCACCGATCCTGGTCGCGGTGACCGGGGCGAGCAACGTCACCGGCGAGTGCTGGCCGGTCGCCGAGCTGGCCCGGATCGCCCACCGGTACGGCGCTCGGATCGCACTGGACGCCGCCCAGCTCGCCCCGCACGCCGAACTGGACATCGCCGCCCTGACGGTCGACTACGTGGCCGTTTCCGGACACAAGCTGTACGCGCCGTTCGGGATCGGCGTACTGGCCGGACGGGCGGACTGGCTGGACGCCGCACCGCCGTACCTGGCCGGCGGCGGGGCGACCCTCGGGGTCGGGGCGGCCACCCACGACGTGCGCTGGGTCGACGGGCCCGCCCGGCACGAGGCCGGCACCCCCAACCTGCTCGGCGCGGTGGCGCTGGCCGCGGTCTGTGTCGCCCTGGCCGAGGCGGACCGCGAGGCGCTGTACGCGCAGGAGCAGTCCCTGCTCGGCCGGCTGCGGTCCGGGCTCGCCGCCCTGCCGGACGTGGTCGAACTGCGCACCTTCGACCCGAGCGCACCCCGGGTCGGCATCGTGTCGTTCGTGGTCGCCGGCCGGGACTCGGCGGCGGTCGCGGCCGATCTCGCCCAGCACTGGCAGATCGGGCTGCGAGACGGGCTGTTCTGCGCGCATCCGCTGGCCCGACGGCTGCTCGCCGAGGCTGCCACCCGGAGCGGACGGCGGGACCTGCCGCCGACCGCGCTGCGCGCGAGCATCGGGTTGGGCAGCACCGCCGCACACGTCGACCGCCTGCTGACCGCCCTGTCGACCCCCCGCTGACCCGGCCGTCCCGGCTACCGGGCCGGGCCGGGGTCCGATCGCCGGGCTACCGGGCCGGGCCGGGGTCCGATCGCCGGGCTACCGGGCCGGGCCGCGGTCCGAGGAGGTGCGCTCGGCGGGCCGGTCCGACGACGAGAATTCGGGCTGCTGGGCGGCCTCCGTGACGGCGGCGTCGGCGTGCCCGCCCGCCGCCCGGCGGACGAGCTGGTTCGCCTCCAGCCGCTCGATGCCGGTGGCCCGGAGCAGGTCACTGCCGGTGGTACGCAGCTGCGCGATCACCACGCTGCCGGAGAACCCGACCCCCTCGGCGTACGCCCGACCGGCCTGGCCGATCGCCTGCAGCGCCTGCTCCCGCGTGGCGTCCGGGCGTACGCCCTGCCCGAGTTCCCTGCGCAGCAGCTGTACCGCCTCGGCAAGCGACGCCACCGCGTTGGACATGGCCTCCGGAATCGGCTCGTCGTCCTCCAGCGCGGTGACCGCCCGCCGGACCAGGGTTCCGCTGTTGTGCACGGCGTGTTCGATGTACTCGGAACTCTCCACGTACCGGAACAGCGCGCCCCGGCGGTGCCAGCGCAACGGTGCCAGCAGCGCGGTCTCCCGGCCGCCCTTGAGCGCCTCCTCGAAGCCCTGAAGGTGCGCCTCCACCTGGCGGAGCCGGTCCAGCGCGGCCTGTGCCCGGGGCGCGTCCCGAGCCTTCAGCGCCTCCGCGGTCTCGGAGAGTTCGTCGGCGAGTTGGCCCAGCGCCGGCCGGGCCGCCCGGTCCACCACCCGCAACGGGTTCAGCGGCAGCAGCAGCGCGAGGACCACGAGCCCGGAGAAGCCGCCGATCAGCGCGTCGATCACCCGGGGAGACTCGATGGTGCCCCGCAGCGGCGCCTCGATGGTCACGATCAGCACGGCGGTGGCCGCCGCCTGGCTGATCACGGCCGGGCCGCCGCCGAGGAAGATGGTGACCACGATCGACAGGAAGACGATCAGACCGAGCTGCCACGGCCCGCTACCGGCGGCGTAGACCAGCGCGTCGCCGATGCCGATGCCGATCGCGATGCCGAAGATCATTTCGACGGTCCGGCGGAATCGCTGACCAACCGAGGAGGCGAGGGTACCGATCGCGGAGATCGGTGCGAAGACCGGCGACGGGTTGCCCAGGAACTCGTGCGAGCCGATCCAGGCCAGCGCGGCCGCCACCGCGGCCTGGAGGGCCAGGATCAGGTTGAACCGTACGGCGTACCAGCGGTCCCGTATGGTGGCCCGGGACCGGTTCCGAAGCTCCTTCGCCAGCTTGGCGATCCGCTCCCGATCCAGCTCCACGGGCGTTTTCGCCACGGTGGTCCGGACAGAGCGCATGGCGGGGACTACCCGCTGACGTACCCGCCGAACCCGTCCGGACCGCGCGGTGCACCTCGACCCCGTTGTCCGAGGTGTTCCCTGCCGGCCGAAAACGACCATGGTCGGCGTACGTGTCGACGACTAGCCTCCCAGGCATGCCGGATCTTCTCGACGACCTGCGGGCGGCGCTCGGCGAGTCCGCCGTACTGACCGACCCCGACCTGCTCCGCGGCCACCAACGCGACGAGGCGGACCTCTGCGCTGCCGGTACGCCGGCCGTGGTGGTCCGGCCCCGGACCACCGGGGAGGTGGTCGCCGTGGTCCGGGCCGCCGCCGCGCACGGCGTACCGGTGGTGCCGCAGGGGGCCCGGACCGGGCTGGCCGGGGCCGCCAACGCGGTCGACGGGGCGGTGCTGCTCTCCACCGCGCTGATGGACGAGATCCGTGAGGTCGACCCGGTGAACCGGATCGCGGTGGTCCAGCCCGGGGTGGTCAACGCGATGCTGGCCGCCGCCGTCGCCAAGCACGGCCTGCGCTATCCGCCCGACCCCGGCTCCTGGGAGTCGTCCACCATCGGCGGCAACGTGGCGACCAACGCGGGTGGGATGTGCTGCGTCAAGTACGGCGTCACCACCGAGTACGTCCTCGGCCTGGAGGTGGTGCTGGCCGACGGCGAGGTACTGCGCACCGGACGGCGTACCGCCAAGGGGGTCGCCGGGTACGACCTGACCCGGCTCTTCGTCGGCTCCGAGGGCACCCTCGGGGTGATCACCGAGGTGACCGTCTCGCTCCGCCCGGCCGCCGAGGAGTCGCTGACCCTGGTCGCGGTCTTCCCGTCCACCGCCGCCGCCGGCCGGGCGGTCGGGGAGATCTCCGCCCGGGGACTCAGCCCGAGCCTGCTGGAACTGCTGGACCGCACCCATCTCGGCGCGATCGAGGCGTACCGGCCGATGGGGTTGCGGACCGACGCCGAGGCGCTGCTGCTGGCCGCCGCCGACACCGGGACCCGGGCCGCCGCCGACCTGGCGGTGCTGGCCGAGGTCTGCACCGCGAGCGGCGCCGACGAGGTCTTCGCGGCCACCGACGCGGAGGAGGCGGCCGCCCTGCTCCAGGCCCGCCGGCTGGCGCACCCGGCGATGGAACGGTTCGCCGCCGCCAGCTATCCGGACGGCAACGGCGGGCTGGTCATCGACGACGTCGCGGTACCCCGGGACGCGTTGGCGGCGCTGCTCGACGGCGTCACCCGGATCTCCGCCGAGTACGACGTGCCGATCGGCGTGGTCGGGCACGCCGGTGACGGCAACATGCACCCGAACATCGTGGTGGACCGGGCCGACCCGGCGAGCCTGGAGCGGGGCCGGCGTGCGTTCGACGCGATCATGCAACTCGGTCTCTCGCTCGGCGGCACCTGCACCGGCGAGCACGGGGTCGGCCTGCTCAAGCGGGACTGGCTGGCCCGGGAGATCGGGCCGGTGGGCCTGCGGGTGCACCGGGCGATCAAGGACGCGCTCGACCCGACCGGGCTGCTCAACCCCGGCAAGGTGCTCCCGGCCGACGGCTAGGGGCGGGAGCGACGCACCGCACAGTGACCGTCGCCCGGCTCGCCGGTATCCACCGGGCAGGTCAGCCGGGCAACTCCGCCCCGTCCAGGCCGGCGCCCCGGTCGGCCGCGAAACCCCGGACGTCCGGCGCACCGATGCGGGCCGCGTCGGCGGTGGCGTCGTCCGGCATCCGCTGCGACTGCCGTTCCGCCTGCACCCGGGCCAGGTAGTGCTCGATCTCGCGGGCCCGGACCGGGGCGTCCCAGCCGAGCACCCGGCCCATGATCTCGGCCGCCTGCTCGGCCGACTCGGCGCCCCGGTGCGCCGTCTCGAACGAGATCCGGGTACGCCGGGTCAGCACGTCGTCGAGGTGCAGCGCCCCCTCGGCCCGAGCCGCGTACGCCACCTCGGCGGCGAGGTACTCCGGTGCTCCGGCCAGCGGAGAGCCGAGCAGCGGGTCGGCGTCGACCATGTCCAGCAGGTGGGTGGCGAGGTTGCCGTAGCGCTCCAGCAGGTGTTCGACCACCCCGGCCTGCACCCCGTGCCGGCGGGCCAGGTCGGCCCGGTCCCGCCACAGCGCGGCGTACCCGTCGGCGCCGACCAGTGGCAGGTCGGCGGTGCGGGACGGGCGTACCCCGCCGAGCCGGCGGGCGGCCCGGTCGACCACGTCGGCGGCCATCACCCGATAGGTGGTGTACTTGCCGCCGGCCACCAGTAGCAGCCCGAGCATCGGCTCGTACACGGCGTGCTCGCGGGAGAGTTTCGAGGTCGAGTCCGCCTCGCCGCCCAGCAGCGGGCGCAGCCCGGCGTAGACGCCCTCGATGTCGGCGGTGGTCAGCGGCCGGTCCAGCACGGTGTTGACCTGGTCGAGCAGGTAGTCGATGTCCCGGGCCGAGGCCGCCGGGTGGGCCCGGTCGAGCCGCCAGTCGGTGTCGGTGGTGCCGATGATCCAGTGCCCGCCCCACGGGATCACGAAGAGCACCGAGGTCGGGGTACGCAGGATCAGCCCGGCGTCGCCGGTGATCGCCGAGCGGGGCACCACCAGGTGCACTCCCTTGGATGCGCGTACCCGCACGCCGCGCCGCACTCCGACGTCGCCGAGGAGTTCGGACATGTCGTCGCTCCACACCCCGGTGGCGGCGATGACGGTGCGGGCCTGCACCTCGAACTCGGCGTCCGGTGAGCCGGGCGGCGCCTCCATGTCGCGGATCCGTACCCCGGTCACCTCGCGGGCCTGCCGGAGCAGGCCGACGACCCGGGCGCTGGTCACCATCGCGGCGCCGAGGCTGGCCGCGGTGCGGGCCAGGGTGACCACCAGGCGGGCGTCGTCGACCTGGCCGTCGTAGTAGCGGATGGCCCCGGAGATGGCGTCGGCGCGCAGGCTGGGGAAGGTCCGCCGGGCGCCCTCGCGGGTGAGGTGCCGGTGCAGCGGCATCCCCCGCCCGCCGCCGAAGATCCCGGCGAAGGCGTCGTAGGCCGCGACCCCGGTGCCGTAGTAGGAGCGCCGCCAGGCCCGCCCGGCGAGCCCGGCCGGACCGCTGCCAGGCGGCAACGGCACCAGGATCGGCACCGGGCGGACCAGGTGCGGGGCGAGCCGGGTGGCGAGCAGGCCGCGCTCGGTGAGCGCCTCGTGGACCAGGTGGAACTCCAGTTGTTCCAGGTAGCGCAGCCCGCCGTGGATCAGTTTGCTGGACCGGCTGGAGGTCCCGGCGGCGAAGTCGCGGGCCTCCACCAGGGCCACCTTGAGCCCACGGGAGGCCGCGTCGAGTGCGGCGCCCGCGCCGGTCACCCCACCACCGATGACGAGTACGTCGAACCGCTCGCTCCGGAGCCGACGCAGGTCGGCGGCGCGGCGGGACGGGGAGAGCCGGCTGGCCGTGTTCCGGGAAAGGCTGGGATCACGCACCCGTCAACGGTAGCCGCAGCGATGTCCGGGGCGCGTTCCCCGGTGTCACTTCCGACGGAGTCGCCGGCGGAGGATTGACAGTGGCCATATGCTTTGCATTGCAGAGTAACGCGCTGATGCAAAGTCGATACCGCCGCAAGGTCGAGGAGGTTGTGATGGGTTCCACCGACAAGGAGCGGTCCGCGGAGATCCTGGCCGAACTGGACCGGCTGCGCACCCGCACCCGCACCCGGACGCACGGCGGGGCCTGGCTGCCGGCGCTCGCCATCGCCGTCATGCTGCTGGCCAGTATCGCGCTCTACCAGACGCCCTTCGACCAGCCGAACGCCCTCAGCATCGACCATCCTTTCTGGGCCGGGCTCCCCGACAGGCAGCGGCACCCGGTCCTGTCGTACGCCTTCTGGTTCGTCGGCACCCCCCTGCTGTTCGCCGTGACCGCCGCCTGGTACACCATGCGTGCCCGGCGGCTCGGCTTGCGGGTCTCCTGGCCACTCTTCGCCGGCGCCGGTCTCGGGGTGCTGCTGTTGCTCGCGGTCCTCGCGGCGGTACCGGAAACGGAGGTCCGGCCCGACATCCTTGCCCCCGCACCCGACTGGATCTGGCAGGGGTTGTTGAGTACGCCGCTGCTGCCGGTCGCGGTGGCCGTGCTGGCGCTCGCCTGGGCCGAGCGCAGTCCGGGTCTGGCCGCCGCCGGGACCTGGATCGTCCTGCTCACCGCCTGGCTGTGTTGCGCCTCCCCGCTGGGCTACCTGCCACCCTGGGCAACCAACATCCTCGGCGGCGCCTCCGGCTCGCTCGGCGGCCAGCTTTCGCTCCGCCCCGGGCACTACCTTGTCCTTATGGCGCTGCCGCTCGTCGTCTTCGCCGCCGTACGCGCGGCCCGCACCAGACGCCTCCCAAATGCCTGACGACCGGCCGACTCCCGCGCATCCGGCACTGGCCCTGGACGACACCGTGCACCAGCGGGTCCGCCTCGGCATCCTCACCGTGCTGAGTGAGACCCGGGAGTGCAAGTTCGCCACCCTCCGGGACGAGCTGGGGCTGACCGACGGCAACCTCAACCGGCACCTGCGCATCCTCGAACAGGCCGAACTGCTCCGGGTGATCAAGGGGTACGAGGGACGCCGCCCCTGCACCTGGCTGCGGCTCACCCGACAGGGCCGGGCCGCCCTGCGCGCCGAGGTCGCCGCGCTGGAACAGTTGGTGAGCCGGCTGCGCAACGCCACCGCCGAGGCGGCGGAGGCGGCGGAGGCGGCGGAGGCGGCGGAGAACTGAACGCGGCGTACGCGCGGCGGCCGAGGTCGGCGCTGCGCCGCGCGACGTCGTACTGTTCCGACATGCAGGATGGTCCGCCACCGCCGCCCGACGAACCGTCCCGGCCGGCGCCACCGTCGCCGCCAGGACCGCAGCAGCCGTTGCCGCCTACACCGCACCACCCCTGGCCGCCGGCCGCGCACCAGTCGCCGTCGGCTCCGTACCAGCCGTGGCCGGCGGGCCCACCGCAACCCTGGCCGCCGCGCCAGGTGTGGCCGGCGCCCCCGGCCCGGCCGATGCCGGGGGCCGGGGGCGGGGTCTGGCCGGTGGTCGCCGCCGCACTGGTCGGGGTCTGGGCGGTCGGCGCGACCGTCGGCAGCCAGAGCGTCGCCTGGCTCGTCGAACAGGTCCTGCTCGTCTCCGGCCTCGATCAGCAGGTCTGGCTCTGGCCGGTGACCGGGGTGGTGACCGCGCTGCTCGTCGGGGTACCCGCCGGACTGCTGGCCGTGCTCCCCCGCTCTGCGGCCGTCCGGGCCGCCGGCCGCGCCTGGCTGCTCGGCGCGATCGCGCTCGGCACGCTCGGGCTGCTCCGGGCGGTGCCGCTCACCCTGCCGGAGGCCTATCTCGGCGGGCTGGCCGCGCTGGCCGGACTGGGTGCCCTGCTGATCCGGCGCCTCGGCGGCCGGCCGGAGCGGGTCCGCGCCGAGCCTGCGGCGACCGGTCTGGCCGTGGCCGGTGGACTCGCCCTGCTGCTGCCCTGGGTCTGGTTGGGCGCCCTGGGCGGTGTACTGGAGACGGTCTGCGCGCTGCTCGCCTCGGCCGCGGTCGGCTGGCTGGCCGCCGCCATCCTGGATGGACGGTTCTGGGCCGGCTACGAACGACCGGCCACGAGCGGCGGCCCCGCCCCGGAACGCGCCGCGAACCGCGGTAGCGGCCCCGCCCCGGAACAGGTGACGAGCCACGGCGGCGGCCCGGCACCGGAGCACGCCGCGATCCACGGCGGCCCGGCACCGGAGCGGGCGGTGGGTGGGGTCCGGCTGGTCCTGGTCGGCGGCCTGGTCGCCGGGGTGGCGCTGGCACTGGTCGCGGGCGGGATCGGCCAGTCCGGCGCGCAACTCGCCGCGCTGCTCGTCCTCCCACCGGCCGGTTTCGCGATCGCCGCCCTCCGGGTGACATCCCGGGCCCGGTCGACGGCCGGGACCGGCGCGGCGGAAGCCGGGCACCGGCCGGTCGGCTCCGCCCCGGTCGGTTGGCTGGTCGGCATCGCCGCCGCCGGTCCGCTGGCCCTGGTCGACCCGGAGGAGATCACGCTGCTGCTCTCCACCGCCCGGGACGTGCCGTTCTGGGCCGCCGTCGCCGCCGGCTGCTCGCTCGCCGTCGCACTGCTGCTCGGCATCGGGTACGGCGTCGGCCTCGGCCGCCCCTCCGCACCGATCCCGCGCCGGCCGGTCGCCGCCGCCGTCGCCGGGGTCCTGCTGCTCGCCACCGGTGCGGTGTACGCCGGGCTCGGCGCCCCCGGTTGGCACGGTGAGCGGCTCTTCGTGGTCCTTCGGGAACAGACTGACCTGACCGCGGTGCCTGCGCTGACCGGGCCGGCCGGTCGACAGGCCCGGGGTCGGGAGGTGTACCGCCGGCTGGTCGAGACCGCCGAGCGTTCCCAGGCGGACCTGCGCCGGGAACTCGACCGGCTGCACCTGGACTACACGCCGTACTACCTGGTCAACGCGGTCGAGGTGGACGGCGGCACGGCGGTACGGGCCTGGCTGTCCCGGCGGCCGGACGTCGACCGGGTACTGGTCAGCCAGCGGTTGCGCCCGCTGCCGGCCAGCGGGTCCCCGGAGCGTGGTGCCGAGCCGGCACCGGCGGTACCCAGCTGGAACCTGGGCCTGATCGGCGCGGACCGGGTCTGGTCGCAGCTCGGCGTCGACGGCTCGGGCATCGTGGTGGGGAGTTCGGACTCCGGAGTGGACGGCCGGCACCCCGCGCTCGCCGCCGGTTTCCGGGGCGGTGACGACTCCTGGTACGACCCGTGGAACGGCTCCCGATCCCCCACCGACCTGGGCGGGCACGGTACGCACACCCTGGCCACCGCCGTCGGCGGGCAGCGGGTCGGGGTGGCGCCGGGCGCGGAGTGGGTCGGCTGCGTGAACCTCGACCGGAACCTCGGCAATCCCGCGCGCTACCTGGACTGTCTCCAGTTCATGCTGGCGCCGTTCCCGCCCGGCGCGGACCCGTTCACCGACGGCCACCCGGACCGGGCACCCCAGGTGCTCAGCAACTCGTGGGGCTGTCCGGCGATCGAGGGCTGCGCGCCGGACACCCTGCAGCCGGCCACCTCGGCGCTCGCGGCGGCCGGCGTCTTCTTCGTCGCCGCCGCCGGTAACACCGGCTCCGCCTGCGGCTCGATCGACGACCCGCCCGCGCCGTACCCGGACGTCTTCACCGTCGGCGCGGTCGACCGGCAGCGCCGGGTCACCTACTTCTCCAGTCGGGGTCCGGTGCCCGGCGGGATGACCAAACCGGACCTGGTCGCGCCGGGCGACGACGTGCTCTCGGCGCTGCCCGGCGGCGGGTACGGCAAGCTGAGCGGCACCTCGATGGCGGCACCGCACCTGGCCGGGGTGGTCGCGTTGATGTGGTCGGCCAATCCGGCGCTGGTCGGCGACCTGGAGACGACCCGACGCATCCTGCTGGACACCGCCACGCCGGCCAGGCCGACCGCCGAGCCGGGCGAGCGCACCGACACCTGCGGCTCGATACGCAACATCACCGGTGCCGGCCTGGTCGACGCGTACGCGGCGGTCCAGGCCGCCCGGCAGGCCGGCCAGCCGAACCGGTAGCCGTGGCCCGGCCGTCGCCGCCGACCGGCGATCTCGGCGGGTAGGGTCGGCGACCATGACTGCCGCGCCGTCGCTGACCGAGTTGACCGACGACCAGGTGCCCGCCGTGGTGGAACTCTGCCGGGCGGCGCTGGATCTGCCCGACGACTCGGCCGAGGCGGCGGAAATCGTGGCCCGGCTCCGGGACGACTCGCCGCTGCCGGGTGCCGCCGGGCGACGCCGTACCGTAGGGGTGGTCGCCTGGCAGGACGGCGCGCTCGCCGGGGTCGCGCTCGGCTCGATGGCCGACCGGGGCTCGGACCGGTCCACCGGGCACCTCGACCTGGTCGCTGTGCATCCCGACCGGCGACGGCGGGGCATCGGCCGGGCGCTGGTGTCGCGGGTGGAGCAGGCCCTCGCCGGGCTCGGTGCGTCCCAGGTACGCGTCGTCGGCAATCCGCCGCACTACGTCTGGCCCGGCATCGACGTCCGGTACACCCCGGCGATCTGCACCGTGCTGGCCCTCGGGTACAGCCCCGAGGGCACCGCCTGGAACATGACCGTCGACCTCTCCACCGAGTCCGCTCCTGGGCTGCGTCCCACCGAGGCGGCCGAGCGACGGTTGGCGGAGCAGGGCGTCACGGTACGCCGAGCCGAGCCGGCAGATCTGGAGATGTTGACCGGGTTCGCCCGGTCGACCTTCGGCGGCAGTTGGGACGTCGAGTTGCTGCACTCGGTCGGTCGAGCGGGCGCCGGCTGCCACGTCGCCGTCCGTACGCCCACCGGTGGCGGTACGCCGGAACTGCTCGGCTTCGCCGCGTACGGCTCGTCCCGGCCGAGCTGGTTCGGTCCGATGGGCACCGCACCCGCCGCCCAGGGGCTGGGGATCGGCGGCGTGCTGCTCCGCCGCTGCCTGCGCGACCAGTGGGCGGCCGGACATCTGCGGGTCGAGATCGGCTGGGTCGGGCCGGTGCCGTTCTACGCCGGCAGCACCGGGGCGCGGATCGAGCGGGTGTTCTTCCTCTACCGCAAGCAGCTCTAGTCGGATGTCAGCTGCACCGACGACGGCGGCCACGGTTTTCGACCGGCTGCGACGGGGAGAACCGGACCGAACGGCTCAGGTCACGCCTCGGGTGCGGAGTTGCGCTGCCGGCATGCTGCCTGGCCCGGACATGCTGCCGCTGATCGGGCGCGATCGCGAGCTGGCGGTGGTGACCCGGGCGGTGTTCGGCGGCGGCCGCTGTGGCGCCCTGATCGCCGGGACACCGGGGGTGGGCAAGACGCGACTCGCCCAGGAGGTGGCGTCGGGCACCGAGGCGGCCGGCCACCGGATGCTGGTGGCTCGGCCGGCCGCAGGAAGTTCCCGACTGCCCCTGAGCGGGCTCGCCGGCCTGCTGCCCGCCCCGACCGGGGCACTTCCGCCGGACGCGGCCGCACCGGTCGGACTCGTCGAGCGCGGGCTGCACGTGCTGCGCGGGCTCACCCGGGGGACGCGCACCGTGCTTCTCGTCGACGACCTGCACCAACTCGACGAGATCTCGGCGATCGTGATCCACCAGCTCGTCGCCGAGCGTGCCCTCACCCTGCTCGCCACCGTACGCGCCGAAGCGGCCGTACCCGGTCCGCTCACCGCGCTCTGGAAGGACCACGGCGTTGTCCGGGTGGACCTTGACGCGCTCACCGCCGCCGAGACCGACAGGCTGATCGGCGCCGCGTTGGGCGGTCCCGTCGAGGGTCGCACGCTGCGCCAGCTCCGTGCGGCCACCGGAGGCAACCCGCTCTTCCTGCGCGAGTTGCTGATCTCGGCCCTGGACGGCGGCAACCTGCGCCTGGCGGACGGGGTCTGGCGGCTGACCGCCTCGCTCGGCCGGGCGGCGCGGCTGGTCGAACTGCTCCGCGACCGGCTCGCCGTCCGGGATCCGGCCGAACGGGACGCGTTGGAGACGCTCGCGCTCGGTGAACCCCTGCCGCTGCCGGTCGCGGTCGAACTCGCCGGTGAGGCCACCCTCGAAACGCTGGAGCGACGTGGCCTCGTCACGGTCGGCACCACCGGTCGGCGCCGCGTCGTCCGGCTCAGCCATCCGCTGTACGGCGAGTTGTTGCGCGCCGATCTGCCCGGGCTGGCCCGGGTGCGGCACAGCCGTCGGCTCGCGGACGCCATCGACGGCACCGGTGCGCGGCGCAGCGAAGACGTGATGCGGACCGCGATCTGGCGCCTCGACGGGGGTGGCACCGTACACCCGCAGCGGATGCTTCAGGCCGCCGAGCAGGCGGCCCTGATCCGGGAGTACGCGTTGGCCGAGCGGCTGGCCTGGCACGCCTACGACAACGGTGCCGGGGTCGCGGCAGGGTTGACCGAGGTACGCGCCATGCTCTGCCTCGGGCGCATCGACGAGGCCCTGCTGCGCTGCGCCGATCTGGCCGGCAAGGCCACGAACGCCACCGAGCGGCTGGAGATCGCCGTCCAGCACGCCGCCGCGCTCGCACATCATGCCGACGACCTGGCGGCAGCGCGGGCGGTCCTCGACGCGGCCGAGGTGGCCGGCCCGGAGTTGGCCGGACAGCTCGACGTGTCCCGCCTCTACCTGCGCTCGTACGGATTGGACTGCGCGACGGTCGACGCGGCGCTGGCCGTGTTCGAGACGACGGCGCAGGGTGCTGGTCCGGGTTCGCCGGGCGACGACGCGGACCCGGTCGAGTCGCGGGTCACGGCGGCCAGCGCGGCCGCGGCGGCGCTGATGCTCGCCGGCCGGTACGCCGACGCGGCCGGGCTCATCGCGCGGGCCGTCCCACTGGCCGCGCGGCACACCGGCCCGAGCCTGGTGCACGCCGACAGCATGCGGCCGGCGGGCGGCTGGCTGCGTTGCGTCCTGGGTGACCCGGCCGGCGGGTTCGCCCAGACCGAGGCGTCGTACCAGTCGAGCCTGCATCCGCCGGACCGGACCGCGCAGGCGCTGAGCGCCTTCGCGCTCGGCATGATCGGCCTGATGCTCGGCCGGCCGGCGACCGCGTTGCGCTGGGCCAGGGAGTCCTTCGTCGTCGCCGAAGGGTCGCTGCGGCCGGTGTGCCGATGGGCGGCGGCGGTGCGGGTACAGGCAGCGGCGCAGTGCGGCGACGAGGAGGAGCTCGCCGCCGCCACCGCCGACCTGGACCGCTACCGGGGCGGCGAGCATCCCAACCGCCTGTTCGAGATGGAGGTGGCGCGCGCCGGGGCCTGGCGGGCCAGCGTCCGGGCCGATCCGGCGAGTGTGCGAACCCTGCTCGGCGACGAGATCGCTCGCCACGGTGCGGGCGGCGCCTTCGGCAGCACGACCCTCGGCGCCCTCGACCTCGTGCGGCTGGGCGCGGCCGACCTCGCGGTACGCCTGCTGACCGCCTATCCCCCACCGGCGGGATGGGTGCTGGGTGAGGTGGTCGTGCGGTACGCCGCCGGCGCATCGACCGGCGACGGGGCGGGGCTGCTCGCGACCGCCCAGCGGTTCGCCGGCTTCGGCATGCCCCTGCACGCCGCGGAGGCGGCGACGCTGGCGGCCGCCGCATGGCAACGAGCGGGCGAGCCCCGGGCCGCGGCCCGGGCCCGGCTGCTGGCCGTACTGCAGTCGAGGGCCGCCGAACCCGCCGGCACACCGGCGCTGGCGGCGGCCGGCCCGCTCATCGGGTTGACCGAACGGGAACGGGACGTCGTGCTCGCCGCGGCGCGCGGCGAGTCGACCCGAGCCATCGCCACCCGGTTGCACGTGGCCGAACGAACGGTGGAGAACCACCTGCATCGGGCGTACGGGAAGCTCGGTGTCTCCGGACGGACCGGGCTGAGGGACGTCCTCGGGCCGGCGGGCTGAGGTTGCTGACGGCTGCACCGGGTCCGCAACCGTCCGCTCGCCACGCCGGTCCGGTCGACCATCGTGCCGTCGCCGACCCGGCGCAGGCCGGCGCCTGAGTACCCGCCCCGCGCGATATGAGTGCCCCGGGACTCATGCCAGCGGCGCGGCGCTGTGCTGGAGTAGCTCGGTCCGGGGTGCGGTGCCCCCTCGCCGTGACCTGCCACCGTCGTTCCAGCCGAAGGTTGTTTCGTTGATGCGTGTCCCCACCTGGTTGCGTAGCCTGCTCGCTGCCCCCGGCGCCGCCGTCCTGCTCGCCGGTGGCCTCATCCTCGGCTCGGCGTCCCCCGCGCACGCCGATCCGCCCCCCATCACGTTGACCGAACGCTGCGGCGTCGCGGTGCTCAGCTGGGACACCGGCACGATCGGCGGCGAAGAGACGTGGGCGACGACCGTGCTGCGCAACGGTGTGGCGGTCGACCGGTTCGAGATGCGCGAGCGCGGCAACCGCCGGTACGGCGCCGCCGACCGGGACGCCTTCGTCGTGCGGCGTGCCGGGCTGCCGGACGTGAACCTGGTGTTCCGCGAGCCTGACGGATGCGCGGACGTCCCCCGGCTGACGGTCACCGCCGGGGCCCAGTGCCACGTGCTCGAACTGCGCCTGTCGAACGAGGGCACCACCGCGGTCACCGGGCTGCGGCTGTACACCCCGGCGAGCCCGGCGGCGGAGGAGCTGGCACCGGTGCCGCCGGGCGCGGTGACGCTGGTGCGTGGGCTCGCCGACGGTGACAACTACGCGCTCGTCGGCGGGGCACCCGGGCCCGAGCAGGTCACCTGGATGGTGGGAACCTACCGGGAACCCGCGGGCTGTGGTCCGGACGCCATCGCGGTGGAGGTCGCGGACGCCTGTGCCGGGGTGCGGGTCGCACTGAGCAGTCGGGCCGACGGAGCCACCCGGGTCACCGTGCTGGTCGACGGCGTCGCGGCCGTGCACCGGGTGGTGCCGGCCCGCGCGAACGACACGTTCACCGTGCCGGCCGGGCCTGGTGCGGTCGTGGTGGTCCGGAACCCGGAACTCGGCCTGGACCTGGCCACGCACACGGTCCGGGCGGTGCCCTGCGGGTCACCGACCTCCGACGGCAGCGCCGGTCCGGGCAGCGGTCCGGGAGGTGGCGACGACGATGCCGGCGCGGGCGGTGGCCTGCCGGTCACCGGTACGCCGGCCGTCGCGCTGCTGGTGGCCGGAGGGCTACTGCTGGCCTCCGGTACGGCGGTCCTGCTGGTCGCACGTCGTCGCCGGATCCGCTTCACCGGTGGGGACTGAGCGGCGATGGCCCGGGAGCTGCCGGGGTACGCGGCGGCCGCCACGGCGTACGTCACCGTCTGGCTCCAGAGTGCACAGACGCCGCCCGATCCGGGGCTGGGTGAGGCTGTCCGTCAGCTGTCCGAGCTGATCCGGCGGCGACTCGACGACGACGACGCCATCGGCGCCACGTACCTGTTCCAGAGCCCGCGCAGCGGCAGGGCACGCCGCACGTTCGCCCGGGATGTCGAGCTGGCGGCGCAGGAGCACCCGGGATTCGCCACCGCGCTCCGCGCCGCGGTCGACGGACTCGGCGCGGCCCGAGGGCTCGAGTTCCTGCTCTCGTCCGGCGGGGCGGCCGTCGTCCACTCGGTCGTTAAGGGCGACCGGCGAAATCCCGACACGTTCCGGCCCGGCCTGGTGGCGGCGTTGGGCGGCGCGGCGCCGGATCTGATGCTCGGCGCCGCCGGCCAGGCGGCCGCCGCCGAGGAAGCCGCCACCCGCACCGGTACGGCGCCACGGCAGGCACTGTTCCGGACGCTGTTCTCGATCTCCGTCGTCAGTTTCACGGTGATGTGGGTCGCCGGTGTCCTCCGGGCGATGCCGCTCTGCTACGGCGCGGGCGTCGTGTTCCTCCTCGTCGCCACACCCACCGCCGTGTGGCATCGGACGCGGCGCCGGCGGGCCTGACTCCACCGCCGGCAGGAGATCCGGGTACGCGGTCGTCGTCGGCGTCGACGGTGCGGTCGCAGGGCGGCGTACATCGAGACCGCGCGATTTGCCGATGTAGCCGGCCCGCGCCTCCTACCGTTGCGGTGGAGGAGGAAGTATGACGGAGGACGACTACGGGGACGCCGAGTGGCGGGCAGCGGTTGACGGGGGCGACGACCTGTCTCCCGAGGAGCCGGTGGCGCCGGCGGACGACGCGCCGGTCTCGATCCGGGAACCGTTCAGCCAGGCGGAGAAACGACGGAACCAGCGGCGGATGCCGACATGACGAAGGGGCGGACCGCTGACGCGGCCCGCCCCCACGACGTGGAGCCTGGACTCAGAAGTCCATGTCCCCGCCGCCCGGCGCGGCCGGGGCAGCCGGGGTCTTCTCCGGCTTGTCCGCCACCACAGCCTCGGTGGTCAGGAACAGGGCCGCGATCGACGACGCGTTCTGCAGCGCCGAACGGGTCACCTTGGCCGGGTCGATGATGCCGGCCTGGAGCAGGTCGACGTACTCACCGTTGGCCGCGTTGAGGCCGTGCCCGGCGTCCAGGTTGCGGACCTTCTCGACCACGACGCCACCTTCGAGGCCGGCGTTGACGGCGATCTGCCGCAGCGGGGCGTCCAGCGCGATCTTGACGATCTGCGCGCCGGTCGCCTCGTCGCCAACCAGGTCCAGCTTGTCGAAGGCGGTCTTGCCGGCCTGCACCAGCGCGACACCACCACCGGGGACGATGCCCTCCTCGACGGCGGCCTTCGCGTTGCGCACCGCGTCCTCGATGCGGTGCTTGCGCTCCTTCAGCTCGACCTCGGTGGCCGCGCCGACCTTGATCACCGCAACACCGCCGGCCAGCTTGGCCAGGCGCTCCTGCAGCTTCTCGCGGTCGTAGTCGGAGTCGCTCTTCTCGATCTCGGCACGGATCTGGTTGACCCGACCGTTGATCTGGTCGGCGTCACCGGCACCGTCGACGATGGTGGTCTCGTCCTTGGTCACCACGACCTTGCGGGCCCGGCCCAGCATGTCGAGGCCGACGGCGTCCAGCTTGAGGCCGACCTCCTCGCTGATCGGCTGTCCGCCGGTCAGGATGGCGATGTCGCCCAGCATGGCCTTGCGGCGGTCACCGAAGCCCGGCGCCTTGACGGCGACGGACTTGAAGGTGCCCCGGACCTTGTTGACCACCAGGGTCGCCAGGGCCTCGCCCTCGACGTCCTCGGCGATGATGGCCAGCGGCTTACCCGACTGCATGACCTTCTCGAGGATCGGCAGCAGGTCCTTGACCGTCGAGATCTTGCTGTTGACGATCAGGATGTACGGGTCGTCGAGCACGGCCTCCATCCGGTCGGGGTCGGTCATGAAGTACCCCGAGATGTAGCCCTTGTCGAAGCGCATGCCCTCGGTCAGCTCCAGCTCGAGCCCGAAGGTGTTGCTCTCCTCGACGGTGATGACGCCTTCCTTGCCGACCTTGTCCATCGCCTCGGCGATGATCTCGCCGACGCTGGTGTCACCAGCGGAGATGGACGCGGTGGAGGCGATCTGCTCCTTGGTCTCGACGTCCTTGGCGAGCTTGCTCAGCTCCTCCGAGACGTTCGCGACGGCGGCCTCGATGCCCCGCTTCAGGGCCATCGGGTTGGCACCGGCCGCGACGTTGCGCAGGCCCTCACGGACCAGCGCCTGGGCGAGGACGGTCGCCGTCGTCGTGCCGTCACCGGCGACGTCGTCGGTCTTCTTGGCGACCTCCTTGACCAGTTCCGCACCGATCTTCTCGTACGGGTCCTCGAGCTCGATCTCCTTGGCGATGCTCACACCATCGTTGGTGATGGTGGGGGCGCCCCACTTCTTCTCGAGCACGACGTTGCGGCCCTTCGGGCCCAGCGTCACCTTTACGGCGTCGGCGAGGGTGTTCATGCCCCGCTCAAGGCCGCGGCGCGCCTCCTCGTCGAACGCGATCATCTTGGCCATACGGCGTTGTCCTCCTGGACACTCACGGCCGCCGGAGCCTTGTCGACCCCGACCTACCGCCTGGTTACGCACCTTCGGACGTCACTACGGCACTGGCGGACGGGGTCTGCCGACACCCAAGGGTGCCTGCTCGACTCCGTCGCGCTGTGCGACAGTGACGTCCGCCGGCCGGGCCGGACAGCCCGCGACGACCGGCCATGTGCCGCACACCCGCTCCACGGGCCCGCGACCGTGGCCCTACCGCCCCGACCTTGGCACTCACGGGGTGCGAGTGCCAACCACTTGTTTAGCACTCTCCCATGCCGAGTGCAAGCGAGTGGGTCGGTTGACCCGAGTCCCAGGGCGGGCCGGCGGCGGCCGGGGGATCGACGGGAGACCGGCGCCCGGACGGGACCGGAAGTAGGGTCGAACGGGCAGCCGAACTGGACAGCCGGACCGGGGCGCCAGGACCAAACCCCGGGGGGCCGGAACGTGGACCCATCCAGCGTCCTGGCGCGGACCCGTCCAGCGACCTGGTCCGGCCGGACCGGCCCGCCGCGACCTGGCCCCGCAGTGGACCGGCCCGCAGTGGACCGTCAACCGGCCGGCAGGCGACCTCCGTTGTGCAGGCACACCTGCATGGCGTGTCGGCGCAACGGGGGGAGTCCGGACTGGGCCGGCAAGGGAATCCCCGACCGGGGGTGCACCGGCGGTGGGATGGTGACGGAACGGGGTCGAGCCCTCAGCGGCGGGCCGGTGGCCCGACAGCTCAGGCGATGACCCGGACCTTTTCCGCCTGCGGGCCCTTCTGCCCCTGGGCGATCTCGAACTCGACGCGCTGACCGTCGTCAAGCGCCTTGTAGCCGTCCATCTCGATCGCGGAGAAGTGGACGAAGACGTCCTGCCCGCCATCGACCGCGATGAAGCCGTAGCCCTTTTCGCTGTTGAACCACTTCACGGTGCCCTGCGCCACGGTGCACTTCCTTACTTCGGTCGCGTCGGAGCTGCCCGAGCTCCGGCGACGCCGTATGCCTGCCGGGGCCAACCGAGTCGCCGTTCTCCAAATGGATCATGTATTTGGAGTCCAACAAATCGAGCGGCCGAATCCGCACGGTACACCAAGGTCGGGTCGCAGCGCACTAGGCCAAAACGGTCACCGGTCCCCCATCCGGGCGGTCCTTTTCCGGCCCGACCCATTGGCGATCGTCGCTACGCAGCTCAACGGGCCCGTACAGAAACCGAACGCGGCACCGTCACCCCCCGGAACTGGTCGCCGTACGGCGTGCGACCATGACGGACGTGCCGGCTTCCATCCCGCAGACCGCCGCCGAGCCGGAGTCCGGGCACTCCACCGACCGGGCCGGAGCGGCTCCCCCGGACCGGTCCACCGGGACGGGCAGTTCCGGTCTCCGGCCGAACGCCCAGAGCGGGCCGGCGCCCGGCGCAGGGAAGGCCGGTGTCGGGTGTCCCGGCCGCGACCTGCCACCGGTCCGCCGGGTACGCCCCGCCGACGCCGCCCGGGTCCGGGCGATCCGCCTGGAGATGCTCGCGGACTCGCCACTGGCCTTCCTGGAGACGCTCGCCGACGCGGCGGCCCGGCCGCACGCCGAGTTCGCGGCCCGGATCGCCGGGATGTCGACCGGGCACCGGACGGCTGCCTTCGTCGCCGAGGTCGACGGTCGGGTCGTCGGGCACGCGGGTGGCCAGGCGGCGCCCGGTCAGCCGGAGCTCACGGTGGTCTTCGCGGTCTACCTCACCCCGGCCTGGCGGGGCAGTGGCCTGCTGGACGCCCTGGTCGAGGCGGTGGCCGACTGGTCGAGGGCGGCCGGTCGGCAGGAGTTGCTGCTGGAGGTGGTGGTCGGCAACGACCGGGCGGTACGGGGCTACGAGCGGCTCGGCTTCGTCGACACCGGGGTACGGGTGGCACACCCGACGGTGCCCACCCTCCGCGAGCTACAGATGCGCCGCGCCGCCTGACCCGGCACCCCACCAGCGCCCAGCCCGGTCGGGAAGGGGCCCTTCCGCTACCGGAAGCGATAGCGGGGGCCCTTCCTTACACGTGCCGGCGGGCCTGCACCACCCGGAACCGGCTGGCGACGTAGGCGCCGTCGGTCAGCGCGGCGTTCGCCGCCGGGTTGGCGCCGCTGCCGTGGAAGTCCGAGAACGCCGCCGACTGGTTGACGAAGACCCCGCCGGTGAGGTTGCAGGAGAGGTGCACCCCGGTCTCGATCGCCGCGCTCTCGGCCGCGTCCAGCACCCCCGGGTCGGTGGAGTAGACCGAGGCGGTCAACGCTCCGCGCTCACCGACGGTCTGCCGCAGGATCGCCAGGCTGTGCGGGGTGGAGTCGGTGGCGATCACGAACGAGATCGGCCCGAACCACTCCCGCCCGTACGTGCCGACGTCGTCCGCGCCGAGCTTAGCGATCAGCGGCGTACGCACCACCGCGCCCGGGTAGTTCGGGTGCTCGACCGGGCGGGACGGCAGTACCGGCTCACCGATCCCGGCGACCTCGTCCAGCCGGGCCAGCACGCCGTCGTTGACGATCGCGCCGATCAGCTCGACCGCCCGGGCCGGGTCGCCGGTGAGCTTGCCGACCGCCCCGGCGATGCCCTCGGCGACCTCGTCGAGACTCTTCTGCCCCTGGTCGGTCTCGATCCCGCCTCGCGGCACCAGGATGTTCTGCGGGGTGGTGCACATCTGCCCGCTGTAGAGGACCAGCGAGAAGCCGACGTTGCGGCACATCCCGGCGAAGTCGTCGGTCGAGTCGACCACGACCGTGTTGACACCGGCCTTCTCGGTGTAGACGACGGCCTGCCGGGCGTTGGCCTCCAGCCAGTCGCCGTACTCGGTGGAGCCGGTGAAGTCGACGATGCGTACCCGGGGGTGCAGCGCCAGGGTGGAGGCGAGCCTCTCGCCCGGCGCCTCCGGGGCGAGCAGCATCAGGTTCGGGTCGAAGCCCGCCTCGGCGAGCACCTCGCGGGCGTGCCGGACGGTGATGGCGAGCGGTAGCACGGCCCGGGGGTGCGGCTTGACCACCACCGGGTTCCCGGTGACCAGCGAGGCGAACAGCCCGGGGTAGCTGTTCCAGGTCGGGAAGGTGTTGCAGCCGATCGCCAGGGCCACGCCGCGCGGCACCACGTGGAAGTTCTTGGTCATCCGCAGCGGGTCACCCCTGCCGGCCGGCTTCTCCCAGTCCGCCGTCGCCGGGTGCCGGGTCATCTCCCGGTACGCGTAGGCGAGCGCCTCCAGCGCCCGGTCCAGCGCGTGCGCGCCACCGGCCTGGAACGCCATCACGAACGCCTGCCCGCTGGTCGCGTGCACCGCGTTGGCCAGTTCGAAGATGTTGGCGTGCAACCGGGCGAGGATCTCCAGGCAGACCCCGACCCGGGTCTGCGGCCCGGCGTCCCGCCAGGCCGGCAGCGCGGCCGCGGCGGCGGCCAGCAGCACCTCCGGGTCGGCGTGCGGGTAGGTCACCCCGAGGTCGATGCCGAACGGGCTCGCCTCGGTGCCGACCCAGTCGCCGGTGCCGGGCTGGTCGAGCGGGAACTTGCCACCCAGGTACGCCCGGAACGCCGCCTCACCCTCGGCGGCGGCGGTCTCGCCGTAGACGCGAGGGCTGGGTGACTCCGGGTAGGCGGACCAGTAGGAGCGTTCGGTGATCGCGGTGAGTGCCCGTTCCAGGGTGTCGGCGTGCCGGGCGTAGTGGGGGTGCGGGGTCTCCGTCATCCCGCCATCATGCCGCACCGGCCCGGCCGGTCCCAGCCTTCCGCACCCGGGGCGGGCGGCGCTGGTCAGAGGGTTGCCTGCCAGCTGTTCATCCCGGCGACCGCACGGAATCCCAGCGCCTCGTTGATCGAGATCATGTGGCCGTTCACCGCGGCGTTGAAGGTGTCGAGGACCCGCAGCGCCGGCTCGTGCTCCCGGATGTGCCGGAGGTTGTCGACCTTGATCACGATGCCGAGGCGGTGTCCCCGGTGTGCCGGCTCGACCAGGGTGATCTGCTGGAACCCGTGCCAGTCGCAGCCGGCGCTCATGCCGATCGCGGTCCAGGCCACCAGGGTGCCGGTCGCGTCGTGCCGGGCAGCGCTGTTGTACCAGTGGTGGCCGCGCTCCTGGTGCGCCTGCTCCATCTCCCGCAACCGGGTCACCTCCGGTCGGGCCGCCTCCCAGGTGAGGTCGCCGAGCGGTGCGTCGCTGATCAGGCGGCTGTCGAGGTAGGCGATGTCCTCGGCGTACTCGTCGGGGGTCGGGCCCTGCCAGCGCACGACCGAGTAGCCCTCGGCCCGGGCCAGACCCTCGGCCAGCAGCCGGTCGAGTTCCGCGTCGTCAAGGGTGGTCAGGTCGAGCCGGCGGCGTACGTCGGCCAGCGCCGCCTTGGCGCCCATCGCGGCGGCGAAGGCGTCGCCCGGCGCCGTCGGGGCTGCCTCCGGGCTCGTTGTCGCCACCTCGCCGATGACCCGCTTGCGGCCCTCCTCCCGGACGATCCGCACCGCGTACTCGTAGAGAGCGCGGCCGACACCCCGGCGTCGGTACTCCGGGTGGACGGCGAGCACCAGCCCGGCGTTCTCCAGGTTCTCCCGCTGCGGCAGCGAGATCCCGAGGTAGCCCACGGCCACGCCGTCGAGATGACCCAGTGCGTGCCGGTCGTCGTCGCCCGGCCAGGGGCGCCGGAGTCCCGCGAAGAAGCGCTGCCGGGAGAGCCTGGGCAGGTCCGGCTGGTCGGCGGCCCTAGCGGCGGCCTCGATCTCGTACGCCCGCTCGGTGGCGGCGACGTCGGCGACGTCCAGTGGGGTGACCACGATGTCCATGGTCTTCGAGGGTGCCGGTTGACCCAGCCGGGCGCGACCGAATATCGAGGGAGCTAGGCGGGGGAATTCGATTGATCGACGTCGAAGGATGCGGGTCAGGGTTCGTTCGACGAATGCGCGTCAGGGGAGCCGCGTCGCGCAGAACGGCCGGGCGACGGCGTCGGCCCGGCCGGGAAGAATTTGGTCGGGAGGACGCCCGCACAACGCCTCCGGCGCTGGGTCGTTAGAGCTTTGAAAGTCTACGGCGGTGCGTCCTCCCGCATGGAGCATCTTGCGTCGTGCAGATGCAGGCGTCAAGCCCTCCTCCGTGCGTTTTCGTCACCCGTGGCAAAACAGCAGCTACGCACCGCATCTGTACCGCCGGGCCCGGCGTGCTCCCGGCGACACGGAACGACCTCACCTGCAAGTTGCACGTGCATCTGCCCGGGCAGGCCAGGGCCGGTGCCGAAAATTTCCCCGAGAAAAATTCAGCCGAGCAGCCCGGCCTCGCGGGCCGCCCGCAGCGACGGCTTGACCCGGTACGTCGGACCGACCAGCGCCGCCACCGCGTCGAGGGTCTTGAGTCCCTCGCCGGTGTTGTAGACCACCGTCTCGGCGTCCGGGTCCAGCCGGCCGCTCGCCACCAGCTTGCCGAGCACGGCGACCGTCACCCCGCCGGCCGTCTCGGCGAAGACTCCGGTGGTGCGGGCCAACTGCCGGATGCCGGCGCGGATCTCGTCGTCGTCGGCGTAGTCCATCCAGCCGCCGGTGCGGCGGACCGCCTCCAGGGCGTAGAGCCCGGCGGCCGGGTCGCCGATGTTGAGCGACTTGGCGATCCCGGTCGGCCGGACCGGGGTGATCACGTCGGTGTCGGCGTGCAGCGCGGCGGCGATCGGGTTACAGCCGGCCGACTGGGCGCCGAAGACCTTCCACCCGTTGGCCGGCGCCTCGACCAGACCGATCTCGACCAGCTCGCTGAACGCCTTGTCGATCTTGGTCAGCAGTTCACCGCTGGCCATCGGGATCACCACCTGCTCGGGAATCCGCCACCCCAGCTGCTCGGCGACCTCGTAGCCCAGCGTCTTGGACCCCTCGGCGTAGTACGGCCGGACGTTGACGTTGACGAACGCGGTGTCAGCGAACTCGTCGGTCTCGACCAGCTCCCCGCAGAGCCGGTTGACGTCGTCGTACGAGCCGTCGATGGCGACCACGTCACCGTCGTAGACGGCGGTGGTCACCACCTTGCCCTGCTCCAGATCGCCGGGAATGAAGACGATCGACGGCACCCCGGCCCGGGCCGCGTGCGCGGCGACCGAGTTCGCCAGGTTGCCGGTCGAGGCGCAACCGAACCGGGTGAAGCCGAGACCACGGGCGGCGGTCAGCGCCACCGACACCACCCGGTCCTTGAACGAGTGGGTGGGGTTGGCGCTGTCGTCCTTGATCCAGAGCGGTGCCCGGATGCCCAGCTCGGCGGCGAGGCCGGCCGCCGGAACCAGCGGGGTCAGCCCGGGATCGAGGGTGACCCGGGCGCTCGGGTCCTGGCCGGTCGGCAGCAGGGCGGCGTACCGCCAGAGGTTCTTCGGGCCGGCCTCGATGTCGGCCCGGGTGACCCGGGCCAGGGTCGCGGCGTCGTAGCCGACCTCCAGCGGGCCGAAACACTCGTAACAGGCGTGCTGCGCCACCAGCGGGTAGTCCGTGCCGCAGCCGCGACAGACGAGCACGCGGGCGGGGTTGGGGGTTACCGGGCTGGTCTGGCTGGGGGTCGCGTCGATGATCGACGTCATGGCGACTGCCGTCCTCTCATCTTTCCCTGGCGCCGCACCGCGCGGCGGGGACGGATTTGGCACCTGCTCCGCCGTGGAGTGGTTGCCGGGGCGTCGTCGGGCCGTATCCCTCAGCCCCTCTGGATGAGGTATGAAGTTGTGCCGTCAGTCTACGGGTCCGGGGGGCCGCTGTCCCGGGTCTGTTTTCGGTGTGAGCAAGATCCCGGTCCGGGGCGCCGGCTCAGAGCGCCCGGGACTGCCGCAGCAGGGCCCGACCCACCCCGGCCACCGCGACCACGCCGACCAGCCCGAGCAGCAGGAAGTACGGCCAGGCGCCGGCGAAGCCGCGCAGCAGCGCCTCGCGCAGCGCGGTGACCCCGTAGGTGACCGGGTTGACGGCGGCGAGGATCCGCTGCACCGGCCCCAGGTTCTCGATCGGATAGAACGACGGGCTGGCGAAAAGCAACACCGGGGCCAGCACGTTCACCAGCACGGTGAACCGCTGGAAGTCCTGCACCAGGGTGGCGAGCAGCAGGTAGAGCGCGTTGAAGGCCAGTGCGGCGAGCAGCGCCCCGCAGAGCAGCGCCACCCACCTCTCCGTCGGCCAGCGGCCCCGGAAAAGAGCCGCCGAGACCGCCAGCGCGGCGACGGTCTGGGCCAGTACCAGGGCGGAGCCGGCGAGCAGCTTGCCGGCGACGTACTGCCGGCGGGTCAGCGGGTACGACCACAGTTCCAGCGCCATCCCGCTCATCCGCTCCTGGAACAGCGCCGTACCCGAGGTGGTGGCGGCCGCCAACAGCGAGGAGAACATCAACGCCGGGATCGCGAAGTCCGGGTAGCTGACCGGCCGGCCCCGGTAGTTGACCTCGCCGACCAGCGCGGTGAGCGAGGTGGCGAAGAGCGCGATGTAGACGGCGGTCGGCACCACCGCGAGCAGCAGGTTGGTGCGGTTGCGGGTGAGCAGCAGCCACTCCCGCCGCAGCGTCGCGGTGAGCCCCGAGCCCTGCCAGGGCGGTGGGGCGGCGGCGTCCCGGTCAACCGGACCGGGTGTGGTCACCGGGCCGTCACCACCGACCGTCGGGGTCACCGGACCGTCACCTCCGACCGTCGGGGTCACCGGGCCGTCACCTCCGATCGGGTCAGCGCCACGAAGGCGTCCTCCAGCGATGCCGTCGCCAGCTCCATGCTGAGCACGGGGATCTCCAGCTCGGCCAGCTCGGCCAGCAGCCGGGGCAGCCGCTGCCGCAGGTCCGGCCCGGTCAGCACGATGTCGTCGCCGCCCCTGACCGCCGCCAGGCCGAGCCGCCGCGCCCCGGCGGCAACCGCCGGCCAGGCGTCCTCCGATCCGGTACGCAGCCGGGCCCGTGCCTCGCCGCGTTCGTCCCGCAGCTGGTCCGGGCTGCCGTCCCGGACCAGCCGGCCGTGGTGGACCACCAGGACCCGCTCGGTGTTGCGTTCCACCTCGTCGAGGTAGTGGCTGGTCAGCACGATGGTCAGCTCGTGCCGGGTCCGCAGTTCGTCCAGGGTGGCCCAGACCCGGCGCCGCCCCTCGACGTCGAGCCCGGCCGACGGCTCGTCCAGCAGCAGGATCCTCGGCACCCGCAGCAGGGCCCGGACCACCTGGAGCCGCCGTCGCTGCCCGCCGGAGAGGGTGAAGACGAGCTGCTCCTCGCTGCCGGTCAGCTCGAAGGCGCCGAGCAGTTCGTCGACCCGGGAACTGGCGCTTCGCCAGGACAGGCCCCGGAACGCGGCGGCGATCTTCAGGTTGTCCCGGACCGTCAGCATCATGTCGAAGGGTCCGGACTGGTGCACCACCGCCACGTCCCGCTTCGCGCCGGCGTCGGGGCGGCGGCCGTGCACCAGGATCTGCCCGGAGCTGGGCGGGCAGGCACCGCAGACCATCTTGAGCAGGGTGGTCTTGCCTGCGCCGTTGGGGCCGAGCAGCCCGACGGACTGGCCGGGCGGCACGCTGAAGTCGAGCCCGTCGACGGCCGGGGTCGCGGCACCGGCGTACGTCTTGCACAGGTCGGCCGCGACGATCGCCGGATTCATCGCGCACCGTCGATCGCCGGCTCGGCCGGGAACCTCGACGGCGGCACCCCGAGCGTGGCGAGGACGATCCGGATCTCGTCCTGCGGGCCGGTCTCCCGTAGGGGTGGGCCGGTCCGCAGGTGGTGGTCGACGTCCTCCGGGGCGACCACCGGCTCGACGCCGTCACTCCCATCGCCCCATCCGTCGCCCCAAGCGGCGCCCCACCCGTCACCCCAAGCGGTGTCGCGTCTGGTGTCGCGTTCGGTGTCGCGTTCGGTGTCGCGCTCGGCGGGTCCGGCTGCCGGGTGTGCTGCGGGCCGCCCGAACCGGCAGCCGAGCACGATGTCGAGCCGGTCCACCGGACGGGCCGGGCGGCTCCGGCCGACGAGCCCGGTACGCAGGTCGTCCACCGGTCGTACCGCCGCCGGGGAGATGCCGACGGTCACCCCGCCGAGCGCGTCGAGCGCGTCGAGCGCCCGGCGTACCCGGTCGGGGAGGGCGGAGCCGGCCGCGAGGTGGCGTACCCGGACCAGGGTCGCCGAATGGCTGGCCCCCGCTGCCGGGAGCTGGTGATCGGTCTCCGGTACCGCCCAGGCCGCCGCCCCGGCCAGCCAGAGCGTGACGCCGTCCGGGAGCGGTACCGCCGCTTCGGTACCGTCCCGGGCACCCGGGGCGCGCGCCGGGACCTGCGGCACCCGGCCGAGTACCGCCGCCCGGGGCACCGGTGGGTCGTACAGCGGCAGGTTGTCGCCGGCCGTCAGCAGGTGGTCCGGCCGCCAGGCGACCACCCGGTGCACGACGATCCGCTCACCGTGCTGGTAGGCGACGACCTCGCCGGGGCGGAGCCGGTCGAACTCGACCGGTTCGACCACGACGGTTCCGGCCTGCAGCGCCGGCAACATGCTGGAGCCGCTGACCGGCACCCGGGCGGTACGTCCGGCGGCCAGCGCCGCCCGGACCAGATCGGCGAAGCCGGCTCCGCTCACCGGTCACCGTCCCCGCCGCCCGGCGCCGGCTCGGGGGTGCCGAGCAGGTTGCGGGCCTGGAGCAGCGCGACGAACTCGCGGACGTCCCGGCCGATGACGTCGCGTTCCCGCTCGTCGTCGCTGCCGAACTCGTCGGCCAGCTCGCGGATCACGGTCTCGACGTCACTGCCGGCGGCGAGCCGCCGCCAGATCAGCGCGGCGCTCGCGTTGAACGTCTGGAACTCACCGTCGTCAGGGTTGTAGAGCCGGACCTCGTCCTCGTTGTCGACCCAGACGATCTCGGGGTTGATTCCGACCGTCACGCGGCACCTCCCGCTCCGGTGACCAGCAGCGGCAGCGACCGGCGGGCCCCGGCGGGCGGGGACCAGGTGCGCCAGTCGTCGTACACCGGGTGCACCGAGCCGTCCCGGACCAGTCGGGGCACGGTCATCTCGGACTCCCGTTCCAGCAGGTCGGCACCGCCGAAACCGGTGGAGCGCCAGATGTTGGTGATCATCGAGTGCCGGAGGATCCGGCAGTGGTCGCGGCTGTTCCGCTTCACCGAGCCGGACTCGGCGGCGTGGTACGCCCGGCAGCCGCCGCCGCAGGCCGCCCGGATGTAGCAGCGCCGGCAGTCGGCGAGGTTCTCGCCCTCGAAGACGTTGTTCGCCCGCAGGTCGGCCAGGACGGGTGAGGCGAAGACCTCGCGCAGCGGCTGGGTCCGGACGTTGCCGGCCTTGTGCAGCGGGCCGGTGACCAGCTTGCAGGGGTAGACGTCGCCGAGCGAGTTGATGTAGATCTCGGTGCCGCCGAGCCCGCAGTTGGCCCGGATCGAGCAGGGCTTGACCGCCTTCGGGCCCTCGGTGAGGATCTTCCGGGCCACCGGGTTCGTCCAGGTGAAACGCTGCACCGCGAGGTGGTGCTCCCAGCCGAAGTGGACGCCGTCGGAGGCGCCCCGGCCGATCCCGGTGTGGTTCATCATCCGGACCTTGCTGAACTCGATCCCGTCCAGGAACGACATCAGGTCGTCCAGCCCGGACAGGTTCTCCGGCGACACCACGTGGTTGATCGCGGGTTTGACACCGGCGGCGTTGAGCAGGGTCAGCCCGCGTACGGTCTGCGCGAAGGTGCCCTCGCCCCGGGTCTTCTCGTGCGTCTCGGCGGTGCCGCCGTCCAGGCTGACGGTGACGCTGGCGAAGGTGTCGGCGATCCGCCGGGCGGTGGCGGCGTCGCGGATCCGGGTCCCATTGGTGATCATGTTGACCCGCAGGCCACGGCTGCGGGCGTGGTCGGCCACGGCGAAGAAGTCGCGGCGCAGCATCGGCTCGCCGCCGGTCAGGATGAGCAGCTCCGCACCCATGTCCGCGATCTGGTCCACCAGGTCGAGGGACTCCGCCGGCTCCAGTTCGCCGGGGAGCTTGCGGGTGGAGGATGCGTAGCAGTACGGGCAACGCAGGTTACAGCCGTCGGTGATGGCGTAGTAGACCATCTTCAGCGCGGGTTCGGCCGGCCGGACCCGGGGCTGCTGGCCCGGCAGGTAGACCAGCCAGTTCAGCACCAGGGTGGCGAGCACCCGTTCGAGTTCGGTCCGCCCGCCCGGCTCGGTCGCCGCCGCGGTCGGTCCGGTGGCCCAGGCCGGCGGCGGGGCATCACCGGCGAGCGCCCGCAGCAACCCGAGTTCGTCCTCGGTGAGCACCGCCCAGGCGGCCAGGCCGGGATTCTCCACCAGATACCGGTCCCGGCACTGGAAATAGACGAGGTCGTCCGGGACGACCAGCGAGTTCCACATCGTCGACAGCCGCATGACCACTCCCTTCCCCGCCGGGGGAGCCGCCGTCGGGCGGCTCCCCCGGTCAACCGTCGGACGTGGCTACTGGGCCTGGCCGGAGCCGGCGCCGGCCAGCGCGCCACAGGCGCACGCGCAGCCGAGCTGGGCGGCGAAGTCGGCGGACTGGATGGCGGGCTTCACCCATTTGGTCATTGCGGTGTCCCCTCTTCCTGGCAAGATCCCGGGCGGCGGGGTCTGGCCCCACACGGTGAACCCGGGCCCCCGTGATCATCACTGACTGTGATCGACGTCTGCCAGAGAGCAAAAGTGTCGTCTTGACAGCCGGTCGACCCGGACCTAACGTCCGGTTTCTCCCGCCACCCGTCCCACGTTCCGGGTCCCCTCCCCGGCGGAAGGTAGGTGCCGTCTCCCGTGCCCGTGATCTCGGTCTCCGTGGTCGACGACGACCGGATGCTGCTGGACGGCATGGCCGCCTGGCTCGGCTCAGTACCCGACCTGCGGCTGCTCGGCACGGCTGCCACCGTCGACCAGCTCCTCGACACCGAGCCCGGCCGGGCCGACGTCGTCGTCCTCGACCTGCTGCTGGCGGACGGGTCGGCGCCGGTCGAGAACGTACGCCGACTCGTCGCCACCGGCCGCCCGGTGCTGGTGGTCAGCGTGGTACCGCACGTGGTGCACGGCGTGGACGTGATCCGGGCCGGCGCGTCGGGCTACCTCACCAAGGACCACGACCTGCCGAGCCTCGCCGAGGCGATCCGGACCGTCGCCCGGGGCGACGTCGCGCACTCCCCCGAGCTGGCCTTCGCCTGGTCCTGTGACGAGCGGCCGGACCGGCCAAGGCTGGCACCCCGGGAACGGGCGGTGCTGGTCGCGTACGCCTCCGGGATGACGCTGACGGCCGCGGCCCGCAAGGTCGGGATCCAGCCGGCGACCGCCCGGCAGTACCTGGACCGGGTCAAGGCGAAATACTGCGAGGCGGGTCGGCCGACGTACACGAAACTCGACCTCGCCGACCGGGTCCGCGAGGACGGGCTGCACCGCTACCCGTCGGCGGCCGCCGGGGGTGGCACCGACCAGAGCAGCTCGACGCTGGTGCCATGACCGGGCTCGGAGAAGAGCCGCACCTCCCCGCCGATCTCGGCCATCCGGTCGACGATGGAGCGGCGCAGCCCGAACCCCGCACCGGTGGCGGTGGTGTCGAACCCGACCCCACGGTCGACGACCCGTACCCCGAGCACCTCGTCGTGCCAGTCCACCGTGAGCCACGCCTCGCCGGTCCCGGCGTGCCGGGCCACGTTGTTCAACGCCTCCCGGGCGGCGTCACAGATCGCCTGTACGACGTGTCGGGGCGGCTGCGCCGGCACGGTGCCGGAACGCAGGTGCACCCGCAGGCCGAGCGCGGTCGCGTCGGCCGCCACGTCGGCCAGGCTGGCGCCGAGCGTGCTCACCGCCGCCGTCCTGTCCTCGGTGACCAGCCCCCGGATGTAGTCGGCCTCCCGGCCGCAGCGCCGCCGCACGTCGTCGGCGCGATGGTCCAGCCCGCCCCGGGCGATCGCGGTCAGCGTCGCCAGCGCGGTGTCGTGCAGCCGGCGGTGGTGGTGCAGGCGTTCGGCGTACCGGGCCGACACGGCCGCCGCCGTCGTCTCGGCGGCGAGCCGGCGCTGGGTCGCCTCGTCGACCGCGCTGGCCTGTGCGCAGAGGTAGCGGCGCATGAAGTGCAGCAGCAGCGCGAACCACAGGCTGGAGTTGACGTGGTTGACGAAGCCCGACTCCCAGGGCGGTAGCCCACCGATCTGCACCGACGCGGCGGCGACCGCGGTCAGCACCAGCAGCGCCAGCCCGACGAGCAGCGCCCGCAGGCTCAGCACCGCGCCGACCAGCGCCGCCGAGCCGAGGGCGAACTTGCTGGCCCAGTTCGCCGCCGACAGCTCGTAGCCGGGCAGGATGTTGACGTTGACCACCACCAGCAGCCCGCAGGTGATCGCCACGTCCACCGCGACGTGCCCGTAGCTGAACCAGCCCCGCCGCCACACGGCCGCGGCGAGGAGGACGTTCCAGAGCACCACGGCGAGCAGCAGCGCCGTGTTCAGCGCCGGGCTGTGGTAGCGGCCGGCTCCGCTGGTCATCCCGGCCAGCGCCGGCACGACGTAGCTCGCCCGCTGTCCGAAGAGCAGCACCGCGAGAAAACGCAGCGCCCGTTCCCGGCCGGGCATCGCGACCATCAGCCGGGCGTCCACCCAGCCCAGTCGCGCCTCGGCGAGGAACCGGCTGATCCGCCGGGGCGGTCGCCCGACCCGGGCGACACGGTCCAGCACCGAACCCCACCCCCGTCACAGAGTCACCGGACGGCCACCCACAGCCCCGAACCGCCGACTATAGGGAAGCGAACTGGACACGTACCACTTGGAGGTCCGCGATCTTGTTCACTTCGACCCTGGACCTCGTACCGAGGTGATCTTGCCTCCACCGCGGCCATGGTTCACCCTCAAGGCGTCACCCTTGCCCGTCTGCTTTTGGTGCGCATTGCGAGAGGACACCCAAAGTGGCAAAGAGCGAGCATTCGGACGAGACCTTGGCGCGCGAGTACCTGCGCGACGCAGTGCGCCAGCAGGGCAGACCCGGCATCGACCCGATCGACTCGCTCGTGACGATGTCCGACGACGCGAACGTGGACACGACGGCCCGCCGCCTGGATCGCCACCTTCACCGGGGCCGCGGGCCACACCGCCGGGACGTGGGGCGGCGTCGATGAGGGGGTCCCCGATCAACGAGCCGTCACCGCTACCCGACGTGGTGCCGGGTAGCGCCCGGGTCGGTCGGACCGTGTCACCGCGGCTGATCGGACGCGCCGACGAGGTGGCGCAGGCAGTGGTGGCGTTGACTCGGCTGCCCGCGGTCGTGGTCATCGAAGGCGAGGCGGGGATCGGCAAGACCCGGCTGCTGGCCGAAATACGCTCCCGGCCCGAGCTTGCCGGCTTACGGTTCGTGACCGGAGCGTGTCAACGGATCCGAGATCCGTTTCCGCTCGGTGCGGTGGTGGACGCGCTGCGCAAGCACCCCGACCAGATTCGCGCCGACCGACTGACACCGGCGGCGGGGGCGCTGCGGCCCCTGCTGCCCGAGCTGGCGGACCTGCTGCCGCCGCGCCCGGAGCCGCTGGACGACCGGATCGCCGAACGGCATCGCGTCTTCCGCGGCCTGGTCGAGGTCCTCCACGGGCTCGATCCGGTGGCGTTGGTCATCGAGGACCTGCACTGGGCCAACGAGCTGACCGTCGACTTCGTTAACTACCTACTCGACGACCCTCCGCCAGGGCTGGCATTGCTGGCCACCTACCGCGGTGAGGAGTGCACCGCTGAAATGCGCGGGCTGACGTCCAGGCTGCCGCCGTCGGTGAGCCGGGCCCACCTCGTACTGGAACCGCTCGACGTCGCCGAGACCGGCGCGCTCGGCGCCGCGATTCTCGACACCGACCGGCTCAGCGACGAGTTCGCGGCCAAGCTACGCGAACGGTCCTCCGGGGTGCCTTTCGCGATCGAAGAACTCCTGGCGCTGCTTCGTGCTCGGGGCACCCTCGTACGGCACGACGACGGCTGGGCACGTCGCAGAATCGACGAGTTGGAAGTCCCGCTCGGCATCCGCGCCTCGGTCCTCGAACGGGCCAGCCGTCTGCCCAAGGACGCTCGAACCGTGCTCGCGGCCACCGCCGTGTTGCAGACCCCGGTCCCGCTGCGCGTCCTGGTCGGGGCCTGCCCGATTCCGCCGAACCGGATCAGCGGCGGGCTGGACGCGGCCCTCGCGTCCGGCCTCCTGGTCGAGCGAGACAACGCGGTCGGATTCCGGCACGTACTGGCCGCGCAGTCCGTGTACGAGAACCTCACCCTGCCCCGCCGCGTCGAGCTGCACGGTCGCGCCGCCACCGCGCTCCGGCGCGAACGGCCGGTGCCGCTCGGCCAGCTCGCCCATCATCTCCACCACGCCGGCCGCGAGGAGGAATGGGCGGTCGCGGCCGAGCGGGCCGCCGACCAGGCGCTCGAGCTCGGACACGAGGACGAGGCCGTGCGGCTCCTGCGCGACGTACTCGATGAGGCCCACCTCGAACCCGAGCATCGCGGCCGGATCGCGGTGAGGCTCGGTCAGGCCGCCATGGAGAGCGCCCGCATGGCCGGGGTCCTCGATCTGTTGTCGGCGGTCCTCGATGAGGATGGACACCGGCTGTCCCGGCCGGTGCGCGGCGAACTGCGGTTCTGGATGGCCATGGTCTTTCATACCACCGGCCAGGACCCGGCCCAGCAGTATCAGCTGCGCAGCGAGGCGGTCGGTGACCTGTCGGCGCGCCCCGATCTGCGGGCGTGGGCAATGGTGCTCCTCTCGATGCCGATGGCTCCCGGTGTGGCGATGGCCGAACACCTGGACTGGCTCGAACGGGCGCGGGTGTCGCTCGAGGAGGTCGATGACTCGAGCATGAAGGTCTTGCTCCTGGGCAAGATCGCGATGATGTCGACTGTTACGGGTGATCGCCGCTGGCGAGACCTCACCGTTCGCATGGACGAGCTGACCGGAGGGGTGCCGCGCAATCGCCGCGAGGTCGGTGCGTACTGGTCGGTGGGCCTGGCCGCCTGCAATGTCGGCCACCACGACTCCGCCGCCGCGCTGCTCGCCGCCGGCTTCGCAGGCGAACCGAACTGCGGCAGCACCCGTCCAGGCCTGTACCTTCGACGTGCCCAGATACTGTTGGACTACTGCACCGGTGTTTGGGCGAGGTTGGACGACGACCTCGCGATCGTGTTCGACCGGCTGCGAGACGACGATCAGCTCATGCGGGTCGCCATCATCGTCGTCGCGGGATGCCTGGAACTCGCCCGGGGCCACTTCGACGCGGCGTACGAGCGACTCGCCGTCGAGCTTCGCGACTCGGCCCCGATCGACGGCGACCTGCTCCCGCTTCGTACCGCCGCGCTGGTCCGGCTCGCCCTGGCCCGCGACGACACCGAGGCGGCAGTCGCGACCGCGGAGCGGTTCCTGGCCCAACTCGAGATGAAGCCGATGTGGCCGCCAGCGGTTCGGGCGCTGCCACCGATGACCGACGCGATGGTCGCGGCGGGCCGGATCGACGACGCCCGCGTCCTGGTGGACCGATTCGAGACCGCGCTGCGCGGTTTGGACGCTCCTCTGGTGCCGGCGACCCTCGCCCACGCCCGGGGCTACCTCGCCCGGGCCGCCGACGATCCTCGGGCGGCGGCGGCCCAGTTCCTGACAGCGGCCGAGCTATACGAGCCAGCGCGTTGCGGCTACGAGGCCGCGCAGGCGCGCGAACTGGCCGCCCGATGTCAGTTCGTGACCGACGACTCACGCGCGGCCGGGACGCTGCTGATGGCGATCTCGACCTACGAGAGGCTGGGCGCCACCTGGGATCTGCGTCGCGCTGCCGGATTGGCCCGCGCGCGAAGTGTGCGGATGCCGGGCCGGCATCGTGGCGGCAGCCGCGGCTACGGCGCCGAGCTGTCCCCCCGGGAGCGGGAGGTCGCAATGCTCGCCGCCACCGGCCGGAGCAATCAGGACATCGCCGGTCACCTCTACCTCTCGGTCAGCACGGTGAAGAAGCACCTCGCCGCAGCGATGCGCAAGCTCGATGTCGGCTCGCGGGCGGCGCTGGCCCACCTGCTGTCGGGTGGGCACCAGGGCGACGACTTTGAGAATGGATCTTCCGGTCCATAGCAACTCGCACCGTGGCACCGCACGCTGCTGACATGGACGACCCAGACACTTCCGGCGACGATCACTCCCCTGACCCTGGGCTCGCCGGCGGGCCGCCACCGCGAGCCGACCCCTCCACGCCGTGTCCCGCACCCGGCGACGACGAACAGTCGTCCGAGCCGCCGGAGGTGAGATCCGAGCCAGACGACGGGTGGGTCCCCGCGTAGTCGCACTGTTCCGTTCCTCAAGGGGTAGCCAGGAAGGCCACACCATGCGCAGTTCACCATTACCCTTCCGCCGGCCGCGATTGCGGCGGGCGCTGACCAGCGCGGCCACCGGCCTCGGTGTCATCGCCGGCATGCTGGTCGCCGGTACCACCGGCGGCGGTGTCGCGGCGGCCAGCCCGAACCCGGCTCCGTCGGCCGACAATAAGATCGCGGCCGATCTGAACAGCGAGTTCGAACGCTCCGCCGGCGCGCCGCAGGACTTCTGGGTGTCGTTCGAACAGACGGCCGACACCAGCGGTGCACGGGAGATCGACGACTGGACCGAGCGTGGGCAGTACGTGGTCGACCGGCTCAAAGAGACCGCGCGGGAGTCCCAGGCCGACACCATCGCGCTGCTCGACGCCGCCGGGGTGGACCACACGACGTTCTGGATCAGCAACGCGATCCGGATCGAGGCCGGCGACTACGGGCTGGCCCGGCAACTCGCCGCTGAACCGGCCGTGAAGCGGGTGTTCGCGCCGGTCCAGTACGAGAAGCCCGACCCGATCGACCAACGCCTGGTGGACTCGCGGCTGGGCCCCAACGCCGAGGCCACCGTCGAGTGGGGGGTCCAGAACATCAAGGCCGACCAGGTGTGGGAGACGTACGGGGTACGCGGCGACGGCATCGTCATCGCCAACATCGACACCGGCGTGCAGTTCGACCACCCCGCACTGGCGAACTCGTACCGGGGAAATAACGGCGACGGCACCTTCGACAACGACTACAACTGGTTCGACGCCACCGGCGCCTCGGACTTCCCGATCGACGGACACGGTCATGGCACGCACACGATGGGCACGATGGTCGGTGATGACGGCGGCGCCAACCAGGTCGGGGTGGCACCGGGCGTGACGTGGATCGCGGCCAACGGCTGCGCCACCTGCGCCACGGAGGACCTGATCGCCTCGGCGCAGTGGATGCTGGCACCCACCCGGGTGGACGGGTCAGACCCGAATCCGGCGATGCGACCCAACATCATCAACAACTCGTGGGGATCCAAGACGCCGACCAACGACCCACTGATGCCCGACGTGCTGGCCGCGTGGGCCGACGCCGGCATCTTCGGAGTGTGGGCGAACGGCAACAACGGCTCTGGGTGTGCGACGTCCGGATCACCGGGCAGCCGCACGCTCAACTACTCGGTCGGGGCCTACGACAGCACGAACACGATTGCCGGCTTCTCCTCTCGCGGGCCGGGCCAGGACGGCGAGACCAAGCCGAACGTCTCCGCTCCCGGCGTCGACGTCCGCTCGTCCTACCCGGGCAACCGGTACGCGGTGCTCAACGGTACGTCGATGGCCGCCCCGCACGCCGCCGGGGCGATCGCGCTGTTGTGGTCGGCCGACCCGTCCCTGATCGGGGACATCGCCGCCACCCGAGCGCTCCTCGACGGCACCGCGATCGACACCGCCGACGACCAGTGCGGCGGTACCACCGATGACAACAACGTCTACGGCGAAGGCCGACTGGAGGCGTTGGCGCTGGTCGAAGCCACCAACCCGGGTGGGACCGGCACGATCGCCGGTACCGTGACCCACGACGAGACCGGTGACCCCGTCGGCGGGGTCGCGATCCGGCTGAGCGCCGGTGACCTGCTCCGATCCACCCGCACCGGCGACGACGGCGCCTACTCCGCGCACGTCCCGGCCGGCGACTACCAGGCCACGGTGTCCGCGTTCGGGTACGAGACCATAACGGTCCCGATCTCCGTCACCGCCGGCCGGACCACCACCACCGACATTGCGCTGACCGCCGCCCCGGGGTTCAGCGTCTCCGGCACCGTGGTCGACGAGCGCAGCGGACGGCCCATCCCCGGCACCACCGTCACCGTCGCCGGCTCCCGGTTCTCCGCGACCACCGACAACGCCGGAACGTTCGCCGTCGAGGGCATTCCCGGTCCCCAGCGGTACCTCATCACCATCGACCCGCCCGGCGCGTGCTCCAAGACGCTGCGACGGTCGGTCGTCGTCAACGAGGACATCTCGATGTCGGTGCTGAAACCAGCCCGTAATACCGACCAACCCTCGTTCGGGTGGGGAGCGCCGTACGGGTTCAGCTGCGTCGTCGAGCCCACCGAATGGATCGCCGGCGACACCCCCGTCGAGATGCCGTCGCACGCCTTCGACCACGTTGAGCTGGACCTGCCGTTCCCGTTCACCTACTTCGGTAAGCGGTTCGACACGATCCTGGTCAACACGGCCGGCACAGCGACATTCGATGCCGACATCGGGCACTCGGCGGTTCTTGACGTCTTCACGCAGGGGATCCTCCCGCCAGAAGCCCTGCTGACGCGGGTGACGGGCACCGCACCGAACCGGGCGTTCACCGTGGAGTGGCGGGACCTTTCGTGGGTCGAAGTGCCCGGCACGGTCTCGGTGGAGCTGACTCTGCACGAGAACGGCGACATCGTGTACGCGTACAAGGATCTCGACCCAACGAAACCGTGGCAGCTGGGCAGCCAGGCCCGCGTCGGGTTGACCGACTCCAGCCCGAACGGCAGGGCCGCAAACCGCGTCCACCTCGTGTACTCAGACAGTGCGCCGGTGTTGAGTAGTGACCGGCAGATCCGGTTCGAACTCCCTCCGAACGGATTCGTGGCCGGGCATGTGACGGACAAGGCCACCGGCGAACCGGTCGCCAACGCCTCGGTCGAGCTGTACAACCAGTACGGCACGCGCCTGATGCGCACGACCACCGACGCCGACGGGGACTACTGGTTGCAGCTCATGACCGGCCAGCGATACTCCATCGGCGTGATCAAGGCGCCCGACTACGAGACGCCGTCGCCCACCCCGATCGAGCTGACCAAAGACCGTGAGGTCCGCCAGCTCACCACCACCCTGCACAGTGGGCGGATCCAGCTCTCCGACGACACGATCACCCTGCGTCAGGGCCACACCGAGAAGATCCGGCTCACCAACCGCGGCGATCGGCAGCTGACCTGGTGGGCCACCACCCATGAGGCGGGGTCGACGCCACCACCGGGCAGTGCACTCGACGCCGTCGACGTCTCGGATGCCTTCCCATTGCCCGCATACCTGTCGTCGTTGGCATACGTCGACGACAACACCTGGTGGGCCGGCAGCGTGCCGGCCGCGGTGGTCGAGCTCGACCGTGGCCACTTGACGGGTGCCGAAATCGATCTCGGCTCCGTCGCCCGACAGCTCGGTCTGCCCAGTGACCGGATTCTGTGGCCAAAGGCGACGGCCTGGCTACCCGGGCGCGGCTGGCAGTGCCTGTTCCCGTCGTTCCAGGCCGCCGACACCATCGCCTGCATTGACCCGGAAACCTCACAGGTACGCGCGAAGATCCCCACCGGCTACACGAATGAGGAACCGACCGGGCTCGCATACGATCCGGACCGGGACCTGTTCTACATGACCATCGTCGACGGGTACCAGACCCGGTTGCGCACGCTGGATGGCCCCTATCATCCGGAACCGGGGACGGTCCGGAACACCTGCGTGTTGCCCGACGACACGCAGGAACTCTCCTACAATCCCACAACGCGCACTCTGTGGACGATGACCCTGCAAGGATTCGCCAAGCCGGAAACTCAGACCGGGTTCCTACGGATCGAGCCCGAGCACTGCCATGCCACGGCCGACCCGCGGCTGGATCGCTCACGCGGCTTCTTGGGAGACCTCGACGAGGACGGCAACCTCCTCGTCCGGTCCAGCAACTTCGCTCCGATCACGATCAGCACGGTGCAGACGCCGGATCCGACCGCGGACACCATTCCGTGGCTGCACGTGTCGACCGACTCCGGGACGCTTGCCAAGAATCGGTCGCAGGGGATCGAGATCAGTGTTGACTGGAACGCCGTACCCGAGGGCGTCACCGGAGCGAAGCTCGTCTTCCGCGGCAACGGCGGAGCCAACTCCACGGTGACCGTTCCGATCGAGCTCGCCCAGACCCGGAGCGGCACATCCGGCCCGGACTGGATCGACGGCACCGACGGTCCGGAGAACGTCCTGGCGCTCGACGGTGACGACGTCGTGCTCGGCGGTGGCGGCGAGGACCAGATCGTCGGCGGTCGCGGCGACGACATCCTCAGCGGCGACCTCGATGACGACGTCATCAACGGCGGTTCCGGGGCCGACGTCATCCTTGGCGGGCCGGGCGCCGACATCCTGACCCCCGGTTACGGGGCCGACATCGTCTACGCCGGTGCCGGCAATGACACCGTCACACTCCGGCGCGACGGAGACCGTGACACCATCGTGTGCGGACCCGGCCGCGACAAGGTCGTCTACCTCGGCCAGCGCGACCCCCACGACGTTCTCCAAGGCTGCGAGAACGTCGTGACCCGCGCGATCCCCGCGACGTCCCCCACAGCCGCGAAACTATGGTGACCCGCACCTGACCCAACCCCCGGATAGCCTTCGGCGGCGCGCGCACTCGTCGCGCGCCGCCGAAGGCATGGGCGCCAATGGCTAGGACACCACGTCCTTGCGGGTGAAGCGCCAGAAGGCCAGCCCCCAGAAGACGGTGGCGTAGCAGATCGCCGAGATGGTCCCCTTGACGAGGTCGTCGGTCTGCACCGGGGTGGAGAGCAGGCCGAGCCAGGCCGAGCTGTAGTGCGTCGGCAGGAAGTCCCGGAGCACCCCGAGCGCGGTGATCTGGTCGAGGATGCTGGAGAGGATCCAGAGCAGCACCGCGCCACCGACCGCGCCGAGCGCCGCGTCCGTGGTCACCGAGAGCAGGAACGCCAGACCGGCCACGACCAGCAGTACCACCGCCAGGTAGCCGAGGACGCCGAGCAGCCGCAGCAGCCCCTCCCCGGCCGGGATCTGTGCGGCCACCGTGCTGGACAGCGGCGCCCAGCCGTACCGCAGCGTGCCGGCGAGCAGCGCGGTGCCGGCCAGCAGCAGCAGGGCCAGCAGCGAGTACCCGAGCGCGACCACCAGCTTGACCGCCAGCAGCCGGGCCCGGGGCACCGGTACGGCCAGCAGGTAGCGCAGGCTGCCCCAGCTCGCCTCGCTGGCCACCGTGTCGCCACAGAACAGCGCCACCACCACGACCAGCAGGAACGACGAGGAGACGAGCAGCGCGAAGAGGGTGAAGTTCAGCCCGCCGGTGGTGGCCAGCTCGATCAGGCTGCCGAACTCACCGCCGCCGTTGTCGTCGTCGCCGGATCCCTCGAACTGGAACGCGACCAGGATGATCAGCGGCAGCAGCACCATGAAGCCGAGCGCGAACTGGGTACGCCGCCGCGACGCCTGCCGGCGCCACTCCGCGACGATCGACAACGTGGCCCGGGGCCGGTAACCGGCGGCACCACCGGACGCGTCCGGTGGTGCCGCCGGAGTCTGCGTCGCGGCCATCAGCGGTCCCCGCTTCCCCGAGAGTTCTCGCCGACCAGGGCGAGGAAGGCGTCCTCCAGGCGGCGGCGCGGCACCACCCGGTCCACCCCGACGCCGGCCCGGACCAGTTCGGCCACCACCGCGCTGCGGGCGGTGCCGTTGGTGTCGACCACCAGTGCCCCGTTGGTCTCCGGCAGGACCCGGACACCGTCGAGCCGGTCCAGCACCGCCCGGGCGGCGTCGACGTCGGAGACGTCGAACTGGGTACTCGGCGACTCGCCGACGATCTCCTCCACCGCGCCGGCCGCCACGATCTGCCCCTTGTGTACGACCACCGCGTGCGTACAGGTCTGTTCCACCTCGGCCAGCAGGTGGCTGGAGACGAGCACCGCCCGGCCGTCGGTGGCGTACCGGCGCAGCACCCGGCGCATCTCGGCGATCTGTGGCGGGTCCAGCCCGTCGGTCGGCTCGTCCAGCACCAGCAGTTCGGGCAGGCCCAGCATCGTCTGTGCGATGGCCAGCCGCTGCCGCATGCCGTGGCTGTACTTGCGGGTCCTGCGGTGGATCGAGTCGCCGAGCCCGGCGATCTCCAGCGCCTCCTCGAAGTGCGCGTCCGCCTCGGGGCGCCCGGTGGCCCGCCAGTACGCCCGGAGGTTCTCCAGGCCGGTCAGGTGCGGCAGGAAGCCCGGCCCCTCCACCAGCGCGCCGATCCGGGACAGCACCGGCGAGCCGGGCACCAGCCGGTGTCCGAAGACGTGGATCTCGCCGGTGGTCGGCTGGGTCAGCCCCATCAGTACCCGCAGGGTGGTGGTCTTGCCGGCCCCGTTCGGCCCGAGCAGCCCCACCACCTGCCCCCGGTGCACCTCGAAGTCGATCCGGGAGACCGCGACGAAGCCGTCGGCGTACTCCTTGCGCAGGTCGCGGACGACGAGCGGGATGTCGGCGTACTCGGGATGCACCGAGGTGTCGTGCCGGCGGTGCCGGCGGCGCAGCACGGCGACCAGTACGACGAGCCCGAGCACTATCGCGGCGACCAGGCCGGCGAGCGCCCAGCGCCAGACCACCGCCGGGGTGGCGATCGGCTCGCCGGGCACGGTCGGCAGCGACACCTCGGCGCCGGTCAGCGCGGCCCCGGCCGGCAGCCCGGGTACGCCTCCGGTCGCCGGCCCGGCCAGCGCCACGGTGTAGGTGACCGGCTCGGCCGGGGTGGCGTAGCCCTGGTCGGAGGTGGCGAGCACGATCCGCAGCCGGTGCCCGGCCTCGATCCGGCGCACGATCGCCGGCAGGGTGACCGTGACCGGGGTGGCCGCCGCGACGTCGGTGGGCAGCCCGGTCAGCCGGACCGGCGCGACCAGGCCGTTGGGGAGCGCGGCCGGGCCGTTCGGGTCGACGTCGTAGAGCTTGACGAAGAGCACCGCCTCGCCGGTCGGGGACGCGGCCCGGATGGTGACCGTCGGCGAGCCGACCACGTCGACGGCCCGGGGAAGCGGTGCCGACTCGAACCGGGCGTGCTGGCCGGGCAGGTCTGCGGCGACCCCTTCCAGCAGCGACGAGAAGCCGCTGGCGAACGGCAGCGCGGAGATCGCCGCCGGGTTGCCGGCCGGCGGGTTGGCGATCCGCTGCGCCGGCCCGGTCACCGCGATCGACTCGCCGGCGGTGCCGCCGACGCCCGGGTAGTCGGCGACGGAGAAGCCGGAGGCGACCAGGCCCCGGTCCAGGGCGTCGAAGCCGGCGATCCGGGACCAGGTGAAGCTGGCCGACGGCGCCCCGCCTGCGCCCTTGACGTAGTGCTCCAGCCACTGCGCCATCAGGAAGCGCAGCCGGTCCCGGTCGGTCTGCGGGCCCTCGCCGCCGTCGTGCCCGCCGGTGAACCAGGCGACCCGGACCGGGGTGCCGCCGGCCGCGATGCCCCGGGCGTTGGCGTCCGCCTCGGCCAGCGGGAAGAGGGTGTCGGCCGCGCCCTGGATCAGCAGGGTGGGTGCCTTGATCCGGTCGAGCACGCCGGCCGGGCTGGACCGGCGGAGCAGCTCGACCGCCGCCGGGTCGGCCCGGCCGATGGTGGCGATCCGCAGGTACGCGGCACAGACGTCGGCGGCGAAGCGCCCGCAGGCCGGATCCGCCGGGGTACCGCCCGGAGCCGCGCCCGGCACCGCGCCGAGCACCGGATCCTGGTCGCCGGCCGGACCGTCGGCGTCCTCCGGTCCCGAGTCGCCGGCACCCGAGTCGCCGGCACCGGGTGCGCCGACCGGGCCGGAGCCGAGCCCGCCCGGGCCACTCCCGTTGCCGCCGCTGCCGAAGAAGATCCCGGCCCAGCCCTTCTTGAAGACGCCGTCGACCGGCTCCCGCCCGGTGGACTCGGGCAGGAAGGAGCGGGCCAGGTCGTTCCAGGTGATCATCGGCACGGCGGCGTCGACCCGCTGGTCCTGGGCGGCGAGCAGCAGGGCCAGGGCGCCGCCGTACGAGCCACCGACCACGCCCACCCGGGGGTCACCGGCCGCGTCCTTGCGGACCTCCGGCCGTGCGGCGAGCCAGTCGAGCAGCCGGGACGCGTCGCGTACCTCGTAGTCGGGGTGGTCCAGGTGGATCTGCCCGCCGCTGCGCCCGAATCCCCGGGCGGTGTACGTCAGCACCGCGTAGCCGAGCTCGGCCAGGTCCTCGGCGTCGGACTCGACGGACCGTTTCGTGCCGCCGAAGCCGTGTGCCAGCAGGACCGCCGGTACCGGCCGGGTCGCGCTCGCCCGGTCCGGCAGGTAGAACCTGGTGTCCAGGTCGACCGGCTGGTCGCCACCGGGTCCGGAACGGACAGTGATCATGGAGTCCGTTGTGGAGAAGGGTGGATTCTCCGGCCACACCGCCCAGCCGACCAGCGCGGCCAGCAACACCAGCGCGGTCGATCCGGCGACCATTCGGCGCCGGGTCGGCCGGGCACGGCGCAGCCGCGCCAGCAGTCGGGAAGGCATGGATCACACCGTACGGTGCCGGAGCTGAGCGTTCGCTGAGATCCGCCGTACGGCTGTCCGGCTGGCCCGTTCGGACTCCGTGAGTCATCCTCCTCGTCCCACCAACGGGTATCCGGCGCAGCAACTTCGGATCCTGTGAATTCCGATCTTTCGTGCAGCGTGCCACTAATCAATACATGCGCCTGGGCAACTATGTACGAGGAGTCACAATTTCGGTCACCCGGTGTTACCCGTACCCAAGTGACGCATAACTGACTGCTCGGCCCGGATCGAGCGGGTCCGACGTCCACTAGTTTTCCGGTCCGGTGGACGGGACCGGGCGGCATCCCCACGCCCACTACCCGGATCGACCCCTCGCGCCGATGGAGATGGACTATGACAGTTCCCGCGCAACGGTCCCGGCGCGCGCCGAACCGGACCGGTACGGCGCTGCGAGTACTGCTCGCGATCGCCCTGCTGCTGCCGGCAGGCGTGCTGTTCAGCGCGGCTTGGCGCAGCAACGACGACCGGCTCACCGTCGCCGGACGCGAGCGGCACGGGGTCGAGTACCTGCGTTCCCTGGGACACGTGACGCTGGCCCTGGTCGACGCCCAGTCCGGTGCCGTGGCGGGCCGGGCGGCGGCGGCCGCCGCGCTGCGCAGCGCGGTCGAGCAGACCAGCGGGATCGACGTCCGGTACGGTGCCGAGCTGCGTACCAGCGAACGCTGGGCGGGGCTGCGTGCCAAGATCGAGGCGCTGCCGGACCGCCCGCCGGCCGACCCGCAGGACGCGTGGACGGTCTACACCGAGACCACCGACCTGCTGCTGGCGCTCTACGCCAAGGTGCGGGAGAGTTCCGGCCTGATCCGGGACCCGGAGTCGGACTCCTACCACCTCCAGGACGCGGTCGCCGAGGAACTTCCGGAGGCCCTGGTCGCGGCCGGGCGCCTCGCCGACCGTGCGGTACTCGCGGCGGACCGCTCCGCTGGCGACCGGGCCCGTGCCGCCAGCGAGCTGGCCCTGGGCCGGGCCGCCGTACTCAGCCCGGCGGCCGACCTGGTCGAGAACCTGCGCGCGGCGGTGGAGAACACCGCCAGCCGGACGCTCGGCGGCAACCTGCTCAGCCGGCTCGACGGCTACCAGCGCGCGGTGGAGGACCTGGCCGCGCTCACCCGCGACTCGGCCGCACCCAACCCGATCCAGGTCGGCGCCGCCCGCGCCTCCGCCCAGCTCGCCGGATCCGGCCTGGCCACGATCATCCTGACCGAACTCGACATCCTGCTCCGGGAACGGATCGACGGGCTGACCGGTGAGCGGCGGATCGTGGTCGGCGCGCTGGTGCTGGCCGTACTGCTGGTGCTCGCCCTCGCCGCCCTGTCGGCGCTGGGAACCAGGTTCGGCGGCCGGTCCGCTGGCGCCGGCGAGCCGACCGTGCACGGGCTGCCCCCCGCCGCCGATGCCGAAGGACCGCCGCCGACCGGGTCACCGCTGCCGACCGGGTCACCGCTGCCGACCGGGTCACCGCTGCCGGTCGGGCCGCCGACCAGCGGGCGGCCGCCGCTGCCGGAACGGCGGCCGCGTCGGCCCGAGCCGGCGGACGCCCCGGGCCGACGGTCCCCGCTCGCGGACTGGCAGGATCCGGTACCCGCCGGCCAGGCCGGCCAGTCGACCGCGCCGGAGCGCCAGGCGCCGTGGGGACGTCCCGATGCTCGGTAGGCTCCGGATCCGGGGCCGGCTGGCCCTGCTCGTCATCCTGCCGCTGCTTAGCACCATCGGCCTCGCCGTCCCGGTGCTGGCCGACCGGGTCTCGTCGGCTCGGCGGGCGGCCGACACCGCCGACATCGTGCGCCGGGCCGGCCAGGTCGGCACCCTCCTACAGGACCTCCAGCGGGAGCGGCTGCTCTCCGTCGGCTACCTGCTGAACGTGGTGGACCGCTCCGAACTCGTCCAGCAGGGCGCGCAGGTGGGCGACCGGATCGCCGACCTGCGGGCCGACCTCGGCGGGCAACTGACCAAGGAGATCGACGACGCCATCACCGGCGTCGGGCGCCTCGCCGACCTGCGGACCGGCGTGCTGAGCCGACGGGCCAGGCCGGACCAGGTGATCGGCGGGTTCGGGCAGGTACACACCGCGATGATCACGTCGCTCGGACTGACCCGGTACGCGGACGCGACCACACCCGAGGGTCGCCAACTGATCGCCCTGGACGCGGTGCTCCGCTCCGACGAGGGGATCAGCGCCGCCGCCTGCCTGGTCGTGCTGGTCGCCGCGACGAAGGCCCCGGCCGCCGGCATCGCGTACGTCGGCACCATGGCCAGGCTCGAAGCTCACCTCGCCCGGTTCCGCAGCTTCGCCACACCGGCCCAGAACGAGCTCTACAGCCTCATCGAGCGGGCCACGGCGGCCCGGACCAGCCCGGAGTTCCTCAGTGCCGGCGCCGCCGACCCGACCGAGGCGATCGCCGGGCTGAACCTGGCGGACCTGTTTCCGGCCGCCTCCTCGCTGATCACGCTGGGCCAGTTCATCGAGAAGAAGATCGTCACCGACGTGGTCGCCGAGGTGACCGACCAGCGCCAGCGGGCCATCGCCGGGGCGTACACGGTCGGGCTGCTGGTGCTGTTGATCATTGCGTTGATGATGCTGCTCAGCCTGGCGGTGGCGCGTACCGTCGCCCGGCCGCTGACCCGGCTGACCGTCTCCGCCGACCGGATGGCTCGGGCCGCCGAGGAGGAACTGACCCGGATCGTCGACGACGAGTCCGAGTCGTACCAGCCGATCCGGCTCGACCCGGTGGACGTGGACGGCCGCGACGAGATCGGTGACCTGGCCCGGGCCTTCGAGCGGGTGCAGGCCACCGCCGCCCGGCTGGTGGAGCGGCAGGCCGCCAGCCGGCGGAACGTGGCCCAGATGTTCGGGCACGTCGGGCGGCGTACCCAGAACCTGGTCGGCCGGCAGATCGCCCTGATCGACCGGCTGGAACACCAGGAGACGGACCCGGGCCGGCTCCAGCACCTCTACCGGCTCGACCACGTCTCCAGTCGGCTGCGCCGCAACGCGAGCAGCCTGGTGGTGCTCTCCGGCGGTGCCGGCGGGGACGGGCACGTCGCCCCGCTGCCGCTGGGTGACGTGGTCCGGCTGGCGCTCGGCGAGATCGAGGACTTCACCCGGGTCGACGTGCAGGTCCGGCTCGACGTCGGGGTGGCGCCCGGAGTGATCGGCGACCTGGTGCTGACGCTGGCCGAGCTGATGGAGAACGCCACCGCCTTCTCCCCGCCGCACACCCGGGTCACCGTCCTCGCCGAGGTCATCCCGGGCGGGGTACGCCTCAACCTGGTCGACCACGGCATCGGGATGACCCCGGAGCGGCTGGCCGAGGAGAACGCCCGGCTGACCCGGCGGGAACGGCTGGACCTGGTCCCGACCGAGGTGCTCGGGTTGTTCGTGGTGGGCCGGCTGGCCCGCCGGCACGGCTGGCGGGTCACCCTCTCGGCGACGACGCCCGGCGGCGGGGTCACGGTCGGGGTGGAGATCGACGACCGCCTGCTGGTCACCCGTCACCCGGAACCCGAGGTGCCGACGCCCCGGGCGAGCGCGTCGACACCGCTGCCGGTCCGGCCGGTGCGGGTCACCGAGAGCGGCCCGCCGGTCGGCCGGGCCACCGCCCCGACCGCCACGCCGGCACCGGTCGGGATCGCCATGCCGACCACGGCCGGGACCGGCACGCCGGCACCGGCCACGGCTCGGACTCCCGAGCCGGCACCCGTAAGCCCGGAACCGGCGCCCGCGATGCCCAAGCCGGTGGTCCCGGAACCGGTGCCCGCGACGGCCGAGCCGGTGATACCGGAACCGGTGCCCGCGATGGCCGAGCCGGGGCCGGCGTTCCGGCTGCCCGAACTGATGCCGGTGGCGGCGCCGGCCGGACCGGTCTTCGACGAGGAGTTGATCAAACGCGCCACCCGGTCGCTCAGCTCCGGCCAGCCCTGGAACGCCTTCCTGACCCGCCCGGTGGCCACCGCCCAGCCCGGCACCACCGGAAGCGGAGCGGACCCGGCGGTACGACTGGCCGGCACCGCCCCGGCCGATCCGCCCGGCCGTCCGGACGCGGAAGGAGGTACGGCGTCCTCCGGTGCGCCGACGACGCCTTCCGTCGACAGCAGCCCGGGACCCGCCTCGCCCGGCCCCGGCACCGGGCTGCGCCAGCGGGTCCCGGGCGCCCAACTTCCGAACACCAGCAGCAGGGCCCGCCCCGAACCGACCCCGGCGGACCCGTCCGTCGTCCGGGCGCTGATCGAAGAGTTCGAAGCCGGGGTACGCCGGGCGCAGCGCGAGCAGCAGTCCAGGCAGGTCGGCCGGAACCAGCCGCGCGAGCAGCGGTCCGGGGCAGCCGGCCGGAGCCAGTCCCCGGAGCGGACCGGCGCGGGCCCGGAGGGCGGTAGCGTCAGGGCCGCCGGAGGGTCGGCATCCCGAACCAACGGCACCGCGGCCGCAACCCCCGCCGCCACGGGCGCTCCACCGCCGCGACTCAACCGGCGGGTCCCCGGAGCCAATCTGAGCGTCCCGCCGCCGACCACCCCACTCGGCCAGCCACCGTCCATCGCCATCGCCGCACCGGGCGACCCCGACCAGGTACGTGAGCTGATGATGCAGTTCGAGTCCGGTGTCGCCCGCGCGCTGAGCGAAGTCCGAACAGAAGACCGCCACGAAGAGGGAACCCCACGATGAGCACTCCCTTCATCCGTACCGAGCAGGACCAGCAGGGCACGGGCACCGGCGAACTGAGCCAGGAGGCGCGTACCTTCAACTGGTTGCTGGACTCGTTCACGTCCGGCACGGCCGGCGTACAGGAGGCGATCGCGGTCTCCTCGGACGGACTGCTGATGGCCATGTCGTCGATCAAGGACCGGTCGAACGCGGAACGACTGGCCGCGGTGGTCTCCGGGATGACCAGCCTGGCCAGCGGCGCCGCGAACTGGTACACGCTGGGCGCGCTCAACCGGGTGGTGGTGGACATGACCGACGGTTACCTGCTGGTCAGCGCGATCAGCAGCGGCTCGGTCCTCGGGGTGGTCGCCGACCGGTCGGCCAACCTCGGCACCGTCGCCTACGAGATGACCCTGTTCGCCGGTCGGGCCGGAGGCGCGCTCACCCCTCGGCTGATCGTCGAACTGAAGAACTCCGTCCAGTCGTGACCGTGGGTGCCGCGGTGGGTGCGGCCCGCCGCGCCGTACCCCCCGTGCGGAGTGGGGAACCGGCATGACCGAGCGGAGCGAGGTGCCGGAGCCGGACGCCGAGCCGGAGCCGGACGTACTGCCGGCGGTCCGGATCCGTCCCTACCTCCAGGCAGTACTGCCGGAGGACGCGGCCGAGCCGGAGGCCGACACCGGGGAGTTGCCGACCGTGCCGCCGGTGCCGCTCGGGCTGCGCCCGTTCGTGCTGACCTCCGGGCGGGTCTGCGGGGCCGACCCGGCGATCGGGCTGGAGACCCAGGTGACGGCCAGGATCGACGCTTCGCCCTGGACCAACCCGGTCGACCGGCTCTCCTCGGAACTCCAGGAAATCGTCGCGCTGTGCGCCGAGCCGATGTCCGTGGCGGAGATCTCCGCGCGGCTCCGGATGCATCTCGGCGTCACCAAGATCCTGGTCGGTGACCTGCGGGCCGCCGGCCACCTCGACGTGCACGTCTGTCCCGTCGAGGATGCCCACGACCCCGACCTCATTATGCGAGTGATCGATGGACTTCGTGCGATCTCCTGACTGGCCCGCCTCGCCGACCGGCCCCCTGGCGAACAGCGCACCCGGCCGCTACGGAAGCCCGGCCGGACACGGTGTCGGGGGCGGTCGAACGCTTCCCGCCGGGTACGCCCCGCCCGCCCGTCCCGTGCCGCCCCGGCATGCCCGGGAGACCGGCACCGACCCGGCCGGGGCGCCCCGACCCGAACAGCGGCGTGGCAGCGCACCACCGATCCCGGTGAAGATCCTGATCGCCGGCGGTTTCGGGGTCGGCAAGACCACCACGGTCGGCGCCATCTCGGAGATCGCGCCGCTGACCACCGAGGCGGAGATGACCACCGCCGGGATCGGCGTCGACGACCCGGGAATCCGCTCCGAGAAGACCACCACGACCGTGGCGATGGACTTCGGCTGCGTCACCATCGACCGCAGTCTCAAGCTCTACCTCTTCGGCACGCCCGGGCAGTCCCGGTTCGGCTTCATGTGGGACGACCTGGCCCGGGGTGCGCTCGGGGCGCTGGTGGTGGTGGACTCCTCCCGGCTCGACGACTGCTATCCCGCGATCGACTACTTCGAGCGGGCCCGGCTACCCTTCGTCGTCGCGGTGAACGCGTTCGACGGCCAGATCGCACACGACCTGACGGCGATCCGCTGGGCGCTGGCGATCGGGGAACACGTGCCATTGGTCCAGTTTGACGCCCGAGATCGACTTTCGGTACGCGATGCCTTACTGATCGTGCTGGATCGGGCTCTGGATCGAGCGATCCGGGAGCGGGAGACTTAGCCCGCGACGGGTCGGCCGCCACGGATCGGCGGTTGGCCGGGAAGGGTGACACGATGAGGGGCGAACTGGACGACGCACTGGCACGGATGGAGCGCCGGGAGGCGCTGCAACGACGGCGGGCCCAGGAGGCGGCGGCCCGGGCCGGGTCACCGGTCGAGGAGGTGACCGACGCGGTCCAGCGGGTCGTCGCGCAGCATCCGAACGTGGCGGTCACGATGTGGGTCGCCGACGGGCCGAAGATCTCGGCGATGCACGTCGCCTGGTCGGACGGGGTGGTCACCGTACGCCCCGCCGCCGAGCCGGCGTTGCCGACCGCCGGAGAGCCACCGCGCTCCTGGCCGATGTCGGTGCGGACGGTGCCGAACTGGGCCGATCCGGAGGATCCACCGGCGCCGGACGCCGCCGCCCGGCTCGCCGACCTGATCCGCCGGGACCCGTCCCTGCTCGGCCCCGACGACCACGGCTGATTCCCGGCGGGCGGAGGACATCCTCCGGGTTTCGGCGAATCTGCCTCCCGTCTCCCGGTCGGTCCCGTCCTCGGCGGGCGATGGAGTCGGACATTCTGCATTGGTGGATGTGTATGCGATCGATACCATCCTCGCCATGCGTGCCCGCCGCGTCACCGCCGTCTCCGTCCTCGCCGCGCTGCTCAGCCTGCTTGCCGTCGGCGTCGCCCGGGCCGACGACCCGCCGAGGCTGACCACCCCCGGCGTTCCGGTCGTGCTGGCCAACGAGCCGCACGCCCTCACCCTGACCTGGGCGCCCGCGACCTGGGCCGGCGACCCGACCGGCGAGGACCCGATCACCTACGAGGTACGGGTGCTGATCGGCACGAACGTCTACCGCAGCCTCGGCCGCACCGGCAACACCACGTTCACGGTGACCGACCTGGCGCCCGGCACCGAGTACCGGATCGCCATCGGCGCCTACGCGACCAACGCCTACTCCGACAACTCACCCGAGATCACCATCCGCACCGCGTACGGCCGGGCGAAGGTCAGTTACCTGAACCTGGACTGGGCCCCGACGAACAACCAGATCCACTACGCCCTCCAGATCGTCAACACCGGCAACGAGCCGCTCGACCTCAACTACGTCCGGGTGCGCTACCACCTGACCTTCGAGGGCGGCAACACCGACCTGGTGGGCAGGTGCGACTGGGCGGCGCTCGGCTGCGACCGGATCCGGCACACCCTGCAGTACTTCCCGCCGCCCGGGCCGCCACCGCCGCCGCCCGGTGGGCCGAGCGGCGCGCCGACGCCGACCCCGACCGTGTTCCCCCCGCCGGGTACCCCGATTCCCGGTTGGGTGGAGCTGACCATCCCCGGTGCGGTGCTCGCCCCCGGCGCCTCGTCCGGCCCGATCTACCTGCGCTTCCACCGGCTGAGCTGGGCTGCCATCGACGAGCGCGACGACCGGAGCTGGCGGGCCGCCACCGGCGCATGGATCGAGAACGGCCGAATCACCCTCGACGTCGACGGGGTACGCGAGTTCGGCGACACGTCCTCCTGAACGGCGCGGACGCCAGGTGGATTCCGGTCCGGCTCGCTCCCGGCCGGTACTCTCGGCCGGTGACTGGTCCGGATCTCACGCTCACCGCCAGCCTGCGGCCGGCCGCGCTGGACGCCCGCCGGGGCATCGTCCGGCTACATCCGGAGGTACTGACCGCGCTGGACCTGCACCCCGGCGCCCCGGTACGCCTCACCGGGCGCCGGACCACCGCCGGGATCGTGGCCCGGGCGGAGCCGTCGGCGAGCCGCGCCCTGCTCTACGCCGACGACCTGGTCCTCGGGAACCTCGGGGTACGCGACGGCAGCCAGGTCACCGTCACGCCGATCGCGGTGGTGGCGGCCCGCCGGGTGGTGCTGACCGGCCCGCCGGAGATCGTCGCCGTCGTCTCGCCGGAGATGCTCCGCCTCGCGCTGCTCGGCAAGATGGTCACCGCCGGCGACGACGTCTCCCTGCTGCCCCAGGACGTGCTCCCGGACGCCGCGGTGCGGACCCTGGTCGAGGCGGCCCGGCGCAGCCTGGCGAACACCGTCGGCTACGCCTGGACCAGCACCCTGTTGACGGTCGCCTCGGCGGAGTCCGCGGACGGGTCGGCCACCGGCGACGGCGGGCCGGACTCGGTGCTGGTGACCATGGACAGTGTGGTCGGCTGGCGGGACGGCCACGCCACGCACGGCACGACCACGGCCGAGCCGCGGGCGGTCACCGGCGGCCGGAGTCCGCGGGCGGCGACCGGGCCGGCGCCCGATCCGGCGCCGGGCCTGGACGAGCTGCCCGGGCTGCGGGCCCAGGCGGAGGAGTTGACCGAACTCCTGGACCTCGGCTTCCACCACCACGAGGTGCTGGGTCGGCTGGGCACGACGGTCTCGCTCGGCGTACTGCTGACCGGCCCGGCCGGGTCCGGCAAGTCGGCGCTGGTCCGGGCGGTCTCCCGGAAGGTGGGCGCCCGGTTCGCCGCGATCTGGGCGCCCGAGGTCGCCGCGCTGACCAACGACGCCGCCGCCCGGCGGCTGCGCGAGGCCGTCGCCTCGGTCCGGGGCACGCCCCCCGCGGTGCTGCTGGTCTCCGACGTCGAGGCGCTGGCGTCGCGCGACACACCCGGACCGGTGGGTACGGTCTTCCGGCAACTGCTCGCCGAGACGGTACGCGCCGGTGCCGCCGTGGTCTGCACGACCAGCCGGCCGGAGTCGGTGGATCCCGCCCTGCGCTCCCCCGACCTGCTCTCGCTGGAGATCGCGATTCCGCTGCCGGACGCGGCGCTGCGCCGGGAGCAGTTGACGGTGCTGACCCGGGGCATGCCGCTGGCCGAGGACGTCCGGCTGGACGAGGTGGCCGCCCGTACGCCCGGGTTCGTCGCCGCCGACCTGGCCGCGCTGACCCGGGAGGCCGGGGTACGCGCCGCGCTGCGCCAGAAGGAGGCGGACGCCCCGACGGTGGCGATGGCGGACTTCTCCGCGGCGCTGGAGGTGGTCCGACCGACCTCGATGGCCGAGTCCTCGGTGCTGGAGCTGGCCAATGTGACCCTGGACGACGTCGGCGACATGGCCGAGGTCAAGGAGGTGCTGACCGAGTCGGTGCTCTGGCCGCTGAACTATCCGGACACCTTCGCCCGGCTCGGCGTGCAGCCGCCGCGCGGCGTACTGCTCTACGGCCCGCCGGGCTGCGGCAAGACATTCCTGGTCAGCGCGCTTGCCGGTACCGGGCGGGCGAACGTGCTCTCGGTGAAGGGCGCGGAGCTGCTCTCGAAGTGGGTGGGTGAGAGCGAACGGGCGGTCCGGGAGCTGTTCCGCCGGGCCCGGGAGGCGGCGCCGACCCTGGTCTTCCTGGACGAGGTCGACGCGCTGGCCCCGCTACGCGGCCAGGCCACCGACGGCGGCACCACCGACCGGGTGGTGGCGGCGCTGCTCACCGAGTTGGACGGGGTGGAGCCGCTGCGCAACGTGGTGGTGGTCGGCGCGACGAACCGGCCGGACCTGGTGGACCCGGCACTGCTGCGGCCGGGCCGGCTGGAACGGCTGGTATATGTGCCGCCGCCGGACGCCGCCGCGCGGGCCGAGATCCTGCGGGCGGCGGCCCGGTCGGTGCCGCTGGCCGACGAGGTGGAGTTGGCGTCGCTGGCCGAGGAGTTGGACGGCTTCTCCGCAGCGGACTGTGCGGCGCTGGTCCGGGAGGCGGCGCTGGCCGCGATGCGGGAGTCGCTGGAGGCGAGCACGGTGCACGCCGGGCACGTGGCGGCGGCCCGGGCCCGGGTCCGGCCGTCGCTGGATCCGGGCCAGGTCGCCTGGCTGGCCGCGTACGCCGCGCAGCGGTGAGCAGGGGGCCGGCCCGGTGGTACGCACCGGCCGGCCGCCGAACGCCGTCAGGACTCGAACGCCGTCAGGACTCGAACGCCGTCAGGACTCGAACGTCCGCAGCCAGTCGGCGACCGGGCGTACACAGCCGTTCGACGCCTGCTCGTCGGGGCAGTAGCCGTTGTTCCAGGACCAGAGCCACAGCACACCGAGCAGGATCACGAAGAAGGCGTGCATCCGGGCCGCGCGGGCGAAGGCCGGTGCGGCCAGTCCGGACAGCCGAGTCAGCCCGATCGCCAACTCCCCCACCAGGTCGCCGTAGCCGTAGGCCGCTCCCGGGGGCGAGCCGCCGGTACGTCGGTAGAGGTAGGAGACCAGCAGGTCCGGCAGGAGCAGAACGGCGCCGACCGCGACGGTCAGGACACCGAGCGCGCGTCCGACGAGCCGTCCCAGCCAGGGCAGTACCCGGCGCACCAGCAGTAGCAGGCCGCCGATCACCAGCACGACGAGCAGGGGGAGCCAGAGCACTCCGCGGGCCGCTCCGGGAAGTACCGGAACGTCCCGGATCCATCCCGCCAGCCCGTCGAGGGCGCCCATCGGAAACCCTCGGGACCCGCTCACGGTTCCTCCCCGTCGCCGCTCGCCGGCGGCGCGGCCCCGTCGTTCCGCTCCGGCGCGCTGGACAGCTCGCCGGCGATCCGGTTCGACATCGACTGGCCGCCGCCCTGCGAAATCATCCCCTTGAAGCGTTCGACCACCGCCTGCACGGCGCTGTCCATCTCACCGAGCCGGATCTGGTCCCCGTCCATGATCACCTTGAGTGCCTCCACGGCCAGCTTCTGATCCTGGTCATAGAGCGACATCATGAATTTGGCGGCCTCGGTCGCCTTCGTCGGATCCTGGGCCACGATGCTGCCGGCGAGCGCCGCGCCGCCACCGGAGAGCAGCCGCTCGTGGAACGCCGCCCGCTCCTGGTGCCGGGCCAGTTCGGCGTCCTGGTTCAGCTTGGTCAGGACGATACGGTCCGTCTCGGTACGCATCGCGAGCTGCTGCCGCAATGTCTGGATCTCCAGATCCTTGGCAAGCTGCCCCTGCTCGGCGTTGATGGTCAGCTCGACGCGCAGGTCGGTGATGCGCAACCCGTTCGCGAGGTCGGTCGGTGCCTCCGCCAACATCGACCTGATCGCCCGTTCGGCCGCCTCGGGCTGCATGGCGGTGAACTTGCGGGTGACGGCGCGCAGCGGATCCATCAGGTACCGCCGGCAGTCGGCGATCGGGTCTGAGACCTGCTCGCGGACCACACTCACCGGATCGGAGACGGCGAACGAGAACCGCACCGCCGCGTCGAAGAAGAGCGTGTCACCGGCGCACGGAAGCGTGCAGGTGAAGTACGCCGGCTGTGGCGACGTGTAGATCACGTAGACCGCTCGCGGCCCGCGCCACCACACGTCCCCGGTGGTGTAGGGATGGGCCGGCGCCACCAGTTGACCGCTGGACATCTGGAACACGAGCCGGGTACCCGGCTCGGCGATCGGCCGCCGTTGGAACGGCAGACGGCGGAGTTCCTTTCGTTCGAGGACGGGGCCACGAATCACCACACACCAACCCTTCGGCTCAGTAGGTTCAGCAATCTGGCCGCCAGGTCCGGCGCCAACGGCTGGGGATCGCGCCACCGGTTGGCGTGCGCGGTCAGCAGTCGCCGCTGCCGGTCGGTGCCCGCGGCCTCCATCAGCAGGCCCACCAGGACTGGACGAAGCACCGGGGCTTCCTCGGCCGCCTGGGCCCACCTGCGCAGTACGTTGTGAACGGCAGTGTCGACACCGGGGGCGACCAGAGCCCGCCCCCAGAGCCGGGCGACGATCCGGCCCGCCTCGGACCAGCCCTCGGCCAGCGGGACGGCATCGTCCGAAGATGTCACCGGTTGCCCACCGTCGCTGGCCAGCCATAGCAGGGTCGGCCAGGCCACGTCGCCGTCCGGGGTCCTCTGGTTGGTCCAGAGCGTGGCCGCGACCTCGAGAAACCCCACCACACCCGCGTAGAGGCGGCCCGAGCGACGCTCCACCGACCACGCGTCGAGCAGCCGGAGCAGTTCGGTCTGCCGGTCGAGCGTCGCCTCGGCCATCAGCTCCGCGATGCTGTCCCCGATGGCGAGCTGGACGGCCGTCTCGGCGCCCTCCGCCAACTCGGCGAGATGCTCGTCGGGGCCGCCGTCGAGTACGGCGCCGACGCTCGCGCCCAGCGCCCGGGCTGCCGTCAGCCGCAGCGCGAGACTGTCCCGGTCCGCCCAGTCCAGGACGAGCCGGATGACCCGGCTGGCCGTCGCCGGCTCCCGGGCCGGCAACGCGAGGGCGGCAACCGCCCATTCCCGCTCGTTCCCCCGGCCGCTGCCGGCCCACGGCGTCACGATGTCCCGGCGGATGGTGTCGAAGGCGAACTGGCTCAGGTAGCCGATCGCGGTCGCCGCGCGGATCCCGACCGCGCCCTCCACGTCGTCGGCGATGCTCCTCAGCCAGTCCAGCAACAGCCTCCGGTCGTAGTAGTGCTCGTGCCAGAGGTGGTGGAGCAGCCGGCGCGGGTAGCTCGGGTCGACGAACGAGACGACCTCCAGCTCCGCCCAGCCGTACCGGGTGCGCCGTACCTCGTCGCCGATCCGGGCCCGGGCCGTCTGGAGCCGGCTGCGCCGGGTCTGCCGCGACCGTGGCGGTGCCGGTCCGTTGCCGGCCTCGTCCTCCCGCCACGCCTGTTCGAGCAGCGTGGCGGCCCGGGAGACCGCGTCGAAGGACATCCGGTCCAGTACGGCGATCGCGACGACCAGCGCACGCTCGTCGAACGTGGCGAGTTCGTCGTACCAGTCCTCGACGTCCCGGCGGGAACGGTCCTCGAACCGCGCCATGGCCTCCGCCACCGTGCCCGTACCGCCGGCCGCCTCCGCGAGGTCCTTCGCCAGTTCCACGAGCTGCGGCGCGTCGAACGACTCCGGCGCGATGTCGGCCAGCCGGGTACCGACATGCTCCTCCGCCAGCAACCGCTCTGCCTCGTTGTCCGAGCCAAGCAGCTCCGCCAGGTGGCTGGTGACCAGCTCCAGTGCCGCAGGCGGTGCGGCGATCTTCCGGGCCAGCCGGTCGACCGCGTGGTCAGGGGTGCGCGCCGAGTCGTCGACGATCACCACGAGCTTGCCGCGGCGCCGGGTCAGCCGCTCCTCCAGCATCGGCAGTTCGCGGGCATGTAGGGTGCCGAGCTGGTGCGTGGTCAGTCGTTCGATGACGAAGCCGCACCCCTCGGGCAGGTCCTCGATCGGCAGCGCGGAGAGCGCGTCGGCGAACCGCAGCTCGTGCACGGTCTCCATGTCGGAGAGCAGCCGGACGGCAGTCGTGGTGCTGCCCCAGCGCCGCCGCGCCCTGATCAGCAGTACCGGGCTGCCGTCCAGGGCGTCAGCGAGGTCGTCGAACCCGTCCGGCAGGACGTACACCCGGGCGGTGCCGGCGACGAAGCCGGCGGTGAAGGTGCTGAGTACGGCCCTGGACCGGTCCGCGCCGGACCGGCTGTCCCCGCCGGTGACCGGGCCGCTGAAGGTGTGCCCGTCGCCGACCACGATGACGCCGGAGGAGCGGCTTCCGAAGGAGTTGAGCGCCGCCGCCAGAGTTTTCCGGATCTCCTGCTGCTGCCAGGTCCGCTCCTCGTCGCCAGCCCCGTCGCCCGGCGACCGCGCGGCCGACCTGGCACCGCCGAGGCTCGCGGCGAACCCGTCGGCCGTGTCGCCGGAGGACCTCGCGTCCGGTCCGGATCCGTCGGCCGGGCCGGCGGCGGGAGGGCCGGGCGACGGACTGTCCCAGGCCGGCGCCCCGGACGCCTTGCCGGAGACGTCCGGGGCGGTCTGTGGAGGTCTCGCGAAACGGTCGGCCTTCTCAGGCATGGCTGTCACCGCCGGTGATCGGGCCGTTGAAGACCTGACCGTCGCCGGTGATGCGTACGGCGCTGTACCGGCCACCGGGCGGTGGCGCCGGAACGCCCTGGCTCGTCTCCGGGGTGGCGACGGATGCGGGGGCGGATCCGTTTCCCGAGCCCGAACCGGCGCGCGGCACGATCCTGGCCAGTTCGTCGACCAGTCGTTGGAGGTCGACCAGCAGGTTGCGGGTGTGCAACGGCAGGAACTGCCGGCGGGCCAGCCGCCTGATATCGGCGGGCAGTTCCTCCTCGGTCGGCATCCGCCCCCCGTCCAGCAGCACGGGGATGACCCGGATGTCCCGCTCGAGCGCCCGTCGGATCTCCCGGCGAACGTAGTCCTTCGGATCGTCGATCCGGCGATTGCCGGAGTCGTCGGTCAGTTGGAGCCAGCGGGGACCGATAAGCGCGAGCAACACGACGCTGCGCTTCAGGTGGTACCAGATCTCGGGCGGAAACTCGAGGCCCGGTTCGAGCGAACGAGAATCCCGGAAGACACGATCGTCACCGAATTCCCTCCGCAGCCGCTCGTCGATCACTGGTGCAGCGAATGTCTCATCACCGGTTCGATAGTTGATGAAAATCCCGGTCATCGGGTCGCCTTCCGGCCGAAGCGGTCGGGTACGTCGTGCCTATTGCCGAGGGATGAAAAGCGACTGCGCGCCGTCATGCACGATTAGCGGACCGGCGCCTTCCGCCACAGTTCAGACTGTCAGTGCGGCAAGGGACTGGCAATATGTTGTCCTCGCCCTTGCGGTCGGACAACAGCAAACGAGCGGTAGTCGGCGTGGCCGGGACGGGCCGCCCACAAACTGGTCGGCCAGTGGGCACCAATTCCGACGTATTACGGCAGGTAGTCTGAAGGTGGCTTACTGTCGCTACGAAGGACGTCCAGAAGAAGCGGCATGACCTCCCGGACCACCTTTTCGGTACGCCAGCGACGCAACGTTCGGCTGAGGTGCCGCAGGTCGTGCCGCACCGTCGCCGAGTCGACAGTCGACGCCTGGTCGAGCACCGATCGGACGACCTCGCAGGCCCGCTCCAACTCCCCGCTGCTGGCGAGCGCGAGCGCGAGGCGGGCGCCGTACCGGGACCGGGTCCGGTGCATGGTGGCGGGCAGCCGGTCGAGTTCGGCGCCGAGGATTTCGGCGGACTCCGCCGGTCGGCCGAGGTCGAACAGGCACCACCCGGTCGCGAAGGCGACCGGGTCCCGCATGGTGATGCTGCCCAGCGCCGGTTCGGCACTCGTCTCGCCCGTGGCGTCGGTCACCAGCGTCACCGCCCGGTCGAGCGCCCGGCGACAGGCCCGCTCGTCACCGGCCAGGGCGTACCCCTGCGCGGCACGCTGGGCGGCGAAAGCCGCGACCCGACTGCTGGACGCCCGCTGCTCCGCCTGCTCGGCGAGCGCCACCACCGAGCGGGAGTCGTCCCGGTAGAGCGCCAGTTCCGCCCGGCGGACCAGGGCGTAGGCGGGGAGTTCGTGGTCTCCACCGGTCACGGCGAGTTCCACGGCGCGCTGGGTCCACCACCACGACGCAGCTTCGTCGCCCTGCTCCTGCGCCATCCAGCCGGTGTACTCCGCGAATCTGGCCGCCAGGCGCAACGTGGACGTCCGGGTCTCGCCCCGGGCTTCGGCGGCGAGCGTACGAACGCTGTTGGTGGCCCCGACCAACATATGGATCATGGTCGACGGATCCACCCCCTGGCCGAGCAGGCGCATCTGGTCGAGCCAGCTACGGAAGGTCGGCAGGGCGTACTCCGCCGCCTCCGGTCGCCCCCCTGTCGGGATAATTGCCCAACTCATCATCGAGGCGGCTGCGGTCAACACCGTACGCCGGTCGAAAGCTCTGAATTCGCCACTGCCGTCCGCGTTCATCCGCATCACCCAGACCTCGCTCGGAGTCGCTGTCTCCGGCGGCGGATCGTACGACGGTGCGTCGACCAAACGGGCGAGGGACCCACCGGCATTCAGTTCCTGATCGCATCGGCGCGCCAGGTCCACACTCGGCCGCTTGGCGCCGGATTCAATCTTGCTCAGGTGGCTCTTGCTGTAGTTGATCCGTCCGGCCAACTTCGTGAGGCTGACTCCCTCTCCGGTTCGCCGCCGGCGGAGTTCTCCGGCAAACGTTATCGGACCGGGTACCTCGCTCACCATGGCCACCACCGCGTTTCCATTGTCCGGCCGGAAAGGACGTGGACAACACTAACCGGCGACCACAAATGTCGCAGTCCCCAAACGCAATGTGCGTTCACATCAGCCTTGTGGATCTCCGCTACTGTGGTGACACCCCGACCGGTGCGCCAGGTGGGCGTGCCGGCATCTTCCAGGAGGCGCACTTGGCGCACGAGGACGAACTCCGGCTACGCCACCTCGCCGACGTGCAGGCGGCGGTCGCCCGGATGTCCCAGCATTCGTTCGTCATCCGCGGCTGGTCGGTCACGCTGGTGTCCATCGTCTTCACCGTGCTCGGCACTCAGGGGCAGAACCTTCGCCTGCTGGCGGTGGTGGCGTTGGCACCCGCAGTGATCTTCTGGGGACTGGACGCCTACTATCTGCGCCAGGAACGCCTCTTCCGGCGGCTGCACGCGGCGGTCGCCCGCCGGCTCCTCGACGGCGCGGACGCACCCGACGTACGACCGCTGGACATGGTCGTGGCGCGGTACCACGACGAGGTGCCGGGATTCTGGCGTACCGTCGTCACCCTGCACGTGCTGGCGATCCCGGCGACCCTGATCGTGCTCACCCTGGGCTACACGCTGCTGCTCGACTGACCGGCGGACACCCGGCTCACCAGGCGCCGGCCACGTCCTCGTTGACACCGAGCCGGATCTCCGCCCGGACCGCCGTGCCGTCACCGCAGAGCACCGCGCCGCACCGCGTCAACAGGTTCACCGCCGGCACGTTGTCCGGTTGGGTCTCGGCCACCACCCGTCGGGCGCCGGCCTCGATCGCCTCGGCGAGCAACAGCCGCAGTGCGATCAGTCCGACCCCCTGCCCCCGGGTGGACTTACCGAGCCACATCCCGGTCTCCAGCGTGCCCGGCTCGGCGTGCCGAGCCAGCCGGGCCATCCCCACCACGTCGCCGTCCTGGACGATCGCGTACATGAGGTTGCCGGTCGGCCCGTCCAGGCCACCGAAGTTGGCCCGGTGGAACTCCCGGAACGCCTCTCGCCGGGCCTGCGACCAGCCGGCGGGCGCCTCGACCGGCGGCATCACCTCGTCCGGCTCGGTCTCGGCCACCGCCACCGACAGCAGCGGTTCGAGATTCTGCTCGTCTACCGGCGTCAGCCGGATCTCACGGGTCACGATCTAGATGCTTCTCGCCGCCTCGCCGCCGCGTCCACCGGTTTACCAGACCCGCGCCGTTCGGGCCATCCCGACCCGACCGGGTGACCCCCTCACCGACTGGCTGGTCGTGCCGCCCCCGACACCGGCCGGCCGACCCCGATTAATCCGGCCATCAAGGCCGAAAGCGGGGGTCGGCGGACGATCGGGGACGACCCGTCAGGACGCGCCGATCACCGCCGCCACCACCGCCGGCAGCGGGTACGGGCGCTCGGTCGGGAGAAGCGCGGCTGCCCCGTCCCGATCACCGGCCCGCAGGCGGGTCCGGATCGCCCGCGCGGTGTCGGTGACGTCGCGCAGGCCGACGATCCACTCGTCGACATACCGGACAACGGCCGGGCCGGTCAACCCCACCTGGAGGGACCGGTGCGGCAGCGGTGCCAGCTCCAGGGAGCGCTCCGGATCCCACTGCACGCGTACCGGGCTCGTCCTCAGGAGCGCGGCCCAGTCCGCCCGGCTCGGGTACCGGTCCGGGTCGTGGTGGCTCAGGCAGGCGCGGCCCAGCGCCCACTCGAAGCCCTCCCGGGTGATCTCGACCGCGAGTACCCGCTCCTGACCGGGCTTCTCCGCCCAGCCGCAGCGGTACATCATCCACCGGAAGGACGGCTTGACCCAGGTCATCCGCTCCCGCTTGAACGGGGCCACGAACCGGCCGGCGACCAGCGCCGGCTCGGCGATCGACGGCGGGTACGCCTGGTAGACCGTGATCGTCTCGTCGGTGAAGCCGGCCCGGACCTGCCGCTGCGGAATCGACACGACGCCGATCGTCGCCGTACCCGAGACTCACCGCCACCCGGTTTCCACCCGGCACCCGCCGCCGGACCCGGACCGCCCGGGGCCAGCGCGACGCCGAGCCGGTGCCCCTGCCGAGCCGGTGCCCCTGCCGGGCCGGCGCTCAGTCCTCGAACTCGCAGAGCACGGCGGTCGCGTCGTCGTGCCGCTTGAAGCCGCTGCGACGCTGGCCGTCGCCGGCCTCGACCAGCCGGACCCGGCGGATCAGCTCGCCCGGCCCGGCCGCACTGAGCAGGTCGAGTAGCCCACGCCAGTCGAAGAGCCCGAACTGCTCGACCGCGACCGAGGCGCCGTCGGTGAGCAGCGCGGCCCGGCGGACCCGTTCCGGGCCGCGCAACGACAGGCTGCCGGCGACCGCGTGGTACGCCGCGTCCGGGTTGGCGGCAGCCACCCAGTAACCGTGCGATTGGTTCATCTGCTCCCGCTGCAACGCCACCGCCCGGCGGAACCGGGTCGCCCGGTCCGCCTCGCCGCCGACCCGGGCCAGATTCGCCTTCTGCCGCAGGTCGGCCATTGCCGTCCGGAGCCGCTCGTCCGAGATCACCTGGACCCGCGCGCCGAGGTCGAGCACCAGTGGGCTGTCACAGAGCACCAGGTAGTCGACGTGATCGCCGCCGTGCCGCAACAGGCAGACGGTCGCCGACGGGGTACCGGGATGGTCGAGGTCGCAGGCGCCCTCGTGGTCGGCGCGTACCGCCAGGATCGCGGCGGCGAGGTTCCCGGTCAGCGCGGCGGCGGGCCGGTCCGCGGCGGCCAGCCCGAGCCGCGCCGCGAGCCGTCGGACGTACCAGGCCGGTCCGTGTACGCAGCCGGTGTCGAAGCCCTCCGGCACCGTCGCCCCGTCGAGTACGCCGACCAGGTTCCCGTACCGGAAGACGTGGTCCTCGTTTTCCGGCCGCCCCGGGGCGGGTGCCGAGGCGGATCGGACGCGCATCATCGGTGCGGCTCCGGCTGCTTTCGACCAGGCGGTGTCATCGGCGGCTCCCCCAGCGCTTCCACGGCGGTTCCTCACCATGTCTACCGCGAATCGTCAGCCGGTCCAGCCGGAATCGACGCCGTCGCCGAGCGGTTCCGGTGCCGGTAGCGGGCCGCCGCTTGCCGATGCCGGTGCCCTCGGCGAACTCGGCCGACCGGAGCAACCACGGCCGGGGCGGGTCAGGGAACCCGCTCGCGGTCCCGGCACCGGAACGCATCCAAGCAACTCGCCAACCAGCGGCGATTACCGACGGTAGCGTCGGTGGTGGGTTCGACGTGAGGGGGCGGCAGAATGTTGGAACACCTGCACCGGATGGGCCTGCGGGCCGAACACATGTACATGGCGGGGGCGGCCAGCATCGGGCTGTCGTTCCTGAGCTGGATGCTGTCGAAGCAGATGGAGAATGCCGGGATCGACCGGGCCGACCGGTGGGGCATCTTCATCGGCGAGTGGGCGCCGACCTTCATCGCACTCGGCAACGGGCTGCGCACGTACGAGAAGTGACCGCTACCGGGCGAAGCGCGGTCAGCGGCGGCGATTGCGGCTGCGGGCCGCGCGCAGCCGGCGGAGTCGGGCGACCAGCATCGGCTCGGCCTCCAGCGCGGCGGGATTGTCCAGCAGTCCGTTGAGGACCTGGTAATACCGGGTGGCGGAGAGGTCGAACGCGTCCCGGATCGCCTGCTCCTTGGCGCCGGCATGCTTCCACCAACGCCGTTCGAAGGCGAGGATCTCGCGCTCCCGCTCGGAGAGCGCCGGGTCGGCCGGCGGCGCCGGGGCGGGAATCCCGGGTGCCTCCGCCGACTCGGCACCGGGCGCGGACCGTGGCTGCGGGACGTGCGCGGCCTCGGCGGGTCCGCTGGCCTCGGCGGGCCTGCTCGCCTCGGCGGGCCTGCTCGCCTCGGCGGGCCTGCTCGCCTCGGCGCGCCCGACAGCGTCTTCATTCCCCGCAGCCTCGGCGTGTCCGGTGATGTCGGCGCGCCCGACAGCGTCGGCGTCTCCGATGGTGTCGTCCGCCTCGTCGTCGGCCGGAGCAGAGGCGTTCCGCATGGTGCTCCTCCGGGAGTAGACACGGCCCGACCTGGAACTCACCAGCCTACCGACGCCCGGCCAGGACCGCACCGCTCGGCGCGGCGACGACCGTCACCCCGGAGGACCCGGCCCGGACGCAGTGCCGAGGACCATGCCCGGACGCGGTGCCGAGGACCATGCCCGGACGCGGTGCCGGGTTCCGCCTCGCCACCGCCCCCGGCGACCGCCGGGGGCGGCGCCCCCCGGCCGCCGCCCCCGACCCCCGTCACCCGGCCCCCGGACCGTGGCAGGTCAGGTGATGTCCCGCCGCCGCATCGACCAGATCGCCCCGCCCAGCACGACCACCAGCGCGACGGCGAGCAGGACCGAGGAGTTCTGCCAGGTGATGTCCTTGGTCAAGGGTTGACAGTCACCGGTGTACGACACCTGGCAGGCGTCCCAGTCCTGCAACGTCACCTTCTTGTCCATCCAGGCCAGCAGGTACGTCGGCAGCAGCCAGCTCTCGATGAACTTGACCTTGGCCATCGCCATGACGACCCCGAGGCCGAACTGCCCGACCACCATCACCCCGAGCACCCCGCCGAGGGCCAGCGCGGTGTGCCGGCCGAGCGAGGCGAGGCCGAAGCCGAGCACCCCGGCCACCAGGATCAGGGTGAGCCCGCGCAGCCCGGTCAGGCCGATCGACTGCCAGGTCCCGGAGGTCATGCCCGTGGTGCTGCCCCGGAGGCTGCCGGTCGCCCAGAACGCCGCCGTCCAGAGCGCGCCGGTCAGCACGGCCACCCCGAAGAGCGCGGAGAGCAGCGCGCCCAGCTTGGTCAGGAGTACCCGGATCCGCTGTGGTCGCCAGAGCAGCAGGTTCATCATTCCGCCGGTGCTCCACTCGGCGCCGACGAACGAGGCACCCCCGACGAACGCCACCAGCGCGAGTACGGCGGTGAGCGTGGTGATGGTCCTGGGAAACTCCTCCCGGAAGTCGAAGCTGGCCGGCAGGTGCCAGTCGGACTGGAACGCCTCCCGGGGCGGCGGCTGGATGACCGCGCAGTCCTCGGGGAAGTTCTCCGCGGCGGCGTTTCCGGCCCCCTTCGCCCGCTCGCACGCCTGCCGGTGCTGCTCGGTCATCGCGATGCTCTGCTGGTAGTCCCGCTCCGCGGCACGTTCCGCCTCGGCGATCTGGGCCGGCCCGATCTTCTGGTTGGTGAGGAACATCCCGACCGCGACGGCAACCAGCACGAGCAGCCCGGCCAGGGTCAGGTAGCGGATGAACCGCCGCTTGGCGAGCCGGCGCAGTTCCGTGGTGTAGAGGTTCACACCCCCCACCCCCCGTTCCCCCTGGCGTCGGTCGCGGCGCTCGGATCGTCGACCACCACGGACTGGTCCACCTGACGGTGCTGGCCCGGCACCGGCGCGGTGGCGGTCAGCTCCAGGAAGACGCTCTCCAGGTCGACGGTGACCGGGGCCAGCTCGCTGACGTAGAGGTTGGCGGCGGCGAGCGTACGGGTGACGGTGGCGGGTTTGTCCACCTCGTACACCAGCAGATGGTCGTCGTGCGGGCTGACCCGGGCACCCGCCCGGCGCAGCAGGTCGGCGGCGGCCGGCAGGTCGGTCACCGCCTCCAGCCGGACCCGCAGCCCGCCGCCGGAGTGCTCGGCCAGCACCTCGGCGACCGGACCGGCGGCGACCCGGCGCCCCAGCGAGATGATGGTGACCGAGTCGCAGATCAGCTGCACCTCGCCGAGAATGTGGCTGGAGACCACCACCGTCATGCCGGAGGCGGCGAGGTCGCGCATCAGGCTGCGCATCTCCCGGATGCCGCCCGGGTCGAGGCCGTTTGCCGGCTCGTCGAGGATCAGCAGCTTCGGCTTCTTCAGCAGGGCGGAGGCGACCGCGAGCCGCTGCTTCATGCCCAGCGAGTAGGTCTTGACCCGGTCCTTGGCCCGCTCCCGCAGCCCGACCAGCTCAAGCACCTCCATCACCCGGATCTGCGGCACGCCGCCGGCCCCGGCCAGCAGCGAGAGGGTGTCCCTGGCGGAGAAGTGCGGAAAGAACTGCGGGCTCTCGACGATCGCGCCGACCTGTCCGGCGACCGACGGCAGCGCGGCCGGCACCTCCTGGCCGAGGATCGCCATCCGGCCCCCGTTGGGCCGGATCAACCCGAGCAGCGTACGCAGGGTGGTCGTCTTCCCAGAGCCGTTGGGGCCGAGGAACCCGTGCACCTGGCCCGCCTCGACCCGCATGTCGAAGCCGTCCAACGCCTGCCGGGTCCCCCGGCGTCTGCTCCGGTAGGTCTTGCGCAGACCTTCGATCTCCAGTACGGCAGCCATCTCGGCCTCTCTGCTCTGTCCGCTGTCGGCTCTGTCCGCTGTCGGCGACACCGTACCACCGCTTTGCACGCTACCGCGTTATACACGCTACCTTCGCTGGCGATGGTCGAGTAAGCCCGGCAGGCATCCGGGCCAGTCGGATCGGTCACCTGTACGCCAGAGGCGTTATCCGGGTCCGGTAACGCCTCTGGCGTACAGGTGAAGGGCGGTTCACGCTTACACCGCCCTTCGGTCGCGTCGACGGCCTACCGGTTGTCCGCTCTCCACAGCTCCCAGGCCAGCCAGGCCGAGCCGATCCCGATGAGCAGACCATGGGTGATCCGCACCGCGGCGGGCGTGAAGAACTGCGGGAGGAAGAGGGCGAACCCCAGCGCGAACGGAACCCCGCTGTGCCGGGTCAGCCTCCCCGAGCGCCAGACCGCCACCGCGGCCAGCACCGCGCCGACGCCCAGGGCCAGCAGTCCGATCACGAAGGTGGAGGCGGCGGCCGGGCTGAAGCGTACGGTCTCGACCGCGGTGAGCAGGTCGAACCGCTGACCGTCGGCTGCCTCGCGGGCGAGGGCGTGCAGGCCGAAGTCCTCGGCACCGTAGTACGGCAGGACCAGCCCGGCGCCGATCCACCCGGTCAGCAGCGCGGCGGTGGCCGGCCGTTCCCCCGCGGTGCCGTCGACCGCCCGGCGCAGCGCGAGGAGCCCGAGCGGCAGCAGGATGAAACCGACCATGGCGAACAGGTGCGACGCCACCCACGCGGTGGAACCCATCGCCGCGACCGCTCCGGCCACGGTGGATTCGTCGTCCCAGGGCCGGGTGGCCGGATAGAGGATGAACAGGGCGCCGGTGGCGGCGAGCAGCAGAGCACCGGGCCGGGTGCGGGCGGCAGCCGTCGCGTCGAGCCTCGGACTAGTCATAGCTAATAAGCTAATGATATTAGCCGAACGGTGTCAAGGTACCCGAGAGGGCGACGCTCACGCGCAGGCGACGCTCACGCGTACGCGACGCTCACGCGCAGACGACGTTCACACCGGCGTCCCGGAACGCCTGGAGCGTCGCCGGGTCGGCACCCGAGTCGGTGACCAGGGTCTCGACCCGCTCGATGGGGCAGATCCGGGCGAAGGCGTGCCCGCCCAGCTTGGACGAGTCGGCAATGATCACCACTCGTTTGGCCCGGGCCACCATCAGGTTGTTCATCGACGCCTCACCCTCGTGATGCGCCGCCGCACCGAGCTGCACGTCGATGGCGTCCACCCCGAGCAGCGCGACGTCCAGGGTGACCTCGCGGAGCAGCGCACCGCCGAGCGGGCCGACCAGTTCGAAGGACTGCGGCCGGACCACCCCGCCGGCCACCACGATCTTCATCCGGGACCGGACCAGCAGCTCGTTGGCGATGTTCAGCGCGTTCGTCACCACGGTCAACTGGGCACCGTCGGCGCTGCTGTTCAGGTCCGGGCGTACGGCCAGCCCCCGGGCCACCTCGGTGGTGGTGGTGCCGCCGTTGAGCCCGACCACCGTCCCCGGGGAGACCAGGGCCGCGGCGGCGGCACCTATCCGCTGTTTCTCGGCCGAGTGCTTGGCGGTCTTGTAGCGCAGCGGAAGGTCGTACGAGACGCCGTTTGCTACCGCCCCACCCCGGGTACGCGTAATCATCTGCTGCTGGGCGAGCTGGTCGAAGTCACGCCGGATGGTCGCCTGCGAGACGCCGAGCCGTGCGGCGGCGTCCTCGACGGTGACCCGACCGGCGTCGGTAAGCAGTTCGAGCAGCGCGTTCCATCTGGCGTAACGATCCACTCCGGGCCTCCAACTGCATACGGTGCGGAGATTTCGTGCACAATAGTGCGCGAAACGCGCAGCCGCAAAGCATGGTCCTGCGCGAAGCTGCGCGCAGTTGCCACCACCATCGTCTTTCGCGCAGAATGACGCGCGAAAGATCGTCAAACCGAGCCGTATTGCGCAGGCCGGTCCGCCGTCACATGGCGCCGCCCCGCCGGTGCGGTCTCCCGTCCGCGAGGAGCAGCGATGAGCCACGTCGACGCGGAGATCGCAAGTCAACCCGAGTGCTGGCGCCGGGCCGCCGGACTGGCCGCCGACTCCACCGCCGCACTGCCCCGACCCGGTCAACGGGTCGCCGTAATCGGCTGCGGCACCTCCTGGTTCATGGCGATGGCCTACGCCCGGCTGCGCGAGAGCGCCGGGCACGGCGAGACCGACGCCTTCCAGGCCTCCGAGTTCCCTCTCGACCGCCGGTACGACCGGGTCGTGGCGATCACCCGGTCCGGCACCACCACCGAGGTGCTGGACGTCCTCACCGTGCTGGGCGGGCGCCGGCCGAGCACCGTGATCGTCGGCGACCCCGGCTCGCCCGCCGTCGATCTCGCCGAACAGGCCGTCGCGATGCCCTTCGCCGACGAACGCTCGGTGGTGCAGACCCGGTTCGCCACCAGCGTCCTGGCCCTGCTCCGGGCCCACCTCGGCACCGGGATCACCACGCTGGCCGCCGACGCCGAGGTGGCGGTGCGCGCCCCGCTGCCGTTCGACCCCGCCCGGGTCGAACAGATCACCTTCCTTGGCCGGGGCTGGACGGTCGGGATCGCCCACGAGGCGGCGCTCAAGTGCCGCGAGGCGGCCACCGCCTGGGCCGAGTCCTACCCGGCGATGGACTACCGGCACGGCCCGATCTCGATCGCCGCACCGGGTCGGATGGTCTGGGCGTTCGGTGAGGTCCCCGAGCGGCTGGCCGAGGACATCACGGCCACCGGCGCGGCGTTCGTGCACAGCCGGACCCACGGCGTACACGCGATGATCGGCGGCTGGGCCGCCGGCCGTACCCCGCTGGACCCGATGGCCGACCTGATCCTGGCGCAGCGCTTCGCGGTCGCCCTGGCCAAGGAGCGCGGTCTCGACCCGGACGCACCCCGGCACCTCACCCGCTCCGTGGTGCTCGCGTGACCGACCCCGCCGCGCCAGCGGGCGGAGCCGGGCCGACCGGCGAGGTGGTCGCGGGCGGCACGCCGGCCGGAGCGGTGGTCGTCGCGCTCGACGTCGGCGGGACCGGGATGAAGTGCGCCCTGGTCCGGCCGGACGGGCGCGTCGCGCACACCGAACGACACCACACCCGGGCCGAGCGGGGCCCGACGGCCGTGGTGCAGAGCATCCTCGACGTCGCCGAAGGGCTCGCCGGAAAGGCCCGGGCCGACGGGCTCACCCCGGTCGCGGTCGGGCTCGCCGTGCCGGGAGTGGTCGACGAAACCACCGGCCGGGCCGTCTGGTCGGCCAACCTGGGCTTCCGGGACGTACCCCTGCGGGAGCTGGTCACCGCGCGGCTCGGCCTGCCCACGGCGCTCGGCCACGACGTGCGCTCCGGCGGGCTCGCCGAGGCCCGGCTCGGCGCCGGACGGGGCACCCGGCACGTGCTCTTCCTCGCCATCGGCACCGGGATCGCCGCCGCGCACGTGGTGCACGGGTCGGCCTTCGCCGGCGTGCACGGCGCCGCCGGCGAGCTGGGCCACGTCGTCGTACGCCCCGACGGGCCACGCTGCGGCTGCGGCCGGCTCGGCTGCCTGGAGGCGGTCGCCTCGGCCGCCGCGGTAGGCCGGCGCTACACGACGCTGACCGGGACCCCGGCCACCGCCGCCGAGGTGGTCGCCCGGGCGGCCGGTGGCGAGCAGGCCGCGACCCTGGTGTGGCGGGAGACCGTCGACGCCCTGGCCGACGGGCTGGCCATCGCCCAGGCGCTCTACGACACCGAGGTCGTCGTGCTCGGCGGCGGGCTGGCCGAGGCCGGCGCCGACCTTCTCGACCCGCTCGGCGCGGCGCTGCGACAACGGCTGACCTTCCAGACCGAGCCCCGGCTGCGGCGCGCGGCCCTCGGCGACGAGGCCGGCTCCCTCGGCGCCGCGCTGCTCGCCCTCGACGCCCTGAACCGGCCGTGAACGGACGCACCACCCCACCGGCCGGCACCTCAGCGCCGCCGCCGGCACGTCAGCACCGCCGCCGGCACGTCAGCGTCACCGGCCGGCACGTCAGCACCGCCGCCGGCACGTCAGCGTCACCGGCCGGCACGTCAGCGCCGCCGCCGGCACGCCCCGGCTCCCGAGCCGATCCGGCCCACCGGCGCGACGGGAGGGCGACATGATCGAACCTGACGAGACCGTCGGTCCGTCCGGTCTGATATGTCATGGCGACGACGAGCGCAGCAAGGAGACGACATGACCGTCCGGGTCAGTGGCAAGGTGGTAACCCCGACCGGTGTGATCCGGCAGGGATGTGTGGAGCTGGACGGCGAGCGGATCTCCGCCGTCGCCGAGTACCCGTCGATCCGGGACGGACACTGGATCGTGCCCGGCTTCGTCGACATGCACAGCCACGGTGGCGGCGGGCACACCTTCACCACCGGGGACGCCGACGCGGCCCGGGCCGCCGCCGCGTTCCACCTGGCGCACGGCACCACCAGCATGATGGCCAGCCTGGTCAGTTCGCCGTACGAGCTGATGCGGGACGCCACCGAGGCGTTCGCCCCGCTGGTCAAGGAGGGCGTACTGGCCGGCGTCCACTACGAGGGGCCGTACCTGTCGGCGGTGCGCTGCGGGGCACAGAACCCGGCGTTCCTCCGCGAGCCGTCCCTGGACGAGTTGACCGAGCTGCTCGCCCTCGGCGACGGTACGGTCCGGATGGTCACCCTCGCTCCCGAACTGCCCGGCGCGCGCGCCGCGATCGAACTGCTCGTCTCCCGCCGGATCGTCGCCGCGATCGGGCACACCGACGCCAGCTTCGAGCAGACCGCCGCCGGGGTGGTCGCCGGGGCTACGGTGGCGACCCACCTCTTCAACGGCATGCCCAGCCCGCACCACCGGGAGCCCGGGCCGGTGTTCGCGCTGCTCGGCTCCCCCAACGTGGTCTGCGAGCTGGTCGCCGACGGCGTACACCTGCACCAGGGCACCCTGGCGTTCGCCGCCGGGGTGGCCGGTCCGGACCGGGCCGCGCTGATCACCGACGCGATGGCCGCCGCCGGAATGCCGGACGGCGAGTACGAACTGGGCGGCCAGCCGGTGGTGGTGGCCGACGGGACGGCCCGGCTCTCCACCTCGGACTCGACACCGGGTGCGATCGCCGGCAGCGTACTGACCATGGACGCGGCGCTGCGCGCGGCGGTGGAGGCCGGGATCCCGATGGTGGACGCCTGCCGGATGGCCGCGACCACCCCGGCCCGGGCGACCGGGCTCGGCGAGCGGGTCGGCGCGCTGATGCCCGGCTGGCGGGCCGACCTGGTGGTGCTGGACGACGACCTGAACGTCGTCCGGGTGATGCGCGGCGGCGAGTGGGTCGATTAGCCGGAGATGCCGCGCCTGGCGCCGCTTCCGCCGATGCTGAGCGGGTGCGACGCGCTCGGTCCAGAACTCGTGCGAGTCATGGTCGGGCCGGTGCGGATGGCCGGGTGGCCGGCTCGGCGGGGTCGCCGCCCCGAGGTGCCGTCCGACCGGGGCCGGCACCTCGGGACACGCTGGTCGCCCTATCCGTCGGACGTCTGCTGCCGGTCACGATCGGCCGGTGGCGCCGCAGGTTCAGTCCTGCCGGCCGATGCTTCGGGCTTGCCGACCGATGCCGAAACCGGAGCGGCGTGGCGGCCGGAGCGGGGCTCCGGGACACTGCCGTCGACCGCCGCCGCACGGGGACCGCGCAGTGCCTGGCGGAGGCCGACGATCACCAGCGCCAGGCCGACGACCAGGAGCGCGATCGGACCCCACAGTTTGACCGTCTGGAGCAGCCGCCGGTTGGAGCCCGCCGCCTCGGCGCTGCGCGCGATCGTGTCGTCGGTGTAGGTGAAGACCGCGTCGAGGATCACCGTCTCCTGCCCGTTGTCGCCGACGAGGTTCTTGCGCTGCGTCTCCTGCACCTTGATGAACTGGCCGGTGGTCGGCTCCACCCACACCGAGCGGGTGTTGCTGTAGCGGATCTGGCCGGTGGTGGCGCCGGGCAGCAGTTGGCTCGCCAGGAGTTGGAGGCGGTCGGCCGGCAACGGCTGTGTCGCGTCGCGGATCTCCTGGGTGAACTGGTAGGTCTCCAGCCCGTTGATCTGCTCGGTCTTGACGAAGTGCGCCGGCTGGGTGGCGTTGATGTCCCGGTCGAAGATCTGGTAGGTCTTCTTCTCGGTGCCGAACGGGAACTTGTAGATCTGGCCCGAGTAGTTGACCCGCTGCCGGTCGTTGCCGGTGTCGAGCCACTGCTTGTCCCAGGACCGGGCGGCGCCGGTCCGCCGGTCGAGTGCCAGGGCCGTACTGTAGGCGCTGATCAGATCCTCGGTGTCGGTCCGGATCACCTCCTGGCCGACCAGCCAGACGACGGCCTCGCCGTCGAGCGGGCCATCCAGGTTGGCGGTCTCCTTGGCGTCCGGCTGCACGGTGACGGTCGAGCGCAGGGTGGCCTGGTTCACCTCGGCCCTGCCTTCGGTGATCTGTAGGAAGCGGGCGTTGGGCGCCTCGGCGACGGACTGGGTGCGTTCCAGGTCGTACGGCAGGCGGTCGACCTGGGGAGCCACGACGAACGCGAGACCGCCGGCGAAGACCAACACGAGAACACCGACGCCGAACAGCGCCGCGCCGATGACGCGGGACCTCATAGTGCCTCCACGATTTTGGGACGGTTATTCGGCACGCGGACTGCTTGCCGGCTGCCAGAGGTTACTACCGAGTCACTTCCGGATGCGACCCCTGCACGGTTCGTTCCTGCTCCCGATCATCGGGTTTCGCGGTCTTGCGGAGCACCATCGTGAAGTTCCAGGTGAGCGTCTCCCGTAGCACGGGGACCCGGGCCACCCACCGCGCCCACCCCGGGTGGTACCGGGGCAGCACGTCGACGATGTCGATCGCGCCGGCACGCCGGGCCGCCCTGGCCCACCGCATCGCCCGCGCGGCGCTGACCGGAAACAGGGTGTGTCCGACCCGGTTCTTCGGTTCCCGGCCGTTGCGGCGCAGGTAGCGCCGCCGGGCCCGCTCGCCACCCAGGAAGTGCCACGGCGACGTCTCGTGGCCGCCCCACGGGGACAGCCACGGGGTGAACGACACGAAAACCGTGCCGCCGGCCCGGGTCACCCGGACCATCTCGGTCAGCATCGCCTCCGGTTCGGCGACGTGTTCGAGCACATTGGACGAATAGCAGACCTCCACCCCGCCGGACCGTACCGGCAGCGCCGTCCCACTGCCCCGCACCATGCCCGACACGGCGGCGCCGGCCGCGGCGAAGTCACCAACGGCCGGGTCCAGACCGACGTACGCCGCGCCGGCTCGACGGAACTCGGTGGCGAAGTAGCCGGGGCCGCCACCCACGTCGAGGACCCGCGCGCCGGCCAGGTCCAGGTAGGACCGCAGTTGCCGCACGGAGTCCTCGGCGAGCAGCGAGTAGAACCGGTCCGGATCGGACTGTTCGTGCAGGAAGCCCCGGAACAGCGCCACCGACCGACCGAGCGTCGCCCGGTGCCGCTGCCCGTCCGACGACTCCGGCGACTGCTCCAGCTCTGGCGCCGCCCGCCCGGCGACGGTGACGATGTCGGTGCCGGTGCCGCTGTCGGACCTGGGTCGGGGGCCGGCGCCGGTGTCGAACCCGGGTCGGGGGCCGATGCCGGCAACGGTGTCCGCGACGGTGTCGGCGCCGGTGTCGAACCCGGGTCGGGGGCCGATGCCGGCAACGGTGTCCGCGACGGTGTCGGCGTCGGCGTCGGTGCCTGCTCGGGGGCCGGTGCCGGGCTCGGTATCGGTGTCGGACCCGGGCGGGCGGCCCGCGGTCGGCGCCACGGTCGCCGCGACGGCGCACACCGCAGCGAGCATCGCCGTCTGCACGACGGCGCCGTACACCCACTCCTGCCCGTGCCCCAGCAGCCGGCCCAGGACGGCCGCCGCGATGCCACCGGTACCGGCGACGACGGCTATCCCGGGCAGTGCACCCGGCCGCAGTAGGCGTACCAGCATGGCGGCGAGCAGGAGCGCGGCCGCCGCCGCGCCGCCGAGGGCGACCGCGAGCGCCACCAGCGGCACCACCACCCACCACCCGCCGGCGCCCGACGACCGTTCCGTCGCCCGGCCGCCGGCCGGTCGGCGGCGGCGAGCCGGCACGAGCGCGGCGAGTCCGACCAGGAGTACGGCGCCGGCGCCCGCCGCCAGCCCGGCCCGGTACGGCCGATCCGGGGCGAAGCTGAGCGTCACGGTGCCGCCGGCCCCGGCCGGCACCTCGAACGCCTGCTGCCAGCCGTCGACCCGTTCGGCCCGCAGCCGCTGACCGCCCAGCGTGGCGGTCCAGCCGGCGTTGAAGTTCTCCGGCACGACGAGCAGCGCGGCCTCGCCCGCGCCGATCGTGACCGTCCGTTCGGCGGCCCGCCACCGGTCGACCTGCACGTCGCGGGGGCGGATGGGCGCCGCCGGGCCGGTCCCGGCCGGCACGAGCGTCACCGAGTCCACCACGAACGCGTCCGACGGGACCGTACGCAGCCGGTGTTCGCCTGCCGGGAGCTGCACCCACTCACTCGCGAAGTCGTCGCAGACGGTCACCGTGAGCGACCGGCCGGCGCGCAGGTCGGCGAGGGTGCCGGAGACCGACGTCGGGTACCCGACGCCGTCGAGCGTCACCGTCGGCCCGTCCCCGCACGGCACCGCCACCGGCGGGTCGGCGTCGGTCGCCGCCAGCAGGTCGGCGAGCGCGGGGACCTCGACCTCGGCGACACCGACCGGCGCCGGCCACGCGCTGCCGCGGGGGTCGGCCACCGCGCCGTCGAACGCGGTCACCGTGATGTCCAGTCGGTCGGTGTTCCACTGCGGGAAGCGGATCCAACCGTCCGGGTCGACGTGCGCGCTGGTCGATCCGGTCCGGCTGCGCAGCAGGACCTGCCGGGGTACGGCGGAGACCGGCGCCGTCGGCGCGACCAGTCGTACCCGGTCGATCGTCCGCCGCTCCGTCCAGCGCAGCCGCAGCGTCGGCCGCTCGTCCACCGGCTCCGCCAGCCATGCCGTGGTCGGATCGCCGTCCACCGCCGCGTCGGCGCCGACCGAGACGTCCCCGGCGAGCACCGACGACGCCGACGCGGTCACCGGGCGCCGCACCGGCATCGACCCGTTCGGGCGCGGTCGCGCGGTCAGGCTCAGCGTGTACCTCGCCGCCACCGGCGTCGCGAAGAACCGGTGCACGCCGAGCGGCTCCTCGCCTGCCCGAGCCAGGAACTGGTCGCAGCGGAGTCCGTCCGAGCCGGTGAAGCAGGCGCCGCGCTCCTGCGGGGCGCGGCCGAACGCGTACGCCGGTGCCGGCCCCCCGGTCAGGTCGGCCGGGGCGCGCAGTGCACGGTGGGCCGTCAGCCCTGGAATGCCCAGCTCGCGCAGGGCCACCGCGCCGCCGCGGTAGCCCTGGCGAAGGGCGAGCACCGTCACCCGTACGGTCGTGGTCAGGCCGGGAAGCGTTTCGAGCCGGTGTGGCCCGGGGGTGTCGGGCAGTGCCCGGTCGACCTCGCCCTGGTCGGTGCCGACCCGTACCAGCCCGACCGGGAGCGCCGCCCGCAGGTCGTCGGAGAAGTCCACGGTCACCTCGGTCACCCGACGTGGCGTGTCCAGGGTGACCTCCAGCCACTGGCCGGGGGCGGGCTCGAACGGGTCGGAGCGCCAGGCGGTGCCGGTGTCGCCGTCGAGCGCCGCGAACGGCAGGTAGGACGGCTCGGTGCCGCCGAGCGAGTCGGCGAAGCTGGCACCGCTGGACGCGTCCACCGAACGGATGCCCTCGTACGCGGCGACGGTCTGGTGCCCGGCGGGGGCGAACGGCAGCAGGTCGCTACGCGGCCGTCCCTGCCGGGTCGCCTCGTCGGCGGTCAGGGTGTGGCTGATGTTGTCGCGCATCCGGCCCACGTTCAGCTCGCGTCGACGCAGCCCGTCGGTGACGATCCGGGGGCCGATCGCGTCGGCCGGCTCCGCGTCGCCGGCCAGCAGGACCGGCTGCCGCGGGTCGAGCAGTCCCTGCTCGAGGACCCCGAGCAGCGACTCCGGTCCGCCGCTGAGCACCGGCACGTCGGCGCGGGCCGACGCCGACACGGTGGGCACGGCACGGTCGACCGCGAAGATCTCGATCGCGGGTACGGACACAGCCGCGTCGACGGGGCTGCGTCGCGGATCGTCGACGCCCACCGCCGGACCGAACGACGCGGCCCGGCGCAGCCCCGGGGAGTTCACGATCGCCTGCCGGATGACCGCGACCGGCGGTGCGCCGCTGGCCGCCCGGTCGATGTCATGCCGGACCAGCAGGTAGCGGTATCCGGAGCGGGCGAGGAAGTCGGCGAGCGCCGGTGAGCCACGGCCCTGCGCCAGCACCGCCTCGACGGTGTCCATCACCCGGATGTTGCCCTCGGAGCCGAGCGGGATCTGGTGCCGGGTCGCCCACGGTGCACCGGCCAGCGGCTGGATCGGCTCGTCGACCGTCCGCCCCCAGGTGTGCTGCGCGAACCCGGATCCGGGGACGACCAGGGTGCGCGCCTGCGAATCCTGCCCGGCGAGCCAGTCGGCCGCCTGCCGCCAGTGGCTGGGCAGGTCCGTCCAGCCCGGACCCGGTCGCAGCATGAGCAACCACGCGGGCGCGGACGCGACAAGCAGCAGGGCCGCCACGGCCGGCGCCACCGGGACCCGTACCCGGGGTCGGGCGATCCGCCGGCTGGCCGCGTGGGCGAGGCCGAGCAGCAGCGGCAGCCGCAGCACCGGCTCGAACTTGTGCACGTTGCGCAGCGGCGCGAGCGGCCCGTCGAGCAGGTCGCGGACGAACGGGGCGAGCGGGCTGTCCAGCGTGCCGAGGTAGCCGGCGGTCAGCAGGGTCAGCCCGGTCAGCATGCCCAGGACGAGGAACCGGCGTTCGGGCAGGCCGCGCAGTGCCAGCCCGACCAGCCCGACCAACGCGACCAGCGCGGTCGTGGCCATCAGCAGCGGGTTGTCGACGAGCACCCAGCCGGCCGGCCACCACGGTTCGCCCTGGACGACGTAGCCGACCCACTGGTTGGTGCCGCGTACGGCCTGGAAGAGCGAGGTTACCGCGGTGGTCGTCGCCGACGACTCGATGTAGTCCAGGAACGGCAGGCTGTACTGCCCGAAGAGCAGCAGCGGCGCCACCCACCAGAGGGTCGCGCCGGCCACGAAGACGCACCACCAGGCGCCGAGCGCCGCCAGGTGCCGGTCCCAGCGCCGGGTCGCCAGCCAGAGAACGGGCAGCACCAGCGCCATCACGGTGGCGGCGGCGTTGATTCCGCCCATGAAGAGCACGGCCAGCCCGGAGAGGGCCGCCGCACGCCGGGCCGAGCCGATGCGGCGCACCGCCACCAACGGCAGCAGTACCCACGGCAGCACGACCACCGGCAGCATCTCCGCGGAGAGCGGACCGATCTCGGTCAGCATCCGGGGCGCGAGCGCGTAGGCCAGCCCGGCCAGCAGCCGGCCGGGCTCCGTGCCGATCCGCAGCGCCCGGGCGAGCAGCACCACGCCGAGGTATCCGGCGCAGAGCAGGAGGGCGCTCCAGGCTCGCTGGGTCACCCACGGCGGGAGGTTGAGCAGGTCACCTGCGGCGAAGAACGGGCCCATCGGGAACAGGTAGCCGTACGCCTGCTGCTGAAGCTCCCCCGAGGCCGCCTCCGGGTTCCACAGGTGCAGCGCCCGGGCCATGAACCCGATCGGGTCGACGGCCAGGTCCAACTTGGTGTCGAAGGTGACCTGGCCGGGGCGTTGCGCCACGGCGAGCACCACGAGCAGGAGCGCGCCCGCCCACGTGGCGAGCCGCCGCCGACGGCCGACCGGATCCGGGCCGCCGTGCACGTCTGCCGACGGGGTCGCGGCCGGCCCGGCGACGCGGTCCCGCGCGGTGGCCGTCATCGGCGGCACTTCGGCGGCAGGCAGCTGAACTCGGCCAGCGCGGAGAAGAAGATCTGCTGGATGCCGGACGGTCGCGGGGTCAACGCGACCCGGCCGCCCGTGGCGCGGGCGATCTGCCGGAGTTCGTCCTGATCGATATCTGGGCCGACACCGATGAACAGGATCGGCAGCGGACGGCGCTTGTCACGCAGCCCGGCCAGCTCGGCGAGCAGCTTCGACCGGCTGATCCCGCTGGCGTTGTCGTCCTTGCCGTCGGTCAGGACCAGCACCATGTTGATCCGCCCGGCGGTCCAGTTCCGGGTCGCGTCGCGGTACGCCGCCAGAGTGGTGTCGTAGAGTCCGGTCGCGCCGTTCGGCTTGACGCGTACCCGGTCGAGCGCCTTCGTGATCTCCGCCCGGCGCGGGCCGACCGGACCCACCGGGACCACCTCGCGGTAGTCGCGCTCGCCGTCCAGGTCGGTGGAGAACTCCCAGACGCCGAGTTCGGTGGTGCCGAGCAGCAGCTCCACGCCGCCCTTGGCGGCCTGGATGGTGGCGGAGATCCGGGTCTCCGCCGTACCCGGCAACCGCGCGGCCATCGACCCGGAGATGTCCAGGACCGCGAGCATCCGGGCGCTGATGTGCACCCCGCCCCACGCGTTGATCAGCGCGGTCGCGTCCGCCTCGCCGGGAAGCGGCACCGGCGGGTATCTCCCGGTACGGATCCCGTTCTCCGTGGTGATGCCGGCCGGTGGCCCGCCACTCGGGGTGCGCAGGCCGTGCCGGGTCACCGCCGCCGTGCCCTCGGCGGCAAGCATGCCGCGCAGGAAGGCGGCGGCACCCTCCCGGGGCGCACCGGCGGCGAGGATCGCGTACGGGTAGTCCGGGCCGGGCACGGGCGCCGGCGGGTATACGGCGACCTGTCGCCTGCCGTCAGCAATGGCCAGCAGGATCTCCTGCTCGGTGCTGACGACCGCGGTCTCGGCCGGCCCGGGTCCGGTGGGCACGGGTGCCGCACCGGGGAACGGGACGGTGCGGGTCGCCAGTCGACGCATGATCGCCGCCGCGCCGGCCGCGCCCCTGGACGGTTGGACGGTGTCGGCGAGCGCCCGGACGGCCACCAGCGCGCCGAAGCCGAGCGGGCTGGCCGTCGGGTCGGGCAGCGCGACGGGCAGCGGTGGTCGTTCGGCGGCGACCAGCGTGGCCCAGTCGAGGGTGCGGTCGCGGTCGCGGTCGAGCCGGGCGTACGACCGCTCGTCCAGCGACAGCACGACCGGGGTGCTCGCGACCGAGACGCCCTCTGCCGGCACCTGGAGGGCACCGGCGGCGCGGGCCCGGCGCAGCCACAGGGTCGACTCCGGCAGCCAGGCATCCGGGGCAACGACGGCCGCCGCAGCGGCCGTGCTGGGCGGCGCGGGCGTCGTCGTGCCGTGGGGCGCGGGTGTTGTGCCGTGGGGCGCGGGCGTTGTGCCGTGGGGCGCGGGCATCGCGGTGCCGGACGGTGCGGGCGTCGCCGTGCCGGGCGGCGCGGCACCGTCGGCCGCCCGAGACGTGAGTTCGCGCAGCACGTCCGCGGACTCGCGCGCCTCCACCAGGATGTCGAGGCAGCGTTCCCGGGCAGCCAGGTCGCGCGCGACCTGCCGGGCGGGCGGTTCGACGCTCGGCGCCACCGCGATCCGGAGCGTGGTCCGTTGCCTACACGGCGGTTCCTGCCGGGTCCGCTCCAGGTAGCTGCTCGCACCCCATCCGCCGAGCACCGCTACCAAGGCGCCGCTCAACAGCAGGACCGGCCAGAACTCCGGCCGGGTCCGCAGGCCGCCGTTCGTCACGTGTCCTCCTCAGTGACGTCACCATTGCGGATGTCTGCAGCGCGCCCTAGTGTGACCCAACCGCGAACCGTACTCGCTAGTAGGGGTGGATGAGTAGGCCATGACCTCCGGTCCGCACGTCCTCTTCCTGAGCTGGCGAGACACCCGCCATCCGGAGGGCGGCGGTTCGGAGGTCTTCCTCGAACGGGTCGCGGCCGAGTTGGCGGCGCGCGGCTACCGGGTGACCCTGTTCTGCCAGGCGCACGAGAACGGCCCCGCCCTGGAGGCGATGGCCGAGGGGGCCCACATCCTGCGTCGCGGTGGCCGCCACACCGTCTACCTGTACGCGGCCCTGGTCTACCTGGCGGGGGCCCTCGGCATCGGCCCGCTCGCCCGGCGGCGGCTGGGCCGGCCGGACGTGATCGTCGACGTGTGCAACGGCATGCCGTTCCTCAGCCGGGTCTACGCCCGCCGCCCGGTCATCGCGCTGGTCCACCACGTGCACCGTGAGCAGTGGCCGGTGGTCTTCGGCCCGCGGGTGGCCCGGATCGGCTGGTGGATCGAGTCGCGGCTGGCGATCCGGGTCTACCGGGCGTGCCGGTATGTCACCGTCTCCGAGTCGACCCGCCGGGAACTGGCCGGGCTCGGCGTGGATCCCGGGCGTATCACGGTGATCCACAACGGCACGCCGGACGTCGTCGGCCCGCCGGTGCCGCGTACCGCCCACCCGAGCCTGGTGGTGCTCGGCCGGCTCGTACCGCACAAGCGGGTGGAGCTGGCGCTGCGCGCCACCGCCCTGCTCGCCGCGGAGCTGCCAGAACTCGAGCTGGTGGTGGCCGGTCAGGGCTGGTGGGACGAACCGCTGCGGCAGCTCGCCGCCGACCTCGACATCACCGAGCGGGTCCGGTTCACCGGCTTCGTCGCGGAGGAGGGCAAACACGAGCTGCTGTGCCGTTCGTGGTTGTCGCTGGTGCCGTCGCTCAAGGAGGGTTGGGGGCTGACGATCGTGGAGGCCGGCGCCCGGGGCACCCCGTCCGTCGCGTTCCGCGCCGCCGGCGGCGTCGCCGAGGCGATGGCCGACGGGCAGACCGGCATGCTGGTCGACGACGAGGTCCAGTTTTTCCAGGCGGTCCGGGCGTTGTTGTTGGATTCGCACCGGCGCGCGGAGTTGGGCAGGGCGGCCGCCGTCTATGCGCGGCGCTTCACCTGGTCGGTGTCGGGGGCGGCATTCGCCGAGGTGGTTGCCGGGCAGTTGCCGGCCGCCACGTCGCGGCCAGCGGATCAGCGGTTGCCGTAGACGTCGCTGACGGGGGTGTCGGCGGTCTCCTCGGCGACGTGGTCAGCCGACGGGCTCACCGCGCCGACGGTCGCGAGGAGACTGATGAATCCCAGCGCCGCGCCGAGGACGGCAGCGACGGCGAACGTGGCCAGCTTGGCCATGGCTCTACCTCCCCGGGTTCACAGGTGGGCGGACCATACCACGATCGACGCCGATTGAGCAGCAGCGCCAAGAGAGCGATTACCACGACCGCCGCGGCGAGCAGATGTGCGGCGGCCGTGGGCCAGCGCCGCGCGGCGGGCGGCGGCGGGACGGCAGCCGGGTTCTCCCACAGTTCGAGGTGCGGGCCGGTGAAGACCGGACGCAGTCCGGCGAGGGCCGTCGCGGGCCGCTCGACGCCGGATTCGCGCCGGACCAGCACCCACCGGATCCCCAGTTCGGCGACGGGGCCGTCGGCATCGAGCACGGCGCGGACCAGCGCCGCCCGGGGATTCTCGCCGTCGACCGTCACGTCGCCGACCCGCAGCGCGTCGTTCATCAGCACCGGCGCGTCCAGGTAACGCGGCGCGGGATCGCGGACCACGGTGCCGTGCGCCCAGCCGTACCGCTGGTAGCCCTCGAACGGCAGCGAGAGCACCTCGCCGGGCGTGCCGGCGACCCGTGCCGCCACCGCGTCCCAGTCGGCCGGGTAGGCCACCGGCCGGAGCTGCCCGGCGGCGCCGAAGGCCAGGTCGGGCAGGATCGCCACCGGCAGCAGCGCTGCCGCGACCAGCACGACCCGGCCCGCCGCGGCGTCGAGGCGTCGCGCCAGACGGCCCGCCAGCACCTCGGCGCCGAGGGCCACCCCCAGCGCCAGCAGGACCGCGTACGGGATCAGGAACTTCTGCCCGTCACGCAGCATCCCGGCGCCCGGAACCGTGTCGACGAGCCGTTCCAGGACCGGCGCGCCGGGCGCGGTGCCCGCCGCGGCGAGCAGGAACGCACCGGCCGCGAGCAGCCCGAGCCGGCCGGCACCACCCGGCCACCGCCTGCGCAGTTCCCGCACCCCCACCACGGCCACGGCGAGCAGCACCAGCGTCGCGACCGGCACGAGCGGCGAGGCCCGGCTGACCGGAACCGTCTGGGCGTTCCAGATGCCGCCGGTGCCGGCCAGCGCGGCCCACGAGCCGCCCCAGTTCTCGGACCGCGCGGCGAACGCCGCGACGCCCTCCGGATCCGACCGGCCGTCGGCGGCGCTCGTCGCGGCGGCGACGAGCCAGGGCGCGTTGAGCGCGGCGACCGCACCGAGGGCGACGGCGGTGGCCCGGCGCCAGCCGGGGAAGCCACCGGGCAGCAGCACCGCGACGGTGCCCAGCGCGATCACGCCGCCGGTCGGGGTCACCGCGGCCGGCGCCGCCGCCAGCACCAGGCGGGCCAGCCCGCCGGGCCGGCGGGTGCGCACGTCCCGCGCCGCGGCGACCAGCCAGGGCAGGGCCGCGTACGCCAACAGGAGGCCCCACTGCCCGAGCAGCAGCCGCTCGGCGAGGTACGGCGTCCAGGCGTAGGCGAACGCGCCGGCCACCCGGGTGAGCGTCCGCCCGGTCGGCATCAGTCGGGCCATCCCGAGCGCCGCCAGGTAGACGATCGCGACCAGCGCGATCCGCTGCACCAACCAGCCCGGCGCGACGAGGTTGGCGGCCGACACCAGCGCGTCCAGCGGCACGGCGCGCGGCAGGGCATCGGCCGGCGCGACCATCTCCCAGCTCATCGGCTGGCGTGGCACGAAGACCATGTCGTAGCGCAGCACGTAGCCGGGCAGGGCCAGCGGGGCGAGTACCACGGCGGTGATCGTCGCCGCGACGGCGTGCGGCGCGGCGCGCGGAATCAACCGGTGGCGCACCGGCTATCCGACCGGCTGCGGCACCAGTGCGCCGATCTCGATCTCGTCGGTGCAGAACGTGGCCGCCGGGTCGGCCACCGTGAGCTGGACCGCGTCGCCGCCACCCGACACGAGCAGGAACATCGCGTTGAGCCCGCGGTGCACGTCGAACGGCACCACCTCGCCGCCGCCGAGTTGGAACGTAGCGGTGGTGTCCCGGTCGCTGAGGTAGGCGATCCGCACCGCCTGCCAGTAGTCGACGACCGTGCCGGCCAGGGAAATCCGCGCCGGCTGGCCACCCGTGACCTTGTATCCGCAGCCCGGCGCCGGCCCGGGTGCCGCTTTGACGCCCTTGACCCAGGCCGGCCGGATGTGGCCGGATTCATCGAAGATCCACAACTTCCGGGCCCTGGTGACGAAGACCGGTTCTTCGTCGAGCGGCGCGAAGAATCGCGACTGGAGGTTCCACGGGTGGGACAACCCGGGGACCACGGCCTCGGGCACCGGCTGGTCCATGAACACGGTTCCCGGCTCGGCGGCGGCCAGGTCGGCGCGGGCCGTGTGGAGATAGTCGCGCCCGGCCTTGGACTGCCAGTCGGCGCCGAAGTCGACGCCGCTGTAGACGCTGCTGCCGACCAGCAGGACCAGGCCGACGGCGAACGCGGTGGCGAACGCCTGGGGGTGGCGGCGCATCGGCGCCGGCTCGGCGTCAACGGCCGACTGCCTGACTCCGGCCGACTCCGTGGCTCCGGCGGGCTCGGCCCGGCGCAGGCCGCAGAGTGCCACGCCGACGCAGAGGGCCGCGACCAGCAGCACGTCGCCCAGATAGCGCGGTACCAGGCCGGCCACGCCGCTGAACCCGGACCCGAGCCGGGTGGCGCCGATCAGCCCGCCGGCCAGCGCGGAGTAGAGCGCCAGCAGGGTCCACGCCCGGACCGCCACCGCGCGGCGCAGCCACACCGTGCATCCGACGAGCGCCGCCACGATCGCCCACGAGACCACCTCGCCGGTCCGGGTCAGGGCGACGATGGCGGGACCGTCCGAGGCGTCGAGCCAGGTCCATGGGCCGCCCACCAGGCCGGCGGGGAGGGACTGCCCGTAGAACTGCTGGAGGAACGTGCCCACCTCGGCCGCCGAGACCGGCGCGCGCAACGTCGAGGTGGACGCCGACAGGTAGCCGGCCAGGTACACCACGGAGATCCCGCCGAGCACCAGCCAGGCGGGCCACCAGTGGCGGATCGTCGTCAGCACCGCCCGCAGCGGCCCGCCCGGTGCGTAGAGGCAGAGCGTCAGCAGGAAGACCGCCGCGACCACCAGCAGTGCCTTCTCGAAGAAGAGCAGGGCGACGACGACCGACGCGCCGAGCGTGACCAGATGACGGGTCCGGCGGGTACGGAGGTAACGCACCTGGGCCCCGATGGCCACGATCATGGCCAGTTGCATCGGCAGCAGGTTGATCCCCACCGCCCACCACGCGCTGTCCTCCAGCGTCAGCGGGTTGAACACGAAGAGGCAGAGCGGCCACAGCAACGCCCAGCCCGCCGGCAGCAGGAGACGCAGCAGCCGGTAGAAGGCGATGCTGACGACCAGCTGACCGATCAGCATGAGCGAGGCGTACGGCCAGTACTCGTACTCGGTCAGCCGGTGGGTTGCCCAGGTGAGCAGCCGGGCGGCCGGCATGAAGTGGTTGTTGTAGAGCCCGAAGAGGTGCTCCGGGCTCAGGCCACCGGCGTCGGCCTGACCGATGATCGGGAAGTCGTCGGCGGTGAGGTAGCCGCGCGTGGTGATCGACGCCCGCCAGAGCACGCTCGCGGTGATCAGCACGACGGCGGCGATGTGGACCGGGTCGACCGCCCTGGCAAGAGCGCTGCCCGGCGCGGCCGATGTGCTGCGCGCGGCCGTGGTCCCCGGCTCCGTCATCGGGTCGGTTCCACGCGACGGAACAGGACCATGTTGACGTAGCGCGGCCGTGCGACGACGATCCGTCGGGCGAGGCTCTGCGCCACCCGGCGGACCGCCGCCCGCTGGTGCGCGACCAGGTCGAAGTCGGGCAGCGGCACCCAGCGGTCGTCCGGCATGACGTACGGCCGGTAGCCCCACCCGTCGAGCAGCGTGAGCACCGGGTCGATCGGCTGGATCCGCTCCTCGACTTCGACGAGCAGCAGCGGGCCGTCCCGTCGGATGGTGCGCTCGGCGCCGCGTAGCGCCGCAAGCTCGTGGCCCTCGACGTCGAGCTTGACGAACCGCACGTCGGTGAGGCCGAGGCCGTCCACCGTGATCCGTTCGACGGTGACCGACGGGCCGTCGCCGTGCTCCACCGACGAGGTGCCGATGCCGGGGCCACCGGCGGGGACGAAGAGTTCTGCCGTGCCGGACCGGTCGGAGGCGACCGCCTCGACGACCCGTACGTCCGGGTAGGCGGCCGCCACCGACCGCGCCAGTTCGGCCGCCGGCTCCACCGCCACTACCCGGTCGGCCAGCCGCCGCAGGCCGCGCGTCCACGGCCCGTACCAGGCGCCGACGTCCACGGCGGTGCCGCCGCGCGGCGCGTAGCAGGGCAGCCTCGCGAGCTCCGGTTCGACCCGTGGATAGGCGAACCGGACGGTGGCGCCGACGACACGGGTCGGGAGCCTGGCGGCTAGCCGCGAGCTCAGGTCCGTGGACAGCGTGCTGGCCATGGTGTGGAACCTTAGACCCTTTCCTGCGGGTGGGTAGACCCGAGGTTTCCTCGCCAGTAACCTGCACTGACCAGCGGACGATTTCCGCGCCGGGCCGGCGGGAGGGTGCGGCGATGACAGAGGCGGCCGGTGTGGCGGTCGACGCAGCGGACGGCGTGGCGGTCGACGTCTGCGTCGTGGGCGGCTGTGGACGGGTCGGCCTGCCGCTGGGCATCGCGCTGGCCTCGCGTGGCCTGCGCGTCGTGCTGTACGACATCGACGCCGCCGCGGTCGACCGGGTCAACTCCGGTGCGCTGCCGTTCGCCGAGGCGGGCGCCGCAGAGCTGCTGACCGCTGCGCTGGCCGCCGGCCGGTTGCGCGCGAGCACCGAGGCGAGCAGCGTCGGCCTGGCCGACACCCTCGTCGTGGTCGTCGGCACGCCGGTGGACGAACACCTCAACCCGGACCTCGGCGCGGTGCCCCGTGCCCTGGAACGCTGCGCCGAGCACCTGCGCGACGGGCAACTGGTGGTCCTGCGCAGCACGGTCTACCCGGGCGTGACGGCGCTGACCGAGAAGCTGCTGGCGAGTCGGGGCCTCGGGGTCGACGTGGCGTTCTGCCCGGAGCGGATCGCCGAGGGCCAGGCGATGACCGAGCTGTTCACCCTGCCGCAGATCGTCGCGGCCCGGACGCCACGGGCCAGACAACGGGCCGAGCTGATCTTCCGCCGGCTCACGAACTCGATCGTCGCGCTGGAGCCGGAGGAGGCCGAGCTCGCCAAGCTCTTCACCAACACCTGGCGGTACGTCAAGTTCGCCACCGCCAACCAGTTCTGGATGATGGCCAACGACTTCGGCCTCGACTTCGCCCGCATCCGGCACGCTGTCGCGTTCGACTACCCGCGGGCGGCCGACCTGCCGATGCCCGGCTTCGCCGCCGGTCCGTGCCTGCTCAAGGACACCATGCAGCTGGCGGCGTTCAACCGGAACAACTTCGTCCTCGGCCACTCCGCGATGTTGATCAACGAGGGCCTGCCGCTGTACCTGGTCTCCCGGCTGGAGGACCGGTTCGACCTCGCCGCGATGACCGTCGGCATCCTGGGCATGGCGTTCAAGGGCGGCAGCGACGACACCCGCAGCAGCCTGGCCTACAAGCTGCGCAAGATCCTGACGCTCAAGGCGCGGCAGACCCTCTGCACCGACCCGTACGTGGTCGACGACCGGCTCCTCCCGCTCGACGAGGTACTCCGGCGCGCCGACCTGCTGGTGATCGCCGCGCCGCACGGCGACTACGCCGACCTCGACACCGACAAGCCGCTCATCGACATGTGGGGCCTGACCGGGCAGGGCGTGCTGGTGTGACGCCCCGGGTCTCGGTGGTCATCCCGGTCTACAACGAGGGCGCGGGCGTCGTCCGCTGCCTCGACCGCATCCTGCGCGAGGTGTTGCTGCCGGCCGAGGTGCTCATCGTGCACGACATGCCGGAGGACACCACCGTCCCGTACGCCCTGGAAGTCGCCCGCCGCGACCCGCGGGTCCGCCCGGTGCTCAACACGTACGGGCCCGGGCCGGCGAACGCGATCCGGTTCGGCATCGACGCGGCACGGGCCCCGGTCGCCGTCGTGACGATGGCCGACGGCTGCGACGACCCACGGCAGATCGACGAGCTGGCCCGGCTCGTCGACCGTGGGGTGGTGGTCGCTGCCGCGTCCCGCTACATGCCCGGCGGGCAGCAGGTCGGCGGGCCCCGACTCAAGCGGATGGCCTCCCGGTGGGCCGGGCGCAGCCTGTGGCTGCTGGCGCGGGTCGGCACCCGCGACGCGACCAACAGCTTCAAGGCGTACGACACCGACTTCGTCCGCGAGGTCGGCATCGAGGCCCGGACCGGGTTCGAGATCGGCATCGAGTTGACCGCGAAGGCGACCCGGCTGCGCCGGCCGGTCGCCGAGATCCCGACCATCTGGCTGGATCGGCAGCTCGGTGAGTCCCATTTCGACCTCGGGCGTTTCCTGCCCAGCTATCTGCGCTGGTACTTTTTCGCCTTCGGTCGACGACTGACCGCGCAGCAGCTCGCCGCGCGTTGGGCGGCGCGGCGCCCGGCGTCGCCCGCGCCTGCGCCAGCGTCGCCCGCGCCTGCGCCAGACACCGCGACCGGCGATGTGGCGACCGACGACGCGGCGCGGTAGAGGAGATACGGATGGCAACGGTGCTGGTCACCGGCTCGGCGGGCTTCATCGGCGGCTACCTGGTCGAGGAACTGCTCGGCCGCGGGCACGACGTGGTCGGGCTCGACAACCACTCGAAGTACGGGCCGGTGGCGCACAGCTACGACGGCCATCCCCGCTTCCGGTTCGTCGAGGGCGACGCCCGCGACGCGGCGCTCCTCGCCGACCTGCTCGCCGGCTGCGACCACTTCGTCGCCGGCGCCGCGATGATCGGCGGAATCTCCTACTTCCACACGTACGCCTACGACCTCCTCGCCACCAACGAACGGATCATGGCGGCGTCCTGTGACGCGGCGATCGCGGCGCACCGGGCCGGCCGGCTGCGCAAGGTCACTTACCTCTCGTCGTCCATGGTGTACGAGTCGACCGACCGCTGGCCCAGCCGGGAGGGCGACGAGCGGCACGTCCCGCCGCCGCAGTCCTCGTACGGCTTCCAGAAGTTGGCGGTCGAGTACTACGCGCGGGCGGCCTGGGACCAGTACCGGCTGCCGTACACGATCGTGCGGCCGTTCAACTGCGTCGGCGTCGGCGAGGGGCGGGCGCTCGGCGAGGCGGAGGTGCTCTCCGGCAACGTCAAGCTGGCGATGTCGCACGTCGTCCCCGACCTGGTGCAGAAGATCGTCAAGGGGCAGGACCCGCTGCACATCCTCGGCACCGGCGAGCAGGTGCGGCACTACACCTACGGCGGCGACCTGGCGCGCGGGATCGCGGTGGCGATGGAGCACGAGGCGGCGCAGAACGAGGACTTCAACCTCTCGACCGCCGAGTCGACCACCGTGCTTGAGCTGGCCGAGCTGATCTGGCGCAAGATCAAGGGACCGGACGTGCCGTTCCGGTACGTCAGCGACGAGCCGTTCGCGCACGACGTGACCAGGCGGGTGCCGGACGTCTCCAAGGCCCGCGAGGTGCTCGGCTTCACCGCGACGACCGACCTCGACGCCATGCTCGACGAGGTGATCCCGTGGGTGACCCGGGCCGTGCACGACGGCCGCCTCTAGCGCCGTGCCGATGACCCTCGGCCGTCGGCACGGCGGCGGTGATCGGGCCGTGCCGACCTCCGCCCGGCGGCGCCTCGGCATGTCCGGGGCGGCGGTGGCCGTGGCGGGCGCGCTGACCAGCGGCCTCGGCTACCTGGTACCCGTCCTGGGCGCCCGACAGCTCGACCCCGACGACCTGGGCGCGCTGGCCGCCGTCCTGGCGATCGCGGCGATCGCCGGCGTACCCGGAATGGGGTTGCAGATCGCGGTCGCGATCCACCGGGCCCGTACGCCCGGCGCGGCGAGCGGCCGGATCGGCTGGCTGACCGCGGCCGTCTGCGCCGGGGCCGTACTGGTCCTGACGCCGGCGGCGAGCACGCTGCTGGACCTTTCGCCGGTCGTGCCGCTGCTGCTCGCCGTCTATACCGGCGCCGTGGTGGTGGCCGGCAGGTGGCTGGGCGAGTTGCAGGGCGACGAGCGATTCCTGCGCCTGGCGCTCGGCATGGTGGTGCTGGCCGTCTGCCGGTACGGGGGCCTGGTCGCCGGCCTGCTGGCCGGCGCCGGCCTGACCGGGTCGGTCCTGGCGGGTACGGCCGTCGCGCTGCTGATCCCGCCGGTCCTGGCCCAGTTGACCCGGTCCCGGATCGACACGTCGGGCGGCACCGGCATCACCACCCGGCAGGTCGTCACCGCCTGCTCGGCGACGCTCGCGATGCTCGTCGTCTCCTACGCCGACCTGCTCCTGGCCCGCCACCTGCTGCCCGCGGACGCCTCCGGCGCCTACGCGGTCGGCACGGTCCTCACCAAGGGCGCGCTGTGGGCGCCGCAGGTCGTCACGGTGCTGGCGCTGCCACGCCTGGCGCAGGGCAGCCGGCGGACCCTCCTGGTCGCTCTCGGGCTGGTGGCCGGCTGCGGCGCGTCGCTGGTGGCGGCGTCGGCGCTCGCCGGTGGGCTCGCGTTCCGGCTGGCGGGCGGCGCCGACTACGTCGTCCTCGGCCGCTACGCGCCGGTCTTCGCTGCCACCGGCGCCCTCTACGCGCTGGTCTTCGTGCTGGTCAACGCCCAGGTGGCGGCGGGCGCCCGGTGGCCGTCCGCGCCGTTGTGGGCGTCGACGGTCGGCCTGTTCGTGGTCGCCGAGTGGCTGGTGCCGCACACCTTCACCGCGATCATGTGCTGCGCGATCGGCACGGCCGCGGTGGCACTCGCGCTCACCGCGCTCACCGCGCTCGCGGGTCAGACGAGCCGGCGAATGTCGCCGTACGCCCGGTAGAAGCCGCCCCGCGAGGTCCGGCGGCGTCGCACCGGGGAAGATCCGCGAGGCGCTCGGTGGGACCCGGTGGCCATCCCTCGTACTTCAACGCGCGGCGGCTGCGGTGTTGGCATCGCTGGTTCTTTCCTTGAGCGCCTCGATGTCGCGCGCCATTCGCTGGCCGATGTGTCCGATGAGGCGGGTCAGGTCGGCGCAGTAGACCGATGGATTGAGAAAGCCGCTGCCGACCCGGTAGCGGTGCGGGTAGTAGCCACCGCCGCAGATTTTGTGGATCGGGCAGGCCAGGCAGGTGTCGCAGAGCGCGGCGGAGCCGCGCTGCCGGGCGACGACTCCGGGATGCAGCAGGGCGTCGTCGAGCGAGTTGTTGAAGATGTCCAGGCCGGTGGCCGGCGCTCCCTCGAAGGACGATTTGAGGGAGTCGACAAGTTCGAACGTGCCATCGGTCTCGATGACGATTATTCCGGCGGCGCCGAGCCCGACGGTCTCCGACCGACCGGTCCCGCCGAGGATGAGCGTCATGATCTCCTCGAAGAGGAAGATCCGGGTGGGCGGGGGCGCGGTGTCGTACCAGCGGTCGAAGATCTGAATCAGCCAGTCCGCGTGCGGTGTCGAGCCGGGATCTTCGCCCCGACCCGGTGGCGGCTCATTCCAGTTTCCGTGCGGCAGCAAGAAGTTGATCATCGGGGGCGAGCAGGCGAGCAGCGCTTCATACACGTCGATTGGGTCGTTCGCCGTGTCTACCGTGCACAGGACGCCGGCGAACAGGTCGCGGTAGGCGGGCCGACGCAACCGCTCCAGACCGCGCATGACGAGGTCGTAGCTGCCGCGCCCATCCGCGTAGCGGCGGTGCCGGTCGTGGCCTTCGCGGTCACCGTCGACGCTCACGCCGACTCGGATGTGGTGCTCCCGCAGCACCGGCAGCACGTTGTCGTCGAGCAGTACGCCGTTGGTCTGCATGGTGAGCGTCACCGGGCTGCGAGCGGTGGCCGCGTTTCGGAAGGCTGTCGCCGCGTACGCGAGCGTGGACGGGCCGGCGAGCAGCGGCTCACCGCCGTGAAGAATGACTTCCACTCGGGACAGTTCGTTGTGCGCTCTGATGTGTTCGCCGATTCGTCGCGCTGCCTGGTCGATCGTTTCCTGGGTCATCGCGACCGGCTTACCCCGCCAACTTTGGTCGGCGAGCTCGTACATGTAGCAGTAGTCGCATGATAGGTTACAGCGCCCATGTAGCTTGATGATGAATTGATAGAACGGCACTGGCCGCCAATGGGGATCGGCCAGTGCCTGCTTGACCACCTCCATCGTCGGCCACTCGTCAGGGTCCACCGCCGACCGTTCGGCCTCCTGCTGGTTCATCGACCCCTCCTACTTGTCGCCTGGTTGAATCCTTGTGCCAAGAATCCTTCTGCCGGCGTGCGACGCCATCCGGGCCGCACGTACCGGCAGAAGGCAGGCGGTCTCAGTCCACCGGAGCTACCGACTCGATCACGCCCCGCATGAGCGGCGCGATCAGTCGATAGGTGCCACCCCGTTGTCGAACGCCGGGTAGCCCTGCTGCGCCACCCCGTTGTCGAACGCCGGGTAGCCCTGCTGTGCCGCCCCCTCCTCGCCACCGCGGTTGAGGGTGCCGGCCGATTCGCCGACGACGCGGGCCAGCGCACGGCTCAGCGCCGTGTCGTCGGATGCCGCTGCCTGAGCGTTGCTCACCCCGACGCCGACGGCCGCGGCGGCCGCCGCAACCGCGGTCGCCGCGATGATCGCCGCCCGCCTGACCTGGTCCTGTCCGGTTCGTTCCGGCATTGAATTCTCCTCTCGCCGGTGCTACTGCTTCCTGGTTGACGCTCTGTAGACGCCGGCCTCTGCTGCCACGTGGCCCGGCGCGGGAGCGCCGCTGGCACAGCTTCACCCGTGAACCTTCAAGAGATCTTGTCCGATCCTTGAATTGCCCGGTCAACAGCGGTGTAGGCATCGACCGGCCCGAGAGCCGCGGCCTCGACCCGGCGCATCCGGCGGTGCAGCAACACCGCGCCGGTGAAGACCATCGGCGCGACGAGGGCCCGCAGCGAAGTGAACGGCATGCCGAGCAGCAGCCCGCTGGTGGCGCCGAACCCGATCGCGCTGGCCCGGTGCGCCCACACCGCCCGGAGCTGCCCACGGAACGTCGACGTCCCGTGGTGGTGCAGCGGGATCGCCAGCATCAGCAGTCCGACCAGGAATCCGTTGAAGACGGCGACCGTGCCGATCGCCACGAACACGTTGAGCCCCGGCACCAGCAGCAGGGGCACCAGCAGCAGCCAGCCGAGCTGGACCACCAGGGTAACCAGGACCGCCTGCCGGATGGCGACCCCGGACGCCCGCCACAGCGAGGGTGCCCGATCGGCCGTGACGGTGGGGGCGGTGAGCGGCTCGACCGGACCGAGCCGGCGCTCCAGCCGCCGGGCGAGCAGCACGTAGCACGGGGCGCCGAGCACGATGCTCAGCGGAAGGACGAGGTAACCGAGGGCGAAGTGCACGCCGACCCGTACGCCCCAGAGCAGGATCTCGCCGAGGATGTCGTGTATCCACTGTGGCCAGGTGTCGGCGAACCACTCGAACACGGCGGCGGTGCCAGCCTCGATCGTGTGCGCGATGCCGAACATCACCAGAGCCAGCAGCACCAGCGGAGCCACCGCGTAGGGCCAGAGTGAAGGGCTGCCGAGGAACCGCCCGGCGCCCCGGAAGAAGTAGCCGATCCCGGCACCGAGGTTCACGATCGGCCGGGTGCCCTGATAGGCGGCGGTCCGCGCGGTCTGCGCCGCACCAGACGCCACCGAGGCAGCCGTCTGCGCCGCACCGGACGCCACGGAGGCCGCGGCCTGCGCGGCTTCGCCGGCCATCGCCCGGCCCACCCGGCGTACCGCCTCGACGTCCGGTACGGGCAGTTGCCGGGGAATCCACTGCCGCTGCGGATCGTCGGCCGAGGGCGGCTCCACCGGCACCAGTGCGGACGCCTCGGCCGGGACGACCTGGTGCGGCAGGGGATTCGCCACCGGTACGTCGGGCGGGGCGGCCTCCCCCGGACGGATCGGGATCGAAGGTTCCGGCTCAGGCGTACGCATCAGCCTCGACGACCTCTCGTTCATCGGGTAAGCCGTGACCGCGCTTGCCAGCGGGTTCGGGGGCTGCCCTGGCACATCTCAGACGGGGAGGATCTGGACTTCGTACTTCCGTATCTCGGGATCACGCGTGACCAGTGCAAGCTGCTCGCAGCGTGCCTGAGCGACCAGTATGCGATCGAATGGATCTCGATGTATCGGCGGCAGCCGACCCGCGGCCATGGCGTGGTCGGATGTGATGGGCAGCTCCCGGAAGCCGCTGCCCCGAATCCGCTCCGGTAGGTCGGCCGGCTCCTTGAGCTTGCCGATCGACTGCTTGATGGCGACCTCCCACACGGTCGCGGCGCTGACGTACACGTCTGGCTCGTGGTCCAGCCGATCCTTGAGGTCGTCGGTCAGGGTCGGATCGTCGGTCAGCCACCAGATCACGACGTGGGTGTCCAGAAGCAGGCTCACCCGGTCATCCCGAAGTCGCGCGCGATGGCCTCGTTCACCTCGGGGGCGTCCCAGTCCTCCGTCGCGACAAGGCGATTCCGAAGGGAGCCCCGGCCGATCCGGTTCACCCGGTTGACCAGTGGAATCACCTTCGCGACCGGGGTGCCGGCCCGGCTGATGACGATCTCCTCGCCGTGTTCGACTCGATCGATGATCCGCGACAGGTTCGTTTTCGCGTCGTGGATGTTGAACTGGGCGGCTTCGTGCGACATGTTCCCTCCTTAGCTAGGAGGTTAGCTCAGGTCCCTGCCGGCTGGTGGCTACGCTGGCCCGATGACGACGAACGCGGTCCGTCGGACAGGCGTACGCGGAGATCATCGGTGACGCAACGGGTCCTGGTCGTCGACGACGACGAGACCGTCAGTGACGTGATCTGCCGTTACCTGGAGCGCGCCGGGTACCGGGTCGATCACGTCGGGGACGGCGCCCTGGCCCTGACCGCCGTCGCGCGGCAGGCACCACATCTGGTGGTACTCGATCTGATGCTGCCCGGGGTCAGCGGGCTACAGGTGTGTCGCGAACTGCGGGCACGACCGGACAATCTGCCGATCATCATGCTGACCGCGCTCGGCGACGAAGCCGACCGGATCCTCGGCCTGCAACTCGGCGCGGACGACTACCTGACCAAGCCGTTCTCGCCCCGGGAGCTGGTGCTCCGGGTGGGGTCGGTGCTCCGCCGCGCCAGTGGGGAACCACCATCCGGGCGGTCGGAGGTCCTGGCCGACGACGGTCTGGTGCTCCGCACCGGACCACGGAAGGCTCACCTGAACGGCACCGAGCTGGCGCTGACGCTACGAGAGTTCGACCTGCTCGCGCACTTCCTGCGACAACCGTCCCAGGTGTTCACCCGTGCCGAACTGCTGCAGCGGGTCTGGGGATGGGACTTCGGCGACCACTCGACGGTCACGGTGCACGTACGGCGGCTCCGGGAGAAGATAGAGGTCGACGCGGCGGCCCCGCGGCGGATCGTGACCGTCTGGGGCGTCGGTTACCGCTACGATCCGGCCGATGCGTGACGTCGCGCTGATCTTCGTGATCGCCCTCGGCGCCGCGGTCGTCGTCGGCTCGGCCGGCGCGGTCCTGCTTCGCCTGCTCCGCCGCAGCTCGATCACGGTGCACCTGTGTGTCCTGCTGACCATCACGGTGCTGGCGGTCGTCGTCGGCGTGGCCGCCGTCGCGGAGGCGATGTTCCTGTCGCCGCACGACCTGGAGGTGGTCCTGATCACCGTCGCGGCGGCGGCGACGGTGAGCCTCGCCGTGGGTTGGCACTTCGGACGGCGACTGGCCGCCGCGGCGGTCTGGGCGAAGCAGGCCCACGATCGGGAGCGGCATCTCGAAAAGGGGCGCCGCGACCTCATCGCCTGGGTGTCGCACGACCTGCGCACCCCGCTCGCCGGGCTGCGGGCGATGGCGGAGGCGCTGGAGGACGGGGTCGTCAGCGACCCGGCGACGACCGGGGAGTACCACCGACGGATCCGGGCCGAAACGGACCGGATGACTCGCCTTGTCGACGACCTGTTTGAACTGTCCCGGATCAACGCCGGGGCGCTTGCCCTGTCCCTGACCACGGTTTCGCTCCGCGAGGTCGTCTCGGACGTACTGTCCAGCACGGCGCCACTGGCCGCCGCACGACGGATCCGGCTGGTCGCGACGGAAACCGGCTGGCCGACGGTGTCGGCCAGCGAGCCGGAACTGACCCGGGTGGTGGCCAACCTGCTGGTCAACGCCGTCTGTTACACCCCGGAGGACGGTACCGTCCGCATCGAGGCGGGCCGCGAACGGGGAAGCGCCTGGCTGTCGGTGTCCGACACGTGCGGAGGCATCCCACCGGCGGATCTGCCCCGCCTGTTCGACGTGGCGTTCCGGGGCGAGCCCGCCCGCACCCCCCGGCAGACCAGCGCGGGCGCGGGCGCCTCGGGCGGACTGGGACTCGCGATCGTCCACGGATTGGTCGAGGCGCACGGCGGCCAGGTGGAGGTACACAACACCGCCGAAGGATGCCGTTTCGTCGTCCGACTGTCGGCCGCCTGATCCATATCAACCGGGCCACGCCGCCTGCCGTCCGGGTCGCGGGCAGGTCGCGGTCAGGTGGCTCGCAGTTCCGCCGCCCCGAACGAGACCGCGAAGCGCTTGCACCAGATCGAGACGCTGCGGAAGTCCGCTGGATCGAACGAGCGCGGAAGCTCGTACACCTGGTTGCCGCGATTGCCCTTGAGCCGCGCCACCTCCAACCACTCACCGTCGTCGAACAGCCGCCAGCCTGCCTTACCCGCCACCACCGGCTGGTCGGTCAACCAGACCCGCAGGTCCGGCCCATTCGACGTGTCGAGATCGTGCAGTACGAGCAGGTGCCGACCGTCGGACCGTCGGATGATCTCCGCTCGCCCCGTCGTCGTGTGCTCATGGGTGATGAAGGCACCCCTGGCCAGTACCTGGTTCGACGCCTGGGAAGCGGACCCGGCAGGGGCCGGAGTAGTACCGGAAACGCTCGGTGCGGCCGAGGTCGTCACGGGCACGATGGGAAGGGCGTCGTCGACCTGGCTGTCCGTGACCAGCTTCCAGGGCTGGAACCAGTAGAGGCCGAACGCCGCCACGATGCCGAGAACCACCACACCGGCCCAAGCGAACGGTGATCTGAAGACCCGCTTCAACATGCGTCGAATGTACGGCGACGGCACCTGCGGAAACGCCCGTCGCATCTTGCGAAACCCTTACGGTCCCGATCCGCTGACCCGTCCGCCGCCACCTCGGTCTGCCGGGTCGAGGTCGGTCCCCCGCTCACCACGGCCCTCGGTTGGGCGTGGGCCGGGACGGGGCGACGAACCAGCAACGAGCGTGCCGGCTCTGCCACTGCCGCACGGCCTGCCGGAAGCGCTCCGCCTCGGTGCGGGCCATCCGCTCCGCCCGTCGCAGGTGCTCCAGTTCGTCGGCGAGGCGGCCGAGGTAGTCGTACACCTCTTCCGGGTCGAGGCCGCGCCACCGCGAACGGAACGCGGCCGCGCGGACCTGGGACGGCTGGATGCGCTGCCCGGCTCGATAGCTCATCGTGGCGGCCCTCCGGCCGCTGCCGGCGGATGGGTGTGTCACACGTCGGTCCTCCGTCAGGGATGGCATGGGCGGCACCGAGGCGGGCGGGGTCGGCCGTCGGCTGCCCGGACAGCCGACGGTCGGAGCCAGGCACCCGCCCCGGGCCCTTCTCCCGCTTCCGGCCGCCGTGCCCCCACAGCGCCCGGAAGAGGCTCTAGCTGGTCGCGCCGGTCAGCCGATCGGTGTACGACGCCAGCGCGCCGGCCGCCTCGGTCAGGCTGGCCGTCATCAGGCCGAGCTGCTCGGCGGCCTGCGACCACTGCTCGGTCACGGTGTCGGTGGAACAGTCGGGGTCGCCCGCGTCCCGCAGCCGCTGCCCGGCGCCCCGGAGCCGGTCGGGCAGCCCGGCGATCCGCTCGGCCACCTCGGCGAACTGGGTCTGTGACACGGTCAGCATGCCGGCGACCTGCCCGATGCTGGTCACGTCATCCCGGCCGAAGCGTTCGTGCACCCGCCGGATGCCGCCGCCGACCAACTGTTCCGCGTGGTTGGCCAGGTCGAGCGCGTCCTCGGTGCAGCGGCGGGCCTGCCGCAGCTCCGGGTGCGCCGAACCGGCCCCGGTCCGCTCCAGCAGCGCGGCCGCCGCCGAGACGGTCAGGTACGCGTCCCGCAGCTCGCCCGCGACCTGCTCGGCCGCCCACGCCGCGCTCGCCTCCGGCGTGTCCGTCGGGATGTCCTGTGGTGTGGCGTCCGCCGTCCTCGGTTCCGGGATCGTCACCGCACACCTCCGGCGGGTGCGTCGGTGGCCCACTGCTGGGAGAGCGAGCCGACGTCGGCCAGGAACCGCGACAGCTCGTCCTCCGACAGCGGCTTGAGCAGGCTCCAGAGCAGCAGCATCTCCACCTCGATGACGAGGTTGGGGTCGAGTTCGTCCACCTGGCCGATGTCGCCGGTCGTCGCGCTCTCGATCAGGCTCTCGGCGATTTTCGGGTCGGGATCGGCGCCGGTGCCCACGATGTCGATGCGGGTGTCGGCGACGAACTGGATGATCGCCGCCCGGTCCGCGAGGCTCGCCAGGTGCCGCCGGGTCGCCAGGAAGAACCCGGCCCCGACCACCAGGCCCAGCTCACCCCAACCCTGCTCGTCCAGCTCATTGCAGCGCTGGCGGTACGCCTCGGCGTCACTACGGGCCAGCTCCCGGATGAGTTCGAGGTAGGTACTCCGGTCGGCTGTGGGTGTGCCGGCCACTTCCGTCACTGTCACCTGGGCCCCTTCCACGAGGTGTGATTGACGTGCCGGGGCAGCCCGAACCACCAGCTCAGGTTCGGGTCCACTGATCGGTGGCCCGACGGCCACCCCGACACGTTTCCGGGCCGTACACCCGGAGGGAGAGCCTTTCCCTGGCGCCAACCCGGGCGGCTCGCAGCCATGCTATTCCACCTAGTGACATAGGTCAACCAAGTTCTTGAGGAGCTGATGCAGAGCGTGATCAGATGAGGTTGCCAACCCGGGAGGACTCCATTGCCCGCGATCCCGCTCAGCTACGCCGACATCGCTGCCGACATCACCGCCCGCATCAAGTCGGGTGAGTACGAACCAGGGGCCAAGCTGCCGTCGTACACGCAGCTCGCTGACCTCTACTCGGTCTCGTTCTCGACCGCCGCCCGAGCGGTCGCCCTTCTGCGGGACCGTGGTGTTGTCGTTGGAGCGCCTGGTCGTGGTGTCTTCGTCAAGGGCTCTGATCAACAGGAAGGGTGACGACCGAGATCATCGGTTGTGTCGGACTACTCCTCTACAGCCCACTGCTCGGAGAGCGAGTCGACCTCGGCAAGGAACCGCGACAGCTCGTCATCCGAGAGTGGCCGGAGCAGCTTCCAGAGGAGCAGCATCTCCGACTCGATGATGAGGTTGGGATCAAGGTCATCCAGCTCACTGGTGTCCCCGGTCGTCGTGGCCGCGATGAGCTTCTCCGCAATCTTCGGGTCAAGGTCGAATCTCGTACCCGCCATCTCACCGCGCACCTCGGCGACGAACCGGATGATGCCCGCTTGGTCCGGGAACCTCACCTGACGCTGTTGGGCCGCGAGAAAGAACGCAGCGCTGACCACGAGCCCTAGCTCATCCCAGCCCTTCTCATCCAGTTGCTCACAACGCTGGCGATAAGCCTCCGCGTCACCCTTGGCCAACTCTCGGATGAGTTCAAGGTAGGCAGTCCGGTCAGTCACGCTTCTGTTCCTTCCTCTGCTTCCGCAAGCTTGCAGCCTTGAGAGCGACTGCGACTACCGCAGCGGCCGTAACCACTATGGCGTGCGCAGCATCTCCCGGGGTTCCTGCGGCGGTCGGGTTCCTGGGTGTCGGAGGCAACTGCTGGGTTGTCGATGCCGTGCCCGATGGTCCCGCTTCCGAGAGGATGTCGACAAACTTCTTTCCAGTCTCCCCTGCCGAATCGGCCTTGTCCGCGAGCCTCTTCGCCAGCTTGCGGAAGCCGTCCCTTCCCCTGGCAGCCTCGCTGACCATCTGGTCGCCTGTCGGCGTCGACTCGCTGGCCACGTTTCTTGAGGCGGCGGAGCCCGGGGCTATCTCGTTGGCGTAGACGGCGAAGTGGTCGGCGGCCTCGGCCAGGAGGCGGGCGACTTTGCCAGACTTGGCCGTAGCCTCGCTACTGGCAGTCACTCCTGTTCGGATCGCCCGATGGCCGGTGCCGCGTCCGACTTCGGCAAATAGTCTCTGCGCCTGCTCAGCTTCGGCTTGGGCACGGGTCATGCCGACAGCCGCACGATCCAAACGCTCGACCACCATCAACAGTTGGGCAACGACCTCGCCGACGCTGCTCATCCCAGCGCTTCCCGGTACTCGTCAGCGGCCCTGACGCTGGTGTCGAGACGGCGCACCACCAACTCCAGCTCATCGGCAGCCGCTTTCAGCGTCTCCAGCCCTTTGGTGACCTCGGGGTGCCGACTGTCGTGAACCGTGTGCTGAGCAAGCTGGGCGGTATCCGCAGTCTCGGGCACGATCCCCTCAATGATCTTCCTGGCTACGCCTGCCGATGCGACACCCTCTCGCAGCCGGGCCTTCGCCTCGCCGACGCTCATCGCAACTCGATCATGGTCGGCCCGCCTCGATCGCCCCAGATGCCCCAGCCGAACATCGTGAACACTATCCGACGAACGGTCCCGAGAGGAGCCCATGCGTTGGCCGCAGCGAACGGCCGGGGTGACTCCGATCAGCCTGGGGTGCCGCCCGCCGGGCTCAGCGTCTGATTTCACCCATCGACGGAGCGGCGTAGTCTACGACCTCGAATGTCCTTCATGTACGGAAGACCTGGGGAAGTAGCTACGTGATCACTGGTGAACTGAAGGGTCGGATCGACCGGATCTGGGACGCGTTCTGGTCGGGTGGCATCTCGAACCCGCTTGAGGTGATCGAGCAGATCACCTACCTGCTCTTCATCCGACGGCTGGATGACCTGCACACGCTCGCCGAGAACAGGGCCATGCGGACGGGCAAGCCGATCGAGCGCCCGATCTACCCGGACGGCGCCGATCCGCAGGGCAGGCCGTACAAGGAGCTACGCTGGTCGCACTTCAAGCACGCCAAGCCCGGCGAGATGTTCGAAATCGTCGGGCAGCACGTCTTCCCGTTCTTGCGCACGCTCGGCGGCGACGGCTCCACATACTCGACCCACATGAAGGACGCCCGGTTCACCGTCCCCAACGCCGCACTGCTGTCGCGGGTGGTCGACATGCTCGACGGCGTGTCGATGGACGACCGGGACACCAAGGGTGACCTGTACGAGTACATGCTCGGCAAGATCGCCACGGCAGGCCACAATGGACAATTCCGGACTCCCCGGCACATCATCCGACTCATGGTCGAGATGATCGGCCCCGGACCGGACGACACCATCTGCGATCCGGCCTGCGGCACCGCCGGCTTCCTGATGGAGGCAAGCGAGTACATCCGGCGCGAGCACCCGAGCGCCTTCCACGACCCAAGACGCAACCGCCACTTCCACCACGACATGTTCCACGGCTTCGACTTCGACAGCACAATGCTTCGAGTCGGGAGCATGAACATGCTGCTGCACGGTGTCGAGCACCCGGTGATCGAATACCGCGACTCACTCGCCCAAAGCGTCAGCGACGAGGCCGAAAAGTACTCGATCATCCTGGCCAATCCACCGTTCGCCGGGAGTCTTGACTACGAAAGCACCGCAAGAGATTTACTCCAGGTAGTCAGGACCAAGAAGACCGAGTTGCTGTTCCTGGTGCTAATCCTGCGGCTTCTCAAGCCTGGCGGCCAGGCAGCGGTGATCGTGCCCGATGGAGTGCTCTTCGGATCGACTAAGGCACACAAGGAGCTTCGTCGCATGCTCGTGGACGACCACAAGCTCGATGCCGTGGTCAAGCTGCCAGGCGGGGTCTTCAAGCCATACGCTGGGGTGTCGACCGCGATCCTGTTCTTCACCAAGACCAACAGCGGTGGCACGGACAACGTCTGGTTCTATGAGGTAACCGCCGATGGATTGAGCCTCGACGACAAGAGGGTTCCACTGCTGACGGACGACCAACTCGGACCTACACCTTCAGGTAAATTCATTGAGGACAATCATGCGAAGAACAACCTCCCGGACGCACTGGCCCGCTGGGCGAAACGCGACGGCGACGAACTGAAGCGGTCTCGCAGTGATCAGAGCTTCTGCGTGTCGAAGGAGGACATCGCCGCTCAAGACTATGACCTCAGCCTGAACCGCTACAAAGAAGTTCTCCACGACGAAATTGAATCTCAGCCACCATTAGATATCCTTACTAACCTTGAACGACTCGAAGCCGAGATTCAACGAGGCTTGTCCGAACTGAAAGCGATGATCGGATGAGCAACATTTCCAGCGACTGGCGAGAGGTCTCTCTCGGTGAGATCTGCGAGTTCAAGTACGGCAAGAGTTTGCCAGCAAGCACACGAACCCCCGGGAAATATGCGGTATATGGCTCTAACGGCGCAGTCGGATCACATCGAGCCGCACTTACCAGCGGGCCGACGATCATAATCGGCCGCAAGGGCTCCCTGGGAGAGGTGACATACTCGGAGAAGGCTTGCTGGCCGATCGACACTACGTACTATGTTGATGCCAGTTCTACTCAAGCCCACTTGCGCTGGCTTTCATTCCGGCTTGCGGCTTTGGGCCTCACTAGACTTAACCGAGCTGCTGCGGTACCCGGCCTAAATCGAGAGGATGCCTACCGCAAGAGGCTGCTGCTTCCGCCACCGAGCGAGCAGCAGAGGCTTGCGGAGTTGCTGGATCGTGCGGACGAACTACGCACCCAGCGGCGAGAGTCGCTCAGTCACCTCAGCGACCTGACTAGGTCCATCTTTCTCGATATGTTCGTTACCCGGGCAGCAGATGCGTGGCCTGTGACTTCTGTCGCAAAGCTAGCCCAGTCGAACAAAGATGCCATCCGCACCGGGCCATTTGGCAGCCAGTTGCTACACAGCGAGTTCGTCGATAAGGGCATTGCCGTTCTCGGAATCGACAACGCGGTCAGCAATGAGTTCCGTTGGGGCGAGCGCAGGTACATCACTGAGGAGAAGTACCGCCAACTAGCTCGTTACACCGTTCACCCGGGCGATGTGCTGATTACGATCATGGGAACGTGTGGACGTTGTGCCGTCGTGCCGAAAGATGCGCCCCTGGCCATCAACTCTAAACATTTGTGCTGCATAACATTAGATCCTAAGCGGTGCTTACCAGATTTCCTGCATGCCTACTTTCTGACTCATCCGCTCGCTCGCCGCTACCTACATCGCACCGCCAAGGGCGCCATTATGTCTGGACTGAATATGGCAATCATCAAGGCAATGCCGGTAGCACTACCACCAGTTTCGCTTCAGCAGAAGTTCGTCGAAAATCTAGAAGTCACAGGAAGGACAAAAGCGGCCAATCGAGCGAGCCTGTCCCAGTTGGACGAGTTGTTCGCGTCGTTGCAGGATCGGGCTTTTCGCGGGGAGCTGTGATGTGTCACTATCGAGGGTTGCCCACCTCCGGGGGAGATCATCTTCGATGAGCAACTTCGCGTTCCTGCACACCGAGTGGCCCGAGCTGTTCACCGAGGCGAGACAGGCCGAGCGATACGTCTATGCCGACACGCGGATGACCTGCCTCTATGCCCGTCGGTGCCTGGAACACGCGCTGAAGTGGCTCTACCGTGCCGACAGCACCCTTCAGAGACCGCGCAAGGACTCGCTCGATAACATGATCACCGAACCGACCATGCAGCACCTGGCCGGTCCCCCGATCACCACCAAGATGCACCTCATCCGGCGGCTGGGAAACAAGGGCGTACACGATTCTCGCGTCGTACCCGAGCGGGAAGCTGTCGCCGCCGTCCGCGAGCTGTTCCATGTGACGTACTGGATCGCCCGCCGTTACACCCGCGACCCGGCGGCGATGCCACCCAGCGGGCTCGCCTTCGACGCCTCGCTCATCCCCCGCCCGACGGACGTCCGGGCCCAGTCCCGGGCCGAGTTGCAGGCGCTCAACGACCGGCTCACTGCCCAGGACGAGGCGCTGGCCGAGGCCGAGACCGCAAAGGTCGACCTGGACGCCGAGATCGCCAAGCTGCGCAAGGAGATCGCGGCAGCCAAGGCCGCCAACGAGCGCCGGCCGGACACCCACGACTACGACGAGAAGCAGACCCGCGACCTCTACATCGACCTGTTGCTCGCCGAGGCCGGCTGGCGGCTCGACCGGAAGCGCGACCGCGAGTATCCAATCACCGGGCTGCCCGGCGGCTCCGGCAGCGGCCGGGCCGACTATGTGCTCTGGGGTGACGACGACAAGCCGCTCGCCGTCATCGAGGCGAAGCGGACCCGGCGCGACCCGATCAGCGGCCAGCAGCAGGCCCGCCTCTACGCCGACGCGCTCGAAGCCAGGTTTGGCCAGCGTCCCGTCATCTTCTACACCAACGGCTACGAGATCTGGCTCTGGGACGACGCCGCCTATCCGCCCCGGCAGGTCCAGGGCTTCTACACCAAGGACGAGCTGCAACTGCTGGTGCGGCGCCGGTCCACTCGTCGGCAGCTCGCCGAGTTGCCGATCAACTCCGAGATCGTCGAGCGGCCCTACCAGCATCGGGCCATCCGGCGGATCACGGAAACCTTCGAGCAGGACCGGCAGCGCAAGGCGCTGGTGGTGATGGCGACCGGGGCCGGCAAGACCCGCACAGTCATCGCCCTGGTCGAGCTGCTGATGAAGGCCAACTGGGTCAAGCGGGTGCTATTCCTCGCCGATCGGAAGGCGCTGGTCAAGCAGGCCACCAACGCCTTCAGGGCGCATCTGCCGGAGGCGACCGTCGTCAACCTGCTCGACGACAAGGTGACGCCGGGCCGGGTCTGCGTCTCGACGTACCCGACGATTATGGGCCTGATCAACCAGACCGACGGTGACCTGCGCCGGTTCGGGCCGGGCTACTTCGACCTGGTGGTGATCGACGAGGCGCACCGGTCGGTCTATCAGAAGTATCGCGCCATCTTCAGCTACTTCGACTCGCTCCTGGTCGGGCTGACCGCCACCCCCAAGGACGAGGTGGACCGCAACACCTACAGCCTCTTCGACCTGGAGGACGGCGTCCCCACCGACGCCTACGACCTGACGGAGGCGGTCGGCGACCGCTGGCTCGTCCCGCCGAACGTCGTCGCCGTCGACCTGCGGATTCAGCGCAAAGGGCTGCGCTACGACGACCTCAGCCCGGAGGAGAAGGACCGCTGGGACGAGTTGGAGTGGGGCGACGAGGACGGCGAGATCCCCGACGGGGTCGACCCGGAGGCGGTCAACAAGTGGTTCTTCAACGCCGACACCGTCGACAAGGTCCTCGAATACCTGATGACCCGGGGGCACAAGGTCGCCGGTGGCGACCGGGTCGGTAAGACGATCATCTTCGCCAAGAACAACAACCACGCGAAGTTCATCGCCCAGCGCTTCGACGCCAACTTCCCGCACTACAAGGGCGACTTCGCCCGGATGATCACCCATCAGATCGAGGACAACCAGGACCTCATCGACAAGTTCTCGAACCCGGAACGGACCCCGCACATCGCGATCTCCGTCGACATGCTGGACACCGGCATCGACGTACCCGAGGTGGTCAACCTCGTCTTCTTCAAGATCGTGCGGTCGAAGACGAAGTTCTGGCAGATGCTCGGCCGGGGCACCCGGCTCCGGCCGGACCTCTTCGCCCCCGGCGTCGACAAGAAGGACTTCCTCGTCTTCGACTTCTGCGGCAACTTCGAGTTCTTCGGCCAGAACCCGACCACCACAGAGGGCTCGGTCAGCCCGACCCTGACCGAACGGATCTTCAAGGCCAAGGTGGAGCTGGTCAGCCAGCTCGACCAGCGCCTCACCACCGACGGCGGCCCGGCCGACGACACCGACGGCACGCACAGCGAGGCCGGCCTCCGCCGGGACCTGGCCCGCGACCTGCACAGCCGGGTCCGCGCCATGCGCCTGGACAACATCGTCGTACGCCCACACCGCCGCGCGGTCGAGTACTTCTTCGACTTCGCCAACTGGCAGACCCTCAGCGGCGAGGCGGCCGAACGGCTCACCCACGAGCTTGCCGGCCTGCCGAGCGAGGTGAAGGACGACGGCGAGGAGGCCAAGCGGTTCGACCTGATCATCCTGCGGCTCCAGCACGCGGCGATCACCGGATCCGGCCGGCACTTCGCCAAGCTCCGCGCCAACGTGCAGGAGATCGCCTCGGCGCTGCTGGAACAGACGACCATCCCGGCCATCCGGGCCGAGGTGCGGCTGCTCGACGAGGTGGCCACCGACGAGTGGTGGCAGGACGTCACCCTGCCGATGCTGGAACTCGCCCGACGACGGCTCCGCAACCTCGTCCGGCTGGTACCGAAGGCGAAGCGGACCATCGTCTACACCGACTTCGCCGACCAGCTCGACAGCGAGACCGAGCTGGCATTCGTCGGCGTGAGCGTCGGCACCGACCGGGAGCGGTTCCGCGAGAAGGTACGGGTCTACCTGCGCGCCCACGAGGACCATGTCGCCCTGCGGAAACTGCGGCGCAACCGGCAGCTCACCAGCACCGACCTGGCCGAGCTGGAGCGGATGCTCGCCGAGAGCGGGGTCGGCGACCGGCAGGACATCGACCAGGCGCGGCGGGCCGCCGAGGGCCTCGGACTGTTCATCCGGGGCCTGGTCGGGCTCGACCGGGAAGCGGCCCAGGAGGCGTTCGGCGAGTTCCTCGACGGTCGTACGCTCAACGCGTCCCAACTCGACTTCGTCAACCTGATGATCGGCGACCTGACCGCGAACGGCGTGATGAAGCCCGAGCGCCTCTACGAGTCCCCGTTCACCGGAGTCGCGCCACGAGGCCCCGAAACGCTCTTCGCCTCCGACGAGGTGGACGAGCTGATTTCGATCGTCAATGCGGTACGGGCCAGGGCGGTTCCGAGAGCCGAGGTCGCGTAGTACGCGCAGCCCTTGCCCACCCGACAGATCACAGAACCGGACGTGCCAGCGATCGACGGTGCTCTGCCACGTGCCGGTGGCCTCGTCGAGGACGAACTTCGGCCCTGCCCCGACGGATCCCGTCGATGCCCAGCGCCTCGACAGGTCGTTGAGCCCTTTTGTGCCCCAAGATCCGCCACTCGCCCAGGGTAGAGCGCCTACCCGAGCGCGACGTTTTAGCTCTTCGGACGATGTCGCGTCATGATCCGGATGGTGAGCATGAGTCGTTCTTGTGTTCATAATCTTGGAGGAACCATGCGAACGCCTCGGGGCTTGCGCTCAACGGTCATCTCGGCCGTCGTCGGAGCGGCCTGCCTCGCTGCCCCGACAACCGCCTGGGCAGCAGGAACCCTTCCGGAGCGCCAGCTGGGCGGCAGCGTGCTGGCCGCCGATCCGGCGGGCGCCAACGGAACGGTGAAGATCGACGGCATCCCGCTCGACGACGGCGTCGCCAACGAGCCCCATGTCACCTGCGACTTTGAGGTCGCCTTCTTCAACTTCGACGAGGGCGAGCGGGCCAACATCGTCTTCACCGTGCACCCGCCAACCGGGTCGGGCGCTGAACTGTTGCGCCGGGACAACGTACTGGTCAGTGACGACTCGAACGGCGGAGCTGCCCCCGACCCGGACGAGACCTTCAGGTTCTCCGCGGACCAACTCGGGCTGGAGGGCTACCCCGCCCACCCGCAGCATGGCTACCACGTCAAGCTGACCGTCGAGCGGATCGACGCACCGGGGGCTGGCAAGCACAAGGTGTTCTGGCTCGCCCCATGCCAGGGAGGGGAAACTCCCACCACCCCGCCGGCAACTCCCACCACCCCGCCGGGTACGCCCAGCACCTCCGTCCCGGGTGGCGACAATGGCGGCTCGGCTGGCGGGGACGGCAGCCTGCCGCTCACCGGGCCGGCGGTCGGCGGCCTCGCCCTACTGGGCGTGGCACTCGTCGGTGCCGGCGCGACTTTGGTGATCATGCGCCGCCGCCGAAAGATCACCTGGACTGCCTGACCGCCACCCCTCGACGCCTAGTACTGCAACGGCACTTATGGGGGCTGTCGTCGCCGGTAGTGGCTTTGTTGGGCTTGCCATTGTCGGCGACGGCGTAGTCGTGACCAGGCGACGGTGTGGTCGTTGTTGGGGTAGCGGGTGTGAAGCAGTTTGGTGATCAGCTTGCGGGCTTCGGGAACGGTGATGGGGATGAGCTGCTCATCATAGAGCGATTTGCCCCCTTTAGTTCCTCGGCGCGGATGACCGCCAACCAGGCCAGGGCCAGCATCGACAAGGTGATGTGGGCGTACCAGCCCCGCCAGGTACGCACCTGGTAGTGGTCCAGGCCCGCCTCCTGCTTGGCCTGCTTGAAGCACTCCTCGACCGGCCACCGTCGCCCCGCGACCCAGACCAGCGTCGCGAGGGTGGTACGCCTCGGCGCGTAGCAGATGTAGTAGGCGATCTCGGTCGGGTCGCTGACGCTGCGTCGGGCCAGGAGCCAGTGTCCACGCCCGGGCGCCCACCACGACCGGATCGGCACCCTGGCCCAGTCGTAGACCCGCGGCCCGTGCGCGCCGTCTCCACAGGACAGACGACGCCAGGCCCTGTCCGGTAGCTGCGCGACGATGCTGTCGACCCGGCCGTGCCCGATCCCTCGCGCTGACACGTCGTCGTTGCATCGGGTCGCCACCACATGGAACACGTCCCGCTCCTCCAGCCACACCCGCAGGTACTTGGCCTGCCCGAACGCCTCGTCGGCGGTAAACCAGGTGAACGGCACCTCCGCCTCGATCGCACGTTGCAGCATGTCGATGGCGACGCGTGGCTTGGTCTGCAACTCGACATCGCCGGGCACCCCCGCAGCACGGCACCGGTCCCGATCGGTGGTCCACGACTCCGGCAGGTACAGATGCCGGTCGATCAACGCGTGCCCGGTCGGAGCGACGTAGGCCAGGAACGTGCCGATCTGGCAGTTGTCCTTCTTCCCACTCGTCCCGGTGTACTGCCGCTGCACCCCCGCCGACCGGGTCCCCTTCTTGACGAACCCCGTGTCGTCAGCGACCAGCACCGCCCCGGTATGACCCAACCGCTCGACCACGTAGTCGCGGATGTCGTCGCGTACCCCGTCGACGTCCCAGTCCGCGCGACGCAGCAGACGCTGCATGCCGTCCGGGCTGCTCTCGCCGGCATGCTCGGCCAACGTCCAGCCGTTCTTACGTTCCAGGCCGGCGACGAGCCCGCCAACGTACCGGCCAACCCGCTCACGCGGCTCCGACCTGGAAAAACGCCTGCCTACCTGATCCAGCAACCCATCAAGCTCGTCCTGCCACGACACGACATCAACGTACGTCACACAAAATCAACGCGCGGGCAGCGGAAACGCAACTGCAAGTGCCGTTGCAGTACTAGAACAGCAACGCGCTGATGTCCCATGGGGCATCAGCGCGTTGCTGTTTCGGGGCTCAGACTCTTCGGCCGTACTCCCACGCCTTGATCGTCACGTCGCGCAACCCGCTGGCGTCGAACGCTACGGCACGTCGATCGCGGAAGAACCGCCGCTGCTTCGGCTCGACGGTCCGCCGCACCATCTGTCGCGCACGCCATCGATAGTTCGTCGGCGTGAGCGTCGGCACCGACCGGGAGCGGTTCCGCGAGAAGGCACGGGTCTGCCTGCGCGCCCACGAGGACCATGTCGCCCTGCGGAAACTGCGGCGCAACCGGCAGCTCACCAGCACCGACCTGGCCGAGCTGTCATCGGACACGCACCACTTCCTGCGGGCGTTGGAACCGCGATAGCCCTTTCCTTCGCCGATGGGAGGACCGGACGGCACGGGGCGGCCCAGCCCTCCCACCGTGCAGCCCTACTATTCCTTCGGGGTCACCGTGACGATGCGGCGGCGCCGGGCCAGCACGTAGAGCAGGACGCCGAGCGCGATCACCGCGGCTCCCACCCCACCGGCGAGGCCGGCCTTCACCCCGGTGATGGGAAGACTGCCGCCACCGCCACCGCCGCCCGTCACGTCGATCGACAACGGCGCCACGTCGTTGCTCGGCTCCGGGTCCTTCGACGCGCCACGGCTGGTGACCTTGATCGTGCCGTCGTCGCCCGGCGTGGACGTGATCCGCACCTTGATGGCGCCGGTCACCGTACCCGAGCCGGACGCCTTCGCCGGCCAGAAGCTCTCGATGCTGCACCACGTCTCGGGCGCCTCGTCGGTCACGTGGCCGTTTTCGTCGTGGAAGTAGCACCACCGGTCGCCGCCGCGGACCAGGACGGTGCCGCTCGGCGCGACGATGTACCAGGTGGCGGCACCATCCGAAGGACCGTGGTTGACCAGGGTGTACGGCACGGTCACGACGTCGCCGATCGCACCGGTCACCGGCTTCGCGGACACCGCGAAATCATTGGTGTTCGCCTTGGTCCACACCTTGTAGTAGGTAACGTTGTCCTCGGTGTCGACCTCGCGCGCGACCGATGCCGCCGCCTTCTTGGTGCTCCGGAAACCGCTCACCGCGTCGGCGAAGGACTTCCCCTTGCCCTTGCGGGTGGTTACCCGCGCCGCGCTCTCCCCCAGGTCGTCCAGGAGCCCGACCTCGAAGTAGCCGTCAATCTCGGTCGGACCCTCCAGGTTCTTGCCGAAGGCGGCGGTGAAGATGGTCTCGCCGGTCTCCGGGTCGAAGAGGAGGAAGCCCTCGTCGGGTGCGAGCGTCAGCGGCGCGGTACACACCACCTCGGACGGTCCGTAGACGTATCCCTCGGGGTGTTCACCCGGCCAGTAGTCGGTGTAGGTGCAGTCGTCGTACTCCTCGACCCACCGGCCACCGGTCGGGGTCTGGATGCGGACGTAGAAGCCCTCGGCAGGGCTGTCGCCGTCGTTGTAGAGGGCGCCCCGGAACCCCCGCTTGTCTCCGGGGCCGACCCGGTCGTCCGCGGTGTTGAGGTCGGCCGCCTCGGCGACCAGATCGGGGCCGGTCGGCACGACCGTGACCTCGAGATCCCCGCCACCGGTGTAGGTGGTGCCGTCGGGCGCCACGCCCCGGATCGTCGCCTTCACCGCGCCTGCCGGCCCCGGCTCCGAACGCGGCTTGCTGGCCAGCGTGAACGGATAGACCGACTCGACCTGGCCGGGCGCGAGGTTGGGGTATTCGCAGGTCACCACCGCGCCCGCGAGCTTGCACTCCTCGGCGTACTCCCACGCCTTGATCGTCACGTCGCGCAAGCCGCTGCCGTCGAAGGCCACGGTCACGTCGGTCGCGGGGGCATCGCCGTAGTTGTATAGGTAAACCGGGACGATCGTCTCGGTGTTGTCGATGTTCGCGTCGATGCCGTACGACACGAAGAGGTCGGGACTTGCCGCAGCCGCCGCCGATGGTGTGACGACCCCAGCCGAAAGGCCGGCAAGGATCGCGGCAGTCAATGCGGCCGCCCATCTGGTCATGCTTGAGGACATGCAGCGGGAACTTACCGGAGCTGCACGCTGCCCGCTGTCCTTTTAGGCGCGCTTGAGGAACGCGACAATTGGACCCCGGTCGGCTCACGGTTGACGCGGGGCGGCCGGGCAGGACAGTTCTCTCGACCGTTGGTCTGCCGCCGCGCGATCCGCCGCCGCACAGCGTCGATAGAATCGTGCTTCCGCATTGCCAGCCGGAGGCGAGGAACGATGACCGACCCCGAACCGCCGTCCGAGCAGCCGCCGGCCTCCCCACCGGGCCCGCTGCCCCCGGGTCACGCCGCGCCTTCCGGCCCGCTGCCGGCCCCCGGGCCTGCCCCGGCGTCACCGGAATACCCACCGGTTCCGGCCCAGCCCGGACATCCATCGGCCGGACCGCCGCCGAGCTACGGCACGCCGCCGATCCCGCAACAGGGTTACGGCGCACCCCAGCCCGGCTACGGCCAACCTCCCGTCCCGCCGCCGCCCGGCTACGGCCAGCCCGGATATCCGCAACAGGGCGGGCAGCCGGTGCCGCCCGTGAAGTCGGGGTCGCGTACCGGGATGATCATCGGGATCGTGGCCGGCGGGGTGGCGCTGCTGCTCCTCCTGGTCTGCGGGGTGGGCGGGTTCGTCTGGTACCAGCAGCGGGACGACGGCGGAGACCTCTCTGCGGTGATCAACTACCGGGAGACGAACCCGGGCGCGCTCTCGACGGACCACGTGCAGGAGCCGGTGAGCTACCCGATGACCCCGCCGGCCGGCGGGCCGCACTTCCCGCGCTGGCAGAATTGCAACGGCGACGTCTACACCGCGCCGATCGTGGACGGCCACGCCGTGCACAGCCTGGAACACGGCGCGGTGTGGATCACATACCGGCCGGGTCTGCCGGCGTCCGATGTGGGCAAGCTGGTCGACCGGGTACGCGGGTTGTCGCACATGATGCTGAGCCCGTACCCGGGACAGTCGGCACCGATCTCGCTCCAGGCGTGGGGTTACCAGCTCACCGTCGAGGACGCCGACGACAAGGCGATCGGCGCCTTCATCTCGGCCTACCGGCAGACCGCAGCGATCGAGCCCGGCGCACCCTGCGGAGGCGGGATCACCACCACCCGGTAGCAACGGACAGCGCCTGGTGGCCTCACCGACGGCCTGCTGCCGTCCGGCCCCGCCACCAGGAACGCGCGGTCAGCCCGATCAGTACCGCGGCGGCGACGCCCGGACCACAGTGGACCAGCAGGACCCCGGCCAGGCTCGGTCCACCCCAGTCCTCCCGATAGCTGGCGGGATCGGTCATGTCGATCACGAACAGCTCGGCGACCGCACGAACGATCAGATAGAGCCCGAACAGGATTCCGACGGCACCGAGGGACTTCTTCATACGTCCAGAGGTTAGGAGAAGAGCCCCGACCTCCGCGTCACCCGCCGGTGGCACCGCCGGCCTCGTACCAGAACGGTACGTCGCCGGTGCCGACGGGTACTCCGGCGGGCGGACTCCTGCGCCGACACGACAATCCTGCCACCCGCGCCCCCACGGGGTGCCGGTCGAGGTCATTAGGTGGCGCGTTCCGCCGTGATACGCAGGGCGCGCTCACACCGTTCGCGGAAGTCGGTTGGCGCGGGCAATCGCGTCCCGGTGCGCAGTACGTCGACCGTCGGGTCGTGGCCCCGACATCGGACCCACTCCTGCACCACGTCGAGGCGGTCCTTGAGAACCGCGATCAAGACCCTGGCGTCGTAGTGGTAGTCACCAGACCCCTCGATCGGCGGTACCGGTAGCTGCGGGTTTGCCAGGACGATGCGAACCAGCAGTGTCGGCTCGCCGTCGCGCCACAGGCCCTCCGCCCCGCCAGGACCGTGATGCCCGGGCAATCTACCGCCCACCTGAACCCGGTCGGTGAACGCCACCTCCAACGCGTCGAGCAGGTCCGGCTGGTTGGTGCTGCTCAGCAGCTCGGCGACCGCGTCGCGGGCCGTGGCGTCCTCGATCAACGGGGCGGCGTCGACAAGCCAGCGGGCGACATCTCGGTGGAAGCCCGCCACAGGACCCCGGAAGTGCCGTGTCGTCGGGCTCAGGAGTCCGACCAGCCGAACGGCGGGAACGTGGGGCGTCGAGGCTGGATTCGACAGCGGGGTGAGCAGGAACGACACCGCAGCCGGGGTCAGCCAACCGGCCGGCGAGGTCGACATCCCGGCTGGGAGTGTGTGCACGAAGCAGTCGAGCAGATTCCGCAGCACCCGATAGTCGGTCGGCGTCGGCTCCAGGGCTCGGGCGGCCCGGCGCACCGACCATGTGTCCGACGACCAGGACAGCACGGCGGCGACAGTCCAAATCCGGCGGAATGGGTCGGCATTGCGTGGCTCCAGCCTGTCGTCGGCGTCCAGGAGAGAGTCGGACCGACGACGTGCACGCACGTCCAGTGCCCGTCGCCGCGACTGCCGTCGCCGGTTTCGGCTCCGTACCCGTCGCGCCGCCCGGCCGAGGTCGCTTTCGAACCGCCAGCAGAGCCACCAGGTGGCCGCACGGGCACCGAGGCGCCGTACCGGCCCGCCACTGCGGAGCGCTCGGGCCACCATCCCGCCGGCACCGGCCCGGTAGCCGAACGGAGGTACGCCGAAATCGTAGAGGAGCCGCAGCGCTATGCCGGCGCCGAGCAGCGCGATGGGAATCCCGATGGGAATCCCGGCAACAGGTACCGGACGAGGACCCAGTCGGTGCGCCGTGTCGTACAGGACAGTGATGCGGTCGTCAGGATCGCCCGCCCACCGGTAGGTGGTCATCTCCGTCACCCGAGAGTCGACGCAGGACAGACGGTAGACGTACCCGCTTGCGGTGTCCGACACCCACTTGCTTCGCACGTCGAGCACCGTGCAGACCGTGACGGCGCCCCGGTGCTCCAAGAGCCGGGGCTCGATCGCCTCCGACGAAGTCAGCAACGCGGCAAGGAGCAGGAAACCAGCGCCGAAGAAGACGACCGCTCTCGCGTACCAGACCTGGGTGAACAGGACGAGGACGAGTCCCGCGAGCCAGAGCAGGAAGAGCAGCGCCCGGCCCGCCGGGTTCTCCGCCAGCAGCGCGGGGCCGTACGCGGTGAGTAGTGGTTTCGCCGCAGTCAGCGCCATACCTACGACCGGGACGCCGACCGACAGGACGACCGCAGCCGGCAGCCGATCGAGGCACCGGCGTCGCGCTGAGACGCGTCGCCCTCCTACCCGCTCTCCCCGATCGCTGTCCATATCGATCCTCTGGTCGTTACGGGGGCCTCCAAGTCTATCGACGAAAATCGAAGGCGCGCCCGGTCACCGACGCCCTGCGGCTGCGCGTGACAGGACGCGGACCGCGTAGCCGAGCGCGCCGACGGCGAGCACGGCGAAGCCGGCCAGCACGTTGCCGACCGGCAGGGTGACCGCGAGCAGCAGGCAACCGGCCAACCCGAGACCGGCCAGGAACCGCACCGGAAGCCTGCGGCCCGGGTCCCGGCCGAGGGTCAGCGCGGCGGCGTTGGTGATCGCGTAGTAGATCAGCACCGTGAAACTGGAGAAACCGATGGCGTCCCGGACGTCACCGAGCACGACCACCAGGACCACCGCACCGGCAACGGCGAGTTCAGCCCGGTGCGGCACCCGGTAGCGAGGATGCACGGCGGCCAGCGCACCGGGCAGGTCACGGCGGCGCGCCATCGCCAGCGTGGTCCGGCCGACCCCGGCGACCAGCGCCAGCAGTACGCCGAGCACCGCCACCGTGGCCCCGGCCCGGACCAGCCAGCCCAGTCCGGGCAGCCCGGCGGCGTCGACCACCTCGGCGAGCGGCGCGGCCGAGTCCGCCAGCCGGGCCGGCCCGAGCACCGAGAGCGCGACCACGGCCAACCCCAGATAGATCGCCAACACCAGCCCGAGCGCGACCGGTACCGCCCGGGGAATGGTGCGCTCCGGGTCGCGTACCTCCTCGCCGAGGGTGGCGATCCGGGCGTATCCCGCGAAGGCGAAGAAGAGCAGTCCGGCGGCGGTGAGGATGCCGGCACCGGCCGGTCCGCCGACGGCGTCACCGAGCCGTACCGGCCGGAACTGCCCACCGAGGAGCCCCACCACCGCCACCAGGGCGAGTACGCCCAACGTGACCGCCACCAGCCACCGGGTGACCCGGGCGGTCTTCTGCACGCCGCGCAGGTTCACCCCGGTCACCGCCAGCACGGCGGCCACCGCGACCGGTCGGGCGTACCCCGGCCACAGGTAGGCCCCGATGGTCAGCGCCATCGCGGCGCAGCTCGCGGTCTTGCCCACCACGAATCCCCAGCCGGCGAGGAACCCGGCGAACGGGCCGAGCCGCTCCCGGCCGTAGACGTAGCTGCCGCCGGACTCCGGATAGCGGGCGGCGAGCCGGGCCGAACTGGTGGCGTTGCAGTAGGCGACCAGGCCGGCGACGGCCAGCGCACCCAGCAGACCGGACCCGCTGCCGGCGGCCGCGGTCGCCGGGCCGAAGACCACGAACACCCCGGCCCCGAGCATCGACCCCAGGCCGATGACCACCGCATCGGGTACGCCCAGCCGGCGCTCCAGCTCCTGCACGACCCGAGCCTAGAGGTCGTCGGTGAACACTCCACGTCGGTGCACCCCGCCGGGCAGGGCCGGCAGCGGTAGGTCGTCCCACGGCACCCGGTCGAGTATCCGGCCGAGAACGAGCCCGAGCAGCAGCCCGGCGACCGAGTCGGTGAGCCAGTGCCAGCCGAGGTAGATGGTGGTGCAGAAGACGATTGCCGGCGGGGCGATCCGGATGGCCCGGTAGAGCCCCACCGGGGCGTCCGGCCGGCCGAGCGTACGCAGTAGCGCGGCGAGCAGAACCGCGATCGCGGCGTACCAGACGATGGCGTTGCCGACGTGTCCAGACGGGTACGACAGGTCGAACTCGTCGGGCGGCAGGGTGGCGAAGATCCGCACGGACTGCTCGGGCGGCAGGTCCGAGCTTGGCGCGGCCCGATCGGTCCAGAGCTTCACCGGGCCGATGGTGAACGAGGTGAGCACGAACGCCCCCACACCGACCAGCAGCGGTCGGATCGACCGGGTACGCAGCGCGACCACCGCCCCCAGCCCGAACGCGAGTGGCATCAGCACCCAGCCGCCCTGACCAAGGAAGTTGAACACCACCGCCACCCAGTACGCCGGCTCCGGCCGGTGCGCATTGACCCAGTCCCGTACCGCCAGGTCGAGGCCGAGCAACTGACCGGCGGCGAGCGCGGCGGTCAACGCGACCACGGCCACGACCAGTACCCCGTCCAGCCACCAGCCCGACGGACGGACGGGGCGCGGCCGCAGCGGTCGGCGTACCGTCGTGGTTTCCCGCATTCCGCCCACGCTACCGGTCCGCCGCCCGGAGCCGGCGCAGGACGGCGGCCGGCGCGGGACGGCGACCAGCGCAGGCGCAGGACGGCGGCCGGCGATGTGTGCCCGCACACGTGAGGCAGCGCGGGGCGGCTCGGAGCGGCATGCTTGTTGCCGTGCGGATCACCTCGGCCCTCGTCGACCCGGCGCTGCTCGACCTCCCCTGGTCGACTCCGCTGGAGCAGTGGCCCGCCGACCAGTTGGTGGCGCTACCCCAGGGAATCTCCCGGCACGTCGTCAGATTCGTCCGTCTAGCCGGAACCGTGTACGCGGTCAAGGAGACCGGCGAACGGGTCGCCGAGCGGGAGTACGACCTGCTCCGCGCGCTGGAGCGGATCGACTTCCCGTCGGTGCGGGCGGTCGCGATCGTCGCTGACCGGCACGACGAACGGGGCGAGCCGCTCGACCCGGTGCTGATCACCCGACACCTCCAGTTCTCCCTCCCCTACCGGGCGCTCTTCTCGAACACGCTGCGTCCCGGGACACTCAACCGACTGCTCGACGCGCTGGCCGCGCTGATCGTCCGGATGCACCTGACCGGCTTCTTCTGGGGCGACTGCTCGCTGTCGAACACTCTTTTCCGGCGGGACGCCGGCGCCTTCGCCGCCTACCTGGTCGACGCCGAGACCGGCGCGCTGCGCGCTCGGCTCTCCAACGGGCAGCGGGAGGAGGATCTGGAGATCGCCCGGGTGAACATCTTCGGCGAGGCGCTGGACCTGGAGGCGGCCGGGCTGCTGCACCCCTCGATCGACCCCGAGGTCGTCTGCGAGGAGGTGGTCCAGCGCTACCAGCGGCTGTGGCACGAAATTACCTACGAGCAGCAGATCGAGCGGGAGGCCCGGCACGACATCGAGGGCCGGATCCGCCGGCTCAACGAACTTGGCTTCGACGTCGCGGAGGTGGCGATGTCGATGGTGGACAACGGGCGCTACCTGGTCCGGCCCAAGGTGGTCGACGCCGGCTACCACAGCCGCCGGCTGCTCCGGCTGACCGGGCTGGACACCGAGGAGAACCAGGCCCGGCGGCTCCTCAACGACCTGGACACCTACCGGGCGGAGAGCGACCTCACCGACGAGCAGCAGGCGGCGCACCGCTGGCTGACCGAGGTTTTCGAGCCGGTGGTCCGGGCGGTACCGGCACACCTGCGCGGAAAACTCGAACCGGCCGAACTCTTCGCGCAGATCATCGAGCACCGCTGGCGGCTCTCCGAGCGGGCCGGCCGGGATGTCGGGCTGGCCCCGGCCGTGCAGTCGTTCCTCGCCGACGAGTTGGTGAACCGCCCCGACGAGCAGGCCATACTCGGCGTCGAGATCGGCTGACCGCCGCCCGCCCGGCGACGAGCCCCGGGAGCCGAGCGGCAACCAGGCCGGGAGCCGAGCGGCAACCAGGCCGGGGTAACCCGGCACCGAGCCGACCGGTAACCCGGCTCTCAGTGCGGGGGTTCGGGTCGGCGGACCGGCGGCGGGTTCGGCTGGCTCCGCCGAACCGTCCGGCCGGGCTGGCTGCGAGTGCCGGCCCGGCCCGGCTGACCGGCCTGCCGGGGCACGGTCCGCCGGCTCGGCCGGCTCGGGTCCGAGGACCGGGCCGCCGATTCACCCGGTCGGCCCGCCGGTTCACCCGGTCGGCCCGCCGGTTCACCCGGTCGGCCCGCCGGTTCACCCGGTCGGCCCGCCGGTCCCCCGCTCGGCTCCGGTGGCGGTGGCGGTGGCGGTGGCAGCGGGGTACTCGCCTCCCTGAGCAGCCGGTTCAGCCCGGCCCGCCGGACCACCACGGTCACCACGTCCCCGGGCCGGAGTTGGTGCTCCGGCGGCGGGGACCACTCGGCGCGCCGCTGGCCGGCGCCGGTCAGCGCGAGCACCCGGACCCACTCCACCTGGCTGACCACCCGCAGTTCCTGCCCGGCCAGTGCCGCGCCGGCCGCGATCGGCACCTCCGCGACCAGCAGCGCGTGCCGGGCGACCGGGATCGTCGCGATCACCGCCCGGTTGAGCAGCGCCGCGGAGAACGACGGCGCCGCCAGGTAGGAGACGCTGCGGGAGACGCCGATCCGGAAGGTCTTCTGGATCCGCTGCGCGAAGTCGCCGTCGAAGAGCCGCAGCACCACCTGTAGGTCACTGCGGAGCGCCCGTCCGTTCAGCGCCGCCTGGAGGTTGGTCACGTCGTCGGTGGAGACCACCACCAGGGCCTGGGCGGTGCCGACCGAGGCGGCGTCCAGGGTCTCCTCCCGGGCGGCGTCCCCGACGATCAGCGGGATGTTCAGCCGCCGGGCGACCGCCGCACCCCGGGCATCCGGGTCCTTGTCGATCGCGACCACCTCGATGCCGAGGTCGTGTAGCTGCCACATCACCCGGGTACCGACGTTGCCCAGCCCGACCACCACGACGTGCCCGTCGCGCTCCCCCGGCAGCAGTCCGGCGTCCAGCGCCAGCCGGGCCTTGACGATGCCGTCCACCACCGCGGCGGTGATCAGCGGGATCAGCGCCAGCCCGGCCAGGTTCAGCACGACCTGCAGGACCTGGGCCGCCGCGCCCTTGTCGAGGTCCGGGTCGGCACCGACGATCGTGGTCACCATCGTCAGGTAGATCGCGTCTCCGATGCTCTTGTGCTCGGCGGAGGAGAGCAGGAAGCCGAGCACGACCACCACGATCAGCACCGCGATGGTGGCCATCCCGATCTTTCGGGTGGCGAACGAGCGCATCGCCCGGAGCAGCACGGCGGTGCGGCGCCGCCGCCACCCCGGGGTACGCAGCAGCCGCCGGGTGCGCAACAGCCGCCGCCGGGTCGCCTGCTCCTCTCCGGCCTGCCCGTTCTGGCCGACCGCCTCGGCCAGGACCAGGTCGGCGTCCGACGGATCGGCGGGCAGCACCACCGGGTGGTTCGAATCCCGGGTGTCGGCCAGGCCGCAGACCACCTGTTCCGGCCGGACCTCGGCCCGGGACGCGACGAAAAGGGTACGACCGCCGTGCCGGAAGTACGTCGGTGCGACCTCGCCGAGCGCCGCCGCGACGAACGCGGGTGCGGCCATCGAGGCGTCGGAGAGTACCGCGCTGTTCGGGAAGAGTTGCCGGATCCCGTTGCCCAGACTCATGTTGAACATCCGCAGCACCACCCGGAGGTCCGGCTCGACCTCCTGGGCGCAGAGCGCCGCGTGGATGTTGCCCACGTCGTCCTGGTGCAGCAGCGCCAGACCGGTCGCCCCGACCAGCCCGGCCGCCCGGAACGTCTCCTCGTCGAGCCGGTCCGACTGGATCACCCGGACGCCCCGGATCGACCGGATGTCCGGCCCGTCCGGCCGTCGCCGGTACGGCACGATGACGGTCACCCGCATGCCGCTGCCCTGCGGATCGTTGCCCAGCAGCTCGGTGACGAGGTGTACGGCGAGGGCGTCCTGGCCGCACACCACGTAGTGCGGGCGATGGTCCCCGTTGGTCCGCAGGCCGTCCCGTAACCGGGTCTCGAACGCGCGCCGGGCCCGGGTCCGCCAGAGATCCGCCATGCCCGGATGGTAGTCACTGTGATCAGTGCGCGGGAGCCGGCCGGAACGGGACGAGACGGGAGAATCACCCCGCGTGTCGAAGAATGGAAGGCCCGGTCACGGGTAGTGCACTCCGGTGCAGACCTTCCTGCCGTACCCGGACTTCGGGCAGACCGCCCGGAGCCTGGACCAGCTGCGCCTGGGCAAGCAGCGGGTCGAGGCGATCCAGGTGCTGCGCGGCCTGGTCCGCCCCGGCTACGGCTGGCGCCACCACCCGGCGGTGAAGATGTGGGCCGGCTACGAGGAGGCGCTGGTCCGGTACGGCCTGGAAATCTGCGCCGAGTGGGTCTCGACCGGCCGGGCCGACACCTGCGCCGGCACGCTGGTCGCCGACCTCGCCGCCGGCTGCGGCCTGAGCACCGTACGCCGCCAGGACGAGTTGGCCGCCGCCGGTGAGCTACCACCCTGGATCGGCCGGGACGACCTGCACCTGAGCCACCGCTCGGCGCTGCTGCGCAAGGACCCGGTGCACTACGGACCGATCTTCGGCGAGGTGCCCGAGGTGCCGTACGTCTGGCCCTCCTCCGACCGCCCACCCGGCTGCCGCCCACCACCACCCGCACCGGCCGGGCGGTCCTGATGCGACGGTCGCCGGAGCGGGTACGGCGGGAGACCGACGCCCTGGTGGTCGGTGGCGGCGTCGCCGGGATCTCGGCGGCGGTCGTGCTGGCCGAGCGCGGCGTCCGGGTCACCGTGCTGGAGGCCCGACCCCGGCTCGGCGGCCGGCTCGACACCCGGGCCGCGACCCTGGCCGACGGCACCGTCGCGCCGGTCGACCACGGATTCCACGCCTTCTTCCGGCAGTACCACCAGTTGCGCGCGATCCTGCGCCGGATCGACCCGGCACTCACCCTGCTCCGGCCGGTACCCGGTTATCCGGTGCTGCACGCCGACTGGCCGGCCGAGGACTTCGGCCGGCTGCCGGCGAGGCCGCCGTGGAACCTGCTCGCGCTGCTGGCCCGCAGTCCCAGCCTGCGCCTGCGTGACCTGCGCCGGATGGACGGCCGATCGGCCCTGCCGCTGCTGGCCTACCACCCCCGGCGCACCTACGCCGAACTCGACGGCAGCAGTGCCGAGCAGCTGCTCGACGCGCTGCGGCTGCCGGACCGGGCCCGGGCGATGCTCTTCGAGGTCTTCTCGCACTCGTTCTTCAACCACGAGGCCGAACTCTCCGCCGCCGAACTGGTGGCCAACTTCCACTTCTATTTCCTCGGTAACCCGGAAGGGCTCGGCTTCGACGCACCGGATCGGGACTACGAGTCGGCGATCTGGCGTCCGCTCGCCGATCACCTGCGGCGGCACGGTGCCCGGATCCTCCTCGGAGCGCCGGTGACGGCGGTAACGCCCGACGCCGACGGCTGGCGGCTCGCGACCGGCACCGGGGAACACCACCGGGCCCGCGACGTCGTACTGGCCGTGGACCCGCCGGCCCTGACCGCGCTGCTGGCCGACTCGCCGGAGCTGGCCGCCCGGGCGCCCGTACTCGCCGGACAGGTCGCCGGGCTCGGCACCGGCCCGCCGTACGCGGTCGCCCGGTACTGGCTGGCCGGCGACGTGGCACCGGATCGGGCGGTGTTCAGCGGGGTGTCCCGGCAACCCACCCTGGACTCGGTGACCCTCTACCACCGGCTGGAGTCGCAGGCCCGCCACTGGGCCGCCCGGACCCGCGGTGCGGTGCTGGAACTGCACGCGTACGCCTGTCCGGACGGCGTGCCCGCGCCGGAGCTGGCCCGGCGGATGTTGGCCGAGCTGGCCGGGCTCTGGCCGGAGATCGCCGATCTGCCGGTGCGGGACCTGCGCTGCCGGGTCGAGCGGCGGGCCCCGGCGTTCCGGCCGGGCTGCTCGGCCGACCGGCCGGGCGTGCTCACCGACGCGGACCGGCTCTACCTGGCCGGCGACGGCATCCGCACCGAGCTGCCCAGCGCGCTGCTGGAGCGGGCCGCCCTGACCGGAGTACTCGCCGCCAACCACATCCTCCGGCGCGCCGGTGCCGCCACCGAACCGGTCCGGACCATCCCCCGGTACGGCCTGCTGGCCCGCCGCTCCCGCCGGCAGCCCTGACCCGGCGAAGTAAACGGTCGGCGGGGTGTCGACGGTCGCCGTGGTGCCACCGGTCGCCGTAGTGCCAACGATCGGCAGGCAGTCAACGGCCGGCGGGCAGTCAACGGTCGGCGGGGAGCCGGTCGACGATGTGCCGGGCGATCTCGAACGAGCTGGTCGCGGCGGGGGACGGCGCGTTGAGCACGTGCACCTGCCGCGCCGCCTCCACGATCAGGAAGTCGTCCACCAGTCCGCCGTCCGGGCGTACGGCCTGGGCGCGTACTCCGGCCCCGGCCGGGACGATGTCGGCCTCGGTCAGCTCCGGCACCAACCGGGCCAGGCTGGCGGCGAAGCGTTTCCGGGACAGTGACCGGATCACCTCGGTCAGCCCGTACCGGTAGTGCCGGCGGGCCAGTGCCCACAGGCCGGAGTAGCCGACCTGCTCCCGGACGTCGCGCGGGTCGAACCGGCGCCACGAGTAGCCCTCCCGGGCGGTGGCGAGCACCGCGTTCGGGCCGGCGTGCACCGTGCCGTCGATCATGCGGGTCAGGTGTACGCCGAGGAACGGGAACCGCGGGTCGGGGACCGGATAGATCAGTCCGCGCACCAGCTTCCGCCGCTGCAGCACCAGCTCGTGGTATTCGCCCCGAAACGGCACGATCCGGGCCGGCGGGTCGATGCCGGCCAGCCGGGCGATCCGGTCGGCGTGCAGCCCGGCGCAGTTCACCAGGACGTCGCCGGTCACCTCGCCCGCGCTCGTGCTCACCACGAGGCCGCCGGTCCGGTTCCGGATCCCGGTGACCCTGGTGTTCAGGCGCAGCTCGGCACCGCTTGCCGCGAGGAGTTCGGCGAGCCGCCGGCAGACCGCGCCGAAGTCGACGATCCCGGTCGAGGCGACCCGCAGCGCGGCGACGGCGGCGACGTGCGGCTCGTGTTCGGCTGCCTCGATCGCGTTGAGCAGGGTGGCCGGCAGTCCGTTGGCGACGGCCCGCTCGTGCAGGGCGTGCAGCCGGGGCAGTTCGGCGGCCTCGGCGGCGACGATCAGCTTGCCGCAGACCTCGTACGGCAACTCCTGCTCGGCGCAGAACCGCACCATCGAGGCGCTGCCGGCCCGGCACAGGGTCGCCTTGAGACTGCCCGGCGGGTAGTAGACACCCGCGTGGATGACCCCGGAGTTGTGGCCGGTCTGATGGGCGGCCCAGCCGGACTCCTTCTCCAGCACGGTGACCGTGTCCCGAGGCCGGTCGGTACGCAGCCGGTGCGCCACCGCGAGCCCGACGATCCCGCCGCCCACGATCACGTACCTGGTCATCCACGCTCCCCGGCCGGTGGCATCGGAGCCGATGGTATGCGCCCCTCCGGTTCCGGTATATCGGCACGAACGCACCGGCCCTGGCGTGTCCCGGTGCGACACTGTCCGGTTCACGACTGTTTCTTCCGCAAATTGTAAGTCGCGACAAATATCGATACTAACCTGGATCGCCCAGACTTATAGAACTATTCACAATAGGCAGGTTCGATGCTGACCTATGCGCAATTGCCCGCGCGACCATGGTGGGGGAGTGTGGCGGCGGCCCGGAAGCCCACGTCCGGTGACCGGGCGACAGGACGGCTGGCGGAACCGGGCACCCCGGCGAGCTGACGTGTGGGCGAACTGGCAAATCTCGTCCCGTCCGGCGGCTTCGGTGCCGTCGGCGTCGGAGGGCTGCTCGTCATGATCGTTGCGTACCTGCTCAACGCCAACCGGGCCGATCGCAAGGAGTACCAGGAGGCGATCGACCGCGCCGAGAAGCGCGCGGACGACGCCGCACGCCGGACCGATGCCGCCGAGCAGCGGGCGGAGGGACTGCAACAGGCCGTCGACGAGGCCCGCCGGGCGCGGCGGGCCGCCGAGGACGCGCTCGCCCTCCTCGAACGCGAACTGCACCGCTACCGCTCGAACGGCCCGGCCTGACCTCTCACGAGCTCCGGTGCGACGAGGAGAGACGATGACCGAGGAGACGGAGATTTTCCGCCGGCGGATGGACCGGCGCATCCGGCGGCGCCTCGTCATCGTGGTCGTGGCGACCGCGCTGGTCGCGGCGACGGCCGGCTGGGCCTGGGCCCGGCTCGACCAGCAGGCCGCCGTGCAGCAGCGCCGGGCGGCGACCGCCGTCTCCGGCGCCGAACAGCTCTGCCAGCAGGTACGCCAGCTCGGCGGCGAGTGCGTCGTCGACCCGGCCGACCTGCGCCCCGCCCAAGGTCCGGCCGGGCCGGAGGGTCCACCCGGGCCACCGGGACTACCCGGTCGGGACGGCGAACCCGGCCCGCCCGGCGAACCCGGGCCACCAGGCGAACCCGGGCCAGCAGGGGATCCCGGGCCAGCAGGGGATCCCGGGCCAGCAGGGGATCCCGGGCCACCCGGCGAGCCCGGCCCGGAGGGTCCACCCGGCCCGGAGGGTCCACCCGGCCCGGAGGGTCCACCCGGCCCGGAGGGTCCCGCCGGCCCGTCGGGCGAGCCGGGTATGCCCGGTCCGACCTGCCCCACCGGTACGACGCTGCTGACCCTCTCGGTAGCGACCCCGGAGGGGCCACGGCAGATCGCTGCCTGCGTCGTCGATCCGACCCCGCAGGCCAGCACGCTCGCCCTGCCAGGTCGGCTCTTCTTCAGCCCGGTGACGGCTGGTGACCAGGCTTCCGGCCGTCGGCACCGGGCCGCACCCTGAGCCGCCTCGGCATGCCCACCCTGGCCATCCTCCCGGTGGCAGGCGGCACGTTGGAGCCCCCGGTCGGACTCGAACCGACGACCACTCGCTTACAAGGCGAGTGCTCTGGCCAACTGAGCTACAGGGGCGCGATGTTCGTGGTCAGCATAGCTACTGATGGGCTCCTACCATGGACGGCACCGATTCCGATAGCCGACACCGACGACCCCGCATGCGGTTGGTGGCGGACCATGCCCGGATGCCCGAAATGTTCGTCAGATACGTCCCAGGAATAGCCCCCGACCTTGGCATGTGAGAAAAACCCGTTTACCGTGGCGTGACGCGGATGACACCCCAGGCTGCCCAGCGCCGCCCGGATGCCCTCCACGGACCGGTGCGGTGACGCCCCGGTCGCACTTTCACTCGGATCGTCCGGCACGTTCCTGCCGGTGAAAGGAAGCGCTGCACCATGGCTACGGTCACCTACTCGAAGGCCACCCGGATCTACCCGGGTACCGAGCGCCCAGCGGTCGACCACCTCGACCTGGAGATCGGCGACGGCGAGTTCCTCGTCCTGGTCGGTCCCTCCGGCTGCGGCAAGTCCACCAGCCTGCGGATGCTCGCAGGGCTGGAAGACGTCGACGACGGCTCGATCTACATCGACACCCGGGACGTCACCCACCTGCCGCCGAAGGCCCGCGACATCGCGATGGTCTTCCAGAACTACGCGCTCTACCCGCACATGACGGTCTACGAGAACATGGCGTTCGCGCTGAAGCTCCGCAAGACCTCGAAGTCGGAGATCGACCGGCGGGTCAAGGAGGCGGCCGCGCTGCTCCAACTGGAGGAGTACCTCAGCCGCAAGCCCAAGGCGCTCTCCGGTGGTCAGCGCCAGCGGGTCGCGATGGGCCGGGCGATCGTCCGCGAGCCCCAGGTCTTCCTGATGGACGAGCCGCTGTCCAACCTGGACGCCAAGCTCCGGGTGCAGACCCGTACCCAGATCGCGACCCTGCAGGCCAAGCTCGGCGTCACCACCGTCTACGTGACGCACGACCAGGTCGAGGCGATGACCATGGGGCACCGGGTGGCGGTCATGCTGGACGGCGTGCTCCAGCAGGTCGACACCCCGCGTGAGCTCTACGACACCCCGGCCAACGTCTTCGTCGCCGGCTTCATGGGCTCGCCCGCGATGAACATCAAGACGGTGCCGCTGACCGATAGCGGGGCGATGTTCGCCGACCTGGCCATCCCGCTGACCCGGGAGCAGGTGGCCGCGGCCAGGGCCGAGGGTGGCAACGGCAAGGTGACCGTCGGCTTCCGTCCCGAGGACTGCGACCTGGTCGCGCCGAGCGAGGGCGGCCTCGCCCTCGTCGTCGAGCTGGTCGAGGACCTGGGCTCGGACGCGAACATCTACGGCCACGCCGCGATCGACGGCAGCTCGGAGCGGTTCGTGGTGCGTACCGACCGTCGGAACATGCCGAACATGGGCGACACCGTCTACGTCAAGCCGCGCGCCGGCCGGAACCACGCGTTCCACGCCGTGACCGGTCGCCGGATCTGACCGCACCCCCGTGGTGTCCTCGGGCCGGTCGCTCTCCGGAGCGACCGGCCCGGGTTTTTGGTCGGGGCGTTTCCGCTGGTCGCATTCCCAGTAGCGGACCAGCGACCCGTATACACGACTCGGATCGGCCACCACCATGATCGATATCCTGCTAGCCTCCCGATCTTCCGGACCTTGACGTCCGAAGATCACAGAGGAGCACGATGCAGAAAACACGGGGATGGCTCTCGATCTTCCTCGGAGTGACGACCGCAGCGATGGCGCCAGCCGTCGTCGGGCCGGTCGGCTCCGCACAGGCGACATCCACAGCACCCAGCGTCCAGGCCGCGCAGACGCTCACCGTCCAGGCTGACGCCGACACCACGTACACGCCGGTCACCGCGGATGGTGACAACGGCGTCAAGACGACCCTGGCCTCCTGTCCGCAGAGCTGCGAGGGCAACCCCAACGGGGAGCGTCAGCCGGTGCTCGGCTTCACCGTCGGCGGCCTGCCCAGCACGGCGACGAACATCCGCGCCAGGCTCGAGGTCTACACCTGGACCGCGGCCACCGCCGGGGTGACCGCCTATCCGGCCAGCGGCGGCGCGAGCGGCCCCGGCACCTGGGCCAACCGGCCGACGCTCGGCGCCGCGCTGGCGTCCACGCCCAGCCTGGTGGCCGGGCACAACGGCTTCGACGTCTCGCGGGCCGTACCCGGAAACGGTACGTTCGCCTTCGCGCTGCGCCAGCAGACGCCGACCACCCGCACCTACTGGGCGTCCCGGGAACACGCCAACACCGCGATCCGCCCCCGGCTGGTGATCACGTACGACACCGGGTCGCCGTGGACGCTCGCCTGGTGGGACGAGTTCGACGGCAACTCCCTGGACACCAGCAAATGGAACGCCCGGAACAACAGCTATGTGGACTACGACCGGGCCTGCATCACCAGCCGGCCGGAGAACGTCTTCGTCTCGGGTGGCCTGCTGACCATGCGGGTCCGGAAGGAGCAGTACACCTGTGGCGGTGGTGGCACCCGCCAGTACACCACCAGCTACCTGGCCACGGACCGCGGCAAGGCGTCGTTCACGTACGGCCGGTTCGAGGTACGGGCGAAGTCGCCGAACGGACCGACCAACTCGAAGGGGCTCTGGCCGGCGTTCTGGATGCGGCCGGACGACGGCGGCACCGGCGAGATCGACGTCGTCGAGCTGCCCGGTGGCTCGCAGTACTACCGGGCCGCCACCCAGGCGATCTTCTACGACTACACGCCGATCAAGCAGGACCACCGGCACACCTTCGCCACCGGCTACCCGGGCGACGGATTCCACACCTACACCACGGAGTGGGAGCCGGGCGTGCTCCGCTGGTACATCGACGGGGTGCTGGTGTGGCAGCGGGACCGGACCACCACGACCTGGTTCGACGAGGTGTTCAACAAGCCGTACCACCTGCGGTTGAACTACCAGGTCGGCGGCTGGCTGGGCGATCCGGACGCGACGACGGTACTGCCGGCGGACTTCCAGGTCGACTACGTACGGGTGTACCAGCGGTCCGGGACCTCCTGACCGCCTCCGCCCCGCGGTGAGGGTCCGGCCCGGCGTCGTCGTCGACGGCGCCGGGCCGGAGGCGGAATCACATCCACGCCGCACACGGTGTCGGCGGGGCACCTCCGGTCGGTCACTCGACCGTGGGTGCCCCGCCATCCGCTACAGACCGATCCGGCCGGTACCCGCGCCGCCGGTCACGATCGACTTCACGCTGCTGGCGTTGTCGAGCTGGTACGAGTACGGGATCCCCGCCACGCTCCCGCCACCGCTCTGCGGGGTGCCGGAGCCGACGAAGTAGTTGTTGCGCTGCACGATCGCGCCGGGGTCGGAGCTGGCGTACCCGACCAGGGTCGGGTCTTCGACGTTCTCGAAGTAGTTCCCCTCGACCAGCACCCCGGCGCCCATCGTGGAGGCGACGCCGTACTCGTTGTCGTAGTAGTAGTTGTTGTAGACGTGCACCGGGTTGCCGAACCGCACCCGGGGGTGCCGGGTCCCGGAGCCGTCGAACCAGTTGTGGTGGTAGCTGACCCGCAGGTGCCCGACGTCCTGGCTGGCGTTGTCGTCGCTGTGTCCGAGCAGCATCGACTTGTCGTGCCCGTACACCCGGTTCCAGGAGACGGTCACGAAGTCGGAGCCGCGCTTGATGTCGACGGCACCGTCGTACCCGTCGGTGAAGCTGTTGTGGTCCACCCAGACGTTGGTGGCCCCGGTCTCGACGTTGATCGCGTCATCGTCCCAGCTGCGGAAGTTCAGGTTGCGGATGATGACGTTGCGGTCACCGTTGATGGTGAAGCCACAGCCGGAGATGGTGGCGTTCGACCCGACGCCGACGATGGTCTTGTTGGAGCGGACCCGGAGCATCCCGGAGCAGGAGATGGTGCCGGAGACCCGGATCACCGCCGCGCTGCTGGAACCGACCGCGCTGGTCAGCGCCGATGCGCTGGTCACCGTCGTGGCACCGGCGTTGCCGCCGCCGGAGGTACCGCCGTTCTGGGTGGCCCAGCCGACCAGCCCGGTCTGCGGCGGCAGCGTCGGACCGGTCGTCGGCGGCGGGGTCGTCGGCTGGCCGGTCGGCGGTGAGGTCGTCGGCTGGCCGGTCGGCGGGTTGGTCGGCTGCGAACCGACCGTGTCGACGCTGACGTCGTCGAAGGTGGCGCTGGCGTAGACGGTCACCAGGGCGATCCGGCCGGCGGTCTGGGCCGAGTTGCTGCCCGAACCGACCTGCGTACCGTTGACGAAGCCCTGGATCGAGCTGCCGTTGACCACCAGCCGCAGGGTGTACCAGCTGCCCGTGCCCACCGAGAGCGACGCCGAGCCGATCACCGTGATCGAGCTGCCGTTGACCGCCTGTAGCTCGGCCCGGTTCGCGTTGATCAGCGCCAGCCGGTACATCCGGGTCGCGCTGCTCACCCGGGCGGCGATCGCGACCAGCCGGTTCGAACCGTTGAACGACAGCGGTTTGACCCGGGCCTGGACCTGGTAGTTCGTCCAACCGGTGTCCCCGGCGAAGCCCCGGGCCAGCTCGCTGCCCGCGTTGCTCTGCCGGTACGCCGGGGACCCGTCGGTGGCGACCGCCCAGTCGCCGCCGGACTTCGACCACCCGTCGGCGTTGCCGTCGTCGAAGTTGTCCGAGAACAGGGTGGCTGCCCGGGCCGGGCCGGTGATGACTCCGATGGTCAGCGCGACGGCCAGCAGGCCCGCGCCGGCCGCGACCAGCAGGCCGCGACGGGTTCTTCGGTTCCGCACCTTTGCCTCCAATTGTCCGTGCTCGCCGCGGCGCGCGCGGCGTGCGGTGGTGGGACGGTGGGCCGCCGCCGGCGCGGCGACGGCGGTGGTGTGGGGGTACCGCGTTCCAAGGCGGCGCCGCGCCGCCGCGGGTTGGGCCCGGCGGGACGGCCGGGCCAGCGTTCACACCGGCAGCCGGCCGGCTCCGGCCAGCGCCTGCACCAGCAGCGGTACGAGCGGGGCGGGCAACACCGGCCCGGCCCGCAGGGTCGGCGTCCAACCCGCGTCGCCGCCCAGGTCGGGGTCGTGCTCGGCGTTGTACGCGGCCAGCAGGCTCACCGGCCGGGCCGGCTCGCGGCCCTCGCGTACCCAGTTGTCCCGCTCGGTGATCACCGTGCCGCCCCAGTCGTGGAGCAGGTCCGCCGCGGTCAGGCCGGAGCCGAGGGTGAAGTGGTTGCGCTCGGCGTACACCGCCGACTGGACGCCGACCCCGATCGCGTAACCGAACGCGTCACCGCCGAGCCGGTAGGCGTTGTTGTAGATGTCCACCTGGCCGAACCGCACCCGGGGCAGCCGCTGCATGGTGCCGTCGAAGAGGTTGTGGTGCAGCGTGACGTCGAGCCGGCCGACGTCCGGGCCGACGGTGTTCGACGAGCCGATCAGCATCACCTTGTCCCGGGCCAGGAACCGGTTGTACGAGGCGGTCACCCGGCTGGCGGTGTGGGTGATGTCGAGCGACCCGTCGTGCACCATGTACGGCCGTCCGAAGTAGACCGGCAGCCCGCTGTCCGGGTTGTCGCCGTCGGTGAAGGTGTTGTGGTCGACCCAGACGTTCTCGCTGCGCCGTACCGACATCAGGTCGAACTGGGAGTTCCAGTTGCCGGCGTCGCCGTCGGTTGGCGACCATGCCGGGAAGCAGTCCCGGGCGTCGGCGAAGGTCAGGTTGCGCACGATCACGTTGTCGGCGGTGTCCACCATCAGGGTCAGCCCGGCGAGTGTCGCGCCGCGCAGCCCGACGATGGTGGTGTTCGGCCCGACGTTGATCTGCGTCTGCCGGGTCTGGTTCGCCACCGACCGGATCCGGGCCTGCTCCAGCGGCCCGGACGGCGGCACCCGCCCCCAGGTCGCCGGATCGTACGTCGCCAGGTAGGCGTCCAGCGAGTATTCCGGATCCGCCAGGTCGGCGCAGTCGAGCGGTCGCCCGTCGGCCGCCTCGAAGCCGTCGATCTCTCCCCTGACGTAGATGATCTTCGGGGTCGCGTTGTTCCTGTTCGTGGCGTTGTCGCCACCGAGGGCCCGGACCAGTTCGGCCCGGGTCCGGACCACGTGCACCTGGTCCGGGCTGGCCGCCGAGCCGCCGGTGGTGCCGGGTCCTGCGGCGGCCCAGCCGTCGCCGGCCGGCAGCGCCTGCCGGCCCAGCAGCCGGGCCGCCCAGGACAGTCCGTCTCCGCCGTGCGCGCTGGCCACCGCCGGCGCCACCACCAGGGCGCCGGAGACCACGAGAAGACTACCGACCACGGCGGCGGTCAACCTGCTCGATCGCATCCCATTCTCCGCGTCTGTCTACCGTTTGGCCGAATCCCGTAACGGTCACGAAATCCTCTTGTAAATGAACGGTAGGTAAGCGCGATTAAAAGTGTCAATGCGTTCTGTTTGCAGGTATGTTGCATAAATTGAGGACAATGATGATTGGCTCGGCGGCCGAATGCCGAGTAGAGGGATATTCGGTCCGATTTCTATCGGACGGTTGTCCCCGAGATTTGCAGTCCGTCGCCCGTTCTGACGCATCCGGCCCGGCCGTCACGCATCATCAGTCTCCCGCAGCCGACCGTCACGCATCGCCGATCTCCCGCTCCACCGCCGCCCGGTGCGGCTTCACCGCCCACGGCACACCCAACTCCGAGAGGAGCACGCCCTCGGCCGCCGCCCGGCGCAGCGCCGCGTTGACCCCCCGGATGGTCAGCACCCGGTCCGACCCCGCACCGGACGCCACCACCCGCTCCCCGGAGACCAGCTCCGGTTCCGGTGCCGCCGAGATCGCCTGCACCAGGGCGGTGAACGCCGCCGTCCGGGCCAGCGGCGCGATCAGCGGCACCGCGGGATCGGTTCGGTGCGCCAACAGGTTCTCCAGCAGGTTCAGCCGGTCCGGCACCTCGCGCGGCCCCGGGTCACCCGGGAGCGTCAACCGGTCCGCGGTGTACTCCAGCACCGCCCGGCCGGCGGTGCCGTGCACGATCACCTCACCGGCGACGAAGTCCTCACCTGCGAGCGTCACGGCCGCCAGCACCGGCAGGCCGCAGCCGAGGGTCACCCGCAGCGCGGCGGTGTCGTCCACCTCGATTGGCCGGGTCCGGTAGCGCTCCAGCTCGACCTGGACCGGCCAGGCCGGCGCGGCGCCGTCGACCGCACCCAACGGCGCGACCGCGCCGGCCGCCACCGCCGCTGCTGCCACCGCCAGGCACTGCATCACCGCGTGGGCCAGCGGATTCACGAGTACGCCGTCCAGTGCCGGCCGCCCGTCCAGGCTGCGCCGACCGGCCCACGGAGCACGGGCGTAGTAGCCGTCGGTACGCTGCCAGCACGCCACCGTCGAGATTCCGGTGACCCCACCCAGCCGGCCCTCGGCGACCGCCGCGACCAGCTCGCGCAGTGCCGCCGAGCCGAGCGCCTGGAACCCGATCTGCGCCACCCGGCCGTTCTCGGCCAGCGCGCCGGCCAGGGTGCGGTGCTCGGCCAGCGAGAGCACCGGCGGCTTCTCCAGCAGCAGGTCCGCGCCGGCCCGGATCGCGTCCAACGCGATCGGCAGGTGGGTGTGCGGCGGCGTGCAGATCACCACCACCTCCGGGCGTACCGCCGCAAGCATCTGGCGATGGTCGGTGAAGATCCGCGCCCCGGGCGGGACCGGCGCGTCCGGCTCCGCCTCCACCGGCCGTACGTCGACCAGGGCGACCAACTCCAGCCGCCCGGCCTCGTGCAGCGGGGCGATGATCCGGCGGTGCCACAGCCCGTGCCCGCTCGCCCCGACCAGCGCCACCCTCGGCGGCGCACCGACCCCGCTCATGCGACACCCGCCAACGTCTTCTCCACTCCGTGCCGGTCCAGCGCGGTGAGCCACTCCACCACGAGCTCGCGTACCTCGTCGTCGGCGGCGAGTTCCGCCGGGAAGACCTCGGTCAACCCGAACAGCGCCGCCACCACCCCGGCCGGGGTCCCCTGCCCGGCCGCCAGGGCCGCCCGGATCCGGTCGGCGAGCGGGTCGTTCAGCGGCAGCGACGTACCGTCGTCGGCCCGGCCCTGTGCGAAGCGCATCCAGGCCGCCACCACCAGGGCCGCCCACCGGGGCCGGGCCCCGGCCGCACGCAGATCCGTGATGGTGTGCAGCACCCGCTGCGGCAGCTTCTGCGAGCCGTCCATCGCGATCTGGATGGTGCGGTGCCGTAGCACCGGATTGGCGAACCGCTCCAGCACCTCCTCGCCGTAGTCGACCACCGAGACGCCGTCCGGCGGGGTGAAGCTGGCCGCCACGTCCTCGGCGATCAGCCGGCGCAGCACCACGGCCAGGTGCGGGATCTCCAGCGCCTCCGCGATGGTCTCCCGGCCGGCCAGCGCGCCGAGGTACGCCGTTGCCGAGTGCACGCCGTTCAGCGCGCGCAGCTTCAGCCGCTCCCAGGGGCCGGCGTCGTCGGTGAGCACCGCACCGGCCCGCTCCCAGGCCGGTCGCCCGCCCGGGAACCGGTCCTCGATCACCCACTGCCGGTACGGCTCGGCGGCCACCGCCGCCAGATCGCTGACCCCGAGCGCCGCCTGCGCGTCGGCCAGGGTCTGCGGGGTGCTCGCCGGCACGATCCGGTCCACCATCGTGCCGGGGAAGGTGACGTTGTCGCGCAGCCAGCCGGCGATCCGCTCGGAGCGGCCGCCCGCGACGTCGCCGACCACGTCGAGCGCCTGGCCGACCAGGCTGTGCAGCCGCTCCCCGTTGGACGGCAGATTGTCGCAGCTGACCAGCGCGATCGGCCCGGCGTCGGCGACCGCCCGGGCGAGCAGGCCCTGGACCAGCAGACCCGGCACGGTCTGCGGCGGCCGGTCGGTGGTCAGGTCGGCCAGCATCGCCTCGTCCGGCCGGAGCCGACCGGTCGCCGGGTCGAGCTGGTACGCCTTCTCGGTCACCGTGAGCGTGACCACCCGGATCGCCGGGTCGGCCAGCAGCGCGACGATCGCCGCCGGGTCGCTGGCCGCGTGCCGGACCTCGGTGAGCGCCCCCACCACCCGGGTCTGGTTGCCCGCCCCGGAGGTGCTGGTGACGCTGAACAGGCAGTCCTGGGCGGCGAGCGTGGTCACGATCTCGGTGCTGCGCGGTGCCACCCCGACGATGCCCCAGTCGCCACCGGCCGCCGCCACCGCCTCCTCGGTGTAGACCGCCTGGTGGGCCCGGTGGAACGCGCCCAGCCCGAGGTGCACGATCCCGGCCGGTACGGCACCGGGCCGGATCAGCGGCCGGCACGAGGACGGCAGTCGGCGCAGCGCGCCGAGGCCCAGCCGCGAGGCGCCGACGGTCACGCCCATACCGGGCCACCCGGGAAGGAGTACTCGGCAACCGACGACGGCTTCATCGTGGAGCTGTAACCGGGCTGCTCCGGCAACAGGTAGCGGCCCCCTCGGGTGCGTACCGGGTCGACGAAGTGCTCGTGCAGGTGGTCGACGTACTCGACCATCCGGCCGTCCAGCGAGGTGCCGACCCGCAGGTAGTCGAAGATCGCCAGGTGCTGGACGTACTCGCAGAGGCCCACGCCGCCGGCGTGCGGGCAGATCGGCACGCCGAACTTCGCCGCCATCAGCATCACCGAGAGCACCTCGTTGACCCCGCCGATCCGGCAGGCGTCGATCTGGCAGACCCGGATCGCCTCGGCCTGCATGAGCTGCTTGAAGATGACCCGGTTCGCCGCCACCTCGCCGGTGGCGACCCGGCAGCGCCCGCCGGAGAGCCCGGTCACCGCCTCGGCGATCCGGGCGTGCCCGAGTACGTCGTCGGCGTGTGTCGGCTCCTCGATCCAGTACGGGTCGAACTCCACCAGCCGGGACATGTTGGCGATCGCCTCGTCGACGTCCCAGACCTGGTTGGCGTCCATCATCAGCAGCGCGTCCGGGCCGATCTCCTCGCGGATGATCCGCGCCCGGCGAACGTCGTCGTCGACCGGGCCGCCGACCTTCATCTTCATCGCCCGCCACCCCTGCGCGTACGCCTCACGGGTCAGCGCCCGGACCTTGTCGTCCGGATAGCCGAGCCAGCCGACCGAGGTGGTGTAGGACGGGAACCCGTCCCGGGCCAGCTCGGCGAGCCGGTCCGGGAGGCCGACCTGCCCCTTCTCCAGGATGGCGACCGCCTCGGCCGGGTTGATCGCGTCGACGATGTGGTGGAAGTCGACGTTACGGACCAGTTCCTCGCTCGGCATCTCGGCGAGCAGCCGCCACAGCGGCTTGCCCTCCAGCTTGGCCCGCAGGTCCCAGACCGCGTTGACCAGGGCACCGGTCGCCATGTGGATGACGCCCTTCTCCGGCCCCAGCCAGCGCAGCTGCACGTCGGCGGTGAGCGACCGCCAGAACGCCACCGGATTCGCGACGATCTCCGTCATGGTCCGGCCGACCACGTGGTGGGCCAACGCCCGGATGGCGGCGCAGGTCAGCTCGTTGCCCCGGCCGTTGGTGAAGGTGAACCCGGCCCCGAAGGTCCCGTCCGGCGCGTCGGTGCGCAACTCGACGTAGCTGGCCGAGTAGTCGCCCCGGTTGATCGCGTCCGAGCCGTCCCCGGCCGCCGCCGTCGGAAACCGCACGTCGTGCACGTCGACACCGGTGATGGTAACCGTCACTGTGCTTGCCTTTCGTTCCCGACTGCGGGACTCACTCGCTGCGCTCGCTCATTCCTCGCCCTCACCGGCTTGCCTTTCGTTCCCGACTGCGGGACTCACTCGCTGCGCTCGCTCATTCCTCGCCCTCACCGGCTTGCCTTTCGTTCCCGACTGCGGGACTCACTCGCTGCGCTCGCTCATTCCTCGCGCTCACCGGTCTGGACTGTCGAGCTTGAAGACCTTCTTGGGCAGGTGGTAGGCGAGGTCGACGATGGTCTCGGCCGCCTCGTCCAGTGGCAGCCGGTGCTCGGCGACGAGCCGGGCCAGGAAGCCGGCGTCGATCCGCCGGGCCACGTCGTGGCGGACCGGGATCGAGCAGAACGCCCGGGTGTCGTCGACGAATCCGGCGGTGTTGTAGAAGCCGGCGGTCTCGGTGACGGCCTCCCGGAACCGGCGCAGCACCTCGGGTGAGTCCAGGAACCACCAGGGTGCGCCGAGGTAGAGCGCCGGGTAGCCGCCGGCCAGCGGGGCCAGCTCCCGGGTGAAGGTGTACTCGTCCAGGGTGTAGACGACGACCCGCAGCCGGGGATCGTTGCCGTACGCGTCCAGCAGCGGGGTGAGCGCGTGCAGGTACTCGGTGGCCTGCGGAATGTCGCCGCCGACGTCCCGGCCGTGCTTGGCGTAGAGCCAGCGGTTGTGGTTGCGTACCGAGCCGGGGTGCAGCTGCATCACCAGACCGTCCTCGATGGACATCCGGGCGAACTCCACAAGCATGTGCGCCCGGAACGCCTCGGCGTCCTCGGTGGTGGCCTCGCCGCGCAGGCCGCGCTGGTAGAGGGTGCTCGCCTCGGCCTCGCCCAGCCGCAGGGTCAGCGCGGTCGGGTGGCCGTGGTCGGTGGAGGTGGCTCCGGCGGCGATGAACGCCTGGCGGCGGCTGCGCAGCGCGGCGAGGTACCCGGGGTACCGGCCGGTGTCCTCGCCGGTGATGTCGCCGAGCCGGGCGACGTTGGCGGCCCAGCCGTCGAACTCCATGTCCACGACGTTGTCCGGCCGGAAGGTGGTGACCACCCGTCCACCGGGCCCGCCCCAGCCGTCCGCGGCGAGCTTGGCGTGCCGGCCCAGGTCGTCCAGGGGCGACTCGGTGGTGGCCAGCACCTCGATGTTGAAGCGTTCGAAGAGCGCCCGGGGCCGGAACTCCGGCTGGTCGAGCTGCGCCGCGATCGCGTCGTAAATCTCGTCGGCGGTCTCCGTCGAGAGCCGGGTCTCGATCCCGAAGACCTTCCGGAAGGTCTCCTCCAGCCAGAGCCGGCTCGGGGTGCCCCGGAACAGGTGCCAGTGCGCCGCGAAGCGCCGCCAGATGGTCCGCCCGTCCGTCTCGACCGGCCCGCCGTCCACCGCCGGTACGCCCAGCTCGGCCGGGGGGACCCCCTGGCTGAGCAGCATCCGGGTCAGGTAGTGGTCCGGCACGATGATCAGCCGCGCCGGGTCCGGGAAGGCGACGTCGTCGGCGAGGATGCCCGGGTCCACGTGCCCGTGCGGCGAGATCAGCGGCCGGTCCCGGACCAGCGCGTACAGCTCGCGGGCGATCGAGCGTTGGCTGGGCTCGGACGGAAATAGCAGATCAGGCCGATCGGACGACGCGGACACTGGCGAACTCCTCGCGGTCAGAGCGGTAGGGAAGGCCCCTTCTTATCGTTCTCTGTTGTAGAAGGGCCCCTTCCCTACAGCCGGGTCAGGGGATGGTGAGCAGGTCGGTGACGCGGACCGGCTGCCCGGTTTCGAAGGATCGGTTCGCGGCCAGGCCGGTGAGCAGGGCGAGTGCGCCGTCCCGGGCGGTGGCGGCCCGGTCCATCGGGTCGGTGTGGCCGCCGAAGAGCACCGCGGTCATCCGGGCGTCCGCGCCGCCGTGTCCGGTGCGGGTGTAGCCGGAGACCGGTACCTCCCGGGGCTGCTCCCAGAACGGCCGCAGGGTGATCTTCGCCCAGCCCTCCTCCACGGCCGCCTGTACCCCGTGCAGCGCGGCGCCCTTCAGCTCGCCGGCCGCCTGCGGGCTGACGAAGTCGCTCTCCACCACCTCCAGTTCGAGCCGCCCCCGGCTGCCGTTGAACATCACCCGGTAACCCTCCCAGGGTGCGTACGCGGTCAGGTGATAGGTCATCGTGGCACCACTGTCGTACTGCGCCAGCACCGCCATGTCGTCCTCGATGGTGACCCCGGGGGCGAAGACGTTCTGGTCGCGGTGGTAGCCGTCCTCGGCCTCCGCCTCCAGGTAGAGCGCCCGCAGCCTCGGGTGGTCGGCCAGGTGCAGCGCGAACGGATCGTCGGCGGCGGCCGCCGAGCCGTGTGCCCGGTCGTACCGGCGGGCGTAGCCGTGCCGCCGGCCGGCCGCGTCGCCGTAGAAGAAGAGCCGTCCGGCGGCGTACACCTGGACCGGCTTGGCGTCCAGCCACCAGTTGACCAGGTCGAAGTGGTGGCTCGCCTTGTGCACCATCAGGCCGCCGGAGTTGGCCTTGTCCCGGTGCCAACGCCGGAAGTAGTCGGCACCGTGGCGTACGTCGAGCAGCCACTCGAAGTGCACGGAGCCGATCTCGCCGATGGCGCCCTCGGCGAGCACCTCCCGAACCTTCTCGTGCAACGGGTTGTAGCGGTAGTTGAAGGCGACCGAAACTTTCTGGCCGGTTTCCTCGACAGCCCGCAGGATCCGCTCGCACCGGGGCACGTCGGTGGTCATCGGCTTCTCGGTGATCACGTCGCAGCCGGCCCGCAACGCCGCGACGATGTAGTCGTCGTGCGTACGGTCCACACTGGTCACCAGGACCACGTCGACCCGTTCCTTCTCCAGCATCGAGGAGAATTCGCTGGCCAGGTACGTCGGCACCGGGTCGAAGTCGAGTTCGGCGAGCCAGCCGTTGTGCGCGTTCATCCGGGCCGGGTTGACGTCGGCGAAGGCGACGAGTTCGGCCGTGTTCGGGTGGTCCAGCACCAGGGCCCGGACGAACATCTCGGCGCGCGCGCCCGTACCGACCAGGGCGAAACGCTGCCTTCCCGGGGTTACCGACATCCCAGCTCGCCTCCGATGGCTGCAAAGGTTTGCAGGAGAAGTAACCATGCCAGCGGGGCGGCCGTCAACGCCCGCCGACAATGCTGTGTCCTTTATCCGTATTTATAACTATTGGAGTGCCTCCCTCGCTGCGTAACGCAACAAAGCCGTGACCGAGTCCCGTTGACACCTGAGCAACCGTTTGCATTAATTGGCGGACCGCAGTGACGGTAGACACATCGGCAGCCACAGAGAGGACTCGCGTGCCAGCCACCATTCGCGACGTCGCGCGGGCCTCCGGAGTGCACATCTCCACCGTCTCGCGGACGTTCTCGGCTCCGCACCTGGTCAACCCGGAGACCCGCAACCGGGTGTTGGCCTGCGCCGAGGACCTCGGCTACCGGCCCAACCGGGCCGCCCGAGCGCTCATCACCGGCCGCACCCACAACATCGGCCTGATCATCGCCGACATCGCCAACCCGTTCTTCCCGCCACTGATCAAGGCGGCGGAGAGCCAGGCCCGGCAGCGCGACTACCACATCTTCATCGCCGACACCAACGAGGACCCGGCGGCCGAGGAGGACCTGGTGCACGCCCTGGCCAAGCAGGTCGACGGCGTGCTGCTGTGCAGCCCACGGATGAGCAACAGCCTGATCGAGCAGCTCAGCCGCGAGGTACCGCTGGTCGTGATCAACCGCCAGGTCACCGGCCTGCCGGCGGTGGTGATGGACGTCGGCCAGGGCGCCCGGCTCGCCGTCGAACACCTGACCGGCCTCGGGCACCGCGCACTCGCGCTGCTCGGCGGCCCACGCGGCTCGTGGACCAACCGGGAGATCCGCCGGGTGGCCACCGCCGCCGCCCGGGCCGCGGACGCCTCGCTGACCGTGCTCGGGCCCAACCCGCCCACCGAGGGCGGCGGCCTCGCCATGGCGGAACAGGTACGCCGGACCGGCGCCACCGCCGTGCTCGCCTACAACGACCTCATGGCGATCGGCCTGATGGAAGGGCTTGACTCGCTCGGGCTACGGGTGCCCCGGGACATCAGCGTCGTCGGCATCGACGACATCGCGCTGAGCCGACTCACCCGACCCAAATTGACGACGGTGGCCACGCCAGCCGCGGCCGCCGGCCGGACGGCCGTCGACATGCTCCTGCAACACGACGGTTCCGCCTCCGCACGCGCCGGGCGCGGCGGCGGGCGGGCCAGCACCACCGACGACCGTCGCACCACCGCACAGGTAAGCCTGCAGACCGAGTTGGTCATCCGCGACTCGACGGGTGTCGGTCCGGCGGCTTCGGCCGACCGGCCCGGGGCGGCGGCACCAGCCGACCGTCCGGGCGCGGCATCTCCCGCTCGCCCGGGTCCGCACGGCCATCCGGACCCGGGCGGCGCGACGACCGCGGCCACCCCCGAAAGTGTCGCCTCCTAACGCCAAGGAGTGAACACAATGCACCCCCGCACACCCCCGACAGCAGACGCGTCCACCGCGCCTGGTCACCGCAGCCTGCATCGCCGGGACCTGCTGCGCCGCCTCACGGCCGCCATGGTCGCCGTGCCCCTCGTCCTCGGCGCGGCCGCCTGCGGCGACGACGAGGCGAAGGAGCCGGGCGGCCCGGTCAGCATCGAGTTCTTCTGGTGGGGCGGTGAGGCCCGGGCCGAGATGACCCAGAAGGCACTCGACCTCTACACGCAGAAGAATCCGAACGTCACCATCAAGCCCGTCTGGCAGGCCTTCGACGGCTACTACGACAAGCTCGCCACCATCTCCGCCGGTGGCAACGCCCCGGACGTCTTCCAGATCGACGACAACGGGCTGGCGGAGTACGCGAGCCGCAACGTCACCCTCGACCTGACGCCGTACGTCAAGGACAACAGGATCGACCTGTCCAAGCACGCCGAGGGGCTGACCAGGTACGGCCAGCTCGACGGCAAGCAGGTGGCGATCGCGACCGGCGAGAACACGCCGGCCATGATCTACGACAAGACCAAGCTCAAGGAGCTCGGCGTCGGCGAGCCCCAAGAGGGCTGGAGCTACGAGCAGCTCTTCGACTGGGCATCCCAGGTGACCGCCAAGGGCGGTGGCAAGTACTGGGGCACCATGGACACCAGCTCCGACTACAAGGCGCTGTGGCTGTGGCTGCGGGCCCAGGGCAAGGAGTTCTACGACGGCAACAAGCTGGCGTTCACCGAGGCCGACCTCGCCGCCTGGTTCCGGCTCTGGCAGGGTGCCCGGGCCAAGAACGCCACCCCGCCGGCCGACGTCGTGCACGAGGCGGTCACCGGCAGCGTCGCCACCCAGCTCGTGGTGACCGGCAAGGCCGCCACCTCGTTCATGTGGTCCAACCAGCTCGGCGAGTTGCAGAAGGCCACCAAGAACGAGCTCGGCATGGTCGCGTACCCCGGCGACCCGAAGGGTCAGTGGGCGCGTGCCTCGCTGTACTGGGCCGGGTCGCGCAGCACCAAGCACCCGGAGGCGGTGGCCGACCTGATCAACTTCCTGGTCAACGACCCGGAGGTGGCGAAGATTTTCGGTGTCGACCGCGGCCTGCCGTCGAACATGGACACCCGGACCTCCGTCGCGGCGGGCCTGACCGACCCGGCGATGAAGACGACGGTGGAATTCGAGAACGCCCTCGCCCCCAAGTTCGGCCCGGCGCCCACGCCGCCGCCGAAGGGGCACAGCGGGCTGCGCAACAAGCTGCGTGACATCGCGGAGAGCGTGACCTACGGTCGCGCCACCCCCGAGGACGCCGCGAAGCAGTTCTTCGCCGAGGCCCAGGCGGCGCTCGCCGGCTGACCGCCCGAGGCCAGGGGTGGGGAGCCGGTTGCCCGGCTCCCCACCCCTGCCGGAGCGTCCTTCGAGAGGAGAACCAACCCGTGGCTCTATCCACGGCGACCAAGCCGCGTCCCGACGACCCGGCGCCGGCCGGCACGCCGGGCCGGCGGACGCGGGCCGGTCGGCGCCGGCACCGCGCCGAAGGGGTCGCCGGCTACGTCTTCCTTTCCCCGTGGCTGATCGGCCTGATGGCGATCACCGCCTTCCCCATGCTCTTCTCGCTCTACCTGAGCTTCACCAACTACGACGTGCTCTCCAGTTGGGAACTCGTCGAGTGGGTCGGGCTGGACAACTACCGGCGGATGTTCGGCGAGGATCCGGCGTTCTGGCACGCGGTGACGGTCACCCTGACGTACGCCCTGATCGCGGTGCCGCTCAAGCTCGCCGCCGCGCTCGGCGTCGCGCTGCTGCTCAACCGCGAACGGCGCGGCGTCGGCTTGTTCCGCAGCCTCTTCTACCTGCCCTCGCTGCTGGGCGGCAGTGTCGCACTGGCCCTGGTCTGGCGGGCCATGTTCGGCGGTGACGGGGCGTTCAACAGCTTCCTCGGCCTCTTCGGAATCCAGGGCCGGGCCTGGGTGAACGACCCGAGCTGGGCGCTGGAGACGCTGATGGTGCTGGCCATCTGGCAGTTCGGCGCCCCGATGGTGATCTTCCTCGCCGGGTTGAAGCAGGTGCCGACCGAGCTCTACGAGGCCGCCTCGGTCGACGGCGCCGGCCGGGTCCGCCAGTTCTGGAACGTCACCCTGCCGATGCTCTCCCCGGTGATCTTCTTCAACCTGGTGCTGGAGACGATCAACGGATTCCAGGGCTTCACCTCGGCATACGTGATCAGCAACGGCACCGGCGGGCCGGTCTACTCCACGCTCCTCTACACCCTGCATATCTACGACCAGGGCTTCGGAGAGTTCCGGATGGGCTACGCGTCGGCGCTCTCCTGGGTCTTCCTGCTGGCCATCGCGGTGATCACCGTGATCTTCTTCAGCACCGGCCGGTTCTGGGTGCACTACTCCGACGGAGACGACTGATGGCAGTCCAGGCAGTCCGGGCAACCTCGGCCACCGGCCGCCGCTGGCGCGGCGTGGTCCGGGTCCTCGCGCTCGTCGGGGTGCTCGCCTTCGTGCTCTATCCGCTGCTGTGGATGGCCGGCTCGTCCCTGAAGTCACCGACCGAGGTGGTCAGCAACCTCTCGGTGATTCCGGAGAAGGTGACCTGGGCCAACTACCCGGACGGCTGGAACTACATCAGGGGCCTGAGTTTCGGCCGGTTCTTCCTGAACAGCACGGTGATCGCCCTGGCCACGGTGGTCGCCAACGCGCTCTCCTGCCTGGTGGCCGCTTACGCCTTCGCCCGGTTGCGGTTCCGGATGCGCAGGCTCTGGTTCGCCGTCATGATCGGTACCCTGCTGCTTCCCAGCCACGTGCTGATCGTGCCGCAGTACGTGATGTTCAACTACTTCCGCTGGGTCGACACCCCGCTGCCGCTGATCGTGCCGAAGCTGCTCGCCACCGAGGCGTTCTTCGTCTTCCTGATGGTGCAGTTCATGCGCGGCATCCCGCGCGAGCTGGACGACGCCGCCAAGATCGACGGTTGCTCGCCGTACGGGGTGTTCCGGCACGTGATCCTGCCGCTGAGCCGGCCGGCCCTGGTCACCACGGCGATCTTCTCGTTCATCTGGACCTGGAACGACTTCTTCACCCAGCTCGTCTATCTGCCGAGCCCGACCAGCTACACGGTGCCGATCGGGCTGCGGCTCTTCATCGACTCCAGCGGGCAGACATCCCTCGGGCCGATGTTCGCGATGTCCGTACTGTCGCTGCTGCCGGTCTTCGTCTTCTTCCTGGCCTTCCAGCGGATGCTGGTACAGGGCATCAACACCAGTGGGCTCAAGGGTTGAGGTGTCGGGGATGCAGACTCGGGACATGACCGAGCCACCCGCACCGAACTGGCCGGAGCAGCCCGCCCCGGCCACCCGACCCGACTGGCGGGACACCCTGCGCAACGCCGCCGATCTGGCGCTGCTCGGCATCGTCACCACCGTCGCGGCACTGCCGGTGGTCACCGCCGGAGCGGCGGTCGGCACCGGCAGCGCCGCGCTGCACACCTGGATCGAGACGGGGAGCTGGCCCGGGACCCGACCCGTGCTGCGGGACTTCCGCCGCGCCGTGCTGCCCGGCATCCTGCCCACCCTGCTCGCCGGGATCGCCGCCGCGGTACTCGCGGTGAACCTGCTGGCGCTGACCCGGGGCGTCGTACCCGGCGGCGCGGTGCTGGTGGTGGTCACCGCCGCGCTGGCGGCGGCGGCCGGCGGCTTCGCCGGGCTGACCGTGGTACGCCTCGGTCAGCGTGGCGGCCACGGCTGGCGGCGCGCGGTCCGCGAGTCGACCCGGACGGTCCGGGAACGGCCGGTGATCCTGCTCGGCAGCACCGGTACCGTCGCGCTGGCCCTCCTGCTCTGCGTGCTCGTCCTCCCGCCGCTGACCCCGATCCTGGTCGGCTACACGCTCTTCGGGCTGCACGCCACCACCCGCCGGCTGGCCGGGCGGGTGCCGCCGTCGACCGACCTCTGACCCGGGACCTCCCCGTCCCGTTCCCGGGCTGGTTCGACCCGGCCCGGTCGCCCAGGGAGGGTGCTCAGGACCGGAGGCCAGGACCGGAGGTCAGGGCTGGTCGGCGGGCGTGAAGCGCACCGGCAGCGACGCCGGGCCGCGCGTCCAGGACGAGGCGACCGGCGCCACCTCCTCCGGCGCGACCGCCAACCGGACTCCTGACAGCTGATGCAGGGCGGTCTCGACGGCGGTCCGGGCGATGAGCCGGGCCGGAATGGTGGCCGGACAGGCGTGCGGACCGGCGCTCCAGGCGAGGTGAGCCCGGTTGCCGACCTCCGACCACGTCTCACCGGCGGTATGGATTCGCGGATCGGCATTGGCGGCGGCCAGGCCGAGAATCAGCGCGTCGCCACGCCGGATCAACTGCCCGCCCAGCTCGACGTCGGACATCGCGTACCGGGCCGCCGCGTTGGTGAAGGGCGGATCCCGCCACAGCACCTCGTCCAGCGCGTCGTCCACGCCGAGCCGGCCGCCCCGGAGGCGGCCGCCGAACCGCTCGTCGGTGAGCATCAGCCGCAGCGTCTGGCCGATCCAGTTGACGGTGTTCTCGTTCGACGCCACGATCAGCAGCAGCATGGTGTCGTAGATCTCGGCGTCCCCGCGCAGGTTCGGATGGGCGGCGAGGAAACTGGTCAGGTCCTTCGTCGGCGTCGCCCGACGCGCCGCGACCACCTCGGCGAGGATCTCCATCACCCGGCGGTGCGCGGCCGCGGCGTCGGCCTGCCAGGCGTAGAGCTGCTGCAGCGCGAGGTAAAGGGCCCGCCCCTGCACGGCGTCCAGGCCGAACGTGTCCGCGATGGCGAGCATCGGGACGACCGCGGCGTAGTCGGCGACCAGGTCGGCCTCGCCCCGGGCCGCGAAACCGGCGATCACCTCGGTGCAGAGCGCCGCGACGGCACGCCGCATCTGCCGCTGGTCGATCGTGGCGATCCCGCCGTCGATCGGGGCACGCAGCCGTCGGTGCCGCTCCCCGTTGGTGAAGAAGGCGTTGTTGTACGGCGACATCATCGGGCGGACCGGTGAGTCGGGTGCGAGCCGGCCGGCCTGGTACACCGACCAGTCGGTGGGGTCACAGGAATAGGTCTGCTCCTGCCGGGCGACGGTCAGGACCTCGTGGTATCCCAGCACGAGCCAGGCGTTGATCCCCGGTTCGAGCTCGATCGGCGCGACCGGGCCGTACTCCTCACGCAGCTTCTGGAAGACGTGTCGCGGCTCCGGACACATCGTCGTCGCCACCAGCGGAGTCAACCCGGTCATGTCGTCGAGGGACGCGGGAGTGCCCGCCTCCCGACGCGACGTCGCGGCTGTCACGAAACCACCTCCTGAGCGGCCGGACGGGTCCGGTCCGGAGTCGGGTCGCCGGCCGGGGCGGCGAGGTCGACGGCGTGCGCGACGAGGGCCGTCAGCGCGGTCAGGGCCGAGGCGCGATCCCGGGCGTCGCAGTCCACGATCGGCGTCTCCGGCAGCAGGTCAAGGGCGGTACCCAGTTCCTCGGCGCTGTGCCGCACCGTGTCCGGGAAATGGTTGACCGCCACGACGAACGGCAACCGGGTGCCGATCTCCAACTGGTCGAACACCTCGAAGCTGGCCTCCAGCCGGCCGGGTCGGGTGTCGACCAGGGCCAGTACCCCGGCGGCACCCTCGGCCAGCCCTTCCCAGAGGTCCCAGAAGCGCCGCTGCCCGGGCGCACCGAAAAGGTACAACGCCAGGCTCTCGTCGAGGGTGATCCGGCCGAAGTCCATCGCGACCGTGGTGGTGGCCTTCCCCGGCAGGCCGGTGAGGTCGTCGACGCCCTCGCTGACCTGGGTCATGGTCTCCTCGGTCCGCAGCGGGGTGATCTCGCTGACCGAGCCGATCAGGGTGGTCTTGCCGACCCCGAAGCTGCCGACCACGAGGATCTTCACCGACTTGGTCACGGTGCCGGGTAGGTAGCGGTCAGAGAGCGCGGAGCCCATTCAGCACCTCTTGCAGTAGTTCCCGGGAAGGCTGTTCGGCGCGCGGGCTTCCGGCCCGCGCGGTCAGGTGGCCGGAGTCGACCAGGTCGCTGGCGAGCACGCGTACGACGCTCACCGGCAACTTCAGCCGAGCGGCGGCCTCGACGAGCGACAGCAGCCCACGGCACATGGCCAGCAGGGCGCGCTCCTGACGACCGGCCGAGACCGGCAGGGGTGGCGCCGGATCGGCGGCGACCAGTAGCGTGTCGATCCCTATGGTGTTGCGGGACGGCCGAGCCCGGCCCTTCGTGAGCACGTACGGGCGCAGCGCCGTGTCCCGGTAGGCGCCGCTCCGCTTCTCCCGCGGGGTCACACCCTGCTCCGCCGGCTCATCTGGAGCCGCCCGGGCGGCCGGCGGCATCGGCCATGGGGCGGTCAGCCGTGGTGATGATTGGCGGCGGCGTGGTGGTTGGCGGCATGGCGTCGACTCCTCCGTCTGGGGCGGAACTGCTCGGATGCAACTGTGATGCGCGGGCGTGGGCGCGACGGTGCGCCACACCTACGGCTGCCCCGGCCACCGGCCGGAAGCGTCAGGCCCCGCTGCCGTGCCGTGCCGTCGTGGCGAGGTTCCGCTCACCGATCCGGTTCACCTGTGCCTGCATCTGGTGCGCGATCAGCGCCGGATCGACGGCCGGCTCGGTCACCACCGCCAGATGTGAGCCGTCGCCGGCCCGCCGCAGGAACAGGTATCCGCCGTCGAACTCGATCATCAAGTGCCGGAGGGACCGGCCGCCCGACCCGAACTCCCGGCCCACACTGCGACCGAGCGACTGCAACCCGGAGGAGGCGGCCGCGAGCCGGTCGGCGACGTCCTGATCGGTGTGCTCGGACCGGACCATCGCCAGGCCGTCGGCGGAGAGCACCACGGCGTGCCGGACGTACGGCACCGAGACCACCTCGGCCAGCATCCAGCTCTGGTCTTGCATCGCGCTCATCAGGAGCCGCCCATGGGACCCGTGGCGTCGTCCGTGGGGCGGACGGGGCGGTCAGGCGCGTTGGTGGTTGACGGCATGGCGTCCACTCCTCCGTGTGGGCGGAACTCCTCGGATGCAACTGTGATGTCCGGCTCGTCACCGGTCCGGGTGCCGGAGATGAAGGCGCCCATCCAGGAGCCGGCCTGCTCGGGTGTCGGCTCGGCGGACGCCGCGGCCGGTTCCGCCGCCACCGGAGTGACCGACGCGGACTCGCCGCGGCGGGATCGTCGGCGGGGCAGCGTCACGCCGGTGGCCGGGTCGGCGGGTTCCGCCTCGACCGGCCTCGGCCCCGGTTCCGACTGTGCCGCCGGCGGCTGCGCCGGCAGCACGGCCGGCGAGCGCAGCACCACCGCCTCCGGCGGGTCCACCGTCTCCACCACCTTCGACGGGATCAGCACCACGGCCCGCAGCCCGCCGTACGGCGACTCGCTCAGGTCAGCCCGGAAACCGTGCCGGCGGACGTAGTGGCCGACGACGGCGAGCCCGGTCTGCGGAATCTCGCCGAGCTCACCCAGCCCGACCGGGCGCCGCCCGGAGACCGTCTCCCGGGCCTGCTCCAGCCGGTGGTCGTCCATCCCGATGCCGCCGTCGTCGACCTCGATCACCGCACCGCGCTGCACCCGCCGAACCGTCACCGGCACGGTGGTGGCCGGCGGGGACGACTGGGTGGCGTTGGCCAGCAGCTCCGCCACCAGGTGGATGACCGGCTCCACCACCTCGGCGGCGACCGCCACGTCCTGGTCGCCGGAGACCTCGACCCGCTGGTAGGCCAGGATCCGGGCCGATGCGGCACGCACCACGTCCACCATGGCCAGCGGCTCCTGCCACTGCTGCCCCGGCCACTCTCCACAGAGCACGGCGAGGCTCTGCGCGTGCCGGGCCTGCTGCGCGGCGGCGTGGTCGACCCGCATGCTGGACTCCACCACGTCCGGGTCGTGCTGGTGGCGGTCGGCCATCAGCGAGACCTGCTCCTGGATGGAGTGCGCCGCCGTCTGCACCCGGCGGGACAGCGCCACCACCGCCAGCCGCAACGACTCCTCGCGCTCGTCCGACCGCTTCAGCGCGCTGGTCGCCTCGGCGAGGACCTCGTCGACGAGGCCGGCGGTCCGGTCGTCCAGCAGCGGATCGCGCGGTGTGGACGGTACCGGCGATCCGGTCAGCACGGCCGGGAGCCGGGCCCGGAGCAGGTGTTCGAGGGCGTTGTCCACCGCCGCCGACCGCGCCTCGGCCCGTTCCTGCCACTGCCTCTCGCGCTCCGCCAGCTGCTGCTGGTAGCCGCGCACCTGTCTTTCGAACTCCCGCTCGCGCTCGCCGAACGCGGCCCAGGCGGCCCGCTGCCGGCGCCGGAGCACCGCCAGCAGCACCAGGGTCAGCCCGGCGGCTCCGGCCGCCAGCGCGGTGACCGCCGCCGCCTCCGGGCCGGTGCCGAGCACGGCGGCGACCACGGCCGCCGTACCGGCCAGGGTGGTGAGAAGGACGGTGGCCGACCACAGTGGGCGGCCCATGGGCGAGGGACGACCGGACGATTCAAGAGGTGTCATGTTCACCTTCGAGCGGAGGATCCGGGCAGGACGGGGCCCCAAACCGCAGTTCAGGCACGTGGTGGATGAGGATGGTACCCGATCAGATCGGGAGGATCTCCCCTCTGACCGGACAGATGTCGCTGCCGCAAGCGGCGACCGTACGGTGGCCACGCCGCCATGGGTGGATCTCGGTCAGCGGGCCGGACGGAGTCAGTCCGCGCAGGTCGGAGCCGGGGAGACCGGCGTGGTCATCGCGGCCGGCAGTCGGGTCCGGTCACTGAGTACGGCGCAACTGATCTGCTCCGCGGTGACCTCGGTGGCGACCATGGTGGCGCCGTGCAGCATGGCGCGGTTGAGGTTCGCCCCGACCAGCCGGGCGTCGGTCAGGTCGATGTCGACCAGGTTGGCACCGACCAGTCTGGTCCGGACCAGTTCCGCTCCCGGCGCGGTGACGTAGCCGAGGTACGCGTCGCTGAGGTTCGCCCCGGTCAGGTCGGCGGCGGTCAGATTGGTGGCATCGAGACGGGCGCCCCGCAGGTCCGCGCCGACCAGCGTCGCACCCGTCAGCCCTGCCCCGTCCAGCGCGGCGCCGACCAGCACGGCACCGGCCAGCGTCACCCGGTCGAGCATCGCCAGGTTGAGTCGCGCCTCGGTCAGGTCCGCCCCGCCCAGCCGGGCCTCCCGCAGGCTGGCCCGGTCGAGTACGGCACCACGCAGGTCGGCCTCGGTGAGGTCGGCCCGGTCGAGCCGGGCCCCGGTCAGGTCGGCGCCGTCGAGCCGGGCCCCGGTCAGCAGGGCACCGGTCAACCGCGCCTGCGCCAGCGACGCCCCGGTGAGCACCGCCCCGGTCAGGTCCAGCCTGTCACCCGGGCGGTCCCGGGCGGCATCCCGGCGACCGATCACGGTCAATGCCGCCTGCACGTCCACCCCGGGCCGCCGGTCCGGGCCGGCCGGCCGCCGGACCGACCCGGCGGCGGCCTCCGCCGCGTCCAGCTGCGACTGCCGGCGTACGAAGGTGGCGAGCACCGGGACGACGGTCGACTGCTCGGCCGGCGCGTCCCGGAGTACGCCGTCCAGCGCGTGGACGCCGCTGGCCCGTACCACATCGGAGGGCGAGGCGAGCAGCTCGACGGCGGCGGTGAACCTCGCGGTGACCCGGTCGGGTCCGGCGTCGGTGGCGCCGGCGGCGGAATGCAGCGCCACACCGGCCAGCAGCGTGGCCACGGCGCTGAGCACCAGCGCGGGTACGCCGAGAAACAGGACCGGCCGCCGCCGGCCGGGCTGGATATCCATGCACGTAGTCTGCCTGCCGGTTGCTGACCCCGGCTACCCGGCGACGTGCGCACCATCCGGCGGTCTGGGCGTCGTCCAGGGCCGGACGCTATCCGGCGGTGAAGCGGGCGACGACGAACTCGGAGTCGGCCCCGCAGACGATGACCGAGGTGTTCCAGGAGCAGGAGTCGGTGCTGACCTCCTTGAGCAGGCCGAGTTGGGTCAGCTTTCCGGACTCGGCGACCACCCCGGCGACGCTGGCATCCTGGGTGATCGTGCTCAACTCCTTGGCGAAGAGCAGCAGGTTGCCGCCGTCGACCCGGACGGCCACACCGTCCTCGCTCAGCTTCTCGGCCCCCTCGGTGGAGAAGAGTTTCGCCACCGGGTCGCCGCTGGAACCGGTCTGGACCAGGACACGCTCGCCGACCGCCAGCAGGCTCTTCGCCTGCGGCACCTTCCGGCGCCAGGCGGCCTGCTGACTGCCGCCCTGGTCGGTCCGGACCGCCACCAGCTCGGTGCTGTCGGTGCCGGACCCGGCGGTCTCCAGCAGGCAGACCTGCTTCTCCCCGCAGGGCTCCAGTTCGGTCGGCCGGCGGTTCTTGTCCGCCGCGTTGTAGATGGTCGTCGGTGGGCCGAGGGTCTCCAGGTCGTACCGGGCCAGGCCGTAGCCGCCGGTCTTCGGTGCGACGAAGAGCTGTCCCTCGTACGCCAGCACCTCGTCGTCGGTGTCGGCGGCGTCGGCCCGGGACTTCAGCACCTCGCCGTTCGTCACGTCGATGACCCGGATCGAGCCGTCCGCGCCGATCTGCACGAGTCGCGGTTTGGCACCGCGGTTCGGCAGCGCCGCGTCCCCGTACGGCTCGGCGGGCCCACTCACCTCCTGGAGGGTCCGCATCGGATAACCGGCGGCGTCGCTGTCGTACTCGCCCTTCGGGTTCGGCCTGGTCCACTCCTTGCCGGTACGCGCGTTGATCCCGATCAGCATGTCGGCGGTCTCGTCGAGCACCACCACGTACTCGTCGAAGAAGTAGAACCGGTCGTCGCCCCGGACGGCCCGTTTCCACAGCTGGGCACCGGTCACCGGATCGAGGGCGATCAGGTCGCGCGGGGTACTGGTGCTGCTGACCTCCGCCTTGGCCAGCAGTACGTCCGGGAGCGCCTTGATCCATCTCCACCCCTCGGCGCCGGCCGCCGTGGTGATCCACCGTTCGACCTTCGCCGACTCGGCGTGGAGTACCGCGATGTCCAACCGCTGGTCGGTCCGCTGGTAGGCGACGTACGCCCGCTCACCGGCGGTGGCGGTGAGGAGCGAGGTGCGGTTCTTCTCCCGGGTGGCGATCCGGTCGACCTCCTGGAAGGGGACGTAGTCGAGGCCGGGGTAGCGGTCCCGGGTCAGGTAGAGCAGCGTCGCGGCGACCACACCGACCAGCGCGACCAGCGCCCCGACGCCGATCCAGACCGGGCGGCGGCGTGCCAGGCCGGCCAGCCACGCCGACCCGACACCACCGGCCGGATGCGCCGGCCCGACACCACCCGCCGGATGCGCCGACCCGACACCACCCGCCGGATGCGCCGACCCGGTCGGCGGATAGCCGCCGGCAGCCGCCGCCCCGGATGCACCGGCGACCGCCGTAGCCGGACCGGATGCACCGGGGACCGGCGCCGCCCCGGTTTCGTACGCCCGGGGCTGTCCCGGCACCGCGCCGCCGGCGGCGGCCGGGCTGGTCGGCACCGCACCACCGGCGGCCGGGCTGGTCGGCACCCCGGCGCTGCCCCGGGCCGGGAGTGTCGCCGGGAGCGGGAGTTCGGCGAGCGCGCCCTCCGCGACCGGCAGCTCCGGCTGTTCGAGTACGGTCGGCGCGATGCCGAGTTCGGCGTGCAGCATCCGGGCCACCAGCGGAACCCGGGAGGAGCCGCCGACCAGGAACAACCCGGCGAGCTGGTCGACAGCGAGCCCGCTCCTGGCGATCACCGAGGCGGCCTCGTGGACGCCCCGGCGCAGCAGCGGGCCGACCACGCTCTCCAACTCGTCCCTGGTCAGGTGCAGTGCCTGCTCGACGCCGGGCACGGCGACCGGCGCGGTCGCGGTGCGGGAGAGCATCTCCTTGGCTCCGCGTACGTCGTCCCAGAACTGCCGGCGGGCGCGCCACTGGCCGGCGCTGGCCGGCTGGCGCAACTGTTCCCAGATCGGCGGGTACGCGGTCCGGATCACCCCGCCCAGGTGCTCGACCAGCGCCGCGTCCAGGTCGAGCCCGCCGAGGTCGGCGACACCGCCCGAGCCGACCACCACGAACCGGGCCCGACCATTCCCGTCGATGCCCTCGTTGCGGACCACCGCGATGTCCAGGGTGCCGCCGCCGAAGTCGAAGACGGCCAGCGCGGACCGGACCGGCACCGGCCGGCGCAGCACGTCGGTGAAGTAGCGGGCGGCGGCAACCGGCTCCGGCACCAGCAGCGTCCCGCCATTGGGCCGGGCAGCCGGACCGGCACCAGGGAGCCGGGCGGCCGGATCGGCACCGGACGGGACCGGTGGCCAGCCGGCCCGGGCGACGGCGGCGGCCAGGGTGTCCCGGCGACGTGACCCCCAACTGGCCGGGTAGCTGAGTACGGCCGGCGGCAGGAACCCGACCGCCTCCACCGCGGCGTTGGCCACCGCACCGAGCACGCCGGCCAGCAGGTCGACGGTGGCGATCTCGCGGTCACCGAGGAGTACGGCCGGCTCGTCGATCCGCCGCTTGGGGTTCGGTTCGTAACGGGCCGGGTCGGCCTGGGCCAGCCGCTGGGCGTCCCGCCCGACGTGTGGCCGTCCGGCGTCGTCGAGGAACACGCCGGACGGCAGGATCGGCTGCCCGTCGTGCAGCAGCGGTCTGGTCCGGCCGTCGGGCCAGCGCAGCACCGCCACGGTGTGCGAGGTCCCGAGGTCGACGCCGAGCCCGTAGCCTCCGTCCTGACCCGCCATGAACCGACTCCTCCGCCGGGCGAGGGGTTGCCCGGCCCTGCATGTTACGGGGGCACCCCGCAGCACCGGACCCGGCCGTGATGATCTCGCTCGTTCCCGGGGTCGACGGGGACAACGGGGTCGACGGTCGGGCGACGGTCAGGCTGCGGTCAGGCGGCGAGACGGCGGCGGGAGATCTCGGCGAGCGCCACGGCTGCCGCCACGCTGGCGTTGAGCGACTCGACCTCGGAGACCATCGGGATGCTGACCCGCAGGTCACAGGTGCTGCCGACCAGCCGGGACAAGCCTCGTCCCTCGGAGCCGACCACCAGCACCAGCGGACCGACCGCCGCCTCCAGGTCGTACAGCTCGGTCTCGCCGTCGGCGTCCAGCCCGACCACCAGGAACCCCTCCTGCTGGGCGAGCTTCAGCGACCTGGTCAGGTTGGTCACCTGACTGACCGGCACCCGGGCCGCCGCACCGGCACTGGTCCGCCAGGCGGTCGCGGTGATCCCGGCGGCCCGCCGCTCGGGTACGAAGACGCCCTGCGCGCCGAAGGCCGCCGCCGAGCGGATCACCGCACCGAGGTTGCGCGGGTCGGTGATGCCGTCGAGCCCGACCAGCAGCGGTGAGGGCTGCTCCAGCGCCACCGCGAGCATGTCCTCGAACGGCTGGTAGGCGAACGGCGGCACCTGCACGCCGATGCCCTGGTGCAGCACCCCGCCGGTCATCCGGTCCAGCTCGGCCCGGCTGACCTCCAGGATCGCGATGCCCCGGTCGGCGGCGGTCCGGACCGCCTCGTTCACCCGGTCGTCGATGTCGATGCCCTGCGCGACGTAGAGCGCCGTCGCCGGCACCTGTGACCGGAGCGCCTCCACCACCGGGTTGCGCCCGACCAGCAGCTCCGCCGCCTCCCGCCCGGGAGCCGAGCGGCGGCCCGGCGCGACCCGGGGACCCGGACGGGGAGCCGGCTTGCCACCGGGACGCCCGGCACTGGCCGCACCCCGACCGGCGCTGACCGACTTGCGCCCGCCCTTCTTCGTACCGGCGCCGCCGGCACCCCAGGTGGTGTCCTTGCTTCCCGGTATGCCGACCTTCGGCGCCCGCCCCTCCTCGGCGGCCGCCCGGCGCTCCTTCGCCTGCTTCCAGGCGGTGCGCTGCGGCACCTGCTCGGTGCCGGAGTACGCCTTGTGCCAGGGGCGCTCGTCGGCGGGCAGGGTCTTGCCCCGGCCCTTGAGCGCGTCCCGGTTCTTGCCGCCGGAGCCCCTGACGGCGCCCTTCTTGGCGCTGACCCGACGGCCTCGGCGTGGCGAGTTTCCGGGCATCAGTCCTGTTCTCCGATCGTCCAACGCGGCCCGTGCGGGGTGTCTTCGACCACCACGCCCGCGTGCTTGAGCTGGTCGCGCACCGAGTCGGCCGCGGCCCAGTCCTTGCGGCTGCGGGCCTGTGCCCGCTGCTCCAGGGCCAGCGCCACCAGTGAGTCGACCACGGACCGCAGTTCCCCATCCTGCCCGTTGCTGCTCCAGGCCGCGTCGAGGGGGTCGAGCCCGAGTACGTCGAGCATCGCCCGGACCACACCGAGCGCCGCCCGGGTCCCGGCGTCGTCGCCGCCGGAGAGTGCGATCTGGCCGTCCCGGACCGTGTCGTGCAGCACCGCGATCGCCGCCGAGGTGTTCAGGTCGTCGTCCAGTGCCGCGCCGAACTCGGCCGGCAGCTCGGCGAGCGTACCCGCGCCGACCCGTTCCACGGCCCGCCGCACGAAGCCCTCGACCCGGCGGTACGCCACCGCCGACTCGCGCAGCGACTCGTCCGAGTAGTCGATCCGGGACCGGTAGTGCGGGGCGACCAGGTAGTAGCGCAGCTCGACCGGACGGATCCCGATCGAGGCGACGTGGTCGAGGTCGACCACGTTCCCCAGCGACTTGCTCATCTTGGCCTCGCCGAGGTTGAGCAGGCCGTGGTGCACCCAGTACCGGACGAAGGGCAGGCCCGCGGCGCGGGACTGGGCCTGCTCGTTCTCGTGGTGCGGGAAGGTCAGGTCGAGCCCGCCGCCGTGGATGTCGAACTCCGCGCCGAGGTAGCGCCAGCACATCGCCGAGCACTCGATGTGCCAGCCGGGCCGGCCCGGCCCCCACGGCGACGGCCAGGCCGCGTCCGCCGGCTCCTCCGGCTTGGCGCCCTTCCAGAGCGCGAAGTCGTTGACGTCCCGCTTGCCCCGTTCGGCGGACTCCTCCGCGATCTGGGTCTGGGTCGCCTCCGGCCGCTGGCCGGACAGGTCGCCGTATTCGGCGTACGACCGGACGTCGAAGTAGACGTCGCCGGAACCGTCGTCGGCGACGTAGGCGTGCCCCTCGGCGAGCAGCTTCTTGATCAGCTCGTGCATCTCGGGGATGTGCCCGGTCGCCCTCGGCTCGTACGTCGGCGGGAGCACGTTGAGGCTGCGGTACGCGGCACCGAGCAGCACCTCGTTGGCGTACGCGATCGACCAGAACGGGCGGTCCTGCGCGACCGCCTTGGTCAGGATCTTGTCGTCGACGTCCGTGATGTTGCGGATGAAGGTCACCCGGAAGCCGCTGTGCAGCAGCCAGCGTCGCAGCACGTCGTAGTTGACCCCGCCCCGGAGGTGGCCGATGTGCGGCGAGGACTGGACGGTGAGGCCACACAGGTAGATCCCCACCTCGCCGGCACGCATGGGAACGAAGTCCCGCACCGAACGGGTGGCGGTGTCATACAGGCGTAGCGTCACCGTACAAGGGTACCGACCTATGTCTGTTCGGGCTCACCCCGCAGACCCCCACCCGCACCCCGCAGAATCCTCACCCGGCCCGGCTCCGGTCGCGCCGGCTCCCGTGCCGACCGGCACCGGCCGTACGCTGCCTGATGTGGCGAGGGTGGTGGGCGACGGAGCGGCCGACCCAGCGGAGGAGGCCGCCGGCCGGGCCGGCGAGGAGGCCGCCGGCCGGGCCGGCGAGGAGGCCGCCGGCCGGGCCGGCGAGGAGGCCGCCGGCCGGGCCGGCGAGACGGCGCAGACCCTGGACCGTGGCCTGCGCCTGCTGCACCTGGTCGCCGACGCCTCCGGCGGGCTGACCGTGACCGAGGCGGCGACCCGGTTGGGTGTCGGCCGGGCGGTGGTCTACCGGCTGCTGGGCGCACTCACCGAACACGGGATGGTCCGCCGGGACGCCGGTGGCCGGCTGCGGCTCGGCGCGGGACTGCTGCACCTGGCCCGGCGGGCCCAGCCGCTGCTCGCCGACGGGGCGCTGCCGGCGCTGCGCCGGCTGGCCGAGCAGACCGGGGCGACCGCGCACCTGACCGTGGTCGACGGTGCCGAGGGGGTGGCGCTGGCGGTCGTCGAGCCGAGCTGGACGGCGTTCCACGTCGCCTACCGGACCGGCACCCGTCATCCGCTGGACCGGGGCGCGGCCGGCCGGGCGATCCTGGCCGGCCGGCAGGGCCGGGCCGACCCGGTGACGACCAGCGGCGAACTCCAGTCCGGCGCCCACGGCGTCGCCGCACCCGTGCTCGGAGTCCCCGGCCTGGAGGCCAGCGTCGGCGTGGTCGCCCTGGCCGCCCTCGACGTCACGAAGACCGGCCCCCAGGTCCGCGCCGCCGCCACCGAGATCGCCACCGCCCTCTCCTGACCCAGGAGACCGGGCAACTTCCCGGAAAGAGTGGCTCCCGGGGCGCTGGAGGCCACTCTTTCCCTGATATTGCCCGGACCTTCACCGCCTGTTAGGGGGTCTGGCACCAGTGGTGGAGTAGGGCGGGGAGTTCGGCCAGGGAGCGGATCTCGGCGTCGGGGCGCAGGCCGGCCGGGCGGGCCAGGCCGGCGCGGTTGAGCCAGACCGCGCGCAGGCCGGCTGCCTGGGCCGCCTCGACGTCCTTGCTCGGCGAGTCTCCGACGTGCACCACCGACGACGGGGGCGTCCCGGCTGCCGCCAGTACCGCCGCGTAGAACTCCGGTGCCGGCTTCTTCGGTACGCCGCCGACGTGCGCGTAGATCTCGAAGGCGAAGTCCGCGGCCAATCCGCACCGCTCCGGCCGGCTGTTGCCGTTGGTGGCGAAGCCGAGCGTGTACGACCGGCGCAGCACCCCGAGTGCCGGCAGGGTGTCCGCGAAGGGCCGGGTCAGCGCGAACCGCCGGGCGAAGTAGAGCTCCGCGATCGGCTCCAGTTCGGCGGTCAGGCCGGCCCGGGCCAGTGACCGGGCCAGCGCGGCCCGGCGGATCCGGGTGACCGGCTCACCGGCGTGGTCGGCGAGGACGGCGTCCCAGTCCCCCTCGATCTCGGCCAGCGTGACGTCCCGGGCCGCCGGGCTCAGCCGCCGCATCGCAGCGAGTACGGCGACCAGCGCGCCGGTCACCGCCGGACGCAGGTCGACCAGTGTCTCGTCCGCGTCGAACACCACCGTGCGCACGTCCACGCGTACGAGGATAGGTGCCGCCGGGAACGTCAGGGATGGGTCATCCGGAGTACGTCGAGCGCCTCGTCGAGCTGCTCGGCGGTGAGTCGGCCCGCCTCGACGTGTCCCCGGGCGAGCACCACCTCGCGGATCGACAGCTCCTTGGCCAGCGCCTCCTTGGCGATCGAGGCCGCCTCGTCGTAGCCCAGGTGGCGGTTGAGCGGGGTGACCACCGACGGCGACCCCTCGGCGTACGCCAGCGCCACGTCGACGTTCGCGACCAGGCCGACCACGCAGCGGTCGGCGAAGAGCCGGCTGACGTTGGCGAGCAGCCGGATCGACTCCAGCACGTTGCGGGCCAGCACCGGCAGCATCACGTTCAGCTCGAAGTCGCCCTGCGACCCGGCGAAGCCGACCGTGGCGTCGTTGCCGATCACCTGGGCGCAGACCTGCCGGACCGCCTCGCAGACCACCGGGTTCACCTTGCCGGGCATGATCGACGAGCCGGGTTGCAGGTCGGGGATCTGCACCTCGCGCAGCCCGGCCCGGGGGCCGGACCCCATCCAGCGGATGTCGTTCGCGATCTTGTAGAGGCCGACCGCGATCGTGCGGAGCTGACCGGAGACCTCGACCAGCCCGTCCCGGGCGCCCTGCGCCTCGAAGTGGTTGCGCGCCTCGGTCAGCGGCAGCCCGGTCATCTCGCGCAGCTTCTCGATCACCTTGGGCGCGAAGCCGGCCGGGGTGTTGATCCCGGTGCCGACCGCGGTGCCGCCGAGCGGCAGTTCGGCGAGCCGGGGCAGGCAGCTCTCCAGCCGCTCGATGCCGTACCGGATCTGGGTGGCGTACCCGGAGAACTCCTGGCCCATCGTCACCGGTGTGGCGTCCATCAGGTGGGTACGGCCGGCCTTCACCACCTCGGCGAACTCGTCCACCTTGGACTCCAGCGCGAACTCCAGGTGCCGCAGTGCCGGCAGCAGGTCGTGCACGACGGCCTGGGTGGCGGCCAGGTGGATGGAGGACGGGAAGACGTCGTTGCTGGACTGGGCGGCATTCACGTCGTCGTTCGGGTGCACCTCGCGGCCCAGCTTCCGGGCGGCCAGGGTGGCGATCACCTCGTTGGCGTTCATGTTCGACGAGGTGCCGGAGCCGGTCTGGAAGACGTCGATCGGGAACTGGTCGTCGTAGCCGCCGTCGGCGACGTGCGCGGCCGCGGTGACGATCGCCGCGGCGACGGCGTCGTCGATCACGCCGAGTTCGGCGTTCACCGCCGCGGCGGCGCCCTTGATCTGCGCCAGCGCCCGGATATGCGCCGGTTCGAGTCCGCGTCCGGAGATCGGGAAGTTTTGCACCGCCCGCTGCGTCTGGGCCCGCCACAGCGCGTCGACGGGCACCTCCACCTCGCCCATCGTGTCGCGTTCGATCCGGTAGCCGGCCGCCTCTGGTGTGGTCACGCGTTCCATCCTGCCCCGACCCGGGCCGGCTCGCAGATGATCGCCGTCACGGATCGGTCCGCCGGACACCTCAGCCGCCAGTTCCGGCTCGTTCCGGGGTCAGCCGAGTTCGCGTAGCTGCCGCCGTATCTCATGCTGGTCCGGGGTCAGCCGAGTTCGCGTAGCTGCCGCCGAATCTCGTGCTGGTCCGGGGAGTCGACCTGGATCAGCAGGGCGAGCGCCCGGGTCCAGTACGACCGGGCGGCCGCCGGATCGGTCGGGCGCAGGCAGTGGGCCAGTCCATCCAGCGCGCGGGCCTGCTCGTACGGCGTCTGGATCTTCGTCGCGCCGAGCAGTGCCTGCCGGTGCAGGTCCAGCGCGGCGGTGGTGTCCCCGAGATCCAGCATGGCGCGGCCCAGGAGGTTCCGGGCGGTGCACTCGCCGGCCCGGTCCCCGGCGTCCCGCATCGCCACCAGCGCCTCCCGGTGCCGCTGCGCCGCCACCTCCGGCCGGCCGCACCGCCGCTCGACGTTGCCGATCTCGTTGAGCAGGTCCGCGACGGCGAACGGGTTTCCCCGGGCCCGCTGGATACGCAGCGCCACGGACATGTAGCGCAGCGCCCGGTCGCGCTGACCCAGCCGCCCGTACACCCCGCCGATCGAGCCGACGGTGTCCGCCACCACAGCGATCTTGCCGACCTGGCGGGCCAGGAAGAGCCGGTGCCGCAGCACCCGCAGCGCGTCCGAGTAGCGGCCGAGCCCGAGATAGACGCTGCCCAGGTTGGTCAGAGCGCCCGGCATCGCATGCCAGCCGGGTGTCTGCCGGGCCAGCTCCAAGCCGAGTTCGAGGTAGTGCATCGCCTCCCGGGTCCGGCCGAGCATCACCAGCGGCAGGCCGAGGTTGACCGTCGCCACCGACCGCCCGGCGACGTCGCCGAGCCGCTCCCAGATCGCGATGACCACCCGCAGCGACTCGAGCGAACGCTGGAACTCGCCGAGCCGAAAGTACGCCGAGGTGAGGTAGTTGTGCATGATCGCGATCCCGGCGTCGTCGCCGAGCGCCTCCGCCGCCCGCAGCCCGTCGGTGTGGGTCTGGATCAGCTCGTCCAGGTGGCCGCCGAGATAGAGCTGCCGCCAGTTGGCCCGGGCGAGCTGCCAGGCGTACCGGTACAGGCCCTCCTGCACCGCCAGCTGGACCAGCGCCACCATGTTGCGCCGCTCCGCCTCCAGCCAGTCCTGCCCTCGCTGTACCGCGACGGCGACCAGTTCGGGGCGGGCCGGCTGCCCCGGTATGGCCAGCTGGAGGTTTCCGTTCGGTTCGAGGACATGGCTCACCGAGGCGGCGGCGTGCAGGTAGTAGTCGAGCAACGCCTGCAACGCCTGCCGCCGCGCCGGCGCGCCACCGACCACGGTGACCAGTTCGCTGACGTACTCCCGGACCAGATCGTGCAGCTGGAACCGCCCCGCGTCCACCTCGTCCACCAGGTGCGCGTCGACGAGTTCGTCGAGATGTTCCCGGGCCACGGCGAGCGGCAGCTCGGTCAGCGCGGCACAGGCGTACTGGTCGAACTGCACGTCGGGACGCACCCCGAGTAGCCGGAACGTCCGCTGGACCGGCTCCGGCAGCTGGGCGTACGACAGCGCGAAGGCGTCCGCCAGGGTCCGGTGCTCGACGGCGAACTCGGCGAGTACCGGACGGTCCGGGGCGCCGAGCCGCTGGGCGAGGTCCGCGACCCGCCAGCGCGTACGGTGGGCCAGCCGGGCTGCGGCGAGCCGGATCGCCAGGGGCAGGTATCCGCAGCGCCGGACCACCTCCTCCGCCGCCGTCGGCTCGGCCCGGACCCGTTCCGGGCCGGCGATCCGGGCCAGCAGGTCGACCGCCTCGGCGGGCTCCAGCACGGTCAGCGACTGCGCACGTACCCCATCCAGGCCCACCAGCCGGCGCCGGCTGGTCACCACGGTCAGGCAGCCGGGACCGGCCGGCAGCAGCGGGCCGACCTGGGCGGTGCTGGCCGCGTTGTCCAGCACCAGCAGTACGCGCCGGCTGGCCAGCTCGGTGCGCCACAGCGCCAGCCGGTCATCGAGGCCGGCCGGGATCCGCTCCCCCGGTACCCCGAGTTGCCGCAGCAGCGTGCCGACGGCCGTGCTCGCCGGCAGCGGGCTGTGCAGGCTGTGCCCGTGCAGGTCGACGAAGAGGTGCGCGTCCGGGTACGCGGCACCCAGCGCCGTCGCCAGGTGTACGGCCAGCGCGGTCTTGCCGCTGCCCGGCATGCCGTCGATGACGTGGACGGCGGAGAAGCTCGGATCGGCCTCCTCTATCTCCTTACGCAGCCGGGCGATGGTCTCGTGCCGGCCGGTGAAGTCCTCGATGGCCCGGGGCAGGGCACGTACCGGCGACCGGGGCTGGGGCTCCTCGTCCGCCGGCTCGACCTCGCCGGCGAGTATCCTCCGGTGGACCTCCCGCAGTGCCGGTCCGGGTTCGATGCCGAGCTCTCCGGTCAGGATCTCCCAGCCGGCCCGGAACACCGCGAGCGCCTCCGCCCGGCGGCCGCTGTCGGCGAGCGCCAGCATCAGTTGGCCCCGGAGCCGCTCCCGCAGCGGGTGGCGTTCCACCAGTTCGGTCAGTTCGGCGACCAGGTCGCCGCTGCGGCCGCCGAGCCGCAGTTCGAGCGCGAAGCTGTCCTCCATCGCCAGCATCCGCTGCTCGTCCAGCGACGCCGCGCCCCGGCGGACGGCGTGACCGCTGATGCCGGCGAGCGCCGGACCGCGCCAGAGCGCGAGGGCGGCCCGGTACCCCTCCCGCGCCTCCGGCCAGTTCTGCTCGGCGACGGCGCTGCGGGCCCCGGCTACCAGCCGCTCGAAGCGGTGCGCGTCCAGGTCGTCCGGCCCGAGCACGATGCGGTAGCCGGCGGGGCCGGTGACGATCGTCTCACCGGGCACTCCGGCGGCGACCAGCAGCCGGCGCAGCCGGGAGACGCAGGTCTGCAACTGCCCGCGCGCGGTGACCGGCGGATCGGCCTCCCAGACCGCGTCGACCAGATCGTCGACGGGTACCACCTGCGGGGCATGCAGCAGTAACACCGCCAGAACCACTCTGTCCCGGCCGGCGGTCACCGTCGACTCGCCGCCGCTCACCTGGAGCGGCCCAAGAATTCCGAACCGCATGCCGGCTCCTGACCGAGGTCACATCCGGCAGCAGGGTAACCCGACAATCACGCGCGGCAGAATCGACTTGATAGCGGGCTGGCAGTGGAACGAGAGTGCCACCGCGAACACTGTGCACAGCACGTATGAAGTTGGGTACAGCACCGACGGGGGCGGTGCGTCCGGCGACCTGCGGGGGCGGCGGACGCACCGTGTCGGAGCAGCGGTTTCGCCGCCATCCACACCTGAGGAGACGCCAGGACATGGATGCCTCTGCACGTCCCCGGCGGACCCGGCCGGCGCCGGCCGCCGGGGACGTGTTGCAGTTCGCCGAATCCGACTACTGCTACGGAACCGGCCCGCTCGTCCTCCGGGTCACCCGGGTCGGCGCGGATCTCGGCCGGTATCCCCAGCTCGAGTGGCTGTCCCTACGCGGCGTGGAGTTGCGCGGGGACGGCAGCGCAGGTCCCGAACGGCAGGTGCTGGTCCGCACCAGCGCCCTGTCCCACGCCGACTGAGTCGCGTTTCAGGTTGCCCGTCGTCCAGCGCCGCCCGATGGGCAACGCTGCAGTTCCTTCGGATCCAGGTAATCCGCCTAGCGGGTTGACACTCAGGCGTCATTCCTCTCCGTCCCGGATGATCTGGCGGATGCGCTCCCGGCTGTAGCCGGTGACCTCAACGATGTCGCGCTGTCGCGTCCCGGCCGCTGCCTTGGCCCGAATCGCCTCGGCCAGCTCCGCACGCGCCTGGTCCACCCGGGCGCGAGCCTCGGCTAAAAGTCGGGCGGCCCGCTCCTCGGCGCGAGATACCCCAGCCTGCGCCGCACGCAGCTTCCGTACCGCCGACTCCAAGTCCGCCACTTGGCCATTCCAACAGGCCAGATGTTAGGCCAACTCATGTATCCCCTGATTTGGCCAACCTCATAGCTTGATGTTTGGCCAAATATCTAGTGTGATAGTTGGCATCTGCGGATGCTCGGACGGGCCGGCGATCCCCGGGCGCCCGCTGGGTGACTCCAAGTAGAGGAGATTCAGATGGCCAGCTTCGCGCCTACGGAGATCCGGGTGGTCGGTCCGCGTGAGTTGCCGGCGGACGGGAAGGTGCAGGTCTGGACCGACAGCGGTTCCGGCCATGGGCACGAGATCAGGGTGTGCACCGAACACCTGATGCTGTCCGTCCTCGACTCCGGCGACGGTGCCACCGCCATCTACGATCTCCGGGTCTTCTACTGCCGGGGCTGACCCAACCCCGACGCGACAAAGCCCTCGATCAGCCGCCCCTGCTCTGACCTCGCCGCGACCGGTCAGGTGGCTGACCCTTACGGTCTGACTTCGATCAGTCAACCCGCACCCCTGCCCGCGTCGGCGCCCGACCGAACCCATGATCGTCTTGGCGATCACCTGGACAGCAGAGGCGTTATCGGGCTCCGGTTACGCCTCTGCTGTCCAGGTGAATGCAGGCGGCTGCTCGACGGGGCGCCTGCCCGACGGCCAAGAGGTCCGGGACGGGACCGAAGAGTAGGTCGGTGCTTGGCGGACCGGAGCTGACGTACCGATCCGAGGACGGGCGTGACCTTCCGCTGCTGGTCTGGCGACTTCACCGACCGGCGCTGGTGATCAGCTCCGGCCCGCTCGGCGGCGGGGGGTACGCGTCACTGGGTGGTCAACGCGACCGTGCCGATGTCGTACCGCCGGGACGACCCGGATGCCCACCTGGCAGCAGGCGCTGAGCGATAGCGTCGGTCAGCGGCGGCCGACGGTCAGTACCGGCTTTGTGACCTCGGCGAAGAAGTCGTTGCCCTTGTCGTCGACGACGATGAAGGCCGGGAAGTCCACCACCTCGATCTTCCAGACCGCCTCCATGCCGAGTTCCGGATATTCCAGGACCTCGACGTGCTTGATGCAGTCCTGGGCCAGCCGGGCGGCCGGGCCGCCGATGGAGCCGAGATAGAACCCGCCGTGCTGTTCGCAGGAGCGGGTCACCTGACCGGACCGGTTGCCCTTGGCCAGCATCACGTGCGAGCCACCCGCGGCCTGGAACTTCTGCACGTACGCGTCCATCCGGCCGGCCGTGGTCGGGCCGAACGAGCCGGAGGCGTACCCCTCGGGGGTCTTCGCCGGTCCGGCGTAGTAGACCGCGTGGTCGCGCAGGTACTGCGGCATCGGCTCACCCGCGTCCAGCCGCTCGGCGATCTTGGCGTGCGCGATGTCCCGGGCCACCACCAGCGGGCCGGTCAGCGAGAGCCGGGTCTTCACCGGGTATTTCGACAACTCGGCCCGGATCTCGTCCATCGGCCGGTTCAGGTCGATCTGGACCACCTCGGAGCCCTGGTCGAGCTGGGCGTCGGTGACGTCCGGCAGGAACCGGGCCGGGTCGGTCTCCAGCCGCTCCAGCCAGACGCCGGACGGGGTGATCTTGCCTACCGCCTGCCGGTCGGCGGAGCAGGAGACCGCGATCGCGACCGGGCAGGAGGCACCGTGCCGGGGCAGCCGGACCACGCGTACGTCGTGGCAGAAGTAGCGCCCGCCGAACTGCGCGCCGATGCCGAACTGCCGGGTCAGCTCCAGTACCTCGCCCTCCAGCTCCAGGTCGCGGAAGCCGTGCGCCAGCATCGAGCCGGCGGTGGGGAGGTTGTCCAGGTACTTCGCGGAGGCGAGCTTCGCGGTCTTCAGGGCGTACTCGGCGGAGGTGCCGCCGATCACCACGGCGAGGTGGTACGGCGGGCAGGCCGAGGTGCCGATCAGCCGCAGCTTCTCCTCCAGGAACTGCATCATCCGCTTCGGATTGAGCAGCGCCTTGGTCTCCTGGTAGAGGTACGACTTGTTGGCCGAGCCGCCGCCCTTGGCCATGAAGAGAAACTTGTACGCGTCCGGGTGCCCGTCCGGGTCCTCGGCGTAGATCTCCACCTGGGCCGGCAGGTTGCTGCCGGTGTTCTTCTCCTCCCAGGTGGTGAGCGGGGCGAGCTGCGAGTACCGCAGGTTCAGCCGGGTGTACGCCTGGTAGACCCCCCGGGACACCGCCTCGTCGTCGGCACCGTCCGTCAACACGTGCCGTCCCCGCTTGCCCATCACGATCGCGGTGCCGGTGTCCTGGCACATCGGTAGTACGCCCCCGGCGGCGATGTTCGCGTTGCGCAGCAGGTCCAGCGCGACGAAGCGGTCGTTCGGAGACGCGGCCGGATCGTCGATGATGGCCCGCAGCTGGGCGAGGTGTGCCGGCCGCAGGTAGTGGGAGATGTCGTGCATCGCCTCGGCGGTCAGCGCGGTCAGCGCCGACGGCTCCACGGTCAGGAAGCGACGGCCGCCCGGCCCGTGAACCACGTCTACGCCCTCGTCGGTGACCAGTCGGTACTCGGTCTGGTCTGCGCCGACGGGCAACAGGGGGGAGTACGAGAACGGCGCGCCACTGCTCATAGCCGGCAAGCCTAGGCCAGCCGACCGCGGCCGGCCCACCCGCCGGGTCGGCCCTGCGACGTCGCTCTCATCCGGCTGCCGACGCGGGAAACACGCTCAGCCGTCCTTGCCGTTCTCCGGTGGGCACTCCGGCTGCTTCGGGCCGCCGCACTCGACGCCGGGCTCCGGTTCCGGCCCGCCCGGGCCGGCGGTCGGCCCCGGGCCGCCGGTCGAGACCCCGGCGAACCGGAGGTACCCGATGTCCCGCCCGTCGCCGATCACCATCCCGGCCGGACCCACCGCGAGCACCTCGGCCGACGAGCGGACGTTGGCCAGTTCCCGGCCGCTGCGCGGGTCGAGTGCGACGATCCGGTTCGGACGCCGGTCGATCAGCAGGGCGGCGTGCCGGGCGAGCGCCGCCCCGCCCTCGGAGTGGACCGGCCGGGTCCACCGGGCCCGGTCGATGGCGAGTTCGCTGCCGATGACCGAGCGCTGGTCGGCGGAGCGGGAGAGCGCGTACCGGTCGTCGACGGCGAGCAGCTTCTCACCCTTCGGGCCGCTCCAGAGCACCCGGCCGTCGTACGCGTCGATCACCGTCTCCCGGGCGTCCGGCCCGACGCCGACGAAGACGTTCTCGCCGCCCTGTGGATCCTCCCGCTGTACGCAGCCGGCACCGTCGGCGGTACGCAGGTTGAGCCCGTCCCGGCGCCACACCTCCTGCCCGGTCGCCGGGTCCCGGGCCACCACGGTGAAGTAGCAGGTGCCGTCGGCGGCGCGGGCCTCGATGCGCAGCATCCGGCCGCCGACCACCACGATCCGGTCCTGCTGCCCGGGCTTCACGTCCTGCATCACCCGGCCGGTGGCGGTGTCCACGATGTGTACCCGGCCGTCGACGGAGAGCCCGAGCAGCGGCGGCATCTCCACCGGGCCGCCGGCACCCTCGTGTACCCGCCGGGTGGTCAACGGCCGGGTGCCGAGGGTGTCGGGGTTGCCGGCGAGCGGCCCGGTCTCGACCCCGGGCAGGAACGTCGTCCAGATCGGATTGCTGCCCCGGGGATCCCACGCGGTCAGGGTGCAGTCCCGGGGCTCCCGGCAGCGCACGTCGAGCACGGCGTTGCGGTACGTCCAGACGCCGACCGCCGCGCTGTCCTTGCGGCGTACCGCTCCGGTGTCGGGGTCGAGCAGCTCGTAGCCCTTGCTCAGCAGCTTGCCGACGGCGACGACGGCGTCCCGGTCGCCGCCCGCGACGGCCGCCCAGTCGGCCTTGCGCTCCCAGAGTCGCAGGCCCGTGGCGAGGCTGCGGGCCTCGACCCGGGTGCGGTAGCGGATCACCACCGTGTTGCCGGCGATGGTGACGCTCTGCGGGGTACCGCCGATCCGCTGTTGCCAGACGACGTCCGGCTCGGAGATCGGCTCGTCGCGGTTGACCCAGTCCCAGACTCCGGGGAACGGGTTCCAGACGTTGGTGGCCGCGAGCACGATGACCGCGATCAGCGCGATGGCCAGGGCGGACATCGCGCCCGCGCTCCGGGCGCTCCCCTTGGCCATCCGCTTACCGTAAACGAGAGGGCGCGGCAAGTGCCGCTAGGCGTTATGTCCGTGTCGTGGATCTTCGTGCAACCGGCTCCGGACGGAGCCAGCGCCACAGCAGCAGGGTCGCGGCCATCGAGGCGACCCCGGCGAGCACCATCACCCGGCCCGGCGGGAGCCACTCGGCGAGCAGCCCGGCCAGCCCGGCGGTCAGGCCCTGCGCGGTCATCAGCCCGGTGGCCAGCAGCCCGAACGCCTGCCCCCGGCGCTGTTCCGGCACCGCCGCCAGGAACCGCCGGGCCAGCCCGAGCTGGAAGGCGAAGCCGAAGGTGGCCAGCCCGAACAGCACGGCGCCGGCGGCCAGCCCCGGTCCGGCGGCGAAGCCCAGCATCGGCGCACCGAGCAGCAGCGCCAGCCACGGGGCCAACCGCTCCCGCCGGGCCGGCGCGACCCACCGTCCGAGCACCAGGTCACCGAGGAGCATGCCGAACGCCGACGCCGCGAAGAGCACCCCGGCGCTCGCCCCGGGACCGAGGTCGTCGGCGTACGGCACGATCACGCCCTCGGCGCCGACCAGCAGCGACCCGGGCAGCCACTGCACCAGCAGCAGTCCCCGGATCCGCCGGTCGCGCAGCAGCAGCCGGTTGACCCGCCAGGTCTGCCGGACCACCCCGTGTGCCGCCGCCCGGCGTGGCCGCTCCGCCACGCCGTACCGCACCAGGAGGGCGGAGAGCCCGCAGGTGAGCGCGGTCAGCCAGAGCGCGCCGTACGGGCCGACCAGGCCGAGCAGCAGGCCGCCGAGGCCGAACCCGAGCACCTGGGTGGCACCCGCCGCGATGGTGAAGAGCGAGCGCCCGAGTACGTAGCCGTCCCCGACGAGCAGTTCCGGCAGCAGGGCGTTGCGGGCGGCGCTGCTCACCGGGGCCAGCAGCCCGACCGCGAAGACCAGTCCGAGCATGCCGGCCGGTGGGAGCACGCCGAGCGCGAGCAGCGCGGCCGCGGCCAGCCGCAGCAGGTCGTAGCCGACCATCAGGGCCCGGGGACGCCACCGGTCGGCGAGGGCGAGCAGCAGTACGCCGCCGATCGCGTGTGGCAGGAAGCCGACCACGTACGCCAGCGCGGCGAGCAGCGGCGACCCGGTCCGTTCGTAGATCAGTACGGCGAGGGCGAGCATCTTCACCGTCTCGCCGACCATAAACACGCCGAAGCCCGCGAAGATCGCCCGAAACTCGGGTACCGCCAGCACACTGCCGAACGTCGCCGGCCGGTCGTCCGGCTCCGGTCTGCTCGCCCGGTCCTCGACCGGGCCCGTCGCGGTGCTCACCCGGCCAGCGTGCGCGACCCCACCGCGCCGCACTAGTGTTTCGGGCAGGAGCGAAAGGTGCCGGCAGTCCCCGGGCCGTCGGAGCGGAATCGGCGGAAGGAGCCGGCGTCGGTGACCATCCGGATCGAGGTGACCCCGGCCGACGTGGCGGCCAGCCGGTTCGCCATCTCGCCGCTCGGCGAGGCGATGTCGGCGTTGCGGCTCTGCGCCGGGCAGCACCGGTCGGCCGCGCTGGCCCCCTGGGTGGCCCGGGTCCGGGACCGGTACCTGCGGTTGCGGCGGGACTCACCGTCCGTCGGTGCGCTGCTGACGCTGCTGCGCCGGGACGGCTACAACGCGGACTTCGTGCAGCCGCCGCCTCCGGCGGTCGGGTTGAGCTTCGCCGACGAACTGGCCGCGATCCGGGCAACCCCGCTGGAGCAGGCCCGCGAGGAGCTGGCCCGCAACCTGGCCGGGCACCGGACCCCGCCGGAGTACGCGCGGCGGATCTTCGAGGCACCGGACGTGGTCGACCGGATCGCCGACGGAATCGAGGCGGCCTGGACCGCGCTGGTCGCGCCCGACTGGCCACGGCTGCGGGCGGTACTCGAACGGGACCTGCTGCGCCGGGCCGGGCAGCTCGGCACGTACGGCTGGGCCGCCGCGCTCGCCGATCTCGACTCCCGGCTGCGCTGGGTCTCGGACGGGGTGGACGGGGTGATCGAGGTCGACTGCGCCGACCGGGGCAGCCGGAAGCTGGCCGGCCGGGGGCTGCTCTTCGTACCCACCGCCTTCGGCCCGCTGATCAGCTACACCGAGCCGCCCTGGCCGTACGCGATCGTCTATCCCGCTCGGGGCGTGGCCGACCTGCTCGGCCCGCCACCGCCCGGCCGTACCCCGGACGCGGTGGACCGGCTGGTCGGCGCCTCCCGGGCGGCGGTGCTGCGGGCCCTGGCCGTCCCCGCCACGACCAGCCAGCTCGTCGCCCAGCTCGGCAGCGGGTTGGGCAGCGTCGGCGGGCACCTGGCGGTGCTCCGGGACGCCGGGCTGGTCAGCCGGACCCGGCTCGGCCGTTCGGTCCGCTACGAGCGGACCGCGCTCGGCGACGCGCTCGTCGCCGAGCCCGCCCCCTCCGACGCGCCCGCCCCGCCCGACGCGCCCGTCGCCGAGCCCGCCCCCTCGGGCGCGGCGTCCACGGCCGAGCGGAGCAGCGGCAGCACCCGGTAGGGGATCTTCTCCGCCAACGCGATGATGCTGGAGGCCCGGGCGATCTGCTCGTGCGCGACGATCTGGTCGAGCACCCGTTGCAGGTCGGCGTTGGAGCGGGCGACGATCCGGCAGAGCACGTCACCGGAGCCGGTGATGGTGTGCGCCTCCAGCACCTCGGGGATGCCGAGCAGGTGTGCGGTCACCGGGTCGTGGCCGGACCGCTGGTTGATCTCCAGCGTGACGAAGGAGGTCACCGCGAAGCCGAGCGCCGCCGGGTCGAGCTGCGGCCCGAGACCGGCGATCACGCCCCGGGCGAGCAGCTTGTCCAGTCGGGCCTGCACGGTGCCCCGGGCCACCTGGAGCCGGCGGGAACACTCCAGCACGCCGATCCGGGGTTCGGCGGCGAGCAGGTCGATCAGGCGGACGTCGAGCCGATCAAGCCGCACATCTTGCACAGTAGTCACGGCTGATCACCATACTAAATGCACAACCTGCTCAGCGTTTTGCGGATTGGTTGCCCAGTCAGCACCCCGAGCGGGATGCTCCCGGAAAGACCGGCCGGGCCGCCGGCCGGTCGCGGCACCCCAGGAGGCAGGACGATGACCAGCGCACTCCACAAGCCGTCCGGCGCCGGCTCGGCTCTGGACGTCGACGTCGACGTCGACCGGCTCGTCGGGGCCGTCGCGCACGACGACGCCGCCGACCCCTTCCCGGTCCAGGGGATCGACCACATCCGGTTCATGGTCGGCAACGCGAAGCAGACCGCGCACTACTACTCGACCGCGTTCGGGATGACCCGGGTGGCGTACCGGGGACCTGAGCAGGGCCACCGGGAGCACGCCGAGTACGTGCTGACCAGCGGCTCGGCCCGGTTCGTCTTCACCGGCGCGGTCCGCCCGGGCGCCCCGGACGCCGACCACGTGGCCCGGCACGGCGACGGCGTACTCGACATCGCGCTGGCGGTGCCGGACGTGGACGCCGCGTACGCGCACGCGATGGCGCAGGGCGCCACCGGCCTGGCCGCCCCGTACGACGTGACCGACTCACACGGCACGGTCCGGATCGCCACCATCGCCACCTACGGCGACACCCGGCACTCGCTGGTCGACCGCTCGGGCTACCGGGGCCCGTTCCTGCCCGGCTTCGTCGCCCAGGGCCCGATCGTGGACCGGCAGCCGATGATCGACGCCGGCCTGCAGCCGAAGCGGTTCTTCCAGGCCGTCGACCACGTCGTCGGCAACGTCGAGCTGGGCCGGATGGACGAGTGGGTGGAGTTCTACCGCCGGGTCATGGGCTTCACCAACATGGCCGAGTTCATCGGCGACGACATCGCCACCGACTACTCGGCGCTGATGTCGAAGGTGGTGGCGAACGGCACCCGCAAGGTCAAGTTCCCGCTCAACGAGCCGGCGGTGGCCCGCCGCAAGTCGCAGATCGACGAGTACCTGGAGTTCTACGGCGGACCCGGTGCCCAGCACATCGCGCTGGCCACCAACGACATCCTGGCCAGCGTCGACGCGATGCGGGCGGCCGGCGTGGAGTTCCTGGACACCCCGGACTCGTACTACGACGACCCGGAACTGCGGGCCCGGATCGGCCAGGTACGCGCCCCGATCGAGGAGCTGAAGGCCCGGAAGATCCTGGTCGACCGGGACGAGGACGGCTACCTGTTGCAGATCTTCACCAAGCCGGTGCAGGACCGGCCGACGGTCTTCTTCGAGCTGATCGAGCGGCACGGATCCCTCGGTTTCGGCAAGGGCAACTTCAAGGCACTCTTCGAGGCCATCGAGCGGGAGCAGGAGGCGCGCGGGAACCTGTAACACTGTCAGCGTGACCCAGCAGCCTCCCACCATGCATCCGCCGCCGCAGGGGTACGTCCCACCGCAGGGATACGGCCCGCCGCCCGGCTACGGCCCGCCCGGCTACGGCCCTCCGGGGCACGCGCCGGGCCGGCCGGGCCACGGGCCGGTCCCGGGTTACCCGGTGGCGCCGCCGCCGGTCAGCCCGTCCGGGCAGCCGCTCGCCTCGTTCGGTGACCGACTGCTGGCGTACCTGATCGACTCGGCGATCCTCTTCGGGACGATGATGGTGATCGCGATCCCGGTCTTCGTGGTCTACTTCACCACGGGGGGTGCGGACTTTTTCACCGTGACCGATCCGGACACCGTCACCCTTGAGCTGTACCTGTCGGACTTCCTGGTGCCGCTGCTGTTGCTGGAGGCCGGCCTGCTACTGGTCGGGCTCGCCCTCCAGTACGTCTACCACGTGGAGCTGGCGAAACGGACCGGGCAGACGGTCGGCAAGCGGGTGATGAAGATCAAGATCATCCCGCTGGATCCGGCCGGCACGATCGGCCGGCCCCCGCTGGCCCGGCGGTTCCTGGTCCAGGCGGCCGGCGGCCTGGTGCCCGGGCTGAACTACCTCGACGGCCTCTGGCAGCTCTGGGACAAGCCGTACCAGCAGTGCCTCCACGACAAGTTCGCCAAGACCGTGGTGGTTAAGGTGCCAGCGTGAACGTCTGGACTCAATCAAGGTCGTCCCGGTGACGGTGCAGCCGGGCTGGTACGCCGACCCCGCCGAGCCGACCACCCAGCGGTACTGGGACGGCGAGGGCTGGGTGGGCGCACCGCTGCCCGTCGACGCCACCCCGCCACCCGGTCCGCCGCCGGCCGAGGAGCCCGAGCCCACCCCGGCACCGTCCAGCGGTGCCGGAGCCCCACCCGGGGCACCGGGTTCTCCCGCCGCACCCGGCTCACCGGCGACGCCACCCCCGCCCGGTGCGCCCGGTGGGCCGGCCGCGCCGTGGGGTGGCCCGCCGTGGGGTGGGCCACCGTGGGGTGGGCCACCGGGCAGCGGCCCGCCGACGGGCGGTACGCCACCGGTCAGCGGCGCACCGCCGAGCGGACCGCCGTCCGCGCCCGGTTGGCCGGGTGCCGGTCCGGCGGGTCACCCGTACGGGCCGCCCGGAATGCCGTACGGGCCGCCGCCGCCAGGCTGGCCGCGTCCGTACTGGGCCGCGCCACCACCCCGGCCGCACGGGTTGGAGCTGGCGCCGCTCGGCGCCCGGGTGGTCGCCCGGCTGATCGACATCGGCCTGGTGCTGCTGCTCAACGTGGTGGTGAACAGCTGGTTCGTCTGGCGTTTCGTGCAGGAGGTCGAGCCGGTCAGCCGGGAGATCTGGCGGCGTGCGCTGGCCGGCGAGTCGACCACCGAGGGCCTACCCCAGGTCAGCGCGGAGGCCGACGGGTTGCAGGTGGTCATCCTGCTGATCGCCGTCGCGCTCTGGTTCGCCTACGAGGTGCCGTCGGTGGCCAACACCGGGCAGACCTTCGGCAAGCGGATCATGAGGATCAAGGTCGTACCGCTGGCCGAGACCGAGCAGTTGGGCTTCGGTCGCTCGTTCCGGCGGTTCAACATGCTGGGCCTGCCGGTCTTCCTCTGGAGTTGCTGTGGCATCGGCTTTCTGATCCAGCTCGTCGACTGCGCGCTTCCGTTCTTCGACCGGCCACTGCGGCAGGCCCTGCACGACAAGCGGGGCCAGACCGTGGTGGTCCGAGCGCCCGCCCCGGCCAGTCCCCCGGCCGAGACCACCGACACCCCGCACGATCGCTCTGGAGGCCCCGCGTCATGACCGGTCCGACCCCCGACTCCGGCCAGCGTCCCGCGACGACTCCCCGGCTGACCCGCGCCGATCTGGACGCGCTGCCGAACTACGTGCCCGGGCGCAGCCCGGCGGACCTGGCCCGGGAGCTGGGCCTGCCGGAAGCGATCAAACTGGCCAGCAACGAGGTGCCGTACGGTCCGCTGCCGGGGGTGGTCGAGGCGGTCGCCGAGGCGGTCGCCGGGGCACACCGGTACCCGGACATGGGCGTGCTGGCGCTGCGGGCGGCGCTGGCCGAACGCCACGGCGTCGACCCGGACCGGATCGCCACCGGCTGCGGGTCGGTGGCGCTGGCCGAGCACCTGGTCCGGGCGACCTGCCTGCCCGGGGACGAGGTCGTGTACTCGTGGCGCTCCTTCGAGGCGTACCCGATCATCGCGGCGACCAGCGGCGCGACCAGCGTGCGGGTGCCCAACGACGCCGGCCACGGGCACGACCTGACCGCGATGGCGGCGGCGGTGACCGACCGGACCCGGCTGATCCTGGTCTGCAACCCGAACAACCCGACCGGGACCAGCCTGCGCCGCCCCGAGCTGGACCGGTTCCTCGCCGCGGTGCCGGACGACGTGCTGGTGGTGCTCGACGAGGCGTACCGGGAGTTCGTCACCGACCCGGCGGTGCCGGACGGCCTCGCGGCCTACGGCGACCGGCCGAACGTGGTGGTGCTGCGCACGCTCTCCAAGGCGTGGGGCCTGGCCGGGCTCCGGATCGGCTTCCTGGTCGGGCAGCCGGAGGTGGCCGCGGCGGTACGCAAGGTGGTCACCCCGTTCTCCACCAGCCTGGCCGCCCAGGCGGGGGCGCTGGCCGCGCTCGATCAGGCCGACGAGGTACGGCGGCGCTGCGCGCTGGTGATCGCCGAGCGGGACCGGGTGACCGAGGCGCTGCGCAAGCGGCTGCCGGCCGGGCCGGTCGGGGCGACGGTGCCGGAGAGCCAGGCCAACTTCGTCTGGTTGCCGTTGGGCGACCGGTCGGTGCCGTTCGCACAGGCCTGCGAGGCGCGCGGGATCATCGTCCGTCCCTTCGCCGGTGAGGGCGTACGGGTCACCGTCGGCACCCCGGCCGAGAACGACGCCTTCCTCGCGGTGGCCGACCAGCTCACCCAGCAGCGGTAAGCGAAGAAAGTACGATTAAACTCCTTTTGGCCCGCAAATAGGACGATATCCCCTATCTTCCTCGAATAGGTCACCGGGCGCGGCCCGGGATCCGAGATCACCGGATCGACGAGATCCATTCGAGAAAGCGTGAGGTACCGTCCGTGCGACTTGCCAGAATGCTCGTGATCGGAGCGGCCGCCGCGGCTGCGGTGGGACTCACCGCCGCACCCGCCGTGGCGGCGCCGACCGACACCACCACCGTCACCTTCGACGTCACCGCCGGCACTCTCGACATCGACGCGCCCACCTCGGCCGACCTCGGCTCCGGCGCACCGGGCACCACCATCGACGGCTCCCTCGGCGCGGTCACCGTCACCGACGCCCGGGCCTCGGGCGACGCCTCCTGGGCGGCGAGCGTGACGTCGAGCGTCTTCACCACCGGCACCGGTACGCCGAGCCAGACGATCCTCGCCTCCGAGGTCGAGTACTGGTCGGGGAGCCTGATCACCTCGACCGGCAACGGCACCTTCAACCCCGGCCAGGCCACCTCCGACGATGCGGTGCCGCTGGACACCGTCACCCCGGTGGTCGCGTTCACCCACGTCGGCGGCACCGGCAACAACTCCGCCACCTGGAATCCAGGGCTGTCGATCAACGTGCCGCTGGACGCCGAGGCCGGCACCTACACCGGGACGGTGACGCATTCGGTGGCGTAGTCCCCGCGCGACGGCGGCGGTCCCGACCGGACCGGTGCCGCGACCGGCGGGCTGGGCACCGCTGCTCCTCACCTGCCTCGTCGGCCTGGGTCTGCCACCCACCCAGGCCGGCGCGGCCGGTCGGGACGACCCCGACACCGAGAGAATCGGGATCCAGCTGCTGGAGGCACCGGTGGACCGCCGTGCCGACCCACGGGCGCTGCGCTACATCGTGGACCACCTGCCGCCCGGCACCGTGATCCGGCGCCAGCTGCTGGTGGTGAACAAGACCTCCCGCGCCCAGCGGGTCGACCTCTACGCGGCGGCGGCCAGCGTCGAAGGGGGCCGGTTCCGGTTTGCCGAGGGCCGGACGCAGAACGAGCTGAGCTCCTGGATCTCCCTGGACAGGGAGCGGGTGGAACTCCCGCCGGGCGCCAAGACCCGGATCCGAGCCACCCTCGACGTACCGCCACCAACACCGAAGGGTGAGCGGTACGCCGTCATCTGGGCCTCGACGAAGTCCCCGCCGAAGAAGTCGGCCAACGTCAGCCAGATCCACCGGGTCGGCGTACGGGTCTATCTCGACATCGGTGTCGGTGGCGAGCCGCCGTCCAGTTTCACGATCGGTGACGTGGTGCCGGCGCGGGACGCCCAGGGCGTACCGTCGGCGAGCATCCGGGTGGCGAACACCGGCGGGCGGGCGCTGGACCTCAGTGGCACGGTGTCGCTCTCCGAGGGACCGGCCGGGACCCGCGCCGGCCCGTTCGAGGTGATCGAGGGGACGACACTCGAACCCGGTGCGTCGGGCAGCGTCGGCGTGCGGTTTCCCCGGGAACTGCCCAACGGCCCGTGGAAGATCGACATCGAACTCGCGAGCGGTACGGTGCGGCAGCGCGGCACCGGAAGGATCACCTTCCCCGACCCGGGCGAGGTCGGCGAGCCGAGCCGGCTCCTCGCGCCGCTGCGCACCCCGTGGGGGATCGTCGGAACCTCGCTGGTCGTCGGCCTGATCCTCACCGGCGGACTCTTCGTCGTCGCCCGCCGGGCACACCGCCGTCGCAAGGTCGGTGCGGCGGCCGGGTCCTAGTCTCCGTCAGCGCACCGCCCGGCCCGGCACCGCCTCGGCCTGGTCAGGTGCCGGCCAGGATGACCGGCTGGGCCGCCAGGTAGTAGCGGTCGTCCCCGGCGGCCGGGTCCACCGGCTCGGCGAGCCGCTCCACGGCGACGAAGCCGCTGGCGGCGTACGCGAACCCGGGTGTCCAGCTGGTCGAGTCCCGGCCGTACGTGAACGGGAAGCGCGACCGTTCCGCCCCGGTCGCCGAGTCCAGGGTGACCAGGTCACCTCCGGCGGTACGCAGGTGCACGCGGCCGGGTTGGGTGGCGATCAGCCGGGCCTGCCCGGCCTCGGACCAGCGCCACAGTTCGGCACCGGTCCGCACCGACCGGGCCAGCAGCCCGGTCCCGTCCGGGGTCACCGCGACCTCGTCGACCAGGACCGCCTCGGGCGCGTCCAGTGCCGGGGCCGGCACCGGGCGGGCCCCGTCGAGCAGCCAGCCCCGGGTCACGCCACCGCTGACCGTGCGCAGGGCCCGGCAACCGGACCTCCCGGTCGCACAGCCGACCGGGCTGACCTGCACCGGCCGCCCGGAATCGTCGGGACGCCAGCGCCCGACGAGGGCGCCGGTGGCCACGTCGCGGAATTCCACCTCGACCGATCCGGCGCAGACGTCGACGACGGTGAAGAGCCCGTCGACGGTGGTCAGCCCCTGACCCGCCGCCGCGTCCGCGCCGTCCGGGCCGCCGTCCGCGCCGGCCGGGCCGTCCGGGCCACCACCGTCCGCGCCGTCCGGGCCACCACCGTCCGCGCCGTCCGGGCCACCACCGTCCGCGCCGTCCGGGCCACCACCGTCCGCGCCGTCCGGGCCACCACCGTCCGCGCCGTCCGGGCCACCACCGTCCGCGCCGTCCGGGCCACCACCGTCCGCGCCGTCCGGGCCAGCACCGGCCGGGCCATCCGGGCCAGCACCGTCCGGGCAGGCCGGGTCGGCGGCGAGGCGCCACAGTTCCCGGCCGGAGTCGAGGTCGATGCCGCGCCGGTCGGCGGCCTCCCCGACCACCAGGACGGGCCGCCCGGTCGAGCCGTGGGCGGTGTGCAGGCCGGTCGGGGCGTAGACGGTGGCCGCTCCGGTACGCCGGCCGAGGTAGCCGTGCCCGGGACGCGGTCCGGCCGCCCGCCAGCGGACCGTGCCGGTACGGGCGTCCAGCGCCACCAGCTCGCCGTCCGACCAGCGGGTCAGCACCGTGCCACCGTCGGCCGCCACCCCCGCCACCTGGGCCGGCCAGCGCCGGTACGACCAGTACGGCGTGCGCCGGGTCGGTGCGTCGATCGGCCGGTCGGCTCGGATCTGCCGGGTGGTGGCGTAGACCCTGATCCGGTCGTCGACGATCAGCGGTGCCGCGTTGAGGGTGCCGACGACGCCGGGCCGGACGGTCACCGGAGCCGGATAGTCGCCCCGGGCCGGAGTACTCACCTCGGCGGGCGCCAGCACCCGGTAGACGATCACGGCGGCCCCGGCCAGGAGCAGCGCCGTCACCACGATGGCGACCGCCGTCCGCGGCCGGTTTCGCGCGCCGTTCGGCGTTGCCATGCCCGGACACCTCCGCCGGAACCCTATCCAGGGTCGGGCGGCCGCCACCTGGCAGGTGCCCGATCGGGGTAGCCGGCGGGCGCGGACTCCGTCGGCCGGTCAGGCGGCGACGGCCGGGCCGCTTCGTCCGGAGCGGGCGGCGGTCGCGGCCAGGTCGGCCAGGTCCCGGCGCAGCGCGCCCTCGCCGGCCCGCGCGGCGAGCCCACCGAAGACCACCGCGAGCAACCGGCTGTACCGCGCGGTCGGCACACCCTGGTGGCTGACCGTCACCACGGTCCGGCCCCGGCCCGGCGGTCGCGCCGGCACCGGAGCGAAGGTGTACGTCGTCAGATAGTCGACGCCGTTGCCTGACGAGCTGACGACGAGTCGCCGGGCCGGCACCGCCTCCTGGACCGTGAACTCCTCGACCATCACGGTGCCGTCCGGGCCGGGCCGGCTCTCCCGCCAGACGGTGCCGACCCCGAGGCTGGTGCCGGATTCCCGGCCGGACCTGGGTGGCGCGACGCTCTCCTCCGGTGCCGGCTGCCCGGTCTGGCGCAGCACCTGCACCTCGTCGACCTGACAGAGCCATCGGGGGCGGTCGGGCAGGTCGGTGAAGACCCGCCACAGTTCGTCGGCGGGTGCCTGGATCAGTCGGCTGAACGCCACCGTCGACATGGGCACCTCCCCGCCTGTCACGGTACGGCGTGGTGAGGACAGTTCACACTCCAGACCGCCACAGAGTGATCATAACGTGACAGTACGGAGTGCGAACGAATGTCGTGGCGAAGTGTTCCCCGTGACCGCGCGGTTCCGGCAGTGCTCGGAACCGCGCGGTGTCGATCAGCTTCCGAACGCGCCCGTCCTGGTCGCGGTCACGAACGCCGCCCAACTGGCCGGTTCGAACGACAGCACCGGGTCCGGGTCCTTCGAGTCACGCACGCCGACCACTCCGGGCAGGTTGTCGGCCACCTCGATGCAGAGCCCCTGATCGTTCGAACGGCTGCTCTTGCGCCAGCGAGCAACTTCCGCGTTGAACATATTTGTACCCTTTCAAGCTTAATAACACTTGATGACGGGTTTGTCACCGTCCGGGTAAGTCAACGCGCGACGAGCAATCCTGTTACTCGTCTCGACCGATCAATCGCACACTTCGTCCGACCGGCGGCGGGAGACCGACCGCCGGCTCAGTCCGGGCGGGCCGGAGCGATCGTCCCGACGACCTCACCGAGCCCGACCGTGGTGCCGTTCGGCCCCGGCGCGGTGGCGCCGATCCCGACCGTGTCACCGTCGGCCAGGAAGGTCCGGGTCGCCCCGTCGGAGAGCGTCACCGGCTCGGTGCCACCCCAGGTCAGTTCGAGGAACGAGCCGACCTGCTCGCGGCGCGGACCGGAGACGGTGCCGGAGGCGTAGAGATCACCGGTACGCAGCGCCGCCCCGTTCACCGTCAGGTGGGCGAGCTGCTGGGCCGGCGTCCAGTACATCCCGGCGAACGGCGGCTCGCTGACCCGGGTGCCGTTCCAGTCCACCGTCAGCCGCAGGTCCAGCCCCAGGTGCGGTACGTCCCGCAGGTAGTCGAGCACCGCCGGCTCCTGCTCCGGGGCCGGCACCCAGGCGTCGGCCAGCGCCTCCAACGGCACCACCCAGGGCGAGACCGAGGTGCAGAACGACTTGCCGAGGAACGGCCCGAGTGGCTGGTACTCCCATGCCTGGATGTCCCGGGCCGACCAGTCGTTGAGCAGCACCACCCCGAAGACGTGCGCCGGGAAGTCGGCCACCCCGACCCGTTCGCCCAGCGCCGACGGTACGCCGACCACGAAACCCACCTCGGCCTCGATGTCCAGCCGGGTCGACGGCCCGTACACCGGACCGTCCGGGGTGCCGCGCTGCCCCGTCGGGCGGACCACCGGGGTACCGGAGACCACCACCGTGCCGGCCCGGCCGTGGTAGCCGACCGGCAGGTGCCGCCAGTTCGGCAGCAGCGCCTCCCCGTCCGGCCGGAAGATCTTGCCGACGTTGCTCGCGTGGTGCTCGGAGGAGTAGAAGTCGACGTAGTCGCCGACCTCGAACGGCAGCACCAACTCGACCTGGTCGAGCGGGACCAGCAGCGGAGCCACCGCCGCCCGGTGCCGCTCGTCGGTCAGCAGCTGCACGATCCGGGTCCGGACGGTGCTCCACTGCGCCCGGCCGAGCGCCAGGAACGCGTTCAGCGTCGGCTGGCGCAGCGCATCGCCGGCCAGGATCAGCCCGGCCGCCTCCGCGCCGTCCAGGTCGAGGACGAAATCGCCGATCCGTACGCCGATCCGGCGCGCCCGCCCCGCCGACCGGAAGACCCCGTACGGGAGGTTGTGCACCCCGTACGCCGAACCCGTCGCCTCCGTCACCCAGGTCACACCCGTCCCCCAACCGTCACGACTCGAAGCCTCCGTTCACCAGTCCCAGCCGGACCAGGTCGATCAGCGGTTCCATCACGCTGCACGAGCCAAACCCGCTCCATAGTGGACGTGGCTCCTCGCGCCGGGACCGGGCCGCCTCGACCAGCGGCAGCGGGTCGGTCGCGGCCAGCGTCTCGGCCACCTCGGAGACCTCGGCGCCGGCGCAGGCCACGGCGGTGCCGGCAAGGACGTTGACGAAGCCGTGGTGGGTGAAGCCGGTCTCCGGGTCGATGTGCCGGATGGCGTGGTGCAGCCCGGCGGTGAGCTTGAACGGCAGGTCCCGGTCCCGACAGGCGCCGATCACCGCCGCCAGCTCGACCGGGGTGGGGAAGAGTTCGGCGGCCAGCCCGCCGGTGCGGAACTTGGCCGCGATCCGCCGGCCGCCGGCCCGCTCGTCGGCCAGCCGGTCGAGCGCGCCGAGCAGCCCCCAGGTGAGCGGGATCTCCGCGTAGACGTCGGCGTCGTCGAGCTGGCCGGGAAGTTCGGCGAGTGCGGCGAGCCCGGGCAGCGGGTCCTCGCCCCGCTTGGCCACCGCCATCTCGACCTGGCGGATCCGGATCCGCGGGTCGGTGCGGTCGCGCAGCGGGTACAGCTCTGCCACGGGGACGTCGCCGATCACGCCGACGTCGATCGGCTCGTCGTCGGCGAGCAGCGCCGGCAGGCTGGGCAGGGCGGAGGCGGGCAGCAGCAGGGGGCCGACCAGCGGGGCGTACCAGGCGCCCCGGTGCCGGCGGTGCGCGGCGACCGCGTCGGGCAGCGTGGCGCTGCCGGGCGGGAAGACGGCGGCGTCGTCGACCAGCCCGGCGAAGAGCCGAGGTACCTGCGTTGACACGAACAGAGAACTTACGGGACGCTACGACTAGCGGACAACACCGTCCGATTATCGGACACCGTCGGCCGGTGACTGGGACAAAACGGAGGCGATCATGCCGTACTACCGCAGCGTCGGCGAGGTTCCCCGGAAGCGCCACACCCAGTTCCGGCAGCCCGACGGCAGCCTCTACGCCGAGGAGCTGATGGGCCAGGAGGGCTTCTCCGCCGACTCGTCGCTGCTCTACCACCGCTACCTGCCGACCGCGATCGTCGCCGCCGAGGAGTTCACCCCGCCGGCCTGGCAGCGGGTGCCGAACCTGCCGCTCAAGCCCCGTCACCTGCGTACCCACAAACTCGACGGCGGAGCCGGCACCGACGCGATCCTGGGCCGGCAGCACCTGCTCGCCAACGACGACGTCCGGATCTCCTACGTCGTCGCCGACCGGCCCTCCCCGCTCTACCGCAACGCGGTCGGCGACGAGTGCCTCTACGTCGAGTCCGGCGCGGCCCGGGTCGAGTCCAGTTTCGGCGTGCTCGGAGTGACCGCCGGGGACTACGTGATCATCCCGACCTCGGTGGTGTACCGGATCGTGCCGGTCGCCCCGGAGCCGCTGCGGATGCTCGTCGTCGAGGCCTCCGGGCACATCGGCCCGCCCAAGCGCTACCTCTCGGTACGCGGCCAGTTCCTCGAACACTCCCCCTACTGTGAGCGGGACATCCGGGGCCCGGAGTCCCCGCTGCTGGTCGAGGAGACCGACGTGGAGGTGTACGTCCAGCACCGCCGGGGCTGGACCCGGCACGTGTACGCCAACCACCCCTTCGACGTCGTCGGCTGGGACGGCCACCTCTACCCGTGGGCGTTCTCCATCCACGACTTCGAGCCGATCACCGGTCGGATCCACCAGCCACCGCCGGTGCACCAGACCTTCCAGGGGCCGAACTTCGTGATCTGCTCCTTCGTGCCCCGCAAGGTCGACTACCACCCGCTGGCCGTCCCGGTGCCGTACAACCACCACAACGTCGACTCCGATGAGATGCTCTTCTACACCGGCGGCAACTACGAGGCGCGGCGCGGCTCCGGCATCGCGCAGGGCTCGATCTCGCTGCACCCGGCCGGCTTCACCCACGGCCCGCAGCCCGGCGCCCCGGAGCGGGCGATCGGGGCGGAGAGCTTCGACGAGCTGGCCGTCATGGTCGACACCTTCCGCCCGCTCGACCTCTGCGGCCCGGCACTGTCCTGCGAGGACACCGGGTACGCCTGGACCTGGTCCGGCCGGGGCACCGGCTGAGCCGACCCCGACGGCCTGGTCACCGGTCTGCCTCGACCAGCGGCCGCAGTCTCTTCTGCAAGGCCGCCTCGTCGATGCCCCGGGCCAGCTTTCGGTTGTAGTGCATGCGGAACGGGCAGCTGTCCTCGGCGCTCTGCCGCCCGGGCACGGTGAACTCGCTGACCAGCTTGCCGCTGCGGGCTTCCCGAACCGTTACGTGGTAGGCGCTCTCGAACAGGTCGAAGGTGAACGGGCTGCCACCGGCCAGCAGCGCCTGCTCATGCGCGTAACTGCAGGTAACGTCCTGCCGCGAGTCCCGGGACGCCGTCACCCGTACGCAGACGAGGAGCTGCACCTGGTCGAGGTCCCGGCGGGAGGTGCCGGACTGGTACCGGGGTTCCCATTTCTTGGGCAGCAGAATCTCGGTGTACTCCAGCTCCCGCTCGTCGGAGTACCTGACCATCGCCATCAGGTGCGGGCCGCGGCCGGCAAAGGGCCGGGAGGTGAGGTTGTAGACATAGAGCTTCGGCGACCGGCACGGGTCGGCGGAGTCCTCGCTGCGGGTCTGCGTCGGCCCGGACGGTGCCGGGAGGGGTGGAAGCTGCCCGGCGGACGGCGGGCCACCGGGCCGATCCGGCGGCCAGGTGCACGGCCCGGTCAGGGCGACCGTGAACCGCCCACTCTCCAGAGGCATTTCCATGAGCAACTCGGTGCCGTCCTCGTGCACGGCGGTGATCTCCCGGACGTCGGCGGGCGTGCCGGTCCGCAACCTCTTGGCATGTTCGGCGAAGCCCTCGCGAAGCATCCACATCTCCACGTCGTCGAGGTACTTCCCGGCCTGCTCCGCAGCGGAGACCGTCAGCTCCGCCCGGGGCCGGACACCCCAGCTCGGGCCGCCCCCGGGCAGGTCTGCGCAGCCTGCCCTCCGGGAGTGGCTCGGCGCGGTTGCCTGCGCGTCGGACTCGAGCGCCCCGGCCACCGCGCGGGACAGGTGCTCGGTCAGTCGTTGCTCGAACTCTTCGGTGCTCACCTTGGGTGCCGGCGGTTCCGGTCCGGTTTCGCTGGTGCAACCCGTGAGCACCAACACCCCGCACACCGTCACGCCGATCCGGCGGCTCCATCGCTGCGTCCACTGCCGAGCCATCGCACCCCCGAACGTTCCGCCGGCACGAGCAAGCCGCAGAGAAACGGGATGTTCTGTCCCGGACTCTACCCGTTCATCCACGCTGTCCGATACAGGTCATGCCATCAGTCGCGGTCGGGTGACCAGCCGAAGAGCACCGCCAACTGCGTCGCGGCGGTGGTGACCAGCGCCAGCACCAGCGGCCACGGCGAGCCGAGGATCGCGTAGAGCAGGATCAGGCACGGTCCGGCAACCACGGCGTAGACGGCGAGGGCCAACAGCCGGTCGGAACGGATCAGGTCGGGCAGCCGCCCCCGGCCCAGGTTCGGCACCCGTCTGGCGAAGCGCCAGACCAGAACGCCGCCGGTCACCGCCGCGAGCCCGGCCCAGAGCCGGGACGACACCGGGTTCGCCGCCGCCAGGCAGGCCACCAGGATCGACACCACGATGGTGTAGCCGGCGCCGTACATCAGGAGTTGCCGCAGCCCGCCGCCGATCGCCCGGGCGCCGTCCCGGCTGGTCGGCTCCAGCGCCGCCGCGTCCGCCAGATGTTCCAGCGCCTCCGAGTAGCGCCGCTGCTCCAGCCGGATCACCCCGATGTTGTGCTGCGCCGCCGCCAGTTCGGGGTCCAGCCGCAGCGCCTCCCGGTACGCCCGCTCGGCCAGGTCGAACATCTGCATCCTGGCCGCCACCAGGCCCAGCACCAGGTGCGCCTGCGGCTCCTGCGGCGCCAGCTCGACACCCCGCCACGCGGCGTTGAGCGCCTGCTGCCCGTTGCGCGACTCACCCAGGATCGCCGCCGCGCTGCGCTGGGCGTACGCGTCGTCGGGGCCGAGCGCGAGGATCTCGTCGGCCGTCGCCGCCGCCTCCTTGAACCGGCGCAGGTCCGCCAGGGCCTGTCCTCGGATCACCAGCGGGTGGATCAGCTCCGGAGCGGCGGCGACGGCCGACTCGGCGGCATCCAGCGCCTCCCCCGGCCTGCCACCCGCGAGCTTGACCATCGCGAGCATGACCAGCGCAGGCACATGCGACGGGTCGAGCGCGATCGCGAATCCGACTTCCGCGGCCGCTTCGTCGTAGCGGCCGAGCTCGGCGAGCAGTTCGGCGCGCTGGACGTACCCTTCGGCGGAGGAGAACTGGTCGGAATCGGCGTCGCTGGACACGGCCCGAGCCTATCCGGCGCTGTCCCGCCGGATACGCACGCCCGACTTACCGAACGCCCACTCCCCGGCCGTCAACCGACGGTCGCCGGCCAGCTGACCGACGACCCGCCGAATGCCCACTCCCCAGCAGCCCGGATGCGCGGTACCGTAGACGGGACCAAGCCTGGCGCTCCCCCCGTGGCGTCAGGCTTGGTCCACTAATGCCCCGGTCACCTGGTCGGATGCCTCCCCACTGCCGAGCCCGCCTCGGATTCCGCGCTCGCGATCCTCGATGCGATCCCGTCAAAGGGACTCCCGCCGAGGCCGAGCATGGCGACGCCCCCGTGCCCGTGCTGCCACACGGACGCGGGGGGCGATCGTCAAATCGACTACCGATGCGGGGCAACACCCCGGACGAAGGTGCGCCAGGCCGCCGGCCCGAACGCCAGCACCGGCCCCGACCGATCCTTGCTGTTCCGCACCAGCTCCCAGGTCTCGCGACTGGTCGAATCGAGTTCCGGTGACCTGTGGCGCACCGTGGCCCTGTCAGCCGGCCCGTCTCGGCCTGCTACGCGCCTACCGGGACGACCGCATCGGATCACCGATCTAGCTCGCGGGCCAACTGCAACGCGCCATACAGGACCTACCAAGATTCTTGCTGAAGAATGGTTAGCCACGGACCCCAATTCACCAAGATCTCGGAGCGGCGTCCCAGCGGTGAGGTAGTCGTCGAGCGCCCCGCCGGCCTTGTCGTAGCCGTTGCGCAGTGCTTCCAGCAGCATGTCTTGCCGGCCACATCCTCGTGCGCCGCCGGGCTGGCCACTCGGGCCGAGATGGTCAGCTCCGGCCGGTCTGGAGCAGGCCGGCGAGTTCGAGCAGAGTGTTCGCGCTCCCGTCCAGCGACTTGGGCCGCACATCGGTCAAAGCATTCACCCCCGTCGTCGACAAACCCATCGAACGTTACGATAGTCAGTTTTCGCAACGGGAAACCCGGTGCTTCGACAGGTGCAAGAAGCCGCCGGACGGGTCAGGGCTGCCGGTGGATCAGGGCGACGGCGATCCCGGCCAGCCCTTCGCCCCGGCCGGTGAGCCCGAGACCGTCGGTGGTGGTACCGGAGACGGTGACCGGGGCGCCGACCGCCGCCGCCAGCGCCCGCTGGGCCTCGTCGCGGCGGGGACCGATCTTCGGGCGTACCCCGATCACCTGGATCGAGACGTTGCCGATCTCGAAGCCGGCGGCCCGGACCCGGCGGGCGGTCTCGGCCAGCAGTGCCACCCCGGCGGCGCCGGCCCACTCCGGCTCGGCCACCCCGAAGTTGCTGCCCAGGTCGCCGAGGCCGGCGGCGGAGAGCAGTGCGTCGCAGGCGGCGTGCGCGGCGACGTCACCGTCGGAGTGCCCGGCCAGCCCGTCCACGCCGGGCCAGTGCAGGCCGGCCACCCAGCAGGCCCGGCCCGGCTCGAATCCGTGTACGTCGGTGCCGACACCGACCAGCGGAAGGATCACGTCCGGAAGCGTAGGCGATCAGTGGTGCCCGGCGAGCGGTACGGCGCCGAGCAGGTGCTCGGCCAGGGCCAGGTCGAACGGTCGGGTGATCTTCAGCGCGTACTCCGACCCGGGGACGCAGGCAACGCGTACGCCCTGCTTCTCGACCAGGCCCGCGTCGTCGGTCAGCGGGTCGACGGCGGCGGCGTGCGCGGCGGCCAGCACCGCCCGCCGGAAGCCCTGCGGCGTCTGCACGGCCCGCAGCGCGGACCGGTCCACGGTGCCGAGCACCACACCGGCGGCCGAGACCTCCTTGACCGTGTCGACCACCGGAAGTACCGGGATCACGGCGTCCTCGCCGCCACGGACCGCCTCGGCGACCGACTCGACCAGGGCGGTCGGGGTGAGCGCCCGGGCCGCGTCGTGCACCAGGACGATCTCCGGGCCGGTGGGTACCGCCGCCAACGCGGCGGCGACCGATTCCTGCCGGGTGGCACCGCCGGCCACCACGGTCAGCTCGGCGACCGGCTTGAGCAGCGCCCGGACCGCGTCCTCGTCACCGGGTGGCGCCGCCACCACGATGGTGTGCACGGACGGTGCGGTGGCGATCCGCCGTACGGCGTGCACCAGCAGCGGTTCGCCACCAATCCGGCGCAGTGCCTTCGGGCCGCCCGGTCCGAGCCGGACGCCGGCACCCGCCGCCGGAACGAGGACCGCGACGTCACCGCGCGGATTGAGCTGCGCGGTCACGTCGCGGTCCTCGGACTTTCTTCGGGGTACGTCGCAGGCACGACGAAAAGTGCCGGCGTGGGGCTATGCCTCGGTGAGCACCTTGTCGAGAAGAGTTTCCGCTTCGTCCTTGGTGCTCTTTTCGGCGAGCGCGACCTCACCGACGAGGATGTCGCGGGCCTTGGCGAGCATTCGCTTCTCGCCCGCCGACAGCCCCCGCTCCCGCTCGCGGCGCCAGAGGTCGCGGACGACCTCAGCCACCTTGAGAGGGTTACCGGAGGCCAGCTTCTCCAGATTTGCCTTGTAACGCCGCGACCAGTTGGTCGGCTCCTCGGTGTGCGGGGCACGGAGGACATCGAAGACCTTGCCCAGGCCCTCTTCGCCAACCACTTCGCGCACGCCCACGATCTCGGCATTCTCGGCGGGCACCCGGACCGTCAGATCACCCTGAGCGACCCTGAGGACGAGGTACTGCTTGGGCTCGCCCTTGATGACCCGAGTCTCGATTGCCTCGATGAGTGCGGCCCCGTGGTGGGGGTAAACAACGGTCTCGCCGACACTGAAAACCATAGGTTCGAAACCCCTTTCGCTGTGTCTAGGGTAACACGCTCAGGCACCGATGTCCCACCGCAGTCCTGACCGTTAGCGCAGCTCAGAGGCCCTGTGAGAGGTCTTTCTTCGGCTTGACATGACGGCGATCAGTGGATTTACGCACGCTGCGTGACACACGGATCACCGGCCGACAAGGCGGATCGGAAAAATCGGATGTAGGGCGTTGCGGTCACTCCAGCATATCTCTTCGGCACCCGGCACCGCCGCCCACTGGCGATACGCCCCCCGGTGGGGGAGGCTGGGGTGGAGCCCGAATCACACCTCAGGTGAGCAGCCAGGGGGTGCCATGAGCATGTCGGCAGACGGCGACGGCCGGCCGGACAACGGCCCGTTCGACGGCGTACCCGACCTGCCCGCCGACTGGGGCCGGATCGTCATACCCGACGACCCGGCCGAACTGGCCGCCGAATCCGCCCAGGTCCGCCGCGAGCTGCGGCTACAGGCCCGCCGCGAGGGGTGGCGCAGGCGTCTCGGCGTCCCCACCACCACCGCCGGTCCCGTGCCGTTGCGACTCTCCCTGCTGATCATGTCGGCGATCCTGCTGGCCGCCCTGACCAGTCTCTTCGCCATCACCTGGCCCGCCCCGCAGCGGCCGGCCGCGACCGCCCGCAGCACCCCGGGCAACCCGAGCGCCCAGGCGAACCCGGGTGGCGCGACGAACCCGAACGGCGCGACGAGCCCGGGCAGCGCGGCGGCATCCGCCGGACGGTCCCTGCCCGCGCTCGACCTGGTGGGCGAGGACGGCCAGATCGTCCCGTTACGGGGACTCCTTCCCGCCGTGATCCTTCTGATCGACGGCTGCGCGTGCGACCAGCACCTCGACGCCGCCGTCCGGGCCGCCCCGCCCGGAGTCGCCGTGGTGGCGGTCAGCACCCGGCGGGCCCTACCGGGCACCCGGACCATGCCGCCGCCCGGTGGCGGAACCCCCCGCTTCCTGACCGACCCGACCGCCGAGCTGCGGGCCGCACTGGATCTCACCGCCGCGAACGGCAGACCCGGCGCCGTACTGGCCAGCCGGTCGGGACAGATCCTCCGGACCGTGCCGGAACTCGGCTCCCCGGGCGACTATCAGGCCGACCTTCCCCGCCTGCTGACCGCCGCCTGAGGCCCCGCCTGCTGACCGCCGCCTGAGGCCGCCTGCCCGCCGCCGCGCGAGCCGGGCCGGCCGGGGCGGAACGCCGCTCAGGGCAGCGCCACCACCTGGAGGGCGACCTCCACGTGCCGGTGGTTCAGCCGCCGGGCGCCGATCGACAGCTCGTCACTTGCCGCGACAAGCTGCACACTGCCGAACGGCCCCGGGCAGCTCACCGACTTCGACCAGCCCTTCGTCGCCCCCCGCAGTACCCGGACGTGCAGCTCGCCGAGGCTGACGCAGACGTACTGCAGCAGGTAGCGACCGCCCGGGCGGGTGTCGATCGACCAGGTGACGAAGCGGCGCTGGTTCAGCGTCGCCGTCTCCCGCCACACCGTCTGCGGGAAGTACGGCAGGCTGTGCCAGGCGACGCCGCCACTCTGCCGACCGGCCAGGTCCGCCCCGCCGATCCCCGGCGCCATCTCCGGTGGGCCCACCCCGGTCTGCCCTGGCCGGGCCGGCTCCGGTGCCGACCGGACCGACCACCAACCGCCGACGCCGACCAGCAGTACCGCCGCGATCGTCAACGCCACCCTGCGCACCGGTCGCCTCCTCCCGCCGGTCCGGCGGAGATCCTAGGAGCCACCCCGGCCGGCCCGCTGGGCCGACCGCGTGCCGTCGGCCCGTGCCACCCCCGGCTGCCGGTCCAGCAGTGCCGCGTAGAGGGTCAGCCCGGGTCCGAACGCGAGCATCACCACGGTACGGGGTGCCGCGGCCGTCCGCCGTAGTCGTTCCAGGATGAGCAAGGAAGTCGGCGACGAACAGTTGCCGTACTCGTCGAGTACCGCCCGGGACGCGGCCAGCGCCTCCGGTGGCAGGCCGAGTTCCGCCTCCACCACGTTGAGGATCCGGGGACCGCCCGGGTGCACCGCCCAACCGTCCACCTCGGAGATCCGCTTGCCGTGCCGGGCCAGCAGGTCGGTGACCAGGTCACGGACGTGTGCCGCCAGCACCTGCGGCACCTTCGGCGACAGTCCCATCCGGAAACCGGTGTCGGTCAACTCCCACGTCATGTGGTCGGCCGTCGAGGTGTCGGTGACCGCGGTGACCTCGCGGACGGCGTACCCGGCACGGCTGCCCGGTGCGACCACCACGGCGACGGCCGCGTCGGAGAAGAGCGCGTGCGAGATGATCTGCTGGGTGTCCATCCGGGCCGACGACGGCTGGATGTGCAGACTGGTCAGCTCGGCGCAGAGCAGCAGGGCCGGGCGGCCCCGGGCGGTGACGAAGTCATTCGCCGCGGCCAGCCCGGGCAGCGCGGCGTAGCACCCCATGTGCCCGACGAACATCCGCTGGGTGTCCGGGGCCATTCCCATGTCCCGGGCCAGCAGGATGTCCAGGCCCGGCGTGGCGTACCCGGTACACGAGCAGACCACGAAGAGGCCGATCTCCCCGGCCGAGAGGCCGGCGTCGGTCAGCGCCCGACCGACCGCCTCCTTGCCCAGCGGCAGCGCCTCGATCTGGTAGCGGCGCATCCGGCGCTCGGTCGGCCAGTCCGAGACATCCTCCAGCAGCGGATTCACCGCCGCCTGCCGGTGCCGTACCCCGGAGTTGGCGAAGATCCGCTCGGCGAGCGCCCTGGTGGCCCCGGCGAAGTGCCCCGCGAAGAAGCCCGCCCACAGCTCCTGCTGGCTGGCCGTGGGCGGCAGCGCCACACCCACCCCGGCGATCACTCCGGAGCTTTCCCGCCCGCTTCCGCTCCCCATGCCGTCCTCCGATCGCGACACCGCGCACGCCTGCCCGCTTCCACGCACCCACCGAGCCCAACCCCCGAGCGTCCCCCCGGGACTCGCGGCCGAGGCCAACGTGTCCGATCGCGACGCGGCCCGACCGGTGGCGGTCGGGCGGCCGCTCACGCACCATCAAATACCCGATGAGCCCCTCTTCCCCTCCTCTTCCGGTCCGGCAAACCGGAAACGGGCTCACCACCGGGGAGTCGCGGCGTCCCGGTCCGGGTCACCACCGAGCGCGGCGATGCCGAGCCAGTCCGCGCAGACGTCCGAGGTCGCCGGGTGCAGCGACCCACACCGGGCGTCCCGGTAGAGACGTTCCAGCGGATGCCCACGCCGGGTCGCCGAGGTTCCGGCCGCCTCCACCATCGAGGCCGCCACCTCGGCCGCGGTCGTCCCGGCCAGCAGCTTCGCCCGCCACACCCAGCGGTTCGTCTCGGCGTCGCCCGGCGCCTCGTCGACCCGGCGGGCCGCCTCGGTCACCGCCAGCTCGGCGGCGGCGGTGGCGGCGTCGGCCCGGCCGACCCGGGCGCGTACCGCCGGCAGCCCGGCCAGCCCGCGGGCGGTCAGGTGCTCGACGGCGGCGTCGATCGCCGCCCGGGCCACCCCGACGTAGACGGCCGCGTAGCTGGCCACCAGCCAGTGCGGCATGAGCTGGGCGACCACCAGGGCAAGCCCCTCCACGCCGCCGAGCAGCCGGTCGGCCGGCACCGTCACGTCCAGGTGCAGGTCGTGCGAGGCGGTGGCCCGCATCCCGAGCGAGTCCCAGGTCGGCTCCACGTGCAGCCCGTCCGGCCCGGCCGGAACCAGGAACTGCGACACCACCGACTGGTCGGCGATGCTCCGGGCGGCCACCAGGTAGGCGTCGGCGTGCCCGGCGCCGGAGCAGAAGGTCTTGGCGCCCTTGATGTGGTAGCCGCCGTCCACCGGCTCGTACGTCGTGGTCAGCTTCGACAGTCGGGAACCGGCGCCGCGCTCGCTCATCGCCACCGCGTACCAGGCGCCGGCCGCCGCCTCGGCGAGCAGCCGGTCCCGGGCCGCCAGCGCCTCGGCCGGTACGCCGAGCGCCTCGGCCAGCTCCTCGGTCAGCGCGCCGAGCGCGCCGGTCACCGAGGCGTGCATGTTGAACACCAGCGCCGTGGCGCCGTTGCCCCGGGCCAGCTCGGTGGCGACCGCCGCGTACCCGGCGAAGCTGGCCCCCAGCCCGCCCAGCTCGGGCGGAACCATCAACCCGAGGAGCCCGGCCGACCGCAGGTCGGCGAAGTCCTCCACCGGGAACGTGCCGTCCCGGTCGTGTTCGGCCGCCCGGGCGGCGAATCTCGGCGCCACCCGGCGGGCCGCGGCGAGCGCGTCCATCGTCATCAAGAATCACCCGGGAGGTTCCCGGCTTCCGCCGCGGGGAGGGAAGCTCGGTCGCGCGTGGTGCTGGTTGTCGGCATGGTGTCGGCTCCTCTGTCTGGGCGGAACTGCCGGGTGCCCCACCCCTGGTAGAGCACCGCCGCCGACCAGGTCGGCACGATCCGTGGCGCGGCCGGGGCCCCGGTCCGCCCGTCCCCGGCCGGACCCGAGCGTCGGACGGCCCGGCGCAGCAGCCAGCGTGCCGTGCCCCAGGCCTCCGGCCGGATGCCCCGGATCCGCAGCGCGATCCCGTGCCGGGCGCACTCGCCGACCAGCTCCCCGGCGTCGACGAAGAGCCGGGGGTCGTGGATCCCCCGGGGCACCCCGGGGAAGAGTTCGGCCACCCGTACCGCCAGCAGCCGGCTCAACGTGGTGGCGTTGAGGGTGTCCAGCACCAGCGTGCCGCCGGGCCGGAGCAGCCGGGCCGCCTCGGCCACCACCCGCCGCCAGTCCGGTACGTGCTCCAGCACCTCACCGGCGGCCACCACGTCCGCACAGCCGTCGGCCAGCGGCACCGCCCCGACGTCCCCGCGCACCGGAACGACCCCGTGCGCGGCGGCCTGGTCGAGCGCCGAGCGGACCAGGTCCACCCCGACGTGCCGGTATCCCCTGCCGGCCACCCGGGGGGCGAGCAGCCCGGCGCCGCAGCCGAGGTCGACCAGGACCGCCCCGGGCCGGGCGGCCGGTGGCACCAGCGCGGCCCGCGCCTCGGCCAGCCAGTGCAGCATCGCGAAGGCGCCGTCCGGCCGCCACCACTCGGCGGCGAGGTCGTCGTACTGCCGGGGGTCGTTGCGGGCCGGTCGGGCCCGGCCGCCGGGCGCGGTGGTCCCGGCGTCGGGTCGGGTCCGGGCTGTCCGCATGCGATCGAGCCTGGCACGACCGAGCGGTAACAACCAGACTTCCCATATGTCGCATGTGGTGTTAGGGCTGGTCCGGGCGAGCCACCCCGAGCCGGCGGTCGCGGTGACCACCGTCTCGGCCCTGCTCGCCTGGGGGGTCGGCCACTCGCCCGGCGGCGTCGCGGCGGTGGCCCTCTCCGTGCTGGCCAGCCAGCTCGCCGTCGGCTGGATCAACGACCGGCTCGACGCCGACCGGGACACCGCGGTCGGCCGGCGGGACAAGCCGGTGGCCAGCGGCATCGTCAGCCGGCGGCTGGTCGGCACGGCGGGCGCGCTCGCGGCCGTACTCACCCCGCTGCCCGCGCTGACCCTCAACCTCGCCGCCGCCGGGGCGGTCGTCCTCGCCCTGGTCTCCGCGCTGCTCTACAACTGGCCGCTGAAGTCCACCCCGTTCTCGGTGCTGCCGTACGCGGTCTCGTTCGGGGCGTTGCCGGCCGTCGTCGTACTCGGGCTGCCGGGCGGGCCGACACCGCCAGCCTGGCTGGTCGCGGCGGGCGCTCTGCTCGGCGCCGGGGCGCACTTCGCGAACGTGCTGCCGGACCTGGCCGACGACGAGCGGACCGGGGTGCGCGGCCTGCCGCACCGGCTCGGCCCGGCCGGCTCCCGGCTGGCCGCCGCCGGCCTGCTGCTCGCGGCCACCACGACCCTGGTGGTCGGGCCCCCCGGACCGCCGTCCTGGGCCGGCCTGGCCGCGGTCGCGGTCGCCGCCGTGGTCCCGGCGCTCGGCTGGTACGCCGGCCGGGCCGCCGCCGCCCGGGGCGACCGCCCGGTGGCCGTCTTCCGGGCCGTCATGCTCGTCGCGCTGATCGATGTCGTGCTGCTGGTGACCACTGGCCGGGTGGTCTGACCCCGCTCTCCACCAGCCGGTACCGCCCGATCGGACCCCGCCGGGTTACCGGGTCGGCGTACGGGAGCCGATCACCGCCCACTACCCTGGAGCCCGTTGGGCCCGGGTACGGCCACCATGCCCGTTCCGCCGGATCGCGACGGCGACCGGGATCGCACGAAGGAGGACCAGGTGACGCGCTCGATCAGGGGGGCTCGGCGAGCCGCCGCGGTGCTGGCCGGTACGGCGACCGCCGCCACCCTGCTGCTGTCCGGGTGTGGCGCGGGTCAGCTCGCCGAGACCGCCGCCAAGGTGCCCACCAGCGTCGGCACCAACGCGCAGTCGGCCGACAACACCTTCAAGGTCCGCAACCTGTCGGTCGACTACCCGGGCATCCAGGGCTACCCGGCCGGCGCGGACGCGCCGATGAACGTCGCCCTCTTCAACGACTCCGGCGAGACCGTCACGGTGCGGGTCAGCTCCCCCGGTGCCCGTGCGGTGGTGCTGGCCGGTGCCTCGGTCGCGCCGACCCCGGGCGGCACCGTCTCGGCGAGCCCGTCGCCGACCACCACCGGCGGCCCCTCCCCGGAGGCCTCGGGGAGCCCGGCCCCGGACGGTTCGCCGACGGCGACCCCGACCGAGGGTGCCGGCACCGCGTCGCCCACGGCGTCCCCGACGCTGCCGGCCGAGATCCGGATCCCGGCCGGCGGGTTCGTGGTGCTGAACGAGACCACCGGAAGCTGGCTCCAGCTCTCCGGGCTGACCGAGCCGCTGTTGACCGGCACCGACATCGAGCTGGTCTTCGACTTCGGCGGCACCCAGGTGTCGGCCCGGGCCCCGGTCGCGGTGCCGGTGACCCCGGCCCCGGTCGGTACGCCGGTCGTCGGTGAGGAAGAGCACGGGTAGGCCGCAGCCGACCCGGCCGGGTGCAGCCGGTTCCGTCGTACCGATTCGTTAGCGTGCTCGGGTGACGACCAGCCGAGCCACGCCCCGCGCCGCCACCGGGCGCGGTCGCGCCGCGAGCCGCGACCCCCGCCCCGCCTACGAGTGCGACGCCTGCGGGCACCAGCCGCCCAAGTGGGTCGGCCGATGCCCGGAGTGCGGCGAGTGGGGCGCCGTCGTCGAGTCGACGCTCACCGGCCCCACCGTCTCCGGCCGGGTGGTAAGTTCCCGGGCACCCGCCGAGCCGGCCCGGCCGATCGCCACGATCAGCGCCGCCCCGGCCCGGGCCCGCCCCACCGGCGTGCCCGAGCTGGATCGGGTCCTCGGCGGCGGCCTGGTGCCCGGCGCGGTGGTGTTGCTCGCCGGCGAGCCCGGCGTCGGCAAGTCGACCCTGCTGCTCGACGTCGCCCAGCAGTGGGCGGCCGGTGCCGGCAGCCCGTCTCTGGTGGTCAGCGGCGAGGAGTCGGTGAGCCAGGTCCGGCTGCGGGCCGAGCGGATGGGCACCCTGCACGACCGGCTCTATCTGGCCGCCGAGAACGACCTCTCCGCCGTCCTCGGCCACCTCGACGCGGTCAAGCCGGGCCTGCTGGTGCTGGATTCGGTGCAGACCGTCTCCACCCCGGGCACCGAGGGGGTGCCGGGCGGGGTCACCCAGGTCCGGGCGGTCACCGCCGCCCTGGTAGCGGTCGCCAAGGAGCGGGGCATCGCGACCGTACTCGTCGGGCACGTCACCAAGGACGGCCAGGTGGCCGGCCCCCGGGTGCTGGAGCACCTGGTCGACGTGGTGCTGCACTTCGAGGGCGACAAGCACTCCTCGCTGCGGATGGTGCGCGGCGTGAAGAACCGGTTCGGCACCGCCGACGAGGTCGGCTGCTTCGAGATGCACGAGGGCGGGATCAGCAGCCTCGCCGACCCCTCCGGGCTGTTCCTGACCCGCTCCGCCGACCCGGTCCCCGGCACCTGCGTGACGGTCGCGATGGAGGGCCGGCGGGCGCTGGTCACCGAGGTCCAGGCGCTGATCGGCGCGACGGTGGCCGGGTCTCCCCGGCGGACCGTCTCCGGGTTGGACAGCGCCCGGTTGGCGATGGTGCTGGCGGTGCTGCAGCGCCGGACGGAGCGGCTGACCCTGCACGACCGGGAGGTCTTCGCCGCCACCGTCGGCGGGATCCGGGTGGTCGAGCCGGCCGCCGACCTCGCCGTCGCGCTGGCGGTCGCCTCCGGCGGGCTCAACCTGGCCATCGCACCGGATCTGGTCGCGATCGGCGAGGTGGGGCTGACCGGTGAGGTGCGCAGGGTCGCCGCGGTGCCGCGCCGGCTGGCGGAGGCGGCCCGGCTCGGCTTCAAGTACGCCCTCGTGCCGACCGGCTGCGGGCCGGGCGCCAGCGGAGTGACCCCGGAGAACATGCGGGTGATGGAAGTCACCGACGTCCGATCGGCGCTGCAGTCCGTGGCGCGGGTGTCAGCTGAGTAACCATACGGTCACATCGGGCTGCTGTTGGCCGGGGCATGGCATGCTTACGGCCGTTGCCACCTGCGGCCGGGCGAACGGCGACGCCTCGCAGGGCTCGCCAATCAGCTACAAACTGGACACTAACCCGGCCGGCCCCGGACGGAACCGAACGGCACGCCGATGGGAGGAAGCAGGCACAGTGGCACGTCACAGTAACCGCGACGGCACCGAACGCAGGGCGGTCCGTAGAATGTCCGAGTGCCGATCGACCGCGACGCGAACCGAACCGCCAGCGCGGCTTCTCCTGTCCGTACCAGCGCCGGCACCTCGGCCCGTCCCATCGGCGTCGGCATGACCATGAACGCGACGGGGCCGACGGGTGACCCGTTGCGGGCCAACCTGGCGCTGATGGCGCCGGGCACGGCGCTGCGGGACGGGCTGGAGCGCATCCTGCGCGGCCGCACGGGGGCCCTGATAGTGCTCGGCTACGACCGGGTCGTCGAGACGCTCTGCACCGGCGGCTTCCCGCTCGACGTCGAGTTCTCCGCAACCCGGGTCCGCGAACTGTGCAAGATGGACGGCGCCGTCGTGCTCTCCAGCGACGGCACCCGGATCGTCCGGGCCGCCGTGCACCTGATGCCCGACCCCACGATCCCGACCGAGGAGTCCGGCACCCGGCACCGCACCGCCGAGCGGGTCGCCCGGCAGACCGGCTTCCCGGTGATCTCGGTCAGCCAGTCGATGCGGATCATCAGCCTCTACGTCAACGGCCAGCGGCACGTGCTGGACGACTCGGCCGCGATCCTGTCCCGGGCCAACCAGGCACTGGCCACCCTGGAGCGTTACAAGCTGCGCCTCGACGAGGTCTCCGGCACCCTCTCCGCGCTGGAGATCGAGGATCTGGTCACCGTACGGGACGCGGTCGCCGTGGTGCAGCGGCTGGAGATGGTCCGCCGGATCGCCGACGAGATCGCCGGCTACGTGGTGGAGCTGGGCACCGACGGCCGGCTGCTCGCCCTCCAACTCGACGAGCTGATGGCCGGGGTGGACGCCGACCGGACCCTGGTGATCCGCGACTACCTGCCGATCGGCCGCAAGGCGCGGACCCTCGACGAGGCGCTGGTCGAGCTGGACCTGCTCACCGCCACCGAGCTGATCGACCTGGTCGCGGTCGCCAAGGCGATCGGCTATCCGGGTGCCTCCGACGCGCTGGACGCGGCGGTCAGCCCGCGCGGTTTCCGGCTGCTCGCCAAGGTGCCCCGGCTGCCCGGGCTGGTGGTCGACCGGCTCGTCGGCCACTTCGGCAGCCTGCAACGGCTGCTCGGCGCCACCGTGGAGGATCTGCAGGCCGTCGACGGGGTCGGCGACGCCCGCGCCAGGGGCGTACGGGAAGGGTTGTCCCGGCTCGCCGAGGCGTCGATCCTGGAGCGCTACGTCTGACCCGACCGGCGGCGTCGGCCAGCCCCGATCTTCGGAGTCGGCTGACCGCGACCGGCGGCGTCCGGCGGGCGGGGCCGCCGGCGGGCGGCGGTCCGGTCCGGTGGCGACCGGACGGTGCCGTCGGTCAGCCGGTGATGGTGATCCGGACCGGGTCGCTGTGCTTGTTGCCGAGCCGGCCGAAGAGCTGGTATGTGCCGGCCGCCGGATAGGGCCCGGCGGCGAGCTGGTTGCTGCACCTGGAGCTCTCCCGCCCGTTCCAGGAGACCCTGTACTCGTTCTCGTGGTTGGGCGGGAACGCCCGGACGTCGTTGGAGCGGACCTCGCTGCACACGTCCGACGACCAGACCTTCCGGGCGCCGGACTTGATGTACAGCTCCTGGAGGTCTGCGCCGACGTCCCGGTTGCAGGTCCGGTCGGAGACGTTCTTGATCCTGAGTCGCAGGTCGATCGGCTGCCCCCGCTGGGCCGAGGTCCGCGAGGGCACCGGAATCACCGAAATCTCCTGGTCGGTGCACTCGTTGGCGACCGGCGGCGGCGCCGGTGGCACCTCACCGCCACCCGCCGGCTCGACCGACCCTCCGTCGTCCGCGGGCGGGTCGGACGGCTCCTCACCGCCCGGACCACCCGGCTCCGGAGCACCCGAGTCGGGAGGGCCGGACGCGGAAGGATCCACGTGCGGGGTGAGCGTCGGGGACGGCCCGGGATCGGCGGTCTTGTCCCCTCCGGAGTCGTCCGCCCCGCCCGTGTTGATGCAGGAGTAGAGCAGCACGATCAGGAAGAGCAGCAGAGCGCCGAGCACGACGGCTCGACGCCGCCAATACACGGCGGGCGGCAGGGGGCCAACCGTCAGACGCATAATGGTTTCACCGTATCGGCACGCGTGGCCCTGACCCCCGCGACGCGCCGGGGCCCCGGCCCGGTGTATCCGCGCCGCAGCTCACAGATAGACCTTGCGCTGGTAGACGGCGTGCGCGCCGGCCACCCGGTCCAGGAACAGCCGGCCCGCGCAGTGGTCGATCTCGTGCTGAAGCGCCCGGGCCTCGAAGCCGTCGGTGACCACCCGGACGGCCTCGCCGGTGCCGGGCAGGACCCCGCGCACCACTACCCGGCTGGCCCGCTTCACGTCACCGGTCAGGTCGGGGACCGACATGCAGCCCTCCCGCCCCGGCCGCCATCGGCTCGCCTCGACGATCTCGGCGTTGCAGAGCACGAAGGTGCCGTGCGAGGTGACGGTCTTGGGATGCCCGGTCACGTCCACCGCGAAGACCCGGGCGCCGATCCCGATCTGCGGTGCGGCCAGGCCCACGCAGCCGGGCGAGACCCGCATCGTGGCCACCAAATCGGCGGCGAGTCGGACCACCTCGTCGTCGCACGGGTCCACGGTGACACCTGCCCGGCTCAGCACCCCGGCCGGCGCGGTCACCACCGGGCGTACCCGGCCCGGGTCACCGAGCAGCTCGGGGGTCCAGTCGCCCAGGTCGCACTCCTCGACCATCCCGGAACCGTCCTTCCCGGTCACAGCAGGTCCGAGTCGGCTCGCCGCAGGGTGACCTCCACGTCCAGCCCGGCGGCCACCTCGGCCAGCCGGGCGGCGATCCCGTCGGCCGCGCCCGGCCGCAACTCCACCTCGGCGAGGAGGACGTAGAGCGGCCCGGTCAGCCGGGTGGTCAGGTCGGTGACGTTGCCGCCGGCCTCGGCGATCACCCGGGTCAGCGCGGCGACGATGCCGAGCCGATCGGCCCCGTGCACGGCCATCAGGTACGGCTCGCCGAGCGGCGTACTCGTCGCTTCGGCGCCGACCGGGCGAACCGTCGCCACCAGCGGGCCGTCCCCGACGACCGGGGCGAGCGCCGCCTCCGCCTCGGCACCGGACGGGCCGACGCAGATCAACGTCATCGCGAAGTGCCCGCGCAACCGGGTCATGGTCGAGTCGGTCAGGTTGGCCCCGACCTGGGCCAGCGCCTCCGTCACGTCGGCCACGATGCCGGGCCGGTCCGGACCGATGACGGTGATCGCGAGCTCGTTCATCCGGGCAGTCTGCCGGATCGTCCACCCCGTCCGGGACCCGACCCGGCCTCCGGCCCACGCTCCGGGACGGCCCGGCCGCGACCGGGCGCCCGGCCGGCATGACAGGATCGACGGCGCCATGTCGACTACACCACTCGCCGCCGACGCCATCCGGTGGTACGACGAGAACGCCCGCGACCTGCCCTGGCGAGAGCCCGGCATCGGGGCGTGGCCGATCCTGGTCAGCGAGGTCATGCTGCAGCAGACCCCGGTGGTGCGGGTACTTCCCGCCTGGCGGGCCTGGCTCGCCCGGTGGCCCGCACCGGCCGACCTGGCCGCCGACACTCCGGCCGAGGCGATCCGGATGTGGGGGCGGCTCGGCTATCCCCGACGGGCGCTGCGGCTGCACGAGTGTGCGGTGGCCGTACTGCGGCGACATGGCGGGGAGGTGCCATCCACCCTGGAGGAGTTGCTGGCGCTGCCCGGCGTCGGCGACTACACCGCCCGGGCGGTAGCGGCGTTCGCGTACGGCCAGAGGCATCCGGTGGTGGACACGAACGTACGCCGGCTGGTGGCCCGGGCCGTTGCCGGGGAACCGGACGCGGGGCCGGCGACCCGTCCCGCCGACCTGGTCGCCACCGAGGCACTGCTGCCGGCGGTACCGGAGCGGGCCGCCCGGGCCAGCGCCGCGTTCATGGAGCTGGGGGCGCTGGTCTGCACCGCCCGGGCACCCCGGTGTGTCGACTGTCCGCTGGCCGCCCGGTGCGCGTGGCGGGCGTCGGGGCGTACCGCGCCGTCCGGCCCGACCCGCCGCCCACAGCGGTACGCCGGCACTGACCGGCAGGTCCGGGGCAAGCTGCTGGCCGTACTCCGGGAGGCTACCGGCCCGGTGCCCCGGGCCCGGCTGGATCTGGTCTGGTCGGACGACCTGCAACGCTCCCGGGCGCTGGCCGGGCTTATCGAGGACGGCCTGGTCGAGATGGTCGACGACACCTGCGTGCTGGCCGGCGAGGGCACCGACGGATAGCCCCCGTTCCGCACGAACGAATTCGGCCCGGTGGCGACTGCCACCGGGCCGAACCGTCTGTTACCGAGCCGCCGCCTACTCGTCCGCGCCGGCCGCGGCGGTGTTGCCGAGGTCGGCCGGCACCGCGTCGGGCACCGGGACCGGCTTCTCCGCGCCGCGGAAGACCAGCTTGGACTTGTCGGTGTTGTCGGGGTCGCCCTCGCAGTCGACGACGACGATCTGCCCCGGGGTCAACTCGTTGAACAGGATCCGCTCGGACAGGTTGTCCTCGATGTCGCGCTGGATCGTCCGACGCAGCGGCCGGGCGCCCAGCACCGGGTCGAAGCCCTTCTTCGCCAGGTACTTCTTGGCGTTGTCGGTCAGCTCGAGGCCCATGTCCTTGTTACGGAGCTGGGTCTCGATCCGCTGGATCATGATGTCCACGATCGAGAGGATCTCGGTCTGGTTGAGCTGGTGGAACACGATCGTGTCGTCGATCCGGTTGAGGAACTCCGGCCGGAAGTGCTGCTTCAGCTCGTCGTTGACCTTCTGCTTCATCCGCTCGTAGTTCGAGTCGGAATCCTCCGAGGCCTGGAAGCCCATCGAGACCGCCTTGGCCACGTCCCTGGTACCCAGGTTGGTGGTCAGGATGATGACCGTGTTCTTGAAGTCCACGATCCGGCCCTGACCGTCGGTCAACCGCCCGTCCTCCAGAATCTGGAGCAGGGTGTTGAACACGTCCGGGTGAGCCTTCTCGATCTCGTCGAACAGGACCACCGAGAACGGCCGGCGCCGCACCTTCTCGGTCAGCTGGCCACCCTCGTCGTAACCGACGTAACCGGGAGGCGCCCCGACCAGCCGCGACACCGTGTACCGGTCGTGGAACTCGGACATGTCCAGCTGGATCAGCGCGTCCTCGCTACCGAAGAGGAACTCCGCCAGTGCCTTGGACAGCTCGGTCTTACCGACACCGGACGGACCGGCGAAGATGAACGAGCCGGACGGCCGCTTCGGGTCCTTCAGACCGGCCCGGGTACGCCGGATCGCCTTCGACACCGCCCGGACCGCGTCCTCCTGGCCGACGACCCGCTTGTGCAGCTCGTCCTCCATACGCAGCAGCCGGGAGGTCTCCTCCTCGGTCAGCTTGTAGACCGGGATACCGGTCCAGTTCGCCAGCACCTCGGCGATCTGCTCGTCGTCGACCTCGGAAACCACGTCCAGGTCGCCGGCCTTCCACTCCTTCTCCCGCTGCGCCTTCTGACCAAGGAGCTGCTTCTCCTTGTCCCGCAACTGCGCGGCCCGCTCGAAGTCCTGCGCGTCGATCGCGGATTCCTTGTCCCGGCGCACCTGGGCGATCCGCTCGTCGAAGTCACGCAGGTCCGGCGGCGCCGTCATCCGACGGATCCGCATCCGCGCACCGGCCTCGTCGATCAGGTCGATCGCCTTGTCGGGCAGGAACCGGTCGGAGATGTACCGGTCGGCCAACGTCGCCGCCGCGACCAACGCCGCGTCGGTGATGCTCACCCGGTGGTGCGCCTCGTAGCGATCCCGCAGGCCCTTCAGTATTTCGATGGTGTGCGTCAGCGACGGCTCACCCACCTGGATCGGCTGGAACCGCCGCTCCAGGGCGGCGTCCTTCTCCAGGTGCTTGCGGTACTCGTCCAGCGTCGTCGCGCCGATGGTCTGCAGCTCGCCACGGGCCAGCATCGGCTTCAGGATGCTCGCCGCGTCGATCGCACCCTCGGCGGCACCCGCACCCACCAGGGTGTGGATCTCGTCGATGAACAGGATGATGTCGCCGCGGGTGCGGATCTCCTTGAGAACCTTCTTCAGGCGCTCCTCGAAGTCACCGCGGTATCGCGAACCGGCGACCAGCGCGCCCAGGTCAAGCGTGTAGAGCTGCTTGTCCTTCAGCGTCTCCGGCACCTCGCCCTTGATGATCCGCTGGGAAAGCCCCTCGACCACCGCGGTCTTGCCGACCCCGGGCTCGCCGATCAGGACCGGGTTGTTCTTGGTACGGCGGGAGAGCACCTGCATCACCCGCTCGATCTCCTTCTCCCGACCGATGACCGGGTCGAGCTTGCCCTCCCGGGCGGCCTGGGTCAGGTTCCGGCCGAACTGGTCCAGCACCAGACTGGTCGACGGCGCGGCCTCACCCGGCGCGGTACCGGCCGCGGCCGGCTCCTTGCCCTGGTAGCCGGAGAGGAGCTGGATCACCTGCTGACGGACCCGGTTCAGGTCGGCGCCGAGCTTGACCAGCACCTGGGCGGCGACGCCCTCGCCCTCACGGATCAGGCCGAGCAGGATGTGCTCCGTACCGATGTAGTTGTGCCCGAGCTGCAACGCCTCGCGCAGCGACAGCTCCAGCACCTTCTTGGCCCGCGGCGTGAACGGGATGTGCCCGCTCGGCGCCTGCTGGCCCTGGCCAATGATCTCCTCCACCTGCTGGCGGACGCCCTCCAGCGAGATCCCCAGACTCTCCAGGGCCTTCGCCGCGACGCCCTCACCCTCATGGATGAGACCCAACAGGATGTGCTCCGTACCGATGTAGTTGTGGTTGAGCATCCGGGCTTCTTCCTGAGCCAGGACGACAACCCGCCGCGCTCGGTCGGTGAACCGCTCGAACATGCCCTCGTGCTCCTCACGTGCCGTGCGCACTCGATCTTGATGGTCCAAGCATCGTGGCGGGGCCACCACCCGGACATCCGGGGCGGACGTCCGTGCTCCCTTACTCTATCGCCGCGAGCCGACTCTCCTGAGGTCGTGTGTTCCCGGAATGAGCCAGGTACGCGACGTTTTTACCAACAGTCCACGCTCAGCGATGCTTCCCGGACCGTCCGCTGTACGCGCAGAGCGAAATTCGAGCCTCCGTCCGGACGACGCGGCCCCGCGTCATCCACAGGCTGTGGACAACTTCGTCCACTGGTTGTGGACAACGCCTGGGCCGTCAGGTTGTTCCCGGGACCGACAGATCGCTCCCGACGGCGACGGCCGCGCGGACGACACCTCGCCACCGGCGGTTGCGCGGCGGGCGGGAAGCGACCGGGATCACCGACCCGTCGAACTCGACGACCGAGGCGACCGGGCCCCGGTCGGTGATCCGGCTCGACGACCGGCCGACGAAGCGGACACTCGCCCTAATCCTCTCATACTTGCCCACAGCACACAGAAATGCGCGGGATGGGGGACTGATCGTCCACCCATCCCGCGCGGGGACCACGGAAGCGCCGGCCGCTAGCGGCCCGCCTTGGCGTGGTACTCGTCAACGATCTCCTGCGGGATCCGCCCGCGGTCGGAGATGTCCTTGCCTTCCTTCTTGGCCCAGGCCCGGATCGCCTTGTTCTGCTCGCGGTCGGCGGTCGCGCCACCCCGCCCCCGTGCGGCACGGCCGCCGACGACCACGCCACCCCGGCCCACCTTCGACCCGGCGGCGACGTACGGGGCGAATAGCTCCCGCAATTTGCCGGCGTTCTTCTCCGACAGGTCGATCTCGTACTGCACGCCGTCGAGCGAGAACTTGACGGTCTCGTCCGCGTCTCCGCCGTCCAGGTCATCGACCAGCTTGTGAATGATCTGCTTGGCCACGTGTCGCTATCCTTTCGAGCAGGTTCGCCGCAAACAAGAGCACAATAGCCCGTTAGATGCTTGCTCCGTCAATAGGACGGCGAAACTACCCGACAAGTCGTGCGGCGACACTACTCGGGTCGGACCATCGGGAAGAGGATGGTTTCCCGAATTCCGAGGCCCGTGAGGGCCATCAGCAGCCGGTCGATTCCCATTCCCATGCCCCCGAGCGGCGGCATTCCGTACTCCATGGCCCGCAGGAAGTCCTCGTCGAGCCGCATGGCCTCGTCGTCGCCGGAGGCCGAGCGCCGGGCCTGCGCCACGAGTCGCTCCCGCTGCACCACCGGGTCGACCAGCTCGGTGTAGCCGGTGGCCAGCTCGAAACCGAGCACGTAGAGGTCCCATTTCGCGGTCAGGCCCGCCTCGTCGGGGTGCGCCCGGACCAGCGGGCTGGTCTCTTCCGGGTAGTCCCGGACGAAGGTGGGCTGGCGCAGCGTCGGGACGACCAGCTCCTCGAAAAGCTCCTCGGCGAGCTTGCCCGGACCCCACGTCGGGTCGACCGCGAGACCGACCTTTTCCGCGTATCCCAGCAGGTCGGCCATTGCGGTGCGGACGGTCACCTCCTCGCCGAGCGCCTCGGAAAGGGTGCCGTAGAGGGTCACCGAACGCCACTGACCGCCGAGGTCGAACTCGGTGCCGTCGGCGTGGGTGACCAGGTGAGACCCGGCGGCGGCGAGCGCGGCTGCCTGCACCAGGTCACGGGTGAGGGTCGCCATGGTGTCGTAGTCACCGTACGCCTCGTACACCTCCAGCATGGCGAACTCGGGCGAGTGCGAAGAGTCGACCCCCTCATTACGGAAGTTGCGGTTGATCTCGAAGACCCGGTCGATGCCACCGACCGCCGCCCGCTTGAGAAAAAGCTCGGGGGCGATTCGCAGATACAGATCCGTGTCTAACGCATTGCTGTGCGTCACGAATGGCCTGGCCGTGGCCCCACCCGGCAGCGGTTGCAGCATGGGGGTTTCAACTTCGATGAAACTCCGGGCGTGCAGCGAATCGCGCAGACTACGCAGCGTCGCCGCCCGGGTGCGTACCATCTCCCGGGCGCGGGGGCGCACGATCAGATCGACATAACGCTGCCGGACCCGGGCCTCCTCACTAAGCGGCTTGTGCGCCACCGGCAGCGGCCGGAGCGCCTTCGCGGTCGGCGCCCAGGAATCGGCGAGCACGGAAAGCTCCCCGCGCCGGCTGGTAATCACCTCACCGGTAACGCCGACGTGGTCGCCGAGGTCGACCAGCCGCTTCCAGGCGTCGAGCCGCTCCTGCCCGACCCGGTCGAGCGAGAGCATCGCCTGGAGTTCGGTGCCGTCGCCGTCCCGCAGGGTGGCGAAACAGAGCTTGCCGGTGTTGCGTACGAAGATCACCCGGCCGGTGACGGCGGCGACGTCCCCACTGGCGGTGTCGGTCGGAAGGTCCGCGTAACGGGCCCGGATCTCGGCGAGAGTCGCGGTACGCGGATATCCCACCGGGTACGGTTCGACGCCCTCGGCGAGCATGCGGTCCCGCTTCTCCCTGCGGACCCGCATCTGCTCGGGAAGGTCGTCCACGGGGTCGGCGGGGTTCGAGATCTGCTGGCTCACGGCATGCTTCCTCGGGAAATCGTGTCGGCGGAGTTCGGCCCCGAGCGTACTCAAGTGGGCCGGGGGCGGGGCACCGGATAACCCCGGCATGGTCGACCAGCCGCGGCGGGGAAGGTCAGCGGTTGCGGTCGTAGACCATGCGCAGCCCGATCAGCGTGATCATCGGCTCGTGGTGGGTGATCGTCCGACACTCGCCGATCACCAGGGCCGCCAGCCCGCCTGTGGCGATCACCGCCCGGACCTCGCCCAGCTCGTCGATCATCCGCTCGACGATCCGGTCCACCTGGCCGGCGAAACCGAAGTACATCCCGGCCTGGAGGCACTCGACGGTGTTCTTGCCGACCACCGAACGGGGTACCGCCGGCTCGACCTTGCGCAGCTGGGCGGCCCGGGCGGCGAGCGCGTCGAAGGAGATCTCGATGCCGGGCGCGAACGCACCGCCGAGGAACTCGCCCCGGCCGCTGATCACGTCGAAGTTGGTGGTGGTGCCGAAGTCGACCACGATCGACGGCCCGCCGTAGAGGGTGAACGCGGCCAGGGTGTTGACCACCCGGTCGGCGCCGACCTCCTTCGGGTTGTCGATCGCCAACTGCACCCCGGTCCTCACCCCCGGCTCGACGATCACGTACGGGATGTCGCCGTAGTACCGGGCCAGCATCGTACGCAGCGAGCGCAGCGCCGCCGGCACCGTCGAACAGGCGGCCACCCCGGTGACCTCCACCGCGCCGGCGGCCAGCAGGCCGCGCAGCTTCAGCCCCAGCTCGTCGGCGGTGGACCGGGCATCCGTCTTGATCCGCCAGGAGTGGACCAGCTTCTCGCCCTCGAAGGTCGCCAGCACGGTGTTGGTGTTGCCGATGTCGATACAGAGCAGCATGTCGTCAGTCCCGAACCCCGAGTCGTGGCGCGTCCCGCCGCTACGCGGCGCGCGAGCGGAGGTCCAGTGCGATGTCCAAGATAGGCGAGGAGTGCGTGAGCGCCCCAACCGAGAGGTAGTCGACACCCGTCGCCGCGTACTCGGCGGCGGTGGCCAGGGTCAGCCCGCCGGTCGCCTCCAGCTCGGCCCGGTCGCCCACCGCCGCCACCACCTCGGTCAGCAGCGCCGGGGACATGTTGTCGCAGAGCAGGAAGTCGGCGCCCGCCTCGACCGCCTCCAGCGCCTCGGCCACCGTGGTCACCTCGACCTGGATCGGCACCGCCGGGAACGCCTCCCGGACCCGCCGGTACGCCGGACCGACACCGCCGGCCGCCAGCTTGTGGTTGTCCTTGATCATCGCCACGTCGTACAGCCCGAGTCGCTTGTTGGCGCCGCCGCCGGCCCGGACCGCGTACTTCTCCAGCGGGCGCAGCCCGGGAGTGGTCTTGCGGGTGTCCAGCACGGTCGCCTTGCCGCCGCCCAGCGCCGCCACCCAGGCGCGGGTGTGCGTCGCCACCCCGGAGATCCGGCAGAGCAGGTTCAGCGCGGTCCGCTCGGCGGTGAGCAGCCCCCGGGTCGGCCCGGTCACCGTGGCCAGCACGTCCCCCACGCCGACCTCGGCGCCGTCGGTCGCCACCGGCAGCACCCGGACGTCCGCGCCGGCCGCCAGTTCGAAGACGGCCGCCGCCACCGCCAGTCCGGCGACGACCCCGTCGGCCCGGGCCACCAGGTCGGCGGCGTCGACCTGGTCGTCCGGAATCGTCGCCACGCTGGTCACGTCCAGCCGCTCCGGCCCCAGGTCCTCGTCCAGCGCCCCCCGCACGATGCGTTCCACCTCCACCGGGTCGAGCCCGGCGTCCCGCAGCGCCCGCGTGGTCGAGTCTGTCAGCACAGTGCCTCCCAGTCCTGTTCGAGGTTGCCCGCCGGACCGATCGACCCGACCAGGTGCCCGAGCCAATCGTCGCGCGATTCCGAGAAGTCCTCGCGCCAATGGCAGCCCCGGGTCTCCTGCCGGGCGTACGCCGCCCCGACGAGCGCCGCGGCCACCGTGATCAGGTTGGTCGCCTCCCAGCTCGCGGTACGCGGCGCGGCCCGGGTCGCGCCGAGGGTGACCAGCTCCGCGGCGGTCGCCCGCAGCGAGTCGGCGGAGCGGAGCACCCCGGCGCCCCTGGTCATCGCCCTGGCCAGGCGCGGCCGCACCGCCGGGTCGATCGTCGCGCCCGCGCCGCCCTGCCACGCCCCGGTCCGGACCGGCTCGACCTGGGCCGGCAGATCCCGGGCGATGTCCTGGGCGATCCGGCGGGCGAAGACCAGCCCCTCCAGCAGCGAGTTGCTGGCCAGCCGGTTGGCGCCGTGCACGCCGGTGCAGGCGACCTCGCCGCAGGCGTACAGGCCGGGGATGGAGGTGCGGCCGTGCAGGTCGGTGCGGACCCCGCCGGAGGCGTAGTGCGCGGCCGGAGCGACCGGGATCGGCTGCTCGGCCGGGTCGATCCCGGCGGCGCGGCAGGAGGCGACGATGGTGGGGAACCGCCGGGCCAGGAACTCCGCCCCGAGGTGCCGGGCGTCCAGGAAGACGTGGTCGGCGCCGGTGGCCAGCAGTACCCCGTGTATTCCCTTGGCGACCACGTCCCGGGGCGCCAGCTCGGCCAGCTCGTGCTGGCCGACCATGAACCGCTTGCCGTCCGCGTCGACCAGGTACGCGCCCTCACCGCGCAGCGCCTCGGAGACCAGCGGCTGCTGGGCTGCCAGGGCCGGGACGCCGTCGCTGTCCGGGACGCCGTCGCTGTCCGGGATGGCCGACGCCATCAGCGCGGTCGGGTGGAACTGGACGAACTCCAGGTCGGTGACGGCGGCGCCGGCCCGCATCGCCAGGGCGACCCCGTCCCCGGTGGAGACCGCCGGATTGGTGGTGGCGGCGAAGATCTGCCCCATCCCGCCGGTGGCCAGCACCACCGCCCGGGCCAGGATCGCACCGACCCCGTCCTCACTGCCCTCGCCGAGCACGTGCAGGGTTATCCCGCAGGCCCGTCCGGGACCGGCCCAGCCGCCGTCCGGGGCCCGGAGCAGGTCGAGGACCAGGGCATGCTCGACCAGCCGGATCCAGGGGTCGCGGCCGACCGCAGCGTGCAGTGCCCGCTGCACCTCGGCCCCGGTCGCGTCGCCGCCGGCGTGCACGATCCGGTCCGCCCGGTGGCCGCCCTCCCGAGTGAGCATCAGCGAGCCGTCCGGGTTGCGGTCGAACTCGGCACCGGTCCGGATCAGCTCCCGCAGCCGGCTCGGCCCCTCCGCCACCAGCACCCGTACCGCCGCCGGGTCGCAGAGCCCGACCCCGGCCAGCTCGGTGTCCGAGGCGTGCGCGGCGGGGGTGTCCAGCGGATCGAGTACGGCCGCTATGCCGCCCTGCGCCCACCGGGTCGAGCCGTCATCGATGTTGACCTTGGTCACCACGGTCACGTGCAGCCCCGCCTCGCGCAGGTGCAGCGCGGCGGTGAGCCCGGCGATGCCCGACCCGATCACGATCACGTCGGTCGTCTCCACCCATCCGGGTGCCGGCGCGGCCAGCAACCGGGGTACCACCGGCAGGTCGACGGTCGGAAACTGCATCGCTCCAGTCAACCCCGTGCCGGGGCTGTCGGGGGGCCCGGGGGCGGGAGAAGTGGCCTACGACGCTCCCCGATCCGGACGGAACGACCCTCCGCTGCGGGATCGACCGCGCTCAGCGGGCCGGATCGGCGGGCGCTCAGCGGGTCCGGATCGGTAGGGCGTCGGCGCCGGCACCCTTGAGCGAGCGGGTGAACCTGCCCTCGGAGACCCACAGATAGCAGCGGACGCCCCGGTTCCCCGCCGTCCAGTCGTCCCGGCCGCCGGGCAGCGCCACGACACCGGTACGGAACCGGATCGTGCTCTGCGACACCGCGACGAACCGGGCCGCGACGCTGTAACAGCCGTCGTAGAGGGGCTGCCAGTCCCGATCCGCCGTCGGGTACTTCAACGTCGCCGGTGCCCGCCACACCCCGGCGAACTCGGTGTTGTGCCGGGCCGAGCACTCCACCGGGGGCATCCGGTCGATGGTCTCGGTCCGGGTCACGGTGGTGGCGTAGCAGCCCAGCCGCAACGGCCCGGCCTCGCGCAGCGCGCCCTTCAGGCTCGCCGTCCGGCTGACCGCCTCGCCATCCTCCTCGACATTGGACAGTTCGGTGAGGTCGCAACGGAACCACCGGGCCCCGGCCAGCCAGCCCTTCGGGGAGGGCACCGCCACCCCGAGCCACAACCGGCCGGTACGCCAGTCGGCGCCGAGGAAGCCGCGCGCCCGGCTGTCGCACTCGGCGTACGCGGTGGTGAACTGCGGCGAGCCGGGTTCCGGCGGCTTCTCCGCCTCGCCCGCCCCGGCGAACGTGCCCACGTGCACGGTCTCCAGCCGGTGGTTGTCGGTGCAGTCCACCGGCACGTACGACGACAGGTAGACCGTCTCGGAGAAGTCGGCCCGGTGGCAGGTCTCGGCCGTCGGGGTGAAGACCGCCGGCTCGCCGACCGGAGCCCAGCCGTTGGTCAGGTCGCCGTCGGTACCGTCCGGAGGCGCGCAGCCGGCGACGCCGAGCAGGACTGCCCCGGCCAACGCCAGGGCGCTCATCCAACGGCGCATCGCGTCCTCCCCAGGGCGACCAACAGTCCGGATGGCTGCACCCTACGTTAACCGGCGGGGTCATCCGGACGGCGAGATCATCTCCCCGGCGGGTCGCCTCGGGCTGACCGACGCGCCGAACAGGCTGGTCAGCGGGGAGGGGGCGGGGTTCGACCGGGTGGCAACCGGGTGCCGGCGGGCGCCCCGGGCGAGCGGGTCGGTCAGCCGGTCGTGACGAGGTCACCCCGGACCGGGTCACCGACCATCCCGGGTACGGCTTCCGCCGGGTCGGCGCCCAGCTCGATGACCCGGTTCTTCGCGTCAACGTGCACGATCCGCGGCTGGTACGTCCGCGCCTCGGCGTCGTCCATCTGGCCGTACGAGATCAGGATGACCAGGTCGCCGGGGTGCACCAGGTGCGCGGCGGCGCCGTTGATGCCGATCACCCCGCTGCCGCGCTCACCGGCGATCACGTACGTCTCCAGCCGCGCCCCGTTCGTCACGTCCACGATCGCGACCTGCTCGCCGGGGAGCAGGTCGGCGGCGTCCAACAGGTCGGCGTCGATGGTCACCGAGCCGACGTAGTGCAGGTCCGCCTGGGTCACCGTGGCCCGGTGGATCTTCGACTTGAGCATGGTGCGGAACATCGGTACGTCCTCCGTGCGGCAGGGTTCTCGGACGGTCTCGGGAGGTCGACGCCTCAGTCGCCCGGGTCGGGAGCCGGAGCCAGGTCGACCGGCATGTTGTCGATCAGCCGGGTGGAGCCGACCCGGGCGGCCACCAGCATCCGGGCCGGGCCGGTGGCCGGCGCCGGGCCCAGGTCCGGGGCGGTCAGCACCAGGTAGTCCAGCTTGGCGCCGGTCGTACCGTCGCCGAAGGCGCGATATGCGGCGGCGAGGGCGGCGTCGGCACCCCGACCGGCCCCGGCGGCGGCGTTGCCGGCCCGCAGCGCCGCCGACAGCCGTAGCGCGGCGCTTCGCTCCTGTGTGGAGAGGTAGCGGTTGCGGCTGGACAGGGCCAACCCGTCCGGCTCGCGTACGGTCGGCACACCGACGATCGCCACGTCCAGCTCCAGATCCCGGACCATCCGGCGGACCAGGGTGAGCTGCTGGTAGTCCTTCTCGCCGAAGAGCGCCACGTCCGGCCGGAGCAGGTTGAGCAGCTTCGCCACCACGGTCAGCACCCCGGTGAAGAAGCCGGGCCGGCTGGCGCCCTCCAGCTCCTCGCCGAGGCTGCCCGGGTCGACCCGCACCATCGGCTCGCCGTCCGGATACAGCTCCTCCCGCGACGGGGCGAAGACGTACCCGACCCCGGCCCCCCGGCAGACCGCCAGGTCGTCCTCGAAGGTCCGGGGGTACCGGTCGAAGTCCTCGTTCGGGCCGAACTGGAGCGGGTTCACGAAGATCGTCGCCAGCACCGTGTCGGCCTGCTCCCGGGCCGCCCGCAGCAGCGCCTCGTGCCCGGAGTGCAGGGCGCCCATGGTCATCACCACCGCCAGCCTCCCCGGCAGGGACGCCCGCGCGGCCGCCAGCTCTGCCCGGGTACGCAGCACCGTGGTCATCTCGGCTCCCCCTTCCCGCCGGTCACGCGGCGGCGACCTTCCGGTCCCGGTCGGCCAGCGCCTTCCGGTCGCGGTCGGCCAGCGCCTTCCGGTCCCGGTCGGCCAGCACCCCGAGCAGGACCTCGGCGTCGGCCGGGCGGAGCCGGCCGGTCGCGATCGCCCGGTCGGCGGTACGCCGGGCCAGCGCGAGATAGCCGGGCACCGACTCCGGAGCGGTGACGGCCAGCCGGTCCAGGTGCCGGGCGAGCGTACCGGCGTCGCCCCGGGACACCGGCCCGGTCAGCGCCGCGTCGCCGAGCCGCAGCGAGTTGTCCAGGGCGGCCCGGAGCAGCGGGCCGAGCACCTTCGCCGGCTGGGCCACCCCGGCGGCGCGGAGCAGGTCCACCGCCTCGTTGACCAGCGTGACGAGATGGTTCGCGCCGTGCGCGAGGGCGGCATGGTAGAGCGGACGGTCCGGTTCGGCCACCCACTCCGGTACCCCGCCGAGGTCGGCGACGAGCCGGACGGCGAACGGCCGCAGTCGCTCCGGCACGGTCACCCCGTAGGAGATGCCCGGCAGCCGGTGCAGGTCGTCGGCGGTACCGGTGAAGGTCATCGCCGGGTGCAGCGCCAGCGGGAGTGCCCCGACCGCCACGGCCGGGGCGAGCACGTCGAGGCCGTGCGCGCCGGAGGTGTGTGTCACCACCTGTCCGGGCCGGAGCGCACCGGTCCCGGCCAGACCGGCGACCACCGGCGCCAGCGCGTCGTCCGGTACGGCGATCAGCAGCAGGTCGACGGCGGCCCGGGCCACCTCGTCGGCGGGGCGTACGGTGGTCCCCGGCAGCAGCCGGTCGATCCGGTCCCGGGCGGCGGTCGAGACCCCGGAGGCGGCGACCACCCGGTGTCCGGCCCGGCCCAGCGCGGCACCGAGCACGGCACCGACCCGGCCGGCGCCGATCACGCCGACGGTGAGCTGGCGGGGACGCTGCGGCGGCGTCTGGCCCTGGCCGGCGCGGTCACGGCTCGGGGCGGCGGCCGTTGGCCGGTCCGTCCCGCCGGAGGCGGCGGTACGCGGGCGCGCGGAAGCGCTCATAGCAGTGATCCAGTCCTCGATAAGTGGTACCGGTCGATCGCAAGTATGCGCCGTCCGGCCAGTTCAGGACCAAGAGGTGTGAAAACCTTCACCCGCCTGCCACGACCGCTTCGCCCAGTTGGTGACGTGGCACACGGGACACCCCGGCATGCCGCTACATGTCGCTGATGTGCCCGGACACGTCCCGACGTGACGGCCGTCCGGATCGGCCCGGCCGGATCGGTGCCGTACCGGGCGTGGATTGAGCAGCGCGCCGCATAACCTGGGTCGGTGCCGATCGGATGGCGAGCCGCGATGACCACCGCCCTCTATGGCGCGCAGGGGTTCTTCGTCAGCGGCGCCGGGCCGGCCGCGCACTTCCGGACCAGCGCCCACGCCGTACCGGTGCTGGGCGGCGCCCTGCTGCGGCTGCTGGCCCGGCTCGACGCCGCGCTGGGCCGGCCGGATCCGCTGCACGTGGTCGACGTCGGCGCCGGCCGGGGGGAACTGCTCGGCACCCTGGCCCGGCTCGCCCCGCCGGAACTCGCCGCCCGGCTCCGGCTGACCGCGGTCGAACTCGCCCCGCGACCCGACTCGCTGCCGGAGCCGATCAATTGGCGCTCGGACCTGCCGGAGCGGGTCGTCGGCCTGCTGATCGCGACCGAGTGGCTGGACAACGTACCGCTGGACGTGGCGGAATCCGGCCGGGCCGGCTGGCGACGGGTACTCGTGGACCCGGCCACCGGCGCGGAGTCGCCCGGCGGCCCGCTCGACCCGGCCGAGGCGGACTGGCTGGCCCGCTGGTGGCCGACATCGACGGACGAGTCTCCTCCGGACCAGCCCTCGCCGGACCGGATCGAGCCGCCCCCGGACCGGGTGCAACCGTCCCCGATCCGGGCCGAGATCGGGCTGCCCCGGGACACCGCCTGGGCGGAGGCGGTCGGCAGCCTGCACCGGGGATTGGCGCTCGCCGTCGACTACGGACACCTGCGGGACGACCGCCCGGTGCACGGCACGCTGACCGGGTTCCGCTCCGGCCGTCAGGTCTACCCGGTACCGGACGGCAGCTGCGACCTGACCGCACATGTCGCGATGGACTCGGTGGCGGCGGCCGGTACGGCGCTGGCCGGACTGCCGTACACCCTGGTCGAACAGCGCACCGCGCTGCGGGCGCTCGGAGCCGACGGGCGGCGACCCGCGCTGGCGATGGCCTCCACCGACCCGGCCGGCTACGTCCGGGCGTTGGCCCGGGCCTCCGCCGCGGCCGAACTCACCGACCCGGCCGGTCTCGGCGGCCACTGGTGGCTGCTCCAACCGGTCGGCGTCGACCCGGGCCCCACCGGATGGCTCGGCGGAGAATCCGGTGCACCGGTGCCGGGGCAACCCGCGCGATGACCGCCCGGTCGCTCGCGGTCGTCCACCGAGGGCGACCGGTCGACCGCGACGAAACCGGCCCTCGATCGCCTGGGGCGCATCCTTCCTCCGTCCTACTCCGGTGTCCGCCTCGGCGATGCGTTCCGGCGGATCGTGGCACGATGGCGGACATGACTGCCGACACCGGCGCGCTGCGGGAGCTGACCGTCGGCACCGGGGCGGGCCTGGACACCGCCGACATGGTGCTGAACATCGGGCCGCAGCATCCGTCGACCCACGGCGTACTCCGGCTCAAGCTGGTGCTCGACGGCGAGCGGGTGATCTCCTGCGAGCCGATCGTCGGCTACATGCACCGGGGCGCCGAGAAGCTCTTCGAGGTACGCGACTACCGGCAGATCATCGTGCTGGCCAACAGGCACGACTGGCTGTCGGCGTTCTCCAACGAACTCGGCGTGGTGCTCGCCGTCGAGCGGATGATGGGGATGGAGGTGCCGGAGCGGGCCGTCTGGCTGCGTACCGCCCTCGCCGAACTGAACCGGGTGCTCAACCACCTGATGTTCCTCGGCTCCTACCCGCTGGAGATCGGCGCCATCACCCCGATGTTCTACGCGTTTCGGGAACGCGAAACCCTCCAGGCGGTGCTGGAGGAGGTCTCCGGCGGCCGGATCCACTACATGTTCAACCGGGTCGGCGGGCTCAAGGAAGAGGTGCCGGCCGGCTGGACCCGACGGGCCAGGACGGCGATCGGCGAGGTACGCCGCCGCCTGCCGGACCTGGACAACGTGATCCGGCGCAACGAGATCTTCCTGGCCCGTACCGTCGGGGTCGGGGTGCTCTCCGCCGCCGACGCGGCCGCGTACGGCGCCTCCGGACCGGTAGCCCGGGCCTCCGGGCTCGACTTCGACCTGCGCCGGGACGAGCCCTACCTGGCGTACGGGGCGCTGGAGGTGCCGGTGGTCACCCGCAGCGCCGGTGACTGCCACTCCCGGTTCGAGATCCTGCTCGACCAGGTGTACGTCTCACTCGACCTCGCGGAACGCTGCCTGGACCAGGTCGACCGGATCAGCGGTCCGGTGAACGTGCGGCTGCCCAAGGTGGTGAAGGCCCCGGAGGGGCACACCTACGCCTGGACCGAGAACCCGCTCGGGATCAACGGCTACTACCTGGTATCCCGGGGTGACAAGACGCCGTGGCGGATGAAGCTGCGCACCGCCTCGTACGCCAACGTGCAGGCCCTGGCCACGCTGCTCCCCGGCTGCCTGGTGCCGGACCTGATCGCGATCCTGGGCTCGATGTTCTTCGTCGTCGGCGACATCGACAAGTAGCTGTCGGCGCCATCGGCAGGTAACCGGTGGGGCAGGTGACCGGTCAACGCCAGTCGCCGTCGGCGGAGTAGCCGTACCCGGAACGGCGGGTACCGCCGGCCCGGGGTGCCTCGTCCAACGGCGGGTAGCCGTACTCTTCGTCGTCGCGGTGCCGCCGCCCCCGCCGGGCAGGCTCCGGTTCCGGCTTCTGGCTGGGCGGGCCCCAGACGGAAGCCGGGTCCACCCCTGCGGCGGGCAGTGCCGCGGCACCGCCGGAGGGCTCCCAGCCCCGGCCGTCACCGAGGTCGGCACCGGCGCCGTGCCGGGCACCGTCCTGACCGGACCAGCCGCCCGAGCCGCGCTGGTCGCCGTACCGCCGGTCTTCGTCGGCGGGCTCCGACCACTGGCGACCGGTCCGCCGGCCCTCGTCCGGCCCCGGCTCCTCCCGGCGCATCTCCGCCCAGCGGTCCTCGACCCGCAACTCCGTACCCGACCCGTCGGACCGCATCGACGCCCGTCGCTCGCCCATCCGGACCTCGCGGCCCCGGTCGTCGTCGCGCACCGATGCCCAGCGGTCGCCGGCCCGCAGCTCGGCCCAGTACGAGTCGTCGGCCGGGTCGCCGGTCTCCGGCTCCGGGTCGGCCGGACGGCCACGCCAGCCGCCGTTACCGGACCGCCACCCGGCCCGCCCCTCGTCGGCAGCCTCGGCGGAGCCCCGACCCCGCGCCCGCCGGTCGTCCGGATCCTCGTCGCGCCCGTCCGACTCCCGGCGACCGCCGTAGGTGCCACCGCCGTAAGTGCCACCGCCGTAGGTGCCACCGCCCGCATCGGCACCGTGTGCTGCCGCGCCGCCGTAGGTCCCGCCGTCGTAGGTCCCGTCCCCCGAACCGGCACCGCCGTAGGTGCCACCGCCGTAGGTCCCGCCACCGGAACCGGCACCGCCGTAGGTCCCGCCGCCGTAGGTCCCGCCGCCCGAGCCGGCGCCGTGTACGCCGCCGCCAATGGTTCCGGCGCCGTAGCCGCCGGCCCGGCCACCGCCACCGTGGGTTCCGCCGCCATGGCCGCTCGAATGGGCGCCGCCGCCATAGCCGCCCGAAGGGGCGCCGTCCCCGTAGCCGCCCGAATGGACGCCGCCGCCGTAGCCGCCCGAATGGACGCCGCCGCCGTAGCCGCCCGAATGGACGCCGCCGCCGTAGCCGGCTGCACCGTAGGTTCCGCCGTCGTAACCGTGGCCATGATCGTCTTCGTGTCCGCCGACGATGGTCTGCCGGGTGGTCACCTGCACGGTCTCGGTGTGCCGGACGACGCCTCGGCCGAGCGGCGGTCCGGACACCCCACCGGGGCCGCCGGGCATTCCCGCCGGACCGCCCCGGTGCGTTCGCGCGCCCTGCGACCACGAGCGGCCGTACTGCCCGGACTCGCCCGGTGCGCCGTCGTCCCGGTCGTACCGCCGCCGCCCCGCCCCGGGCCGGTCGCCGTCGGGATAGTCACTCCCCTGGTGGCCGCCGTCCCGGTATCCGCCACCGGGGCGGCCGTGGAACTCGCCGGTGTTGTCGCTCTGGTCCGCGGCGTGTGAATGAGTCGAGGCGTGTGAATGAGTCGAGGCGTGTGAATGGGTCGAGGCGTGTGAATGAGTCGAGGCGTGGGACCGAGCCGGACCGCCGGCCACCGGTGCGTCACCAACGGCCGGACCGGCCCCGGCGCCGGACACGGCAGCGGCGGAAGACCTGCCCGATTTGGCGGAGGCGGGGGTGGTGCCCGCCATGACGGAGGCGGAGGTGCCCGGCCCGGCAGGGGCGGCGGAGCCGCCCGGCGCGGCGGCAGTGGCCCGGAAAGTCTCGATCTGGCCACGTAACGCCTCGACGTTGCCCTGCACGACCGCCAGCTTCTCGCCGAACGCCTTGTGCGTGGCCCGGGCGGCGGTGGCGATGTCGTTGCGCAACTCGCCCCGAAGGTCGTCGAGTTCCTCGGCGAGGGTCTCCTCGATGTCCAGCCGGACACCCTCCGAGTCGCCGCGCAACGTGATCGACAATCCGATGAGTACGACCGCCAGCACGGCGAGCACCGCCGCGATCCGGAGCGGCCCGTTGCCCTGCCCCACCAGGAGCAACAGGGCGGCCAGCGGAGCCAGCCCGACCCCGGACCAGAAGAGTACGGTCAGCAGCGGCCTACGGCGGGTTCCCTCGGTGGCCTCGCGGGCTGACATGGCAGTCGAGCCTACTCACACTTGCCGGGGACCGGAATGGCTGCGGCGGGCATGTGAGCGGCCGGTCGACGCCACGTACGGCGACGTCGACCGGCCACGGTCGGTTCCACTCCTCGGGCGGGAGGTGCACCCCGCGCCGACGGTCAGCTCGTGGCCAGCGCGCCGTCCGACGAGAAGACCAGCCCAACGCTGATCGTGCCGCTGGTCAGCGCCGACTTGGTCTGCGGGCCACCGGCGTCGAGCGAGTCGAACCGGCCCGCGTTGAAGTTGTAGACCTGCACCAGTCCGGCCTGGCACTTCGGCCGCTGCGGGCACTCCGGCGGCCCGCCGAGCACGGTCGCCGAGCCGGAGCACTTCGCCGCCAGCTCGCTGAGCGTGCGGACGCCGTACTTGTCGGCGAACTCCTTGGTGACCGCGAACGCGTTCTGGTCCTGGGCCGCCGACGGCTTGCCGAAGGTGATGCCGACCTTCTCACCGGCCGCCCTGAGCCCGTTGACGGTCTGGTCGAGGTCCGGTGAGGAGATCGGCGGTGGGGTGGACCCGGAGGAGGCGTTGACCTTGTTGTTCAGGAAGTCGGCCATCGTCGCGGCGTACTCCGGGACGACCTGGATGTCGCCCTTCTCCAGGGCCGGCTCGTAGAGTTCGCGGTTGCCGATCTGCTGGACCTTGACCTCATAGCCGGCGGCGGTGAGGGCGATCCGGTACAGCTCGCCCAGGGTCTGGCTCTCGCTGAAGTTGGCCACGCCGACGGTGATCGACCCGGTGCCGCCGGTCGGGATGCCTGCGGTGAGGTTGTTGGCCGCGGCGAACTCCTCGGCGGCCACCTTCGGGGTCTTGCGCTCGACGTCGACCGCCCTGTTGAGGCCGATCAGCTTGGGTGTGTCGAGGCTGTCCGAGACCTTGTCCAGGGCCGCGACCAGCGGCGGCTGGGCCACCTTGCTGTTGATCGCCGGAATGATGTTGTCGCTGTTCTGCAGCTTCTTGTCGTCGTCGAGCACGACCAGGCTCGACCCGGCCACCGGTGCGCAACCGGCACCCTGCGCCCCGGTCGCCGGAGCCTGGGTGCCGGACGAGCCGGCCCCACCGCAGCCGGCGAGGAACCCAGCCGCGACGACCGCACCGGCGGCGCCGGCTGCCAGACGTGAACGTGTACGCATGAATCGCCCGCCTCCTGTGTCCCGGCGCGGCCCGGATCGGGCCGGCCGCGTGTCCGACGGGCGACATGTCAGGAAGGCCGCCCGCGACTTCTCACGAAACATCCTCTCGCCGGGTACGACAATTCGCGATGGGCTTCGTCACCGGATCGTCACGCAAAGAGCCACAGAGCGCAGCCACTTGACCACTCTAAGCGAAAATCGCGCGGACCAGATCACCCCATCCGGCCTCGCCGAGGACTGCAAGAGTGACCAAACCCACACCGCCCCGACCGTCAGGAGCCCGGTGATTGGTCAGGAGCCGGTGACCGCGGCCGCCGCCCGCTGGTCGGCGCGGCGGATGATCCGGCGCCGGGCACGGCGCAGCGGCCGGGGCGTGACCACCCGTTCCAGCAGCGCGAAGACCAGTTCGACCAGGAGCGCGAGTAGGGCGACGAGGAGCCCGCCGGCCAGGATCTGCCCACCGCCGACCGAGATGCCCAGCCCGAACCCGGCGCTGATGATCTGGCCAAGCCCGCCTCCGTTGACGAACGAGGCGAGCGCGGCGGTCGCCACCACCTGCACCGCGGCGGTACGGAACCCCGCCGCCAGGTACGGCACCGCGAGCGGCAGCTCCACCCGGCGCAGCAACTGCCCGCCGGAGAGTCCCATCCCGCGCGCGGCTTCCCGCACCTCCGGATCAACCTGCCGGATCCCGGTGTACGCGTTCGCCAACAGCGGCGGCACCGCGAAGACCGCCAACGCGATGATCACCGGCGGCTTACCGAAGCCGAGCGCGGTCAGCGGCAGGATGGTCAGCAGCGCGATGGTCGGGATCGCCAGCGTGACGTTGGAGACCAGCACCACCATGCCACCGCCCCGGCCGGTGTGCCCGAGCCAGAGCCCGAGCGGCCAGGCGACCAGGCAGCCGATCGCGACGGCGGCGCCGGAGATCACCAGGTGCTCGACCAGCCGGTCGAGCACGCCACCGGGATTGGTCCAGTTGAGCGGGTCGTTCAGCCAGACGACGGCCTGCTCGATCGGGTTCATCGCCGCTCACTCCTCGCGCTCACCCCTGCTCATCTCCGGCTCGCGACTGCGGGGCTCGCAACACCGGCTCACTCCTCGCGCTCACCCCTGCCCACCCCCGGCTCGCGACTGCGGGGCTCGCAACACCGGCTCACTCCTCGCGCTCACCCGGTGGCTCGCCGACGCCGTGCCCATGGGGTGAGCAGCCGGCCGAGGCCGGCAAGGAGCAGGTCCAGCACCAGGGCCAGGAGTACGCAGAGCAGGGTGCCGGTCATGATCTCGGCCTTGAAGAAGTTGTTTCGGAACCCGCCGAGGATGAGCTGCCCGAGGCCGCCGTGCCCGACGAGCACCCCGACGGTGACCAGGGCCACCGTGGAAACGGTCGCCAGGCGCAGGCCGGTGAGGATACCCGGGAACGCCAGCGGCAGGTCGATCCGGAGCAGACGGGCGAATCGGCCGTACCCCATGCCCTGGGCCGCGTCCCGGACCTCCTCCGGCACCTGGTTGAGCCCGGCGAGTGCGTTCCGGACGATCAGCAGCAGGGCGTAGAGGACCAGCCCGAGCAGCACCGTCGTCGTCCCCGTCCCGAGGTACGGTGCGACGAATGCGAACAGTGCCAGCGACGGAACGGTGTAGAGCACACCCGAGAGTGCGAGAATCGGCCCGGTGAGCGGCCGGAACCAGTACGCCAGCACGGCGAGCGGGATCGCTACCACGGCGGCGATCAGCACGGCCTGGGCGGTGAGGGACGCGTGCTCCCGCAGTGCGGCGAGAATCGTCTCCGAGTTGCGCTGCACATAATCCCAGGAGAACCACGGATTACCCGGGTCAGCCCGGTCGATCACCCGGAAGGACATACGTGGACGTTACCCCGGAGGCCCGCTCCGCCGGGTCCGCCGGCACCACGGGTGCCGCCGCGATCACCCTCGACCAGGTACGCAAGCAGTATCCCGACGGCACGGTAGCGGTCGACGAGCTGAGTCTGGAGGTCAAGGCCGGCGAGTTGGTCGTGCTGATCGGACCCTCCGGCTGCGGCAAGTCCACGGTGCTCCGCATGATCAACCGGCTGATCGAGCCGACCTCGGGACGAATCCTGCTCGGCGACGAGGACGTCACCCGGACCGATCCGGTGCGGCTCCGGCGGCGGATCGGCTACGTGATCCAGAACGTCGGGCTCTTCCCGCACCAGACCATCGCCGCGAACGTCGGCACCGTACCCCGGTTGTCCGGCTGGCCGAAGGCGCGGATCGCGCAACGCGGCGCGGAGCTGCTGGAACTGGTCGGTCTCGACCCGGCCACCTTCGGCCCGCGCTATCCGCACGAACTCTCCGGCGGCCAGCGACAGCGGGTCGGGGTGGCCAGGGCGCTGGCCGCCGACCCGGTGGTGCTGCTGATGGACGAGCCGTTCTCGGCCGTCGACCCGATCGCGCGGGCCCGGCTCCAGGAGGAGTTCCTGCGGCTCCAGGCGGAGGTACGCAAGACGATCGTGCTGGTCACCCACGACCTTGACGAGGCGGTACGGCTGGGCGACCGGATCGTGGTGCTCTCCCAGGGCGGCAGGCTGGAGCAGTATGCCAGCCCGGCGACCCTGCTCGGCGAGCCCAGGTCGGCGTTCGTTCGGGAGTTCGTCGGGGCGGACCGGGCGATCCGGCGACTCGCGGTCACCCCGATCACCCCGGACCTGCTGCGTCCGCTGGCCGACCCGGTCAGCGCTGCCGGGCTGCCCGCCGTGCCGCTCGGGTCGTCGCTCTACGACGCGCTGGCGGTGCTGCTCCGGCACAACTCGGACGACGCCATGGTGACCGGCGAGGGTGGCGAGCCGCTCGGGACGGTCAGCCGGCACCAGATTCTCAGCATCGACTACCCGGCCGACCCGGTCGGCGGATAGTCGCTCCTCGCGGGGGCCCGCACCGGACCGCCGCCCGGCACGCCATCGGGCGAACGGGTCCGGTGCGGTGGCGGGCTCAGTGCCGGCCCCGCCAGCCGCCGAGGGTGGCCAGGCCGATGATCCAGCCGACGAAGAAGCCGTACGTGGCACCGCTGCCGGCGGCCTGGAACGCGCCGAGCAGCGACGGATTACTGCCGATCAACGTGGCGAGCAGGGCCGCGAACGCACCGGCGAAGACGTACGCCGACCAGCCCGCGAGGAACTGGCTGACGGTGCCCCGGGCCCGGGCCAGTTGCGAGCCGGGCAACAGGTAGAGGAAGACCCAGGTGAGCACCACCACCAGGATTGCCTTGAGGTCGGCGGCGATGACGTTCTGGATCGTGTCGTCGGAGTCGAACCGCCACGAGGGCCAGGCGAGCAGCCGGAGGAACCAGCCACCCGCCGTGTCAGGGTCGGTCTCGCTCCGGGCCCAGTCGGCATACCAGGGGCTGCCGAAGACCAGGACCAGTACGAGTGCGGTGAGCGTGCCCGCACCCGTGGCCGTCTTGTATCTGTTGGTGAGAGCCATGCACAGGTAATTCCCAGGGGAATCTGATCGCGAAACCCGGTGTCATGTTCGCGGGGTGCGCTGGGTTCACCAGACGGGCGGCCCGGTGTCCCGGTCAGGGCTTCGGGATCCCGGTCGGGGCTTCTGTAGGGTCCAGGTCAGTGCCTCTGTAGGGTCCCCGGTCAGGGCTTCTGTAGATAGTCGATGAAGGCGGCCCGGAGCAGCGGTGCGGTCTCCTCGTAGCCGTGGCCGGTGAACTCCCGCCAGAGCGCGACCGCCTCGTCGACGGTCGGGCCGGCCGCGTTCGGCGCGCCGTCCAGCGCCGCCGCCTCGTCCGCGTTCGGCAGGTGCCGGATCACCGACCAGAAGAATCCGATGTCCCGCCGTTCCCGGGCCAGCGCGAAGGCCCGCTGCCGCAGCTCCTCCGTGGAGAGCGCGTCCAGTTCGGCAAAGGTCGGGGTGGTACGGGACTCGGGACGCGATTCCGTCATGGGCCGAGCCTATCCGCCCGAACCGCCGCAAGCCGCACCGCCAGTACCAACGATCCACCAGCGCCGACGGCCGGCCGCGTCAAGGGTTCACCAGCGTCAGCGGTCCGGGGCGTCCCAGCGGTCGCCGCCCCAGCGGTCGGTCTGCTGGCTCGGCAGCGTGGAGGTCCACGGCTCCGGCGGCGACGCCTGGGCGGTGTCCCAGCTCGCCCTCGGCGTCTCCGGCTCCTCCACCCAGTCCCGCTCCGGTTCGGCGTAGGACCGGGGGCGGCCGTTCGCCTCGACCAGCCGGGTCACCACCAGACCGGCGGCCACCAGCACGGCGGCCAGGGCGGCCGGCGCGATGTCCAGGTTGCGCTCGTCGGCGTACCGGATGAACAGCGCCAGCGCGACGGCCGCGAGCATCCCGCCGGCGATCCCGCCCCGCCGCCCGAAGGCGCTGGCGCCACCGAGCAGCGCGGCGCCGAAGGCCAGACCGGTCCACTCGATGCCGGTGGTCGGCGGCACCGGCCCGGTGCCGCCGGCCGCGAGCAGCATTCCCGCCGCGACGGCGAAGACCGTCGACACCACCAGGCCGAACGTGACGATGAATCCGGCACCCCCACCCCGGCGCAGCGCCGGGTCAGCCACCGGGCGGAACCGGCCGACGGCCCGGCGTACCGTCTTGACGGTGCCGAAGAGGCCGGCCAGCACGGCGACGGCGGCAAAGCCGGCGAAGAGGTAGACCGCGTGCCGGGTCGGGTCGTACTCGCCCTGCACGTCGACCGGGGCGCTCCGCTGCTCGATGAAGACGATCACCGCGAGTCCGGCGGCAAGGCTGGCCGCCCAGCCCGGTACGTGGAAGCCCACCACCAGGATGGCGATCACCAGGCCGACGCCCACCCCGGCGACCAGCGCCGGCAGCATCGCCGACACGACGCCCCGGTCGGAGTTCTCCGCGAAGTGCAGCGCGGCGGCGACCGCGACCGGGCCCAGTGCGAGGTTGGGCGCGGCGGTCCGCAGGGTCAGCCCGGCGCCGAGAGTGAGCAGCCCGATCGCGGTACCGAAGACGAGCAGGCTCTCCCGCTGCGCGCCCCGGAGCAGGTCGGGATAGTCCCGGTTGCACAGGAAGAGCAGCACCGCCACCACGACCAGCAGCACCAGCTCCCAGAGCAGGTGCACCCCGATCCGATCCCGTCCGGGCTCGCCGTGTGCGGGATCGTCGAAGACGTTCTCCAGCGCGGCCGGCGAGACGTTCCGTCGCCGGGTCGGTGCGACCGGGTCCGGGTCGCTGACGGTGGCCGACTCGCCACCCATGAACCGCCCGGTGAGGTGGCTGGACGACGTACGGGGGTCGGCGTCGTATCCGGGGTCACCGCCGTACCGGGGATCCTCCCGCTCGCTGGTACCGACCGGATCAATTCCGGGGTCCCGTCGCCGATAGATCGAATCGTCGTACGCCATGCGCGCCTCCCGTTCGTCCAGCGAACAGGCCCCGGCCCGGGGCGGCATCCGGGACCGAAGCGGTCGGACGTGGGCCCGATCCAGCGGAGTTGGCGGATCCGGCCCGGTCGGAGGCACCGTACCCGCGAGCACGCCCGGCCGTCACCCCCGGTACGCGTCGATTACCCGGACGGCCTGCTCAGGGCTCGTCGCGCCGCCCCAGGTCGTCACTCTCCGAGTCTTGATCATCACGATCAGGCACCCGGCAGGAGCGTTCCAACCAGAGCGCCGCACCCACCAGGGCGAGCGACGCGCCGAGTCCGGCACTGGCCGCCGGTACGTCGTTGGCGGCCGCCCGGGTCCGCTCGATGAGCAGCCAGACGTCCAAGCCGGCGTAGAAGCCGGCAAAGATCGCCCCGGCCAGCGCCGACGCCTTGGCCAGTACGACGAACCGGGCCACCGCCAGCGGGTCGACCGGGTCCCGGCCGGGCCTGCGCTCGATCCGGGCCCGGGTGTTCGCCGCGGCGAAGCCCTCCAGGGCGGCCAGCCCGAGCAGCGTGACGATGGGCAGCCAGGGCAGCGGCGGAATGTGGCTGTAGAAGCTGCTGACCAGCAACCAGGCCAGGGCCGCCGAGGCGAGCCCGGCCACGACCAGCGAGGCGGGTTTGGTCGGACCCATCCGCCCGCGCTCGGGGGCCGGGCCGCGCGTCGGGGGTCTGCGCTCGGTCACAACTCTTCCTCACTCCGCTCGTCGACACGGGGCGCCGGTCCGGTGTCGACCGGACGGGCGCGTCCCGCGGTCGGCGGACCCGTCCGGGCCCGCGGCCCGGTCACCGTCGACCGGCCATCCTCGACCGGTCACCGTCAATCCGACTCTAACCGCAGATCCGGACGAGGGCGCAGGTCCAGCGCGTCGGTGCCGACCGGTTCGGTCGACATCAGGTCGGTCAGAGCGCCGTGGCCGGGCAGCCGCCCGTACGGCTCGATGTCGATCCACGGCCGGAGCACGAAGGCCCGCAGGTGGGCGCGGGGGTGCGGCAGGGTCAACTCCGGGTCGGCGCTGTGCACCGGCTGACCGTCGGCCGTCCAGACTCCGATCACGTCGACGTCGAGGCTGCGCGGCCCGAACCGGCGCTCCGGGTCTCTGACCCGGCCGGCCGCCGCCTCGGCGGCCCGGGCCCGGTCGAGCCAGTCGCGCGGGCCGGCCGCGTCGTCGGCGACCATCAACGCCGCGTTCAGGTACGCCGGCTGGTCCGGGTCACCCCACGGCGGCGTCTCGTAGATCCCGGACGCCACCAGGAGTACGTCGCGCAGCCCGGTCACCGCCGTGCGCAGGTGTTCCAGCCGGTCGCCGAGGTTGCTGCCGAGCGAGAGCACGGCCCGGGTCATCGGGTCGGCCTCCTCCGGGTCACCGTCACCGCCACGTCGGCGAAGTCGTGCGGGATCGGCGCCTGTGGCTTGTGCACGGTGACCGAGGTGCCGAGTACCCGTGGATCGGCCAGACAGGCGGCGGCGAGCCGCTCGGCCAGCGTCTCGATCAGGTTGACCGGCTCGCCTGTCACGATCCCGACCAGCCGCTCGGCCAGTTCGCCGTAGTGCACGGTGTCGGCCACGTCGTCGGAGCGGGCCGCCGCGCCCAGGTCGAGTTCCAGCACCACGTCGACGACGAAGTCCTGCCCCTGGGCGCGCTCGAAGTCGTAGACGCCGTGCCGGCCGCGTGCCCGCAGCCCGGTCAGCACGATCCGGTCGGTCTCCCGGGCGATCCGGTCAGTCTCCCGGGCGATCCGGTCAGTCTCCCGGGCGATCCGATCGGTCTCCCGGGCGATCCGATCGGTCTCGCGGTCGGATGCCCCGACCTGCGCCTCCTCCCGGTCGCCAGCCGTACCCGTCATCCGGCCACCTCCCCGGTCGCCAGCCGGGGGCGGCCGCTGGCGGTCCAGACCGCGAGCGCGTCCACCGTCTCCCGCACGTCGTGCACCCGTACCCCCCAGGCTCCGGCCGCGACCGCGAGCACGCTGGTGGCGATCGTGGCGGCGGTACGCCCCTCGGTCGGCCGGGGCGTGCCGTCCGGGTCGGCCAGCAGCGCACCCAGGTACGACTTGCGGCTCGCCCCGAAGAGCAGCGGATAGCCGAGCGCCAGCAGCTCCGGCAGCCGGGCGGTGAGCTGCCAGTTGTCGGCGGGCCGCTTGGCGAAGCCGAGGCCGGGGTCGATGACGATGCGGTCGGCGGCGACCCCGGCGGCGAGGGCGTCGGAGACCCGCTGCGCCAGCTCGGCCCGCACGTCGGCGACCACGTCGGTGTAGTGGGCGAGTTCCTGCATCCGCTTGGCGTGCGCCCGCCAGTGCATCAGGATCCACGGGCAGCCCGCCTCGGCGACCACCTTGGCCATGTCCGGGTCGGCGAGCCCCCCGGAGACGTCGTTGACCACGGTCGCGCCGGCCTCCAGCGCGGCGGCGGCGACGCTGGCCCGGTAGGTGTCGACGCTCATCGGCACTCCCCGGGCGGCGAGTTCCCGGATGACCGGCAGCACCCGGGCGGCCTCGGTCTCCGCGTCGACCCGGTCGGCGCCGGGCCGGGTGGACTCGCCACCCACGTCGACGAGGTGGGCGCCGTCGGCGTGCATCCGTACCCCGTGCCGTACCGCGGCGTCGAGGTCGGCGTACCGGCCGCCGTCGGAGAAGGAGTCGGGCGTGACGTTGAGGACGCCCATCACCACCGGCCGGGACGCGCCAGGCAGCTCGCCGACGAGGGGCGATCCACCACCTGTGGCGGCGGCACCCGGGACTGACTCGCTCACCCCCCGACGCTACCCACCCAGCCGGCAACACCCCAGCTCGCCCCCTGCCGCGGCCGGGCGCCGCTCCGCCGCCCGGCGCCGGTCCGCCGCCGCGCGACGGTCCGGGTCGGAGGGGCGTGAAAACCGGCGGGTCGGGGCGGATCGGTGGCACTCGTCGCCGCTTGTTCCAAACAGGCACGCGCCGTACGCTCGCATCAGCCAGATGCCAGAACTTAAGAGATGGGCCGAATTAGGACAAAGATGCCCACAAACCATCACTCTTCGCGGTGATTGCGAGACGCAGGGTCGATCAACACCCCACGACCGACCCGGTTGACCGGGCTTGACAGCAGTGCGGAGGCGAGGCGTCACCGCACCCGGGGAGGATTCCGATGTTCGCCATGGAGCTGGTGGAGACGGCATGGCCGGCCGCCACGCACGCGCTCCACACCCTCGCGTCGGTCACGGCCGCCGAGCCACCGCCCGAGGGCAATATCGACACCGAAGGGATCGTCGGCTTCTTCGCCGGAAACATCGCGCCCATCCTGCTCGCCGTGCTCGGCGTGATCTTCATCGGTCGGGCCAGCAAGGGCGAGGTCTCCAAGGTACTGACCAGCTCGGCGATCGCGCTGCTCGGCCTGGCCTTCATCGCCGGGGCGGCGACGCTGTTCTTCGTCGGCGAGAACCTGATCAACCTGATCTTCGAATAGACCGCGGAGCACGAGATGCGGCTGCGCACCGACGACGACATCTATCGGGCCCGCCTGGTCTACCTGGGGCCGCCCGGCTACACGTTGCCCGTCCACCTGCCATACACGCAGTACGGGCTCTTCATGTTGCTGGTGCCGCTGTTCATGTTCATTCATTGGCTCTTCACCCTCAAGGTCGAGCTGATCCCCGCCTGGGAGATCGCGCTCGCGATGGTCACCACATCCTTCGTCTTCCGGTACGTCGATCCCGACCGGCCCGCCCGGATGGTCATCCGGACGGCACTGACCGACTGGCGGCGCACCCGCGAACCGGCGACAGAGCAGCGCGACCCCCGACTGGTCGCGACCCGTATCCGGATCCGGGAGCAGTTGACATGACCGACCCCAGTGAGGTGACGGCGTGACCGAGCGAACCAGATTCCCCTGCCGCTCCAGCACGGAGTTCGTCAGGACCACGGAGTTCGCCGGGCCGGGCGAGGCGGCGGCATGACCCGCCCCTCCCGGCCGGGCTCGTCGCACCCGGCAGCTCACCCGGCCGACAACCCCGGTAACGGTACGCAGTCCTCCGGCTACCCGCCGTCCGAGCTGGTCGAGGAGAACGAGTACGACGCGGCGCTGCTCAGCAACACCGGCCACGGCGCGGTCGCGGTCTTCCAGGCGCCGCAGCCACCGGCCCGGAACCGCCCGGCCCGGCCCGCGAGCGCGGCACCGGCCCGATCCGCGAGCGCGGCACCGGCCCGATCCGCGAGCGCGGCACCGGCCCCGCCGCGCGCCCCGGTCGAGCACCCGGACATCGACTCCCCCTTCCTCGACCTCTTCGGCGGGCCGGTCCAACCGTCCCCGCCGGCCGCGCCGGCACCCCGCCCCGCGCAGCGTCCCACCCCGCAACCGCGCGGGCGCTGGGGCGAGGATCGGGACGCCGCCGTCGGCCTGCCGACCTGGGAACCGGACGAGCCCCCGGCGGGCGGCACCGGCCAGCGGGAGGCGGTGCCCGGCCAGCCCACCGCCCGGGTCGCGCCGCCGGCCACCCGCCCCGGGCAGGACGAACCCACCGACGCCCTGGCCGAGGCCGCCCACCGGCAGGTGGAGGAGGCCGCCCACCGGCAGGTGGCAGACGTCCCCCGCCGGCAGGCGGAACCGGGCCGCCCCGACCCCGACCCGGTCACCGGTGCCGGGCGGCCGACCGAACCAGCGGCGCACCGCACCCCGGCGGCCGACCGGACCGCGGCCCTGGCCGGCACCCCGCCCGAGGCGTACCCCGGGCGTCCGGGCCCGGCGCCGCAGCAGCGCGGTGGCGAACACTCGGGCGCGCTGCCGATCGTCCGCGAGCCCGCCGAACGACCGGACCGCCGGACCGCCGACCGTCCCACACACGACCGCCGCAATCCCGCCCGGGACGGGGACCGGGACCGAGCGCCGGTCGCACCGAAGCAGCGGCGGAGCGCGTCGAAGCCGGCCGGGCCGCAGCCGCTGACCAAACCCCAGCGGGTACGCGCACCGAAGCTCCGCTTCGGTGACCGGGATCCCGCCGTCGAGCTGGCCATCACCGAGATCGCCGGTCACCTGACCTTCACCCCGAACACCGTCACCGCCTGGTACTGGCTGCCGGAGGTGCGCTGGGCGTTCCGGCCGGACGCCGAGCGGGAGGCGCTGCTCGCGGCCATCTCCGAGCAGTACGCCGGCCTCGCCGGCTTCCGGCTGCACCTGCGCCGGACCACCCGGCCGTTCCCGGCCGACGAGTGGGCCCGGACGATCGACCAGCACACCCCGCAGCCGCTGGCCACCGTGTCCGGCGCCCCGAGCTGGTCGGACCACCTGGTCGCCGCCCAGCGGCACCTGCTATCGGTCAACCACGCCGAGGGGCAGACCTACCTCGGCGTCACCTTCGCCCGACGGTCGCTCGGCAACTCGCTGGCCGAGCGGATCCTCCGGGCCTTCGGCCGGGGCACCTCCGACGGGGAACGCCGCAAGCTGGGCCGGACGGTCGAGCAGTTCGACGAGGTGCTCGGCGCCTTCGGGATGCGCGGGCGGCAGGTCACCGCCGACGAGCTGGAGTGGCTGATGTACCGCTCCGTGGCGCTCTGCATGGCCCCGCCCGGCCAGCTCTCGCCGGTCACCAACGGCCGGTGGGAGCGCGGCGACCTGCTCGCCCTGACCGAGCAGGTGGAGCGCTACCGCAGCCCGTACGGGTCGACGGTGAAGCTGGTCAACCGGATGACCGGGGAGGAGCGGCACGTCGCCGTACTCGCGGTGGGCCGGATGGAACCGCTGGAGATCCCGGAGCGGCACGAGCCGTGGCTGCACTTCCACGAGCGGCTGCCCTGGCCGATGGAGCTCTCCACCCGGGTCGACATCCTCGGCTCCGCCGACTCGTTCCGCAACCTCGAACACCGGCTGCGGATGATCCGCTCCCAGCAGCTCGACTACGCCGAGCACGGCATCGACGCCCCGCCCGAGCTGGAGCGGCTCGCCAAGCGGGCGCTGGTGATCGGCGACGAGATGACCACCGGGCTGCCGGTGGACTCGGCCCGGGCGCACGGCTGGCACCGGATCGCGGTCGGGGGACGGACCAGGGAGGAGTGCCTGGAGCGGGCCCGCCGGCTGATCCAGCTCTACTCGCGAGAGCTGCGGATCTCGCTCCAGCATCCGAAAAACCAGGACTGGCTGGCCCGGGAGTTCATTCCCGGCGAACCGATCGCCAACACCGGCTACCTGCGCCGGATGCCGGTTCCGCTGCTGGCCGCCGCGCTGCCGCAGGCCGCCTCCACCGTCGGCGACCGGCGCGGCGACCTGATCGGGCGTACCGCCGGCACCTGCCGCCGGCCGGTCTTCCTCGACCTGCACTTCCCGATGGAGGTGCGCGAGCGTTCCGGCCTCGCCGTCTTCGTCGCCGAGCCGGGCGGTGGCAAGTCGACCCTGCTCGGCGCGCTCGGCTACCTGGCCGCCCGGCGAGGGGTGCAGGTGACCCTGCTCGACCCGTCCGGCCCGCTGGCCCGGCTCTGCGCGATGCCGGAGCTTCGGCCGTATTCGCGGGTGCTGAACCTGACCGGCTCCGAGCACGGCACCCTGGCGCCGTACGCGCTGATCCCGACCCCGCTGCGCAGCGAGTTCCCCACCGGCGCGGCGGGTGACCGGGAGTTCCAGATCGCGGTCTCCAACGCCCGGGCCGAGCGCCGGATGCTGGTGCAGGACATCTGCATGATGCTGGTGCCACCGCAGGTGGCCCGGGAGGCCTCCACCGCCACGCTGTTCCGGCACGCGGTCCGGCAGGTGCCGGCCGAGGAGACCTCCACCCTGGACGACGTGGTCGCCTGCCTGGCCGGGCTGGAGGACGAGGGCCGGGAGCTGGCCAACCTGCTGCTGGACACCGCCGAGATGCCGCTGGCGCTGCTCTTCTTCGGCCGGCCACCGGAAGGGCTGCTCGGGGCCGACGCCACGCTGACCGTGATCACCATGGCCGGGCTGCGGCTGCCGGACCTGAAGATCGAGCGGGAGTACTGGTCGGCCGAGGAGGCGCTGGCGCTGCCGATGCTGCACACCGCGCACCGGCTGGCGGTACGTCGCTGCTACGGCGGCGCGATGTCGTCGCGCAAACTGGTCGGCCTGGACGAGGCGCACTTCATGGAGGGCTGGCGCTCCGGCCGGTCGTTCCTGGTCCGGCTGGCCCGGGACTCCCGCAAGTGGAACCTCGCCGCCCTGGTTTCCTCGCAGAACCCGAAGGACATCCTCGGGCTGGACGTGCAGAACCTGGTCTCCACCGTCTTCGTCGGCCGGATCGCCGAGGACGTCGAGATCGCCTCCGAGGCGCTGCGGCTGCTCCGGGTCCCGGTCGACGACGGCTACGAGGCGACCCTGGCCTCGCTCTCCAGTGTGGACACGTCGTCCGCGGACCGGCTCGGCTTCCGGGAGTTCGTGATGCGTGACGTCGACGGCCGGGTGCAGAAGGTACGCGTCGACGTCTCGTACGTGCCCGGCCTGCTCGACCACCTGGACACCACCCCGGTCACGGCGAAGGCCGCCCAGGCCAACCTGCCCTCCCCCGTCGCGGACCTGGAGGCTTGACCATGAGGCTCGGAGCCCGCCTCGCCGCCCTGCTGCTCGCGATCGGGGTGCTGGCGACCGCCACCCTGAGCTGGCCGGTGCTCGGCAGCGCCACGCCGGCCGCCGCCGCTCCGGCCGCCGCAACGCCGGTGCCGAGCCAGGCCAAGGTCGCGCTCTGCACCACCGCCGAGTGGGAGGCGGACTTCCGGGACTGCGTCGACCGGCTCGCCAACGTCGGCCAGAACATCCGGGACTGCGTGAAGGCGCCCACCCCGAGCGCGCCCGACCAGGGGCTCGGCGGCTGGTTCGCCACCCGCCCGGAGGCGAGCGGCAAGCCGGGCGTGAAGGGCATGTACACCGAGTACGGCAACGCGGGCTACAGCTACGAGACGTACGACGACTCGGGCGGTTGCGCCTCGGACGTGATCGACCCGGGCAGCAAGGTCTTCAACAAGATCGCGGACGGCGAGATCAGGATCGCCGCCGCGATCATCGGTGCCTCGAACGCGCTGCGCGAGCGGGCCTGGGACCCGAGCACCATGTGGGACTGGGCCGACCCGCTGGTGGAGCAGGCCACCAAGGCCGTCTACGAGCGGGTGTTCAGCGTCTTCGGCATCATCACCCTCTGCGTCGTCGGCATCTACCTGCTCTGGCGCTCCCGGCAGTCGGACATGAGCAACGCGATGACCACCGCCGGCTGGGCGGTGCTGGTGATGGTCGCGGTGACCGCGATCGCCGCCTGGCCGGTCCGGTCCGCCAACGTCGCCGACGGCACTCTGGTCACCACCCTGACCGTGGTGCACGAGGCGGTCGGCCCCCGGGACAAGAGCATCCCGGCCGACCGCTGCGGCTCGCTCAACCCGGCCGGCTGCAAGGACAACCGGCCACCGGCGCTGCGGGCCGCCGACACCGCGACCGAGTCGATGCTCTACCGCAACTGGCTGCGCGGCGCGCTCGGCTCCTCGGACAGCGAGACGGCCCGCAAGTACGGCCGGGCGCTCTACGACGCCAAGGCGTTCACCTGGGAGGAGACGGCGAAGATCGCCGCCAACCCGGAGACCCGGCAGACCACCGTCTCGGCCAAGCAGGAACAGTGGATGAAGGTCGCCGCGCAGATCCAGAAGGAGGACCCGGAGGCGTACGAGTACCTGCGCGGCGCCCGGGACTCGGACCGGATCGGCGCCGGGCTGATCGCCATCCTGGCCGCGATCCTCTTCGCGATGTTCGACCTGACCGCGTCCCTGCTGGTGCTCCTCGGCTTCCTGCTCTTCCGGTGGGCGGTGATCGCCGCACCGGTGCTCGGCACGGTCGGACTGCTCCGCCCGGCCAGCGCCGGGCTGCGCCGGCTCGGCAACGCCGTGGTGGCCGCCGTGTTCAACATCGCCATCTTCGGCACCGGCGCGGCGATCTATCTCTTCGCCGTCGACCTGGTGATGAGCACCCCGACCATTCCCGGCTGGCTCCAGGTGGTGCTGGTCTGGCTCTGCGGGGTGGTGGGCTGGCTGCTGCTGCGGCCGTACCGCCGGATCACCCAGCTCGGCGGCAAGGACAGCACCGAGGTGATCGCCTCGGCCGGCTCCTGGCACCGCCGGTTCTTCCGGGACGTCCGGGCCGCGTCGCAGCTCGACGACCCGGACCACCGCACCGACATCCGGGTCAAGAACCGCAGCCTGGTGATCCAGCAGACCAACATACGCCCGGAGACCCGGCACGAGGACCCGGTGCAGGCCGGCGCCGCCAGCCGCGCGGAGAGCAGTACCGACCTGGACACCGGCCCGGCCGACACCTCCCCGGCCGACGCCCCCGGCAGCGGCTCGCGCCCCGGCCGGTCGTCCCGGCGTCGGCCGGCGGAGTGGACCGAGCCGGACGTGCCGGTGGAGAACCCCTCCTACGTGATCTACCGGCCCGATTCCGCGCCGGCACCCGATCCGGCGCCCGCCCGGGCGCCCCGGATCCGCTCCGAGGCGAGGTGACCCGATGCGGCGGGCCCTCGAGTTCCTCTTCACCCGGCTCCTCCGGTCCCGGCTCGGGATCGCCGTCGCGATCGCCGTGGTGGTCGTCGGGATCGTCGGCGCGGCCCGGCTGGTGGCCGGACCCGGCAACGACCGGCCCACCCTCATCGGCGGCGCTCCCGGCCCGATCAACGTCACCGACCCGGAGGCGGGCGACGACGGACTGACGGTGACGACGGAGCCGTCGCCGCGGACCAGTCCCGGCGCACCCGAGCCGGCGGCGGTGGCCCGGTCCTTCGCCACCGCCTGGCTCGACCACCGGGACGTGGCCGCCGCCGAGTGGCACGAGGGGCTCCGGCCGCTCGCCACCGAGACCCTGGCCGAGCAGCTGACCGGGGTCGACCCGGTCACCGTGCCGGCCGACCGGATCACCGGCGACCTGCTCGTCGTACCTCTGAACGACAGCCTCGTCGAGGTGGTCGTACCGGTGGACTCCGGCGAACTCCGGCTCGGCCTGGTCGCCCACCAGGGGCGCTGGCGGGTCGACACGGTGGACTGGCAGCGGCGCTGAGCGGGCGCGGGGAGGCAGGTGTGGGGATGACCGACCGCGGTCCGGCCCGGCGGCCGGTACGTCGGGTCGCGCTGGCGATGGCGCTGACCGGGGTACTCGCGCTGCTCTGCTGCGTCGGGGGCACCGGCGCGTTCCTGGTGACCATGTTCGCCTCGGAGGAGGAGAACATGGCGGCGGCCACCTTCGGCTGCGGCAACACCGACCCGGTCAAGACCGACGGGGATCTGCCGCTGGTCGGGCCCTACAAGGCGAGCCAGATGCGGCACGCGGCGATCATCATCAAGGTCGGCCGGGAGCTGGAACTGCCGCCCCGGGCCTGGGTGATCGCGGTCGCCACCGCCATGCAGGAGTCCGGCCTGAACAACCTGGGGCACCTCGGCGACCGCAACGACCACGACTCGCTCGGGCTCTTCCAGCAGCGGCCCAGCACCGGCTGGGGCACCCCGGAGCAGATCCTGGACCCGGAGTACGCGGCCCGGAAGTTCTACCAGAAGTTGAAGACCATCCGGGACTGGCAGAAGCGGACGCTGACCCGGGCCGCCCAGGCGGTGCAGATCAGCGCCTTCCCGAACGCGTACGCGAAGCACGAGCCGCTGGCGACCGAGATCGTGAACGCGTTGACCGGTGGGGCCGCCCGGGCCGCCGGTACCGACCTCGGGCTCGGCTGCGCCGACGGGGCGGAGATCGCCGCCTCGGGCTGGACCGCACCGATTCCCGGTGGGGTCGGCTCCGGGTTCCGTACCGCCGCCCGGCCGGCGCACAACGGCGTCGACATCGGCGCCGCCAGGTACACCACCGAGATCCGGGCGGCGGCGACCGGCCGGGTACTGGTCGCCCGCTGCGACCCGGACCGACGCGGCCGGTTGAGCTGTGACGTGGACGGCTTCCCCGGCAAGGGCGGCTGCGGCTGGTTCGTCGACATCCTGCACGCGGGCAACGTGATCACCCGGTACTGCCACATGGTCGAAAGGCCGATGGTCTCCAAGAACGACATGGTGGAGGCCGGGCAGGTGATCGGGCGGGTCGGATCGAGCGGCAACTCGTCGGGGCCGCACCTGCACTTCGAGGTGCACCTGCGCGGGGACCGGAGCCGGCACGGCGCCATCGACCCGGTGCCGTTCATGCGGGACCGCGGCGCACCGCTCACCGGAAATGAGCGATGATGCCGCAGTTGACGTGGGTCCTGTGATGCGACCAGGCGGACCGGCCCGGAGTGGCTGACCAGTCAGTTACACATCGATGGTGGCCTTGGGGTTGAAGACGTTCCTAAGGGCGGCCGTGGCGTCGCCGATGGCGATTTTTGCGTCGTCGAACGGATGGCGCAGGAACTCGTGGATCATCCCGTCGTAGCGCTTGACGGTCACGGGTACGCCTGCGGCGGTCAGGCGCTGGCCGTACTCCTCGCCCTCGTCGCGTAGGGCGTCGTACTCCGCGGTGATGATGAAGGCGGGTGGGAGTCCGCTCAGGTCGGGCTGCAGAAGCGGGGACACGAACGGGTGGAGCTTGTCGTCCTCAGTGGTGAGGTAGTGGTTCATGAACCACTCCTGGGCCTCCCGGGTGATGTTGCCGTACTTGCCGGCGAACTCGCTGATTGACTGGTTCGTACGCCGGAAGTCAAGATCTGGGTAGACGAGCAGTTGAAATCCGATGTGCGGCTGTTCGGCGGCACGTGCCTTGAGGGTGACGACGGCGGCGAGGTTGCCGCCGGCGCTGTCGCCGGCAACGGCGAGTCGCGCCGGGTCTACTCCTAGTTCGCCGGCATTGTCGGCGACCCACTTGGTCGCCGCGTAGCCCGCGTTGACCGGAGCGGGGAACTTGTTCTCCGGTGCCAGGGGGTAGTCGACTGACACGACCACGCTTCGCGAACCGTTGGAGAGCGCGCGGGCGAGGCCGTCATGGGAGTCCAGGTCGCCCAGCACGTAGCCGCCGCCGTGGAAGTAGACCACGACGGGAAGCGCTCGGCCGCCCGTCGGGACGCCGAGCGGGCGATAGATGCGCATCGGCACCTCGCCGGCCTCGGTCGCGGCCACGCGGTCGCATACCTCGGCCACCTTCTCCGGTTCGCCGACCGACGCCGCAGTCAATCGGCGGGCCCCAGCACGCGCCTGCGCGGGCGAGACGGTGTGCAGGCTGCCGAACCTGACGGCAGCAAGCCGATCGAGGTGTGCCTTGACCTGGGGGTGGAGTGGCATGGTGGGTGATCTCCCAGTCTGGAGCGGGATGTGTTCCCACAGCCTCTGACTTGTACCGTGGTTCAAGTCAAGGGCGCCCACCTGGTCAATCGAAGAGGAGCTGCGACGTGCCGCGCACGGCAGAACTGGACATCGCCGAGGTCGCCGAGCAGACCGGGATGACGGCATCGGCGCTCAGGTTCTACGAACGGCGCGGGCTGATCCGGTCGAGCGGGCGCAACGGCTTACGCCGGACATTCAGCCCCGACGTCATCGACCGGATCACGCTCATCGGTTGTGCGCAAGCTGCCGGGTTCACCTTGGCGCAGATCGCGCGTTTCCTCGTCGCGAGTCCTGGCGACGCCGAGTTGCGCGAGCGGATGGCGGAAAAGGCTCGAGAGCTGGACCAGGACGTCGCTCGCCTCACACGCATGCGCGACAGCCTTCGGCACGCCTCCGCCTGCACCCACACCCCGCTGATCGAATGTCCCGAGTTCAAGTCCCACATCAGGGAAGGGGACACAGCACGGTAGCCGATGTCCCTCCGGCCTGTTGCCCCTGGCTCGCGCGGTGGAAGCCGCCCCGGCACCGTCGGCGCCGACCAGCACGTCGTCATATCGACCGCCGCCGTACTCGTGGGGTGCACGGAATCTCGTGGTCGATCCGCAGCCCGCAGCGGCGGCCGTTGGGCAGCCGCCGGGTGCAGAAGACCCGATGGCGTACGTCCTGGTTCCGTTCTTCCGAGACGGTGGTCTCCGGCACGTCCACGCAGAGGAAGGTCAGCGCCCGGGCGACGGTCCGGGCCAGGACACGGGCCCGGGGCAGGTCGGTCGTGACGATCGGCAGGTGGATGACGTACCGGTGCAGTTCAGCGCTCACCGTCGCGCCATCTCGCGCATGCTCGGCGCCTGGGCGGACTGCCAGCGCCGCAGCGCATCCTTGATCCGGGCCGCCTCCTCCTGGCTGCTGGAGAGTTGGGCATAGACGCTGCCGAGATCGTCGGCGACCCGGTCGAGAAAGGCCGCGACCTCGCCCGGATCCAGACCACGCCAGGTCGTCCGGAACCGCCGACCCCGCACCTGCCAGGGCCGCATCGGCTGGTACGGCCGGGAGCGGCGCTCACCGAGCACCGAGGGGAACCGTTCCGCTCCGCTCGATCTCGGCAGGATGCGCCGAAGGAGTCGTCGCACGTCCGTCCATCCTTTCGCCTGGTGTTCCGTCCTGTTCCCGTCCTTGTTCCTGCGCTGGAGGGGGTGGCCCGGCCGTTTCGGGTCCGGCCGGACCGCCCCCGCCCCGGCCACCGCAGCCCAGAGCGGCAGTACGGCAACAGGGGCAGCCGTGCTGGCTGACTGTTGACCGGTTAGGGAAACGCGTACCTCCGTCGAGCGGGGAACGTCCACGCCGCCGGGCAACTGTCCAGGTTGTTTCCACGGGTGCACTCGCCCCTGCGAGAGGTGCCAACCGACCGCAAAGACGTCGATTCCCGACGTCAGTGACGCTACTGCACCTCATCATATTAGTCAACATACTCACTCGATCTTATTAGTCACCTCATCACCTTGCTCAAAGGTGGCACATACGTTGCCTACGTCAAACTCATGATCGATACTGGACGGGCCAACCGAACCGCAAGGGGCGACCTGTGCCTATCCCGCCGACCATGGATGAGCTGCTCGAAGACCTCCTCGCGAGGATCGAGCGGAAGGAATTTCCACCCGGGTCCCAACTACCGTCCGGCCAGATGCTCGCAGACCAGTACGGCGTCTCGCCCGCAACCATCCAGCGCGCCACCGCCCGGCTCCGCCAGCGCGGAATCCTGATCGGCCGCCCGGGTCGCGGCGTCTTCGTCGCCGAGAAGCCAGGACGATGATTGCCCGGCATCATCGACGAATCGCACTCCATCGGCCCCGACCAGGCCCCACAGGCTCAGGCCGGCAGTACCATGGCGGGCATGAGTGCGGAGGCCGTCGGTCGACACATGCCCACGGTGATCACGCTTGACGACCTCACCGCGATGATGGCCGCGGATGAGCACCACCGGTATGAGATCAGCCCTGAGGGAGTGCTGTCGGTCATGCCGCCGGCTGGATACACGCACGCGATCATTGCCACCCGGCTCATGGGCTGGCTGCTCACCGCCGGCATCCCGGCGGACCGCGTCGCCCAGGCGGTCGGTCTGCGCATCCCCGGCGCGACCGGCGGTGTCGGCGGCCGCATCCCCGACCTGGTCGTCTGGAGTAAGCCGCAAGCCGAATCCGTGTGGCTGCCGGTCGCGGATGTGCTGCTCGCGGTTGAGATCATCTCGCCCGGGTCGGCTGCCATGGACACCGCCGCCAAGCCGGCCGAGTATTCCGGCGCGGGCATCCCGCAGTACTGGACTATCGACCAGGACCCCGGTCAGACCGTCACCATGTACCGGCTCCACGGCACGCACTACCAGGCGGGAGCCACAATGCCGCTCGCCTGGGTGCTCAACACCGCCCCGGGAGAGCACGGCCTGGACTGATCGGCTCGGCTACCGTCACACACTGTGTTGCCGCCCCACCGGGAGCCTGGAGAATAGCGGTGTCAGGCGCCGAGGGCGTTCCGTCGAGCAGCCACAGGTAGGTCGAGCGAACCGTGAGCCACGATCCACTGCCCGATCCGTTCGCCGGCCAGCCCGACTGGGCTCCGGCGCCGCCCCGACCGATCGTGATCGCCGCCGCCGCGAACCGGGTGGACCTGCGCGGTCGCCGGGTGCTGGTTGGTCTGCCCGGGCTCGGCTGGCGGGCCGACCTGCGGGCGGACGAACGGGTGGTGCAGGGCAGCCGCACCTACGTGCCGGTGCTGGCCGAGCACGAGTGGTACCGGGCGGAGGCGGAGCAGACCGAGGTCTTCGCCCCACTGGTGCCGGTGGAGCGGGTCTGGGTCGAAATTCTCGGCGAGGCGCCGTCGTCGGGGGGCGGCACGCCGCCGATTCCCCGGCCGGCCCGGCCGGACGTGATCTCCCGGCTGGTGTCGCTGGACGCGCCGACGCACCGGGCCCCGGTGCCGGTGGTCGAGGCGGACGCGGTCGCCGGCCGCCGGGTGGTCCAGGTCGCCGACGGGGTCGAGCGGCGCGACCTGCGCGCGGTCACCGAGGTCTACACCAGCGACGACGGCGACATCTGCGTACGGGTCACCGCCGAACTGGACTGGTACCGCTGGGCCTGGAGCGGCCGGCCGCCGACCACACTGGAGGTGCCGGTGCACCTACTCTGGATCGAGTGACCGGCGCCGCCGGTCAACGGGCGGCCAGGTCCAGTGCCAGGGTGGCGATCGCCAGCGCCTGGAAGACGATCGCCAGGCCGAACTGGGCCGAGTAGTCGCGGGCACGGACGTGCAGGTAGATGGCGCAGCCGAAGTACAGTACGAGCCCGATCGCGGCGGCCGTGCCGACCAGTGGCACGGCGACGAGGCCGACCAGCAGGCCGGCGGCACCGGCCAGCTTGAGGGTGCCGATCGGGAAGACCAGCCAGGATTCCGGCACGCCCACCGCGGCCATCACGGGCAGGACCGGCTTCAGCCGGGCGACCGCGACGATCCCGGAGAAGGTGTTGGCGATGCTGGTCAACAGGGCGACGATCACGTAGGCGGTAAACATGCGACCTCCGGTGCAGCCGGATATCGTGTACTCAGAGAGCAATACCTTACGAGTCTCATAATATTTGAGTTCGATGCGGAGACTATATGAGTTCCGTAACACCGTCCACCGGCCGGACGGATGGCGACCGGTCCGACAGCGGACGGGCGGCAGGCACCCGGACGGACGCCGGCCCGGTCCCGCAGGCCGCTCCGGACGCGGGCGCCGCGCGGCGGCGCCGCCGGCTCATCACCGGGCTCAAGGAGTCGCTGCGCGAGCTGAGCATCCAGTTGTCCCTGCTCAACCACCAGGTCGGGGCGCGGGTCGAGGTCAGGGCCACCGACTTCGCCTGCCTGGACCTGATCAACCGGTACGGCCCGCTTAGCCCGAGCGCCCTGGCCCGACGCGCCGGACTGCACCCGGCGACCATGACCGGGATCATCGACCGGCTGGAACGCGGCGGCTGGATCGTCCGCGAACGCGACTCCACCGATCGCCGGGCGGTCGCCGTACGGGCGCTGCGGGACCGCAACGCCGAACTCTTCCAGCTCTACTCGGGGATGAACGCGTCTATGGACCAGATCCTGGCCGGGTACGACGAGGCAGAACTCGAACTACTCGCCGACTTCCTGCACCGCACCACCCGGGCAGGGCTGACCGCGACCGATGAGCTGACCGGCGGCGCGGGGTCGGACGTCAGCTCACCGGACCGGCCTCGCAGACCCGCCAGCCGTCCTCCTGCTCGGTGACGAACCGCCACCGCTGATGGTCGGTCTGGGACAGGTTGTTCACCTGATACGAAATCACCAGCTCGACGAGAACCTCGGCGGACGAGTCCCGGGCACGTACGTCCAGCGGCCCCCACTTCACCGTGAAGGTGATCTGGAACTGCCGCTCCCGGGCCGCCAGGTCGGCGCGGAGCGTCCGCAGCGGGGCTAGCCCAGCCCGGTCGGCGCACTCGAACTGTTCGGCGAGTACGTCGTTCTCGTCGACCAGGTAGGCCCGCAGGTAGTTGTCGACCACCACGTCCGGGGCGCTCCGGTCGGGTGCGGTGAACCGGTCGTAGGCGACGTACGCGAGTGCGGCGCCGGCCAGGCAGAACAGCGCAAGCGCGCCGCCGACGACCGCCAGCACCAGGCCCAGCCGCCGTCGACGTGGCGCCGGTGGCGGTGCGACCGGCTCGGGAGCGGCCTGCCCGGGCGGGGTCCGCTGGGTGGGTACCCGGGACACCTGGGAATCGGCCGGGGGATGCACTGATTCCACCCCCTGAGGCTAACCGCTGGCGCCCGGGTACCCAATGGGCGCGAATTCCAGCTTGATAACCAAAAGGGAGCAACTGATAACTATCCGCTACCTCGGCTATCTGTGCCACGACCATCCCGGCAGGTCCCCGAAGATGCCGCCGCACTGGGATACCGTCTCAGACCAGGACGAGGGAGTTGGTGCGGTGGACACCTGGAGGGGGCCGACCGGGCACGCCGCCACGCTGCGCTGGCGGGCCGCCGCCGGCACAGCCGCCGTACTGCACCGCCGGGCCGCCGCCACCACCGCCGCCGCGGCCACCGCCCTGGAGGCGATCCGGCCGATCCCCGCCGACCAGCGGGAGCAGCACGAACTCGCCGAACGGCTGCGCGCGGCGGCGAGCCAACTCGCTCCGGGGTGGCTCGGCGCACCGCTGGACGCCCAGTCCGAGGACGCCCCGCTCGGCGGCCCCGCCCGACCCGCCTTCGTGCGGATCGGCACCGCCCAACCACTGGACGACGCCCGGTTTCCGGTGGTGGTGCCGCTGCTCGGCACCGGCCACCTCACCGTCGACGCGGACAGCCGGGATCCCCGGGTCGCCGGGCTGCTCCGCTGCGTACTCCTCCGGCTGCTCGCCGCCGCCCCGGCCGGCTCGCTGCTGGTGCGGGGCGTCGACGCCACCGCCGAGGGCCAGCTCTTCGCCCCGTTCGCCCCGCTCGCCGACGCGGGCCTGATGCCGCCGCCGGCCACCGACCGCACCGGCCTGCGGGCCGTGCTGGCCGAGGCCGAGCAATGGGTACGCCCCACCCGGCCGGCCACCGCCCGCTACAACCGGCACGACCGCACCCTGCTGGTGGTGGTCGGCTCGCTGCCGGAGCTGTCCGAGCCGAGCGACCTGGCCCGGATCGGCGTACTGGCCCGGGAGGGTCCGGAGGCGGGGCTGCACCTGATCGTCGCCGGCTGGCCGCCTCCGCCACTGTCCGCGGAGACGAGTCAGGCACCGCTGGCCCGATCCACCATGATCGCGATGCGCAACCCGTACGCGCTGGTCGGCGACCCGCCCGGAGCCTCGTTCAGCGCTCCGGCACCGCACCTGCCGGGCACCGGTCTGGGCGCGCCGGTCTTCCTCGACGACTGCCCGCCGGTCCCGCTGCTGGACCGGGTCTGCCGGGACCTGGCCGCACGGTTCCACGCCGACTACCGGCGTACCCTCGACGACCTGCTGCCGGAGCCGGCGGCCGGATTCTGGGCCGAGTCCGCCGCCGCCGGGCTGAGCACCCCGGTCGGGCACGACGGCGACCGGACCGTGCCGCTCGGGTTCGACGAACGCACCCCGCACTGGCTGGTCGGCGGCCGGGGCGGCGCCGGCAAGAGCGCGTTCCTGGTGAACGTCCTCTACGGGCTCTGCACCCGCTACCACCCCGACGAGTTGGTGCTCTATCTGATCGACTTCGCCGACGGGACGGCGTTCGCCGAGTTCGTGCCGGAGCCGGCGGGCGGGTCCGGCGGCACCGGGCCGGGCGGGCCGTGGCTGCCGCACGTCCGGGCCGTCGGGGTGCAGGCCGACCGGGAGTACGGCCTCGCGGTGCTCCGCGAACTCGACGCCGAACTGGACCGTCGTGGCGCGGCGGAGCCGTCCCCGGCAGCGGTGGGGCCGGGCCATCCGGCCGGCGCGGCGCCGGTGCCCGCCCAGCGGGCCGACCCCGACCGCCGTGCCGCCCCCCGGATCCTCTGCGTGCTGGACGAGTACGCGGTGCTGCTGGCCGAGGAGGACGCGATCGGTGCCGAGGCACTGGTCCGGCTGGAGTCGGTGGCCCGACGGGGCCGGTCGGCGGGGGTGCACCTGATCCTGGCCGGCCGACCGGCGCCGGCCCTGGCCGCGCTGCGCGCCCGGCGGGACTCGTTCCTCGGGCAGTTCCCGGTCCGGGTGGCGCTGCCTGGCGGCACGGACGTGCTGGAGCCGACGAACGACTCGGCGGCGGGCCTGCCCCTGGGTACGGCGGTGGTGAACACCGCTGGCGGGCTGGGCGGTCCGCGCGGCGCGACCCGGGGGCACGAACGGACGGTCCGGTTCCCCGATCCGCACGCCGACCCGGGCGTGCTCAGCGGCCTGCGACATCGGCTCTGGGCAGACCGCCCGGCCGGCACGCCCGCTCCGGCCGTCTTCATCGGCTACCTGACCCCGCCACCGCCGCCGGTCCCGGCCGCCGATCCGGTCACACCCGGTGCCGGCGAACCGACGGAGACCGGCAGACCGGCCGGAACCGGTCGGCCGGCCGAGAACAGCGGTCCGGCCGAGAACAGCGGTCCGGCCGAGAACAGCCAGCCGGCCGAGAACAGCCAGCCGGCCGAGAACGACGAGCCGGCCGGAACCGGCGGAACAGCAGGCGTGGTGGACCTGCCGCACCCGGCGAACGCGCCGGTCGGGTTGCTGGTCGACGTGTCACCGCGCCCGGCGGAGTTACCGCTCGACCGGTCGCCCGGCCGGCATCTCGCGGTCCTCGGGCCGGATCGGTCCGGCGCCGGGGTCGTGGCCGGCGCGGCCCGAGGGCTTGCCGGGCAGCACCCCGCCGGCAGCATCGAGTTCGTGATCGCGGCCCCGGGCCCGGATCCGGTGGCCGAGGCACTGGCCGCCGAGCTGTCCCGGCGGCATCCGGTGTGCCGGGTGGACGCCGGCGGGCTGGCTGGCGCGCTGGGGCTTCCCGGACCCGGCTACCTGGTGGCGTTCGGGATGGACGAGCTGGCCCGCGTCGGCGACCCGCTGGTCGACCGGCTCCGGGCACTGCTGCGCGACGGACCGGGGCGGGGCGTACACCTGCTCGGCTGGTGGCGGGCGGTGGAACCGTTCGCCAGCCTGGTCGCCGAACCGCCTCAGCCCGAACCACCGGACGCCGAACGGCCGGGGACAGGACCGGCCGCCGATCCGGAGCCGGCGAACGGCACCGAGGCTGCCGTAACGCAGCCATCGGCCACTGTCGACGGGCTGCTCTTCCTCGACGTACCCGGGCCGGAGGTGACCCGGCTGCTGGGCCGGCCGGTACGGTGGCACCCCCGCCCCGGCCGGGCGCTGCTCTACGATCGCCGCACCGAGCTGGCCCGCCTGGTCGTCCCCTACGGCACACCGGACGGGGAAGGCACGCGGTGAGCGCAGACCCCTGGCAGGACTACCTGGCCGCCGCTCAGCGGCTGGACGCGGTACGGCGTTCCGCTGCCACCGCCGCCGCCGAGCAGGAGCGGGGCGTGCACAGCGCCCGGGAGGAGCTGGCCGGGCTCCGGGCCAGGCTGGTACCCCAGCAGTCCCGGCTGCGCGCGTTGGGCGTCTCCGAGGCCGAGCTGGTACCCACCGAGCCCGAGGTCGTGGCGGCCGGACAGGCGATGGCCGACGGTCACCAGGCGGTGCTGGCGGCGCTGCGGGATGCCCGGGCGACCGCAGACGCGGCGGACGCCGCCACCAGGCTGCCCGGCGCCGGCACGCTGCCGTGGACCCGGGTGCTGCTCTACGGCGCGCTCGTGACCGGCCTGCTGGGCCTGCTGACGGCGTTCTGCCTCGGCGGCGTCTACCTGATCAGATAGCCCAGGCGGGCCGGGTGGCCCCGGACCGGGGCGACTGCCCTGACCGGGGACGGGGCCGGCCGGATGGCCCCGAACGGCCGCCTCAGATGGCGCGGCCGGCGTTCAGGATCAGCGCCATCGCTTCGGAGCGGGATTTGGCGTCCCGTTGCAGCAGTCCGCGTACCGCCGAGGTGATGGTCTTGGCGCCGGACTTCTGGATGCCCCGCATCGCCATGCACATGTGCTCGCACTCCAGCACCACGATCACGCCGCGCGGCTCCAGCCTGGTCAGCAGCAGGTCGGCGATCTGCGAGGTCAGCCGCTCCTGCACCTGCGGCCGGCGGGCGTAGACCTCGACCAGCCGGGCCAGCTTGGAGAGCCCGGTGATCCGGCCGTTCTCGCCCGGAATGTAGCCGATGTGCGCCGAACCCCGGAACGGCAGCAGATGGTGCTCGCAGAGGCTCATCACGTCGATGTCCCGGACCACTACGAGTTCCTCGTGGTGGGCCTCGAAGGTGGTGCTGAGCACCTGGGCCGGGTCGACCCGCAGTCCGGCGAAGAGTTCGGCGTAGGCCCGGGCCACCCGGGCCGGCGTCTGGCGCAGGCCGTCCCGGTCCGGGTCCTCGCCGACGGCGATCAGGATCTCCCGGACCGCCTTCTCGATCCGGGCGAGGTCGACGGCATCCTCGACCGGCCCGCCGCCGAGCTTGCCGTTGACCAACCGGGCGGCGAGGTAGTCCAGCTCCTCGTCGCCGTCCGGCTCGGTGGCGGACGCGGACAGGCCGCCGGCAGTGATGTCGGCGGCCTGGTAGCTTGCTGCGCTCAGTGTGGACCATCCGAGTTGGGGGTGGTGTTGCTGGTGGTGTTGCCCCCGACGGTCGCCTGGACGCCGTCGGCCTCGGCCTGCGCCTTGAGCTTCTCCTTCTCGGCCGGGGTGAGCACCGGCGGCTCGGTCGACGGCTGCCGCTTGCCGAACCCGTTGTACGGCGCCATCGGCGGCCGCTTGACCACCCGGGCGCAGATCCGCGCCATGTCGGCCGTGGAGAGGGTCTCCTTCTCGATCAACTCCAGCACGAGGTTGTCCAGGACGTCCCGGTATTCCACCAGGATCTCCCAGGCCTCGTCGTGGGCCAGCTCGATCAGCGACCGGATCTCGGCGTCGATCTCGGCGGCCACCGCGTCCGAGTAGTCCCGCTCGTGCCCCATGTTGCGGCCCAGGAACGGCTCGTCGCCGCTGGTGCCGTACTTGATGGCGCCGAGCTTGCTGCTCATCCCGTACTGGGTGATCATCGCTCGGGCCAGCGCGCTGGCCTTGACGATGTCGTCCGCGGCACCGGTGGTCGGCTCGTGGAAGACGAGTTCCTCGGCGGCCCGGCCGCCCAGTGCGTACGCCAGGGTGTCGATCATCTCGGCCCGGGTCTGGGTGTACTTGTCCTCGGTCGGCAGCACCAGGGTGTGCCCGAGGGAGCGGCTCCGGGAGAGGATCGTGACCTTGTGCACCGGGGCGGAGTGCGGCAGTGCCCAGGCGACCAGAGCGTGCCCGCCCTCGTGGTAGGCCGTGATCTTCTTTTCCTTGTCGCTCATCACCCGGGTCCGGCGCTGCGGGCCGGCGACCACCCGGTCGATCGACTCCTCCAGCGCGTCGTTGGAGATCGCCCGCTTGTCGCTGCGGGCGGTCAGCAGCGCCGACTCGTTGATCACGTTGGCGAGGTCGGCACCGGTGAAGCCCGGGGTACGCCGCGCCACCGCGTCGAGGTCGACGTCGGGCGAGAACGGCTTGCCCTTGGCGTGCACCCGCAGGATCGCCTTGCGGCCCTCCATGTCCGGGGTGTCGACCGCGATCTGCCGGTCGAACCGGCCCGGGCGCAGCAGCGCGGGGTCGAGGATGTCCGGCCGGTTGGTCGCGGCGATCAGGATCACGCCGCCCTTGGTGTCGAAGCCGTCCATCTCGACCAGGAGCTGGTTGAGCGTCTGCTCCCGCTCGTCGTGGCCGCCGCCCATGCCGGCGCCACGGTGCCGGCCGACCGCGTCGATCTCGTCGACGAAGACGATCGCCGGGGCGTTCGCCTTGGCCTGCTCGAAGAGGTCGCGGACCCGGCTGGCGCCGACGCCGACGAACATCTCCACGAAGTCGGAGCCGGAGATCGAGTAGAACGGCACGCCGGCCTCGCCGGCCACGGCCCGGGCGAGCAGCGTCTTACCGGTACCGGGCGGGCCGAAGAGGAGCACACCTTTGGGGATCTTGGCGCCGAGGGCCTGGTACTTCGCCGGGTTCTGCAGGAAATCCTTGATCTCGTGCAGCTCCTCGACGGCCTCCTCCGAGCCCGCGACGTCCGCGAAGGTGGTCTTCGGGGTGTCCTTGGTGATCATCTTGGCCTTGGACTTGCCGAAGTTGAGCACCCGGGAGCCGCCGCCCTGCATCTGCGACATGAAGAGCAGCAGCAGGATCACCAGGATGACGATCGGCAGCAGGTTGACCAGCAGTGAGACGAAGAGGTTGTCCCCGGAGACCTCGGTGTCGATCGGACCGCTGATCCGGCCGGCCGCCTTGGCGGCGGCGACCGAGTTCCAGACCTCGTCGCCCACCTCGTACGGGAACTGGGCCTGGATCTTGTCCGTCTCGGTGTCACCGAACTTGGCCGCGCTCTTCAGGTCGAGCTGGAGCGTCTGCTCCTTGTCCTGGAAGATGGCCTTCTCGATGTCGCCCTTGTTGAGCTGGTCGAGCACCACGTTGGTCTCGACCTTGTGATAGCTCGGGCCGCCACTGAAGAATGAGCTGAGCGCTATCGCACCGATGATCACCAGGATGATCCAGACCACCGGGCGGCGGAAGAAACGCGTACGTTCCATGCTGTTGTCGAGCGCCTTAACGCCCGGACCCTCCTGATCGACGTCCTGATCGTCTGGTTGCCTTCTGTCGCCGCCGGAGCGACGGGCCGACACCGGGCCCTTGCGAGCCGGCCCCGACGCCGGGCGCTTGGTACCGCGCCGCGGTCATTCGACGGTACACCGTGAGCGAGAGGAGCGAGCCTGCGAGCCCTGGGGTAACAGGTCCGTCTCCGCCCGGGGTGCCGGGTGAGCACGGACCATTACCGAGCGCCTGACCCCGTACGGCCCATCTTTCGGGTCAAACTGGGCAGGGAACCCGGCGCGGGATGCTCCGCGCCACCACCGCATACCGTAACCGCGTTTCCTGGGAGCGCGCTGTACGTCGACTCGATATTTCGGCGATGACATTCAGGATGCTCAGGGCGTACCGGACATCGGTTCGCGTTGAAGACCGGACAAGGGGTCCGAGCCGGGCCGAAAAAGTCCCGTCCGGACGAGGACGAGCCGGAGGTCCGGCCGGCTCGTCGACGGGCCGGCTCAGGACCGGGCGTAGACCTCCGGCTTCAGCACGCCGACGTAGGGGACCTCGCGGTAGCGCTCGGCGAAGTCCAGCCCGTAGCCGACCACGAACTCGCTCGGGATGTCGAAGCCGACGTACTTCACCGGCACCGAGACCTTGATCGCGTCCGGCTTGCGGAACAGCGCCACCACCTCGACGCTGGCCGCCTTCCGGGACTCCAGATAGCGCAGCAGCCAGGAGAGGGTGAGCCCGGAGTCGACGATGTCCTCCACCACCACCACGTGCCGGCCGGCGATGTCCCGGTCCAGGTCCTTGCGGATCCGCAGGGTCCCGGAGGAGCTGGTGCCCTGCCCGTACGAGGAGAGGGCCATGAACTCGAGTTCGGCCGAGGGGCCGTATCGGCCCAGGGCCCGGGAGAAGTCGGCCATGAACATGACCGCCCCCTTGAGCACGCAGACCAGGAGGATTCCGTCCTCCACGGTTGCGTAGTCCGCGGCCACCTGTTTGGCCAGTTCCGCGATCTTTTCCCGAATCTGCTCCTCCGAGATGATCACGTGGTCGATGTCGGCGTCGTACCAGGAGCCCTGCACCATGCGCCTAGCCTGCCGTACGCCCCTTCGCGCCCGTCGCCGGGGCGGCACCTTCCCGCGGTGCCCACCCCGGCTGGCCAGGCGCGGACGGTTCGACCCGGTACCTCAGCCGCGGGGCGACGCCCGCCAGCCGCCGTTGCTGGGCCGCCAGTCGGCCGAGTCGCGGCTGTCGGCGGTGAGTCCGAGCATCGAGGCGAGGACCAGGACGAGGAAGAAGAGCGAGAAGAAGAGTTCCATGGCGGCGTGACCTCTCCGGTCGATGCGGCCGGCCCGGTATCGCGGGCCTGACCGGTCCTTTTGGTTCGCCGCCGGTGCGCACCGGCTGTCGTGACTCCAGTCTGCGCCGCCGGGTACCGTTCGGACAGTGGCAGCTTTGCCATACACCATCGAATTTCTGCCACATCTCGGCTAGCCTCGATCCATGCTCCGCAACGTGGCCGTGATCGCCCTGGAACCGGTGGCCCCCTTCGAGCTGGGGGTGCTCTGCGAGGTCTTCGGCACCGACCGGGTCGCCGACGGCTTCCCCGGCTACCGCTTCGACGTCTGCACCCACGACGGCAGGCCGGTCCGCACCCGGTCCGGCTTCGGCCTGACCCCGAGCGCGGACCTGACCCCGGTCGAGGACGCCGACCTGGTCGCCCTGCCCGCGATACACCGCATCGGCGCCCCGATCCCGGAGAGCGTGCTGGCGGCGCTGCGCCGCGCCGCCGACCGCGGGGCGTACGTGCTCAGTGTCTGCTCGGGCGCGTTCGTGCTTGCCGCCGCCGGCCTGCTCGACGGGCGCGAGTGCACCACCCACTGGAAGTACGCCGACCGGCTCGCCGAGATGTACCCGCTGGCCAAGGTGCGCTGCAACTCGCTCTACGTGCAGGACGGCAACCTGCTCACCGGGGCCGGCACGGCGGCCGGGATCGACGCCTGCCTGCACCTGGTCCGCCAGGAGCACGGCTCGGCGCTCGCCACCAAACTGGCCCGCCGGATGGTGGTGCCACCGCACCGCGACGGCGGGCAGGCGCAGTACATCGAGGCACCGATCGCACCCACCCCGGCGGCGCCCACCCTGGAGCCGGTGCTGAGCTGGCTGATGGAGCACCTCGACCGGCCACTCACCGTCGACGACCTCGCCGGCCGAGCGCACATGGCGCCCCGCACCTTCGCCCGGCGCTTCCGGGCCGAGACCGGCACCACACCGCACGACTGGATCACCAACCAGCGGGTGCTGCTGGCCCGGCGGCTGCTGGAGGAGACCGAGCTAAGCATCGACGCGGTGGCCAGCCGGGCGGGCTTCCGCGACGCGGCCACCCTCCGGCACCACTTCGGCCGCCGGCTCGGCGCCACCCCGCACGCCTACCGGTCGACCTTCCGGAGCCGCGCCCCGCACGACCAGGCCCTCCTCCCCGGCTGACCACAGCGGCATGGACGCACACAGACACCCGGCGTCGGCCGGCCGCCAGAGAAGCGACCGGCCGACGCCGGGGTGGAGGTCGATGCCGCCCGATCAGAACGTGATGGAGAACTCCGTTCGGTTGTTGTCCCCCTCCGGGTCACCCCAGGCGTCCGATTCACCCCAGCCTTCCTGCTGAACCAGCGCCTCCGGCACGAGTTCGATCTCGATCGCACGCGGAGCGGTGAACTCGAATGTGAAGGTCCGGCTCGCGTTCGGCTTGAGCGCGGGATAGTCACAGCTCACGCCCATGCTGCCGCTCGGATAGTTCTCCACCTCGCAACCGCCGGGCCGCACCAGGGTGAGCCCGCCGGGCAGGGTGAGGTGGACCACGTACGGCACCATCCCCGGGCCGAGGCTGCGCACCGTCACCGTCATGGTGCCCCGGCGTACACCGCCGTCCAGCGCTCCGAACGTCAGGTCGGAACTGGTCACCGTCAGATCACTGACCCTCTGGTTCGACGGGAAGGCGGTCGGCCCGCCGGCCTGGGTGAACCGGTCGCCGTTCCAGGCGTACGTACGCCACTGCTTCTGGGCGTACCCGGGCAGCGCCAGCTTCGAGCAGTGGTGCGGGGCCGGGTAGTCGACCACCTGTACCCGGACCGTGCCGGACTCCCCCGCCCGGACGTCGCAGATCCCCTTGATCGGCCCGGTCTGCGCGACAACCCGGCCGAGGGTACGGATCCGGCCGCCCGCGTCCCGGTCGAAGGCCAACACCTGGTATGCGGTCTCCTGGTCGCCGCAGGAAAGCCGGGCCACCGTCTCCCGCGCGCCGTCCCCGTCGAGGTCGGTGTGTACCACCTTGTCGAAGTTCATCCCGACCGAGTCTCCGATTCGATACCCGCCGTCGAAGCGCACCGAGCCCGAGACGCACTCCGAGACGATCGCGTCGGACGGCCAGGCGGGAATCTCCAGGGTGGCCCGGCTCAGCTCCGCCTGGCTGATCCGGCCGTCCGGCGGCGTCGTCGGGGGCGCGGACGGGGACGTGGACGCCGGGGGCGTGGTCGGCTCGGACTTCGGGGTCGGGGTGTCGGCGACGATGGACGGCGGTGGCCGCTGTGAGTCGTGACCGACCGCCGCGTACGCCGTGACGGGTCCGACCACGAAGAGCACCGCCAGCACCGCCGTGGTGATCGTCCTGGTTCGGCGCCGGTCGCGCACCGTGGCGTACGCCGCCTCCACCCCGAGTGGCTTCACCTGTGGCATGTTCTCGTTTCGGAACTCGGCGAAGGCGCCGGCCAGCACCTTGTCATCGAAGTCAGGCATGACGCTCCCCCTGTCCGGAAAGTTGGGCCGCGAGTGCCGTTCGGCCGCGATGCAGCCAGGACCTGACCGTCGCCTCGGCGACGCCATCCTGGCGGGCGATCTCGTTGACCGGAAGGTCCGCGAGATAGTAGAGAATCACCGCTCGCCGCTGCCGAGCTGGCAGCGCCTTGAGGGCCTGCGCCAGCGCCACCCGGTCCGGATTCGGCGCCGGGCTGTACTCCTCGCGCTGGCGTCGGAGGAACTGGGCGGCCGTCCTGGCCCGGCGCCACCGGTTGGTGGCGAGGTTCCAGGCCACCCGGCGTACCCAGGCCGACGGGTCGTCGTAGAGCGCGATCTTCTTCCACCGCGCGAGCGCCCGGCAGAACGCCTCCTGCACCACCTCCTGGGCGGCACCCATGTCGTTCGTGTACGCGAACAGTTGGACGGTCAACGGCTGGAAGTGCGCCGCGTAGAGCTCCTCGAAGTCGGATCGACCCGGTGGTCCGGTGTCGGCGAGCGCCGGCGGGTCGCCCTTGCCCTGCAACGCGATCACGCTGCCTTCCTTCCCTGGTGCGGCCGATCTTCCCGGCCGTTCGAAGGCAACACAGGTCGGGCAAGGGAAGCGTTGCAGATCATTCGGTGTGCTGGATGCCGTGGACATTGTGAACGGAGCACGGCGACGGGGTGATACTCGCCCGGACCGGCCCCGATACGACGCGGACGGGCCCAGGCCTACTCCGCGATCAACACCCCGCCGCGCCGGGTGGCCCGGATGCCGCCGGGCAGGTGCACCGCGCCCTGGCCGCGCCACGCATTGACCAACGCGTGCAGCGCCGCGATGTGCCGGTACGACAGCGCGGCCGGTGCCGCGCCCACCTCGCGGCACCAGAGGTGCAGCACCCGGGTACGCACCGCCGGCGGCATTCCGGCCAGCACCGGTACGGCCAGCCGGGCCGTGGCCGCTCCCGCCGGCTCGCCGGCCGCACGGGCCGTGGCCGCCCCCGCCTGCTCGCCGGCCGGCCGGATCAGCGCCTCGGCGTAGCCGGCCCGGGCCAGGTCGTCCAGCGCGGTGCTGTCCTCGGCCGCCAGCCGGGCGGTCCGGGCCAGGTTGTCCAGCACCCCGGGACCGAGCGCCCGGACCAGTACCGGCAGCACGTCGGAGCGGACCCGGGCCCGGGCGTACCGGTCGTCGGTGTTGTGCGGGTCCTCCCACGGGGTCAGCCCGAGCAGCGCACACGCCTTGCGGGTCTGCTCGCGGGTGACCTCCAGCAGTGGACGGGCCAGCGTCACCCCGGCGTACTCCCGGGTGGCCGGCATGCCGGCGAGCCCGCGCGGGCCGGCGCCCCGGGCCAGCGCGAGCAGCACCGTCTCGGCCTGGTCGTCGCGGGTGTGCCCGAGCAGCACGGTACCGGCGTCGTGCCGGTGGGCGGCCTCGACCAGTGCGCGGTACCGCGCCTCCCGGGCCGCCGCCTCCGGACCGCCCGGCCGGCCGGCGACCTCGACCGTCGCCACCTCGACCGGCCCGAAACCCTGCCCGCCGGCCCACCGCGCGACGTCGGCGGCCCGCCGGGCCGAGCCCTCCTGCAAACCGTGGTCGACGGTGACCAGCCCGGCCGGCACGCCCAGCCGGGGCGCCACGAAGGCGGTGCCGGCGGCCAGCGCGAGCGAGTCGGCGCCGCCCGAGCAGGCGACGAGGACCGGACGGTTCCGGGGTACGTCGTGCAGCGCCCGCCGGACCGCGACCCGGATCGCCGCGACCGGCGGCGGCAGGGCGGCCACGACCGGTCAGCCGGTGGTGGCGACCGGACCGACCGGACCGTGCACCCGGGTCACCCAGGCGTCCGGGTCGGCGAGTTCCTCCAGTCGGGGCAGGGTCAGCGGCGAGCTGAAGATCCGGTTGAAGCCCTCCATGCCGACCCGGTCCACCACACCGTGCACGAACTTGCGGCCCTCCGCGTACTGGCGCATCTTGACGTCGACGCCGAGCAGCTTGCGGATCGCCTTCTCCAGCGGGTTGCCGGACTCGCGGCGCCGGTTGAACTTCGCCCGGATCGACTCGACGCTCGGGATGACCTCCGGCCCGACGCCGTCCATCACGAACTCCGCGTGCCCCTCCAGCAGGGTCATCAGCGCGGTCAGCCGGTCGAGTACCGCCCGCTGGCCGGGCGTCTGCACGATGTCCAGCACGCTGGCCCGGCTCTCCGGGTTGCGGACCGCGTCGGAGAGGGTGCCGACGCCCCGGCGGATCCGGTCGAGGAAGTTGTCCCCGCCGGCCTGGGAGGCGTCGACGAACGCCTGCACCTCGCCGAGGAAGTGCCCGCGCATCCACGGCACGGCGGTGAACTGGGTGCGGTGGGTCACCTCGTGCAGGCAGACCCAGAGCCGGAAGTCCCGGGGATCGGCCTGGAGCTTCCGCTCCACCTCGACGATGTTCGGGGCGACCAGCAACAGTTGGCCGGGGTCGGCGGAGAAGACCTCGTACTGGCCGAGGACCCGGCCGGAGAGGTAGGCCAGTACCGTGCCGGCCTGCACCCCGGTCAGCCGGGAGCCGATCGTGTCGGTGATCACCCCCGGTGGCCTGTCCCCGGAGAGGCGGGTGATCAGCGGGGTGATCACCTCACGCAGCCCGGCGATGTTGGTCGCCGCCCAGTCCCGCCGGTCCACCACCCGTACCGGTGGATGGGCGACCTGTGGACGCAGCCCGGTGTACGCCAGCACGTGACCGGCGGCCTCGTCGGTCAGCCGACGCAGCTCGGACACCACCTCGGTCGCCTCGTCGTACGAGACCCGAGGTCCCGACTTTCCCAACGCCCCTGCGGTGGCGGCGGCCAGATCCCAGTCCACGAACTGCGCCATACCACCACCGTACCCGGGCACAACACGCCCAATCCCGACCTCGGGGGTCAGCGGCAGCCACACCGGGCCAGGGCGGTGACGATCCGGTCCAGTGCCGGCTGCGCCTGCAGCTGCCCCACCGGCACCTTGTTGGCGAGTACGGCGAAGGCCAGCAGCCGGCCGTCGGCGGTGGTCACCACGCCGGAGATCGCGTGCACCCCGCTCAGCGTGCCGGTCTTGGCCCGCACCACGCCCGCGCCGGCCGTGGTCGGCTGCTCGCCGGACCGGTCGAACCGGTCGCGCAGGGTGCCGGACCAGGCCGCCACCGGCAGCCCCGGGAACAGGTCGGCGAGCTCCGGCCGGGTCTGCTTCGCGGCCATCGTCAGCAGGTCGGTCAGCAGGCTCGGGGTGACCCGGTTGGCCCGGGACAGCCCGCTGCCGTCGGCGAGCGCACTCTCCGCCGCCGGCAGCCCGAGCTCGCCGACCATCTCGTCGACCGCCTCCGCCGCGCCGACGAACGAGGCCGGCTTGTCCCGGCTGAGCGCGACCTGCCGGGCCAGCGCCTCGGCCACCACGTTGTCGCTCTCCCGGAGCATGAACTCGACCAGCCGGATCATCGGCGGGGACTGGACCCGGCCCAGTTCGGCGCCGACGACCGGCGGCCCGGCGGTGCCGGGGCTGGCGCTGGCGGCCGTGTCCGGGGCGGTGGCGGCCGCCGCTGGCGCCGTGCCGCTCACCACCGCCGAGTTCGGCAGCCCGAGCAACCTGGCGAAGGCCCGCCCGGCGGCCTCGTCGGGCTTGGCGTACCGCGCCTGGCCCCGGCCCTTGTCCGCCGGGTTCCTCCGCGCGCCGTCGGTCATCAGCGCCGTGATCACCGCGCCGAATCCGCCGGTGGGGGCGTCCGGGTCCCAGTCCGGTTCGACGACCGGGCCGGGGAAGAGGGTCCCGTCGACGATCACCTTCGTCGGGGCGGTGCCGCCGAGCGCCTTCTTGACCTGGGCGGCGAGCCGGTCGAGCCGCCCAGCGCCCGGGTACCACCCGGTGGCGTCCACCGACAGCGTCGGGTCACCGGCGCCGATGATCACCACCTCGCCCGGGTTCGGCCCGGCCACCACCCGGGTCGCGATCCGGTACGCCGGACCACGTGCCGCGAGTACGGCAGCCGCGGTGACCAGTTTCGTGGTCGACGCCGGGACGGTCGGGGTGTCCTGGCCCTTCTCGTAGAGCACCTGCCCGGTGACCGCGTCGACGACCGAGATGTTCACCTCGTCGCCGAGGGTGGACGAGGTGACCAACGGGCCCAGCACGGCCCGTACGCCCTCGGGGGTGGGTACCGGAGCGTTCGCCCCGGCGGCCGCGAGCACGGGCGGTGGCGGCGGTTCGGCCGGGTCGACGGCACCGGGGGTCGGCGAGTCGCTCCCGCCCAGCCAGCCGTCCACCGGACCGGGGCGGACCACGGCCACCCCGGCGACGGCGAGGGCGAACACCAGGACGGCCGCGAGTACGCCGAGCAGCCGGCCCCGGCGCTGCCGTCCGGCCGGTGGTACGCCGCCGGGCACCGCGCCACCGCCGGACACCCCCGGCGGCAAGCTGCCCGGGGGCGGACCGCCCGGAGTCGGACCACCCGGCGGCAAGCTGCCCGGGGGCGGACCGCCCGGAGTCGGACCACCCGGCGGCAAGCTGCCCGGGGGCGGCGTACCGGATGGGAGTGGGCCGTTGCCGGAAGCCGGCGTTCCCGGCCCGCCCGGTGCGTCCGCCTCCGACCGCCCGGGCCAGGGCGGCGGTGCGGGCCGCTGCGGCGCGCCGGGCGCGTGGTTCGGGGTGTCCGACGGCGGGATCGGCAGGCTGGCCGGCAGCGGGACGACGGCCCGGCCACGGACCGGCGCGGGCCCGGTGGGCGGCTGCGGTCCGCCGACGCCCGGCACCACCACGCGACCCTGTGCGGGATGCTCCGGCGGGTTCCCTCCGGCCAGGCCCGAGTGTGAATCTTCACTCCCCACCGGCCCCTCCTCCCCGTCGAATTCTGCCTACGCGACACTACTTTGGTCCGAACACCGCACGGGGGCGGCGGCAAGGTGAATCGCGAGATCACCCGCGCAGGTGCCGATCGTTGTGGTTCCGTGGGCCAGCGCCGGCAAACGAGGGAGCGTGCGAGATGGATTTCGACGTCACGGTTGAGATCCCCAAGGGTCACCGCAACAAGTACGAGGTGGACCACGTGAGCGGCCGGATCCGGCTGGACCGGACCCTCTTCACCTCGACCCAGTACCCGGCGGACTACGGTTTCATCGAAGGCAGCCTGGGTGAGGACGGCGATCCACTCGACGCTCTGGTGCTGGTACCCGAACCCACGTTTCCAGGTTGCCTCATCCGGTGCCGGACGATCGGCATGTTCCGGATGACGGACGAGAAGGGCGGCGACGACAAGGTCCTCTGCGTGCCGTACGAGGACCCGCGCCAGGAGCACCTGCGGGACATACACCACCTCGGCGAGTTCGACCGGCTGGAGATACAGCACTTCTTCGAGGTGTACAAGGACCTGGAGCCAGGCAAATCGGTCGAGGGTGCCACCTGGGTCGGCCGGACCGAGGCGGAGGCGGAGATCCGGACGTCGTTCCGGCGGCACCAGGAAGCGGTCGAACGGGGCGAGTCACCACACTGACCCCCGCAACGGCAGCAACCGGCCGGTGGCACCCCGTCAAGGGTGCACCGGCCGATTTCGTCCCCGCCGCATGTTCCCGGCTGGGGGCGGTCAGCCGAGCAGGCCGCGGGCCTGGGCGTAGAGGCCCAGCACCGCACAGGCCACCGGCACCACCGCGATCACCATGATGGTGTCGACGAGATCGGCGGTCCGACCCAGGTAGGGTCCGGGCTCCCGCTTCGAGTAGGTCGCGCCGGCCGCGACCACCACCAGGGCGAGCACCAGGCCGCCGCCGGCGAGCAGCAGCAGGCCGGTCTCCTGCATCCGGAACAGCAGGGCGATCCCGAGCACCACGGCGGAGCCGATCCCGGCCGCCATCAGCGGTACCCGCTGCCGGACCGTGACGAAGAGCCGGGACCGCAGCAGCAGGGCCGCCGCCGAGACCGCGACCATCAGCCGGCCGGAGAACCCGCCCGCCACCACCAGCACCAGCGCCGCCACCACGGCCAGTACGGCATGCCCGACCAGCATCCCGGTGAGCATCTCCTCGGTCCGGGCGACCGCCGCGAAGACCCGTCCCCGGTCCGGCCGCTCCCGCACGCCGCTCGGCATCGGGGTGGTCGCGGTGAAACCCTCGGCCGCCTCGGCACCGGTGGGTAGCGTGATCGGCGGCATCGGCAGCTTGCCGAAGCGGATCGCCAGCAGCGGCAGCATGCCGATCGCACAGACCAGCGCGGCCATCAGGATCGCCGCCGAACCCGCCGCCGAGACCACGAACCCGACCAGCGCGGCCAGCGCGCCGAGCAGCCCGACCGAGACACCGGCGGCGAAGACCCGCAGCCCGGCGGCGACCCCGACCATGCCGAGCACCGCGATCAGCAGCAGCGCGACCGAGCCGGCCAGCGCCTCCGGCGCACCGAGCCAGCCGACCCACCCGATCACGCCCACCGGGTCCCCGGAGGCGACCAGCAGGGCGCCGCCGAAGAAGGCGAACGGCATCGCGTACCCGCCGAGGGCGGCACCGGCCGTGGCGTCCCCGTACGCCCGGGAGGCCACCACCGCACTCAGCGACAGCAGTACGGCCGCACCGAGCGCGACGAAGGCGCCCATCTCCCACAGCGTGCCACCGGCCACGACCGCGAGCAGGCAGACGGCGAGCAGACCGCCCGCCGCACCGAGCGTGCCGATCCGGGTGTTCCGCCCGGACCACGCGCTGCCCCGGCGCCTCGCCCCGTCGGCGATCGCCTCCACCACGTCGTCGTATTCCAGCTCCGGCCACTGTGCCCGGGCCGGCACCAGGTGCAGCACGTCGCCGTCGCGGACGCCCTGCGGCAGCAGTGCCTTGCCGGCCGCCAACGGCGCGCCGTCGGTACGGCGCAGCAACCACCCGCCGTGTTTCTCGCCGTCGTCGGCCAACCCCTCGCCGGCGTGCCGGAGTACCTCGGGCAGGAGTTCGGCCAGCGGCAGGTGTTCGGGCAGCGCGACGTCGACCCGTCGTTGCGGCGCGCTGATCGTGACGCGGGCGAGCCCGGTACTCATCGACAGTCCTCCATCGAGGGGGCAACCCATGGCTGCGCGGACGACCGCACTTTACCTAGGATGGGTCACACTCGTCCGACCGAGCGCGATGACATTTGCGACGCGGGGGCGTCGGATGGCCCGCCGGGACGGCTCGACGGTTCCACCGGCGCGGCCTTAGGGGAGGTCTCAGATGGACACGGGTGGCCAGGGCCGGAGCGGCAGCGGCCGTGCCGGACGTGCCCCGGAGCTCGACGTACGGCCTTGTGGCGGCCGGTCCGGGCAGGTGGGCACCGATCGGCGGGACAGCACGGACAGACCGGCGGGAGGCGACCGATGAGCACCGTCGTCATCAAGCGTCCGCCGCGCCGGCCGGCGCCGGAGGTCCCGACCGGCGAACTCGCCGTCGAGGCACCGCCGGAGATCCCGCAGGCGACGGGCGGCAAGTGGCAGCAACTGATGATGGTGCTGCCGATGCTCGGCGGCTCGGTCGCGATGGCGATGATGTTCGGCCGGGGCGGCGGCGCCTACTCGTACGTCATCGGCGCGATGTTCGGCGTCTCCTCGCTGGCGATGGTGGCGTCCTCCTGGGGCAGCGCTTCCGGTTCGCCCAAGAAGTCCGAGATGATGCAGGCCCGTCGGGAGTACCTGCGGCACCTGGCCACCCTGCGGCGCCGGGTCCGGGAGACCGCGTCGAAGCAGCGGGCCGGCCTCTTCTACCGGCATCCCGACCCGACCCAGCTCTGGTCCACTGTGGGCAGTTTCCGGGTCTGGGAGCGGCGCCCCAGCGACGGTGACTTCGGCGTCGTCCGGGTCGCGGTCGGCCCGCAGACCCTGGCCACCCCGCTGGTGCCGCCGGTGACCCGGCCGCTGGAGGACCTGGAGCCGATGACCGCCGGCGCGCTGCGCCGGTTCCTCGACGCGTACTCGGTGGTGCCGGACCTGCCGGTGGCGCTCTCCATGCGGGGCTTCGCCCGGGTCTTCGTGCGCAACGCGCCGGGCCAGCCCGACCAGTCCCGGGACCCGGCCGGCGGCGACCCGCAGGCGCTGGCCCGGGCGGTGCTCACCCAGCTCTCGGTCTTCCACGCCCCCGACGAACTGCTGATCGCGATCTGCGCCGGCCCGGAACGCCGGGCCCGGTGGGAGTGGGCCAAGTGGCTGCCGCACGCCCACCACCCGACCGCCGTCGACGCGCTCGGCGCGGTACGCCTGGTGGCCAGCTCCGCGGTGGAGCTGGAGAAGCTGATCGACGACGTGGTCGGCAACCGCTCCCGGTTCAGCCTCTCCGGCCCGGCGACCGACGGCCCGCACGTGGTGATCGTGCTCGACGGCGGCGACCTGAACGGGGCCAGCTACCTGGCCGGGGACAGCGGCATCGACGCGGTGACCATCATCGACCTGGACAGCCCGCCGCCCCGGCTGCTGGACCGGGCCATGCTGGTGCTGGAGACCGACGGCGGCCGGCTGAACACCTACTCCATGGACGGGCAGGCCGAGGTCGGCACTCCCGACCGGCTCAGCGTCGAGGAGGCCGAGGCGGTCGCCCGACGGCTCGCCCCGCTGCGGCTCGCCGCCGCCCAGAAGGGCTCCTCGGACGAGTCACTGGTCAAGGAGATGACCCTCGGCGAACTGCTCGGGGTCGGCGACCCGGAGAACTTCAGCACCGTGCAGGGCTGGGCGCCCCGACCGAACCGCGACAAGCTGCGGGTGCCGATCGGCGTCGGCGGCGACGGCGGCGTGGTCGACCTCGACCTGAAGGAGTCCGCGCAGGACGGCATGGGCCCGCACGGCCTGCTCATCGGCGCCACCGGTTCCGGCAAGTCCGAGCTGCTGCGTACCCTCGTGCTCGGGTTGGCGGCGACGCACTCGTCCGAGGCGCTCAACTTCGTACTTGTCGACTTCAAGGGTGGCGCGACCTTCGCCTCGCTGGACCGGCTGCCGCACACCGCCGCAGTGATCACCAACCTCGCCGACGAGCTGCCGCTGGTCGACCGGATGGTCGACGCGATCAACGGCGAGATGATCCGCCGGCAGGAGTTGCTCCGCAAGGCCGGCAACTACGCCAACCTGAAGGACTACGACAAGGCCCGCTCCGGCGGTGCCGCGCTGGCACCGCTCCCCTCGCTGCTGATCATCTGTGACGAGTTCTCCGAGCTGCTCAGCGCCAAGCCCGACTTCATCGACCTCTTCGTGCAGATCGGCCGGCTGGGCCGGTCGCTCGGGGTGCACCTGCTGCTCGCCTCGCAGCGGCTGGAGGAGGGCCGGCTGCGCGGGCTGGACACGCACCTGTCGTACCGGATCGGTCTGCGGACCTTCTCCGCCCTGGAGTCCCGGGCGGTGCTGGGCGTGCCGGACGCCTACGAGCTGCCCCGGGCACCGGGACACGGCTACCTGAAGTTCGGCACCGAGCCGCTGGTCCGGTTCAAGGCGGCGTACGTCTCCGGGCCCTACCAGAAGACCACCGCGGGTGGGCCGGGCGCGCAGGGCTACACCGGTCCCCGGCTGCTGTCGTACTCGACGCACCACGTCCCGGTGCCCAAGCCGGTGGTGCCGGCCACCCCCAAGCCGGCCCCGGAGGATCCGGCGGCGCAGAGCCTGCTCGACGTGATGGTCTCCCGGCTGGTCGGCCAGGGTCCGCCGGCCCACCAGGTGTGGCTGCCGCCGCTGTCCCAGGCACCGGCCCTGGACGAGATCCTCGGCCCGGTGGTCACCGACCCGTCCCGAGGACTCACCTTCGGCAACCCCGAGTTGCACGGCGCGCTCCAGGTGCCGGTCGCGATGATCGACAAGCCGTTCGAACAGCGCCGCGACCTGCTCTGGCTCTCCCTGGAGGGCGGCGCCGGGCACGTGGCGGTGGCCGGCGGCCCGCAGTCCGGCAAGTCGAGCCTGCTGCGCACCCTGATCTGCGGCCTGGCGCTCACCCACACCCCGGCCGAGGTGCAGGTCTACTGCCTCGACTTCGGCGGCGGCTCGCTCGCCTCGCTGCGCGAACTGCCGCACGTCGGTGGGGTCGCCGGCCGGGCCGAGGCGGCGGCGGTGCGGCGTACCGTCGGCGAGATCGCCACCCTGCTCAACGATCGCGAGCAGCGCTTCGCCGAGCTGGGCGTGGAGTCGATGCCGGCGTACCGGAAGCGGCGGGCCTCGGCCGGCGGCGTCGGGGTCGGCGCGGACCCGTTCGGTGACGTGTTCCTGGTCATCGACGGCTGGCCCACCCTGCGTGGCGAGTACGACGACCTGGAGCCCCTGGTCACCGACATCGCCACCCGCGGCCTCTCGTACGGCGTGCACGTGGTGGCGGCGGCGCCCCGCTGGATGGACTTCCGGCCGGCGATCCGCGACCTGTTCGGCTCCCGGCTGGAGCTGCGGCTCGGTGACCCCACCGACTCGATCATCGCCCGCAAGGCGGCGGCGAACGTGCCGGAGAAGACGCCGGGTCGCGGTATCACCGCCGAGAGCCTGCACTTCCTGACCGTGCTGCCGGAGCTGTCCAGCCTCGGCGGCGGCCAGACCCAGGCTCTGGTCAAGGCGGTCGCCGGCAACTGGAGTGGCGCACCCGCCCCCCGGGTCCGGCTGCTCCCGCCGGTGCTGCCCTACGCCGACCTGGACGTCGCCGGTGCGACCGGCCTGCGGCTGCCGATCGGCATCTCCGAGGCCGACCTCCAGCAGGTCTCGATCGACTTCGCCTCCGAGCCGCACTTCCTGCTCTTCGGCGACGCCGAGTGCGGCAAGTCGTCGTTCCTGCGGGCGCTGGCCACCTCGATCACCAGCCGGTACACCCCGGAGCAGGCCCGGATCATCCTGGTCGACTTCCGGCGCAGCCTGCTCGGCGTGATCCAGTCCGACCACCTGATCGGGTACGGCACCGCCGCCCAGGCGACCAGCGAGCTGATCGAGTCGGTCGCCGGCTACATGCAGCGCCGGCTGCCCGGCCCGGACGTCACCCCGCAGCAGTTGCGGGACCGCTCCTGGTGGACCGGGCCGGAACTGTTCGTACTCGTCGACGACTACGACCTGGTCGCCACCGGGCCGAACAACCCGCTGCTGCCGCTGGTGGAGTACCTCCCGCAGGCCCGGGACGTCGGTCTGCACGTGGTGCTGACCCGGCGTTCGGGGGGCGCCTCCCGGTCGCTCTACGAGCCGATCATCCAGCGCCTCCGGGAACTCTCCTCCCCCGGGCTGGTGATGTCCGGCAGCAAGGACGAGGGCGCCCTGATCGGCTCGGTACGCCCCGGCCCGATGCCGCCCGGCCGGGGTCGGCTGGTGACCCGGAAGGAGGGCATCCGGCTGGTGCAGCTCGCGTACCTTCCGTCGAGCTGACCGCTCTCGTCGGGCGGAGCCTCCCGGGGGCTGGGTCTCGTCGGGTCCGTCGTTCCGTCGGATCCGTCCTTCCGTCAGGTCCACAGGGCCGGAGGACCTGATCACCAGGGCGGCTCGATCCTCGGTCTCGGGGCGGTGGACAGTGGATCTCAGATCGGTTGCAAAGTTTCGCCACGCGACGGGGGTGAAACGGGGTAACCTCCGTGCATCATGTGTCCCCCGGGGTGAAATGACCATGCTGTGACCAGGCTGCCGCATCAATACGAACGTGCCGTCGCCCGGGTCGCCGGAGCGGCGCTGCTCGCCACGGCCGGGATCGCCGGATCGCTGTTCGGTCCGCGGCCGGCACCGGCGACCGCCGCGGTGCCGGCACCGCCGGCCAGCCTGCCCGTGCTGGCCGACGCGGTGCGCGACGAGCAGTGGCAGTTGGCGGAGTTCAACGCCAAGGCGCTCTGGAAGGTCGCCTCCGGCAAGGGCGTCACGGTGGCGGTCGTCGACTCCGGGGTGGACGCCTCGCACGCGGATCTCGCCGGGCAGGTGCTGCCCGGCATCGATCTGGTCGAGGGGATCGGCGACGGCCAGACCGATCCGGTCGGGCACGGCACCACGGTCGCAGCGCTGATCGCCGGGCGCAACGACGACACCAGGGGCGTGGCCGGGCTCGCCCCCAAGGCCAAGATCCTGCCCGTCCGGGTGCTCGACGAGGAGAACCGCTACGACGACGCGCTGATCGTCGCGAAGGGCGTCCGCTGGGCGGTCGACAACGGCGCCCAGGTGGTGAACCTGTCGCTGGGCGGCACCGCGGAGAGCCCGGCGCTCGCCGCCGCCCTCGACTACGCCTTCGCCCGGGACGTGGTCGTCGTCGCCTGCACCGGCAACTTGGGCTCGTCCGCCGGAAAACGGGTCTGGTACCCGGCCCGTGAGCCGGGCGTCGTCGCCGTGGCGGGGTTGGAACGCGAGAGCGACGCCCTCTGGTCAGGCTCGATCACCGGCCCGGAGACCGTGCTCTCCGCCCCGGCCACCGGCCTCACCGGCGCCCGGCCGAACGGCTTCTGGCGGGTCCAGGGGACCAGCTTCGCCGCGCCGCTGGTGGCCGCGGCGGCAGCCCTGGTCAGATCGCACTGGCCGAAGATGACCGCCGCTGACGTGGTCAACCGGCTGATCAACACCGCTCGGGACGTCGGGCCGTCCGGCCGGGACGACCGGTTCGGTTTCGGCGTCGTCGACCCGCTCGCCGCGCTGAACGGCGAGGTGTCGAGCGTACGGACCAATCCGCTGGACGACGGCGCCGCCCCGCCCGGGGTCGCCGGCTTCGGCTCGGCACCCGCTCAGGAGTCGGCGACGCCGTCCGCCACCGACCCGGCGGAGAGCGTGGGCACGGCGGCGTCCGGCCACTCGGCCGACTGGAATGCCGAGCCGGCGGGCGACACGGTCGGCCACCAACTGCCCGGGCTGTGGAGCGGCGGCGTCCTCCTGCTCCTGGTCGTCCCCGCGGCCGTGCTGGTGGCCCGGCGTCGGGCCCGGCGGAACCGCCCCTGACCCCACCAGCCGGCCGGCGGAACGTCCCTGCCGCCGTCCCCGCCACCGCCTCAGGTGCAGGCACCGGTGTTGGTGACCCGGGTCCGTTCCAGGCCGGTGCTGGCGGTGGAGCGGGCCTCGTCGGCGGTCACCGCGAAGCCGGTGTTCGGGTCGTCGGCCGCCGCCGCGAAAATCACCCCGAGCACCTGGCCGTCCGGGGCCACCAGCGGGCCGCCGGAGTTTCCGCTGCGGACCAGCCCCCGGATCGTGTAGATCTCCCGATTGACCCGGCCCGACTCGTAGATGTCCGGGCCGGTGATCTGCCCGACGTCCCTGATCCGGGCCGGCTGGGCGTTGTAGGGGCCGTCCAGGGGGAATCCGAGCACGATCGCGTCATCCTCGATCGCCGCCTGCCCGGTGGCGAACCGCATCACCGGAGCGGACAGCTCCGGCACGTAGAGCACCGCCAGGTCGCGGTCCGGGTCGTAGACGACCACCCGGGCACTGTGCCGCTCGCCGGCCAGTTCGACCCGGACGCTCCGGGTGCCGGCCACCACGTGCGCGTTGGTCATCACCCGGTTCTCGGCGTACACGAAACCGGAGCCCTCGATCCGGCGGGAGCAGCTGGGCGCGTTGCCGAGCACCTTGACCACCGAACGTCGCCCGTTAACCACCACCTGCGAGCCCGCCAGGGCCGGGTCGGGCGAGGCCACCTCGCGGGACCGGGTCGGGGCCAACCCGCCGAACACGTCCGGGAATCCGTTGGTGTCGACGGTGTCCCGCAACGCCCGGGACAGCGCCTGCGCCTCCGGTGGCAGTACCCGGTCCACCACGGTCAGCAGCGCGCTGTTGCGGACCGCGCTGGCTAGCCAGGGCAGCGACGAGGAGGCCAGCGGAACGGCCACCAGCCAGGCCACCAGGAGTACGGCGAAGAGCGAGACCACCGCCCCACCGACGTCGTCGGCCGTCCGTCCGGCCCTGCTGGTGATGGCGTGCCGCAGGTGTGAGCCGAGCCAGCCGGCGAGGGCCTGGCCGAGCACCGCCAGGCCGAAGATCGAGACCAGCGCCACCACGATCCGGGTCGCGTTGCTGGTGAACTGCTCCGCGAGCAGCGGACCGACCTGCAACCCGAGCAGGGCGCCGCCGAAGAAGCCGGTGAAGGAGAGCAGGCCGATCACGAATCCCTGCCGGTAGCCGCTGATCGCGAACAGCAACATGAGCAGGATCAGGACCACATCCACCACCGACACCCGTTCAGGGTACGGGGGAGACCTGGGAACGGCCTTGGCCACCGGTGCCCAGCGCCGGATCAGTTGCCGCACGGCCCGCCCTACGGCCGCCGCCGGAACCGGTCCGCACCGACCCCCACCAGGCAGGGTGTACGCCCCACTCAGGAGGATGGCGCCGCGTCCCGCTCCTGCACCGCGTCACGGTTCTCCACGCCCGGGGCGGGACTCGGGGGCGGGCTCGCCGGCGGCAGGTCGAGTACCCGGTCCTGCGGCCACGGCCGCGCCCAACCGGCCATCTCCAGCAGGGTTGCCAGCACCCCTGCGGTGAAGCCCCAGACCAGCATCCCCCGGGCCTGGAAGGCAGGGCCGATCCAGCCACTGGGGTGGCGTACCCGGACCCGGTTGGCCGGGTCGACGAGTTCGGTGACCGGCAGCCGCGCGACGTGTGCCACCTCGGCCGGCTCCCGGGAGTGCACCGGATGCGGCCGGTGCCACCAGGCGAGTACCGGGGTGACCACGAAGTCGCTGACCGGAATCCACAGCCGGGGCAACTGGGCCAGCACGGTGACGCTGCTCGGGTCGAGGCCGACCTCCTCGTGCGCCTCTCGCAGGGCGGTCGCCGCCGCGTCCTCGTCACCCGGGTCGCAGGCCCCACCGGGAAAGGCCGGCTGCCCGGCATGGGTGCGCAGGGTCGCGGCCCGTTGCAGGATCAGCACGTCGAGCCCGTGCTCCGGCTGCTCACCGAGGAGCACCAGTACGGCACTGGCCCGCCCGCGGTTGGCCGGGGTGCGCAACTGGGTGAAGTCCTCGGTACGGGCGGACCGGACCCGGGTGAGCAGCGGCTCGCACCACGCCGGGAGTTGGTACTCGGTCACGACGGCACCGCCACCCCCAGGTGCCGGCGGACCAGCGTCGCCAGCTCGGCGTCGTCGAGGGCACCCGTCTCGTCCCGGTGCCGGATCCGCCCCTCCGCGTCCACGAAGAGCGTGATCGGCAGTACCGGTCGGCCGCCCAGCTCGGTCAGCAGCTTCTTGTCCCGGTCGTAGAGGCTGGGGAACTCCAGCCCGAAGTCCTCGCCGATCGACGCGGCGGCGGGTCGGGCGTCCCCGCTGTTCACCCCGACCACCCGGAGCCGGTCGCCGGCCCGCTCGGTGAGCCGTTGGAAGGCCGGCAGCTCCTTGCGGCAGGGCCGGCACCACGAGGCCCACAGGTTGACCACGGCCGGTCCGCGCAACTCGCCGACGTCGACCTCGCCGGTCCCGACGAAGCAGGGCAGCCTCAACGCCGGCAGCGACCGCCCGACCATCGAACCGGCCGGTGCATCGGCCGTCGAGCCGACCTTCGAGCCGGCCGTCGAGCCAACCGGTGCACCGGCCGTCGAGCCGACCGTCGAGCCAACTGCTGGAGTGCCGGGGGTGGCGAGCGGGGCGGTCAGGGTGGTGCAGTCGGCGAAGGCGGTGGTCGTGGCGCTCTCCCCACCCGCCGTCGGGTCAGCGTCCCGCGGTGCCGCGTCCGGCCCGGTACAGGCGGCGGCGAGCAACACCAGTGCCAGCAGCGACCCGCCGGGACGCAACCACCTCACGGGGTGTCGCCGACGGCGGCGGTCGCCGGCACCAGGTCGGGATCGACCCCGGCCTGCGCCGCCAGCTCGCGGGCCCGGGGGCCCTTGAGCAGTTTCGCGGCGGCGGCCGGGTCGGTCGGGCCGAGCCCGTAGGAGGGGCAGAGCCGGGCCAGTGTGCAGGCACCGCAGGCGGGCTTGCGGGCGTGGCAGACCCGCCGGCCGTGGAAGATCACCCGGTGCGAGAGCATCGTCCAGTCGCGGCGCTCGAAGAGCGCGCCGACGGCGTGCTCGATCTTGACCGGGTCGGTCTCGGTGGTCAGCTCCCACCGGTGCACGAGCCGGTCGAAGTGGGTGTCGACGGTTATCCCGGGCACCCCGAAGGCGTTGCCGAGGATGACGTTGGCGGTCTTGCGACCGATCCCGGGCAGCGCCACCAGGTCGGCCATCCGGCGCGGCACCTCGCCGTCGTGCCGCTCGACCAGCTGACGACCGAGATTGATCAAGGAGTTGGTCTTGTTCCGGAAGAAGCCGGTGGGTCGGATCAGCTCCTCCAGCTCGGCCCGGTCCGCCCCGGCGTAGTCGGCCGCGGTCGGGTAGCGAGCGAACAGCTTGGGCGTCACCTCGTTGACCCGCTGGTCGGTGCATTGCGCGGAGAGGATGGTCGCGACGGCCAGTTGCAACGGACCCTGGTGGTTGAGCTCACAATGGGCGTCGGGGTGCGTCTCGGTCAGGACCCGGCCGATCCGCCGCGCCCGCCGCTTGCGGCCCAGCTCGGTTTCGACGGTACGCCGGGTCGGCCGCGTTGCCCGGATCGCCCGGGTCGCCGCGCCGGGCTCGACTGCGACTCCGACTCCGGTCCGCGCGGAGTCGTCTCTGGCACTCACGCCGGCCAGCCTACGTCGCGGCGCCGACATCGACCTCGGGGAGCCCGACCCTGGCCGAAGCATGGGAAACCGCCCGCCCGGGGGGACAGCCCACTCAGCTGGCGGCGGCCGGCGGGGTGATCTTGCCGTCTGCGGCGACCCGTGCGCCGGTCTTGGGAAAGTCGGATCTGCACAGGTCCCGGACGAGACCGGCGGCCCGCCGCTGCGAGTCCATCGTCGGCTTGCCCGCGCCATTCATGTACGTCGAGACGAGCTGCCCGCCCATCCACTCGCCCTCGGCGGTCAGCGAGACCTTGAGTATGCCTCCCCAGCCGAGTCGGCCATTGTTGCTGAGCGTCCCCCCGCCACCGGCGAAGTTGCCGAGGCTGTAAGCGATCAGCCGGCCCTTGTAGAACTCCAGCGCCCGCATCACGTGCGGCCCGTGCCCGACCACCAGGTCGGCACCGGCGTCGATCATCGAGTGCGAGAACTTGATCGGGTCGCCCCGGTTCTCGCCCAGGAACATCTCGGTGCCGGGCCGGACCCGGGTCTTGTCCGAGCCCTCGCCGCCCATGTGCACCTGCACGACCACCAGGTCCGCCATGCCGGCGGCCTTCTGGATCACCTTCTTCGCCGAGCTGATGTTGGTCAGGCTGTTGGACCAGCGGTACGACGAGAAGCCGGCCACCGCCACCTTGACCCCCTCGACGTCGACCACGGTGATCTGGTCGGGCGCGCCGGTGTGCTGGAGGCCGTACTTCTCCAGCGCCTCCTGGGTGTTCTCGTAGCCGGCCTCGCCGTAGTCGTACCCGTGGTTGTTGGCCTGGTTGAGCAGCTCGAAGCCGGCCGCCTTGAGGTGCGCCGCATAGGACGGCGGGGCCCGGAACTGGTGGCAGCGGGTCGAGTTGGCGCCGCACTTGGAGGTGCCGGTGTCATCGGTCAACGGCTCTTCGAGGTTGCCCATCACCAGGTCGGCGGCGAGCGCCTTCTGGACCGAGTCGAAGAAGCCCTTGCCTCCGTTGGCCGGCAGCCGACCGGGGGCATTGCCCATCACGATGTCGCCGGTGGCGGACATGGAGATGACCTTTGGCTCCGGTTCGCCCGTCGGGGACGGGTCGGCCGAGGCGGGGCCGGTGGCGCTCGGCGCGGCCTGCGGCCCGGCCGGGTCGTCGCCACCGAGCATGTCGAAGGCGGCCACTCCCGCCACACCCACCCCGAGGAGCACGGCGAGGACGGCGGTGACGACGAGGGCGGTCCGGCCGGCGCTGCGGGGCGCCCGGCGGGACCTGGGTCTGGTCGGCTCGGTCTCGTACATCGCTCGGTGACAGTACCGGGCTCGGGCGACCGGGGCGACCGTCGACCGGCCGATGTTGCCGCGCCGCCAGGAGGGGGCCTCCCCCGGTCACCTTCGAGCACCACCCTCGCGTACCGCCCGGCAGGCGGCGCGGGCCAGCGGGGCTCCCCAGCGCGACCGTGGGCCGCCGTACGGGGCGGCGGGACCGTCCGGCGGGCAGAGCACGGTAACCGCGTCGGTGGCGGTGCCGGTGGCCGCCAGGCCCAGCTCGCGCAGCGCCTGCGCCTTTGCCTCGGTGATCGTCGCGACGGCGTTGACCAGGGCGGCATCACCCAGGCGCTCCGGCAACAGCGCGACGACGTTGACCGTGCCCACGGCACTCACCGGATCGACGGAGCCCACGGGATCGACATGCGCCGCCCAGATCGGGGCGCCGAGGCCGACGGTGGCCCAGATCCGGACACCGTCGTCGTCGGCGGTCACCACCTCGGCCACGTCGACGCCGGTGAGCAGCCCGACCCCGGGTCCGCGCAGGCCGAGCCGGTCGGCCAGCTCGCCGAGGTGGGCATCCGGGTCGTCCCGACGGTACGACATCGGCACGGTTGCGTTGACCACCCAGTGCCGTACCCCGATCCCGCCGCCGAGCGGGCCGGAGCTGATCGCCAGCGCCGGTCGGTGGGAGCGCCAGACCAGCAGCGGAAGGTCGCGCCCGTCCTCGGATCGGTAGGTCAGCTCCGGTTCGCCAAGCACCGGCCGACTCTACGGTCCGGTCCCGGACCTCTCCCTCCTCGGGCGCCCGACCGGCCAACCCCACCGCCACCCCGGCCACCCACCGCCACACCAGCCACCCACCGCCACACCAGCCACCCACCGCCACACCGGTCGACAACCGCATGCATTTCGTTCACCTGGACACCAGAGGCGTCACCGGGCACGGATAACGCCTCTGGTGTCCAGGTCGCCGCGCTGGACGATCATGGCATTCGGCCGGGTGGCGGTGCGGGTGCGGGATGTTGGGTACGGGCGGGCGCGGCAGGTACGGCGGCCGAGTGGAGACAGGAGCCGCCAAACCGGGCGTACCCCCTGGTCATCCGGGGTTAACTGGGCCCGAGCCGGATCAAGATTCCAGGGGGCTCCTCCGATTACTCTTCACATGCGCCTAGACTTGGCGGCGCGCGCCGATCACCGGCCGGAACCCGGCCGCGGGCGGCTCGCGTGGGCGGAGGTGCGCGATGGACGAGGTGTTGGCTCGGAGCGGGATCTTCCAGGGCGTGGACCCCGAGGCTGCCGAGGCACTCGCGAAGGACATGGAAACGATCGAGATCCGTAAGGGCGAGATCGTCTTCAACGAGGGCGAACCGGGCGACAGTCTTTATATCGTCCTGAGCGGCAAGATCAAGGTCGGTCGCCGGGCCGCCGACGGCCGGCAGAACCTGATTGCCGTGATGGGCCCGTCCGACATGGTCGGCGAGCTCTCGCTCTTCGACCCCGGCCCGCGTACGGCGACCGCCACCGCCGTGATCGACACCCGGCTCGCCCGGCTGCGCAAGCAGGCGCTGCGTCCGTGGCTGAACAACCGACCGGAGATCGCCGAGCAGTTGCTCCGGGTGCTCGCCCGCAGGCTGCGCCGGACGAACGACAACCTGGCCGACCTGATCTTCACCGACGTGCCCGGTCGGGTGGCGAAGAACCTGCTCCAGATGGCGGGCCGGTTCGGCACCCGGGACGGCGGGATACTCCGGGTCACCCACGACCTGACCCAGGAGGAGATCGCCCAGCTCGTCGGCGCCTCCCGGGAGACCGTCAACAAGGCACTCGCCGACTTCGCCTCCCGGGGCTGGCTGCGCCTGGACGGCAAGAGCATCATCATCCTCGACCCGGAGCGACTCGCCCGCCGCGCCCGCGTCTGAGCACCGCGCCCGGTGGTCTGAGCACCCGCGCGCACGCCGTTCGAACCCGCCCCACCGCCGACGCTGATCGGTCGGTGGGGCGGGTCGTTTCGGTTTTGTGGTGGCTTGCTCCTTGCACCGGCTGTTTCCGGCCGTCACCTATACCTTGTCGTCCGAGGTATCGGGTTGTAATTTGGTGTCGTGCCGAACGAGGGGGTGGCGGGGCCGGGCGACGAGGTCGCCGGCCTCGCCCGGCTGCGGCGTGAGCTGGCCCGGGGCACCGCAGAGCTGGCGGTCCTCTCGGTGCTCTCCTCCGAACGGCGCTACGGATACGAGCTGTTGAAGCTGTTGCAGAGCGCCGGAGCCGGCGTGCTCGAACTCAAGGAGGGCACGCTCTATCCGCTGCTGCACCGCCTGGAGGACGCCGGACACATCACGGCCGAGTGGGAGGCCGAGGGCCGGCAGCGGCCACGCAAGTACTACGCCCTCTCCGCCGCCGGGCGGGAGCGGCTGAAACTGCTGCGTACCGAATGGAGCGGGCTGGTCGGCGCGCTCGGCGGCCTCCTCGACTCGCTCGACGCGTTGAATCACGACGGCGCTTCCGGCGGCGCGGAAACGGATGCGACATGACCGACGATCGGCAGGCGATCGAAGCGTACGCGGACCGGGTCGAGCACCATCTGGTCGGTTCCGCGCCGTACAGGGCCGCGATCCGCGCGGAGCTGCTCGATCATCTCGACGGCGCCGCGAACGCCGGCGAGCTGTCCGACGCCCTCGGCCGGCTCGGCACCCCCGCAACGGCCGCCGCGTCGTTCGCGCTGGCCAGACCGCTGCCGCCCGCCCCGATGGGGCAACGCCTGGTGGCGGCGCTGGTAGACAATCTGCCGCTGGTCGGGGTTGCCGTGGCACTGTTCGTACTGGATCTGCTCGACGGCGGTGGCGCGTTCGGGGCGTTCCCGCCGTACGCGTACGTCCAGTTCGGGGATTCCGTCTGCCTCAGCGGCCCGGTGGGTCCCGGCTGCGGGGCGTACGACGGTGCGGGTCTGCTCTACAGCGTCGGTGTCCCGCTCGCGCTCGCCTGGTCGATCCTCGGGCTGGGCCTTATCGAGAGCCGGACCGGGTCCACCCCGGGCAAGCGGCTGGCCGGCCTGTGCGTGGTGACCGAGGCTGGCCTGCGCATCGGCGCGCTGACCGGGATCGTCCGGCGGGTCAGCTTCCTGCTCGGCCCGTTGGCCTGGTTGGATTGGGTCCCGTTCCTGGCGAATCGCCCGCGCCGGCTCTTCGACTACGTGGCCGGTACCCGGGTCGTCCGGCGGGCCGAGCCGTGACCGTCCGAAGAATCGCCCGCTGGCTGGTGTTCGTCGCGGCTGCCCCGATCGGCGCCGTCGCGGGGATCGTGACCCTGGTGCTGACCGTCGCGGCGACCGAGCAGCGGACAGTCGCCACGGTCGCCGGGGCACTCGCGCTCGGGCTCTGCACGGGTGCGTTGGCGTGGTGGGCGGTCCGGGGTGTCCGCTGGCGGACCGGACTCACCATCGCCGTCACCGCCCTGACATTCGGGCTGGTGGCGGCCGTGGTGGGAACGCTCGTCTACGCGCCCGCACCGCCGTACACCGCGTATCCGGGGTCTCCGGCCGTGCGGTACTGGGATCTGCCGACCGGTTCGCGGATCGCGTACACGAAAACCGCCGCGCTCGGGACGGCGCGGGCCACGCCCGTGATTTTGCTCCACGGTGGACCCGGCGCGCCCGACGAACCCGCTCCGGAACCGGCCGCCGCGCTCGCGACGGCCGGCTTCGACGTGTACGCCTACCACCAGATCGGCGCCGGCCTGTCCGAGCGGCTGGCCGACGCCTCCGGCTACACCGTCGCCCGGCACGTCGCCGATCTGGAGGCGATCCGCGGCACGCTCGGCGTCGAACGGATGGTGCTGATCGGCGCCTCCTGGGGTGGCCAGCTCATCGCGAGCTACCTGGCCGCCCACCCCACCCGGGTGGCGAAGGCCGTCGTCTCCTCCCCCGGAGCCATCTGGGCACCGGCGTTCAGCGATGCCGAACGGCTGACCGAGGCCGGGTACCGGGACCAGAGCCGGATCATCACCAGCCAGCCGCGATTCGCGCTCGCGCACGCGCTGATGCAGATGATCGGCCCGCAGCCGGCCCGGGTGCTGCTCCCCGACGCCGCCATGGACGGCGTGTACCAGGCCATCGTCGCCGACATCGACATGCGGCCCGGCTGCACCGCCCCGAGGTCGTCGGCAGCAGAGCCGGACGATCCCGAACCGGTCGGTTTCGGGTTCTGGGCCAACGCCGCCACCGTCTACGACAGCCAGCGGGTTCCTGATCCTCGGCCACGGCTGCGCCAGGTGACCGCACCGGTGCTCGTGCTCCGGGGGGAGTGCGACTACCTCGCCTGGGCCGTCACTCGGGAGTACCGGGACCTTCTGCCCGGCGCCGTTCTCGTACCGATCGACGGAGCCGGGCACAGCATCGCGGTCGACCAGCCAGAGCGCTATCGGGAGGCGATCCTCGCGTTCCTACTGGACAGGCCGCTGCCGGCGGAGCCGTACCGGGCCGCCGAACCGCCCTGGTGAACCGGGAGGTAGTCGTCGCCGATCAGATCGAGGTACGCCACTGCGGTCCGGAACGCCTGGCAGTCCGGCAGCACACAGACCGGGCAACCGCCCTCGGCGCTGGGCCAGTGTGCGGCGACGGTCCGCCGGGCGGCGAGCGTCAGGGTGCGCCGGGTGGCACGCCGGGCCGCCCACTCCAGCAGTACGCACTCCGCCGCACCGCCGGGCGAGGAGTACCAGCATCGTTCGACGGCCCGGCGCATCGCGACGACGGTCCGGGCGATCACCAATCCGCGACCGGCAGCCCGTCCGGCGTGGCCTGTCATCGGCCGATGCCGTCGCGGCGGTAGCCGCGTCGCCGGCTGTACCCACCGGTCCTCGCCGACCCGTCGACCTGCCCACCGGCGGTCGGAGCCGCCTGCCGATCCACTGCCTGCCGATCCGCCGCCTGTTGCTCGACGGGGGCGGCGCCTTCGGCGTAGCCACCCCGCTGGTCGGGGTACGCCGTCGCCGGTCCGACCTGGTCCGGCATCGGGTCGGACCGTCGAGTCCACCGCCATCCACGCATGATGATCTCCTCGCCCGCAGTGTCTCGGAGGCACGGCGGCCGGGCCCCACACGGCACCGACCGCCGCACCCGTTCGGACAGGTGCGGGCCAGAAGGGGAAGCTGGTCCCGCACCTGCGCATCGGAAGCGACGTGCGGCCGGGACCGTTTGCCGACGGGGGTCGCCACGCACTTCCGTGACAGAAGGTAGGCGAGGTGTGACGAAGGTTGATTGCGTCGTGCAATCAGACGAGTTGATGTTCCAGCCCGACAATCGCGGCTACCCGGCGCATCGGCCCGCTGATCGCGTTCTTTCTCGTCCGGCGGAGGATCACGGCGATGCTGTCCCGAACGGTGGGGCGGAGTCGGACGAACTGTGGCGCTATGGCCTCGGCACGCAGGAACGCTGCCATGGCCGCACCGTCGCGTCGCTGAGCCACGAGAGCCTGCCCGAGGTCCAGGTAGAAGGGTGCCTGGCGAATCGCCAACGGAATCCGCTCCGGCACGACAGATGCGGCGCGTTCGACAGCCAGCGCCGATTCTCCGAGTTCGAGTTGCACAGCCAGCCGCCAGATCCCGACATTTGTCGGTCCGAACGCGAATCGGGCCAGTCCCAGGTTGTCCGGCTCGCCGAGCGAGTCGGCAGCGTCCTGCGCCTCCCGGAGGTGGTCCAGGGCATCGTCCGGACGCCGGTCGACCGCCGACCGCAGCGCGGCATAGAGGTGCAGCATTCCGTAGACCTGGCGTACCTCCGGATCGCCGGTGTCCGGTTGCAGGTTCACCGCCATCCGCTGCGCGCGGGCGGTGGGCATGGTGGGCAACTCGGGCGGCAGGCTCAGAATTCGGATGAATTCGGCAACCCCTATCCACGCCGGCTTCTGTACCTCCTCGGCCGCCCGCACCGCGAGCCGAGCGGCGTCCCGGGCGAGATCCGGGTAGCCGAGGTGCTTGAGCGTGAACACCGCTACATGACACACCTGGACGAGATCCGGACCGGTCAGCCCACCGAGCAAGGCGGGCAGCATGGGAGCGGCGGCGGCGAAGTCGTACGCGCCGCCGGCCGCCATCAACCTCTCGACGCTGCCCTCAGGCGGACGGGTCTCGCCCACCTCTCGCCTGATCAGCGTCTCGCGGATCGCCGGAACACTGGCGGCAGCCGTCGCCTTTGCCGGTGCGGTCGGGTCGCCGGGCTGACCGGTCAGCTCTGAGACAGAGAGGCTGAGCGCGCCGGCCAGGGCGACGAGGGTGGCACGACGGTCGACAGCCCGCTCACCGCGCTCGATCTGGCTCAGGTACGGCTGACTCAGGCCAGCCAGCCCGGCCAGAGCACGCTGCGTCCTACCCCGGCGCTTCCGCCAGTAGGCGACCTGCTCGCCGATGAAGATGTCGTCGCCGATCCTGGCAGGCATCTGCTGAAACCCTCCCCCGGATGGGACTGGGCGGCAGTTCTACCGCCAGAATCCGGCAGGCCGCCAATTCGGACGGTACACGCTGCGACCACACGCAGCGAAACGGCACGGTCACGGACTCGACGTGGTGGTCGGCCCACCCCGCTCGGTGACGTGTCGGGCGGTCGACCGGTGCCGACCGCCCCGGACAGTCAGCCCCCGTCCGGCGACGAGAAACAAGCAGTCTTGACTGTTTGTTTGTTGGGCGGCAGGCTGGCACCGTGTCCGCCGCCGCGCCGAGCCGTACCCCGCAAGCCGCATCGAGCCGTACCCCGCAACGGGACCGCAGCCGAGCCACCCAGGCCCGGGTGCTGGAGGCCACTGTGGAGTGCCTGGTCGAGCGGGGCTGGTCCGGCACCACCACCACGGTGGTGGCGGCCCGGGCCGGCGTCTCCCGGGGCGCCCAACTGCACCACTACCCCACCAAGAGCACCCTGGTGATGGCCGCCGTCGAGCATCTGGCCGAGCGACGGGCGGCGGAGATCCGCGCCGAGGCGGCCGCCCTGCCGGCCGGACCCGAGCGACTCGACCGGGTGGTCGACATGCTGGCCGCCGCCTTCACCGGCCCGCTCTTCGTCGCCGCCCTGGAGCTGTGGGTGGCCGGCCGGACCGATCCGGAGCTGCGGGACGCGTTGGTGCCGCTGGAGGCTCGGGTCGGCCGCGAAATGCACAAACTCACCGTCGACCTGCTCGGCGCCGACGAACGGCAACCGGGGGTACGGGAGGCGGTCCAGGTGACCCTCGACCTGCTCCGTGGACTCGGGGTGGCCAACCTGCTCTCCGACGACTCGGCCCGGCGCGCCGCCCTGCTCGACACCTGGAAACGGCAACTCGCCTCGATCGTCGCCACCGCACGCCACCGACCCGTACCGCAACCGTGACCCGTACCCCTACCGCAACCGGCCGCGAGGAGCCCACGCATGGTCGACCTGGACAGCCTGCTGACGGACCTGGCCGCCGAGTCGGCGGCACTGGAGACGCTGGTCGTGGAGCTGCCCGAGGCGGACTGGGCCCGCCCCACCCCCGCACCGGGTTGGACCATCGCCCACCAGATCGCACACCTCGCCTGGACCGACCACGTCGCCACGCTGGCCGCCACCGACGCCGACGCGTTCGCCGAGTCGATCCGGCACGCGGCGAGCGATCCGCACGGGTTCATCGACCGGGGCGCCACCGAGTTTCTGGCGCCCGCACCCGGACTGCTGGACCGGTGGCGGGCCAGCCGGGCGGCCCTGGACCGGGCGCTGCGCGGCGTCCCGTCCGGGGTGAAGCTGCCCTGGTACGGGACCCGGATGTCGGCCACCTCGATGGCCACCGCCCGGATCATGGAAACCTGGGCGCACGGCGAGGACGTCGCCGACGCGCTCGGCGTCACCCGTACCCCGACCGCGCGGCTCCGGCACGTCGCCTACCTCGGCGCCCGTACCGTCGGACACGCCTTCGCCAGCCACGGCCGACCGGTTCCCGACTCACCCGTCCGGGTCGAGCTGGCCGGCCCCGACGGTGAGTCCTGGCAGTTCGGGCCGGCGGACGCGGCGGACCGGGTCTCCGGGCCGGCGCTGGACTTCTGCCTGCTGGTCACCCAGCGGCGACACCACACCGACCTGGCGCTCGTCGCGGTCGGGCCGGTCGCCACCGAGTGGCTCGGCATCGCCCAGGTCTTCGCCGGCCCACCGGGCCCGGGCCGGCAACCCGCCGAGGGGCGGCGCCCTGCCGCGACGCCGTGATCGGCGCCAGCCCGGACCTGCTGCGGATCGGCAACGCCTCCGGGTTCTACGGCGACCGGTCCAGCGCCTGGCGGGAGATGCTCGACGGCGGCGACCTCGACGTGCTGACCGGCGACTACCTGGCCGAGCTGACCATGCTGATCCTGGGCCGGGACCGGCACCGCGACCCCGATCTCGGGTACGCCCGCACCTTCCTCCGGCAGCTCGAACCCTGCCTCGGCGATGCGCTCGACCGGGGCGTACGGATCGTGACCAACGCGGGCGGACTGCATCCGGCCGGGTTGGCCACCGCGCTGCGTACCCTCGCCGACCGGCTCGGGCTGCCGTGCCGGATCGGGTACGTCGAGGGCGACGCGCTGGACCGGCCGGGCACGCTGACCGCGAACGCGTACCTGGGGGCGTTCGGCATCGCCGCCTGCCTCGATGCCGGGGCGGACGTGGTGGTCACCGGGCGGGTCACCGATGCCTCGCTGGCGGTCGGTCCGGCGATCGCGCACTTCGGCTGGACCCGAACCGACCTCGACGCCCTGGCCGGAGCGACCGTCGCCGGCCACCTGCTGGAGTGCGGCGCGCAGGTCAGCGGCGGCAACTTCAGCTTCTTCACCGAGTTGCCCGACGGCGGGCGCCGCCCCGGCTTCCCCCTCGCCGAACTGCACCGGGACGGCTCGGCGGTGCTCACCAAGCATCCGGGCACCGGGGGCGCGGTCACCCGGGAGACCGTCACCGCACAACTGCTGTACGAGATCGCCGGCCCCGACTATCTCGGTCCGGACGTGGTGACCCGACTCGACACGGTCGTCCTGACCGACGCCGGGCCGGACCGGGTACGCGTCAGCGGGGCGCGCGGCACTGCTCCGCCGCCCACCCTCAAGGTCGGGATCACCCGGCTGGGCGGGTTCCGCAACTCGATGACATTCGTCCTTTGTGGACTCGACATCGAGGCGAAGGCGGCGCTGGTCCGGGCCCAGCTCACCGACGCGGTCGGCGCCGACGGGCTGGAGTTCACGCTGGCCCGTACCGACCACCTGGACGCGGCCGACACCGAGACGGCGAGCGCGCTGCTGCGCGTACACCTGAGAGACGGTGACCCGAAGCGGGCCGGACGGGCCTTCTCGGCCGCCGCCGTCGAACTGGCCCTGGCCTCCTACCCCGGCTGCACCCTGACCACGCCGCCCGGCGACGCCAGCCCGTACGGGGTGTACGCCGTCGAGGAGGTGGCCCAGGAGGGTGTACGGCAGGTCGCCGTGCTCCCCTCCGGCGAGCGGCTCGACATCGCACCTCCGGCGGTCACCGCCCCATTGCACGACGGGGCCACCCCAGCGCGGCACGACGAGGCCACCGCAGGGCGCCGTGAGGAGCCGGTCCCGGAGCCGGACGAGGGGCCACCGGCCGGGAGCGGATCGACCCGGCGGGCGCCGCTGGGGACGGTGGTCGGCGCCCGCTCGGGTGACAAGGGCGGCGACGCCAACCTCGGGGTGTGGGCCCGGTCCGACGCCGGATACCGCTGGCTGCACGGCTGGTTGACCGTCGAACGGCTGCGGACGTTGCTTCCGGAGACCGCCACCCTGCCGGTGCGAAGGTACGACCTGCCCCGGCTGCGGGCGGTCAACTTCGTGCTCACCGGGCTGCTGCGCCCGGGCGCGGCCGGCTCGGCCCGGTTCGACCCGCAGGCCAAGGCGCTCGGCGAGCTGCTACGTGCCCGCCTCGTCGACCTGCCGGCCGAACTGCTCGACGGATGACGCTGGACGGGAGGAACTGGTCGTGAGCGTGCTGCGCACCGCCGTCGATCCGGCGGCTCCGGCGTACCGGGAGAACCGGGCGGCGATGCTGGACCGGCTGGCCGAGTTGGAGAGGGCGCTGGACGCCGCCCGGGCCGGCGGCGGTGAGAAGTACCTGGCCCGGCACCACGGCCGGGGCAAACTCCTGGCCCGGGAACGGATCGAGCTGCTGCTCGACCGGGACGCCCCGTTCCTGGAACTCTCCCCGGTCGCCGCCTGGGGCACCGACTTCCTGACCGGGGCCAGCGTGGTCACCGGGATCGGGGTGGTCGAGGGCGTCGAGTGCGTGATCGTCGCCAACGATCCGACGGTACGCGGCGGGGCGGTCAACCCGTACACGCTGCGCAAGACCCGGCGGGCCGGTGAGATCGCCCTGGCGAACCGGCTTCCGATGATCAATCTGGTCGAGTCCGGCGGGGCGGACCTGCCCAGCCAGGCGGAGATCTTCATCCCCGGCGGGCGGGTCTTCCGGGACCTGACCCGGCTCTCGGCGGCCCGGATCCCGACCGTCTCGGTGGTGTTCGGCACCGCCACGGCCGGCGGTGCGTACGTGCCGGGGATGTCCGACCACACCATCATGGTCCGCGACCGGGCGAAGGTCTTCCTGGCCGGGCCGCCACTGGTCAGGATGGCCACCGGGGAGGAGGCCGACGACGAGTCCCTCGGCGGCGCCGCCATGCACGCCAGCACCTCCGGGCTCGCCGACCACCTCGCCGTGGACGAGCGGGACGGGCTGCGACTGGCCCGGCAGTGCGTACGCCGGTTCGGCTGGCGCAAACACGGTCCACCGCCACGGTCGCCGGTCCCGCAGCCGCCGAAGTACGACCCCGAGGAACTACTCGGCATCCCCGGTGGCGACCTGCGGGTGCCGTTCGACCCGCGCGAGGTGCTGGCCCGGATCCTGGACGGTTCCGAGTTCGACGAGTTCAAGCCGGCGTACGGCCGCGCCCTGGCCACCGGATGGGGCAACCTGCACGGCTATCCGGTCGGCGTCCTGGCGAACGTGCAGGGAGTGCTCTTCTCCGAGGAGGCGCAGAAGGCGGCCCAGTTCATCCAGCTCGCCAACGCCGCCGACACGCCGCTGCTGTTCCTGCAGAACACCACCGGCTACATGGTCGGCACCGAGTACGAGCAGCGCGGCATCATCAAGCACGGCGCACTCATGATCAACGCGGTCTCGAACTCGACCGTGCCGCACCTGACGGTCAACCTCGGCGCCTCGTACGGTGCGGGCAACTACGGCATGTGCGGGCGGGCGTACGAGCCACGTTTCCTCTTCACCTGGCCGAACGCCAGGTCGGCGGTGATGGGCCCGACCCAGCTCGCCGGAGTGCTCTCGATCGTGGCCCGGCAGGCGGCGCAGGCCCGGGGCCGGCCGTACGACGAGGACTCCGACGCCGCCATGCGGGCCATGGTGGAGCAGCAGATCGAGGCGGAGTCCGCCGCGCTCCACCTCTCCGGGCGGCTCTACGACGACGGCGTCATCGACCCTCGGGACACCCGTACCGTACTCGGGCTCTGCCTCTCCGCAGTCCACAACGGGCCGGTCCGCGGCGCCGACACCTTCGGCGTCTTCCGCTTCTGATGCACCACTACGACGGCAGCAACACCCTCGGCACCCCGGCCGGACGGCTTCGGATGCGCCCGCCCGGACGACCACGCACACCCGGCACCCTGGTGAGGAGGAACTGCGGATGATCCGCAGACTGCTGGTGGCCAACCGGGGCGAGATCGCCCGACGGATCTTCGCCACCTGCCGATCCCTGGGCATCGAGACCGTCGCCGTGCACTCCGACCCGGACGCCGACGCGCCGTACGTCGCCGAGGCCGACCTCGCGGTCAGGCTGCCGGGCGCCGCGCCGGTCGACACGTACCTCCGGGTCGACCTGCTGGTCGCGGCGGCCAGGCGCACCGGGGCCGACGCGGTACATCCCGGCTACGGCTTCCTCGCCGAGCACGCCGGTTTCGCCAGCGCGGTCGGTGACGCCGGGCTGACCTGGGTCGGCCCGCCCGCCGGGGCGATCGCGGCGATGGGTGACAAGACCGAGGCGAAGGCGCTGCTCGCCGACGCAGGGGTGCCGATGCTGCCGACGTACACCGCCGCCGACCGGGTCGAGGCGTTCCCGGTAATGGTCAAGGCGGCGGCCGGCGGCGGCGGGCGCGGCATGCGGATCGTCCGCGACCGGGCCGACCTCGCCGACGCGATCGAGTCGGCCCGCCGGGAGGCCGCCGCCGCGTTCGGCGACGGTACGGTCTTCGTCGAGCCGTACGTCGAGCGGGCCCGACACGTCGAGGTGCAGGTCGTCGCGGACGCGCACGGTACCGTGCTCTGCCTCGGCGAGCGCGAGTGCTCGATCCAGCGCCGGCACCAGAAGATCGTCGAGGAGGCACCCTCGGTCGCGGTCACCCCTGCGCTGCGGGCCGGTCTGCAGAGTGCGGCGGTGGCCGCCACCCGGGCGGTCGGCTATCTCGGGGTGGGTACGGTCGAGTTCCTGCTCACCCCGGCCGGGGAGTTCCACTTCCTGGAGATGAACACCCGGCTCCAGGTCGAGCACGCGGTCACCGAGTGTGTCACCGGCACCGACCTGGTCCGGCTGCAACTGCTGGTCGCCGAGGGCGGCCGGCTGCCGGCCACCGCCCCGCCGGTGACCGGGCACGCGATCGAGGTGCGGCTCTGCGCCGAGGACCCGGCCGCCGACTGGCTGCCGGCCAGCGGCACGCTGCACCGGTTCGCCGTGCCGGGGGTGACCGTCGAGTTCGGCACCGATCCGGGGCGCGACCGCGGGCTGCGGCTCGACTCCGGGGTACGGGACGGCTCGGTGGTCGGGGTGCACTACGACTCGATGGTCGCCAAGCTGATCGCCTGGGCGCCGACCCGGGACGAGGCGGCCCGGGCGCTGGCCGGCGCGCTGCGTCGGGCCGAACTGCACGGCGTGGCGACCAACCGCGATCTGCTGGTCCGGGTGCTGCGCTCGGCCGAGTTCGTGGCCGGCGAGATCGACACCGCTTTCCTCGACCGGAATCCGGGGGTCTTCGTCCCGCTGCTCCCGCCGGACCGGGTCGGGCTGGCCGGGCTGGCCGCCGCGCTTGCCGGGGCCGCCGAACGCCGGGCCACCGCCCCGGTGCTCGGCACGCTGCCGTCCGGCTGGCGCAACGTCCCCAGCGCGCCACAAACCATCGGGTACGCCGGCCCGACCGGCCCTGTACGGGTGTGTGGGTCGCAGGATCACCTCGTCGCGGTCGAGATCGACTACCGGCTGGACCGCTCCGGCACCCTGCTCAGCTGGGCTGCCCGGCCGATCCACCCCGGCCAGCCCGACACCGGGCAACCGGACGCCGGGCAGCCCGCCACCGGACAGCCCCACTCGGACCGGCGCCCCGACACCGCACAGCCCGACCCGGACCGGCAGCCGGAGGTGCTGCTGGTCGCCGCCGAACCGTCCCGCACCGTGCTGACGGTCGACGGGGTCCGGCAGCTGTTCGCCGTACACCGGGTCGGTGGGGTCTCCTTCGTGGACGGTCCGGACGGTTCGGTGGCGCTGACCGAGCTGCCCCGGTACGCCGAACCGGCGCCCGTGCTGACCGAGGGCACGCTGCTGGCCCCGATGCCCGGCACGGTCGGCCGGATCCTGGTCACCGCCGGGCAACGGGTCGACGCCGGCGAGCCGCTGCTCGTGCTGGAGGCGATGAAGCTCGAACACCCGGTCACCGCCCCGACCACCGGGGTCGTCACCGAGCTGCCGGTCACCGCCGGCGCCCAGGTGGAGACCGGTGCGATGCTCGCCGTGGTCACCCCCGAACAACCCGCCACCGTCCCAGGGCCGGAGCAACCCGACGCGGCCGCCCCGGGCCCGGGGTAGTCCGCCGCCAGTTCCCCGCTCCCGTCGTCGGAAGGCATCCCGCATGGACTTCGACTCCACACCCGAGCAGCGGCAGCTCCGCGAGGCCGTCCGGACGCTCGGTCAGCAGTACGGTCACGACTACTTCGTCGCCAAGGCCAGGGCGGGCGAACACACCAGCGAGCTGTGGGACGAGGCCGGCCGGCTCGGCTATCTCGGGGTCAACATCCCCGCCGAGTACGGCGGCGGTGGCGGCGGCATCAGCGAACTGGCCATCGTCTGCGAGGAGTTGGCGGCGGCCGGTTGCCCGCTGCTGCTCCTGGTGGTGTCGCCGGCCATCGCCGGCACGGTGATCGCCCGGCACGGCACCGGGGAGCAGCGCCGGACCTTCCTGCCCGGGCTCGCCGACGGATCGCTGAAGATCGCCTTCGCGATCACCGAACCGGAGGCGGGCTCGAACTTCCACCGGCTCGGCACCGTCGCCCGCCGGGACGGCGCGGACTGGCTGCTCTCCGGCCGGAAGTGCTTCGTCTCCGGGGTCGACGAGGCGCCGTACGTCCTGGTCGTCGCCCGGGTACCCGACGACGGGCCCGGCGGACGGGCCGACGACGGGCCCGGCGGACGGGCCGACGACGGATCCGGCGGGCCGGCCGACGGCGACGGCGCGACCGATCAAGGCGGCGGTGACCCCGGGACGGCCGGCGTACGGCTCCGACCCGCGCTCTTCGTCGTCCCGACGGACGCCCCCGGGCTGACCAGGTCGAAACTGGAGATGGAGATCGTCTCCCCGGAGAACCAGTGGCTGCTCTACCTCGACGACGTACGGCTGGCCGGCGACGCCCTGGTCGGCGGGACGACCGAGCCGGGCGACCGGGGCGGCCTCGACGCCGGGCTGCCGGCGCTCTTCGCCGGACTCAACCCGGAACGGATCACGGTCGCCGCGATGGGCGCCGGCACCGGGCGGTACGCCATCGAGCGCGCCTCCACCTACACCGCCACCCGTCGGGTCTGGGGTCGCCCGATCGGCTCCCACCAGGGGGTCTCGCACCCGTTGGCGCACGCCGCCGTCCAGGTCGAACTGGCCCGACTGATGATCGCCAAGGCCGCCGCCCTGTACGACGCCGGGCGTGACGTCGAGGCCGGCGTCGCCGCGAACCTCGCCAAGTACGCCTCTGCGGAGGCGGCGGCGCTGGCCGTGGACACCGCGATCCAGGTGCACGGCGGCAACGGGATGACCACCGACTACGGGGTGGCCACCCTGCTCGGCGCGGTACGGGCCGGCCGGATCGCCCCGGTCAGCCGCGAGATGATCCTCAACTTCGTCGCACAGCGCGTCCTCGGCCAGCCGAGGAGCTACTAGACCGTGCGGCACTCCGCGGCGATCCGGTTCACCGGGCGTACCCGCCGGCCCATCCCCTCCAGCAGCGAGTCCTCGACGTGGAACCCGTGCACCCGCAGCCGGTAGCGGGGCAACTCCTCCTCGGTCGGGCAGAGCACCTGCGCCTCGACCCGGTCGGTCGGCACGTACCGGACGCCGCCGCGCTCCTGCAGGATCACCATGCTCACGTCGTCCACAGTGATCACGTGCCCACGGATCCGCTCGACGCCTCCGCCTTCCGAGCCGGGTGCGGGCACATCCGGGGCCGGCGGGCCGGTGCCGTCCTCGGCGGCCCGGATCGTGGTGACGGTCAGCGGCAGCACCGGAGTGGTGATCACCGGCAGCGCCGCCCAGCAGAGCATCGCCAGCACCGCCAACTGCGCCGCCATGGCGAGCGGCCGTGCCACCAGCACCGGTACGGGCCCGGTGACGAGCATCGCCAGCAGCGGTGGGGCCGCGATCACGAGTACCGCGAACGCCTCCCGCTGCTGCCACGCGTCGCCGAGGGTCGGCAGCATCAGCACGGCGTAGCCGACCAGGAGTGCGGCCAGAAGCAGCAGCCGGGGAATCCGCCGCTCGTCGAGCCGGGCGGGGCTGAGCTGGAACGCGGCCGCGAACGCCGGCAGCAGCAGTGGCAGGTAGAGGATCGGCCAGGTGGCGAGCGCGACGGCGAAGGCGGCGACCACCACCCACGGCGGGGTGATCGCCCGCCAACGCGCGAAGATCGGCGGGTGCCGGCCGATCCGGTGCGCCCGGTTGTGCTCGGCGCTGACCAGCAGCACTGCGCCGATCGCGAAGACCGCGACCAACCCGGCCGAGACCAGCCGGGCGGCGGTGGTGACCAGCGCGGCAGCCAGGTTCACCGGATTCACGTTGGCGACGAGCAGCAGGGTGGTCTGCAACTCGCCACCGGCCTCCACGCTCAGCCGGAGTACCGAGAAGATCGCCGGCACCCCGACGACCAGTGTCCAGAAGGACTGGCTGGCCCGGGCCTTCCGCTCCGCGACGTCGACGGACGGCCACCCGGCCGCCGACTGCCCGCCCCGGTCACCGCCGTCGCCCGCGACGGCGACCACCGGCACGCCCGGCTCCGGCCCGCCGGTCGCCTGGGCGCCGGTGGTCGGCTCGCCGGTGGCCGGGGCGTCGATGGTCACACCGGCGCCTTCTCGTCGAAGTCCACCAGGTCCGGGACGTTCAGCGGCGGCGGCTGCTGCCGGTCGGGTCCGAGCCAGGGCCCCAGGTGCCGGTGGTACGCGCTCAGCCACGGACTCGTCCGGCCGGCCCGCCCCTCCTGGTAACTCTTGTGCAGGAAGAAGGCGACCAGGTCCCGGAGTGCCGGATCGCCGATCGGCACCCCGATGCCAAGCTGCTCGCTGGTGCCGAACGGCATGTCGACGATCTCGAACCTGGTCGGATAGCGGGAGCGGAACCCGGCGAGGATGGTCTCGTCGGAACTCACCGCGTCGTACCTGCCGTCGAGGATCCCTTCAACGCAGTCGTGGACGTTCTTGACCACCAGCGTCTTGATCTCGTGCCTGCCGAGTTCGGCCTCGGTGGTCGATCCGCCGCCGACGCAGACCCGCAGGTCGGGACTGCGCAGGTCCTCGATCGTGCGGACCCGGTTCTTCAGCGCGACCGGGACCAGCACCTCCTGGGTGGTGACGAAGTACGGCCCGGCGAAGCTCACCAGCTTCTGCCGCTCCTCGGTGATGGAGAAGCTGGAGACGACCATGTCGACCTGCCCGCTCTGCAGCGCGGGGATCCGGTCCTCGGTGGCGAGCCGGACGAACTCGATCCGCTGGTCGCCGGCATAGCCGAGCGAGGCCGCGAGGTACCGGGCGATGTCGATGTCGAACCCGACGTACTTGCCGCTGTCGTCCAGTACGCCCATCAGCGGTTCGTAGTTGGCGACCCCGATGCGCAGCTTGCTCTGGCCGTAGATGTGCGACTGTTTGAGTTTCTCCTGCACGGAGGGGGGCTCGGGACCGCGCCGGCTGTCGCAGCCCGCTCCGGCGGCGAGCAGCAGGGTGAGCACGACCGCCAAGGTCGTGCCGAGCAGCCGTAGCCGGCCGCCGGGCGATGTCTCGGTCATCGGCTGACCCCGCTCTGGGAAGGGGGAGATGTTCTAGCTGAGGGTAGCCGCCAACGTCCACTTCGGTGTTCAACAGGGCGCGGAGATCAGCTCGCGGTGAGGGTCGGCCCGGTGAGCCGGTTGACGCCCTTGCCGGCCAGGCAGCGGAAGGTCCGCCCGATGTCGTCGGCTTTCGGTGGCAGTACCTCGAACTGCCACGGGGCGACGTCGAGCAGCGTGGTGGTGCGCCGGAAAATGGTCGCGTTGCAGACCTGGCGAACGGTGATGTCGTTCTTCACCGCCGCGTGGTCGGTCGGGTCCAGCCCGGGCGGCAGGTCGCCCTCGGCGTAGGACTCCCAGGTGTGCCGGCCGGCGCAGGATGTCGCGCTGGCCTCCGCCGTCGCGCCCCGGAGCCGGACCGGGCCGAAACACTCCAGCTCGGTCGGGCAGCGGGCAGCCTCGGGCAGCGACAACCGGCAGCCGGGCAGCGCACCGGTCCCGACCGACGGTCGGGCGGCGGTCGGGCCGGCCGTGGTCGCCACCGCCCGCCCGCTCGGCGAGGGCTTCGGCGCCCCTCGGGAGGCGACGAACCAGGTACCGCCGGTGATCGTGGCGACCAGGGCCAGTACGCCCAGCCCACCGAAGATCCAGTAGCGCCGCTTGCGGCGGCTCGGCGGCGAGGCGCCGGGCTCCCCGCCCGGCTCGGGCGGCCCGGTGCCGGGCCGGGGTGGCGGCGTATAGGACTTCGAGAGGTAGACGGTGGGCGGGGCACCGCCCGAGGCCGGCGCCCCGGAGACGGGGACCCCGGAGACCGGGACACCGGAGACCGGCGCGCCGGGGGCGGGAACGCCGGAGACGGGCGCACCCGAGGTGGGCGTGCGGGGCGAGGGCGTACCTCCGGGAGCCGACGTGGTCCCGACACCCGCCGGGCCGGCGACACCGCTGCCGGAGACGGCGACGCGGCCACCCGAGTCGCCGAGCGCTCCGGACGGCCAGGACCCGCCGGAGACCGGAATCCCGGTGACCGGCATCCCCGGCACCGGCACCGCGGTGATTCCGGTCGGGTTTGGTGTGGACGCCCCGGCCGGCGGATCCAGCGGTACGGCCGCGAGCAGGTCCCGCAGCTGCTCGGCGCTGGGCCGGTCGGCGGGGTCGTTGGCCATCCCGTAGCGGAGCAGGTCGAGCAGCGGGGCCGGCACCCCGGGCAGCTCGGGGATCGGCTCGGTGAAGAGCTCCATCAGGGTGAGCAGCCCCGGGTTGCGATCGGCCTGCCAGCGCGGCGGCTTGCCGTGCATCACCGCGTAGAGGGTGGCGCAGAGGGCGTACACGTCGACCGCCGGCGAGGGCGGGCTGTGCCGGAACATCTCCGGTGGTGCGTACGCCGGGGTCAGCACCTCCAGGGTGATCGCCGAGTCCCGGGCCTCGGCGAGTACGGCCAGCCCGAAGTCGGCCAGCGCCGGCTCGTTGAACCGGGAGTAGAGGATGTTGGCCGGCTTGACGTCGCGGTGCAGTACCCCGAGCTGGTGGGCGTCGGCGAGCGCGTCGGCGATCTTCACGCCGACGTCGCGGGCCTCGGCCGGCGTGAGCGGCGAGGTACGCATCCGCTCGGCGTACGACCCGTCGCAGAGCTCCATGATCAGATAGGGGTGCTGGTCCTCGGTGACCCCGGCGTCGAAGAGGTCGACCACGTGCGGGTGCGACGACATCCGGCCGGCCGCCCGCGCCTCCCGGAGGAAGCGGCGCTGGTCCCGCTCGCTGTCCAGGGTGCGGTTCTCGACCTTCACCGCGACCTCGCGCCCCACGGACTGCTGGGTGGCCCGGTAGACGGTGGCGTATCCGCCTCGGGCAAATACCTGCAGATCCGTCAGGCCGGGCACGACGGGCAATGGCAGCGCGCCTGGCGGGGTCTCGGTCACAGAGACGAAAATACCGGGAACATGAGCCGGTTCAGCCCCCCGCACCCGTGGCTGTTACCGGCTGGTTGCCATTGCGGCACTGGTCATACCAGAGGCCGGCGCCGGTGGCAACCGTACCCAGACCCTCCCAGAGGGCCACTCCGAAGAACCATCCGGACGCCACCTCGGTCAGCACCGGACGGTGAAGACGGCGACGGTCCAGCCGGCGACCGAACGGGGCAGCCCCACCTGCACTCCTCCGTGCCTGCGCCGGTGGCGTTCTGGACGGCAGTTGATCCAGGTTGACGGCTGCCCGCGCCGCACGGAATCCCGAAGATCCACAGAACCGGCCCGGGTGGTCAGCGGACCGGCCATCGGCCCGCCGGCCGGACTACGCCGGCCCGTCCCCGGCGAGAGCGGTCGGCGCCGAAACCTCACCGGCGAGCCGCTGCCGGACCACCACCAGCCCGTCCCCGGCGGCCCCGGTCGACGGCCCGACCCCGCCTACCCCGGTCGACGGCCGGGCCAGCCGGTCCCGCAACTCCTCCGCCGCGGCGCGCTCGCTGATCTGCTGCGTCGAGTACGCCAACCGGACCGCCTCCTCGGCGGCCCCGGCCGCCTCCACCGGCTGCCCCGCCGCAGCCAGCGCCTCGGCGAGCACCCGCGCGGCGATCACCCGGCTGCGGATGTCCTCGCCCGGAGCCTCGACCGCCTGCCGGGCCCAGTCCAGCGCCGCCGCAGTCTGCCCGTCGCCGAGCAGCGCGGACGCGTACCGGGCCAGTGCCTGGCGGCGGCTGAACAGCACCGAGGGCACCGCGCCGGCCGTCGCGATCGGTTCGAGCAGGCTCACCGCCGTGGCCGCGTCACCGTCGGTCAGCCGGCTCGCGGCGAGCAACATCCGGGGACCGAGCTGGGTCGGCGCGAGCGGGCTGTGCGGCTCCACCGCCGCCAGCACCGCCTCGGCGTCCCGCTCCGCCGCCGCGACGTCGCCCCGGTCCAGCGCCACGAACCCGCGCAGCGTGCCGGCGAGCCCGGTGAGCAGCGGATGCGAGGTACGCCGGCCGTAGCCGAGCGCGTCGGTGAGCAGGTCGGTGGCGTGCTCCGGCTCGCCGACGCCGCGCGCCACCGCACCGCGTACGACGAGGGCGAACCCCCGGCCCCAGTCGTCGGAGGCGGCGGCGAAGTCCCGGTACGCCCGCCGCGCCTCGCGGTCGGCGTCGGCGAGTTCGCCCAGCTCGGCAGCGGCGAACGCCTCCACGGCGCGCAGCGTACCCACCGCCCACGCCTCGCTGACCCGCTCGCCGAACGGCAGGAAGACCTGGGCCAGCCGGCGCGCCTCGCCGAGTCGGCCGGCGAGCAGCCGGGCGAACGCGGTGGTGCCGCGCAGCCAGGCCCGGCCCACCGGGTCGTCGATCTCGGCGAAGAGCCGGGCCGCCCGGTCCAGTACGGCATCCGTGCCGGGGAAGTCGCCCCGGGTGGTGGTGACCCAGGCCAGGTTCTGGAGTGACCACGCCTGGCCCCGGGGATCGTCGGCATCCAGGTTGACCTGGTACGCCCCGGCGAACCGGCTGCTGGCCTGGCTCAGCCGGCCATTGACGAAGTCGGCCATCCCCAGCCGGCGCATCGCCGACGCGCGCTGTCCCGGCAGGTTGGCCCGGGTGGCCACCTGCAGTGCCTCCTGCCAGGAGTGCACCGCCCGCACCTGGTCGCCCTGGGCCAGGTACGCCTGCCCGACGACGAGCAGCGCCCCGGCCCGTACGGCGGGGTCGTCCCCGGCGTTCGCCCCGGTCTTCTCGGCCAAGGCGAGCGCCTCGGCGATCCGCCCCACCTGGAGCAGGGCGCGGGCGTGCACCAGCCGGTCCCCACCGGGTACCGACTCTCCGGCGAGCCGGCCGGCCCGCTCGGCGTACTCGACGGCCTGTGCCGGTTCCCCGGCGGCGAGTGCCCGGCGGGCGGAGCGGCCCAGCGCGGCCATGCCGAGCGGCGCCACGTTCCGGGCGGTCGCGTCGGAGCGCAGGCTGATCACGTCGGCGAGCGCGCTGGCCCGCTCGGCATGCTCGGCGATGAAGGCGTCGCGTTCCGCGACCGGCAGCCCGCTCGCCCCGATGCCGGCCCGGACCGCCTCGCCCGGACCGGTGCCCGGCTGCGGCGGCGCGGCCCACTCGGCGAGCGCGGCGTGCCGGTCGGCGAGGTCGGCCTTGCCGATGCCGGCGTAGACGGCCTCCCGCATCAGTGGGGTGGCGAAGATGTAACCGTCCCGGTTGCGGTGCAGCATCCGGCGCTGGAGCAGTTCCTCGACGGCCCGCTCCAGTTCGACCGCGACGACGGCGGTCGGCCGCCCCTCGCGCCCGGCCCGCCGCTCGCGCAGCGCCTCCAGCGCACCCGCCGGCACCGTGTCGCCGACCACGGCGGCGTCCCGCAGCGCCGCCCGGGCGTCGGGCGGCAGCGCGTCGATCCGGGCCGCCAGTACGGCGGCGAGGTCCCGGGAAAGCAGCCGGCTGCTCAGCGAACCCGGCGCCAGCCGCCAGGTGCCGGAGCCCCCGGCACCGGCGGCCGGGATGGACGTCAGTGCGGCTCCCTGGCCGTTGTCCGCGCCGACCGGCCCGCCGCCCCGTCCACCGGGGTCACCGGTCCCGGACGCGCCGGTCCGCCCGGCGGAGCTGACGACACCGGTCAGCGGTCCGACGGTCGGCCCGCCGGGCGGCCGGGCCGGTGCGGTCACCGTGCCGGACGTCCGAACCGCTGCGGCGGTCGGCTCGCCGGACCCCGGGGCCGGTGCGGTCACCATGCCGGACGTCCGGGCCGCTGCGCCGGTCGCCCCGGCGGACGTCCGAGCCCCTGCGGCAGTCGCCCCGCCGGGCCTCCTGGCCGGTGCCCGGTCCCGCACGGTGGTCAGCGCGCCCCGCTCCATCAGCAGGGTGACCAGCTCGGCCAGGTAGTACGGGTTGCCCTGGGCGGTGGCGAGCAGCCGGTCCACGTCGGCCTGGGGCAGCCGCCCCCCACCCAGGTAGGCGGTCAGCAGCCGGGCGGTGTCCGCACCACGCAGCGGCGGCAGGGCGTGCACCTCGGCGTCGGCCACCCGGGTCAGCGCACCGGCGGTGCGGACCAGCTCGGGGCGGCCCAGCAGCAGTACCAGCACCGGTCCGGTCAGCCGGGACAGCGTCACGCCGAGCGCATCGGTGGTCTCCGGGGTGGCGTCGTGCAGGTCGTCGACGATGACCGCGAGCGGGCTCTCGGCGGCGAGCGCGCTGAGCAGCTCGGCGACGGCGGCCGGGATCGCGTCGGCGTCCGGGCCGGGGTCGCCCGCCGACCACTCGGCGGGACCCGCCGGCACGGTGCCGTTCGGTGGAGGCAGCTCGGCGTAGCCCAGCAGGGCGAGCAGGAGGTCCACGGCGACCGGCGGCGGGTCCGGCCGGTAGCGGGACAGCCGCTGGCCGAGCCGGCGCAGCCGCTCCTCGACCACCGGGCGGGTGACGGCGGTGGCCGGGCCGTCGGGCAGGCCGACCGCCGCCCGGACCAGGTCGGCCAGTGGGGCGAGCCGGCGGCGCTCGCCGAACGCCGCGCACCTCACCGAGAGCACCCGGGCGCCGGTGTGCGTCGCGTACCGGCCGGCGCCGACGTCGTACCCGGCGGCCAGCCGTTCCACCTCGGCGGCGAACCGGGACTTGCCGATCCCCGCCTCGGCGGTCATCAGCAGCACCCGGGGCTGCCCCTGGTCGATCACCTCGGCGAGCCGACCGGCGACCCGGCCGATCTCGGTCTCCCGGCCGACGAAGGGCGCCTCGTCACCGAGCCCGGAGCGGGTACCCGGCGCGTCCAGCAGGCCCAGCAGCTCGTACGCCTCGACCGGTTCCCGCTTGCCCTTCAGCCGCAGCGGCCGGAGCTGCCGCCAGGAGGCGACCCGCCGGGTGGCCGCGGCGGTCCGGGCACCGGCGTAGACGGCGCCGATCGCGGCGGCGTCGGCGAGCCGGGCGGCGGTGTTCACGGTGTCGCCGATGACGGTGTACTCGATCGACGCCTGGATGCCGGCGACCACGTCACCGGTGTTGAGCCCGACCCGCAGCCCGAGCGGCGCGCCGCCGCCCTGCTCGTCGTCGAGGACCCGGCGTACGGCGCGCTGCATGGAGAGCGCCGCCCGGACGGCCCGCTCGGCGTCGTCCTCGTGTGCGACGGGCGCACCGAAGACGGCCATGATCCCGTCGCCGGTCAGCTTGTCGACGTGCCCGCCGAAGGTCTTGACCGCACCGGCGAGCGCGGCGAGGACCCGGTCGGTGACCGTGCTTACCCGTTCCGGATCAAGATCCTCGGACCAGGAGGTGAAGTCGGACAGATCGCCGAAGAGGACCGTTACCACCCGGCGCTCCGCCTCAGGCAGGGTCGCGGCAGCCGGCAGCGCGACTCCGCAGTTGTGGCAGAACCGCGCACCGGGTACGGCGACTGTTCCACACACCGGGCAGGTCACGGATGTTCCAACCCACCGGCCCCCGGGCCGGATTCCCGGTTCTCTTGATCGAGATAGGCGAGCTGAGCCCGAACGGACCATTCGGCCGCCGGCCAGAGCGACCGGTCCACGTCCGCGTAGACCACCGCCACCACCTCGGCGGCGGTGCGCGCCCCCTGGCTGCGCGCCGTGCGGACCTGGTCGAGCCGGGCCCGCCGGTGGGCCAGGTAGAACCGGGCGGCGGCGGCGCAGTCGGCCAGCGGCGGGCCGTGCCCGGGCAGCGCCGGAATCCCGGAGAACTCGGCCAGCCCTGCCAGGCTCTGGAGATAGTTCCCCAGGTCGCCGTCTGGGTGCGCGACGATCGTGGTGCCCCGGCCGAGGATGGTGTCGCCGGTGAGGACGGCCCGCTCGCCGCCGCCCTCCACGAGAAAACAGAGCGAGTCGGCGGTGTGCCCGGGAGTGACCAGCAGCCGGATCCGCAGGCCGGCCAGCTCCATCTCCGACCACCCACGGCGCAGGGTCAGCGGCTCGGCGCCGGTCAGCTCCAGGAACCGGTCCAGCCCCTCGGTGTGGTCGGGGTGGCCGTGCGTGACCAGCACCCCGGCGACCGGCCCGTGCGCGGCGACGGCGGCCAGGTGGCCCTCGTCGAGCGGACCGGGGTCCACCACGAGCACCTCACCCGCGCCCGGTGCGCCCAGGACCCAGGTGTTGGTGCCGTCCAGGGTCATCGGCCCCGGGTTCGGAGCACGGACCAGCGTCGCCCAGCTCGGCAGCTGGTCAGCCAACGCCGCGGCCGGCGCGGTCACGTGCCCGGTCATGGCTGCGATGGTACGACCCGGGGGCGAGGGCAGCGTGACCTGCCGGTCTCAACCGCCCTTCCGGCTCGAAAGCGCCCAGGATCCGGGAGGACGGTAGGCGCTCAGGCCACCTCGACGACGACCTCGACCTCGACCGGTGCGCCCAGCGGGAGTTCGGCGACCCCGACCGCGCTGCGGGCGTGCCGGCCCGCCTCCCCGAAGACGGTGCCGAAGAGCTCCGATGCGCCGTTGACCACCCCGGGCTGCCCGGTGAACCCGTCGGCGGAGGCCACGAAGCCGGTCAGCTTGACGATCTTGACGACGCTCTCCAGACCCACCAGCGCGTCGATCGCGGCCAGGGCGTTGAGCGCGCACTGCGCGGCCAGGTCCTTCGCCTGCTCGGCCGAGACGCCGCCGCCGACCTTGCCGGTCGCCAGCAGTTTGCCGTCGCGCAACGGCAACTGGCCGGAGACGTAGACCTGGCGGCCGGACTGGACGGCCGGCACGTACGCGGCCAGCGGCGGCACCACCTCGGGCAGTACGAGACCCAACTCGGCGAGTTTGCCGTGTGGCCCAGCCGTCACGACTTGGCCCGCTTGAGGTACGCGACGAGCTGCTCCGGGTTCGGGCCAGGTATCACCGCCACCAGTTCCCAGCCGTCCTCGCCCCAGTTGTCGAGAATCTGCTTGGTGGCGTGCGTGAGCAGCGGCACCGTGGCGTACTCCCACTTCTGCATCGCTTGGGTCTCCTCGTCTCAGGCTTGTCGGCGACAGCCTACGGGCTGCGGCCACGGCCGTACGCGTACGCCTCCCGATCCGTGGGGCACAGGGTCCCGTCCACGCCGGACCGTGGCTGCCCCGATACGCCCCGCCGGGATACCCTGCCGGGGCGGGTCCGCCACCGCTCCGCCGGCACAGCCACCGACCACGCCAGCCCTCCCGACCCGCCGGCCGGTACCTTCACCGCCGGACCGAGGCCTGCGGGATTGGGGAGAACATGAGGCAACCGTCCGACGGCGACGAAACCCGCCCGCCGGCCGAGCCCTCGCCGCAGACCGGGTCCACCGCCTCACCTCCGGACACCGAGCCCCGCGACGCGGCCACGCAGCCCGAACCACTCGACGCGAGCCCGCAGCCCGAGCCACGGGAACCGGGACAACCGGAACCGGGACAACCAGGGCCGGAACAACCAGGGCCGGCCAGCCACCACCTCGGCCAGCCGGGGCCGGGTCCCGCCGTACCCGGTTATCCGGCACCTCCGGGTTATCCGGCACCGCCCGGTTACCCGGCGGCCGGTTTCGCCGCGCCGCCGAGGACGCGGCGCGGGCTGATCGTCGCGTCGATCGCGCTGGCCGCGACACTGCTGCTATGCGTGGTCGGTGGGATCGCGGCCGTCCTGGTGATCCGCGGTGCGGAGCGGGGCGAGGGGGCCGCCGATCCGGTCGTGGCCGTGGACGAGTTCCTGACGGCGGTCTACAGCGAGCAGGACGCCGCGCGGGCGGCCAGCCTGGTCTGCCCGGCCGCCCGGGACGCTGACCGGATCGCCGCCAAGATCAAGGAGGTGGCGGAATCCGCCGGACGGTACGACACCGCCCGGTTCCGCTGGTCCACGCCGAAGGTCGACGAGCAGGCCGGGGAGCGCGCTCTGGTGTCGACCAAACTGACCATGACGACCGGCGACGAGCGGTCGACGGACCAGCAGTTGACCTTCGTGGTGGTACGGGAGACCGGGTGGTGGGTCTGCGACGTCATCTGACCGGCCGGGCTGGTCGGGTGCCGGGCTGGTTAGGCTCGAAGGGTGCGAGCGGGCGAGGAGTCGGGCGACCGGGCGGACGCCGACCGGGCGAGTGCCCGGTGGCCGGCCCGGCTGCACGTGATCACCGGTAAGGGCGGGACCGGCAAGACGACGGTCGCCGCCGCGCTGGCGTTGGCGCTGGCGAGCGGTGGCCGCCGTACCCTGCTGGTCGAGGTGGAGAGCCGGCAGGGCATCGCCCAACTCTTCGGCACCGACCCGCTGCCGTACGAGGAACGGACGATCGCCACCGCGCGCGGCGGCGGCGAGGTGCGCGCCCTGGCCGTCGACTCCGAGGAGGCGCTCCTCGAATATCTCGACATGTTCTACAAGCTCGGGGCGGCCGGCCGGGCGCTGCGCAAGCTCGGCGCGATCGACTTCGCCACCACGATCGCGCCGGGGCTGCGGGACGTACTGCTCACCGGCAAGGTCAAGGAGGCCACCACCCGCACGGCCGGCAAGCGCCGGGTGTACGACGCGGTGGTGCTGGACGCCCCGCCGACCGGACGGATCGGCCGGTTCCTGAACGTCACCGCCGAGACCGCCCGGTTGGCCAAGGTCGGCCCGATCAAGACCCAGAGCGAGGGAGTGGCGGCGCTGCTCCGCTCGCCGATGACCGCCGTACACGTGGTCACGCTGCTGGAGGAGATGCCGGTCCAGGAGACCATCGACGCGATCGCGGACCTGAACAACCTGCGGATCCCGGTCGGGCGGCTGATCCTGAACGCGACCCGCCCGCCGCTGCTGGCCGGCAGGGTCACCCAGGCGGAGCTGCGCCGAGGGCTGGAGGCCGCCGGCCTGCCGACCGACCGGACGACCGTGGCGGGCCTGCACGCCGAGGCCCGCGACCAGCTCATCCGACGTGACCTGGAGGAGTCGCTCCGGGCCGACCTGCTCGAGCTCGGGCTGCCCCTGGTCGAGTTGCCGCTGCTGGCCGAAGGAGTGGACCGGACCGGTCTGGACCTGATCGCCGACACGCTGCTGGCCGCCGCCTGAGGTGTCAGAAAGGGCCCCTTATGCACCAGAAAGCGATAACAGGGGGCCCTCCCTTACCCCGCAGCGCCGATTGACTCACACCTGAGTGCCACCACGCCGCCAGGGCGGCACTGTCCCGATACGCTCGGTTGGTGCGTCCCGATCACCCAGCACCGGAGCTGGACATCGACCAGATCCTCGCCGATCCCGGCGTTCGGATCGTGGTCTGCTGCGGCTCGGGCGGGGTGGGCAAGACCACCACGGCCGCCGCCCTCGCGCTCCGGGCGGCCGAGCGACACGGCCGGCGTACGGTGGTGTTGACCATCGACCCGGCCCGGCGGCTGGCCCAGTCGCTCGGGCTGAACGAGCTGGACAACACCCCTCGGCAGGTCAAGGGGATCGACATCGAGGCGAGCGGCGGCGAGCTGCACGCCATGATGCTGGACATGAAGCGGACCTTCGACGACGTGGTGCTCGCGCACACCGATCCGGCGAAGGCGGCGGAGATCTTCGCCAACCCGTTCTACCAGGCGATGAGTTCCACCTTCGCCGGCACCCAGGAATACATGGCGATGGAGAAGCTGGGCCAGTTGCACGCCCGGGACGAGTGGGACCTGATCGTGGTCGACACCCCGCCGTCCCGGTCCGCGCTGGACTTCCTCGACGCGCCGGCGCGGCTCTCCCGGTTTCTGGACGGGCGGATGCTGCGGCTGCTGCTGGCTCCGGCCCGCAGTGGTGGGCGGAGCATGTTCAGCCTGGTCACCGCCTCGTTCGGGATGTTCTCCCGGGTGGTGCAGAAGGTGCTCGGCGCCCAGTTGCTCACTGATCTGTCCGGCTTCGTGGCGGCCCTCGACTCGATGTTCGGGGGTTTCCGGCAGCGCGCCGAGCAGACGTACCGGGTCCTCCAGGCACGGGAGACGGCGTTCCTGCTGGTCGCGGTGCCGGAGCCGGACGCGGTCCGCGAGGCGGCGTACTTCGCGGGCCGGCTGAGCCAGGAACGGATGCCGCTGGCCGGCCTGGTGCTGAATCGGGTGCATCGGCCCGCCGTGGAGCGGCCGACCGCCGCCGAGAGCCTGGCCGCGGCCGAGCGGCTGGTGCGGCTCGGTGGGCACGAGGCGACCGTGGAGACCCTGCTGGCCCATGCCGCGCTCGCCCAGCAGGCGGCGCGGGAGCGGCGGGTCGCCCGGGTCTTCACCGACGCCTTTCCGGCGGTACCGGCGGTGGCGGTGACGGCTCAGCCCGCCGACGTGCACGACGTCGACGGGCTGCGCACGATCGGTGCCGCGATCAGCCGGCGTTGACCAGTACCTTGTCCTTGTTCTTCAAGGCCGCCTCGAACATCTTGCGCCAGCTCGCCACCTGCGGGTGACGACGCAGCAGCGCCCGGCGTTCCCGCTCGGTCATGCCACCCCACACGCCGAACTCGATGCGGTTGTCGAGTGCGTCGGCCAGGCACTCGTACCGCACCGGGCAGCTGCGGCAGATCCGCTTCGCCACGTTCTGTTCGGCACCCTGCACGAACAGCGCGTCAGGATCACCGTTCTGACACGCCGCCAACGTGGGCCAATCTGTGATCATGCCCATCTGCTCCTGTCCCCCCTTGCAGTCCCGCTACCGACCAGAGCCGGTCAGCCGGCGATAACCCCCCGGCCACCCGTGCTGCCCTCCCCCGGGCATCACGGACGACATGCGTTTCTCTCGCTCGACCATCATGCTCTGTAGTCAACTGATTACGCAACGTTGTCAGCCAAATCCGTCAACCCGGACATTCCTTGACGCTTCATCCGGCAATCCGGCCCTGACTACCCGGCCGCGATCAGCGAAAACGCTGCGGAGACTTCCCGGAGGGAGGAGACTCTGCAGCGAGGAGCCCGCAACCGCGCACCAGGGGTCGTGCGTTTAACACAACGAGGCCAGCGCCCGCAGGAAATGGGGAAAGTACGCAGGGCGCGACCTCTGTGTCGACTCACGTACCCTGTCGAGGTGACCTGGATGCGGAAGCGTGACCACAATGTCTTCACCAACGCCGCGTCGCTGCTGATCTGTGGGCTGCTGGCCGGCGTGGTGGTTGCCGCGGCCGCGTTCCCCGCAGTGGCGATGTCCGGCCTGGCCGCCAAAGCCGGCGCGGAGACGTTCGACAAGCTGCCCACCGAGCTGACCGTCAAGAAGGCGCCGCAGATCAGCTACCTCTACGCCTCCGACGGCAAGACCCCGCTCGCCACCATGTACGACGAGAACCGCCGCGACGTGCCGCTCAAGGACGTCGCGCCGGTGATGGCGCAGGCACTGATCGCCGCCGAGGACAAGCGCTTCTACGAGCACAACGGCGTCGACATCAACGGCGTCGCCCGGGCGTTCGTGGCGAACAACCAGGCCGGGGTCACCACCCAGGGTGCCTCCACGCTCACCATGCAGTACGTCCGGCTATCCATCGCCTACTCGGCGACGCACCCGCAGGACGTCGTGGCAGCCACTGAGGACACCAGCGCCCGGAAGCTGCGCGAGATGCGGTACGCCATGCAGCTCGACGGCGACCTGACCAAGGACGAGATCCTGGAGGGCTACCTCAACATCGCCCCGTTCGGCAACGGCGCGTACGGCATCTTCGCGGCCAGCCAGGTGTACTTCGGCAAGCACCCGAAGAACCTGAAGCTCCAGGAGGCGGCGATGCTGGCCGGGATGGTCAAGGCCCCCTCGGAGAACGACCCGACCACCAAGAGCGGCTACCCGGAGGCGGTCAACCGGCGCAACTGGGTGCTCGACCAGATGGTCGAGACCAAGGCAATCACCCGGGAAGAGGCCGACAAGGCCAAGGCGATCAAGCTGGTGGTCAAGGACAAGCGCACCCCGAACGGCTGCGTCGACGTCGGCAAGAACGACTGGGGCTTCTTCTGCGACTACTTCTACCGCTGGTGGATGCAGCAGGAGACCTTCGGCCGTACCCAGTACGACCGGGAGCGGCGGCTCAAGAGCGGTGGCTACACCATCGTCACCACCCTGGACGCCAAGACGCAGAAGGCCGCCAAGGACGCCGTCGAGCGCAACGTCAAGACGGGCAAGAAGGAAGCCATGATGGTGGCGGCGATCGAGCCCGGCACCGGGCGGGTCCGCGCGCTGGCGGTGAACCGGAACTACAAGCTCGACGACCCGAAGAAGCCGCAGAACAAGCTCAGCACGAACCCGGCGAAGAGGAAGAAGAAGATCCGGGGTACGTACCCGAACACCACCAACCCGTTGCTGACCGGCGGTGGCGACATCACCGGCTACCAGGCCGGCTCTACCTTCAAGATCTTCACCGTGGTGGCGGCTCTGGAGAACGGCTACCCGCTGGAGACCACGATCAACGCCAAGCAGGTGGCCCAGACGAAGTACATCGTCGAGTACGGCTCAGACGCCGCCTGCCCGGGCACCAACAAGTACTGCCCGCAGAACGCCAGCAAGAGCATGGCCGGCGTGCACAACATGTGGAGCGCGTTCGGCTCGTCGGTGAACACCTACTTCGTGCCGCTGCAGGAGCGGGTCGGCGCGGCCAAGGTCGTCGACGCCGCCAAGCGGATGGGCATCACGTTCCGGGCCAGTAACGACGCGCACTTCGCCTCCACCAAGCAGCTCGCGAACGGCTGGGGCGCCTTCACCCTCGGTGTCTCCCAGACAACCCCGCTGGAGCTGGCCAACGCGTACGCCACGCTGGCCGCCGACGGCAAGTACTGCAAGCCGATCCCGGTGCAGCTGATCCGGGACCAGGAGGGCAACAAGCTCGACATCGCCAACCCGCAGTGCTCGCAGACGATCAAGACCGAGGTGGCCCGGGCCGCCGTGGACGCCGCCCGCTGCCCGGTCGGCGACCGCTCCTCCACCTCCCGGTGCAAGGGCGCCACCGCCCGCAACGTGCGCGGCGCCGTCGGCAAGCCGGTCGCCGGCAAGAGCGGCACCACCGACGGCGAGAAGAGCGCCTCGCTGGTCGTGATGACGAAGCAGCTCGCGGTCGCCGGCATCCTCGCCGACCCGGACTGGGCCGAGACCACGCAGAACATGAGGCACAACGACCCGGGCGGCGTCAACCACGCCGTCTACCAGACGCTCCGGGACGCGATGAAGGGCAAACCCGCGATCCAGTTCACCCCGCCGGGCGGCAAGATCGTCAACGGTGACCAGCGGAGCATCCCGAACGTCAAGTGCCAGCCGATCCAGACCGCCCTCTCCAGAATCAAGGGTGCCGGCTTCGACGCCGAGGTGGGCGGCCAGGTCGACTCCAGCTGCCCGGCCGGCACGGCGGCCGGTACCAGCCCCGAGGGTCGGACCATCAAGGGTGGGGCGGTGAGCATCGAGGTCAGCAACGGCAAGGCTCCGGCCAGCGACGACCCGCCGGGCGGACCGGGTGGACCGCGCGGCCCCCGGCCACCCGGCCGCCGCTGAGCGGTCGGTAGCGGCCCAGGCCACGGCCCGACGCCACGCCACGCAGTCACGACGACGACGGGCGGGCATCCCATCGCTGGGATGCCCGCCCGTCGCGCGTGCAGGCTGACCCGGCCGTCAGGCGACGCCGAGCTGCCGACGTACCTCCGCGGCCACCCGACCGCCCTCGGCCCGGCCCGCCACCGCGGCTTGGGCCGCCTTCATCGCCGGGCCCATCTGGCCGCGCTCGGTGAACCCGCCGGCGGCCAGCGCGCCCGTCACCAGCTCGGCCACCTCCTCGTCGGTAAGCTGCTTCGGCAGGTACCGGTCCAGCACCTCGCCCTCGGCCCGCTCCCGCTCCGCCTGCTCGGTCCGCCCGGCGTCGCCGAAGGCGGCCGCCGCCTCGCGTCGCTTCTTCGCCTCCCGGGTGAGCACCGCCAGCACCTCGGAGTCGGAGAGCTCCCGCTTCTCCTTGCCGGCGACCTCGGCGGTGCCGACGGCCGCCAGCGCCATCCGCAGGGTCGAGGTGGTCAGCTCGTCCCGAGCCTTCAGCGCGGTACGCATGTCCGTGGTCAGGAGGTCCTTCAGGGTACCCATGGACGGTCAAACTACCCTGATCCGCATGCAGAAGCGCACAGTATTCCGCCTGGCTGCCGGGACCGTCCTCGCGGGCGGCGCCGCCCTGGCGTACGCCTCGCTCGTCGAGCGCAACATGTTCACCCTGCGCCGGTACGACGTACCCGTGCTCGCCACCGACGCCGAACCGCTGCGCATCCTGCACCTGTCGGACCTGCACATGATGCCGGACCAGCGCCGCAAGCAGGCCTGGGTCGCCTCGCTGGCCGCCACCGACCCGGACCTGGTGGTGGTGACCGGGGACAACCTGGCGCACCCGGACGCGGTACCCGGGGCGCTGCGGGCGCTGCAACCGATGCTCGACTACCCCGGCGCCTTCGTGTTCGGCTCCAACGACTACCGAGGACCGGTCTGGAAGAACCCGTTCAGCTACCTGCTGCCCGACCGGGAGTACGTGCAGGGCGTCGAACTGCCTGCCGAGGACCTGCGGGAGGTACTGGTCGGTGCCGGCTGGGCGGACCTGAACAACGCCCGTACGTCGATCAAGGCCGGCGGCCGGCAGATCGAGCTGGTCGGGGTCGACGACCCGCACATCGAACGGGACGACTACGCCTCGGTCGCCGGGCAGGTCCCGGCAGAGGCCGACCTCGCCATCGGGGTCACCCACTCGCCCGAGCCCCGGGTACTGGACGAGATGGCCGCCGACGGCTTCACCCTGCTGCTCGCCGGCCACACCCACGGCGGACAGGTCCGGGTCCCGCTGGTCGGCGCGCTGACCACCAACTGCGACCTGCCCCGGTCGATGGCCCGAGGCCTGCACCGCTGGCCGGAGACGGACGCCTGGCTGCACGTCTCCGCCGGCCTCGGCACCCACCCCACCGCCCCGGTACGGTTCGCCTGCCGGCCGGAGGCGTCGCTGTTGACCCTGATTCCGCGCTGACCTGCCGCTGCCCAGACCCGGTGTGAGCGGGACGCACCGGGCGGGATACCGAATTTGCCCGAGAGGACGGGTGGGCTACTATTGCTCGGCACGCCTCGGGGTGTGGCGCAGCTTGGTAGCGCGCTTCGTTCGGGACGAAGAGGTCGTCGGTTCGAATCCGGCCACCCCGACCAGAGTAAGTGCAGTTCAGGGCCGGTCTCGTTGTTTATGAGACCGGCCCTGACTCGTCTCCCGGGTCGCCTTGGGAGAAATCTGGGAGAAGATCTTGAGGATTCCTCTCCCATCGGCCTACCGCCGGGGCCTTCAACAGGCGGTCCAGCACCGGCACGGGAGAGCCGGTGGCCAGTGCCCGGCGGACCGCTAGGGCAGCCTCCCAAAGCCCCGTCAGGGTCCGAGCGCCGGACCTGTACGGCGGGCCGCAGCGGCGGATCAATGTCGGACTGTCGGTCAAGGTCAAGGTGCTGGACCATGATGGTGCCACGGGTGTTCGCGGACGGGGGTCGATGTGTGCTGGCCGCGTTCGCGTTGGACAGATTGGGGCCGGGATTGCCGATCGACTTGGACGAAGTGCAGGTGTGGCGGCTGGGCGTCGGGTTGAGGATTTTTGCCGGACTGGTGCTCGGCGGTATGGCCGCAGGGGTGATGGTGTTCGTCGCCTACGCGGCTGCTGCACCCGAAGGCGATCTGCGCGCGCCGCTCGCTGTCGCGGTGCCTTTCGGGGTCTTGGGACTCTCGATGTGGCAGCAGACATTCCGTCCTCGGACGTCCGTGGGTCCACAAGGAGTGATCCTGCGCAGCCGGTGGCGTACGGTCCGCATCCCGTGGTCCGTGATCGTCAGGTGTGATCCGGGCTATGACGGGATCACCATCACCTGCACTGACGGCAGCCGAGTGGTGGCTCCCGCGCCACAGAAGTCGAACCTGAGTCGCTGGCTCGGACGTAAGACCCGGGCGGACGAGGTTGCTGCCTACCTCGAACGACGCGCCCATGAGCACCGACGGTCGACCCAACCCGCACCGAGCGAGTGCCGACCAGAGTGAATGCAGGTCAGGCCCGGTATCACTGCGATACCGGGCCTGACCAGAGCTCGCGACAAGGCTGGCCAAGCACGTCCCGGTGCTCCACCTCGGCCAGGCCGAGGGCATCGGTGCCGTTACCAACGCCATCCCCGACACCCGCTGGAGCGTCGTCTTCGTCTGGTGCCCCGCGAGATCGCCGAAATCCGGATCAAGGAACGCGGCACCGGAGACACCGCCGAAAGGCTGAAAGCCTGGGATGAAACCGCGATCATCGGGCTCGCGGACCTGACCATCAACACCCTCTTGATCGACCCCGAGGATGCCGCTCGCCAGATCGATCGACACGTGACCGCCGTCGTCTAGGAACGGCGGTCTACTCCTCGTCTGGCTCGTTCTGCTGAACCTGGCTCGCCAGGTCTGGCCGGAACTTCCTGATCCATGCCTCAACATCCGACTTCCGCCAGACCTTGCCCATCATCAGCTCCTGATACGGGTCCGGGAAGTTCCGGTGTGACGTGATCACGTGAACGCGTTGCTTGCTGATCCCGCCCAGCATGACCCGGATCTCGTGCGCCCCGACGAGTTCCGGCTCATCCACCTACCCGAAGGTATTCGTTGACCCGATCCCTTGACCCTAGTCCATAGGTCCGGCACCGTTAGGGGCATGACCTCCCCGAACGGGTTACCGCCCTACGAACGGCCCACCCCTTTTCGACTCAGACCGCACCAGCCCCGCCGACCCCTCTGGCACTGCTCTGGCTGCCCCGGGCAACCCTGGCCATGCGGGATGGCGCGACTGCTGTTGAAAGCCGAATTCCAAGACGCGCCCGTCGGCTTGGCCGTTTACATGGCGGCACAGCTCATGTCGGCGCTGCAAGATCTCCACAGGCTGAACCCGCAGCCCGAACCGGACCCAAGGGTCTTGTTTCAAAGGTTCGTGTCCTGGACTGCCAGGGAGCCCTTTCCGTAGGGCCGATGCTCGGGCTGACATGGTTCGGTCATGCCGCTACCACGCTGTGGGCGTCTTCAAGTACAGGATCAAGGCGCTCCACGAGTGCGGGCCACGGCGCGGCAACTGGCTCCCGTGGAGCCGTTACCCGCTGCCACACCACACCTCTTCACTCCCGGCGTCGACGGTAGAGCCCCGCCGGACGGCGCGGAACACGACGAAGCCCCGGGCCGCCAGGATCAGCAGCACGGGGCAGAAGAACCAGAAGGACCGGCCTTCGGCCGGACTCACCAGAAGCAGGAGCCTCCGGCGGGAGCGCTCAGGCTCCGGGATGGTGGAGAGCCATCCCGCCTACCGACGACCCAGGCGGAGCCGAGCGGGCCAGGGCCAGGGCGCCAAGGTCGTACGTCCGGCAGGGCGCTCCACCCTTGGCACCCGGGCCCTGGCCCGCTCCACGGTGCGTGGGTCGACAGGTTGAGCCGAAGAGGGGTTGGGGCGATCCTTCGATGGCGGAGCGGTCGTGACGTGACAGGGCCACGTCTCGGGGGATTGGTGCGCGGATCGGCGGTTCGCCGAGGCGATCGGAACGACCGCCCGCGCCCCGCGCGCTACAAGCAGGCGGGACCGACCTCCTCCGAGCGGGGCCACAACGGCTACCGCGACTACGAGGAGCAGGCGGTCATGCGGGGGCGCGACATCCGGTACCCGCATGACCGCCGGGCCAACCCAGAAGGCACATCCAGTGACTGGATGCGCCTGCCGCGGCTCCCACTTCAGCGCTAGTCCGCAGGTCGATCCCCCTCTCGGGAGGGAGGACTCGGTTGAAGAACGCGCGTTGACTGGCGGCATGGCTTCCGTTGCTTCCGCTAGAGACAAGGCCCCTGCCACGCCCGGCGTCGGCGTCGCCGTGACAGGTGCTCTGGTGGTCCTGTTCTGCATCGGGTTCGCGACGGTGAACGTCCACTTCGAGATGACCGACCACTTCGCCGACGGGGTCCACGCCGAGTACGCCTCTGGGATCGCCGTGATGAACTGGCTCGTCGCCGTGCTGAAGGTGATCGGCGCGACGCTGGCACTGCTGTCGATCGTCAAGCGCCCGAGGCTTCTTCCTCCGGCCCTGCTGGGCGTGCTGCTGTGGGGAGCGTTTGCCATGCTCAGCGTGTACGCCCTCGGCAGCGTGATCCAAGCGGTCGGCATGGCCTCGGGCCTGGCGGGCACCGCCGACCAGATCGATATGGCCGGAGTCGGTTACGTGCTCTTCTTCCTGCTCTTCGCAGCCGGTTACGGTGTCCTGGCGATTTCGTACTCGCGGCGCTCTGGGCTTCGGAAAGGCGTTGCCGTCCTCGGCGCGCTCGGCGCGCCCCTCGGGCTGGGCGGAATTCTACTGGCCGTCCCGATGCTGCTGGCTGCCCTCGACCTCTTGCCCGCGCCCTGATCACGTCGCCGGTCAGCGGACGAGATGGTGGCCTCAGCCGTACTAGGGTTGCCGCCCATGACCGAGGCACCGTTTCTGCGCACCACCCGCGAGTCCTACGACGCGCTCACCGTCGCTCACCTCGACGTCGTCGCTAGCGACCTGGCCAATCTGCCGGTGGACCGGGCCATGTTGGCCCTCTTCGCCGAGTGGGTCCGGGCGACCGGCAACAGCACGGTCGCCGACATCGGCTGCGGTCCCGGTCGGTTGACGAACGCCCTGCACGAGCTCGACCTCAAGGCGTTCGGTGTCGACCTGTCCCCCGAGATGATCGCGCTCGCCCGACAGGCCTACCCCGGCCTGCGGTTCGAGGTGGGATCGATGCTGGCTCTGGACATCCCCGATGGCTCCCTCGGCGGCCTCCTCGCCAACTATTCGATCATCCACGTTCCCTGGGAATACCGCCCCCAGGTGTTCGCGGAGTTCCATCGAACGCTGGCCCCGGGCGGGCAGCTCATGCTCGCCTTCCAGATCGGTGATGACCTTAAGCACTACGACGGGGTGGACGACCTGACGATCTCGCTCGACTTCTACCGCCAACAACCCGAGGAGGTCGCCGATCTGCTGGACAAGGCAGGTTTCGACGTCCGGGTGCAGGCCGTCCGCGCGGCAGAGGGCGAGCGGGAGCGGACCTCACAGGGCTACCTGCTGGCCCGCAGACGCCTGGACGCCGGATAGCACCGGCCCCCAGCCCACTCCGAAAACCGATCCGTCGCCGGCCGTCAACCCCGGGTGATCAGCGATTGGAAGGCGGCGCGGACGTTGGCGTTGGACGCGGTGACGTACACCTCGGACGGCGGGCCGAGATCGATCAGGCTGCCGTAGCGGGTGTATCTGAGGATCCTCGGGCAGCTTGCGCCGCTGATCTGCACCTTGCTGTTGAACACGAGCTTTCCGGTCCGGAGTTCGTAGGCCTGCACGGGAATCGCGATCTTGCGGAACGCCACGTACGTCGGGAACCGCTTGGAGATCTTGTTCTCGTACGGGCAGGTCCGGACGGTGGTGCCATACTCCTTTCGGCCCACGCAGACGATCAGCACCGCAGCGGTGACGTCGGCGGCCCGCCAGGTGGCGGGAAGCTTCTTCGTGTACTCGTCGTCGCCGTAGAACAGGGCCCGGTTGGTCCTCCCCTTGGTGTACGGGGTGGCGGCACTGTACGGCGCCGGCTTGGTGCAGTACGCGGGTCGGCTGCTGGCAGGCCCGTCGAGCAGGCTGCGGACGTTCGCCAGCTCGATGGCCAGGCCGGCCCGCTTGACTCCCTCGGTAGCCCTGGCTGTCAGTTCCTGGCCGGGATACTGGTCGAGAAGCTGCTGGTAGCGCGTCCGCGCCGCCTCCCACTCGCTGCCGGCCATCAGGCCGTCGGCACAGTCGACCAGCGCCGCCGGTGCGGTCCGCGCCACCACCTCGGTGGCCCGGTCCAGCGCGTTGTTGGTCGCCGGCCGCTGGCGAAGCCAGTCGGTGACCGTGGCGGTCCGGCACGGGTCGTCGGTCGGCAGCTCACCGAGGAACCTGTCCAGGGTCGCGTCGACCATCTTCTCGTGACCCGGCAGGTCCACGAGGACCGCGCCGAGTTCGTCGAAGCCCGCCTTCAGCCCGTCGGGGTCCCCGGTCAACCCGCTGGCGAGCCTCTGCTCGGCGGCCCGCAGCCGTTGACAGGCTTCCACACTCCGCTCGCCACGAACCGTCAGCGGAGCGTCGGCGACCCGGTGGCCGAACGACACCCGGTCCAGCGCGGTCAACGCCCGAGCGCAGTCGCCGCTGCCCCGGGCCTCGGTGACGGTCCGCTCGATCCCCGCCGCGTCGAACCGCAGGAACCCCACGGCGAGCAGCACCGGAACCGTGACGGCGAGCGCGACCAGTCGCTGGTCACGCTGCACGGCCCCCGGCTGCCGCCCGCCCGCCAGGAGCCACGCGTGCCCGACCAGAGCCACCCACCAGAGGAGTACGACGATCTCGGCCCACCCCGATCGCGCACCCCAGACGAGGGAGGCGACGAGTACGACGCTGACCAGCGTCGCGGCCACGGCCAGCCTGATCCGCCCGAGCATCAGGTAGCCGACGCCGATCAGGGAGGCGTTGCCGAGGGCGGTGGCCAGCGGGTCATAGGACCGCTCCGCCGGCTCGCGGTCCAGCCCGGCCTGCGTCACGAGATCCATCCTGGTCCCCTCCCGTCACGGGGTTCGATCGACCGGCGGCGAGCGGCAACGTCGCAAGCTGGCCTCGGTCGTGCCGGCGGTCGAGGTGGACGAGCCACCACCGAGCGTCGACGGGGCGGTGCGGTTCCCGGAACCTAACCCGGCCGGTTCGGGACCCCTCCCCGACCACCAGATCGACGCTCGTCGAGCCACCCCGCCACACACCACCATCGTTCCACGATGGATAGGCATCGCGCTCCGGCCGACCACCCGCCCGATTTCACGTCTGCCCGAACGGGACGGGGCCGGCCAGAATGGATGTTCCGTCCGGGGCGGGTCAGCCGGGCAGCACCAGGTGGCTCATGGTGGCCTCGCTGCCCTCCCGGATCGGCTCGGTCCGGCCGTCCGGGCGGAAGCCGTGGCACTCGTAGAGGCGCCGGGCGCCGGGATTGTCGTCGGCGACCCACAGGTCGACCCGGAGCGCACGCTCGCGGGCCCAGCCGATCACGTGGTCGAGGACCTGCCGCCCGATTCCCTGTCCGCGCCGGTCCGGCTCCGTCCAGTGTCAGGAGGCGGGTACCGGGTCGTTGTTGAGCTGGGCGGTCACGATCGCCACCAGCCGGTTGCGCGCCTCCAGCAGTTGCCGGGACAGCTCGTCCAGGGCCCGGGGGTCGACGAGCTGGCGTACGTGGGTCTTGTCGTCGAGCAGTTCCCAGCGCTGCACGGACTCGTCCGGAGCCTCGCTGACCCACATCGCGGAGACCACCGCGTGTCGCTTGGCGAGCAGTTTCGCGGCGATCTCGACCACCGGGAGGTACGCCTGCCGGTACGCCGGGGTGGCGAACTCGACCGAGCCCCGGGCGGCGCGTACCGGTTCGCCGGGCCGGGCCAGCACCTCGAACGCGTTGCCGCCGGCCTGGTCGGCGCCGATCCAGGCCAGGATGAGTTCCAGGTCCCCGGCGGCAATCGTGATCCGGCCGATCGCGGCCACCACCTCGTCGGGCAACCTCGCCATGTCGGGCTCTCCGTCCGCCGACTTCCCGCCATCATGATCACGTGGATTGTCGACGATCTTAGCCAAGCACCGTGCGTGCTTCCCCGGTCCGTTCGGCGTGTTGGCCGAGCGCCGGGCCGCCGCCGGTGACCGGCCCGAGCCACTCGGGGCCGCACGAAGCGACCGGGCCGATCCGCTGGCGTAATCTGCAATACCTGTGTCGTTGACGCCACAGCGCCGCCGCGAGCAGCATGAACACATGCGGCGACGGGTGGTGACACTGATCTACGAGGGGTTCCAGAACCTCGACCTCACCGGCCCGGCCGACGTCTTCGCGCTGGCGAGCCTGATCGTCGGCGATCCCCGGGGCTACCGGATCGAGGTCGCGGCGGTACGCCCGGGCCCGGTGACGGCGGGCAACGGGATCAGCACTCTGGCACCCCTGGCCCTGGACCAGGTCACCGGGCCGATCGACACGCTGCTCGTCGCCGGTGGGCTCGCCGCGTCGGCGCACCTCACCGACCGGCAGCTGGTCGCCGGGATCCGCCGACTCGCCGGCATCGCCGAACGGGTCGGCTCGGTCTGCAACGGCGCGCTCCTGCTCGGCGAGGCCGGGTTGCTCGACGGTCGGCGCGCCACCACACACTGGCTGGCCGCCCAGGAACTGGGCGATCGCTATCCGGCGGTGGAGGTGGACGCCGACCGGATCTACATCCGGGACGGACACGTCTGGACCTCGGCCGGGGTGACCGCCGGCATCGACCTCGCACTCGCGCTGGTGGCCGCGGACCACGGGCACGAACTCGCCCGGTACGTCGCCCGGGGCCTGGTGGTCTACCTGCACCGGCCGGGCGGCCAGAGCCAGTTCAGCACGGCGATGCGGGCGGCGGTGCCACGCAGCGAACCGCTGCGCGAACTCCAGACCTTCATCGACGCCAACCCGACCGAGGATCTCAGCGTGCCGGCGCTCGCCCGCCGGGCCGGAATGAGCGAGCGGCACTTCTCCCGGCTCTTCACCGAGCAGACCGGCGTCTCCCCGGGCCGGTACGTCGAACGCAGCCGGGCCGACGCCGCCCGCCGGCTGCTGGAACACACCGGCCACCCGCTGGACCGGGTGGCCCGGGAGTCCGGTCTCGGCGCCGCCGAAACCCTCTACCGCGTCTTCCGCCGGCACTGGCGGGTCGCGCCGGGCGACTACCGCCGCCGTTTCCGGTCGAAACAGGCCTGACCGGCCGGCACATCCACCGACCCTCCCACACCTCCGGCAGTCGCCGGCAACCGCCGCACCGGAGCCGATCACGCACGTCCCGACATCTGCCGGGCCCCGTACCGCGCAGCCGATCCCGCCCGTTCCGGCAAGGAGGAACCGAGCATGCACGTCGCCATCCCGCTCTATCCGCGATTCACCGCCCTCGACGTCGTCGGGCCGTACACGGTGCTGGCCTTCGCTCCCGGCGTCACCGTGACCATGGTCGCCGCCGAACCCGGCCCGGTCGTCGACGACCGGGGCGCGATGTCGATCACCGCCACGGCCGGCTACGCCGAGCTGTCCCGCCCGGACGTGATCGTCGTACCGGGCGGGCCCGGCACCCGGGCCGCGCTCGCCGACGCGGCACTGGTCGGCTGGATCGCCCTCGCCCACCAGTACACCCGGTGGACCACCTCGGTCTGTTCCGGCTCGTTCCTGCTCGGCGCGGCCGGGCTACTGGGCGGGCGGCGGGCGACGAGCCACTGGGGCTGGCTCGACCAGCTGCGGGCCTTCGACGCCGAGCCGGTCCGGGAGCGGGTGGTCCGGGACGGCCGGATCATCACCGCGGCCGGCGTCTCGGCCGGCGTCGACATGGCGCTGACCCTGCTGGCCGAGGCGACCGACGTGCCGACCGCGCACGCCGTCCAGCTCGCCATCGAGTACGACCCGGACCCGCCGTTCCACGCCGGCTCCCCGGCGAACGCATCGGCGCCGCTCCGCGAGGCGGCCCTGGCGCTGATCAACTGATCCGAGGCGTCCGGGGAGGCGGAGATCACTCACACCCGGCAGATTCTCAATACCCTGAGTAATCTTGGTCGGACCCCTCGAACCCCTCCTCCCCGGATCGGAAACGGTGTCCCTCGACCACTCCCGCGTCGTCAGCGACGTGACCACCCGGCTGCGCACGGCGTCCACCGCCGTCGAGGCGGCTCAGGTGACGGTGGTCACGCTGGGCAAGCACATGCCGGGACGGATCGCGGTGCTGCTCTGGGTCCGCGACCGGCTCCGCTGTGTCGCCGCGACCGGATCGTGGCAGGTCTTCGCCTCGGTACCGACCGACACCGGAACGGTCGGCCGGGTGTACGCCTCCGGCAAGACCGAAACCGTGCCAGAGGTGACGAACGAACCCGACTACGTGCCGCTGCGACCCGACGTACGGGCGGAGATCTGCGCCCCGATCCTCGACCTGGCGGGGCAGCCGATCGGGGTACTGGATCTGGAGTGGCCGACCGTCGACGTCGACCTGGACGCCTGGCGGCGCACCGCCGAGCAGGTCGCCGCCCTGCTCGGCGGCAGGATCGGGCAGCTCGGCGGCCCGCCCGCCGAGACCCGGAGCGAGAAGCTGCTCCGGCACGCCTCCGCGCTGACCTCCGCCGCCACCGAGGCCGAGCTGATGACCGCCGCCGTCTCCGCGGCCCGGGACGTCTCCGGGCTCAGCTCGGCGGTCTTCGTGCTGGACGGGCCGGCCGGGCCTCGGGTGGCGACGCCGGACCTGGTACCCGACGCTCTTGAGTCCCGGGTGCATGCCGCGCTGGCCGGCGCCGGCCGACCGGTGCTGGAACGGCTCCGGGCGCACGCGCACACCTACGGTGCCTCCTACACGCTCGGCGAGGGAAACCACCCGACCACGCCGGACCAGGACGTGCTGATCGCCGCCGGGGTACGCACCCTGATCTCGGTACCGCTCGGCCCCACCGAGTTCTGCGGGGTGCTGCTGGTCGGCGACACCCGTACGCTGCGCCCCGACCCGACCACCGTCAACCTGATCGAGCTGCTCGGCGCCCAGTCGTGGATCTGCCTGGAACGCCTGAACGGGTTGGCGCGGTTGCGCGAGCGGGCCAGCTCCGACCCGCTGACCGGGCTGCGGCACCAGGGGTCGTTCGGCGAGCGGATCGCCGGGTCGCACCCGGGCCGGACGGCGCTGCTCGCGATCGACGTCGACAACTTCAAGACCGTCAACGACACCTACGGCCACCAGGTCGGCGACCAGGTACTGGTCGATCTCGCCCGGGCCCTCGAAGGCGCGCTGCGGCACGGCGACGAGCTGTACCGGATCGGCGGTGACGAGTTCGTGGCCGTGGTCGAGGTGGTCCGCCCGGAGGAGGCGGTCGGGATCGCCCAACGCCTGGTGGAGGCGGCCCGGGGTACCGGCCGGACGGTCAGCATCGGGGTGGCCGTGCAGCGGTACGGCGAGCCACCCGACCTGACCCTGCGCCGCGCCGACGAGGCCCTCTACGGCGTCAAACGGAACGGCCGCGACGGCGTACGCCTGGCCGGTGTCTGACACCGCCGCTCAGCGGGCGGCGGCGGAGAACTCGGCGGAGAGGAGTTCGGCGATCTGCGCGGTGTTGAGGGCGGCGCCCTTGCGCAGGTTGTCGCCGGTCACGAAGAGGTCGAGGGCGCGGGGGTCGTCGACCGAGCGGCGGATCCGGCCCACCCAGGACGGGTCGGTGCCGACCGCGTCGATAGGCATCGGGAACTCGCCGGTCGCCGGGTCGTCGACCAGGATCACCCCGGGGGCGTTGCGCAGCGCCTCCCGGGCGCCCTCCGCGTCCACCTCGGTGCCGAAGACCGCGTGTACGGCGACCGAGTGTCCGGTGACCACCGGCACCCGTACGCAGGTGGCGGAGACCTTCAGGTCGGGCAGACCGAGGATCTTGCGCGACTCGTTGCGCAGCTTCAGCTCCTCGGACGACCAGCCGCCGTCCCGCAGCGACCCGGCCCAGGGCACCACGTTGAGCGCCATCGGGGCCGGGAACGGGCCGAGGTCGTCGCCGATTGCCTGCCGCACGTTGCCCGGTCGGGAGCCGAGCACCCGGTCACCGGCGATCTTGGAGAGCTGGTCGTGCAGGGTGTCCACCCCGACCTGCCCGGTCCCGGAGACCGCCTGGTACGACGAGAGCACCAGCTCACGCAGCCCGTACTCGCGGTGCAGCGGCGCGACCGCGACGATCATCGTCAGGGTGGTGCAGTTGGCGTTCGCGATGATGCCCTTGGGACGGTTGCGTACCTGCTCCGGGTTGATCTCCGGTACGACCAGCGGCACGTCCCTGTCGCCGCGGAACGCGGCGGAGTTGTCCACCGCCACCGCGCCCCGGGAGACCGCGACCGGCGCCCACCGCGCGGAGACCTCGTCCGGTACGTCGAACATGGCCACGTCCACGCCGTCGAACGCCTCGGCGGTCAACTCCTGTACGGTCAGCTCCTCGCCCCGGCACAGCCGGGTCTGCCCGGCGGAGCGCGCCGAGGCGATCAGCCGGATCTCACCCCAGACGTTCTTCCGGGAGGAGAGCAGGTCGCACATGACCGTGCCGACCGCACCGGTTGCCCCGACCACCGCGAGTGTGGGGAGCGTCGCCATCGGACTACCTCCCGGTCCCGGCGTAGACCACCGCTTCCTCGCTGCCGCCCAGGTCGAAGGCCTCGTGCACGGCCCGGACCGCGATGTCGAGGTCGGTGTCCCGGCAGACGACCGAGACCCGGATCTCGGACGTGGAGATCATCTCGATGTTCACCCCGGCCTCGGCCAGCGCGGCGAAGAAGCTGGCCGCCACACCCGGGTGCGAACGCATGCCGGCGCCGATCAGCGACACCTTGCCGACATGGTCGTCGTAGAGCAGGCCCTTGAACTTGACCTGCTCCTGCACCTTGCTCAGCGCCGCCATCGCGGTCGGTCCGTCGGACTTGGGCAGGGTGAACGAGATGTCGGTCCGGCCGGTGCCCTCGGTCGAGACGTTCTGCACGATCATGTCGAGGTTGATCTCGGCCCCCGCGACGGTCTCGAAGATCCGGGCCGCCGCTCCCGGCTCGTCCGGTACGCCGACCGCCGTGATCTTCGCCTCGCTCCGGTCGTGGGCGACCCCGGTGATAAGTGCTTGCTCCACGGGTAGGTCCTCCGTCGATCCGGTCACCAACGTGCCGGTGTTGGTCGAGTATGACGAACGTACCCGGATCGGCAACCCGGCCCTCCGGGCGTACTCCACGCTCCGCAGGTGCAGCACTTTCGCGCCGCAGGCGGCCAGTTCGAGCATCTCCTCGTAGGTGAGGATCCTGATGTGCCGGGCGTTCGGCACGATCCGCGGGTCGGCGGTGAAGATCCCGTCGACGTCCGTGTAGATCTCGCAGACGTCCGCCTCCAGCGCCGCCGCCAGGGCCACCGCGGTGGTGTCCGAGCCGCCCCGACCCAGCGTCGTTATGTCCTTGGTGTCCTGGGAGACGCCCTGGAAGCCAGCGACGATCACCACCGCACCCTCGTTGAGCGCCGAGCGCAGCCGGCCGGGCGTGACGTCGATGATCCGGGCCCGGCCGTGCACCGAGGTGGTCAGCACGCCCGCCTGGGATCCGGTGTAGGACCGCGCCTCGTAGCCCAGGTTGTGTATCGCCATCGCCACCAGTGCCATCGAGATGCGTTCACCGGCGGTGAGCAGCATGTCGAGTTCGCGTCCGGGCGGTAGCGGACTGACCTGGTTGGCGAGGTCGAGCAGCTCGTCGGTGGTGTCGCCCATCGCGCTCACCACGACCACCACGTCGTCGCCGGCCTTGCGGGCGGCGATGATCCGCTCGGCCACCCGTTTGATCCGCTCGGCGTTGGCGACCGACGATCCGCCGTATTTCTGCACGACCAGTGCCACGACGGTGCACTCCTTCCCGATGGGCCAAGCGAATCCCGGGCCGGACGAGGCGCACGACCCTGAGCGTGCCGACGCCGCCGGGTCGAGACCGGCGGCGCCGTGTGAGACCAACTCAGAGTACCGGCCGGCGCCGTCGCGCCGACCAGACGTTCCCACCATCCGACCCGGCGCGACACGCGAGAGTAGCTGGACTGATCACCCGTTCCAGCGGTATACCCCGAGAATGGCGGGGTGCATCCCGGCGTAGCCCCCCTGCTCGGCGCACTCCTGCTGGCCGGCACGGCGCTGCTGGCCGGCTGCGGCGCCGAGACCCCCGCGCCGGCCGCGACCAGTCCCGCTCCGGCGGCGAGCCAGCCGGCCGAGGCCCGGGACCAGCTCGCCGCGCTCGCCGCCGCCGCACAGGACCGCCAGCTGACGGCCGTGTACACGCTCAGCGCAGCCGGCGAACCGGACCGGTCGATCTCGGTGGTCCGGGCGGCCGACCGCTCCTGGCGGGTGGACATCCCGGGTGGCGCGCTCGGCGGCAGCGCCGACGTCTCAGTTGTCCAGAATCGTGCCGGAATGTTCCAGTGCGCGCTCCCCTCGGCGGAGCGACCGGAGTCGGGCTGCGTACGGGTGGCCGGGCCCGACCAACCCCTCGACCCCGGCATCGACCCCCGGATGCGGCACCCGTTCACCGACTGGCCGGCGGTGCTCACCGACCGGCAGGCCCCGCTCGCGGTCTCCGCCGCCGCCCTGCCGGGCGCCCGGGGCAGGTGTTTCGCCGTCGAGTCGACCTCGGCGTCGGTCAGCCCGCAGCTGGACCCGGGCATCTACTGCTATGCCCAGGACGGCACCCTCACGGCGGCCCGGCTGCCCGCCGGCACCCTGACCCTGGCCGGTACGCCGACCGCCGCCCCGGCCACCGTCGCGCTGCCCGGTCCGCTGGTCGACCGGGAGCCGTTACCGATCGCCGCACCGCCGCCCGACGGCTCAGACGGCGAATGAGCCTCCTTCACGTTATGGGTGCGCTTCGTCACGTCGGGTGACCCCAGTGTGGGGACAGAGTGCCTGATACGGCACACTCGGCACCATGTCCCAGCTCTCCCCGATTCTGGCGACCCGGTGGAGCCCGCACGCCTTCGACCCGGTCGCCGACCTCACCGACGCCGAGGTCGCGTCGCTGCTCGAGGCGGCCCGCTGGGCGCCGTCCGCCGACAACACCCAGCCCTGGCGCTTCCTGGTCGGTCGCCGCGACGACGAGGCATTCAAGCGGATCCTGACCAACCTCTCCGCCGGTAACCAGCGGTGGGCCAGCCGGGCCTCGGCGCTGCTGCTCGGCGCGCACACCACCACCGGGCCAAACGGCGGGCCGCTGCCGCACGCCGCGTACGACCTGGGCCAGGCGGTGGCGCATCTCACGGTCCAGGCCACCGCGCTGCGGCTCTACGTGCGGCAGATCTCCGGGTTCGACGCCGCCGGGCTCCACGCCGACCTGGACCTCTCGTCCGGGGTACGCCCACACGTGGTGGTCGCGGTGGGCCGGCTCGGTGACCCCTACTCGCTGCCGGAGGACCTGCGGGCGCGGGAGATCGGCCTGCGCCAGCGTCGCCCGCTGGCCGAGTTGCTGCTCCGCTGACCCCGCCCACCCCCGTCGCCACCTGGGCGGCTCCCAGATTGCGGACTACGCTTACCCGATCGCTCGTCGAGCACTTAAGGTGACTTTGTCATGTGGCAGGCCCTGCTCCTTCGCCGCCGCGACGAGGCTTCCCAGGCCGGCACCTCGTCGCGGAGTTGAAGCGCGCCGTCCTGCATCTCGGCCGGGCCCCGTCCCGGTCAGCCTCTTCGAAAGATCTGACACCGGGATCCGGCCCGCGACCAGGCCCGGATCCGGCACGAAGATCCGAAATCTCGATCTGACACTCGGCGTTCACGCCACATGACCACGGGAGCTTCCTGTCATGGCACAACCTGCCGGCACCACCACCGACGCTGATCCGATAGCCCGGCAGCGGCCCAGCCGCATGCCGTACCGGCGTTACCAGCCCTACCACCAGCAGTTCGCAATCGACCTGCCCGACCGGCAGTGGCCCACCCGGCGGATCGAGACGGCGCCCCGATGGTGCGCGGTCGACCTGCGCGACGGCAACCAGGCCCTGATCGACCCGATGTCGCCGGAACGCAAGCGGCGGATGTTCCAGCTCCTGGTGCAGATGGGCTACAAGGAGATCGAGGTCGGCTTCCCGTCGGCCAGCCAGACCGACTTCGACTTCGTCCGGCAGTTGATCGAGCAGGACCTGATCCCGGAGGACGTCACCATCCAGGTGCTGACCCAGTGCCGGGAGCACCTGATCGACCGCACCTTCGAGGCGATCCGGGGTGCGAGGCGCGCGATCGTGCACTTCTACAACTCGACCTCGACGCTCCAGCGCCGGGTGGTCTTCGGCCTGGACAGGGCCGGGATCACCGACATCGCCACCTCCGGCGCCCGGCTGTGCCAGAAGTACCACGAGATCCACGCCCCGGACACCGACGTCTTCTACGAGTACTCGCCAGAGTCCTACACCGGGACGGAGCTGGACTACGCCCTGGAGGTCTGCGCGGCGGTGATCGAGGTCATCGACCCGACCCCGGACCGGCCACTGATCATCAACCTGCCGGCGACCGTCGAGATGGCCACCCCGAACGTCTACGCCGACTCGATCGAGTGGATGCACCGGAACCTGCCCCGCCGCGACAGCGTCATCCTCTCCCTGCACCCGCACAACGACCGGGGCACCGGCGTCGCCGCCGCCGAGTTGGGCCTGCTGGCCGGGGCGGACCGGGTCGAGGGCTGCCTCTTCGGCAACGGCGAGCGCACCGGCAACGTCGACCTGGTCACGCTGGGGCTGAACCTCTTCTCCCAGGGCGTCGACCCGCAGATCGACTTCTCCAACATCGACGAGATCAAGCGGGCTGTCGAGTACTGCAACCAGTTGCCGGTGCACGAGCGGCACCCGTACGCGGGTGACCTCGTCTACACCGCCTTCTCCGGCTCGCACCAGGACGCGATCAACAAGGGCTTCGACGCGCTGGCCGCCGACGCGCAGGCGGCCGGGGTGCCGATCGACCAGTTCGGCTGGGCGGTGCCCTACCTGCCGATCGACCCGAAGGACCTCGGCCGCAGCTACGAGGCGGTGATCCGGGTCAACTCGCAGTCCGGCAAGGGCGGCGTGGCGTACGTCATGAAGACGGAGCACCACCTGGACCTGCCCCGGCGGCTCCAGATCGAGTTCTCCGGCGTGGTGCAGCGGGTCACCGACGACGACGGCGGCGAGGTGGAGCCGGGCCGGATGTGGCAGCTCTTCGCCGAGGAATACCTGATGGACCAGCAGCGGGAGCCGGCGGTCCAGGTGCAGGGCTACACCATCGGCACCACCGACGGAAAGGTCGACATCGAGGTCGACGCCCGGTTCGGTGGCGACAGCCGGCCGCTCTCGGCAACCGGTAACGGCCCGATCGACGCGTACGTCAGCGCGTTGCAGGCGCTCGACGTCCAGGTCCGGGTCCTCGACTACCACGAGCACGCGATGTCCTCGGGCGGCGACGCCCAGGCCGCCGCGTACGTGGAGTGCGAGGTCGACGGTCGTACGGTCTGGGGCGTGGGTCTGGACGCCAACATCGTGACCGCCTCGGTCCGGGCGGTGACCAGCGCCGTCAACCGCGCCCTGCGCTGAGCGGGCCGAGCCGGCTTAAGCCGAGCCACGTCCTCCAGTGAGCAGCCGTTCGTGCGGGCCGGATCGGCGATCCCGGCCGACCCGCACGAACCGGCGCACCGCCGTCGCCGTGCCCGACCCGTCCGGCACGCCTGTCGGCACCGCTACGAGCGGTGCTGTTCCGCCCGTGCCCGGCCGGTATCCCGGTCCGGTTCGTGCTGGTGGGTCGGGGGCGGCGGCAGGGACGGGCAGGGGCGGGACTTCTTCGGCTCCCGCTCCGGCCGGTGCACCAGTACGGCGGCGATCAGCGCGCCGAGCAGCATCAGCCCGGCGGACCAGAGCACCGCCTGCCGGTACGCCGGGGTGAGCTGGTCGGAGCGCTCGTACCCGCCACCGGAGAGCCCCACCACCAGGGGCAGCCCGGAGACGGCGAGCAGCCCGCCGACCCGGGACGCGGCGTTGTTGAAGCCGCTCGCCGCGCCGGCCAGCCGGTCGGGGGCGGCGGCGAGCACGGAGGCGGTCAGCGGGGCCACCACCAGGGTCATGCCGAGCCCGAAGAGGGTGATCCCGGGCAGGACGTCGGTCCAGTACGAGTCGCCCCGGCTCACCCCGTGCAGCAGGAACAGCCCGGCGGCGGCGACCAGCGGGCCGACGGTGAGCTGTGGCCGGGGCCCGATCTTCGAGGCGAGCGCGCCGGAGCGTGCCGAGCCGACCAGCAGCAGGATCGTCATCGGCAGGGTGGCCAGGCCGGTCTCCAGGGCGGAGTAGCCGACGACGTTCTGGAGATAGACGGAGAAGAAGAAGGTGAGTCCGGTCAGCGCGGCGTAGACCAGCACGGTGTAGACGTTGAGCACCCCGAAGAGCCGGCTGACGAAGAGGGTCGGCGGCAGCATCGCCCGCTCGCCCCGATGCCGTTCGAGCAGCACGAACGCGACGGCGGCGGCGACTCCGAGTACCGCCGCGCCGACCACAGGTGCGGAGCCGGGTCCGCGCTGCTCCGCCTCGATCAGCGCGTACGTGACGCCGGCCAGGCCGAGCGCGCCGAGCAGCGAGCCGGCCACGTCGAACCGGGCTGCCGCCGCGCCGTCGGCCCTGCTCTCCGGGGTCCAGCGCAGCGCGGCGACGATCACGATCACCGCGAGTGGCAGGTTGAGGAAGAAGATCGCCCGCCAGGAGAGCGCGTCGATCAGCCAACCGCCGAGGAAGGGGCCGAGCGCGGTCGACACACCGGCCAGGCCGGACCAGGCGCCGATCACCCGACCCCGCTCGTCCGGGTGGAAGCTGGCCTGGAGCAGGGCGAGCGAGCCGGGGGTCAGCAGCGCGCCGCCGAGTCCCTGGAGGAAACGGGCGACGATCAGCCACTCGATGCTCTGCGCCGCGCCGCAGAGTACGGAGGCGGCGGTGAACGCCAGCACGCCGGCGAGGAAGACCCTGCGCCGCCCGACCCGGTCGCCGAGCGCCCCGCCGAGCAGTACGAACGCGGCCAGCGTCAGCAGGTAGCCGTTGAGCGTCCACTGTAGGCCGGCGGTGCTGGCCCGCAGTTCGGCGCCGAGGTGCGGGAGGGCCACGTTGACCACGGTGGCGTCCAGGAAGACCATGCCGGAGGCGACGACGGCGGCGAGCAGGGTGCCTCGACCGGCCGTGCTGGACATCCGCAACGGTGCTGACGAATCGCTCACGGTGTCAATCTTCCTGCCTGTGTCGTAGGATGCCGCGAAACGCCGGAACCTCTGCCGGTCGCCCCTCGGACCGGTCTAGACCTCGCGAGCTGGGAACGTGCCGTTCATCCGTACCAGATCACTAGCACGGTCGGGAACTGCGGCCGTGCTCGCCGGCCTGCTCGTGGCCGCCGCCTGCGCCCCGGTCGAGAGCCCGGCGCCGGAGCCGACCGGACCGACCGACGCCCACGCCCAGCTGGACCAGCTCACCGTGGCCAGTGCCGGCTCGATGCGGGGCTACAGCCGGGAGCGATTCCCGCACTGGCGGCATGCCGGCAAGAACTGCGACGTCCGGGACACCGTGCTCCAGCGGGACGGCACCGGCATCAAGCTCTCCGGCTGCAACGTGGTCGGGGGCCGCTGGTCGAGCCGGTACGACAAGCGGACCCTCGCCGACCCCTCCGCGGTGGACATCGACCACATGGTGCCGCTGGCCAACGCCTGGCGTTCCGGTGCCGACGAGTGGGACGACGACAAGCGGGGCGACTTCGCCAACGACCTGGACCGGCCGCAGTTGTTCGCGGTATCGGCGAGTTCCAACCGGTCGAAGGGCGACCAGGACCCGTCGCAGTGGAAGCCGCCGAACCGGGGCGACTGGTGTCGGTACGCGGAGGACTGGATCGCGGTCAAGCACTACTGGCGGCTCTCGGTGACCTCGGCCGAGAAGGGTGCGCTCGACGACATGCTGGGGAGCTGCTGATGGCCGGGACGGAAAGCGCCGCGCAGACCACCGACATCACCGCGGGCCCCGGTGGGGTGATGACCGACGAGGTCGGGGTGATCACCGGCGAGCTGACGCTCCGCACCGAGCTGGACGGGAAGGACGCCGTCCTGCGGGTGCAGTACAAGGACGCCGACGAGTGGTACGCGGTCACCGGTGGGCGGGCGGCGCTCTCCGACCCGGCTGACCTGGCCGCGGTGCACACCGTCGCGGTCGGCCTGTTGAACCGTCCCGAGGGCTGACCTCCGCTTCCACGAGCAGACGCTCCGCCTCCACGATCGGACCCGATCGGCTCTCGCGTGGCCGATTGACAAAATCAGTTTTTACGTACAGGATTGTTTTTGTTATGAGAGACGTGATGTACCTGGAGCAGATCGAGCAGGCCGAGACCCTGCTCAAACCGCAGCGCATCGAGGTGCTGCGCCAACTGGCCGAGCCGCGCACCTGCACCGAGGTGGCGACCCAACTCGGCCAGACCCCGCAGCGGGTCTACTACCACGTCAAGCGCCTGGTCGAGGCCGGCCTCGTCGACCAGGTCTCCGAGCGCAGGGTGCGGGGCATCGCCGAGGGCATCTACCGGGCCAGCGCCCGGTCGTACTGGCTCTCCCCTCGGCTGGTCGGCCGGCTCGGGCTGCGCAAGGCGCAGGACGAGATGAGCCTCGGCTACCTGCTCAACCTGATGGAGGAGGTCCAGGCCGACATCGCCGCCCTCGACCGGACCGCACCGGAGCTGCCGTCGATCGGCGTCTCCGGCGAGATCCGGGTGCCGGCGGAACAACGCCAACAGTTCCTCGCCGACCTACAGGCCGCACTGCAAGAGCTGTTCACCCGCTACGGCGGAGCCGAGGGCGACGCCTTCAAGCTCGCCGTCGCCTGCTACCCACACGGAGGCACCGAATGACCGCACCACTGACGCTTCGCGCTCGCGCCGCCGCGCCGATCAAGAACGTCTGGCACGCCCTCACCGACGCCGCCGAGCTGCGCGTCTGGCTCGCCGACCAGGCAGAGGTGGAGCTGCCACACCGTTACGAGTTCTGGGGCCCACAGGTGCCCGAGGGCGACGCGCCGCACCAACGGCTGCGCCACGTCGGCGAGCACAGCCTCCGGTTCAGCTGGCTGCTGGACGGCGAGGAGACCACCACCGAGATCACCCTGACCGAGGAGAGCCCCGACTCCACCGTCATCTCGCTCTCGCAGACCCACTGGAGCTTCCAGGACGTGATCACCGGCGCGAGCATCCGGGGCGTGCTCCAGACGTACTGGGCGCTGGCGATCGCCAACCTCGTCGACCACGTCGAGGGACGGCCGCTCACCCCGAAGACCGACTTCACCTCGGCGACGCTCCGTGAGGAGATCGTCATCGACGCCTCCCCCGAGGAGCTCTACGAGTCGCTGACCGACTCGGCCAAGGCCAGCGAGTGGTTCGGCTACCCGATCGGGATCGAGCCCTTCGTCGGCGGCCGCTACGCGATGGGCGGCTTCGACAACAACCCCAACCCGGCGAAGGTGCTGGATCTCACCCCCGGCAAGGCGATGACCGTCGACTGGGGGCCGGCCGGGGTGGTGAGCTGGGAGCTGGAGGGCAGCGGCGGAAAGACCAAGCTCTCCTTCGTGCAGAGCGGCTTCGACCAGCCGCCGTACGCGGCCTGGGCCGGATGGCTCAGTGGCCTCGCCGAGCTGCGCCGCTACCACGAGCTGGCCGACTGGCGCCCGATCTGGCTCGACGACCCGACCGACAACGTGCCGGTTGAGGCCCACACGGAGGCCTGACCTTCGGCCGGTGTGCCGCCGGGTCCGGCCGAGGACCCGGCGGCACACCGTACGGCCGACACCCTGACTTCCCCCTAGCTGCGGTTGGGGTGATCCTCCTGATCCGCAACCTCGACCGACAAAGCATGATCACCTTATGCACCGCAGAAAGTTTCTCCTGCTAGCCGCCCTGCCCGCCCTCGCGACCGCCTGTGGCTCCGGCGCCCGGACGGACGACCTCCGCCCGCAGGGCACGTTGACGTTCGGGAACCGGCTACGCATCCCGCCGTTGGCCAAGTCGACCGTCGACGCCGCAGGGGTGCGGCGGTTCGAGTTGGCCATGCAACGCGGCCAGAGCGAGCTGCTGCCCGGCAAACCGACCGCCACCTGGGGCTTCAACGGACCGCACCTCGGCCCGACGATCCGGGCCCGGCGTGGCGAGACGGTACGGATGGCGGTGACCAACCGGTTGGGCGAGCTGAGCACCGTGCACTGGCACGGGATGCGGCTGCCCGCCAAAATGGACGGTGGACCGCACCAGCCGATCGCTCCGGGTGCGACCTGGACCCCGCAGTGGACGATCGACCAGCCGGCCGCCACCTCCTGGTACCACCCGCACGTGCACGGGTCCACGGCCATGCAGGTCTATCGGGGACTGGCCGGGATGTTCATCCTCGACGAGCCGGGCGGCCCGCCGCTGCCGGAGACGTACGGGGTCGACGACGTCCCGCTGATCCTCCAGGACAAGCGTTTCACCCCGGACGGCTCCCTGGACGGCGATCCGCTGAAGGGGACCTTCGGCATCCTCGGCAACCACATCCTGGTCAACGGGACCTACGACCCCTACCTGGAGGTCAGCACCGAACTGGTGCGGTTCCGCATCCTCAACGGCTCGAACGCCCGGATGTACCACGTCAGGTTCACCGACCGCCGCCGGTTCCACGTCGTCGGCAACGACGCCGGCCTGCTCGAAGCCCCGGTCGAGGTCGACCAGGTGTCGCTGACCCCCGGCGAACGGATCGAGATCGTCGTACGGTTCTCCGCCGGCGAGCAGGTGGTGCTCTCCAGCGTCGGCGGGTCCGCGGACATCGACGCCGGCGACTTCGACGTGCTGAAGATCGTCGCCGCGCCACGGTTGGCGGCCTCGCCCGCGCTACCCGCCCGGTTGGCGGAGAACCGGGTCGAGGTACCCGCCGACGCCCGGGTTCGACGATTCCGGCTCAACGGCCATGACGCCATCAACGGCAAGGAGATGGACATGTCCCGCATCGACGAGGTGGTGCCGGCCGGCGCCCGGGAGATCTGGGAGATCGAGAACAACGTCTACGCGCACAACTTCCACATCCACGAGGTCGCGTTCCGGGTCCTGGACGTGAACGGCGGGCCGCCACCGGCCTACGCCAGCGGCCCGAAGGACACCGTGTACGTGCCGGGAAAGAGCAAGGTACGGCTCGCCGTCCAGTTCGGTCAGCACACCGACCCGAGTACGCCCTACATGTACCACTGCCACATCCTCCGGCACGAGGACTCCGGCATGATGGGGCAGTTCGTCATCGTCGAACCCGGCACCGAGGCTCAGGTACCACGGACGATCGCCGTTGCCGACCACGCGCACCACGGCTCCGCACCCGGGAACTGACCGGGGCTGCTGCCGCATCGACGCGACACCGGCAGCGGAGCTGACCGCATCGGCGGCGGGCGAGGAACTCGTCCCGCCGCCCGGAGGCCACCTAGACGAACGAGCCCGGCTCGCTCGGCGCGGAGACGACGCCGGGCGCCTCGCCCTCGTCCTCCGGCCGGACGATCTGCACGCTCACGCTGTGCGGTCGGATCTCGCCGCTGGCGATCTGCTCCGCCCAGTGGCAGGCCACCCGGCTCTCGCCGATCTCGCGTAGCGCCGGCCGCTCGTCGGCACACCGGGTCGGCTGCGCCCAGGGGCAGCGGGTGTGGAAGCGGCAGCCGGCCGGCGGGTTGGCCGGCGAGGGCAGGTCGCCGGCGAGCAGGATCCGCTCCCGACGGTCCTCCAGGTCCGGGTCCGGCACCGGCACCGCCGACATCAGCGCCCGGGTGTACGGGTGCAGCGGCTCCCGGTAGAGCCGGTCGCTCGGCGCCTCCTCCACCAGCGCACCGAGATACATCACGCCGACCACGTCGGAGATGTGCCGCACCACCGCCAGGTCGTGCGCGATCACCAGGTAGGTCAGCCCCAGCTCGTCCTGGAGTTCGTCGAGGAGGTTCACCACCTGGGCCTGGATCGACACGTCCAGCGCGGAGACCGGCTCGTCGGCGACGATCAGTTCGGGGCCGAGCACCAGCGCCCGGGCGATGCCGATGCGCTGCCGCTGCCCGCCGGAGAACTCGTGCGGATAGCGGGACAGCGCCCACTTCGGCAGCCCGACCGCGTCCAGGGTCTTGGTGATGATGTCCCGCCGGGCCGCCCGGTCGGCACCGATCCCGTGCGCCTGCAAGCCCTCGACCAGGATGGACTCGACATTCTGCCGGGGGTCCAGACTGGACATCGGGTCCTGGAAGATCATCTGCATCCGGCGGCGCATCGTCCGGAGCCGGTTCGGCGGCAGCCTGGTCAGCTCGACGCCGTCGAAGTTCACCTGCCCGCCGGTCGGTCGGGTCAACTGGAGCAGTGCCCGGCCGAGCGTCGACTTGCCGCAGCCGGACTCGCCGACCAGCCCGTACGTCTTGCCGCGCGGAATGGACAGGTCGACCCCGTCCACCGCCTTGACATGCCCGACGACCCGGTCGAAGAGCACTCCCCGGGTGATCGGGAAGTGCACCTTGAGATCCCGGACCTCGACCAGGTTTCCGGACTTCCCGGTGGCCTGCACGTCGGTCATGCCGACTCCTCCTCGCCCGGAGCGGGCAGCTCCGCCCGCTCTTCCACCGGCCGTTCCCCGGGCACCGTCGCCTGCGCCGGAACGACTCCGGCCACCGCCGGCTCCGCGGCGGCCGCCGAAGCGGGTCCGGCCGGCCCCGCGCCGGCCGGCGGCACCGGGTTGACGCACCGGTACGTCCGGTCGGTGTGGGTCAGCGCGAGCTGCGGCGGCTGGCCGAGACACGCCTCCACCTGCCGGTCGCAGCGGGGCGCGAAGGCGCACCCGTCGGCCCAGGGCAGTACGTCCCGGACCGAGCCGGGGATCGGGGAAAGCCGCTCGCCCCGGCCCACGTCCAGGCGCGGAATCGACCTGAGCAGCCCCACCGTGTACGGGTGCCTCGGCTTGGTGAACAGCGGCTTGCGGCGGGCGGTCTCCACCACCCGGCCGGCGTAGAGCACGTTCACGGTGTCACACATCCCGGCGACCACACCCAGGTCGTGGGTGATCATCACCAGGGCGGTGCCGGAGTCGCGTACCAGGTCCTTGAGCAGTTCCAGGATCTGTGCCTGGATGGTCACGTCCAGCGCCGTGGTGGGCTCGTCGGCGATCAGCAGCCGGGGACGGCAGGCCACCGCGATCGCGATCAGCGCCCGCTGGCGCATCCCGCCGGAGAGCTGGTGCGGATATTCCCTGAGCCGCCGCTTCGGGTCCGGGATGCCGACCCGGTCCAGCAGGTCGGCGGCCTCCTTGCGAGCCGCGTCGCCGCCGAGCCCACGGTGCCGGGCCAGCACCTCGGTCACCTGCCGGCCGATCGGGATGACCGGGTTGAGCGAGGAGAGCGGGTCCTGGAAGATCATCGCGATGTCCCGGCCCCGGATGTCCCGCATCGCCCGCCGGTCGACCCGAAGCAGGTCGGTACCGTCGAAGTCGGCCCGGCCCTGCACCGAGATCCCGGGCTGCTGGGGCAGCAGACCCATCAGCGCCAGCGAGGTCACGCTCTTGCCGCAGCCGGACTCGCCGACCAGGCCGACGACCTCGCCCGCGTTCACCGAGAACGAGACCCCGTCGACCGCCCGCACCGTACGCTTTCCGCGCTGACGGAACGTGACGGAGAGATCCTGCACATCAAGCAGTGCCATGACTGATCACTTCCGCAGCTTCGGGTCGAGGGCCTCGCGCATCGCCTCACCGAGCAGGGTGAAGCCCAGCGCGGTGATGATGATCGCCACGGCCGGATAGATCGCCAGCGCCGGCCGGATGCCCAGGTACGGCTGCGCGTCGGCGAGCATCACACCCCACTCCGGAATCGCGGTGTCCGGGTTGCCGAGGCCGAGGAAGGAGAGCGCGGCCGCCTCGATGATCGCGGTGGCCAGGGTCAGCGTTGCCTGCACGATGACCGGGGCCAGCGAGTTCGGCAGCACGTGGCCGAGCGCGATCTTCGACCGGCGTACCCCGAGCGAGGTCGCCGCGAGCACGTAGTCGCTGTTGGCCTGGGCGATCATCGCCCCGCGCAGCAGCCGGGCGAAGACCGGCACCGAGACCACACCGACCGCGATCATCACGGTGGTCAGGCTGGCGCCGAGCAACGCCGCGATGCTGACCGCGAGCAGCAGGCTGGGCAGCGCCAGCATCATGTCGATGAGCCGCATCAGCATGGTGTCGACCCAGCGCCCCCAGCGCCCGCCGAGTCCGGCGGCGGCACCGGCGACACCGCCGATCAGGGCGCCGATCGCCAGACCGATCAGCGTGGCGACCACGCCGACCAGGAGGGTCTGCCGGGCTCCGACGATCAACCGGCTGAACTCGTCCCGCCCCTGGTGGTCGAAGCCGAGCCAGTGCTCGGCGGAGGGGCCGGGGATGATGCCCTGGCCCGACTTGACCAGACCGTCCCGGATCCCGACCGTGTCGGTCGGCCCGTACGGCACGAAGAACGGCCCGACGATCGCGACCAGCAGGAAGATGCCGAGTACGACCGCGCCAGCGATCGCCGCAGGGTTGCGTCGGAGCCGGCGGAACGCCTCCTGCCAGAGGCTGACGCCGCGTTCCTCGTCCCGGGCCGCGGAGAGTTCGCCGAGCCGGTCGAGCTTCTCGGCCTTCTTCCTGGCCCGTTCGGTGATCGTCATCGGGCCCACCATCCGTTCGCGACTGCGGGGCTCGCAAGCTCACTCCTCGCGCTCACCCGAGCCCGCCTTCCGTTCGCGACTGCGGGGCTCGCAAGCTCACTCCTCGCGCTCACCCGAGCCTGCCTTCCGTTCGCGACTGCGGGGCTCGCAAGCTCACTCCTCGCGCTCACCCGAGCCTGCCTTCCGTTCGCGACTGCGGGGCTCGCAAGCTCACTCCTCGCGCTCACCCGAGCCCGCCTTCCGTTCGCGACTGCGGGGCTCGCAAGCTCACTCCTCGCGCTCACCGGACACGCACCCTGGGGTCGATCAGGCTGTACGAGAGGTCGACCAGCAGGTTCACCAGTACGAAGAGCACGGCAATGATCATGATGAAGCCCATCAACACCGGATAGTCCCGCTGGCTGATCGCGTCCGCGATGAACGCCCCGATGCCGCTGAACGCGAAGACGGTCTCGGTGAGTACCGCGCCGGAGAGCAGACCACCGGTGAGCAGGCCGATCGTGGTTGCCACCGGCAGCATCGCGTTGCGCAGCACATGCCGTCGGCGTACGACCCGCTCGGTCAGGCCCTTGGCCTCGGCGGTCCGGACGAAATCCTCGCTGAGCACTTCCAGCACGCTCGCCCGGGTGATCCGGACGATGATCGCCAGCGGGATGCTGGCCAGGGCGAGGCCGGGCAGGACGAGGTGCCAGAGCGCGTCGGCGGCGGCGTCCCACTCGCGGGTGAGCAGCCCGTCGAGGACGAAGAAGTTGGTGACCCGGGTCGCGTCGATGGTCGGGTCCTGCCGGCCGCTGGCCGGGAAGAGATGCAGGTTCTCGGCGAAGATCGCCTTGAGCACGTACGCCAGGAAGAAGACCGGGATGCAGACACCGATCAGCGATCCGCCCACCGAGAGGTGGTCGAGGAGCCGGCCGCGACGGCGGGCGGCGAGGTAGCCGAGCGGGATGCCGACCGCGATCGCGATGACCAACGCGGTCGTGGCCAGTTCGAAGGTACCCGGGAAGCGTTGCAGGAACTCGGTGGTCACCTCGCGCTTGGTGGAGATCGAGGTGCCCAGGTCGAGCCGGAACATGCGCTGCATGAACCGGCCGTACTGCACCAGGACCGGCTCGTCCAGCCCGAGGTTGTCCCGGATCGCGGCGCGCATCTCCGGGGTGCCACGCTCGCCGAGGATCGCGGTCTCCGGGCCGCCGGGCAGCCGGTGCAGCCAGATGAACAACAGGATGGAGAGCCCGAGAAGCGCGGGTATCAGCTGCAACAGGCGTCTGACGATGAACCGGAACACTGGCGACCTCTGGCGGGGTGCGGAGGGTCGCGCGGGCGGGCGCTGGGCTGACCTCCGGCCGGGGTCTACCGGCCGGGATCAGGGCGCGCCCGCCCGCGGTCCCTCTTCTCTATGTCAGGACTTGAACTCGGCGGTGGCGTACCGCTCGTCGGTGAGCGGGCTCGGCTTGACCCCGGTCACGTCCTTACCGAACACGATCGCCGGCGGCGAGTGCGAGATCGGCACACCCGGCAGGAACTTCATGATCTCGGCGTTGAGCTCCTTGTAGAGCTCGTACCGGGCGGCGGCGTCCGCGGTGGTGTCGGCCTTCTTGAACAGTTCGAAGAGGGCCGGGTTGTTGAAGCCCCACTCCGGCTTCTGCCGGTCGAACATCGTGCCGATGAAGTTGTAGCCGTCGCCGTAGTCACCGGTCCAACCCAGGAAGTGCAGGTCGTGCTCGGTGCCCGTGGTGGTGGCGTTGAGGTAGTCCGGGGTCCACTTCAGCGGAATCGGCTGGATCTTGATGCCGGCCGCCTGGAGGTCCGCCGAGAGAAGCTCGAAGAGGTCCTTCGGGTTCGGCATGTACGGCCGGGTGACCTCGGTCGGGTAGTGGAACCGCAGCGTCAGGTTGCTGGCGCCGGCATCGGCGAGCAGCTGCTTGGCCTTCTCCACGTTGTAGTCGTACGTGGTGACCTGCGGGTTCCAGCCCTCCACGGTGTCCGGCATGAACTGGGTGGCCACCTTGGCGCCCGGGGGAAGCTTCGAGTCGACCAGCGCCTGCCGGTTCAGGGCGTATGCGATCGCCTGCCGGACCCGGATGTCCTTGAGCTTCGGGTTGCCGCCGTCCTGGTTGATAGCCAGGTAGAGGATGTTGAACGCCGGACGGGTCAGCATGTTGAAGCCCTCGTTCTTCAACGGCTCCACATCCGCCGGACCGACCAGGTCGTAGCCCTGGATGTCGCCGGAGCGCAGCGCCTGCTTCCGGGCGTTCTCGTCGGAGATGGTCTTGAAGATGAGGGTCTTCAGCTTGGCCTTCTGCGCGCCGCTGTACTCCTCGTTCCGCTCCAGGGTCAGCGTCTTGTTGGCGATGTCCCAGGACTTGAACTTGAACGGACCGGTGCCGGTCGGGTGCTCCATCGCGTACGGCGGGTACTGGATGTTGTCGGCGCTACCGCCGATGTTGCTGGCCTGGTACTCCTCCAGCGCCTTCGGGCTGTGGATGGAGAACGACGGCAGCATCAGCGCGGCCGGGATCTTGCTGGAGACCCGGGTGAAGGCGAGGTCGACGGTGGTCGGGTCCTTCGCCGTGCACGACTTGAAGAGGCTCTGCGGCAGGTCGTCCCGCTCGTTGGCGGCGAAGCCACCCATCACGTCCTGCCAGTACGGCGTGACGTCCGGGCTCTGCATCAGACCCTTGGCGTTGTACCAGCGGTTGAAGTTGACACATACGGCGTCGGCGTTGAAGTCCGTGCCGTCGTGGAACTTCACACCCGAGCGGAGCTTGAAGGTCCAGACGGTGCCGGTCGCGTCCGGGGTCCAGCTCTCGGCCAGGCTCGGCGTGATCTTGGTGCCGCCCTCCTCGGGGCGGACCAGGGTCTCGAAGATCTGACGGGCGACCCGCAGCGACTCGCCGTCACTGGCCAGGCTGGGGTCCAGCACCTTCGGGTCACCGGCCACGCCGAAGACCAGGGTGTCCTTCTCACTTGCGCCCGAATCGCCGCGGTCGCTCTCGGCACAGCCGGCTACCGCGAGGGCCGCGACCGCTACGGCCGCGATGGCGACCTTCGGTCTTGGTGCACGCATGGTGCTTCACCTCGTCCTGTGGATACGACAAACGCGGTGACGGGGGCCACCGATGGCGAGACACTAGCCGTCGCGCGGACCGGGCGGAAACGGGCCGCGAATGGGTTGGTACCGGATCGTGTCTTTACAGTCAGGACACCAGCGACAGAGCGTCGCGCATGGTCAACAATCGAGGCCTTTGTCCGGCTCTGGATATGCGAATTTGTTACATCACCTGTCGGGCTGTTCACCACCGATGTCAGACAGCGCGGCGACCTTCGAAGGCGCGGCCCAGGGTGATCTCGTCGGCGTACTCCAGGTCGCCGCCGACCGGCAGACCGCTGGCGAGTCGGGTCACCGAGATGCCCATCGGCTTGACCATCAGGGCCAGGTAGGTCGCGGTCGCCTCGCCCTCGGTGTTCGGATCGGTGGCCAGGATCAGCTCGCGCACCGAGCCGGTGCCGAGTCGGGCCAGCAGTTCCCGGATCCGCAGGTTGTCCGGGCCGACACCCTCCAGCGGGTTGATCGCGCCGCCGAGCACGTGGTAGCGGCCCCGGAACTCGCCGGTCCGCTCGATCGCCACCACGTCCTTGGGCTCCTCGACCACGCAGAGCACCTCTTCGGTGCGGCGTGGGTCGCGGCAGACCCGGCACTGCTCGGACTCGGCGACGTTGTAGCAGACGGTGCAGAACCGCACCAGCTCCTTGACCCGGCGCAGCGCGGTGGCCAGCCGGGTCACGTCGGCCGGATCGGCCGAGAGCACGTGGAACGCGATCCGCTGGGCGCTCTTCGGACCGACCCCCGGCAGGCGTCCCAACTCGTCGATCAGATCCTGGATGGCACCCTCGTACATCGCGGGGTGGCTCAGAAACCGGGCAGGCCGAGGCCGCCCATGCCGCCGGTGACCGGGCCCATCTTCTCCTCGGTCAGCTTGCGCACCTCGTCGTGGGCGTTGTGCACCGCCGCCAGGACGAGATCCTCCAGGGTCTCCACGTCCTCCGGGTCGACCGCCTTCGGATCGATCTTGACGGCCTTGACCTCGCCGGCACCGGAAATGGTCACGGTGACCAGCCCGCCCCCGGCCGTACCGGTCAGCTCCGCCTCGGCCAGCTCCGCCTGCGCGGCGGCGAGCTGCTGCTGCATCTTCTGCGCCTGCTTCATCATCTGCTGCAGGTTGGGCTGTCCACCCGGGCGCACGGCGACTCCTCGGTTGCGGAAACTGGTCGCGTCCAGCCTAGTCGGACCGGTCGCGGCCGGCTCGACGCCCCGCGGCCGTCCGGCTCGACGCCCCACAGCCGGCTGGCTCGACGCCCCACAGCCGGCTGGCTCGACGCCCCAACCGGGTCGACGCCCCGCGACCGGCCGGCCGTCCGGCTGGTCGGCGAGCGGCGAGGACGTCAGTTGAGATCGACCTCGCCGATCCGTTCCGCCCCGAGGGTCTGCTGCAGCAACTGCACCGCCTGCTGCTCACTGGTCTGCCGGGCGGTCCGCTCGTCGATCACCTCGTCGAGGGGCTCGTCGCCCGGGTCGAAGCCCTCGTAACCGATCGACGCCGGCTGCGGGCGCGGGCCGTCGTAGTCGGGGTCGTAGGGCGGCTCGCCCGCCCACTCCGGGTCCGGCGTCCGCTCCGGAGCCGGGGTCGGTTTCGGTCCACGGCCGGCCGCCGCCGCCCGGGCCGCCGCGAGCCCGGAACCGACCGCGCCGCCGCCGGCCCCCGCGCCGGTACGCACACCGCTCACCGCACCGACTCCGTCGCTGCCTACGCCGGGAGCGGCGAATCCGCCGCTACCGGCGGCCGAGGACCCGTTACCGCCGCTCGGCCCGCCCCTGCCCGCCGACCGGGCACCGTTGCCGCCCGGCGCCCCGATGCCGTTGGTACGGCTACCGGCACCGCTCGGACCGCCGTCGGGGGCCGGAGTCCCCGGCGCTCCGGCTGCGGTGCCGGTCGTGCCGGCGGGACCGGTGCTGCCGGGCGGGGTCGGCTCCGGCCAGTCGTCGTCGGCCGAGCCGCTCGGTGCGACGCCACCGGGACGGGCCGGTTCCGGCCAGTCGTCGTCATCGGCGCTGGACGGCGCACCGCCACCGGCGCTGCCCGAGCCGGATCCGCCGGCTGACCGCTCCCGACCACCGGCTGACCGCTCCCGACCACCGGTCGCACCCCGGCTGCCGCCGGCGGAGGCGGAGCCGGTGCCGCCCCGGGGCGGGGCGCCGTTCGGGACCGGGCCGCTGCCGGTGGACTGGCGGGGCGGGGCGCCCGGTGCCGGCCCACGCTGCTCGCCGGCCACCTCGCAACGGATCTGCCAGCGCCCGCCCAGTTCCTCGTAGAGGGCGTCGGTGAGCACCTCGGAGGCGTTGGCGAGCATCTGGGCGAGGACCGGGGACTTGACGGTCAGCACCAGGGTGTCGCCGTCGAGGTCGCGTACGACCGCGTCGCGCATCAGCGCGGCGATCCGCTTGTTGCTGCGGTTGACCATACCGACGACGTCGCCCCAGACCCGGCGTACGGCGGCGGCGTCCAGTTCGCCCGTCGGCTCGGTACCGGCCGGCACCGGATCCGGGGTGGCCGGGTCGGGCATCACCGCCTCGGGCGGCACCGGACGCCGGGCCGGTGGCTCCGGGGCGGCGGCCGGCGGCGGTACGACCGGTCCGGCCGGTGCCTGGCTCGGCCCGGGTGCGGCGGCGTCGCGTACCTCCCGGGCGGGAGCGGCCGGGACGGCGCTGGCGGTGGCCGGCGGAGCGGAAGCGGTCGCGGGGGCCGTGCCCGGGTCGACGGCGGTCGGTGGGCGGATGGCGGCGGCCGGCGGAGCGGCGTCGCCGGAGAGGGTGAGCCGGCGCTCCATGCGTTCGAGGCGTTGCAGCAGGCTGCCGGTGGAGTCCTCGGCGCCGGGCAGCAGCATCCGGGCGCAGATCAGTTCGAGCAGCAGTCGCGGTGCGGTGGTGCCACGCATCTCGACCAGGCCGTTGTGCACGATGTCGGCGCACCGGGACAGCGTGGCCGGGCCGAGTCGTTCGGCCTGGGCGGCCATCCGCTCGATCTGGTCGGCCGGGCCGTCGATCAGGCCCTTGGCGACCGCGTCCGGCACCTGGCGCAGGACGATCAGGTCACGGAGCCGTTCGAGCAGGTCAGAGGCGAACCGGCGCGGATCGTGCCCGGCCTCGGCAACCCGGTCGATGGTGGCGTACGCGGCGGCGCCGTCCCCGGCGGCCAGCGCGTCGCACATCTCGTCGATCAGGGCGACGTCGGTCACCCCGAGCAGGGCAACCGCGCGGGAATAGCTGACCCCCTCCGGGCCGGCACCCGCGATGAGCTGGTCGAGCACCGAGAGCGAGTCCCGGGCGCTGCCGCCGCCGGCCCGGACCACGAGCGGAAAAACCGCCGGCTCGATCTTGACGCCCTCGGCCGAGGCGAGCTGCTCCAGGTAGGGCCGGAGCACGCCCGGCGGGATCAGCCGGAACGGGTAGTGGTGCGTCCGCGACTTGATCGTGCCGAGGACCTTCTCCGGCTCGGTGGTGGCGAAGATGAACTTGACGTACTCCGGCGGCTCCTCGACCAGCTTGAGCAGGGCGTTGAAGCCCTGGGTCGAGACCATGTGCGCCTCGTCGATCACATAGATCTTGAACCGGCTGCTGGCCGGGGCGAAAAAGGCGCGTTCGCGCAGTTCCCGGGCGTCGTCCACGCCACCGTGACTGGCCGCGTCGATCTCGATCACGTCGATCGAGCCGGCCCCGTCGGTGGCCAGGCTCTTGCAGGAGTCGCAGACCCCGCAGGGCTCCGGGGTCGGCCCCTGCGCGCAGTTGAGCGAGCGGGCCAGGATCCGGGCACTGGAGGTCTTGCCGCAGCCACGCGGGCCGGAGAAGAGGTAGGCATGGTTCAACCGGCCGGTACGCAACGCCTGGGACAGCGGCTCGGTGACGTGCTCCTGGCCGATCACCTCGGCAAACGTGCGGGGCCGGTACTTGCGGTAGAGCGCCAGTGCCACTCGTCCCGCCTCCTCTCGACCGGGCCATTCTCCACCCGCCGCCGCGCTGCCGAGTGCCAAGGTTGTCACGCGCCCCCGACGATTTCCACGTCGACCACCCGTTCGCCGACCGGTGGGCGGCGAGGGAGCCCGTAGGAGGCGGGCGGTGGGCGGTCTGGGTAGGTGGCTGCCAGGGACGCTCAGCGGGAAGACAAGGCCCCCCGTGCACCCGCCAGAGCTCGCTTATCCTTGCTGCCTTCCGGCCCTGGGGAGGTTCACGAGGTGACGCCACACGGGGGGTGCCGCCAAGTGTACCCGGCCGCTCGCGGGATCTTCGGGGGACCGGCCGGGGTGGGCGTACGGCGGGGAGCCTGTATCCTGTCGGACGGAGGATTCGCCTAGAGGCCTAGGGCGCACGCTTGGAAAGCGTGTTGGGTTCACACCCTCACGAGTTCGAATCTCGTATCCTCCGCTCGCCTGAGCAGCGCAAACGCCCGGCAGATCCTCGCGGATCCGTCGGGCGTTGATTTTGAGGCCGCAGTTGACCGCCGGCCACGGGTTCCGTCGGGACGTCGACAGGCCGTCAGTATCGAGGCCCCGACCAACTACTCGTGCCGAGGCCGCTCGACGAAGCCACTCTTTCAGCAAAAGAGCACGATCTTGCCCGGCGGCGGCGTGGGTGGGGCGGATGGCGGGTGGGCGGGACAGCGGTCTGTCCGTCGCGCCCGGTGGCAGGCCGTGGCGGGGTTGGGCCAGGTGCGTTGATGATCTTTGCTCGACGGCAAGCTGAGCGCGGCCTGCGAGCAAATCTATGTGCTAAGTAGTAGATATTCTCGCCGACAGCGGCTAGTCTTCTTCAGGTCAAGGGTGAAGAAAAGACGCTGACGCAGCCGCCCCACCCGAGGGCGGAGGGGCAGGGCCGAGGATCGTTCCGGCTCCGCTCGGCAAGTAGTTGGTAGGTAGTGCCCGGACGTGATCCACGTCCGGGCAGTGACAGCGGGTGGGGCCGATGTGGGATTCAGGGCCGCACCCGAGGTGAGGGACGTCCGTCGCACGTGTGCGGGGCCATGAAGTCGCGTGGGGCTCCGACACCGGCGGACAGCACGGAAGTACGACAGAGAAAGTCAGAGGAAAGGGAGGGCTCGCACACCGTTGGATCGCCCGCTGCCGGCCGCAGTGCCGGGCTGGCGCGGACACCGCAGCTTCCATCGAACGAGAGGTGGTCTCCGGTCACGCTTATGCGATCCTCGCACCCGCTCCCGTCACGCACGGGCGGTGCGGATACGACAAGCCGGCAGCTCTGCCGGTAGATGGTGTTATCGACCCGTAACCCCTGGGCCCCGGCGCTTTCCAGCGCCGGGGCCCTCGTGATGGAGGTTTCATTGGCCCAAACCGACGACATGCTCGACGACGAGGACTATCCGGCATACACGATGGGCCGCGCGGCGGAGATCGTGGGTTGCCCGCCGGATTTCCTGCGCCGGCTCGGCGAAGCGAAACTGATCGACCCGTACCGCTCCGGTGGCGGACACCGCCGCTACTCCCGCTATCAGCTGCGGCTGGCCGCGCGGGCGCGGGAGCTGTGCGACCAGGGCACCGACATGGCGTCCGCCTGCCGCATCATCATTCTCGAGGACCAGCTCGCCGAGGCCCTGCGACAGAACGAGCGCTACCAGCAGGGCTGACCGCACCCGCCCGGGCGGCGCGCCTGGAACGACACGAAGACCGCACGGTCCCTCCCGCCAGGGCAGGGACCGCCCGTCGTTCCTGTGCCGCCAATCAGTCCAGTTTCGAGGCACCGCCCGCTGGTGAGTAGGCATCGGAGAGGTTGTCAGCGCGCTTCCCGGCGTACCGCCGGGTTGTCGGCACCGGTGCGGCGCAGCGCGACCCGGACCAGTTCCAGCAGCGTTCCGGCCGCGACCGCCAGCCCCGCCGCCACCACCGGCGCCGTCGTCCCGACCAGGCTCAGCTGGAAGAACTCCTGGAGGAACGGCACCACCAGGATGGTCAGGAACGCCAGGCCGAGGGCGAGCACCAGCAGGATCCGCCACCAGGTGTACGGCCGGGCGATGATCGCCACCACCCAGAGCCCGACCAGGAACAGGGTCAGCGTCGCGGCCGAGGTCTCCGCGGCCAGGTCGCCGTCGTAGACGCTCCGGGCGAACAGGTACGAGGTGATCGTCGCCGCCATCGCCACCGCCCCGGACGGTACGGCGAACCGCAGCACCCGGCCGACGAAACCGGGCCGGGCCCGCTCGTGGTTCGGGGCCAGCGCCAGGAAGAACGCCGGGATGCCGATGGTCAGCGACGAGATGATGGTCAGATGCCGGGGCAGGAACGGGTACGGCACCTGGCTCAGCACCACGATCACGGCGAGCAGCACCGAGTAGACCGTCTTGGTCAGGAAGAGGTTCGCGACCCGCTCGATGTTGCCGATCACCCGCCGTCCCTGCGCGACCACCGCCGGCAACGCGCCGAAGTTGTTGTCGAGCAGCACGATCTGGGCCACCGCCCGGCTGGCCGGACTGCCCGAGCCCATCGCCACCCCGATGTCCGCGTCCTTGAGCGCGAGTACGTCGTTGACCCCGTCCCCGGTCATCGCCACCGTGTGCCCGGCGCCCTGGAGCGCCGCCACCATCTCCCGCTTCTGCTGCGGCCCGACCCGGCCGAAGACGGTGTTCCGGCGCACCGCCTCGGCGAGTTCCACCGGATCGGTGGGAAGCTCCCGGGCGTCGACCGGATGCTCGGCGCCGGGCAGCCCGAGGCTGCGGGCCACCGCGCCCACCGAGAGCGCGTTGTCGCCGGAGAGGACCTTCACCACCACCCCCTGCTCGGTGAAGTAGCGCAGCGTCTCTGACGCCTCCGGCCGGAGCCGCTGGGCGAGCACCACCAGCGCGACCGGGTGCAAGGAGGGGCCCCCGCTCATCGTTTTCTGTTGTATAGGGGGCCCTTCCAAACACATCAGCCGGTGCGGCGCGTGCGCATGCGGGGTGTTGGCGCCGGCCCGGGCCAGCAGCAGCACCCGCAGGCCCCGGGCACCGTACGCGTCGACCTCGGCCAGGGTCGGATGCCCGGCCGGCAGGAGTACGTCGGGGGCGCCGAGCCGCCACTGCGCGCTGATCCCGTCCGGGCTGGTGAGAGTGGCCCCGCCCCACTTCCGGGCGGACGAGAACGGGATCCGCTCCCCGATCCGCCACGCCGCCCTCGATCCGATGCCGTGCGGCGGCGCCGGGTACGCCTCGACGATCGCCCGCAGGCTGGCGTTCGGCCGCTCGTCGGCCGCGCCGAGCAGACCGAGCAGCTCCGACACCGGGGCGGTCGGATCGAGCTGGCGTACCTCGGAGACCGTCATCGCCGCGTCGGTGAGCGTGCCGGTCTTGTCCAGGCAGACCACGCTGACCCGGGCCAGCCCCTCGATCGCCGGCAACTCCTGCACCAGGCAGCGCCGCCGGCCGAGCCGGATCACCCCGACCGCGAACGCCACCGAGGTGAGCAGGACCAGCCCTTCCGGCACCATCGGCACCAGCCCGGCGACCATCCGTCGGATCGCCTCCGGCAGGTCGTCGGAGTTGACCAGGTACTGGCTGGCGATCAGGGCCAGTCCGGTCGGGACGATCAGCCAGGTGACGAACCGCAGGATGGTGTTGAGCCCGCCGCGCAGCTCCGAGTTGACCAGCGTGAACCGGCTGGCCTCCTCGGTGAGCCGGGCCGCGTACGCCGCCCGGCCGACCCTGGTGGCCCGCATCGCACCGGCACCGGCGGTGACGAAACTGCCGGAGAGCAGCGGGTCGCCGACCCGCTTCACCACCGGATCGGCCTCGCCGGTCAGCAGCGACTCGTCCACCTCCAACTGCTCCGCCTCGACCACCACCCCGTCGACCGCGATCTGGTCGCCGGATCCCAGCTCGATCAGGTCGTCCAGGACCAGGTCGGCGGAGGTCACCTCGACGGCCTGACCGTCCCGGCGTACCACCGGACGGGCCGCACCGACGATCGCCAGCCGGTCCAGGGTGCGCTTGGCCCGCAGCTCCTGGACCACCCCGATCAGGGTGTTGGCGATGATCACACCGCCGAAGAGGGCATCCTGGATCGGGCCCACCGCGAGGATCACCCCGAACAGCACGCCCATGATCGCGTTGATCCGGGTGCAGAGGTTCGCCTTGACGATTTCCCCGACGCTCCGCCCGGACCGCACCGGTACGTCGTTGACCTGTCCCGCGGCGATCCGCTCGGCGACCTGGGCAGTACTCAGCCCGGCCTCGGTTGTCAGCATGGCCCGAAGCTACGAACCCGGGCCGTCGATCGGCTGCGCCCGATCGTCAGCCGCCGACCCTGACCTTTCTCAGGGTCGGCGACGCCGATATTTCCGGGTCGGCGGGGCGGCGTCCCGGATCGTCGGGAGCGGCGCCGCTGCGTACCGTCGGAACGGTGCGAGCCGTGGCGCAGGCAGACCGGATCGGCCGCGAGCTGCGGCGTTACCGGGCCCTCCTGCTGGACGTACTGCTCTGGGCGACGCTGGCCGCCGCCGTTGCCTGGTCCTGGACCGGACATCGGGCGTACCCGGTCGGGCTGCTGCTCGGCGGCCTGGCGCTCTGGGGTGGCGCGCTCGCGGTCCGGCGACGCCTGCCGCTGATCCCGCTCTTCGCCGTGGTGCTGCTCTGCACGGTGGACGGGAACTACTGCCTCGGCCTGCCGCTGGTCAGCTACCTGCTCGGCCGGCGGATGGACAGCACCTGGCCGGCGGCGGCGAGCTACTGCGCGCTGGCGGTGCTCGGCACCCCGCTGGTGTTGAGCTGGTCCGGCTTCGTGGACTGGGCGACGATGGCCGGCGCGCTGGTCTACGCCGGACTGTTTCCGTGGCTGGTCGGCCGCTACCGGCGGCAGCAGCGGGCGCTGATCGCCGCCGGTTGGGAGCGGGCCGAGCAACTCGAACGCGAACAGCGGATGCTGACCCGCGAGGTACGCCTCCGGGAGCGGGCCCGGATCGCCGAGGACATGCACGACTCGCTCGGCCACGAACTGAGCCTGCTCGCGCTCCGGGCCGGTGCGCTGGAGCTCTCCGCCGATCTGGACGAGCGGACCCGGGCGGTCGCCGGGCAACTCCGGGCCGGCGCGGCGGCCGCCACCGAGCAGCTTCGGGACATCATCGACGTACTCCGGGACGACGCCGCACGACGGATGACGGGACCGGATCCGACGGCCGGTCCGGTACGGCCGGCCGGCGGGGACGTCGCCGACCTCGTACGCCGGGCGCAGGCCGCCGGGATGCCGGTGCGGCTGCACGACAGCCGCCCGGCCGAACCGCTGCCGCCGTCGACAGGGCGGGCCGTCTACCGGGTGGTGCAGGAGTCGCTGACCAATGCCAACAAGCACGCGCCCGGCGCGGCGGTCCGGGTCCGACTCGAAGCCGACGGCACCGGGGCGGTCCTGGTCAACGTCACGAACGCGCGGCCGCCCGGTGCGCCGCGGTCCGCGCCGGTCTCGGTCCGGGGCGGGCGCGGCCTGGTCGGGCTCCGCGAGCGGGTACGGCTGGCCGGCGGCACCCTGCGCACCGGCGCGCGGGACGGCGGCTTCGAGGTGGTGGCCCGCCTGCCCAGCCACGCCAGCCGCCCCGCGACGGCAGCACCGGCGGATCCGCTCTCCTCCGCGAGCCGGAGCAGGGCGCCGAGCGGGGCGTCCCGGACGTCCGGCCCGCCGCCAATGGCCGCCGCCAATCACCGTCACGGCCCGCCACTGGCGACCGGGTCCGCCGCCGACCAGCGTCACTGCCTGCCGTCAGCAGCCGGGTCCGCCGCCGAACAGCGTCGGCGGGTGCACCGGGAGGCTCGGCGGGGACTGGTCGGCGCGGCGATGGTGCTGGCCACGTTCGCCGCGACGCTCGGCGGTGCCGCCCTCGGCTACTACCTCTACGCGACCAGCAACTCGGTACTCAGCCCGGAACGGTACGCGGCGCTGCGGGTCGGCCAGGACTGGGCCACCGCGATCCCGTTGCTGCCTCGCCGGGAGATGCTGGAACCACCCGACCCGGATCCACTGCCGACACCGGTCGACGCGGACTGCCGGTACTACCGCTCGCACGGGGACGTGCTCCAGCCTCGACTGGACGTCTACCGGCTCTGCGCCGCGCACGGCCGGCTGGTGGCGAAGGACCAGCTCCCGCCCTCGTGACCAGTTGTTCGTCACCAGCTTCGGCCGCCGACGTCTCGTGTCGAGTGGACGTGTGGGGTCAGCGGTGTCGGACCCAGACGTTGGGTTCGACGTAGGTCCCCCGATCGGCGCCCAGGTCGATTCGGAGCGTGCCCAGACCGTCCGGGATGACGTACTCGCCGGAGTCGGGAAACTCCAGGCCGGTCCAGCGCTGCCATTCCGCCACGGTGCCGGTGATCACCTGCGACCGGGGTGCCGTCGCCAGGATCCGCCCGCCCAGCCTGACGTGGGTACGCAGCCACGGGTCGAACGGTGTGCCGTCCGGTCTGGTCCAGCCGGCGTACCGGTCGATCGGGGTGAGTGGATAGCGGGCCTTGCGGGTCGGCCGTACCGGGCAGATCACCCGGTGCTGCGCGGGGACGAGGTCACCGAGTGCCCGCAGCAGCTTTCCGGCCAGTCCCTGCCCCTGCCGGTCCGGGCGGACCTGCGCGGCCAGGATCGCCAGCGTGTCCGGCGAATGACCGGCGTCGTACGCGCCGAGCGCCCGGGCCAGCGCGGCGGTGTAGCCGGTCGGCAGGTCGTCGACGGCACCGCTCCAGCACAGCGGCACCGCCCAGCCGGCAGCCACGATGCCACCGCCGTTGCCGGCGTCGTTGTTGTCGGCGTCGGCGTCGGCGTCGGGGGGTCCGTCGGCGTCGTCGAGGAGTACGAGTTCCAGTCCGGCGAAGAGTTCGCGGATCCGGCCGAGGAGTCGGGCGGTCCCCTGGTCGTGGAAGATGAACTCCGGCCAGCCGTCGCCGAGCCAGGCCAGTTCGCCGCTGGTTCGAGGCCGCGCGTGCAGGGGCTCGGCGATGATCACCATGCTGGAATTGTGCCGGTGCGCTGTGCGCGGCGTAACCGACTTTGCTCGTACACATGTGCTATCCACAGGGTGTGGACGGCGGTCCACACCCCGACCAACCGGACTAATCAGGGATAAACTACGCTGTGCTCCCGGAGGGTTACATGGAGGCACGGAAAGTCGTACGTCTGGTGGCGGTACTCGTGGCGGGTGCGGTGGCGGTCTGTCACGCGTACCGGACGGTGTCGGACGAGCCGGCGACGACACCCGGTTACGGGCCGGACGTCCTCCATCTCAGGGGCGTGCGCGACATCGAGTTCGGTGACACCGAGCAGGAGCTGCTCCGACGCGGTGAACTGCACGCCGAACCCGCCTCCGCCTGCGGCCCGCGCCTGACCGACCCGACCACGGTCAGCCCGGTCTTCGCCGACGATCGGCTGGTGCTGCTCTGGGCCAGCCCCCCGGTGCGCACCCCGGAAGGGGTAACCGCCGGCACCCCGGTGGACCGGGTCGAGGCCGCCTATCCGGCCGCCACCCGGCTGACGGCGCCGCCCGGCAGCTACCGCTACGACGGGCTACTGGCGATGCAGGGCGACCGGGCCTACCTGTTTCTGCACGATGGACGGACGGTGCGGAAAACCGTCGCCGGCTACACCGACTACGCGAAGCGCCTCTTCGACGAGGGCTTCGGCACCTGCTGACCGCCCCGGGCCAGGGCCCGGGATCTGCGGGCAGACCTGCCGGAACGCCACGTCCGATGCCCGCCAGCAATCGTCCGCCCCGGCCGGCGAGAGTTGCCGCATGCACATCGTTCCCGGACTCAGGGTGCTGTACTTCGGCACCCCGGTGGTATTGATCAGTTCCCGTAACGAGGACGGCAGCGCCAATCTCGCGCCGATGTCCTCGGCCTGGTGGCTGGGCCAGTCCGGCATGCTCGGGCTGGGCAACAGCGGCCAGACGACGGCCAACCTGCGACGGGAGCGGGAGTGCGTACTCAACCTGCCGTCGTCGGCGATGGTCGACGCGGTGGACCGGATAGCGCTCACCACCGGAAGGCGGGACGTGCCGGCGCACAAGCTGGCGCAGGGCTACCGGTACGAGCCGGACAAGTTCACCCTCGCCGGGCTGACCGAACAGCCGTCCGAGCTGGTCCGGGCGCCCCGGGTCGCCCAGTGCCCGATCCAGTTGGAGTGCCGGGTCATCGCGGTACTGCCGATGGCGGAGCCGACGCCCGAATGCACCGCCTTCCAGGTCGAGGTACTCCGCGCGCACGTCGAGGAGTCCCTGGTCATCCCCGGTACGCAGCACGTCGATCCGCTGGGCTGGGATCCACTGATCATGAAGTTCTGCGAGTTCTTCGGCGGCGGCCGCAACGTGCACCCGTCGAGGCTCGCCGACGGCTGGCGGATGCCGCACCGGCTCCCGGCGCTGTCGACGTCTGAGTGATCCGACCATGCGTCGTACCTTCGGTGCGATCCGGCGCGGCGCACTTGACCACCCCACATCGACGGCCCTACCTTTCAGGACACCGAAAACTTTCCTAACTGTTCTGCCGACCGCCGGTGTCCTGCCGACGCTCCATCCCCGTTCAGGAGTGCGTATGCGCGGTTCTCCTCTCCGTCGACTCAGTACCGTCACCGCGGCCACCGCCGTCGCCGCCCTGCTCGCAAGCGTCGCCGTACCCCCTGCTTCGGCCGCTCGCGACGCGGCGTCCCGGCACGACGGCGGCCAGCGGGGCGACTTCGTCAAGGTCGGATACTTCACCCAGTGGGGCATCTACGGCCGGGCCTTCACGGTCAAGAAGCTGCACGACTCCGGCGCGGCCAGCCGGCTGACCCACCTCAACTACGCCTTCGGCAACGTCAGCCCGGACGGTCGGTGCTACGTCGACGGCGGGCCGGGCGAGGGCGACGCCTGGGCCGACTACCAGCGGCCGGTACCGGCGCAGGAGAGCGTGGACGGCGTCGCCGACACCTGGGGCGAGCCGCTGAACGGCAACTTCGGGCAGCTTCAGAAGCTTAAGGCGCTGCATCCCGACCTGAAGGTGCTGATCTCGCTCGGCGGGTGGAGTTGGTCGACACACTTCTCCGACGCCGCGCTGACCCCGGAGTCGCGGCGGACGTTCGTCGCCTCCTGCATCGACCTCTACCTCAGGGGCAATCTGCCCAATCCGGACGGCAGCGCCGGTGGGCCCGGCTCGCTCGCCGGAGTCTTCGACGGCATCGACCTGGACTGGGAGTGGCCGGGTTCGCCCGGTGACGTCGACACGGTCCACCGGCCGGAGGACAAACAGAACTTCACCGCGCTCGTCGCGGAGTTCCGCCGCCAGCTCGACGCGCTCGGCAAGCCGGCCGGGAAGCACTACGAGCTGACCGCGTTCGTGCCCGCCAACCCGGCCGCGATCGACGCCGGGTTCGAGGTACGGAAGATTTTCCGGCACCTGGACTTCGCCACGGTCCAGGGCTACGACTTCCACGGCACCTGGGAGCCGATCGCCAACCAGCAGTCCGCGCTGCGGGTACCGGCCGGTGCGACCGAGCCGGACTTCGCGGTCGACCGCACCGTCGACGCCTGGCTCGACCGGGGCGCCGAGCGCCGCAAGCTCGTGCTCGGCATCCCCTACTACGGGCGCGGCTGGACCGGGGTGACCGGCGGCCGAAACGGCCTCTTCGGCATCTCCACCGGCGGCGCCGCCCCGGCCACCTTCGAGCCCGGCTACGAGGACTACAAGGTGCTGAAGACCAGGGTCGGCAAAGACGGCTTCAGGGTCTACCGCGACCTCCGCGCCGGGACGGCATGGCTCTACGACGGTACGACCTTCTGGACGTACGACGACCCGGCCGTCGTACTCCAGAAGACGCTGTACATCCGCGCGGAGCGACTGGGTGGCGCGATGGTCTGGTCGCTGGACGGTGACGACGAGCGGGCCACCCTGACCAGGACCATCGACCTCGGCCTCTGGACGCCATAGCCGAAGGCGTACCCGCTCTACTGGTCAGGTGCGGCAGCCCGCCACCTGCGCAGCGGGGAGAGCTACGAGGAGGGGGCGAGACGGGAACTCAAGGAGGAACTCGGCATCGAGGTGCCCCTCGAGTACGTCGGCAAGTTCTACTCGGTGCCCGATCGGGAGATGGTCGGCATCTTCCTCGGCTCGTACGACGGACCCCTGCGGGTCGAGAAACACGAGGTCGAACGGGTCGAGCACTTCAGTCCGGAACGTCTGGCGGAGAAGTCTGCGGACATGCGGATCACGAGCTTCGTCGAACGCGCGCTCCCGCTCATCCTTCCCCGCCTCAAGCGCCCGGACGAACGCTAGGGCAGCCGCCGTCCGTGATCAGTGCCGGCCGGCCCATGCCCGCAGAGCAGGCCGAGCGCATAGATCACGAGCGGCCCGCCCGCTGCCGGCGAGGCAGTGGACGGGCCGCAGCCGCCCCCGTGATCAACTTGAGGTCAGGTCGTCATGCCCTGCCCTTGGCGTACGCCGTGCAGGTGGTGGAGTTGCCGACGCAGATCCTGGAGTAGACCGTGTACCCCTCGGCGATGTTGCCGCTGCCGTCCGGGGTGCCCAGGTTCAGTTCCCGGTTCTCCCCGATGTCCACGGTAAAGGTGTCCGTGTCAACGTGCTTGCCCGTGGTGTCGTAGACGACCACCGTGACCTTGCCCTTGGACGCCATACCGACCCTGACATAGACCCACAGCTTCTCGCCGTACGCCTGGAAGTGCACCTGATAGTCGATCTCCGACCCGGCGCCGACCTTGTTGAGCCAGGCCCACGTGTCGATGCCACCGGCGTCCTGGTTGGACGCCTGGGTCCTGGTGTACTTGTTGTAGGTGGCCGCCTGGGCGGGACCACCGGCGAGCAGGAGACCGACCACTGCGCACAGCGCCGTGATCGGCACCAGGAACCTCTTGCGGATTCCCCTTCCCGTTGAAAAGCGCACCAACTACCTCCAGCCATGTCGAACCCGTTGGGACGACCCAACGCGTGTTTGCGGACAACGGCGACCAGTGTGCGGAGCCGCATGTGCAACACGGTTGAAGGATCATTGAAGGCGCTGGTCAGGCACTGGTTGGCGGGCATCGTCCGGGGCCACGGGACGTGGTCCCGGGTGGCGGGCGAGTGGAGACGGCCCCACCGACCGGCGGCCCGGTCAACCCGCGTACCGACTACGACGAGTGGATGCGTCATCGCCCAGCGGGTCGGCGGGCCGCTCTGGAGATAGCGAAGACGGTACGGGTGGGGCAGCGCGCGCCGTCAACTCGCCTCTCCCCTGCCTCCGAAATCAGTACTGTGAGATTCCTGTTGATCACTCCCCGCATCTCTCCAAAGTGCCCTATCATTACCCGCACGTGCATCTGCACGTGCACGCGAACGGATCTTGGGACGCTGGCCGTCGCGCAGGAGCAGGCCAATGGCCGGAAAGCGCGACGGCACCCGCCGCAACGGGTGCCGTCTTTGGATCTCCCATCAGAAAGGATCTCCGCTTATGAGGCTACGTCAGCCAACCGGCCAGCTGTATCCCGAACCCGACGTCTCGCTACGAGTTCTGGTCCTTCTGGCTGTCGCCGCCCTACTCGGCGTACTGGCGTGGCAGGTGCCAGCGACTGTCAATCCGATGCTCATAGCCGTTGCGACCTACGCGGTTCTGGATCGCCTGACTGATCGCAAGCCAGGCAGCCGTTAGGTAGTCGACGACCTGTCGGGGCACGGGTCGCAGGACGGCGAACCAAGGAAGGCGGCGCCTGCCGCGCCTCACCGCGAACGCCCCAGGCACAACTGAGACCGGAACTGAGACCAGAGGTGGGAACGCCCGGCCGATCCTCACGGATCGACCGAGCGTTCTCGCTGTTCACGAGCGGTGGTGAAGGGATTTGAACCCTTGGAGGGCGTGAACCCTCACACGCTTTCGAGGCGTGCTCCTTAGGCCGCTCGGACACACCACCGCCGAGTAGGGTACCCGACGCCGCAGGGCGACGTCGCGGCGGTATCGACCGGAGCGACCTGGCAGGATGACGCCACATGAGTACGCACATTGGCGCCAAGCCCGGTGAGATCGCCGAGCGGGTCCTGATGCCGGGCGACCCGCTGCGGGCCAAGTGGATCGCGGAGACCTACCTCGAGGACGCCAAGTGCTACTCGACGGTGCGCGGCATGCTCGGCTTCACCGGCCGCTGGTCCGGCACCGAGGTCTCGATCCAGGGTTCCGGCATGGGGATGCCGTCCGCCTCCATCTACGCACACGAGTTGATCAACGAGTACGGTGTGAAGTCGCTGATCAGGGTCGGCTCCTGCGGCGCGCTCAGCGAGGACCTCCAACTCCGGGACGTGATCGCCGCCAGCGGCTCGTCGACCGACTCGAACATGAACCGGATGCGGTTCGACGGGTTGATCGACTACGCCCCGGTCGCCGACTTCGGGCTGCTGCGTACCTCGGTCGAGGTGGCGGAGCGGCGCGGCATCGCGATGCGGGTCGGGCCGATCCTGGCCGCGGACGCCTTCTACACCGACCGTCCGGACCTTTACGACACCCTCGCCGATTATGGCGTGCTGGCGGTGGAGATGGAGTCGGCGGCGCTCTACACCATCGCGGCCCGGTTCAGGGCGCGGGCGTTGACCCTGCTGACCGTGAGCGACCACATCAAGCGGGGAGAGCAGACCACCGCCCAGGAGCGCGAGCAGACGTTCAGCCAGATGGTCGAGATCGCCCTGGACACCATCGTCGCCTGATCCTCAACGCAAGGAAGGGCCCCTTCTTACACAAGAAGCGATAGGAAGGGGCCCTTCCTTGCACCCGTCAGGGCGTGGCGAGTGCTTCGGTCGGGGCCAGCCGGGCGGCCCGGATCGCCGGGTAGAGCCCGGCGAAGGCGCCGATCAGCAGGGTCGCGCCGACCCCGCCGGCCATCGCCCAGCTCGGTACCACCGTCGGCCAGTCCCGGGACAGGGCGTAGCCCGAGGTCACCCCGATGCCGATCAGCACTCCGCCCACTCCGCCGAGCGCGGAGAGCAACAGTGACTCGGCGAGGAACTGGGTGCGTACCTGGCCTCGGGTCGCACCGAGCGAGCGGCGCAACCCGATCTCGGCCCGCCGTTCGAGCACCGAGATCACCATCGTGTTCGCGACTCCGACCCCGCCGACCAGCAGCGCGACCGCGCCGAGCCCGAGCAGCAGCCCGGTGAACGCCTCGTCGGTGGCCTGCTGCGCCTCCAGCGCGTCGGACGGCCGGGACACCTTGACCTCGTTCGGCGCCTCCGGGTTGGCGGTGGCGCCGAGTACCGCCTGCACCGCCTCGACCGACGGCTCCGCCGACCGGGTGTAGACGGTGGTCGGGTGCCCGTCGAAGCCCAGGTACGACGCCGCCGCCTCCCAGCCGACCAGGGCGGAGAGGTCCAGCTCCGGCGCCAGCGGCACCGGGGCCAGGATCCCGACCACCGTGAACCACCGGTTGCCGAGGTAGACCTGTACCTCCGGTCCGGCGCGGCCCAGCCCGAGCCGTTCCGCCGTGGTCGCCCCGAGTACGACCGCCGGATACCGTGCCGTCGCCCCGTTCAGCCAGGTGCCGCTGGCCACGGTCGCTCCGACGGTGTCGAGCAGGTCCAGTCGGGCCGCCCGGGCGGCGATCCCGCCGCTCTCCACCTCGGGGATCCGGTCCGAGCGGTAGACCCGGGCCTCGACGAGCAGCCCGGTGGCGGACACCTGCTGAACCGGGCCGATCCGGCCGATCATCGCCACCGACTCCTCCGGCAGCTGGGCAGCCTCGCCGAACATGGTGTTGCCGGGCGCGACGGTCAGCAGGTTGGTGCCGAGCGAGTCGAGCATCCGGTCCAGTTCTGCCCGGGACGAGGACGAGATCCCGACCACCGCGACCATCGCGGCGATGCCGATGGCGATGCCGAGCGCGGAGAGGAACGCCCGCAGCGGCCGGGTACGCAGCCCGACGCCGCCGACCCGGAGGATGTCCCGAGGCCGCATCCGGGCCGGTACCAGCCGGGGCCGTGCCCCGCCGTTCGCCAGCCGGGGCCGTGCCCCGCCGTTCGCCCCGGCCATCAGCGGACCCCGTCCGAGCCGTCGGTGAGCACCAAGCCGTCGCGCATCTGCACCTGCCGGGGCAGGCTGGCCGCGATCTCCCGGTCGTGCGTGATCACCACCACCGTGGTACCGGCGGCGTTCAGCTCGCGCAGCAGCGCCAGTACCCCGGCCCCGGAGGTCGAGTCGAGGTTGCCGGTCGGCTCGTCGGCCAGCAGCAGCGCCGGGTTGCCCACCACCGCCCGGGCGATCGCCACCCGCTGCCGTTCGCCGCCGGAGAGTTCGTGCGGCCGGTGGTCGAGCCGGTGTCCCAGCCCGACCCGGACCAGCGCGGCCTCCGCGCGCCGCCGCCGCTCCCCGAGGGGTACGCCGGCGTAGAGCAGCCCGTCCGCCACGTTGTCCAGCACCGGGACACCGGGCGCGAGGTGGAACTGCTGGAACACGAAACCGATCCGGGACGATCGCAGCGCGGAGAGCTGCCGGTCCGACAGCTTCGCCACGTCGTACCCGTCGATGTGCACGGTGCCGGTCGACGGCCGGTCGAGGGTGCCGATCAGGTGCAGCATGGTGGACTTGCCCGAGCCGGACGGCCCGACGATCGCCACCAGTTCACCGGGCTGGACGGTCAGGGTGACGCCACCGAGGGCCGTCACGCCGCCCGGATAGATCTTCGTCACCCGGTCGAGCACCACGACCCCGTCGGTACCGGCCGGCGGCTCGGCCAGCGCGGCACCCGACGCCGCCAGGTCCCGGCTCACTTCGGCATCCCCACGGTCGCTCCCTCGACCAGCCCGTCGCCGGTCACTTCCACCCGCCCGGAGGCGAAGAGTCCGGTCTGCACCGCCACGATCCGGGTCGCGTCGCCCTCGACGATCTCCACGCCGTAGCCGCCCTCGGCGAGGGCGAGCAGCGCGGCGACGGGTACGGTGAGCACGTTCTCCCGCTGGGCGGCGGTGAACGCCACGTCGACGGAGGCGCTGTCGAATCCGGCCAGTGCCTTCGGGTCGGCGGCGGTGACGGTCACCTCGATCTTGGTTTCCGGGTCGCCCTGCCCACCGTTCGCGCCGCTCTCGGTCTCGATGATCGTCTCGGTGGCCGCGATGGTGCCGGCCACCTCCTTGCCGTCTGGCAGCGTCACGGTGACCTTGGCGCCCCGCTTCGCCAACCGCTGGTCCGCCACGTCCAGCGAGACGGTGACCACCCGGGCGGTACCGCTGTAGCCGAGCACCCCGGCGCCGGGCTGTACCACGTCGCCGACCTCGGCCTCGACGCTGTCCACCCGGACCTGACCGGTGGCGTAGACGACCTGGCCCAGCTCGACCCGGCCGGTCTCGTCGAGGCCCAGGTCCTCCTGCCACTCCCGCACCGCCTCGGCGGTGGCCGGGGTGTACTCGTCGTCGACGGTGAACCCGTCGTAGCCGAGCGCCCGCAGGTTCTTCTCGAACTGCTCGACGTCCGCACCGCTGTCACCTGAGCGCAGCGTCCGGTACGCCGGCAGCCCGCCGTAGAGCAGTACGACCTTCTGGTTGTCGATCGAGTAGAGCGGCTTGCCCCGGCTGACCCGGGAGCCGGCTGCGGCGACCACGGTGATGGTGCCTCCCTTGCGGGCGGCCAAGGTACGGGTCTCGCCGTACCCCAACTCGCCGTCGGCGGTCTCCGAGTCGACCAGCGTCTGCCGGGTGACCTGGGCATTCGCCGGTGGCAGGTTGCTGGCGGTGGCCGTACCCGGATCGCCGCCGCCGAATCCGACGGCGGCCGCCACCCCGGCGGCGACCGTGAGCGCGGCGGCGGTCAGTACGGCGACCGCCCGGCCACGGCCGCTCTGGCGCCGCCGCCCCGGCCGGGTCCCGGCCGCCGGCGCCGTACCCGCGCCGTCGTCCGCTCCGGTACCGATCGGAGCCGACCCCTCCGGAGACGGGCCGTTCTCGGTCACCGGGGTGCCCGCCGTCATTCGCCACCACCTCTGATCCGGACCGGGAACTCGCCCCGGCACTTCTCCATGGCGGCCTGGAACTTCGGGTCGTTCATCTTCATTCCACTGCCCTGGGGCACCTGCACGGTGCCGTCCGGCCCGGGGTCCGGGAAGTTCGGCACACCGTTCTCCCGCATGCACTTCGCCATCTTGCGCACCTGTTCGACCTGCTCCGGATCGAGCTGAAGCTGGCCGCCGTTCGGCAGCAGGTGGCGGCACTTCTCCATCGCCGCCTGCGTCTTGGCCGGATCGTCGCCCGGTTTCCGCTGGATCCGGATTCCGCCCTGGCCCGGCTCGGGGTCCGGCATCTCCACCCCGTTCTCCCGCATGCACTTGGCAAACTCCAGGCGGCGATCCTCGTCGCTGAGCGCGACCGCACTGGCGCTGGCGGTCGGTCCGGCTCCGCTGCCGCCCTGGGCGGTGGCCACCCCCGGCCCCTCGTCGGCCCGGGCGCAGCCGGCGAGCGCCAGGCCGAGGACGGGGAGGGCCAGCCAGAGGCCCGACATTCGTCGGCGCATGGCACAACTCCTTCCGTGGGCCGGCGCGGTTCGCCGGCCGATACGGACAAAGTCAAGTCGGCGGCACGTATCCGGGGCGTAACCGTCGACGTTTACGACGGGGTTATCCGCGACCGAGTCACCATGGGACGGTGCGGGTATTGGTGGTGGAGGACGAGAAGCTGTTGGCGGATGCCGTCGCCGAGTGGCTGCGCCGGGAGGCGTTCGCGGTCGACGTCGCGTACGACGGCGACGCGGCCCTGGAGCGGCTCGGCGTCAACGACTACGACGTGGTGGTGCTCGACCGGGACCTGCCGGTGGTGCACGGCGACGACGTGTGCCGGGCGGTCGTCGAGGGCGGAGGCGGGACCCGGGTGCTGATGCTCACCGCGGCCGCTGCGGTCCGGGACCGGGTCGCCGGGCTGGCGCTGGGCGCCGACGACTACCTGATCAAGCCGTTCGCGCTGGTCGAGCTCTCCGCCCGGGTCCACGCGCTGGTCCGGCGGGCCCGGCCCGCCGCGCCGCCGAAACTGACCCGGGCCGGTCTGGTCGTCGACCCGGCCCGGCACGAGGTCTACCGCGACGGCCGGTACGTCGCCCTCTCCCGCAAGGAGTTCGCGGTACTGGCCGAGCTGATGCGGGCCGGCGGTGCGGTGGTCTCCGCCGAGGAGCTGCTGGAGCGGGCCTGGGACGAGCACATCGACCCGTTCACCAACGTGGTCCGGGTGACCGTGATGAAGCTGCGCCGCAAGCTCGGCGATCCGCAGATCGTCGAGACCGTGCCGGGAGTGGGGTACCAGATCCGGTGAAACGACTGACGATCCGCGCCCGCCTGACAGTGGTCTACGGCGGCCTCTTCCTGCTCGCCGGGATGGTGCTGCTCGCCGTCACCTACGTACTGGTCGAGCAGCGGATGCCCGGAACGTTCGGGGTCACGCTGAACTCGGCCCGGCTGCCCCAGCCCTCCGCCGACCGGGTGATCACCCCGGAGAGCGCCGAGCAGCTCCGGGTCTTCGCCCGGCAGATCCAGGACGAGGCGCGGGAGAACGCCCTGGAGACCCTGCTCACCCAGGGCGGCATCGCGCTCGCCGTGGTCTCGGCGACCGCCTTCGCCTTCGGCTGGTTGATCGCCGGCCGGGCGCTGCAACCGCTGCACCAGATCACCGGCACCGCGCGGCGGATCGCCGGAGCCGGCACCGCCGGTCGCGGGCTCCACGAGCGGATCGCGTTGGACGGCCCCCGGGACGAGGTCAGGGAACTCGCCGACACCTTCGACCTGATGCTGGAACGGCTGGACCAGTCCTTCGACGGTCAGCGGCGGTTCGTCGCCAACGCCTCGCACGAGCTGCGTACGCCGCTGGCGCTGAACCGGTCCCTGCTGGAACTCGCGGTCACCCGGCCGGACGCGCCGGCCGAGCTGAAGCAGCTCGGCGAGACGCTGCTGGCGGTCAACGAGCGGCACGAGCGGCTGATCGACGGGCTACTCACCCTGGCCGACTCGGATCAGCAGGTGGTGGAGCGTACGCCGCTCGACCTCGCCGAACTGGCCGGACACGTGGCCGAGCAGATGCGTACGGAGCTGCCGGTGCACCGACACCTGGGACCGGCGCCCACCGCCGGAGACCCGGTACTGCTGGAACGGCTGACCCAGAACCTGCTGGAGAACGCGCTCCGGCACAACGTCCCGACCGGCGGCCAGGTCTGGCTCAACACCGCCACGGTCGACGGCTGGGCGACCCTGGTGGTGGCGAACACCGGGCCGCTGGTGCCGGGGTACGAGGTCGAGACGATCTTCCAGCCGTTCCGGCGGCTGCGTCAGGAGCGGGTCGGCGGCGGGCGCGGCTTCGGTCTCGGGTTGTCGATCGTCCGGGCGGTCGCCGGCGCGCACGGCGGTTCGGTCCGGGCCGAGCCCCGGCCCGGGGGTGGGCTGGTCGTGACGGTCCTGCTGCCGGCCGAGCTCCCGGTCCGGGCCGTTCCGGCGTACGCCCCGCCGGCCGTTCCGGCGACGATCGTCGCGCCCCGGGCCGGGCTGCCCTGACGCTGGCGGATCTGTTGCGGGGCGATCCCGGTTCTGCGCCGGCGGGTCCCCGCGCAGCAGAGCACGCGGGCCAGCTGGTGCGAGAGTTTTCCACAGGCGTGCCGAGTTATCCACAAGGGTGTGCACAACGTGGGCACGTCCTGTGCAGAACCGGGGTCAGCGGAAGAAGGCGCGGAGCGCGGCAGCGCATTCGGCGGCCAGGACACCGCCGTACACCTCGGGGTGGTGGTTGAGTCGCCGGTCGCGTACGACGTCCCAGAGCGAACCCACCGCACCGGTCTTCGGCTCCCAAGCGCCGAAGACGAGCGTGGAGATCCGGGCGAGTACCAGCGCACCGGCGCACATCGTGCACGGCTCCAGGGTCACCACCAGGGTGCAACCGGTCAGCCGCCAGGCGCCGACCGCCCGGGCGGCCCGGCGCAGGGCCAGGATCTCGGCGTGCGCGGTCGGGTCGCCGGTCAGTTCGCGTTCGTTGCGGGCGCTCGCCAACTCCGTACCGTCGGGGCCGTAGACCACGGCTCCGACCGGGACGTCGTCGGCGGGCGGCTCGACGGCCGCCACCTCGGCCGGGCGGCTGGGCGGGGCGTCGACCGGCCCTGGTGCGGCGCGGGAGACCTCCAGCGCGCGCCGCATCCACGCCTCGTGCCGGTGCCGGCGCCCGGTCAGCGGCGGGTCCGGCTCGCCGCCGGGTCGGCCCGTCGGTCCGGTCACGCCTCGCGGAGGTCCTCGACCTGGTTGCCGCAGCCGATGATCTGGCAGACCTCGGCCGTCACGTCGGCCGGGAGCATCCCCTCGTGCGCGCAGAGCGCGAGCAGGCGATGGGCCGAGATGCCGAGGTCGGCGAGGAGGTCGGCGTCACCGACCGGGTCGGCGTCCGGATCGACGGCCGGTTCGTTCTCGTCGTCGTCACCGGTCGGCCCGGCCATCCGCTCCACCGGCTCGACCACGTCGTCGATGCCCAGGACCGGGGCCTTGATGTCGCCGACCAGCAGGGCGCCGAGCCGCGACTCCTCGGCGAACGCCGAGTCCGAGCCGAAGATCCGCAGGTCCTCGCCCTCGTCGAGACGCATGATGGTCAGGTAGGCGTCGTCGGCCTCGACGAACAGCAGCGAGATCTCGGCGTCCTGGTCGACGTCGCGGAGCAGCTCGGCGACCTCGTCGATGTCCGCCGCACCATTGAGATCAACTTCTGTCGCGGCCCAGCCGGACGGGCGGCGCACCACCGCCGCAGCAAAGTACGACACGGTCCCCCCAATTACCCAGCGGCCCCCAGCCGCACATCACGCCGACTTCACGGTGCCCAGTCGGCTCTCTGTCACGCGTGACGGTATCCGGTCGTATCCGGCAGAGCCCACGCAACGCCCCGAAGGAGAGGCGGGGAATCGAGGTGGACGGGGCTGCCGGTCAGTTCGCCAGGCGGCGACGGGTGGCGATCAGTTCACGCAGGCGGTCGACGCGGGCACGTCGAGGGTGTTCGCGCTCCCGCACCGACTTCGCCCCGGCAAGCTCGGCGAGGAGCTGCAACCGACGACGGCTGCGTTCAGGGTCGAGCCGATGCTCTGTCCAGGCCATACCGCCGAGAGTGCCGAGTCGGGCCCGATTCGTCAAGACCGATCGCGGTGCGCAGCGATCGCATCACTCAGCGCGGCTGTCGTGCCGGATACCCGCGGATGTCGTGCCGGCTACCACAGCGGCCAGTCGGCGCTGGTGGACCAGCGCGTCGCGAGCGCGGCCGCGGCGATCGCCCAGCCCACGCCGGTGGCCAGGGCGATGCCCGCGCCGGCTCCCCGGTTGCCCCGCTGCGTCAGTAGCAGCGCGACGAGCCAGGCCACCCCGCCGGCCAGCAGCGTCCAGAGCACGTACCCGCGCAGGCCGTGACCGAGCAGGCCGAAGGCGACCAGCCAGGCAGCGGCGGAGGCGGCTCCCGCGACGACCGAGCCGGGGCGTACCGGATGGGGCTCCCGGTAGGTCGGGTGGGTGTGCACGGGCGGCGGGCTGGCCGGGAACAGCCCGGACGGAGTGTGCCCGAAGGGTCGCGGCTGCCAGACCTGCCGGGGCCCGACCCCCGGCGGTGGCGGCCCGGGGTGCGGCTGCCCGGGCGGTGGCGGCCCGGGGTGCGGCGGCCCGGGCGGTGGCGGCCCGGGGTGCGACTGCCCGGGCAGCGGTACGCCGGACCGGGGCGGCAGAGCCGGCTGTCCCGCCATGACACCGCTCCTCTCCACCCCACCGGTGACTCCACGCCGTTCGCAGCCTACCCGCCGGGCACCGGCGGACGAACGGATCGCGACCCGGGCCGGCCAGCAATCCGGTACCCCGCTGACGGCACGGACGAGGCCGGTACGGCGGACCCGACGGCGGTACGGATGTCGTCCGGTACCGGCGGCTCCGGGTACGGCCGGCGCGCTCCGGACCGGTCTGCCACTATGGCCGAATGTCATGGGGGGGATCAGCCGGACCGGGCCGGATCGGCCGTCGACCGCTGTGGGTCACCGTCCTGCTGGTGACGGTGACGGCGCTCGCCGCCGGCTGCGCCGGTACCCGGCAGCCGACCGGCGCACCCGCCTTCGAGCCGATGGGGACGTCGGCCACGAGCCCGGCCGCCGAGGGCATCCCGAGCGCCGCGCCGACGACCGGCCCGCAGCCTTCCGATCCGGCGTCGAGGAATCCGACCCCGCCGCCGACGACCAGCGGCACCCACCGGTACGTCTTCCCGGTCCGGACCGGCAACGTCGCCTACCATCCGACCCACTCGGTGTACCCGGCCACCGACATCTTCGCCAACTGCGGCGCGCCGGTGGTCGCCGTCACGAACGGCCAGATCCTCGAGGTGAGCCGGGTCGACCGGTACCGCAAGACCGGCCCGCAGGGCCCGAACAACGGCGGCAAGGCGGTCTCGCTGCTCGGCGACGACGGGGTCCGCTACTACGGTTCGCACCTGACCAACGTCGCCGACGGGATCGAGGCGGGCGTTCGGGTGCGCGCCGGTCAGCAGGTCGGCACGGTCGGCCGGACCGGCAACGCCAACAACGTCTGCCACCTGCACTTCGGCATCTCACCGCCGTGCCAGAAGACCGCCGACTGGTGGATCCGCCGCGGCGTGGTCTGGCCGGCGTCGTTCCTGGACGCCTGGCGCAAGAAGCGGAACACGTCACCGGCCGCGAAGGTGCGGCAGTGGCGCGCCGACAAGGGCTGCCCGACGGCGCCGTAGCCCGGGCCGGTGTGCGAGAGTTCCGGTCGTGGACGTCGCGGTGATCGGGCTCGGTCTCATCGGCGGTTCGGTGCTGCGGGCACTGGCCTCGGCCGGGCATGCGGTGCTCGGCCACGACGCCGACCCGGCGACCAGGGCCACCGCCCGAACCGCTGCCGCGCAGGCGCCGCCGGCGCACCGCTGGCAGGTCGCCCGGACGGTACGCGACGCGGTGGCCGGCGCCGAACTGGTGGTGATCGCCGTACCGCTGCCGGCGGTTGCCGGGGTGCTCGACGAGCTCTCCGCCGCCGGCTACACCGGGTTGGTCACCGACGTCACCTCGGTAAAGGAACCGGTACGCGCCCTGGTCGACCGGCACCTGCGCGGCGGTACCGACCGGCGGGCCGGGTTCGTCGGCGGGCACCCGATGGCCGGCCGGGAGACCTCCGGGTTCGGTGCCGCGGATCCGGCTCTCTTCACCGGCTGTGCCTGGGTGCTCTGCCTCGAACCGGGGCTGACCCAGCTGGCGGACTGGCTGGAGCTGGCCGCGTTGCTGACCGGTATCGGTGCCCGGGTGGTACCGGCGGTCGCCGCCGAGCACGACCGTGCGGTGGCTGCCGTCAGCCACGTACCGCATCTGCTGGCCACCGCGATCGCGGCGGTCGCCGCCGGCGATCCGCTGGCCGGCACCCTCGCCGCCGGCTCGTTCCGGGACGGCACCCGGGTCGCGGCGACCCGGCCCGACCTGGTCGCCGCGATGTGCGGCGGCAACGCCGCCGCGGTCGGGCCGGCGCTGGACGCGGTACTGCGGGAGTTGGACGGCGCCCGCAGCGCGCTCGGTTCGGCGGACCCGATCGGCGCGCTGCGGGACTGGCTGGCGCCCGGTTCGGCGGCCCGGCGGACCTGGCCGGCCCGACCCGGCGCCCCGGTGGACCTGCCGGCCCGACCGGACGCGCTGCTCCGGCTCGGCCGGGCGGGTGGCTGGGTGACCCGGGTCGCCGAGGACCGGCGTACGGTCACCGCGGTCAGACCCGCTCCCCCCGATCCAGCCTGATCACCCGCCGCTCGGTGACGATCGCCGTGACCAGCTCGTACGGGGTCACGTCGAAGGCGGGATTGACCGCGTCGGCGCCGTCGGGCCCGGCCGGTCGATCACCGCCCGGCCCGCCCGCTCGACCGGCCTCCGTCCCGGTCTCCGACCCGCCTGGTCGACCGGCTCCGGGCTGCCGGGAGACCCGGCCCTCCGGCGGGCGTGGCGTCCGGCCGTACGACAGCACCTCGTCGGCACCCCGGTCCTCGATCTCGACCTGGTCACCCCCGGCCGTGTCGAGGTCGACGGTCGACTCCGGCGCGACGACGACGAACGGGATGCCGGCCCGGCGGGCGCCGAGCGCGTGCGCGTACGTGCCGATCTTGTTGATCACGTCGCCGTTGGCGCAGATCCGGTCGGCGCCGAGCACCACCCCGTCGACCTCGCCCCGGGCCATCAGGAACGGGCCCGCCCCGTCCACCGCCACCCGGTACGGCACCCCGGCCCGGCCCAGTTCCCAGGCGGTCAGCCGGGCGCCCTGCAACAGTGGCCGGGTCTCGCTGGCCAGTACCGCGCCGAGCGCGTCCCGCCGGTGCAGTTCGAGTACCACCCCGAGGGCGGTACCGCCGACCACCGCCGCCAGCGCGCCGGTGTTGCAGTGGGTGAGCAGCCGGGGCCGCGCGCCACAGAGTTCGGCCAGCAGGTCGGCGCCGAGCCTGGCCATCGCCGCCGAGGCGGCGATCTCCTCGTCCCGGATCGCCAGCGCCTCGGCGAGGACCGCGTCGGCGCCCTCCGGCAGCCGGGCGGCGGCCCGGCGTACGCCCCGGGCCAGGTTCACCGCCGTCGGCCGAGCGGTCTCCAGCCGGCGTACCGCCGCCGCCACGTCGCCCGGCTGGTGTGCGGCGAGGGCGACGCCGAGCGCACCGGCCACGCCGAGCGCCGGGGCGCCGCGTACCGCGAGCCGCTGGATCGCCCCGACCAGGTCCTCGACGGCGGTCAACCGGAGGATGGTGAGCCGACCCGGCAGGGCGGTCTGGTCGATGAGTTCGACGGCACCGTCAACCCAGTCGATCGTGCGCATGACGGCCAGGGTACGGCGGCATTCCGGGCCGGGCGAGCCGGCGGCCGCCCCGGTGCCGGCCGCTGGCCGGACGGAATGCTGGCCTCCGCGGCTAACCTGATCGGCATGACTGGCCGCGACCCCATCGCCGACCTCCGTCGGATCGCCTTCCTGCTGGAGCGGGCGAACGAGGCCAGCTTCCGGGTCAAGGCGTTCCGGTCGGCCGCGAAGACCCTGGCCGAGCTGCCCGCCGAGGAGCTGGCGACCCGGGCCGGGGCGGGCACCCTGACCGAACTCTCCGGCGTCGGCGACGTGACCGCGCGGACCGTGACCGAGTCGCTGCGTGGCGAGGAGCCGGTCTATCTGCGTCGGCTGCTCGCCACCGAGGGGCTCGACCTGGACGAGGAGGCCGCCGCGCTGCGGGCGGCGCTGCGCGGTGACTGCCACACCCACTCCGACTGGTCGGACGGGGGTTCGCCGATCGAGGAGATGGCACTCGCCGCCGTCGAGCTGGGGCACGAGTATCTGGTACTGACCGACCACTCGCCCCGGCTGACCGTGGCCCGGGGGCTGACCGCCGCCCGGCTGCGCCGGCAGCTCGACTACGTCGCCGCGGTCAACGACGCGCTGCCGGAGGGTTTCCGGATCCTCACCGGTATCGAGGTCGACATCCTCGACGACGGCTCGCTGGACCAGGACGAGGAACTGCTGGCCCGGCTCGACGTGGTGGTCGGCTCGGTGCACAGCAACCTGCGGGACCCGAAGGCGCGGATGACCAGGCGGATGCTGGCGGCGGTCGCCAACCCGCACCTGGACATCCTCGGGCACTGCACCGGGCGGATGGTCGCGGCCCGACCGCCCGGGGTGACCGGTCCGGGCGACCGGGGACACCGGGCGCGCACCCGGCCGCCGAGCGACTTCGACGCCGACGCCGTCTTCGCCGCCTGTGCCGAGTACGACAAGGCGGTCGAGATCAACTCCCGTCCGGAACGGCAGGACCCGCCGAAGCGGCTGATCCGGCTGGCCGTCGAGGCGGGCTGCCGGTTCGCGATCAACACAGACGCGCACGCACCGGGCCAGCTCGACTGGCAGCGGTTCGGCTGCGAGCGGGCCGCCCGGTGCGGCGTACCGGCGGAGCGGGTCGTCAACACCTGGTCGGCCGAGGCGCTGCTCGACTGGGCCGGCTCACACTCGGGCTGACGGGGTCAGCTCCGGCGGCATGCCGGCCGGCACGGCCGGTTGGCGTCGCCGGCTGAACAGGCCCTGCGAGACCGCCACCCCGGCCAGTACGATCGCCGCGCCGACCGGCTGGTGCCAGGCCAGGTGCTCGTTGAGCGCCAGCACCCCGATCAGCACGGCGAAGATCGGGATGACGTAGGTGACCGTCGAGGCCGTGCTCGCCCCGGCCACCCGGATGTTGCGCAGGTTGATCACGAAGGCGAGGCCGGTGCCGAGCGCACCCAGTGCCAGGACGCTGGCGATGACCTCACCGGAGAGCCGGGTCGGTGCCGGCGGGGCACCTCCGATCAGCGGTGCGGCGATCGCGAGCTGCGCCGTCGCCATCAGCAACTGCGCCGCCGAGAGCGCCAGCCCGGACTCGGCCCGGCCGGCGACGAAGCGTTTCTGGTACGGGATGGCCACGCCGTAACAGGCCGCCGCCCCGAGGCAGAACAGCTGGCCGGTGAACTGGGCACCGCCGAGCCCCTGCCACACGCCCAGCACCACCAGCACCCCGACGAAGCCCAGCCCGAGTCCCACCCCCCGGCGCACGGTCATCCGCTCGGTCCGGAACACCAGCACCGCCAGCGGGAGCACCACCAGTGGGGTGGTCGCGTTCCAGATGCCGGCGAGCATCGAGGAGACCCGCTGCTCGCCGTAGCCGAAGAGGGTGAACGGCAGGGCGATCCCGACCGCCGAGTAGAGGGCGGTGTGCAGCCAGAGCACCGGATCCCGGGGCAGCCGGTCGCGGAGCACCGCCAGCACGACGAGCAGGGTGATGGCGCCGGCGCCGACCCGGCCGAGGGTGACGTAGACCGGGTGCATCTCGCGGATCCCGACCTTGATGAAGAGGAAGCTCGATCCCCAGATCGCACCGAGGACGAAGAAGCCCGGCAGCCACGACCGGAGCGCGGCCTTGTCAGGGGTGGTAGCGCTTGTCACTCCTGACACTCTGCGCCAGGGGTACGACATTGTCTCGCGATTTTCGGACCTCGTGGCGGGCGCCACACGTCGTCCGGTCCGGTTGGTAACGTCGACTGCGTCGAGGAGGTGACCCATGGCGATGCCGGCACAGTTCGATCCGCTGGTCGACTTCGACGGCATGTGGACAACCCAGCTCGCCGACCGCTATCTTCCGCTGCCGGAACTGCCTACCGCACGTTACGAGTGCATCGACGGAAGGTTAGTGATGACCCCGGCAGAAGTCGGCGCCAACAGCTACGGCGAGATGACGCTCGCCCACCTGCTCCGACCGGCCGCCCAGGCAGCCGGGTTCTATGTATACGGCCCGGTCAACCTCACGTTCGCGTTGCGGCAGTGGATCCAGCCGGACGTCACGATCTTGCACGCCCTACCGCAGACCGACGAAGAGGACAAGTGGGTGCCGGTCCGGCTCTGCACGATGGCGGTCGAGTTCGTCTCACACGGCAGCCGGAAGCAGGACTTCGTCGACAAGCCGAAACGCTGTGCCGAGGGCGGGGTACCGTACTTCATGCGGGTGGAGATCGTCCGCCGGCTCCGGCACGCCTCCGTCGAGTTCTTCACCCTGACCGACGGCGCATACCAGCGCACCGCCGAGGCGGTCTGCGGGCAGCGACTCCGGGCGAGCGAGCCCTTCGAGATCGACTTCGATCCACGCGAACTTCTGCCCTGACCGGTCCGGCCCCCGCCGCCGCACGCCGAGGGGCGTTACGCGGATGAGTGGAGCCTGGCCGATCACGTAGGGTTCGGGGCGTGGGACGAATCAACGAGTTGGCCGACCGCTACGTCGACGAGTGGGCCCGGCTCAATCCGCTCGGCGCGACCTTCGTCGGCATCGCGGGATACGACGACCAGCTCGGTGACCTCTCGCCGGAGGGCCTCGCGGCACAGGCCGAGCTGACCCGGCGTACGCTGGCCGCCCTCGACGCCACCGAGCCGGACTCCGAGGCGGAGCGGACCGCCAAGGAGGCGATGCAGGAGCGACTCGGCCTGGAACTCGCCCGGTACGACGCGGGCGAGACCGCCAGCGAACTGAACGTCATCGCCAGCGGACTGCACGAACTCCGGCAGGTCTTCGACCTGATGCCGGCCGAGGGCGCCGAGGCGGTCGGCAACATCGCCGCCCGGCTGGGCCAGTTCGCCGGGGCGCTCGACGCGTACAAGACCACGCTGCGTACCGCCGCCGAGGCGGGACACGTCAGCTCCCGTACCCAGATCGTCGAGGTCGCCAAGCAGTGCGACATCTGGACCGACCCGGGCGGCGACAACTTCTTCCACTCCCTGGTCGAGCGGCTGCAGGCCGACCCGGCGCTCGCCGCCGAGCTGCGCCGGGGCGCCGCGGCGGCCACCGCCGCCACCGCCGAGTTCGGGCACTTCCTGCGCAACGAGCTGGCCCCGCTGGGCCGGGCCAAGCAGGCCGCCGGGCGGGACCGGTACGAACTCGCCTCGCAGTACTTCCTCGGTGCCCGGGTCGACCTGACGGAGACGTACGCCTGGGGGTTCGAGGAGCTGGCCCGGCTGGAGGCCGAGATGCGCGCGGTGGCCGCGGAGATCGCGGGCCCCGGCGCCAGCACCGACGCGGCGGTTACCGCGCTGGACGCCGACCCGGCCCGGCGGATCCAGGGCAAGGAGGCGTTCCGGGACTGGATGCAGGCGCTGGCCGACAAGGCGATCGCCGAGCTGCACGGCACGCACTTCGACATCCCCGAGCAGGTCCGCCGGATCGAGTGCTGCCTCGCGCCGACCAGCGACGGCGGCATCTACTACACCGGCCCGAGCGAGGACTTCTCCCGGCCGGGCCGGATGTGGTGGGCCGTGCCGCAGGGCATCACCGAGTTCTCCACCTGGCGCGAGGTGACCACCGTCTTCCACGAGGGCGTACCCGGGCACCACCTCCAGATCGCGCAGACCCAGGTCCGGGCCGACCTGCTCAACCGCTGGCAGCGACTGCTCTCCTGGTCGTCCGGGCACGGCGAGGGCTGGGCGCTCTACTCCGAGCGGCTGATGGACGAGCTGGGCTACCTCGCCGACCCCGGCGACAAGCTCGGCATGCTCGACGGGCAGGCGTTCCGGGCCGCCCGGGTGATCGTGGACATCGGCATGCACCTGGAGCTGGAGATCCCCCGGGACAACCCGTTCGGCTTCCACCCGGGCGAGCGCTGGACGCCCGAGCTGGGCTGGGAGTTCATGCGGGCGCACTGCCGGGTACCGGACGAGAACCTGCGGTTCGAGCTGAACCGCTATCTGGGCTGGCCGGGGCAGGCACCGTCGTACAAGGTCGGCGAGCGGATCTGGTTGCAGGCCCGGGAGGACGCGAAGGCGCGCAAGGGCGCGGACTTCGACCTGAAGGAGTTCCACCGGGCGGCGCTCGACCTGGGCTCGCTCGGCCTGGACCCGCTGCGCGCCGCGCTGGCCCGGATCTAAAACCATCGGGTACTGGTACGAGACGAATGTGAGTTACCGATCAACGATCCGCTGCGACTGAACGATCTTCGGGTCCGGCTTCCAGACTGTTGGATCTGATTGGTAGCGTGCCGCTGTGCGAGTCGGCATCTACATCGACGGCTACAATCTTTATTACGGCGCTCGCGGTCTCTGTGGCCGTGGCACTCCAGGCTGGCGCTGGCTCGACATTCGCGCGCTGGCACATAAGATCTTGGCCGGACGAAAGGACTGGCCAGACGCCACCTTGGGGCGCATCGTCTACTGTACTGCGGTAATCGATGCCGCCAGCAACCCGTCAGGCTTCAACGACCAGGACATCTACCTGAAGGCGCTGGTCGCCGCCCACAGTGTCGACCACATCGAGTACGGGACCTATGTGGCGAGGGTCAAGCAGGCCCCGCTTGCCGTCAAGACGCCAAGCCGGAGCCGGCAGCCACAGATCGTGCATCCACAGTGGCCGATCATGGTTCAGGACTCCGTAGGTAATCCGATGCCGGATGCGGTCTTCATGGTGTCGTACGCTCATCGGGAGGAGAAGGGCTCCGACGTCAACGTCGCCTCCCACCTCCTGGTCGATGTCCTTACCAGGCAGGTCGATGCGGCAATCGTGATCTCGAATGACAGCGATCTCAGTTTTCCAATTCGGCATGCCAGAACACGGGTTCCGCTCGGTCTGGTCAACCCCTCCGACAACTACCTGGCCGGAGCACTGAAGGGAAAGATCGATGACGGCGTAGGACGTCACTGGTGGCGCCCTTTGGCGGCCTCGGACCTGAGAGCCTGCCAACTCCCGAACCCGGTCGGCGGGTACTCCAAGCCGGTAGGCTGGTAGATCCGACTCTGCCGCCAGGCTGAAGCGTTATCAGCCTGATGACGACGTATCCCGTTGATAACGGGTGCTCGGCGCGCTAGTATCGCTGGCATATACCACCCGGTTCCCCTCGTTGGGACCGGGTTTTCCTTGTCTGGCCCGCGCAACGCGGCCCGCCCCGGACCAGGGGAACGGCAGGGTGGTCCGGGGCGGGCCTGATCGGGTGATGAGGCGGTCAGTGGCGCCGGGGCACCCAGTGCAGGATCTGCCCGGCGATCACTGCGGGGTGCGTGTCGGGGAGTTCTTCCAGGGCGCGGGCAAGGTGTCCGGCGAGATACACCAGCAGGCCCACACGGTCGCCCTGGAAGCCGATCAGCAGGGCGAGCCGTGCCTGCGGACAGGGCCAGGCGTTGCCACAGTCACGGCAGCGGTATGACGGGTGTGCCGGGACGTGCGCCCCGGTTCTGCGACGCCGCCGTGTGGCGAACCAGTACCACCGCTCCTGCGGCCCGATCACCGGTCACACCCGCTGGCGAAGCCGAGCGCGATGCCGCTGCGCCGGGGTGAGGTTACCGGCTCGGCCGCTGGTGTGCCCGTCCAGCCCGGCCCGTTGATTGGTCGTCCGGCGGGATGGCGACGGCGAGGCCAGGGCTTCCAGGCTGGGGGCGACGACCTGGGGCATGGACGGCACAGCCGGCATGGCGCGGACGGCTGCCCGGTACTCCCGGCGGGTCAGTGCCGGAATCGGTGGCGGTTCCCAGGGTCTCGGCGATGCCGCCGTCAAGGGATGGGCATCCGGGCAGCGCCAGCGGCACCCGCATCGGCAGTACCGCCACAACCGCCGCCAGTCCCGTCGGTGTATTCGCCGTACTCGGTGAAAACGCATCCGTCACCTCCTGGAAGTAGCCGGGGCGGGGCCGATTCGATGCCTCCGCCGAATTCCACCCTGGACCGTGACCGCGCGGTGACGGAAGATAATCGGCGGGCACAAAGGACGGATACTCCGGATCGCAGGCGGCTACAGAAGGGCACTGAACGTGAGTAATCTTCCGACTCGGCTCAAGGAACTGCGAGCCGAGCGAGGCGTTACCCAAGATCAGGTAGCGGAGTCGGTGCAGGTCAGCAAGTCACTGATTGCGGCGTTCGAGACAAGCCGACTCGCCCCGCAACAGGACACGGCAGCGACCCTGGATGCATTTTTCGAAACCGGCGACGAGATTCAGAAACTGTCTACCGAGGCCAGGAAAAACCGGAAGCCGGGTCCGAGCTGGTTCCGGCCCTGGCGGAACGTGGAGGAAACGGCGGCGATCCTCCGCTACTTCCAGGCGACCCTGATTCCCGGTCTGTTGCAGACGGAGGCGTACGCGAGGGCGGTCTTCGCCAGCACCGGAATGCTCTCCGACGACGAGGTGGCGAGCCGGGTAGCCAACCGGCTGGAACGGCAGGCCGCCATCCTCGACCGGCAGGACCGGCCCGCCCTGGCCTTCATCATCGACGCCGCCGCACTCCGGTGCGGCCCGCCCGAGATAGCCAAGGACCAACTGCTGCACCTGGCGGACACCAGCGCCCGGCCGAACATCTTCGTCCACGTCGTCCCCGACTCCGCCGGCCTGCACGCGGGCCGCAGCGGGTCCTTTACCCTGGCCACTTTGGAGGGCAGCGGCACGGTCGGTCTGCTGGAAGACTTCTACGAGGACCGGGTGATAGCCGAGCCGACTCGGGTCACCGGCCTGGAGCGGACGTGGCAGGCTATAACGGCGGTCGCCCTCCCGTGTGACCAGTCGAGAGACCTGATCTTGAGGTTGGTGAATGACTATGACGACCCAGCGGCCGAGCTGGCGCAAGTCCAGCCGTAGCGGCCAGAGCGGCGGAAACTGTGTGGAGGTTGCCGACAACCTGCCCGGCCGGGTTCTCGTCCGGGACAGCAAGGACCGGCAGGGGCCGGTGCTGACCTTCACCCCCGAGAAGTGGCAGGCATTCGTGGGCCTGGCCAGCCGGCACCACTGATCGTTGCCCAGCCCAGCAGCTTGCGGCACCTCGAACGGAAGACAGAAAGCCCTCCGCCGTCCCGGCCGAGGGCTTTCTGCTCGTCAATCTCTGCTACCGGACGAGCACTGCGGCGAGGGTGGCGAGCGCGACCACTCCGGCCCCGGGGAAGCTTACGCATCAGAGGGTTTCCGTCCGCGTTCCCGGGACAGGTACGCCTCGATCCGGGCGAACGCGCCCACCCACACCTCGCCGACGAAGAAGTCCCGGACCTCGGGGGTCGGGAAGCCGCTCTGCACGACGGTCATCAGGGTGCCGCCGTCCTGCTCCTCGAAGGTGATCTCGACCCGGGTCGTCATGGCGAGCCCGTCCGGGCTGCTGCCGACGGACTCGGTGACGAGTCGGTGCGGGCGATCGATCTCGACGAAGGTCTGCGTCTCCCGGAACAACATGTCCGGGGTGGGTCCCCAGACGGCGGTCTGCTGCCCGCCGACCCGGAGGTCGACCGTGATCTCCACGATCCCGGGCTCCTCGTCCAGGATGGTGAACCAGATCTTCTGCTTCTCGGCGTCGGTGTAGGCGTCGAAGACCTCGTCCGGGGTTGCCGGGAGGTGCCGGGTCATTCGCATGTCGAGTGTCATGAATCCTCTTCCTTCGTGCCACGGCGCAGGGTCAGATAGGCGTCCAGCCCGTCGAGGCGACGCGCCCAGAGGCGCTGGTAGAAGCTGATCCAGGCCATCGCCTCGTCCAGCGGTGCATCCCCGAGACGGCACTGCCGGGACCGGCCGACCTTCTGTGTCACGACAAGGCCCGCGTCCTCCAGCAGTTGGACGTGCTTCTTCATGCCGGTCAGGCTCATCCCGGCCGGCTGGGCCAGCTCGCCGATGGTGGCCGGCCCGTCACCGAGCCGGACCAGGATGTCCCGGCGCGTGGCGTCGGCCAGGCAGGCGAAGACCCGGTCGAGTACCTCTTGCTGAACCATACGGTTCAACATATAACACTGAACCCAATGGTTCAACATTGACTAGCGAGCGGCCTGTCCGGGAACAGCGGGTCGGCCGTTCAGCCCCGCGACCGTTCAGCCCCGCGGTCGTTCAGCCCCGCGGTCGGGGTGTCCCGCCTGGTACGCCGCCCGGCCCGGCCAGTACCGCCGGCTCCACATCGGCCACCGGCTGGGAGAACTGCGCGTGGTAGAGCCGGTGGTACGCGCCCTGCGCGGCCAGCAGTTCGTCGTGGGTGCCCTGCTCGACGATCCGGCCGCTCTCCATCACCAGGATGAGGTCGGCGTCCCGGATGGTCGACAGCCGGTGCGCGATCACGAAACTGGTCCGGTCCGCCCGCAGCGCGGCCATCGCCCGCTGGAGCAGCACCTCGGTGCGGGTGTCCACCGAACTCGTCGCCTCGTCCAGGATCAGCAGCGACGGGTTGGCCAGGAACGCCCGGGCGATGGTGATGAGCTGCTTCTCGCCCGCGCTGACGTTGTTGCCCTCCTCGTCGATGACGGTGTCGTAGCCATCCGGCAGGCTGCGGACGAACCGGTCGACGAAGGTCGCCTTCGCCGCCGCGAGGATCTGCTCCTCGGACGCGTCCGGGTCGCCGTACGCGATGTTGTCCCGGATCGTCCCGCCGAACAGCCAGGTGTCCTGGAGCACCATGCCGATCTCGCTGCGCAGGGTGTCCCGACGCAGTTCGGTCAGGTCGACCCCGTCCAGGGTGATCCGTCCGGCGTCCAACTCGTAGAAGCGCATCACCAGGTTGACCAGGGTGGTCTTGCCGGCCCCGGTCGGACCGACGATCGCCACCGTGTGCCCCGGCTCGGCGACCAGTGACAGGTCGTCGATCAGCGGCTTCTCCGGCTCGTACCGGAACGAGACGTGTTCGAACTCGACCCGGCCGTGCCGCGCCGTGAGCCGGGCCGGCACGGCCGGATCCGGGGTCTGCTCCTCCGCGTCGAGTACGTCGAAGACCCGCTCCGCCGAGGCGACCCCGGACTGGAGCAGGTTAGCCATCGAGGCGACCTGGGTCAGCGGCTGGGTGAACTGCCGGGAGTACTGGATGAACGCCTGCACGTCGCCGAGGGTCATCGCCCCGGACGCGACCCGCAGCCCGCCGATCACCGCGATCAGCACGTAGCTCAGGTTTCCGATGAACATCATCGACGGCATGATGATGCCGGAGACGAACTGGGCGGCGAAGCTCGCCCTGAACAGCTCCTCGTTCTTCGCGCCGAAGGCCGCCTCCACCTCGCGCTGCCGGCCGAAGACCTTCACCAGTTCGTGCCCGGTGAACGCCTCCTCGATCTGACCGTTCAGCGCGCCGGTGTGCGTCCACTGCGCGATGAACTGCTTCTGCGACCGCTTCGCGATCTGCTTGGTCACCACCACCGAGACCGGTACCGCGATCAGCGCGACCACGGCCAGCAGCGGCGAGATCCAGAACATCACCCCCAGTACGCCGACCACGGTGAGCAGCGAGGTGAGCAGCTGGCTGAGGGTCTGTTGCAGGGTCTGCGAGATGTTGTCGATGTCGTTGGTGACCCGGCTGAGCAACTCGCCCCGGGGCTGGCCGTCGAAGTACGGCAGCGGCAGCCGGTTGAGCTTGGCCTCCACGTCCGAGCGCAGCTGCCGGATGGTGCTCTGCACGGCGCCGTTCAGGATGTAGCCCTGGAGCCAGCCGAACAGGCTGGCGGCGAGGAAGAGCAGGACCGCGAGCAGCAGGATCCGGGCGAGCCGCTCGAAGTCGATGCCGACGCCGGGGATGACCTCCATCTTCAGCAACAGCTCGGCGAAGCCGTCGTTGCCGGCCGCCCGGGCACCCTCGGCGGCCTGCTCGGCGGTGATGCCGGCCGGTAGCTGCCGGCCGAGCAGCCCGGAGAAGATCACGTCGGTGGCGTACCCGAGGATCTTCGGCCCGGCCACCGACAGCCCGACACTGACGACCGCCAGCAGGATCACCACGGTCAGTGACAGTCGGTGCGGCCGGAGCAGGCCCAGTAGCCGCCGCGCCGACGGGCCGAAGTTCATCGACTTCTCGGCCGGCATCCCGGCGGTGGCCCACGCCGGACCGCCCCGGGGAGCGCCGCCGCCCGGCAGCCGGGCCGGTGTCGCCCGGGCCGACTTTCCGTTCTTCCCACTGGCCACGACGGTCTGCCCGCCGGCCGCGCCGTTGTCTCCGCTGGCAACGCCGTTCGTCCCGCTGGTCATGCCGTTGTCTCCGCTGGCCATGCCGTTGTCTCCGCTGGTCATGCGGTCACCTCGACGGTTAGCTGGGACTCGACGATCTCGGCGTAGGTCGGGCAGCTCTCCAGCAGCTCGGTGTGCCGGCCCGCGCCGACCACCGCCCCGCCCTCCAGCACGATGATCTGGTCGGCGTCCAGGATGGTGGAGACCCGCTGCGCCACGATCACCACCGCGGCCTCGGCGGTGACCGGTCTGAGCGCGGCCCGCAGCCGGGCGTCGGTACCGAGGTCGAGGGCGGAGAACGAGTCGTCGAAGAGGTAGATCTCCGGGCGGCGTACCAGGGCTCGGGCGATCGCCAGCCGTTGCCGCTGCCCGCCGGAGAGGTTCGTCCCGCCCTGGGCCACCGGAGCGTCCAGCCCTTCCGGCAGCGCCTCGACGAAGTCGCGGGCCTGGGCGATCTCCAGGCTGGTCCAGAGTTCGTCGTCGGTCGCGTCCGGTTTGCCGTAACGCAGGTTGCTGGCGACGGTGCCGGAGAAGAGGTACGGCCGCTGCGGCACCAGGCCGATCCGGTCCCAGAGCAGGTCGGCGTCGAGTTCGCGGACGTCGACCCCGTCGACCAGTACCGCGCCGTCGGTGACGTCGAAGAGCCGGGGTACCAGCCCGAGCAGCGTCGTCTTGCCCGCACCGGTGCTACCGATGATCGCCGTCGTCTGGCCGGCCCTGGCCCGGAACGAGATGTCCCGGAGCACCGGTGCCGCCGCCCCCGGGTACTGGAACTGCACGTTCCGCAGCTCCAGCTCGCCCCGGAGCCGGACCTCGCGTACCGGCTCCGCAGGCGCGACGACCGACGAGCCGGTACGCAGCACCTCCATGATCCGTTCGGCGCAGACCGCCGCCCTGGGCACCATCATCAACATGAAGGTCGCCATCATGACGGACATCAGGATGAACATCAGGTAGGTCAGGAAGGCGGTCAGCGCCCCGATCTGGATCTGACCCGAGTCGATCCGGTGCGCGCCGAACCACAGCACCGCCACGCTCGACAGGTTGAGCACCAACATCACGGTCGGGAAGATCAGTGCCATCAGCCGGCCGACCCGCAGCGCGGTGTCGGTCAGGTCTTCGTTCGCCGCCTCGAACCGCCGGGTCTCGTACGGCTCCCGGACGAACGCCCGCACCACCCGGATGCCGGTGATCTGCTCCCGCAGTACCCGGTTGACGGTGTCGATCCGGGTCTGCATCAGCCGGAACTGCGGCACCATCCGGCGGATCACCAAGCCGATCGCCAACACCAGCACCGGTACGCAGACCAGCATCAGCCAGGAAAGGCCGACGTCCTCGCGCAGCGCCATGATCACACCACCGAGCAGCGTGATCGGCGCGGCGACCAGCATCGTGCAGGTCACCACGACGAGCATCTGCACCTGTTGCACGTCGTTGGTGTTGCGGGTGATCAACGACGGTGCACCGAACTGGCCGACCTCCCGGGCGGAGAAGCCCATCACCCGGTGGAAGATCGCCCCGCGTACGTCCCGACCGAAGCTCATCGCCGTCCGGGCCCCGAAGTAGACCGCGGCGATCGAGCAGGCGATCTGGGCCAGGGTGACCAGCAGCATCCAGCCGCCGATGCGGACGATGTAGCCGGTGTCCCCCCGGGCGATGCCCTTGTCGATGATGTCGGCGTTGAGGCTGGGCAGGTAGAGCGAGGCCATGGTGCCGACGAGTTGCAGCAGCACCACGGCGGTGAGCGGTCGGCCGTACGGCCGCAGATAGGTACGCAGTAGTCGGTTCAGCATCGACGACCCCCCGGAATCGAGGACGCGGTGACCGGTCATGGCCGGTCCGGTCTGTTGTGTTCTGCACAGCGTCCCGAGCCGGACTCGGGCGTGGCGGACTCGGGCTGCCGCATCCCGTCGAGCAGTACGGCGGCGATCATCTCGGGTCTGAGTGGTTCGTTGTCGGAGATCCGGGGGTGCGAGCCGGCGAAGGTCAGCAGTCGCAGCAGTCGGGCCACCTCGGGCAGCGGATAGCGGAAACGGTCGGCGTCCGGCTCCAGCACCCGGATGACGGCCTGGTGGATCTCCCCGTTCGGCGAACGGACCCCGGCGGCACCGCGCCGACCGGACGCCTCGGGCTCCGGCGGCCCGTGCATGCCGACGGAGTGCAGCAGGTTGAAGATGCTGGTGAGCCGACGCTGGAGGATCGCGGCCAGCTGGGTGAGCCGCTGCGGCAGCGGAGTATCCAGGTCGAGGGCCGCCAGCTCCTCCAGCAACGGGGCCGGGTCGAGGGCGGTCTCGACGGCCACCCGAACCAACCCGTCCTTGTGCGGGAAGACCCGGAAGATGGTGCCCTCGGCCACCCCGGCCGCCTCGGCGATCTGCCGGGTGGTGACCTTGACCCCGTGCTCGCTGATCAGGGCCAGGGTGGCCGTGATCAGTGCGGCCCGCCGCTCCTCGGGCGGAAGCGGCCGGGCCCGGCCCGAGGGAGTCTCCGAGTGCACGGCGCAACATTAATGAGTGAGTCACTCACTCACAAGCGATTTTCCCGACTCGCTCGCCCGGCGGCGAAGCTCACACTTCCGGCGACCGACGCCCGGACCCGCCACCGCCCGGGTCGGCCACCGCCCGGGCCCGCCACCGCCCGGGGCGGCGTCCCCGCCCGGAGCACCGGGCGCCGGGACTAGAGTTTGGGCGCGTACCGGAGGGAGTTTGCAGGTGCAGCTGGCGGATTTGCGCGGGCGTCGGGTCGCGGTCTGGGGCACCGGCCGGGAGGGCGCCGCGGCGATCAACGCGATCGCCCCGGTCGGGCCGGCCAGCCTGGTCGCGGTGATGGATCGGGAGACGTACGCCGCCAAGCCCTGGACGGGCCGGCTCGCCGAACTCGCCCCGCTGCACACCGGCCCCGCCGCCCTGGACGTACTGCTCGGATCGGACGTCGTCGTCCGCTCCCCGGTGATCGGCGAGACCCACCCCTGGGTGGTGCGCCTGCGCGAGCGCGGCATCCCGATCACCAGTGGTACGGCGCTGTGGATGGCCGAGCACGCGGCCAGCACGATCGGGGTCACCGGCAGCAAGGGCAAGAGCACCACCACCAACCTGATCAGCCACCTGCTCACCGCCGTCGACCGCCCCAACGTGATGGGCGGCAACATCGGCGTACCAGTGCTCGACCTGCCGCCCGCGCCGCGCTACGTCCTGGAACTCTCGATGTACCAGTGCGCCGACCTGACCGACTCGCCCGAGGTCGCGGTGCTCACCTCACTCGCACCGGAACACCTGGACTGGGCCGGTGGCGAGGCCGAGTACTACCGGCACAAACTGAACCTCGTCGCCCACCGGCCCCGGTGGGTGGCGTTCAACGCCCACGACGACCGGCTAAGCGCCGAACTCGCGGCCCGGCCCGGCCTGCCGCTGCTTCCCGCCGGCTCGGCGACCACCCCCGCGGGCGAGCCCACCTTTCAGGTGACCGCCGAACCCGACGGCACCCGCTGGGTACGCCTCGGTGACGATCGGCTCTTTCCGCGTTCCGCGCTGCCGCTGGTCGGCCGGCACAACGAGGGGAACCTCTGCGTGGCGTTGACCGCGCTGCGGGCGGTCGGCGTCGACTGTCTCGGCGAACGGGACCGGCTCGCCGCCGCGCTCGCGAGTCTGCCGACTCTGGAGCACCGGCTCACCCCGATCGAGGACCCCTCCGGGATCACCTTCGTCGACGACTCGCTCTCGACCATTCCGCAGTCGGCGATCCACGCCATCGAGGCGTACGCCGGTCGCCCGCTGACCGTGATCGTCGGCGGTGAGGACCGGGGCGTGGACTACACCCCGCTGCGCGAGTTCCTCGCCGGAGAGCAGATCGTCGCCACCCTGATCGGCATCCCGGACAGTGGCCCCCGGATCCTGGACGTGGTCAAGGACCTCGGCACCATCACCACGCTGGCCGCGCAGGACCTGCCCGAGGCGGTCCGGCTCGGCCGCCAGCGCACCCCGGCCGGCGGGGTGGTGCTGCTCTCCCCGGCCGCCCCCAGTTACGGACGCTTCGACAACTACGCACACCGCTCCCGGGTCTTCCGACAGGCGATCCAGGACACCGCCGGGTAGATCCCCCCCCCCGGACATGCAGAGGGGCCGGTCGGTCGACCGGCCCCTCTGGCATTGCCGTTCCTGCCTACCGCTGGGCGAGCCGGTCCTTCAGCCCGTCCGCGGTCGCCTTCAGTTGCTCAGGCGTACGGACCCGGCTGGGGTCCACCGCCGTCGCCGCCCGAAGGTCCGGGGTGCCCCGGTCGAGGCCGACGATCCCGATGTTGGTCGGGTTCTGCACCACGGTGTAGCCACCCGGACCGCTGATCCATCGTCCGGTCGGTGCCTGCTGCCCCGTCGAGACGGCGCCCGTTCCCCCGAAGATCAGCGCGGTGTCAAGCGACCCGCTGTGCTCGTCGAAGAAAAACTCGGGCTGGACGGAGAGCGCGGACTGGTTGCCCCGGGTGAGCAGCAACGGACCGTTGATCGTCGCCATCAGGGCACCACCGGCGAGCGCGTCCGGCCAGTCCAGCCCGGTCGCCATGCCGGCATGGTCGGTGCCGCCGAAGAACCTCCAGGCGACCTTGAGGGACGTCTCGTAGCGGTTGGCCCCTGCGATCTTGATCGGGTTGTACGCCTCGGTCGCCGTGGCCCCCTGGACGCCGATACCCACGATCGCCGACGTCGACCGGACCTCGTTGAGGTAGTTCCTGGTCGGGACCGGCAGGTTGTTGCCGGCGGTCAGGACGACCACCGCGGACTGGCCGGTACCGGGAACGTTGAACGAGCCGGCCGCCGCACCCGCCGAGAGCGCGTCCGGGAAGTCGACGCCGGTGGCGGCGAGCACGTACGTCGGGTTCGGGTTGATCTCCTTGGCGATGGCAACCGAGGTGCTGTACCGGTTCTCACCGTCGAGCCGCTTGACCTGGTAGCCCAGCGCCTTGACCTGGCTTTCCACCCTCGTCGAGATCGCGCCCGAGCTACCGAGCAGGTAGACGGTCTTGCCGGTGGGCAGGATCCGTCGGATCTCACCCTCGACAGCCGCGTTCAACCCCGCCGACGGGGTCATCAGCAGCGGACCCTGCTTCGCGGCGGCCAGCGCCGCACCGCCGAGCGCGTCGGCGAACAGGTCCGACCGGGAGAGCACGACCGCGTCCGCGAACTGGCGCGGGTCGTTCGGGTTGGACGCGGTCGCCCAGTGTGCCTGGGAGACGGCGTTCGCGGTGCCGAACCGGTTCGCCCCGGAGAGCCGGGCCACGGTGTCGGTCCGGCGCGGCTGGTACGACGGCACACCGGACAGATCCGCCACCGGCGCCGGGTTCGCCGCCCCGCTGCCGTCGGCAGGCGCGGTCGCCACGCCGTCGCCGTTGGTGAACGCGATGGTGTTACCGTCGGGCGACCAGGTCGGGTGATCGTGACTTACCGCGTTCGAGGTGATCGCGACGACATTGCTGCCGTCATCGATGTCGGTGGCGTAGATCTGGCCGCCGCGCACGAACGCCACCTTCTTGCCGTTCGGTGAGATCGACGGGTTGCTGGCGTCGTCCAGGATCGTAAAGAAGCCGCGGCCGTCGAAGACGCCGACCTGTGAGGGCCCGGACGGCGCGTCCGCCGAGCCACCCTGGACCTGGTAGACGAAGAGCGGGCCGGGCCCGGAGTCCGGGTTGAGGTAGTGCCGCCCGTCGTCCGGGGTGAGCGGGTACGCCAGGAAGCCGCCTGAGGCCACCTGCGCCTCGATCCGCCACGGTGAGCCCGGCTCCTTGGCCGACCAGAGCACCCCGATGCCCTCGCTTCGGTAGACGGGGTCGCGGTACTTGGTGACGGGTCCACCATCCGGCGGCGCCGGAGAGACCCACCAGGCGTTGCCGCCATCGTTGTGCCGGACGGTCGCGATCTCGCCGTTGTCGGTGACGAAAATGGCCCGGCTTCCGTCGGGTGCCCACGCGGCACCGGTCACAGTGGTGACCGTCGGGTCATCCGTGTCGAGCTCGAGCTTCGACCCGTTGCTGAATTGGATGGTGTCGGTGCCGTTGCTGCTGGTCAACGTGCTCGGAGCGCCGGGATCGCCGGGGTGGCTGGCCTGCGCGGCCGGGGCACCGGCGACGACGGTGGTCGCGGCGAGCGCAATGGCCGAGGCGAACGCCAACGGCCGGGAAATGGAACGTGGAGGCAAGGGGACTCCTCGCAACAGATGACGCGTCGCACTGCCCAGATAGGGGAGTTTGCCCCCCGCGGGGCGACGCAGGAGCTACCTTAAGGCTTTCTTTATTCGGCGCGCTGCCCCGTTTCCGGTTCACGCGGAAAGATGGTCCGTTAGGCCGATCACACCGGGCCGATCCGGCGGTCCGGTGCTGGCAAACCCCTACTCTGGCACGGTCCAGGCGAGAAATCCGGATTGCCATCCATAAGGGACTGTGCATTGTGCCATCGGTCTACGGCACGTGCCCGGACGGTGCTTCCCCGAGCGCTTTGAGCAGGTTGCGTACCGATCGGATGGCGGAACGAATTTCCTGAAGGTAGCGGTCCGCGCCAGGCTCGACCGGCCCGGGTCCGGGGAGGAGGCTCGGATCCAGCCCGATCGTGTCCACCTGGCAGCCGTAGCCGAGCCCGAGCGTCAGGATCGCGTCGCAGTGCTGGAACGGCACGTAGATCTGTGAGGTCAGCACCAGTACCCGGTCCCCGGCCGCCGGCTTCAGTTCCGTCGCCCAGAAGTGGTACGTGTCGGAGGTGTGCGCCCGTCGGGTCGCCGGCTCCGTCGACGGCGCGGCCAGTACCCGCACCACCGGCCGGGCGGCGGGACGATAGACGGCGACCGACCAGGACCGGTGGTCGAGCTCGCCCGCCGAGCGCCGTTCCTCGACGACCGGCGGCCACCCGAACGCGGCCCGGACGCCCAGCTCCATCGCGTCCACCTCGTATCCGCCGTCCAGCCGCCTGGCGTGCTCGTCGGCGGGAAGGTGCAGCCGGTCGAGTTCGACCGGGCGCAGCGGGCGGAAGCTGCCCAGCGCGGCGATCTCACCGGCCTCGACGGCCCCGGTGTCGACCAACCGGGCGGCGTAGCCGGTCCGTTGCAGGCAGGACCGGGCCAGCCCGCCGAGCACCAGCAGGTGGTCGTACCGCCGGTCGGGCACCGGGCGCGGACCGGCCAGGCCGAGCGCCTGCGCGGCCGACCGGACCAGATCGGCGACGCCGGGGGCGAGCGCGGTCTCGCCGACCTCGTCCCGCTCGACCGCACCGTGCCGACTGCGGAAGTCCCAGTGCCGGGCGGAGAAGTCGTCCAGCCAGCCCAGCAGCTCGGCCGGATCGAGCCGGTCGGGCAACTCGTCGCCGAACGCGGCCACCAGGTCCCGCATCGGCCGGGACCGGGCCCAGCCGGTCAGCCCGGTCACCAGGTCGTCCCGGCACGTCGCGCCGGCGCCGGCCGGCAACGGTACGGGCTGGTACCCGCTCACCCTCGTCCCTCCCGCCCACGGACGACGCGCCGCCCGGGGCACCTCACGACGGACGACTGCGGGCCCGGACCGGTGACCGGTCCGGGCCCGCAGTCGTGACACGTCACCTCGACTGTCGGTCCGTACTGAGACCGTCGGTCACAGCCTGGCACACTGTCCGGTCGCCGGGCCCCGGACCGTGTTGGTCCGGCCGTCGTTGCCCGGCGCCGGGGAGTTGGCCAGGCAGCTCAGCGGCCCGCTGATGGTGTTGCCGGCGACCAGCACCGGCTGGCTGCCGGCGTTGCCGACCAGCGAGACCGGGCCGGAGACGGTGACGGTGTCGACCCGTACCCCGGCACCGCTGAGCGCGATCGAGACCGCACCGCTCACCCTGCCCTTCTCCACCAGCACCGCTCCGGTCGCGGCGACCACCGTCACCGGGCCGGAGACCCGGGTGCCGCTCAGGCTGAGCAGCGCCGATCCGGTGGCGGTCACCGGGCCGGAGATGCTGCCGCCGGTCGCCAGCAGCGACGCGCCGGGCAGCACGGTCACCGGACCGGTGACGGTGGCGTTCTCCAGGCAGGTGAGCCCGGAGAAGACGGTCAGCGGCCGGTTGTGCCGACCGGTGATCGTCGTGGTGCACTCCGGGCCGGGCCGGCCGACCGCCGAGCGGGGCGCCGGGTCGGCGGTGACCGGCGAGTTCTCGGTGAGGTAGCCGGTCAGCATGGTCAGGTCGTTGTCACCGGTGGTGACCCGGTCGGTGCCCTCGGCCAGGGTGGCGAAGTTGTCCCCGCCGGCCGCGAGGAACGAGTTCACCGTCACCCGGTAGCTGCCGCTCGGGTCGATCGGGGTGTCGTTCAGGGACATCGACGTGATTCGGGAGCCCTGCGCGGCCTCCGGGTCGTAGGTGTAGCGGAATCCCTTGGAGACGCCGAGCCAGAGCACCGGCCGGGAGGCCCCCGCCGGCTGCCACTGCTGCTCCAGCACCTGCTTGAGCTGGGCCCCGGTGTACGTCTTCGTCACCACGTCGTTGGCGAACGGCTGCACCGAGAACGCCTCCGCGTACGTGACCACTCCGTCCGGGGCGTACAGCAGGTCGGCCCGGAGACCGCCCGGGTTCATGAACGCGATCTGCGCCCCGCCCCGGCCGGCCGCGCTGGTGCCGGCGAGCTGCACGTCGGCGATGAAGTTGCCGAGCACCGACTCCTTGCCCCGGTCCTCGTTGCCGGCCTCGTTGTACGCCCGCCTGATGTCCGCGGTGATCGACCCGAGCGGCCGCTGACCCAGCTCCTGGGCCCGCTCCTTGGCCGCCGCCACGATCTGCGCGACCCCCGGGTGCTGCGGCGCGCCGACCACGTCGACGAGCGCGGCGTCGGCCGCGGTGACCGTACCGGTGGCCGGGTCGAAGGTCAGGTCGACCCGGCCCAGCCGCTTGCCGTAGTCCTCGGCCTGCACCACCGGCCGCAGCCGGTCGGTGCCGGGCACCGGCACCTCGAAGGCGTACGGCTGGTGGGTGTGGCCGCTGAAGATCACGTCGATGGTGGCGTCGGCCCGGGTGAACTTCCCGAAGACCGGGTCGTTCGCCAGCGCCTCGGCCGAGCCGATGTTCTCGGTCGCCGCGCCCTCGTGGGCGAGCAGCACCACCACGTCGGCCTCGCCGTTGGCCGGGTTGCCGTCCTTGAGCTGTGCGGCCACGGCGTTCGCCTCGGCCACCGGCTCCCGGAAGGTGATCCCGGCAATGCCGTCCGGGCTGACCAGCGAGGCGGTCTGCTCGGTCACCACACCGACGAAGCCGACCTGGACCCCGCCGACGCTGCTGATCGAGTACGCCGGCAGCACCCGCTCGTCGTCTCGGTAGACGTTGGCCCCGAGCAGCGGAAAGTCGGCCCGGTCGGTCACCCGGCCGGTCAGGTCCGCGACTCCCTTGTCGAACTCGTGGTTGCCGACCGCCGAGGCGGCCAGCCCCATCGCGTTCAGTGCGTCGATCGTCGGGTTGTCGTCGTCGATCGCCGAGACGAAGGTGGAGGCGCCGATGTTGTCGCCGCCGGAGACGAACAGGGTGTTCGGGTTCTCCGCACGGAGCTGGTCCACCAGTCCGGCGACCTGGGCGGCACCGCCGACCGGGCGGCCGTCCGGCGCGTTGCCGGGCGACTCCAGGCGACCGTGGAAGTCGTTGACGCTGAGCAGTCGCAGGTCGACCGGTCCGGTCGCCCCGGTCTCCAGGCCCACCACGATCGGGTTGTGGTCGCTGGCCCGGTACGGGTCCGCGGCGAAGAACGCCGGGTGCCCGTCGTACTGGAAGGCGTACGACTCGTGCGAGTTGATCTGCCAGACGTCGACCCCGGTGACCCGTTCCGCCAGCGACGCCGAGGCGACCGCATGGTCCAGCGAGCCGGACTCGCCACCGAAGACGTAACTGGCCCTGCCGGTGTCGTTCAGGTCGACGTACCCGGCGTCGTAGAGGACCTGCATCGGGTCCTCCCGGGTGTAGGCGTTGAAGTCGCCGAGCAGCAGCACCTGGTCGCTGCCGCTGTCGGCCTTGAGCCGGTCGACGAAGGCGGTCAGCGCACCGGCCTGCCGGACCCGGTCACCGTTGAACGCGCCCTGCCCGTCCCCGCTGTCGGCGTTGTCCCCGGTCGCCGAGTCGGAGCCGCCCTTCGACTTGAAGTGGTTGGCCACCACGGTGAAGGTGGTCGCGCCGGCCGTGAAGGTCTGCGCGATCGGCTCCCGGGCGTTGAACCACACCGTCTCGTCGTTGACCGACCGGGACGCGCCCTTCGGCTGCGCCTTGGCCGGCTTGAAGATGATCGCGGTGGTGATGACGTCCTGCTGGGCCGCGGCCGGCAGCTCCGCCGGGGTACGCACGTAGTCCCAGGTGCCGGCGCCGGCCGCGGTGTTCAGCGCGGCGACGAGCCGCTTGAGCGCCTGCTGCGGGTCGGCGGCGTTGAACCGGACCGAGTTCTCGATCTCCTGGAGGGCGACCACGTCGGCGCCGAGCGCGTTGATCGCCGAGACGATCTTCGCCTCCTGCTTGGCCAGCGCCGCCTCGTCCTCGGCACCCCGGGCGTCGCCGCCGAAGTGCACGAAGTAGTTCAGCACGTTGAACGCGCCGACCTTAAGGTCTCCGCCGACGTCCCGGGGTGCCGGCGTACGCGGGTTGGTCGCCTTGAACGTGGTCCGGGCGGCCGGTGGGGTGTCCGCGCTGACCGGGGTGGTCGGCTGCAGCCGCCACTCGTCGAACCCGTACGACAGCACCGTCGGGCCGAACGCCTCGACCGAGTCGCCGACCCGCAGCGGAGTGCCCGGCGCCAGGTACGGCGGCAGCAGTCCGGCACTGGCCAGGTTGGTGGTCCGGCCGTCGTCGACCAGCAGTCGGGCGAGTCTGTTCGCCGCCGCCACCGCGCGGGCGGCGTCGGTGCCGGGCCGGGCCACGTCGGTCGGTATCACCGCGGGCCGGTCACCGGCGGCGAGCACGACCTCGCCGTACCGGTTGGTGTTGTAGACCTCGGAGACGGTGAACCCGCCGACCGGGGCGACCAGCATGGACTCGACCGACTCCCGGGCCGGGGCGTCCAGCGGCAGCGAGAGCGCGACCGGCGCCGGCAGCGCGACCTGGTGCTCGCAGACCTGCACGTCGCTCCGGGCCGCGATGCTGACCTGGGTGAGTCCGTTGAACTCGCTCGCGGTACCGCTTACCCGGACCCGGTCGCCGAGGGCGACGCTCGGGTGGTTGGCGGCGTTGCTGGTCAGGTAGACGAAGATCCCGTCGGAGGCGGTACCGGCGGTCGGCGCCCGCCCGCCGCTGCCGGCGGTCTGAAGGTAGATGCCGTTGTACCCGCCGGTGCGGTGGTCGCCGGTGACGACACCCTCGACGGTCACCCGGGTACCGGCCAGCGGCGTCGCGTCGCCGGTGCCCTGGACCTGGGCGATGGTGTGGCTGACCGGGGTGTCACAGCCGACCGGGTCCGGATCCGGGTCCGGATCGCCGCCGGTGTTGCGGGTGCCGAAGCTGTTCAGTGCCGGTGCCCGCCAGGTGCCGTCGATCCGCTGGAGGGACTCCCCGATCGGAGTGCCGCTCCCCTCGGCCACCCCGATGTCGGTGGCGGCCTGCCCGTCGGCCGGGCCACCGACCGCGGTCATCCCGCCCTCGTAGCTGAGGAACTCGGCGACGGTGCCGTCGGGGGCGACCAGCGCGATCCCGTCCGGCGAGCCGTTCTGGATGCCGTCCGTCGGGTACGTCGCGACGACCACCCCGGCCGCCGGCACCGTCCCGCTGAGCGTCCGGGTGTGGTACGGGGTTCCGTTGTTGCCGTTGTAGAGGACGAGCTGCCAACCGGTCAGGTCCGTACCGGCCGGGGCCTCGACCTCGATCGCCTCGCCGGTGTCCGTACCGGCGTTGTCGTAATGGATCTCGCTGAGAAAGGGCGTCGCCACGGGTTCGGCGGCGAAGGCCGCCACTCCGCTGGTCACACCGAGCGCACCACTGGTGAGCAGTACGCCCAGCGCCTTGAGCGAGCGTCCGCGTCTGTTCCGGCGCATCACGTTGCCTCCGATAAGGGGGTAGACGGTCGGAGCATATGCGGGCTCGGTGGCGTACCGAGAGCTGCCAGGTGTACGGAACACCATGGATGTTCGGCCGCACCATGTCGGAGATCGGACTATTCGCCGTTTTCGCTCCCGTGCCGCGACCGCTTCCCGGCACCGTCCACTGCGGGTTCGATCGATCCGGAGGCCCGGGCGACACGGCGGTAATCCGAGGTCAGGCACGTTCTGACCGGACCCGCCGCCGGTCCTGGTCGAGTTTTTGGCTACCGTAGTCGGTCAAGGTCCTTTCCGGGCGGCTGTCGTGCCCGCCCGCCGTATCGCGCTGAGGTGTCGGTGAGGCAGGGGTGTCCGTGAGTCAGTACGGCGACAACTCCGTGAGTCAGCACGGCGACGGGTCCGGCGGCCGGCGCGGCGACGACAGAGTGCCCGCGGACGAGCGGCCGACCGTGCGGATACCCGCCGTCAAGGTGCCCGCCGAGGAACGTCCCACCATCCAGATCACCGCGGTCAGTCTCCCGGTCGGACAGAACGACGGCGACGGCTCGGGTGGCGCCGCCGCGGGCACCCCTCAGACCGCCACCGCCACCGCCACCGCCACGTCGGCCGGCGGGAAGGCGCCGGGGCCGGGTTCCGGCCCCACCGTTCCGGGGCAAGCCGCCGAACAACCGGCGCCTCGGGCCCGGGTGCGTCGGCTGCTGCTCACCGGTGGCGCGGCCGTCGCCGTGCTGCTCGCCAGCGGTGGCGCCACGGCCGGCTACGCGTACGCCGGTGAGGTGCCCCGGGGCACCAGCGTGCTCGGCGTCGACCTTGGCGGCCGGAGCCGAGCCGAGGCAATCGAGACGCTCCGCGCCGACCTGGACTCCCGGGCCGGCACGTTCAGCAGGCCGGTCCAGGTGCACATCGGCGACCAGACCGGCGAGGTGTCACCGGCGGCCGTCGGCTTGACGGTCGACGTCGACGCGACGGTGGCGGCGGCCGCCCGGCACCGCCCGGGCCCATTGAGCCGGCTCTTCGGCTCCCACAGCACCGAGCCCGTGGTCACCGTCGACGCCGAGAGGCTCGACGCCGAGCTGCGGAAGATCGCCGGCGGGACAGGGCAGCGGATGACGTTGCCGGCCATCACGTTCAGCGGTACGACGCCCCGGCCGGTCTACCCGAAGCCGAGCAGGGGACTGCAGGCCGAGGAGTCGGCGAAGGCGTTGCGCGAGGGATGGCTGCGCGGGCAGCCGGTGCGGGTACCGCTGGTCGAGACGCACCCGGCGACCACCGCCGAGGAGGTCGACCGGCTGGTCACCGAGCTGGCCAGGCCGGCGGTTGCCGGACCGGTGACGGTGACCACCGACCGGGGGAACTTCACCATCGCGCCGACCGTGATCGCCAAAAGCCTGGTGCTGACCGCCGACAAGGCGGGCAAGATCGTCCCTCGGATGGACGAGAAGAAGCTCCGCGCCGCGCTGCCCGGCCAGCTCGGCAGGGTCGAGGTGAAGCCGAAGGACGCCAGCATGTCGATCCAGGGCAACAAGCCGAAGATTGTGGCCGGCTCCGGCGGTTCTCGGGTGGACACCGCCGCGCTGGCCCGGGACCTGCTGACGGTACTGCCGAAGACCGACGGCCGTACCGTGCGGGCGCAGCTCAAGCCGGTCGAGCCGAAGATCAGCGCCGAGGACCTGAGCAGGATGGGAATCAAGGAGCGGGTCTCCACCTTCACCACCAGGTTCACCGGCGGTCTCGGCTCGCCGCGCAGCCAGAACATCGTGACGATCGCCCGGGACGTGGACGGCACGGTGGTGAAGCCCGGCGAGACCTTCTCACTCAACGGGCACACCGGGGAGCGGGGCTACGCCCAGGGCTACCGGGACGCGCCGGTCATCCTGGACGGCAAGCTGGTACCGGGGGTCGGCGGCGGCACCTCGCAGTTCACCACCACGCTGTTCAACGCGACGTACTACGCCGGGCTGGAGGACGTGGAGCACAAGCCGCACTCCTACTGGTTCAGCCGCTATCCCCCGGTCATCGAGTCGACCATCTTCTGGCCGGACCTCGACTTCAAGTTCAAGAACAACACCCCGTACGGCGTCCTGATCGACACCTCGCACACCTCCAACTCGATCACGGTGTCGATCTGGAGCACCAAGATCTACGACAGGGTGACCACGGAGTGGAGCCCGCGCCGCAACATCACCAAGCCAAAGGTGATCAAGCTCCAGCCGGGCCCGTCCTGCATCCCCACCAACGGGATCAACGGGTTCACCCAGGACGCGTTCCGGCTCTTCCACAAGGACGGGAAGGTCGTCAAGCGGGAGAAGTTCACCTGGAAGTACCTCGCAGAGCCCCGGTACAGCTGCGGCTGACGATCACCTGGTCAGTGGTATGACATAACCGGGATGACATCGGCACATTGCTATATGGCGATGGAAGTTCATACGCTGCCGGCATCGTGATCTCAGGCGCGCCCACAAGGCGCGCCATCGATGCTCGGAGAGGACCCCCATGGCTCGTTGGCGCTTCCTCAGCCGCATGGCCGCCGTCGCGTTCGCCGCGGCAACCGCCGGCGGTGTCATCCTGGCCGCACCGGCCAGCGCCGCACCGGACAACACCGACGTCACACCCTTCATCGTCGGCGGCACCCGCGCCGCGCAGGGCGAGTTCCCGTTCATGGTCCGACTCTCGATGGGCTGCGGCGGTTCTCTCTACAGCCCCCGGCTGGTGCTCACCGCCGCACACTGTGTCGGGCGTACAGGCAGCAACTCCAGCATCACCGCCACCCTGGGCGTGGTGGACCTCCAGTCGTCGAGCCGGATCCAGGTCCGTTCCAACTACGTCTACCGGGCGCCCGGCTACAACGGCTACGGCGACGACTGGGCGTTGATCCGGCTGGCCAGCCCGGTCAGCGGGCTCAGCACCCTGCCGATCGCCACCTCGACCGCCTACGACAACGGCACGTTCACCGTCGCCGGCTGGGGTGCGACCCGGGAAGGTGGGGCGCAGCAGCGGTACCTGATGAAGGCAAGCGTCCCGTTCGTCAGCGACGAGGTCTGCAACGGTCCCTCGGCGTACGACGGCGACGTCATCGCGGCCGAGGAGATCTGTGCGGGGCCGCTCTCCGGCGGTACCGACTCCTGCCAGGGCGACTCGGGCGGCCCGATGTTCCGGCAGGGCGGCAGCGGCCTGGTCCAGGTGGGCATCGTCAGCTGGGGCTACGGATGTGCACGGCGGAACTATCCTGGCGTCTACACCCAGGTGAGCTACTTCTCCTCGGCGATCGCCTCGGCAGCAGCCAGCCTGGGCGGCTGAGTGGTTGGGGGGTGGTCGGGGCCGTGGGAACCGGCCAACCCCCTTTTACCCGGTCCGTTGCTTGTCACGGAAACACGAGTGGCGCCACCCGCATCGGGTGGCGCCACTTCGTGGATGATGTCCGGCGGTGTCTTACTCTCCCACACCCTCCCGAGTGCAGTACCATCAGCGCTGGAAGGCTTAGCTTCCGGGTTCGGAATGTAACCGGGCGTTTCCCTTCCGCCATAACCGCCGTAACCCTATCAACAACACAAACAACAACCCCCACCCCACACGGTAGGGTTTCTTCTGTTGTTCGTTTGCTGTGAATCACACAGTGGACGCGTAGCAGCTTTGTAGTCAAGTCCTCGGCTTATTAGTACCGGTCAACTGAACCAGTTACCTGGCTTACATCTCCGGCCTATCAACCCAGTCGTCTCACTGGGAGCCTTACCCCCTAATAGGGGTGGGATACCTCATCTTGAAGCAGGCTTCCCGCTTAGATGCTTTCAGCGGTTATCCCTCCCGAACGTAGCCAACCAGCCGTGCCCCTGGCGGGACAACTGGCACACCAGAGGTTCGTCCGTCCCGGTCCTCTCGTACTAGGGACAGCCCTTCTCAAGTATCCTACGCGCACGGCGGATAGGGACCGAACTGTCTCACGACGTTCTAAACCCAGCTCGCGTACCGCTTTAATGGGCGAACAGCCCAACCCTTGGGACCTGCTACAGCCCCAGGATGCGACGAGCCGACATCGAGGTGCCAAACCATCCC